>CAWJGO010000002.1:0-1843495 GCA_963842515.1 uncultured Pseudomonadota bacterium
GCGCCGGCGCTGATATCATGCGCGGCCTCTTCTGGCCCCCCATGTACCGAGCTGACGTTGGAATTTGTGTCCCGATATGTGTCCTTTTTGTCGAGCGATGGGCTATGACGGCTGAGTAAGTGGTCGGAGAAATAAGGAAAAGAAGAACTTTTGCCATCATTTCGCATCCCGACGCGGGCAAGACCACGCTGACCGAGAAGCTGCTGCTGTTCGGGGGTGCGATCCAGCTCGCCGGCACCGTCAAGGGCCGCAAGGCCGCGCGCCATGCCACCTCCGACTGGATGGCGCTCGAGAAACAGCGCGGAATCTCCATCACTTCCTCGGTGATGCAGTTCCCGTTCCGCGGCGAGATCATCAACCTGCTCGACACCCCGGGTCACGAGGATTTCTCCGAAGACACCTACCGCACGCTGACCGCGGTAGATAGCGCGCTGATGGTCATCGACTGCGCCAAGGGCGTGGAAGAGCGGACCATCAAGCTCATGGAAGTCTGTCGCATGCGCGACACGCCCATCATGACCTTCATCAACAAGCTCGATCGCGAAGGCCGCCCGCCCATCGAGCTGCTCGACGAAATTGAAAGCGTGCTCAAGATCCGCACCGCGCCGGTCACCTGGCCGATCGGCATGGGCCGCGATCTCGCCGGGGTCTATCATCTGCTCGAGGACCGCATCTACGTCTATGAGGCGGCGGCGCGCGGCGAGCGTGGCACCAACCGCACGATCGATGGACTGCACAGCGCGGAAGGGCGCGAGTTTCTCGGCGAGCGCGCCGTACGCTTCGACGACGAGATCGACCTGGTGCGCGGCGGCACCGCCGAATTCAACGTGGACGCCTATCTCGACGGACGGCAGTCGCCGGTGTTCTTCGGCTCGGCGATTTCCAATTTCGGCGTGGAAGAGTTGCTGACGCATTTCGCCCGCCACGCGCCAAGTCCGCTGCCGCGAGCCAGTGTGCAGCGCGAAGTGGCTTCCGATGAGGAACAGCTGACCGGGTTCGTGTTCAAGATCCAGGCGAACATGGATCCGCAGCACCGCGATCGTATCGCCTTCATGCGCCTGTGCTCGGGCAAGTACACGCGCGGCATGCGCATGTACCACGTGCGCCTCGACAAGGAGATGCGTATCGCCGACGCGCTGACCTTCATGGCTGCGGATCGCCAGGCGGCCGATGAAGCTTTCGCGGGTGACATCATCGGTCTGCACAACCACGGCACCATCAACATCGGCGACACCTTCACCGAGGGCGAAAAGCTTACCTTCACCGGCATCCCGAACTTCGCGCCGGAAATGTTCCGGCGCGCCGTGCTCAAGGATCCACTGAAGATCAAGCAGCTGGCCAAGGGGCTGGGGCAGCTGTGCGAAGAGGGCGCCACGCAGTTGTTCAAGCCGCTGCGCAACAACGACATGATCCTGGGCGCCGTCGGCCAGCTGCAGTTCGAAGTGGTGGCGTTCCGGCTGGCCGACGAATACGCCGTCACCTGCGTGTTCGAAACGATCGGAGTCCATACCGCGCGGTGGGTGTACTGCGAGGACGAAAAGCATCTCGAAGAATTCCGCACCAAGGCCTATGACCACCTGGCTGTCGATCATTCGGGCGCGCTGGTCTATCTCGCGCCGTCGCGTGTCAACCTCGAGCTCACCATCGAGCGCTGGCCGAAGATCTCCTTCCGCGCGACTCGCGAATCGCAGTGACGAAGAATGGGGTCAGGCCCCATTTCCTAGCAAAAGGGGTCAGACTTCACGCGCTGGTGAGACGGCCTAACACCTCTCGCCAAGCCTGACCCCTTTTGCCCGAAATGGGGCCTGACCCCCAACGCCAAAATAGCCAACAGCACGAGCAGCAGCGGGTCGAATGCACCCTTGCCGCCGCTTTTCGCGGCCTGTCTCACCACCGTCACCGGTGCAGTGCCTTCGCGCACGCGCTGTTCGAAGTCGGTGAGCTCGCGACTGAAGTTGAGGACGAGTTGCTCGGTCGCCAACTCGAACCCTCGCGTGCTTTGCGCCACTGAATGGCGACTCGCATCCACCGCGGTCACATTGCCCTTGAGGGCGCTGGCGCCTCCGGCGCGCATCACCAGCGCGCGGCTCTTCGGATCGATCACCGCCACGTCGAGCAGCGTGTGCGTTTCATTTCGATCCCCACGCACGAAGTAGGCGCCCACGATCGTCCAGTACGCGAGCGAGCGATCGTTCTGGAACGAGTTCTGGAGCTGGTCGTAGGACACGAGCGCGAACAGGTCGAAACGATGCAGGCGCGACAGCTGTTCGATCTGCATGAGGCCGTCACCCTTGCCACCGTGCAGGTAGTAGTCAGGAACGATGACGATTTCGCTCACGTAGGGCAGGGAACGGAAGCGTTCGCGCAGCGTGCTCACCACTTTCTCGCGGTCGGCTGCCGCCGGCGCAAAGCGGTGCGGGCCGCTGCCGCTCGGCAAAAAGCTCACCGCCACGCGGATCGGCAGGTGCAGTACCGGCTGCGCGTCCTGTTCCGGCACTTTGCCGTCGGCGTACAGGAAGTCGACCAGGGGCGTCGACGACTCCTGACGGTCGCGACGCATGTCGCCATACAACCATGCGCAACCGCTGAGCAGGAGCGTGAACGCCGCCATTCCCAGCAATTTCAGGTTTCGCGCGTGTCTGCGGATGAATCTGCTCATGCGGCGGCCTCCTCAATTGAACGATGCTCAATTAATAACAGGTAATTGAACAGTGCTCAATAACCTCGTAGACTGCGGCCCGGCAACGGTTGAAACATGGGCAGACGCAACGAACACAGCCGCGAGGAGCTGAAAGCGCTCGCATTGCGCGCCGCCGGCGACATCGTCGCCGAGAGCGGCGCCGCCGCGCTGTCGATGCGCGAAGTGGCGCGCCGCATCGGTTATACGGTGGGCGCGTTGTACATCGTCTTCGAGAATCTCGACGACCTCATCGTGCATCTCAACGAGCAGACCATCATCGAGCTTCGCACGGCGCTCGAGCGCATTCGCGGCCGCGCGAATCAGCCGGCGCAGAATCTGCGGCTGCTGGTGGCCGCATACTTCGGTTTCGCATTGCTGCATACGTCGCGCTGGCGACTCGTGTTCGAGCATCGTCTGCCAGAGGGGCAGAAGGCGCCGATCACCTATGCCGGACACACCGCCGCGATCTTCGCGCTGGTCGGCAGTCGGTTGCGCGAGGCTGGCATTGCCCGCGACGGACCGTCGACGGCCGAGCTCGCCACCGCGTTGTGGAGCGGCGCGCACGGTATCTGCATGCTCGCGGTCACCGGCAAGCTGCAGGTGGCCACGCAGGCATCGGTTCAGCGTCTGCTCGACCTGTTGCTCGACAAATTCCTGGGCGCGCCCGGCTCGCAGCAGGCGCCCGCGAAGAAAGCGCGCAAGCGGTGACGCGCCAGGAAGAAAAGCGCATCGGTCAGGGAATCCGTTGCAGTTCTTCGGACCCGGCAGGGTTCAGATATGGATCGTCCGTCGCGATGTAGTTGCCGTCCGGCGTGCGCAGCACACGGTCGTGTTCGATGGACCCGCGCACGACGCCACCGCCAGAAGGATCCGCATAAGTGTTGTAGCCGCCGATACTCTCGAGCGTGCGACGCTGAATCCGTTCGTCGGTGGCCTGCGAGTTGCTCCAGATGTTGGAATAGATCTGTGCCACCTCACGGTTCGTCTGCGCACGGATCTGCGCGCGGTCGGCCGCACCACCTGCATTGATTCGCGCCATCTGGTTCGCGTGCCAACTCGCGATGTTCTGGCGCTGGCGCTCTGCGATCTGCATGACCAGTTGGTTCGCAGTCTGCTGGACCTGTGCCAGCCATTGCGAGTCTGCCTTCAGGGACTTGATGAACCGATCGCTGAACGCGGGATCGGGATCGACACCAGCGACGCGATACGCGTAGACCACGGGCGAGGTGACGACGATGTTTCCCTGCAGCTCGGAGATCATCAACGAAGTCGTCAGCAACTCGCGGATTTCCGCCGCGCCGCTTTGATACGCGATGAGCAGCTCGCCGGCGGCACCGCTGGTTCGCGCGCCATTTTCGCCCTGCCGCGCGGGCTGCGCAAACTCGGGCCGATCGCGAAACTTGATCACGCGCGCTCCCGGGTACCGCTGCGCAATCATCTGCAGGAACTGCTGCGTACTGCGGATCGCCAGCGGCGGACAGGGATTCATTTCGATGTCGGTGCCCTGCACCTGCCAGGAGAGGCCCGGCATCACTTCGATTGCCTGTCGGCCATCGGGCGAGACGGCTATCCAGTTCAGGCGCTGATGATTAGAAACGCATTCGGGGCGCCGGTCCCACATGACACCACCTCGCGTCTGCCAGTCGCCGGGGATCTGCGCGCGGACAGCGATCATCCGCTGGCCGAAGCCTTGCTCATCGATGATCTGCGTTTCCACGAACGGCGTTTCTACGAGCTGCGTTGCCGCCGCCCCGGCCGTTGCGGCGCGTTTTGCATGAATCGGCCCGCTCAGGTCCGGCTCGGCCACAGCTTCAGCGGACGCCTCCACCTTGCCGGCACCGCAGCCAGTCAAAGCTGTCATCAGCACGACAGCGGCCGCCAATCGGATGAAATCGCGCATGAGCTTCTCCCGGAAATGAACCTCTTTCGACTTACGCGACAAGTGCGGCCGGGAAGGCTCATCCGGATTGTAAGGAGAGGGTCTTTTGCCGGAAATAGAGTCTGACCCCATACTTCCATCGTGCGTGACCTCATCAAGAATCGGCCGGTGCTCTCCTGGGCGCTGTACGACTGGGCCAATTCCGCGTTCGCCACCACCGTCATGGCCGGTTTCTTTCCCGTGTTCTTCCAGAAGTTCTGGAGCACGGGTGTCGCCTCTACTGAGACCACATCGCGCCTCGGGTACGCGAACGCCGCCGCCGGGCTGGCGATCGCGCTGCTCGCGCCGGTACTCGGCGCTATTGGCGATCGTGGCGGCCGCCGCAAACAATTCCTGCTGGCCTGGACCATGTTAGGCGTGGGCGCTACGGGCGCGCTGTTTTTCGTCGGACAAGGCGACTGGTTCGCCGCCACCGTGCTGTTCGTGCTCGGTACCATGGGATTCAACGGTGGCGTCGTCTTCAACGATTCGTTGCTGCTCGATGTCGCGAAACCGGGCGAGCTCGACCGGGTGTCCGCCTTCGGTTACTCGCTCGGGTACCTGGGCGGCGGGTTGCTGTTCCTCATCAATGTGCTGATGGTGAGCAAGCCTGCATTGTTCGGACTTGCGGACGCCACGCAGGCGGTGCGGGTGTCGTTTCTCACCGTCGCCGCCTGGTGGCTGCTGTTCACGATTCCGTTGATGCGGGGCGTGAAGGAACAGCAGCGTGGCCCGCACCTCGGCTTCGGCGAAGCCACACGCGTGGGCTTCCGTGAGCTTCGTGCCACGATTGCGCATGTGCGGCAGTACAAGACGCTCGTGCTGTTCCTGGTGGCTTACTGGTTCTACATCGACGGCGTCAACACCATCATCAAGATGGCGGTCAACTACGGCGTTTCACTGGGGCTGGATACCAACAGTTTGCTCACGGCGTTGTTAGTCACGCAGTTCGTGGGGTTCCCCGCGGCGCTATTTTTCGGTTACCTCGGCGATCGTATCGGGGCTAAGCGCGGCATCCTCATCGGGCTCGTGGTCTACGTAGGCATCACTGTGTACGCCTACTTTCTCGATTCGGTCGCAGAGTTCTACGCGCTGGCGGTGACCGTGGGCCTGGTGCAGGGCGGCGTGCAGAGCCTGTCGCGTTCGCTGTTCGGCCGGCTGGTGCCGGCAGGCAAGAATGCGGAGTTCTTCGGCTTCTTCAACATGATGGGGAAGTTCGCCACGGTGTTGGGCCCATTGCTCATCGCCGTCGTTGCCGGCGTTACTCACAACGAGCGCGCGTCCATCATCTCGCTGGTGTTGCTGTTCGTGATCGGTGGCGGACTACTGCTGCGCGTACGACTCACACCGGCAGGTCCCTGACCTCGCGCTCGAGCATCGCGATGTCCTGCTGGCTGGCGGCCGGTCCGAACCGCAAGCGCGCATAAAGCGTGGCGAGTGCGCTGACGTCGGCCGCGAGGTCGGGGCGTTGCTGACCGACGCGCGTCGCGTATTCCATCGGTCCTTCGGCCGGAGCGCGCGGCGGTGCGGCGCGCGCGAGCTTGCGCGTCGCGCGCAGCCACGCGCGGCCAATGCGATCGGGTTTCAGGCGCGCCACGCCGCGGCGAAGCGTGAGACTCACCCATGCGATCCACAGCACCAGCCCCGCGGCAAACGCCCAGCCGAGATGCTGCCAGCTCGGCGCGTCGATGCCGAGCCTGCGCAGCAATTCGAGCTGCGCGCGCGGATTGAATTCGACGACGCGCTCCTGCCACCACTGGTTGGCGCCGTCCCAGAGATTGTGGATCCTCGACAGGAACGCATTGTTGTGCAGGAACGCACTGGTCGCCGGCAATGAATCGGTCAGCAGGTCGAAGATGCCGCGCTGCAGCCGTTCGGGCGCGACCACAGCGGTGGGATCGATGCGCGTCCAACCGCTGCTGTCGAGCCAGACCTCGGTCCACGCGTGCGCGTCGGATTGTCTGACGATCAGGTACCCGCCCACGGGATTCCATTCGCCACCGAGATATCCCGTGACCACGCGCGCCGGCACACCAGCGGCCCGCATGATCATGGCGTACGAGGAAGCGAAGTGGCCGCAGAAGCCAAGCTTGCTGTCGAACAGAGTCGTATCGACGGAGTCGATGCTCGTGACGTCCGGCTCGAGCGAATATTCGAGACCATTGTCGCGAAACCAGTCGAGCACGGCGCGCGCGAAGTCCGCGTCGCTCGCGGTGCGTGCGCGAATGTCGAGGGCGAGCTGGCGGGCGCGCGGATTGCGCTCCAGGGGCAGCGTGGTCTCCTGGCGTCGCCCGAGCGTCGACAATGTCCCTTCGCTGCGCGTGGCGAGGTGGGAGACCGCGTCGTAGCTCAGCGTGCTGGTGATCGGACTGAACACCGACAGTTGCCGGTCGTGCGCCATGAAGACGTCGCGTCGCGGCCGGTCCGCCACGGTGTCGAGCGCGAACACCCACTGCTGGTTGCTCGGTTCGAGCGTGACACGATAGCGAATTTCCGGGCCGAGCATGGTCAGGCGGGCCGCGGTGTAGTTCTTGGAGCGCGCGCGGCGCCAGGTGAACCCATCGAAGTCGTTGAGTACCGGCCCGCGCCAGTACAACGCCGACTGTGCCGGTGGTTCCTTCTCGAAGCGCACGCGAAACGCCGGTTCATATTCGCTGGCGAGCTTGCTGATGCTGCCCGGCGACATCTCATCCGACAGCCCGGTGGTGGCCGAACTGCCCCGCTGCAATGCCCAGAAATGTCCGCCAAATCGCGGAAAGAAGAGGAAACACGCTGCGGCCAGCGGCAGCGACATCGCCAACGCGCGCGCCGACAGTCGCAGCGCCGCCCGCGGCGCCAGTGCGCCGCTGCGGTCGGCGATGGTCGCTATGGCAGCGCAGGCGCCCCAGACAGTGAGTAGATAGAAAGGCAGGCGCGCGAGCGTTTGCGAGGCGAGAACCGAGGCGAGCAGCAGGAACAGCGCCACGCCGATCAGGATTCCGTCATCGCGGCGGGAGCGCGCCTCGAGCAGCTTGAGCGCGCCCATGACGGTCAGCAGGGCAGTACCGGCCGCGAGGCCATTGAGCGTGCGGAAGCTCACCGCCACCGCGATCACCAGGGCCGCGGTGAGGGCGCCAAACACGAAGCGCATGCCGGAACGAGGCTTCAGCGGCGCTATGCGTCCACCCGCGACCAGCAGGCGCCACACTGCTGCCGCCAGGGCGATCGCCAGGCACCAGGCCGGCACATTGCCGACGACCAGGAACACGCTGGCGACGAACACCAGCGTGGCGGCGATGTTCGAACGTACCGCGGCTCTCACCATGGCTCACCGCTGCCATGCAGGGCGAGCCCGTTGAGGCAACGCGAACGATGCTCGATGCCGCCGCCGGGGGGCAGGGTCTGTGCAGGCAGCCGCAGGCCGTAGTGCTCGCCGCGCGCGTGCGCGGCGACGATCCAGGCCGACAATTGTTCGAGGCGCTGCTCGAGGTCTCCCGACAGCATCGCGAGTTCGAACATGCGGTGATGCGCTGCGGGCGATTGATAGGTCTTGACCAGCAGGCCGCGCCCGCGCGCATACGCACCCCAGGCGACCTGCCGCGGCGAGTCGCCGCTGCGAAATTCGCGCAGGCCGGCCCATTCCTCGTCACCCACGCGATGCACAGCCGGCGCGTTGCCGCCACTGGCGGTTTCCGTCGGTGGCTCGCGCCGCCCGCGCGGCACCGGCCAGGCGAGCACCGTGACGCGCAGGTGCACGTAAGTCCATGCACGGAACAACCCGAAAGGAAATGCCGTGGAGAGTTTGATGCGATCCACGGTCAACCGGCCGCGGCGTTCGAGAGCGAGCGGAACTTCGGCGCGTGCGGTGGTGCGGGCCGGCACGTCCAGTGCCACACGCGCACTGCCGGCGACCTCGCAGTCGAGCGCGAGGCGCGCAGTGTCGGCGGTATTTTCCAATGTGAGCAACACGCGGCCGTGCTCGCCCACGAAGGCGTCCATGCTTGCGACTGTGTTCAAGCCCACGCCGACCAGATTGCGATGCGTGAGATGCATGGCGATCATGCCGAAACCCGCCAGCAGGAAGGTGATCAACATCGCGATGCTATTCGTGTAGTTGAGGCCCGCCACCAGCATCACGAAAATCATCGTGGCGAACGCCACGCCGGCGCGTGTGGGCAATATGTAGACGCGGCGGGCAGCGATGATGACCGGCAGCCGGTCGTCGCCCTGGCGCCGGCGCGCCCAGGCCGCCAGCGTCGAGCGAAATCTTGCCTTGAGGCTGCCCGGCATTGCGCGTACCGCAGCCAGCACCGGGCTATCTACACCGGAACCGGCACGCCGCGCGCGAGCTCGGCGATGAACGCGGCGTGATCCGCGGAGGTCGCAACGCCCGCGCGTTCCAGCCGATGCCCGGCCACCGGCACAAACACTGCCTGCACGTCTTCGGGAATCACCATGTCGCGGCCGGCGAGCATGGCCCAGGCGCGTGCCGCCCGCACCAGGCCCTGGCCGGCACGCGGCGACAGCCCTAACAACACGTCGGTACGTTGCCGGGTGCTGGCGATGAGTGTCTGCACATAGGCGAGCAGGGCGGGCGCCACGTGCACTGCCTGCGCTGCTGCCTGCAACTGGCGCACGCCGTCGGGAGTCAAAGCCGGCGGCATGCCGGAGAGCAGAGCGCGCCGGTCGCCTTCGGCCAGCAGCGCGCGCTCGTTGGCCGCGTCCGGATACCCGAGGGAAATGCGCATGAGGAATCGGTCGAGCTGCGATTCAGGCAGACGGAAAGTGCCCAGCTGCTCGAACGGATTCTGCGTGGCGACGACGAAGAAAGGGTCCGGCAGCTGGTAGGTGGTCACATCCACGCTCACCTGGCGTTCTTCCATGGCTTCGAGCAGCGCGCTCTGGGTTTTCGGGCTGGCACGATTGACTTCATCCGCCAGCAGCAACTGCGTGAACATCGGGCCTTTCTTGAACGAGAATCCGCCAGTGTTCGCATCGAATACCGACACGCCGATGATGTCGGCGGGCAGCAGGTCGCTGGTGAACTGCACGCGTTGCCAGGCGAGCCCCAGTACCTGCGCCAGGGCGTGCGCCAGGGTGGTCTTGCCGACTCCAGGCACGTCTTCGATGAGCAGGTGACCGCGCGCCAACATGCAGGCGAGTGCCAGCCGAACAGCCTCGGGCTTGCCGAGAATGACGCGATCGAGCGCCGCGAGGACGGCGGCCAACGTTGCAGAATTGGGAGCGCTGTGTGGAGTGTTCACGATCTGACTATAGCCTGCGGGGGCGGCGCCAACTTGTGATGGGCTTCAGGTTCCGCCGAGGCGGCGCACGCGCTCGAGCTGCGTGGCGAGGCTGGCGTTTTGAGCCTCGAGCTCCGCGGCCCGCGCGCGATCCGCGGCCACCACCTCGGGTGGCGCGTTGCGCACGAAATTCTCGTTACCGAGCTTGGCATTGAGTTTGGTGATATCCGAGGCGTTTTTGGCGATGCGCCTGGTCAAACGTTCGATTTCGGCCGCCGGGTCTATCAACCCTGCCATGGGCACCAGCAGCGTGAGCTCGCCGACCATGGCGGCTGCCGATTCCGGCGCCGGTTCATCTTTCGTGAGCGGGCGAATGGATTCGAGGCCGGCCAGGCGCGTGAGATAACCTTGCAGCGGGACGAGGTAGTCGACATCCCGGTCACTGGAACTCTTGTACAGCAGCGGAATCTTGCGCGACGGCGCGATGTCCATCTCGCCGCGAATCTGGCGCACGGCGAGGATGAATTGCTTCATCCAGCCGACCGCATCGTCGGCTTCGGCGTCGGCAGCGTAACCGCTCGCCTGCGGATAGCTGGCGAGCATCACGCTGTCGAGGGTCTGCCGATCGGCGCGCGTGTTCTGCGCGGCGAGCAATGGCGCCGCCAGAGGATATACCCGCTGCCAGATCTCTTCGGTGATGAACGGCATCATCGGATGCAGCGCACGCAGCAGCGCTTCGAGCACCGTCACCAGCGTGCGGCGCGTGCCGCGCTTCTGCGCCGCGCTGCCGGCGTCGCCCTGCAGGATGGGTTTGGTCAGCTCCAGGTACCAGTCGCAGAACTCGTACCAGGTGAATTCGTACAACGCCGTGGCTGCGAAGTCGAAGCGATACTCGGAGAGCGCGCTATCTACCTGCGCGAGCGTCGCCGAAAATCGCGACATGATCCAACGATCGGCGATCGACAGATCCGCAGCGCCGGTGAGATCGCCGCCGCCCTCGGCGCCTTCGACGGTCATGAGCACGAAGCGCGCGCCATTCCACAGCTTGTTGCAGAAATTGCGGTAGCCGCCCACGCGACCAAGATCGAAATTGATGTCGCGCGACGGGCCGGCGAGTGATGCGAACGTGAAGCGCAGCGCGTCGGTGCCGAACGCGGCGATTCCCTCGGGGAACTGCTTGCGGGTCGCCTTTTCGATCTTGTCTTTCATGTGCGGCTGCATGAGGCCGCTGGACCGCTTGGCGATGAGGTCCGCCAGCGAGATACCGTCGATGAGGTCGATGGGATCGATGATGTTGCCCTTCGCCTTGGACATCTTCTCGCCGTGCTCGTCGCGGATCAGCCCGGTGATGTACACGTCCTTGAACGGCACATCTCCCTGGAACTTCAGTCCCATCATGATCATTCTGGCCACCCAGAAGAAGATGATGTCGAAACCCGTGACCAGCACGCTGGTGGGATAGAACTTCTGCAACTCGGGCGTGTTATCGGGCCAACCCAACGTCGAGAACGGCCAGAGGGCCGAGGAGAACCAGGTGTCGAGCACATCCTCGTCCTGGCGCAGCGCGACGCCGGGTGCGAGCGAGTACTTGCGGCGCACCTCGGCTTCATCGCGGCCGACGTAGATCTTTTCCGCATCGTCGTACCACGCCGGAATGCGATGGCCCCACCACAGCTGGCGGCTCACGCACCAGTCCTTGATGTTGCGCATCCATTCGTAATACGTCTTCGACCAGTTCTCCGGCACGAAGCGGATGCGGCCGTTTTCAACCGCCTCGAGCGCGGGGCCGGCCAGCGGCGCGATCTTCACGTACCACTGGTCGGTGAGATAAGGCTCGATCACGGCTCCGGTGCGGTCGCCACGCGGAACTTTGAGCTTGTGAGGCTCTATCTTCTCGATGCATCCGAGCGCCTCGAGCTCGGCGACCACCAGCTTGCGGGCATCGAAACGATCGAGCCCGCGAAAATCTTCGGGCGCGTTCTCGTTGAGTTTCGCGTCCGGCGTGAAAATGTTGATCTGCGGCAGGCCGTGGCGCTGCCCCATTTCGTAGTCATTGAAGTCGTGCGCCGGCGTGATCTTGACGGCCCCCGAGCCGAAGGTTGCGTCCACGTAGCTGTCGGCGATCACCGGGATCGTGCGGCCGGTGAGCGGCAGCTTGAGCCTCTTGCCCACCAGCGCCTGGTAACGCGCGTCGTCGGGACTCACCGCGACCGCCGTATCGCCCAACAAGGTCTCGGGGCGCGTGGTGGCCACGACCACGTGGCCCGCGCCTTCCTCGAGCGGGTAGCGGATGTGCCACAGCGAGCCTTGCTCTTCCTCCGACAGCACTTCGAGGTCCGACACCGCGGTCAGCAGCACCGGGTCCCAATTCACCAGGCGCTTGCCGCGGTAGATCAGGCCCTCGTCGTGCAGGCGGACGAACACTTCGGTGACCGCGCGCGACAGCTCCGGGTCCATCGTGAACTTGTCACGCGACCAGTCGACCGAGGTGCCGAGACGGCGCATCTGTCGTGTGATGGTGCTGCCGGACTCGGCTTTCCACTCCCAGACCCGTTCGATGAATTTTTCGCGGCCGAGGTCCTGGCGGTGCTTGCCGGCCGCCGCGAGCTGGCGCTCGACCACCATCTGCGTGGCAATGCCGGCGTGATCCGTGCCGGGTTGCCACAACGTCGAGTCGCCGCGCATGCGATGCCAGCGCGTGAGCGTGTCCATCAGCGTGTGCTGGAACGCATGTCCCATGTGCAGCGTGCCGGTGACGTTCGGCGGCGGCAGCATGATGCAGTAACTCGGACCGCCTGACTGCGCCGCGAATGCGCCGGAGGATTCCCATCGTTGGTAGATGCGGGCTTCGATTTCGCCCGGTGAATAGGTTTTGTCCATGGACGGCGCGGATTATACGGTGTGGGTCTGCGGCTCGACGCCGGCGCCGCGATAGACCTTGAATCGTTCCCGACCGGCGCTGCGCACCTCGGGGCGGGCGTCGAGGAGCTCCGCGACTCGCGCGAATTTCTCGAAGAACGGCGGTACCGAGCCGCCGAGATTGATGAGCACATCGGCGTGATCCGCCGGCAGCACGCCGGTAGTTAGTGCAACCGGGGCATCGCAGGGCGCGCCGTCAGCGGTGACGACGTCGTGGGGCACGAAGGTGCCGTCACCGAAGGTCCACAACGATTCGTCGAACTTCGACAGCAACGCCGGCCCATCGATGAAAACCAGCACACGTTGTTTGGCGAGGTAGGCCTTCTCGGCGACGCGGCAGGCGAGGCGCAGACGCACGGGTTCGCCGGCGTCCGCGCTCAGATAGAAATCGACGCGGGGCGGCTGCACCTTTGACTAGCGCGCTGTGGCGCGACGCAGCAGGAACTCGAGCAACATGGCGCTGGGGCGGCCGGTGCTGCCTTTGGCGGCGCCGCCCTGGTAGGCGGTGCCGGCGATATCGAGATGCGCCCAGGTGAGGCCCTGCGTGAACTTCGCCAGGAACGCGGCGGCGGTGATGGAGCCGCCGTCGCGGCCGGCGACATTGGCCATGTCGGCGAAGTTGCTCTTGAGCTGCTCGCCGTATTCCTCGGTGAGCGGCATGTGCCAGGCGCGATCGTCGACCGCGGCACCGCAATCGACGAGCTCGCGCGCGAGCTCGTCATCGTTCGCGAACACGCCGGTGTGGTGTACGCCGAGCGCCACGACAATCGCGCCCGTGAGCGTCGCCATGTCGACCACGACCGCGGGTTTGAAGCGGCGCGCGTAGTGCAGCGCGTCGCAGAGGATGAGCCGGCCTTCGGCGTCGGTATTGAGGATCTCGACGGTGAGGCCGGCGGCGCTGGTGACGATGTCGCCCGGTTTGATGGCGCGGCCGTCGGGCATGTTTTCGCAGGCGGCAACGAGACCGACGACGTTGAGCGGCAGGTTGAGCTCGGCCACGGCCTTCATGGTGCCGAGCACGCAGGCTGCGCCGCTCATGTCGAATTTCATCTCGTCCATGGTCGGCGGGTCTTTGAGGGAGATGCCACCGGTGTCGAACGTGATGCCCTTGCCGACCAGCACGACCGGGGCGCCTTTGGCGCGCGGGTGGCGGTGCTCGATGACGAGGAAGCGCGGCGGCTCTTCGCTGCCCTGGGTGACGGCGAGGAAGCAGCCCATCTTCTCGCGCTTGATCTCCGCGAGGCCGAGAACCTTCACATGCAGCGACTTGTAGGACTTGGCGAGCTCCTGCGCGGTGTTGCCGAGATAGGTCGGCGTGCATACGTTGCCGGGCAGGTTGGCGAGGTTGCGCATGAGCGCGGCACCGGTGGCGAGCGCGGCCCCTTGCGTGAAGCCTTTTTCGATCGCCGCCGCCGCCTTGGCGGGCGCCGCGACGACCACGCGGATCAGCGCGTGAGCGCGCGGTTTCTTGCTGCTCTTGAGATCGTTGACGCGATAAAGGGTGTGGCCGGTCGAGCTCCGCCACGGCGCGGCCGAGGCGTTCGTCGCTATAGGTTTTCGCGGCCGGACGTGGCAGCGCGAGCGCCAGCGAGGTGATCCGCGTGCGTGTCGCGGCACTGATGGCCGTGGTCACCGCGCGGCGCCAGGTCTTGCGCGTGATCTCTTCCTTCGAAGCGGCGGCCTTGGCCCCCATGCCTACCAGCAGCACGCGATCGGCGCTGATGCCTTCGAGATCGGTGACGAGCCAGGTTTCGCCGGCTTTCGCGGTGAAGTCGCCCCGCTTGAGGAGCCGCGAGAGTTTTTCCCGGCTGCGCAGGTCGAGAGCCTTGCCTTCCGGGGTGAGCTCGCCGTCGTCGTGGACCCCGACGGCGACACAATCGACCGTGCAGCTCGGCGAGCGCCTTCGTCCAGGTTTCGAACTGCATGTTCACGCTCGCATTGTTGCGGAGGGCGGAGTGTTTTAAGGTCGCGGAGTGTAACTCAAGTCTGTTCAGGTGGCCTGTTGCTGCGGATCCTCGATCGCTACATCCTGCGTGAAGTCGTCGTCAGCTGGCTCGTCAGTATCTGGCGTATTGCTCGCGATAATGCTGACAAATCAGGTCGCGCGTGTGTTAGAGCGGGCGGCCGAAAGCCAGTACCCTCGCGGCGTCGTCCTCGAGCTCATCTTGCTCGGCGCGCTGCAAAACCTGTCGCTCGTGGTCCCCGTCGCGCTGCTGCTGGGCATCGTGCTGGCGCTCGGGCGCCTCTACCACGACAGCGAAATGACCGCCGCACAGGCCTGCGGAGCCGGTTCGCGGCCGGTGCTGCTGCCGGTCCTGGCCTTCACGGCGGTGCTCACGGCGGTGATGGCGGTGCTTTCCCTGCAGGTGACGCCGGCGGCCGCGGGACGCATGCTCGATCTGCGGAGCGAGGCGCTGCGCGCCGGGCAGTTCGCGCCGATCAGCTGCCGGCAAGTTCCGCACTTTCGGCGGCGGCAGCACGGTCGTGTATGCGCAGGCGCGCCGACCCGGACGGCACGCTGCACCGGGTATTCGTGCGAGCGCGACCGCGGCGATCATGCTCGAGATCGCGCTCGCGCAGCGCGCCACTCACGCGTATTCCGAAGGCGGCGACCTGCAGGTCATCACCCTGTACGACGGCGAACGCTACGAGGGGATCCCGGGCGAGCGGCGCTTCCGCATCGTGCGATTCGCGGAGAACACCATTCCGGTGCGCCTGCCCGCGCTCGAAGGCGGCACCGTGGCGCTCGAGGGCGTACCGACCAGCGCGCGCTCGTTGCCTCGAACGATCCCAAGCAACGCGCCGAGCTTCACTGGCGGCTCGCGTTGCCGATCATGGCGCGTCGTCATGGCCATCATCGCGGTGCCGCTCGCGCGACTGCGGCCGCGCCAGGGGCGCTACGCGCGCGTCGGCTTCGCGATCCTGATCTTCTTCGTCTACATCGAGCTCGCGATCGCCGGCAAGGTATGGCTCGAGCGCGGCGTCGTGCCCGAGTGGTTAGGGCTGTGGTGGGTGCACGCCGCGGTGGCGCTGCTCGGCGGCCGCGATCCTGCTCGTGCCGCGCTGGGTGGCGCGCGCGCGGTATCGACGCAACATGCGCAACACGGCCGCGTCCGGAGCGGCCTTCGCATGAACCTGCTCGACCGCTACATGATTCGCGCGGTGCTGGGCGGCGTCCTGGTCGTGATGGCGGTGCTGCTGACGCTCGGCGCGCTGTTCCTGTTCGCCGGCCAGCAGGACGACATCGGTCAGGGCACCTACACGACGCTCGATGCGTTCATGGTTCGTGCTGCTCAACCTGCCGCAGCAGGTGTACGAGATGATGCCCATCGGCGTGCTGATCGGCGCCCTGCTGGGCTTAGGGTCGCTGGCGCGCGGCAGCGAGCTCACCGTGATGCGCGCCGCGGGAATCTCCGTCTGGCGCATCGCCGGCTCGGTGGCCATGGCGGGAGTGCTGCTGATGTTCCTGGCGGTGATCTGCGGCGAGTTCCTCGCGCCGCCGCTGCAGGCCATGGCCAAGCAGCAGAAGGCGCTCAGCAAGTTTTCCACCATCACCTTCGCCGAGCCGCGGCGGCCCGTGGGTGCGCGACGGCAACCTGCTGATCAATGTGATCGCAGCAGTCCGGCTGGCGGCGAATTCGGCGGCATGCGCATCTTCGAGCTCACCGATGATCACGAGCTCAAGTCGGTCGCGACCGCCCGTACGGCGAGCGTGCAGGCGGACGGCAGCTGGAAGCTGTCGCACTACGCCAGCACGACGTTTCGGCGGCGAGCGCATCGAATCGCGAGCACGAGGACAGCCGTGTCTTCCAGTCCACCGTGGGCGGCGATTTCCTCGGGCTCACGGTGTCGCACGCCGCGCCAGCTCGAAACACGCGTGTTGTGGGGTCTGATCCGGCACCTCAAGCAGAACGACCTCGACTCCAGCCAGCAGGAGTTCGCGTTCTGGTCGCGCATCGCGCGCACCACGGCCATCCTGTTCGCGGCGCTGCTGGCCGTGCCGTTCGTGTTCGGCAGCCTGCGCTCCGCCGGGTCCGGCGCGCGCACGCTGCTCGGCGTGCTCATCGGCGTGACGTTCTTCCTCGTGCAGCGCATGCTCGAGAGCGGCGCGCTGGTGTTCGACGCGAGCCCGCTGGTGCTGGCCTGGTTCCCCACCGTCCTGCTGGGCAGCGCCGCGCTGATCCTCATCGCCCGAACCCGCTGACGATGCCGGCCGCCGGCGTCTAGCTACTTCGTCTTCAAGGATTCCGGCGGCGTCTCGAGCAGGTCGTCCTGCGTCTTGAAGATGGCTTCGTACTTGTAGGCCGGGATCTCGTACTCCACACCCTTGACGCGTGACGCCGAGTCTTTCGAGTGGTCTGGTCGGCGGGCTTTCGCGCGCCGGCGGCAGTTGGGTCGCGAAGCAGCGGCCGGCGCCGGCCACGGCCGGGTTCGGGAAATTGCGCCGCCAGCGCGGCGTCGCGGTGCGCCGTCACCGTGATGTAGGTCTTCTCGCCCTCGCGATGCCCGGCGAGCTCGATGACCTGGCCATCGAAGGTGCGGTAGGTCGCGATGTCCGACGGCGCGGGCGCGGTTGCCGGCTGCGGCGCGCACGTCGTCGAAGTGGAAAGCGCTGAGCGCATCGGCCTGGCCATTGAGCGACATCGAGCTCACCGGCGTGCGGCCCTTCGGGACTGGGCTCAAGCGTGAGCTCGGCGGTCGCCGCGATCTCGCGCGCGTCAGTAGATAGGCCGGTCCGCTCGCCGGCTTGACGGCGATGTCGTGCACGCTCGTCGCCGGGAATGTCGGTGAGCAGCCGATCGATCCAGCGCTTCTGGTCCGGATCGGCGCTGATCAAAGGCGTCGCCAGCGCGCTGGCCACCTCGGCGGGCTTGCGCACGTACACGCCGCGGCCGTCGGCACCTTTGCCGACGATCAGCGCCCAGGTCTTCTTGCCGGCAACCACTTCCACCAGCGTGCTGCCCGCGGTGGGCGTGTCGGGCGCCTCGACCCCGAGCTTGGCGTAGTTCGCCGGGTCGCTGGTCTTGCGTTCGACGACCTTGAGGTTGGCGAGCGCCAGCGCGAGCTCGCGCACGCGGCCCGAATCGGCAGGGTACTGGCGCTCGACGACGATCCAGCCGTCGGCGCTCTTGCGCAGCGTGGTGCGGCTGCCATCGCCCTTGGAAAAGCGGATCTCCTCGACTTCGCCGAGCGCCGGCTCGAGATCGGAGAACACCTCGTAGCCGACGACGTTGCCCTGCAGATTCGATCGGTGCATCGACAGCCAGATGCCGGCGGCAAGCAACACCACGGCAGTGCCGGCCGCGATCATGAAAGGTTTCTGGTTCATGCCGCGCCACCCTTGCGCAGCATGGCGATCGCATGGCGGCGGCGTTTGCGCCACAACGCCGACGAGCAGCCCGAACCCGGTGACGAGGAGCGGCATGAGGAGCACGTTGATAGAGCTTCATCGGCAAGCCCAGCGCCTTGATGTCCTGTTCCGAGCTGCGCCTTGGTCGCGCGCAGTTCTTTGCGGATGCGCAGCTTTTCTTCCTGGAAGCGATCGATGGCCTGCGCCGCTTCGGGCGGAGAGGATGGCTTCGCTGCCGCCCGGCTGCGCCGTCTGCAGCTTGTTCAGCTGTTCTTCGGTCTGCTGCAGCTGCTGCTTCGAGCTGCTGCTCCTTGGAGCGGAACTGCGCGTCGGCCGTGCGGCGCAGCGCCTCGACGCGTTCGAAGGGCCGCGAATAGGCCGCGCGGCCGCGAATGCTGATGAGGTCGTTGCTGCCGCCGAGATTGTCGAGCGCGTTCCAGACCAGCTCGCCGTTGTTGGCGAAAGGCTGGGCAATGGTCTGGCCGAAGAAGTTGCGCTGCTGCACCCACATGAAGTCGGACAGCAGGTCGGTATCGGCGATGACCACCACGTTGAGCGGCTTGGCTGAAGCCTTGAGCGCATCAGGCGCCGCCGTGGCGCCTGCGGGCGGGCCGTTCGGCGAATGCGCTCGCGGCATTGCCGGAGACGCGCGCCGCGACCACGAGCTCGCCACTCGGCTTGAAGCCGTCGCGCAGACTGCCGCGGGTCGCTCATCATGGTGATTCGCTGCACGGGCAGCAGCCCCGCCTGCTTGCTGGTCCTGATGCAGCGGCTCGAACTTGAGCTTGGTGCCGCGCTCTTGGACGGCATGGCCTTCAAACTACCCGCCGTTGCCACGTTGACGCAGTCGAGACGCGCGGTGATGACGTCCTTGGCCATGCTGGCGGCATCGAACCCGAGGATGGCGATGTGCTGCGACGGCGGCTCGCCTTCGCGCATGGATACCGTCAGCCCGCGCTCCAGATCGGCGACGACCTGGTCGGACTTGAACTCGACGCCCCACGAGCTGAGCAGCGGCTCGAGGTGCGAGGACTTGTCGGCCGCGAACTGCGCCATCGGATTGTTAGGATCGGCGCCCGACTGGTCGGCCTGTGCGCTCGGATCGACGAAGGCGAGCATGTGCCCGCCGCGCATCGCGAACTGGTCGATGGCGTACAGCGCCGCCGGCGGCAGTTCTTTCGGGTGCACCAGCACCAGCACGTCGACATCGTCGTCGATGGTGGTGAGCGAAGGCTCGAGGTTGCGCACGGTGTACAGCTGCTCGACCTGGCCGTACACCACCCAAGGCGGGCGCGGGCGGCCGGTCTGCATGTCGAAGTCGCCCTGCATGGGCAGCGACGACAGCCAGCCGATCACCGGCTTCTTCGCGCTCGACAGCTTGTGGATGAGCTTGGCGACGTCGTATTCGAGCTGCTCTTCGAGCTGCGGATCGAGGAAGGGGATGGCTTCCTTGCCGTCGGTGGAATTGGTGGCCGCGAGACCGAGATAGAGCTTTTCGCCGCTGGCGCTGATGGGCACCGAGGTGACTGCCGAGCTCGGTGGCGCGGTCTTCCTCTTCGGAAAACGGCTGCGGATCGATGACCTTGAGCGTGAGCTTGCCGTCCGAGCGCGACGCCAGCTCTTCGAGCAGCTCGCGCACGCGCATGCCGTGATTGCGCAGTCTGCGGGATCGGCGTGGCGGTTTTTTCCGAGAAGAACAGATAGAGGTTCACCGGCTCCTTGAGGCTCTGCACGATGTGCTCGGTGCCGTCGGAGATGGTGTAGAGCCGGTCGGCCGTGAGGTCGAACTTCGCGCCGCGCAGCAGCAGGTTGGCCAGCAGCATGATGCCGATGAACAGCACGCCGATGACCGCGAGGCCGCCGGTGCCGAGAGTGGATTTCTTGAACATCGTCTTGCATTTGGGCGATCCGTTATTCGTCGATTTGCGCGCGTCGAGCACCACGGTGCTCGCGAGCAGGAAGAAGACGGCAACCAGCGCGAAATAGAGGATGTCGCGCAGGTCGAGCACGCCCTTGGTGATGTTCTCGAAGTGCGCGAGGAACGACAGCGAGGCGATGCCGTCCACCAGCCACTGCGGCGCCCAGCGCTGGAACCAGTCGGTCACCATCGGGTACCCGGCAATCAGCAACAGGAAACACAACAGCCACGGCAATCAGAAAGGCGATCAGCTGATTCTTGGTGATGCTGGAGGTGAACGAGCCCACCGCGAGGAAGCCGCCGGCGATGAAGAAGCAGCCGAAGTAGGCCGCGACGATGGCGCCGTTGTCCGGATTGCCGAGGTAGTTGACGGTGATCCAGATCGGGAAGGTGAGCGCCAGCGCGATGCCGACGAACACCCAGGCCGCGAGGAATTTGCCGACCACCGCCTGCCACAGGGTGATGGGCTGCGTGAGCAGCAGCTCGATGCTGCCGTTGCGCCGTTCCTCGGCCCACAGCCGCATGGACACGGCCGGGAATCAGGAACAGATAGAGCCAGGGCAGGAAGCTGAAGAAGGGCGCCAGGTCCGCCTGGCCGCGCTCGAACAAGCGCGCCGAACCAGAAAGCGAACAGGTTGGCCAGCAGCAGGAAGATGACGATGACCACGTAGGCGAGCGGCGTCGACGAAGTAACTCGCAAGCTCGCGGCGCAGGATGATTGCGACGGTTTTCAAGACTTGAGACTCCCGGGAGGATTGGTCAGGCGGCGACGGCGCGGAACACGTCTTCGAGGCGGCCGGAGGGCGCGCGCGCCTTCAGTCCGCGGGCGTGTCGTCGGCCACCAGCCTGCCGCGCGCGATGATGATGGCGCGGGTGCACACGGCGTCGACTTCTTCGAGGATGTGCGTGGAGATGACGATGGTCTTCTCGCGCGCGATCTCGCCGATGAGCGTGCGCACTTCGTGTTTCTGCAGCGGATCGAGGCCGTCGGTGGGCTCGTCGAGGATCAGCACCTTCGGATCGTGCACGATGGCCTGCGCGAGGCCGACGCGCCGCTTGAATCCCTTCGACAGCGTTTCGATGGTCTGGGCGATGACCGGCTCGAGCTGCAGGCGGCCGATGACGTAGTCGAGGCGCGTCTTGCGATGCGCGCCCTGCAGCCCGCGCAGGTCGGCGATGAAATCGAGGAAGCCCCCGACCGTCATCTCGCCGTAGTGCGGCGCGCCCTCGGGTAGATAGCCGAGCACCGACTTGGCGGCCAGCGCGTCGCCGACGATGTCGTGGCCGCAGATGCTGCCGGTGCCGCTGGTGGGCGTGATGAAGCCCGCGAGCATGCGCATCGTGGTGGACTTGCCGGCGCCGTTCGGCCCGAGGAACCCGAGCACTTCGCCGGGTTCGACCGTGAACGTGAGGTCGTCGACGGCGAGCAGGCCGTCGTAGTTCTTGGTCAGATTCTGCGTCTTGATCATGGCGCCTGTTCAGAGCGGTGCGCCGCGGGGATAGTTCCGCGGCGTTCGGGGCGCAGATTCTGCTGAGGAGCGCCGTCCGGCGCAAGGAGGCGGGGTGCCAGTCGCGCGCCAGATTACGCGCTTGTAATCACGGCCGGACTAGTCGCGGCGCCGGGTGGCGACGGCGTCGATCTGGTCGCGATAGGTGCGCAGGATCCGGCGGATCTCCGAGGGTGCCGGCCGCTCGGCCAGCCGCGCGATCATTTCCGCGAGCTCGTGCCACTGCTTGCCCCAGCCTAACAAGCGCACCGCGTCGGCGATCACCACGTGCTCGGTCTGCGTGACGGTCGGCGCGGCCTTCTTTGGTTTGACGGTCGGCGGCCTGCCTGGATCGCGGCGCGGCTCGCGTTTGGGAGCCGGCGCGGGCGCCGGTTCCTTGAGCGGCACGCCGGCGCGCTGCGCGGCGAGCATGCGATATACCTTGGAGCTCGGCAGAGTGGGCATCTGCCGCGTGGTCTCCGCAGTGCGCTTGTGTTCGCCGGTACGCGAATGGGCTTCAACGATCCTTCGGTTCTCGGCTGTGCGTGAGCGCGAATTTTCCGGCGCCGCGGCCCTGACGGGCGCTGGCGCTGCCTTGCCAGCGGCTTCCGGCTTCGCGGTGAGAACGTCGCGACGTTCGGTTTCATGCGTGGCGAGTGGAATGAAACGTTCGACCGAGGTGAGGCCGACCAGCGTCGCCAGGAAACCCATGATCTCGATGCCTTCGATGAACGCGCGGTCGCCCTCGGCCTGGCGCTGCGTGACGATGCGTTTGAGCGCGAGGATGCGTTTGCGCGCCAGCTGGATGATCCAGCGTTGCGGGCGCTCGTGTTTGGGCCACGGCTGCACGTGCCAGTAACGCGTGTCATCGAGCGCGGCGTACTTGGCGTGCAGGTCCAGGCTGGTGTGCCATCGATCGAGCAGCGCTTCGAGCTGGCCCGGCTGTTCGCCGGGAAGGGTGTCTTGAGCCATGGCGCAGATTAGCGCCGCCGCAAGCAGGACCGCTCTGCGAACTGTCCGCATTTGTGCACGAGAGCACAGTTGGCAGCGGGTTGAGTGCCCGGGTGGCTAAGCCTTGCGCAAGCGCCTAGAAGAAATCAGGATCGTGCCAATCGCTCGCCGCCACCGGGCGCATGCTATCGACCATTCGTCTCAGTTCGCGATTTGGCTTTCCGATTACCTTGCCGATGAACTGCAAAACCTTGCTGGGCTTCGGCACCAGATGCGTTGCACCGAAGTGCGCCAGCAGATCGTATTGCCGGTATGCCGCGAGAATGACGTGCCCTTTCGGATTGTTCATGGCGTCCTGACGAATGTAGAGCGCGTCGCCGTGAATCAGTTGTCCTCCCGACGCGTGCGCGTATGACGCCGCCTTGTTGCGCCAGTACGTGCGGCGGATTCCACGCAGTACGAACCCGCGTCCGCGCATGAAGGCGTCGACATCGGCAAACAAGGGTTGATCGATGTACTGCGGCACGAACTCCACTTCCAACTCGACTGCCAGGGTCCGGTCGAGCAGCGCGCCCGCGCCCTGCAACACATCCAGCTCGGTTCCTTGCGTGTCCACCTTGATGACGTCGGGTTGCACGGTGACGACACTGTCCATTCGACTCACCGTGAGCGGAATCTCCTTCACCACGGACATCGCAGGGCCGTATGTGAACTGGTTGCAGAGCGCAAGGTTGGGCTTCAGCAGGCTGGAGCAACCGGGCTGGCGGGTGAGATGCAGCGTTGCTTGCTGGTTGTTCACCGCGCCGAGCGCGTTCGGGATGTACCGGATCGGGTACGGGAGCGTCTGCCCGTTGAGTCGTGCGCACTCGGTCGGGTCCGGCTCAAATGCGATCACTTCCAGCATGTCCCAGTAGTTCTGCCATCGCGGGTCGATACCGTCGCGCGCACCCACGTCGATGAGGCAGATCTTTTCTCTTGTCATTAGCCAGCTCCCGGCGCGGATGTCGAGCCCGAGCGGCTCTTCGCGTGAGAAATCACTTCACGCTGCGGCGCCGTTTTTGTCAAGGCGACCGGACGCCGCATCTGCCGGAGTCGTGACATCCTCGATCACCGCGCGGTAGGCCTGCGCGAGGTTCGACCAGCGGAAGCGTTCGATGCGCGCGCTCGTCATCGCTCCACCAAAGAGTGCCTTCTCGAGCGACTGCTGGATGCCGTCGATGTCGGTGGGCTCGACGCAGACCCCGGCGCCGCTGTCTGCTAACAACTCGAACAACGCGGCGCCGCTCGGCGCGAGCCCGAGGATCGGCCGGCCGGCGGCCATGTAATCGTAAACCTTGTAGGGCGTGGAATAAGTCATGTGATCGCTGACCACGGCGAGCAACACGTGCGCGCGCTGCAGCTCGGGGAACAATGCCGCGAAAGGAACGCGCGGCTTGTCTTCGATGAACCGCTCGAGGCCTGCTTCGCGAATGCGCTGCTTTTCCGCATCCGGCAGCGCGCCGTAGGTGGTCACGTGAATCGGCCGCGCCGGAAAGCGCGCGCTCAGGCGCTCGACGGCGCGCAGCAGCGGTACCAGCGAGCGACTGCCGTAGATCTCACCGGCGTGCACGATTTCCATGGTGCCAGTCGTGGGCGGGCCGCCGCCGGCCGCCACTGCATCAAAGCCGTTCGGTACGACGAAATTTCTGCCGACGGCCGCGTCCGGGAACGATTCCTCGAACCAGCCACGCATGTCGGGAGTGTTGAGCACACGCGCTGCGCTTCGCCGCACCAGACGGGCCTCGATGAGCGAGCCCAACCACTGCGTGAACCAGCCGCGGTGCCACTGCGGCCAGGCATAGGCGCTCCACGGATCGCGGTAGTCGAGTATCAGCGGCCAGCGCAGCCCGCGGGCGATGCGCGCACCGGCGATCAAGGCCGCATGCGGAGGCGAGGTGGCGATGACGATTCCCGGCGGCAGATTGCGCGCGATGCCGAGCGCCATGCGCGTCGCCGCACGCGCCCAGAAGTAGTCGAAACCGACCGGCGCCAGCACGCGGCGCAGAATCACATTGGCGAACCTGCGCAGAACACCGTTGCCCTTGAGCGGAATTTCGAATGGCGCGGCACAGCGGTGGACAGTGCCGCAGATCGGCAACGAGGTATCTTCACGGCCGTGCAGCGTGTCCGTCATGTCGTTGGTGACGACATGAACCGAGAATCCCATGCGTGTGAACTCCCGCGCCAGGAAACTGAATCGCTTGGCGCCCACCAGCGGGCTGGGCGCAAAGTGGTACGCGACGATGAGCAGGGTCGGCTTGGTGCTCACGCGGCCCTCCGTCGCAAGATGACGCGCATCACGTAGCCATACTCTTCACGCAGGATGACCCGTGCGGCCAGCAGGTACACCAGCGCGAACGCGACGAAACCGGCGAACCTGCCGAGCGTGGTGCGTGGCAGGTACAGCTGCGAGGCGTGCAGCACCGCCAGCGCGACCAGCGACGACGCCAGCGCGAGGCCGAGCTTGTCCCACTGGCAGAGCTGCGACAACGGCAACTGGTAGCGCTTGAGCACCCGCGCGCCGAGGTAGATAGACGTGAAGGTCTGTCCGACGATGAGGCCAAGGGTCGGTCCCCACAGGCCGTACCGGGGCATGAGCGCGACGATCAGCCCGGCATTGATGGCGAGCGCGATCAGATTGGCGTGCGCGAACGAGGCGTTGTCGGCGACGCTGCGCAGCGGCGTGGAGAACTGGAAGCACTGGCGCACCATGAGCAGCAGGAACACCTGGAAATAGGGCGTCGCCGCCACATAGGCATCGGTGAACAGGAGGCGCACCAGCGGCTCGGCCCAGTACGTCAGCAGCACCCACGCCGGACAAATGGCGGCGAAGATCAACACCTGCGCGCGCTTCCACAGCATGAGGCCGTGTGCCGGATCTTTTTGCGAGCGTTTCACCATGTCCGGGAAGATCACATCGGCAAGCGCGCCCTGGACGATGTTGACCAGTGGCACCTGATAGGCGGCGGTGGTGTAGATAGCCAGCGGCACCGGCCCCATCTGCGTGCCCACCACCACCTTGCCGAAATCGTTGAGCTTGTAGAGGACCGAGCCGGCGCCGAGCGGCGCGACCAGGCGCACCTGCTCGCGCATCGCCGCCGCGTCCCAGCGAAATACCAAAAGGCCGCGCAGGCGCAGCCACACGTAGATCCAGAGATTCTTGATCGCCTCGGAGCACACGATGACGATGAAGATGAGCTCCACGTCCCGCAGCCAGTAAGTAGCGGCCAGCAGCGTGGCGATGCGCCATACGGTCACGGCGAGCGTGTAGCCCATGACCTGCACCGATTTGCCGTGAGCCAGCCAGTAGGACACCAGGACTTCGAGATTCAGGAACAGGAACACGTACACCGCCAGCAGCGCCCACGCCGAGGAGATTTCCGGCGGGACTATCCACTGCCGCGCCAGCACCACCACGAGCGCGCTCACGATGCTCACCGCGAGCATGAGCAGACAGGTATTGCTGATGTCCACCGACTCGCGTTCCGGCGAGCGCGCGATCAGGTAATTCAGATTGGCGCTCAATGCGAAGCCGGCGAGCGAAGTGATGAACATGGCGGTTGCCATGAACTGCCGATAGCGGCCGTACTCGGAAATCTCGAGCAAGCGCACCAGCAGCAACGGGCTCAAAAGCGCCAGTGCCTGGTTGAGCAGGCGCGCGCTGGCGAGAACGGCACCTCTCGAGACGAATGAACTCATGCGATACGGGATTCTAGGAGCACGGTCAAACGACGCACTGTCGGACAAAGTAAGGAGCGACCTACATCAAAGCCCGGATTTGAATCACGACCGAAACCGGACCGTTCCTAGACGACTTCGGACTTCGCTGTTCTTAAATTGCCTGCCGATCGAGCGCAGCACAGGAGCAACGAATAGATGAAGGCCAGAACCGCCGAGGCAAGCCTGCAGGTGTCCTTTCCCAAACACCTGCAAGGCACCGCGGAAGCCACCAGCCTTTGCCCCGAGGATGAGTTCCCGGCGGTTCTTGCGACCTCCCGCATGATCGAGCTCATGGAGCTGGCGGCGGCGCGGCTGATGAAACCACTGCTTGCCGATGGACAATCTTCCGTCGCCACCGCCATGGAAGTGACCTACGCAGCGCCATCCGTCTCGCGAAGTCCCGGCAGCAAAGTGCGCGCAGTTGCCAGTTTCCACGGAGTGTCGGGCCGGCTGTATCGCTTCAAGATCCATGCTTTCGACGAATCCGGACTGATCGGCAGCGCCGAGCACACTCGGGCCGTGGTGAACGTGCGGCGGTTGTTAGCCGTGGCGCGGCCCAGGTCGGGCAAGGCGGCAACGTTGCTCAACGTCTAGCAACTCATGCGCCAACGAGCACATATACACCGAGCCCCACAAACGAGAGTGCCGCGATCGCGCGCACCCAGGTCAGCGAAACGCGCCTGAGCAGAGCGTCGCCGGGACATACCACCGGCACATTGGCGAGCGTCATGCCGATAATGGTGCCCAGCACCACCCACACGACTGAATGAAACTGCGCTGCCAGCGCGACCGTCGCGATCTGCGTCTTGTCGCCCATCTCGGCCAGGAAGAAGGCGACCGTCGTAGTGAGGAACACTCCCAAGCGCGGCGCGGCGGACAATGGGTCTTGTCACCGATTTCGGCGAGCGCGACCACGCCGATGGAGACGATCAGGGCTTCCAAGGCCACGCGTGGGTGTTAGTTTCGAGCCGGACGAGTGGCTTCAAGTCATTGATTTGATTGGCGCTCCCAACCGGATTCGAACCGGTGTTACGGCCTTGAGAGGGCCATGTCCTGGGCCTCTAGACGATGGGAGCGTCAGAAAAGGCGGGTCCAGAATCGAGCGCGGTAGTATATGCGCCGCTTTTACCCTGCCAAGCGGAACTTTGAAGACTTGAACGACGTTTCCCCCCTCGATACGGCCAATCGGCCGAAAGCACGCATCATCCCCCGTGCCGAACATTCCATATCGCGTGCCGCGATCTCTCCCAATGCGCTGCGCGTGCTGTACCGCCTGCGCGAGGCGGGCTACGAAGCCTTTCTCGTGGGTGGATGTGTCCGCGATCTCCTGATCGGCATCACGCCGAAGGATTTCGACATCGCCACCAGCGCGTTGCCCGAAGAAGTGAAGCGCACCTTCCGCAACTGCCGGCTCATCGGCCGGCGTTTCCGCCTGGCGCATGTGTTCTTCGGACGCGAGATCATCGAGGTGGCGACGTTCCGCGCGATGAGCGCGCCGGAAGTCGGCGAAGAAATCATCGAGCCCGCGGCGGCGGATCTCGACGATGACGTGGATGATGAGCTCATCGACGGTCTCGACGACGATGACGAGCTCGACGAAAGCCTGGTGCTGGCCGAGGCGGGACCGCACCAGACCGGTTTTCACGGCGGCGCGCCGTTGCGGCGCAACGACCGCTCGCGTCATGCGGGTGCTGGCAACGATGACGACGATGAAGATCGCGTCACCGACGAGCATGGGCGCATCCTGCGCGACAACGCCTACGGCAGCATCGACGACGACGTGTGGCGCCGCGATTTCACCGCCAACGCGCTGTACTACAACATCGCGGATTTTTCGATCTGGGACTATGCGGGCGGCGTGGAAGACATTGCCGCGCGCCGCCTCAAGCTCATCGGCGATCCGGCGACGCGCTATCGCGAAGACCCGGTGCGCATGCTGCGTGCCGCGCGCTTCGAGGCCAAGCTCGGGTTCACGCTCGACGGCGAAACCGGCACGCTGATTTCCCCGCTGCGCGAGTTGTTAGGCAGCGTGCCGCCGGCGCGGTTGTTCGACGAGACCTTGAAGTTGTTCCTCACCGGGCACGGCGCCATGAGCCTGGTGGTGCTGCAACGGCATGGGCTGCTCGGTGAGCTGCTGCCGACGGTCGCGAGTTATCTCACTCGCCATCCAGACGCAGCCGTGGCACGCCTGTTGCGCCAGGGCCTCGTCAATACCGATCAACGCGTGGCCGCCGGCAAGCCGGTGACGCCCACATTCCTGTTCGCGCTTCTGCTGTACGGACCGATTGCCGAGATCATCGAGAAGCAGCCGCAGGATAAATGGCACGACATCGGCACCATCGTCGATGCGGTGGATCGCGCTGCGCGCGCCGCGCAGGGCCGCATCAGCATTCCCAAGCGCTTCTCGCTCGGTGTGAAAGAAATGTTCGCGGCCCAGCCCCGGCTCGAGCAACCGCGGGGCCGCCGCGCGCTGCGCATGCTCGAGCAGCCGCGCTTCCGCGCCGGATTCGACCTGCTGCTGCTGCGCGCGGACATGGGCCTTGCATCGCGCGAGCTGGCGGACTGGTGGACGAGGCTGCAGGAAGTCTCCCAGGCAGACCGCGATCGCATGGCCGATGCGCTGTCGCCGCAGGCGCAACCGGCGGGTCAAGGTGGCGCCGCCCGTCGCGGTCCGCGTCGCCGCCGGCGGCGAGGGCGCGCACCGGCAGCTTCATGAATGCCGCCGCGGCCGTTACGCGTTCGACTCGGGCCATGACGCAGGATCCGGCGCGCTGGTTACCGGCCTACGTGGGCGTGGGTAGCAACCTCGCGCAGCCGGCGGAGCAGGTGACGCGCGCCTTGCGAGCGCTCGCCAGTCTGCCGGGCAGCATCCTGGTAGTTAGTTCGCCGCTGTATCGCACGCGGCCGTTGGGCGACCTGGCGCAGCCGGCATTCGTGAACGCCGTCGCGGGCCTGCTGACGCAATCGACTCCCGAGGAATTGCTGGCGGCACTGCGCGCGCTCGAGCGCGAGCTCGGTCGCGAACCGCCGCGCGAGCGCTGGGGTCCGCGCATCATCGACCTCGATCTGCTGGTGGTGGGCCGTGAAACCCGCGCCACCGACTCGCTCACGTTGCCGCATGCCGGCATCGCCGCGCGCGATTTCGTGCTCTATCCACTGGCGGATATCGCCCCCGATCTCGAGGTACCGGGCCTCGGGCGCGTCGCCGGGTTGCGCGACCGCGTGGCGAATCGCGGGATCGAACGTCTGTGAGCACGCCGGAATCGGAGACCCCGGCCGGCACGGCCGGCGGCGCCACACCGCGCGGCACCGGTCCGGACGTGCCGCCGCAGCGCTACATCGTCATCGAAGGTCCGATCGGCGTCGGCAAAACCAGCCTCGCGCGCCGGCTCGCGGAGACTCTCGAGGCGGAGCTGGTGCTCGAGCAGGACGGGCAGAATCCTTTCCTCGAGCGCTTCTATCGCAATCAGAAAGCCGGCGCGCTGCCGGCGCAGCTCTACTTCCTGTTCCAGCGCGCCCAGCAACTCGGTTCGCTCAAGCAGCAGGACATGTTCGCGCCGCGCCGCATCGCGGACTATCTATTCGAGAAGGACCGGTTGTTTGCCGGGCTGACACTCGATGCTGCCGAAATGGCCCTGTATGAGCAGGTCGCCTCGCGGCTCGCGGTCGACCCGCCCAAGCCCGATCTCGTGGTCTACCTGCAGGCGCCCGTGGAGACGCTGCTGCAGCGAATCGCCAAGCGCGGCACATCTTACGAGACCCTCATCGACGCGGCGTATCTGACGCGGCTCAATGATGCATACGCCCGGTTCTTCCATGAGTTCGACAAGGCGCCGCTGCTCATCGTGAATGCCGCCAGCATCGATCCCGTCCAGAACCTGGGCGACTACGAAGAGCTCGTGGGCGCGATCAAGCGCATGAAGAAAGGCCGCATGTACTACAACCCGCTACGCCACGGTACTATCTGAGCGCTCACGAGGGGTTAACTCACTGATGTATACGCATCTGGAACAACGCGATTCGACGCGCCCGCCGGTCTCGCTGGGCACGCTCGACAAGATGAAGCGCGAGCACGAGAAGATCGCATGCATCACCTGTTACGACGCGAGCTTCGCGGTGCTGTGCGACAACGCCGATGTCGACCTGGTGCTGGTGGGCGACTCGCTGGGAATGGTGCTGCAAGGTCACGACACCACCGTGCCCGTGACCATGAACGACATCGTCTATCACAGCAAGGCAGTGGCGCGCGGACTGCATCGCCCGTTCCTGGTTGCCGACCTGCCATTCGCCAGCTACCCGACCGCCGACATCGCTTTGGCGAACTCAGTGCGCCTCATGCAGGAAGGCGGTGCGGCCATGGTGAAACTGGAAAGCGGGCTGGGGCAACTGGAGATCGTCGAATTCCTGGCGCGTCACGATATCGCGGTGTGCGCGCACTTGGGCCTCAAGCCACAGTCGGTGCACAAGACCGGTGGCTTCCGCGTGCAGGGACGCGATGAAGCCGCCGCCAAGCGCATGCTCGACAACGCCAAGGCGCTTGAATCCGCTGGCGCCGATATCGTATTGCTGGAATGCATTCCGTCAGAGCTCGGCAAGAAGATCACCGAAGCGCTCGATGTGCCGGTCATCGGCATCGGCGCCGGACCGGACACCGATGGGCAGATTCTCGTGCTCTACGACGTGCTCGACATCACCTCCGGGCGCAAGCCGCGCTTCGTGAAAAACTTCATGGACGGCGCAAGCTCCAATCTCGACGCGCTCACGCGCTTCGTCGAAGCGGTGAAGAAGAAAACCTACCCGGCGTCCGAGCACGAATTTCATGCTTGAAGCGCGTCGCGAGTCGATGCTCACCATCACGACGATCGCCGCGGTACGGGCGCAGGTGGCGAAGTGGCACGCCGCGGGCGATCGCGTGGTGTTCGTGCCCACCATGGGCAACCTCCACGCAGGACACGTCAGTCTCATCGAGGCCGCGCGCAAACACGGCAGACGTTTCGTGGCCAGCATCTTCGTCAATCCGATGCAGTTCGGGCCGAACGAGGACTTCGCACACTATCCGCGCACACCGACGCAGGATTCGAAGATGCTGAGCGACGCCGGCTGCGACCTCATGTTCATGCCCGCGGTCGGCGAGATCTACCCGAACGGCGCCGATCAGGCGACGCGCATCGAGGTGCCCGGCATCTCCGGCATTCTCTGCGGAGAATTCCGTCCCGGGCATTTCGAGGGCGTGGCGACCGTGGTCGCCAAGTTGTTCAACATCGTCGATCCGGACGTGGCGATATTCGGCGAGAAGGATTTCCAGCAGCTCACGGTCATCCGCCGCATGGTCGCGGACCTGTGCCTGCGCGTGGAAATCGTCGGCGCGCCGACGGTACGCGAGGCCGACGGACTCGCCATGAGCTCGCGCAACCAGTATCTCGACGAAGCACAGCGCAAACTCGCGCCGGCTATCTACCGGCAATTGCAGCAGGCTGTCGCCGCGTTGCAGTCGGGCTCGCGTGAGTTCGCGAAGATAGAGGCCGCGGGCCGCGCGGGGCTCGATGGCACCGGGTTCCGCACCGACTATTTCAGCGTGCGCGACGCGCAGTCGCTTGCGCCGGCGCAGCCGGACACAGGGCAGTTCGTAGTGATGGCCGCGTCGCGGCTGGGCAAGGCCAGGCTCATCGACAACGTCCAGTATTCCGCGAGCTGACCGTGGGCGCTTCGTCGCGCCGCGAGTGTCCTGCGTGCGGCGCCGATTCCGTGCGGCTATCGGTGCTCAATGTTCGCCGCCGCCACGAGTTCACCTGCCCCCCCTGTGGTGCCAAGTTGGACATCGTCATCCCGGGATGGCCTTACCACCTGACGACGTGGACGCTTTCGATCATCGGCACGCTTCTGGTGCCGCTCTTCCTGCTGTTCTCGTTCGCGCAGCAATGGCATTGGGTCGCTGCGCTGATGGCGCTGCTCGTCGCCGTGATGCTGGCATCCAATGCATTCCTACGCCGGCGCGCCGTGGTGCGGCGCGCGCCGCACCACGGTCCTCAGGCGGCCCGGCCCTGGTACAAGGACTAACTAGCCGGCCGAGCAAGACGCGTGGCGTGTTCCGCGCGCGCCCAGGCCACGTGTTCGCGGACGAGCTCCGAAGGATCATCGGCGCGCGCGGCCAGCGCGGCGGTGTTCTCGCGCGTGCCCGGGGCATTTCCCAGCGCCACCGCGATGTTGCGCAACCAGCGTTGGTAACCGATGCGGCGGATGGCGGAGCCCGCGGTACGTTCGAGGAATTCCGCTTCGGTCCACGCAAACAGATCGCTCAATCGCGACGCGTCGAGCTTGTGGCGCGTCTTGAAGTCCGGGTGTGCGGCGGCGCGCGCGAACTTGTTCCACGGGCACACCAGCTGGCAGTCGTCGCAGCCGTAGATGCGATTGCCCATCATGCGGCGCAGCTCGGTGGGGATCGCGCCGTGCAGCTCGATGGTGAGATAGGAGATGCAGCGCCGCGCATCCAATTGCTGAGGGGCGGTGATGGCGCCGGTGGGGCAGGCTGGAATACACGCCGAGCAAGTGCCGCAATGCGCGGTGGCGGTTTCATCGGTGGGCAGCGGCAGGTCGGTGAGGATCTCGCCGATGAAGAAATATGAGCCGGCATCGCGCGCGATGAGATTGGTGTGCTTCCCTATCCAGCCGAGCCCTGCATTGCGCGCCAGCGCCTTTTCGAGCACCGGGCCTGAGTCGACGAACACGCGATAACCCATGGGCCCGATGCGTTGCTCGATGTCTTCGGCCAGTCCCTGCAACGCGTTGCGCAACCGCTTGTGATAGTCGCGGCCCAAGGCGTATCGCGACACGTAGCCCAGATCAGGGCTGGCCAGCGCGTCGCCGGCATCGTGGGCGTCCGCGGGCCAGTAGTTCATGCGCGCGGACAGCACGCGCACCGTGCCCGGCACCAGTTCCTCCGGATGCGTACGCCGCGAGCCGTGTTTTGCCATGTAACCCATCTCGCCGTGTTTGCCTTCGTCGAGCCAGCGATGCAGGTGGGTGGCGTCGGCCGGGACCGCCACGCCGGCAACACCGAGCGCATCGAACCCGCGTGTCTGCGCCAGCGACACCAGGGAGGTCTTGAGCTCGACAAGACTCAGTTTTTTGTCAGTGGGCGGGGTCATGGGGCGGCGCCAGTATAATTCGCGCCATGAACCGGCCGACCGCCATCTACTCCGCCGCGCAGGTGCGCGCGCTAGACGCCTGGGAAATCGAGAAGCGCCGGGTCCCCAGCTTCACGTTGATGACGCGGGCCGCCGAAGGCTCGATGAAAATCCTGCGCGCACGCTGGCCGCAGGCCAAACGCGTGGTGGTGGTGTGCGGCGCCGGTAACAACGGCGGTGACGGCTATGTGCTCGCGCGGTTGGCGCGCGCCGCCGGACTGGAAGCGCTGGTGCTGGCGGCGGCGCCGCCCGACAAACTGGGCGGCGACGCGCGCCGCGCCCAGGAGGAATGGCTGGCGACCGGCGGCAGCGCGCACCCCTTCGTCGCCGACGCGCTGTCGGGCAGCGACCTGATCGTCGACGCCTTGTTAGGCATCGGACTCACCGGCACACCACGGCCCGATGCGCTGGCCGTAATCCGCGCCATCAACGCCGCGAAGCGCCCGGTGCTGGCGCTCGACATTCCCTCGGGGGTCGATGCCGACAGCGGCGCCGTGGCGGAAGCCGCGGTACGCGCCGAGGTCACCGTGAGTTTCGTCGGGCTCAAGTCCGGGCTGTTCCTGGGCGCGGGGCCCGAGCATGCCGGTGTGGTGTTGCTCGATGACCTGGGAGTCGTGCCGCCGCTGTCGCCGGAATTCACGCCTCTCATGCGGCGCATCGCCGAAAGTGAGCTCGCGGCCTGCCTGCCGCGCCGTGCGCGCGAATCGCACAAGGGCTCGAACGGACGTGTGCTCGTCGTCGGTGGCGGTCTCAAGATGCCGGGTGCGCTGCGGCTGGCGGGCGAGGCGGCGCTGCGCGCCGGCGCCGGGCTCGTCACGGTGGCCGGGGCCGTGGAAAACCTCGTGGCGGTCACCGCCGCGCGGCCCGAGCTCATCTATCTACCCGTGTCTGCGGACACCAGCATCGGCGAGGCCATGCGCGCAGCCGACGTGCTGGCGATTGGCCCCGGTCTCGGCACCGGCGACTGGGCGCAGCGGCTGTGGGCGGCGGCATTGTCGGCGGGCGTGCCGACGATCGCCGACGCGGACGCGCTGAATCTGCTCGCCTTGAACCCGGTGAAATTGCCGCCGGACTGGATCATCACGCCGCATCCGGGCGAGGCCGCGCGATTGTTAGACACGACGACCGCTGCCGTGCAAGCCGACCGCCTCGGCGCCGCACGCGAGCTGCACACGCGTTTCGCAGCCGTGACCGTGCTCAAGGGGGCGGGCACGCTCGTGGCCAGTGGTGCCGCCGGTGCCGCCGAGCTCGTCATCTGCGAGCGCGGCAATCCGGGCATGGCCACCGCCGGCATGGGTGACGTGCTCACCGGCGTGATCGCCGCGCTCCGCGCACAGTGCCGGGACAGCACGCAGGCGGCGCGTATCGGCGTGCTGGCGCACGCACTCGCCGGTGATTCGGCCGCGCAGGGCGGGCAACGTGGGCTCATCGCCAGCGACGTCATCGCCGAGTTGCGCGGTTGGGTGAATCCGTGACGGCGCGGCGGACGGAAAGCTGGCTCACCAGAAGTGGCGAGGAGACCGAGGCGCTGGGTGCGCGTTTGCTGGGCAATGCTCCGTCCCCGGGCGCACCGTGCCAGGTGGTCGAACTTGCTGGTGAGCTCGGGGCGGGCAAGTCGACGTTTGCTCGCGGCGCGCTGCGCGCTCTCGGCGTGCGCGGGACCATCAAGAGCCCGAGCTACACCTTGCTCGAGACCTACGAGCTGCCAGCAGTGCACGCCGTGCACCTCGATCTCTATCGGCTCATCGATCCCGCCGAACTCGAACAACTGGGGCTGCCCGATTACCACCGGCCGGGCTTTCTCTGGCTCATCGAGTGGCCGGAGCGTGGAGCAGGGCGCCTGCCGGTACCTGACCTGCGATTCGAGTTTTCGATCGAGCCCGAAGGTCATCGAATCGAGAGGATTGAAACTTCTAGGCCGAATATGTAAATTGCACCGCAGAACAGGCGTTGAACTCCATGATGGGGCAGGGTTTTTTGCGGAACAGATTCGGAGTTTGGCTGGTGCTGCTCGCATCCGTTGCGGGAGTCTCCGGGAGCGCCGTCGCCGCTGACATCCGCGACATCCGCGTTGCTGCCACGGAAACCGGGACTCGTGTCGTTCTCGATCTCACAGGTCCCGTCAAACACAAGGCATTCCTGTTAGACAGTCCGGGGCGCGTCGTTCTCGACGTTTCCAAGTCGTCGTTGAAATCCAGGCTCCCCGCGGCCGCGGGTGTCATCTCCGCCATGCGCTCGGGCAAGTTGCCGCACAGCGGACTGCGGCTCGTGTTCGAAGTCTCGCTGCCGGTCACCGTTTCCACCTCGGTCGCATTACCAAACGGCGACGCCGGCCACCGTCTCATCCTCGATATCGCAGCGCCTGGCGCCGCGAAGGTCGTCGCGGTTACGCCCACGGTTGCGGTGGCTCCGGTGGCTATCCGTCCCGCGCACGCGCCGAGTGAGTCCGGGCGCGACATCGTGATCGCCATTGATGCAGGTCACGGTGGTGTGGACCCCGGGGCATCCGGCAAGCGCGGCACCCGCGAGAAAGACGTGGTGCTCGCGATCGCCAAAGCACTGGCTGCGCGGGTCAACGCCGAGCCCGGCATGAAAGCAATGCTGACACGCGACGGCGACTACTTCATCAGTTTGCGCGAGCGGAACATGCGCGCCCGGCGCGCCAAGGCGGACCTGTTCGTGTCTATCCACGCCGACGCCATCGCCAATCCCGATGTGTCTGGTTCTTCGGTGTACGTGCTGTCCGAACGAGGGGCGTCGAGTGAAGCCGCACGCTGGCTGGCCGAAAGCGAAAACGCGGCCGACCTGAAAGGCGGCATCAAGCTCGACGACAAGGACGCCATGCTCGCCAATGTGCTGCTCGACCTTTCGCAGACCGCGAGCATCTCCGCCAGCATGGTGGCCGCGGAGAATGTGCTGAAGGCGCTCGACCGGACGGGCGAGGTGCGCAAGCCGCGCGTGCAGCAAGCCGGGTTCGTAGTGCTCAAGTCGCCCGATATTCCCTCGCTGCTGGTAGAAACGGCGTTCATTTCGAATCGCGAAGACGAGCGCAAGCTCGCACTGCCGGCGCATCGCGCCAAGCTTGCCCATGCCATCTTTGCCGGAATAGAGCAGTACTTTCAGGGCAATGCGCCCGACGGCACGCGACTGGCTGCCAATCGCCGCAGCGGCGGCGCCGGCTCGCAGGTCGAGCTGCGCAAGTAACGGGGCGTTGCCAGGCTGGCGGCCACCTGGGAACCGCGTCCGTGAAGTCCAAGAATTGGATGCCTGACCCGACTTACACTGCGCGGCCATGCCGATCCGCGTTCTCGACAACCAGCTCATCGATCAGATCGCGGCCGGCGAGGTCATCGAACGGCCCGCGTCCATCGTCAAGGAGCTGGTAGAAAACAGCCTCGACGCCGGTGCTCAAAGTGTCGATGTCGAAATCGAGGCGGGTGGAATGCGCCTGACGCGCGTGCGCGACGACGGCTGCGGCATCCCGGTGGCCGAGCTGCGGCTCGCGTTGTCACGCCATGCGACCAGCAAGATCGCCACCGCCGACGACCTCGGCGCGATCATGACCCTCGGATTCAGGGGTGAGGCGTTGCCCTCCATCGCATCCGTGTCGCGCTTCGAGATCACGTCGCGCCACATGGACGAGGAGCGCGCCGCGCGCGTGAGCGTGGATGGCGGCAGCGTCGGCGAGGCGGCGCCCGCAGCGCACCCGACCGGCACCACCATCGAGGTGCGCGACCTCTTCTTCAATCTGCCGGCACGCCGCAAGTTCCTGCGCAGCGAAGTCACCGAGCAGGGCCACATCGTGCGCCTGCTCGAACGCCTGGCGCTGTCGCGCGGCGATGTCGCGTTCCGCCTGCGCAGCGGATCGCGGACTTTGTTAGATGCGCCGGCGTTGTCGGCCACCGGCGGCGAAGCCAGGCGGATGGCGCGCATCGTGGGGCAGGAGTTCGTCGAACGTGCCATCGAGCTTGAGCATGCGGCGGGGCCGGTGCGCCTGCGCGGCTGGATCGGTGCGCCGTCCGCGGCGCGCGCCACGTCAGATCTGCAGTACTGGTTCGTCAACGGACGCGCGGTGCGCGACCGGCTGCTGATGAACGCGGTGCGCCTCGGATATCGCGACGTGCTGTATTCCGGCCGGCAGCCGGCGTATGTGCTGTATCTCGACATCGACCCGTCGCTGGTCGACGTGAACGCGCATCCGCAGAAGCTCGAAGTTCGTTTTCGCGACAGCCGGCAGATCCACGACTTCGTGTTCCGTGCGGTCGAGCGCAAGCTCGCCGACACCAGGCCTGGAGTCAGCGCGGTGCCGCCGGCCTATCAGCCGGGACCACAATTCACCGAGCCGATGGCGCTGCGCAGTGCCGATGCGATGGCGCCGTCAGGCATCTGGGCTGTCGCGCAGATGCTGCGAGGCGCGAGCGGCGATCCTCATCCGCACGACCCGCTTGCTGACGATGATGCCGCGCTCGCGCCGTCCACGAATGGCGCGCAGCCACTCGGCGAGGCGCTGGCGCAGGTGCACGGCATCTACATCCTGGCGCAGAACGCGCACGGTCTGGTGCTCGTGGACATGCACGCCGCCCACGAACGCGTGTTGTACGAGAAGCTCAAGGCGCAGGCGGGCACCGTTGCCACGCAACTGCTGCTGACGCCGGTCACCGTGGAATGAAGGTGGACGAGATCGACGCGCTGATGAGCGCAGCGACGACCGAATGGCAGGCTGCGGGTTTCGATACTCGAGCGCCTTGCGCCGGAAACGCTGGTCGTGCGCTCGGTGCCGGCGCATGCTGCCGCGCGAGGACATTGCGGCGCTGGTGCGCGACGTGGTCGGCGACGTCGCTTCGGACGCCGCCTCGCATCACCTGGACGGCGCCACCGACCGGTTGTTAGGCACCATCGCCTGCCGCTCGGCGATTCACGCGCACCGGCGCCTGACGCTGCCGGAAATGAACGCGCTGCTGCGCCAGATGGAGCAGACGCCGCGCGCCGATCAGTGCAACCACGGCCGTCCGACCTGGACGCAGGTGAGCCTGCACGAGCTCGATCGCATGTTCCTGCGCGGGCGATGAGCGCGGGCGAGCTACGAGATTTGGTGCCCGGCACCACCGGAAGGCCGATCGCGGTGCTGACCGGCCCGACGGGCACGGGCAAGAGCGATTTCGCGCTGCGGCTGGCGCAGCGAATTTCCGATCGAGATCGTCAGTGTCGACTCCGCGCAGGTGTATCGCGGGCTCGACATCGGCAGCGCCAAGCCAGATCGCCGGATACCGTCGCGCGCGGTCCGCATCACCTCATCGACCTGGTCGAGCCCAGCGAGAGCTATTCCGCGGGGCAGTTCGTGCGCGATGCCGCCGACGCCATCGCCGACATCGAGGCGCGCGGGCGGATTCCGCTGCTGGTCGGCGGCACCATGCTCTACCTGCGCGCGCTGCATCGGCGGCATCGCGAGCGCTGCCCGAGGGCAAGCGGACAGATCCGCGCCGAAATCGAAGCCGACGCGAAGCGCGACGGCTGGCCGGCGCTGCATGCTCGGCTCGCCCAGGTGGACGCTCGCGCCGCGGCGCGCATCCACCCCAACGACGCGCAGCGAATCCAGCGCGCGCTCGAGGTGTTCATGCGGCAACTGGCCGGCCCATCTCGGAGCTGCAGGCAGGCGACCCGCGCGCCGCTGGCGCGCGACTTCGCGGTGGTCGCGCTGGTGCCCGGGAGACCGAGCGCGGCTGCACGCAAGCGTCTGGCACAGCGCTTCGAGCAGCATGATGGCGGCAGGACTGCTCGACGAGGTGCGCCGTCTGTATCGCGCGCGGCGATCTGACCGACCACCATCCGGCGATCCGCGCCGTCGGTTATCGCCAACTTTGGTCGCACCTGGCAGGTGCTTATCCACTCGAAACCGCGGTGGCGCGTGCGGTCGCCGCAACACGTCAACTGGCCAAGCGGCAGATGACCTGGCTGCGTTCGATGCCGAACATCGTGAGTGCTCGATCCCTATGATGCACAAAGCTTTGTAGGCGTCCGTGAATCCCTGATTGCGCTCTTCTGAGCGCTCCTTGAGTGCGTTGCCGGGTCGAGACCGCGTGGTATGCTCGCGCCGTCCGCTTGCTTGAAAAATAAGGAGAACGTCATGGCCAAGGGCCAGTCACTGCAGGACCCGTTTCTGAATACTTTGCGCAAGGAACGTATCCCGGTGTCAATCTATCTGGTGAATGGAATCAAGCTGCAAGGCCAGATCGATTCGTTTGATCAGTTCGTCGTGCTACTCAAGAACAGCGTGAGCCAGATGGTCTACAAACACGCGATTTCGACGGTTGTCCCGGCGCGCAACGTGCGCATCACCAACGAAGACGGCACGACGATCGAGGCGGTCGCCGGAGAATGATTTCGGCGCGTGCGCACGCGTTTTCGTTTCCTTCTCGAGAAATCAAAATTGTTCGAGCGACCACGCGCAGGTGAGCGGGCCGTGCTCGTGCGCCTTGGCATAGGCGCACCCGCGGATCCCGAAGACATCCAGGAGTTCGAGCAGCTCGCGCGCTCGGCTGGCGCCATTCCCGTGATCAACATCGGCGGCCGGCGCGACCGGCCCGACCCGCGTTTCTTCGTCGGCAGCGGCAAGGCGGACGAGATCCGCGCGGCCGCCGCCGAGCACAACGCCGACGTGGTGCTGTTCGACCATCCGCTCTCGCCCTCGCAGGAACGCAATCTCGAGAAGCTCATCGAGCGGCGCGTGCTCGATCGCTCAGGGTCTGATCCTCGACATCTTCGCGCAGCGCGCGCGCAGCCACGAAGGCAAGCTCGAAGTGGAGCTCGCGCAGCTCAAACACATCGCCTCGCGCCTGGTGCGCGGCTGGACCCACCTCGAACGCCAGCGCGGCGGCGGCATCGGCAATCGCGGTCCCGGCGAAACGCAGCTCGAAACCGACCGGCGCCTGCTGGGCAAGCGCGTCAAGACGCTGACGCGCGCGACTCGAGAAGATCAAACAGCAGCGCGAGACCGGCCGGCAGCAGCGCGCCGAGATCCCGATTCCGTCGCTGGCGCTGGTGGGCTACACCAACGCCGGCAAGTCGACGCTGTTCCGCGCGCTGACCGGCGCCGACGCCTACATCGCCGACCAGTTGTTCGCGACGCTCGATCCAACGGTGCGCAGCATCGTGCTGCCGGGCGACACCAAGGTGGTCGTGGCCGACACCGTCGGGTTCATCCGCGAGCTGCCGCACGAGCTGGTGGCGGCGTTCCAGTCGACGCTCACCGAGGCGCGCGAGGCGACCTTGCTGCTGCACGTGGTCGACGTCAGCGACCCGCGCCGCGACGAACACATCGACGAGGTCAATCGCGTGCTGGCCGAGATCGGCGCCGCCGACCTGCCGCAGATCCTGGTCTTCAACAAGATCGACCGCATCGAGACGCCCGCGCGAGTCGAGCGCGACGCAGCCGGCCGCGTGAGCCACGTGTGGCTGTCGGCCGCCAAGGCCGCAGGGACTCGATCTGCTGCGCGAATCGGTCGCCGAGCGCCTGGCGCGCGTGGCGCGCCGCGCCACTCTGCGCCTGCCGGTATCGGCGGGCGAGCTGCGGGCACGGCTGTATGCGGCCAACCTGGTGCTCGCTGAGCGCATTGCCGGCGACGGCGCCTTCGAAATCGACACAGAACTGTCCGAATTCGAGCTGCTGAAGTGGGCGCGCGAGCCCGGCGTCGAACTTCTGTCGATTGTCGATGACTCAACTTGTACGGCCGCAAGTGCCTACCTACAATCGTCGCCCGCCTTGCGAAGCAGCTGATATGGCCTGGAATCAACCCGGTAATTCGAACAACAACCCTTGGGGCAAGAAACCAGCTCCGCGGTGGTGGCGATCTCGACCAGGCCTTCAAGGACTGGCAGAAGCGCATCGAGGCGCTGTTCGGTGGTGGTGGCGGCGGCCGTTCGTCGACGCCTCTGCTGATCATCGGCATCCTGGTGCTGGGCGGCTGGATGCTGACCGGCTTCTATCAGGTGCAGCCGGGTAACCAGGGCGTGGTGCAGCGCTTCGGCAAACATGTCGCAGACCGTGCGGTGATGGCTGGGGCTGGCGCCTGCCGTGGCCCATCGAAACGGTCACCAAGGTCGACGTCGCGGGCGTCAAATCGACGTCTTACAAGTCGCGCGTGCTCACCGCCGAACCGAACATGGTCGAGCTGCAAGTGGCCGTGCAGTACCGCGTCACCCGCGCCGAAGACTATCCTGTTCAGGGTCCGCGACCCGATGCCACGCTGAGCGAAGTCAGCGAAAGCGCCATCCGCGAAGTCGTCGGCCGCAACGACCAGCAGGCCATCCTCGAGGCCGGCCGCATCAAGATCGCCGAAGACACGCGGCTCATCATGCAGCGCACGCTCGACCAGTACGGCGCCGGCATCGAAGTGCGCAGCGTGAACATCACCGACGTGCAGGTGCCGGAGGCCGTGCAGCAGGCGCAGCGCGATTCGGTCAAGGCCAAGGCCGATCGCGAGCGCATGATCAAGGAAGCGCAGGCCTACGCGAACGGCATCCTGCCGAAGGCCCAGGGCGATGCGGCGCAGCGCCGTGCAGGAAGCCGAAGCGTACAAGTCGCAGGTCGTGCCTCATGGCGACCGGCGATGCCTCGCGTTTCTCGGCAGCTTGCGCTGGCCTATGAGAAGGCGCCCAACGTCACGCGCGAACGCCTGTACATCGAGACGCGTCGAGAGCGTGCTGCAAGTCCTCGCGCAAGGTCGTCATCGATTCGAAGAGCGGCAACGGCAACATGATCTATCTACCGCTCGACAAGCTGCTGGAGCGCAATCGTGAATCCGACGCCAACACGGTGACCGTGCGGCCGCCGGCCGACGTCCGATGCGGCACCAACCCCGGACTCACGCCAGAGGGTGGAACGCTGATGGGCTCGCGCATTCTCGGAATACTGGTGGTTCTGCTGGCGGTGATCCTGTTCATCAACTGGTCCACGTTCGTGGTCGGCGAACAGGAGCTCGCGGTGCGCGTACGCCTGTCACAGATCAAGGGCGGCAAGGACTTCAAGCCCGGCCTGCACTTCAAGATCCCGTTCATGGATCGCGTGGTGAAATTCGACCGCCGCGTGCTCACGCGCAAGTTCGACGGCGAGCAGTTCCTGACCAGCGAGAGCCAGGGCCTCACCATCGACTACTACATCAAGTGGCGCATCACCGACGCCGAGACAGTTCTACCAGGCGACCAGCGGCGGCGACGAAGGCACGCGCCGAATCAGCTGGTCGGTCGACACCATCCAGGACGGCATCAAGAACGCGGTCGCCGGGCGCACGCTGCAGAGACATCGTGATCTCCGACCGCCAGCAGGTCACCGGCGAGTTCATGAGCGACGCCAGCACGAAGCTGCTGAGGCTTCGGCATCCAGCTCGTCGACGTGCGCGTGCAGCGCATCGACCTGCAGGAAGAAGTGGCCGCGCAGCGTGTACGACAGCATGAAGCAGACCTTCGAAGGCATCGCGCAGCACGCAGCGCGGCGAAGGCGACGCGCGAAGTCGCAGATCGTCCGGTCCGAGGCCGAACGCCAGCGCACCGAGCTCATCGCCAAAGTCGCTGTCCGACGCGCAGCGCATCCGCGGCGAGGGCGATGCGACCGCGGCGGCCATCTACGCCACGGCGTACAACCGCAATCCCGAGTTCTACTCGTTCTACCGCAGCCTGCAGGCCTATCGCAACTCGCTCGGGCCGGGACGGGCGACGTGATGGTGATTTCGCCCGACAGCGAGTTCTTCCGATACCTCAAGAGTCCGGCGCCTGCTCGGCGCTGATGGCATCTCCTCGAATGTATTCAGATGCGCTGCCTTCGTGCAGCGCCGGGTAGGCACGGGCGTCATGGGCAAATTCGTCATCATCATCGGCACCCAGTGGGGCGACGAGGGCAAGGGCAAGGTCGTCGACCTGCTCACCGAGCGCGCCGCCGCGGTGGCGCGTTTCCAGGGCGGACACAACGCCGGCCACACGCTGGTCATCGGCGGCAAGAAGACCGTCCTGTCGCTGATTCCGTCCGGAATCCTGCACAAGAACGTGCAGTGCCTGATCGGCAACGGCGTGGTGCTGTCGCTGGAGGCGCTGTTCCGCGAGTCGCAGACCCTCATCGACACCGGCGTGGACGTGTTCGCGCGCCTGCGCGTCTCGCCGAACTGCCCGCTGATCCTTCCCTCGCACGTCGCGCTCGACAAGGCGCGCGAGGCGGCGCGCGGCGCCAATGCCATCGGCACCACGGGTCGCGGCATCGGGCCGGCATACGAAGACAAGGTGGCGCGCCGCGCGGTGCGCGTGCAGGACCTGTTCCAGCGCGAGAAATTCGCCGCCAAGCTCGGCGAGATCCTCGACTTCCACAACTTCGTGCTGCAGCACTATTTCAAGCAGCCGGCGGTGGATTTCCAGAAGACGCTGGATGAGCAGCTCGCGTACGCCGATCGCGTGCAGCCGCTGGTCGCCGACGTCACGCACGACTCTGGCGGCATCTGCGCGAGGACGAAGGCCGACGTGATGTTCGAAGGCGCGCAGGGCGCCATGCTGGACGTGGACCACGGCACTTATCCGTTCGTCACCTCGTCGAACACCACCGGCGGGTTCGCGGGCACCGGCACGGGCCTCGGTCCGCGAGCATTTCGACTACGTGCTCGGCATCGTGAAGGCCTACACCACGCGCGTCGGCGCGGGGCCGTTCCCCACCGAGCTGTTCGACGAATACGGCGAGCATCTTTCGCGCGTCGGTCACGAGTTCGGCGCGGTCACCGGCCGCAAGCGCCGCTGCGGCTGGTTCGATGCCGTCGCGCTGCGCCGCTCGATCATCAATTCCAGCGTGTCGGGCCTGTGCCTGACGAAGCTCGACGTGCTCGATGGCCTCGACACGCTGCAGATCTGCGTCGGCTACAAATCGGACGGGCAGTGGTATCGGAGGAGCCGCCGCTGTTCGCGGATGCCTTCGCGGACGTCGAGCCGGTGTACGAAGAAATGCCGGGCTGGAAGGAGTCCACGATCGGCGTCACCTCGTACGACGCGCTGCCGGTGAACGCGCGCGCAACTACCTCGAGCGGCTGCAGGCGCTGGCCGGCGTGCCGATCGACATCATTTCGACGGGGCCGGATCGCGATCAGACCATCGTGCTCAGGCATCCGTTCGATTAGGGCCTTGCGTAGGCGCACTCCGACACCACTTTTCGCCGTCTCCTGCTTGCGGAAAAATTCTCTCGCCTAACTACCGGAATTCAGGAAGTCATGCGCCGCCCAGGTTCATATACTGGGTGGATGATTCAACTCGCGCCGCGTGAAGCGGCCGCGGCCCTTCCGGTGCCGCTGCCTACGACTGCCTGGTGTCTGTTTCTCGATGTCGACGGGACGCTGCTGGAGCTCGCGGACCATCCGGGTGCGGTGTTCGTCGATGCGGAGCTGCGAAGGCTGCTCGAGCGATTGCGCGCGGCCGCGAACGGCGCCATTGCGCTCGTCAGCGGCCGAACCATCGGCGATCTCGACCGGCTGTTCGGCGACCTGCGTCTGCCCCTGGCCGGAATGCACGGCTGCGAGCGCCGCGATGCGCAAGGTCACCTGCACGTGGCGCCCGTGGCGATCGAACAGCTGGCCGACGTTCGCGACGGGCTGCACGCAGACTCGTGGCGCGTCATCCAGGCCTGCTGCTGGAAGACAAGGGCGCGGGCCTCGCACTGCATTTCCTGCAGGCACGCGCAGCTCGAGCACGAGCTGCGGGCGGAAGTCGCACTGCTGGCGGCGCCGCTGGTGCCACGTTTCGCGCTGCTCGACGGTCATGCGGTGATCGAGGTCAAGCCCGCCGCACATACCAAGGACAGCGCCGTCACCGAATTCATGCAGGAAGCCCCGTTTCGCGGCCGCGTGCCGATCTTCATCGGCGACGACCAGACCGACTACGGCGGCTTCGAGGCGGTGCGCCGTTTCGATGGACTTGCCATCGCGGTCGGCCCGCGCGTCAAGGCCGAATGGTGGCTGCCGGGCCCGGCCGCCGTGCGACAGTGGTTAGACCAGCTGGCGAACGCGGTGTACCCGTGAACTACGGAGTGATCGGCAATTGCCAGGTGGCGGCGCTCATCGACGAGCAGGCGCGGTTCGTGTGGGCCTGCCTGCCACGCCCGGATGGCGATCCGGTGTTCTCCGCGCTGCTGCAGAAAGAGGGCGGTGAATCGGACCGCGGTGTTTTCGCCATCGACATGATCGATCTGACGCGCTCCGAGCAGAACTACATGCGCAACTCCGCGATCATCGAGACGCGGCTGTACGACAGCCATGGCGGCGCCGTGCGCATCGTCGATTTCGCGCCGAGATTTCGCAGCCGTGGCCGCGTGTTCAGGCCGATGATGTTCGTGCGCAGCGTGGAGCCGCTCGCCGGCCGGCCGACCTTGCGTCTGCGGCTGCGACCCACCGCAGGTTTCGGCGAACGCTGCGAGCCCGGCATCTCCGGCAGTCATCACATCCGCTTCGCGGCCGACGGGCTGCACTACCGCGTGACCACCGACGCATCGCTGGCCTCGCTGCTCGAGAACCGGCCGGTGGTGCTCGAACAGCTCGCTGCATTTCGTCATCGGTCCGGACGAGACCCTGCAGGAGTCGCCCGCCGCGCTGGCGCGCGAGTTCCTCGGCTCCACGCTCACGTACTGGCAGGAATGGGTGCGCACGCTCGCGGTGCCCGCGGACTGGCAGGACGCGGTGATCCGCTCGGCCATCACGCTCAAGCTGTGCACCTACGAGGACACCGGCGCGGTGCTGGCCGCGCTGACCACCTCGATCCCGGAAGCGCCGCACAGCACGCGCAACTGGGACTACCGCTACTGCTGGCTGCGCGACAGCTACTTCGTGGTGCAGACGCTCAACCGCCTGGGCGCGACGCGCACCATGGAGGCGTACCTGCACTACATCGACCACATCATCGCCTCGTCGACGGCCGACACGTTGCAGCCGCTGTACGGCATCACCGGCGATCCGCGCGCCGAGGAAAAGATCGCCACTACGCTTCTCGGGTTATCGCGGCATGGGCCCGGTGCGTTTCGGCAATCTCGCCGCCGACCAGGTGCAGCACGACGTGTACGGCTCGGTGATCCTCGCGGCCACGCAGCTGTTCTTCGACGAACGGCTGGTGCGCTCGGGCGACCAGATGCTGCTCGAGCGGCTGTACCGGCTCGGCAAGCGCGCGGTGGCGACCTTCGAGGAGCCGGACGCCGGTCCGTGGGAGTTTCGCGGCACGCCTGCAGCGCCACACGTTCTCGGCGGCGATCTCCTGGGCGGGCTGCGATCGCCTGGCGCGCATCGCGCGGCGCGTCGGCGATCTCGATCGCGGCGCGCGACTGGAGCGCGCGCGCCGACTACATGCGCCAGGAAATCCTGCAGGGCGCGTGGAGCGAGGAGCGCCAGTGCTTCACCTCGGCTTTCGGCAACCGCGATCTCGACGCCACCGCGTTGCTGCTGCCAGAGCTCGGGCTGCTGCCGGCGACCGATCCGCGCTTCCTCAAGACGCTCGAGCGCATCGAAGAGGAGCTGCGCGTCGGCGACCTGCTGTTCCGCTACAAGCACGCCGACGATTTCGGACATGCCGGAAAATGCCTTCACCATCTGCGCGTTCTGGTACGTGAACGCGCTGGCCGCGGCCGGGCGCGTCGACGAAGCGCGCGAACGATTCTCGCGGCTGCTCGAGCGGCGCAATCCGCTCGGCCTGCTGTCCGAAGACATCTCGCCGGTCGACCGGCGAGCTGTGGGGCAACTTTCCGCAGACCTACAGCATGGTCGGGAGTCATCGGCAGCGCGCTGCGCCTGTCGCGCAGCTGGGAGGAGATCGTATGAGCCGGCTGGTCGCGGTCTCGAATCGCATCTCCGTGCCGAAGCGTGGCGCCGCGCCCGGCGGACTTGCCGTGGGGTTGTTAGCCGCGATGCAGGCGCGCCGCGGCATGTGGTTCGGCTGGGATGGCGAGACCGCTGAATCCGCCTCGTCCGAGCCTGCCATCGCGCGCAAGGATGGCGTCACGTTCGCGTCGATCGAATTCGACCAGGCCGAATACAAGGATTTCTATCTCGGCTTCTGCAACGGCACGTTGTGGCCGCTGTTCCACTACTTCGTCGACGGTTTCCGCTACAACGACACGCAGTACGAGGCCTACCAGCGCATGAACCAGCGCTACGCGCGCGAGCTTGCGCCGCTGCTCGAGCCGGACGACCTCATCTGGGTGCACGACTATCACCTGTTTCCGCTGGCGCAGAAGCTGCGCGAGGCGGGCGTGACGCAACCCATGGGCCTGTTCCTGCACATCCCGTTTCCGAACATCGAAGTGCTGCGCGTGCTTGCCGGTGTACGGCGAGCTGCTGCAGGCGATGCTGGCCTACGACGTGCTCGGCTTTCAGACCGAGACAGACGCGCAGGCGTTCCGCTCGCGCCGTGGCCTACGTCTGGGGTCCGCAGGCGCTGTCGTCGGGCCAGACCGTCACGCTCGGCGGCCGGCGCGTGATCACCGGCGTATTCCCGATCGGCGTGGACGTCGACGCCATCCAGCGCGAGGCCGTCGAATCGCTGACCACCGAGCCGGTCAAACGCATGATCGCCGGAATGTTAGGCCGCAGGCTCATGATCGGCGTCGACCGGCTCGACTACAGCAAGGGACTGGTCGAACGCTTCAAGGCGTATGAAAAGTTTCCTCGAGACCCATCCCGAGAATCAGAATCGCGTGAGCTTTCCTGCAGATCGCGCCGCTGTCGCGATCCGACGTGCGCGCCTACGCGGAGATCCGCCGCGACCTCGAGCAGACCACCGGTCGCACCAACGGCCGTTTCGCCGATACCGACTGGACGCCGATCCGCTACCTGAACCGTAATTTCCCGCACGACGTGCTCATGGGCTTCATGCGCTCGGCGCTCATCGGCATCGTCACGCCGGTGCGCGATGGCATGAACCTGGTCGCGAAGGAATTCGTGGCGGCGCAGGACCCGGCCGATCCGGGCGTGCTGATCCTCTCGACGCTGGCCGGCGCGGCGCGCGAGCTCACCACCGCGGTCATGGTCAACCCTTACGATTCGCGCGGCATGGCGCATGCGATCCAGCAGGCCTTCAACATGCCGCTCGCCGAGCGGCGCGAGCGTCACCAGGCCATGCTCGATGTGCTTCGGCGTCAATTCCATCGATGCCTGGCACACGAGCTTTCTCGACACCCTGGAGTCGGTGGTGGGTCGCCAGCCTGCGCTTGCACTCAAGGCTGGTTGAGCCAGCCGCCCTCGAAACCGGCGCGTTCCAGTCCGCGGCGAATGTGTGGGTTGCGTTTCATGACGCGCCACATGAGCTCGCTGCGATGATTCTCGATCATCGAGACGATGGCGCCCTGGTCGATGCCGACGTAGTCGGTATCTACCCAACCCACGCCGCGGACGCGCTTGCCACGGTTGAGCGGCACGTCGTAGTCGAAGCTCGGGTTGAACGCGTCGACGAAGCCGTACTTGCCGTAGATGTGTTGCCCGTAGCGCTTGTACATCTCGCGCGTCGCCGGCACCACTATTTCCTCGGCGAAGGGCAGTGAGGCGATCGCGGCGTACGGCGCGATCGTGCCGTCGTCGAAGACTTCCTCTGGTCTGGTGGGCAGTCCGACACCGCGCGCCGCGTAGCCACGGAATTCGCGCATCTCGCCGAGAAAGGGCAGGATGAAATCGCCAGGCCCATCCGAGGCCGTGATGCCCCAGATGTTAGGGCCGTAGCCGCGCCAGTCGCGCGGATTGCGGATGGCATAGGCGCGCTGCGAGAGCACGCCGCGCCGGCTGTTCTCGAAGTAATCGAGCTCCAACGGCCACATGAACTCGTCCTTGATGCCGCGGAAGTCGATCCAGGTGGCGCTGAACTGGTGCCCGAACAAGGGCCCGAATGTCAGGTGCGTCTGTCCCTCGAGCGTGCCCCAGCTTCGATAGTAGTCAGACGTCCACGCCACCCAGGTTTGCCGCGCCGCCGGGAATGTCGGCGAGCCGAGCGCCAGGATGTACACCAGCATCGCTTCGTTGTAGCCGCGCCAGTCGTGAGTCTGGAACTGTCCCTCCGGACTCCACGCCATGCGAATGTCCGGCTGGTGTTCGATCGACCATGGCCAGTTCACGCGCGCATACAGCTCTTCGGCCAGTTTGCGGATTTCCACTTCTTCCGCATGTGGCAGATCGAAATAGCCACTCACGAACAACACGCCGGCCATGAGCAGCGCGGTGTCGACGGTGGACAGCTCTGCATTGCCGTAGCGCTTGCCACTGCCGAAATTGAGGAAGTGATAGAAGAACCCCTGGTATCCGGCGCTGTTGGCGGGATCGGCGCCCTGCGGCGCCGCGTGCAGGAATCGCAACGTCGTGAGCACGCGCGAGCGCGCCTGCGCGCGCGTGACATAGCCGCGCTCCACGCCGATGGCATAGGCATTGAGCGCGAAGCCAACGGCCGCGATGCTGGCAAAAGGCGCGCTCGGCCAGCGATCGGGAACGAGGCCAGTGGCGCCTTCGGTGGTCTCCCAGAAAAAGTTGAAGGTCCGCTTCTCGATGTCGTCGAACAACGGGTCGAGCTGCCGGGTCGGAAACGATGCCGTGGCACGCACCGGTTCGGCGACGCGTTTCTTGGGCGATGTCTCACAGGCGAACACCAGCAACGCGGTGGCGCCTAACGCGATGAGCCGAAGAAGCCTGGACCTCGCCAACGTGCCGCTCACGCCGTCGCCGGCGCGCTGCAATAACGCGCGATGAATTGCTCGTGCTCGGGCATGGCGGCCACGCAGCTGGCGATTACGCCGCGCACGCTTTCGCCGAGCTTGACGAGCTCGGCGTCCGGCACCGCATCCACCAGAGGGTGATACCCGGCCGGCACGATGCCCTGGCCGATCATCACCTGCACCCAGCTCGTCAGCGCGAACATCTCTTCGCCTTCGCGGAAGAAGCGGGCGCTGTCGCGAAACAGTTCGATTTTCGCGGTGAGACTGTCCGGAATCGACATGGTGCCGCAGTACTTCCAGAACTCGCTGTCGCGACGTTCGGTCGCATTGTAATGCAGGATCAGGAAATCACGGATGCGCTCCAACTCGAACGTCGACTGCCGGTTGTACTCGTCCTGCAGCGACGGGTTCATGTGCCGGTCGGGCAGCATGCCGATGAGCCGCGCGATGCCGGACTGGATGAGGTAGATGCTGGTGGACTCCAGCGGCTCCAGGAAACCGCTGGCGAGACCCAGGGCCACGCAATTGCGATTCCACATCTTCTGGCGCCGGCCGGTGGTGAACCGCAGCACGCGCGGATCGGCGAGGGGGCCGCCGTCGAGATTCGCCAGCAGCAGCTTCGCCGCTTCGTCGTCGCTGGTGTAGGCACTCGAATACACGTGGCCGTTGCCGGTGCGATGCTGCAGCGGGATGCGCCACTGCCATCCCGCGGTACGCGCCGTGGAGCGCGTGTATGGCGTGGCGTCGTGGGTCTTCTCGCTGGGTACGGCGACGGCGCGGTCGCAGGGCAGCCAGTGGGTCCAGTTCTCGTAGCCGGTCTTCAAGGCCTCCTCGATGAGCACGCCGCGGAATCCCGAGCAATCGATGAACAACTCGCCTTCGATATTCTGGCCGCTTTTGAGGGTCACGGACTCGATGAAACCGTTGTCCGGCTTCAGCGCCACGGAGACCACCTGGCCTTCGATGCGCTTCACGCCGCGGGACTCAGCATGGCGACGCAGGTACTGCGCGTAGAGGCCAGCGTCGAAGTGGTAGGCGTAGGCCACTTGTGCCAGAGGCGAGGTGGCAGGCACGTCCGTGCTGCCTGCCAGGAACTTGCCGGCGGCAGCAGCGGCGGCATTGAGCGAGTACTCGTCGAGCGGCCTCGACTTGCCCTGATGGTTCAACTTCAACCAGTACTGGAAGAAGGGCAGCGAGCGGTATTCGTGGCCGATCGTGCCGAAGCCGTGAACGTAGCGTTCTCCAAGGCGCTTCCAGTCGACGAACTGGATGCCGAGTTTGAACGTGCCCCGGGTCGAGCGGATGAATTCCGCCTCGTCGATGCGCAGCGACGCGTTGAAGCTTTTGAGGTGAGGCACAGTGGCCTCACCGACGCCGACGGTGCCGATCTCCTCCGATTCCACGAGCTGGATCGAGACCATGGGGCCAAGCGCATGCGACAACCCCGCGGCCGCCATCCATCCGGCGGAGCCGCCGCCGACGATGACGATGCTGCGGAGTCTGGTGTCGATCACGAAGCTATTAGAACAAAGAAAGCCCGCGCCAACAGCCCCCGGAGGGGGACTGTCGACGCGGGCTCGAGCTTCTCTAGAACTTCACGCCGAAGGACGCGCGCAGCGTCCGCGGGAAGCCCGTGATGTTTCCATTCGGGTTGTAGCGTGCCGTCAGCTGCTGGTTGTTTGCATCGAACTGGCCTGCCACGTAGTCGACGAGGTTGTCCGAGTTGAAAACGTTGAGCACGTCGAGTCGCACGTACATGGAACCCAGGTCACCCAACCCGATGTCCTTGGTGACCTGGAGGTCCAGCGCCTTGTAGCCCGTTCCACCCATGTCGTAGGTGTACGGATTGCAAAACGCGCCATCCGGCCACACTTGGCCATTCGCGCACTGGTTGAACCAGGCCGGGATGGGTGACGACCACGTGGCCTTGGCGGCGAGCATGATCTCCCAGGGCAGCTGGTAGGATCCGCTGGCCACGACGCGGTGCTTGGCCACCTGGTTCGACTGGATGAATTGATACGCCCGGAGATTCGCCTCGTCGAACGTGAACACGCCGTCGGCGTTCATCTCGGCATCGTTGTAGGTGTAAGCGAAGGTCGCGCCCCACTTCGATTCCTCACTGAACGGCTTCTCGGCAGAGAGTGCGATCTGCGTGTTCCTGGTCTCGAGGCCATTGTCTCCCAGCATCAGGAAAGCAACGCCAGGCGGGTTGACGCCCCAAGGCTGGCCGCCGTTCTGCCAGAACTCGCCGTTGGGATGGCGAGTGCCAAACGAGAAGCTGACGCCTTCCTTGCTGAGGATGCGCGACACCGAAGCGCTGGTATTCCAGTCGCCGAGCCGGTTGCGCATGCCGAGCGTGTACTGGTCGGAGTACGGCGTCTTCAGGTCATTGTTCATGAGGATGACTTCACCGACCGCGCCATTGAACTGCGAGATCAGCAGGTCCGGGTCAGTCAGGTACGCCGGATTCCAGGCCAGGCATTCAGGCAAGTTCACGTCGCAGGCATGGGCGGGATCGGTGGCTCCCAGATCAAACTCGGCAGTGAAGGTGGCCAACGCGAACTTGTTCTGCTCGAGCTGGTAGCGGTCGTAGAGGTTGCGGTCATAGGCACGACCCGCGCCACCGAAGATCACGTGTTTCTGGTCGGCGAACAGGTCGTACGAGAAACCGAGGCGCGGCGCGAAGTCGCCATTCGCCTCGCGGTTGTTCCCGGTCGAGAGGTAGTCGTTGAGGTCGACGCGGATATTCGGATCGTCGGACTGCATCAGCGTGTCCCGGTAGGGCATGTCCGGCGTGCCATCGTTGTTGGTGTCGACCAGGGTGTTGATCGAGTCGAGGAAGAACTGCGGAGTCTCGAAGTCGAGATAGGATGGGCTCTTCTCGAGGTCGTAACGGACGCCAAGGTTGAACGTCAGCTTGTCGTTCACCTCCCAGTCGTCCTGCAGGAAGATGCCGAGCTGCGTGTTCTCGGACGTGACGATGCTCGGGTAACCCGCGACCGGCAGCGAGAACACGGTGCTCCAGGGATCGGCACCGATGCCGTCTTCGGTCACGTCATACCTGAACACGGGGCGGTTCTGCACGGCATCGGCGGCGGTGAGATCGATGGCCTTGTACTTGATGCCGGCCTTGATGGTGTGGTCGCCACCCCCCCAGCCGATGTCCGTGAAGGTGATGGTGCTGCCGATGCCCCAGCCCTTCTGGCCCTTGTTTTGGCCGGCGCGCGGATCGGCGCCATTCAGGGTGATGATGCCCGGATTGTCCGTGCCCCTCACGAAGGTGTAGGCGAGGCCGTTCTGGTCGGCGTTGCGCACGTGCGGCACGAAGAAGGCGTCTTCGTAGGTGGCTTCGACTTCGTTGAACCAGCCGTCGCCGCTGTGTTTCCACTGCAGCAGGTAGCGATCGTCGTTGTTATCCACGTCGGTTGATGCGGAGGGTGCAACGCCGGCGCCGATGCCGCTGTTCAACAGCGTTTCCTTGCGGAGCTTGGCGGAGAACTCGAGGCGATCGAATTCCGTGAACTCGTAGTCGAGCTTGACGAAGAACAGGTCCTCGTCGAACGCGATCGACGCGGGTCCGAAGAGAGCCTGCACGTCGGCCGGCAATTGCGCGACGAGTTCCGGCGGGGTCTGACCATCACCTGTCACGATCGTGATCGGGGTAACGTAGCGTTTGGCTTCGTAGGTCGCGAAGAAGTGCATGCGGTCCTGCAGGATCGGACCGCCGAAGGCGAAGCCATATTCCTTGGTTTCCGACGGCGTCTTTCTCGCGCCGGGCACTCGTTCGCCCGGCGTGCGTGCGCGGAGGTTGTCGGCCGAGTACGTGCCGAATGCCTGGCCCTCGAATTCATTCGTGCCCGAGCGCGTCTGCGCAGTGATTGCCGCGCTCGAGATCTGGTCGTACTCCGCCTTGTAGTTGGAGGTGATGACCTTGTACTCGCCAATGGCGAGCTGCGGGAACGGGTTGCCCTGCGTGCCGTCGTTCTGGCCGGACTGGCCCGCACGCACGTAACCCTTCTGTCCGACGCCGTCGATGTAAACGTTGACGCCGTCCGCGCTCTGCGCGCCAGCCTTGACCGACGTGGAACCCTTGCTGTCAATCTGGAAAACGACACCGGGAACCGTGTCCGCGAACTCGAGGAAGTTGCGCGACATCTGCGGCACGGACTCAATCTGTTGCTGCGAAATAGTGGTGCCGACTTCGGAGGTCCTCACTTCGACGAGGCGGCGACCTGTAACGGTCACTTCCTGCAAGGGCGCTTCGCCCACCTCCGCGGTGCCAGCGGCGAGGTCGAGGTAGGCGGTGGACGCGACGGTGAGTGTCACCACCTGTTCGGTGCCAGCGCCCGCATCGACGCGATAGGTGCCTGGCGGCACGCCCGTGAGCGTGTAGTTGCCGTCAGCATTCGCCTTCGTGCGGCGCGTGGAACCTGTTGCGACGTTTTTGGCGGTGACGTCAGCGTTGGCCGGCGCGGAGCCACGCAATGTGGCATCAGCGGATTGCGCCAGCACCATCGTGGGTGCCGCCAATGCAGCCGCAATCGCGGCTCCAATCAAAGAACGCGGAAAATTTCTCATGATCGATCCCCTCTGCGATTAAACGCGGCTACCTTGCCGGGCATCTAATGCAGCGGCACGTGCGACGTTCATTGTTGCGTCATTCTTACACCTTGCGGCGGACTTAATCTCTATCCCGTAAGGTTTGTAAATGTAGGACAAGGACTGTTGCAGTACATCCGTTCGTCTTATGAATACGAATGCATCCAGCCTCTCTCCGGGATTAGCCTCCTCGCGGGCAAGATTTAGGCTACTCCGTGAGCGTGAATTGTCCCTGGAGCCCACCCGATGAGGCCGCGCCGACCGAAACCTCGTAAACGCCCGGAGTCGCCGTCCAGCGATTCTGCGCGTCGAGTGCCGCGACGTCGCGCGCGGGCAACGTGAATTCGACCATCGTCGAATCACCCGCGCGCAGATGAATTCGGCGGTAGGCCACGAGTCGTTTGCCGGTGACGGCGCTGGCGACACGCGGGCGGATGTAGACCTGCGGCACTTCGTCACCGGCGCGGTCGCCTGTATTGGCAACGCGCACCCGGATGGTGAGGGAGTCGTTGCGGCCGATGCGCGCCGGTATGTCCAGCGCGGAGAACGCGAAGCTCGTGTAGCTCAGTCCGAAGCCGAACGGAAACAGCGGTTCCTCCGCCTCGTCCAGCCAATGCGCCCTGTAGTCGCCGCGCTCCGGAATGTTCGGCCGGCCGTTCGGCGGGTCGTAGTGGTGAATGGGCAGCTGGCCGACGCTCCGCGGCCACGTCATGGGCTGCTTTCCGCCCGGGTTGAAATCGCCGAACAACACGTCGGCGAGCGCGTGGCCGGCTTCAGTGCCCGGGAAAAATGCGTGCACCAGCGTGCTCGAGCGCTCCACGAGCTCGGGCACGGCGAGTGCACGCCCCGTGATCAGCACGACGACCACCGGCTTGCCTGTGCCGATCAATGCGTCGACAAATGCTTGTTGCCGGCCGGGCAGGTCGAGACGCGAGCGATTGTTCGCTTCGGCGCTCATGGATTCGAGTTCGCCGACCACGGCGATGACCACGTCACTATTGTTGGCGCCGGTGATCGCGGCGGCGAGGCGCGCTTCGTCATCCGGCAAACCACTGCCATCGCGCTTGATGCCGACTCCCGGCAGGTATTCGACGGCGAGCGCGCCCTTGCTCGCGGCCGCACGCTCCTTGAGTGCTGCAACCACGGTGACGGTGTCCTTGCCTTCGCCGCGGGCATGCCAGCCGCCTAACAAGTCGTTGCCGGCGTCGGCCAGCGGGCCGGTCACGAGCACACGCTTCGGGTTGGACAGAGGCAGCACCTTGGCATCGTTCTTGAGCAGCACGATGGACTTGCGGGCGATCTCGCGGGCCAGCAGCCGGTGCGCGCTGCTGAGCCGCACTTTCTTCTCGAGATTCTCGGGCACGTACGGATTCTCGAAGAGGCCGAGCTTGCGCTTGAATGCGAGCGCGCGCAGCACTTCACGGTCGAGATTCGCCAGCGGAACCTTGCCGTCCTTGACGGCCTTCGCGAGCTGCGCGTAGTACACGCCGTCTTCCATGTCGACGGTCATCGAGCCATTGTTCATCGCCTGGATCGCGGCATCGTAGTCGTCCGCGGCCGTGCCGTGCATGCGCATCTCGGTGATGCCGGCGTAGTCGGAGACGAGCACACCGTCGAAGCCCAGCTCGCCGCGCAACACGTCCATGAGCAGATGCTTGTTAGCCGACATCGGCACGCCGCCGGTGCCGGTGGTGAACGCCGGCATGACGGAAGGCGCGCCCGCGGCAACCCCGGCTGCAAACGGCGGCAGGTGGAACTGGCGGATCGCGCGCTCGGACAGGTCGACGTATGAGTAGTCCATGCCGGACTGCGACGCGCCGTAGCCGAGATAGTGCTTTAGACAGCTGGCGACGCCCATGTCGGCCGGCGCCGGCTTGCCCGGCAGGTCGGCGAGCGAGGTGTGGAATCCCTGGATGGTGGCGACGGCGTAGTCGCTGCTCACGAGCGGCGACTCGCCGAAGGTTTCCACGACGCGGCCCCAGCGTGGATCCACCGGGTGATCGACCATGGGCGCGAAGGTCCAGCGCTGCCCGTGTGAATAACCTTCCAGACCGCCGATCTTCGCGGTAATGCGGGCGTCGTTCGCATCCCACGTGGCGGCGAGTCCCAGCGGCACCGGAAAGATGGTCCAGTAGCCGTGGATGATGTCGGTGGCGAAGACCACGGGAATCTTGAGGCGCGATTCCTTCATCGCGATGCGCTGGATGCGGTTCACCTCGACCGCGGAGTTGAAGCCCGACATCTGAAAGCCGATGCCATCGCGCGCCAATTCTTCCGCGGACTTGCTAGGCCGGCCGGCGGAGTCGGGACCCGTCATCGTGCCTTTGCTCAGCAACATGAGCTGGTTGACCTTTTCTTCCAGCGTCATGCGTGCCACCAGCGCGGCATCGCGGACGTCCACGCCGGTGGGGGTATCGGCGCGGGACGTCAGCGGCACCGAGGCCGCGAGAGCCAAAATCAGCGCCGCTGAGAGCGTTGCGCGAAGTGAGGCGATCCGAAGGTAAAGGGCTCCGCTGCGCGTCGACATGGAAAACTCCGGCCTTGCCATATTAGGAGTGCGACGGTGTCCTCCCGCAAAGGTTTGCGCAAGAGCCGCGCGGCATGCGTCGGCGTGAGCCTACAGCGCGCCGCAGGTGGGAGCGCGCATCGTCCCTCGTTCCGGGCAAGACCCAAGGAAACATCATGGCTACTCGATACGGAAAAAAGGCACAGCAGAAAGTGAAGCGGGCGATGCACGAGCGCAAGCAAGGCACTTTGCGTAGCGGCGGTTCCGGCAAGAAAGTCACCAGTCGTAAACAGGCGATCGCCATCGGCTTGTCCGAAGCGCGGCGTGCCGGCGGCAAGGTTCCGTCAGCCCCGAGCGGCGGACGGCGGCGCACGCGCGCCAAGAAGAAGTAGCGCACCCGAGAGCATGCGCCGCGGTCTGCAACCTCGCGATCATGCGAAGGGACGGGCAGCGGTGCTCGCTCTCGATCTCATTACGGATTTCGAATTCCCGGACGGCGCCCGCCTGCGCCGGGCGCTCGCGCGACGCCGCGACTCGATCCTGCGGTTGTTGTCGCGTGCGCGGCGCGCGGCGGTGCCCGTGATCTATGTGAACGACAATCTTGGTGAATGGCGCAGCGACGCTGGTGCGCTGCTGGCGCGCTGCGAGGGCGAGCGTCGCCTGGGAGCCGCGCTGGTGCGGGCGTTGCGGCCTGGTCCGCGCGACCTCATCGTCCTCAAACCGAGACATTCGGCTTTTTTCGGTACCCCGCTGATGGCGCTGCTCGATGACAGCAAGATCGACACCTTGATTCTCATCGGCGTGTCGGCGGAAAGCTGCGTCTGGATGACGGCGTGTGACGCCCACACCCGCGGCTTCAGGCTCGTCGTGCCCATCGACACGATGGCGGGGGCGTCGCCGCGTGCGGTGCGCGCGACGATGACGGGACTGGCGGACGTGTTGGGGGCGCGAACGCCGGCGCGCGCCGCTTCGTTGCGCCTGGCGCGCGGCGCAGTCCGCTAGACCGGCCGGACTTTCCAGTACACGCCGTAACGTTCGTCGAAGATGCGGTTCAGTGGAACGAAAGTGCGGCAGTTTGCCCGAGCGCTCGCGTCTCCTGCGCTAACAAGAATGCTGGCGCGCCCGGAAAGGCCGCGACGGCGAGTGCGATCGTCGTCATGAAACGGTGGCGCGAGACGCGGGAAGCACCTCGCCCGGCAACCTGATGGCGCGCAGTTTCTGGCGCGGCGGCGACATTTCGGGGCTACTATTCGCGCCCGCCCTCGCGACGTCAGGCGCACACGGACCGGGGCCAAACGTGAAAACGTTCGGGAAGTGCTTGAAAAGGATGAGAAAGCGACTGGTGCCCGGGAGAGGACTCGAACCTCCACGATGTTACTCGCTAGTACCTGAAACTAGTGCGTCTACCAATTCCGCCACCCGGGCGGGGTGCGAAGAGCGGCGAAAGGTACGCACCGCCTTGTAGCCTGTCAATCAAAGGCCGTCTCCACGAATGGGGGCGCCACACATTTAAATGGAAACTAATTCTTGAAACGTCGAAATGACAAACCGCGCGGGCGTAATGACAGCTCGCGCAGTCAAACACAGGGCCAGCGTCGCGGCGCGCCGCCGGCGCCGAGAGCGTCCGGGCCTAGCACCATGGGCCACGTTGCCGAAGGCATCGTGAGTGCCAACCGGGCCGGCTTTGGCTTCGTGCGGGTCGAAGGACAGGAAGACGCTGTGTTTCTGCCGCCCCCGCAGATGGCCGGCGTCATGCACGGCGATCGCGTGCGGGTGTCGGTCGAGCGCGGCCGCGATGGCCGCTATTCGGGCCGGCTCGAAAAGATTCTCGAACACGCCACCAAGGCATTTGTCGGCACGCTGGAGGTCCACGGACGTACGGCGTTCGTCACCTCCGCTGACCGGCGCATCGGTATGCGATGCATGGTGCCACCGGAAGAATTGGGCGGAGCCCGCCACGGCGATTGGGTGATCGCGGCCATGACGCGATACGCAGGTTCGGGCGCGACACCGCAGGCGCGCATCGTCAAGCGCCTCGATCCGGAGCAGCCAGTCGATCTGGCGAGTGAAGCTGCCATCGCGCGCTTCGACCTGCCGAAGGAATTTTCGCCCGAAGCGATTCGCGAGGCGGAATCGTACGGTACCGAAGTGGATGCCCAGGAGGCGGCGCGACGGGTCGACCTGCGCGGCCTGCCACTGGTCACCATCGACGGCGAGGATGCCAAGGATTTCGATGACGCAGTTTACTGCGAGCCGCACGCCAAGGGATTCAGGCTCATCGTCGCGATCGCCGACGTGAGCTACTACGTGCGGCGCGGCACGGCGCTCGATGCCAGTGCGCGCGAGCGCGGCACCAGCGTGTATTTCCCCACGCGCGTGATCCCCATGCTGCCGTTCGCGCTGTCGAACGTCCTGTGCTCGCTGCAGCCGCTCGTGGATCGGCTTTGTTTCGCGGCCGATATGGTCGTGTCGAAAACCGGCGTGCTCATGGAGGCCACCTTTTATCCCGCGGTCATGCGCTCGGCCGCACGGCTCACCTACACGAAAGCCTTCGAAGCGCTCATCGAAGGCAAGCCCGAAGCGCGCGCCGCGCTCGGGCCGCTCACCAACAAACTACTGCCGCTCGTGGATGTCTACCAGGCGTTGCTCAAGGCGCGCCACAAGCGCGGCGCGCTCGAATTCGATGCGGCCGAAGCCGAGTTCGACATCGATGCGGTCGGCCGCATACAGCGCGTGTATCTCTACCAGCGCAACGAGGCGCACAAGCTCATCGAGGAATGCATGATCCTCGCCAACGTGGCGGTGGCGCGCGAGCTCGAATCGCAGCGCATCGGCACGCTTTACCGTGTGCATGGCAAGCCCGACGAAAAGAAAATCAAGCTGCTGCTGGAAACGCTCAACGCGCTCGGGATCGCCGCGGAATTTCCCGAGGACGTGACGCCACGCGATTTCCGCGCGATCACTGACCGGCTGCCGCACGACGAGGAGCGCCCGTTCATCGAATCGCTGATCGTCCGTTCGATGATGCAGGCCGTATACCAGCCGCAGAACATCGGCCACTTCGGACTGGCGCTCAAGCACTACGCACATTTCACCTCGCCGATTCGCCGCTACCCGGATCTCGTGGTGCATCGCATGCCTGCGGGCGCTGCTGTCGGAGAGCGATCCTCACGGCATGCGCTCCGACGGCGCACAGCTGGCGTTGGCCGGCGCCGATCTCACGCAACTCGAGAAGCGCGCCGATGAAGCGGACCGCTACGTCAATGCGTGGCTCAAGTGCGTGTACTTGCGAGACCGCATCGGCCAGACCTTCGAAGGCCTGATCACGACGGTGGTGGAGTTCGGCGCCTTCGTGCAGCTCACGGCCGTCGGCGCGGACGGACTGCTGCATCTCGACAATCTGCGGGACGACGAATACGTCATGGAACCGGGCGGCCGCGCCTGGGTGGGCCGCGCGAGCAAACGCCGGCTGGGTCTCGGCGCGCGCGTGCACGTCATTGTCACCAGCGTGAATCCCATCGAGGGACTCATTGACCTTTCGCTGGTGACGGTGGAAACGCCGGGCAAGGTGGGGATGCAGAAGTCGCCGCATCGGCAGGCAAGGGCGCGAGGCAAGGGCAGGTGAGCGAGAAGGTGTACGGTCTGCACGCGGTGCGCGCGTTGCTGCTGCGCCATCCGGAGCGCGTGCAGAACATCACCATCGTCGAGGGCCGTTCGGAGCCGCGAACGGCGGAGATAAACAAGCTCGCTGCCGCCGCCGGCAAGGGCGTCAAGCGCGCGGCACCCGCGGTGTTCAAGCAATTGTTCGGCGAAGCGGTGCACCAGGGTGTCTTCGTCGACGTATTGCCGCTCGCGAGCTGGCGCGAGGAAGAGCTGATCGCGGCGATCACAGCGCAACTCGAGACGGACGCCGGCAAGCCGCCGTTCGTGCTGGTACTCGACGGCGTCCAGGATCCCCACAATCTGGGAGCGTGCCTGCGCACCGCGGACGCTTGCGGCGCGTTGGCGGTGGTCATTCCCAAGGACCGCGCCGTGCAGATGAACGCCACGGTGCGCAAAGTGGCGGCAGGTGCGGCCGAGACCACGCCGGTGGCGGTGGTGACCAATCTCGCGCGCGCGTTGCGCCTCCTCAAGGAGGCGGGGCTGTGGATCGTGGGCGCGGATGCCGAGGCGCCCAAGCTTGCCCACGAAGCCGACCTCAGCGGTCCGATCGCGCTTGTCATGGGAGCCGAAGGGTCGGGCCTGCGCCAACTGACTCGCGAGACCTGCGACTTCACGGTGCGGCTGCCGCAACTGGGGGCCGTCGAGAGCCTGAACGTGTCGGTAGCCACTGGAATGCTGCTCTACGAGGCGCTGCGTCAGCGCGTGACTGGCAAGAAAGCCGGCTGATGAGCCTAAGTGCTTGAAATACATGCGCCGCCCGCAGCCCTTTGGCTTGCCAACGGGGTGGGGCTTGAGTATTCTTCGCGCCCGTTTTGAGCCGGGTGAGGCCTGCAAGGTCCTCGACCGGTTCTCCTTGCCACACCGTCAACCTCAGATCGGGTGGCTAACATCCTTAAGGAGACAACATTGAGGCACTATGAAATCGTGTTCCTGGTCCACCCGGACCAGAGCGAACAAGTCCCGGCCATGGTCGAGCGCTATCGTGGAATGATTTCCACGGGCGGCGGCGCCGTGCACCGGTTCGAAGACTGGGGCCGTCGCCAGCTCACTTTCCCGATCTCCAAGGTCCACAAGGCGCACTACGTGTTGCTCAACGTGGAGTGCGATCAGAACACGCTGACCGAGCTCACCGGGGCGTTCCGTTTTTCCGATGCGGTGCTGCGTCACCTCGTCGTGAACATGGACGAAGCCGTGACCGAGCCGTCGCCGATGGCGAAAGCCGCGCAGGAAGAGAAGGAAGGCGGCCCGCGCAGAAGCCGTGACGACTCGCCGTTTGGCGGTGATGACGACGACATGGGAGTGAACGCATGAAAGACGATAAACCGCGTCGTGGTGGCCCGGGCGGAGGTAGTGGTGGCGGTGGCGGCGGTGGCAACCGTTCGTTCTCTCGCCGTCGCAAGTTCTGCCGTTTCACCGCCGAGGGCGTGAAGCAGATCGACTACAAGGATCTGGGCACGTTGAAGCAGTACATCACCGAGACTGGCAAGATCGTCCCCAGCCGGATCACGGGCACCAAGGCGTTCTACCAGCGCCAACTCTCGTCGGCGATCAAGCGTGCGCGTTACCTCGCGCTGCTGCCGTACACCGACCAGCACTGAGGTTCATCATGGACGTCATTCTCTTAACCAAGGTGGCCAACCTCGGCACCATCGGTGATCGCGTCAAGGTGAAGTCGGGCTACGGCCGCAACTTCCTGCTGCCGAAAGGCAAGGCGACGCTCGCCACTCCCGAAAACGTCAAGAAGTTCGAAGCGCGTCGCGTGGAGCTCGAGAAAGCTGCACGCGAACAGTTTCAGGACGCGGAAAGCCGCGCTGCGGCGTTCAAGGACTTCAAGCTGCAGATCACGGCGAAGGCGGGCACCGAAGGCAAGCTGTTCGGCTCGATCGGCACGGCGGACATCGCCGAGGCGGCCACCAACGCGGGTCACAAGGTGGCGCGTGCGGAAGTGCGCTTGCCCACCGGCCCATTGCGCACCGTCGGCGATCACACGATCACCCTGCACCTGCACACTGACATCGACGTGCAGCTGCCGGTGGTGATCACCGCCGAAGACTGAGAAAAGAAAATATCCCGAAGCCGCAATGGCTTCCGGATTTTCTGCGAAGACACAGCGCCCCGTGATGGACTCACGGGGCGTTTGTTTTTAGAGTCGACGCACCCGGGGGTATTCAATCCACATGTCCAGCACGCCGAAATTCCGCCGCGAGTCCTCTGGCCCCAGCGACCTGCGCGCGCCTCCGCATTCCATCGAAGCGGAGCAGGCGGTGCTCGGCGGGCTCATGCTCGACCGGCAGGCCTGGGACAACGTCGGCGACGTGGTGGTCCCGGACCACTTCTTCCGTCCGGATCACAAGCTCATATTCGAAAGCATCGCGTCGCTGGCCGGCGAGGCACAGCCCTGCGATCCGGTCACTGTCTCCGAACACCTGCAGCGGCTCGGCAAACTCAACGATGCCGGCGGACTCGCGTATCTCGGCACGCTGACGCGCGACACACCCGGCGCCGCCAACGTGCGTGCGTACGCGGAAATCGTCAAGGAGCGTGCGCTGTTGCGTGAGCTCGTGAGCGCGGGCGGTGAGATCGCGAGCTCCGTGTGGAGCAGAAGAGGGCGAAAGCGCGCGCGATCTCGTCGAGCGTGCGGAGCGCAGGATTTTCGCGATCGCCGAAGGGTCGAGCCGCGGCAAGGGATACGTGAGCGCGCGCCAGGCGCTGCCGGCGCTGGTCGATCAGATCGACGACCTGTACAACAACCCTAACAAGCCACGCGGCCTGCCGACCGGCTATCTCGACTTCGATTCGAAGACCGGCGGTTTGCGCGGCGGCGACCTGCTGATCATCGCCGGCCGTCCGTCGATGGGTAAGACGACGCTCGCCATCAACATGGCCGAGCACGCGGCGCTCAAGGAAGGCATCCGCGCCTCGGTCGCCATCTTCAGCCTGGAAATGCCGGCCGAACAGATCCTGACGCGCATGCTCGCCTCGGTGGGCAGCGTGCACCTCGGCAACATCCGCAGCGGCAAGTTGTCCGAAGACGACTGGCCGCGCATCACCGGCGCCACCAAGCAGCTCCAGGATGCAAAGATTTTCATCGATGACACGCCGGCCCTGACACCGACCGAGCTCCGCGCGCGCGCACGCCGCATCAAGCGCGAGCACGGCCTGGATCTCATCGTCGTGGACTATCTACAGCTCATGTCCGTGCCCGGCACCAAGGAAAACCGCGCCACGGAAATCTCCGAGATCTCGCGCGGCTTGAAGGCGCTGGCCAAGGAAATTCACTGCCCGGTGATCGCGCTGTCGCAGCTGAATCGCGGCGTGGAGCAGCGTGAGAACAAGAGGCCGGTGATGTCGGACCTTCGCGAATCCGGCGCAATCGAACAGGACGCAGACATGATCCTGCTCATCTATCGCGAAGAGGTATACGACAAGAACACGGCGAAGAAGGGCGTCGCCGACATCGATCTCGCCAAACACCGCAACGGCGAGACGGGCGACATCCGCCTCACGTTCCGCGGTCAGTTCAGCCGCTTCGAAAACTACGCGGATCCGTCATACGGCGAAGGAATCATGCGTTGACCCGGTTGATTCGCGCGCTGATCGACACCGCCGCGCTGCGCCACAACCTCGGCACCATTCGCGCGTACGCGCCCGGTGCCAAGGTCATGGCCGTCATCAAGGCCAATGCCTACGGCCACGGGCTCGTGTCGACCGCGCTTGGCGCTGGCCGACGCGGACAGCTTTCGCCGTCGCGCGGCTCGAAGAGGGCTTGAGCCTGCGCGCTGCGGGCATCGGCGCACCCATCGTGCTGCTCGAGGGCGTGTTCAATGCCGAGCAGCTGGCCGAAGCTGCGCATCATGGCTTCGAGCTGGTCGTGCACGATCCGCTGCAGCTCAAGTTGCTGGAGGCGCATCGCGGCGCCGAGCGGTTCGTCGTGTGGATCAAGATCGACACTGGCATGAACCGCCTGGGATTTCGCCCGGAAGCCGTTGCCGGAGCAATCGCGCGCCTGCGGGCACTCACGGTGCCGGCGCTGGAGCTGCGTGTCATGACGCACCTGGCGCGCGCCGACGAGCGCAATGAAATGATGACTCGCGAACAAGTTGCCGTGTTCGACGAGACGTTGGCGACAGCCGGTCTGGCTGGCGCGCAGCGCCTCGCCACGAGCATCGGCAATTCCGCGGGTACGCTGGGCTGGCCAATGGCGCACGGTGACTGGGTGCGGCCTGGGCTTGCGCTTTATGGCGTCTCGCCGTTCGCGGACGAGAGCGCGGAGAAACATGGCCTGCGTCCGGTCATGACGCTGGAGACAACGGTACTCACGGTGCGTGAAGTGAAGCGAGGTGAGACGGTGGGTTACGCGTGGCGCGTGGCGCGCCGAGCGCGAACAGTTCGATCGCAATCCTTGCGGCTGGCTACGGTGATGGGCTGCCGCGGCATCTGGCCAATGGCACGCCGGTACTCGTCGGCGGCGCGCGTTACCCGCTGGTGGGGCGCGTATCGATGGACATGATTGCGGTGGATGTCACCCGCGCGCCCAAAGTCACGGCGGGTAATCGCGTGGTGGTCTGGGGCGAGGGTCTGCCGGTGGAGGAGGTCGCGGCCCACGCGGGCACGATTCCTTATGAATTGCTCTGCGGCGTCAGCCAGCGAGTCCCGCTCGAACTGAAATGACGGGGCCTGACCTCTCTGCAGAAAAAAGGGCCTGACCTGCTTTGAGGTCTGGCCCTCTTTGCTAGCAAATGGGGTCTGACCCCATTCCTGTCCCTACGCCTCGAAGAATCCCATCTTCACGCCGGCGAGCTGGATCACGTCATTGTCCGTGAGCTTGCGCGCCTGGCTGCCGATGGCGGTGCCATTGACCAGCGGAAAGTTGTTAGGCGTGTCGCTGTCGACGTGCACGATGAAGAACCCGTCCTGGCGCCGCGTGATCGCCGCCACCTGGATGCCCGGCCTGCCGAGCGTGGTCAGGGCCTTGTTGAGCTCGAGCTCGCGTCCCGCGAATGAACCGGACAGTACCTGCAGCTTGGCTTTCTTGATCGGCGACTTTGCCTTCAATGCCCTTGCGCATGCCGCTTGCCGACATATCCGCGGACACCCTCTCTGCGGCGTCCTTCACTGCGCGCATCTTCTCGGCGGCCGGGCGCGACGAAGGCTGGATGACCATCGTCTTTTCGAATTCGTCCTGGGCCTCGTCGTCTTCGACGAAACGCAGCTGGTGATGTCCGACCGTGACGACGTCGCCGTGTTGCAGGGCATGCTTCTTGATGAGCTTGCCGTTGACGTACGTGCCGTTCGTGCTGTTCAGATCCTCGAGAAACGAGTCGTTGAGGATGTTGATGATCAGCGAGTGATGACCCGAGACCGCCGAGTTATCGATGCGGATGTCGTTGTCGGGGAGACGGCCAATCGTGTACCGCTCCTTGTTCATGTTGTATTCGGCGAGGACCTGGTTATCCAGGCTTAAGACCAGACGTGCCATTGAGTGCGCCTTCCTATGACTGAGGGGCCTTAACTAAACCAGCCCAGAAGTTTGTCCATCACTCCGCGACTCGCCGGGAACGCTTCGTTCGCCTGCGCGAGCACCACCGAGACGTTGTCACGACCACCGTTCTCGTTGGCTAACTGAATCAACTGCTTAGCAACCGTATCTAGATTAGCACCAAAGGTACTTATAGTTAAACGTATGTCTTCATCTTCGACCATGTCGGACAGCCCATCCGAGCAGAGAATGAAGATATCGCCCTTGTCGACGGGATGTTCCTGCACCTCGACCTCGACCTGGGGTTCGACTCCCAAGGCTCGGGTCACGTAGTTCTTGTTGGCGGCACGCTGGGCTTCTTCCGGCGAATAGAAGCCGCGATCCACCAGCTCCTGCAGAAGCGAATGATCCATGGTGACCTGCGCGATCTGACTACCTCGCTGCCGATACAGTCGCGAGTCGCCGACATGCGCGATGGATATCTTGTTGTCGTAGAAGAGCGCGGCGACCACCGTGGTGCCCATGCCCTCGCACTCGGCCTGGGACCGTGCGGTCTGATAGATGATCTTGTTGGCCCGCGTGATGGCGTCGCGCAGCACGATCGAGGGGCGTGTGAGGCCGGTGGCGCGATCGAGCGAGCCCAGGTCCTCCCGAGCGAGTCCTTCACGAACGAGGTTGGTGATGGTCTTGACGGCGATGCCGCTGGCGACTTCGCCGGCGTTGTATCCACCCATGCCGTCGGCGAGAACTAACAAGCCCACGTCGACATCCGAGGCGATGGTGTCCTCATTGTGCTCGCGAACACGCCCGGTGTCGGTTTGGCCGACAAAGGTCAGTTTGCCCTTGAGGGTCATGGCTGACCCCGAACCCTTTGATGTTCAGCGTGTTCTTGGATCACACCAATCTCAATGCTCAAAAACATTCCCTTACGGCCGCAAATGCGTCCGTAGCCTTCCCCGCAGATGCCATAACCTACCAGCAGCGCAGCCCGGAGCTTACGCAATAAGTCACACTTCACCGCCAAGCGCGCGGCCAAAATCAACGACCTAGGGACGCAATGCTAATGGGAATGGGCTCGGTGCGCACCGGACTAATGCACACTAGGTCCTTCACCGGCTCCGGCGTCATTCAAGGCATGAACTTCGTCACGCTTTCGGACCCTGCGCCCGGAGGATTTTAGGGATGGCCAAACCGGCAATCGTCTTCATCTGCGCGGATTGTGGCGCTGAAACTCTGAAATGGCAGGGGCAATGCCCGCAATGTTCGCACTGGAACACCCTCGAGCAGAGGGCGGTCGTGCGCCGCCCGGCAGGGCCGGCGGCTCCTGCGTCACCGCCGGCGGCCCTGGCCGATGTTGCCGCGGACGAGCTTCCGCGCCTCGAAACCGGCATGGCAGAGCTCGACCGGGTCCTTGGCGGTGGACTGATTCCGGGTTCCGTGACGTTGCTAGGTGGCGAGCCGGGTATCGGCAAATCCACGCTGCTGCTGCAGCTGGCTAACCACGCGGCACGGGTCACACCCACGCTGTACCTGTCGGCCGAGGAATCCGCCGCTCAGATCGGCCTGCGGGCCCGGCGGCTCGGAGTATCCGGCTCGCACCTGCGCGTGGTCGCCGACACGGATCTCGAATCGATGATGGCTCGCGCCCGCGACGAGGGCGTCAAGCTGCTGATCGTCGATTCCATCCAGACCGTGCAGCTGCAGTCGGTGGGTACGGCCGCCGGTGCCATCACACAGCTCAAGGAATGCACGGCACAACTGGTGCGCTTCGCCAAGAGCTCGGGCGTGAGCGTCATCATCGTCGGGCACGTGACCAAGGACGGCGCCATCGCCGGCCCGCGCGTGCTCGAACACCTGGTCGACACCGTGCTCTATTTCGAAAGCGATGCATCCAGCCGGTTCCGAAACGTGCGCGCCACCAAGAATCGCTTCGGCTCGGTAGGTGAGCTGGCGTTTTTTCACATGGGCGAGTCGGGTTTGCGCGAGGTGCGCAACCCGTCGGCGATTTTCCTCGCGCGTTCCGGCGTACCCGCCCCGGGCAGCATCGTCGCGGTTACCCGCGATGGCCGACGGCCGCTGCTGGTCGAGCTGCAGGCGCTGGTGGATCGCATGCGCTTCGGGTCTCCTCGGCGCGTCGCGCAGGGGCTCGATGCACAGCGCGTCGCGATGTTGTTAGCGGTGATGAATCGCCACGGGGGTGTCAGCCTTCAGGACTACGACGTGTTCGTGAATCTCGTCGGCGGTCTCGAAGTCACGGAAACCGCCTGCGATTTGCCGGTGGCGCTGGCTTTGGCCTCGAGCCTCGCGGACAAGCCCATCGCCCAGGAGCTGGTCGCCTTCGGCGAAATCGGCCTCACCGGGGAGCTTCGGCCGGTGGCCTATGGCGAGGAGCGCTTGCGCGAGGCGGCCAAGCAGGGGTTCACCACGGCGCTGATACCCCGGGACAATGCGCCGCGTACTCCAATCGAAGGGTTGAAAATTCTCGAGCTGACGCGCATCGACGAGGCGTTGAAGGCTGCGCTGGGCTGACGCAGGAACGGTTCGCAGACTACTTCGGCGCGGGTCCCGCAGCGCGGCGCGCCCGCACCGTGCGAATGGTGTTTTCGCCGATCTGCAGCACCTCGAACTGGTACTCGCCCACGTCCACCTTGTCGCCGGCCTCGGGCAGCGTCTCGAGTTTCTCGACGAGCAGACCATTGAGTGTCTTTGGGCCGTCCGTGGGCAGTTGCCATCCGAGCGAACGATTGATCGCACGAATCGTGGCACTGGCGTTGATGATGAATACACCGGGCGCCTCACGGTGCACGTGTTTGTGCGTGACGGTGGCCGGATCGGTGGTGAATTCGCCGACGATCTCCTCGAGGATGTCCTCGAGCGTGACGAAGCCCTGGATGTCGCCGTACTCGTCGACGACGAACGCCATGCGGCGGCGGTTGCGCTGAAACTGGTTGAGCTGCACGGTGAGCGAGGTGCCTTCGGGCACGAAGTAAGGTTCGCGTGCGCGTGCGAGCTCCACCAGGCGTTCGCGTGACAACGTGTCGCGCGCCAGCTCCTGCGCCACGCGTTTCATGTGGATGATGCCAATGAGGTTGTCGAGCTCGCCTTCGTGCAAGGGCAGCCGCGTATGCGGCGTGTTGCGCAACTGGTCGAGGATGTCTTCCCAGTTGTCATCGACATTGATCGAGGCGATGTCCTGGCGCGGAATCATGATGTCGTTGACGGTGATGTGCTCGAGATCGAGGATGGAGAGCAGCATCTGCCGGTGGCGCGTGGGAATCATCGGGCCGGCTTCGGCGACCACCGAGCGCAGCTCGTCGGGAGACATGGTCTGGCCACTCTGGTTGACCGTTTTGACGCCGAACAACCTGAGGAACGCGTAGGCCGCCTTGTTGGTGAACCAGCTTATGGGGGTCATCACGAAGACGAGCGTCTTGTAGATATAAGTGGAAGACAACGCCACCGGATCGGGTTTCAGCGCGGCGTAGATTTTCGGCGCCAGTTCGCAGAAGACGATCATGACGATCGAAAGCACAGCCATCGTGACCGGGATCGCGTGTTCGTACGGTGTGCGCTGAGCTAACAATGTCGCGATCGACGATGCGGCCACGCTGGCGAGCGCCAGCAGCACCAGGTTGGCCCCGAGCCAATTCTCGGGCTTGTTGAGCAGCGCATCCAACGCCTTCGCCGTGCGCTTGCCGGCCTTGGCGGCGGCGCGAATCTTGTAGCGGTTGGCCGACAACATTGCCACTTCGGTACCCGAGGAGAACGCGATCAGCAGCAGCAGGACTACGAGCGCGATGCCGAGGATGTAGGAGGGTGCGTTTTGCATATGCCCCATAGCATAGGGCTTCTATAATCCGCCCCCTATGGCACTTTTCGAAAACCTGACCGCACGCCTTTCGCGCACCGTCGACACGCTTCGCGGCCGCGGCCGCATCACCGAAGAAAACGTCGGTGATGCCTTACGCGAAGTCCGCATGGCACTGCTCGAGGCGGATGTTGCGCTGCCGGTGGTCAAGACGTTCATCGAGCGCGTCAAGCAGAAGGCGCTCGGGGCCGAAGTCACCGCCAGCCTCACGCCCGGCCAGGCTTTCGTCGGCATCCTGCACAAGGAGCTGGTCGCCATCATGGGCGGGCCTTCTTCGTCGAAGAATGGGGCCCGCTTCGAACTGCGCGCGCAGCCGCCAGTGGTGGTGTTGTTAGCTGGCTTGCAGGGCGCCGGCAAGACCACCACCGCCGGCAAGCTCGCGCGCTGGCTGCTCGACCAGAAAAAACGGGTGTTGTTAGTCAGCACGGATATTCGCCGGCCTGCGGCCATTCTGCAGCTGCAGCGGCTGGCGGAGCAGGTGGGCGCCGGATTCTTTCCCAGCGATGCGGGACAGTCGCCCGCCACCATCGCGCGCGACTCGCTCGAGGCGGCGCGGCGCGGCGTGTACGACGCGCTCATCGTCGATACCGCGGGCCGCCTGCACGTCGACGCCGAGCTCATGGAAGAGGTGAAGGACATCGAACGCGCGGTCGAAACGCACGAGCGCCTGTTCGTCATCGACGCCATGGCGGGCCAGGACGCGGTGAATTCCGCGCGTGCTTTCGGGCAGGCGCTCGATCTCACCGGCATCATTCTCACCAAGGCCGACGGCGACGCGCGCGGCGGTGCAGCGCTGTCGGTACGCGAGGTCACCGGCAAACCCATCGTGCTGGTGGGCGTCGGCGAAAAGCTCGATGCACTCGAACCATTCGATGCGGAGCGGATGGCCGGACGCATTCTCGGTATGGGCGACGTGGTCGCCCTGGTCGAGCAGGTGCAACAGCAGGTCAACGTCGAGGAGGCGCAGAAGCTCGCGACCAAGGTCGCCAAGGGCAAGGGATTCGACCTGGTCGACCTCAAGAGCCAGCTGGAGCAGCTGCAAAAGATGGGTGGCGTGGGGGCCCTCATGGACAAGCTGCCCCAGGCGGCCAAGAAAGGTGGCGCCATGCCCGCCGATCAGGGCGACAAGGATGTCCGCCGGCAGATCGCCATCATCAATTCCATGACCCGGAAGGAGCGCCGTAACCCGGGCTTGCTCGACGGTTCACGCCGCCGGCGCATTGCCGCCGGAGCGGGGGTGCAGGTCCAGGACGTCAACAGGCTCATGAAGCAGTTCATGGAAATGCAGAAAATGATGAAAAGCATGGCCGGGGGGCGCATGAAGCGCATGCTGCAGGCCTTCAAGGGCGGGATGCCCCCTGGCTTCCCCGGGCAGTAGTAAAACGGCCTTTCCCTAACCCATTGGTTTGCGTAGAATCCGCGCTCTTTTTTGGCCGGCCGGGACGGGTATTTCGCCCCGGGGCTACGCAACTTGAAGGTTCAATGACATGGTGACAATTCGTCTGACCCGCCGCGGTGCCACTAACACGCCGTTCTATCACGTCGTGGTGACCGACAGCCGCAAGCGCCAGGGAGGCAAGAGCCTCGAGCAGGTGGGCTTCTTCAACCCGAAAGCGGTGAAGAACGAGACCAAGCTCAAGCTCGACATCGCGCGCATCGAATACTGGCTGTCCAAGGGCGCGCAGCAGTCCGACCGCGTGAAGAACCTGGTGAGCACGTTCCGCAAGGCGAACGCCTGATCGCAACAGGGGTTGGGCGTTGAGCAAACCCCGCCAGGTCGAAGTAGGTAGATTGGGAGCGGCTCACGGAGTGCGCGGCTGGTTGCGGGTGCAGTCGTACACCGACCCACCGCAACGATTGTTCGAGTGGCCCAACTGGCAATTGCAGTCGGCGAACGGGGCCACCCGCGAAGTGAAGTTGTTGGAAGCGCGGGCCCAGGGCAATGGCTGGATCGCGCGGATCGAGGGTGTCGAGGAGCGCGACGGCGCGAGTCGATTGACCGGGCAGATGATTCTCATCGAGCGCGAGCTGATGGGTCCGCCTCCAGGGCGCGAACACTATCGCGATGACCTGGTCGGATTCGAAGCGAAGAATCTGGAAGGTGTGGTGCTCGGCGTGGTCGATCATTTCGTCGACACGCCCGGCAATGTGGTGATGGTGATCAAGGGTGCGCGCGAACACTGGGTTCCAGTGACCGGGCAGCATCTGCGCAGCATCGACAAGGATGCGCGCTCAGTGGTTGTGGATTGGCCCGAGGATTTTTGACACGACTCATGCAAATAGAAGTCGTGACATTGTTTCCCGAGCTCATCCAGCAAGCGCTGAAGTTCGGCGTACTGGGCCGGGCGGTCGAGCGGGGCATCGTGTCGGTGGGTTGCGAAGACCCGCGCGCGCATACCCGCGATGTGCACCGCACGGTGGACGATCGGCCGTATGGTGGCGGACCGGGCATGGTGTTGAAGCCCGAGGCAATGTCAGCGGCCATCGACGCCGCGGCGGCGCGGCAACCTGCGGGGTCGCTGCGCATATACATGTCGGCGCAGGGCGTGCCTTTCACGCAGGCGCTGGCGCAGGAATTTTCGACGCTGCCGGGGCTGACCCTGGTGGCGGGGCGATATGAGGGACTCGACGAGCGGGTCATCGAATCGCGTATAGATAGAGAAGTGTCGGTAGGCGACTACGTGTTGTCGGGAGGTGAGTTTCCCGCGCTCGTGGTCATCGACGCGGTGGCGCGTTTGCTGCCCGGGGTACTCGGGGATGAACGCTCCAGCGTCGAGGAGTCTTTCGACGATGGATTGCTCGATTGGCCGCACTACACGCGGCCGGTGGAGTTCGAAGGCCGCACGGTGCCCGAAGTTTTGCAGGGCGGACACCACGCTGACATTCAGCGCTGGCGGTTGAAGCAGGCGGTCGCGCGCACCTGGATGCGCCGGCCAGATTTGATTGCACGGGGTGGATTGCCGGCCGATGCGGCGAAACTCCTCGACGAATTTCTCGCTGAACGCGAAGGTGACAGACATGGCTAACAGCATCATTTTAGAACTCGAAAAGGCGCGTGCAACGCGCAAACTTCCGGACTTCAATCCGGGCGACACCGTGGTCGTGCAGGTCAAGGTGACCGAAGGCGATCGCGAGCGTGCGCAGGCCTACGAAGGCGTGGTCATTGCCAAGAGCAATCGCGGCCTCAACTCCTCGTTCACGGTGCGCAAGATTTCGCACGGCGAGGGCGTGGAGCGCGTGTTCCAGACCCACAGCCCGTCGATCAGCGAAGTCTCGGTCAAGCGCCGCGGCAGCGTGCGTCGCGCCAAGCTCTACTACCTGCGTGACCTGTCCGGCAAGGCCGCTCGCATCGAAGAGAAGGTCTAAGCGGCACTTGGACGGCTGGCAAAAATGATCGGCCGGATATTTGGCGGCATCTGGCGCGGCCTCGACGGGCTGCGCAAGGTCCTGCATCTGCTGGTGTTGCTGACGATATTCGGTCTCATCGTTGGTGCGTTGCGCACGTCGATCCCGCATATCGAGGATCACTCTGCGCTCGTGCTCGCCCCCAAGGGCGAGATCGTCGAACAGCTGGCCGGCAGTCCGGTCGACCAGGCCATCGCCAGGGCGCAGGGCGAATCGCAGCGCGAGACCCTGCTCTGGGATCTCATCGATGCGCTCAAGGCCGCGAAGAAAGATGCACGCATCGCAGCGGTGGTGCTCGACCTCAACTACATGTCGGGCGGCGGCCAGCCGACACTTGCGGAGTTCACGGCGGCCATCAAGGACTTCCGCAGCTCCGGCAAGAAAGTCGTCGCGCACGGCACCGCCTTCCTGCAGGAGAGCTACTACGTCGCCGCCGCGGCCGACGAGATCTATCTCGATCCGCAGGGCCTGGTCGCCATCGACGGCTACGACCGTTATCGCACCTACTACAAAGACTTGTTCGACAAGCTCGGCATCGAGTTGAACCTGTTCCGAGTGGGCGCGTACAAGAGCGCCGCGGAAGTCTACGTTCGCAACGACATGTCTCCTGAGGAACGCGAGGAAAGCCTCGCGTACCTGAATGGCCTGTGGCTCGGCTATCGCACCGCGGTTGCCGAATCCCGTGGGCTCACCGCCACCGACATCTCCGACTACGTCACCAACCTCGTGCCAGCGATGCTCGCGGCCAAGGGTGATGCCGCCAAGGTCGCGCTCGACGCCAATCTGGTCACGGGCCTCAAGTCGTCCATCGATGTCGAGCGACGCATGGTCGAGCTCGTGGGCGGGGATAGCGCCGAAGAGACTCAGGAAAAAGTCGAGGCGGACGAGAGCGATGCGGGCGAGTCGTACAACTCCACCTCGCTCGAAGATTATCTGCGCAGCGTGCACGCCGAAAAGCGCGCCCGTGGCGCGGGCAAGGCGCGAATCGGCGTGATCGTCGCCTCGGGCGAAATCCTCGACGGTTCGCAGCCTCCGGGAACCGTGGGTGGCGAGACCACCGCCGAGCTCATTCGCCAGGCGCGCGACGATGACGACGTGAAGGCCATCGTGCTGCGGGTAGATAGCCCGGGAGGCAGCGTGTTCGCCTCCGAGCAGATCTATCGCGAAGTGCGCGCCGCTCAGGCGGACGGCAAGCCCGTGGTGGTTTCCTTCGGCGACGTCGCGGCGTCCGGTGGCTATTACATCGCGAGCTCGGCAGACGAGATCTGGGCGCATCCGTCCACGATCACCGGCTCCATCGGCATTTACGGCGTCATTCCCACCTTTCAGAACACGCTCAAGAAAATCGGCGTCAGCGTCGATGGCATCGGCACCACGAGCCTCTCCGGCCAGCTGCGCATCGATCGCCCGCTGGGCGCCGACGCCAAGGTGCTGTTGCAGTCTTTCATGGAGCGCGGCTACGAAGAATTCCTCGCGCACGTGGCCGACGGCCGCAAGAAGACCCGCGATGAAGTGCACGCCATCGCGCAGGGGCGCGTCTGGATCGGAACCGACGCCAAGAACAACGGCCTGGTCGATGAGCTCGGGTTGTTCGACCAGGCAGTGAAGTCGGCGGCGAAGCGCGCCAAGCTCACCGATGACTACGATGTCCAGCGCATCGAACCGGAATTGTCTTGGGCCGAATCCCTGGCGCTGCAGGTCCGTGTGTGGTTCGCCAGGAATTTCCTGGGCGACATTGCCGCGCGCCTGCCGACGTTGCAGGTGGCCCGACAGCTCGAGCCGCTGCAGCGGGAACTGGCACGCTGGTCGCGCATGAACGCGCGCGACAACCGCTACGTCTACTGCTTCTGCGACGTACGTTAACCGCGCATCGTCACGGCACTGGCTGATGTCTGGTGTCCCGCCAACATTCATCGCCGCGGCGGTCGCCTTGCTGGGAATGCCGCGTTGTGCGCACGCTGCGCCGCTCGAGCCTGACCCACCCAAAGTCTGTTCGGCGTGCGAGCAGTGGAACAGGCCGCACGAGCCGTTTAGAATTTTCGGCAACACTTATTAGTCGGCGTCGCAGGACTTTCCTCGATCCTCATCGCGTCCGATGAAGCGCTGATTCTGCTCGACGGAGCACTTCCGCAATCGACGCCACTCGTTGCCGCGAACATCCGCAAACTCGGGTTTCGCGTGGAAGACGTTCGCCTCATCGTGAATACGCACACGACTTCGAGGCCTATGCGGCAAACGCCAAGCTCAAGCTTGATCAGCGCGTTGCCGCCGAGCGTGCCGACACGCCCTAGCCTCAAGCTCAGTTCAGCGTGCCCCAGTCGAGGATGACTTTGCCCGACTGCCCCGATCCCATGGTCTCGAAGCCGCGCTGAAACTCCTGGATGGGGAAGTGGTGCGTGATCACCGGCGTGATGTCGAGGCCGCCCTGCAGCAGCGCCGCCATTTTGTACCAGGTCTCGAACATTTCCCGGCCGTAGATACCACGCATGTTGAGACCCTTGAAGATCACCTGGTTCCAGTCGATGGCGGTCTCGCCAGGCGGTATGCCTAACAACGCCACGCTGCCGCCGTGATGCATGGTGCGCAGCATGTCGCGGAACGCCGTGGGGTTGCCTGACATCTCGAGTCCCACGTCGAACCCCTCCTGCATCCCGAGATCTTTCATCGTATCGTCGAGCGTCTGCTTCGTGACGTTGACCGCCCGCGTGGCGCCCATCTTCTGCGCGAGACCCAGGCGGAAATCGTTGACGTCGGTGATGACGACATGACGCGCGCCCACGCGCTTGGCAATGGCCACGGCCATGATGCCGATGGGCCCGGCACCGGTGATCAGCACGTCTTCGCCCACCATGTTGAAGGCGAGGGCGGTGTGCGTGGCGTTACCGAACGGATCGAGAATGCTGGCGATGTCATCAGTGACGGCGTCGGTCAGCTTGAAGGCATTGCTCGCCGGAATGCTCAGGTACTCTGCGAAGCACCCCTGTCTATCCACACCGACACCCACGGTGTTGCGGCAGAGATGGCGCCTTCCGGCGCGACAATTTCGACAATGGCCGCAGGTGAGGTGCCCTTCGCCGGAGACGCGATCGCCCACGGCGAAGCCGCGCACTTCGCTGCCCATGTCGACGATGCGGCCGTAGTACTCGTGGCCCACGGCCATGGGCACCGGGATGGTCTTTTGCGCCCAGGCGTCCCACTGATAGATGTGCATGTCGGTGCCGCAAATCGCGGTCTTGGCGATCCTGATCAGCACGTCGTTGGGACCGACCTTGGGTTCGGGAATGTCCTTCATCCAGATGCCCGGGCGTGCTTCGCTTTTTACCAATGCTTTCATTTGATGAGCTCCATGGTGCGACCCACCTTGATGAATGCCGCGAGCGCGCGTTCGAGTTGCGCTTCGCTCAGCGCCGCGGACATCTGCGTGCGGATGCGCGCTTCGCCCTTCGGCACCACGGGGAAGGAAAAGCCGATCACGTACACGCCTTCGCCCAGGAGTTGGTCGGCGAAGCGCGCGGCCAACCCGGCATCGCCGATCATCACCGGGATGATGGGATGTTCACCGGGTAGTAGTTTGAAGCCGGCGGCCTGCATTCCCGCACGGAATTTCCGCGCATGGCCGAACAGCGTGGCGCGAAGATCCGGCAGGTTTTCGACCAGGTCGAGCGCGCGCAATGTGACCGCCGCGACCACTGGCGGAATGCTGTTGGAGAACAGGTACGGCCGCGACCGCTGGCGCAGCCAGGCAATGACGCTGGCTTTGCCCGCGGTGTAGCCGCCGCTGCCGCCGCCCAATGCCTTGCCGAAGGTGCCGGTCAGGAAGTCGATGCGGCGCGCGACACCGCAGTGTTCCGGGGTGCCACGGCCGGAAGCGCCCATGAAGCCGGTGGCGTGGGAATCGTCGACCATGACGAGCGCGTCGTACTTGTCGGCGAGGTCGCAGATCTCTTTCAAGGGCGCGATGCTGCCGTCCATGGAGAACACGCCATCGGTGGCGATGAGCCGCGTGCGGCAATCGTGTGTGTCCTTCAGGTGTTGCTCGAGCTCGGCAAGGTTGCGGTTGGCATAGCGCAGGCGCCGCGCCTTGCAGAGGCGGATACCGTCAATGATGCTGGCGTGGTTCAACGCATCGGAAATGATGGCGTCACTTTCGCCGAGCACGGTTTCGAACAGCCCGCCATTGGCGTCCCAGCACGAGGAATACAGGATGGTGTCCTCGGTACCGAGAAAGCGCGACAGCGCGGCCTCGAGTTGCTTGTGCACGGCCTGCGTGCCGCAGATGAAGCGCACCGAGGCCATGCCGTAGCCATAACGGTCGATGGCGCGATGCGCGGCCTCGCGGATCGCCGGATGACTGGCGAGGCCCAGGTAGTTGTTAGCGCAGAGATTGACGACATCGGCATCATTGGCGCGGATCTGACCGCCCTGGGGACTGGCGATCACGCGTTCGGTCTTGAAGAGGCCTTGTTGCCGGAGCTCGTCGAGCTGGGTGTCGAATCGTTGATAGAACAAAGGATCCACGAAGGAACCTCGGGTATGGTGAAGTTGGCGCAATTATACTGGCGCGTCATGGCCAAACTGGCAGATCACGAAAACGCCGAAGGTGCCCAGGGCGGCGGTGCCACGCTGCGCATCGACCGCTGGTTGTGGTGCACCCGGCTGTTCAAGTCGCGCACCCTGGCGGCCGAGGCGGTGGCGGGCGGCAAGGTTCATTTGAACGGACAGCGCGTCAAACCGGCACACGGTGTGCGAGTGGGCGACAAGGTGGAGATCAGCCGCCAGGGTTATGCCTTCGAATGCGAGGTCCTGAAGCTGCTCGACCGGCGCGGCGCCGCACCCATCGCGCAGTCGTGTTACGCCGAAACCGACGTGGCGCGCGCGGCGCGGGAGAAATTCGCCGAGCAATCGCGCCTGGCTGCCGCGTTTGCGCAGCCGCGTTCGCTCGAACGGCCCGACAAACATGGCCGCCGCGAGCTGCGCCGGCTGCGCGGCCGCGACTGACGCGGAAATACCCATGCGTACCACCGATCATCGCGCCACCCGCCTGTTCATTTTCCTGGCGGGGTTTTTCCTCACCAACGCACTCATCGCCGAGTTCGTCGGCGTGAAGATTTTCGCGCTCGAAGACACGGTGGGGGCCGCACCCTTTCACTGGTCGCTGTTCGGCATCGACGGTACGCTGAATTTCACCGCCGGTGTCCTGCTGTGGCCGTTCGTGTTCATCATGACCGACGTGATCAACGAGTACTTCGGAGTGCGCGGCGTGCGTCTCATCTCGTGGATCGCGGTCGCGTTCATCGTCTACGCATTTCTTGCCGCATACGCCGCCATCTCGCTCGCGCCCGCGACTTTCTGGGTGGATGTACACGTGGGCCTGGGTGTGCCCGACATCCAGAAGTCCTACGCGCTCATCTTCGGGCAGGGCCTCTGGACGATCGGCGGCTCCATCGTCGCCTTCCTCATTGGCCAGCTCATCGACGTGGCGGTTTTCCATCGCATCCTGCGGGCGACTGGCGAGCGCTTCGTGTGGCTGCGCGCCACGGCGTCCACGGCGGTCTCGCAGCTGCTCGACAGCTTCATCGTGTTGTACATCGCCTTCGTCATCGGCCCGCAGCACTGGTCGATCCCGCAATTCCTCGCGGTGGGCACGGTCAACTACGTTTACAAGATGGCCGCCGCAATCGCGCTGATTCCGCTGCTGTATCTCGCGCGCATGGGCATCCGCGCCTACCTTGGCCACGGCGAGGCGGAACGTCTGCGGCGCGAGGCGGCGGGCGACTAGTTAGTGCCCAGGTAGGCGTGCTTTGTGATGCGATTCGGCGGCCATCGCGAATGGCCACAATCCCAGCGCGAGCAATGTGACCAGAACCGCGGGTGCTCAAGCTTCCAGGTCCTTTTCGATGGCGGCGGCCAGTCGCTTGGGATACGGGCTGCGCGCGGGAGATCCCCACATCGCCTGCGCGATGAACACGACCGCGCCACGGCGTTTTGGATCGATCCAGAAAATCGTACCACTGGCACCGGCGCTGCCGATGGTGCCTGGCGGGTACAGCGGATTCATCAACAGTGCTCGCGAGCCCGCGCCAACGGTCTCACTCGGATCTTCCACGCCTGGAGGGTGGATATTCCCAACCGCAAGGCGCGCGGTCTCCGGCTTCATGATGCGCACCGAATCGAACACTCCACCGTTGAGCAACATGCGCGCGTAGCGCAGGAAATCGCGCGTCGTCGATAAGAGGCCCCCGCCGCCAGCGAGCGGCGCCGGTGGCTCGAGCCAGTCGCTCGTGGTGCGGTCGTCGGTGACACGGAATTCCGGCGGAAGCGATGGATCCGGCGCAGTTCCAGAAAGAGCGTTGCGGCCGGTCGCATCGTAGAGGGTGGTGAGGCGTTCCGCGTCCCTCGCGCTCACTTGAAACCCGGTGGAGCTCATGCCGAGGGGTCCGAACAATCGCTTCTGCAGGAACGCGTCATAGCTCATGCCGCTCACCCGCTGGATGACGAGCGCCATCACGTCGAAACCGATGGAGTAGTGCAGCACCGTGCCTGGTTCGTGCGCCAACGGCAGTTCAGCAACGCGCTCGATCAGTTGTTCGAGACTCTTCGGCTGTTCGCCGTAACCAGGGCGATCGCGCCCCTTGCCGTAGTTGCCGGGCGTGACGCCGCGCTCGCGATACAGCCGGTGCAACGCCTCGCCACTATCGGATCCGGGCGTCCAGCTGCCGAGGCCCGACGTGTTGGTGACCAGTTGGCGCATCGTCATGACTTTGGTGGCAGGACGCGATTCGAGACCTTTCGCCAGATCGATGACCACGCGCAGGTTGCGCAATTCCGGCAATACGTCCGTGACTGGCTGATCGAGTCCGAGCTTGCCATCTTCGACCAGCATCAACGTCGCGATGCGCGTGACGTTCTTCGTGATCGAATACATGCGGCCAATGCTGTTCTCATCGAAGCGCAGGCTGGAGTTGAACGCCAGCGTTCCGGCAGCGGGGTACGCCGGCGCCCGGTCACCGAAGCAAATGCCGACACCGATGCCGGCGCCGCGACGCTCGGCGACGAACTCGTCGAGTGTCTTCTGCAGCGTGGGCCAGCTGTTGCCAGCTCCCTGCGCGCTGCCGGCTGATGACTGCCAGGGAATAAGCGTCATGCCGGCGAATCCCGCGATGCAATGGCGCCTGCTCAATCCGTCGGGTTGTTTCATGCTGCCCTCCCGCCGCAGGAGATATCACGCAGCCGGCGCACGCGTCCATCGCGCGCAGCAATTCGGAGTCAGTCGTGCGGGGAGGTTGGGTCTCGACCCATGGGATCGCCGGAGTGCGTGCCCTTGCGGATGCGTCCGTCCTGCGCTTCCGCGACGGTGTCATTGCGCGGATCGCGCATGAATCCACCACCAATCATCATGAGCGCGGCGCCGATGCCGCGCATTCCGCCGCCGCCACGTTTTGCGGCTTTCACAATGACCACACCTAGCCACATGAGCGCGGAAACGGCACCGAGCGCCGCCAACACTTTCACCGCGGTGGTGATGTCGTCATTCACTAGTTGAGCAGCGCGGCGAGCCGCCGGCGCCAGCCGGTGACGCGCGTGTCATCGGCGGGTAACAGCGCGAAGGCCTGCAACAAATCTTCGCGGCCGGCCCGCGTGGCGAACACCCGATCGCCCTGCATGCGCGTGAGCAGCGACTCGATGGCGGCATCGGGACTGCCACCGAGCAGCGCTCGCGCTGCGCTCGCACGCGATGCATCTGATCGAGCTGCCTCATCGGTGGCGAGCGCGGCGAAGTGGATCAGCGCGCGCACCGCGTTCGACGCCGGGTCGTTCTGCGCCTGCGGCGGCAATTGCCCCAGCACTTTCGAAGCTTCGACGACTTCGCCCGAGAGCGCGAGGTAACGCGCCAGGTCGCGACGCACATCGAGATTGGACGGATCCGCCTCGGTCACGGTGCGCAATTGCGCCACCGCGCCGGCGTAGTCACCGCGTTCGGCATGCTCGCGTGCCTGGGTGTACTCAGGCGGGAGCTCGCGGGGCAGATGCCGTTCGAGGAAAGCCCGCACCTGTGACAATGGCTGGGCACCGACAAATTCATCGACGACGCGGCCGCCGCGAAACAGCTTCACCGCTGGAATGCTGCGGATCTGGAATTGCTGGGCGAGGTCCTGGTTCTCGTCGGTGTTCACCTTGACCACTTTGATCTTGCCGGCATGTTCGTCGGCGACTTGTTCGAGCACGGGTCCAAGCGCGCGACACGGCCCGCACCACGGTGCCCAGAAATCGACCAGGACCGGCTGAGACGCGGAGGCATCGACCACTTCCGCGGGGAAGGTGGCCGTCGTAACGGCGGGAACGGTTGAGCTCATGGCATGGCTATTGGGACGCGGAGCCGGCAATTCAATAGAATTTCAGCATGACTATTTTCCTCCCGCTGGAACGAACGGACTCAATCGCCAGAGCGATCAATCCGCAATATCTCACTGAAGAACAACCACTTGTACGTACGCTCGCCGATCAGGCGCGCCTGCCGGATAGCGCCGCCCGCAATGTGGGTGCCCGAGCGTTGGCGCTCGTGCAAGCCGTGCGCGTCGCGAGCGGCAGCGGCGGCGCGCTCGACGCCTTCCTGCGTCAATATAGCCTCGCTTCGCGCGAGGGTGTGATCCTCATGTGCCTCGCCGAAGCGCTGTTGCGCATTCCCGATGGCGAAACGGCGGATCGGCTCATCGCCGACAAGATACCGACCGGCGCCTGGGACGAGCATCTGGGCGATAGCGACTCGCTGTTGGTGAACGCGTCGACCTGGGGGCTCATGCTCACCGGCCGCGTGGTGAACCTCGACCGCAGCGATGTGGGTGAGGCGCGGTCCTGGTATTCACGCCTCGTTGGCAAGCTCGGCGAACCCGTGGCGCGCGCGGCACTCAAGCAGGCAATGCGCATCCTCGGCCACCAGTTCGTCATGGGGCGCGACATCGAGAGCGCATTGTCACGCGCCGCCGGCAAAGAGGAACGCGATTATCGCTATTCATTCGACATGCTCGGCGAGGCGGCGCTGACGCGCGCCGACGCGGAGAACTATCGGCAGAAGTACGCCGCCGCCATCGCGGCCGTGGGTCGCGCCGCCGAATCGCGCGACTCCATCACTGCGCGCCACAGCATCTCCATCAAGCTCTCGGCGCTGCACCCGCGTTACGAATTCACGCAGGCGCCGCGCGTGTTGGCCGAGCTTTATCCGGTCATCGAATCGCTGGTGAGCCTGGGCAGGGATGCCGGTATTGGCGTGACGCTCGACGCCGAGGAAGCCGATCGACTCGAGCTTTCGTTGTTGTTGGTCGACCGCTTGCTAGCGAGCGATGTGACGCGCGGCTATGCGGGCTTTGGCCTGGCCGTGCAGGCGTACCAGAAGCGGGCCTATGCCACCATCGAGTGGTTGACCAAGCGTCTGCGCGAGACCGACCGGCGAGTCACGCTTCGGCTGGTCAAAGGCGCCTATTGGGACAGCGAGATCAAGCGCGCGCAGGAGCGCGGACTCGCAGGCTTCCCGGTATTCACGCGCAAGCCGAATACCGACGTGTCGTACCTGGCGTGCGCGCGGCTGTTGGAGAGCGCCGGCGAGCGCATCTATCCGCAGTTCGCCACGCACAATGCGCACACCATCGCGCATGTCGCGGAGGTTTTCGGCGGCGACGCCAACCGCTTCGAGTTCCAGCGCCTGCACGGCATGGGCGCGGAGCTCTACGACAGCGTGGTGCGTGGCCCCTGGGGTAAATACGCCTGCCGCGTCTATGCACCGGTGGGTGCACACGAGGATCTGTTGCCTTACCTCGTGCGCCGACTGCTCGAGAACGGCGCCAACACCTCGTTCGTCAATCGCATCGTCGATGCGAGTCTGCCGGCCGAGGAAGTGGTGGCCGATCCCATCGCCGAGGTGGACGCGCTCGAGCGCGTGGCGCATCCGCGCATTCCGCTGCCGGTGAACCTTTTTTCACCCGAGCGCATCAATTCCGCCGGCTTCAATTTCGCGGATGGACAGGCCGTCGACACACTGCAGCGCGATTGCGAACGCGCTTCGCAACAGCCCTGGAGCGCCGCACCTATCGTCTCCGGCCAGTCGCGCGGCGGCGCAGCAACCGCCGTATTCAATCCCGCGAACACCTCCGAGCAGATCGGCAGCGTCATGGCGGCGGATGCGGCTGCGGTAGATAGCGCGATAGGCGCGGCGCAACGTGTGCAGGAGGACTGGGACGCGGCCGGCGGCGAACGCCGCGCACAGGTGTTGGAACGTGCCGCGGTACTGTTCGAGGAGCAGACCGCCGCGCTCGTGGCGCGCTGCGTGCGCGAGGCCGGCAAGACACTTCCCGACGCCATCGGCGAAGTGCGCGAGGCTGTCGACTTCCTGCGATATTACGCCGTGCGGGCGCGTCGCGATTTCTCGCACGAAACTGCGTTACCAGGGCCCACGGGCGAGCGCAACCTCCTGCGCCTGCGGGGCAGGGGCGTCTTCGGCTGCATCAGTCCGTGGAATTTTCCGCTGGCTATCTACACGGGGCAGGTGGCCGCGGCGCTGGCCGCCGGCAACACCGTCCTCGCCAAGCCTGCGGAACAGACCGCGCTGACCGCGGCATTCGCCACCGGCCTCATGCTTCAGGCGGGCGTGCCGCCCGAGGCGTTGCACTTCCTGCCCGGCGGCGGCTCCGAAGTGGGCGGTGCGCTGACCCGCGATCCGCGCCTGGCCGGCGTCGTATTCACCGGCTCCACCGACACGGCACGTCTCATCGAGCGCTCCATGGCGGGGCGGCCGGGCGCCATCGGCACGCTGATCGCCGAGACCGGCGGGCTCAATGTCATGCTGGCGGACAGCTCGGCGCTCGCCGAACAGCTGGTGCTCGATGTCGTGCAATCGGGCTTCAACAGCGCCGGGCAACGATGCTCGGCGCTGCGCCTGCTGATCGTGCAGGAAGAGATTGCGCCGCGCGTCCGCACCTTGTTAGCGGGCTGCATGGATGAGCTCGTGGTAGGCGACCCGGCGAGGCTCGGCACCGACGTCGGTCCGGTGATCGACGACGATGCGTTGTCGACGCTGGAGAAACATGCCGCGCAGATCACGAAGCATGCGCCGTGGAGTCATCGCGCGCGTTCCAGCGCCAGCGCGCAGGGCCGATTCTTCGCGCCGCTGGCCGTGGAAATCGCTTCGCTGGCGTCACTGCAGCGCGAGGTGTTCGGTCCAGTGGTGCATGTACTCACCTATCGCGCGCGCGATCTCGATGCGGTGGTTGCCTCGGTGAATGCCATGGGATACGGCCTCACCCTGGGGATACACACGCGCATCGACGGGCTGGCCCAGCGCATCGCCCGGACGCTGCGCGTCGGCAATGTGTACATCAACCGCAACATGATCGGTGCAGTGGTCGGCGTGCAGCCCTTCGGTGGAATGGGGCTATCCGGTACCGGCCCCAAGGCTGGCGGTCCGTATTACCTGCATCGCATGGCCACCGAGCAGACGATCACCACCAACACCGCAGCGATTGGCGGCAACGCGGGATTGCTGTCGCTCGCGGCGCGCTAACACGTCGGACAACATTCCGCCTTGAGCAAATTGAGCACTGCGTCGCGCCGCCATGGCCGACGTCCGGCTACTTGCCCCTAACGTCCTCCCCGAAACGGCCGATATCGGTGTACGCGATTCGCCGGAGGGGCGGGAAGTCAATGACAGGTCGAGACACGCGCCGGTGGTTCGCTGCGATTCCGATCACCGGTCGGTTCTACATAATGTTCGGCGTGCTGGTGCTGTGCTGGGGCGGACTGCTGTTCGGCGCGTTGCGCGCCATCGAGCTGCGGTCCGAGGCCAGCACGGATCTGGCGCGCGTGGCCGCCGTGCAGCGTTCGCTCGATCGCGCGCTCACCATCCACACCAGCATTGCCACCGAGCTGCAGGACCCGGGCGGGGCTTCGGCCCAGGCACAGCAGAACCTGTTGAATGCGCTGCGCGCGCAACTCGATCTCACCTGGTCGCTGCAGGCGACGGCGGAAGTCGGCGCCATTCTCGACAACCTGCGTCCGCCGGCGGCGAAATATTTTGAAAGTGCCGAGGCGAACCTGCGCCAGAACACCGGCGGGGCAAGTGCCTGGGCATTCGCCGATCTGGAGCCGCGCCGCCTGGTGCTCGAGGCCGGCCTGCGCGATGCGATGACGCGCATGCGCACGGTGCTGGGCCGGGTCGAGACGCGCGTGCTCGCCGAGGCCGGCCGATCCGGGACGATCACCGCATGGGTGATCGGCGGTGGCGCGCTGGCAGCGTTGCTCGTCGCATTCATGCTGTGGGCGATCGCCCATTCCATACGCACTTCCATCCGCACGGTCGGTGAGGTTGCGCAGGCGCTCGCGGCCGGCGATATGGACAACCGCTGCGACACCCACGGTTCCGATGAAATCAGCGGGCTGTCGCGCATGATCAACCTGCTGGCCGATACCATGCAGGGCATGTTGACGCGGCTGCGTTCCGAGGCGGGCCGCAGCACCTTCAGCAACCAGTTGGTCGAGGCGCTGGAAATGGCGGACTCGGAGGCCGAAGCCGATCGCGTGATCGCGCGCGCCATGGGGGCGATCTCCGACGTGCACCCGATGGAGCTGCTGCTCGCGGACTCCTCGCGCGCTCATCTGGAGAGAGCCTGCGTGCATCCCAAAAACGGCTCGCCGAATTGCTCGGTGGAATCCCCGTACAGCTGCATTGCCGTCCGCCGCGGACATCCGCAGATTTTTCCCGACGCCGAGGCCCTCAATGCCTGTCCGAAGTTGTTAGGGCGCATGGGCGGCTCGATCTCCGCCGCGTGCGTGCCGGTCAATTTCATGGGCCGCGCGCTTGGCGTGTTGCATGTCACCGGCGCCAAGGGCAAGCCGCCGAACCCGGAGCAGATCGCGCAGCTCACTGCGCTCGGCGTACACGCCGGCACGCGCATCGGCACATTGCGCGCGTTCGAGCGCTCGCAGCTGCAGGCCAGCACCGACAGCCTCACGGGGCTCACCAACCGGCGCGCGGCCGAGGAAGTGCTCACCAATCTCATGTCAGTCGACTCGGCTTTCGCCGTGGTCATGGCGGATCTGGATTTCTTCAAGCGCCTCAATGACACGCAGGGCCACGAAGCGGGCGATCGCGCGCTCAAGCTGTTCGCCGACACGGCTCGCAGTGTGGTCCGCGATCGCGATCACGTGGTGCGCTGGGGCGGCGAGGAATTCGCGCTGTTGCTTCCCGGTGCCAATGCCGAACGCGCCGCCGAGGTCGTGGGCAGATTGCGAGTCGCGCTCGCCCAGCAGCACCTGTTATCCGGCTCGCCGGTCTTCACCTCGAGCTACGGCATTTCCGACTCCACCATGACGCGAGACCGCGAGACGCTGATCCGGCTCGCCGACGAGGCGCTCTATCGATCCAAGCAGGCGGGACGCGACTGCTGCACGGTCGGTGACCTGCAGCTCATGGGTGCGCCTACCCAGCGGCGTGAACGCGATCAAGGGGCGGTAGTGGACATCACGCAGGTGGCGCGCAGCAGTTGAAGCGCGACGCGGGTCGGTGAAGCGGTCGCCCCAACGAGCGCACACGACAGGAGCGAGCTCGCTTTCGCCGGGCCCTTTGATAATTGGGCGGGGCGAGATTTGGGCACGCCGCCTGGCGCGAAGACATTCTGCTGTAGTTGGATGAAAAGTCGGCGAAGAGTCCGCATGGAGCAGAGAGGCGGCTTCGTGCCATTGAGTCCGCAGGACCCGGCCCGCTCGCTCATCTCCTGCCGTGTACGCTCGTTGGGGCGCCAACGTCATCGAACCGCGTCCCCGTTCTCCGCCGCGCTGAGAACGGAGAAGAGAAGAGATAGAGAAGAGACGCACGGTCCAGCGCTCTTGCCGACGCCGGGGCTACACACCTCTTTTCCTCGCCAACGGAGCCGCGGCGCGTCGGTGCACGATCGAGCGACGCGCGTCCATGCAGGCGTGAGCCGAGCGGGCCGGGTCTTGCGGGCTCAATGGCACTGAGCCGCTTCTCTGCTTCATCCGGACTCTTCGCGGCCTTTTCGTCCCACTACAGCAGAATGTCTTCGTGCCGAGCGGCGTACCCAAATCTTACGCTGCCCACTGATCGAAGGGCCCGGCGATAGCGAGATCACGCCTGCATGGGGGCGCGTCGCTCGACCGTCCACCCACGCTCCCCGTCCCCTTTTGCCAGGAAACGAGGAATGTCCCCATTACCCCCCGAAGTCGAAAAACTTTCGCGGCGAATCGCGTTCGGATTCGCGCACGCAGCGCCGGTCGATGAGGTTCCACGTGGGGCAGCTCACGATCATCGTCAGCGTGCCGCAAGTGGGCAGGTCGTTGGTGATCGCTTCGGGTGCCAGGGAAATCGCCGCGGCGGAAATGCCCGGGTTGTGGCCAATGACCATGAGATGGCCGACGCGCGGACCGACGGCGCGGATTGCGCCGACAATGTGATCACCTTCGGCAAGGTACAGCGCGTCGTCGGCCTGGAGAAGTCTCGTGGGCACGCCAAGGACTTTGGCGAAGGTCTCCGCGGTTTCGCGCGTGCGCGTGGCCGCGCTCGCGATGATGAGATCGGGAACGAGCGCGCGCTCCTGGAAGCGTCGCGCCATTTCAAGCGCTTCACCCTGACCCTTGCGGCTCAGCGGACGTTCGAAGTCGCGCACGTCGGCGTCATGGTCGGCGTTGGCGTGACGAATCAGCGTGAGGCGTTTGGTCTTGTTGTCGCTGGCGCTCACACCCGCACCTCGATGCGGCCATCGCGTTCGCGGGATTCGAAGATCCGCAGCGGCTCATAGGCGGGCGGCGAGAGAGCCTCACCCGTGCGCAGGCAAAACCGCGCCCCGTGGCGCGGACAAATGATTTCCGAATCCTCGATCGGAGCATCATCGAACGGCGAGTCGTCATGCGTGCAACGGTCTTCGAATGCGTAGAGCGTGCCATTGACATGCGCCACACGCACACGAAACCCATCGACGTCGGCTTCGAGGCGCTGCGCCATTTCGAGCTCCGTCAGGCTTCCGATATCAGTCCAGTCGGACATTGTCTTATTAAAACATCCCCGTCTGCAGACGGGCGGCCTCGGTCATCATGGATTGGTTCCACGGCGGATCGAAGACCAGCTCGACGTTGGCCGCGGCGACCGTCGGGATGATTTCGAGTTTCTGCCGGATGTCCTGAACGAGGACGTCACCCATGCCGCACCCGGGCGCGGTGAGCGTGAGCCGCACGTTGATCACGCGCTCGCCGTCCGGCTGTGCGCTTACCGTGCATTCGTAGATGAGCCCCAAGTCCACGATGTTGATGGGAATCTCCGGGTCGTAGCAGGTTCGCAGCTGATCCCAGGCGAGTGCCAGCACGTCATCCTCGGTCGAGTTGGGAGGCAGCTCCGGAGTCTTCGCCACTTCCTTGCCGATGGCGTCGGCGTCGGCACCGGCGATGCGGAACAGGTTGCCTTCCATGTACAGCGTGAAGCTTCCGCCGAGCGCCTGGGTGATGAAGCCCGATTGCCCGGACTTGAGCTCGATATCGATGCCCGCCGGCACCATGACCGCCTTGACGTCGCGGCGCAGGACGAAAGGTTCGTTGTCGTGCGTTCTCATCGGCTACTCGGTCTTCACCGGTTCAGGACTGCGCTCGAGCGCGGCGTTCAACGTGTGCCAGCACAGGCTGGCGCATTTGACGCGCACCGGAAAATCGCGCACGCCCGACAAGGCGGCCAGCTTGCCGAGATCTTCAGGAATGGGCGCGTCGTGATGCGTGAGTACATCGTGTATCTCGCGGAACAGGTGTGAGATCTCGGCACGCTGTTTGCCCTTGACCGCTTCGCACATGAGCGAGGCGGAGGCCACGGAGATCGCGCATCCCTTGCCGTCGAAGCGCAGGTCGGAAATGCGATCGCCATCCACACGCAAAGTGATGTGCAGACGGTCGCCGCATAGTGGATTGTGGCCATCCGCCGACGAATCCGCCGGATCGAGCCGCCCGAACAGGCGCGGGGTCTTGTTGTGATCCAGGATCACATCGCGATAGAGGTCCTTGAGGTCCATCAGCCGAACACCTCGCGCGCCTTGCCGAGCGCGGTCACCAGCGCATCGATGTCCGATTCGCGTGAATAGCAGGCGAACGATGCGCGCGCCGTGGCGGCAACGTTGAAGAACTCCATGACCGGCATCGCACAGTGGTGGCCAGTACGTACCGCCACACCTTCCGCGTCGAGGATCGTGCCGAGGTCGTGCGGATGAATACCGTCGATGGTGAAGGAGATCACCGCCGCCTTGCCGGGCGCGGTGCCGATGATGGTGAGACCCGGGACCGCTTCGAGCTTGCGGGTGGCCAGCGCCAGCAGGCGCTGTTCATGAGCATGGATGCTGTCGATGCCAAGCGAGTCGATGTAGTCGATGGCGGCCGCCATGCCCACCGCGCCCGAGATGTTCGGCGTGCCCGCCTCGAATTTGAATGGCAGCACGTTGAACGTGGTCTTCTCGAAGCTCACGGTGAGAATCATGTCGCCGCCGCCCTGCCACGGAGGCATGGCTTCGAGCAGTGATTCGCGCCCGACAAGTACGCCGATACCGGTCGGGCCGTACATCTTGTGCGCCGAGAATGCGTAGAAATCGCAGTCGAGTGCCTGCAGGTCCACGCGCTCATGCGGCACCGCCTGGGCCCCGTCGATGAGCACGACCGCGCCGCGCGCGTGCGCGAGCTTGACGATCTCGCGCACCGGCAGCACGGTGCCGAGCGCGTTCGACACATGCGCGCAGGCGACGATGCGCGTGCGCTCGTTCAGGTGCGCGGCGACATTCGCCACGTCGATGACGCCACGGCGATCCATCGGCACGTGTTTGATCACGGCGCCGGTCTGCTCGGCCACGAGTTGCCAGGGCACGATGTTGGCGTGGTGTTCGAGCGCTGTCAGCAGGATCTCATCGCCGCGATGCAGGCGGGGGCGTGCGTACGATTGGGCCACGAGGTTGATGGACTCGGTGGTGCCGCGCGTGAAAATGACGCCGCGCGACGATACGGCATTGACGAAGGCGCGCACGCGTTCGCGCGCATGTTCGAACATCTGCGTCGCCTCCTGGCTCAGCTGGTGCACGCCGCGATGCACATTGGCATGGTGCAGCCGCTCGTAGTCGTCGACCGCGGCGATGACGCTTGCCGGTCTCTGCGACGAAGCGGCGCTGTCGAGGAATACCAGCGGTTTTCCATGGATCTCGCGCGCCAGGATCGGGAAGTCGCGCCACACGCGCTGCACATCGTAGCCGAGTGCCGGTTTCGGATTCGCATTCATGGCTTGCCTAACAGTCCTTCGAGCGCGGAAACTTCATTGAGCTGCGCGGCGATCAGCTGCTCGATCTCGGTACGCAGCCCGGTGCACTCGATGCGCGACACCGCGTCTTCGATGAACGCCCACTGCAACAGCGTCTGCGCGGTGCGCCGGTCGATGCCGCGCGACAAGAGGTAGAACAACATCTGTTCGTCGAGCTTGCCGGTGGTCGCCCCGTGCTGCGCACGCACACGATCGGTATAGATCTCGAGCTGCGGACGTACCGCGGCTTCCGCCCCAGTGCCGGTGAGCAGCGTTTTCAGCGACTGCTCCGAGTCACCGCCGGACGCGGACTCGCGCACGATGATCTTGCCGTTGAAACCGAGTTTGCCGCGATCGGTGGCGATGCCGCGATACAGCTCGCGCGTCACCGTGTCGGCACCGGCGTGTTCGATCTCGGCGTACATGTCGTGTGTCTGGATTCCATTGGCGATACTGGCCACCGCCAATTCGCAGCGGGCCGCCTTGCCGGCGAGCCTGATGAGCATGGTCGAGCGGGACGTGAGCCCACCCAGCGTCACGGTGCGCACCCGGTAACTCGCGCGATCGCCGACGTGCGCCGTCAACGTGTCGAAACATCCCGCGGCATCGGCCACGTTCTGCAAGCGGCAATGATCGATGCACGCATCGGAGCGCAGCGCCAGGTCGAAGGCGGCATTGACCATGGAGTCGGCGCCGCCGGCGCTGATGTGCCGCTCGACCAGGCGCAAGTGCGAATTGCGCCCGGCATGCACCTGGACGCGCGGATACGACGTGCCGGCAGCCGCCGCGGCGCTGGCGATGAATGTCAGCTCGATCCGCGCCTCCGCCCCGTCGGGTGGCGCGATGTGCAGCACCTGGTCACCGCGTGCTCCGTTCAGACGAGCCAGCGCGAAGTCAGCACCTTCGGTGGCGATGGAGGCGTCGAGCAACGCGGCGAACTCTGCGCCCGCGTCACCGGCGCTCAACAAACCGGCGTAGGTTTGCGCCGCCGGCGCCGACAGCTCGGCCGCGAACCGGCCATCTACGAAAACCCAGCGCTCGTAGTCGCGCAGCACGGCAGGCAGCGGCGTTGCGTGCACCGTGCCATTCCCGGCAACAGCATCGATCTTTGCCCTGGCGAGTGGACGCAGGTTGGCGTAACGCCAGTTCTCGTCCTTGTTAGTCGGCAAATTGATCACGCTCAGGCGACCTCTAGCACCCAGTCGTAGCCGCGTTTCTCGAGCTCTTGCGCCAGCGTCTTGTCGCCCGAGCGCGCAATCCGGCCACGCGTCAACACGTGCACTTGATCCGGCACGACGTGGTCGAGCAGGCGCTGGTAGTGCGTGATGAGCAGCACGCCGCGATCTGCCGCCCGCAACGAGTTGACGCCGCGCGCCACGACCTTCAATGCGTCGATGTCGAGGCCAGAGTCGGTCTCGTCGAGTACCGCCAATGTCGGCTCGAGAACCAGCATCTGCAGGATCTCGTTGCGCTTCTTTTCACCGCCCGAAAACCCCTCGTTGACTCCACGCGAAAGGAAGCTCTCATCCATCTGCATGAGCTTCATCTTGCCGCGTACCAGCTGCAGGAATTCGTAGGCGTCGACTTCGGGCAGGCCGGACGCCTTGCGCTTGGCGTTCACCGCCGCCTTGAGCAGATAGACGTTGTTGACGCCGGGAATTTCCACCGGGTACTGGAAGCCGAGAAACATGCCGGCGCGTGCGCGCTCTTCGGCGGGCATCGCCAACAAGTCCTTGCCCATGAATTCCACGCCACCGCCGGTGATGTCGTAGCCCGGGCGACCGGCGAGCACGTACGCAAGCGTGCTCTTGCCGGATCCGTTGGGACCCATGATGGCGTGAACTTCGCCGGCATTCAGCGTCAGCGACAGTCCTTGCAGCACGTTCTTGCCGCCAACCTTGGCGCAGAGATTCTCGATCTTGAGTAACGGTGGGGAAGCTTTCATCCGACTGCCCCTTCCAGGCTCACGGCTAACAAGTTCTGTGCCTCAACGGCGAATTCCATCGGTAGTTCCTTGAGAACGGTCTTACAGAACCCGCTCACGATCATGTTGACGGCGTCTTCCTGCTCGATGCCGCGCTGCAGGCAATAGAACAGCTGGTCCTCGCTGATCTTCGAGGTCGAGGCTTCGTGCTCGACGATGGCGCTCTGATTGCGCGTTTCGATGTAGGGAAAGGTGTGCGCGCCGCAGTCACCACCCATGAGCAGTGAATCGCACTGCGTGAAATTGCGTGCGCCGTGCGCGCTGGGGAGGATTTTCACCAGGCCGCGGTAGCTGTTTTGCCCGTGTCCGGCCGAGATGCCCTTGGAGACGATGGTGCTCTTGGTATTGGCACCGATGTGGATCATCTTCGTGCCGGTGTCGGCCTGCTGATAGTTGTTGACGGTGGCCACCGAATAGAACGCGCCGACCGAATTCTCGCCACGCAGGATGCACGAGGGATATTTCCAGGTGATTGCCGAACCGGTTTCCACCTGCGTCCACGAGATCTTGGAGTTGCGGCCGCGGCATTCGCCGCGCTTGGTGACGAAGTTGTAGATGCCGCCGAGCCCGTTCTCGTCGCCCGGATACCAGTTCTGCACCGTGGAATACTTGATCTCCGCGTCATCCTCGGCGATGAGCTCAACCACGGCGGCGTGCAGCTGGTTCTCGTCGCGCATGGGTGCGGTGCAGCCCTCGAGGTAGCTCACGTGCGACCCGGGCGCGGCGATGATCAGCGTGCGCTCGAACTGGCCGGTGTTCCTGGCGTTGATGCGGAAGTAGGTCGACAGCTCCATCGGGCAACGCACGCCCGGAGGGATGTAGACGAACGATCCGTCGGAGAACACCGCCGAGTTGAGGCCGGCGAAGAAATTGTCGGTGTGCGGCACCACGGTGCCGAGATATTTTTCAATGAGAGCGGGGTGGTTCTGCACGGCATCCGAGAACGAGCAGAAGACCACCCCGGCTTCCGACAGCCGTTCCTTGAAAGTGGTGGCCACCGACACGCTGTCGAACACGGCATCCACTGCGACGCCGGCCAGTCGCGCCCGCTCGTGCAGCGGCACACCTAACTTCTCATAGGTGGCGAGCAGCTTCGGATCGACTTCCTCGAGGCTCTTCGGTGCGTTCGGGTCGCGCTTCGGCGCCGAGAAATACGAGATGGACTGGTAGTCGATCGGGTGAACGCGCAGCTTTGCCCAGTGCGGCTCGCGCATCGTGAGCCAGTGGCGATAGGCCTTGAGGCGCCACTCGGTCATGAACTGCGGCTCACGCTTTTTGCGCGAGATGAAGCGCACCACGTCCTCATCGAGTCCGGGAGGCAGCGTGTCCGATTCGATGTCGGTCACGAAGCCGTGCTGGTAGGACTTGCCGATCAGCGCGTCGATGGCGCTCATGCCGGCACCTTGGGCGCGCGCGTCATCTGCTTGAGCTCGCGTTCGATCGGCATCTGCGGCGTGCGGCTGTCCAGCCCGGCAAGCTGCGCCAGCGATATCTCGCTGAGGGAACGGCGGATGGCGAGATTGAGTCGCTGCCAGGTGCGGCCCACGGAACAGGTGTGTTCGATGCAGCACTGGCCGGCGCCGGAGGAGCATTCGGTGAGAGCGATCGGGCCCTCGAGCGCGTCGAGGATGGCCGCTGCGCTGATTTCCTCGGGTGCGCGCGCCAGCTGGTAGCCGCCATGCGTACCCCGGGTGGAGTTGACCAATCCCGCGCGCTGCAGCTGTTTGAGGAGCTTGCTGACCGTGGGGGCCGCGATGTGGGTGCGCTCAGCGAGCGCGCCGGCGTTTTGCAGGCGCGAGCGGTCCGTGGCCATGCTGGCCAGGATGACCGTCGCGTAGTCCGTGAGCTTGCCGATCCGAAGCATCTTGGTTACCCGTCAAGGGCCCTTTTCAGGCCGGTTTTAAGTGGGACCAGTTTAGTACGGATTCAATGCTTCAGAAAGCCGGAGGCAAGCCCTTTTGCTATCCTTCGCGGCCTTCCGAAACCAAGAGGCGCAAGGCCGCTTGAGCAATTTGCAGTCCCAGACGACGAACGGATCGCCGGCGCAAGCCGGCGATGCCGTTATTGAGGTCCGCGACGTGCGTTACGCCGTAGGCGGGCGCGCCATCTTCGACGGACTGGACATCACCGCGCGGCGAGGGCGCATCACCGCATTCATGGGCCCGTCCGGCACGGGCAAGACGACGTTGCTGCGGCTCATCACAGGCCAGGTACAAGCCGAGCGGGGCAGTGTCCGTGTGTTTGGTGAAGAAGTGTCGACGATGTCTGGCAAGGAGCTGTTCGCCCTGCGCCGCCGCATGGGCATGCTGTTCCAGAACGGCGCGCTGCTCACCGATGAAGACGTGTACGAAAACGTCGCGTTCCCGGTTCGCGCGCATACCAGGCTTCCAGAATCACTGATTCGCCAGCTCGTGCTGACCAAGTTGCATGCCGTGGGGTTGCGCGGTGCCGCGCGGCTCATGGCCGCCGAGCTGTCGGGTGGCATGCAGCGGCGCGTGGCCCTCGCGCGGGCCATCGTCATGGATCCGGACATCCTCATTTACGACGAGCCTTTCGTGGGACTCGATCCGATTTCCATGGGCGTCATATGCCGCCTCATCAAGCAGATGAACGAGGCGTTGGGTATCACCAGCATCGTTGTCTCCCATGATGTTCAGGAACTCTCGACCATCGCGCACGACAGTTTCCTGTTGTCGTCCGGCAAGGTGGTCGCTTCCGGTACGCCCGCAGAGCTGCATCGCAGCGAGGCCCCGGAAGTGCGCCAGTTCATCGGCGGCCTGCCGGACGGTCCGGTGCCTTTTCACCATCCGGCGCCTGACTATTTCCAGCAGTTGTTAGAGGAAGCGCCATGAGCGGTCCCGTCGATTCCGTGCCGGTCGCCGCGCTTCGCCGCATAGGCTCCATGACGATGTTCATGGGTCAGGTACTGGCGCGCATCATTCCAGCCTTCGGCAAGCCCGGTCTCATCGTCAAGCAGATCTACAACGCCGGTGCACGCTCGCTGGTCATCATCATGTTGTCAGGGCTGTTCGTCGGCATGGTGCTGGGCCTGCTCGGTTTCGACACGCTGCAGCGTTTCGGCTCCGAAGACTCACTCGGAGTGCTCGCGGCGCTGGGCATGCTCAAGGTGCTCGGTCCGGTGCTCACGGCGCTGTTGTTTGCTGGCCGCGCCGGCACGTCGCTCACGTCGGAGATCGGGCTCATGAAGAGCACCGATCAGCTGACAGCCATGCAGATGATGGCCGTGGATCCTCTGCGATACGTGGTCGCGCCGCGGTTCATCGGCGGCATCATTGCCATGCCGCTGCTCGCGGCCACTTTCAGCGTGGTCGGGTTGTTCGGTGCGCAGCTCATCGGCGTGCAGCAGATGGGTGTCGACGTAGGAGCGTTCTGGTCGCAGACCCAGAATGCCGTCGACCTGCATGACGTCACCGAAGGCATCGTCAAGAGCCTGGTATTCGGCGTCGCCTGCAGCCTGATCGCCGTGTACGAGGGTTACCAGTGCGAACCGACGCCCGAAGGCGTGGGTCTCGCGACGACGCGCACCGTGGTCACCTCCTCGGTGATGGTGCTGCTGCTCAACTACCTGCTGACCGCAGCTTTCCTAACAAAGTCCTGATCGGATCCGCCATGAAAAACTCACGCTCCCTGGAAATCGGCACGGGCCTGTTCGTATTGCTGGGCTTCGCGGCGCTGGCATTCCTCACCACGCAGCTGCCGGGCACCGCGCTCAAGCTCGGCGGCAATGCGGGCGGATACACCGTAACCGCCAAATTCGACAACATCGGCGACCTCAAGCCGGGTTCGCCCGTGACCATGGCCGGAGTACGTGTAGGACGTGTGGAGACGATCCAATTCGATCCGAAGGATTTCAAGGCTGCCGTGGTGCTGCGCATCGAGGATCAATACAAAGAGATCCCCGAAGACAGCGATGCCAGCATCCAGACCGCCGGCCTGCTAGGCGGCAAGTACATCGGCATCGGTCCCGGTGGCGCGGAAACCTTCCTCAAGCAGGGCGGTCAAATCGAATTCACACAGTCGGCCATCGTGCTCGAGAGTCTCATCAACAAGTTCTTCGCCAACATGGCGAGCAGGGGACCGGATGAGGAAAAGAGCGAGGAACCGGCCGCGCAGGAGAAGAAGTAATGCAGTCGTTCAAGCGGATTGTTCAGGCCGGGTTCATCGCCACCATGTTAGGCGGCGCCGGTGTCGTTCTCGCGCAAGCCGTGGATCCTCTGAAGCCGGCCCCGACTCCAGAGTCCAAGGCGGTCGATGCAAGCGGCCCATCGCAGCTCATCGAGAGCTCCGCGAACACGCTGCTGTCTGGCATTGACAAGCGCCGCGACGAATTCCGCAAAGATCCCACGGGTCTATACGAGCTCGTTGCCAATACGTTGCTGCCGCATTTCGATACGCCGTACGCGGCGCAACTCGTGTTGGGCAAACACTGGCGTACCGCCAGCGTCGAGCAACGCAAGCGCTTCGTCGAGGCCTTTTACCAGTCACTGCTCTACACCTACGGCGACGCCATGATCGATTTCACCGGCGATCGTCTCAAGGTCTTTCCGACCAAGGTCGCCCCCACCGACGAGCGCGCCACGGTACGCACCGAGATCAAACGATCCAACGGCACCAAGGTCCCCGTGAACTACAGCCTGCGCAAGGTCAACGGTGAATGGAAAGCGTGGGATGTGATCATCGAGGGGATCAGCTACGTCAAAAGTTATCGTGAGGACTACGGTGCGCAGGTCGACCAGCAAGGCATCGATGCCGTGATCCAGCGTCTGGAAAGCCGGGCGCAATCTGCCAAGGCGGGCAAGGTCAAAAAGACCTGAAGATGGCCAGGGAGGAAGCAAAACAGGCTGGCGTCGGAATCAGTGAGTCCGATTCGGGCCGCATCGTCGTCACCGGCGAGCTCACATTTGCCAGTGCGCGCGAAGCGCGCCAGGTCGGCATCCTGGCGCTCGAAAGCTCACGCGCGCAACGCCTCGTCATTGATTGCAGTGGCGTCACCCGCGCCGACAGCGCCGGCCTCGCGGTGCTGCTCGACTGGCTCGCGTGGGGACGGCGCAAGTCGCGGCCGGTTTTGTTCGAGAACCTGCCGGCGTCGCTGGTGGCGATCGCGCGTATCTCTGAAGTCGACGGATTGTTGACCGGCACAGGCTGATGTTCTCGGGCGGTGCATTCGCGAGCATCTTCCCGAGTTCGATGCGCTGACCACGCCGACGACATTGGGTGCCCTCGCGGAACCATTTCGCACGTTTCCCGGCACGCTGCGCAGCGATCACCCCCTGGTATCGGTGTGCGCGAAATGGCGCCGCCGCCGCGCCCATCACCGCCGAGCATGCGCTCGAATTCTGTGGGACCGTGGCACGCCGTTCGAAAAACTCTACGACCAGAATGCTTCGATTCTGTTGTTAGGAGTCGGTTTCAATCGCTGTACTACGCTGCACTACGCCGAATCGTTGGTGTCTGCGCGGCGCACCACGATCAGCCGTTATCCATTGTCGGAGGGCGGGGTTCGCCGCTGGGTCGAGAAACCCGACATGGCGAGCGATCGCGGTGAACACTTTCCCGAGGTCGGAAGGCGTTTCCTCGCCCACGGGCACGTCCGCGTCGGCCGAACCGGTGCCGCTGAGTGCATGCTTTTCTCGAATCGCATGCTGGTGAATTTCGCGCGGGACTACGTCATCACTGTCCTGCGCTGACTACAAATCACCAGCGCGGTCGGGACCCAGTACGCGCGCATCGACGTCGCGGACATTGTTCACGCCGGTCAGCGCCATCGACACCTCGAGTTCACGGCGGATGAGTTGCAACGCCAGCGTCACTCCTTCGCCGCCCATCGCCGCCAGCCCGTAGAGAAACGCCTTGCCGATGAGACAGGCGCGTGCACCCAGCGCCAGCGCCTTGAGCACGTCCTGGCCCGAGGTGACGCCGCCATCCAGCAACACGTCGCAGCGCCCCGCGACGGCATCGACCACGCGCGGCAGGGCAGCAATCGTCGACGTCGCGCCGTCGAGCTGACGGCCGCCGTGATTGGACACGACGATGGCATCGATGCCGGTCGCCAGTGCGAGTCGCGCATCTTCGGGATCGAGGATTCCCTTGAGAATGAGCTTGCCGGGCCAGCGCTCTCGCACCCAGGCGACATCTTTCCAGGTAATCGACGCGTCGAACTGGCCTCCCACCCACTCCGACAGGGTGGCGATGCCGTCCTTGGGAAAGAAGGCGGCGAGATTGCCAAGCGTACGTCGCTTGCCTAGCAACACGCCGGTGAGCCAACGCGGCCGCTGCAGGATTTCCCAGGCATTGGCCAGTGTGAGTCTCGGCGGCACGGCGAGCCCGTTTTTGGGGTCGCGCCGCCGCAGCGCCTGCAGCGGCAGGTCGAGCGTGAGCATCAGCGCCGGGCACCGCGCCTCGCGCGCCCGCGCGATCAGCGCTTCGTTGAATCCGCGATCGCGCATGAGATACAGCTGGAACCAGAAGGTGCCGCAACCCGCGGTGTGGACATCTTCGATCGAGCAGATCGACATGGTGCTCAGCGTGAACGGCACGCCAGCGGCCTGCGCGGCGCGAGCACCGAGAATCTCGCCATCGCGGTGAAACAACCCGGTGAGCCCGGTGGGAGCGATCCCCACGGGCATGTTCCAATGCTCGCCGAGTACGGTGGTGCGGACTGACAGCCGCGAAACGTCCACCATGACGCGCTGGCGTAGCAGCAGCCTGGCGAAATCGCCGTGATTTCGCGCCATGGTCTGTTCGTCGTAGGAGCCGCGATCGGCGTAATCGAACATGGCGCGGGGTACGCGCCGCCGCGCCATTTCGCGCAAATCGGCAATACTCGTGATGATGGCCACGCCGGACTCAGGCCGCCGCAACCACCTGCCGTTGACTGCCTAACTTCTCGATGCCGAGCTCCATGACATCGCCGGCGTTCAGGAAAATCGGCTCGGGCTTGATCCCCATGCCAACGCCCGGCGGTGTGCCGGTCGTGATCACGTCGCCAGGATGCAGGCTCATGAACTGGCTCAGGTAACTCACCAGGAACGCGGGCTTGAAGATCATGGTGCGTGTCGAGCCGTTCTGGCGGCGCGTGCCGTTCACGTCGAGCCACATCGAAAGTTGCGCCGGGTCGCCGACTTCATCCGAGGTTACGAGCCAGGGGCCGAGCGGACCAAAAGTGTCGCAGCCCTTGCCCTTGTCCCACTGGCCGCCGCGCTCGAGCTGGAAGGCCCGCTCCGAGAGATCGTTGATCACGCAATAGCCAGCGATGTGGTTTGGCGCATCGGCCTCGCTCACATAGCGTGCGACGCTGCCGATGACGACGCCGAGCTCGACTTCCCAATCCATTTTCGTCGACCCGCGCGGTTTGAGTACCGTGTCGTTGGGACCGACGATGCAGCTCGTAGCCTTCATGAAGACAATGGGTTCGCTCGGGATCTTGGCGCCGGTTTCGGCGGCATGGTCCGCATAGTTGAGCCCTATCGCGATGAATTTGCCCACGCCCGCCACGCAAGGACCCAATCGCGTCCCGGACGGAACGCGCAGTAGTTTGGCGGTGTCGAGCGCCCGGAGTTTCGCGAGGGATTCGGGCGACAAGGCTGCTCCCGCCAGATCCGGAACGACGCCCGACAGGTCGGCGATGCTGCCGTCCGCATTCAACAGCCCGGGACGCTCTGCGCCCTCAGAGCCAAAACGTACCAGTTTCATTGATCTCCCTTGAAGTTACGCTGCCGGCAGGCAGGCGGGACCTATCGGTTCGAATTGTTTGTAGGTGAGGATGAATTCCTGGTGGCCGAGCGCCTCGGATTTCGTGGCCCCGCCGCTGGCGACGGTCTGCACCAGCGCGAAGATCTCGCGGCCCACCTCGTCGAGGTCGGCACCACGCAGGATGCGACCCGCATTCACGTCCATGTCGTCAGCCATGCGGTCGTACGTGTCCGGATTGGCGCACACCTTGATGACGGGCGAGATCGCGGAACCCACCACCGAGCCGCGGCCGGTGGTGAACAGCACCAGGTGTGAACCGCAGGCGATGAGCTCGACTATCTCGGCGTTGTCGGAGATGTTCGGGAAACCGAAACGTGGTTCGCCGTCGGGCACCACGTCGAGAAGATAGAGCCCGCCGCGCGGCGGCACGTCGCCAGGTTTGATGAGACCACTGATGGGCGAGGAGCCGGACTTGGAGTAGGCGCCCATCGACTTTTCTTCGAGCGTGGTCAGGCCGCCCTCGGCGTTGCCAGGAGCGAAACTGCCGTAGCCCATGATGCGGTAATAGTTAGCGGCCTTTTCGACGCAGGCTTCGATCTCCCGACCCAGCTCCGGCGTGACGGCGCGCGAGGCCATGATGCGTTCGCAGCCGATGAGCTCGCCGGTCTCCTCGAAGATGCAGGCCGCGCCGGCTTCGATCAACCAGTCGAAGCAGCGACCCACCGCCGGGTTGGCGGTGATACCGCTGGTGCCATCGGAGCCGCCGCACACGGTGCCAACGATGAGCTCATCGAGCGCCATCGGAACCGCCGCCTGTTTGGCGAGCTCGGCGCGCATCTTGCGCACGACCTCCAGGCCGGCGTTCAGCGTGCGCGTGGTGCCGCCCGACTGCTGTATGACGAGCAGGTCGACGGGCCGGCCGCTGGCGGCAATGGTCCGGCGCAGCTGCTCGCGATTGAAGCCCTCGCAACCCAGCGACACGAGCAGCACGGCGCCCACATTCGGGTGCGTGCACAGCCGCTGCATCATCTCGAGCGAATACTTGTTCGGATAACACCCGGGGAAGCCGATGAGGTGAACATCCTCGGCACCGGACTTCTGCACGATGAGCCGGGACACGTGATGCGCGCATTCGACCAGGTAGGCCACGGCAACCACATTGCGAATGCCCTTGCGGCCGTCCTTGCGCAGAAAACCCTTCATTGCCGGCGCGTTCATCAATGTCCGTCCGTCTTACCGATTTCCCGTGAGGTGGAGGGGAGGTAGTCGCTGCGGAGGTTGTGCAGGTGCACGTGCTCGCCGCGCGCCACCGCGGTTTTCATGGAGCCGATGGGTGCCCCATATTTGAGGACGCGAGTATCCGCCTCAAGGGCGCGCCGCGCGAGTTTGTGGCCCAGTTCGATGGCCACGGGCATGGTGAACGTCTCGCTGTCCATTTCCACGCGCTCGCCGGCGGCGATATCGCGCCGGGCCACGAGGATGTTGTCGTTCGGATGCAGCAACAGCAAGGGCGGCAGCCGACCTGGCTCTGTGTCTTGCGGGGTCATTTTTTCTCGGTCGCGGGGTCCGTTACCGGGTCCGTTGCCGGTTCGGTGGCAGGGTCGTCCTTGAATTCCTCTTCGAGCTCGAGAGAGTCGTCTTCGACATTGCCGTCCTGCACCTTGTATTCGCGCCGCTGCAACCACGCATTGCGCACGAAAGCATAGCGGTCGTAGCTGCGCTCGAGCTGGGCGTCGAGATCGAGCAAGCTGGCGCGCAGGTCGAGGAAGTCGACTCCCCGGATGAAGTAGCGCGTGCTGTCGTCCTCGAGGTAGTTGACCGGGTAGGTGAATTGATCAACGCCCCGCCCGAGAATGTCGCGCACGGTCGAAGGCCCGAGAATCGGCAGCATGACATAGGGGCCGGATTGCACGCCCCACTTGCCGAGCGTCTGGCCGAAGTCTTCGTCGTTGTTCTCGAGCCCAGCGGCAGACGCCGGGTCGAACAACCCACCGAGGCCCAGGGTGCTGTTGAGCAGGAAACGCGCCGAGTCGCGACCGGCTTCGCGCATCTTGCCCTGGAGCACGTCGTTGATCGCCGTCGGAACGGTATTGAGATTGCTCAACGCATTGCTGATGCCGGTGCGGATGAAGCGCGGCGTGACCTTCACATATGCCTTGGCAACCGGTCGGGCAACGGCCCGGTCGAGCGCATCGTTGAACTTGAACGCGCTTCGATTGAATCGTTCCCAGGGATCTCGGGGGTCCGGTTGGCCAGAGGGGATGCTGGCGCAGCTAGCGATCAGCAGCAGCAGCACGCCAAGAAGGGCTGTTTTTTGCATGGGCCGAAATTCTACTCATTTACATGAGTGCTCGCCGCCTTGCGACCTGAATTTAGTCGTGCTATCCGCCGCATCCGCCGGGTGCAATCGCTGGCAGCTCTCGAGGCGGCCCGCGCCCGCGGCAATTGGTGGCCCGGCGCTCAGCGCAACCACCAGGCGTGCCCCCTCCGGCAACTTCCTGTTCATCCGCAGCGGATCGAGTTCGGTGATCGTTGGAGTGTCGCGGCGGAGATAAAATGCCAAGAGCAAACAACGAAGATCGTAGTGCCCGGCTCGACCGTCAGGTGGCACGGAGAACACGCAATGGCAATCGCCGCGCTTTCGATTGGCTTACTCATTGTGGCGCAGGGCGTCGTCGGTCTCGCCGTGCCCGATCTGTTTGTCAGGATTGTCCGGACCTTCCAGGAACCTCCCGTAATCTATGCCGCCGCGGTGATCCGTTTCGTGTTCGGCGTCGTGCTATTTCGTGCCGCCCCTAGCTCGCGCACGCCTATGATGCTGCGCAGCCTGGGCTTGCTCATCGCGCTGGGCGGACTGCTCACTCCCATTATCGGCATTCCCTTCGCTCGCGTAGTTCTTGCCTGGTGGTCAGACCCAGTGATTGTTCGTTTATGGGCTGCAGCGGCATTGGGTCTTGGCATACTGATCGTCTACTCAACCGCGCCGGGTCGGCGTGCGGCTCAGAACAACCGTTAGGCGGAAGGCATGCGCGTCAGTCCTCATCTTTGCTTCGATGGTCAGTGTCGTACGGCGTTTCAAGCGTATCACCGGATTCTCGGTGGAACGATCCAGACGATGCTCACCTATGGTGAGTCGCCAATGGCGTCCTCGACCGACCCGCAGTGGCATGACCGGATCGTGCACGCCACCCTGGTCGTCGATGAGGTCGAACTGACGGGCGTAGACATGCTGCCCAAGAGTTTTCGGACACCCCAGGGATTCTTCGTGACTCTCACAGTGAGCGGCTCGGCGCGCGCGAACGACATATTCGATGCACTTGGCGTTGAAGGCAGCATCCAGGTTCCTTTCCAGAAGACGTTTTGGTCCCCTGGGTTTGGTGTGCTGGTCGATCGGTACGGCATCCCTTGGGAAATCAATGCCGATGACGAACGTCCCATTACCTGAACAAATCGCTGGAGCGCGTGCGTGAGCCATAACGGACCAATCCCAAACTACCTGGTTAGAACCCTGGCATGGCTGATGCCGCTGTCCTTGTTCTCTTCGCTTGCCGTAGCCCAATCGGCCAATCCTTTCGTTCCCAAAGGATTCGTGGTGCCGGCAACGCTGGAAACCAAGGAATTTCGATTACGCATGCTCACGGTCAATGACGTGGTAAAGGACTTTGACGCCGTCATGACGAGCGTCGAGCACCTCAAGACCATTTGGCCCGGTGGGTCTTGGCCCGAGGGCCTTACATTCGAACAGGACTTGATCGATCTCGGGTGGCACCAGAAGGAATTTCAGAGGCGCCGCTCCTTCGCCTATACCGTCGTGACGCCCTCGGAGTCCGAGGTCACAGGATGCGTCTACATCAATCCGACTCCAAAGCGTGGGTACGACGCAGTTGTGTATCTCTGGGCAAGGCAAAGCGAACTCAAAGGCGGGCTCGAGGCACGTCTGTATGCGGCAGTGCGCGAGTGGGTCGCGAAGGAGTGGCCGTTCAAGAAGGTGGCGTATCCGGGGCGGGATATCGATTGGAAAACTTGGGAAAATATTCCCGACGAAAAGCGATGATTGCAGTCTGAACGCCTGACAATTCGCTCACCTGTAGATCTCTTATGACTCACACGCTACTCCTCTTCTCGATCGTCGCCTTCATCGGTATCGCCACTCCGGGACCGACGGTTCTCCTCGCACTCACCAACGGCTCTCGCTTCGGCGTACGGGCGTCCCTCCCAGGCATGGCCGGTGCTGTTCTTTCGGACTTTGTGCTGATTTCGGCGGTTGCCCTTGGCCTCGGCGCCTTGCTTGCAGCCTCCGAATTCTGGTTCTCGACGATCAAATGGGTCGGCGTTGCATATCTGGCATACCTCGGCATTCGCCTTCTTCGTTCCAAGGGTACCTTTGCTCTGCCCGACAAACAGAATGCTTCCAGCCGGGCGTCGGCACGAGCCATCTTTCTTCGCAGTCTTCTCGTTGCGGTGACCAACCCGAAGGGCTATCTGTTCTTTTCAGCGTTCCTCCCACAATTCATTGTTTCCACGGAACCCCAGCTTCCGCAGTACATGGCGCTGGCGATCACGTTCGCGAGCATCGACGTCGTCGTCATGCTTGGCTACGCCCTGGCCGGCGCACATGCCATCCGGGTACTTCGCGCCAAAGGGGCGTTGTGGCTCGACAGAGTGTGCGGCGGCGCGCTGTTGGCCCTCGCGGGCTCTCTTGCTTTCTATCGAAGGCAGCCCTGACAAATTGCCGGAGCGTATACGTGGAAAGTGCGCTGCCAAGTCCATTGCCACCACGGATTCTCGCCCCGGTCTTTGCCTCCGAAGCGCTGGCCGCTGCCGGATTTCGCTATCCACCTTCGCTTCTGAAAATTGAGCGGCACGAAGATAAGTGGCTGGTGCGACTTCCTGACCAACGTTTGGCCTGGTTCGCCGCCAGCAGGCGAGGTCTCGAGCAACTCGATATCGAACGTCGAGTGCTGCGTCTTCTGGAAGCGCGCTGCTCGTTTGCCGCTCCGCGGTTGGTTTTTGAGAGCCGTGATGGACAATTCGACGTGCGCACGATGGTTCCGGGTTCCGCCGATCCGCTAGCCTCCTATCAACTGGTCCGCGACAGCACAGAGCACGCTTCGCGCATGGGCGCTGCAATTGGAGCGATCCTGGCTGAACAACATTCGAAGATTGCCGTTGCGGATGTTTTGCCGTGGTTACCTCGACTTCCGTCCTGGCCAAAATCACGCGAATGGATTCGCGATCGCCTGCCTCGCGTTGTCGACGCTGCGGGGTTGGTCGCGCGTGCGGAGGCGGTGATGGACGCCTACGCGCAGGTCTGCGTCGAGGAGGCCGATCTGGTCCTGGTCCATGCTGACGTTGGCTTTCACAATCTGGCGATCGACCCAGAGTCGCACACCGTCAACGGGATTTTTGACTACGAGGGAGCGGTCTGGGCCGATCGTCATCACGATTTCCGATATCTCGTATTCGCGTTCGATCGGTACGAATTGTTTGAAGCAGCCTCGGCGGTCTATGAATCGGAGGTTGGCCGCCCCATTCGGCGAGATCGCGTCCTTCTTTACAACGCAGCTTGTGCCTTAACGTTTCTGGCGTTTCGAGCAGGTACCGAACCTCAAGACCGGTGGTGTGGCAGGACTCTGGCGGAAGATCTGCAATGGTCAAAACACGCCGTTGCGAAAGTGCTGGGCGGCTGAATGCCTACCCATGCGCCTTGGCCGGTAACCAGGCCTAACCCTACGTACCTGCGAGCGACCGATCGCTTGGTCGCAGGACGCTCACTGACTATGATTCGCTGCGCGTCGTCAGATTACCAATCATGGAGGTGGCACGTGGCCAAGTATCAGATTCGTCTTCGCGAGCTTCCGGCTGATCGCATTGCTCTCATCCGGGCGTTGCGACTGATCGGCAATCTTGGCTTGAGGCAGGCCGATGATCTCGCGCGTCATGTCGACCGTTTTCGCAAGTCGGTGCTGGTGGCTGGAGTTGACGAGTCCACGGCCGGCCACATCGCCGCGGCACTCACCAACGCAGGTGCCGAAGTGGAAATGGAACCTTCGTCCGTGGACACGCCGATGCTCTGCACGCCCTCGGTCAATGCGAAATTCAGCTGGCGGGGCTGGGGTCCCTTCCGCCTCATTCGTAAGGCGGCCTGATCGCTCATGACGCGGACTGCTGATCAGATCTTGCGGCCGCTTTATGCCGCGTTCAATTCCCGCGACATCGAAGTGGCGCTCGGTGGAATGTGTGCCGACGTCGAATGGGCTAATGGGATGGATGGTGGCGTCGTTCACGGCCACAGTGGCGTGCGCGAGTATTGGACGCGGCAATGGGGAATGATCGATCCGACCGTTGAGCCATTGACCATTCAGACCGACTCGGACGGCCGTCATGACGTTGAGGTCCATGCGATTGTCAAAGACCTTCAGGGCGCAGTGCTGGTAGACAGGATCGTTCACCATGTTTACCGGCTGCGGGACGGCTTGGTGGTGGCCATGGAGATCCGTGAGTGAGCGTATTGGCGTGAAGAAATGGAACGCGCCGAGTTTTCGCACTCGGGAATATTTCGCGACGACCAATCTGCGCGCGAAGACGGGCGTCGGTGTCATTCTTCATTTCGGCGCGAAGGTTGGCGAAATCGCGGCGGGACCGAAGTCGATCGCAGATCCGCAAAGTGCGTTTCAAGCCGTACTGCGGCAGTGGATCGCTTACGTCTAAGATTCAAGCGCGTCCGGTGCCAGAAGAAGCGCTGCTCGCGAAGTACACCCGCGCCGGTGCCTTCACGGACTGTTACACGCTCGAAGTCCCGGCAACCATTGCGCAGGCGCAGTACGTCGAGGCGTTCTATACGAGCAGAGTGTTCAAGCTGGAGCGGTGGATTCTCCGGTGGCTCGTGGACAAACCTTCCACCGACACCGAAGCTCGCGAGCTGGCCGCGGGCAGGCGCAACGCCTTTGCCGCGTGGACGATGGAGGGTCGCACTGCAGGTGAGCTGCTCATGTGCGACTACCTGGGTCGCACCCGGTCCTGGCTGATGGTGGTGGCTTGCGGGTCACCGGAGTTGCCAGCTACGCGTCTGTATTTTGGTTCCGCGGTCGTGCCGGTGATCGACAAGTCCACCGGCAAACCCACATTGGGTTCCCAGTACCAGATGCTGCTCGGCTTTCATAAACAGTACTCACGCGTGTTGCTGAGCTCCGCCAGGACTCGCCTGACGGAGCTCCGGACCCGCGCATAGGAACGGTCAGCCCCGACTGGTCGTGCGAGGTCGACCTTCGTTGGGATCTTTCCGTTCTTGCTGCACCGGCCGGTCGCGCCGCTTTCGATCCGAGAACAGCACCTCGCGGACTTCATCGAGCCGGGCCTGGTAACGGCTGCGTTGCACGACAGTGATGTTGGGCGCGGCGAGCGCCATTTCGAGCTGCGCCACCGATAGAGGTAGATTGCCCGTGGAGATGTGGTATTCGCTCATGTAATAGGCGGCATCGCCGGAATCGCCGGCGCTGCTGGCGGCGAGCGCGGTGAAACGGATTTGCTCGGGCGTGGGGGCGACGTTGTTGAACAGGTCGAGCAGCACGGCGTGCGCCGCCTTCGCCTGGCCGGCCTTCAGCAGGCTTTCCGCGTAGCGCATGGTCAGCGGGATATTGCGCGGCGAGAGGTCGAGCGCACGACGGAACGTGGCGAGCGCTTCATCGGTGGCGCCCGAGCTCATGAGCGCTTGCCCCAGCGTCGACTGCAGCATGGGTAGTTGTGGGAACTGCCGCGCGAGCTCGCTCAGCGCGTCGAGCGCCGCGCGCGAATTGCCCGATTCGTAACTGGCCAGAGCTTCCCCATAACGCTCGCCGACGGTCTGATCCTGTTGCTCGCGACGTTCGGAGTAGTACCTGCGCACGTTGTCTTCCACCGGGGTTCCAAGCACACGCAACCGCTCGCGCGTCAACAAATAGCTGACGCTCTCGGCGTTTTGTTTGAGGTCCTTGAACTGCGCGGCGCGGGCGCGCGACTCGGCGATGCGATTGGTGGTGACCGGATGCGACTGCAGGATCTCCGGCAATGCGTTTCGGCTGTTGCTGCTGGTCGAGATGGCGGTGCGCCGGCCCATGGTTTCGAAGAAGTCGGGCATGCCGTAGGGATCGAATCCCGCGGACGCCAGAAAACCCATGCCGACGCGGTCGGCTTCGTTTTCATTGGAGCGAGTGAAATTGATCGACTGCTGCATGGCGGCGCCCTGTGCCATGGCGATGCCGCCCATGGCGGCGTCGCTCGAGCCGGTGGCGGCGCCGACGAGAATGGAGGCGAGGATCGCCGCCACTGTGGCGATGCTCTGGCGGCCCTGCGAGCGAACGCGGCGCGCAATGTGCCGTTGCGTGACATGCGCGATTTCGTGCGCGAGTACGCCGGCAAGCTGCGCTTCGTTGCGAGTCGCGAGCACCAGCCCGTAGTTGATACCGATGAAACCGCCGGGCAACGCGAAAGCGTTGATGGTGTTGTCGCGCACGAAGAAGAAGGAAAAGCGCTGCGCCGAATCGCCGGTGGCCTGGGCGACGATGCGCGAACCCAGGGCCTGAAGATATTCCGTGGCCTCCGGATCTTCGATGATCTGGCCTTCGTCGCGCAGCTGGCGCATGACTTGCAGGCCAATGCGGAATTCATCGTCGATTGTCAGCGTGGAGGAGGCCGGGCTGCCGATGTCCGGTAGGTCGTTGCCCGCACCTTGCGCGAACGTTTGCAACGGCAGCAATGCCGACAGAAACACGATCAGCAGCTTTTTCAGCGCGTTTGCCATCGCGATGTTGGACTCCGGGCGCGGCGCTTAAGTTCGCCCCGCGTGTTTCTAGAGCGTATCAGAGGCGAAATCCGCCAGGCGCGAGCGTTCCCCGCGCACCAGCGTGATATGTCCCGAATGGCCCCAGCCACGAAAGCGATTTACCACGAAGGTCAGGCCGGAGGTGGTCTCGGTGAGATAGGGGGTATCGATCTGTGCGATGTTTCCGAGGCAGACGATTTTCGTGCCCGGACCGGCCCGGGTCACCAGGGCTTTCATCTGCTTGGGCGTGAGGTTCTGTGCCTCGTCCAGGATGACATAGCGGTTGAGGAAGGTGCGGCCGCGCATGAAGTTGAGCGAGCGGATCTTGATGCGGTTGCGCAGCAGGTCGTTGGTGGCCGCGCGGCCCCAGTTGCCACCTTCGCCGGTCTTGGTCAGAACCTCGAGGTTGTCCATGAGCGCGCCCATCCACGGCTCCATTTTTTCCTCTTCGGTGCCGGGCAGGAAGCCGATGTCCTCGCCGAGCGGAATCGTCACGCGCGTCATGATGATCTCGACGAAGCGGTTCGATTCCAGCGTCTGCATGAGGCCCGCGGCCAGCGTGAGCAATGTCTTGCCGGTGCCGGCGGGCCCGAGGATGGTCACGAAGTCGATGTCGGGGTCCATGAGCAGGTTGAGGGCGAAATTCTGCTCGCGATTGCGTGCGTTCACGCCCCAGATGCTGTGGCGCTCACTGCGGAAGTCGCGCGCCAGCTCGAGCGTCGCCTTGCCCGCCTCGATGCGCCGGACGATGGCCTCGATACCTTCGCTGGTTTCCTCGTGCACGAACTGGTTGACGTGCAGGTCGGTGACCACCGGCCCTTCGATTTCGTAGTACGTGCGGTCGGCTTCTTTCCACGAACGCATGTTCTTGCCGTGGGACTCCCAGAAGTTCGCCGGCAGCGCGGCAAGCCCCGTGTACAGCACGTCGGCATCTTCGATCGTCTTGTCGCTGTAGTAGTCCTCGGCGTGTACACCGACCACCGCAGCCTTGATGCGCAGGTTGATGTCCTTGGAGACGAGCGTGACGCGCGCTTCGTGGTGCAAAGCCTGCAGCGCCAGTGTCTGCGACAGTATGGCGTTGTCGGCGCCGTGGCCCGGTAGATAGTCGGGAAGCGCGGAGCTGAGCTGGCGCGTCTGGAAGAAGAGCCGTCCCGCGGTGCCCGGTCTGCCGCTGCCCGTGCCGTCGCCCTGGACACCGCCGTGGCCATTGCCGTTTCCGTGGCCATTTTGGCTGGCATTCATGGCCGACGGCAGCGGCAGGCCCGCGTCGATCTGATCCTTGGTGGCGTCACGCATCAAGTCGTCGAGGAAGCGGCTGGTCTGGCGCACGTTGCGCGACGCCTCCGAGAGACCCTTCTTGTTCGAATCGAGCTCTTCGAGCACCACCATGGGTAGGTAGACGTCGTGCTCCTGGAAACGGAATATCGCGGTCGGGTCGTGCATCAGCACGTTGGTGTCGAGCACGAACAGACGGCGTTCGACGGGAGGTTTGGCCGGCTTGCCGCCGACCACGCGTTTGCCGGTAGTCACAGCGATCTGGCCGCCTCTAGTACTTCGGCCGCGTGGCCTTTGACGCGGACCTTGCGCCACTCGCGCGCGAGTTTTCCCGCGGCGTCGATCAGGAATGTGCTGCGCTCGATTCCCATGAACTTCCTTCCGTACAGCGACTTTTCACGAATCACGTCGAACAGCCGGCAAACCGTTTCGTCTTCGTCCGACAGCAGCTCGAACTGGAATTTCTCCTTGGCGCGGAATTTGGCATGCCGCTCGCAACTATCCTTGGATATGCCGAGCACCGTGGTTTTCGCGCGTTTGAAAGCCGCATGCAGGTCGCGGAAGTCCTGGCCCTCGAGCGTGCAGCCCGGTGTCATGTCCTTCGGGTAGAAGTAGAGCACCAGCTGACCGCCTTTGGCATCAGCGGACTTCCACAGCGAGCCATCCGAACGCGGCAGCGTGAATGCGGGGACTTTTTTGCCTACCTCAACAGTCAAGACTTTACTGGCTCCAGAATCGCGTCGAGGTTTTGCGCATCGCAGTAGTCCATGAACTCTTCGCGCAGGTGCGCGAGCTGCAAACGCTTGGGAACGTTGATGATCATCTGCACGGCGAACATCTGGGCGCCGGTGTGCGCTGCGGGGTAGGTGCGGGTGGATACCTCGGCGATGTCGATGCCGCGGCTGGCGCAGAAACCCGAAAGCCCGGTGACTATGCCGGCCTGGTCCAGGCATACCACGTCGATGGAATATGGCAACAGCTCGGTACGTGGCGCGCGCGGCTCGGTGCGCTTCATGTGCAACGACAGGCCGGTGGATTCCCCGAGGCGCGTGAGCTCGCTCTCGAGTTTGGCGAGCGAATGCCAGTTGCCGCTGACCAGAACCAGCATGGCGAACTCGTTGCCGAGACTCGCCATGCGGCTTTCACTGATGGATCCGCCGCAGTCCGAGATGACGCGGGTCAGGTCGTGGACCATCCCGGTGCGATCGCTGCCAATGGCGGATACGGCAAGGTGTTGCTTCATCTGGCGGCGAGTGTACCGCAGCCTTTTGGCTTGCGAATGGCGGGTGTCGACCCGTACCATGCCCGACCGTTTTACCTCGACCCTCGGATTTCTCATGTACGCCGGTAGCCTGGTGGCGCTCGTGACCCCGATGCAGCCGGACGGCAGCATCGATTTCGACGCGTGGTCACGTCTCCTCGAATTCCACGTTGCCAATGGTACAACCGGCATCGTCGTCGCCGGTTCCACCGGTGAATCCGCCACGGTCACCGACGCCGAACTCCGCGACTTGTTGATTCATGCGCGTCGCATCCTGGCCAGGCGCGTCTTGCTCATTGCCAACGCCGGCACCAGCAGCACCGCCACATCAGTGGAGCGCGCGCGCTGGATTTCCGAGCTCGACGTTGACGCCCTGCTGGTCGCGTCTCCTTCTTATGTGCGGCCGACGCAGCAGGGTTTGTTCCTGCACTTCGAGGCGATCGCGGCAAACTCGCGCATTCCGGTGCTGTTGTACAACGTGCCGAGCCGCACCGCGGTCGACTTGTTGCCAGCCACGGTCGCGCGGTTGTCACGGGTGCCGCGCATCGCGGGCATCAAGGAGGCGGTGGCGGAGCCGGCACGCATCCGCGAGCTCGTTGCTGGGAGTCCGGCCGACTTCAAAGTACTGAGTGGCGACGATCTCACCGCGCGCGATGCCATAGGGGTCGGCGCCGTCGGTGTCATTTCGGTCACCGCGAATGTCGCGCCGCGCGCCATGGCCGACATGGTGGAAGCCGCGTTGCGCGGCGATCGTGCCGGCGCGACGCAGATAGACCAGCGCCTCGTGGCCCTGCATCGAAATCTGTTCGTCGAGTCCAATCCGATCCCGGTGAAGTGGGCCGTTGCGCGTATGGGTCTCATGGGCGGGAGCCTGCGCCTGCCGTTGACCGAGCTGTCGGCGGGGTACCATTCGATCGTCGCCGAGTCGCTGTTCGCGGCCGGTATTCCTGTCAAAGAACAGCCGTGAACTCCTGAAGTCAGATAAGGTCGCAACCCTCATGCGTATTCCTGCCATCTTCGTCGCCAGCGTCCTGATTCTCGCGTTGCTGCCCGGCTGCAAGACCCGCGGCCAGACCTGCAAGCAGGACAACAAGGACTACGTCGGCGCGCGCGAGCTGCCGCCTCTCAAGGCACCCCCGAATCTCGAAGCACCGGATACGCGCAATTCGCTGAAAGTGCCGCCCCTCAATACGCCGGAGCGCGCGCGTGGCAAAAACGAGCCCTGCCTCGACGTTCCGCCACCGTTCGCAACGCCCCAGGCGCCGGACGCCGCAAAGCCGAAATAGCGAACTATTGCTATCATTCGCACCCCGTGAAGTCCCTGGGCGCAGGGCTTGCCGCGGGCAACGGACAGATGGCCGAGCGGTTGAAGGCACTTGATTGGAAGTCAAGCAACATCTAACGGTGTTCCAGGGTTCGAATCCCTGTCTGTCCGCCACTTCTTTACCATGGCAGTCCGTATCGGCTCCTTCGCGACGACTAGTTGTAAATCCCGTCAGGCCCGGAAGGGAGCAGCGGTAGCGGCGATGTCGGGCGCCGAAGTCCGGCTGGTGCGGGCTGCCTCCCAAGGATCTTCGAACCCATGAGTTACCTGGCACTGGCGCGTAAGTGGCGGCCACGTTCCTTTGCCGAGCTGGTCGGCCAGGAACATGTACGCCAGGCCTTGGGCAACGCCCTCACTCAGGGGCGCGTGCATCACGCATTTCTGTTCACCGGCACGCGCGGCGTCGGCAAGACCACCATCGCCCGCATCCTGTCGAAGTGCCTCAACTGCGACACCGGAGTCACCGCCACTCCCTGCGGTGTCTGCGCTTCTTGCAAAGAAATCGATGAGGGACGATTCGTCGATCTGATCGAAGTCGACGCAGCTTCACGCACCAAGGTGGATGACACGCGCGAGCTGCTGGAGAACGTGCAGTACTCCCCAACGCGCGGCCGTTACAAGGTGTACTTGATCGACGAAGTACACATGTTGTCCACGCATTCGTTCAACGCGTTGCTCAAGACGCTCGAAGAGCCCCCGCCGCACGTCAAATTCCTGCTCGCCACCACCGATCCGCAGAAGCTGCCGGTCACGGTGTTGTCGCGCTGTCTGCAATTCAATCTCAAACGTCTGCCGGTTGCACTCATCAGCGAACACCTCGCCAAGGTCCTTGGGGTCGAGAAGATAGAGTTCGAGCTCACGGCGCTGCGTCTCGTTGCGCAGGCGGCCGACGGCAGCATGCGTGATGCGCTGTCACTGCTCGATCAGCTCATCGCCTTCGGCGGCGGCAAGGTGAGTGAGGCCGGCGCGCGCGACATGTTAGGCACTATCGACCGCGATCACGTGGCGCGACTCGGACGCGCACTCGCCAGCGGAGACGCCGCGCAACTCCTGGAAACCGCGCGCTCGCTCGAGGAGTTTTCACCGGACTACGGGCAGGTGCTCGACGATCTCGCCGCACTGCTCACGCGCCTCGCGCTGCGGCAGCTCGTGCCGGGATACGAAGGTGACGAGCTGTTCGATCCGGCCTTGCTGAAAGAACTGGCCGGGGCAATTCCCGGCGAGGACATCCAGCTTTACTACCAGACCGCGATTCTCGGCCGGCGGGACCTGCCTTTTGCCCCGGATCCACGCACGGGATTCCAGATGACGCTGGTGCGAATGCTGGCGTTTCGCCCGGCGGGCGGGACGGCGGCGAGCGCCGGGTCCGCCAGCAACGCGCGCCCGGCCGCCGCGACCTCCGCACTGCCGTCACCGGTCGCCGCGCCCATCGTACGGCCAACCGCTGCAGGACCCATCGATCCCGTGCAGTGGTCGCGTGTCATCGGTGATCTGGACGTGAGCGGCGCCGCCCGTCAGCTGGCGACCAATTGCGCGCTCATCGAACATCGCGGCAATACGCTCAAGCTAGCCATCGATCCCAAGGTGGCACGCACGGCGCCACAGATCGAGCGTCTCGCGCAGGCATTGGGAAAATATCTTGGCGGCCACGTAAAGCTCGAGTTCGTAGAAGGCGCGCCGGCGGTCGAGACTCCGAGCCAGCACGTGGAGCGCCGCACTGCGGCGGTGGTCGAGGCCGCGCGGCGCACACTCGAGGAAGATCCCACGGTACGTGAAATGAAAGCCCGGTTCGGAGCCACGCTGCATCCCGAGTCGGTGCGGCCCACGGAATAGAAGAGGAGACGACGATGCGCGGTGGTGGAAACATGATGAAGCAGGCCATGGCGCTGCAGGCCAACATGAAGAAGGCCCAGGAAGAGATCGCGAATCTCGAAGTCACGGGCGAGTCCGGCGGCGGCATGGTCAAAGTCACGATGAATGGCAAACACGAAGTAAAGCGCGTTCAGATCGAGCCGCAAGTGGTTTCCGAAGACCGCGAAATGCTCGAGGACCTGATTGCCGCGGCAATCAACGACGCTGTCAACAAGGTCGATCAGCAGTCGCAGGCGCGAATGTCGTCGGTAATGTCCGGCGTGGCATTGCCGCCGGGATTCAAATTACCGTTCTAGCTACATGCAGCACGCCGCTCCTCTCGCCAAACTCATCGACGCGCTGCGAGCACTGCCGGGCGTGGGTCCGAAAACAGCGCAGCGCATGGCATTTCACCTGCTGCAGGGTGGCCGCGGCGGTGCGCGCACGCTCGCCGACGCACTGACCACGGGCCTCGCGGCCATCAACCGATGCAGCCGCTGCCGCATGCTGACCGACATGCCGGTGTGTTCGATCTGCTCGGCACCGTCACGCGATGCATCGCTGCTGTGCGTGGTCGAATCTCCGGCTGACGTGGTCGCGGTGGAGCAATCCGGCAGCTATCGCGGCCGCTATTTCGTATTGCACGGACATCTCTCGCCCCTCGATGGCATCGGGCCGGAGCAGATAGGCGCACGCGAGTTCGAGGCGCTGCTCGACTCAGGCGAAGTGCGCGAAGTGATTCTCGCCACGAATCCCACGGTGGAAGGCGAGGCGACCGCGCACTTTCTCGGCGAACGCGCGGCCGCTCGAAGCATCCAGGCGAGCCGCATCGCGCATGGAGTTCCGATCGGCGGTGAGCTCGAGTACGTCGATGGCGGTACGCTGGCGCACGCACTTGCCGGCCGTCAGAACGTCTAAAGACCAGATGCGGCGGACGCGCGTCCGCACTAACACGCCCGCCGCATCACTCCCCTTCGATCAACCTTCAGCCCCCGCCTCCTGGCGGCGTGGGTAGCGGTACCATACACGAGCCGCTTTCCTCCGTATCGAGCCGAAAGTCGAATCCGAAACCCGGGATTCCTAGCGTCGCTCGCGTCTCGCTGGGCCGCGAGCTTCGACGAGATCGGCATAGCGGCGCCGCAGGCGGCGGTAACTTTCGTACCGGCGCGCCGACAACGCTCCCGACTCCACCGCGCCGATGACCGCGCACGCCGGCTCCTGCATGTGCCGGCAATCCTGGAAACGGCATCCGGTGGCCAGCCGATCCACTTCCGGAAATCCGAGCGTCTGCGAATCCAGTTGCTCGATAGCGGGAGCGAAGTCGCGGACTCCGGGCGAATCGATGAGTCTGCCGCCCGATTCGATGGGGTAGGAACGCGAGGCCGTGGTGGTGTGCCGGCCTTCCTCCTCGCGCATGAGGCTATCCGTCTCAATCTGGCTCTGCAGCCCGGGCAACAGCGCATTCACCAGCGATGATTTGCCGACGCCGGATTGTCCGACCAGCACGCTGATCGAGCCCGCGAGCAGCGCGCGCAGCTCGGCGAGCCCGTGGCCTTGGGTGGCGGAACAGGAGACCTGCGCGTAACCCGCGGCGGCCAATGCGGCCATTTCCCCGGGCGCCAGCTTGTTAGCGGCGAGGTCGGACTTGTTGACCGCCACCGCGCCGGCGATCCCCGCCGCGGTGGCCGCGCACAGGTAGCGATCGACGATGAAGAAGTCCGGCTCCGGAATGGGAGCCACCACCACCACGAGCCGCGTGATGTTTGCCACCACCGGCTCGCTTTCCCCGCGCAGGTTGGCTCGCGCCAGCAGCGTGGTCCTCGGCAATACCTCGACGATCATCACCTCGTCGTGCGCGCGATCTGCTTCGCAGCGCACGCGATCGCCGCACACGATGCTCAGGCGGCGCCCGGCGGGGCGGGCACGCAGCTCCTGTGCTCCCGCGCGTACCAGCATATGACGGCCGTACGCCGCGATGACCTCGGCTTCGAACTGGTCTGCGGTGGAATCGGCTGTCATTCGTGTAGTATCGCGTCATTCCATATGCCGAGCAGCGACTATCTCGTCTGGATAGATCTCGAGATGACGGGCCTCAAACCCGACACCGACGTGATCATCGAGATGGCCACCATCGTCACCGACATCGACCTCAACGTTGTCGCCGAAGGTCCGGTGATCGCCATTCACCAGCCGCCGGAAATCATCGACGCGATGGACGAATGGAACAAGCGAACGCACGGCGCCTCCGGTCTCATCGAGCGCGTTCGCACCAGCGGGTACACCATGGCGAGCGCGGAGAAGCGCACCCTCGAATCGCTGACGCTGCTGGTCGAGCCCGGTTCCTCGCCGATGTGTGGCAACAGCATCTGCCAGGACCGGCGCTTCCTTGCGCGGCACATGCCCACGCTCGAGAGGTTCTTTCACTACCGCAACCTCGACGTGAGCACGCTCAAGGAGCTGGCGCGCCGATGGGCGCCGGGGCTCATCCCGGGCTTCTCCAAGCGCGGTGAACACATGGCACTCGCCGATATCCAGGAATCCATTCGCGAGCTGGCTTACTACCGCGAACATCTGCTCGCGCCGGAATACGCCAAGCTGTGAGCCTCTCGTCGTAGGCGCGAGCTATGAACCCCCCGCTATGAACAACGGGTTGCCCGATTTTGCGGATGTCGTCTCAGCAGCCGCGCGTCTCGGACCGCACATCGTGCGCACGCCGGTCATGCGCTCCGCGGCATTCGATGCGCGCAGCGGCGCGAAGGTGTTCTTCAAGTGCGAGAACCTGCAGACCGGCGGCGCGTTCAAGTTTCGCGGTGCCATGAACGTGGCTTTGCAGCTCGACGCGGCACGAACGCCGCTGCTGGTCACGCACTCGTCGGGAAACCACGGCAATGCATTGGCATTGGCAGCGCGTGCGCGTGGCATGCGGGCCATCGTCGTCATTCCGCGGGATTCGGCGCGCTCGAAAATCGCCGCCATCGAAGCTGCCGGGGCACGCGTCGAGTTGTGCGATTCCGGGCTGCCGGCGCGCGAAAGGCGGCTTGCCGAGATTCTCGCGGTGGAACAGGGCGAGCTCGTTCATCCTTTCGATGACGAGCGGATCATCGCGGGGCAGGGCACTGCCGCACTCGAGCTCCTGGCGGAAATTCCGGAGCTCGATGTGATCGGTACACCAGTCGGAGGTGGTGGCCTCATTGGCGGAACGGCGATAGCCGCCAAGGCCACGGCTCCGCGGATTCGCGTGATCGGCGCCGAGCCAGTACAAGCCGATGACGCGTACCAATCGTTTCGCAGCGGAGAGCGCCGTGCAGTAGTTGCGCCGAAGACCATTGCGGACGGTTTGCGCGGCTCCATCGGTGTGCGCAATTTCGAGTTGATGCGCCGCCTGGTCGACGACGTGGTGACGGTGAGCGAAGCGCAGATCATCGACGCGATGCGTATCGTGCTCGCGGATTTCAAACTGCTGATCGAGCCATCGTCGGCGGTGGCCGTAGCGGCGGTGCTTGCCGGTAAGTCCGGCGCGGCGGGTCAGCGGATCGGCCTCGTGATCTCAGGCGGCAATGTCGACCTCGAGCTGTGCCCATTTCTGCGCGGAACGAACCTCGCTCAGCAGTAAGCGGCCGGGTGGCTGCATGTAAAAAATACTTTACATGGCGGTAGCCTGAATGTAACGTAAACCTTACATTCGGGGAGACTCTTCTTATGCTTCCGGTATCGCGGCTGGCTTGGGTGGTTCTGGGATTGGCATTGGTGGGCGCCATAGCGACGCTCTTCGGTCCGCAGGAGCGGTGGTGGGGTGTAGACCTCGGCTCTGCGGGCGCCGTGGTCTTCGGCCTGGCGCTTTGGACGGGTGCCTGGCTGTTTGCACGATATCCAGACAGCATCTTCTCAGCCGATTGGTCGATCGCCGAGCGACGCGCCTGGGCCGGCCTGGTGTTCGTGCTCCTGGTTTTTTTGAATTTCCTGCGTTTCCTGGCTGCCATTGCCCAGCGGGATGTTCCCCCTGTGTCGCTGGCGGAACTACCGACGCGGCATTTCATGTGGAACCTGCTCGTACTGCTCATCTCGTGGGCGGTAGTTGCGAAGGCACTTCGCGGCACGCAGCCGGAAGTCGTGGAGCTCGATGAAAGGGATCAGCGTTTCCGGTACGAAGCGGATCGCGCCGGTGACTGGACACTCACCCTGGTCGTCATCGCCAGCGTGGTCCTGCTCGCGACGTTGCGGGCCGAACGCCTTTCCTGGTGGCTGGCACCATTGATTGCCGCGAATTCGCTGATCGGCCTGCTGATCTTGCGGTCGCTGGTCGAATATGTGTTTCTCGTGGCGCGCTACGCAGGCGAGCGTCGATGACGGAGCTCGTTGTTCGCAACGAGATCCGCCAGTGGCGCCTGGCGCGCGCGGAGATGACGCAAGCGGAACTTGCGCGACTCTGCGGCGTCACACGTCAGACCATCATAGCGCTCGAAGCGGGGAAATATTCGCCCTCACTCGAGCTCGCGTTCAAGCTCGCGCTCGCGCTCGGTCGCCGATTCGATGAAGTTTTTCGCTACGAAGAAAAAGAAAAGTAGCGGCGCGCGATTCATTGTGTCGATTGGCTCGACTTTTGCGTCTTGAATGATGGCGATGGTCCGCTATATTCGGACTCAATGTTAACTGACGTTTCATCCATCGTTTCCTGGCGTTCGCGCCCGCGCAGTTTCGTCGCGCTCATGTCGCTGTACGAAAGCAACTACCTGCGCCTCGCGAATCTCGCAGGCTCTCTCAAGGCGCTCCCCGACATGAGCATCTCGCGTGTGCCTGAAGACTGTGATTTGCGTCTCACGGTCACCGAACGCTCGCCCTACACCACCAGCTTCGACCTCACCTATCTTTTCGCAGCACCCGAGGGACTCACAACCTATCCGGACATGCGGGTGCGCATCTATCACGACGCCAGGCTGGTGGAAGCGCAGGAATGGGCCACGCAGCACGAGCACGAGGCCCTGCGCCGCCTGCGGGGCGTGGCGGAGCGTGAACTGGATCAGCGTTGGGCGCGCAATACGATGTTAAATAAGTGGCTGGAGTACTGCATCGATCGCGGCCACGGTTTCGCGCGTAACTGATTCGCGCCCCGCTCGCCGCGCAGGGGCCTATGAAAGCGCTGAAGACCCTAGGTTTTCTCGGCGGCAACAACGCCGCAGAAACGCCACCCGAAGACGGGCGCGTGGTCGAGCTGTTTCGCAGCCGTGCGGAGCTGCGCAAGCAGCACGACGAGCTCGGGGCGGAGATGCAGCGCCTGCGTGATCGGCTGAAGCAGCAGGAAGCGGCCACCGCGCGGGTGCAGGAAATGTTCGACGCGCTCGAGAAACGGCTCGAGGCGGCCGATACCGGCCTATCTACCCTGGTTTTCTATCATCTGCGCGCCCTGTGGATCGACGCTCGCACGATCATCGGCCTGCTCGTGCAGGACCTCGCCGCCAAGCAGGAAGAACGCGAGCGCAAGGCCTGGGCTCTGGAGGGCAATCGCAAGCAGTTCCAGCAACGTCAGGCGGCCGAGCAGCAGCTGCGGCAGGCCGAATCGCTGATCGTCGGCGCCCGCCAGCAGCTGGCGGCACTCGATGCGCGGCTCGCGCGGCTCGACAAGTGGTGGCATCGGTGGCAACGGCCGAAGCTCGCCGCGCAGCGCCCGGCGCTACAGGCCGCGCTGGATGCCGCGGAAGTCGCGTTGCACGGCGCCCGCGCCCGGTGCGAAAAGATCGAGAATGGCGGGGCGGGTGAATTTCCCGGCATTTCGGTCGAGGCAAAACGGGCCATCAATCTCGCGGCGATCGCCTGCGCCGAAGTATTGTGCATGCGCCTGGCGCGCACTTCATTGGTGGGTTCGGCGCGTATCGCCATGGCGAAACGCGAGGCAGCCGAATATTACGGAGATCTGGCGTCCTGCATGTCCCTCATGAGCGACATCGTCAAGGCGCGTGGCATGATCAAGCAGCGTGGCGGCATCATCCAGGAAGTCGCGCAGCGCACCGAGCGCCTGCGCTCCACTGCCGCGTACCTGGGCGAGTCCGAGACCGTGCCGATTCCGGAATCCTGCGGCGTGTCCGAGGGTGACGTGCTGACGCACGGCTCGCAGGGTGTCACGTCCGCGCGACTGCCCAACGTGCTGGCCGAAGACACCTGGGACCTGTTCAAGGTCCTGCTTCGCTGACGGGCGGTTGAGCTAGGTCGACCGCGCGGCTGGGACTTCGACCACGCGCGTGCGCCGCATGAAGCGCTTGACCCGTTCGGCGCCGTTGTCGATCCATACGTAGAACGCCGGCACCACGAACAGCGACATCACCGCGCCGGCCAGCAAACCGCCCATGATCGAGCGCGCCATCGGCGCGTATGACGGGCCGCCGCCGCCCACCGCGAGCGACGCCTCGCCGGCCGCCAGCGGCAGCAACCCGAGCGAAGCGGTGAGGGTGGTCATCAGAATCGGCCGCAGGCGGTCGCGTCCTGCCTGCACGATGGCAGCCATGCGTTCCATGCCGGTGGAACGCAGTTCGTTGATGTGCGCCACCAGCACGATGCCGATGTTCACGACCACGCCTATCAATATCTGCACGCCGATGAATGCCATGAGCGTGACGGTCGTGCGGGTCACGAACAGCAGCCAGATCACGCCCACGATGGCCATGAAGATCGAGGTGATGATCGACATCGGGTACACGGTGCTCTCGAACACCGCGGCCATGACCAGGTAGATCATGGCGATCGCGAGCAGCAGGTTGAACATCATGGTCTGCGAATTCTCGTCCTGCTGATCGAAACCTTTGCCGAGCTTCCACGAGTATCCCGGCGGCAGCTGGTAGTTCTTGAGCAGTGCTTCGACATCCTTGCCCACGGCGTCGAGCGTCGCATCCTTCTTCACGTTGCCGGTGATGGCCACGGAGGTCAGGCGATCGACGCGTTCGATCGTGCGCGGACCCTTGGCGATGCGGAAATCGGCCACTGCCGACAGAGGCACGCGCGTGCCGCTCGGCAGGTAGATAGGGAATTCGGCGAGATTGTCGATGGTCTGCCGGTCGGACTCGCGAAATGCCAGTCGCAGCGTCAGCTCGCGTTCGGTGCCGCGGAATTCGCGCAGGCGATCGCCGCGCATGCCGGCCGCCACCGCCTGCGCGACGTCGGAGGAGGTGAGCCCCAGCGCGGCGGCGCGCTGGCGATTGACGACGATCTGCACTTCTTCGTTGCCCTCGCGGGCCTCGGAGCGCACGGATTCGAGGCCCTTGACGCTCGACATGACGCGCGCCACTTCGTCGCCGAGCACGGCGAGTTTTTCGGTGGATTCGCCGGTGAGCTGCACGCTGAAGCGCTGGCCACCCATGGAATTGGCGTCGTCCCACTTGAAGCTTGGTTTGCCGATGACGATCTCGGGCAGGCCTTCCTGGGCCTTCTCGATGAGCTCCTGTGTCTTGAGGCCGCCTTCGTCGCGTGGCTTGAGCACGATGATGGAGAACGCGCTTGTCCTGGTCGTAGACCGAGTAGATGCTCTTGATGCCGAGCTCCTCGCGCTTGGCTTCGAGATGCCGTTCGACGGTTTCGACCGCGGCTTCCACGCGCTCGATGGGGTGCGATCCCTTGATGTTGTAGCCGAGGAACACCTGGTTGCCGCCGTCCTGCGCGCCGGGATCGAACTTTAGGAATTTTCCGGGATACATCGCCGACAGCTATGATCAGTGCCGGCGGTGAGCGCCAGCACCAGCGACCAGTCCGAGCGGCCGTCCAGCCGCGATGGTGGATGCTCCAGTCGAGCGTGTTCGTGTAGCGATCCTGCAGCCGCGCGATCCAGCTTTCGCGGTCGATCGGTGGCGGCGCCGGGAAACCGCGAGGTGACCATCGGGATCAGCGTCTGCGCGATGATCAGCGATGCGACCATGGCGACGCAGATCGGAATCGCCGCGTGCGTGAGCCAGATGGAGATCTGGTTGTTGCAGCCGAACAGGATGGGCAGGAACACCACCACGCAGGTTGCAGTGCCGGCGAGCGTTGCGACGCCGACTTCCCTGACGCCCGCAAGCGTGGCCGCCTGTGGATTGCCGGGATCCAGCTGCCGGTGCCGGATACACGCTCTCGGTGACCACCACCGCGTTGTCCACGAGCATGCCGATGGCGAGCATCATGCCCATCATCGACATCACGTTGATGGTGAGGCCGACGAAGTACATGACCGCAAGCGTCACCAGCAGCGACAGCGGCACCGAGGCGCTCACGATGAGCGTGGTCGGCCAGTGGCGCAGGAACAGGAACAACACGACGAAGGCCAGCGCGGCGCCGATGAGGCCGGCTTCGGTGAGATCGCACAGCGAGGTGCGGATCGCCTCGGCCTGGTTGTCGATGATGAACACGCTGATGCCCTGCATCTGCGGCAGCGCCTTGTTGTGTTCGATGACTTCGAGCACGCGGTCGACGACTTCGACGACGTTGGCCTGGGTGGACTTGAAGACGTCGAGTCCCACCGCGGGCCGGCCGTCGAGGTGGCGACGCCGCGTGATCTCGGGGCTGACGAGCTCGACGCTCGCGACGTCGCCGACGTGCACGTTGCCCTTGATCGACGAGATTGCGGATTTCGTCGAGCGAGCGGAATTCGCCGAGCGGGCGCACCGAAAGGCGCTCGCCATTGCCGGTGATCTGGCCGGCGCCCACCGAGAAGTTGCTCTTCTCGAGCAGCGTGCACGAGCTGGCGCATGTCGACGGCGTGCGCGGCCAGCCGGCCCGGGTCGACCAGGATGCGCACCTCGCGCGCCTCGACGCCGGCGAGCTCGACGCGCGCCACGCCGTCGATGACGCTCGATGGGCTTCTTGAAATAGCGGTCGAGCAGGTCGTACTGCGAGGACAGGTCCTGGTCGGCCGAGAAGCGCACCGTGAGCATCGGCGCATCGGCGGTGGATGCCATCCACATCCACATGCGATCGGCGGTCTTGGGCAGCTGCGCGCGTACCGAATCGAGCTTGTTGCGCACTTCGAAGCCGGCGGTGTTGATGTCCGTGCCCCAGGCGAAGCGGATCTCGAAGCGCGCGTCCTCGTCGCTCGACGTCGAGCGGATTTCCTCGATGCCGGGCAGCGTCGCCAGCGCATCTTCGATGGGGCGCGTGATCAGCTCTTCGGTTTCCTCGGGCGTCGAGCCGGGGTAGGGCACGCCCGCGCCCATGAACGGAAAGCTCACGTCCGGATACTGCTCGAGCGAGCAGCAGGCGCGAGGAGACGATGCCGATCACCGCCACCGCGGCGAAGGCCATGAGCGTGGTGACGGGGCGGCGCAGCGCGAAGTCGGTGTGCACCATGGCTCAGCTCTGGACAGGCGAACGGGCAGCGGACCGCCGTCGGGGTAGTTAGCGGTCGGGTGGCCGTACCGCCAGCGGCGCTCCTGACGTACTCCTTGCGATCCAGCACCGCATACAGCACCGGGATCACGATCAGCGTCAGGAAGGTCGCGACGAGGTTGCCGGCGATCACGGTGATCGCCATCGGGCGGCGGATCTCGGCGCCTTCGCCGATGCCGATGGCCATCGGGATGAGGCCGATGATGGTGCTCACGCTGGTGATCAGGATGGGGCGCAGGCGCGTGCGCCCGGCGAGCTTGATGGCCTCGATTCGTTCGAGGCCGCGCTCACGCGCCTGGTTGATGGCGTCGATGAGCACGATGGCGTTGTTCACCACGATGCCCGCCAGCATGATGAGGCCGATGAGCGCAACCGAGTTGATGGTGGTGCCCGTGATGTACAGGCCCCAGACCGAGCCGATGAGCCCCATCGGGATCGTGAACAGGATGACGAACGGGTGCAGCAGCGATTCGAACTGCGACGCCATCACCAGGTAGACCAGGAACACGGCGAGCGCGAACGCCAGACCAGCGAGCGGAAACTCTGCTGTCATCTCCTCGCTCTGGCCCGACACCGAGCCGATGATGCCCACAGGCAGCGTGGTCTCGGCGAGGATCCGCCGGGCTCTGGCCGTGGCGTCACCGAGGTCGCCGCCGGCCGGCGCGGCGGAAATCACGGCGACGCGTTCCTGGTTGGCGCGACGGATTTCCGCCGGGCCCGTCGCGAGGCGCACATCGGCCACCGCGGAGAGCGGCACGGGTCGTTCGGAGCCGGGGTTCACCACGAGGTTGCGCACTTCCTCGATGGACGCGGCGCGCGTGTCGACGCTGCGCACCAGCACGTCGATCTTCTTTTCCTGCAGGCGATAGCGCGTGGCGACGTTGCCGCGCACGTTCGATACGACGCGATCGGCGATGTCGCGCACCGCCAGTCCGAGCTGCGAGGCGCGTTCCTGGTCGAACACGATCTGGATCTCAGGATGGCCGCCTTCGATGCTGGAGCGGATGTCCTTGAACGCGCCGCTCGCTTCCATGCGCGTGCGCACCGCGCTCGCCGCGAGCTTGAGAGCGATCGAGGTCGTAGCCGGCGAGGATGACTTCGACCGGCGTGGCGAGCGTCAGCAGCGAGGGACGCGTGAATTCGTACTGCGCGCCAGGGATACCGGCGAGGCGCGTCGCGCAGGTCCTCGCATCGCGCGTTTCCTCGCCCTCCTTGTCGATGGGTGCGCGCAGTTTCACGTCGAGATTGCCGGTGTTTTCGCCGGAGTCCACCGGGTTCGCATCGAGCCGGTTGCCGGTGCCGGCAACCGCGTAGGCGCTGTCGAGATTCGGCAGATGGCTCGCCGCCTTGTGGATGCACCTGCACCTGACGATCGGTGGTCTCGAGCGGCGAGCCCGCGGGCAGGCGCATCTTGACCGTGAACTCCCCCTGCGAAAGCTGCGGGATCAGCTCGGTGCCGAGCCTGGGCAGGATGAGCGACCGTGACGGCGAGCAGGCCGAACGCCGTGAACAGCACTGCGGCGCGATGCGCCAGCGCCCAGTCGAGCAGCGACGGGATAGTGCCGGTCGAGCACGCCGTAGCTCTTCTGAGTGACCCAGACGAACGGCGACAGCAGGACCGCGAGCAGCTTGCCCAGCAAGCCGAGGAACACCCTCGATACGCGCACCACAAAAGTGATGAGATAGCGCACCAACCAGGCGATCAATCGCAGTACCCACCGTAGCGAATGCGGGATCCACACGATGAAAGCGGGGACCCGGCCAGCCGCGGCCGTGATACGCGCGCGCGGGCGCACGAGGGCATTTACCCCAAGATTCCCCAGCGCCGCGCGCAGGTAGCGCCTGAGCGCGCCGAGAGTTTCGCGCGGCTCGCCGGCGTCGACAACGACCTCCTGCTGCGCCTCGCCGAGGCGCGCCCGCCACGCGGTCAGCATGGGCACCAGCGTGATGCCGACCATGAGCGAGATGAGCTGCGCGAAAGTCACGGTGAGCGCCTGGTCGCGGAACAGCTGTCCGGCGATGCCGCTCACGAACACCATCGGGAAGAACACCGCCACCGAGGTGAGCGTCGATGCGGTGACGGCGGTGGCGACTTCGGCCGTGCCCTCGCGCGCCGCGTCGATGGTAGATAGCCCGGCTCTCCTTGCGCCTGGCGATGGCCTCGAGGATGACCACGGAATTGTCGATCAGCATGCCCACCGATAGCGCGATGCCGCCCAGCGACATCACGTTCAGCGTGAGGTCGAAGGCGTACATCATCACGAAGATGCCGACCACGGTGACCGGGATGACGATGCCGGTGACGATCGTGGCCCAGGCGTCGCGCAGGAAGAAATACAGCACCAGGATGGAGAGCAGGCCGCCGAGGATCGCGGCGTCCTTCACGTCGCTGACCGCGCTCGCGATGAACTTGGACTGGTCGTAGACCGGCACGAGCTTCGTGCCGCCGGGCAAGCGTCTTCCCGAGCGCCTCGAGCTTGGCGGTGATGCCGTGCGCCAGCTGCACGGTGTTGGCGTCGCCTTCCTTGTAGATGGCGAGCTCGATGCACTCTTCGCCGTTCAGGCGCGTGATGGCGGTGCGATCCTTGTAGCCGCGTTCGACGCGCGCGACGTCCTTGAGATACACCGGCTGGCCGTCGACATTGGCGATCACCGAGTTCGCCATGTCGTCGAGCGTGTCGAATTCGTTGACCGTGCGTACCAGGAAGCGCTGCGTGCCCTGTTCGAGCCGGCCGCCGGAGAGGTTCACGTTCTCCGCGCCGATGCGCTTGGCCACCTGTTCGATCGAAAGCCGCAGCTGCGCGAGGCGCTGCTGGTCGACGTAGATCTGCACCTCGTCTTCGAAGCCGCCGCTGACCTTCACGGCCGCCGAGCCTTCGACCGATTCGATCTCCGGCTTGATGCGGTCGTCGGCGAAGCGGCGCAGGAATTTCAGCCGGTCTTCGCTGGCTTCCCGCCTTGGCGCTTGCATCGACGAAAGCCACGCGCATCACGGGCTCGCTCGACGGATCGAAGCGCAGCAGCAGCGGACGCGTGGCTTCGATCGGCAACCACAGCAGGTCGAGGCGCTCGCGCACCTCGATGCCGGCGAAGTCCATGTCCGTGCCCCAGGTGAACTCGATGATCACGTCCGACTGGCCGGAGCGCGACACCGAGCGCACCGAGCGCACGTTGCGCACCACGCCGGCGGCTTCCTCGATGGGCCGCGAGATCAGGTTTTCGACTTCGGTGGGCGCCGCGCCCGGCAGCTCGGTGCGGATCGTGAGCGTCGGGTACGACAGGTCCGGCAGCAGGTTGACCTTGAGCCGCGACAGCGAAATGGCCCCGAGCAGGGTGATCGCCACCGTCGCCATGGCGATGGTGACGCGCCGGCGAATCGCGAAGTCGACGAGGCCCACGGCTAGCTACCGGCTTTCGCTGTCTGTTCGAGCGATACGACGCGTACCGGGTTGCCGTCCTTGAGGCCGTTCTGGCCGACGACGACCACCTGCTCGCTGCCGGTGAGGCCTTCGATGACCTCGACCTTGCCGGCGTTCGACAGGCCGGTCTTGATGGTGCGTTGCTCGGCCTTGCCGCCGTTGACGACGAAGACGTTCGAGGCGCCATCGGTGTCGAGCAGCGCGATGCGCGGAATCGTCAGCGCCTCGGCGCGCCGCTCGAACACGATGCCGACGCGCGAGAACATGCCGGGCTTGAGGTCGCCCTTGGGATCGTTGACTTCGAGCGTCACCTTGAAGGTTGCCGTGGCGGCATCGACCGTGGGCGCGACCAGCTTGACGATGGCTGGAAAAGCGCGGCCCGGCGAGTGCATCGACGCTGATGGATGCCGCCTGGCCGATCTTGAGCCGCGCGAGCTCGCGCTCCGGCACGTACACCGCGGCCTTGAGCGGAGTGGGGTCGGTGACGCGGAACATGCTGGTGCCGATCGGCGATTTCCTGGCCGAACTTCACGTGACGCCCGGAGACGACGCCGGCGAATGGCGCGCGGATGTCGCTGTAGGAGAGATTCAGGCGGCGCGATGTCATCGGCGGCGCGCTGGTTGTCGAGATCGTATTTGAGGCCTTCGAACGCGCCCGCCGAAACCAGGCCCTTCTCGTGCAGCTCGACCTGCCGGTTGAAATCACGTTCTGACTTGGCAAGCGCGGCGCGCGTCTGCGCGGCCTGCAGGCGCAGCTGCCGATCGTCGAGCACCGCGAGCACCTGGCCCGCCCGCACGCGATCGCCTTCCTCGACGAGGATGCGGCGTACTTCGCCGCCCACCTTGGCGATGATCTCCGCATCGGCTTCGGCTTCGAGCGTGGCGGTGCCGCTGTACATGGCGAGCATCTCGCCGCGAATCGGCTTGGCGACTTCCACGGGGATGGCCGCCGCGGCATCCGCTGTGGCGCCCTTGGCCTGGTCGGCGGCCACTCCGTCCTTGGCGCACGCAGAAATCGCCAGGAGAAGCGCTACAACGGCCGCTCGAAAGAAATTGTTTTCCATGGCCATCCCCTGTGTCTGCGATAGAGACGTCGCAGAGCCCCACTGGGTTGCGATTGGGGCGGGAGCATAGGGTTATGCGGTGTTGTAGTCAACTACAACACCATTCCTAAGGGGTTAGCCGGCGGCTTTTTTCTCGCTGCGCACGGTGCGGGCCGGCGCCGAGTGGATGGGACGGGCACCGGTCACCATGTCGGTCATGACCTCGGCGGCCTGGTCGAGCACCGTATCGGGGAATTTGGCGTCTGCCAGTTCCTCGGAGGTTTTGAGGGCCGGCAGCTTCTGTGCGGCGCGACGCGCGTTCTCGCGGCTCAGGCGCTCGCGGTCGACTCGCTCGCGTTCGTCCTTGCGCTGCTGCAGGTTGAGCGACAGTGAGGTCTGCTTGCGCATGACATCGGCGGCGGCCAGATCGGCTACCAGCCAGCGGTAGTCAGGATCACGGTCTGCGCGGGTTTTTTCTTCGGTGGCGAGCACCGCGATGTTGGGCTGCTGGGCCTTGCCTTCGCTGCGGAACGGCACGCCCGGGATGCGATCCCAGGGCAGAGCGCCTTCGAGCGCGCTCTCGCCGAATTCTTCCATGTCGATCTGCGAGGGCAGCGTGACGTCGGGCTCGACACCGCGATGCTGCGTGCTCTCACCGGTGACGCGATAGAACTTGCCGATGGTGACGGTGAGCTGGCCGTTGACCGGACGCGGCGACCAGCGGTCGAGCGGCACCAGATTCTGCACGGTGCCCTTGCCGAAAGTGCGCTGGCCGAGAACGACGCCGCGATGATAGTCCTGGATGGCTCCGGCGAAGATTTCCGAAGCGGAGGCGCTGAAGCGATCCACCAGCACCGCGAGCGGGCCCGAATAGGCGACACCGGGTTCCGGGTCGTCCTGCACCTCGAGCTCGCCCGTGGTGACCTTGAGCTGCACGACCGGACCCTTGTCGACGAACAGGCCGGTCAAGGCGGTGGCTTCGGGTAGATAGCCGCCGCCGTTGCCGCGCAGGTCGAGCACCAGGCCGTCGATCTTCTCGGCTTTCAGTTCATTGATGAGGCGGCGCACGTCGCGCGTGGTGCTGCGGAATTCCTTGTCGCCGGAATTCTGCGCTTCGACGTCCTGGTAGAACGCCGGTACGTTGATGACGCCGACACGGATTTCCTTGTCGCCACGCTTGATGGTGCGCAGCTCTTTCTGCGCGGCCTGGGCTTCGAGCGTGACCTTGTTGCGCGTGAACTCGAGGGTTTTTTCCGCCGTGCCCGGACCGGCGCCTGCCGGCAGCACCTGCAGGCGCACCAGCGTGCCGGCGCGGCCACGGATGAGCTGTACGACATCATCGATGCGCCAGCCGAGCACGTCGGTGACGGGGCCTTCCTTGCCCTGGCCGACACCGGTGATACGGTCCTTGACTGACAAAGTGCCAGCCACGGCGGCGGGTCCGCCTTCGATGACGTTCATGATGGTCACGTAGTCGTCGACGAGCTGTAGCGAGGCGCCAATGCCGTCGTAGTTGAGGCTCATCTGGATGCGGTATTCCTCGGAGCTGCGCGGCGAGAAATAGCTGGAGTGCGGGTCGTAGGCCCGCGCGTAGGAATTCATGAGGGATTCGAACACGTCATCGGCGCTCACCTGGTCGATGCGTTTGAGCGTGGTCTCGTAGCGCTTCTTGAGCAGCTTGGATGACTCTTCCCAGGACTTGCCGGTGAGCAGCAGCGAGAGCGCGTCGTTCTTGACGCGCTTGCGCCAGAACTCATCGAGCTCGCCCGGCGTGGCAGCCCAGGGCGCTTTATCGCGGTTGAACTCGAAGGATTCGTTGAGCGTCCAGTCCGGCTGCTTGTCCAGCTGCGCGATGGCGTACTTGATGCGCTCGCGGTTGCGTTGCTGGAAGCGCGCGAAGATGGCGAACGCAGGATCGACGTCACCGCTGCGGATCATGTCGTCGAAGCGCAGCTTGTACTGATCGAAATCCGCGATGTCGGCGGCGAGCAGGCTGGTGTGCTGGCTGTCGATGCTCTCGAGGTAACGCGTGTACACGACGCCGGACAGCCGGTCATCGAGCTTCGAGCCGCTGTAGTGCATGCCTTCGAGCATCGAACCGACGCGACGTGCCACCGAGCGATGGCGCTCACTCGGAACCACAGAGCCCGCGGGCAGCTGCGTGTTTGCCGGCGCCTGGGCCGAGCCCGTGAGCACCAGAAGGGCGGCCAGCATCGAGGGGGCGAGCCAGCGTGTCGAGCGGTTGAGCAGTGAATTCATGCTTCTGGGTGTCTCAAGCTTGGGGACGGTCCGTACAATTCAACACTAAGGCCGCGCGTCGGCCTGCTCAAGTGGCATCTCCCTAAACTTAAGGTCATCCATGCGCCCACTGGTCGTTCTGCTCGGAATCGTGATGGGTTCGACAGTCTCGATCGCGGTGGCGCTGCTGCTGACCGGGGTGGTTTTTCTGCTATTGCCGGAATACGGCGAACGCCTGGCCGAGGAGCGGAGTCCGCTGCTGGCGGCTTGCCTGCTCTCGGTGTTACTCGCAGGGATTGCCGCAGTGAGCTTCTACGGGGAGTTGCGCATGCGTGCCTGGCGTTACGCGGCGCATGGAGCGCTGCTGGCGATGCTGGCGGTTGCCCTGTGGACCTACTGGCCAAAATCATGAGAGGCAACCGCATGAACAGATTCGAGCGCCCGCTGCGGTACTTGGTTCCGGCTGTGATCACCGGATTCATCGCTGCCGCCATCGCGGCCCCCAAGGCGGGGCCCATCGAGGAAGCCGTTTACCGCGCGCACATTGCCCGACTCGCCTCCGATGAATTCGCGGGCCGCAAGCCAGGTACCGAGGCTGAGAAGGTCACGCTCGATTACCTCGAGGCGGAGTTCCGCAAGTTAGGGCTGAAGCCCGGAAACGGGACGAGCTTCCTGCAGGAAGTTCCCATGGTGGAGCTCACGGCGGGTTCTGACGCCGCACTCTCCTTTGCCACGGGTACCCAGACCGCCGAACTCAAATTCCGCGAAGACATGGTGGTCTGGACCAAACGTGAGAAGGCCTTCGAGTCGATGACTGCGAGCCCGATGGTGTTCGTGGGTTATGGCGTGACCGCCCCCGAATATGCATGGGACGACTATGCGGGTGTCGACATGCGCGGCAAAACTGCCGTCATCCTCGTCAACGACCCCGGCTTCATCACGCACGATGAGACGTTGTTTCGCGGCCGGGCAATGACCTACTACGGTCGCTGGACCTACAAGTTCGAGGAGGCCGCGCGTCGCGGCGCCACGGGGGCAATCATCGTTCATCAGGCCGAACCCGCCGCGTATGGATGGCAGACGGTCGTGAACAGCTGGTCGATTCCGCAGCAGGACCATGCCACAGCGGATGGGAATGCCGGGCGCGTTGCAATCGAGGGCTGGATCACCGAGGCGGCGGCTCAACAATTATTCGCGGCGAATGGCACGACGTTGGCGGACGCGGTCAAGCGCGCCAACACGCGTGGCTTTCGGGCCGAAGCCTTGCAGAGCAAGGCGAGTGCGACGCTCAAGAATGTCATCCGGCGTGCCAGCTCGCACAACCTTGCGGCTGTGTTGCCGGGATCAAAGCGGCCGGGCGAATACATCTTCTACATGGCGCACTGGGATCATCTGGGAACTCTCGGCGGTTGTTCCGGAGATTGCATTTTCAATGGTGCGGTGGACAACGCCACCGGTGTTTCGGGGCTGCTCACCATCGCCAAAGCATTCGCTCACTCCCGGCAGAGGGCGGAACGCACGATCGTGTTCCTTGCGCTGACGCTCGAGGAATCGGGGCTTTTGGGGTCAGCCTACTACGTCGACAATCCGTTGTTCCCGCTCGCCCAGACGGTGGCGGCGTTCAACATGGACGCGATTTACTTCGGCGGCCCCTCGCGGGATGTGACCGTGGTGAACATTGGTGCCTCTGAGCTCGAGCGTTATCTCGCGGACGCCGCGCGAACGCAGGACCGCGTCCTCAAGGCGGAGCCAACGCCGGAAAAGGGACTCTTTTTCCGCTCCGATCATTTCAATTTCGCGAAGCGTGGCGTGCCGTCGCTGTACATCAAGACCGGGGTCGACGATCGCCAACATGGCATCGCGTGGCGGCAGCAGTACTACGATGATTTCACCGCGCAGAAGTATCACAAGGTGGGCGACGAATATTCTCCGGACGCAGATCTGCGTGCCGGCGTCGAAGACCTGTCGCTGCTATACGCGGTGGGGGCGAAGCTCGCCCAGGAAAAGACTTTTCCGAACTGGAACCCCGACAGCGAATTTCGCGGTGCGCGCGATCGGAGCCGGGCCGCTGCCTCGAAGTAGTCAGCGCGTGGGAAGGCGTGGATCCTGAGCGCCGCAGGTCATCGGCGGTCGCGCCGCATTTTCCATGCTTCGCGCGCCGCCTTGCCGTGGGTGCTGTTGTATGGGTCGCAACCCGGTGCTTCGGTGGACGGGAACAGGAAGTCGCCTAACAAGGTGACCTTCATGTCCTGACTCTTCTTTGGTTCCCGCGCCGGATCGGGCTCACGGGTGCGCTGCTTGGCGCGTTCCTCAGCCTTCAGGTCCGCGAGATAGTACTCGCTCATCCGTTCATCCTCCGCGGCCAGTGTCGCCGAATTGCGTCACAATTTCGGAGGTCGACTCAGGGCCGTACAGGAGATTTCGTGAACGGGTTCACGTTTTCCGGCGGCGCGTTTAACTTATATCTTGCGGAGGATGAGCCGGAACCCGCGGAAAAGGCTGAGGAACAGAAAGGGCCCCGCCAGGACGGTCCAACTGCTTGGCCGGAGCTCGACGAGGCTCTTGTAGAAATCCCAATAGAGCGCGAACGGGCCGCCGTTCGCATAGGGCTTCAGAATGTAATAGCCGGGGATGTAGATGAGCACCGGCATCACCACGAGGCCGAACAGCAGCGCGAGTCCCAGCGTCATCGCCTCGAATTTGAGCGGCGGCAACGCGAAGTAGTAGTCGCGCGCGCGAGCGAACCAGTTGAACAATTGGCGCAAGCCCCCGTAGTCCCGCGGCCGGCGGGAGAGCGCGGGCATAATAGCGCATGAGCAAAATCAGGGCGGCAGTGATCGGCGTCGGCTACCTCGGCCGTTTTCATGCGCAGAAGTACGCGCAGCTTGCGGCCTGCGAACTCGTCGCTGTGGTCGATGGGCGCGAAGAGGTGCGCAAGGCAGTGGCGGCGGAAACCGGCACTCAGGCCGTGGCTGATTACCGCGAGTTGCTCGGCAAAGTGGATGCCGTCAGCGTGGTAACGCCGACGCCGGCCCATTTTGAGATCGCCGATGCCTTCCTGGCCGCCGGCGCCCACGTGCTGGTGGAAAAGCCGATAACGGAGACGCCTGAACAGGCGCGGGCCCTGATCGCGCAGGCCGTGAAGGCAGATAAGATCCTGCAGGTCGGCCACCTCGAGCGATTCAATGCCGCTGTGCTTGCCGCAGAGCCTCACCTGAGCTTGCCGCGCTTCATGGAGTGTCACCGGCTCGCGCCGTACAAGGAACGCGGTACGGATGTGAACGTGGTGCTCGATCTCATGATCCACGACATCGATCTGGTGCAGTCGTTGGCCGGCAGTGAAATCGTCAGCATCGACGCCATCGGCAGTCCGGTCTTCTCCGGCGAGATCGACATCGCCAACGCACGTCTGCGATTCGCCAATGGGTGCGTGGCCAACACCACAGCAAGCCGCGTGAGTCTCAAGACCGAACGCAAGCTGCGAATCTTTGAAGATGCCGCGTACATATCGCTCGACTTGCAGCAGAAAATTCTGACTCTGATTCGGAAGCGCGAAGGTGTGCTGCAACCCGGGCAGCTGCCGGTAACTATCGAAGAGGCGAATCTCGAGCAGGGGGACGCCCTGAAAAGTGAAATCGAGTCTTTCCTCGATTGCATCCGGAACAACACGCGCCCAATCGTGTCAGGAGAAGATGGGCTGCGCGCACTCGAGACCGCTATCCGCATTACCGAGCAGGTTCACGCAAACCTCGGAGCCACCCGCGGATCGGCTTGAAGGTGCTCGCGGCGGACCAACATATGCCGCATGAACACACTCATTCGACCGCTCAGTGACGTGCGACGGACGCTCGACATCGATCTAGTCGCCGATTTCACCTGCCCATGGTCGTGGCTTGGCATGGCTCAGCTCACGCGTGCGCTCGGCAGTCTGTCGGGCACCGTCGAAACTCGCCTGCGCTGGCACCCGTTCCGCATGGCAGGACCGAATGCCAATACCGCGCCGCGCAGCTTCCACGATTATCTGGCGGGCCGGCTGCCGCAGGGCATCAGCGTCCCGTTCGCGGAGAAGAGTCTGGCCGAGGCCGGTCGTGAGTTGGGCCTGGAATTCCATTTCGAGAAGCTGGGCCCGCTGCCCAGCACTTCGGAAGCTCACCGACTCGTGCAGCTCGCCTCCAACGATGGCCAGCAGGCCAATGTGGCGGCGGCAATTTTCCGTGCGTACTTCGAACAAGGCGCAGACATCGGTGACGTAACGGTCCTGGCGCAGATTGGTGCCGACGCCGGGCTCGATGAGAAAACCCTGAAGTCGTTTCGCGACACTCGCGAAGGCGAGACCGTGCTCGCCGGCAGCGAAGAGCGGTTGCGAGGCTTCGGCGTGCGTACCGTGCCCAATCTCCTGTTTGGCGGTCGCGTGCTCGTCCCGGGCACCGTGAATGTGGACACCTATGTGCATGCGCTCGACCAGGCGCTCTTTCCGGCCGACGACGAAGAAGAGAAGCAGAAGCCGACGCTTCATTGATGACGCAGACTGGCAGTCGCCGGCATGGCGGCTGCCTGTCCATCGCGTTACCTTACTGGCCGGATGTGTACGGCCGAACTCAAAACCGAATTGCGCGCGATCGTCGGCGAGCAGGGCATGCTCGAAGGCACCTCTGTGCGTGAGCGAGCCGGTGCGTTGTGGCACGGGCGCGTGGATGCGGAGCTGCTGGTGCGGCCGCGCAGCACCGAGCAGGTGTCCGCGGTGCTCAAGTTGTGCCACGCGCGCGCGCAACCCGTCGTCACCCATGGTGGGCTCACGGGTCTCGTGAACGGCGCCGACGCCGACGCGGGCGACATCGTCCTGTCGCTGGAGTCCATGAACGGCATCGAGCGCATCGACGTCCCCGGGCGCACTCTGCGTGCGCAGGCTGGGGCGAAACTCGGCCAGGTACAGCGCGCGGCCGATGAGCACGGCATGGTGTTCCCGCTCGACCTGGGTGCGCGCGACAGCGCCACGGTGGGCGGCAACATTTCCACGAACGCGGGCGGGTTGCGCGTCCTGCGATACGGAATGATGCGCAATCTCGTGCTGGGAATCGAAGCAGTGCTCGCCGACGGGACCGTGCTCACCTCGCTCAATCGCATGCTCAAGAACAACGCCGGTTACGATCTCAAGCAGCTGTTCATCGGCAGTGAGGGTACGTTGGGAGTGGTCACGCGCGCCGAGCTGCGGTTGGTCTCACGCACGCGCAGCCAGGAAACCCTGCTGGCATCGCTGCCGGATTTCGATTCGTTGACGAAGTTGTTAGGGCGGCTGGACGCGGGCCTCGGCGGGCAGCTCGCGGCATTCGAAGCGCTGTGGGGCAACTATTACGACTACAACACGGCACCGCCGGCGCAAAACAGCGCGCCGCTCGCACGCGGCGCTCCGTTTTATGCCATTGCCGAAACGCTGGGGGGTGACCCCGAGCACGATCGCGCGCGCCTCGAGGCCGTGCTCGGCGAGGCGCTCGCGGACGGCCTGCTGACCGACGTGACGATCGCGAGCTCGGAAACCGAGCGCCGCGCCATCTGGAACATCCGCGAAGACGTGTGGCAGGTGAAGAATATCGCGCCGCTGCTCACGTTCGACGTCAGCCTGCCGATGGAGAGCATGAAGGGGTACGCCGAAGAGGTTTGCGAGGCGGTGCTCGCATTCGCCGGCCCGAATCGTTGCTTCGTGTTCGGCCACATGGCGGATGGCAACCTGCACCTGGTAATCGCCGCCGGCGATGACGCGGCGACGCGCGCGAAGATCGAGCGTATCGTCTATGGCCCGCTGGCCGCCATCGGCGGCTCAGTATCCGCCGAGCACGGCATCGGGCTCGAGAAGCGCGACTATCTACCGCTGTCGCGCAGCGCGGCGGAGATTTCCACCATGCGTCTGCTCAAGCGGGCGCTCGATCCCAGGGGCATTCTCAATCCCGGCAAGGTGTTCGCATGAGCGCTCCCGCGCATCTCCATCGTCTGAAACGTGAAGTCACCGTCGCGGCGACGCAGTTCGCCTGCGGCTGGGATGTCGACGCGAACATTGCCACGGCGGAAAAGCTGGTGCGCCAGGCAGCGCTGCAGGGCGCGCAGATCATCCTCATCCAGGAGCTCTTCGAGACACCTTACTTCTGCATCGAGCAGGATTCGCGCCATCTGCGCATCGCCACCACCGTGACCGACAACCGCGCCGTCAATCACTTCGCGACGATCGCGCGTGAGCTCGGCGTGGTGCTGCCGATCAGTTTCTTCGAGAAGGCCAACAGCTCGTTCTTCAATTCCGTTGCGATCCTCGACGCCGACGGCACCAACCTCGGCGTGTATCGCAAGTCGCATATTCCGAATGGCCCGGGTTACCAGGAGAAGAACTACTTCAGCCCCGGCGACACGGGCTTCAAGGTCTGGGATACGAAGTACGCGCGCATTGGTGTCGGCATCTGCTGGGACCAGTGGTTTCCCGAGACCGCCCGTGCCATGGCATTGATGGGCGCCGAGCTGCAGTTCTATCCCACGGCCATCGGTAGTGAGCCGCCGCCGGCGCTTCCCGTGAATTCGCGCGATCACTGGCAGCGCACGCAGCAAGGTCATGCCGCCGCGAATCTGACGCCCGTGATCGTCTCCAACCGCGTCGGCACCGAACGGGCGCTGCAGGACCCCGAAGGGCTCTTCATCCGTTTCTATGGCTCGAGCTTCATCGCCGATCCGACCGGCGCGAAAGTGATGGAGGCAGGTGAAGAAGGCGAGGCGGTGCTCACCGCGAAGTTCGACCTCGCCGCGATTGAAGAGATGCGCAACAACTGGTTCGTATTCCGCGACCGGCGTCCGGAGCTGTACGGTGCGCTAACAACCTACGATGGCGGGAATCATGGTGGGTAGGGATCAGGAGATTGCCGAGATCGATGGGTGGTCCCGCGCCTGAGCGCGCCCGTCACGGCCGGAACCGTGACGGGAATTGGTGGAGGCGGCGGGAATTGAACCCGCGTCCGCAAGCGTTAGACGTAAGACTCTACGTACGTAGCTGCTTCTTTGTTTTCTCGCCTCACGCTACCCGAAGAGCAGGGAAAACGCTCAGCCAGCGACTGTGACTCTTAACGATTCCGCCAGTAGCACACGGAAACGCGATCCTATGAGCGCTACCCCAGATTCAGCGGCATAGGCACCAACTGGTCTGAGGGCAACCGCGATTAGGCGGCTAGTGCGTAGTTGTCGTCGTTGGCAACTATGAAGTGCAAAGTTTTTAACGAGGGCCATGCGCCTCGGTACGCCTCTTACGGTTCACTACCCACGTCGAAACCGGTCGCCCCCGTAAAGGTGATGCGAGCATACATGTGGGCTGCTCTGCCGTCTGCAAGGGATCCGGCAATCGTGCGAAAGGACCGGAAAATCGATCAGCGGCCGCGCAGTACCCGCGCCTTGTCCCGCTGCCAGTCGCGATCCTTTTCCGTGGCGCGCTTGTCGTGTTGCTTCTTGCCCTTGGCAAGCCCGATCTCGAGCTTCGCGCGCCCGTCCTTCCAATGCAGATCGAGCGGCACCAGCGTGTATCCCTTGCGCTCGACACTGCCCACCAGCCGCGAGAGCTCCGACTTGTTGAGCAACAGTTTGCGCGTGCGGATCGGATCGGGAATCACGTGCGTCGATGCGGTCTTGAGCGGCGTGATGTTCGCGCCGAACAGGAAGGCTTCCCCTTCCTTCAGATAGACGTACGCCTCGGCGACCTGCGCCTTGCCGGCACGCATGGATTTGACTTCCCAGCCCTGGAGCACGAGCCCGGCTTCGAGCCTCTCCTCGATGAAGTAGTCGTAGCGCGCGCGGCGATTTTCCGCGATCAGCCGCGCCGGTTCCTTCTTGTCGGGTTTGTTCTTGACGGGTCTGTTCATGTTGCTGGCCGGCGGCATTGTACCCGTGCGACCCATGTTTCATTTAAATTGACGCCATGCGTGAAGTGAAACGTTCGGCGTTGATCGCGGAGTCGCCGGCGCGAATGTTCGCGCTCATCAACGACATCGAGCGGTATCCGTTGTTCGTACCCGGGTGTACAGCCGCGCGCATCGAGTCGCGCAAGGACAACGAGATGGTGGCGACCCTCAACATCAAACGGGGACCTCTGCGCGCCGAATTCACCACTCGCAATCTGCTCGAACCCGACAAGCGGGTGCTCATGCAATTCGTGAGCGGACCGTTCCGGGTGCTGGAGGGACTGTGGACGCTGACACCGCTCGGCGAGCTCGGCTGTCGCGTCGAGCTCGAGATGCGCTTCGAATTCGCCAACCGTCTCGCGGGCACGTTGTTCGAATCGCTGTTCGAAGACACCGCGGCTTCGCTGGTTGACGCCTTCGTCAAACGCGCCCGTGAAACCAAGACTAACTAGGCTATGAAACACTGCACTGTGGTATTCGCGACACCCGAGCGGCAGTGGCTGTGGCCGGTGTCGCTGCCCGATGCTGCCACCGTAGGCGATGCGTTGGGGCTGGCGCGTGAGCAGGCGGCGGGAATCGACGTGCCATGGGACGCCCACGTGGGAATTTTCGGAGAGTTGTGCGACGCCTCCGCGGTGCCGCGCGACGGCGACCGGATCGAAATCTACCGGCCGCTCAGGTTGGACCCGAAGGAGTCCCGGCGGGCGCGGGCGAGGGCAGGGAAGGCGGGACAGGATCGGGAGCCTTCTCGCCCTCCGGCTTTGCAGGTTCGGAAGTAGGAGTCGTCCCGGTATTCGCGGGTTTGTTGCGACCGAACATGCGTTGCCACAGGCTGCGTTTCGGACCCTTGTTTTCGGCCATGGCCTTGCGCAGGTCGCGCTCCAGCTGGGCGAGATCCGCCTCGGTGGGCACACCCAGGTTTTCGAAGCGTTGCACTTTGTCTTCGGCGAAGTAGACAGTCAGGCGGCGCTTGAGCGGTTCCTTGAACCGCTTCGAGCTGAAGAAATAGTAGTAATCCCAGCGATCTTCATCGAACGCGTCGGGCACCATCGGTGTGCCAAGCAGGAAACGCACCTGGCTGCGCGTCATGCCTTCCTTGAGCTGGCCCACGGATTCGGCGACGAGATAGTTGCCCTGCTGAATGTTCATCTTGTAAACACAGCCGGAAGCGAGGAGCGCGCCAGCGGCGAGCAAAATGGTTGGTAGTGCAAGGCGTTTCATGGTGGCGCATCATACCGCATCGTTTTTTCGGAGATTGCGGCTTGGAAAGCAAAGACCTGCGCAAAGCCGGGCTCAAAGTGACGGGACCGAGGCTCAAGATTCTCGAAATTCTCGAGGGCAGCCCGACCCGCCACATGTCCGCTGAGGGCATTTACAAGCGATTGATCGAGTCGAACGAGGACATCGGCCTCGCGACCGTATATCGCGTGCTCACGCAGTTCCAGGCCGCGGGCCTTGTGTCGCGGCACCATTTTGAAGACGGCATGGCCGTGTTCGAGCTCAATCAGGGAACGCATCACGACCATATCGTGTGTCTGGACTGCGGCCGCGTCGAAGAGTTCATCGACGAGTCGATCGAAGAGCGCCAGGAAGAGATCGCTACTCGGCTCGGATACGAGCTTCGCGATCACGCGATGACGTTGTACGGCCATTGCCGCAAACCGGGGTGCCCTTCGGCGAAGGGCCCGCTGAAACCGCCGAACAAGAATAGCTGAGCGCTACACCCGGCGTTGGCCCGGCGGTTTACCGGGCACTCAGGCCTTGCGCTTTCCGCCTCGCGCCTTCTGGTCAGGACTTCTCGCCATGTGCAGCATCTCGCGCGCGTGTTCGCGCGCTTTCCCGGTGACTTCCATGCCGCCTAACATGCGCGCGAGCTCTTCGGCCCGCTCGTCCATGGTGAGCTCGGAAATGGTGGTTCGAGTGGTCTTGCCGTCGGTGAGCTTGGCCACACGCAGGTGGTGATGTCCCTGGCTGGCAACCTGCGGCAGGTGCGTGACGCAGATTGCCTGGCCGGAAAACCCGAGCGCCTTGAGCTCGCGGCCGACGATTTCAGCCACCGCGCCGCCGACGCCCGAGTCCACTTCGTCGAACACCATGCAGCGAGCGTCTTGAGCGGAGCAGGCGACCTGCACTGCAAGTGAGAGCCGCGCGAGCTCGCCGCCGGATGCGACCTTGGCCAATGGCCGCAGCGGCTGCCCGGGGTTGGCGGTGACGCGAAATTCCACGGCATCGAAACCATGCGCGGCAGGCTCGCCATTCGCCTGGTTGACGTCGATGAGGAACCGGCCGCCGGCCATTCCGAGCGTCTGCATGCGCGCGGTGATGTCCTTGGAAAGCGCGCGCGCGGCCGTCTGCCGCGCCGCTGAAAGTTGCGTGGCATGCTTGCGATAGGCCTCGAGTGCATCGGCCTGGGCTTTCCGCAAAGCGTTGAGATTGTTGTCGGCGCTGTCGAGGTCGGCAAGCTCCTTGTCGAGCACCGTGGCGCGGCCGGCGAGCTCGGCGGGCTGGACCCGATGTTTGCGGCTCAACTCCTCGACGGCGGCGAGCCGGCGCTCGACTTCTTCCTGACGTGCCGGATCGATGTCGAGAGTTTCGAGGTAACGAGATAACTCGCGCGCCGCCTCGCGAATCTGGATCGTGGCTTCGTCCACCATGGGTATGACCGTGGCGAGCCGCGGATCGACGCTCGACAGCGTCTTGATTCCGGCGAGTGCGCGCGACGCGGTGGCGTGCGCGTTGCCTTCATCGGAGTCATACAGCAGGCCGACGGCAGCCTGCGCGGCCTCGGCGAGCCGGCCACGATTGGAGTGGCGCGTACGCTCTTCAGTGAGCTGTGCGACCTCGCCTTCTTTGAGATCGAGCGCCTTGAGCTCGCTCACCTGGAACCTGAGCAGCTCGAGGCGAGAATCGCGATCGCGCGCCTTGCCTTCCAGCTCGACGGTGCGATTGACGAGTGCAATCCATACCTTGTGCGCTTCGCGTACGGAGCCGGCGAGCTCGAGGTGATCACCGAAGTCATCGACCAGCTCGCGCTGCGCGGTGGAGCGCGTCAACGACTGGAATTCGTGCTGGCCATGAATATCGACGATGAGTCCGCCGACATCCCGCAACAGCTGCAGCGGCACGGAAACGCCGTTGAGGTAGCCGCGCGAGCGGCCATCGTTGGCGATGACGCGGCGCACGGTGAGCTCGTCTTCCGCCTCCACGGATTGCTCAGCGAGGATTTCGCGCAGGGCCGCCGGGCTCTCGCTGATATCGAATGTGGCGGAAAGCTCGGCGCGCTCGGTGCCTGCGCGCACCACTTCGGCACCGCCCTTGCCACCGGCGAGCAGCGAGAGCGCGTCGACCACGATGGACTTGCCGGCGCCGGTCTCTCCCGTGAGCACTGTGAGGCCAGCGCGGACTTCGAGATCGATGAGATCGATGATGGCGAAGTCACGAATCTGCAGATGGGTCAGCATGGCTCACTCGGATTTGTTGACGCCACCGCGGCCCCAATGGAGCTTGGATCGCAGCAGGCGGTAATACTCGAATTTATTGGGGTGCAGTAGTGTGATCTTCTGCGCCGCCGGATGAACCTCGAGGCGATCGCCGGGGGCGAGTTCGCCCAACGAAACGCCATCGCAGGTTACCTGCGCGCGCGTGTCCGGCCGGTCGATGAGCTTGACGATGATCACCGAGCGGCCCGAGACGATGATCGGGCGATCGGAGAGCGTATGAGGGCAGATCGGGGCGACGACCAGCACATCGAGGTGCGGCGCCACGATGGGTCCGCCGCAGGACAACGCATACGCGGTGGAGCCGGTGGATGTGGCGACCACCAGCCCGTCGCCGCCATGGGTGTTCACGTAGGCACCGTCGATCCAGGTTTCGAAATCGAGCATCCGGCCGGTTTCCCACTTTTGCAGCACGACGTCGTTGAGCGACAGCGCAGTGGCAGTGACGCCATTGGCGCCGACGATGCGCGCTTCTAGCAGCGCGCGTTCGTCGCGCTCGCAACGGCCGTCGAGCGCGGCATCAACCGAAGCGAACATGTCTTGCGGGAGCACGTCGGTGAGAAATCCGAGCCGGCCACGATTGATGCCCACGAGTGGTACGCCGCGATGGGCCACCAGGCGCGCCGCATAGAGAAGTGTGCCGTCGCCGCCGATGGCGATGACCAGGTCAGCGTGATCGGCGATTTCGTCCTCGGGAATGCGCTCCACCAGATCAGCAGAGACCTCCAGCGGGTCATTTTCCGGTAATAGGGCGCGAACCCCGCGCTTCTTGAGATGGGGGAGTAGAGTCAACGCGGATTCGGCGACGCGCGGGTCGCTGAATCGGCCTATGAGCGCGCAAGCTTGCGCCGGTAGAGCCATGCTGCCTTGTAGCATGGGACACACAGTGGGCCAATGCACTGAATCACATCGAAAACTGTCGAATGGCGCAAAGGGACGATTCTTGACGCGCGGATTCGGGCAAAGGTAGGTTCGCTTAAGTGAATGAGATTCCCGACGATGCACTCTCCGAGCGCGAACAGCTGCTGTTGCGGGTGCTCGTCGGCAGCTATATCCGCGATGGCCAGCCGGTCGGGTCGCGCTCCTTGTCCCGCGAGTCTGGTCTGGCGTTGTCGTCGGCCACCATCCGCAACATCGTCGCGGACCTCGAGCAGCTCGGCTTTGTTAGCTCCCCGCACACATCGGCGGGGCGGGTACCCACCGACAAGGGGTACCGTTTTTTCGTCGATTCATTGCTGAAGGCGCGGACGCCCATCGAAGACGAGCCGGCCTTTGCAGAGCTGCGCCGCCAACTGAACGCGTCACGCGACGATCCGAAGGCGCTGGTCGCCGCCGCATCGCAGCTTCTCTCCAACGTGACGCGCCTTGCGGGCGTGGTGACCCTGCCACGCACGCAGCAGGCGTCGATTTCGCAGATCGAGTTCGTCGGCCTTTCCGACAACCGCGCGCTGGTCGTCATGGTATTCAACGATCGCGAGGTACAGAACCGCATCATCCAGCTCGAGCGTTATCACTCGGCCGACGAGCTGCGCCGGGCAGCCAATTTTCTCACCGAGCGCTGCCGTGGGAAGACGCTGGCACAAGTGCGCCAGGAAATCCTGGGCGAGATGCACGAGGCGCGCGAGCACATGAACGTGGCCATGAAGGATGCCATCAACGTCGCCGAACACGTGTTCAAGGCCGACGAGAACAACCGCATGGAATATGTGATTGCCGGTGAGACGAATCTCATGGGGGCGGGCGAGCTCTCCTCGGTGGACAAACTGCGGCGGCTGTTCGAAGCCTTCAACGAAAAACGCGACATTCTCAATTTGCTCGACCACAGCCTGCGTGCCGACGGCGTCCAGATATTCATCGGCCAGGAATCGGGCTTCAAAATCCTCGATGACTGCAGCGTGATCACCGCCCCATACAGCGCCGACAATGAAGTGGTGGGCGTCATCGGCGTCATCGGCCCCACCCGCATGGCCTACGAGCGGGTGATCCCCATCGTCGACGTGACGGCAAAGATTCTCGGCGCTGCGCTTGCCCGGCGTTAACCTCCCCCCTTGAATCCGTAAACTTCGGCACCACAAAGCCGCGCAGGCTTTGTCACTGGGGTTTTGACCCCATAATCTGGCTGCAACTCTCTGATTCATCGAGGCGTTTGATGACCGATCGCGATACGACACACGACGCAGGGCCCGACGAGAAGACCACCGTGCTGCCAGAAACGGCGGTGGCGCTGGTGGAGATGGAGCGGCTGCAGCAGGAGCTCGCGGCATCCGAGGAGCGTGCCAAGAACCACTGGGAGCAATACCTGCGAGCGCTCGCCGACGTGGAAAACGTCCGCAAGCGCGCCGCGAAGGATCTCGAGAGCACCCGTCAGTTCGCGGTCGAAAAATTCGCGCAGGACCTCATCGGGGTCAAGGACTCGCTCGAGCTGGCGACCGTGAATTCCGCCAAGGCGGACGTGTCCAGCCTGATCGAAGGGCAGCATGCCACGCAACGTCTGCTGACCAAGGCGTTCGAGAAGGCGCAGATCGAAGAGATCAATCCCGCGCAAGGCGAGCCGTTCAATCCTGAACTGCACGAAGCGATGATGGCGCAGCCGAGCGATGCGCCGCCGAATTCCGTGCTGGCCGTGATCCAGCGCGGTTACCAGTTGAATGGAAGGTTGCTGCGGGCGGCCCGCGTGGTCGTCTCAGCGCCCCAAAGTTGAAAAAGAGTTGAAAGACTGACCGGGGCCACCAGAAAGGGGCTCAGGGTCAATACCTAAAAAGAGTGAGTGGAGTTTTTTATGGGCAAGGTAATCGGCATCGATCTGGGAACCACGAATTCCTGCGTCGCCATCATGGAAAGCGGCAAGCCGCGCGTCATCGAGAACAGCGAGGGTGATCGCACCACGCCGTCCATCGTCGCGTTCACGAAGGACAGCGAAGTCCTCGTGGGCCAGTCGGCGAAGCGCCAGGCGGTGACGAATCCGCAGAGCACATTGTTTGCGGTGAAGCGCCTCATCGGCCGCAAATTCGACGACGCCGTCGTGCAGAAGGACATCAACATGGTGTCCTACAAGATCGTGAAAGCCGACAACGGCGATGCCTGGGTCGAAGCCCAGGGAAAGAAAATGGCCCCGCCGGAAGTCTCGGCGCGCGTGCTCATGAAGATGAAGAAAACCGCCGAGGACTATCTCGGCGAGGAAGTCACCGAGGCCGTCATCACGGTACCGGCGTACTTCAACGACCAGCAGCGCCAGGCAACCAAGGATGCCGGGCGCATCGCCGGACTCGACGTCAAGCGCATCATCAACGAGCCCACCGCGGCGGCGCTGGCCTATGGTCTCGACAAGGCCGGCAAGGACCGCAAGATCGTCGTGTACGACCTGGGTGGCGGCACCTTCGACGTGTCGGTCATCGAAATCGCTGAAATCGACGGCGAGCGCCAGTTCGAAGTCCTATCTACCAACGGCGACACCTTCCTCGGTGGCGAAGACTTCGACAATCGCATCATCAATTTCCTCGCGGATGAGTTCCTCAAGGAGTCCGGCGTCGACGTGCGCAAGGATCCGCTCGCCGTGCAGCGCCTCAAAGAAGCCGCCGAGAAGACCAAGATCGAGCTGTCTTCCAGCCAGCAGACCGACGTGAACCTGCCGTACATCACCGCGGATGCGTCGGGTCCGAAGCATCTCAACATCAAGCTGACTCGCGCGAAACTGGAAAGCCTGGTCGAAGAGCTGGTCAAGAAAACCATCGAACCCTGCCGCATCGCGCTCAAGGATGCCGGAATCGGTACGCAGGACATCGCCGAGGTCATCCTCGTCGGTGGCCAGACGCGCATGCCGCTCGTGCAGAAGTACGTCAAAGACTTCTTCGGCAAGGAGCCGCGCAAGGACGTGAACCCTGACGAAGCCGTTGCCGTCGGTGCGGCCATCCAGGGCGGCGTACTTTCAGGCGAGGTCAAGGACGTGCTGCTTCTCGACGTCACGCCGCTGTCGCTGGGCATCGAAACCCTGGGCGGCGTGATGACCAAGCTCATCGAGAAGAACACCACGATCCCGACCAAGACCTCGCAGACGTTCTCGACCGCGGACGACAACCAGGGCGCGGTCACCATCCACGTGTTGCAGGGCGAGCGCGATCGTGCCGCCGACAACAAGTCGCTGGGCAAGTTCGACCTCGCCGACATTCCGCCGCAGCCGCGCGGCATGCCGCAGATCGAGGTCTCGTTCGACATCGACGCCAACGGGATCATGCACGTCGGCGCGAAGGACAAGACCACCGGCAAGGAACAGAAGATCGCCATCAAGGCGTCTTCGGGCCTTACCGAGGAAGAAATCAAGCGCATGGTGAGCGACGCCGAGGCGCACGCCGAGGAAGACAAGAAATTCCGCGAGTTGGTGGATTCACGTAACCGCGCCGATCAACTGGTGCACGCCGTCGAGAAATCGCTCAAGGATCTCGGCGACAAGGTCGATGGCTCAGAGCGCGCAAAAGTGGAATCCGCGATGTCGGATCTGCGCGGTGTGCTCAAGGGCGACGACAAGGCGGCCATCGACAAGAAGGCCGAGGCGCTCATGGCTGCCGCGTCCACCATTGCGCAGCAGGCCGCTGCCGCGCAGGGCGGGGCCGGGCCTGAAGGCGCTGCTGGTGCCGCGGGCACCGGTGGCGATGCTTCCTCTTCCGGCAAGGGCAACGACGACGCCGTCGATGCGGAGTTCGAGGAAGTGAAGGACAAGAAGCAGGCGTCCTAACTATTCAGCGATTGTTTGGGTCCTCTCGGGAGGGGACGGCGCCGCATGTCGAAACGTGATTATTACCAGGTGCTCGATCTGCCGCGCACCGCGACCGAGGCTGACATCAAGAAAGCCTACCGTCGTCTTGCCATGAAATTTCATCCGGACCGCAATCCGGGAGACAAGGACGCCGAAGAGAAATTCAAGGAGGCCAAGGAGGCTTACGAGGTTCTCTGCGAAGCGGACAAGCGCGCCATCTACGACCAGCATGGGCACGCCGGCATCGACGCCACGCGCCAGGGCGGTGGTCGCGGCCATGCGGGCGCGGATGCCTTCGGCGAGATGTTCGGCGAGATGTTTGGCGACATTTTTGGTGGCGGGCGGCGCGGTGGGCGCTCGCAGGTGTTCCGCGGTGCCGACCTCAAGTACGAGCTCGAAATCGACCTCAACCAGGCAGTGTTCGGTCACTCCGTCGAAATCGACGTCGCCAAGCTCATGGAGTGCGACACCTGCGGTGGCAGCGGCGCGGCCAAGGGTCACAAACCGGTTACCTGCGAAACCTGCAATGGTGTCGGCCAGGTGCGCATCTCTCAGGGATTCTTTCAGCTGCAGCAGCCATGCCCCAAGTGCCGCGGCACCGGCACCATCATCAAGAATCCGTGCGATACCTGCCTGGGCCAGGGGCGTGTCAGGCGCACCAAGCGCCTGGCGGTGAAGATTCCGGCCGGCGTGGATACCGGCGATCGCATCCGCCTTTCGGCCGAAGGTGAATCGGGGCGCAATGGCGGTCCGCCCGGTGACCTGTATGTCGAAGTTCACGTGCGCGAGCACGCCATCTTCGAGCGCGATGGCGAGCACCTGTCGTGTGAAGTTCCTGTCAGCTTCGCGACCGCGGTATTGGGTGGCAGCGTCGAGGTGCCCACGCTCGATGGCCACGTGGCGCTCAAGATTCCTTCGGAGACTCAGTCCGGCCGCGTCTTCCGGCTGCGCGACAAGGGTGTGAAACCTGTGCGCGGCGGCGCGCGCGGCGACCTGTTCTGCCGCGTAGTGGTCGAGACCCCGGTGAAGCTCAACGGTGAGCAGCGCGAGCTGCTGCGCAAGTTCGAAGAATCGCTGCAAAAGGATGCGGGCAAGCATGCACCGCGCGGCGAGAGCTTCTTCGAAGGCGTCAAGCGCTTTTTCTCCAGCGAGCCTACCTAGCTGGAGCCAGCCAAAGCGGGCGGGATCGCCGGCAGATTCAACGCGGCCCGTAGTTCGCGCGTGGCCGCGGCGGCGGCGGCACGGTAGTCCGCATTTTTCAGAAAACGCCGCGCAAGCCATTCAGCGCCACGGCGCCCGGCCTCGATGTCGCTCGGAAAATGCACCCCGCAGATCATGCGCTGCCGCGCAAACTCCTGCGCACGGGCCAGGAGTTCCGCGCGTCGTTCCGGCACCATCTCCGACAATAGATAGCCCATGACATAGCCGTAGGCGGCGTGACCGCTGGGATAGGAAAGGTTGCGGCGAACATCGTCGATACAGGGCTCGAGCCGCGGTTCCACTTCCGGGGGCCGCAGGCGCAGGAAGCGCTTTTTTGCCGTACGGACGTATCGGCGCACATCGTCTTCCGCTAGATTGGTGAGAGACCGCAGCTCGCGCAAGCCGCGCATGTCATCCGCTTGCAGGCCAAGCGCCGCTGCAAACTGCCACACCTCCGTCTTGCGGTCGGCACGCGCGGCCTCGATGTCGCGCGCCGAGCGTCGTGCCTGGATGGCCAGCAGCTCGTCGAGCTCCCAGCGGGTCCGCGTCGAGTCCATTGGAGGCGGCTCGTCGAACAGAGCGACGAACTCCGCTGCCGGCACGCTCAGGAATCGTGGTGCCCCTTGGTACCGGTGGATGGAGAAGCCCAGTGCCAGCAGTGCTACCGGGAGGGCGGCCAACCAAGCCGCGCGTCGCAGCAGCACCTTGTTCATGAAGGTTGCGCCCAGTCGCGCGAGCGCTCCACGGCCTGCCGCCAGCGCGCACGCCGTTGTGCCGCTTCGGCGCGCGGCATGTGCGGTTCGAATCTCTTGTCGAGAGTCCACAAAGCCGCGAGCTCGTCCTGGGAATCCCAGAATCCCACGCCGAGCCCGGCAAGTGCCGCCGCACCGAATGCCGTGGTTTCGGTGTTCGCGGGCCGCAGCACGGGCACGCCCAGCAGGTCGGCCTGGAATTGCAGCAACAGGTCATTGCGGGCCGCGCCACCGTCGACGCGCAGCTCCGACAGCGGCTGGCCTGCGTCCTGCTGCATGGCCTCGATGAGATCCGCGCTCTGGAACGCGATGCTCTCGAGCGCGGCGCGCGCGATATGCGCGCGATTCGATCCACGCGTGAGCCCGACGATCGTGCCGCGCGCGGCGGCGTCCCATTGCGGAGCGCCGAGTCCGGCGAACGCGGGCACCAGGTACACGTCCCCCGTGTCCGCCACGCTCGCGGCCAACGCTTCGATTTCCTCGGAATTCCTGATGATACCGAGACCATCGCGCAACCACTGCACGGTAGCGCCACCCATGAACACTCCGCCTTCGAGCGCATACTGACAACTTCCGCGGCGCCACGCGATCGTGGTCAACAGCCGATGGCGCGACGCGTGAGGCTCGGTGCCGGTGTTCATGAGAGCAAAGCAGCCGGTGCCGTAGGTGTTTTTCGCCATGCCGGGCACGAAGCAGGCCTGGCCGAACAACGCCGCCTGCTGGTCGCCGGCGATGCCCGTGACAGGTAACCGGACCCCGCCGGGCGCGAGTTCGATCTCGATGGCCGTGGACGCATCGAGACAGGAATCGACGACCGTAGGCAGACAGGCGCGCGGCACGTTCAGCAGCTCGAGCAGGCGGTCATCCCACGCACCGGTGTGCAGGTTGAGCAGCAACGTACGACTGGCGTTGGTCACATCGGTAACGTGGCGGCGGTGACCCGTGAGCTTGAATATCAGCCAGCTGTCGACCGTGCCGAAAGCCAGCTCGCCGCGCTCCGCGCGGCCACGCACTCCCGGAAACTGATCGAGCAGCCAGGCGAGCTTGGTGCCGGAAAAATACGGATCGAGCAGCAGCCCCGTACGCGCGGCGATTTCCGGCTCGTGTCCCGCCTCGCGCAATTGTTCGCAGGCGAGGGCGGTACGGCGGTCCTGCCAGACGATCGCGGGTGCGACGGGCACTCCGGTAGCGCGATCCCACAACACCGTGGTTTCGCGCTGATTGGTGATGCCCACCGCGGCGACGTCGCGCGGCGTGGCCTGCGCGGTACGCAGCACTTCCGCGATGGTGGCCAGCTGCGTGTCCCAGATTTCCGCGGCGTCATGTTCGACCCAGCCGGGGCGCGGAAAGTGCTGCGTGAACTCGCGCTGCGCCAGCGCAACGATGCGGCCGCGCGCATCGAACAACAGCGAACGCGAGCTCGTCGTGCCCTGATCGAGCGCGAGAATGTATCGCGCGGCACTCATCGCGTTACCGGATCAGGAAGCGAGGCCGCGCGGCTTGAGCCCCGCGGCACGGTAGATAGCGTCGATGGCGCGCATGTTGCCGATGGCATCGTCGCCGCCGGTCAGCGGCGCTGCGCGCCCTTCGATGACTTCGATGACATGGCGCAGCTGGTAATGGAACGTCGTGTCGCCGCCGGAGACCATTTGCGGCATGGATGCGGCCGCGGATTCGATGGACAAGGTGGCGCCTGCGTGCGGTGACACCGGATTGTCGAACTCCAGCACGCCGCCATCGCCGCGGACTCGCAAACGGCGGAACAGCGTGCCGTCCTGCGGTTGCATCGAGCACTTGAGAGTGGCGGTCGGACCGCTGGTGAATGCGAGCTCGGCGGCGATGTCGAGGTCGACGCCGGGCGTGGAGCAGCGCGCGGTGGCGCTCACGACCGTTGGCTCGTCGCCGGCAACGGTGCGAATCCAGTGCATGCAATAGCAGCCCAGGTCCATCAACGCTCCACCGCCGAGCGCCTCGATGTAACGCAGCTCGCCCGGTGTGTCGGGCAGATCGGCGTTGAAAATCGCGTCGATGTGGCGGATTCGCCCGATGTCGCCCTTGCGCACAGCCGATAGCGCCAGCTCGAACAGCGGGTGAAAGCGGTAATGGAAGCCTTCGAACAGATGGCGGCCGGCGGCGCGCGCCGCGGCGACCATCTGCGCCGCGTCCTGGGCGTTGTTGGCGAACGGTTTCTCGACCAGCACATGTTTGCCGCTGGCCAGCGCCGCTGCGCACCACTCCAGATGTGCGGAGGGCGGCAGCGCGACGTACACCAGGTCGATGTCATCGCGGGCGATGAGCTCTGGATAACTACCGAAAGCGAGTGGAATGGCGTGCTGCGCGGCGAAGTCCTGCGCACGCTCGAGGTTACGGGCGGCGACGGCGACAACTTCGGCGCCGAGCAGCGCGTTGGCGGGAGTCACGATGCCACGCGGCGCGATGCGTGCCGCGCCCAATATGCCGATGCGTATCATGGGGCCGCAGTCTCGCACGACTGCGCGCCCTGCGGCACACTGTAGTGCGCGGGCTGGGGGCAGCAATTACTGACGGGAGCAAATGTGACGAGAGCAGTTTTGATCGGCGCCACCGGACGCATGGGTACCGCCATTGTTCGCGAAATGGTGCGTGCGAGCGTCGCCGGCAAATCGATTCAGCTCGCCGCGGCAGTGGCGTCTCCGGGTAGCAAGTCCACCGGACTCGACATCGGCGAAATCGCCGGCGGCAAAGCGCTCGGCGTTCGCGTGCTCGACGATCTGCCTACCGATCTCGCCGGCGTCGAGGTGGCCATCGACTTTTCCCGGCCGGATCTCAGTTTGCGTGCGCTCAACGTCTGCCGCGGCAAACGCATCCCCATCGTCATCGGCACCACCGGACATGGCGCAGAATTCGAAGCGCGGGTTGCCGGCGCATCACGCGACATCGCGGTACTGGTCGCGCCTAACACTTCGATCGGCGTGGCGGTGGCCCAGGAGCTGGTGCGCATCGCGGCGAGCGCCCTGCCGGCGGAGTTCGACATCGAAATTTTCGAAGCGCACCACAAGGACAAGCTCGACGCGCCGTCGGGAACGGCGCTGGCGCTGGCCGACAGCGCAGCCAGAGCTCGGGGACTCGATCCCAACGAAGACACTCTTTCGGGGCGTGCCGGGCAGGGCGCGCGGCGCGTGGGAGAGATAGGGATCGCCAGCGTCAGGGGCGGCGATATCGTAGGCACCCATACCGTGTTATTCGCGGGGTCGGGAGAGCGCTTGACGGTGGGACACGAGGCGACCGACCGGTCAATCTTCGCTCTTGGCGCGTTGCGCGCGGCGAATTGGCTGGCGGCCCAAAAGCCCGGTCGTTACACCATGGCCAACGTACTTGGATTGAAAACAATCGGTTAGCCTGCTTTTCGCTTCTTTTCATTAGAACTTTCCAAACGTTTTCGCCACGAAATGGGCAAGAAGTTTCGTGGACACCCTTCGGATGGCTTCGTAAAATTGCCGCCTAATCCGAAACGGGTTAGTCCAACGCAGGGCGGGAGGATGTTCGCGAGAACTCCTCCCGCTTTGTGCATGTACGCTCCGCGCGGAGAGCATCCACTTAAATTCGAGTTTTATCGGGCCCGGGCAGGCTCGAGGGGAGTTCCCGCGTGACGATAACCGCGGTTCTGGCTCTGGAAGATGGAACCATCTTCAACGGCCAGTCTATCGGCGCCAAAGGCAACACCACTGGCGAAGTCGTTTTCAATACCGCACTGACCGGTTATCAGGAAATCCTTTCCGATCCGTCGTACTCACGGCAGATCGTGACGCTGACCTATCCACACATCGGCAACACCGGCACCACGCCCGAGGACCTCGAGTCTCCCACGGCCTATGCCGCGGGGCTGGTAGTTAGAGACGTGCCGCCGCTCGCCAGCAACTGGCGCAAGAGCGAAGACCTGCGTGAATTTCTCGCGCGCCACAAGGTCGTCGCCATTTCCGGCATCGACACGCGCAAGCTCACGCGCATCCTGCGCGAGAAGGGTGCCCAGGCGGGCTGCATCATGACCGGCGAGAAGATAGATGCCGCTGCCGCCGTGCGCGCCGCGAAGAAATTCCCCGGCCTGAAAGGAATGGACCTCGCCAAGGTCGTCAGCACCAAGCGCGAGTACCAGTGGAACGAAGGTTCGCTGTGGCAGCCGGAAAACCGTCCGGTGATGCGCGCGCACCAGCGGCTGCACGTCGTCGCCTTCGATTACGGCGTGAAGCGCAACATCCTGCGCATGTTGTCCGACCGCGGCTGCCGCATGACGGTGGTGCCGGCGCAGACCTCCGCGGAAGAGGTGCTCGCGTTCGAACCGGACGGCGTGTTTCTCTCCAATGGACCCGGCGATCCTGAGCCCTGCGATTACGCCATCGAGGCGATTCGCGCGCTCATCGTCGCCGACATGCCGACCTTCGGCATCTGCCTCGGACACCAGTTGCTTGGACTCGCCAGCGGTGCACGCACCATGAAGATGAAATTCGGCCATCACGGCGCGAATCACCCCGTGCAGGACCTCGAAACGGGGCGGGTGTTCATCACCAGCCAGAATCATGGCTTCGCGGTCGATGAGACCGAGCTGCCGTCGACGCTCAAGGCCACGCATCGATCGTTGTTCGACGGTTCGCTGCAGGGCATAGCCCGCATCGACCGACCGGCCTTCAGCTTCCAGGGACATCCGGAAGCGAGCCCCGGGCCCCAGGAAATGGGCTCCATGTTCGATCGCTTCGTCCACCTGATGCTCCGCCGCCTCCAGCAGAAGTTGCGTGGCCGTCCAGGCCCGGGCAACCGGCCACCGAAACAAGCGGCCGAAGGCTGACTGACGCCAACTAAATGCCAAAACGTACCGATATAAAAAGCATCCTGATCATTGGCGCTGGCCCGATCATCATCGGCCAGGCGTGCGAGTTCGACTATTCCGGTGCCCAGGCCTGCAAGGCGCTGAAGGAAGAGGGCTACCGCGTCATCCTGGTGAACTCGAATCCGGCGACCATCATGACCGACCCGGAGATGGCGGACTCCATCTACATCGAGCCCATCAACTGGCGCACCGTGGCGCGCATCATCGAGAAGGAGCAGCCCGACGCGCTGCTGCCGACGATGGGTGGACAAACCGCGCTCAACACTGCGCTCGACCTGGTGCGCGAAGGCGTGCTGGTACGTCACGGCGTCGAGCTCATCGCCGCGTCACGTGAGGCCATCGACATGGCCGAGGATCGCGAGCTGTTTCGCAATGCGATGCGCGAGATCGGGCTCGAATGTCCGCGTGCCGCGGTGGCGCACACGCTCGCGCAGGCCGTCGATATCCAGCCGAGCTTGGGATTCCCTTGCGTCATTCGTCCGTCGTTCACCATGGGGGGTTCGGGCGGAGGTATCGCCTACAACCGCGAGGAATTCGAACAGATCGTCGAGCGCGGTCTTGACGCGTCGCCGACCTCCGAAGTGCTCATCGAAGAGTCGGTGATCGGCTGGAAAGAATTCGAGATGGAGGTCGTTCGCGACAAGAACGACAACTGCATCATCGTCTGCTCGATCGAAAACCTCGATCCCATGGGTGTCCATACCGGTGACTCGATCACGGTTGCACCGGCGCAGACGCTCACGGACAAGGAATACCAGCGCATGCGCAACGCGTCGATCGCGGTGCTGCGCAAGATCGGCGTCGACACCGGCGGCTCGAACGTGCAGTTCGCGGTCAATCCGGTGGATGGGCGGTTGCTGGTCATCGAAATGAATCCGCGCGTGTCGCGTTCCTCGGCGCTGGCGTCCAAGGCCACCGGCTTTCCGATCGCCAAGATCGCCGCCAAGCTCGCCGTCGGTTACACGCTCGATGAGCTCAAGAACGATATCACCGGTGGTGCGACTCCGGCGTCCTTCGAGCCGACCATCGATTACGTCGTCACCAAGATTCCGCGCTTCACATTCGAGAAGTTCCCGGCCGCCAATTCTCGCCTCACCACCCAGATGAAATCCGTGGGTGAGGTCATGGCCATCGGGCGCACGTTCCAGGAGTCGCTGCAGAAAGCACTGCGCGGGCTCGAGACCGGCCTCGATGGCCTGAACGAGCAGATCAAGGAAGCGGTCACCGAAGAAGATCGCGACAAACTCGCCTACGAGCTACGCGCACCGGGGCCGAGCCGCTTGCTGTACGTGGCGGACGCTTTCCGCGCCGGCTGGTCGCGCGAGCGAATCGAAGAGCTTTCGTACATCGATCCATGGTTCCTCGCGCAGATCGAGGAGCTCATCGTCGAAGAGGCGAACGTGCGGGCGGGCGGCGTGGCATCGCTCGAGACCGAACGCCTGCGCGAGCTCAAACGCCGGGGCTTTTCCGACAGCCGGCTCGGTACGCTCACCGGTGTTGCCGAGGAGACGATTCGCGCCAAGCGCCATGCGCTCAACATTCGACCGGTCTACAAACGCGTGGATACCTGCGCGGCGGAATTCGCCACCTCCACGGCCTATCTATATTCCACTTACGAGGAAGAGTGCGAGGCTGCACCGACCAAGAATCGCAAGATCATGATTCTCGGCGGCGGCCCTAACAGAATCGGCCAGGGCATCGAGTTCGATTACTGCTGCGTGCACGCGGCGCTGCAGCTGCGCGAGGACGGTTTCGAAACCATCATGGTCAACTGCAATCCGGAGACGGTGTCGACCGACTACGACACTTCGGATCGGCTGTATTTCGAGCCGCTCACGCTCGAGGACGTGCTCGAGGTCATCGCCAAAGAGCAGCCTGAAGGCGTCATCGTCCAGTACGGAGGGCAGACACCGCTCAAGCTGTCGCGGGCGCTGGAAGCCGCGGGCGCGCCCATCATCGGCACATCGCCGGACTCCATCGACATGGCAGAGGACCGCGAGCGTTTCCAGGTGCTGGTCAAGAATCTTGGGTTAAAGCAGCCCGCCAATGCCACGGCGCGCACCGAGGACCAGGCCGTTGCACTGGCACGCACTGTCGGGTTCCCGCTCGTCGTCCGTCCTTCCTATGTGTTGGGCGGCCGCGCCATGGAAGTGGTGTTCAACGAAGAAGACTTGCGCACCTACATGACCACCGCGGTCAAAGTGTCCAACGACAGCCCGGTGTTGCTCGATCGCTTCCTCGATGTGGCCATCGAAGTCGACGTCGATGCCTGTTGTGACGGTGAGGACGTGCTCATCGGTGGCATCATGGAACACGTGGAGCAGGCTGGCGTGCACTCCGGCGATTCCGGGTGTTCGCTGCCGCCTAACAGCCTGTCACCGGAGATTCAGGCCGAGCTGCGCGAGCAGACGCGCAAACTGGCCAAGGCGCTGTCGGTCATCGGCCTCATGAACATCCAGTTCGCGATCCAGAACGGCATCATCTATGTGCTGGAGGTCAATCCGCGAGCCTCACGCACCGCGCCCTTCGTATCGAAGGCGACGGGTGTGCCGCTCGCCAAGATCGGTGCCCGTGTCATGACCGGCCGCAAGATGAAGTCCATGGAAAACGTCACCGAGGTGATCCCGCCGTATTTCTCGGTAAAGGAAGCCGTGTTTCCCTTCACCAAGTTCCCCGAAGCCGACCCTATCCTCGGGCCGGAGATGAAGAGCACGGGCGAGGTCATGGGCACGGGGCGTACCTTCGGTGAAGCCTATGCCAAGGCGCAGGCCGCCTCCGGCGTCATCCTGCCGCGTTCCGGGGTGGTACTGATCAGCGTTCGCGAACGCGACAAGCCAGGCGCAGTGGTGCTGGCCCGGAAACTCATCGAATACGGCTTCGAGATCGCGGCCACCGACGGCACCGCGAAAGCCATCGCCGAAGCCGGCCTGGACTGCAAACGCGCCAACAAGGTGCGCGAAGGGCGGCCGCACATCGTCGACATGATCAAGAACGACGAGTTCGCCATGATCGTGAACACCACGGAAGGCAAAACCGCCATCCTCGAGTCCAACTCCATCCGCCGCGAAGCAGTGCACAAGCGCGTGACTTACTACACGACACTCGCAGGCGCGCTCGCAACCTGCGAAGCTCTGGATCACCTGGACGCCGTGGAAGTCAACCGGTTGCAGGATTTGCACAACGAGGCGCGGTCATGAAACGCACTCCGATGACGCTGCGCGGGGCCGAAGCGCTCCGCATCGAACTCAAGCGCCTCAAAGGCGAGGATCGGCCGCGCGTCATCAAGGCGATTGCCGAGGCCCGCAGTCACGGAGACCTCTCGGAAAACGCCGAATATCACGCGGCCCGCGAGCAGCAAGGCTTCATCGAAGGCCGGATCGGCGAGATCGAAGCCAAGTTGTCGACCGCCGAAGTCATCGACACCGCCAGTCTCACCAACACCGGCAAAGTGATCTTTGGCGCCACCGTCAATCTCGAGGATCAGGACGACGGCAAGCGCATCTCCTACCAGATCGTGGGTGAAGATGAAGCCGACATCAAAACCGGACGCATCTCCATCACCTCGCCCATAGCCCGCGCAATTGTCGGCAAGAGTGTCGGCGATGTGGTCGACGTCGTCGCCCCAGGCGGCAAGCACAGTTACGAAGTCATGGAAGTCCGCTACGTCTAGCGGGTCGTAGAACAAAGAAAACGAGGGGTGGGCCATGGGGCGATTCGCGGCGTTGGCAATCGCGGTGTGGACGCTTGGCGCTGTGTCTGCGGTCTCTGCGCAGGGCTGGGTCGCGCTGCAGGATGGCAAGACCCTCGACGGATGGAAACCCGCGGAGCGTCCTGAATCGTGGGTTGTCGAAGACGGCGCCTTCGTTTCCCGCGGCGAGCGTTCGCACCTTTTCTACGTGGGCAATGTCGCCGGGCACCACTTCAAAAACTTCGAGCTCTCGGCGGACGTGATGACCTCCCCCGGCGCCAACAGCGGCATCTACGTGCACACCAAGTGGCAGGGGCCGGGCTGGCCGGAACAGGGCTACGAGCTGCAGGTGATCAATTCCAATCCGCCCGCCGAGAAGATGAACGGTTACATCGAGCACAAGATGACCGGCAGCGTCTACGCGGTGCGCAACAACTGGCAGGCGCCGGTCGCCGACAACACGTGGTTCAACTACCGCATCCGCGTGATCGGCAAGACCATCCAGACGTTCATCGACGACAAACTGGTCTGCGAATACGCGGAACCTCCAGCGGCATTCCGCGCCGATGACAAGAGAGGGCGGTTGTTAGGCTCCGGCACGTTTGCGCTGCAGGCTCATGATCCAGGCAGCGTGGTGAAATACCGCAACATGAAGGTGCGCATCCTGCCGCACGATGCCGCGCCGCCCGCCGGGCTCGTGCCGCTCGCCGATCGTGAGCTCGACCAGCTCATCACGCAGGCTTCGAACGACAACATTCCGCTCATCGATCTCGGCCTGTCAGCGCCCGAGGGCGGCTCCAGCGACGAATTCACACGCCAGGCCCGCCGCTACGGGGTGCTGCCGTTGCGGATCCAGGACCTGCCGCAAATGGCGGGCTCGATCGCCGTGCTAGTCGATCGCGATCGCGCCCCGGACATCGAATTGCTCAAAAACATCAAGGCCAAGGGATATCGGGTGGCGTTCAGCTCCGGCGGCGCTACCAGCTTCGATGAGGTGCAACTCAAGCGCCGCCTCAAGGCCATCAAGGACGCCGGCCTCGGCTGGAAAGATTTCTGGGTGCCTGGCAAGCCCTGAATCGACAGGCGCTACGAGACTCGGACGATTTCCAGCGTTGGATTCGTGGTGATCGGCGCCGAGCCGCGCATGGTGCGCAGCAGCTCGTTCGTTTCGTGCGCGGGCATGGGCTTGGCGAAGAAATATCCCTGACCGGTGGAGCAGCCCAGCGCCAGCAACTGTGAGGCGTGCTCGCGCGTCTCGATGCCCTCGGCCACCGTGCCCAGGTGCAGGCTCTGCGCCATGCTGATGATGGCGCGCACGATGGCGGCATCGTTGCGGTCCACGTTCATGTCGCGCACGAAGGTCCGGTCGATCTTGAGATAGTCGATGGGCAGGTTGCGCAGATAGGCGAGGCTCGAATAGCCGGTGCCGAAGTCGTCCACCGACACGCGTATGCCGAGGTCGCGCAGCGCATGGAGTTTGGTCACGTGCTGCTCGGAATCCTGCATCGCCACGCTCTCGGTCAGTTCGACCTCCATCTGGTGCGGCGCGATGTCGAACTCGTGCGCGATCGCCACGAGGCGCTCGGGCAGATTGGACCGCTTGAGCTGCTTGGCGGAAACGTTGACTGCCACGGGCACCGGTTTGAGCCCGGCGCGTTGCCAGCCGGCGATCACCCGGGCCACGTTGCGGAACACGCATTCGCCGAGCTCGACGATGAGATCGGAAGCCTCGGCGACTTCGATGAACTGCAACGGCGGTACGGATCCATGTCGTGGATCGTTCCAGCGCGCCAGCGCCTCGAAGCTCACGAGACGGCCACTGCGAATGTCGACGATCGGCTGCAGGTGTATCTCGATCGCATCGCGATTCACCGCGCTGCGCAGGTCCTGCTCGAGCGCCAGGCGCGTGTGCACGCGCTTGTTCATCGCCGAGTCGAACATCTGCACGTTGTCGCGTCCGCGGGCCTTGGCTTCGTACAGCGCGATGTCGGCCGACCGCAGCAGTTCGCTCATGGTCGTGGCATCGCGCGGGTAGACGGACAGCCCGATGCTGGTGGTAGCGGAGTAGGTGGCCTCACCGAGCCGCACCGGTTTCTTCAAAGCCGCCGCGACTCGCTCGGCGATCGCCGCGCTGTCGGGTTCGAGGCCGTAGTGGCGCGTGACCACGAGGAACTCGTCGCCGCCCATGCGCACCACGAGATCCGGGCTGGCGATGGAGTCGCGCAATCGACGCGCCACGCTGCGCAGGTAGTCGTCGCCGATCGAATGACCGCGCGAATCGTTGATGTTCTTGAAGTTGTCGCAGTCGATGTACAGGATCGATAACGAATCGCCGCGCCGCGCAGCTTCGTCGATGAGGCGCGGCAGCTCTTCATTGAGAAAGGTACGGTTCGGCAGTCCGGTGAGCGCGTCGTGCGTGGCCAGGTGCTGCAACGACAGCTGATGCTCCTGCGCGCGCCGCTCGGCCTCGCGCCGGTGCGAAATGTCCTGGAGCAACATGGCATGCACGCGGCCAGTGCCCGGATCCAGATCGACGATCGAGAATTCCACGTCGCGGCGTTCATCGTCGCCGCGGATCAATTGCGCCGGCCGATTCTCGGCGGGCTGATCCTGGATCCCGGCGGCGAGTGACACCGGCGTATCGAAAATGGTGGCGACATCGCGCCGGCGCAACTCATCGAGTGAAGCGCCGATCAGACGCTGCGCCTGCGGGTTCGCATCCATTACGCGGCGCGAAGTCGGATCGAACAGCACGATGCCGGAAGCGGCGCGATCGAAAATCGCGCGGTATCGCGTTTCGCTGGTCGCAGCCGCAGCGGACGTGCGTCGCAAACGGCCGCTGTAGGCGTGCCAGGCCGCCACGACGATGCTGATGAGCAATGCAACCCAGCCCACGAGATATCGCACGCCTTGCTGGCCGCTCTGCATCACGTTGCGCGGCAACGTGGTGTAGAGGACTGCGAGCGGGTGATTGTCGATGGAATCGAGGCGCAGTTGGCCTTCGATCATGTTGTCCGAGCGGCGCAGGATGCGGCGGCCGTCCGGCGCGACCAGCAGCTCGGACTTCTGGTCGGCGACTGCACGGTCGTCGAGCATGACGAAATGAACATTGAGTTGTGTGTCCGCGCCGAGGCTGGCGATTTCCGGGCCCGCGATTCGGCGTGCGAACACCAGCGTGCCTGCGGCCGGGCCACTGCGATCGCTGTGCAGCACCGTGTGCGCGGCGATCACGTGCGGTACGCCATTGACCTGCACGAGGCGAAGCGTGCCTTCCTGGTCGAGCACGCTGCGGACGATCGGCGTCAGACGGTTGATCTCGGCAACTACCTTCGGACTTGCCGGGTGCAGGTAGCGGACGTCATCGGTATCGTTCTCGAAGGACGACAGCAGTTTTTCTTTTGGATCGAGCAGCCAGACCAGATCGACGTTCATTTCGTCGAGGCCGGCCTCGGAGAAGTTCTGGTATTCGAAGTTCTGATCGAGCGACGAGACGTACGAGTACATGTCGTCCCAGCGGGCGTAGTCGCGCGAAGAGGTTTCTATCTCGGTGTTCTTGGTGACCAGCGCTTTGCGCATGACCTCAATGCTGCGGGATACCTCGTTCTGCTCGATGTTCTCGAACTTGCGCAGGATGAGGTAGCGGGAGGCCGCCCAGGTGCCGAAAATGATGAGCGCGGCGGCTAGATAGATCGCCGCTGCTTCGCGCCCAAACGATCGAGTGTGTTGAGCCGCCATATTTTCACTGATATACGACTTATTCCAGCAACTTGCCACTGGAAGATCGGCAATGACTCCCGCGAGGTGATACTCACCCCAGTGATAGGGAATCGGCCAGAGCGGGCACTCCTTTATGCGTCGGGTATCACAATTCCAGGTCGATCAATTCGGCGTTTGTAGTAGAGGGCCGTATGCCCGATCCGATGGACAAGTACGCTGTCGGTGGATGAAGCGAGTCCAGTGAGGCCGGTGTCCCGGGCCTCACGCTCCGCGCCGCGGAACTTCACCTTGATGAGTTCGTGATCGTTGAGGGCGCGTGTTGCCTCGGCGATGACCGCAGGAGTAACACCCGCCGTGCCAATGAGCAGCACTGGGTTCAACGCGTGACCCAATCCTCGTAAATACTTGCGTTGACGTTCTGAAAGTTCCATGGCGGCATTGTAAAGATTGCCGATGCTCCGCAGGTCCACAATATGCCGATCGAGCGCGCGCTTCTCGATGCATATCGCTGAGTGGGCGCGCGATTTCGGCGGGCAGCTCTTGAAACCCAGGGGCCAGGTCCCATCAAAACGTCCCAGGCGCGGGTTTGAAGAAACCAACCGATTCAGCGTGCCCGAGTTTCTAAATAGTCCGTTTCGCCAAACCGGATGCCTCCCCGGCGCGCAGTTCTGAGCTTTACCTGCTGGCGAGTGGTTTTCGATTGGTGTAGCGTGATCTCAAACCTGTATGCCGCAGCTGGCGCCTCGCGAGGGTAAGCCTTTGAATGATTTGACGAAAAATATCCTGCTCTGGGTCGTTATCGTGATGGTGATGGTGGTGGTCTTCAGCCGCTACGTCCCCACCGGAACCGAACCCACGCAGGTCTCTTATTCAGCCGTGCTCGAGGACGTGCGCAACAGCCGCGTCGAATCGGTCACGCTGCGCGGCGACGAAGTGCTCGGCGTCCGCAAGGACAAGACGCGTTTCAAGGCTTACAACCCGGAAACCGAGAACACGGCGCTCATCGGCCTGCTCGACAAGGCGCACGTCGATTTCAAAGGTGAGCCGCCAAAGCAGCCTAACTTCCTCATGCAGTTGTTGTTGCAGCTCGCGCCCGCGTTGCTGCTCATCCTCGTGTTCGTCTACATGCTGCGCCAGATGCAGGGCTCGGCTGGTGGTCGCGGTGCGATGTCATTCGGCAAGAGCCGCGCAAGATTGCTCGGCGAAGACCAGGTCAATGTCACGTTCGCGGATGTCGCCGGCGTGGAAGAGGCCAAGCAGGAAGTGAGCGAAATCGTCGACTTCCTCAAAGACCCCGGCAAGTTCCAGAAGCTCGGCGGCAAGATTCCGAAGGGCGTCCTCATGGTGGGCTCACCGGGAACGGGTAAGACGCTCCTCGCGCGCGCCATCGCCGGCGAAGCCAAGGTGCCGTTCTTCACCATTTCCGGTTCCGACTTCGTCGAGATGTTCGTCGGTGTCGGTGCCTCGCGCGTACGCGATATGTTCGAGCAGGCGAAGAAACACGCGCCTTGCATCATCTTCATCGACGAAATCGACGCCGTGGGCCGCCATCGTGGCGCTGGACTTGGCGGTGGTCATGACGAGCGCGAGCAGACACTGAACCAGTTGCTGGTCGAGATGGATGGTTTCGAAGGCAACGAAGGCATCATCGTCATCGCCGCGACCAACCGGCCCGACGTGCTCGACCCGGCGCTGCTGCGCCCGGGCCGCTTCGATCGCCAGGTCGTGGTGCCGCTGCCCGACGTGCGTGGCCGCGAGCAGATCCTGCGAGTGCACATGCGCAAGGTGCCGCTGGGCGATGACGTGAAGCCCGCGTACATTGCGCGCGGCACACCGGGGTTCTCCGGCGCCGACCTCGCCAATCTGGTCAACGAGGCCGCGCTGTTCGCCGCCCGGGCGAACAAGCGCATCGTCACCATGGACGAGCTCGAGCGCGCCAAAGACAAGATCATGATGGGTGCCGAACGCCGCTCGATGGTCATGAGCGAGAAAGAGAAGCTCAATACCGCGTTTCACGAGGCGGGCCACGCAATCGTGGGCGTGAACCTTCCGGAACATGATCCCGTATACAAGGTGACCATCATTCCGCGCGGCCGCGCGCTGGGCGTCACCTTCTTCCTGCCCGAGGAAGACCGCTACAGCTACAGCAAGCAGCGCCTCGAATCTTCGATCGCCAGTTTGTTTGGCGGCCGCATCGCCGAGGAGCTCGCTTTCGGACCCGAGGCCGTGACTACCGGCGCTTCGAACGACATCGAGCGCGCCACCATGCTTGCCCGCAACATGGTCACCAAGTGGGGCCTGTCGGACAAGCTTGGACCGCTGACGTATTCGGAAGAGAGCGGAGAAGTGTTCCTCGGCCGTCAGGTCACGCAGCACAAGCAGGTCTCCGACGAAACCGCGCACGTCATCGACGTCGAAGTGCGGCGTGTCATCGATACCGCATACCGCAAGGCGCAGAACATCCTCGAGACCAATCGCGACAAACTCGACGCGATGGCCGCGGCGCTCATCAAATACGAGACCATCGACGAAAACCAGATCAAGGACATCATGGCAGGGCGCGCGCCGAAACCGCCCGCCGATTGGGATGATTCGGTCGGCACTCCGCCGCCGAAACGCCCGGAAGGCGAGGCCGACGGTGGTTCCAAGATCGGCTCGCCTGCCGGGCAACACTAAGTCTCACTAGCTCTCAACGACGGACGTTCGCGATGAGCACCGTCGCTCACTGGCAATGCCGGGATCGGATTCTCGATCTCGGCAATCCCGTGGTGATGGGTGTCCTCAACGTGACGCCTGATTCCTTCTCGGACGGTGGCCGCTTCGGCGAGCGCGACTCGGCACTGGCCCAGGCGCGCCGCATGATCGAGGCGGGCGCGGCCATCGTCGACATCGGTGGTGAGTCGACACGTCCTGGCGCCGCACCAGCCGCTGCCGACGAGGAGCTCGCGCGTGTCGTGCCGGTGATCGAAGCATTGCGGCGCGAATCGCCGATATTCATTTCCGTCGACACCAGCAAACCCGAGGTCATGCGTGCCGCGTGCGACGCGGGCGCCGATATCGTCAACGACGTTCGTGCGCTGCGCGAGCCGGGAGCGCTTGCCGCCGCCGCGCACTCGCGCGCCGGCATCTGCCTCATGCACATGAAAGGCGAGCCGCGCACCATGCAGGTGGCGCCGCATTACGAGGACGTCGTCGCCGAAGTCGAGGAATTTCTCGCGGAGCGGATCGCCGAATGTCGCGCCGCGGGCATCGACAAGGAATGCCTTGCAATCGATCCGGGCTTTGGCTTCGGCAAACGGGACGTAGATAACCTCGAGCTGCTCAAACAACTTCGCCGTCTGGGCGAGCTCGGCGTACCGCTGGCGGTGGGACTGTCGCGCAAATCCATGCTCGCAACGCTCACTGGTCGAGCAGTCGATGATCGAACTGCGGGCAGCGTCGCATTGGCCGCCATTGCGGTTCTCAACGGAGCGCGTATCGTGCGCGCCCACGACGTGGCAGCCACGGTCGACGCGATCCGCGTGGCCGCCGCAGTCGCGCAGGGAGTGAATTTCGATGGCACGTAAGTATTTCGGCACCGATGGGGTGCGTGGCCGGGTCGGCGAACATCCCATGACGGTGGATTTCGCACTGCGCCTCGCGAGCGCCGCAGCCCGCGTGCTGGCGCCCCTTGGCGGCACCGTGCTCATCGGCAAGGACACTCGGCTGTCGGGATACATGTTCGAGGCCGCACTCGAGGCCGGCTTCGTCGCCGCGGGTGTCAACGTCATGTTGATCGGGCCTCTGCCCACACCTGGCATCGCCTATCTAACGCGCAAGTTCGATTGCAATTTCGGCATCGTGATCAGCGCGTCTCACAATTTGTATGACGACAATGGCATCAAGTTTTTTGACGCCGACGGCGGCAAGCTTTCGGATGAAATCGAAGAAGCCATCGAGGCCGAGCTCGACAGCGGCCCGATCACACGTTCGTCGGTGGACCTGGGCCGTGCCTCGCGCGTCGACAAGTCGCGCCGCCACTATCAGGACTTCTGTCGCGAGTCGCTTCCCAAGGGCATGACGCTCGAGGGGATGAAACTCGTCGTCGATTGTGCAAACGGTGCTGGCTACAAAGTGGTGCCGCGCACACTCACCGATCTTGGCGCGGAGATCATTCCGATCGGCTGCTCGCCGAACGGCCGCAACATCAATGACGGCTGCGGCTCGACCGCGCCGGGTCTCTTGCAGCTCACGGTTCCTGGCGTGCGTGCCGCCGCGGGAATCGCGCTCGACGGCGATGGCGATCGGCTGGTGATGGTCGATGGCCTTGGCCGCGTCGTCGACGGCGACCAGCTCATCTACATCATTGCGACTGCGCGCAAGCGCGCCGGAACGCTCCGCGGTCCGGTGGTCGGGACGGTGATGAGCAACCTGGGGCTCGAAGTGGCGCTGCGCGAGCAGGGCATTGAATTCAAGCGCGCGCAGGTGGGCGACCGATATGTCCTGGCCATGCTGCGCGACACCGGCGGATCGCTCGGTGGCGAGTCCTCCGGGCACATCCTCCTGCTCGACAAGACCACGACTGGGGACGCGCTCATGGCCGGGCTGCAGGTGCTCGCGGTGATGCGTGAAACGGGGCAGGCACTGGCAGAGCTGGCGGCCGGCATGACCCGCTTCCCGCAGACCATGATCAACGTCAAAGTGGCGCGCAAATTCGACCCGAAGACCGTTCCGGAAGTAGAGGACACGGTGCAAAGGGTGAGCCTGCGCTTAGGCGATGACGGCCGCGTGGTCCTGCGGGCCTCGGGCACCGAGCCCGTCATCCGCGTAATGGTCGAGGCACGCGACGAGACCGATACCGTGCGTTGTGCCGAGGAAATCGCTGCCGTAGTCCGCCGCGTTGCGTCCTGAGGGACGCGCCGCTATCATCCCGCCCCTTTTTTGAGCGGCCCAAAAGGCAGCAAACGGCTTCAAACATGCGCCGCCAGATCATCGCAGGCAACTGGAAAATGCACGGCTCGCGCGCGGAAAACGCGGCGTTGGTGGAATCCATCGTGCACAAGCTGCCGAATTCCTCGGCGGAGGTGTGGGTGTGTCCACCTTTCGTCTATCTCGCCGAATTGAGCCGTGCGCTGAGCGGTTCTCGCGTCAGCCTGGGGTCCCAGGACGTCTGCGCGGAAACCCAGGGAGCGTTCACGGGCGAAGTGTCCTCTGCCATGTTGAAGGATGTGGGCTGCGCGGGTTCGATCGTGGGACATTCGGAACGCCGCGCCTTGTTCGGCGAGACCGACCAGCTGGTGGCGCGCAAATTCGCCGCAGTACTCAGCGCCGGCATGACGCCGATCCTGTGTGTCGGTGAGCAGCTCGCCGAGCGCGAGGCCGGCCGCACCTTCGAGGTGATCGACCGACAGCTCGATGCGGTGCTCGATTTGTCGGGTGTCGCCGCGTTTTCACGCGCGGTCATCGCCTACGAGCCCGTGTGGGCCATCGGCACCGGCAAGACCGCGAGCCCCCAGCAGGCCGAAGAAGTGCACGCCCACATCCGTGCGCGCATCGCGGGTCGCGATGCTAAGATCGCCGCCCTCGTGCGCATCCAGTACGGTGGCAGCGTCAAGGCCGCGAACGCCGCGGAACTCTTTTCGATGCCGAACGTGGACGGCGGACTCATCGGTGGCGCTTCGCTCAAAGCCGACGACTTCCTGGCTATCGTCGCTGCGGCTCGCGCCTGAACTAGGTACACAAAGATGTTGCGAACGGTTCTCACAATCCTGCAGGTTCTTTCGGCTTTCGCCATCGTCGGCCTCGTCTTGTTGCAAAGAGGCAAGGGCGCGGATGCGGGTGCCGGCTTCGGCGCGGGCGCGTCGGGCACGGTGTTCGGCGCGCGCGGCGCGACCACTGGCCTGTCCCGCATGACGGCGATTTTCGCCGCGATCTTCATGCTGAACAGCCTTTGCCTCACGTATTTGTTCCAGCGCGACGCCCGCGCGCAGCCGGCCTCGCTGCTCGACCAGGTGCCGGTCACCGAAGCGCCTGCGCCCGCGGCTCCTGCGCCCGGCATCGACGCGAACGCGGTTCCCGTGCCTGCGGAACCGGTGGAGCAGGCTCCCCCGAAGCCGTGAACCCGGCGCGCGCAAGATTTACCTGAAGATTTGCAAGTACGCCGACGTGGTGGAATTGGTAGACACACTAGCTTGAGGGGCTAGCGGAGTGATCCGTGGGAGTTCGAGTCTCCCCGTCGGCACCATCGTTTTCCTTATCCCTGTTACAATCGCGCCCGAATTTTCCGGGGGCGGTTGTCTCTCATCGTTGAGAGGTTGCTGCCCCTTTTCGTGACGGTGCTTGGTTGTGATTTAGGCTGACGATTTAGGGTTCACAGGATGCTTGCCAACTACCTGCCCGTTCTGATTTTTCTCACCGTCGCGACGGGTGTTGCGCTCGTCCTGATGACTCTCGGCCTGATAATCGGCCGCTGGCAGGCGCGCGCCAAGAATGACGCGCAGAAACTCTCCCCATATGAATGCGGTTTCGAGGCCTTCGAAGACAGCCGCATGAAATTCGACGTGCGTTACTACCTCGTCGCCATTCTGTTCATCATCTTCGACCTGGAAATCGCCTTCCTGTTTCCCTGGGCCGTGGTGCTCGACAGCATCGGCACCTTCGGTCTCGTGTCCATGGGCATCTTCCTGTTCATCCTCGTGGTGGGCTTCATCTACGAATGGAAGAAGGGAGCGCTCGAGTGGGATTAGAAGAGCAGAGCCCTGAAAGCGCAGGCCAGGAATTCGCGGAACGCGGCTTCCTGACTACTTCGGTCGATACCGTGATGAACTGGGCCCGCACCGGCTCTTTGTGGCCAATGACATTCGGTCTCGCCTGCTGTGCCGTCGAGATGATGCACGCCGGTGCTTCGCGCTATGACCTCGATCGTTTCGGCGTGGTGTTCCGGCCGAGTCCGCGTCAGTCGGATGTCATGATCGTCGCCGGAACGCTGGTGAACAAAATGGCGCCAGCGCTGCGCAAGGTCTATGACCAGATGCCCGAGCCGCGCTGGGTCATCTCCATGGGCTCCTGCGCCAACGGTGGTGGCTACTATCACTACTCCTACGCGGTGGTCCGCGGTTGCGATCGCATCGTGCCGGTGGATGTGTACGTGCCGGGCTGCCCGCCAACCGCCGAGGCCTTGCTCTACGGCATCATCCAGCTGCAGAAAAAGATCGAGCGCACGAGCACCATTGCGCGAGCATGATCAACGACTCCACACCAAGCATTGTTGCGCTCGCAGCGCTCGTCGAAGCCCGCGTGCCGGGTCTGTTACAGCGCGCCCCGTCGTTGCCCGATGAGCTTGGATATGAAGTGCAGCCGGAGAATCTCAAAGAGGTCTGCCTGGCGCTGCGCGACACACCCGGGCTGAAATTCGAAATCCTCGTCGATGTCGCCGGCGTCGACTATCTTGAATACGGCACGACCGAGTGGAAAACCTATTCGGCCACCTCATCGGGTTTCAGCCGTGGTGTCAGCCGCAGCGGTGTGCGCCTGCCGCACGATGGCGCGCGTTTCGCAGTGGCCTATCACCTGCTGTCGATCACTCACAACCAGCGCCTGCGCCTGCGTTCGCGCTGCGTGGACGCTGAAGATCCCACCATCGATTCGGTGGTCGACATCTGGCCGGGCGCCAACTGGTTCGAGCGCGAGGCGTTCGACCTGTTCGGCATCCTCTTCAATGGCCACCCTGATTTGCGCCGCATCCTCACCGACTACGGCTTCATCGGGCACCCGTTCCGCAAGGATTTCCCGCTGATCGGCAACGTCGAGGTGCGTTACGACGCCGACAAGCAGCGCGTCGTGTACGAGCCGGTATCGATCGAGCCGCGCACGCTGGTGCCGAAGGTCATCCGCGATGACAACCGTTACGACCCGGCGCTGAAGGCCCAGAAGTAATGAACGAGATCCGCAATTTCACGATGAACTTCGGTCCGCAGCATCCAGCGGCGCACGGCGTATTGCGTCTGGTGCTGGAGATGGACGGCGAGGTCATCCAGAAAGCCGATCCGCACATCGGTCTGCTGCACCGGGGCACCGAAAAGCTCGCCGAGTCGAAGCCATTCAATCAGTCGATCGGCTACATGGACCGGCTCGACTACGTCTCGATGATGTGCAACGAGCACGCCTACGTGATGGCCATCGAGCGATTGTTAGGCATCACCGTCCCGGTGCGCGCGCAATACATCCGCGTGATGTTCGACGAAGTGACTCGCGTGTTGAACCATTTGATGTGGCTCGGCGCGCATGCACTCGACATCGGCGCGATGACGGTCTTCCTGCTCGCCTTCAAGGAACGCGAAGACCTCATGGATTGCTACGAAGCGGTTTCCGGTACGCGCATGCACGCCACCTATTACCGGCCGGGCGGGGTGTTTCGCGACTTGCCGGACTCCATGCCGAAGTACCAGGCATCGAAGTGGCGCACGAAGAAGAATGCCGATTCGATGAACGAGGCGCGCCAGGGTTCGCTGCTCGATTTTCTGGACGCGTTCGTCGAGCGTTTTCCCAAGGCCATCGACGAATACGAAACCCTGCTCACCGACAATCGCATCTGGAAGCAGCGCACGGTCAACATCGGCGTGGTCAGCCCGGAACGAGCGATGGCGCTGGGGTTCACCGGCCCCATGTTGCGTGGCTCGGGCGTCGTCTGGGATTTGCGCAAGAAGCAGCCCTACGAAATCTACGACCAGCTCGAATTCGACATTCCCGTGGGCCTCAACGGCGATTGCTACGACCGTTACCTGGTACGCATCGAAGAGCTGCGGCAGAGCACGCGCCTCGTCAAGCAATGCCTGGAGTGGCTGCGCCGCAATCCCGGCCCGGTGATGGTCGATGAACGCAAGGTGCGGCCGCCGCGGCGCGAAGAAATGAAAGGCGATATGGAATCGCTCATCCATCACTTCAAGTTGTTCACCGAAGGTTATTCGGTGCCCGAAGGTGAAACCTACGCCGCGGTCGAGGCGCCCAAGGGCGAATTCGGCATCTACCTGATTTCCGATGGCGCCAACAAGCCCTACCGCCTGAAGTGCCGCGCGCCCGGATTCGCGCATCTGTCGGCGCTCGAGGAAATGACCAAGGGCCACATGCTCGCGGACGTGGTTGCGGTCATCGGTACGCAAGACATCGTGTTTGGAGAGGTGGATCGATGACGCATGTCGTCAGTACGGCGGATGGCGGAACCTTCGAGCCCGTGCTCGGCGAAAAGTCGCGCGGGCTCAACGAACATACGCGTCACGAGATCGATGAATGGATCGGCCGTTTCCCGACGGGGCGGCAGCGCTCGGCGGTGCTCTCGGCACTGCGATTCACGCAGGAACAGAACAACGGCTTCCTCACGCCCGAGCTCATGGACGGCGTGGCTGAATATCTGCGGCTTCCGCCCATCCAGGTGTACGAAGTCGCGAGCTTCTATTCGATGTTCGAGACGCATCCTTGTGGCCGGCATCACGTCAGCATCTGTACCAACATCAGCTGCATGCTGAATGGCGCCGAAGACCTGGTTGCGCACTGCGAAAGGAAACTCGGCATCAAGCTCGGCGAGAGCACCGCCGACGGGCGCATCTTCCTCAAGAAGGAAGAAGAGTGTCTCGCGGCCTGCACCGGCGCGCCGATGATGATGGTCGATCACGAATTCCACGAGTACCTGACGCCCGAGAAGGTCGACAAGGTTCTCGACGAGCTGAAGTAGCCTTATGAACGCTGTCGAAAAATGGGCTGACAAGATGAACCTCACGGTATTCGAGCCGCTGAAGCTCGAGCAGCCGTGGAAGCTCGACACCTATCTCAAGATCGGTGGCTACGAGGCGTGGAAGAAAATCCTCGCCGAGAAGCCCGCGCGCCTGAGCGTCGTCGAGCAGGTGAAGGCATCCGGATTGCGCGGCCGCGGCGGCGCGGGTTTTCCCACCGGCACGAAGTGGAGCTTCATGCCGCGCGATGCCACCATGCAGAAGTACGCGGTGTGCAATTCGGACGAGTCCGAGCCCGGCACCTGCCACGATCGCGACATCCTGCGCTACAACCCGCATTCGCTCATCGAAGGCATGGCGATCGGTGGCTACTGCATGAATGCCACCGTTGGCTACAACTACATTCGCGGTGAGTTCCTGGGCGAGCCGGTGCCGCGTTTCGAAGCGGCGGTCAAAGAAGCCTATGCCGCGGGATTGTTAGGCAAGAACATCCTGGGTTCCGGCGTCGATTTCGATCTGTTCACGGCGGTCGGGGCCGGCGCCTATATCTGCGGCGAGGAAACCGCGCTGCTCGATTCGCTCGAAGGCAAGCAGGGCAAGCCGCGCTTCAAGCCGCCGTTCCCGGCCGCTTACGGCTTGTACGGCGCGCCGACCACGATCAACAACACGCAGAGTTATGCCGCGGTACCCACCATCCTGCGCAAGGGGCCGGAGTGGTTCGCGAAGCTCGGCGTTCCGAATGCCGGTGGCACGGCAATTTTCTCGGTGTCGGGACACGTCAACAAGCCGGGCAACTACGAAGTGCCCATGGGAATTCCCTTCGTCGACCTGCTCGAGATCGCCGGCGGCGTGCGTGGCGGTCGCAAGCTCAAGGCGTGCATTCCTGGCGGCTCGTCGGTCTATGTGTTGCCCGCAGAAAAGATCCTGGCCGCGAACATGGACTTCGACTCGCTGAAAGCCGCGGGGTCGTCAGTTGGTTCGGCGGCGGTCATCGTCATGGACGAGACCACCTGCATGGTGAAGGTGCTCGAACGGCTGTCGCGCTTCTATCAGAGTGAATCCTGCGGCCAATGTACGCCATGCCGGGAAGGCACGGGGTGGATGAACCGCGTGATCCGCCGCATCATGGCGGGGCAGGGAAGCCGGGCCGATCTGCAATTGTTGTTAGACGTGGCCGGCCGCATCGAAGGCCACACGATCTGTGCGCTCGGCGATGCCGCCGCGTGGCCGGTGCAGAGCTTCCTCAAGCATTTCCGTCACGAGTTCGAGTACATGGTCGACAACGGCGGCCGCAGCATCGTCAACGATCCGGCGAAGAGGGCGGCATGAGCACGCCGCCTCCGGTGACGCCAAAAGAAGCGGCGACTCCCCCGCCAGCCGCGCCGCCCTCCGACGTCGTCAACGTCGAAGTCGACGGCAAGGCCGCCCAGGGCAGGAAAGGCCAGATGATCATCCATGTCACGGACGCGCAGGACGCGTACGTGCCGCGGTTCTGCTACCACGACAAACTACCCATCGCGGCCAACTGCCGCATGTGCCTCGTGGAAGTGGAGAAGGCCCCGAAGCCGTTACCGGCCTGCGCCACGCCGATCACCGAAGGCATGAAGATCTTCACCAAGTCGCCCAAGGCCATCGGCGCCCAGAAAGCGACCATGGAATTCCTGCTCATCAATCATCCGCTCGATTGTCCGATCTGCGACCAGGGTGGCGAGTGCGAGCTGCAGGACCTGGCCATGGGTTTCGGGCGCGACCTTTCGCGTTTCACTGAACGCAAGCGCGTGGTGAAGGACAAGGACATAGGTCCGCTGGTTTCCACCGACATGACGCGCTGCATCCACTGCACGCGCTGCGTGCGCTTCGGCCAGGACATCGCCGGCATCCAGGAGCTCGGCACCACGGGCCGTGGCGAGCAGATGGAAATCGGCACCTACGTCGAGCGCGCCGTCGATCACGAGCTGTCGGGCAACATCATCGATCTGTGCCCGGTGGGCGCACTCAATTCCAAGCCGTTCCGCTACCGCGCGCGCGCCTGGGAAATGACGCAGCACGCGCTCGTGTCGCCGCACGATGGTGTGGGCACGAATATCTACGGACACGTGTTGCGCGGCCGGCTCATGCGCGTCGTGCCGCGTCCCAATGAAAGCATCAACGAGACCTGGATCGCGGACCGCGACCGGTACAGCTACGAAGGCATCTACTCGTCCGACCGCCTCGAAGTGCCGATGGTGCGTGAGGCCGGCGAGTGGAAGCGCGTGAGCTGGGAAGTGGCGCTGGAGACGGCGGCCAAGGGCCTCAAGGCTGCCGGTGCCGAGCTCGCAACGGTCGCCAGCAGTTCCGCTACCGTCGAGGAACTCTATCTACTGGGCAAGCTCACGCGTGCGCTGGGATCGTCCAATATCGATCATCGCCTGCGCCAGGGCGACTTCCGCGATGAGGCCGATGATCCGTCCGCTCCGGGGCTCGGTGGGCTTGCCATCGCGGCCATCGACCAGCTCGACGCGCTGCTCGTGGTCGGGTGCAATCTGCGCCGCGAGGCGCCGGTGCTCGCGCATCGCGTGCGCAAAGCCGCCAAGCGTGGCGCCAAGATCGCCTTCCTCAATCCCACGCGATTCGATTACCTGTTCCCCGTGGCCGCGTACTTCGAGACTCCGCCGGCCCGGCAACTCGCGGACCTGGCTGCCATCTATTCGGCCTGCCTCGATGGTGCCGCCGCCCCCAAACACCTGGCTTCGCTGGTTGCGGGTGCTCAGGCCAACGTCGGGCACCGCGCGGTTGCGACGGCGCTCAAGACCGGTCAGAAGCGCGCCATCTGGCTGGGCGCTCTCACGCTGCGCCATCCGGCATACGCCGATCTGCGCGCCGTTGCCGCAGGAATTGCTGCCATCACCGGCGCCACGCTCGGCGTGCTGGCCGAGGGCGGCAACGCCGCGGGGGCATACCTTGCCGGCGCGGTGCCGCATCGCGAAGCGGGCGGCATGAAGGCTGCGTCGCCCGGCAAGAATGCGCGCGAGCTGCTCAGCCGGTCGCAGAAGGCCTATCTACTGTTCGGTGGTGTCGAGCCCTGGTCCGACGGCCTGGGAGTCGATGCTGCCAGGACGCTCGGCGGCGCGGCTTTCGTCGTCGCGGCCACGCCGTTCGCCGACGAGACGCTCAAGTCGGTCGCGCACGTCTTGCTGCCGATCGCAACGTTCGTCGAGACCTCGGGCACCTACGTGAACCTCGAAGGCCTCTGGCAGAGTTTTGCGGGTGCCGCCAAGCCATTGGGTGAAGCGCGCCCGGGCTGGAAGGTGCTGCGCGTGCTCGGCAACCTCACCGGAATTCCCGATTTCGACTACCAGTCATCCGAAGAAGTGCGTGAAGAAGTGCGCGCGATCTGCGGTGACATCGTCGCGAGCTCATACCAGGGTTCGCACGAAGCGAAGGTCAGCGCCATGGATGTGCGCGTCATCGACGTACCCATGTACGCCGTCGATGCAGTGTTGCGGCGCGCGCCGTCACTGCAGCGTTCGCGCGAGGGCAAGGGCGCGGCGATGGCCTACGGCGGAGGCCAGGGCGCATGAGCTGGCTCGATTCCGCCATCGACTTCCTGTTCGTCGAGCCGCCTGGCTACTTGGTCTCGACCTACTGGATTCTGCTGGTCACGATCTCGCTGATTCTCTCGGTGGCCTTCACTACGCTGTGGGAGCGCAAGGTCATCGGCTGGATGCAGCTGCGCAAGGGTCCGAACCGAGTCGGCAGCGTCTTCGGTTTTCTGCCCGGCATCTTTCAGCCATTCGCGGACGTCATCAAGCTGCTGATCAAAGAGGTCGTGATCCCCGCAGAATCCAACAAGGTTCTGTTCCGCATCGCGCCGATGATCACGTTGATTCCCGCCTTCGCGATCTGGGCCGTGATCCCGCTCGATCCGAATCTCGTGATCGCCGACGTCAACGCTGGTCTGCTGTATGTGCTCGCGCTCACTTCGGTGGGTGTTTACGGTGTGATCCTCGCGGGCTGGGCATCCAACTCCAAGTACGCTTTTCTCGGCGCCATGCGTTCCGCCGCGCAGATCGTGGCCTATGAAATTGCCATGGGCTTCGCATTGGTCGGCGTCATCATGGCAGCGGGTAGCTTGAACCTTGGTGACATCACCAGAGGGCAGCAGGGCGGCATGCTGTGGTGGAACTTCATCTGGCTGTTCCCCTTGTTCCTGGTCTATTTCATCTCGGGTGTGGCGGAGACCAACCGCGCGCCGTTCGACGTAGCCGAAGGCGAGTCGGAAATCGTCGCGGGCTTCCATGTCGAATACTCCGGCATCGCGTTCGCGCTGTTCTTCCTGGCCGAATACGCCAACATGCTGCTGATCTCGACACTCACCGCGGTCTTCTTCTTCGGTGGCTGGCTGAGCCCGCTCGATGGACTCTTCGAGTCCGCAGACATCCCCGCTGCAATCAGCAGTGTCCCGCTATGTGGGCTGGATCCCGGGTCGAATCGTCGGTGACGGATTCCACTGGCTGTTCGCAAAACTGTTCTTCTTCCTGTTCTGTTTTCTCTGGTTCCGCGCCACGTTCCCGCGCTACCGCTATGACCAGATCATGCGTCTCGGTTGGAAGATCCTGATTCCGATCACCATCGTCTGGATCGCGGTTGAAGGCGTGATGGTGTACTTCAAGGTCGGGCCGTGGAGAGTAGTGAGCTGACTATGCGCAACATCATCAAGACATTCGCGCTGTGGGAATTGCTTGGCGGCCTCAAGGTGACGCTCAAGAAGCTCTTCACGCGCAAGTTCACCGTGAACTACCCGGAAGAGAAGACCCCGCAGTCGCCGCGTTTCCGCGGCCTGCACGCGCTGCGCCGGTACCCGAACGGCGAAGAACGCTGCATCGCCTGCAAGTTGTGCGAGGCGGTGTGCCCGGCGCTCGCCATCACCATCGAATCGGACGTGGCCAACGACGGCACGCGCCGCACCACGCGCTACGACATCGACCTCTTCAAGTGCATCTACTGCGGCTTCTGCGAGGAAGCGTGTCCGGTGGATGCCATCGTCGAGACGCGCATCCACGAGTACCACATGGAAAATCGCGGCGAGAACATCATGACGAAAGACAAGCTACTCGCCGTGGGTGAGCGTTACGACGCGTTGATCAGCGCCGACAAGGCCGCTGACGCGGCCTATAGATAGAAGGACGGGCAGGGGAGCATGCTGGTCGAGATCCTTTTCTGGGTGTTCGCGTCGATACTCGTGGTGTCGGCGCTGGCCATGATCATGGTGCGCAATCCCGTGCACGCCGCCATGCTGCTGGTGCTGTGTTTCTTCACCAGCGCGTCGATCTGGCTGCTCATCGAGGCGGAGTTCCTCGCCGTGGTACTCATCCTGGTGTACGTCGGCGCCGTCATGGTGCTGTTCCTGTTCGTGGTCATGATGCTCGACATCAACATCGAGGAAGTGCGCGCGCGCGTCACGCGTTACGCGCTGCTCGGCGGCATCGTCGCGGGCGTGGTGGTCTTCCAGATCGTGAGCGTCGTGTGGACGCGCAGTCTCGGGATCGACGTCACCACCGGTGCGCAGGCGCAGCCGGCCGAATACAGCAATACGGCCGAGCTCGGCCGCGTGCTCTACACCGACTACGTCTATCCGTTCGAGCTCGCCGCAGTGTTGCTGCTCATCGCCATCGTGGCGGCGATCTCGCTGACCATGCGCAAACGGCCCGGCCTCAAGCAGCAGGACATCCGCAAGCAGGTGGCCACGCGCGCCCAGGATCGCCTGCGCATCGTGAAGGTAGAGTCGGAGCCTTCGAACAGGAAGACCGGCCCATGATCCAGCTCAACTGGCTGCTCATGGTCTCCGGTGTGTTGTTCGCGATCTCCGTCGCCGGCATGTTCATCAATCGCAAGAATCTCATCCTGCTGTTGATGTGCGTCGAGCTGCTGCTGCTCGCCGTGAATTTTAATTTCGTGGCCTTCTCGCGTTACCTCGGGGACATCAACGGGCAGATCTTCGTGTTCTTCGTGCTGACAGTGGCGGCGGCGGAATCGGCCATTGGGCTTGCGATCCTGGTGGTGCTGTTCCGCCAGCGGCGCAGCATCAACGTCGAAGACATGAGCACATTGAAGGGCTGAGCGTGGGACTTTCCAAAACATTGCTGATCTGGATTCCGCTCGCGCCACTGCTGGCTGCGATCGTCGCGGGATTGTTCGGTCGCATCATCGGCCGCTCCGCCGCGCACTGGATCACCATTGTCGGCGTGACCGCATCGTTCGGCATGTCCGCGCACGTGGCCCTCGACATCTTCAAGCACGGCGCCCCCGTCTTCAACGAAACGGTTTATACCTGGTTGATCAGCGACGGCGTCGGCATGCAGGTCGGCTTCCTGGTCGATCAGCTCACGGCGTTGATGATGTGCGTGGTCACCTTCGTGTCGCTGTGCGTGCACGTGTACACCATCGGCTACATGGCCGACGACGATGGCTACCAGCGTTTCTTCAGCTACATCTCGCTGTTCACGTTCTCCATGCTCATGCTGGTCATGGCCAACAACTTCATGCAGTTGTTCTTCGGCTGGGAAGCGGTGGGCGTCGTGAGCTATCTGCTCATCGGCTTCTGGTACAAGCGGCCGACCGCCATTTTCGCCAACATGAAGGCATTCCTCGTCAATCGCGTCGGCGATTTCGGTTTCATTCTGGGAATCGCCGGCGTCGTCTACTACACGGCGCAGTTCGGCGGCGCCTCGCTCGACTACGTCGATGCCTTCAAGGCCGCGCCGCAAATCGCGGAGCAGAAGTTTTCGTTGCCCGGCACCGACGGCGTGAATGCGATGACCTTCATCTGCATCGCGCTGTTCGTCGGCGCCATGGGCAAGTCCGCACAGGTGCCGCTGCACGTGTGGCTGCCGGATTCGATGGAGGGCCCCACACCGATTTCCGCGTTGATCCACGCCGCCACCATGGTGACCGCGGGTATCTTCATGGTGGCGCGCATGTCACCGCTGTTCGAGTACTCCGAAACGGCGTTGTCGTTCATCCTCATGATTGGCGCCACCACGGCGTTGTTCATGGGCTTCCTCGGCATCATCAACAACGACATCAAGCGCGTCGTCGCCTATTCGACGCTCTCGCAGCTCGGCTACATGACGGTGGCGCTCGGCGCCTCCGCTTACAGCGTCGGCATCTTCCATCTCATGACGCACGCGTTCTTCAAGGCGCTGCTGTTCCTGGCCGCCGGCTCGGTGATCATCGGCATGCACCACGAGCAGGACATGCGCAAGATGGGCGGCCTCTTCAAACACATGAAGATCACGGCCGTCACCTGCTGGATCGGCGCGCTGGCCCTCATTGGCACGCCGTTCTTCTCCGGTTTCTATTCCAAGGATTTGCTCATCGAGGCCGTGGGGCACGTGGCGCACAGCGAACACGCGCGCGCCTGGGCTGGCTACGCACACTTCTGCGTGATGGCGGGTGTGTTCGTCACGGCGTTCTACACCTTCCGAATGTTGTTCATGACCTTCCACGGCAAGCCGCACTGGGAAGAGGCGGTTGCGCTCGCGCATGCCGAGCAGGCCGTGAAGCACCAGGCGCACTCCGACGGCGGTCACGGCGCGCATGACGATCATGCCCACGAAACCCACGGCCATCTCGCCGGGCCGCCGCACGAGAGTCCTTGGGTGGTCTGGGTGCCGCTGGTGTTGCTGGCGATTCCGTCGATTTTCATCGGCGCCATCACCATCGGACCGCTGGTGTTCGGTGGGGGTTTCGGCGGCTCCATCTTCGTCAAGGAAACCAATGATGTGGTCGGTGAGATTGGCCATACATTCCACGGCTGGTTCGCCTTTGCACTGCACGGCATGAAGCAGTTGCCGTTCTGGCTGGCCGCGCTTGGCGTGTTCTTCGCCTGGGCGCTCTACATCAAATGGCCGCACTGGCCGGGCGTCATCGACTCCAAGCTGCGGCCGCTGCGCGTCGTGCTCGAGAACAAGTACTACTTCGACTGGTTCAACGAACAAGTGCTGGCCAGAGGCAGCCGCCTGTTAGGCAGGATTTTCTGGAAGGGTGGCGATGAGGGCATCATCGAAACCGGCGTCGTGAACTTCTCGGCGAATTCCATCGGCTTCATCGCCGGCGTGATACGCCGCGTGCAGAGCGGCTTCCTCTATTCCTATGCGTTCTGGATGATGATCGGACTCGCCGTGATGCTTGGCTGGTTCCTGATGCGCGCCTGACCTAGCAACAACCAGATCCAAGACAACGAGCCAACATGCCGGAGTTTCCGCTTCTTTCATTCCTGACCTGGCTGCCCATCGCGGGTGGCCTGCTGGTGCTGGCGTTCGGCGACCGCGGCATCAGGGCAGGGCGCTGGGTGGCGCTCGCGATCGCGCTGGCCACTTTTGTCGCTTCGATTCCGCTGTACTGCGGCTTCGACGTCTCGACCCACGATTTCCAGTTCAAGGAACAGCTGCCCTGGATTTCTGCTTTCCATTCCACCTACTACCTCGGCGTCGACGGCATTTCGCTGCCACTCATCTTGCTGACCACTTTCATCACGATTCCGGTGGTGGTTGCCGCCTGGACCGTCATCGATCAGCGTCCCGCGCAGTACTACGCCGCCTTCCTCATCATGGAAGGCCTGATGATCGGCGTGTTCGCAGCGATGGATGGCCTGCTGTTCTATTTCTTCTGGGAAGCGATGCTCATCCCGATGTTCCTCATCATCGGCGTGTGGGGCGGTCCGCGGCGCGTGTACGCCACGCTCAAGTTCTTCCTGTACACGTTCCTCGGCTCGGTGTTCATGCTGGTCGCGCTCATCTACATGCTGATGAAGACCAGCGACTTCAGCATCGTCGCCTTCCACAACCTGCCGTTGACCGCTACCGAGCAGAAGTGGATCTTCTTCGCGTTCCTGGCGGCCTTCGCGGTCAAGATTCCGATGGTGCCGGTACACACCTGGCTGCCCGACGCACACGTCGAAGCGCCCACCGGCGGCTCGGTGGTGCTGGCCGCCATCATGCTGAAGATGGGTGGTTACGGTTTCTTGAGATTCTCGTTGCCCGTCACACCCGACGCGTCGCGCGAATTCGACTGGGTGCTCATCGCGCTGTCGCTCATCGCCGTGGTCTACATCGGTTTCGTCGCGCTCGTGCAGACCGACATGAAGAAGCTCATCGCCTATTCATCGATCGCACACATGGGCTTCGTGACGCTCGGTTCGTTCCTCGTGTACGACATCGTCGCCGGCACCGGCACGTTGCAAGGCGCGGGTATGGGCATCGATGGCGCCATGGTGCAGATGATCTCGCACGGCCTCATCTCCGGAGCGTTGTTCCTGTGCGTGGGCGTCATGTATGACCGCGTGCACTCGCGCGAGATCAGCGCCTATGGCGGCGTCATCAACACCATGCCGAAGTTCGCCGCTTTCATGGTGTTCTTCGCGCTGGCGAACGCCGGCCTGCCGGGAACTTCGGGATTCGTGGGCGAGTTCCTCGTGATCCTCGCCGCGTTCAAAGCTAACTTCTGGTACGCCTTCCTCGCCGCGCTCACGCTGATTCTCGGCGCCGCCTACACACTGTGGCTGGTGAAGCGCGTGATCTTCGGGGAAGTGGCCAACCATCACGTCGCCGAGCTCAAGGACGTCAACTTCCGCGAGTTCATCGTCCTTGGCGCGCTCGCCATCGCCGTGCTGCTCGTGGGCCTGTGGCCCGCGCCACTGCTCGAAGTCATGCAGGCGACCGTCCAGCATCTCGTCCAGCAGATCGCCGCCAGCAAGTTGTCCCTATGAACGAAACTGTAATCACCTGGGCGAGCCTGCAACCCGCGCTGCCGGAGATGTATCTCACGGCGGCCATCTGCGTGTTGTTGATGGCCGATGTGTTCTTCGGTGATAAGCATCGCGGCCTCGCGCCCACACTCACGCTGCTGATCCTGGCGGGCGGCGCCTTCATCACCGCTTTCTACGCCGACGTGCCCGGGCGCGTGTTGCTGTTCAGCGAGAGTTACGTGGCCGATCCGCTGGCCGGGCTGCTCAAACTATTCGGTTTCGTCACCATCGCGGTGGCGCTGCTGTATTCGCGCGAATACCTCGACCGCCGCGGCATGATGCAGGGCGAGTACTACGTGCTCGCGCTCACCTCGCTGCTCGGCATCTTCGTGATGGTGTCGGCAAACAGCCTGCTCACCGTGTACATCGGCATTGAGCTCATGTCGCTGTCGCTGTACGCCATGGTGGCCTTCGATCGCGACAATGGCACCTCCGCCGAATCGGCGATGAAATACTTCCTGCTCGGCGCCATCGCCTCGGGAATGTTGCTGTACGGCATGTCGCTGATATACGGACTCACCGGCACACTCAAGCTCGACGATCTCGCGGCGATCGCGACGGGCGAGCCCAGCCTCGGCATCGTGCTCGGCCTGGTATTCCTCGTCGTGGCGGTCGCGTTCAAGTTCGGCGCGGCGCCTTTCCACATGTGGGTGCCCGACGTTTACACCGGCGCGCCCACCGGCGTGACGCTGTTCCTGTCGACGGTGCCGAAGATCGCCTCGTTCGCGCTCGCGTTCCGACTGCTGGCGCATGGCATGGGCAGCGTGGGCGCGACGTGGCAGGACATGCTGGCACCGCTCGCCGTGCTGTCGATGGTGTTCGGCAATGTGGTCGCCATCGCGCAAAGCAATCTCAAGCGCATGCTGGCGTATTCAGCCATCGGCAACGTGGGTTTCATCCTGCTCGGGTTCGTCGCCGGCTCGGAAGCCGGATACGAGGCCGCGCTGTACTACACCGTGGCGTACGTCATCATGACGCTCGGATCTTTCGGCGTGATGGTGCTCGCCAGCCGTGCGGGTTTCGAAGCCGAGGATCTCGATCACTTCAAGGGCCTGCACAAACGCGACCCACTGCTCGCGCTCGTCATGATGGCGCTGATGTTTTCCACCGCCGGCATTCCGCCGTTCATCGGCTTCTGGGCAAAGTTCAACATCTTCCAGGCGCTGTGGCTCACCGGGCATTACTGGTTGATCATCATCGCCGCGGCCGCTTCGGTGGTCGGTGTGTTCTATTACCTGCGCATCGTCAAACTCATGTATTTCGACGCGCCGGGCGACCTGCCCGCGGGCCCGGCATCTGGTTTGGGCGTCCGCATGGTTCTCGCGCTGAACGGCTTTGCAGTGCTGGCGCTTGGAGTCGTACCCAACGCGCTGATTCAGCTCTGCGCACGCGTCATCGGTTAAGCGGGTTTGCAAAGGGGCGGCGATTCGATAAGAATGCGCGCCCCTCGATAGGGGGAACGGTTGCGGGGTGGAGCAGTCTGGCAGCTCGTCGGGCTCATAACCCGAAGGTCGTAGGTTCAAATCCTACCCCCGCTACCAATTTTGAAGCGAGATCAAGCGGTTAGGAATTCACTGCTCAGAATTCCAAGCGCCTCGTGTCCACCGGGCAGTCCACAGCCGGTTACTTGAACGGGCGACTGACTGCAGGTCTCTCGTCGTCGCACGGTTTTTCATTGGGCTGGCGGGCGTCCGAAAACTGTGATCGCAACCGTCGACTTGGCCCGCGCCCCTCGGCCAGACTTCCTCTAACTAAGCCGTCCAGCTTTGGCCTCCACGAGGAAGTGAAAATGTCGTCCCGACGCCCGGCCATTCTCATGGGGATCCTGCTTGCCCTGACGCTGGGCTATCTGGCCAAGCCTTACTACCTACGCCTGACGGCGCCGGCGCGTCCGGCGATCCAGCCGCCGCTACCCGGCGAGAACTCGATTTCCGGACTCAAAGTGAAGCGAAACCTGACGGGCGCCTGGGTCGCGGACTTCGACTACTTTTTCACCGGAGAGCCGGCGTACGTCGTTTTCGAAATCGAAGCCGGGCCGACGCCTCCTGACGCGAAGGGCAGAAGGTTTCATGCACAGGCCGGTGCGCGAGCGCGGCGAGGTCAGAATCACGCCACAGTCGTCATCGGTTACCCCGGAGTCGAAGGGGTCACGCGAAACGTCACCGCCTCGATGCGCAATCCCAGCATCGAGGGTCAACTGCAAGTAAGCCAGCAGATCGACCAAGTCATCGAGTGGCCGAGTTTGCACACGTGGCTCCGTGAAAAGGAGTACGCGCAGCGCGGCCCCGAAGAAAATCTCCGCCACGCAGTTGCGCTGATCGATGCGGGGAATAAGCACGGCCTCCAGGAAGCCAAGTTCACGCTGGAACGCGTGATTCGCGACGATCCGAAATTCGCGTCGGGATACGTCGAGCTGGCCCGGGTGGCCATGAAGTCGAGCTGGGGCACCGACGGGCTCCACCAGGCCGAAACTCTCTTGATGTCCGCGCGTGAAATCGAGCCTGACAACGTGAATGCCAAAATTCTGCTCGGTTACGTGTATGCGCATCAGCGTCGCCACGCCAAGGCGGAAGCTTTGTTCATCGACGCGGCGCGTTCCGACACGCGCAATCTCTGGTTATGGACCAACTGGGGTGAGCTGCTGGAGATGCAGGGCAAGACCGACACGGCGATGGCGAAGTATCGCGAGACCATTTCCCGGCCGATGAACCACGACAGTTCCGACCGCGCGCGCACCTATGCTTACGGGCGAATGCTGGCCGTCCTCGAGGAGCGCCAGAAGTTCGACGACATGGAGCCGTTGTTCAAGCAGCAAATCGCCGACTTCGGAACGGGAAGCTGCTACAGCGCGGGTTATGCGCGCTTCCTGCTGCAGGTTCGGGGCGATCCGCAGGCATCCATCGATCTCTCTCGTCGCGCGCTCAACCAGAACTGCGAAGATTCCGAGTCGCGCCAGCTTCTTGGTCTCGCTCACTACGTGAAGTGGGCGGGCGAGAGCGGTCCGGAACGGATTGAGTCACTGCATCAGGCAAGGATTTATCTGCCTGCCGGCGCCATGCCGCTGTATCTGTTGGCCTCTCACACTCGCACGTTGTCCGCTGCCAAGGCGCTGATCGCGACCGGCGAGAGGATCGACCAGCAGGACGATCTCAAGATGACTGCACTAGCTTACGCATTGCAAAAAAACGATCTTGCGACGGCACGGAGACTATTGACCCTGGGGGCTCGTGCAGACGCGCCCGTGGGCTTTGAAGAGGTGCCGCTCGCGCTGATGCCAGTCATGGAAGGCAATGTGGCCGCCGTCCGCATGCTGAGAAAAGCCGGCGTCAAGTACTCCAAACTGCGCTTCCGTGGTACCACAGCGTTGCAGATCGCGCGTCAGACCGGAGATGACACACTGATCGCCGCGCTCGAGCCCGACGAAACGGTCTTTTGAACAGAAAACCGAGTGGACCATCTTTGCCGAACACGATTGATTCAGGCCGCAGCTCTCGCCGTGGCCTATTTTCGCCGGCTCGCGATTCTGAGCGAATCACGGAACTTCAGCGCAATCGACGCTTTTGCATTGGCGCGACGCACGTTCATATAGGTCTTCTGCTGTCCGCCGAATGCCCGGAGGAAATGCTCGATTTCCTCGTGGATCGATCCACTGAAATTGAAGCTCGCTGACGTTTTCGCGGCATCGAGCATGGCAGTCCATATGAGCAGACTGCTGGCACCGCTGGTGCGCAGCGCGGGATCCGCGCCCCCGAGTAGATAGTAGGCGCATCGATCGTCGAATACGGTGTACATGGCGGCATGAATGCGCCCAAGTTCGTCGCGCGCGAAATAGATGTGCCGCGCCTTGCGAGCCGCGCACGCCGCGTCCACGCGGTGCAGGGTCTGTGGCGAATAGGGGAGGTCCATGTGCTGCCGCTCGAAGGTCTTGCGGGTCAGTGCGACGAGCAGATCCACATCGTCGCTGCGAATCACCTCGACTCTCTTCTGCGCCTTCTTGATCTCGCGCCGGATGTTCGGTTGCAGGCCGTCCCAGAGCATGGCTTCCGTGCCGAGTTGCTCCAGAACATAGACCACACGCGGAATGACCTCGAACTTCATCCAGTAGTAAGGCAGCCAGTTCGTGATCGACGGGTAGAAGTTCATGGAGAAGAAATCGCAGGCCGGAAGTTGCGCGAACAGCTCGTTCGCGAGCTCCTTCTCGCGTCCCAGCGAGGTGCTTGTCTTTCCACCCGTCGGCCGATACCACGGGCCCATGAATTGGGTGAGAAACGGTTGGCGGATCGTGGAGAGCAGCATGCCCCGGGTGTGAACGAACGGGAGCCGGGCATGGATATCATTTCCATTGCCGATCACGATGGCCTGCCACGCGCCCGGGGCTACCGCCTCCAGCCACCAATCATCCTGGAATAGGCAATGCGAGAACCGCGTGACCGGCGGTGCCTGAGCGGACACCAGGTCTGTAGCCATGTCCGCGCTCAGCCCTCGAAACCCTTCGCGACGATGAACACCTCGCGCGACTCCGCACGCGATGCGGCGGGCTTTCGCGTGAGCACCTTCTCGAACGACGTGCGCAACTCCTTCAGATACAGATCGGATCCTGACCCCTGGAACATCTTCGCCACGAAAGTGGCACCGGGCTTCAGCGTCTTGCGCACGGTGTCGAGCGCAAGCTCCAGAAAGTTCATCGACGAGGCCTGATCGGCGGAATCGATGCCGGTGATGTTAGGCGCGATGTCCGAGATGATGAGGTCGAATTTCCCTGCGCCCAGCCAGGCGAGCAACTGCTCGACGACGGCGTCGTCCGTGAAGTCGCCCTGGATGAAGTCCACGTTCTTGATGGGCTCCATTGGCAGGATGTCGGTCGCGAGCACGCGACCCTTGGCGCCCACCAGCTTGCCCGTCACCTGCGACCAGCCGCCGGGCGCCGAGCCGAGATCCAGGATGCGCATGCCGGGGCGGATCAGCCTGTCCTTCTCGTTGAGCTCAATGAGCTTGTACGCGGAACGCGATCGATAACCCTCGCGTTGCGCCTGTTTGACGAACGGGTCATTGACGTGTCGCCGCAGCCATTCGCTGCTGCTCTTGGTTCGGGGCATAACGTATGTTTTTGGCGGGAATCTTATCGTTAGAATGCGCGCATTCTACCTCTGCCGGGACCACCGGCCAGGAATCTGGAGTGCTGCGGATCACAGAGTTGGCGCTGCCGCTCGATTATTCGGCCGAGGGACTGCGCGCAGCCGTCGTCAAGCGCCTGAAAATCAACGACGCGGACCTCCTCGAGTTGACGCTCTTCAAACGCAGCTACGACGCTCGCAAGAAGAACACCGGAATCCTCTTCATCTGCATCGTCGATGTGAAGGTGGCCGACGAGGCGGCCGTCCTCAAGCGCTTCGTTCGCGACCGCCAGATCGGCCCTGCTCCCGACACGACATATCACCCGGTTGCCAAGGCGCCAGCGACGCTCGCGGAGCGTCCGCTCGTGGTCGGCTTCGGTCCTGGAGGGCTGTTCGCGGCGCTGCTGCTCGCGCAGATGGGATTCAAGCCGATCGTGCTCGAGCGCGGCCGTGACGTGCGACGGCGTACGCAGGACACCTGGGCGCTGTGGCGGAAGAAGGTGCTGTCGCCGGAATCGAACGTGCAGTTCGGCGAGGGTGGGGCGGGGCTGTTTTCCGACGGCAAACTGTACAGCCAGATCAAGGACCCGAAATTCTACGGCCGCAAGGTCATGCAGGAGTTCGTGCGCGCGGGCGCGCCGCCCGAGATCCTCTACGTGAGCAAGCCGCACATCGGCACCTTCCGCCTCACCGGCATCGTCGAGAAGATGCGCGCGGAGATTGTCGAGCTCGGTGGTGAAGTGCGCTTCGAAAGCAAAGTGTCTGACGTGTTGATCGACAATGGCCAGATCGAAGGCGTCACGCTCGAGAGCGGCGAAACTGTGCGCAGCCGGCACATCGTGCTGGCGCTAGGCCACAGCTCACGCGACACGCTGCGCATGCTCGAGCGGCGTTCGGTCCATCTCGAGGCAAAGCCTTTTGCTATTGGCTTTCGCATCGAACATCCGCAATCGCTGATCGATCGCGCGCGGTTCGGCCGCTTCGCGGGTCACCCGGAGCTGGGTGCCGCCGATTACAAGCTGGTGCATCACGCGACCAATGGCCGCTCGGTCTACAGCTTTTGTATGTGTCCGGGTGGTACGGTCGTGGCGGCGACTTCCGAGCCGGGGCGCGTCGTCACGAATGGCATGAGCCAATATTCGCGCAACGAACGCAACGCGAATGCGGGCATCGTTGTCGGCATCACGCCGGAAACGGATTTTCCCGGAGGCCCGCTCGCCGGGATTGCCTTGCAGGAAGCGCTCGAGTCGACCGCGTTCGAGCTTGGCGGCAGCGACTACTGCGCACCTGGTCAACTCGTCAGCGATTTCCTGCGCGGCAGCCCGTCCACGCAGCTGGGCGAAGTCCAGCCGTCGTACCAGCCGGGCGTCAAGCTCGGCGATCTGGCGCTGTCGCTCCCGGCTTACGCCATCGACGCGATTCGCGAAGCGCTGCCGGCGTTCGGCAGGCAGCTTCATGGCTTCGACCGCGATGACGCCGTGCTCACCGGCGTCGAGAGCCGCACATCGTCGCCCGTGCGCATCACGCGCGACGCGGAATCGCTGCAGAGTCTCAACGTCCGCGGCCTGTACCCTTGCGGTGAAGGCGCAGGTTACGCCGGCGGAATCCTTTCCGCGGGTGTCGATGGCATCAAGGTGGCCGAGGCGGTCGCGCGGGATCTCGCATGAAATTCGACGACATCAAGAAGCTGCACCAGAAAAAATTCCGCGAAGAGCTGGGGCACTTCGTCATCGAAGGCGAACACCTCGTGCAGGAGCTCGAGAAGGCGGCGGCGCGCGATGCGCGACTGCGCCCGAGCGAGATCTACGTGACCCAGGACTTCGCGCACTGGTCGAGCAAACTGCCCATGCACGTCATCAAATCCAAGCAGATGGCGCAGATCAGCGAGACCCGTACACCGCAGGGCATCGCGGCCGTCGTACCGCTTTTCCAGGCGTCCGCACCGCTGCCGAACGAACGCGCGATCTATCTTCACGAGATCCAGGATCCTGGCAATCTCGGCACCATCCTGCGTACGCTGGCGTGGTTCGGAAATTTTCGTTGCCTCACGAGTCCCGACAGTGTGGACGTCCACAACGGCAAGGTGGTGCGCGCGAGCATGGGCGCCATTTTCCATGTTCCGGTTGAGCTTGATGTACCAGCTGACGCGCTGAGCAAACGTTTCGCACGCATCGCGTCGCTGGACCTCACTGGGGCGCCCATCGCATCGAAGGCGTTTCGGGAGTTCGACTGTTACGTGTTCGGCAACGAAGCGCGCGGCCTGCCGCGCGAGCAGATGAGTGCGCTGCATGCCCAGCCATTCACGATCCCGGGAACGGGGGCCATCGAATCACTGAACGTGGCAGCGACGGTGAACATCTGCCTGTACGAGATCAATCGGCCGTAGCAGGCGACTCCTATTCCGCGGTGACGGTCGCCGATGGCGGCTGGATCCATGTCTTCCAGGAGGATTGCGGTGCCCGGGGTCATCGGCCATTTCGCAACGCCTGATGGTTTCTTATGAGGGGATGACTGCCACCTTTCCGAGGAAGCGCCGCAGGTCCGCGACCTCCGGCTCGCACAACGCATGCGGCATCATGTAGTTGTGCCACTCGAGCTGATATCCGGCTGCCTGCAATACCTTGCGCGACTCATCGCCGAGCGGGTAGGGCACCACCGGATCCTCGACCCCGTGCGCCATGAAGAAGGGCGTGGTCTGGTTTGCGGCTGTGCGCGCCGTCTCGAACTCGCGCGCCATTGGCAGGTAGCAGGACAGCGCAATCACCCCGGCAAGTTTGTCGGCGTGCCGCGTCGCGATGTGCAGCGCCATCGCGCCGCCTTGGGAGAATCCGGCGATGACGATGCGGTCGGTCGCGATGCCGCGCTCGTTCTCGCGCTTGATGAGCGCACCGATCGCCTGCGCCGAAGCGCTGATGCCCGCGAAGTCCTCGGCGGACCGGCGATCGATGCCGATGATGTCGTACCAGGCGCGCATCTCGTAACCATTGTTGATCGTGACGGGGCGCACGGGCGCATGCGGAAACACGAAGCGCAGCGCGGGCAGGCCGTGTTCGAGCAGCTCCGGTACCAGCGGCTCGAAGTCGTGGCCGTCGGCGCCGAGGCCGTGCATCCAGATGATGGAGAAAGTGGGATTGGGTCCGGTTTCTACTGTGACCGCTTCGAGTGCCTTCAAACAATGGTCTCCGAGATGTTCGACACCGTGAGGTCGGCTGCCCACATGAGCTGGTCCATGAGCTCACGAACTCCCGGAAAGAAGGTATACGCCAGCCAGAAGAAGAGCACGGTGAATCCAATCCACATGAGGCCGTGCAGCGCGCCCCAGCCGGCGTGGGAGCCGGCAGCCTGGTGGCCGCCGTGGCGAATCATCTTGATAGGCGTGGAGATGGCGAAGTAGAGCAGCGCGAGCACGAGGATGCCCACCCACAGCGGCATGCCGTGCGGCAACGCCCAGCCGAAGACGGTCTGCTGCGTGATCAACGACACGAGGGCGAGAATCCAGCCGACGAATAGCACCGCGCCGATGATGGCGGCGATGGGCAGGAACACGCCGGTGATGGCGCGGGTGGCGTTGCTCATGTGAGGAGCGGCGTGCGTGGTGGCATGACGCATCTGCTCATTCATGTGTTGCCACTGCCGCTGCCACTGCCGTTGCTGCCGGCGCCATTCTCTGCGCCAGCGGTAGTCGGATCCGAACTTTTCAAAGTTTTTTTTTGCGCGACCTATGAGCTCTTCGGTATTGAAAGGCATGCCGAACGCCGCGGCGCGGTCCTCGGCAGTGTTCGCGGTAGGCACGATGAACGCCAGCGCGATGTACACCAGGATCATCCCGCCCCAGCTGAAGAGCGTGATCAGCACGAACGCGATACGCACCCACGTGACGTCCACGTTCAGATAGGCGGCGATGCCATTGCATACGCCGGCCCACATCGCGCCTTCACGGATATTGAACAGGCGCTTGCGCGGCTGGCTGCCCGCGAACGGCGGTATATGCGCAGCGGTGCCTTCGGCCTTGTCGTTCGCGGTTTTCTCTTCGGCGGTTTCCACGGGACCCATCTCCTCGATGATCTTGGCGATTTCCGCCTCGTTGACGACTGTCTTGTGCGGGCTCAAGCACCGTGCGCACTTTTCGCCGATCGCCTGTTCGAGGTCGTTCATGACCTCGGTGCGATCGGGGCTGTCCTTGAGGCGCGTTTCGGCACGCTCGAGGTAAACGCGGAGCTGGTCATAGCCTGGCTCTTCGAGCTGATAGGCGATGCCGTTGAGGCTGATGCTGACCACTTTTTGCATGGCTTAATTCCCAAATTCCGCGAGTGTGCGGTTCAAATCTTTCCAGTAATCATTGAGCGTCGAGAGCTGCGTGCGGCCCTTCTGAGTGAGCTTGTAGTACTTGCGGGGCGGCCCCGCTTCCGACTCCTGCCACTCATAGTCCACCAGCTCTTCGCGGCGCAGCTTGCTCAACAGGGGATACAACGTCCCTTCCTGAGTGGCGAATTCGGTGGGCCCCAGCAGCTTGAGCATGTCGGCAACGTAGACCTTGTCGCCCGCCACGATCTTGAGGATCACGAATTCGAGCAGGCCCTTGCGGATCGGCTGGAGTTTTTCACTGATGTTCATGGGTTCAGACAGCTACCTTGTGCCCGCAAGGTACTTGCATTAACCATGGGCTGTCAACAACTGATTCTCTGCCGTACAATCCGCGCCCTCGATGGGGTAGGGCTGATGAGCCCGCGAGTGACCCGAGTGAAGTTGAAGGCCCCTCTGGGGCTTTTGTTTTTTTGGAGCGCCGCCATTTAGTGGCGGTGCGTGTGTCGGGGCCTTTGGGGCCCTTTTTTGTTGGAGGGGTGGATGGAAACGGCACTACACGACCGTCTCATCGCCCTGTTTGAGCCGGTTCTGAAAGAAATCGGCTACGAGCTCGTCGAAGTGGAGTTCGTAGCTGGCCAGGGCGGTGGGACGCTGCGTATTTACATCGACCATCCGGAAGGGATCGATGTCGATGATTGCGGGGAAGCGAGCCACGCACTGTCGGATTTGCTCGACGCCAACGATCCGTTCCCGGGCAGCAGTTATTCGCTCGAGGTTTCGTCGCCGGGACTGGACCGCGTGTTGCGCACTCCTGCGCACTTCGCGCAGTTCGTCGGCGAGCGGGTGAAGATCGAGCTGCGGGTGGCGCGCGACGGGCGCAAGCGATACACGGGCATGCTCCGCCGTACGGATGGCGAGAGCATCGAGATGGAAGTGGACAATTTCTCCGTGAGCATAAAGCTCGCGGAGATCGGCAGAGCGCGGTTGGCGCCGCTCTAGTTAGTTTTATGTGCGGCGTTCGCTTCGAACGCCGTTGAAAGTGGCCGGAGGCCTGACGGTGAACAAAGAAATTCTATTGGTGGTGGACGCCGTCTCCAACGAGAAGAGCGTCGACAAGGAAATCATCTTCGACGCGCTCGAGGCGGCGTTGGCGTCGGCCACGCGCAAGAAGCACGGCGAGGAATGGGACGTGCGCGTCGCCATCAACCGCAAGACCGGCGACTACGACACGTTCCGCCGCTGGAAGGTGTTCGCTGACGATTCCCGGGAGATCGAAGTGCCGCAGCGCGAGCTGCGCATGGAAGACGCGCTCGACATGAATCCGGCCGCGGAAATCGGCGGCTACGTCGAAGAACCGATGGAGTCGGTCATGTTCGGACGCATCGCCGCGCAGCAGGCGAAACAGGTCATCGTGCAGAAGGTGCGCGAAGCCGAACGCTCACAAGTGGTGGACGCCTACAAAGACCGCGTCGGTACGCTGGTGTCGGGCGTGGTCAAGCGCGTCGACCGCAACGGCATCTACGTGGACCTGGGCGGCAATGCCGAAGGTTTCGTGCCGCGCACCGATATGATTCCGCGCGAGATCGTCAAGAGCCAGGACCGCATCAAGGCCTTCCTCAAAGAGGTGCGCTCGGAACCGCGCGGCCCGCAATTGTTCCTCACGCGCACGGCGCGGGAATTCCTCGTCGAACTGTTCAAACTCGAAGTTCCGGAAGTCGGCCAGGGCCTCATCCAGATCCTGGGCGCCGCTCGCGATCCGGGTGTACGCGCGAAGATTGCCGTGAAGAGCCTCGAGCCGCGAGTCGACCCGGTCGGCGCCTGCGTCGGTATGCGCGGGTCGCGCGTGCAGGCGGTGTCGAACGAAATCGCCGGCGAGCGGGTGGACATCATTCCGCACGACGACAATCCCGCGCAGTTCGTCATCAACTCCATGTCGCCCGCGGAAGTCATGTCGATCGTCGTGGATGAGGATTCACACAGCATGGATATCGCGGTGGCGGAGGACAAACTCTCGCAGGCCATCGGTCGCGGCGGACAGAACATCCGTCTCGCGAGCCAGCTCACAGGCTGGGATCTCAATGTCATGACGGAAACCGACGCCGAGGCAAAGAGCGAAACCGAAGCCAAGGCTCTGGTGCAGGCGTTCATGAAGCAGCTCGACGTCGACGAAGATGTGGCCACCATCCTGGTGCAGGAAGGTTTCTCCACCGTCGAGGAAGTGGCTTATCTGCCGCAGTCCGAGCTCGCCAAGATCGAAGAGTTCGATGACGACATGGTCAAGGAACTGCGCAACCGCGCGCGCGACGTGCTGCTCACGCAGGCCATCGCCAGCGAAGAAACGCTGGAATCCGGCATGCCGGCCGATGATCTGCTGCTGCTCGAAGGCATGAAGCCGGACCTGGCGCTGGCGCTGGCCCGCCGCGGCGTGCGTACGCGTGAAGATCTCGCCGACCAGGCGGTCGACGACTTGTTAGACATCGAAGGGCTGACGTCCGAAGAGGCCGGCAAGCTCATCATGAAGGCCCGCGAGATCTGGTTCGAAGCCGGTCGCGCCTGAGGAAACATATGTCCGATGTCACCGTTGCACAATTTGCTGAAGTCCTGAAGGTCCCCGTCGACCGGCTGCTGGTGCAGCTCGAGTCCGCGGGAATCCAGGTCGAAGGCCCCCAGGCGCTGATCAGCGACGAGGCGAAGCTCGAGCTGCTCACGCATCTGCGCCGCGCACATGGCGCCGCCGAGCCCAGCAAGACCGCCGGGGCGGCAGCGCCACGCAAGATCACGCTGGCGCGCAAGTCGCAGAGCGAGCTCAAACAGGCGAGCGCGCAGGGGCGCGCGCGCACGGTGAACGTCGAAGTTCGCCACAAGAAAACCTATATCAAGCGCGATGTTCTCGAAGAGCAGAACAAGCAGACGCAGGGCGCGGCCGACGAGAAGCGCAAGGAACTCGAAGCGCAGGAAGCCGCCGAGCGTGAGCGCAGCGAAGTCGCGCGCAAGGAAAGCGAGCGCATGGAGGCGGAGAATCGCCGCCGCATCGAAGACGAAGCCACGAAGAAGAAACAGGCGGAAGACGCGCGGCGTCAGCAGGAAGAGCAGCGCGCCCGCCAGGAAACCGAAGCGCAGCGGCGCGCCGCTGCGGAAGCGGTGGTTTCGCCCGCACGTCCTGAGCGTCACAAACCCGAGAAGGCGCCGGTCCCCGTGGTCGATCCTGCCAAGGACACCCGTTACGGCCGCCAGGAGCTGCACGTGGCCGGTGGCGTGGGCTCGCGCCACAAGAAAAAGAAACGCGTCAAAGAGCGCACCACTGGCGGGGTGAGCGTCGAGTCGCGCCACGCGTTCGAAATGCCGACTGCGCCGATCAAGCGCGAAGTCACCATCGGCGAAACCATCACGCCGCAGGAAATTGCGCAGAAGATGGCGGTCAAGGCGACCGAAGTCATCAAGACCATGCTCAACATGGGCGTGATGGCGACGATCAATCAACCCATCGATCGCGACACGGCCACGCTGGTCGTCGAAGAAATGGGTCACATTGCGAAAGTACTGAAGGGCGATCAGGTCGAAGAGGATCTCCAGGGCGAGGAAGCGCCGGAGACCGAGATGCCGCGCCCGCCCGTGGTCACCGTCATGGGCCACGTCGATCACGGCAAGACCTCGCTGCTCGACTACATCCGCACCACGAAAGTGGCGGCGGGTGAAGCCGGCGGCATCACTCAGCACATCGGCGCATACCACGTCGAAACGCCGAAAGGCATGGTCACGTTCCTCGACACGCCCGGCCACGCGGCATTCACCGCGATGCGCGCGCGCGGCGCGAAGGCCACCGACGTCGTGGTGCTGGTCGTCGCCGCGGACGATGGCGTCATGCCGCAGACCATTGAAGCCATCCAGCACGCCAAGGCTGCCGGAGTGCCCATCGTGGTCGCGGTCAACAAGATCGACAAACCCGACGCCGAGCCGGATCGCGTGCGCACCGAGCTCTCCAAGCATGAAGTCATCGCCGAGGAATGGGGCGGTACCAACATGTTCGTGCAGGTGTCGGCCAAGACCGGCCAAGGCGTCGATGCATTGCTGGACGCCATCCTGCTGCAGGCCGAAGTGCTCGAGCTCACGGCCGCTGCCGATGGCCTCGCCACCGGCATCGTCATCGAGTCGTCGGTGGAGAAGGGCCGCGGCCCGATCGCCACCGTGCTCGTGAAGCGAGGCACACTCAAGCTCGGCGACCCGATCATCGCCGGCAATGAATTCGGGCGCGTGCGTGCCATGTTCGACGAAAACGGCAAGGCAGTAGATAGCGCCGCGCCGTCCATTCCCGTGCAGGTGCTGGGTCTGCAGGGCTCACCGAACGCCGGCGATGAATTCCTCGCCGTAGAAAACGAGCGCAAGGCGCGTGAAGTCGCGCTGTATCGCCAGGGCAAGTTCCGCGACGTCAAACTCGCGAAGCAGGCCTCGAAGATGGGCGACGTGTTCGCGCAGATGGAAGAGCAGAAGATCGGCTCGATTCCGATCCTGCTCAAGACCGACGTGCAGGGCAGCGCCGAAGCATTGCGCGACGCGCTCAACAAGCTCGCCACGCCCGAAGTGCAGGTCAAGATCATTGCCAGCGGCGTCGGTGGCATCACCATCTCCGACGTGCAGCTCGCCGCGGCTTCCAAGGCGCGCATCATCGGCTTCAACGTGCGTGCCGATGCGGCCGCACGCGATTCGATGAAGGACAACGAAGTCGAAGTGCAGTACTTCAGCATCATTTACGAAGCCATCGACTACGTGAAACAGCTCATGAGCGGCCTGCTCGCTCCCGAGATCAAGGAGACGATCCTTGGTACCGCGCAGGTGCGCGAAGTGTTCCGCTCGAGCAAGTTCGGCGTGGTCGCCGGATGCCTGGTCACCGAAGGCGTGGTCAAGCGCAACAACCCGATTCGCGTGCTGCGCGACAGCGTCGTGATCTTCGAAGGCGCGCTCGAATCGCTGCGCCGTTTCAAGGACGACGCCGGCGAAGTGCGTGCCGGCACCGAATGCGGCATCGGCGTGAAGAACTACCAGGACGTGCGTGTCGGCGACCAGATCGAGTGCTACTCGCGTGTCGAGGTTGCTCGCAGCATCCAGTGATTGCGTAAAGTAATGAGTGCCAAATCACAACGTCTGGGCCGCATCGAAGGCGAGATGCAGCGCGTGTTGTCGACGCTGGTCGCGCGCGAAGTGCGCGACCCGCGCGTCGGCAACGTCACGATCACGACGGTGAGCGTGGCGCCCGACATGTCCACAGCGCGCATTTTCTTCGTGCCCTTCGCGAGCAAACACTCGCCCGAAGAAGTGACCGAGGGGCTGAACCGCGCCTCGGGATTCCTGCGCGGCGCGATCGGACGCGCGCTGTCGCTGCGGCATGCCCCCAAGCTCGAATTCGTCTACGACCAGCAGATCGAAAACGCGGACAAGCTCACGCGTCTCATCGACGGCGCGGTGAAATCCGACAAGCACGAACCGGACTGACCCGGCGCGGGTTCTCAATGCCGACCGGCATCATCCTGCTCGATAAACCCCAGGGCCTCACGTCGAACGGCGCGCTGCAGCGGGTGCGCAAGGCGTATGGCGCGATGAGCGCAGGGCACGTCGGCACGCTCGATCCCATGGCCACCGGCATGTTGCCGCTATGCCTCGACGAGGCCACCAAGGTCATCGCCGAAATCGAGTCCGGTGCGAAATGCTACGAGTTCACCGTGCAGCTCGGTGCGCGCACGGACACCGGCGATGCGGAAGGGCAGGTGATCGAGGAGCAGGCCGTGCCACCGCTCGACGTGGGCCGGATCGAAACCGCGCTCAGCGCCTTCCGCGGTGTCGTTCAGCAGGTGCCGCCGATGTTTTCCGCCCTCAAGCGCGAAGGGCGGCCGCTCTATGAGCTCGCGCGGCAGGGCATCGAAGTGGACCGCACCGCGCGCACCATCGAAATCCGGCAACTGACTGTGGTGGAGCTCGCCGGCGATCGCCTGCGGCTGCTCTGCGAGTGCGCCAAGGGTACCTACATCCGGGTACTGGGCGAGGACATCGCCCGCGCCTTGCGCACCTGCGGACACCTGACCTACCTGCGCCGAGCCTGGGTCGAGCCATTTCGCGGCGCTTCCATGGTCTCACTGGACGCCGTGCTCGAAGGGGCGGGTCGCCATGAGCACCTGTTGGAACCGGACGTTGCCTTGCAGACGTTGCCCGCATCCCGCCTGACCGCTGAGCAAGTGGCCTCTCTGCGTCGTGGGCAGGCGCTGGATCCGGGCGCCGTGGACGTTGCCGCTGCCACGCCACGCCGCCGGGTGAGGGTCTACGGGCCGGAGGGCGCGTTTCTCGGGCTGGCGGAGCTGTTACCGGATGGCCGGCTGCAGCCGCGACGTCTGCTCAATACAACGTCTGCTAAGCCTATGCTTTGAGAAACCTTTTCTGTAGAATTCGCGCCCGCAAAATCAGGTAAATAAAATTCGTTCGGAAGGATCAAACCCAAGATGTCTCTCGCCACTGAAAAGAAAACCGGTGTGGTCACGCAGTTCCAGCGCGCCGCCAATGACACCGGCTCTCCCGAAGTCCAGATCGCGCTCCTTTCCGAGCGCATCAACGGCCTCGGCGACCACTTCGGCACGCATAAACGCGATCACGCCTCCCGTCGTGGGCTCGTGAAGCTCGTGAACCAGCGCCGCAAGCTCCTCGACTACCTGAAGGCCACCAAGCCTTCGAAGTACCAGGAGGTCGTCGAGCGTCTGGGCCTCCGGCGCTAACTACCGACACCGAAGGCCGCGCTACCCGCGCGGCCTTTTTCGTTTTCTCCAGAAATACAGTACTCGGGGCGAAAGAGCCCCTTGAAGGAATGAAGCGTGAGCGCTTTGAAGAAATCATTTCAATATGGCCAGCATTCAGTAACCATCGAAACCGGCGAAGTCGCCCGCCAGGCCAGTGCCTCGGTGGTGGTGTCCATGGGTGACACCGTCGTCCTGGTCACGGCCGTCGCCGCCAAGAAGGCGATCCCCGGGAAGGACTTCTTCCCGCTGACGGTCAACTACATCGAGAAGACCTACGCCGCGGGCCGCATCCCGGGCGGCTTCTTCAAGCGTGAAGGCCGGCCCACCGAAAAAGAGACCCTGAACTCGCGTCTCATCGATCGCCCCATCCGCCCGCTGTTCCCCGATGGCTTCTTCAACGAAGTGCAGGTCGTGGCCATGGTGGTTTCCATGGATCCGGACATCGACGCCGACATCCCGGCGTTGATCGGCGCTTCGGCCGCGCTGTCGCTCGCCGGTGTTCCTTTCGCGGGGCCAATTGGCGCTGCGCGCGTCGGCTACAAGAACGGCCAATACCTGCTCAATCCCACCCAGAAAGAGCTCACGGAATCGGATTTGCACCTGGTGGTCGCCGGCACGCAGAAGTCCGTGCTCATGGTGGAATCGGAAGCTTCGGGCCTGTCCGAAGAGGTCATGCTCGGCGCCGTGGTATTCGGCCACGAGCAGATGCAGGTCGCCATCAAGACCATCAATGAAATGGTGGCTGCGGTCGGCAAGCCGAAATGGGACTGGAAACCTTCGGCCATCAGCGCCGAGCTCGACAAGCTGGTGGCGGACGCGACGCAGAAGTCGCTGTCCGATGCCTACCTCGTCACCGAAAAGCAGTCGCGCTATTCAAAGGTCGCTGAAATCAAGGCGGCCTGCATCCTGGCTCTCGCCGGTGGCGATGCCGCCAAGTTCACCGCCGACGACGTCGACAACTCACTGTTCAAGCTCGAGAGCAACATCGTTCGCCAGCGCATTCTCAACGGTGAGCCGCGCATCGATGGACGCGACGCGGTCACCGTTCGCCCGATCACCGTGAAGGTCGGCGTGCTGCCGCGTACCCACGGTTCGGCGCTGTTCACACGTGGCGAAACCCAGGCGCTGGTGGTCACCACCCTCGGCACTGGCCGCGACGCGCAGATGATCGACGCGCTCGAAGGCGAACGCCGCGAGCCGTTCATGTTCCATTACAACTTCCCTCCGTTCTCGGTTGGTGAGACCGGCATGATGGGCTCGCCGAAGCGCCGCGAAATCGGCCATGGCAACCTGGCCCGCCGCGGTATCGCCGCGATGATGCCGGACATGGAAAAATTCCCGTACGTCATCCGCATCGTCTCGGAAATTCTCGAGTCGAATGGCTCGTCCTCGATGGCCTCGGTTTGCGGCGCTTCGTTGTCGCTCATGGATGCGGGCGTGCCCATCAAGGCGCCGGTGGCCGGTGTTGCCATGGGCCTCGTGCTCGAGGGCACGCGCTTCAAGGTAATTACCGACATCCTGGGTGATGAAGATCACCTGGGTGACATGGACTTCAAGGTGGCCGGTTCCAAGGAAGGCGTCACTGCGCTGCAGATGGACATCAAGGTCGAGGGCATTTCGCCCGAGATCATGAAGGTCGCGCTGGCACAGGCCAAAGACGGCCGCCTGCACATCCTCGGCGAGATGAACAAGGTCATCTCCACGAGCAAGGAGAAGATGTCCGAGTGGGCACCTTCCATCATCACGCTGAAGATCGATCCGGAAAAGATCCGCGACGTCATCGGCAAGGGTGGCGCGGTCATCCGCCAGATCACCGAAGAAACCGGTACGCAGATCGACATCGAGAACGACGGCACGGTCAAGATCGCAAGCGTCAGCGGTGCCGCTGGCCGCGAAGCGCAGGCACGCATCGAGCTGATCACCGCCGACGTCGAGGTGGGCCGCATCTACGAGGGCAAGGTCGTGCGCCTCATGGACTTCGGCGCGTTCGTCACCATCCTGCCGGGCCGTGACGGCTTGGTGCACATCTCGCAGATCAGCGAGGAGCGCGTCGAGAAGGTCTCCGACAAGCTCAAGGAAGGCGACAACGTGCGCGTCAAGGTGCTCGAGGTCGACCGCCAGGGTCGCGTGCGCCTCTCGATGAGAGATGTTCCCGCCTCCAACTGAGACGAGTGTTCAATCTTGGTTGGATAAACGCCGCCCATTTGGGCGGCGTTTTCCGTAGTGGCGCGTGAGCGCCTGGGAAATGTTTTCCGTTGTGGGCGTCAGCCCTGAAAAAATCAGCGCCGGAGTATGGCGAGGATTTCCGGCTTCGCATCCTGCGATTGCAACCACTCGGCGAATTGCACCACGCGCTCGTAGTCATTGCCTAACAACTCGCGCAGCCGCTGCTCCGCCATGGAGGAGGTCACCCCGGCGCGAACCGCGTATTGCCACGCCTGCGTGAACACCTTGGTGAATTCTCCGGAGGCGACCAGGCCTTCGACCAGCTGCCATTCACCTTCGTCGAGCCAGATCTCCTCGCAGTGCGGGCAGTAGTCGAGGCGGTTGGTCTTGTCGCTGCGGATCCGGTATTTGCTCATGACCGAGCGGCACTTGGGGCATTTCTTCGCGCCGATCGAATCCGCAGGCTCGAAGTCGGGTTCAGCGGCCGGCGTCGCCTGAAGTTCGTTCGCGCCCGAACGTTCGCGCCAGACGCGATAGGCGACCAGGCTCACCAGCGTTCCGAGGCACTTGCCGCAGCTGTACCCGGCGAGATTGTCGGTCAGCAGCGTGTGGACGAGGACCGAATGGTCGCATTGCGGACAGAGCGCCATGCAAGGGGATTTAGTATTTGTGAGGGGAGACGCCCCGCGCCCGGATCGGGCGCGAGGTTGCGAGAGAGGCCGGGACTGCTACTGGTGGCTGGCAGTGTCGACGGGTTTTTCTTCGCCGTCACGACCGCTACGACCCGTAGCGTTCATGAGGGTCTTGAAGATTTCGTCCTGCACCGAGCGCCAGCGCTGATAGTTGCGCTGCGCGACACCGGCGACGGTTTCCACCGGATCCATGCCGACGACTGCCTTCACCTTGTCGCGCAGTTCGCGCTGCTGTGAGCCGAAGAGTTTCATGCTCTGTTCGAGGTAGCTGCTCAGCAGGTTCTGCAGATTGCCGCCGTAGGAACGTATGACCTGCGACAGGAAATCGCGGCTCATCACCGGATCGACTCCATGCTCCTGCTCGGCGATCACCTGCAGCAGGATGCTGCGCGTGATGTCGTCCTGCGACTTTTTGTCGATGACGACGAATTCGATGCGTTCGAGCACGAGCGCGCGAATGTCGCTGAGCGTTATGTATTTGCTTTGCACCGTGTCGTAGAGACGTCGGTTTGGGTACTTCTTGATGACGCGTGGTTCGCTCATGACTTCACCCTCCGTGTAGGCGCTACCTTAGTACACCTTCTTGCACCCCACAATTTTCGCCGCTGATTCTGCTTCGTTGTCGCCGCGTGCGGACAGGAGGACCTGCGTCTTGCCCACAAGCGCTTGTGGGCGCCAGTGCGCAACTGCCCATTTCCACACATCTTTGATAGGGCAGTCGGCCAGGCCGGGGGGTGGGGCCTGGGATAAGTACGTAAGGGCCGAAGTCAGGGCCCGCGGGACTGCGGACAGGTCGAGCGGCAGCGATCGGCGGGTTTTCGATAGTTTGGCGCCGTCCGCTTCCAGCAGCAGCGGGAGATGGCCGTAGATAGGTTGCGGCATCGACAGGGCTGCTTGCAGGTCGATCTGCCAGGGAGTGCTCGCTAGCAAGTCCGCGCCACGTACCACGCGCGTCACACCCTGGAACGCGTCGTCGACCACCACTGCGAGTTGATAACTCGCCAGGCCATCGCGGCGTTGGATGACCACATCGCCGCAAGCAGCGAGGTCGAAGTGTTGCGTGCCCAGAAAGAGATCGTCGAAGTGGATAGGCCGGTCGCTGACGCGAAAGCGCAGTGCGGTGGGGCCGGACTTCGTGGGCCCGGAACGGCAGGTGCCCGGATAACCGCCCGCCTCATCATCGATGCCGGCGCGGTCCTTGCGCGAGCAGCTGCAGGCGTAGGTGCGCCCGGCGGTTGCAAGTGCGTCCAGTGCTTCGCGGTAGGCCGCCCGCCGCGTGCTCTGGTACAACACTTCGCTGTCCCACTCGAAACCGAACCCTTCGAGGATGCGCAACATGCTGTCGGCGCAGCCCGGCAATACACGTGGTGTATCGAGATCTTCGATTCGCAGCAGCCAGCGCGCGCCGGCGCTGCGCGCATCGAGATAGCTGCCGACTGCCGCCAGCAGTGATCCCAGGTGCAAAGGGCCTGTGGGAGAAGGCGCAAACCTTCCCAGGGGCTCACGCCCCACAAAGGAAAACGCCGCCCCGAAGGGGCGGCGTCCGTGAAATGGCAAGAGTCACTTCGAAATCACGTCGTCAGCGATACCGGTCGTCCCGGTCGCCGTACTGGCGTTCGCGGCGCTCGCGGCGTTCCTGGGCTTCGATGGTGAGCGTGGCCACGGGCCGCGCTTCCAGGCGCTTCACGCCGATTTCTTCGCCGGTCTCGAGGCAGTAGCCGTAGGAACCGTCTTCGACCCGTTTCAAGGCTTCGTCGATCTTGCGGATGAGCTTGCGTTCGCGGTCGCGGGTACGCAGTTCGAGGCTGAACTCTTCTTCCTGCGTGGCCCGATCGTTCGGGTCGGGGAAATTCGCCGCTTCGTCTTTCATGTGCGAGACGGTGCGATCGACTTCTTCCATGAGATCGCGCTTCCAGCCGTTCAAGATGTTCTTGAAGTGGTCGAGCTGCACCGCATTCATGTACGCCTCGCCACGCTTGGCGATGTACGGCTGAACATTGCGCGGGCCGGCGAGCAGGCTGCCTGCGTCGTCATCACCGTCGTTATCGGCAGGGGCGGCGCGCGCCCCGGCGGCAAGACCGGATTGCGAGGAAGAAACACCCGTCGCGGTCACCACGATGCGTTCCGACGGCGGTGCTTTGCGAATCGCCTGTGCAACCGGCGTGGCGCTGGCGGGCGCGGGTTTCGCGACCGGTGCCGGCACTGCCTTGGGAACCGGCTTAACGACAGCGGCGGCCTTCGCGGGCGCGGATTTTGCGGAGCTTTTGGCTGCGACGGGCTTAGCCGCCGGCTTCTTTGCGGTCAACTTTGGTTTCTCGACTTTCTTAGACTTGGCGGGCTTTGCAGCCGCTCGCTTGGTCGGCATTGTGTGTCGCTCCAGGCCCGTTCCAGAAGGGGGGCCGGTTTGCAGGACGCGGGATTATACCGGCCAACTTTTCTGTGTACAGCGGCGTGAAAACGGTGCCGTTTCGGCGATCTTTAGAGGTGAAATCAGGGCAGTTCCACCACTGGCGGTGACTCCCAGCCTGGTTTACGCCTTTCCACGACCACCGTGGTGTAGATCCCGCCACGGACGTTGAACTTGCCGGCAAGGCGCAGGAACCGTGGTGCGCAGGATTTCGCGAGGTCATCCGCAATCTGGTTGGTCACGGCCTCGTGAAATGCTCCGCGGTCGCGAAACGACCATAGATAAAGCTTCAGCGACTTGAGCTCGACGCACAGTTCGTCGGGCACGTATTCGAGCTCGAAGGTGGCGAAGTCGGGCTGTCCGGTTTTCGGGCACAGGCAGGTGAATTCCGGCAGCTCCATGCGAATGGTGTAGTCGGTGCCGCGTGCGGGATTCGCAAAAGTTTCAAGGCGCGTAGATGGTTGCGTGGACATGTTAATTGCCGGGATTTGTCGCGAGCCGCTCCAACGAAACGCGGCCTGAAAAATGTTGCGATTACTTTACACTACGGCGCCAACCGTTCTGCACCGCTATTCACGGGATCACGATGCGCCTGACGAAAATCAAAGTTGCCGGATTCAAGTCGTTCGCCGACCCGACCGCGGTCGGGTTCCCGAGCAATCTCACGGGTGTCGTCGGCCCGAACGGTTGCGGCAAGTCGAACATCATCGACGCGGTGCGCTGGGTCATGGGCGAGCTGTCGGCCAAGCACCTGCGCGGCGACTCGATGATCGACGTGATCTTCAACGGCTCGGCGTCGCGCAAGCCGGTGGGTACGGCCTCGGTCGAGCTGGTGTTCGACAACAGCGACGGCAAGATTTCAGGTCCTTACGCCGACTATGCCGAAGTGTCGCTGCGCCGCCAGGTGGCGCGCGACGGCACCTCTAACTATTTTCTCAACGGCGCGCGTTGTCGCCGCAAGGACATCACCCAGCTGTTCCTCGGCACGGGCTTGGGGAGCCGCAGCTACGCCATCATCGAGCAGGGCATGATCTCGCGCGTCATCGAGGCGAAGGCCGATGACATGCGCGCCTTCGTGGAAGAAGCCGCCGGCATCTCCCGCTACAAGGAACGCCGCAAGGAGACCGAGGCGCGCATCTCCGCGACGCGTGAAAACCTCGAGCGCCTGCAGGATGTTCGCGACGAGGTCGACAAGCAGATCCGCCACCTGCAGCGTCAGGCGGCGACCGCGCGCCGCTATCAGGTGGTCAAGGAGACCGAGCGGCGTCTCACGGCCGAGCTGCTCGCGCTGCGACTGCGCGAGATCGATTCCGGCGCCGAGGTGCAGGACAGCGCGGTGCGCGAATGCGAGCTCACCATGCAGCAGGCGCTGGCCGACCAGCGCTCCGCCGAAGCCGCGATCGAAACGCAACGCGTCTACCAGAACGAGCAGTCCGACCGCGTGAGCGCGGTGCAGGCGCGGTACTACGAAATCGGCGCCGAGATAAGCCGCACCGAACAGAACATCCAGCACACGCGCGAGCTGCGCGAGCAGCAGCGCAACGAGCTTGCGACGGCGCGTGCGACGCTGGCCGAGCTCGAGAGTCATATTTCACGCGACGAGCGCGAGATCGCCTCGTTGCGCGCCGAGATCGAACGCCTGAGCCCTGACCTCGTGCTGGCGCAAACCGCCGAGAACGCGCTGGCCGAAGACCTTGGTACCGCCGAGCAGGCGCTCGCCGACTGGCAGCAGCGCTGGGAAGGATTCAATCGCGAGCAGGGCGCCGCGCACCAGACCACGCAGGTGGAACGGGCCCGCATCGAGCAGCTCGAGAATCAATTGCGACGGCTTGCCACGCAGGCAGACCGCCTGGCCGTGGAGCGCGAAGCGCTCATGGCGCAGGAGACCTCGGCATTGCTGGGCCAGCTCGCGCAGAAGGAGTCGATGGCGCGCGGCAGCGCCGATGAGCTGTCGCAAGCCCTCAATCTCGCGCTCGATCGCTCGCAGAAGCTGCGAGCCGCCCAATTCGAGGCGGAAACGCGCCTGGAAACTGCACGCGGCGATCGCGAGCGGCGCCGCGCGGAAGTCGTCTCGCTGGAAGCCCTGCAAAAGGCGGCGCTGCAACGCGGTGATTCGCGCACGGCGGAGTGGCTGGTTTCATCCGGACTCGGCAAACAGCCGCGGCTGGCCGCGCAGCTCTCAGTGAGCGGGGGCTGGGAACGCGCCGTCGAAACGGCGCTCGGCGACTATCTCGAAGCGCTGTGCGTGGATGAGCTCGATGCCGTGGCCGATGTGTTGCCATCGCTGCCGGTGGGGCGCGTGTCGCTGCTGCAGGCGGGCGGGCACATGGACGCGGACAGTGATAAGACCATGCTGTCGGGCGTGGTCAGCGGACCGGCGGCGATCGTGCGCCTGCTGTCGCGCGTGCGCCTCGCCGAAACGCTTTCCGATGCACTGCTGGCTCGCCGGCAGCTCCCGGACGACGAGTCCGTCATCACGCGCACGGGCGAGTGGATAGGCCGTGACTGGCTGCGCGTCAATCGCGGCGGCGATCCGCACAGCGGCGTGCTCGAGCGCGAGCAGCGCGTCAAGCAGCTCAAGGTCGAGCTCACACGCAGCGAACAAAATACCGTCGAAATGGAAGCCGCGCTGGCTTCCTGCCGTGACGATCTCGCTGCCGCGGAACGCCAGCGCGACGAGGCGCAAAGCCGCATCCAGGGTGCGCACCGCGAGCATGCCGATCTTCTCGGCCAGCTCGAGGGCGAGCGTGCGCGCACGCAGGAATCGACCCTGCGCCGCGAGCGTCTCGAAGAGGAAGCCGCGGAGGTCATGCGTGAACTGGGTCTGGGCCAGGACACGCTGGCGCGGGCCCGCGCCGAGCTCGATCGGGGCCTGGTGGCACTCGATGCCCTCGATTCGCGGCGCGCGGCTCTCGACAGCGAGCGCGAAGAACGCCGTGAAGCCGTGCAGGCGGCGCGCGCGCGTGCCCAGACGGCGCAGTTGGCCTATCGCGACCTGCTGATCCGCATCGAATCACGCCGCTCCAGCGAAACGTCGATGAGCGTCGGCCTGAAACGCATGGCCGATCAGCGCTCCCAGACCCAGACGCGTGGCGCCGAGCTCGAAGCGGCGCTGGCCGGGGGCGATCTGCCGATCGTGGAACTCGAAGGCAGGCTCAAGGATTTCCTCGCGCGACGCCTGGAGATCGAAGGCGAGCTCGCCACCGAACGGCGTGGCCTCGAAGACGCCGATAACTCGCTGCGTGCGCTCGATGAGAAGCGCCTGGATGCCGAAACGCGTGTCAACGCGGCGCGCAGTTCCATGGAGCAGGCGCGCCTGGTGGCGCAGGAATCTCGCGTGCGCCGCGAAGGTATCGTCGAGCAGTTCGCCGCGACGCGCTTCGATCTGGCGGAAATCCTCGCCGGCCTCGCCGCCGACGCGGCGGTGCCGGCGTGGGAAGAATCGCTCAATGGTGCCCGCGCCGACCTCGAGAAGTTAGGCCAGGTGAACCTGGCCGCCATCGACGAGCTCAAGGAATCGAGCGAACGCAAGGAATACCTCGACCGCCAGTTCGCCGACGTGACCGCCGCGCTCACCACGCTCGAAGAGGCCATGCGCAAGATCGACAAGGAAACGCGCTCGCGTTTCGAGGACACGTTCAACCGCATCAACAGCGGTCTCAAGGACAAATTTCCCAAACTGTTCGGCGGCGGCCACGCCTACCTGGAGCTGGTCGGCGACGATGTACTGGCAGCCGGAGTCGCGGTCATGGCCCGCCCACCCGGCAAGCGCAACAGCAGCATCCACCAGCTCTCCGGTGGAGAGAAAGCACTGACCGCGGTCGCGCTGGTGTTCTCGATTTTCGACCTGAACCCCGCGCCGTTCTGCATCCTCGACGAAGTGGACGCGCCGCTCGACGAGCACAACGTCGGCCGGTTCTGCGATATCGTCAAGCAGATGTCCGACCGCGTGCAATTCATCTTCATCACGCACAACAAGGCCACCATGGAGCTCGCCTCACAGTTGATCGGCGTCACGATGACCGAGCCAGGCTGTTCGCGCCTGGTGTCCGTCGACGTCGATGAGGCGGTGCGCATGGCCACCGGGTAAGGAGCCGTGCCGGAGCTGCGCCTCATTCTCCTCGTGGTCGGCGTGTTGTTCGTCGCCGCCATCGCGGGTTTCGAGTGGTGGCGCTCGCGCGCCGCGCGTCCGCTCTCCGCCATGCCATCCCGCGACGAGGACGCCGGGCAGCCGGCGCCTCCCGTGAAACCGCTGCCCGATATCAACGTGGTGCGCGACACGCGCGTGTCCGTCGCCGATTCGCTGCCGGTCATCGAACTTGCCAGCACCTCGGAATCGGGAACGCGGCGCGCGCTCGGCATTTCGATTTCAGACGACGTCGCAGTGGACGTCGCGCACGATAGCGGGGTGGCGCGTGAGGCGGAACGGCGTGCGCGTGCTGAGCCCTACATCGGGCAGGACGATGAAGTTTCACCGGTTCGCGTCTACGACGAGAAACCGGTGCACGGTCCGCAGATCGTCCTTGCGTGGCCGGGCGAGCATGAACGCCGCATCGTCACCATGCGCATCGTTCCGCGTATCGAACCGCGCTTTGCAGGTCGTGCCTTGCGCCAGGCATTCAGCGCTGCCGGTTTCTGGCATGGTCCCCTCGACATTTATCACCTGCCCGACGACAGCGGCCGCGTGGTGATCAGCGCTGCCGCGCTCGCGCAGCCAGGCACGTTCGATCCATCCATCATGGATTCGCAGCGTTTCTCCGGCGTCAACCTGTTTGCCGTGCTGCCCGGTCCCAAGCCGGAGCGCGAAACTTTCGACGAGCTGGTGCATGCCGCGCGCCAGCTGGCGGATCGTCTCGACGGCACCATGGCCGATCAGCACGGCGAGGAGCTCACTCCACAGCGCATCGCGCGTTTGCGACAGTCGCTGGAGGCGCCGGCAACGGCGCGCGCATCCGGGGAGGATTGACCGCTAATGGCTGGGCCGAAGTCTGTGGCGACTCCGTCCGCTGCGCAGCGCGCCGCGCAACTGCGCGACGAACTCAACGGGCACGATCACCGCTACTACGTCCTGAACGAACCTGCGGTGCCGGACGCCGAGTACGACCGGTTGATGAAAGAACTGCGCGACCTCGAGGCGGCCGATCCGGCGCTCGTCACCGCGGACTCGCCCACACAGCGCGTGTCAGGTACCGCGGCCGCCGAGTTCGGCGAAGTGAAACACGCAATCCCGATGCTGTCGCTGGAGAACGGTTTCACCGAAGACGACCTGCGCGATTTCGACCGCAAGGTGCGTGAGCGATTGGGCAGGGCCGGCCCCATCGGCTACTCGGCCACCCCCAAGCTCGATGGCCTCGCCATCTCGGTGATGTACCGCAATGGCGAATACTTCCGCGCCGCCACGCGCGGCGACGGCGTGACCGGCGAAGACGTCACCGCCAACGTGGGCACCATCCGCTCGGTGCCGCGACGGTTACGCGGCAAGCCCCCGGCTGTGCTCGAAGTGCGCGGCGAAGTGTTCCTGCCATTCGCGGGTTTCGAGAAGATGAATCGTGAGGCCGCCGCGCGCGGCGACAAGCTGTACGTGAATCCGCGCAACGCGGCCTCTGGCAGCTTGCGCCAGCTGGATCCGCGCATCAGCGCGCAACGTCCGCTGGATCTCTATTTCTACGAGCTGGGTGTGGTGGAGGGCGGCGCGGTTCCCGAAAGCCACAGCGCACTCGCGGCGCAGCTCAATGCGTGGGGTTTGCGCACCTGCCCGGAGGGGAAGAAGGTTCTCGGCGTCGAAGGCTGCCTCGAGTATTACCGCGACATCGGCGCACGCCGCGCCAAGCTGCCGTACCAGATCGACGGCGTCGTCTACAAGGTAGATAGCCGTGCCGACCAGGACAAACTCGGCTTCGTGTCGCGGGCGCCGCGCTGGGCGATGGCGCACAAGTTCCCGGCGGACGAAGAAATGACGGTGCTGGAGGATGTCATCTTCAACGTCGGGCGCACCGGCGCGCTCACGCCCGCGGCCAAGCTCAAGCCGGTGTTCGTCGGCGGGGTCACAGTCAGCAATGCCACGCTGCACAACATGGACGAAGTCGAGCGCAAAGGATTCATGATCGGCGATACGGTGGTCGTGCGCCGCGCCGGCGATGTGATCCCGGAAGTCGTGCGCTACCTGCCGGATCGCCGCCCGGACAAGCCAAAGCCCATCGTCATGCCGACGGAATGTCCGGTCTGCGGCTCACCGGTCGTGCGGCTCGAGGAGCAGGCGGTCTACAAGTGCACCGGCGGCGTGCTGAAGTGCCGCGCGCAACGGGCCGAATGGATCATGCACTTTGCCGCGCGGCGCGCCATGGACGTCGACGGCCTCGGCGAAAAACTCATCGAGCAGCTCGTGAGCGACGGGAGCGTGAGCACGCCCGCGGACCTGTACGACCTCACGGCCGCATCGCTCGCCGAGCGCGAGCGCATGGGCGAGAAGTCCGCGCAGAACGTGATCGACGCCATCACCAGGAGCAAGCAGACGACGCTGCCGCGGTTGCTGTTCGCGCTCGGTATCCCGCAGGTCGGTGAATCGACGGCGCTGGCACTCGCGCAGCAGTTCGGCACCATCGAAAAACTCGCAGCCGCGGGGGCCGCGCAGATCGAAGAAACGCCCGACGTGGGGCCTGTCGTCTCGCGCTCCGTATTCGAATTCTTCCAGAGCGATCTGGCGAAGTCGGTCGTCGAGCGATTGAGAAAGAGCGGCGTCACCTACGAGCCGATCAAGGTCGAGCAGCGTGCCAATCTGCCACTCAGCGGGCTCACTTTCGTGATCACTGGCACGCTGACCGGTTTGCAGCGTGAGGCAGCTGAGGACGCTCTGCGCGCGCTCGGCGCCAAGGTGTCGGGCAGCGTCTCGAAGAAGACGAGTTTTCTCGTGGTGGGCGCGGACGCGGGTTCCAAGCTCGCCAAGGCGCAATCGCTCGGTGTGCGGATACTCGATGAAGGCGCGCTCGATGAGATCCTGAAAACGAAACAGCCGCCGGCCCCGGGCTGAATTGTCGGGACCGGCGGCTGTTGGCGACGCGGTCTAGTTAGCGGGCGCCGGCGCGGGTGCCGGGGCCGCGCCCGCGGCGGGAGCGGGTGCTGGCGCGCCACTCAGCGGTGGGTCGATCTTGGCGGTCTTGAGCATCTCGTCCGAGCGCGTCTTGAATTTCTTGGCGACCACGATCTGCGTAAGGCGATCCTTGACGTCGTCGAAAGCAGGCGGCGTGCGGTCTCGGGTGTTCTGCAGCTGGATCACATGCCAGCCGAACTGCGTCTGCACCGGCGTCGAGGTGAATTCGTTTTTCTTGAGCAGCGCGACGGCGTTGGTGAACTGCGGGTCCATGTCGCGCGGGCCGAACCAGCCGAGCTCGCCACCCTTCTGTGCCGATTCCTTGTGAGCGGACAGCCGCTTGGCCAGCGTGGCGAAATCGCTGCCGGACTTGAGTTGCGCGATGACCTTGTTCGCGACTTCCTCGCTGCTCACCAGGATGTGCCGTGCCTGGTATTCCACCAGCGGCGCGGAAGCGATCTGCGCCTCGAACTCGGTGCGCAGCTCCGCCTCGGTCGGCGTGTTGTCCTTCAGGTATTTCTGCGCGGCTGCCTGCTGCAGCAGCTCGAGGCGCGACAGCTCCAGACGCGTGGCGACGTCGGCGTCCTTGGTGAGTCCGTCTTTCTCGGCTTGCTGCGCGATCAGTTCGATGCGTACCAGGTTCTCCTTGATCTGCGCGCGATCCTCAGGGGACAGCTCGCTGACGGGCTTGCGCGCCAGGACGGTGGCGTACTGATCGAAGAGCCTCTGGCTGATGGGTTTGCCATTGACCGTGACGAGCGCCGGCTCGGCGGGAGCGGCCGTCGCGGCAGCGGGCTTGTCGGTGGCGGACTTTGAGCAGGCGGCGAGGGCGAGCAGCGCACCGACCGCCAGGAAACGAATGACTTTCATTTGATCTCTCAACAGGTTAGAGAAAGGACTTAGGGCGACTTCGCGTCGATAGATAACGCGTGGATGTCGCGGCCCATCAATTCAGCGGCGGCAGCATAGACCATCCGATGCCGTTCGAGCGCGGGCACGCCAGCGAAGCTGGCGGCGGTGATGATCACGTGGAAGTGCCCGCCTTCACGGGCACCGGCGTGTCCGGCGTGCTTGGCGCTGTCATCGCGGATCTCGAGCACACTCGGATGCAGAGCCGCTTCGAGCGCGGCGCGCAGCCGGTCCGCGCGTGAAGCCGCGCTCACGGCGCCGGTTCGCGCGTGAATACCCCGCGCAGCAGGTACAACACGACGCCGATGACGAAGACCATGCCCACTGGCACGGCGATCCAGACTTTGAACGTGACCCAGTCCGCCTCGCTGCGCGTGAGCGCTACCCAGATATTCACGAAGCCCAGCAGCAGATAGAACGCGCCGGTGAGCAGCGAGGCATTGCGCCACGAGGTTGCCGGCACCGTGACACCTTCGGGCAGGCCGGCGCCAAGCACGCGTTCCAGCAGGGTCTTCTTGCCGATCCAGACGCTGCCGCCGAACACGATGCCGATGAGCCAGTAGATCACCGATGCTTTCCACTGCAGGAAGCGGACGTCGTGCAGGATCAATGTGGCCGCGCCGAACACCAGCACCAGGATGGTGAGCACCAGGTGCATCTGCGGAACCTTACGGGCGCGAATCCAGTAGTAGGCGAGCAGCAGCGTCATCGCCGCCATGAGCGCGGCGGTCGCCGGATATATGCCACCGGCGAACTGGTAGACGAGCCCGAAGACAATCCAGGGTGCGTATTCGAGAAAGGTCTGCATCGTGAGAGTTGCGTTTTCAGCGTCGGATTTGTGCGGGCGCGTATGATAACGGCACCGCGCGGCGCTTTGTCTTGCGCTTTGCCGTCCCCCTCGTGAGCCAGTATTTCGAGCTACACCCCGACAACCCGCAGCTGCGACTGATCCGCCGCGCTGCGCAGATCGTGCGCGACGGTGGCGTGATCGTGTATCCCACCGATTCCTGCTATGCGCTCGGGTGCCATATCGGCGACAAGGAAGCGCTTGATCGCATCCGGGGGATTCGTGGCGCGGACCGCCACCACCATTTCACGCTGGTGTGTCGCGACCTCGCCGAGATCGCCAGGTACGCGAAGGTGGAAACCTGGCAGTTCCGCATGCTCAAAGCCGCGACGCCGGGCCCGTACACCTTCCTGCTGCCAGCGACCAAGGAGACTCCGCGCCGCCTGCAACATGACAAGCGGCGCACCATCGGTATCCGCGTGCCGGATCACGAAGTTCCGCGCCTGCTGCTGGCCGAGCTCGGCGAACCGATCATGAGCTCGACGTTATTGCTGCCGGGCGACGAACTGCCGCTGACCGACGGCCGCGAGATCAGAATCCGGCTCGAGCATCAAGTGGATTGTGTGCTCGATGGCGGCCACTGCGGCATCGAACCCAGCACCGTCGTCGATCTGGCCGTGACACCGCCAGTCATCACCCGGATTGGTCGCGGATCACTGGAAGCGCTGGGATTGGGCGGTGGCGGATCGGGCAATGCCGGGCACCAAAAGTCGTAATCGAGCCAACGGCTGCGCACGCGCTTACGTCCCTTCAATTACGACTTTTGGTGCCCGGCACCGCTCCCGGCACCATATACTGCGCCGCTTCCGTGAGCAGTCATCCGCAAGCCAAACGAGTTCTTTCCGGAATGCGGCCGACGGGTCAGTTGCATCTTGGCAACTACCATGGCGCGCTCAAGAACTGGGTCGATCTTCAGTACCAGTACGAGTGCTACTTCTTCGTTGCCGACTGGCATGCGCTGACCACGGGCTACGAAGACACCAAGCAGCTCCCGAAATTCATCCACGAAATGCTGATCGACTGGCTGGCCGCCGGCCTCAACCCCGGAGTGTCCACGCTGTTCGTGCAATCGCACGTGCCCGAGCACGCCGAGCTGCACCTGCTGCTGTCGATGGTGACGCCGCTCGGCTGGCTCGAACGCGTGCCGAGCTACAAGGACCAGCAGGCCGAGCTCAAGGAAAAAGATCTCGCCACCTACGGTTTCCTGGGCTACCCGTTGCTGCAGACCGCCGACATCCTGCTGTACCGGCCGGCCTTCGTGCCGGTGGGCGAAGATCAGGTGGCGCACGTCGAAATCACGCGCGAAGTGGCGCGCCGCTTCAATCACCTGTACGGCCGCGAGCCCGATTTCGAGGTCAAGGCCGAGAAAGCCATCAAGAGCCTGGGCGGCCGCAACAGCACGATGTACCGGCAGCTGCGCAAGAAATTCCAGGAGAACGGCGATCAGCTGGCGCTCGAAAAAGCGCGCGAGATGGTGGCCAGCAACAGCCGGCTCACGCTCGCCGATCGCGAGCGGTTGTTAGGCTTCCTCGAGGGCGGCAGCGTCAGCATCCTGCCCGAACCGCATGTGCTCCTCACCGCCACCCCGAAGGTTCCCGGTCTCGACGGGCGCAAGATGTCCAAGTCCTATGGCAACACCATCGGCCTGCGCGAGGACACCGATGTCGTGGCGCAGAAGCTCAAGCAGATGACCACCGACCCGGCACGCGTGCGCCGCACGGATCCTGGCAATCCGGACATCTGCCCGGTGTTCGACCTGCACAAGATTTATTCGACCCAGGAGACGCGTGACTGGGCTGCGAATGGCTGCCGTACCGCCGGCATCGGTTGCCTGGAATGCAAGAAGCCGTTGATAGAGAAAGTCGTGGAAGAGATCGGCGGCATTCGCAAGCGGGCCGCGGAATTCGAAGAGAACCCCGAGCTGGTGCGTAACATCGTTGCCGAAGGTGGCGAGAAGGCACGTGAAGCCGCGCGGGCCACGCTCGATGACGTACGTCGCGCAATGAACCTACGGGTGGATTGACCATGAGCAAGAAAGCTGCAAAACCCGAACTGCGCATGGTGGTCAACAACGCCGAGGAGCCGGCGGTCGAGAACGCACCGCTCTCGCCGGAGCAGGTGGAGATGCCGTTCGCCATGGTGCACGGCGAGCCGGTCACGCAGTTGCCCAAAGACCTCTATATCCCGCCGCAGGCGCTGGAAGTATTTCTCGAGGCTTTCGAAGGTCCGCTCGACCTGCTGCTGTACATGATCCGGCGGCAGAACCTCGACATCCTCGACATTCCGATCGCCGACATCACCAAGCAGTACATGGAGTACATCACCCTCATGGAGGGGCTGCAGCTCGAGCTCGCCGGGGAATATCTGGTGATGGCCGCGACGCTCGCCGAGATCAAGTCGCGCATGTTGCTGCCACGCGCCACCGATCCGAACGCCGGGGAAGAGAGCGACCCGCGTGCCGATCTGGTGCGCCGCTTGCAGGAATACGAGCGCTTCAAGAGCGCCGCGGAGAACATCGATCGCATACCGCGCATCGAGCGCGACACCTGGATCGGCAACGCCGAGCTCGGAGAACGCAAATCGGCGCGGCCGCTGCCGCAGGTGGCCATGCAGGAAATGCTGCTGGCGTTTCGCGACGTGGTGCAGCGCGCGGAAATGTTCGCCCACCATCACGTGCAGCGCGAGCGACTGTCGGTGCGCGTACGCATGTCTGATATTCTCGCGACCCTCGAGCAATCGAGTTTCGTCGAGTTCGTGCAGCTGTTTAAGCCTGAAGAAGGCCGCATGGGTGTCACCGTGACCTTCGTGGCCATTCTCGAACTGGTGCGCGAAGGGTTGATCGACATCGTGCAGACCGAAGCCTATGCGCCGTTGCACGTGCGCGGCGCGCAGGGCGCACGTGGGCTGAGGCTGGCGGTGGACAACGATTCGCAGGATGGCGATGCGGTGGCCGGCACGGATGCGGACATGGACGTGGAAGGTGCCGCCAATGAATCGGTGATGGATGAGTCGGCGCAGAAGCCGGAAACGGATGGAGACCAGCATGAGTGATGCTTACCTCAAGAATGTCATCGAAGCGGCGCTGCTGGCCGCGGCGCGCCCGGTTTCCATTGCCGAACTGCAGCAGATTTTCGACGAGCAGTCTCGCCCGTCGCCCAAGGAAATGCGCGCGGTGCTCGAGCAGCTCGCCGCCGATTTCGAGGGTCGCGGCGTCGCCATCAGGGAAACAGCCACGGGTTTTCGCTTCCAGGTCCGCACTGAGTTTTCCCACGAAGTGTCGCGTTTGTGGCCCGACCGTCCGCGCAAGTATTCGCGCGCGCTGCTCGAGACCCTCGCACTCATCGCCTATCGCCAGCCCATCACGCGCGCGGAAATCGAAAACGTGCGCGGCGTGTCCGTGAATCCGGAAATCGTCAAGACACTCATGGAACGCAACTGGGTGCGCGTCGTCGGTCATCGCGACGTCCCCGGGCACCCTGAGTTGTTAGGCACGACGGCGGAATTCCTCGACTATTTCTCCCTCAAGTCCATCGAAGACCTGCCGCCGCTGGCCGAGCTCAAGTCGCTGACGGATCTCAACCTGCAGCTGCCATTGCCGGTCGCGGGCGAAGCCGGCAACACCCAGGGGACCAATCAACACGGCGAAGTCGCCGCCGAAGGCGCGGTCGATTCCGGTGAAGTCGCGGTCGTCTCGGTGCAGGACGAGGGCAACGAACGGCTCGATGCCGCCGCCGACGACGATGGCGATGACGAGGAGCTTTCCGCCCCGGGCAATTCCGCCGCGGGACTCGTGGCGGCACCGCCGTCCGACGAGCAATAGGGCGCACGAAAACTCATGGCTCGTCCGCGCGCGACGCCGGCCGGCGTGGCCGAGCGGCTCCAGAAATATCTCGCGCAGCGTGGTTTGGGATCGCGCCGTGCGGTCGAAGAATGGATCCGTGCCGGGCGCCTGTCCGTCAACGGCCGCATCGCCGAGCTGGGCCAGAAAGTTTCGCACGCCGACGACATCCGGCTGGACGGCCGTGCCATCAAGGTCAGGGCCGCCGAGGGCTCACACCTGTTCGTGTTCAATCGCTCGCCCGGCGATCCGCTGCGCGAATCCGACGGCGAACGCTCGGCTCTCATCGACCGGTTGCCCAAGACGGCGGGCCGCCGTTTCGTTGTGGTGAGCCCGATGCCGGGCATCGATGGCGGGCTCGAGCTGGTGACCTCCGATGGTGCGCTGGCGGCGAAACTGCAGCGCGCGAATCACACGTTGTCCTGCGAATTCAGCGTGCGCATCAAGGGACAGCTTGGCCCCGACCAGATCGAGGGCGTGAAGAGCGGCAAACTCGACCGGCCGGCGCGTATGACGGTGGAGAGCGTGTCGACCAGCGAGGCGCAGCTCGAAGGTACCAATCGCTGGTATTCCATCGTCGTGACCGGTGCGAGCGGCAAGGACATCCGTCAGCTGTTCGAACGGCAGGGCGCGCTGGTGAGCCGCGTGCTGCGCGTGTCGATGGGTAGTTTGAAGCTCGAGAAGGGCCTGTCGCGCGGGCAGTACCGGCAGCTCGAGGACACCGAGATCGAAGGGTTGCTCAAGCCCCTTGCGCGAGAAACCGCTGACCGGTGATGCCGCGGCTCGCCGGGCCCAGCAACGCGACGTAGGGCGCGGTCAGCGATTCCGGTGTCGGCAGCGATTCGGCCGCCTCCGAAGGATAGGCCTGGCGCCGCATGGTCGTGCGCACCTTGCCCGGGTCGATGACGTTCACGCGAACCGACGTGGTGCCTTCGAGCTCGTGCGCCAGCACCTGGGTGAATCCTTCCACCGCGAACTTCGAGATCGAATATGCGCCCCAATAGGCGCGGCCTCGTTTGCCGACGGCGCTCGAGGTGAACAGCACCGCGGCATCCTTCGAGGCGCGCAGCAGTGGCAGCAAGTGCTGGGTGAGCACGAACGCGGCGGTGAGGTTGACGTGCATCACGCGCATGAACGTCGGCACATCGTACTGCTCGATGGGGGTCAACGCGCCTAACAAGGCGGCGTTGTGCAGCAGCCCGTCGAGGCGGCCATAACGTTTCTCCACAGCCGCGGCCACCGCTTCGTAGTCGGCCGCGAGGGCGCGCTCCAGATCGAGCGGCACGATGCTCGCCTCGGGACCGCCGCGCCCTTTGGTTGCCTGGACGATCTCCGCGTGAACGGCTTCGAGCTTGCGCACGGTGCGGCCGAGTAGAACCACTTCGGCGCCGGCCGCTGCCAATGCCAGTGCCACGCTGCGGCCGATGCCGGATCCTGCGCCGGTCACCATGATGACCCGGCCAAGCAATTCATCGGCAGCAGCCGTATGCCCGCGAGGATCGAAGGAGGCTTCGTTCATGAGGGATTTTGCGGCGGCTCGGGTGGATCGTCGGCTTCGCGCGAGGCAATGCCCGCGAGCAGGCGCACGGGCTGGTCGAGCGTCTCGATCGAAGGCAGCGTATCGGCGGTGGCGCCGAGCTCGGTGAACCGCCGCGCCTGGGGTGTGATATTCCGTTCGAAGGAACCCACGGCGGCGTTGTAGGAATCGAGTGCATTGCCGAGCGACCGCCCCACCTTCTGCAGATGTCCGACGAAGGTAGTCAAGCGCTTGTGCAGCTCGGCGCCGAGCTCGCGAATCTCGGCGGCGTTTTCCGACGCCGCGGCCTGGCGCCATCCATAGGCAACCACCTTGAGCAATGCCATGAGAGTGGAGGGCGTGGCGATGATGATGCTCTGCTTGAGCGCGTTCTCCAGCAGGTCGGGGCGCTCGGCGAGCGCCGCCGACAGAAACTGGTCACCTGGCAGGAACAGCACCGCGAATTCCGGGCTTTGCTCGAATTGTTCCCAGTAGCTCTTCTGGCCGAGCTCGCGGACGCGCTGCTCCACCTGCATGGCGTGGCGCGCGAGGGCCGAGCTGCGCGCGTCGTCATCCTGGGCTTCGATGGCGTCGAGGTAGGCGTCGAGCGGCGTCTTGGCGTCGACCACCAGATCGCGCGCCTCCGGCATGTGAACCAGCAGGTCCGGACGCAACGAGCCGCGCTCGCCGGCCGCGGCGATGTGTTCCTGCTCGGTGAAATCGCAATGCTCGGAGAGACCTGACAGCTCGACCACGCGCCGCAGCGTGAGCTCGCCCCAGCGGCCGCGCACTTCCGGACGGCGCAGCGCGGTGACGAGATTGCGCGTTTCGCGGTGCAGCTGCGCCTGGCCGGACGACATGGATTCGATCTGCGTCCGCATGACGCCAAAGGTTTCGCGCCGTTCGCGCTCCAGCGCCTGCGTCTGTTCGGCGTGCTTGAGCAGCGCCGCATTGATGGGCTCGACCATCTTCGCGATCGCCAGCTCGCGTTCCAGCATCGAAGCGGTGGCTGCCGCCTGATCGCGTCCGAAAACTTCGCGCGCAAGCTTGATGAAGGTTTCGCTGTTGGCGTCGAGTGCGGCGCGCGAGGCGGATTCGACTGCGGCCCGTACCTGCGCCTCGCTCTGCGCCAGCAACGCCGCGGTGCGCGCGTGCAGCTCGCTTTCCGAGCTCAGACGCTCGTTTGCCGCCGCCAATTTGCCGCTGAGATCAGAGGCGTGTCGGGTCGCGCGCAGCGTGCCGAACAGAAAGCCGATGACCGCTGCCGCGAAAGCGGCGACGGTCGCAATGATCCAGGCGGAGCTCATGCCAACCCGCTTTCTTTGTTGTTAATGCTCGGCGCGCGCGCTGGCGCGAGCGCAGGCTTGTCGAGCCAATCGAGTAGTTCGAGCGGTGTGTCGAGCCAGCCATGCGAGAACCACGTGTCGGCGCGATCGTCATCGCCGAGATAGCCGTAGCCGGCAACCAGCGCGTACATGCCGGCGGCCTGCGCGGCCTGCATGTCCCGTTCGGCGTCACCGACGTACACACACTCGCCCGGTGCCACACCCATGGTGCTGGCCGCGTGCAACAACGGCAGCGGATGCGGCTTGCGTTCGGCGAGCGTGTCGCCACTGACCACGGCGCGCGCGCGGGTGTGCAGTTTGACTTCGATGAGCAGCGGATCGGTGAGCCAGCCTGGCTTGTTGGTGACGATGCCCCAGGACAGGCCGCGGCGTTCGAGCTCGGTGAGCATCTCGTCGCCGCCTTCGAAAAGCTGGGTGTGCCTGGCGAGCTGGCGGCGATAGATGTTGAGCAGCCGCATGCGCATGGCCTCATGCGCTTCGGCGACCAGCGTGCCGAATCCCAGTCGCACCAGCGCGTGACCGCCGTGCGAAACCTGGCAGCGCACGGCCTCGTTGGACAGTGTCGGCAAGCCTTCCTCCGCACGGAGCCTGTTCAAGGCCTCGGTCATGTCGAGCGCGGTGTCGAGCAGCGTGCCGTCAAGATCGAACAGCACCGCCTTGATGGGACGGGTCATGTCCTCTCCGTGCGGCGTGTCAGGTGCATCAAATAGTTCACCGACGGATCGGCAGTGAGCGAACACTGTTCACGCACCGGATCGTATTTCAAGCCGGCGATGTCCATGACCTCGAGCGCGGCGGCGCGGCCGAAGCGGGCGATTTCCGAAGGTTTGAGCAGACGCTCGTACTCATGCGTGCCACGCGGTACCAGATTGGCGACGTATTCGGCGGCGAGGATCGCGAGTGCGAAGGATTTCAGGTTGCGGTTGATCGTGGAAATGAAGACGTGGCCGCCGGGACGCACCAACTTGCCGAACACGGCGATGGTGGCGGCCGGATCGGGCACGTGCTCCAGCATCTCCATGCAGGTGAGCACGTCGAACTTGCCGGGACTGGTCAACAGCCTCGTGGCGTCCTCGACGCGGTAGTCGATCTGCAACCCGGAATCGAGCGCGTGCAGGCGAGCGGTTTCCACCATGCTCGGCGCCAGATCGATTGCCGTGACTTGCGCACCGGCGCGCGCCAGCGATTCGGCAAGAAGCCCTCCGCCGCATCCCACGTCGAGCACGCGCGCGTTCGCGAGCACGCTGCGCTCCTGCACATAGCGGGCGCGAACGGGATTGAGCTTGTGCAGCGGCTTGAATTCACCGTCGACGTCCCAGAAGCGATGCGCCGACGCTTCGAACTTCGCGATTTCCGCGGGGTCGCCATCGGTCGAAAAGTGGGGCGAATTTTCTCTTGTGTTTGGCGTGTTCACGTGGGTTGGAATTATAGGCCCACAAGCTGCGCAACGTACGTGAAAACAGGCTTCCTGGTTAGGCCTACGTGATAGAATTCCGCACCTTTTTTCGGGCCCTTCCATGAACGAAATCGCGCGCGAAATTCTTCCCGTGAATCTCGAAGACGAGATGCGCCAGTCGTATCTCGACTACGCCATGAGCGTCATCGTCGGCCGCGCGCTGCCCGATGTGCGTGACGGCTTGAAGCCCGTGCACCGGCGCATCCTGCATGCCATGCGCGAGCTCGGCAACGACTGGAACAAGGCCTACAAGAAGTCCGCCCGCGTCGTCGGCGACGTCATCGGCAAGTACCACCCGCACGGCGACAATGCCGTGTACGACGCGCTAGTGCGCATGGCGCAGCCGTTCTCCATGCGTTACCTGCTGGTCGACGGGCAGGGCAACTTCGGCTCGGTGGACGGTGATGCGCCGGCCGCCATGCGTTACACGGAAGTGCGCATGTCGCGCATCGCGAGCGAGCTGCTCGCCGACATCGAAAAAGAAACCGTCGACTTCAACCCGAACTATGACGAGAGCGAGACCGAGCCGTCGGTCATGCCGGCGCGGTTTCCCAACCTGCTGGTCAATGGCTCCGCCGGCATCGCGGTGGGCATGGCCACCAACGTTCCGCCGCACAATCTCACCGAGATCATCAACGCCTGTCTGGCGGTGCTCGACGACGGCGAGGTGACGCTGGCCGCGCTCATGCAGCACGTGCCGGGCCCGGACTTCCCGACCGCTGGAATCATCAACGGGGCCACTGAAATCGCCACCGCCTATCGCACTGGTCGAGGCCGGCTGTCGATCCGCGCGCGCTGCAATTTCGAGGACATCGACAAGGTGGGCGGCCGCCAGGCAATCATCGTCACCGAGCTGCCATACCAGGTGAACAAGGCGCGCCTTCTCGAGCGCATCGCCGAGCTGGTCCGCAACAAGGAAATCGACGGCATCTCCGAGCTGCGCGACGAGTCCGACAAGGACGGCATGCGCGTGGTCATCGAATTGAAGCGCGGCGAAGTGTCCGAAGTCGTGCTCAACAATCTCTACGCGCAAACACCGCTCGAGACCGTGTTCGGCATCAACATGGTCGCGCTCATCGATGGCCGGCCGAGACTGCTCGGCCTCAAGGAAATGCTCGAGGCATTCCTGCGGCACCGGCGCGAGATCGTCACGCGCCGCACGATTTTCGATCTCGCCAAGGCGCGCGACCGCGCACACATTCTCGAAGGCCTCGCGGTGGCGCTGGCCAACATCGACGAAATCATCGCGCTCATCAAGGCATCTCCCACGCCGCCTGAAGCCAAAACGGCGCTGGCCGCGCGTGAGTGGAACTCCGGCGCAGTGCCGGCAATGCTGGCGCGGGCCGGCGATATCTCCACGCGCCCGATCGGCCTCGCGGCCGAGTTCGGCATCATGGGCGAGGGTGGCAGGAGCTACAAACTCTCCGAGATCCAGGCCCAGGCCATTCTCGACATGCGCCTGCACCGGCTCACGGGCCTCGAGCAGGACAAGATCGTCGCCGAATACCAGGACCTGCTCGCCACCATCGTCGATCTCACCGACATTCTCGCCCGCCCCGAGCGCCTCATGCTGGTGATCCGCGAAGAGCTCATCGCGATCCGCGATCAGTACGGCGATGCGCGCCGTACCGAGATCAACCGTGATCACCTCGATCTATCTACCGAAGACCTCATCGAGCCGCAGGACGTGGTGGTCACGCTGTCGCACGCCGGTTATGCCAAGAGCCAGCCGGTCACCGAATATCAGGTGCAGCGCCGCGGTGGCCGCGGCAAGGCTGCGACCTCGGTCAAGGACGAAGACTTCGTCGAGAAACTCTTCGTGGCTCATACGCACGACACGATCCTGTGCTTTTCCAATCGCGGCAAGGTGTACTGGAAACGTGTGTTCGAGTTGCCGCAGGCCGGCCGCGGCTCGCGTGGCAAGCCCATGGTGAACCTGCTGCCGCTCGAAGAAGGCGAGCGCATCAACGCGGTGTTGCCCATCAAGCAGTTCGACGACGAACACTTCGTGTTCATGGCCACGAGCCAGGGTACGGTCAAGAAAACCCCGCTGTCGGCGTTCTCGCGTCCGCGCGCCAGCGGCATCATTGCGCTCGGCCTCGACACCGACGATCGTCTCGTCGGAGTGGCGCTGACCGATGGGCGTCGCGAAATCATCCTCTCCTCGAGCGGCGGCAAGTCGATCCGCTTCAACGAAGAAGAAGTGCGCCCGATGGGCCGCGAAGCCACTGGCGTGCGCGGCATCAAGCTCGGTGTCGGCCAGGAGCTCATTTCACTCATCGTCGTCGGCGACGGACTGGTGCTCACGGCCTCCGCCAATGGCTATGGGAAGCTCACACCGCTCGAAGATTTTCCGCAGCACGGGCGCGGCGGGCAGGGCGTCATCGCGCTGCAGACCACCGACCGCAACGGCGAAATGGTGGCCGCGTTGCAAGTGAATTCTGATCATGAGCTCATGATGATTAGTTCTACTGGCACGCTGGTGCGCACGCCGGTCGGCGAAATCTCCATCGTTGGCCGCAACACCCAGGGTGTCCGCCTCATCCGGTTGGGCGAAGGCGAGCGATTGACGGGTGTCGAACGCATCGAGAGCCTCGCGGAAGTGGCGCCGGATTCGGAACCCCCGCCCGAAACGCTCGGCGGCGCTCAAGACGGCCCTGCCGATACCCCGGCCTCCTGATATATTTCGCGCCCCGGGCAATAACGTCCGGGGTGAATAACGGGCGGGCAATAAGGTCCGCACCAGAGGAATAAATCGTGCGCGTATTCAATTTCGCTCCGGGGCCGGCTACGTTGCCCCTGGAAGTTCTTCAGCAAGCTCAAGTGGAGATGGTCGACTGGCGCGGCAGCGGCATGTCGGTCATGGAAGTCAGCCATCGCGGCAAGGCGTTCATCGCCGTCGCGCAGGAAGCCGAAGCGGACCTGCGTGAGCTGCTCGGCATCCCGGCTAACTACAAGGTGCTGTTCATGCAGGGCGGCGCCACCGGCATGTTCTCGGCAATTCCCATGAACCTCGCCACGGCCGATTCCACCGTGGACTACGTGAACACCGGCGCCTGGTCGAAGAAGGCCATCGGTGAAGCCAAGCGTTTCGCCAGGGTGAATGTGTCGGCCGATGAAGCGGCCACCAACTACTCGAGCGTGCCCGAACAGTCGGCGCTCAAGCTCACGCCGGATGCCGCTTACTTCCACTACACGCCCAACGAGACCATCGGCGGCGTGGAGTTTCCGTATGTGCCGCAAACGGGCAACGTGCCGCTGGTGGCGGATTTCAGCTCCACCATCCTGTCGCGGCCGCTCGACGTCACGAAATTCGGCCTCATCTACGCCGGCGCGCAGAAGAACATCGGTCCTTCGGGCATCTGCGTCGTGATCGTGCGCGATGATCTCATCGGCAAAGCGCGTCCGGGCACACCCATGGTCTGGGACTTCAAGGCCATGGCGGACGAAGGGTCCATGCTCAACACGCCGCCGACATTCGGCTGGTACTTCGCGGGCCTCGTTTTCAAGTGGCTCAAGAAGCAGGGTGGCCTCAAGGTCATTGAAGAGCGCAACCGCGCCAAGGCCGAGAAGCTCTACGGTTTCATCGACGCTTCCGGCTTCTACAAGAGCCCGGTGGCCGCCAACGCGCGCTCCTGGATGAACGTGCCGTTCACGCTCGCCAAGCAAGATCTCGACAAGACCTTCTGTGCGGAAGCTGCCAAGGTCGGACTCGTGAACCTCGAGGGCCATCGCTCGGTGGGCGGCATGCGCGCGTCCATCTACAACGCCATGTCCCTCGAAGGTGTCGAGGCGCTGGTGACCTTCATGAAAGATTTCCAAGCTCGCAACGCCTGAGTTGCCGCCTCTTTCATTTTCGTGGACGCCGCCGCCTCGGCGGCGTTTGCCGACGTGGGCGTCAGCCCTGAGGAATACATACGATGCGATTCAAGATCCAGACTCTCAACAACATCAGCATCAAGGGACTCGAGCGGCTGCCGCGTGAGCGCTTCGAAGTGGCCTCGGAGATCGTCAATCCCGACGCCGTGCTGGTGCGCTCCGCTGACATGCACAAGCTGCCAATTCCCGATTCGTTGCGCGCCGTGGGCCGCGCCGGCGCCGGCACCAACAACATTCCGGTCGAAGCGCTTTCGAAGAAAGGCATTCCGGTGTTCAACGCTCCCGGCGCCAACGCCAATGCCGTCAAGGAGCTGGTGCTCGCCGGCATGTTCCTGGCCGCGCGCAACATCTGCCAGGCTTGGGCTTTCGCCAAGGGCCAGTCCGGAGACGATCACGCCATCGACGTCGCCGTTGAAAAGGGCAAGAAAAACTTCGTGGGGTTCGAACTGCCCGGCCGCACACTTGGTGTCATCGGTCTCGGCGCCATCGGCGTCGAAGTCTCGAACTCCGCGCTGAGCCTCGGCATGAAAGTGCTCGGTTACGACCCGCAAATCACCGTGCAACGCGCCTGGCAGCTGTCGTCCGACGTGGAGCAGGCCTTGTCGCTGGACGACCTCTTCGTGCGTTCCGACGTGATCTCCGTTCATGTGCCGCTGACGCCCGAGACGCGCGGGCTGGTGAACGAAGCTCGCCTCAAGCTCATGCGCAAGGACGGCGTCATCCTCAACTTCGCGCGCGCGCCGATCGTGGACGAAAAGGCCATCATCGCGGCACTCGACGATGCGCGCCTGCAGGGCTATGTCTGCGATTTTCCCTCCAACGCGCTCAAGGATCACCCCAAAGTGGTGACGCTGCCGCACCTCGGCGCCTCGACCAATGAAGCCGAGGACAACTGCGCCGTCATGGTCGCCGACACCGTCAAGGACTATCTCGAGAACGGCAACATCAGAAACAGCGTCAACTTCCCCGAAGTGGTGTTGCCGCGTGCGCCAAAGACCTCGCGCATCTGCATTGCCAACAGCAACGTGCCTAACATGGTGGGCCAGATTTCCACGGTGCTCGCAGCTGCCTCGCTCAATATCGCCGAGCTGCTCAACAAATCCCGGGGCGAATATGCCTATACGCTCATCGACACCGACGGGTCGGTCGATGCCGGCGTGATCGAGAAGGTGCGTGCGATCAGCGGCGTGCTGGCTGCGCGGGTGATATAACTCCCCGCAGTTCAGCTAGCCCGTGGGGCGGTCGATGGCGAAGTCCAAAGGGAAGTCCCCGAAGAAAAACCTGCGTAGCCGCAAGGCGTCGCCAGCGGCCGACCGGCTCGCGGCCCCGGCGCCGGCCGATTCACCGCTGGCTTCGCTGCGCACGGAAATCGACGCCGTGGACGCGCGCATCCATGCGCTGCTGAACGACCGCGCCCGGCTCGCCCGCCAGGCCGGCATCTCCAAACACGCCGACGGGCACACGGTCGACTACTACCGCCCCGAACGCGAGGCGCAGGTGCTGCGGCTGGCGCGTGAACGCAACAAAGGTCCGTTGCGCACCGAGGAAATCCTGCGCCTGTTCCGCGAGATCATGTCGGCGTGCCTCGCGCAGGAAGAGCCGCTCAAGGTGGGTTACCTGGGCCCAGAGGGCACGTTCTCGCAGACCGCGACGCTCAAACATTTCGGCCATTCGGTGCGCGCGCTGGCACTCGCCTCGGTCAACGAGGTGTTTCACGAGGTCGAGGCCGGGCTCGCCGACTTCGGTGTGGTGCCGGTGGAGAATTCCTCCGAAGGCGCGGTCAATCACACGCTCGATACCTTGTTAGGCTCGCCGCTGCGAATCTGCGGCGAAGTGGAGCTGCGCATCCACCAGTTCCTCATGGGCGGCATGGACTCGCTGGCGAAGATCCAACGCATCTGCAGCCACCCGCAGTCGCTCGCGCAGTGCCGCGGCTGGCTCGACGAGCATCTGCCCGACGTGCCGCGCATTCCCATGAGCAGCAATGCCGAGGCCGCGCGCCGCGCGCGCGACGAAACCGGCACCGCCGCCATCGCCGGTGAAACCGCCGCCGATGTCTACGGCCTCAAACTGCTGGCCACTGAAATCGAAGACAGCGACGACAACACCACGCGATTTTTTGTAGTGGGCCGCAAGGTGTTCAAACCGAGCGGCGAAGACCGCACCACCATCCTGTGCTCGGCGCTGCATACCGATTCGCCCGGGGCGTTGTTCCGGCTGCTCGAGCCGCTGGCGAAGAACAAGATCAGCATGACGCGCATCGAGTCGCGTCCGTCCCGGCGCAAGAAGTGGGACTACGTGTTCTTCTTCGACATCGAAGGCCACGCCGACGATGCGCACGTCGCCAGGGCGCTCAAGGCACTCAAGAAACGCGCCTCACTGTTTCGCGTCCTGGGGTCCTATCCGCGCGCGGTGTCGTGACGAAGGCATCGTCCACGCCGGCAGCCATTCTTCGCCCGAAGCCTTGGCTTTCATATCCCCGGTGAGCGATGACTCGATGCCCGGCATATGGGCGCCGCCGTAGAACACCGCGATGTGACGCTGCTTCTTGTAGGCGAGCACCTCGGTGATCTTCTTCACCACGACGTCGTTGCGTCCGCTCAAAATCACCGATCCATCTTTTCCTTCCATGAGCGCAGTCATGGACTCCATCTGGTCGAAGGTCTTGGCCAGCGCCTTCTTGAATTCCGCCGCCGAATCCCGGCTCATCAGAATGCGTATCAACCCGAACGTGTCGAGCTCACGCATGGCGGCAGGGTTCAGCTCACCGCTCATTTGCGCCTGCATCGCGCGCGCGAACAGCGTGATCGTCGTTTCCCCGCGTTCTTCCTGCATCTTCGCGAATTCCTCCGCCGTGGCGTCGGCGTGAACCATGTTCTTCCCGCGGTAATCGATGGCGCCGAGTTGGAAGGTGAGATTGAGGTATTTCGCGGCGGCTTGCTGGATGGCGCTCAGCGCTCCGCCGCCCGATTGAAGCTTCCGTTGCCCTTCCGTGAGCGGCGCGGATTCCGTCAGCCTTTTCGGATCGCCCACCAGTTCGAACAGCACGGCGTCATAGGCGTCGAAGCGCTTGTTCAAGTCCTGGTAATAGGTGTCGTCCGCAATGTGAACCGCGCCGATGAGATCCACCTTCTTGCCGGACGGCAGGGTGAATGTCTTGATCGCGACCTCCAGCCGCGCGCTCTTTTCGTCCTCCGCGAAGCGGACGTAGTCCGGCAGCACGCCCGCGTGCGTGCCCTGAGCCCCGAGCGCAACGAGGATGATCAACAGCCGGAAACGTCGTGCATTCATGCCGAAAGGGTTCGGCAAGCGGGCCGCGGTGTCAATCTTAAGGCCTGCTAGGATTCGAGCCATGCCTCCCTCACTCACAGACCCCGGTCAATTTGCCGTCGACAACGTCCGCTCGCTGTCGCCGTACGTCCCCGGCAAACCCATCGAAGAGCTGCAGCGCGAGCTTGGCCTCACCGACATCATCAAGCTGGCGTCGAACGAAAACCCGTTCGGCCCGGGTCCGTTGGCGCTCGCCGCCATGCAACGCGCGATCGGCGATACCTGGCTGTATCCGGATGGCAGCGGCCACGTGCTCAAGGCGAAGCTCGCGGCGAAGCTTGACGTCGAGGTGGCGCAGATCACGCTCGGCAACGGGTCCAACGACTTGCTGGTGCTGCTCGCGGAGGCATTCCTGCAGCCGACGCTCGAAGCTATCTACTCTCAATACGCCTTCGCGGTGTATCCGATCGTGGTGCAGGCCACCGGCGCCACCGCCGTGGTCACCGCCGCGAATCCCGCCGGCTCGGCGATGCCGCTGGGTCACGACCTCGATGCGATGGCGCGTGCCATCACCCCGCGCACCCGCATCATCTTCCTCGCCAACCCTAACAATCCCACCGGCACGTGGGTGCCCAAAGCGCAGCTCAGGTCGTTCCTCGCCACCTTGCCCGCGCAGGTGCTGGTGGTACTCGATGAGGCGTACTTCGAATACACCGCAGGTCTTGGCCTGCAGGATGGAGTCGAGTGGCTCGACGAGTTCCCGAACCTCGTCGTCCTGCGCACTTTCTCCAAGGCCTATGGGCTCGCCGGCGTGCGCGTCGGTTACGCGCTCAGCCATCCTTCCGTCGCCGGCATGCTCAATCGCGTGCGCCAGGCATTCAATGTTTCGGTGGTCGGGCTCGCTGGCGCGGCGGCGGCGCTGGAAGATACGGCCCACGTCGCCGCTGCCGTGAAGGTTGCGATCGCCGAGCGTGCGCGCGTGGCCGCGCGTCTCGGAAGTGTGGGCACGCCGGTGCTGCCCTCGGCCGGCAACTTTCTGCTGATTCATGCCGGTGCAAAGGCCCAGCAAAGGTTCGACGCGCTGCTGCGGCAGGGCGTCATCGTGCGCCCGGTGGGCAACTACGGATTGCCCGAGCACCTGCGCGTGACGCTGGGTACCCCTGAGCAGAACGAACGTTTCCTGAAGTGCTGGGAAGCTTGTAGCCTCGCGGACTCATGAGCGCCATCACTGTCCCTATCGTCACCATCGACGGTCCTTCGAGCTCGGGTAAAGGAACCATCAGCCGCATCGTCGCCTCCCGGGTCGGATGGCAGCTGCTGGACAGTGGCGCGTTGTACCGGCTGGTTGCGCTCGGCGGCATTCTCAAGGACCTCGATCCCGACGACGTGGAGCAACACGTCGCCATCGCGCGCTCCATGCGCGTGGAATTCGGCGCGGTAGGCACGGGCGAGGAACGCGTGCTGCTCGACGGCCAGGATGTTACGCAGAAGATCCGCAACGAGCAGGCGGGGGCGGGCGCCTCGCGCGTAGCCGCCTGGCCGGCGGTCCGGTCGGCGCTCACCGAGCGCCAGCGGTCCTTTGCCCGGCCGCCCGGTTTGGTGGCCGACGGACGCGATATGGGGACGGTCATCTTCCCGGAGGCCCAGTTGAAGGTTTTCCTCACCGCCAGTGCCGAAGAACGAGCCCAAAGACGTCATAAGCAGTTGATCGAAAAGGGTCCCGCTGCTAGTCTTGCCGCCCTTTCGCGGGAGATCGCGGAGCGCGATTTGCGGGATTCCACCCGCCAGGTCGCCCCGCTGAAGCCCGCGCCGGACGCGCATCTACTCGACTCCACCGGATTGAGTATCGACGCCGTCGTCGAGCGGGTTCTCTCGCTCGGGCGCGAGCGCCAGCTCTGGCGATAGCAGAGAGTTTTTTGGTTGCTCCGCACGGACGCGGGGTTGTGTGTAGCTGCCTCGGGGGGACCGGATTTCCCGCGAGCGAAAAAAAGTCACGGCCATCAATTCAAGAATTGGCACGTGCGTATGGAAAATAAATGACTGAAAGTTTTGCCCAGCTCTTCGAACAGAGCATCGCCAACCAGCGTATCCGCGCCGGAATGATCCTCACTGGTCTCGTCGTCGAAGTCGGCGAAGACATGGTGATCGTCAACGTAGGCCTGAAGTCCGAAGCCAACATCCCCCTCGAACAGTTCAAGAACGAGCGCGGGGAAATCGAGGTCAAGGCCGGCGACAGCATCGAAGTCGCGCTCGACGCGATGGAAGACGGCACCGGCGAAACGCGCCTCTCGCGCGACAAAGCCAAGCGTGCCCGCACCTGGACGCGCCTCGAAGAAAGCTTCAACAAATCCGAAATCGTCACCGGCACCATCACGGGCCGAGTGAAGGGTGGTTTCACCGTCGAGATCGACAACGTCCGCGCGTTCCTTCCGGGTTCGCTCGTCGATGTCCGTCCGGTCCGCGACACCGCCTATCTCGAAGGCAAGTCCCTCGAGTTCAAGGTCATCAAGCTCGACCAGAAGCGCAACAACGTTGTCGTTTCCCGTCGCGCGGTCGTCGAGCAGGAGTTCTCCGCCGAGCGCAGCGCGCTCATGGACAACCTGCAGGAAGGCACCGTGCTCAAGGGCACCGTCAAGAACCTCACCGACTACGGCGCGTTCGTGGATCTCGGTGGCATCGACGGCCTGCTGCACATCACCGACATGGCGTGGAAGCGCGTCAAGCATCCGTCGGAAGTGGTCAAGGTCGGCGACGAAATCGACGTCCGCATCCTGAAGTTCGACCGCGAGCGTTCACGCGTATCGCTCGGCTTGAAGCAGCTCGGCGCCGATCCGTGGGAGAACATCGCAAGGCGTTATCCACCCAACACGCGCGTGTTCGGCAAGGTCACGAACATCGCCGACTACGGCGCGTTCGTGGAGATCGAGGACGGCGTCGAAGGCCTGGTCCACGTGTCCGAAATGGACTGGACCAACAAGAACGTCAACCCGGCCAAGGTCGTGCACTCGGGTCAGGAAGTCGAAGTCATGGTGCTCGACGTGGATGAAGAGCGTCGCCGTATCAGCCTCGGCCTCAAGCAGTGCAAGCAGAACCCGTGGAAGGAGTTCGCCGAGAACTTCAATCGTGGCGACAAGGTTTCGGGCCAGATCAAGTCCATCACCGACTTCGGTGTATTCATCGGGCTTGCCGGCAACATCGACGGCCTCGTGCATCTGTCCGACCTCTCGTGGGATGTCGCAGGCGAAGAAGCCGTGCGCAACTACCAGAAGGGCCAGCAGGTGGAAGCCATGGTGCTGTCCATCGACCCCGAGCGCGAGCGCATCTCGCTTGGCATCAAGCAGCTGGCGCAAGATCCGTTCAGCGAGTGGATCGCCACGAATCCGAAAGGCACCGTGGTCAAGGGCACCGTCAAGGAAGTCGACGCGCGCGGCGCGATCATCGACCTCGGCAACAGCATCGAAGGCCAGTTGCGCGCCAGTGACCTCAGCCGCGATCGCGTCGAAGACGCGCGCACCGTGCTCAAGGTGGGCCAGGAAATCGAAGCCCGGTTCACCGGCGTGGATCGCAAGACGCGTACGATCGCGCTGTCCGTCAAGGCCAAGGAAATGCACGAAGAAGCCGAGGCGGTATCGAACTACCGTTCCGACCAGCCGTCTTCGGGCACGAGCTTGGGCGATCTGCTCAAAGAGCAGATTGGCGGCGATCGTTAATAGCTGAAAAGAAAGGTTACGGCCCATGACGAAGTCCGAGCTCATCGAGATCATCACGGCGAAACAGAAACATCTGCCAGCCAAGGATGTGGAGCTCGCGCTCAAGCAGATCCTGGAGATCATGAGCGATGCCCTGTCGGCGGGAGATCGCATCGAGATACGGGGCTTCGGCTCGTTCTCGCTGCACTTCCGGCCGCCGCGGCAGGGCCGGAATCCGAAAACCGGAGAAGCGGTGGCGCTGTCCGGCAAGTACGTGCCGCATTTCAAGCCGGGCAAGGACTTGCGCGAGCGGGTCAATGACGGCGCGGACCGACCGATCAGAGATTGAATAGAAACAGAAGAACCGGAGAAGCGGCAGTAGTTTGGCCGTCGCCCATGCGGGCGCCCCAGTCCGTCGTTCGAGCATGAACGCCGGAAGAGAAGAAGCGACAATCCACGGGGTGTCGCAAGGCTATCCGCCGGCACTCGACCTGGTGCCGTGGCCGGTGGGCTCCTTCGAGTTCCAGACCGCGTTACCGGGCAGCAAGTCGCTCACCTTGCGCGACTGCGCCATTGCGGCGCTCGCCGACGGTGTCAGCACGATCCGCTATCCCGGCGAGTGCGACGATTACTGGCGCATGAAAGACTGCCTGCGGAAGTTGGGCATCGCAGTCGACGATTCCGCCGAAGGCGTGGTGCGCATCACGGGTCACGGCGGCGAATTCGCTGACGGCGCGATCGAGCTCGACACCGGCCAGAGCGCAGTGTCGACGCGCCTGCTGCTCGCCATGACGGCGCTGCGGCCCGGCGTGACCACCATCGACGGTCACATCTCCATGCGCAACCGCCCTAACAAGGCACTGGTCGATGCCCTGGGCGCTCTCGGTGCGAAGTTGCAGTCGACCAATGACGGACATCTGCCCGCCACCGTCGCCGGCAACCGCCAACTGCGCGGACCGGTGCACGTGCCGAGCAACATTTCGAGCCAGTACCTCACCAGCCTGCTGATCATCGCGCCGCTGCTCGAAGCCGGGCTCGTCATCGAAGTGGAGGGTGAGCTCACCAGCAAACCCTACGTCGATCTCACGCTCGATGAGATGGCGAAGTTCGGTGTCAATGTCGAGAATCGCGGCTATCGCAATCTCGAGGTAAGGCGTCAGACTTACCGCGCCGGCAGCATCGACGTGGAAGGCGATGCCTCGGCGGCGTCGTATTTCGCGGCCCTGGCGACGTTGCATGGCGCGCGCATCACGCTGAGCAATCTCGGCACGCGAACGCGCCAGGGTGACTATGGATTCTTCGGATTGTGCGAGAAGCTCGGCGCACGCGTCGAGCGGTCGACCGACCACACGGTCATCGAAGGGCCGCGTACCCTGCACGCGGGGTTCGACGGCGAGGTGGACATGACCAGCATGCCGGACGTCGCGCCCACGTTGATGATGCTGGCTCCGTTCCTCGCCAAGCCCACACGCATCACCGGTCTTGCCACCCTGCGAGTGAAGGAATGCGACCGCATTGCCGCACCGACCCGAGAGCTGCGCAAGCTCGGAGTGACCGTCGAAGAAGGGCCGGATTTCATGGTCATCGCGCCGCTCGCCGTGGACGATGAGAAGCGACGCGTCGGTTCGATACCGACGATCGTGGAAATCGATACGTATCACGACCATCGCATCGCCATGTCTTTCGGCGTGCTCGGATCGAGACTGCCGGGCTTGCGGATCCTCGATCCTGGCTGCGTGGCCAAGACCTACCCGAATTACTGGAGGGATTGGCAGCGGGCGGCCGCAGTTCAGCGCCAATAATGGGACGCGGCTGGATGGGAGGTGGAGTTGCTGGATCGCTCAGGGTCGAGAGCTCGCTGCTGAGCGCGCCGGACGGCGTTCGCTCGCGCGAGGCTGCGCGCCAGGGCTGTCAGCGGTCGATTGCAATCAGCGCAAAACGCGCACGTAGATAAGAACCACCAAGAGTACCTGCGCGCTTAACGCCTCGCGCTCGCCGCTCAGACGCTCGCTCTCGACCCTGAGCGATCCAGCAACGCCAGCTCACACTCCGATTGAGGCGGGTCCCCGTTTGCTTGGGTGCTGGGATCCGGAGCCGCACGGAAGGGCGCTCGCGCGAAGCTTTCGGACTTGCGCTCTTCTCTCCGCAAGGCGGCGGGCACCATGTCGCTTGCCAGAAGGATCCTCTCTCTCCACGTGCGTGGGCGCGCGAGGATGTTCGGGTGGAATGTTTCAGGCGCGAGCGTGTGAGCGGCGCAGCGCGGGGCGTCAAGCGCGCAGGTACTCTTTGGTGGTTCATCCCTGACGCGCGCGTTTTGCGCAGTTTCATATTGAAAGCTGACAGCTCTGGCGCGCAGCCCCGCGCAAGCGAACGCCGTCCGGCGCGCTCAGCAGCGAGCGCCTGAAACATTCCACCCGAACATCCCCACACACCCAGCCGCTGAGCCGTGTGCCCGATTTCTGTTAACTTGCCCCCATGCGTCTGCGCGGCATCGGTCCTGAAGTCCTGCTCCTGTGTTTCCTGGTCGTCGGGGCTGCCGCGTTCGCGCTCGGACGGCGCTCGGCGCGCGGGCGCCGCCTGCGGCGCGACGTCGACTACTTCGCCGGACTAGACCATCTCGTCAACGACCGCTTCGATCGCGCCACCGAAGTATTCACGCGCCTGGCCACCAAGTCACATGAGGCGGACATCCAGTTCGCGCTCGGCAGCCTCATGCGCAAGCGCGGCGAAGTCGACCGGGCCATCGCGATCCACAGCGAGCTTGCCGCGCATGTCGAACTGCCGGTGCGCGAGCAAGCCACCTTCGCGCTCGGTCTCGACTACATGAGCGCGGGTCTCATGGACCGCGCTGAAGAAAAACTCCGCAGCCTCATGGGGTCGACGTCCTACCGCGGGGCGGTACTCGAAAAGCTGGCCTGGGTTTACGAGCAGCAGAACGAGTGGCGCGCCGCACTCGATCTGTGGCGCGAGCTGCCGCCCGAGAAGCAACGTGAGCGCGCGGTGGTGGCCTCGCACTACTGCTGCGAGCTCGGTGAGTCGGCTCTGGCCGCGCGCGATTTCGAGGCTGCACGCGCACATGTGGCGGCCGCGCGAGTGCACGACCCGGCTAGCGCGCGTGCTTCCATTCTCGCGGCACGCATCGCGGCGGCGGAAGGCGACGAGAGCAAGGCGCTCGAGCTGTATTCAGCGGCGCTCGGAACCTCGCGCACCATCCGCGCGGCATTCGAGGCCGAAGCCCACGGAGCGCTCAAGAACCGGGCCGGCGTGCTCGCCGAATACCTGCGCGAAAACCCGCCGCACGATGAGCCCGTGCCGCCGGAGCCGCCGCGATTCCGTTGCGAGGAGTGCGGAGTGGCGAATACCACCTGGCATTGGCGCTGTCCCAGTTGCCGGAATTGGGACTCATTGCGCAGCACGCATAACCGCGGTCTTTGACGAAATTGTCCGCTGCCGGCGGCGCCTGCAATGTTGTTAGTCTCCTCGCACCCCGGCATCGCCGGGCACACAGGCAAGGAGGCCGCATGTTCACACCCAGTTCTTTCAGAAAATTCATTCCTACGCTCGCTGCCATGGTGCTGCTCACGCAGCTCGTCTACGCGGAGCCGGTCAACATCAACACCGCCGATGCCAGCGCGCTCGCCAAGGCGTTGACCGGCGTCGGCCCCGCCAAGGCAAAGGCCATCGTGAGCTACCGGGAAAAGAACGGCCCATTCAAATCGGTCGAGCAGCTCGCCATGGTCGAGGGCATCAGCCAGAAGCTCATCGACAGGAACCGCGCCGACATCCGTCTAGGGGCCGAAAAAGCAAGCCCCGCGGCCACCCCGGCCGCTGCCGATCAGAAGAAGGCGGTCAAGCCCGCGTCATAGCCAGCCGTCTCAAACCCCGCGGGCGCGAGAGGGGCAAATTCGCGCAACTCTCGCGTCCTCGGGGCTTTGGATTGCAGAGCTGCAAATCCCGTCGTGGTATCGTTTCGGCCCTCAAAATGGGCCGGAGCCACCATGTCCGCAGTCGTGAAGAAGAGTCGCGTTGACGTTGCCGTTTTTCCGGTAGCGGGTCGAGGCACCCGGTTTTTGCCGGCGACCAAGGCAAGTCCCAAGGAGATGCTGCCGATCGTCGACAAGCCGCTCATTCAGTACGCGGTCGAGGAGGCGCTGGCGGCCGGTGCGCGCCGTCTTATCTTCATCACCGGCTCCTCCAAGCGCGCCATCGAGGACCATTTCGATTCCGACGGCGAGCTCGAGAATCTGCTGCTCAAGCAGGGCAAGAGCGAACTTCTCAAGATGCTCAAGAGCGTGTTGCCGTCATATGCGTCCTGCATCTACATCCGCCAGCCCGCACCGCTGGGGCTCGGTCACGCGGTGCTCTGTGCCAAACCCGCGGTCGGGAATGCGCCGTTCTTCGTGCACCTGGCCGACGATCTCATCGATGCCGAAGAAGCCTGCCTCAAGCAGATGGCGAACCGGTTCGACAACGGCAGCATCGTCGCCGTGCAGACCGTGCCGCATTCACAGACCGACAAATATGGCATCGTGAAAACCGGCTCGCGCCGTGGTGAGCTGCTGCGCGTCGAGAAGATCGTCGAAAAACCCAAGCCTTCGGTGGCCCCATCGAATCTGGCCGTGGTGGGCCGGTACCTGCTCACCCCACGGGTGTTCACCCACCTCGAGCGTATCGGCCAGGGCGCGGGCGGCGAAATCCAGCTCACCGACGGCATCGCCCGGCTCATGAACGACGAGGCCGTGTACGCCTACCGGTTTGCCGGCAAGCGTTTCGATTGCGGCAGCAAGATCGGCTATCTGCAGGCCAATGTGGAATACGCGCTGGCGCATCCGGAGCTGGCGGGACCGTTCAAGACTTACCTCAAGAAGTTGTCGAAGGAGCTCTGATCGGTTCACCCAGGGCGGCAAGACATTGGCGCGAACTGCGCGTCACACCGCGGGTCTACTCACGGAGATTCCCGTCACAACACAGGTGAGATCATGTTCGATCCAAAATCTCTGTTAGATCAGTTTCTCGGCGGTAATGCCGCCGAAGGCATGCGCAATGCGGGGCAGTCGGTCAAGGGTCGGCTCGACCAGCACAGCGGCAGTGGCGGTTTCGTCCGCGGAGCGGCGGCCGGCGGGTTGTTAGGCCTGCTGCTCGGCGGCAAGGGCATGCGCAAGATGGCGGGCGGCGCGCTGGGGTACGGCGGTGCGGCGGTCATCGGGGCGCTCGCGCTCCAGGCCTATCAGAATTACCAGCGCAAGCAGGGTTCTGGCATCGCCAGTCTCACCCCGGAGCAGTTCTCGAACTTGAGTCCCGAGCGCTCTGCCACATGCTCAGCCAGCCGCGGATGGCGGTCCGTTCCAGCTCGTGCTCATTCGCGCCATGATCAGCGCCGCCAAGGCCGACGGCCACGTCGATGCCGAGGAGCAGCGGCGATTGTTCGCCGAAGTGGAGCGTACGGGGCTCGATTCCGAGGCCAAGGCGTTCGTGTTCGATCTGCTGTCGAAACCAGTGGATCTGGCGTCGCTTGCCACCGCGGTCGCCACGCCTGAGCAGGGTGCGGAGGTGTATCTGGCGTCGCGAATGGCCATCGACCCGGATGTTGCCGAGGAACGCGCCTATCTCGACGCGCTGTCGGCGCAACTCAAACTTCCAGCGGAGTTGCGCTCCCAGCTCGATGCGCAGGCTGCGACAGTGACCGATCGTTAGGCCGTGACATGGCGGCGTGGCTGCAATGCCCGTCGCCGCGACGAGTTGCCTAGCCCGCGCAGCTCGCGGCGCCCGACGAAGCGCTCTTCACCTGATAACTGCGCACATTGCTCAGCGCACGAGTCAGCGACCCATCCGCCGCGTTCATGGTGTGCGTCCAGTCGACGAGCTGCACGGTGTCACAAGCGCCGGCCAAGCCGCGCACGAGCTGGCCCATGCGGATCGTCTGCGTCAGCGTGCCGCCATTCGTCGAACGCGAGCTGCTCTCCACGGCGTAGTCGGCATTGTTGAACATGGTGAACTGCCACAGGTACTCGCTGAGTTTCTCGAGTTCGTCGGCGGTGAGCGGGCGCTGGTTCATGCTGCCGGCCGCGCCCGCGTCCGCTCGCAGGTCCGAGTTGGAGCGGTCGAGGTAGTCACAGCGGAACACGCGGTGGCGAACCATCGCGGTCACCTCGGCGCGCGGCACGCGCACCACTTCGAACATGTGGGCGTCGCTGCGCACTTCGACCAGATCCGAATACTGGCCCTGCCAGGTGGCCTGGGTCTCCGACCAGTCGATGGCCTGCGCCATGTCGTTGGTGCAAACCTCGAACGTGGGGCTGATGCCCTGCGGGCCAGTGGCGAAATCGGTGTTCTTGAGATGGCGCGTCGACAGGGTGCCGGCCACGCTCGCGGGACGCGCTTCGACATCGAAGCCTGCCGGTGTGCGTTCGTCACCGTCATACAGGCGGTTCGCGAGCGCGAGATCCGCGACCGACGTGGACGGTGGCGCGCTCGCGGCGGGCGGGGGCGCAGTCACTGACGCAGGTTGCGAGTTGACTGCAGCGGGTGAGGATGCTCCGCCCGAACCGCCACCGCCACCGCCACCGCAGGCAGCGAGTGCCGTCAAGCCGACCAGTACGAGCATGTTGCGCATCTTCATTTGTAAGCCCCGGATTCTTGTTTGGGGCCAGCGGCAGCACACGAGCACTTGCGAGAGAGGAGTACCGTCGGTCGGTGCACGAACCCGCGAGCTGCCGCCAGCGAGACGTTGGTGCCGCTGTCTTGCGCAACGACACCCTGAAAGGGTTTACGGCGGCAAAGCGGACGAATTGAGCCGCCAAATGTGATGGGCTTCGCGGGTGCGCGGCAATTATTTGAACCGTGTCTCTTATGTGCAGTGGTTAGGTGTGAACCCGTAGTACCAGGCGAGACGTGTATCACACGCATCGCCTGCATTACGTCAATGACCTTGATCCGGTGCTCCACGTGGAACACCTTGTTAGTTAGGGGAGGGCGTGAACATGGGCGAAAAAAAACGCGCCGGTGGCGCGTTGGGGGATATCCGGTCGGCGACCGCAGGCTATGGAAGTCTAGGCTTCGGCGGACAGCACGTTGCCGGCGGAGGTGGCAAAAGGATTCGACTGACCGCGCGGGCCGTAGCCGCGGGGTTCGGCGCTGGTGCCGGTCATGGCGCCGAGCAGGCCCTCGACACGCTTGATCTGCGCGCCGACCAGCACACCGTTGCGGTCGTTGAGATCGCGGCATCGGCGTGCACGCGTGGCGCACTCTTCGTAGGCTTTGTTGAGCGAGCGGCCCGAGTCGCACCAGGCTAGAAGCTTGGCCAGCCCGATGAGATCGGTTTCATAGCCGAGCATGCTGCACAGTGAGCGACGCTCGTCTTCGATCTTGAGGAGTTTGATGACACTGGCCTGGCGTGCATCGGCCAGAGCCTCGAGCGCGTCGATGTCACGTGAACGCAGGGCGCCGTGCTCTTTGTCGAGCAGCATTTCGAATTCGCCGAGCGCGCCGTTTTCCTCGGCCAGCAGGCGGCCAAGAGTGTCACGGGTCAGCGAGGCATCCACGTTCGATGAGTCCGGGTGTTACTTGTGGGCGGGAATCGTGGCCAGCAGGTCCACTTCGAACCGCAGCATCTTGTCGGCGACGCGTTGCGGATCGACGTGATAACGGCCTTCGTCCATCGCCCGGCGAACGGCGTCGACACGGCTCTCGTTAACCACCGGCAGCGTGCCGATGTGATTCTCGAGTGCGGCGAGGGTGCGCGCGGTATCGGAGACATCGATGCTCGAGACAGTACCGGTGGTCTCGGTCTTGCGGCCTTCCGACGTGGCGTCGCGTGCACGAGAGACGGGGGCACCGCCACCGACCTGCACCGGACGTCCGTCAATTCCACTGATCTTGTTCGTCATCGCCCAAATCTCCAACGGGGTATCTACCAGCCACTTAACGGCTTTTGGATCCGGAACTTTAGGCCGTCCGCCGAAAAATTGGCGCTTTTGAGGTCCGGCGTGGCTCACAGGGTGTGGTTCATGGGGATACGCGAACCACACCCTCGGTGTCGGCAATGCCTTCCACTATCTTTAATGAGTTGAGGTTCTGGACCCGCACCCGTTGGTGTGCGGCGGCACTCGCCAGCGCCAGGCCGGGTGCCCGAACTTCGATACCCCCGCTTTTGGCCGCCAGAGTGACGCTCTGGCCTCTATGTATAAGGAGTGCCGCTTCGAGCGCGTCGGCGGCGACGGCCGTGCCCTCGGGAATGGGCCGGCGCGTCAGGCGGCCAGCGAGGTCCTCCACCTTCGAGACATAAGGTGACGCCAGGCCCGGCAGCACGCGCGATTGCACGGTCACATCGGCGACGCCGATGCTTTCACCGCGCGGCACGGCGCGGCGCATCACCAGCACATCGGCCTTGCGGCGTACTTCCACCGGCACGTTCAGAGTCCAGTTCGCGTTGGATTTGCAGGCCACGCGGACCAGCACCCGTGCTTGCGCACCGCGCGGCAGTGTGGCGCTGGCGGCGAGCGGCGAGCCACATGCCGGTACACGCAGGCGTGAATCGAGCTCGGCCGCGATCAGCTCCACGCCGCTCACAGCAGGATCGATCTCACGACGCAAGGCCGCCTCGGCTGCCCGGCGCACCGCGGACAACGACTGCACTGCGGGCCCGGCCGGCGCTGGCTGGGCGATGGCAGCGGCGCAGAAGGTGAGCAGCACGGTGCCCACCAACGAACAGAGGGTCAATGTATTGACTGACATGCCTTGTAGTTAGCAATCGACGTGCCACGAAGCGTCGCATAAAGAAATGAATCGCCGCGCCGTTACAGCTGCTACGACGAAGGCGCGCAGTTCGCCTGCAGTTGCTCGCCGCCAGGCGGCAAAGCGTCGCCGCCCTCACGCGCGCCGCATCACAACTTCGAACCCCTGATTCAACCTGGCTGCCGCCGGGATGCCCGAAAGGCGTCATGGCACGTGACTTGCTTTGGTCCTCGTACGTCGGAATGCCGACGCGACACCAAGGAATCAACGCAATGGCCCTGAATCTGGATCAGTACGTAGGCGTGCACGCAACCGCACTCGACGTGCGTGCGCGCCGCGGGGAGCTCATCGCCAACAATCTTGCGAATGCCGACACGCCGGGCTACCAGGCGCGCGACATCGATTTCCGCCAGGCCATGGCCCGCGCATCGGGCGAGCAGACCTCTGGCGTCACCTTGAGCACCACGCAACCCGGTCACATTGGCGCCTCGACCTCCGCCGACGCCGCCACCAATCCCGATCTCAAGTACCGCACGCCGCTCGCCCCCGCGCTCGACGGCAACACCGTCGACGCGCAGATCGAGCAGGCTGCCTTCGCCGAGAACGCCGTGCGCTACCAGGCGACGCTGACCTTCCTCAACTCCAAATTCCGCGGATTGCTGACGGCGATCCTCGGTAGCTAGGGCAGTAACCAATGTCATCCTTCAAAGCATTCGAAATCGCCGGCTCCGGCATGGCCGCACAGTCAGTGCGCCTCAATACCACGGCCAGCAATCTCGCCAACGCCGAGAGCGTGAGTGGCGATCCCGCTTCCGTCTACAAGGCGCGGCACCCGATTTTCGAAGCGGTGAAGGCCTCGCTCGCATCGCAGGGCGCAGGCACCCAGGCGGGCGCCGCGGTCAAAGTCACCGGCATCTATGAATCGACCGCGCCGGCCAGCGCGCGTTACGAGCCCGGTAATCCGCTCAGCGATGCCAAGGGCTATGTGTACGCACCGGCGGTCAACGTGGTCGAGGAGATGGTCAACATGATCTCCGCCTCGCGCTCGTACCAGAACAACGTCGAAGTCATGAACACCTCGAAAGACCTGCTGCTGGCAACGCTGCGGCTCGGTCAGGGCTAACAGGAGTACTGCTACATGGCCATCGACATGGATCTCGTCAACGCCGCCATGGTGCGGCAGCGGACCCCGGAAGAGGCCGCAAGTGCGCGCGCCGCCAATGCCCTGCACAAGACCGAGCTCGGCCAGGATGATTTCCTGCAGCTCATGATGGTGCAGCTCAAGAACCAGGATCCATTCAAGCCGCTCGACCCGTCGCAGTACGTCGGGCAGCTCGCGCAGTTCAGCTCGGTGGCGGGCCTCAAGGAGGTCAATACCCAGATTGCGGGACTGACGGAGTCGCTGCGCGGCAACCGCGTGCTCGACGGCGCCGCCATGATTGGCCGCACGGTGGTCGCCGAGGGAAGCCAGGTTTACCTGGGCGAGCCCAGCGAGGATCGAGTGGGGATTGCCGGTGCGATCCAAGTGCCGACCGGCACCACCTCGCTGCAGCTCATCGTCAAGGATTCGAGCGGCGCGACCATCAAGACCGAAGCACTCAACACGACCTCAGGCCTGCGCGGCTTCGCGTGGGACGGCACCAATGATGCCGGCACTGCGATGGCAGCCGGTCCGTACAAGGTGGAGATCCTCGCCAACGTGGCCGGCGTCAACGAATCGCTGCAGACCAGCATCGTCGCCGGCGTGTCGAGCGTCGCCATCGATCCGACCACCGGAGCATTGCTGCTCGATACCGACACGCTCGGTGAAATTTCCATGAGCGACGTTGAACGCGTCCTCTGAACTGTTTTCTTAAGGAGATCCAGACATGCCATTCCGTATTGCCCTCTCGGGCCTGAACGCCGCCCAGTCGGACCTGAACGTCACGGCTAACAACGTGGCCAACACCGCCACCAACGGCTTCAAGGGCTCCCGCACCGAATTCGCTGACCTGTTCGCCGTGTCGCTGCAGGGCGTCTCCTCGAACTCGAGCGGCAACGGCGTTCGCGTCGCCAACGTTGCGCAGCAGTTTGCCCAGGGCAACATCGAATTCACCGACTCGAACCTGGACCTGGCGATTTCCGGCCAGGGCCTGTTCGTACTCTCCGATTCGGGCGCCTTGTCGTATACGCGCGCCGGTGCTTTCCAGGTGGACCGCGACGGCTACGTGGTCAACTCCGCGCAGCAACGTCTGCAGGTGTATCCGCCCCTGGGTTCCGGCGGCTTCAACACCGGCGGACTCTCCGATCTGCGCCTGCAGACGACCGACGCCGCGCCGCAGGCCACGACCGAAGTCGAATACGTACTCAATCTGCCGGCGAACGCCGTGCCGCCGGCGGTGGCACCGTTCGATCCCAACGACCCCAACACTTTCAACCAGGCGACTTCGCTCACGTTGTTCGACTCGCTCGGTGCCGCGCACACCGGCACGCTGTACTTCACGAAGACCGCGGGCCTGAACGCGTGGAACACACGGCTGTACATCGACGGAACCGCGGTCGACGGCGGTGTTCCGGGCGCGTCCATACCGCTTCAGTATTCGAACACCGGCGCGCTCACGGCACCGGTCGGCGGTCTCGCCGACTTCCCGGCGTACGTGCCCGCCACGGGCGCGGCCAACATAGACGTCACCGTGGACCTGTCGCGCTCCTCGCAGTTCGGCGCCAACTTCGCGGTGAACTCGGTGACGCAGGATGGCTTCACCACGGGCCGCCTCATCGGCATCGACATCACCGAGACGGGCATCGTGCAGGCGCGATTCACCAACGGCCGGTCGCAACCACTCGGACAGGTGGCCATCGCCAACTTTTCGAACGTGCAGGGCCTGCAGCAGCTCGGCAACACCTCTTGGGCCGAGACCTTCGCCTCGGGGCAGGCGCTGCGCGGCCAGGCCGGCAACTCCGGCTTCGGTCTCGTGCAGTCGGGCGCGCTCGAAGCTTCCAACGTCGACATCACCGAAGAGCTCGTGAAGATGATCACCGCGCAGCGCAATTTCCAGGCGAACGCGCAGATGATCTCGACGGCCGACGCGGTGACGCAGACGATCATCAATATTCGCTAGGGCAACATCCGCCAGCAAGGTAGATAGACTATGGACCGCATGCTCTACGTGGCGATGGCCGGCGCGAAGGAAACCCTCCGCGCGCAGACCGTCAACAACCACAATCTCGCCAATGTCAGCACGAACGGCTTCAAGGCCGACCTGGCGGCGTTCCAGAGCCGCGCGGTCGATGGATCCGGTTTCGCTTCGCGCGTGTACGCGCAGAACACCACCAACGGCTGGGACGAAACGAGCGGCGCGCTGCTCACCACCGGCCGCGATCTCGACGTGGCGGTCAAGGGCCAGGGGTGGATCGCCGTGCAGGGCGCGGACGGCAAGGAAGCGTATACACGCGCCGGCGACCTGCAGCTCGATCCCGCGGGTGCGCTGGTCACCGCCACCGGACATCCGGTGCTGGGTGATGGCGGCCCGGTGGTCGTGCCGCCGTATACCTCGATCTTCTTCGCGCGCGATGGGTCCATATCCATCGTCGCGCAAGGGCAGGGGCCCGAAACCACTTCGACGATCGGCCGCCTCAAGCTCGTCAATCCGCCGGGCGAGCAGCTCGTGCGCGGTGACGACGGCCTGTTCCGCATGAAAGACGGCAGCGACGCGCCCGCCGATGCGGCCGTGCAAGTGGCCTCGGGCGTGATCGAGACCAGCAACGTCAACGCCGCCGAGGCCATGGTCAACATGATCGAGCTCGCGCGCCATTTCGAAATGCAGGTCAAGGCCATCCGTAACGCGGAAGAGAACGGCGCCGCCGCGGCGCAGCTCATGCGCCTCGGTTGAGCCCAGCCACGAGAAACTCAGGAGTAAGTCATGAATCCAGCCCTTTGGGCCGCCAAGACCGGTCTCGACGCGCAGCAGACCAAGCTCGCCGTCACCTCTAACAACCTGGCCAACGTCAGCACCGCCGGCTTCAAGAAAGGCCGCGCCGTGTTCGAGGACCTGATGTATCAGAACATCCGCCAGGTCGGAGGCTCGACCTCGCAGGACACGCAGGCGCCCACCGGCGTGCACCTCGGCACTGGCGTACGCGTCGTGGCCACCGAAAAGATCTACACACAAGGCGGCTTCACGCAGACCGACAACGCGCTCGACGTCGCCATCGAAGGCCGCGGCTTCTTCCAGATCCAGCTGCCCGACGGCACCACGGCCTATACCCGCGACGGCAATTTCCAGTTGAACGCGCAGGGCCAGATGGTGACCTCGAGCGGCTACGTGCTGCAGCCGGGCATCAGCATTCCCGACGGCGCGCAGTCGATTACGATTTCCCGCGACGGCGTGGTCAGCGCACGCGTTGCCGGCCAGGGCACGCCGGTGCAGATCGGCCAGCTGCAGCTCACGGATTTCATCAACCCTTCCGGCCTCGAGCCCCTGGGCGAGAACCTGGTGGTCGAGACCGCTGCCAGCGGTCCGGCGCAGACCGGTACCGCGGGGCAGAACGGTCTCGGCTCTTTGCTGCAGGGCTCGTTCGAATCCTCGAACGTCAACGTGGTCGAAGAGTTGGTCAACATGATCGAGACGCAGCGCGCCTACGAAATGAATTCCAAGGCGATCTCGACCGCCGACCAGATGCTCGAATACGTCAACAACCAGCTGTAATCGCCGGCACTAACTATCATCATGAAAGACGCCTACGTTCGTGAATCCCTGCTGGCGCTCTCGGTGGCTCTGGGTCTGCTGCTCTGCGGCTGCGCCTCGCTGCAGGAGGACGGCGGCCGCGACTTCGAAACGACCTGGCCCGATGTCGCCGACGGACCGAAACCGACGGCCGGCGCCATCTATGCGCAGGGTACGGATGTATCGCTGTGGAACAACGTCACCGCGCGCAATGTGGGTGACACGCTCACGATCCGCCTGGCCGAGAGCACCGAAGCCGAAAAGACCTCGACGACCACGGCGAGCAAGTCCTCGAGCGCCGAGCTCAATGGCCCGACCATCGCCGGTCGCCCGGTCACGGCCAATGGCGTGCCGATTCTCGAAGCGTCGATTGGCAACGAATCACAATTCGCCGGCAATGGCGCCGCGACCCAAAGCAATAAACTCGACGGCTACATCACGGTGACCGTCGCCAAGCGTTTCTCCAACGGCAATCTGCTGGTGCGAGGTCAGAAGTGGGTGGCGATCAACTCCGGCCGCGAATTCGTGCGCATGCAGGGCATCGTGCGTCCCAGTGACATCGCGCCGGACAACTCCGTGTTGTCGTGGCGGGTCGCCGACGCGTACATCTCTTATGGCGGGCAGGGCACGGTGGCGAACGCCAGCAAGCCAGGCTGGCTGTACCGCTTCTTCAATTCGCCGAAGACGCCTTTCTGAGCAGGAACAGGAATCACTACATGCGCATGCGTCTTCCCCGCAACTTGAGTTTCGAAAAACTCAACTGGATCGCGGCCATCTCCGCCGCGTTGTTCCTGATCGCCGCCGCGAGCGCGCAGGCGGAGCGCGTCAAGGACCTGGCGTCCGTGCAGGGCGTGCGCAGCAACCAGCTCGTCGGATATGGCCTCGTGGTGGGTCTCGCCGGCACGGGCGATCAGACCAGCCAGGCGCCGTTCACGATCCAGAGCATCAAGAACATGCTGGTGCGCTACGGCGTCACCATTCCCGCCAACACCAACCCGCAGCTCAAGAACGTGGCGGCGGTTACCGTGCATGCGGACCTGCCGGCATTCGCCAAGACTGGTCAGGCCATCGACGTCACCGTGTCGTCGATCGGCAATGCCGGTTCATTGCGCGGCGGTAGTTTGATCATGACGCCGCTGCGCGGCGCCGACGGCGAGGTGTATGCCATCGCCCAGGGCAGCCTGATCGTCGGCGGCTTCGGTGTGTCGGGCAAGGATGGGTCGAGCATATCGGTGAACATCCCGTCGGCCGGCCGTGTGCCGAATGGCGCCACGGTGGAACGCGAAGTGCCCAATGGCTTCACCACCGAGCCGTTCGTCATGCTGAACCTGCACGTGCCGGATTTCACCACCTCGGCACGGCTCGCCGAAGGCATCAACAAGCTGCTGGGCGAAGGCACGGCGCAGTCGGTAGATAGCGTGTCGGTGAAGGTCGTCGCACCAGCCGATCCCAGCCAGCGCACCTCATACCTCGCGACGCTCGAAGCCGTCGAAATCGAGCCGGGCGACGCGCCGGCGCGCGTCATCATCAATTCACGCACCGGTACCGTGGTGATCGGCTCGCACGTGCGCGTCATGCCGGCGGCGGTGTCACACGGTTCGCTCACCGTCACCATCACGGAGCGCGCTGCGGTCAGTCAGCCGAACGAATTCGGGCAGGGACAGACCGTGGTGGTGCCGCAAAGCTCGATCTCGGTGTCGCAGCCGACCGCGCGCATGTTCGTGTTCGACGCGGGCGTCGATCTCAACGACATCGTGCGCGCCGTCAACCAGGTGGGTGCGGCTCCGGGCGACCTGGTCGCGATTCTCGAAGCGCTCAAACAATCCGGCGCCTTGCGCGCCGAGCTCATCGTCATCTAGGGCTTGGGCGATGGCGATCGACATGGGCCCCAAAATCACCGACGACCCGCAGACCGCGGGCGTGCGCGCGCAGCCCAAAGTCATTGCCAACGACTTCCGCCAGCTCGCGGCCTTGCGTCGCGATGCGCGTGCCGACGATCCGGCCGCGCTGCGCGAAGTGGCGCGCCAGTTCGAGAGCATATTCACCAAGATGATGCTCGACAGCATGCGCTCGGCGAGCTTCGGCGATCCGATGTTCGGCAGCGATCAGGGCGACATGTACCAGGACATGATGGACGACCAGCTCGCCATCGAGATGTCGCAGGGTAAGGGCCTGGGTCTCGCCGACATGCTGATACGCCAGTTGAGCCACGGCGGCAACGTGGCGCCTGGTGCTGGCGGCACGCCGATCGGCGACGATCAGAAACAACAGTTCATCGAAAAAATGTTGCCGCAGGCGCGGGCTGCCGGCCGCGAGCTCGGCGTGGATCCGCACGCCATCATTGCGCAGGCGGCGCTCGAAACCGGCTGGGGTACCTCACAACCCGCCGATGACTCGGGTGCGAGTCACAACCTGTTCGGCATCAAAGCCGGCGGGCGCTGGCAGGGAGCCTCCGTGGCCTCGAGCACTGTTGAATTCGAGTCCGGAGTGGCGAGCGAGCAAGTCGCGAGATTTCGCGCTTACGGCTCGACGCAGGACAGCGTGAACGATTACGTGAGTCTCTTACGAGATAACCCGCGTTACGCAGCGGCACTTAACACCGGCGGTGACGTGCGTTCTTTTGCGACCGCCTTGCAGCGCGGCGGCTACGCCACGGATCCGGGTTATGCCAACAAGCTCGTGGCGGTGGCGCAGTCGATAGCCGAGCACCTGGGCCAGCGGCAGCAGATTGCCGCGTCCCTCAAGACAGCTCACGCGGGGCCGATAACCCCGCAAGAGTCATAAGGAATAATCATGCCCGACATGTTGGGTACCGGCCTATCCAGTTTGCGCGCCTTGCAGCGTGCGCTGGACACGACGGCCCACAACATCGCGAACGTTTCCACGCCCGGCTATAGCCGGCAGCGCGTGGAATTCGAGACGCGCCAACCTTCCGTCGTCGGTTCGAACTGGATCGGCAACGGCGTGGACGTCAGTCAGGTTCGACGCATTTACGATCAATTTCTCACCGCGCAGACCCGCAGCAGCAGCGGCAATCTCGCGCGCCTGGAAGCCTTCGCAACGCAAGCTGAGCGCCTCGACAACATGCTCGGCGACACCACCAATGGCTTGTCGGCCTCGCTGCAGGCCTACAGCGATGCGCTCAGTGAAGTCTCGAGCACGCCGGGCTCCGTTCCAGCGCGACAGGTGCTGCTCTCCGAAGGCCGTGCGCTCGCGCAGCGCATTTCCGATTACGACGCGCGACTGCGGGAGATGTCGGCCGATATCGATACCCGGTTCGCGGGCGAGGCACGCGAAGTGTCGCTGCTCGCCGAGGGCATTGCGCGCCTCAACGGTGAGATCACCGTTGCCACGCAGAACACTGGCCAGCCGCCCAACGATCTGCTCGACCAGCGCGATCGGCTCATCGACGAAATTTCGGGCAAGGTCAGCGTCACGGTGGTGGCCGAAGGCCACTCTCTCAACGTTTTTATAGGCAATGGCCAGCCGCTGGTGCTCGGCACCACGGCCTCGCAGATCACCACAGTCACCGATCCGTTCGATCCGGAGCGCACACAGTTCGCTTTGCAGACCGCGACGGGCACCGTCGACATTTCGCGCGGAGTTTCCGGCGGCACGTTGGGCGGGCTGCTCGACTGGCGCCGCGAGATGCTCGAACCGGCGCGTAATGAGCTCGGGCGCGTCAGCCTCGCCATCGCCAACCAGGTGAATGCGCAGCATCGCGAGGGCATGGACCTCACCGGAGCGCTCGGCGGCGACTTCTTCAATGTCGGCGGCGTGGGCGTCTCCGATGTCACCACGAACACCGGCACCGCGGTGGTGAGCGCGACACGCACCAACGTTGCGGCGATTACCGGCGGCGACTACGTGCTGGCACGCACCGGCACTGGCTACACACTGCGTCGGCACGACACGGGCGCGGCCGTCACTTTCACTGGCACCGGCACGCTCGCCGATCCGATCCTTGCCGATGGCTTGTCCATCGTGGTGGGGGCCGGGGTCGCCACCGGCGATCAATTTGTCATTCATCCCACGCGCGATGCGGCGAGCGGCTTCAATGTCGCCGTTTCCGACCCCTCGCGCGTCGCCGCCGCCGCACCCATTCGTGCCGCCGTTGCGACCGGCAACACCGGCAATGCCACCATCAGTGCGGGCGAAGTGCTCAATGGCGCCAATGCGCAGCTGCTGACCACCGCGAATATCGTGTTCACGTCGGCGACGCAGTACACCGTCAACGGCGGCCCTGCGCAAACCTACACGGCTGGCGGCAACATCGATGCCAACGGCTGGCGCGTGCAGATCAGCGGTACGCCCGCGATCGGCGACACCTTTACGATTCGCAGCAACGCCGGCGCCACGGGCGACAACCGCAACGCCATTGCTTTATCCGACGCATTGCGCGCTGGCGTGCTGGACGGCGGAACCGTCTCGGTCGCCGATGCGGTGGAGCGTCTCACCGCCGATGTCGGCCTGCAGACGCGCACCGCGCAAGTAAACCGCGACGCGGAAGCGGTGGTGAATCAGGACGACCTGGCGGCGCGTGACAGCGTGTCGGGCGTCAACCTGGATGAAGAAGCCGCGGCCATGCTGCGTTACCAGCAGGCCTATCAGGCCGCTGCGCAAATCATCGCCATGGCAAGCGACCTGTTCAACTCCCTGCTGAATGCGGTGAGGAGATAACGTGCGTCTGTCCACTGCCGCCCTTCATCGAACCAGCATCGACGCAATCCTCGAGCAGCAGACGCGCCTGGCGCGCACCAACGCCCAGGTGACCAGCGGCAAGCGTTTCCAGAACGCTTCCGAGGATCCGATTGCGGCGACGCGTGCAGCCGCACTCGATCGCACCGTGGCCGACAACGCCCAGTACGACCGCAATTCCAACATCATCGAAAGCCGCCTGAGCTACGAGGAGCAATCCCTCGCCGACGTGACGCTGCTGTTGCAGAAATCGCGCGACCTGGCACTGCAGGGTGCCAATGCCACGCTGGGCCAGGCGGAGCGCAACATGCTCGTCACCGAGCTGCGCCAGCTGCGCAGCGAGCTCATCGATACCGCCAATCGCGATGACGGCAACGGCGAATACCTGTTTGCCGGGACGTCGACCAGTACTCGCCCATTCGCGGACAGCCCTTCGGGCGTCAACTATCTCGGCGATCAGACCACGCGCCTCGTCCGTGTCAGCGGCAGCCAGGCGATCGCCGACGGTCATCCGGGCACCGAAGTGTTCATGAACATCAGCCAGGCCAACGGCACGTTTCGGACGGCGGTGAATGGCGCGAACACGGGCACCGCGACGATCGACATGGGAACCGTGGTCGATCCGTCAGCCTGGGTCGCCGACAACTACACGCTGCGATTCACCAGCCCCACGGACTGGGTGATCGAAGACGACACGTTGCCCACGCCCGTGCAAGTGGCGACCGGTACCGGCTTCGCCTCGGGGCAGGCCATCAGCTTTCTCGGTGCGCGGGTGACGGTCACGGGCACGCCTGCCGCGGGTGACAGCTTCAGCGTTCAACCCGCGCAGGACACGGACATCTTTTCCGTGCTCGACGACCTCATCGACACGTTGGACGGTGGACCGGGTCTGCCGAGCGACCGCGCCGTGTTTCAGCAGCAGATCGGCGCAAGCATCGCGGATCTGGATCAGAGCCTGAATCGCGTGCTTCAGGTGCGGTCGGAAGTGGGTTCGCGGCTGTTGGCCATCGATCAGGCCACCAGCACGCGCGAATCCGAAGCCATCGATCTGCAAGAGCTGCTGTCTGACCTGCGCGATGTGGACTACGCCGTGGCCATCAGCAAGCTGAATCAGGAATACGCGGGGCTTCAGGCTGCGCAGGCGGCGTACACCAAGATTTCGCAGCTTTCGTTGTTCGACTATCTCTGAGCAATTGGCGCTAAAGCCCGCGCCGCTGCGACTTTAGGCCTTTCGCGAAAATCCTTGAATCGCCTCACAAATCCGCCCGAGTCCTACAAACCCTCTTAAGTTCGCCCTGGGCGCTCCGATACAGGTGACGAGCAACCTGCCGGGAAGCCTCAAGCATCCGGCCCACATCTTCAGGAGTCGTTTCAATGCCTCAAGTCATCAACACAAACGTGGCGTCGCTGAATGCTCAGCGCAACCTCACGACATCACAGGGCCAGTTGGCGACGGCCTTGCAGCGTCTTTCTTCGGGCCTGCGCATCAACAGCGCCAAAGACGACGCCGCCGGCCTCGCGATCTCGGAGCGTTTCACGACGCAGATCCGCGGTCTCAACCAGGCTGTTCGCAACGCCAATGACGGTATCTCCCTCGCCCAGACCGCGGAAGGCGCGCTCGGCGAAACCGGCAACGCGCTGCAGCGTATCCGCGAGCTGGCGATCCAGTCCGCCAACAGCACGAACTCGGCTTCTGACCGCGCGGCGCTCAACGCCGAAGCCGCTCAGCTGCTCGCCGAAATTCAGCGCAACGGTCTGACCACCCAGTTCAACGGCCAGAACATTCTCGACGGGACCTTCTCGTCGGCGCAGTTCCAGGTCGGTGCCAACGCGAACCAGACGATCTCGTTTGGTATCACCGGTGCCACCACGAACCTGTTAGGCGCCTACCAGGCGACCAGCACCGCCGTGACCGCGACCGCCTTCGACGGCGCTGGCTTCACGATCAACGGAGTGGAAGTCGGTGTCTCGGCCCGCACCAGCGCGGCCGGCGTCGAAGCCGATAGCGCCACGGCGAAAGCCACCGCCATCAACTCCAAGAGCAATCTCACGGGTGTCACGGCAACGGCCGCGAGCACGGTGCAGGGTTCTGCCCCGATCGCGCGTTCGAGCCTTGCCAACGGCGCCCTCCTGATCAACGGCGTGTCCGTCGGCGCGATTGCGCGTGACGCCAATGCCGTGACGCAGGGTCGCAGTGCCGCCACGGCGATCAATGCCGTGACCAACCAGACTGGCGTGACCGCGACGGCCGATGCCTCCACGGGCGCCCTGACGCTCACGACCTCGGATGGCCGTAACATCGCGTTGACCAGCTCGCCGGCGACTGCCGACGGTGCCACCGCGATCTACAACGCCACGGGCCTCGACGTCTCCTCGGTCGCCAACCCGACCGGCAACGATGCGCTGACGATCGTCGCTGGTGCTGGTGGATACGACCTGTCGGCTCCGGCCGCTGGTGCGATCACACAGGGCGACACCTTCTCGCTCGACGGCGTCACCTACGAATTCCGCAGCACGGGTGCGGTCACGGGTGCGAACGTGCTGATCTCGCTGACCGACGGTGCTTCGGCAGACGACGTTGCCGCTGGCATCCAGGCCGCGATTCACGCCCAGTACGTTTTGGGCAACACCTCTGTCGATGCGACCGTCGCCACTAACACGGTGACGGCCACCAACAGCAAGCTGGGCGCGAACGGCACGTTCGCCACCTGGGCGGAGTCGATCTCGGCCGGTGTGACTGGCCTCGTGCAGACCTCGACGGCCACGGGTGTGGACGCCAACGACGGCGCTGGCATCACAACGCGCGGCACGCTGACGTTGAGCTCGGCGGCCAACTTCACGCTGGGTGGTGCGGATCTGGTCAACGGCGGTCTCGCCGCGGCCGCTCCCGCGCTGACCCGCCTCGACACGGTCAACATCTCGAGTGTCGGTGGCGCGAATCTCGCCATCGCCGTGCTCGACGGTGCCCTGTCGCAGGTTACCAGCATCCGCGCCGATCTCGGTGCGGTGCAGAACCGCTTCTCTTCGACGGTCGCCAACCTGACGACCACCGCTGAGAACCTGAGCGCCGCGCGCAGCCGCATCCTGGATGCGGACTTCGCGGCGGAAACCGCCTCACTGACCCGCGCGCAGATCCTGCAGCAGGCCGGCACGGCGATCCTGGCTCAGGCGAATGCGATTCCGCAGAACGTCCTCTCGCTGCTTCGCTAAGCAATGAGGTGACATCCGGGTAACCATTCGGAAAGCCAAAAGGTTCGGCGGGCGATGTCGGGTAGATAGACCTGCGTCGCCCGCCCGATTCTGGAGGGCACGAGCCGAATGATTCTTCCGAGGTGCTGCCATGAGAATTGGAGATATAACAGCAGATACGGGTGTGCGTTCACCTCGCGTGGTCGAAGAACGGCCCGCTGTCGTCACGTTACCCAAGGTGGTCAGCGAGCAGCCGCAACCAGCGGCCAAGCCCCACCCGGTCGAGGTTCCCAAGATCGAGTCGGTCACCAAACAGATCGACTCGTTCCTGCGCAGTATCGGACGCACGATTAACTTCCGCGTCGATCCTGCCAGCGGTCAGATGGTCGTGAGCGTGCTGGATGCGAACACCGGTGAGGTGATCCGCCAGGTTCCGGGCGAAGAGGCCCTGCAGCTCGCGCAAAGAATTGAAGATAGTTTGAGTGCAATGTTGGACGAGCGGGTCTGACGCCCGCAAGGTAGAAGTCTGATGGCGGTATTGAGCTCTCCTGGAGTCGGGTCGGGACTGGACATCAATGGTCTGGTAGAGAAGCTCGTGGCCGCGGAAAGAGCGCCGCAGCAGGCCCAGATCAACCGTCAGCAGACCACAACCGTCACCACGATTTCCGCGCTCGGCAGCCTGAAGGGTGCGCTGGGTGCGTTCCAAGCCGCCTTGGCTCCGCTCAGCACGCTGAGCTCCATAACGGCGCGCTCGGCAGTTTCTTCCAAGCCGGACGTTTTCACGGCGTCGGCCACCAGCAGCGCCGCGCCCGGCAGCTACGACATAGAAGTGCTCTCCGTCGCGAGCGCCCACCAGATCTCCTCGCTGGGTTTTCTCAACGGCAGCGCGCACGTGCTCGGCACGGGCACGCTCACGATTGCCGTAGGCGCCAAGAGCTTTCAGATCGGCATTCCGGATACCGCCAATACGCTTGCTGGAATCCGCGACGCGATCAACTCGGCCACCGGCAACGACAACCTGGTGCGCGCGACCATCGTCAACGGTAACGACGGGGCACACCTGGTGCTCTCGAGCCAGGTGACCGGCGCGACCAACGCCATCACTGTGGCAGCCGACGGTGGTAACGGCGGGCTCGCCAGCCTCGCGTTCAATCCGTCGCTCACCACGAACTACACGCAGCCGCGCCTGGCCGCGAACTCGCAGGTGCGCATCGCCGGCAACCTGCAGGACAGCGACAGCCGCACGATCAACACGGTGATTGACGGCGTCACACTGACGCTGCTCGAATCCGACGTGGGCGAAACCCACACGCTCACGATCGCCAATGACGCGAGCGCGGTCACTGCACGCATCAAGAAGTTCGTCGACGAGTTCAACTCGCTCGGTCGGCAGTTCACGTCCCTGCGCGGCTACGATCCGGCGACCAAGAAAGCCGGTCCGCTGTTAGGCGACTCGTTCTTGCGCGCCGTCGAAAGCGAAGTGCGGGGCAAACTGACGGACCGCGTCCCCGGCCTCACCGGCAATTATCAATCGCTCGCGAGCATCGGCATCGTGACCGCCAAGGACGGCACGTTGACGCTGGACGATGGCAAGCTGCAGGCCGCGCTGGCCGCTGACTACAACGGCGTCGCCGCGGTCTTCGGTTCGACCGACGGGGTCGCCGCGCGTCTCACGGCCGTCATCACGCCGCGGCTCGCCGCCGACGCCGAGCTCGACGTGCGTTCCAAGCGGCTGACGGCCAAGAGTGTCGCGTTGCAAAAAGACGTGGCCACGCTCGATGCGCGCATGGCGAAAGTGGAGTCGAGATATCGCGCGCAGTTCAACGCGCTCGACAGTCTGCTGTCGAAACTGCAGAGCTCTTCGGCGTTTCTCACGCAGCAGTTAGACAGTATCTCGAAGATCGGCATCGACAAGTGACGGGGCAACAGCCTCAAGTCCGCTGATTCCAGGCCGTTAAGCTCCTGTCAGAAATGGAGCAATGTCAATGGCCTTTCCGCCGAACGCCGCAAAACTCGCGGCTTACAGAAGCACCTCCGTGCACTCGGGTGTCGCGGCTTCCGATCCGCATCGTCTCATCGTGATGCTCATGGACGGCGCGCTCGAGCGCATCGCGACCGCGCGCGGCATCATGCAGAACGGCGGTGGCGCGGAAAAGGCGCAACTGCTGCATCGCGCGGTGGCCATCATCGACGAGCTGCGCAACAGCCTGAACATCAAGGCTGGCGGCGATATCTCCCACAATCTCGACGCGCTCTACGATTACATGTGCGTGCGCCTCATGCAGGCGAACTCCGCTAACAAACCCGAGTGGCTGGACGAAGTCTCGCGTCTCCTCGGCGAAGTGCGCGCCGCGTGGCTCGCGATCCCGGCACAGAACCGCGCGCAGTTGTAGGCGCAGAACACATGGACCTTTCCGCCACATCGCGTCGCCCGGCCTTGCGCCTGGTCGCGTCGTCGCTGCGGCGGGCGGGCGATTCGTCCGCCTCGCCTGAATGGCGCCGCGTGGCGGCCGCGGTGCTCAGCAGCACGCGCGAGCTCGGCAGGCATCTCATGCAGCAGCGCTGGAGCCACGTCGAAGAGGCGATGGATGAGCGGCGCGAGCTGCTGGTGCTCATGAAGCGCATGTACCTGGATGCCGATGGCCGGCGCTGCCTGCTGTCCCTGGAACAGGCGGCGCACGAATCCGAGCTGGCGGTCGCGGCGATGTCCCAGCGGCGCTAGACTGCGCCGCATGATCGACCCGACAGACACGATCGTCCTGTTCGAGAAGCTGGCGTACGAGGACCTGCTGCCGGTGCGCTGGGTGGCGCATCCGCGGCCGGTCGATGAGGTGACCGCACAGCACCTGGCCGAGCGCAACGTGCGCGTGCTGCAGGCCTGCGATGCTCTCGAGGAATACGGCCAGCAGAACAAGTCCGACGACGAGTCGCCTCACTCTGCCGATCTCATGCGGCTCGACTTCAAGCTCAACCTGTTGCTGGATCTCGCCGGCCAGTTGCTCGCCAACAGCCAGTCGCGGGTCACGCCGAGGGCGATTCGCCTGAATTCGATGGGTGCTACCTGGAAGACCGAGGAACCGGCCCCGCAGGCGGGCGAGCACGGCATCCTCGAAATCGGCATCCGCGACATCGTCGTGCAGCCGCTGAACCTGCCGGCCGAAGCGCTCGCGGGCGCGAACGCCAGCCAGGCGCGCGTGCGCTTCACCCTGTTAGGGGAAGTGGTTGCCGATCACATCGAGCGGCTGGTGTTTCGCCGCCACCGGCGAAAAATTGCCGACGCGCGCCGTCCGCGCCGCGCTTGAAAAAAACCTCTACGTATTCCGCACTAAGGGATTCCCCCTGCGCGCGCCGAGGCTGCACGCGGCGCCGAAGAAAGTTGTTAGGGGAGAACTCTTAATCCTGCGAAGATGCACGGCGCGTCACGCTTTCCAGGTGCGTGAAGGCGCAAAGATACTCGCGAGAGAGGAGTCATCGTGCAGACAGTCGAATGCATCAGTGCGAGCGGGACCAACGCGCGCCATGCACAAATCATTCAGGGTGCCAACGCCGTCGACGGCGTGCAGATGCCCACGGGAGCGTCTCCGGCGATTGCAGCCGTCAACCGGCTCATTCAACAGGTCGCGCCATATGATTCGACGGTCCTCATCCTAGGGGATTCCGGTACGGGTAAAGAGATTGCCGCGCGCGCCATCCATTCCCTTAGTCCACGTCGTCAGCGTCCATTCGTCGCCGTCAACTGCGGCGCCATACCCGCCGAACTACTCGAGTCGGAATTGTTCGGCCATGAGAAAGGGTCATTCACCGGCGCGATCACCACCCGTAAGGGGCGCTTCGAGATCGCCGAAGGCGGCACGCTGTTCCTCGATGAGATCGGCGACATGAGCCTGCCCATGCAGGTGAAGCTGCTGCGAGTACTGCAGGAACGCATCTACGAACGCGTCGGCAGCAATGTCTCGAGCGAGTGCGACGTGCGGATCATCGCCGCCACGCACCGCAACCTCGAAGAATCCATCGTGCGCGGCAGCTTTCGCGGCGACCTGTTCTATCGCCTCAACGTATTCCCCATAGAAATGCCGACGCTCGCCATGCGCATCGTCGACCTGCCGGCGCTCATCACCGACCTCATCGAGATGTCGGCGAGCCGCGGGCGTCCGAAACTGCGCCTTCTTCAGGAGACGCAGGACGCGCTCGGCAACTATGCCTGGCCCGGCAACGTGCGCGAGCTGTCGAATCTCATCGAGCGCCTGGCGATTCTCTGTCCCGACCGGCCCGTGGGTATCGGCGACCTGCCGGCGCGGTACCGGCCGACCGAATGGACTGCCCCCATCATCAAGGACGCGCTGACCGCCGAGATCCCGCAGCTCATCGCTTCCATGGCCGGCAGCGACGAGGCGGAAGACGAAAGCGTATTGCCGGCATCGGTGTGGGCCGGCGAGGCCGACGCGATCACGCGATTGCCGGAGCAGGGCGTGGACCTGCGCGCACACCTCATGGTCATCGAGCGCTCGCTCATCAGCCAGGCGCTGCAGCGCTCCGGCGGAACCGTGGCGCACGCCGCGCGGCTGCTGTCTCTGCGCCGCACGACCTTGGTCGAGAAGCTGCGCAAGCTCGGCATGGCCAGCGCGCAAGAGCAAATCGAAAACGCCTAGTCGGGTGGTACCGGGTCGGGAATCTCGGGAATGCGCGAACGCTCGCGTGCGCGCCGACGATTGCTCATTCCCGAGATATCCCGACCCGGTACCACCTCCCTCCCACGTCAATCTACTGACACTCATGTGAAGCCCGTCACGCGATCGGTCGGGCACGGCTCTTGCAGCTGCAATGCTTGGCCGCCTTCGGCCGATGTGTTTGAGGTTTCCGATGAGCAACGATACGAGCTTCAGCGACTCCCTGGAACCAGTGGCGGTCGATTCTTCATCGCAACTGATCATGGATCTCGCGCGCCGCGTGGCCGCCACCGACTGCACCGTGCTGCTGGTCGGCGAATCCGGCACCGGCAAGGAAGTCATGGCGCGACTCATACATCGCGCCAGTCCGCGCGCGAACAGGCCGTTCATCGCCGTGAACTGCGCCGCCATCCCCGAGAACATGCTCGAAGCCATGTTGTTTGGCTACGAACGCGGCTCATTCACCGGTGCGCATGCGGCGCACGCCGGAAAATTCGAGCAGGCCCAGGGCGGAACCCTGCTGCTCGATGAAATCACCGAGATGCCGCTGTCGTTGCAGGCGAAACTGCTGCGCGTCCTGCAGGAGAAAGAAGTCGAGCGCCTCGGCGGGACCGAATCGGTCGCGCTCGACGTGCGCGTCCTCGCCACCACCAATCGCAACCTGCGTGGCGAAGTGGCCGCCGGCCGCTTCCGCGAAGATCTCTATTACCGTCTCAATGTATTCCCCCTGGCGCTCGCCCCGCTGCGCGACCGCCGCGACGACATCCTGCCGCTGGCGACCCACCTGCTCGCGCAACGCGCGCGTGCCGGTCACCGCATTCCCGCGCTGTCGGCCGACGTCGCGCATCTGCTGCTGACCTATCCCTGGCCCGGCAACGTGCGCGAGCTCGACAACCTGCTGCAGCGTGCGCTGGTTCTCGTGGAAGGATCGGTCATCGAGGCCCAGCACATCCTGTTCGAGAAGCCGGCTTCACACCTGGACATCGCCTCGACCCAGGCGTCACCCATGCTGCAGCAGACGCGTGAGCGTGCCGAGCGCGACGTGATCCTCGAAGCACTGCGCGCCGCGCACGGCAGCCGCCGCGAAGTGGCCGAGAAGTTAGGGATCAGCCCCCGGACCCTGCGTTACAAGCTGGCGCGCATCCGCAGCACCGGCGTCGAAGTTCCTGCCGCTTGATCAGCTGAAGCGTCGCCAGCGGGAGACCACGCATGAGCCAGATGGAAATCGATCGCGTACTAGCGCAGATCCGCAACATCGCCGCCGCCACCAAGGCCGGCGGGATCGGCGGAGCCGCGCCGACGGCCCCCAACGCTGTCAACAATGGTTTCGCGACCCTGCTCAAGCAGGGCCTCGAGAAGGTCAATGAAACGCAGTCGACGGCGAGCTCGCTCGCGGCGAAGTTCGAAAGGGGCGTCCCCGGCGTGGAACTGCCGCAGGTGATGTTGGAAATGCAGAAAGCCAACGTGTCGTTTCGCGCGTTGACCGAGGTACGCAACAAGTTCGTCGAGGCGTATCGCGAAATCATGAACATGCCGCTGTGAAGACTCGAGGGTTAATAGATGGCTGCTGAACTGATCAATCCCGCCGGACCGCGTCTCGCCACGGGCCTGAAGCCATTGATGCTGCTGGTCGGCGTAGCCGCGGCAATCGCGGTCGGCGTGGGCGTGATGTTGTGGGCCATCGGACCCACCTACAGCCTGTTGTATTCCAATCTCGCCGCCGAGGAGACCGCGCAGATCGCGCAGGCACTCGACGCGGCGCGCATTCCTTACAAGCTCGATGGCGCCGGCAATTCGGTCAGCGTGCCGGCAGACCAGCTGGCTTCCGCGCGACTGAAACTGGCGGCACAAGGCCTGCCGGAAAGCGGCGGTGGCGTGAACGCCATGACCAAGGATCCCGGCTTCGGCGTCAGCCAGTTCATGGAGAACGCGCGCTACCAGCACGCGCTCGAGACGGAACTGGCACGCACCATCGCCTCCGTGCAGAACGTGCAGGGCGCGCGTGTGCACCTGGCGATGGCGCGCCAGTCGGCCTTCATCAGCGACCGGCGTCCCGGCAGTGCGTCGGTGTTCCTGCAACTTAAGGCAGGCCGCAGGCTCGACGATGAGCAGGTCCAGGCCATCACCAATCTCGTTGCTTCGAGCATTCCGGAATTGTCGGCCGCCCAGGTCACCGTCGTCGACCAGGCTGGACGATTACTGTCTTCGCCCGACAACGCCAGCGAAGCAGGGCTGCGCGACCGAATGTTCGAATTCGCGCATCGGCTCGAAGAGTCTTATGCGAACCGCATTCAGGAGATGCTCACGCCTCTGGTGGGTCCGGGCCGCGTGCGCGCGCAGGTGGTTGCGCAAGTGGACATGGCCACCACGGAATCGACGCGTGAGCAGTTCAATCCACAGAGCCAGGTGGTGCGCAGCGAGTCCACGTCCGAGGAAGCCGGCAAGAATGGCTCCGGCAACGCGGGCGGCGTGCCTGGTGCGTTGACCAACCAACCGCCGCAGCCCGGTGTGGCATTGCCGCCCGGCGCTGTTCCCGCGGTGGCCCAGTCAGGACAGAGTGCAGTACCCGGTGCCACGCCTGACAACGCCACCGGCACCGAAGTGATCGGCCCGGATTCCAAGTCCAGGCAGGCGACGCGCAACTACGAAATCGACCGCACCATGGCCTACACGCGGACACCGGCGGGCCGGGTGACGCGCCTTTCCGTGGCGGTGCTCATCGACAATCTGCGCACGACCGCCGCGGACGGCAAAGTCACCGAAACGCCGCTGCCACCCGAGCAGATAGAGCGCCTCACCGCGCTGGTGCGCGATGCGGTCGGCTTCGACGCGGCACGTGGCGACACGATCAACATCATCAATTCCTCCTTCGCCGGCGTTGCCGTCGTGCCAGAAGGCGAGCTGCAGAGCGTTCCGTTCTGGGAGAAGGCCTGGGTACAGGATCTCGCCAAGCTGCTGGGAGGCGTCATCGTGCTGTTCGTCATCATCTTCAGTGTGCTGAAGCCGCTCACCAAGGGACTGCTCACGCAAGCACGCCAGCAGCCCCAGCTGCTCGGCGCCGTCAGCGGTGGCGGCAATCTGATCGCTGGCGGCCCCGGCGGGGAAGGCCAGAGCCTCGCCTACGAACAACAGGTCGCGCAGGCGCGTGGACTCGTCTCGCAGGACCCGAAGCGCGTCGCGCAGGTCGTGAAGACCTGGGTGTCGACCGATGGCTGAAGCGGCCCCGAAAAAAGGCGCCGCCGCGAAGGGCGGCGCTGCCAAGGCCGGCGCGAAAGGCGCCGCCAAACCCGCCGTCCCCAAGGCTCCGGCACCACCGCCGGCGCCCAAGCGTTCCGGCGTCGAGCGCGCGGCCATCCTGTTGTTGACGCTGGGCGAAACCGAGGCCGCGGAAATCCTGCGGCACATGGGCGCCAAGGAAGTTCAGCAGTTAGGCAAGGCCATGACGGATCTCGCCAACGTCTCGCGCGAGGAAGTCTCCGCGGTGCTCGGCGAATTCAATTCCAGTGTCGAGAAGCAGACCTCGGTGGGCGTCGGCGGCGAAGATTTCGTTCGCAAGGTCCTCATCAATGCGCTCGGCGAAGACAAGGCCGCGACGCTCATGGATCGCATCCCGATCACCAGCCGCCGCAAGGGCCTCGAGGCTCTCAAGTGGATGGACCCGAAGTCGGTGGCCGAGATCATGCGCAACGAACATCCGCAGATCGTCTCGATCGTGTTGTCGTATCTCGAGCCCGAACAGGCCGCCGAAGTCCTGAACTTCATGCCCGAGGACCTGCGCTCGGATCTCATGATCCGCGTCGCCACCATGGATGGCGTGCGTCCCTCAGCGCTGTCCGAGCTCGACGAGATGATCGAGAAGAGCTTCTCGGGCGCCAACTCCAGCAAGACGTCGACCATGGGAGGACCCAAGGTCGCCGCCGCCATCATGAATCTGGTGAAGGGCGAGTCCAGCGCCAACATCATGACCGACCTCTCGAAAGTGGACGAGGCGTTGTCGCAGAAAATCCAGGATCTGATGTTCATCTTCGACGACCTGCAGAAGGTCGATGACCGCGGCATGCAGGAATTGCTGCGCCAGGTGCCGGCCGACAAGCTGCTGATCGCGCTCAAGGGCGCGGATGACGCGCTCAAGACCAAGATCTTCAAGAACATGTCGCAACGCGCCGCCGAGATGATGAAGGACGACCTGGAGGCCAAGGGACCGGTCAAACTTTCCGAAGTGGAGTCGGCGCAGAAGGAAATCCTGATCGCCGCCCGCAAGCTGGCCGATGCCGGCACGATCTCGCTGGGGAGCGCCGGCGGCGAGCAGTATGTCTAACAAGGCCGAAGACGCTGCGGTTGCGCGCTGGGACCTGCCGGCGGTCGAAGGGCCGCTGGTGCAGCGTCGTGGCGCCGGCGTCAATGTCATGCACCTCGAAGCGGTGGAACGCGATGCCTGGGAACAGGGTCTCGCCTCGGGCGAGGCCGAGGGCCTGCGCCGCGCCGAAGCTTCCTTCGCGAAACGCCTCAGCGATCTCGATGTGAAATATGCGGCGCTCGAAGCCATCCTCGGCACGCTCGCGAAGCCGCTCGACCAGCTCGACACCGCCATCGAACAGGAGCTCACGAAGCTTGCGCTGATCATCGCCAAGCACCTCGTGCGGCGCGAATTGCGGCTCGACCCCGCGCAGGTCATCGGCATCATCCGCCACACGGTGGGCCTCCTGCCCGTGGCCGCCCGCGATCTCAAAGTACACCTGCATCCCGACGACGCGGCTATCGTGCGCGAGAAGCTGGCGCAACCGAGCGGTGAGCCCGAATGGGTGCTCAAGGAAGACCCGCTGCTGGCCCGCGGCGGGTGCCGTCTGACCACCGCGACGTCCAGCATCGATGCGCGGCTCGAGTCACGGGTCGCCGAGGCGGTCAATAGTTTGTTAGGCGATGAGGGTGGCGTGCGCGAGCGCGGCCCCAAGGCCGATGACGCGGATGATGCCGAAGGCACCGTGGATACCGGGAGCAACGCATGATCCCGCGCGGTCAGGCCACCGCGCAACGCGCCGGCTTGTGGCGCGAGCGGATTGCGTTGCAGTCAACGCGCGCCGCCAAACTTCTGCCCCCGGCCGTCGAGGGCACGCTGACCCGCATGGTGGGCCTGGCTCTGGAGGCTACCGGCTGCCAGGCGGCGGTCGGAGATATTTGCGATCTGCTGGCGGTCGACGGCTCGCGCGTCGAAGCCGAAGTGGTGGGATTCAACGGCGAGCGGCTGTTGCTCATGCCCACCAGCGATATGCAGGGTCTTGCGCCCAGCGCGCGTGTCATTCCGCGCCAGCGCGCCGGCACGGTCAAGGTCGGCCCCGGCATGCTGGGCCGCATCGTCGACGGTACCGGTGCGCCGCTCGATGGCCTGGGGCCGCTGGTCGGAGACGACCGCGTGAAACTCCTGGGCCAGACCATCAACCCGCTGTCGCGCAAGCCGATCGAGCAGCCGCTCGATGTCGGTGTCCGGTCCATCAATGCATTGCTGACGGTCGGGCGCGGACAGCGTATCGGTCTGTTTGCCGGCTCCGGCGTCGGCAAGAGCGTGTTGTTAGGCATGATGGCGCGGTACACCTCCGCCGACATCATTGTCGTCGGCCTCATCGGCGAGCGCGGCCGTGAAGTGAAGGAGTTCGTCGAGCGCATTCTCGGGCCCGAAGGCCGGCGCCGCGCCGTCGTGGTGGCGTCCCCGGCCGACAACCCGCCGCTGCTGCGGCTGCACGGCGCCTGGCTCGCCACCTCGGTCGCCGAATACTTTCGCGATCGCGGCCACAACGTGCTGCTCATCATGGATTCACTGACGCGCTTTGCCCAGGCGCAGCGCGAGATCGGGCTGGCCATCGGCGAAGCGCCGGCCACCAAGGGCTATCCGCCTTCGGTGTTCGCGCGCATGCCGGCGCTGGTGGAACGCGCCGGCAACGGCGCCTCGGCGAGCGGCTCGATCACCGCCTTCTATACCGTACTCACCGAGGGTGACGATCCGCAGGATCCGATCGCCGACGCCGCCCGCGCCATTCTCGACGGGCACATCGTGCTGTCGCGGCGCATTGCGGAAGCCGGGCAGTATCCGGCCATCGACGTCGAGGCATCGGTGAGCCGCGTGATGCAGGACATCATTCCGCCCGAGCACCTCGAGCTCGCGCGCCGCTTCAGGCACATGCTCGCGACCTACCAGCAGCATCGCGATCTCATCAACATCGGCGCCTATCAGCGCGGCAGCGATCCGCGCGTGGACGCGGCGATCGCCCTGTGGCCCAAGATGCAGAAGTTCATGCAGCAGGGCATCAAGGAACGCGTCGGTCACGCGGAAAGCATGCTGCTGCTGCGACAGTTGTTTGCCGAAGCCGACGCGGCCGGTCTGGTCGGTGCCGCATGACGCGCGTCGATCGCCTCGAGGTAGTGCAGCAGATGGCCGATCGCGCCGAGCGCGAGCGTGCCGAGCGTCTCGCCGAAGCCGAGCGCAATGCCATCGAGGCCGAACAGAAACTGGTGGCGCTGGAGCGTTACCGCAACGAATACGAAGCGCAGCTCGCGAGCCGCGGTGCCGCGGGCGTCGAGGTGTCCGGAGTGCGTGAATTCCACGCTTTCCTCGCCCGGCTCGGCGAGGCGCTGGTGGCGCAACGCCAGGTGCTTTCCGCGGCGCGCGCCACCCGCGATCAGCTGCTCAATTCCTGGCGCGAGGCCGCGCAACGCGCGCAGGTCGTGCAAACGCTGGCCGACCGCTGGCTGGACCAGGCACGCCGTGACGAAGACCGGCGCACCCAACGTGAATCGGACGAATTAGCCCAGCGCGGGAATCCGCAGAAAGGCGAGAGGTAGACCATGATGAGCGCCAAGACCGTTTTGACCGATGCACCGACCTGTCCGACGCCCGCGGCGCCTAACAACGCCGCGACCGCGCCGCCTCCCGGAGGCGCGCCGTCAGACTTCCAGAATGTGCTGGCCGGCGCCGTAGCGCCAATTGCCGAACCCCCGCTCAACACCCAGCCACAGTTGCAGCCGCTCACGCAGCTGCTCAACGTCAAGCAACAGCAGCAGCAGCTTGCGGAGCACGCCGGTGGCGCTCCGGTGCCCGTCGCCGGGCAGGCCGCCAAACCAGTGACGGTCTCGCCGGTCGAGCTGCTGAAGATTCTCGATGACAACGCCGCGCTGTTGCCTGGTGCCGCCGCCGCCGCCGCGGATGGTGTCGCCGAAGACGTGCGCGAGACCGACGAGCCGGTCAAGGTGGATGACGACATCCTTGCCGAGTGGCTCGACATGATGCTGCCGCCCAGCGTGTTCGCGCCGCAGGCCGGCGCGTCGAATACTGGCGCCGCGAATGCTTCCGAGGATGGCGCAGTGGACCTTCGCAACGGCGCCGCCGTCGCGGCGCTTCCCGCCTCGCTGGTGCTCCAGGCTGGGCTGCCCGGCACCAATGACTCCATGGCTGCGGAAACACCCGCGCCTCAGGGTATTCCGCTGACGCTCAATCGCGAAGCCGCCGCGGCTGCGCAGAGCTCCGCTGTTGCGGTCGTTGCAGCGCTCGCTCCCAAAACCGGACCCGCTGCTCCGGAGGCGCCGACGACCGAGAGCTGGATGAACGCCATGGGCGATCTCACCGGCAAGCGCGGCACGGAGATGGCGCCTGCGGCCGAATCGCGGCTGTCGACGCCGGTACACGATGCCCGCTGGGCGGATGCCCTGGCGCATCGGCTCGTAGTGATGGCGCGCGACGGCGAATCGGTGGCGTCGCTCAAACTCGTGCCCGTGGACCTGGGGCCGCTCGACATCCAGATCCGTGTGCGTGACGGGGAGGCGAGTGTGCATTTCGGCGCCGCCCACCAGGAAACGCGCGCGGTCCTGGAGGCATCGATGCCGCGGTTGCGGGAATTGCTGTCAGCGCAAGGGTTACAGCTGACCGACGCCAGCGTTTCGCACCAGTCAGCGGGCCAGAATCGTCCCGAGCGCTCTTCTTCCGTTGGCGCCATCGGCGCCGTTGCAGAAGACGCCGAAGTCACGGCGAAGGTCATCAGCACTTCCCTGCTCGATATCTACGCCTGAGGAGCAGGCGGGCCGTCCGGCCCGCCGGCCTCCGGCAAGCGCCGGTTTTCTGGCGGAATCCTCGACTCTTTCGTGATCTCCGTCACAGGTTCCCTGTGGCATGCGCGTTGCACATCCAGATCAGTTGCACGCCACCGGCGTGCTTTGAGGTTGTGCCATGGCCGATGAAGAAACCGAAGTCCTGGAAGAGGAAATTATCGAAGGCGAGGGTGAAGGCGAAGAAGCGCCGCCCAAGTCCAGGAAGCTGCTCTTCATCATTCTGGCCGTGGTGCTGCTCGCCGGCGGCGGTGGCGCCTGGTTCTTCCTCAAGAGCCCGGGCAAGGCCAGCGCGAAGGTCGAGGCGCCGGTGCTGCCGCCTATCTACGTCAATCTGGACCCGCCGTTCGTGGTGAATTTCGAAGCGGAGTCCATGGTGCGATTCCTCCAGGTCACGGTCAGCATCATGACGCGTGACGCGCACACCGAGGAGGTGCTCAAGAAAAACGATCCGCGCATCCGCAACGACCTGCTGCTGCTGCTGGGCAACCAGCACTACGACACGATCTCCACGCGCGAGGGCAAGGAAAAACTCCAGGCCCAGTCGCTCGAGTCGGTGCGCTCGGTGATCAGGAGCTCCGGCGGCGAATCCGACAAGGTCGAAGCCCTGTATTTCACTGCCTTCGTGATGCAATAACCATGGCCGCCCAGGAAGTTCTCAACCAGGACGAAGTCAACGCGCTGTTGAACGCCGTGGATTCCGGCGACGTCAACACCGACCCTCCCGGGGTCCCCGGCGAAGTGCGTCCTTATGATTTTCTGAGCGATCAGGTCGCCACGCGCGTGCACATGCCGGCGTTCGACCTGATCAACGAGCGCCTGGCCCGCAGCCTGCGCGTGAGTCTCTACAACCTGTTGCGCCGGCCGCTCGAGATCGCGGTCATGCCCATGCAGGTGCGCAAGTTCGCCGACTACGCGCAGTCGCTGGCCTTGCCCAGCAACCTCAACCTGATCCGCATCAATCCGCTGCGCGGCAGCGCGCTGTTCGTGCTCGACCCGGCACTGGTGTTCACGGTGGTCGACAACTTCTTCGGCGGTACGGGCCGTCAGCAGAAGGCGGAGGGCCGCGAATTCGCACCCACCGAAATGCGCGTGATCCAGATGTTGCTGCGCGCGGCCTTCAACGACATGCGCGAGGCCTGGGCGCCGGTCGCGGCCATCGACATCGAATTCGTGAAGGCCGAAGTCAATCCGAGTTTTGCGCAGATCGCCGCGGCGGCCGAGCCGGTGGTGATCTGCGGATTCCAGCTGGCTCTCGAGGGCGGCGGTGGCGAGATGCACATCGTGTTGCCGCTGGCAATGATCGAGCCGCTCAAGGATGCGCTCGAGGCCGGTGCCTCGGGCGTGAACGCCGCGCAGGACGATCGCTGGCTGGCCTCGCTCAAGGAGGACATCCAGGACGCGGAGATCGAGCTGTCGACCATGCTGGGCAACGCCAGCGTGACGCTCAACCAGCTCGTGAATCTGAAGCCTGGCGACGTGATCCCCTGTGATTTTTCCGGAAAGGCCACCGTGCTCGCCGAGGGCGTGCCGCTGTTCCGCGGCAGCTACGGCGTGTCGCGCGGACACCAGTCGGTGCGATTCGAACAGCGAGTGCGCCGCCCGCGAACCAACGCGGGCGACGCTCTGTTGCTGCGCAAGACAACCTGAGGATGAAATGAATGAACGCTAAAGCAACCGCGCAAGCGGAAGAAATCGACAGCGCCACTGCCGACGTGAACCTCGAGGCGATCCTCGATGTGCCGGTGACGCTGTCCATGGAAGTCGGCCGCACACGCATCCCGATCCGCAACCTGCTGCAGTTGAACCAGGGCAGTGTGGTCGAGCTCGATCGCGCCGCGGGCGAGCCTTTCGATGTGTTCGTCAACGGCACGTTGGTCGCCCACGGCGAAGTGGTGGTGGTCAACGAAAAGTTCGGCATCCGCATCACCGACGTCGTCAGTGCCGCCGAACGCATCAAGAAGCTCAAGTAGTGTCCAGCCCGCTATTTGCCGCGCCCGCCGCCGGCACCGCGCAGTCTGCGGGCGGCGGACTCGCCGAAGTCACGCTGGCGTTGATCGTCATCGTCGCGCTGATCGCAGGTCTTGCCTGGGCGATGAAGCGCATGCGCCGCTTCACCAGCGGCGCGCAAACGCGCATCCAGGTACTCAGCGATCAGGTGATGGGGCCGAAGGAACGTTGCGTGCTGGTGCGCGTCGGTGACACCGACATCCTGATCGGCGTCGCGCAAGGTTCCGTGAACACGCTGCACGTGTTTGCTCCGGGTGCCAACACAGAGGCGCCTGTGGCACCGCCGGCGGGCGGACCCACGACTCCTAACTTCAAGGCCCTGCTGATGCGGAGCCTTGGTAAATGAAAGTGGGCGGCCTGAAACGCATTGTTTTCGCAGTGGGGCTGCTGTTGCTGCCGATGGCGGCATCGGCTGCCGCTGCCGCCGGCGGCCTGCCCGCGGTGACGGTCACCACCGCGCCCGGTGGCGGACAGACTTATTCGCTGACGCTCCAGGTCCTCATCCTGATGACGGTGCTGTCGTTGCTGCCCGCCATCCTGCTGATGATGACGGCGTTCACGCGCATCGTAATCGTGCTGGCGATCCTGCGGCAGGCCATCGGCGCCGGTCAGACACCGCCTAACCAGGTGCTCGTGGGTCTGGCGCTGTTTCTCACGTTGTTCGTCATGGCTCCCGTGATCGACAAGGTGAATACCGAAGCCGCGCAGCCGTATCTTGCGGGCACCATCGAAACCACTGTGGCGCTCGAACGCGCCATCGTGCCACTCAAGGGTTTCATGCTCGAGCAGACGCGCGAGTCGGACATCGCGACGTTCGTGCGCATTTCCGGCGGCAAGGGATTCGCCAGGCCCGCCGACGTGCCGCTCAGCATCCTGGTGCCGGCCTTCGTCACCAGTGAGCTCAAGACCGCGTTCCAGATCGGTTTCCTGCTGTTCATTCCTTTCGTGATCATCGATCTCGTCGTGGCGAGCGTGCTGATGTCGATGGGCATGATGATGCTCTCGCCGGTACTCATCTCGCTGCCCTTCAAGATCATGTTGTTCGTTCTCATCGACGGCTGGGCGTTGGTCATGGGAACGATCGCACAAAGTTTTTTCAGATAGGGGTCCTGCAGATGAGTCCCGAAATGGTGGTAACCGTCGGCCGGCACGCGCTCGAAATGACGCTCATGCTCGCAGCGCCGCTGTTGCTCACGGCGCTGGCGGTGGGCCTCATCGTCGGCATCTTTCAGGCCGCGACCTCGATCAACGAGATGACGCTGTCGTTCATCCCGAAACTGCTCGCCATGGCCGCCGTGCTGGCGCTCACCGGTCCGTGGATGCTGCGCAGTCTCGTGGAATACACGCGCGGCCTCATTGAAAGCATTCCGGCGTTGGTGGGTTAGGCCCATGCTCGCGTACACCACCGGACAACTCGAAGCGTGGGTCGCGCAGGGATTTTTTCCCTTTGCGCGCATCGGCGCCTGCCTCATGGTCGCGCCGGTGTTTGGCGCGCGTTTCGTGCCGGTCCGCACGCGCATCATCCTCTCCGTCGCATTGACCGCGCTAGTAGTGCCGCTGATCCCGGCGCCCGCGATTGCGCCGTTCTCGCCGCAGGGTCTGGTCGCCGTATTCCAGCAGTTGCTGATCGGCGTGGCCTTGGGTTTCGCGTTGCAGGTGGTCTTCGACGCGCTGGCGCTGGCGGGGCAACTGCTGGCCAACAGCATGGGACTCTCATTCGCGTTCAACGTCGATCCGTTACGCGGCAGCAGCACTCCGGCGCTGGGCCAGCTGTACGTCATTCTCGCCACGCTCACCTTCCTGGCACTCGGCGGGCACCTCGCTCTCATCGAAATGCTGGTCGCCGGCCTCTACACCATGCCGGTCGGCGTGACGGGGCTCGGTAGTGAGGGGCTCTGGGCGTTGGTGCTGTGGGGTGGGACGCTGTTCTCAGGCGCCATTTCCATTGCGTTGCCCGGCGTCACCGCGCTGCTCATCGTGAATCTCGCCTTCGGTGTCGTGAGCCGCGCCGCGCCTGCGCTCAATCTGTTCGCGGTCGGCTTTCCCGTATCGCTGGTCATCGGCCTGCTGGTGATCCTCGCCGGCATTGCACCGCTGCAAGCCAGCTTCATGGAGCTGCTGGCAAAAGGCTTCGAGTTCCTCCGTTCGCTGGGAGGCGGCTGAAGTCATGGCTGAGACCGCCGCAGAACGCACCGAGCAAGCGACTCCCAAGCGCCTCGATGAGGCGCGCAAGAAGGGCCAGGTGCCGCGCTCGGCGGAGCTGTCGATGGCCGCAGTGTGCATCGCGGCCGCCGCGGCCATCTACACGCTGGGCCGCAGCGCAGCCGGTCATTTCGCCGAGCTCATGCGCGGTAGTTTGAGTATCCGGCCGGAACAGGCCGTAGGTGAAAATGTCATCTGGCCGGCGCTCACCGGTGCCGGCTCGCAGGCGTTGATCAGTATCCTGCCGATCCTCGGCGCCACGTTCGTGGCGGCGCTGGCCGCCCCGCTCGCCATCGGCGGGTGGAACTTCTCCGGCCAGGCGCTCATGCCGCAGTTCGGCAAGTTGAGTCCCGCCAAAGGCCTGGGCCGCATGTTTTCTGCGCGCGGCGGGGTGGAGCTCGGCAAGGGCATCGCCAAGGTGTTCGTCGTCGCGCTGATCGCCTGGGTGCTGCTCAAAGGAATGACGCCGCAGATGATGGGCCTGTCTTCCGAACCGTTGAACGGCGCCATCGGTCATGCGGCGCAACTTGCCGGATATTCCCTGTTGGTGCTGTGTTTCGGTCTCGTGGCGATCGCCGCCTTCGACGTGCCGTTCCAGCTCTGGCAGCACGGCCGCGACCTCAAGATGACGCGCGAAGAAGTCCGCGAAGAATACAAAGAGAGCGAGGGCTCGCCGGAAACGCGCGGCCGCATCCGCGAGGCACAGCGCGCGCTGGCGCGTGGGCGCATGTTGCAGGAGATTCCGCAGGCCGACGTGGTGGTGACCAATCCCACGCACTTCGCCGTGGCGCTGCGCTACGACGATCAGAAGATGCGCGCGCCCATCGTCGTGGCCAAGGGCACCGATCTGCTGGCGGCCCGCATCCGCGAGATCGCCGCGGAAAACGGCGTGCCCATCCTGGAAGCGCCGCCGCTGGCGCGCGCCTTGTACCGCACCGTGGATCTCGGCCGCGAAGTTCCCGCGGCGCTGTATGTCACGGTCGCGCAGGTGCTGACCTATGTGTACCAGCTCAAGGCCGCCATCGAGCGCGGTGTCCAACCACCTCCGCCACCCATCATTAACTAGCCATGGCTGACGCAACCACCAACCACACAGGGTTCGGCTCACTGATGCACTTGGGACTCGGCATTCCGCTGGGCCTCATTGCCATCCTCGCGATGATGATCCTGCCGTTGCCGCCGGTGGTGCTGGACGTGTTGTTCACTTTCAACATCGCGCTGGCGCTGGTCATCGTCATGGCGGTTTTCAACGTCAAACGGCCGCTCGATTTCGCCATCTTTCCGACCGTGCTGTTGCTGGTCACCATCCTGCGCCTCGCGCTCAACGTCGCCTCCACGCGCGTGGTGCTGCTGCACGGCCACGAGGGATCACACGCCGCCGGCAAGGTGATCGCCGCCTTCGGCGAGTTCGTCATCGGTGGAAATTTCGCCGTCGGTGCCGTGGTTTTCATCGTGCTCACCATCATCAACTTCGTGGTGGTGACCAAGGGCGCCGGCCGCGTCTCGGAAGTGTCGGCGCGATTCGCGTTGGACGCCATGCCGGGTAAACAGATGGCCATTGACGCCGACCTGAACGCCGGCCTCATCACCCAGGACGAAGCGCGCTCGCGCCGCGCCGAAGTGCGCGCCGAATCGGATTTCTACGGCTCGATGGACGGCGCCAGCAAATTCGTGCGCGGCGACGCCATCGCCGGCATCCTCATCATGGTCATCAACATCGTCGGTGGTCTGCTCATCGGCACGATGATGCACGACCTGCCCATGGGCGAGGCCACGAAAACCTACACCTTGCTCACCATCGGCGACGGCCTGGTGGCGCAGATCCCCGGTCTCATGTTGTCGGTGGCGGTCGCCATCATCGTCACGCGCGTCACCCGCGAGCAGGACATGGGCGGCGAGCTCAGTAAACAGTTGTTTGGCCAGCCGAAGGCGCTGGGAGTTGCGGCGGCGGTGCTCGGCATCATGGGGTTGATTCCCGGCATGCCTAACATGGTGTTCCTGTCGATCGCCGCTCTGTGTGGTTATGGCGCCTGGCGCATCGTCAAGAAACGTGAGGCGGCCGCGGCGGTGCCCGTGCCCGCGCCGGAACCAGCGCCAGCGCCGGCGGAAGTGCAGGAGTTGTCCTGGGAGGATGTCCGTCCGGTGGATGTCATCGGCCTGGAAGTCGGTTACCGGCTGGTGCCGCTGGTGGATCGAACGAAGGGTGGCGACTTGCTGGCGCGCATCCGCGGCATCCGCCGCAAGCTCACGCAGGAGCTTGGTTTCCTGGTGCAGGCCGTGCACATCCGCGACAACCTGGAGCTCGGGCCGAATGCATATCGCATCAGGCTCGCCGGAGTCGCCATCGGCGAAAGCATCGTGCATCCCGATCGCGAGCTCGCCATCAATCCCGGGCGCGTGTTCGGGCCCCTGAACGGACTCGCGACCAAAGATCCGGCCTTTGGCATGGAGGCCACGTGGATCGAACCGTCGATGCGCGAACACGCGCAGTCGCTCGGCTACACGGTGGTGGACGCTGCCACGGTGATCGCGACACATCTTTCGCATCTCGTGCAGACCCACGCGCACGAGTTGTTTGGCCACGAAGAAGCCGAGCAGTTGCTCAAGACGCTCGCCAAGACCGCGCCCAAGCTGGTCGACGAGCTGGTGCCCAAAGTACTGCCGCTCGCCGTCGTGGTGCGCGTGATGCAGGGGTTACTCGCAGAACGCGTGCCGATCCGCAACGTGCGCGCCATCGTCGAAGCGCTGGCGGAAGCGGGTCCGCGCTCCTCGGATCCGGCGGTTCTCATCGGGCAAGTCAGGGTTGCCCTGGGTCGCCAGATCGTCCAGGACATCGTCGGCCTCGCCGACGAGTTGCCCGTCATCACACTTGAGCCAGAACTCGAGCGTCTTTTGTCAAATGGGCTCGCGAATAGCGGTGTGAACCCTGGTTTGGAGCCAGGGCTGGCAGAGCGCTTGCAACGAGGATTAACAGACGCGGTGCAGCGTCAAGAACGTGGCGGCGAGCCGGCGGTGCTGTTGACGCCGCCCGCGCTGCGCGCGGCGCTGGCACGGTTCTTCAGGGTCAGTGTTCCCGGGTTACACGTGCTGGCATGGAACGAAGTGCCGGACAACCGCAAGGTCCGCATGGTGACGGCGGTCGGTAGATAGGACGGAAGTAAATGAAAATACAAAGATACTTGGCGAAAGACATGCGCAGCGCGCTGGCCCAGGTGCGCGAAGCCCTTGGGTCCGACGCCGTCATCCTCTCTTCGGGGCGCGTGGGCGATGAAGTGGAGGTGGTGGCCGCCATCGACTTCGAATCGCAGCGCGAGAGCCTGGAGGTAGAGACGGAATACCGCGCGCCAGCAGCGAGCGCAACGCGCACGCCTGTCCGTCCCGTCGATTTCACCAAGGGCAAGCGCGCCTCCTCGCAGCTGTCGCCGGAAGTGGCCCAGTTCGGATCGCATGAAAACGACGCGCCGCCCGCGCGCCACGCAGCCGGCGCCGAAACCTCGCTGGCCGATGAAGTCAAAGGCATGCGCCGCATGCTCGAGGCGCAGCTCGCCACGCTCACCTGGAACGACATGTCGCGGCGCTCGCCGCTGCAGGCCGCGATGCTCAAGGAGCTGGCGCGGCTCGGCCTGTCGAACGAGCTGGCGCAATCGCTGGCGCGCAAGATTCCCGAGAACCTCAATTTCACCGCCGCAAGACGTTTTGCACTCGCGACCATCTCGCGCACCATCCAGGTCACCGGCGATCGCTGGCTGGAAGAGGGCGGACGCGTCGCATTCGCCGGTCCCGCCGGCGCTGGCAAGACCACGCTGATCGCCAAGCTCGCCGCCCGCTGGGTGCTGCGCCACGGTCCGCGCCGCATCGCGCTCGTGTCCGCGGATGCCGTGCGCATCGGTGCCCATGAGCAGATGCACATGCTCGGACGTTTGTTAGGTGTCACGGCACACACGGTGTACGACATCGCCGAGCTGCCCGAGCTGCTGACGGGACTCGCCGGCCAGCGGCTGATTCTCATCGACACCGCGGGCGCGAGCCCGCGCGATCCGGAACTTGCGCGGCGGTTGCGCCTGCTGCACCAGCTGCAGACCAGCACGTCGGGACCCGGCATGGAAACCGCCATCGTGCTGCCCGCCAGCACCCAGGCCGGCACCATCGACGAGGTGCTGGGCCGCTTCGCGCTCGCCCAGCCCTCGGCAGTCTGCATCACCAAGGTCGACGAGGCGGTGAGCCTCGGCGGCATTCTCTCGGCGCTGGTGCGCACCAAACTACCGGCGGCGTATGTCAGCGACGGCCAGCGCGTGCCCGAGGACCTCGAGCCCGCCCGCGCGCACAGCCTGGTGGCGCGCGCCGTGGACATCGCGCATCGCAACACCGCAACGCCGGACGACGAAACCATGCAGCGCAGAATCTCGGGAGTGGACCATGGCCGCGCCTGACTTCGGCAAGAAGCCGGCCAATGGCATCGACGGCGTCACGCGCGCCGCGAATCCGACGCCCGTGCAGGTGATCGCGGTCACCGGTGGCAAAGGCGGCGTCGGCAAGACCACGGTGTCGGTCAATCTCGCCGCCGCGCTCGCGGCGCGCGGCAAGGAAGTGCTGCTGCTCGATGGAGACCTGGGGCTCGCCAACGTCGATGTCTTTCTGGGGCTCACGCCGAGGCTCACGCTGGCCGACGTGCTCGCCGGCAACTGCTCGCTCGAGGAAATCGTGCTCGAAGCGCCACAGGGTTTCAAAGTGGTGCCGGCGGCTTCCGGCATCGCACAGCTGGCCGAGCTCGACACACTCACGCATCTGGGGTTGGTGCGCGCCTTCGGCGACCTGACCGCCAACCTCGATGTGATGGTGGTGGACACGGCGCCGGGCATCGCCGGGTCGGTGCTGCAATTCTCCCAGGCCGCGCAGCAGGTGCTCGTGGTCATCTGTGATGAGCCTGCCTCGCTCACCGATGCCTATGCATTGATCAAGATCCTGAGCCGCGACCATGGGGTCAGCAAATTCCGCGTGCTGGTCAACCAGGTGCGCGGGCGCGGCATGGGGCAGGGGCTGTTCCAGCGCTTCGAGCGTGTGGCAACACGATTCCTGACCGTGGAGCTCGACTACGTCGGCGAGATCCCCGAAGACCCGTTCCTGCGCCGCTCAATCCGTGAACAGCGTCCCGTTGTGCAGGCCTATCCGCAGTGCCCATCGGCAATCGCGCTCAAGACCCTGGGGCAGAGGGCCGATATGTGGCCAGTAGCAGAGGGTCCCCGGGGGAACGTGGAGTTCTTCGTCGAGCGCCTGATCCGACGTCCATCGGTGCGCCTCGAGGTGGTTCGATGACAGGTGTGAGCGCTTACAGCCAGCGCCCCAGTGCACGGGAAACCGAAGCGCTGGTGATGCGCCATGCCGAGCTCGTGAAGCGTATCGCCTATCACCTCGCGGGCCGCCTGCCCGCGTCCGTGGAAGTCGATGACCTCATCCAGGCCGGAATGCTCGGGCTGCTCGAGGCGGCCAATAACTACTCCGCCGGCCGCGGCGCGAGCTTCGAGACTTACGCCGGCATCCGTATTCGCGGGGCCATGCTCGACGGCCTGCGCAAGCTCGACTGGGCGCCGCGCTCCGTGCATCGCAAGGCTCGCGCAGTGGCAACCGCGATCCGCGAGCTCGAGGGCGAGATCGGCCGCGAGGCGCGCGACACCGACGTCGCCAAGAAGATGGGCGTGAGCCTGGACGAATATCACCGCATCGTCGAAGACGCCGCGGGTTGCCAGATTGCGAGCCTCACCACCGAGGAGGGTGAGATCAATGCCACCGATCCGGACGCGGACCCATTCCGCGACGTCATCGATGAAAGATTTCGCAGCGCGCTCACCGACGCCATCGCGGGGCTGCCGGACCGCGAGCGCACGGTGATGTCCCTGTATTACGACGACGAACTGAACCTGAAGGAGATCGGAGCGGTGCTGAAAGTGAGCGAGTCGCGGATCTGCCAGATCCATGGCCAGGCACTCACGCGCCTGCAGGCGCGCCTGTCGGGTTGGCGCGACCGCGTCTGAGCCGTCATGGATATCCTTTCAGTCGTCGGTTTCATTCTCGCGATGGTGGCCGTCCTGGTCGGCGCCGTGCTGAAGGGCGCCGGACTGAAAGCGCTGTTGTCCGCCGCGGCGTTCATGATCGTGTTCGTCGGCACGTTCGCCTCCATCTTCATCCAGACGCCGCTGCCGGTGTTCAAGCTGGCCATGAACCGGGTGAGCTGGATATTCAAGCCGCCGCAGATGCAGGCCGAAGCGCTGATCCAGAAGATCATCGAGTGGTCGAACATCGCGCGCAAGCAGGGGTTGTTAGGGCTCGAGCCCATGATAAAGCTGGAAGACGATGCCTTCGTGCAGAAGGGCCTGCAGCTGGTGGTCGATGGCTCCGAGCCCGATGCCATCCGCGGCATCATGGAAGTGGAGATGGGAGTGCGCGAGCACGCCGACACCCGCGCCGCCAAAGTCTGGGAGGCCATGGGCATCTACGCGCCGACGCTCGGCATCATCGGCGCGGTGCTCGGCCTCATGGCCGTCATGCAGAACCTCGCCGATCCGTCGAAGCTCGGCACCGGCATCGCCGCGGCCTTCACCGCAACGATCTACGGCATCGGCCTCGCCAATCTGTTCTTCCTGCCGATGGCCGGAAAGCTGAAAGGCATCGTCGCCGAGCAGAGCCAGGTGCGCGAGATGGTCATCGAAGGAATGATTTCCATCGCACAGGGTGAGAACCCGCGCGCGATCGAGTCGAAACTCCATGGCTACCTGCACTGAGAAATGGGGTCAGACCCCATTTCCTGGAAATGGGGTCTGACCCCAAATGGCCAAGAAACACAAACACGAAGAGCACCAGAACCACGAAGCCTGGGCCATTCCCTACGGCGACCTGGTCACGCTGTTGCTGGCGTTCTTCGTGGTGATGTATGCGATCTCCTCGGTGAACGAGGGCAAATTCCGCGTGCTGTCGGACTCGCTGCAGGCGGCGTTTCGCGGTACCCCGAAGACGCTCGAGCCGCTGCAAGTGGGTGCGAAGATGCGCGGCAGCGGCGCGGACATCGCCGTGTCCATCGTGCAGCAGGCCAACATCGAAGGTCAGCCGCGGCAGATGCTGGAAGCGATTTCCGTGGGGCAGGACAAGATGAAGGGTATCGGCCCGTCGCGCGAGAAGGGCGTTGGCGACGGCCGCAACAAGGTCGAAGCCGTCGTGCCGCCCGAGCTCTCCAAACTTGCGGACGAAGTCGAGAAGTCGCTGGCCCTGCTGGTCGATGCGGAGCTTGTCACCGTGCGCCGCCATTCGTACTGGATCGAAGTCGAAATCCGCGCCGACATCCTCTTTCCGAGCGGTGTCGCCACGATCTCGCCATCGGCCGTGCCGGCGCTCCAGGCACTGTCGAAGGCCCTGGCACCGTATCCCAATCCCGTGCGCGTCGAGGGACACACCGACAACGTGCCCATCAAGACCGTGGCGTTCCCGTCCAACTGGGAGCTGTCGTCGGCGCGCGCCGCGACCGTCGTGCACCTGCTTTCCAAGGATGGCGTGGCGCCGAAACGCCTTTCGGTCATCGGCCTTGGAGAATGGCACCCGATTCAAACCAACGACACCGTCGACGGCCGCAACGCCAATCGCCGCGTGCTGCTGGTCATTCTCTCCAGCGCTGATGACTCGCCCGACAACAACGCGCGACCGTTGCCCGACATCGACCGCAATGAGCCTAAGGAAGATCTCGCTGACCCGGGCGAATTGGCAGCCCCGGCTGTGCCGGCGCCGACCGCCGCGGCAAGCACCAGCACGAATTTGCCGCGCGCTGTGACGCCGAACACGAACTAACCGTCGTAAATCGATGGCACGAATCCTGCTCCTTCTGTTTGCCGCCTGTCATTGCGACGGCGAATTGACGAGGAGAGGCCGATGTCCTTCGAGAACCCGGAAACCTGGTTGTTAGTATTGCGAGCCAGCCTCCTGTTGATCGCGTTTGCCGGTTTTGCCTGGGCGCTGATGGTTGCGCGGCGCGACGCCGCAATGAACTTCCTGCAGCTGTCGACGCAACACGCGCTGGCGCTCGCCGAGATTCAGCAGCTGGCGGTGCAGCTCAAAGAGCTTGCCGTGCAGGTGCACGACCTGTCACTGCCTTCGCCCATGGTGTCGCAGCGGCCGGTGCCCGCACCGGCACCCGCCGCTCCCAGCATTACCCCCAGTGGTGCGCGTGGCTACGAAATGGCGATCCGCATGGCGCGCGGTGGAGCGAGCATCGAGGAAATCGTTGCGAGCTGCGGAACCACGCGTTCGGAAGCCCGCTTGCTGCGCCGCCTGCATTGCGCCGCCGGCGCAACCGCGGCTTGACATATCACCCCGGGGCCGGCGGACCTACGCCGGTCACACTCAGTCCGAAATCGTTAAATAGTCCCGCTGCGGGACCGATAACCACTGCATGAGTCTGGATCACGAATCCGTTGTTGGCGCATTGCGCCCCCGTGCCGTCGCGGGGCGTGCCGGCGAGGTCGCGCGTCTCGTGGAAACGCTGACCATCGAGCTGGCTGGCGACAAGATCGACCTGCCGAGCTTTCCCGATGTGGCCGTGCGCGTGCGCAAGGCGCTCACCAATGACCAGGTGGCGATCGATCACGTGGTACGCGTCATCAGTGCCGAACCGGCGCTCGCCGCGCGCCTGCTGCAGCTCGCGAATTCCGCGGCGCTGAATTCCAGCGGCAAACGTCTCATGGACCTGCGATCCGCGATCTCCCGTATCGGCTTCAACATGGCGCGCAGCGCCACCATTGCCTTCGCGATGTCACAGCTTCGCCGCGCGGAGGCGTACAAGGGACTCGAAGCTCCTCTGACCGAGCTTTGGCATCACAGCGCGCACGTCGCCGCCGTGAGCCACGTGGTGGCCAAGCGCTTCACGCAGATCAACGCCGACACGGCGCTGCTCGCCGGCCTGTTGCAAGGGGTAGGCAAGCTCTATCTACTGACGCGGGCGGTGCGTTATCCGGCACTGTTGCAGGATGCCGGCACCTACCAGAGGCTGGTTGCCGAATGGCACGGGCGCATCGCGCAGGCCATCCTGCGCAACTGGGAGATTGGCGAAGAGGTCGTCTGCGCGGCGATTGCCAGTGAGGATCTCGAGCGCGAACACGAAGGCGCCACCGATCTCACCGATGTGCTCGCCGTGGGAGGAGCGCTGGCGGCGCTCGGCCCCGATCCGCAGGCCGAGCAGATGTTGTTTCTCGGCATGCCGGCGGCGCGCCGCATGAAGCTCGACGCGAAGTCCTGCGGTACCGCACTCGCCGAATCCCACAACGAAATTGTTTCGCTTCGCCAGGCGTTGGGCACATGACCTTGGCGGAAGCAGCGTCCAGTGTCGAAGCGCGCGCATTGCCGAACACGGTGGTGTTCGGCTTCGTGAAGGCGCTCGCCAGCGAGCTGTCGCAGGGCCAGGTCGAGCTGCCATCGGTCCCGGACATCGTGATCAAACTGCAGAAGATCCTGTCCGACGAGAACGTCACCAACGAGGTGGTGGTACGCGTCTTGGGCTCGGAGCCCATGCTCGCCGGCAAGCTCATGAACATGGCGAATTCGGCAGCATTGAACAGCTCAGGCCGGAAAATCGCCGACCTGCGCCAGGCAGTGGCCCGCGTGGGATTCAACATCGTGCGTTCCGCCGCGCTGGCGTTCGCGGTGGAGCAGTTGCGCAGATCGCCAGAATTCAAGGATCTTGAAGGACCGCTCGATACGTTGTGGAAGAGCAGCGTGCAGATCGCGGCCCTGTCGCACGTGATCGCGCGGCGCTTCTCCTCGCTGAATGGTGATACCGCGTTGCTGGCCGGGCTCATGCACAACGTCGGGCGCATCTACATCCTGACACGCGCCAGCAAGCATCCCTCGCTGGCGGCCGATCCGCTCACCTTCAACTCCATCGTGCGCGATTGGCACACCAATGTGTCCAAGGCGCTGCTCGAGAACTGGCGCGTCGCGGAGGAAATCGTCGAGGCCGTGGCCAGCCACGAGGATATGGACCGCGAGCAGCGTGGGCCGGTGACACTCACGGATGTGTTGTCGCTGGCCATTCTGGTCGAGAAGAACCGGAACGGCACGGAACTGAACGCGCCCGATGAAGCATTGATGAAAGGGCTGCGACGCCTGCAGCTGAGTGTGCGCGATTGCCACAACGTCATCGATGAGTCCGCCGAGGAAATCGCGACACTCAAGGCTGCGCTGGGAGGATGACATGGCGGTGATGGCGTTAGGGACGACTACCATCGAGAATATCGTCGCGCACGATGCAGCGGCGCTCGAGAAGGATCTGGGCGGAATCCGGCCGGACGCACAAGTGTCGCTTCCGGGCGTGCCGCAGATCGTCACGAGGTTGCAGCAGATGCTCAGCGACCCGGAAATCGGCATTCCACAACTCGTACCGGTGATCAATTACGAACCGGTGCTCGTCGGCCGCGTATTGCAGATGGCGAACTCCGCGGCTCTCAATCCTACGCGCAAGAAAGTCACCGACATTCGTACGGCCGTGACGCGCGTGGGCTTCGACCTGCTGCGCTCGGCCTCGCTGGCGTACGCGATGCGGCAGCTGGCGCAGGGGCACCAGGTCAAGGACATTCGCCCGCACCTCGAAGCGCTGTGGGAGCGCAGCGCGTGGACGGCGGCCGTGTCATTCGTGATCGCGCGCAAGTTCACGCGCGTCAATCGCGACCTCGCGTTTCTCGGCGGCCTCATGCACGGCGTCGGCAAACTATTCATCCTCACACGCGCCGCTCACTACCCGTTCGTTCTGCGCGACCGCACCAAGTACGGTGCGATCCTGCGCAAATGGCACGCGCAGTTCGCGCGAGGCATTCTCAGCGGGTGGCGTGTCAACGAAGATGTGATCGACGCCGTCGTGCAATACGAGAATCTCAATCGCGAAGTCGTCGGCGATGAGCCCGATCTCACCGATATCCTCGCCACCAGCTACCTCGTGGTAGGTCACGCGGGGCGGATGCACGACCTGTCGATGACGGTGGAGAAGATCGCCGCGTTCTCGCGGCTGCGCCTCGATCTCATGGCCGTCGAGGAGACGCTCGAGCAAGCCAAGGAAGAGATCGAAGACCTGCGCCTCGCCATCAAGTAGGAATGGGGTCAGACCCCATTTCCAGCAAAAGGGGTCAGAGCTTGCTGGCCCTCGGATGCAAGAAAAGCCTTCGATGAGCTCTGGCCCCTTTTGCTAAGAAATGGGGTCTGACCCCATACTTCTGGGCCTCTCTATATAAAGAGTGTCCCATGCAGCCCGAAAACGTCCGCACGGCCGCTGACGCCAGGAAGATCGTCGAGGAACGCAAGCTCGACCACGTCAAGGTGGGCGTGTTCGACAACGACGGCATCATGCGCGGCAAGTACATGGGCCGCGACAAGTTCTTCTCGGCGCTCGACAACGGTTTCGGTTTCTGCGACGTCGTGCTCGGCTGGGACTCCAACGATCAGCTCTACGACAATGTGACCTACACGGGTTGGCACACGGCGTACCCGGACGCCCCGGTGCGTGTGCTGCCGGACACCTGCAGGCCGGTTCCCTTCGAAGGCGACATGATCATGTTCCTCGGCGAGTTCGCCGAGAAGGCCGAGGCGGTATGCCCGCGTGCGACGTTGCGCCGCGTGCTCAAGAAAGCCGATGACCTCGGCTACAAGGTCAATGCCGCCACCGAATTCGAATTCTTCATGTTCAGGGAAACGCCGGAGTCCATTCGCGAGAAGGGCTTTCGCAATCTGACCACCATGACGCCGGGTTACTTCGGTTATTCCGTGCTGCGCAGCTCGGTGCACTCGGAGTTCTATCACCAGCTCATGAACATGTGCACGCAGTTGCGCGTGCCGCTCGAGGGGCTGCACACCGAGACCGGTCCGGGCGTGCTCGAAGCAGCGATTCAATACTGCGAAGCGCTCGAAGCCGCCGACCGCGGCGCGTTGTTCAAGACCTTCACCAAGATTCTCGCGCAGCGAAACGGCATGATGGCCACGTTCATGGCCAAGTGGTCCAAGGACTGGCCGGGGCAGAGCGGCCACATCCACACTTCGCTGGTGCGCAAGGCCGATGGCAAGGCGGCGTTCCATGACACCAACAAGCCGCACAGCATGTCGGACGAAATGCGCTGGTTCGTTGGCGGGCAGCAGAAGCTCATGCCCGAATTGTTAGCCATGGTGGCGTGCACCGTGAACAGCTACTCACGCCTGGTCCCTGGTTTCTGGGCGCCAACCACGGCCACCTGGGGTGTGGAGAACCGCACCTGCGCGCTGCGAGTGATTCCCGGCAGCGCATCGAGCCAGCGCGTCGAGTACCGCATCGCGGCGGCGGACATCAACCCATACCTGGCACTCGCTGCGGCCATCGGCTCGGGGCTGCACGGTATCGAGAACAAGATCGAGCCGGATGCGAACGTGGAGGGCAATGCCTACGACAAGAAATTTCCCAAGACCCGTTCGCTGCCACGCACCTTGACGGAAGCTTCCGAATGGCTGGCGAAGTCCAAGGCCGGGCGCACGTTGTTTGGCGATGCGTTCGTCGAACACTTCGCGGCCAGCCGTGAGTGGGAAGACCGCGAGTTCCGCCGTGCGGTCACGGACTGGGAGCTCGCCCGCTACTTCGAAATCATATGATCCACGGCATCCAAAAAACCGTGAGCCCGGTGGATGGACGTGTGTACGTCGAGCGTGCGCTCGCCACACCCAATGAAATCAACGAAACCTTGCGCAGTGCGCGGCACGCATTCGCCGAGTGGCGCAATACATCCCTTGACGAGAGGGCCGCCATCCTCACGCGGTTCTGCAACGAGTTCGAGCTGCGCGGCGCGCAGATCGCCGAAGAGATCACGTGGCAGATGGGTCGCCCGTCGCGTTATGCGCCTAACGAGGTGCGCGGCATGCTCGAACGAGCGCGCCACATGATCGCCATCGCGCCGCAGGCGCTGGAGGACGTGGCCGCGGGTCCGAAGGACAACTTCAGGCGATTCGTGCGACGCGAGCCGCTTGGTGTGGTTTTCACCGTTGCCGCCTGGAACTACCCGTATCTCATCGCCGTCAACAGCGTCATTCCCGCGCTCATGGCCGGCAACGCCGTCGTGCTCAAGCATTCCGCGCAGACGCCGCTCGCCGCGGAACGATTCGCCGAGTGCCTGCTGCTCGCGGGGCTGCCCAAGGGCGTGTTCCAGATCCTGCATGCCTCGCATGAAGACACCGATCACATCATCCGTGACCCGCGCGTGGACTTCGTCGCCTTCACCGGTTCGGTCGCCGGTGGCCGTGCCGTGCAACGTGCGGCGGCGTCGCGCTTCATTGGCGTCGGGCTCGAGCTCGGTGGCTGCGATCCTGTCTACGTGCGCCACGACGCCAACCTCGAGCACGCCATCGAGAGCATCGTCGACGGTGCGTATTTCAATTCCGGGCAATCCTGCTGTGGGTTGCAGCGCGTGTACGTGCACGATGCGCTGTACCGCGAGTTCACCGAAGGTTTCATCGAGCTCGCGCGCAGCTACTCGCTGGGCGACCCGACGGATCCGGCCACCACGCTCGGGCCGCTGGTGCGCGCCGCGGCGGCCGATGGCGTGCGCGCGCAAATTCAGGCCTCGATTGCCGCTGGCGCCACCGGCGCCATCGCCGAGACCGGCTTCGCGAAGAGCGCCGCGGGAACACCGTATCTCGCACCGCAAGTGCTGCTGAACGTCAATCACGCCATGCCCGTGATGCGCGAGGAGATCTTCGGACCCGTCGCCGGCATCATGAAGGTGAGCACGGACGATGAGGCCGTGGACCTCATGAACGACAGCGACTTCGGACTCACCGCTGCGATCTGGACCGAGGACGCTGATGTGGCGCAGACACTGGGCCAGCGCGTGAACACCGGCACATGGTTCATGAATCGTTGCGATTATCTGGACCCCGCGCTGGCGTGGACGGGCGTCAAGGATTCCGGTCGCGGCTGCACGCTGTCGGTGGTCGGCTATGAGCACCTTACCCGGCCGAAGTCATTTCACATGAGGATCCGCACCCCATGACCGTTCCCATGAAGGGCAACTGGAATTATCCGACTCGCGTGTGGTCGGGGCCGGGGCGCATCGCCGAACTACCGGCCGCCTGCGCCGAGCTCGGCATCGCCAGGCCGCTGGTGGTCACCGACAGCGGCCTGCGCGATTCGCAGATGATCAAGAAGGCGGTCGCGTCGCTGCCGGGCTCGGGACTGTTCGCCGATGTGCGCGGCAATCCCGTGGCCGCCAATGTCGAAGCCGGAATCAAGGTGTATCGCGACGGCGGCCACGATGGAGTGGTGGCGTTCGGCGGCGGATCGGGGCTGGACGCCGGCAAGGTCATCGCCTTCATGTCCGGGCAGACGCGCCCGCTGTGGGACTTCGAGGATGTCGGCGACTGGTGGACTCGCGCGGATCCAGCCGGCATTGCGCCCGTGGTGGCGGTCCCGACCACGGCGGGCACGGGTAGCGAGGTCGGCCGCGCCGGCGTCATCCTCAACGAGGAAACGCACCAGAAGAAGATCATTTTCCATCCGAAGATGATGCCCGGGATAGTCATCGCCGACCCCGAGCTCACGGTGGGCCTGCCGCCGAAGATCACCGCCGCCACGGGATTCGACGCCTTCGTGCATTGCTTCGAGGCATTCTGCGCCCCGGGGTTTCATCCGCTGGCGGACGGCGTTGCACTCGAGGGCATGCGCCTCATCAAGACCTATCTACCGCGCGCCTGCCGCAACGGCGGCGATCTCGAGGCCCGCTCACGCATGCTGGCCGCGGCCAGCATGGGCGCCACGGCATTCCAGAAGGGCCTCGGAGCCGTGCATGCGATTGCACACCCGGTGGGCTCGTTCTTCGATACGCATCATGGCCTCACCAATGCGGTCATCACTCCGTACGTCATCGTGCACAACCGCGATGCCATCGCGGAACGCATGAAAGTGGTGGCGCGTGTGCTCGACCTGCAGAAGTGCAGTGTCGATGGGGTGCTCGACTGGGTGCTTGGCTTTCGCAAAGAGCTCGGCATCCCACACTCGCTGGCCGAAATCGGTGTGACGCTGCGCAACCCAGCGGAGATCGGACGCGAGGCGGCCATCGACCCTTCCGCCGGCGGCAATCCCATTCCCGTCGACGCCGCCACGCTCGAACGCATTTTCCGTTCGGCCGTGAAAGGCGACCTGTCGCTCAAGAGCTGAATTTCATCCGGAGGGGCAGGACCTGTGCGTGCCGTGTGGATGTTTCTGGCAGTTTTGAGCACCAACGCGGTCGCTGACGTCGCCGCGGCAAGCCGCTGGAAATCCATGTGTTATGAGGGATTCGTGGAGTCGGTCGATGAGCTCGTGGGACCTTCAGCCGCGGACTGCGGCTTCCTGGACAGCACGAGCGAAAAAGTTTCGGAAATTCGCAAGCGCGAAGCGGCCCAGTGTGTGCGTGCAGCGATGAATGGTAAGCAACCTTTCAAGTTCGGCACGATTCCGCCCGAATCGAATGTCGTCTACGTACTCATGCGGTCGGCCGCTGGCGAGTTCTGGCAGGTCCGATATGAGCGCTATATTGCCAACCAGCACCTGCACGAAACGCAAATCAATCAGAAGTGCAAGCACATGACCTTTGATGGAGCGGCGCTGATTTTCCAGGGGGTGGATTGCACCCTCGTTTCGGACGGCGGCTTGCCGACCTATGACGCGCATCCTCGTCATTGACGGCAACGAGAAGGCGACGCGTGACAAGCACGTGTCTGTCGGCGGCACGTCCTCGGGCGAGGGCTACGCCGCGACGCTGCAGCGCCTGAAACCCGATATCGAATGCGACATCCTGCGGCCCGCCGACGAAGTGCCAAAACTTCCCGACGGTGTGGCGCTCGAGAGTTATCACGGCGCAGTGATCACGGGCTCCGCATTGAACGTCTATTCGCGCGACCCCGGCGTGGAGCGCCAGATCGAGCTCGCCAAAGCCGTGTTCGCCGCCGGTGTGCCGTGCTTCGGCAGTTGCTGGGGATTGCAGGTCGGTGTCACCGCCGCGGGTGGCAGCGTGGTGAAGAATCCGCGCGGGCGGGAGTTCGGTTTCGGCCGGCGCATCACATTGACGAGTGCTGGCCGCGATCACGCCATGTTCCAGGGCAAGCCGGAAGTGTTCGAGGCCGCTACGGTCCATGTGGATACCGTGGCAAGCCTGCCCAACGGCGCCACCGCACTGGCCCACAACGACATGGGCCTGCAGGCCGCCGAGATCAAACTCAAGAAGGGCAGTTTCTGGGGCGTGCAATACCATCCGGAGTACAGCTGTGCGGAGATTGCGGCAATGGCCCGCCGTTATGCAGAGGTCTTGATCCGCGATGGCCTAGTCAAGGACCAGGCCGAGCTCGATCAGCTGGCGTCGGACCTGGTCGCGCTCAACGACGATCCTGGCAACGCGCGGCTCGCGTGGCGCTTCGGCGTTGGGCCATCGATCACCGACCTAACCATCAAGCTGGCCGAGTTGCGCAACTGGCTCGACAAACAAGTCCTGAGGTAGCCCCGCAGTAGCGCTGTCATTCCACTGCAATGATTTCGCGGTGGACTGTGCGTCAACTGGTTAGGAGGCTTCCTTGAGAATTCTTCTCGTCACCGATGCGTGGGAGCCACAGGTCAACGGCGTGGTACGTACGCTCAAGAGCACGGCGCGTGAGCTTGCGACGATGGGTCACGAGGTTCGATTTCTCACGCCGCTCGAATTTCGCACCCTGCCTTGCCCGACGTATCCCGAGATCCGGCTGTCCTTGTTCGCGGGCAGCGGTGTCAATCAACGCATCCGTGAGTTCGATCCCGACGTATTGCACATCGCCACCGAAGGACCGCTCGGCATGGCCGCACGTCGATTCGCCCTGCGCAACGATTTTCCATTCACCACCGCCTATCACACGCGTTTTCCGGAGTACGTGCATGCCCGCATGCGATTGCCGCTGTCCTTGAGCTACGCGTGGCTGCGGCGTTTTCACGGACCATCCAAAGGCGTGATGGCGCCGACACAGGTGGTCGTCGACGACCTCGAGGCCAACGGTTTTCAGAATGTGAAGCTCTGGTCGCGCGGCGTGGACGCCGACATTTTTCGCCCGCAGCCGAGTGCCCGTCTGAACAGCGCGCCGCCCATCTTCTTGTATGTGGGGCGCGTGGCGGTGGAGAAGAATGTCGAGGCGTTTCTCGAGCTCGATCTACCGGGTTCGAAATGGGTGGTGGGTACCGGGCCCGCGCTCGAGCGCATCCGCTCGCGATTCCCGCAGGTGAACTACCTTGGGTTGCTGGACCGCGAAGAGCTGGCCAAGGTGTACGCCGCCGCGGACGTGTTCGTATTTCCCAGCAAGACCGATACCTTTGGACTCGTGCTGCTGGAAGCCATGGCGTGCGGCTTGCCGGTGGCGGCGTATCCGGTGACCGGTCCGCGGGATGTCATCGGCACCTCCAAGGCTGGCGTGCTCCACGATGACCTGCGCACCGCCTGTCTCGAAGCCTTGAAACTCGATCGTGCGGATGCGCTGGCGCGCGCCGGCCTCTTCACGTGGCGCGCGGCCACCGAGCAGTTCGCGAGTCACCTGCATCCGCGCAAGCGTCAACAGGCGTTGCCGGTCTATGCGTGACCTGCGCGATTTCTGAGGGCAAACAATCAGTTGCAGCGAGTGCCCCGACGCTGTGCTGACAGCCGTCCATCCTGAGCCACGGCGTTTCTCTTGCAGGCCATCCGAGGCCTCGGCCTATACTCGGCCCGCAGTCGATGTCTCGCGCAAAAATAAGAACGGCAAGGGACAAAAATAAGCAGTCCCCGGGGAGTTACGCATGAACGAGCAATCTTCGTCCGGCGGCGTCAGCTACAAGCAGGTCGGCGCCGACTACTTCGAGAAACGCGGTCTCAAGCGTTACGCCAAAGTGTGGTCGCTGTGGGCCCTGGGTGTGGGCGCCGTGATCTCTGGCCATTACTCGGGCTGGAACCTCGGAATGACCAACGGTTTCGGCTCGATGCTGGTCGCACTGTTCATCATCGCCGCGATGTACTGGGGTCTCATCTTCAGTCTCGCGGAAATGTCTCCGGCGCTGCCGCATACCGGCGCCGCGTATTCATTCGCACGCAGTGCCATGGGCCCCTGGGGCGGTATGTTCACCGGTCTCGCCGAGAGCATCGAGTACGTCCTCACTCCGGCGGTTATCGTATTTTTCATCGGGTCTTACATGACCGCCATTTTCGGCACGCCGGCGGAATGGCAACCCGCATGGTGGGCCGCTTCGTACGTGGTGTTCCTGCTGCTCAACCTGTTCGGCGTGGAGCTCTCGTTCCGTGTCTCGGTGATCGTCACAATTGCTGCGTTGCTGATTCTCGCGGTGTTCTGGGTGAGCGCGATTCCGTCGATCGACTTCGACCGCTGGGCGCTGAACATCGGTATTGGCGCGGACGGATCCAAAGTTGAATTGCCGGATGGAGGGGGCTCCTGGTTTCCGCTCGGGTTCAAGGGTGTCCTCATGACCTTGCCGTTCGCAGTGTGGTTGTTCCTCGCCATCGAGCAGCTGCCGCTGGCGGCGGAAGAATCGGCGGATCCGAAGAAGGACATGCCGAAGGGCCTGATCCTGGGAATGCTCACGCTCATGATGTCCGCGCTGCTCATCACTTTCCTGAATTCGAGCGTGGGTTCCCTGGAGGAGGGCAAGATGCATGGCGCGTTCACGCTGTCGACCTCGGGGGAGCCGCTGCTCGACGGATTCCGTGTGTTGTATGGCTCGGGCGCCGCGAAGACGCTGGCATTGCTCGCGACGATTGGCTTGATCGCGAGTTTCCACACCATCATCTACGCCTACGGACGGCAGATTTATTCGCTGGCGCGCGCCGGCTATTACCTGCCGTTCATGTCGCTCACCAACGCGAAGAAGGTGCCTCACATGGCGCTGTTCGCGGGAACGATCCTGGGATTCTCGACCATGATGATCCTGTGGTTCCTGGCGGCGAAAGGTGACACCACGAAGAGCACGGCGATCATCGGCGGCACGCTGCTCAACATGGCCGTATTCGGCGCGATGATTTCGTACGCCATGCAGGGCCTGTCATTCATCGTGTTACGAAACAGGATGCCGAACATCATTCGTCCATATCGCAGCCCCGTCGGCGTTCCGGGCGCCTTCGTGACGATTGTCGTGGCGCTCGTAACTATCTACTACCAGCTCCAGGATCCCGTGTATCGGGGCGCGGTCTATTACGTGGCCGGCTTCTACGCGCTCGGCATTCTCTACTTCGCGCTGTATGGCAGGAACCAGCTCATCCTTTCGCCCGAGGAGGAATTCGCGCTCAGCAAGGGTGAGAAAGCCCACGGTTGAGGGCATGGGCCGGGTGGCAGGTGCGGGATCCGGCAGCAACGGCTGACCTTCGCGCCGCTCGCTATTCCAAGGCCGACTGACCTTCGATGCGCTTCGGCGTATTGTTGCGCGCCGGCCCGAGCCTGCCGACGATGGGTAGTTTGATTGACAAGCTCTTAGGGTCCACGCCGAAGTTCAGGCCTAACAGGTTCACTTCAAGACCTTCTTCGAGCCCGGCAGCGACGCCCAGCACGCCGAACAGGTTTGCCTGGCCACCAGTGCCACTAGGCGTTCTGTTGACCGAGCGCCAGCCTAGGTAGTCCTTGCCGATGGCGGTGGGCGGCATGTCGACCCGCAGCTCCGGCACCTTGCGCAGCACGAAGGCGACGAAGGTATTGGAGTTGGGACCGGGCCAGACGTGATAGCTGTCGGGATAAGGATATTCCTGCACTACCGCCTCGATGCGCTGGATGATGGTGTCCACGCCCGGACCGCGGATGTCGCCTAACAACTCGGGCCGGTTGCCGTACCAGTAGCCGTCGGCCGGCCGGTTACGCGCCACGAGCGCCGTGCCGGTGCGCTTGAGGCGCCAGCCCATGACTTCGTGCACGGTGAACTCCGCCGCATTGGCCGGCTTCACTGCGATCCAGGTGTGCACTCCGAACCAGCCGCGCCAGCTCACAGCTCGCGCCGAATAGACCTGCACGACAGCCTCGGGCGTGGTGGCGGGATCCGGCGCGAGCCCCGCCGGCTCGCGCGAGGCGGTGCGCCAGTCGCTGGCGGCGAGCTGACCGCTGAAGGCGAGATAGGCGAGTGACAGCGGCACATAGGCCAGCAGCGCGGCGACAGTAAATCGGTGCTTTTTTCGGGGAGGCATCAAGGACCGACCCTAACAGAGCGGGCTAAGTTCCGGCGGCCCGCGTGCCGATGGGTTGCGAATCAACGCACATCCAGGCGTAGCCGCCGAAGGGCGGCTTTCTTATCATCGGCCGCATGGCCGCTATCGACCTGCACACGCTGCGCCTGGAAACCCCGCGGCTCATCCTGCGCCCGCCGCGCATGGAAGATTTCGATGCCTGGGCGGCCTTTCTCGACGACGACGTTGCCACCCGTTTCATCGGCGGGCAGCAGCCGCGCGCGACCGCGTGGCGAACCTTCATGTGCATGTGCGGCGCGTGGACCATGACCGGCGTGGCCATGTTCTCGGTGCTTGAAAAAGCCACCGGCAGGTGGGTTGGGCGCCTCGGGCCCTGGCGTCCGGAAGGATGGCCGGACAATGAGGTCGGTTGGGGTATCGCGCGCGAGCATTGGGGCAAGGGCTACGCCAGTGAAGGCGCTGCGGCCGCCATGGATTACGCCTTCGACGTGCTCGGTTGGCCCGAGCTCATCCACTGCATCGATCCGCTGAACCTGGCTTCGCAGGGCGTCGCCAGGCGGCTCGGCTCTAGCTACCTGCAGCCCGTGCGCATGCCGCCGCCGTTCGAGCAGGTGCCGATCGACGCCTGGGGGCAGACCCGCGAGCAGTGGCGCCGAAATGGGGTCAGACCCCATTTCCTAGCATTTGGGGTCTGACCCCATTACGGCAAAGGATTGCCGCCGCCGTGACCGGATCACGCGCGCCGTGCCGCCCATTGCCGCGCGTGTGCGCCAACCCCCACCGCGCTGCAATTACGTCAAGTTTCCGCGCTGCGGACCGCTACAGATGGCGAGGAGGAGCGTCGCCTCGGGACGCCACATCACATGCTTCAATCTGTCGGTGCCCGGCTTGGGCGAGTATTCAAGAAGCGCAGGCGCACGGAAGGCCTGCGCGCCGCCGTCGCGATCTCGGATGACGAGATTGCGGTGGCACTCGTGCGCAAGCTCGAGGGCCAACGCCCCAAGGTGCTGCGCATCGTGGTCGAAGATGCGCCGCTCGGCTTCGCCGATCCTGTGCTCAAGAAAATCATCTCCGAATTCGACCTGCGGGGAATTCCGGTCAGCGCCGTGATCGGCGCCTCCGACTACCAGATCGCGCAGGTGCAAATGCCGGATGTGCCGCGCGCCGAGCTGCGCGCCGCGGCGCGCTACAGCTTGCGCGACACCTTCGACTTTCCCATCGACGATGCAACCCTGGACGTGTTCGCACTGCCGGCCGAGGCCAACAGCGGCGCCAAGAGCACCTGTTTTGCCATTGCCACGCGCGGCGACGCGATCCAGACCATCACCAACACTTTCGAGCGCCAGTTCCGGCGCTTCGACGTCATCGACATTCCCGAGCTCTGTCAGCGCAACCTCGCCGCGCTGCTGCCCCAGGATGCCAAGGGCGTGGCCTTCCTGCTGATCCGTGACGACTTCGCCCAGCTGGTGCTCACGCGCAATGGCATGTTGTACGTGACCCGCCGATTCGACTTCGGCATGCGCGGTGAGCTCAACGGCGACGTCGATGCCGAGGCCAGCGAGCTGCCGCTGGATCCGCAGTTGCTGTCGCTCGAGTTGCAGCGGTCGCTCGACTACTACGAGAGCCATTTCGACGAAAGCGCGATCGCGGATCTGTTCATCGCACCCGCCGGGCCTCGCGCCAATCTCATGGCTGCCGAGCTCGGCGCATCCACCGGGCTGCGCATCTCGATGTTCAACATGTTCGATCTGGTGGATGTGTCTTATAGCGCTGAGATTCCCGGCGGCTGGCTGCCCTGCATGGCGATCGGCGCCGCACTGCGCGCGCGCAAGGGCTGACCCATGGCCATGCAGGAAATCAATCTTTACCAACCCGCCGCGAAAGGTGTACGCGGCGCGTTGAGCGCCAGCTCGACACGGACCACGCTGGTGCTGGTGTCAGTGATGCTCGCCGGACTCTGGGGGTTTGCCTTCTGGCAGACCGGCCGGCTGGAGGAAGTGGCGCAGGTGGTGCGCAATCAGCAAGAGGCGCAGGCGGCCATGTCGGCGGCGCAAGGTCCGCAACTCGCTGGCCTCTCTGACGAAGAGATCGAGCTGCTGCTCACCAGGCTCGGCGCTGAAATCGACAACAAGTCGCGCGCATTGGCGCTGCTGAACGGCGAATCGCCGCGCCGCGCCGCGGGGTTCTCATCCAGACTGCGCGCCTTCGGCGCGCGCCATATCGACGGCATCTGGCTCGACCGGCTCACGTTCGGCGCCCACATCGAGTCGGTCAGCGTGTCCGGGTCGACGGCGTCGCCGGACTCGGTGCCGCGTTACCTGCGCAGCCTGGCTGCCGACCCCGCGCTCAAAGGCGGGCAGATCGACGAATTCGTCATCGAGAAATCGAAAGACAAGAAAGCCGCCGGCAGCGGCCGCCTGAGTTTCCGCGCCGGTCACCGCGGCCTGGTGCCGCGCGAGGCCGTTCCTCCGGAGGAATCATGATGGCCACCGGTCCGCTCACGAAGAAGTTCGAATTGCTGACACTGCGCGAGCGCGCCATCGTGTTGTTCGCCGTGCTCGGACTGCTGATTGCCGTCTGGGACACCATGCTCATGGATCCGTTGCGCCGCACACGCGGTGCGCTCGAGGCGGAGCTCACCGCCGCCAGCTCATTCGGCGCCAGTGCGCAGGACACCGACATGTCCGATCCGCGCCAGGTGTCGATCACGCGCGCGGGTGAGTTGCAAACTCAATTGCAGCGTATCGACGCCCAGCTGAAGAACACCGCGAGCGGCTTCGTGGCTTCGAATCGCATGATCGAAGTGCTCCACGACGTGTTGGACCGCCAGGGCCGGTTGGCGCTGGTCAGTATCCGCAACCTGCCGGTGACCGGCCTGATTCCACCGGTGGAGGAGGCATCCCCCGCGCAGCCCCCGTATGTGCACTCCCTGGAAATTGTCATCGACGGTGAATACGCCGACATCCTCGAATACCTGACCGCGCTGGAAGCCTTGCCCTGGAAATTCCGCTGGACCTCGCTCGACCTGTCCACCGCCGGATATCCACGCAATCGCGTGCGCATCGAATTGTCGACCCTGAGTCTCGATTCCACCTGGCTCGGAGTCTGATCCCATGCGCAGACGACTCCGAATCTTTTCCCTCTGCGTCGTACCGCTGCTGCTGGCGAATGCCGCGCAGGCACAGACTTTCCGTGATCCGATGCGGCCGCCGGGATCGGCGCCCGCGAAATCCACGGTCGCGAGAGTGGCGGCGTTGAAGCTTCAGGGCGTGATCACCGGTGCCGTGCGCGTCGCCATCGTCAATGGCCGCCTGGTCAAGGCAGGCGATGAAGTCGCCGGCGCCCGCATCGTCGAAGTATTGGCCGGCGGAGTGCGTTATACGCGCGCCGGCCGCGAACAGACTCTCATGCTCCCCGGGGTGCTCGCGCTCGCGACCGCCCGGGTGGCTCATTCCCCCGAGGCAAGCAAGCCATGAAACGCGTCCGACATGTTCTTACCCTGTGGTTGTTGGCCGTCTCCGCGAGTGCGCAGCAGGCTGGCCCTGAAGCGCGTTACGACTTCCAGGTGGAAGACGCGCCGGCGCGTGCGTTCTTCGAAGGACTCGTGGTCGGAACGCCGTACAACATGCTCGTGCATCCCGACGTCAATGGCCGGGTATCGTTGTCGCTCAAGCAGGTGACGCTGGCCGAGGCACTGGAAGCGGCGCGCGATCTGTACGGTTACGACTATCGGCCGATGGCCAATGGCTACGTGATCATGGCGCCCGCGGCGCAGACGCGCGTGTTCCAGCTCAACTATCTGGATATGCAGCGCACGGGAGTATCCCGTACGCGGGTGAGCTCGGGGCAGGTTACGCAGGGCAGCTCGAGCAGCGGTTCCGAGGGTGGCGGCGGCACCGAAGACGAGAAGACCCAGACCAGCAGCACCACGGGCACCGCGGTGCTCACGCGCAACGATTCGGATTTCTGGAAGGGCATCGAGACCGACATCGCGATGCTGGTGGCGACCGATCCGAAAAACAGCGTGGTCATCAACCGCAATTCGGGAGTGGTGGTGGTTCGCGCCTACCCGGCGGAGCTGCGCGCCGTGGGCGACTATCTGCGCAAGACGCAATCGACGATCACGCGGCAGGTGATCCTCGAGGCCAAGGTCGTCGAGGTCGAGCTCAATTCCGGGTTCCAGGCCGGTATCAACTGGAGCACGCTGGTCACCAAGGGCAACAAGACTGCTTTCTTCGGCCAGCGCTCCCCTAACGGCGGCTTCGACGCGAACCCGCTTTCTCCGGCGGGCGACCGGGTCCCGGTGACGCCGGGAATCCCGGTGGTAGGGCAGGTCATCGAGACGCTGGGCGGCGCTTTCTCGTTCGCGTTCGATTCCACCGACTTCAATGCCTTGATCGAGCTCCTCGATTCGCAGGGCCGCACGCGCGTGTTGTCGAGCCCGCGCGTCTCGACGCTGCACAATCAGAAAGCCATCATCAAGGCGGGCTCGGATGAGTTCTTCGTGACCGGTGTGACCAGTGACACCACCACCGGCGATTCGACCACCACCTCACTGGGCGTGGAGCTGACGCCGTTCTTCTCGGGCGTGGCGCTTGACGTCACCCCGCAGATCAGCGACGACGGCTCGGTGCTCATGCACATTCATCCCACCGTCAGCGACGTCCAGGACCAGAGCAAGCGCATCTCCTTCGGCGGCACCACCAGCGACCTGCCGCTGGCGGTCAGCCAGATCCGCGAATCCGACAGTGTCGTGCGTGCGCGCAATGGCCAGATCATCGTGATCGGCGGCCTCATGCGCGAGACGCGCCAGCGCAACGACTACAAGACCCCGGGACTCGGAAGCATTCCGGTCGTGGGCAATCTGTTCAAGAGCAAGCGTGATGCGAGCACCACCGTCGAGCTGGTGCTGCTGTTGCGGCCGGTCGTGGTCGACGACGGTGACTGGGACGCCATGGTGCGCGAGTCCACGGATCGTGCCGCCGCGCTCGCCAGACAAGGGAAGGTCGAGGGCGTCAGATGAGACCGGAACGGCGCAAAAAGATCCGTCTCGGTGAGCTGCTCATCGAGCAGAAGGTTATCACCGAGGCGCAGCTCAACCAGGCGCTGGGCGAGCAGAAGAAAACCGGCCGCAAGCTCGGCCGCGTCCTCACCGATCTCGGCATCGTGCAGGAACAGCAACTCAACGATGCGCTGGCGCGGCATCTGCAGATTCCTTTCGTCGAGCTGCGGCAGCTGACGCTGGACCAGGCCGTGGTGCGGCTGCTGCCCGAGGCGCTGGCGCGGCGTTTTCGTGCGCTGGTACTGCAGTCGGACGCGCGCGGACTCACCGTGGGCATGGCCGACCCCACCGACCTTTTCGTCTATGACGAACTGGTCGCGCGGCTCAAGCAACCGCTGCGAATCGCACTGGTTCGCGAAACCGAGCTGCTGCGCACGATGGACATCGTCTACCGGCGCACGGAGCAGATCGCCTCGATCGCGCTCGAAGTGCGCGAAGAGCTCCGTGCCGGCGACATCGACATCTCGCAGCTGGCGATCGACGAAGGATCTTCGGACGCGCCGATCATCCGCCTGATCCAGACCATCTTCCATGACGCCGTCAACGCGCGCGCCTCAGACGTGCACATCGAGCCCGGCGAAGGGCTGTTGCGCGTGCGGCTGCGCGTCGATGGCGTGTTGCAGGAGCAGAGCATCGAAGGCCGTGGCGTGGCCAGCGCGCTGGTAACCCGCCTGAAACTCATGAGCAGCCTCGACATTTCCGAGAAACGCCTGCCGCAGGACGGCCGCTTCTCCGTCAAGGTGAAAGACCGCTCCATCGATGTGCGCATGGCGACCATGCCGGTGCAATTTGGTGAGTCGATCGTGCTGCGCCTGCTCGATCAGTCCAACAGCCTCATGACTCTCGAGCAGTTAGGCATGCCGGCCGGCATGCTGGCCAAGTTTCGTGGTCTCATCGAACGCCCGGCGGGAATGATGCTGGTGACCGGCCCCACCGGTAGCGGCAAGACCACCACGCTGTATTCGGCGTTGAGTTATCTCAATCGCTCCGACACGAAGATTCTCACGGCCGAGGATCCCGTCGAGTACCGCCTCGACCGCGTCAACCAGGTTCAGGTCAACAGCAAGATCGGGCTCGACTTCGCGCGCATCCTGCGCACCATGCTGCGCGCCGACCCCGATGTGATCCTCGTCGGCGAAATGCGCGACCGGGAAACCGCAGAAATCGGTTTGCGCGCCGCGATCACGGGCCACATGGTCTTCTCGACACTGCACACGCTGACGGCGGCCGCCACGGTCAATCGCCTCCTCGACATGGGCGTGGCCGGGTACATGGTCGCCACGGCACTGCATGGCATCGTCGCGCAGCGCCTGGTGCGCCAGGTCTGTCCGGACTGCGCGCAGCCGGCCGAGCCCGACGACCATCAGCTGGCCTGGCTGCAGGCGCAGATCGGCGTCCGCGCCGCCGGCGACATGAAATTCCAGATGGGCTCGGGCTGCACGTACTGCAACCTGTCGGGCTTCCGCGGCCGCGCCGCGATCTACGAGCTCATCGAAGTCGACCGCTCGCTCGCAGACGCGATTCGCCGCGCCGACCCACAGGGTTTCGCCGACGCGGCGCGCGCGCAGATGGGGTACACCACGCTGACGCGTAGTGCCATCGACATGGCCGCGAGCGGCAAGACGACACTGGCTGAAGTCATCGCCACCACCAGTGGTCTCGACGACCCACTGCAGGAACCGCGTCGTGGCGCACCAGCCATCGAGGAGCTGACCGACGCCTTGCTGTCCGGACAGGCCGGCTGAGCCCGCTGACTCATGGCTGAATTCAGCTACAAGGGACGCTCGAGCGACGGCAAGCTGGTGAACGGCCGTGCCGCGGGCGATTCCGTCGGCCAGGTGGCGCAGCGTCTCATCGCCACGGGCGTCATTCCGCTGCAGATCGATGCCATGGGCGCGGTCGCCGGAAGCATCAACCTCGAGAAGTTAGGCCGCCGGATCGGTCTTGGGGGTGTCACGACCACGGACCTGGTGATGTTCTCGCGCCAGATGTACACGATCACGCGCGCGGGCATCCCGCTGCTGCGCGGCCTGCGCGGGCTGATCGCCTCGACACACAACGCGCTGCTGCGCGAGACGCTCCAGGACATGCTCGAGAGCCTCGAAGGCGGCCGCGACCTCGCCGCGAGTTTCGCGCGGCATCCGAAGATATTCCCCACGCTGTACGTGAGCATCGTCAGCGTTGGTGAGGCGACCGGTACGCTCGACAAGTCCTTTCAGCGCCTCACCGAGTATCTGTCGCAGGAACAAAAGATGCACGACAGCGTCAAGGGCGCGGTGCGATATCCCATCATCGTGATGATCACCATCGCGCTGGCGGTGGGATTCCTGTGCACGTTCGTGATTCCGAAATTCGCGCCGGTGTTCGCGCAGATCAAAGGCGACCTGCCGCTGCCCACACGCATGCTGCTGGGTTCCTCGATGCTCGTGCGTGACTACTGGATGTATTCGCTTGGCGTCATCGCCATGTGCGTGTTCGGCGTGCGCCGCTACCTGCAGACTCAGGATGGCCGTTACCAGTGGGATCGCTTCAAGCTGCGTATTCCCGTGATGGGCAAGCTCATGTACGAGTCCATGTTGTCACGGTTGAACCGCTCCATGGCCATCTCGCTGGCCGCCGGCATGCCCATGACCCAGACGCTGGCAGTCATCGCGCGCTCGTCCGGCAACGTGTTCGTGGCCGAGAAGATCCAGATCCTGGCCAGCAGCGTCGAGCGCGGCGAATCGTTGCATCGCGCGGCCACCGCCAGCGGCATGTTTTCCCCGCTGGTGCTGCAGATGATCGCCATCGGCGAGGAGACCGGCGCATTGCCCGAGCTGCTGGACGAGGCGGCTAGCTATTACGAGCGTGAAGTCGATCACGCAGTGAAGAACCTGAGCGCTTCCATCGAGCCCATTCTCATCGTGGCCGTGGGCGGCATGGTGCTGGTCCTCGCGCTCGGCATCTTCATGCCGCTGTGGGAAGTCATCAGCAAGGCCGGCCAGGGGTGAGCAGCGCCGCATTATGTTCGCGGGAGTGTTAATCGCGGCACGCTTTAGGGGTTTCGAGTGAAGACCCGCGTCTTCGCAGCCGATACAGCGTTGGTCGGGCCCTATCAGTTCGTGAGGAGAAGTATCGTGAGAAACAGAATTCAAGCCGGTTTCACCATGGTGGAACTGATCGTGGTCATCGTCATTCTCGGCATCCTGGCCGCGGTGGCCCTGCCAAGATTCATGGGCCTCGAGCGCGAAGCGCGCATCGCCGCGCTGAAGAGCATGGGCGGCACGATGTTGAGCGCCGCGGAAATGGCGCGCGGCGTGTGCATGGCGCAGGGCTGCACCAACGGCGGTGCCGGTATCCAGATCGGCGGCCAGCAGATCGTGTTCGTGAACGGCTATCCGAACAACGCCAGCATCCGGTTGCTGCTGCAGAGCCACGAAGGATTTACGCCGAACGCAGCCGGAAACCAGATGCGGAAGAACGGCTCGACCAATGCCAACTGCTGGGTGCGGTACAACCAGCCGGCGAACGCCAACGTGGGCCCGACGATCTCCTATCAGTCGGGCGCGATCACCAGTGCCGCGACCGAAATCACCGTCAACGCTGCGCTGCGCGTGGCGTGCTGATCTGATCCCGTCCCGGGCGTGAAGCCGTGCGCGCGCATCGCCAAGGTTGCCGCGGCTTCACGCTGATCGAGCTCATCGCCTCGATCACGATCATTGCGATACTCGCCGTGATCACGCTGCCAAGCGTGACCGCGGCGACTCCTTATGCGGCGCGCGGTTACGCCGATGGCATCGCCGCGTCATTGCGCCAGTCGCGCGCGGTTGCCATTGCCAGCGGGTGTGAAGTTCAGTTCACGATCGACGCGACCGGATATCGCGCGATGCAGCGTGGCCCCTCGGCAACCATTCCCAGTCACTGCGCGACGGCCGGTGCATGGACCACCCCGGTTCAGCGAGGGACGGGTGGCACGCTCAACGAGTGGCCGCCAGCGCGCGTCGTGCTCGCCGCGAACCGTGCAGTCGTGTTCACCGCGGCCGGAAACATTGCCGGCCCGGCGATCAGCATCAATGTCGGGCCGCACCTGATCACCGTGGACTCCACTGGCCTGGTGCAAGGTCCATGACGCGACATGCCACATCTCGCCTCGTACGCGGCGTAACGCTGATCGAGTTGCTGGTGGCCATCGTGGTCATCGCCGTGGCCGGCGCGGCCCTGGCGGGCACGCTTGCGTACCTCAGCGGTACCGGAAACACGTCCATCCGGCAGGCGCAGGCGCAATCCATCGCCAACGCGTATCTCAACGAAATCGTCAGCAAGGATTTCGTTCCGAATGGCGTCGAGGCCAATCGCGCGCTTTTCAACGACGTGCGCGACTACAACGGGCGCGTTGACGTGGTGGCCCGGGACAAATTCAACAATGCCGCCGGCAACTTCCGGGTGAGTGTCGCTGTCGTCGCCAGCGCGCTCAATGGCGTGGCGGCGGCCAATGTGTGGCTCGTCAACGTCACGGTGAGTTATGGCAGCGGCCTGTCGGTCGTGGCCACTGGCTATCGCACCAGATATCCACTGCCATGAGGGTACGCGGCTTCACACTGATCGAGATGGTGATAGCGATCGCGATCAGCTCGATCGTGGTGATCTTTGCGGCGATGTTCATTGGCGCGCCGCTGGGCGCCTATGAGGCCCAATCACGCCGTGCGGTGTTGGTGGCCGACGCTTCGAGCGTCTGGCCGCGCATCGAAGAGGACTTGCGCAGGGCGCTGCCGAACAGCCTGCGCACGCTGCGCAATGGTAATTTCGTGGCGATCGAGATGCTCAGGGTGCTCGACGTGGCGCGCCATATCACGCCACCCACGGCTCTTTCGTTCAACACGGTCGGCGCCTATAGCGGAACGCCGCGATATCTCTCCGTGAACAACCACGGCTCGCCCGGGCGCGACGCCTATACGCTGTCGGAATCGATGGTGGCGGCCACCGTTGGTTTCACTGCCACAGCCGTTCCCGGCGAGTACCGGATCGATGTGAGCCCCGTGCCGGCATTCACGGCCGGCGCCTCGCCCCGGAATCGCATCTATTTCGTCGAAGGGCCGGTCACCTACCTGTGCGACGAGGCGCGCGGGACCCTGCGCCGGTACGCTAACTACATCATCGCGGCGAATCAGAACGCGCGCGCAACCCCTGGGGCGCTGGCCGCTGCCGTGGCCGCCGGCGGCGGGACCGATGAGCTGGTGACACAGGGACTCACGGGTTGCAACTTTGCGGTGTCGCCGCTGCCGCGGCCACTCGCGGAAGGCAATCAATCGCAAACCGCCGCGGTGCGGCTGACCACGGCGCGCGGCGGCGATTCCGTGACGTTGCTGCACAGCGCGCAAGCAGAGTACGTGCCATGACGCACGTTCCGCGACAGCGCGGCATGTCGCTGGTGGTGGCGATATTCCTGATCACCGTGATTGCGTCGTTGGCCGCATTCGCGGTCACCGTCGGTACGGCGACCAACGAATCCGCCAATCTGCAGTTGCAGGCGGACCGTGCGCTGGCGGCGGCGCGCGCAGGCGCCGAGTGGGGTGCGCATCGCGCGCTGCTGGTGGTGCCGAATTGCCCCGCCAACGTCCCGATCACGTTCAATCTCAACCAAGGCGCGCTGCGCGGTTTTCGCGTGACGGTGACTTGCAGGCCGCGCGGAGCGGCGCCGAATACCGTCTATGACATCGAATCCTTTGCGCAGCGGGGCAATTTCGGGATGTCAAACTACGCGTATCGACTCGTGACCCGACGCGTCTGGTAGACCGGATCAATAGGTGAACGGCACCAGGCGCTTCGTGCGCCGCATGTAGTTCGTATAGGGCGATCCGAGCGCGCTGGCCAGTGCAGTTTCCTCGATCGAGATACGCCTGCTGAACGCCCACACGACCGGTAACACGATGACTGCCAGCGACACCCAGTTGGCGAGTGTCAGGGCGAGCCCGAGGAACGCCAGCAACGCGCCGGTGTAGGAGGGGTGGCGGATGTATCGGTACGGCCCGGTGTCGATGATCTCGTGGCCGGAGTGGATGGCGACGTTCACCGTGAAGAACCTGCCGAGATAGATGATGGAGTACCAGCGCAGCATGAGCCCGAGGCCAAAAAGTGCGCATCCGGCCCAGAACACCGCGCCGGCGTTGCTGCCCATGGCCGCCGCCGGTACGCGGTGGGGGATCAGGATCCCCACCGTCACCGCGAGCACGATGGTGATCCACAGGGTACGAAGCGTCGCATCGTCGGCATCGACGCTGTCATCGCGCGAACGCTTGAGCAAGGCCAGCCCGGCTTCGGAAAAACCATAAGCCATGCCGAGCAGTGCAGGAATGGGGAAATTCATCGCGGCGCAGTCTAAGAGGTCAGCCTCCATTCAGGAAGCAGGGTGTCTGATGGCCACACCTGCCAACCCGAGGGAGCGAACATGCACAAGCGAATCGCGATTGCGCTGCTGCTCGGCGCCTGCGCGCCAGTCGTCAGCGCCGATGTGGTCGAACTATCGCCGAACCTGTACCTGGTGATCCGGATGTCGAGGGCCGAGGACGCCGTCGCCATCAAGATCGGCGCGATCACCGAGGCAAACCAATATGCCGCGAGCTCAGGAATGGTGGCAACGCCGGTCACCGGCCGTTTGACGTTCCTCGGACCGATCCTCAAGGAATATGAATATCAATTCCGGCTGATGAGCCGCGCGGATGCGCTGGCGGCAAAACCGACGCTTGCCGATGTGGTGGTGGCCGTGGATGGCGCGAACACCTGCGGCGCGCAAGCCGTGCCAACCGTGGCAGCGCTGATGCCGGAATTGAGCAAGCTCGACGCGCTGGGCGAACGCGGACTGCTTCCCGGCCAACCACAGAAGGAGAATGTGGAGGAATCGGAACCGACTCCGGCGGCACCGCCACCAGATGCAGCGCCGCCTGCCTGGCCGGCGCAGGCTGCAGCTGGGCCGTCAGGCCAATAGCGGCGCGATCGCATCCACCAGCCGGTCGGCGGACGCGGGCCGGCCATCGAGCCACTCGGATTCGAACTCCGCGACTTCGACGCCGAGGACCTTGCGCTGCGCCAGCACCTGGGCGCAGGCGTGCAAGTCGTCGAGTGACAGCCCGCCGGTCACCTGGTATTCGAGCGGCACGATGCCGGGCTCGAGCACGTCGCAGTCGAGATGGACGTATACGTCGCGCGTGCCGACCGCGGCGGCCAGCCGTGCCGGCAGGTTGGGACCGACCTCGACGAGTTTCAGCTGTCCGGTTGCGATCAGCTCTTTCTCGTGCGGATCGAGGTCTCGCGCGCCGACCAGCACGACGTTGGACAGCTTGAGCCCGGCGCCGAGGCCGCTGTCCCAATGCCCCGCGGCTCCGGTGATCACCATGCCACCGAGATAGGGCACGGCGTTGGAGGCTGGCAGATTGGAATCCCCGTGTGCATCGAACCACACCACGCAGGCATCGGGGTAGCATTCCGCGACGACCGGTATGGTGGCGAGAGCCGCGGCGCAGCGGCCCATGGCGGTGATCGAGCGATGGCCGTGGCTCAGCGACGCGCGCAACGCAGCGGCGAATGCATGCAGGTCGGCGCGTGCGGCCGCGAGTTGCTCGTTCCAGGCCGTGGTCGGCAGCGGGCGCTGCGGGGTGCTCACCAATGTCGTGTCGAGGCCATAGCGGCGCGCCAGCAGCGTGCCGAGCAGCTGCGCGCCCGCGGTGCCGCGGGTATTGCGATCGCCGGCGCGGCCGCGGTAGACGATGAGTGAGCGGGAATTCATCGGCCGCGAGCCTAACCACATTGAGCGCGGTGCGCTACTCACACGTGGCGCACCGGCCTGCAATCACCCCATGCCCCGGCGGGAGCGGCTCGTGCGGATCGTGCTCGTGCAGGCTCAATAACCGGCGCTCGCCGCCGCGCCTAACAAAGACCATGGCGCCGCTGGCGCCTTCACTGAGCCAGCCGTCGCGCTCCAGCGCGGCCAGTCCGTCGGCGAACGCGCGGCGCAGGTCGGTGCCCGGCAGTAGTTCGGTGGCGTCGAGCACGTTGTGGAACATGTCGCGGAGCACGAGCCAGCGCGACAGCTGGGAGGTGGCCAGGGGATCGTACTTGCTTCGTTTGGTTGTCATGCGGCGAACGGTATCGAGGCATGGCCGCGGGCGTCCATTCAGTAGTCCGCGCCGCAGCGAGCTGGATGAACTGCAAATGATGGAAGCAAAGCAGCGCGTAAGTGCGCGCCAGCCCGCGGAATTCCGGTTCTTGGTTTTTATGGACGGCGCCTTAGGCGCCGTTTTCCGACGTGGGCGCTAGCCCTCAAGAAGAGGCCGCGTGAAAACGCGGCCTCTTTGCAGCGGTCAATGTCACATTCATAAGATGCTAGTTGCCGCCACGTGCAGGTTCACTTCTTCAACCGGGAGGGGTTGTTTCGTGAATCTGCAATGACAGTATCGGCGAACTGGCCGGCCACTCGAAGCGGCGATGCTCTGAAATCCAGGTCGTCGATGTCTTACACATTCCAGAATCGTGCCAACGCGCCAGGGATGCGCGAGGAACTTTCCGAGCGGCTCAGCCCAAGCGAATGAGCCCACGCTTGTGCGCGACGGCCACGGCCTCGGTGCGGCTGATGGCGTCTAACTTCCCGAGTATCGCCTTGACGTGGGTCTTGGCCGTGCCTTCGGTGATGGCGAGCCGGCGCGCGATGTCCTTGTTGCTTCGGCCTTCGGCCACCAGCTGCAGCACATCGAGCTCGCGCGTGGTGAGGCTGGGCTTCGACATCCGCTGCAAGGCCTTGGCGGCCACGCCCGAGGAGGTGTACGGCCGGTCGTCGGCCACGGCGCGGATCGCCGAGAGAATCTCCTGGCGCGGCGCGTCCTTGAGCAGGTAGCCCTTGGCGCCCTGGCTCAGCGAACGGAAGATGTCTTCGTCGCCGTCGTAGGTGGTCATGATGAGCAGGCAGGCCTTGGGATACTTCTCGAGACCTTCTGCACGACCGCGGCGCCGTCGAGCTTGGGCATGCGCAGGTCGAGCACCATGACGTCGGGCTTGTGCTGCTCGTAAAGATCCAGCGCCTCGGCGCCGTCACCGGCTTCGGCCACGACTTCCATGTCCGGCTGCTGGTTGACGATGGCCGCGAGGCCATCGCGCACCACCGGGTGATCGTCAGCGAGGATCACGCTGATCTTGCGAACCGGGGCTTTGGCGGCGACTTTCATCGCGCAACGGGGCGGGGCAGGCTGACGATGACGCGCGTGCCTTCGCCTGGTTTGCTGTCGATGTTGAATTCGCCGCCAATGGCGCCGGCGCGCTCGCGCATGTTGTTCAGGCCATAACCCTGTTGAGCGTACAGCTCGGGCATGAGCGTCATGCCACGGCCGTCGTCGATGACGCTCATCGTCCAGCGCGCCGGCTCTTCGAGCAGCACGATGCGGACATTGCTCGGATGCGCATGGCGCAGCGCGTTGCTCACCGCCTCGGTGGCGATGCGCAGCAGCTCGTGCTGGCGCTCGGGTACGAGACCATCACCGATGACTGCGCCTTCGAAGCTGCAGATCGCCCGTCCTTCGACGGTGGCGCGCTCGGCGAGCTGGCGCAGCGCGAGCTCGAGGCCCACGCGGCGGGTCTGATCGGGACGCAGCGCGCCGACCGAGCGGCGCGCGTCGGCGAGGCCCTGACTGCGCCAGGTCATGGATGCGCGTGAGGATGGCGGGCAGCGGAGAGTTGCGCGCGCATTCGTGCATGGCTTCTTCGGCGGCGCCGAGCTGCATGAGGATGCCGGTGAAGCCCTGCGCCAGGCCGTCGTGGATTTCCTGACCGATGCGGTTGCGCTCGGCGAGCACGGCGGCGTCCTTGGCGGCCATGCCGAGTTTCTTGAGGCCGATGCACAGCGTTGCCTGGTGCGCGACGGACAGCGCGAGCTCGGCGCGATCGCTGGACAGCGCTTCGTTCTGGCGGAACACCAGGCCGATGAAGCCCATGCTGCTCTCGCCGAACACCAGCGGCAGTAGATAGCTGCTCTTGTGCCCTTCGCGCGCGTGCCAGGCGGCGACGCCGGGCCACAGCAGCCGGTCGAGCGGCTCGAGCGGATAGAACACCGGCTCGCGGAACTGGTTGAGGATGTCGACGAGGTGGGTCTCTTCCTCGGTGGCCGTGGGGTGGAACGGTGCCGGTCCCACTTTGCCGTTCTCGACGAAGATGAATACCTTCCAGCTCTTGGTGGCGGCATCGAAGCCGATGGCAAAGGCCGCCGCGGCATCGAGCTGGCGCGTGGCATCGAGCAGCATGTTGGCGATGAAGTCGTGCGGATCCGGATCGCGCGCCAGCGTCACCAGATTCGCGCGCAGCGTGGCGTTGGCGCTGGCCAGATGCGACAGGCGCTCTTCGGCGGCCAGCTCGCGCTCGCGGCGCATGGTGTCGACCAGGCGCTCGCGGTGCAGGGCGGCGCCGACGAGGCCGGCGGCAATCTCGAGCGCCGAGACGATCGAGGAATCGAATTCGCGCACGCGCTGCCAGTCATCGAAGCCGATGACGCCGACGTATTCGCCGTCGACGAGGATGGGCACGATGGCCGAGGTGCGTGCCTTGTCGCTGGTGATGCTCACGCCTTCGATGGCGCGCGCCGCATCCGGGCAGAACACCACGCTCTTGCCGGCCTGCAGCATCGTGCAGAACTGATCGGAGCGCGGCTCGTTCCACGGGTCGGTGCCGTCGCACTCGCTCAACGTGCAGGTGTCGCTCAACGATTCGGTGACCCACTCGGCCTGGATCTTCAGCCACTTCTCGCCGTTGGGGCCGATCTCGGCAAACGCCAGCGCGGTGCGGTCCACCTGCGCGGCCTCGCCTAACAACTGCAGCACCTCGGGCATGGCCTTCATGGCGTCCGGCGCTTCGAGCAGCAGGCGGCTGGCCTGGGCGGAGGCCGACAGCAGCCGCTCACGCTGCAGCAGGTACTGGGTGTTGAGGATGCCCTCGGCGGCGGCGGCAAGATCTACAGGGTTGATGCTCATTTGGTCGCTACTCTAACGCTGACCCCATTATTGCGGAATTCATTGATGGAGCTGGGCAGCCGTTTGCCAACCCCCGCCCAGGGACTTGTAGACGGCAATCAGGCTGGTGGCGGCCTCGGTACGGCTGCGGGCCAGGCGATCCTCGGATTCGAGCAGGGTGCGCTCGGCGTCCAGCACCTGCAGGAAGTCGCTGGCGCCGTTTTCATAACGCACCCGTGCCAGGCCGGCGGCCGTATTGCTGGCACGCACGGCGGCCTCGTCATGCACCAGGCGATCGCGCGCCCGGGCATGGGTGACCAGCGAGTCCTCGGTTTCCTCGAGCGCCTGGAGCACGGTCTGCTCGTAGCGCAGGACCGCACCTTCCTTGCGCGCACTTCGCCGCGCCGATGCGGGCCTGCACGTGGCCGAGATCGAAGATGCCCCAGGAGATGCCGGGCGCCAAGACGTAGGCGTCCGTGCCGCGGTCGCCCAGCGCGCCCGAGCTGGCGGCGACGTAGCCCGCGTTGCCGGTGAAGGTGACGCGCGGGAACAGATCGGCAATGGCTACGCCGACGCGCGCGGTGGCGCCGGCGAGCTCACGCTCGGCGACGCGGATGTCGGGCCGCCGGCGCAGCAGGCCGGCCGGATCGCCGACCGGCACGATGCCCGGCAGCGCCGGCAGGTTCTGTACCGGTGCGAGCTCGGCGCGCAGCGCGCCCGGTTCACGGCCCACGAGCACGCTCAACCGATGAATGGAACGCGCCACCGCGGCTTCGAGCGGCGCGATGGTGCCGAGCGTCGCGCTCAGCTGCGCCTGGGCACGCGCGGTGTCGAACTCGGTGCCGCTGCCGGCTTCGAGGCGCACCTGCGCGAGATCGAGCGGTCGATTGCTGGTTCGCGACGTTGCGGCGCGCCACGTCGAGCTGCTGCTGCTGGCCACGCAATTCGAAGTAGGTGCGCGTGACTTCCGCGGTGACGATGACTTGCGTATCGCGGCGCTCGGCCTCGACGGCACCGAGCTGCGCATTGCTGGCCTCGACGCCGCGGCGCACGCCGCCGAAGAAGTCGAGCTCCCAGAACGCGTCGAAGCCGGCGTCGTAGAACTCCGATTCGCGCGCCGCGCCAGGCAGGGTGTTGGCATTCGAGGTGCGCGTCTTGGTGTAGCCGCCACCCGCGGTGATGCTCGGCGCGAGATCGAACGCGGTATCACGACGCAGTGCGCGGGCTTCACGAACGCGCGTGAGCGCGATGCGCAGGTCGTGATTGGACGCCAGCGCCTCGTTCGACCAGCTTGTCGAGCTCGGCGTCGGCGAAGCTCTGCCAGAACTGCGCCACGCCTTGCTCGGTGGAGTAGGTGGCCTCGAGGCTGTCGAACTTCGGCGCCGCCGTTGTCTCCGGCTGGTGGTAGTTCGGGCCCACGGCGCAGGCCGCCAACATTGTTGCCGCCATGGCGGCCGCGAACGGGGCGATTGCCAATCGGGAAGGACGGGACTTAAGCATGAGCAGTAACCTCGGGATCTGGCGCCGGCAGGCTCTTCGCCGCATCGCGCCGCAGCAGCACATAGAACACGGGAGTCAGCAGCAGACCGAACACGGTCACGCCGATCATTCCCGAGAACACCGCCGCGCCCATGGCGCGCCGCACTTCGGCGCCGGCGCCGTCGGCGAGCACCAGCGGCAGCACACCCATGATGAACGCGATGGACGTCATCACGATGGGGCGCAGCCGCAGGCGCGCGGCTTCGAGCACCGCCTGAGACGCGATCGCGACCCTGTTCCTGCAGGTGCTTGGCGAACTCCACGATCAGGATGGCGTTCTTGGACGCGAGGCCCACGAGCACCAGGAACCCGATCTGCGTGAAGATGTTGTTGTCGCCGCCCTGTAGATAGATGCCCACCAGGCCGGCGAGCAGCGCCATCGGCACGATCAGCATGATCGCCAGCGGCAGCGAGAAGCTCTCGTACTGCGCGGCCAGCACCAGGAACACGAACAACACGCACAGCGGGAACACGAACAGCGCCGCGTCGCCGGCATCGATCTGCTGGAACGCGAGGTCGGTCCACTCGTAGGTCATGCCCGCCGGCAGGTTCTCGTCGAGGATCTTCGAGATCGCCGCCTGCGCCTCGCCCGAGCTGTGACCCGGCGACGGACCGCCGTTGATGTCGGCGCTGGCGTAGCCGTTGAAACGCTCGACGATGTCCGGACCGAACGATTCCTTGACGGAGATCATCGAGCCGAGTGGGACCATTTCTCCGGCGGCGTTGCGCGTCTTGAGTGGAAGAATGTCATCCACCTGCGAACGGAACGGCGCATCCGCCTGCGCCACCACACGGTAAGTACGGCCAAATCGGTTGAAGTCATTGACATACAGAGATCCCAGGTTCACCTGCAGCGTCTGGAAAACGTCGTTGAGCTTCACGCCCTGGCGCTTGACCTTGAGGCGATCCACGTCGACGTCGAGCTGCGGAACGTTGATCTGATAGCTGGAGAACACGCCGGCGAGCGACGGGTCCTGCCAGGCCTTGCCGAGCGCGTCCTGCACGGCGGCGTACAGCGCTTCGGCGCCGCGGTTCTGCCGGTCTTCGACGTTGAGCTTGAAGCCGCCCAACATGCCGAGGCCGATCACCGGCGGCGGCGGGAACACGGCGATGTACGCGTCCTGGATGCCGGCGAATTTCTGGTTGAGCGCACCGGCAATCGCGCCGGCGGACAATGCCCTTGCGCTCGTCGAAGTCCTTGAGCGGGAAGAACACCAGCGCCGCGCTCGACTGCGCCGCGAAGCCGTTGGCCGACACGCCGGCGAACTGCACGGAGTCGAGCACGCCCGGTTCGCTGCTTGGCGATCTCGCCCATGCGCCGCACCACTTCCGTCGGTGCGCTCGATGGAGGCGGCCGGCGGCAGCTGCACGACGCCGACGAGGTACAGCTTGTCCTGCTGCGGGATGAAGCCGGCCGGTGTGCTTGTAGAAGCCGAGCACCGTGAGCGCCACGAGCCCGGCGTAGATCGCGATCGCGATCGGCGCGCGTTTGACGGTGCGTGTCGCGCCGCGCTGGAGTACGCATCGCCTGGTCGCGCGAACATCCGGTTGAAGCGCGCGAAGAACCGGCCGAACACCTTGTCCATGCCGCGCGTCAGCGCGTCGGGCTTGGCGCCGTGCGGCTTGAGCAGCACCGCGGCCAGCGCCGGCGACAGCGTCAGCGAGTTGAACGCGGAGATCACCGTGGAGATGGCGATGGTCAGCGCGAACTGGCGATAGAACTGGCCGGTGAGGCCTTCGACGAAGGCGACCGGGATGAACACCGCGCACAGCACCAGCGTGATGGCGATGATCGGCCGGCTCACCTCGCTCATGGCCTTCTTGGTGGCCTCGAGCGGTTTCAAGCCATTGGCGATGTGCCGTTCGACGTTCTCGACCACCACGATGGAGTCGTCCACCACGATGCCGATGGCCAGCACCAGGCCGAACAGCGACAGCGTGTTGATCGAGAACCCGAGCGCGTACAGCACCGCGAACGTGCCGATGACCGACACGGGCACCGCCACCAGCGGGATGATCGACGCTCTCCAGGTCTGCAGGAACAGGATGACCACGAGCACGACCAGCAGCACCGCCTCGAGCAAGGTCTCGACCACCGCGTCGATGGACTGGCGCACGAACTGCGTCGGGTCGTAGATGATCTTGTAGTCCATGCCCTGCGGGAAACTCTTCTTGAGCGTCTCCATGTCGGCGCGCACCTTGTCGGAGAGCTCGAGCGCATTGGAGCCGGGCGACTGGTACACCGGGATGGCCACGGCGTTTTCGTTGCCGAGCAGCGACTGCATGGCGTAGGTGGCCGCGCCGAGCTCGAGGCGCGCGATGTCGCGCAGGCGCACGACCTCGCCGTCGTCGCCGGTCTTGACGACGACGTCGCCGAATTGTTCTTCGTTCTCGAGGCGGCCCTGGGCGTTCAGCGCGAGCTGGAACTCCGCGCCTTGCGGCGGGCGGCGCGCCGATCTGGCCGGCGGCCACCTGCACGTTCTGCTCGCGAATCGCGGCGACCACGTCGCCGGTGGTGAGATCGCGCGCGGACATCTTCTGCGGATCGAGCCACACGCGCATGGCGTAGTCGCCCGCGCCGAACACGCGCACGTCGCCGACGCCGGGCAGGCGCGCCAGCGTGTCGCGCACGTTCAGCGAGGCGTAGTTGCGCAGATAGAGAGAGTCATAGCGGCCGTCGGGCGAGGTGAGGTGCACCACCATGAGGAAGGCGGGCGAGCTCTTGAGCGTCGATACGCCGATGGCGCGCACTTCTTCCGGCAGGCGCGGCAGCGCCTGCGCCACGCGGTTCTGCACCTGCACCTGCGCCCGATCGATGTCCGTGCCGATGCGGAAGGTGACGGTGAGCGGCGAGCGAGCCGTCCATCGTGGCCTGCGAAGACATGTAGAGCATGTCCTCGACGCCGACGATTTCCTGCTCGAGCGGCGCGGCGACGGTTTCGGCAGATGACCTTCGGGTTGGCGCCCGGGTAGGCGGCGCGCACCACCACCGAGGGCGGCACCACTTCCGGGTACTCGCTGATCGGTAGTTTGAACAGCGCGATCGCGCCCGCGATCAGGATGAAGGCCGACAGGACCGATGCGAACACCGGCCGGTCGATGAAGTAGCTGGAGAATTTCATTTCAGAGTCCTGTTAGTTCTGCGCGACCAGGGTCTTGCCGCCGCCGTGGCGCGGCTCACCCATGGCCACGAGCTGCGGCGTCACCGGCATGCCCGGGCGCACCTGCTGCAGTCCCTTGACCACGATGACGTCGTCGACCTTCAGGCCCTCGCGCACCACGCGCAGGCCGTCGATGAGCGGTCCGAGTTTCACGGGCGTGTACTCGATCTTGTTGTCCGCGCCGACGCGTGAGCACGAACTTCACGCTCTGGTCGGTGCCGATGGCGCTGTCGTTGATGAGCAGCGCGTCGTACTTGCCGCTGCCGATCAGCTTCACGCGGGCAAACATGCCCGGCGTGAAGTGACGGTCGGGGTTCTTGAACAGCCCGCGAGCGTGGATCGTGCCGGTGTTCGGATCGAGCTCGTTGTCGAGGAACACCATGTCGCCTTCGTGCGGGTGGCCTTGCTCGTCGGCGAGCCCGGCCCACACCGGGTTTGGCGTGTCGCGCGAGCTGCCGCGTTCACCGCGCAGCTCCATGCCGACGTACTTGAGGTACACCTGCTCGTCGCCGTCGAAGGAGACGTAGATCGGATCGATGGACACGAGTGTCGTCAGCAGAGTCTGCCCGGCGGCGACAAGGTTGCCGGCGGTGATTTCCGCGCGGCCCACCAGACCTGAGATCGGCGCGCGCACCTCGGTGAACGAAAGGTCGAGCGCAGCGGATTCCACCGCGGCTTCAGCCGCCTGGAGATTGGCGGCGGCCTGCTCGTTGCCCGAGGTGCGCGCGTCGAATTCTTCCTGCGAGATGGCGCGCTGCCGCGACGAGGCGGGCGGCGCGCTCACGCTTCGGACTTGGCCAGCGCCAGTTGCGTCCGCGCGCGGGTCAGCTCGGCCTGCGCGTGTTTGAGCGTTGCCTGGTACGGGCGCGCGTCGATCACATAAAGGATGTCGCCCTTCTTCACTTCGTGGCCCTGCGCGAAGCGCGTGGCGGTCACGTAGCCGGAAACTCGCGGCCGGACCTCGACCCGTTCAACCGCTTCGAAGCGGCCGGTGAATTCATCGAATTCGGTGACCGGCTTCGAGACGACCTTCGCGGCCTGAACCGGCGGCGGCGCCGAGGGAGTTTCGGCGGCTTCGTTGCGGGCACAGGCGACGAGAACAAAAGCAGCGGCCAGAGGAGCGAGAGCGAATTTCAGAGCGGTATGCACGGGGGAATCTCCCTTCGGGTTGTGAGGCATATCCTCCGCTTCCTCCGCTGCGCGCACATTGACCGGGTGGGGCACAGCGAGGGACTAATGCGGAAGGGGGGGTCCTACCCCTTTCGGGGTAGAACGCGGATCGCGTGAAGGAGAGAATGTCATCGGCGAGCGGGCCCAGCGGCCAGTTGTCCGAAACACGACTTCAGGAAATCTCAACGATGCCGACTCACATGGAACTGGTGCTGCGCGCCGCGGCATTCGCCGCCGAAAAGCACCGGAACGGACGCCGCAAGGACGAGGAGGCCTCGCCCTACATCAACCATCCCATCCAGCTCGCGTACCTCCTCGTGCAGGCCGACATCGAGGATCCCATCGTGCTCGCCGCCGCTCTGCTGCACGACACGATCGAAGATACAAACACCACTCACGATGAGCTCGAGATCGTTTTTGGCCACGAGGTCGCGCGCATCGTCGCTGAATGCTCCGACGACAAAGCGCTGACCAAGCTCGAGCGCAAGCAGGCGCAGGTCGATCACGCGGCGAAAATCAGTCCGCGCGCCAAGCTGGTGAAGATCGCCGACAAGATCGCCAACGTCAGCGATATCGACGGCGCGCCGCCCGCGGGCTGGTCGCTCGAGCGCAAGCGCGAATATTTCGACTGGGCCAAGCGTGTCGTGGACCAGATGCGCGGCGTGAATGCGCGGCTCGAAGCACGCTTCGACGCGGAGTACGCGAAGCGCCCCTGATTGTCAGGCCTTCCCGCGCTGCCCATAAGTTGGCGCGCATCGATGAGAACTTCGCCGCTCGAGCGCAGTCTCAATTCACATGACTCCCGTCGTGCGGCAGTTGCTCTACATCAACGTCGCCGTGTTCGTCGCACAGATGTTCACGGGCGACGGATTGTTCGTGTATTTCGCGTTGTGGCCGCTTGGGCAGCACTACCTGTCTGGAGTCGGTGAAGTCGCCTTCGCACCCTGGCAGCTCTTCACCTCCGCGTTCCTGCACGGCGGCGTCGCCCACATCGCGCTCAACATGTTCGCGTTGTATTCGTTCGGTGGCATGGTGGAACGCGTGCTGGGCGCGCACCGGTTTGTCGGGCTGTATTTCGCGTCCGTTTTCACCGCCAGCGTGGTGCAGCTGCTGGTGGTTACCGCTGCGCTCGATCAGGGAGTCGTGCCCACGGTCGGCGCCTCGGGCGGTGTGTTCGGCGTGTTGCTGGCGTTCGCGGTGCTGTTTCCGCACAGCCGAGTCATGTTGCTGTTTCCGCCGATTCCGATGAAGGCCTGGGTGCTCGTCACCGGGTATGCGCTCATTGAGCTCACGAGCGGTGTGTTCGGAACCAATCAGGGCGTGGCGCACTTCGCGCATCTGGGCGGCATGGTTGGCGCCGCCATCGTGCTGCTGGCGATCCACTACAAAGAGTTCATGCAGCCGCGCGGCGATGTCCGAGGGCCCTGATCGGCTTCGACGATATATACCGGCGCGAAGCCGCCGCCCGCGGACCTGAAGTTGGTCGTCTGCCCCTGGTACAGGCGCACTGCCAACAGCTGCTGCATGCCCTCGTAGACGTAGCTGCGGACATCGAGTTTGAATGCGCCAAGGCCTCCCTGGCGGCGTCGCTCGCTCGCGGGCGCGATCTGCTGTGCGATGTAATTGCCGCGCATGACCTCGTCATGCACCCGTCGCGTGATCTTGTCTCCACGATACGTGCCGCGGCTGCCGAAACCGTGCGCCGGTTTGAAAAACCACCGTTTGCGCTCGTCCCACCAGCGTTGCCCGGGCCCGGTAACCGGCAGGGTCCGTGGTATGGCGCTCTCCAGCAACGCGGCCACGGTCTCGGCGGCGCCCATCTTGCGCAGGGTGTCGCCATCACTGAGCAGAACCAGGTTCTTCTTGTCCGAATACAGTGCATGCGCGTGCGGATGCGGTGTGATCACGGCGAGGTCGCGCGCGTACGCCCCGGCGAGCGCCGCGTGCGAGGCGCTGGCGAAGTAGAAATCGGTGCTGCGGTTGTAGACGAGATCGATGCGCTCACCCCCATGCCTGAGCGAATCTTCGGCGACGGTGAGGTTGCGGGCGTCGACGATCGACGTGCGAATCCCCTGCGTTTCGAACAGCTTCTGAAACAACAGGAACTCGGGGAACAGGTACTGCTCGAGCGGCGCATCGTCGACGATGGCGATCGTGCGCAGTACGCGATCGCCGCGTGACATGCGCCATTCCCGCATGAACATGTCGTAGATGATGGATTCATGCGTTGCCGCCGAAGGAACCGAGCGTAGATAGTCCCTGGCCGGCGCGCAGCAGACTTGTTGTGTGCGCAGCATCTCGACATTGAGCAATGCGCCGCCCGCATTGGTATTGATTTCGATGAGCTTCACGCCATCGGCCGCGATGTGGAAGTCGAAGCCAAAGAACACTCCACGGCAGCCTGGCGCCGTGCGCGCAATGACCGGCGCTCGTGCCAGCACCTGCTCTTGAAAGGCGGGCAGGCGGGTCACGGTTTCGACGGCGGAAATCACACGCTGCATCTGCTGCGCGTGCTCGGCGGCCAGGAACACCGGAACGTCGGCGAAGAGGTGGGGATGCGACTCGCCGACGTCGAGGCGGCGCTGCAGCGCGGGCAGATCAGTGCCGAGGCACTCGCATTCGCGATTGAGCATTTCCGCGCGGCCCACCGCATCGCTCATGACGCCACCTTCCGCTCGGCGAAGATTTGCAGCAGAGCAAGGCCTGCCAGGCCGCCCGCGAGCTGCGCGGCCATGAAACCCGGCACATCCACCGGACGGATACCTGCGAAGCTGTCGGTGAGCGACCGGCCGAGCGTGACAGCCGGGTTCGCAAAGGATGTCGAGGCAGTAAACCAGTACGCGGCGCCGATCCACGCGGAGACGCGCCACGCTGCGGCGGACATCGAGGGCGCGGTGAAAGCGACGAACACGAGGCCGGCAGTGGCGACGATCTCCGATAGCCATTGGGCTACGCCAGTGCGGACATGCGTACCCGCCTGGATCGCTGGGAGCTCGAACATCGCATTGGCGAGCAGAGCGCCGACGCAACAGCCGAGCACCTGCACAGAAACATATGCAATCGCGCGGCCGGCCGGCAGTTCTCGGCGCCAAAGCGCTGTCAACGTCACGACCGGATTGAAATGCGCGCCGCTGATCGGACCGAGCGCCGCAATCAACGTGGCGAGGACGGCAACTGTGGCGAACGTGTTCGCGAGCAAGGCAATTGCGGCGTTCCCGCCCGCGAGTCGCTCACCCATGATTCCTGAGCCGATCACCGCCGCTGTCAGCAGCAAAGCGCCGATAAACTCCGCAGCAGCGGCGCGCCGCATGTCAGCCAGCCTGATCGAACGTGACGCCACCGATTTCATTGAGGCGAGCCTGCAACGTGGCCCGATCGAGCGTGCGTATCGGCAAGGCGGTGAACGCCTTGATACGGTTTTCGAGCTCGCGGAACGCGGTGCGAAAGGCCAGCCATTTATCCGTCTCGCTGCCTTGCACGGCCGCGGGATCCTCCACACCCCAATGCGCCGTCATTGGCTGTCCCGGCCAATACGGACAGGACTCTCCCGCCGCGTTGTCACAGACCGTGAAAACGAAATCGAGTGGCGGCGCGCCGGCTTTCGCGAATTCATCCCAGCTCTTGCTGCGCAGGCCCGTCGTGGGCATGTTCAATTGCTGGAGCAACTCCAGCGCGATGGGATGCACCGTGCCTTTCGGGTTGCTGCCCGCGCTGTAGCCGACGAACTTTCCACGCCCCCAGTGGTTGATCAGCGCTTCCCCGAGAATGCTGCGCGCGGAATTGCCGGTGCACAGGATGAGCACGTTGAAGGGTTTGTCGGCCATGGGGTCCCCTAGAGTTGTTTGGACATGAACGCCGAGCTCGCGGGGCAGATGCCCGCAAACTCGCGTGTGGTGCTGATGGCCGCCGGCGTGTCTTCGCGCGGCAGGTTTGAATATCCCAAGCGCTCGAAGAATGCCCCTGCCGTGGTAGTCAGCAGGTACAGAGCACGCACGCCGTGTGCGCGTGCGTAACTCTCCGCGTGTTGCACGAGCGCCGAACCTATGCCTGAGGATCGCGCTTCGGGACTGACAACCAGCGACCGCAGCAGCGCGTGCTCGCCGAACAACTCGAGTCCGACGAGACCCGCGGGTGCGGACGCCGGACCCCAGAAAAAGAAGTGTCCGCAATGCGCTTCCGTGAGATCGGCGGTGGGCAATTGCGCGTTGTCCAGCAATGCCTTCGCCGCGGCGAGCGATGGTTGTGGGCGGATGGCGCTCACGCCGCTTTCTGGCGCCGGCCAGCCTTGGTGGCACGCTGAGGTTTGCATTCGGTGGCGCACGCGCCGGCTGCGCTGCAGCACTTGTCGGTGAGGTAACCGACGAGCTCATTCATCACCGAAAAATCGGCGCTGTAGAGGAGCTGGCGGCTGGCACGCAACTGGGTGATGAGCCCCGCGCGCTGCAGCGATTGCAAATGAAAGGTGAGCGTGGAGGGCACGAGGCCGATTTTTTCGCCGATGATGCCCGCAGGAAGGCCGCCGGGCCCTTGCTCCACCAGCAGCCGGTAGATGGCCAGCCGGTGCTCGTGAGCCAGTGCGCCGAGCGCATCGATGACGTCTGCGTTTCTCATGACGCACGATATTACGAGAATAGTCGAAACGTCAATCGCGCCGATGTGCCTGCCGAGCGTTGCCGATGAGAGGGCGGTTCGTCGCACGAAGTGCCGGTTGGACGGATCTGCGACGGGTCATCTGTCTCGATTGCGCCTTCGCTTCGGCATGGCCCGCCAGGTCAAAGGGCAGCGGGGCCCGCCCGCGAGCGAGGCCCTGATGACCGGAAACACTCAGGTGCGCCGGATTTCGCCCCTGGCGTGGCCTTCGAAACCGCAGTTCGCGCGCCGAGATGCGCCGATATTCTGATGGACAATGTAGGCGCCCGCTGCCACTGTTCCCGCCAATGAACGCAGAACTAGCCAGACAACCCAATCCTGTCGAGCAGGCACGCAACCTGCTTCGAGTCATCTTCAAATATGAGCAGGCGCGCGACCCCCGCGGCACGGACACCGGATCCCTCGAGCGCATGCTCGGGCACCTGCACAACATCGAAAAGTCGGTCACTGCTTCGATGCAGGACCACGTGAACGCGTCCAAGAGGCTGCGCGACTTCGCGGAGACGCTGGAGCGCATGAAAGAGCGTCTTGCCTCGGGGCCACACGAGGATCAGTCCAACCAGATCAGCGCGCTCATCACCGTGTTGCGCCGCGCCAGCACCGAGCTCAGCGTCGCCGGCGCACCGCCGGCGTGGGCGAGCTCCGAGCCGAAACGCCCCGCGGGCTGAGCAAAAAAAAGGCGCTGCCGAAGCAGCGCCAAGATTGCAGGGCCATTTCACGGGCAATCGGCCTCGCTGACTGGAAGCTCAATGGCGCTTCGGGCGCATGTAATTGGCATGGATATAGCCTGCCACCTTCGGGCAAACCTCGAAGCTCGCCGTGGTGTCGAAGTGGTAGTGAATACCGCCGTACTCGCGGCTAACCCCCTGATGCTCGGCCAGCTGCCAGAACCCCTGGAAGGGGCGCACGACATCGGCGTTCGGCGCCACCCCGGTCCACTGCACGGTGAACGGAAGGTCGTTCGTGCCGAAGAACAACGCCAGCGCGCGCGCCGAGCTCGCGCCGATGCACGCCATGTTCCCGGCATAAGACGGGTAGGGCGGAGTAGTTAGCAGCGGCATCCAGGCCGGATCGGCGTTGGTGCCCGCATTCATGTCTTCATCCGCGCGCTGGATCGCCGTGACCGGGCGCCACAGCTGGTAGACGAACTTGCTGGCCTGAGCCGTCTGCACGCCATCCTGCATCGCGGCGTTCATCAGCGCGAACAGCCGCGCGGACTCGAGCAGCGACAGCTTGCGTTCGCGGGCCATGAAGCGCGTGACCTGGTTCCATACGCCACCCCAGTTCGTGGTGTAGCCCACGCTTGCCCAGAGGTGCGCCTGGAGCGTCTGTTCGGCCGAGCGCACGGTGCTCGTGGTGCCACCGATGGCCATGATCTCGTTGACCGCATCGGAATACTCCTGGCTGTTGAGCGAGGGCGGGCGCCGCGGCAGGTAGTAATAAGGAGTGGCCAGGCCGAAAGGTCTGGCGTCGCCGGACTGGACGAATGCCGCCGGAGCGAACGCTGGCGGTGTCGGTTGCCAGACTCCAGGCAGCGCGGGCGGTGTGAAGGTCTGCGGCGTGGCCCAGCCGTCGGTCGCGCGCCATTCAAGGATCGCCTTCGCTACCTGGCGGCCCACGTGCACGCCGGGCTGCGCCCGCGCCGGATGAAGTTTCTCGAGCCGTGCCGCCAGCGCGGAGTCGAACCCGGGCGTCCCGGCCGGCCACAGCGCGACCAACACGTCATGCGCCGCCTGCGCGGCAGCCGCTTCGCTCGACGCACCGCGCCAAGCCGGCACTCGCACGCGATACTTCGTGTAGTCGCCTTCGATGGAGTTCACCGCGTCGAACATGGCGATGTGCATCATCGCGTAGGTGCGCGGCAGCGTAGGACCGGCGGAGGCCGGAATGATGCCCTCGGCGAGTGAGTTCCACTCGGTGATCACCGCGGGATCGTTGTCGCGGTAGGTGGGCGGGCCGCCGGCACGCGCCGGCGGAATGAGCGCGCAGGCAACGACGGCCAGCGCTGCAAAGGGCAGCTTCAACATGATCGACTCCCAAACTTGAGGTTGTTGATGACGGCGAGAAGGCTGCGCGCCGTGCGTGGAAGCCGGCGTGGAAGTGCCGTGGGAGTCGGCGTGGAATTTATGGGCGACTAACTACGCCGCGTGCCCTTGGGAAACGAAATGATCCGTGCCGAGGAAGACCCGCCGGTGTGCCACACCTTGATCGAGCCCGAGTCGCGGTTCTGGCAGTTGGAACAACGCCAGCGCGCTTCGGGCGGCAGCGGCAGATGCGCGACTTCACGCTGCCCTTTGTGACCGCACCGGCGGCATTCGACAAAGATGGTGACGGAACCCCTGGCCATGGCGCCGAGGTTACTTGGCGACGCCATGTCCTCAGCAAGTCCAAGGTCGCGGTACTGTATGGCGGCTGGCAGCCTGGGGGCGCCAATCCATCGGCGCCCGCTAAAGAATTCAGGGTCTCTGCAGGAAAGAACGCTCCGCCTTCTTGGCTTTTTTCGCCGCGCGCTTCTCATCGAAGCTCTTGGCGGCCTTCTTCTTCGTGCTCTTTTTCTGATCCATTCCTTTGCTCATGGCTGTCGCTCCAGTGTGAGAAGTGGGGAGACTAGCAGCCCTTGCGTCCGGAGCAAAAAGAAAATCGGCCGGGCGGGATGTCCCCGCCGGCCGATTGCCCCATTGCCAACAGTAAGTCGCCGGCTTACTCGCCGACGCTACTCATCGATAAGGGTCGCGAAACCGGCGTAGATCACGCGCTGGCCATCGAAGGGCATCTTGGCGTCTTTCATGCGCGGATCTTCCATCGCCTTCTGCCAACCTTTGTCGCGGGCTTCTTTGGAAGGCCATTCCACCCACGAGTAGACGATCTTCTCGTCAGGCTTGGCTTTCACCGCGCCCTTGAAATCCGTGACCTTGCCGTCGGGCACGTCGTCGGACCAGGCATCGACAGTGCGCGTGGCGCCGTACTCCTTGAGAACCGCGGCGTGTTTGTCCGCCACTTCGGTATAGGCAGCTTTGTTCGCGGCGGGAACGGGAGTCACCATGCCGTCGATGTAACCTGGCTTGGATCCCTTGCCGCTGTCATTGATGGGTGCGAATCCGCCGAAGATCATGCGCTTCCCATCGAAGGGCATCTCTGCGCCAAGCGCCTTCATCTGCGGATCGTTCATGATTTTTTCATTGGCCGCATCGCGCGTGGCCTTGTCCGGGTATTCGAGCCACGAGAACACGATGGTCTCGTCCGGTGTGGCTTTCACTGCGCCTTTGAAATCCGTGACCTTTCCGTCGGGTACATCGTCGCCCCAGGTTTCCACCTGCCGCGTCGCTCCGAACTCCTTGAACATCGCCACCGAATTCGCGGCGTGTTTGCGATACGCCTCTTTGTTCGACGTGGGCACTGCTGCTACAAAACCTTCGATGTAGGACATAGTGTCGCTCCTTGGTTGCTTCGTTGGTACGCACCTTTGATAGCGTGCACCTCGTCGCGTTCCATTACCGTAGGAGGATGCCTAACTGAGAATGGCGGGTAGATCGAGCCCGCGTTGCCGAGCAGTGTCGAGCGCAATGTCATAGCCCGCGTCCGCGTGGCGCATGACGCCGCTCGCCGGATCGTTCCACAACACGCGCGCAATGCGTTTGGCCGCAGCGGGCGTGCCGTCGCAAACAATGACGACACCCGCGTGCTGCGAAAATCCCATGCCGACTCCGCCGCCATGATGGATGGACACCCACGTGGCACCCGAGGCGGTATTCAACAGCGCGTTGAGCAGCGGCCAATCGGAGACGGCGTCGCTGCCGTCCTTCATTCCTTCGGTTTCCCTATTTGGGGACGCGACCGAGCCCGAGTCCAGGTGATCGCGGCCGATGACCACCGGCGCGCGAAGCTCCCCGCTCGCCACCATCTCGTTGAATGCCAGTCCGAGCCGGTGCCGGTCGCCGAGCCCAACCCAACAGATGCGCGCCGGCAAGCCCTGGAACTTGATGCGCTCGCTGGCCATGTCGAGCCAGTGATGCAGGTGTTTGTCTTCCGGCAGCAGTTCTTTGACCTTCGCGTCGGTGCGGGCGATGTCCTGCGGATCGCCCGACAGGGCCACCCAGCGAAACGGCCCTACGCCACGGCAGAACAACGGGCGGATATAGGCCGGTACGAAGCCCGGAAAATCGAAGGCGTTTTTCACGCCTTCTTCCAGCGCCATCTGCCGGATGTTGTTGCCGTAGTCGACCGTCGGCACGCCAGCCTTCTGAAAGTCGAGCATGCAGCGTACGTGGACGGCCATCGAGGCTTTGGCCGCCGCACTCACCGCGGCGGGATCCGTCGTGCGCGTGTCCATCCACTTTTCGATCGACCATCCGATCGGTAGATAGCCGTTGAGCGGATCGTGAGCCGAGGTCTGATCGGTGAGCAGGTCCGGACGGACGCCGCGCTGGTACAGCGCCGGCAGTATTTCCGCCGCATTACCGAGCAGCCCGACGGAAATCGGCCGTTGGCCGGCGCCTTCGATGAGTGACAGCGCCTCGTCGATGTTGTCGGTGGCGTGATCCAGGTAACCGGATTTCCGCCGCATCTCGATGCGCGATCGCTGGCACTCGATGGCGAGGCAGGATGCGCCTGCCATCACCGCCGCCAGCGGCTGCGCGCCGCCCATGCCGCCTAAGCCCGCGGTGAGCAGCCAGCGGCCGGCGAGGCTGCCGCCGTAGTGCTGCCGGCCCATTTCGACGAAAGTTTCGTAGGTGCCCTGCACGATGCCTTGCGACCCGATGTAGATCCACGAGCCCGCCGTCATCTGCCCGTACATCATGAGGCCCTTGCGGTCGAGCTCATTGAAGATTTCCCAGGTGCTCCACCGCGGCACCAGGTTGGAGTTGGCTAACAACACGCGCGGCGCATCGACGTGGGTCGTGAACACACCGACGGGCTTGCCGGACTGGATGAGCAGCGTCTGGTCCGCCTCGAGACGTCTGAGGGTGGCGACGATGCAATCGAAGCTTTGCCAGTCGCGTGCCGCGCGGCCGATGCCGCCGTACACGACGAGCTCTTCCGGCCGCTCGGCCACCGCCGGATCGAGATTGTTCATGAGCATGCGCAACGGCGCTTCGGTGAGCCAGCTGCGCGCGGTCAGTGTCGTGCCCGTCGCGGCGCGAATCGTGCGCGTGGGGTCGGTGCGGGTCATGTGGGTCTTCCCGTGGCGAATTTGACGCAGGCATCGAGAATGTCGCGCAGCGCCACGCGAAGAGTGGCCGCGTGCGCATCTTCGAGCGGGGCGGGCCAGTTGGCCTCGTGCAGTTCCGCTTCGGGCTCGTACAAGTAGCCGCGCATGGCGAGCTCCATCTGCAGGGCGTGGATACCTTTTTCCGGCTCGCCGTAGTGGCGAGTGATCCAGCCACCGCGGAAGCGCCCGTTGGTGATGCTGGTGAACGAGGATGCCGCGCAGATTCTCTCGAGCGCCGCGGTGAGCGTCGCATCACAGCTGGCGCCATTGTTCGTGCCGATGTTGAACTGCGGCAACTCGCCCTCGAACAACCGCGCCACCTTCGAGCGAATGGCATGTGCGTCATACAGCACGACCTGCCCGTGAAGATTCCGCACGCGTTCGAGCTCGGCCGCCAGCGAATCATGGTACGGATCGAAATATTGTTCGCGACGGCGCGCGATTTCAGCCGCGCCGGGTTCGGCCCCAGGTTTGTAGAGCCGCTCGCCATCGAAGGTGTCGAGCGGGCACAACGAAGTGGTGGCCTGGCCTGGATAAAGAGTGGCGCCGGACGGATCGCGGTTCACGTCGATGACGCTGCGCGACAGCGAGGTGCGAATCGTGGTCGCGCCCATCTCGTGCGCGAAGTCATAGAGCACGTCCACCCAATAGTCGGCGTCTTTGCGCGCCAGCCACGGCGAGGCGAGTGTCGCTTCGATATCGGGCGGAATCTCGATACCGGTATGCGGGAAACTCACCACCAGAGGCGCGTTGCCGTGATGCAGCGCCAGCCAATCGTGGTGGGCACGTGCCGTCATGCGCCTCTCCACACGCGAGCGGCCAGCGGACTACGGCCGATTGCATACACCAGCTCCGCCGGACGCTCGACGTCCCAGATGGCGAGGTCACATTGTTTACCGGCTTCCAGACTGCCAATGCTGTCGGACATTCCGAGCGCCTGCGCCGCGGCGCGCGTCACGCCGATGAGACATTCGTCGACTGTCATGCGAAAGAGTGTAGCCGCCATGTTCATGATGAGCAGCAGCGAGGTGATCGGCGAGGTTCCCGGGTTGCAATCCGTCGCCAGCGCCATCGGCACGCGATGGCCGCGAAGCAAACCGATGGGCGGCAGTCGCGTCTCCCGCAAGAAATAAAATGCGCCCGGCAGCAGCACGGCCGCGGTGCCTGTCCGGGCCATCGCCCGCACCCCGGACTCATCGGTGTACTCGAGATGATCCGCCGATAACGCGCGAAACTCCGCGGCGAGCTCCGCACCCTGCATGTCGGACAGCTGTTCGGCGTGCAACTTCACGCGCAGACCCTGACGCGTCGCCGCCTCGAGCACACGTCTGGTCTGCTCGCGTGAAAAACCTATCTTCTCGCAGAACGCGTCGACCGCATCGACCAGGCCCTCGCGGACCAGCGCGGGCAACATCGTCTCGCACACCTCGGCGATGTAGTCGTCGGCGCGCGCGGAAAACTCCATCGGCAATGCGTGCGCGCCGAGGAAGGTCGCGCGCACGGTGATGCGGCGTTCGTTTGCGAGTTGTCGCGCGGCGCGCAGTTGCTTGCGCTCATGCTCGAGCGCAAGACCATAGCCAGACTTGATCTCGATGGTCGTAACGCCTTCGGCCAGCAGCGCATCCAGGCGCGGCAGGGACTCAGCGACGAGCTGTGTCTCGCTCGCCGCACGCGTGGCGGTCACCGTGGACAGGATGCCGCCGCCCCGGCGGGCGATGTCTTCGTAAGAGACACCATTGAGGCGTTGCTCGAACTCATGCGCGCGACTGCCGGCGTATACCAGGTGGGTGTGACAGTCGATGAAACCCGGCGTGATCAGCCGCCCCTGGCAATCGACGTCATGGGCCGCTTCGAACGCCGGCGCTTCGCGCTCTGGCCCGGCATAGGCAATACGTCCATCGTGCGAGGCGATGAGGCCGCGCTCGACGATACCGAGTCCTGGCCGGTCGGGCGCCAGCGTCGCAAGGTGAGCGTTTCGCCAGATGCGGTCACAGTGCATGGCGGCACCTTATAGATGAGTCGTTCGGGCCGCCAGGGGACGAAGGGTTGCGGGATCCGCATATACTGCGGCAGCCGCAGGAACCGAGCCGGCGATGAAAATTCTTGTCTACAGCCGCAACCACTTCAAGCGCAGAAAATAGCGTGGCCCTGTTCTTCGAATCCGCGATGCTGCCGCAAGGCTGGGCGGAAAACGTGCGCGTCGAAATCGCCGGCGGGCGGTTCACGAATGTCGAACGCGACGCGCCGCCGCAACGTGGTGACGAGAAAATTCATGTGGCACTGCCCGGTCTTTGCAACGTGCACAGCCACGGCTTTCAGCGCGGCATGGCGGGGCTCACCGAATTCCGCGGTCCCGCGGCGGACAACTTCTGGAGCTGGCGTACGCTCATGTACCGCTTCGTGGCGCGCATGGTCCCTGAAGACCTCGAAGCCATCACCGCGCAGGCCTACGCCGAGATGCTCGAAGGCGGCTTCACGCGCGTGGGCGAGTTTCACTACGTGCATCACGACCCGGCTGGCAAACCCTATGCGAATCCGGCCGAGACCGGCGCCCGCGTGGTGGCGGCGGCGATGCGGACCGGCATCGCCCTCACGCTGCTGCCGGTGTTTTATGCGCATGGCGGATTCGGCGGCGCTCCGCCGGCAGAAGGTCAGGCACGGTTCGTGAGCAGCATGGATGGTTATGCGCGGTTGTTAGACGCGAGCCGCAACTTGTGCGCATCGCTGCCCGATGCGCTCATTGGCGTGGCGCCGCATTCGTTGCGCGCCGTCACGTCCGACGAGCTGGCGCAGGTAGTGGCGCTCTCCGGCCGGGGTCCGGTCCACATCCATGCCGCCGAGCAGAGCGGAGAAGTGGAGCAGTGCCTCGCCTGGTCCGGAGCGCGCCCGGTGCAGTGGTTGCTCGACCACGCCGCCGTGGACCCGCACTGGTGCCTGGTGCACGCCACGCACATGACGCCGGACGAGACCGCGCGGCTGGCCAAGAGCGGTGCGGTGGCCGGATTGTGTCCGATCACCGAAGCCAATCTTGGTGATGGCATTTTTCCCGCCAGCGATTTTCTCGCCGCCGCCGGTGCCTTCGGCATCGGCACCGATTCGAATGTATCCATTGCGGCAGGTGAAGAACTCAGGCAGCTCGAGTACAGCCAGCGTTTACGCGACCGGGCGCGCAACGTGATCGGTGCCGGGAATGTGCGATCCACCGGCCGGGTGCTGTTCGAGAGCGCGGTTATCGGCGGAGCGCAGGCCTTGGGCCTGCGCTCCGAGGTCGTGGGTATTGCGCCGGGCGCGGCGGCCGATTTCTTTTCGCTGGACACCGACGCTGCGGCACTGGCGAGCCGCGTCGGCGACGCGCTGCTCGACAGCTACATTGTTGCCGGTGGGCGGGGGTGCATCGATGGCGTGTGGCGGGCGGGCCGTCAGGTGGTGTTCCGCGGCCGGCATCAAGCACGCGATGAAATTTCGGCGGCGTACCGTGCCACGCTGGCGCGCCTGCTCGACCGCGGCTAACTAGCGCGTCGCAGCGGCGCTTCTGCGAGTAACCCTGAGTTCGGGCGGCGCGGTGGGCATGCAAGAATGCGATGCGCTTCACCGCAATTTTGCGGCCCAGCAACGAACGTCGGGAAGCCTGTGAAATCACGCTGCTGCATGACCGCCACCCCGGAGTATCGTCGAGCGATCTCGCGTAGCGAATGTGGGCGCCAAATGTGCGGACGGGTGCGATGCCAGTGCTGAATCGTTGTCGCGCGCTCGTGGTCGCGGTGCTGCTCGTGCCATACCTGGCAATCGCTGCGCCCAGCGAATACCAGGTCAAGGCGGTCTTTCTCTTCAATTTTTCCAGGTTCGTCGAGTGGCCGGCTGCCGCCTTTCCGAATGCCAGCGCGCCTCTGGTGATGTGCATATTCGGCCACGATCCCTTCGGCGCCGACCTCGACGAGGTGGTGAAGGGGGAAGTTGTCAACGGGCGCTCGCTCGTCATCCGGCGCGTGCAGGAGGCGGCGGAGGCCTCCGAGTGCCACGTCCTGTTCGTCGACAAATCGGAAGACCGGCGTCTCGGTGAAGCGCTCTCCGCGGTCGATCACCGCAGCACGCTCACGGTGAGCGACGTGCCAGGTCCGGCACAGCGCGGCGTGATGATCCGCCTGGTGACGGAGCAGGGCCGCATCCGCTTGCGCATCAATGTGGAATCCGCACGCGCCGCCAATCTCACCATCAGCTCGAACCTGTTGCGCTCGGCCGAGATCGTTGCGCAAGCCGCCAATGGGGGCAGGTGACCGTGACGGCCGTACCCATTCGCCGCAAGCTGATGCGCATGGTGTTGCTGACCAGCGGTATCGTGCTGCTGTTCACCTGCGCGATGTTCGTGACCTATGAGGTGGTCACCTTCAAGGAAACGGTCAAGCGCCAGCTCGACATCCTGAGCAAGGCCATCGCGCAGAACAGCACCGCGGCGTTGGCGTTCCAGAATCCCGACGACGCACGTGTGGTGCTGGCCGCGTTCAAGGCCGATGGGCACATCGTAGCGGCGGCCCTCTACGACAAGTCCGGCGCGCTGTTCGCGTCCTATCCCGCGGACTTTTCGGCGCAGGAACTGCCGGCCGTGGTGCAGGCCGCAGGCTACCGATTCGAAGACCGGCACGTTATCGGCTTCGAGCCGGTGCTGCTCGACAACCAGATGCTGGGAACCCTGTTCGTGAAGGGCGACCTCAAAGCCATCGATCAGCGATTCCGCAGTTACGCGCTCATCACCGCGTTGGTCATCGCGCTGGCGGTGCTGCTGGGATACTTCGTGGCCACGCGCCAGCAATCCGAGATTTCCGGGCCGATTCTCGAGCTCGCGCGGACGGCGCGGGCGGTTTCCGACAAGCACGATTACAGCGTGCGGGCGCAGTCCTCGGGCGCGCAGGAAATCACGCTGCTGACCGATGCCTTCAATCACATGCTCACGCACATTCAGCAATCGGAGATTCGCTCGGGTGCGCAGATGCAGCGCCTCTCGCTGCTGCAACACATCACCGGCGCCATTGGCGACCGGCAGGACCTGCCCAGCATTTTCCAGGTGGTACTGCGCAGCGTCGAAGAAAATCTGCCGGTGGATTTCGGCTGCGTGTGCCTGTACGACTCCGCCACCGCCACGCTGACCGTGAGCACGGTCGGAGCCACCAGCCGCACTCTGTCGGTGCCGTTGGGCTTGCATGCGGGCGCCGTGGTTCCCATCGATGAGAACGGACTGTCGAGCTGCATACGCGGGCGGCTGGTCTATGAGCCCGACACGCGCAAATTGGCGTTTTCGTTTCCGCAGCGATTCGCGAGCGCAGGGGTGTACTCACTGGTGATCGCGCCGCTCGCCGTCGAAGCCAGCGTGTTCGGCGTGTTCGTGGCGGCACGCCGCGCTTCCGAGGCTTTCAGCAGCGGCGATTGCGAGTTTCTCTTGCAGCTCTCCGGTCACGTGGCGCTGGCATCCCACCAGGCGCGCCTGCACGGGGCCCTGCGGCAGGCCTACGATGACCTGCGACAATCGCAGCACACCGTGATGCAGCAGGAGCGGCTGCGCGCGCTGGGGCAAATGGCGAGCGGCATCGCGCATGACATCAACAACGCCATTTCGCCGATTTCGCTGTACACCGATTCGCTGCTGGAACGCGAGCCCAACCTCACCGAGAAAGGCCGCGCCGCACTCGTCGTGATCCAGCGCGCCATCGATGGTGTGGCGGGCACGGTCGCGCGCATGCGCGAGTTCTACCGGCAGCGCGAGCCGGAGATGACCCTCGCACTCGTGGATCTGAACAGTGTCGCCCGGCAGGTCATCGACCTGACGCGCGCGAAGTGGTTCGACCTGCCGCAGCAGCTGGGGCTCTCGATCGAGCTGCACACCGATTTCGCCGCCAAACTACCGGGCATCATGGGTGCGGAGGGCGAGATCCGCGACGCATTGACCAACCTCATTTTCAACGCGGTCGACGCCATGCCAGAAGGCGGCAGGCTCACGGTGCGCACCTTTGCGCAGCCGGGCGCGGGTGACACCGATCTGGTGAGAGTCGAAGTGATCGACACCGGCATCGGCATGAGCGAAGAGACGCGGCGCCGCTGTCTCGAGCCGTTCTTCACCACCAAGGGCGAGCGCGGCACCGGCCTGGGCCTGGCCATGGTCTACGGCATGATCCAGCGGCACAGCGCGGAATTCGACATCGAGAGCGACGTAGGCAAGGGCACGACGATGCGCGTCACCTTTCCTGCGTACACGCAGCCGATCGTGTCCGTGCCGCGGACGGCGGAAAGTCATGCACCGATGCGAAGGCTGCGCGTGCTGTTGATCGACGATGACCCCATCATCATCAAAGCCCTCGAAGACGCGCTGGCCGGCGACGGCCACATGACCGTGGCGGCGAGTGGCGGACAGGCGGGCCTCGACACATTTGCCGCGACCCTGGCGGGTCCGCATCCGTTCGATCTGGTGGTGACCGACCTCGGCATGCCCACCGTTGACGGCCGCCGCGTGGCCGACGGCATCAAGACCCAGTCGGCGCGAACCCCGGTCATCATGCTGACCGGCTGGGGCTCGCGCATGATCGCCGAGAAGGAAACGCCACCGAACGTCGACCGCGTGCTCGGCAAGCCGCCGAAGCTGCAGGAAATACGCGCCGCGATCCGCGAGCTGGTCGATTGAACCAAGGATTCACGCAGGTTGTGATCGACACGCTGCTGGATCGCAATGCCGCCAGGGCATTCACGATTGGCAAGCGCCTGAGCTAGTCTCAGTCCGCGGTACGCGCGCCCCAGATCGATACGCCAGCTTGCAACTGCGCGCTGAATGTCACCACGAAGCGGTTGGCGTTGGTATTCCACTGGCGCGACAGTGCCATTCCCGAGCGCAGGATCCTCTGCGGCGTACCGAAAGGCCCACATCCGGCGCCCACAGATCGTCGACCTGCGACCACGTGAAGGTGGCCGCAAGTGACGTCAATACATTGGTGAACAGCGGATTGGCAGCGGTGACGCCATCGGCGATCAGCGTCCAGTTCATGAGATCGGTGCTTCTGGCCGCCGCCCGGTGCGAGCCGAACACGTAGTACTCAGCGCCTACCTTGACGGTCGAAGGATCGTGCACCGAAGCGTTGGCGAACGTGATTGCCGGTGGCGGCCCGGGCGCGATGCGGCCCGGGCATGGGCCGTCTAACTACTGGCCGGCGGACGCTTGGTCTGCACGCCCAGGAAGTCGCGCTTGCCGACGCTCACGCCGTTGTGGCGCAGGATCGCGTAGACCGTGGTGAGGTGGAAATAGAAGTTCGGGATCGCGTGCTGCACAAAATATTCCGCGCCCGTCATCCATTCGCCCTTCCAGCGCGGCTGGCTCACCACGCGTTCGGCGGCGCCGTCGAAATCCTGTGGTGCGAATCCATCGAGATACTTGATGATGGAGCGCACACGGACCTGCAATTCTTCGAAGGTCTGCTCGGTGTCGGGCTGCGACTCGGCCGGCTTGCCGCTGAGAAACGACGCGGCGAGCTTCACGGTGTCGCAACAGATCTGAACCTGCCGCGCCAGCGGAAATTGATCGGGCGCAAGTCGCGAGCCTGCCAATATATCTGGGTCGAACGGCTTGGCCTTGGCATGTTCGACGGCCGTGCCAAGCCACTTGTCGAGCTGGCCCAGCTGCTTTTTCATCTGCGAGAAGATTTCGATGTACATGCCTCGAGTGTACGCGATGCCGCTAGGCGGTAGGCACTCTCAGCGTGAAGCGGGTTTCCGCCGGTGTCGATGTGACGCCGAGTGTGCCGCCGTGCGCGCGGGCAATCTCCGAGGCGATGTACAGCCCGAGGCCCAATCCCTGCTGGCTTGGCCGGACGGCGCCGCGTTCGTATGGGGAAAACAACCGCGCCATCGCTTCGGGAGGAATCGGCTCGCCTTGATTGATCACTTCCAGCTCGAATACGCCGTCGGCAATTCGCGCGGCGGCTCGCACCGGTGTCCCCGGCGTGCTGTAGGTGAGGGCGTTTGCCACGAGGTTCGAGAGCAATTGCGAGATGCGCGCGCGATCGCATTTCACGCACTCCGTGGAGGTGAATTCCGTTTCGATGACGCGGTCGGGGAAGTTCATGCGCAGTTCCGCGACGACCTGCTCCAGCACCGGCGTCAGCGACTCATCAGCCTCGAGCGTCAACGTGATGCCCCCGCCCATGCGTCCGCGCGCGAAATCGAGCACGTCGTCGATCAATCCGGCCATGCGCCGCACGCTCTTCTGCATGATGTCGACTACTTTCTTCGCCGGCTCCGGCAACGTGACCCTTGCCAGTACGTGGGTCGCGCTCGAAATGCTGCCGAGCGGGTTACGCAGATCGTGTCCCAGCACGGCAATGAACTGTTCGCGCAGGCGGGCGGTTTCGCGTTCACTCAGCAGCGCGGCTTCACTGGCGGCGAGCCGCCGATTGGCATCCAGATGGAAGGCGATGAGCTCGGCGAAGAGCTTGAAAGTACCGATGATCGCGGGTGTGTTGACTCGCGCCGGCCGCGGGTCGATGACGCACAGCGTGCCGAAGAACTCTCCACTCGGGAGCAGGATGGGCATGGAAATGTAGCTCTGGAACCCGTACTTCGCCGGGGAGTCGTGCCTGGCATACCGGGCGTCGCACGCGACGTCATCGATGATGACGGGCTGGCGATGCTGGCGGATCTCGTTGCAGATCGTCGTTTCGAGCTCGAGCGCGCCGCCGGGCGCGAGGCCAAACGAAATCTTGTCGACTACACTGCAGGCGATCCAGCGATCCTCGGTCACGCGAACGATCGCTGCGAAGCCCATGCCCGTGATGCGGCACACGACGTCGAGGATGGTCGGAACGGAGGGAATCTGCTGAACGGCGGCGATGTCGTTCTGGATTGTCGTCTCGTCGGAGTTCTTGGACACCATTACCCAGCCCGTAAATTCGTGGCGGGATCATAGGGGCTATTTCGCCGGTTCCAAGGATCGTGGCGCAATCGCCACGGGTTTCGGAGCGGCGCCGCGCGAATGTAGTTCTTTCAAAAGGCGACCTGGGTCGGGCAAACGCGGTCCGCAATAGTTGTTAGGGCGGAGGAGCGCTGGCACCGGTGTCACCGACCTTCGCTGCGACGCGATTCGTGAAAGCGGTTTCACTAGATAGGCGATGTCCTGCCGGAGTCCCGTGACCTGTTAAGGAAGCGGCCGGGACAGTGAGACGTACCCGACAGATTGCAACGACAAAGCGCGAGCATGAGCTGCCCAGGCCGACATTGGCCGTCGAGCCGTGCAACACTGCGCTGGCCACGGAGGGTTCGTGTCCCACTCAGGTGATACCAGTACGACTCAGATGTCGCAGCGCGCGTTGGCGCAGCGATTTCTCACGCGCACGCGAGCGGAAGTGACGCAGATCCGCTCCTGCCTGCCCGATGAACCGTTGGCCATAGAGCAGGCGGCAGTCGCCCACATCGAACGCCTGGCCCACAAGATAGCGAGCGGCGCCGAGGTGTTCGGCTTTCCGGAAATCGATGCTATCGCGGGCGCCATCGAGCTCATTTCACAGGAGCGTGTCGGCCGGACAGTTCGCGAGCGCCTCGCGCTCGCCGCGCGGCTCAGCGAAAGAATTTCGGCGTTGGCCGTATATGTGGAATACGAGCTCGCCGAGAACGAGGCGAAGCGCGTGCCGGAAGAACTGCCCATGTCGACGCACCTTCCCGGATTCGGCGTGCGCCGGAAATAGCCCGGTGGTCAGCTAGAGGCCGTTGGCGGCGCGCGATTCGTCAACGTCGGCTTCGCTGCCGTGGCGCAGGCGCCGGATGAGGGCGCCAAAGTCCCGGGCCGAGAGCGGCGGGCTGAAGTGAAAACCCTGGTATTGATCGCAGCCCATGGATCGCAGTGAATCGAGCTGCTCGGGCGTTTCCACACCTTCAGCGACCACTTTGAGTCTCAGGCTGTGCGCGAGCGAAATGATGGCCTGGACGATCGACGCATCGTCGGCGCGCGTGATGAGGTCTTTGACGAAACCGCGGTCTATCTTCAGCTTGTCGATCGGGAATCTGCGCAGGTAACTCATGCTCGAATAGCCGGTGCCGAAGTCGTCCACCGACACCAGCACACCGATGTTGCTCAACTTTTCGAGGATGCTCGCGGATTCTTCCGGATTGGTCATGACGGCGCTCTCGGTCAACTCGAGCTCGAGGAACCGCGGGTCGAGTCCCGCATCGTTCACCGCCGAATGGATGACGTCGAGCAGGCTGCCCTGGCGGAACTGCGATGCCGACACGTTTACCGCCACGCGCAGCGGCGGCAGTCCTTCGCGCTGCCACGCCTTGCACTGCCGGCAGGCTTCGCGAAGTACCCACTCGCCGATGGCATTGATGAGGCCGCTTTCCTCGGCGAGCGGAATGAAGTCCTCCGGCATGATCGTGCCGTGCTCGGGATGCTGCCAGCGGATGAGCGCTTCGGCGCTGTGAAAATCGTCGGTGGCGGTATCCACCTTCGGTTGATAGTGCAACTCGAACTGGCCCTTCGCGAGCGCCATGTGCAGATCGCTCTCCAGTTTCACGCGGTCGCGCGTGGCCGTATCCATGCCGGGCTCGAAGAACTGCAGGTTGTTGCGGCCGCGCTGCTTGGCGCAGTACATGGCGGCATCGGCATGGGCGACGAGATTATCCGACGACGTTCCATCGGCCGGAAAGAAGGCGATGCCGATGCTCGTGGAGACGTGCAGGTCGACGCCGGAGATCCTTACCGGCAATTTCAACGCATCGAACACGCGTTGGGCGACGCCCTCGGCGGCCGGCCGGTCCGTGGCGGAGCCGAGGACCAGCACGAATTCGTCGCCGCCGACGCGGGCGACGGTGTCGAATTTGCTGACCACGCTTTGCAGGCGCCGGGCCACCTGGTTGAGCAGCTCGTCACCGGCGCGATGGCCGAGCGAATCGTTGATGAATTTGAAGCGATCGAGGTCGAGCACCATGACCGCGAATCGCTGGTCATCGCGCTCCGCATGAACGACGGTCTGCTCGAGGCGGTCATCCAGCAGCACGCGATTGGGCAACCCGGTCAACGCATCGTGTGTGGCGAGGTGACGCAGCTGATCGTTGGCCGCTTCCAATCCCATGGTGCGCACCGCCACCATGTGCTCGAGCGAGTTGATCTGGCTCCGCAGGGTCTGCTCGGACTGCCACTTGCGAGTCAGCGCGCTGGCGCACTGCAGTACCTCGATGGGCTCGAACGGTTTCTTCAGCACCAGTAGTTTGTCGGAGTGGCCGAGGCGCTCGGTGAAGTCGGCCCAGTCGTAGTCCGAATGCGCCGAACAGATGACGACCTGGACGTCGGGGTCCGCGGCCCACAGATGCTGGATGGTTTCGAGGCCGTCCCAGCCCGGGGGCATGCGCATGTCGATGAAGGCGAGGGCGAACGGCTGGCCTTTCGCGAGCGCCTGCTGGGCGAGTGCCACGCCGTGTGTGCCCTGCTGCGCGAACTGCAGCTCGAACGAGGGCTGGACGACCGGCGGCGCATCTTCCCCGAAAAGGATGCGTTCGACCTGCGTCATGCCTGAGGACACGCTCGGTTCCTGCGCGAGAATCTTCGCGAAATCCTGATGAATCGACGGGTTGTCGTCGATGATCAGGATCCGGGTGTTGTTGTCCGGAGCGGGGTCTTTCATCGGAAGCCTTCTCCCGTTATGTACAACGGATTTCCGCGGCTGGGGACCAAGAAATGCTATCCGCTTAACACTAGCGGTTTCCCCGAGCGGGTACTGTTAAGCCCTTGGCAATTCGGCTTTCCTGACCCCCATGGAAGCAACCTATAACTCCTGGCTCGTCGGCCTGTCCATCCTCGTGGCGATGGTCGTGGCCTACACGGCCCTCAAACTCGCCGCGCGGGTCGCCGATGCCGGCCCCTCGTCCGGACGCTGGTGGCTGATCGGCGGCGCGGCCGCGATGGGCATGGGCATCTGGTCGATGCACTTCATCGGCATGCTGGCATTTTCGGTCGGCATTCCGCTGCGCTACGGAATCTTCAAGACGCTGCTCTCGCTGGTGATCGCGATGGTCACGTCGGGATTCGCGCTGGCGATCGCGAGCCGCCCGCAATTGAGTCTGGCACGTCTCGCATCCGGCTCCGTCGTCATGGGCGCCGGTATCTGCGCGATGCACTACTCCGGCATGTCGGCGATCCAGATCGTGCCGATCATCACTTACCAGCCGCTTCTGGTGCTCGCGTCGATCGGTATCGCGGTCGGCGCCTCGTTCGCCGCGTTGTGGCTGGCTTTCAAGCTGCGCAGCGGCCAGTCGCGCTACATCGGGCTCGCGCGCGCCGGCGCGGCAGTGATCATGGGCCTCGCCATCAGTGGCATGCACTACACGGGGATGGCCGCCTCGAAGCTCGCCGTCGGCTCGTATTGCCTGGGTGGCGCCTCGTTCGACAACGACTGGCTCGCGGGCACCATCGGTCTCGTGACGCTCGGAATCCTCGCACTCACGTTGATCACCGCGGTCTACGACGCACACCTGGTGTCGCAGACGCGCCAGGATGCGTTGCGGCTCGAGAGCGTCAACGCCGCGTTACAACACGGCAAGAACCTGCTAGGACTGGCAACTCGTGCCGCCGGCATTTCCTCGTGGGAGCTCGATCTCAAGAGCCGCACGACGCTGTGGACCGAGAACGAGATCGAGTCGCTGCGCGCGGCGGGCGTCGACAACCGGTCGCAGCCGAATGCCGTCATGGCGATGACGCATCCGGAAGACCGGTCCATCATGTTCGACGCGATCACGCGCGCCGTGGCGGAAAACAAGCAAAACTGCGCCTTCCGTTTTCGCGTGGTGACGCCGCTCGGCAATGCGGTGCACCTCGAGGCACACGCGCGCATCTTCTGCGACGCGGCCGGCACGCCGGAACGGATCCTCGGCGTGTCCTGGGACGTGACCCATCAGGTCCTGCAGGAAGAGCGCAAGCGCGATTTGCAATCGCAGCTGCGTGACGCCTCGCGCGATTCCGGTATGGCGGAAGTGGCCACTGGCGTGCTGCACAGCGTCGGCAACGTGCTCAACAGTCTCGGCGTGTCCGCCTCGCTCATGCAATCGCAGCTGCGCGATTCGCGCGTCGGCAACGTGCAGCGCATCGCGACGCTGCTGGCCGAACCGGGTGGAAAGCTCGGCACGTTCCTCGAGAACGACGAGCGTGGCAAGCAGATGCCGGCGTATCTGACGCAGCTCGGTGAGAACCTCACCGCCGAGAACCAGCGCCTGCAGACCGAAGCAGCGGCGATCGCCGCGCACGTCGGGCACATCCGCAATATCGTCGCCGCGCAGCAGACCTACGCGCGCCGTGGCGGCGTCACCGAAGCCGTCGAGCTTGCCGAGCTGCTCGACAATGCCGTGGCAATCCATTTCACGGACATGACCGACCTCATCGTGCGGCGCGAATACGAGCCGCTGGCAGCACTGACCATCGACCGGCACAAGCTGATCCAGATTCTCGGCAACCTGCTGAGCAACGCGCGCCATGCGCTGAAAGACCACGCGCACGTGCGCCGCCAGCTGACGCTACGCGTGCGCCGGCACGATGAGAAAACCATCGCCATCGAAATACAGGATTCCGGCATGGGAATTTCCGCCGACGTGCTGGGCCGCCTGTTCGAGTTCGGGTTTACCACCAAGAAGGATGGCCACGGGTTTGGCCTCCACACCAGCGCGATCCTTGCCAAAGAGCTCGATGGCGAGCTCATCGCTTTCAGCGATGGTCCAGGGACGGGAGCGCGATTCGTGCTGCGGCTGGCCGATGCTGCCCAGGAATTGAAGAAGCAGGCCTAGACGGTCAATCTGCCGGTGGAATCGCCGTGCGACTCGATGCCCTTCGCGCCCATGCCATCGGCCATGGTGAGAAACAGGTTGGTGATCGGGGCGTCGGGTGTCTTCACGAAGCGCCCCGGCTTGAACGCGCCGCCGCCCGCACCGGCCAGCAGGATGGGCAGATTTTCGTGCGTGTGGCGATTGCCATCGGCGTTGCCCGAGCCGTAGAGAATCATGGAGTGATGCAGCAGCGACTGCCCATCGACATCTTCGGTGCTCTGCAGTTTTTCGAGGAAGCCGGCAAAGCGCTGCATGTACCAGCGGTCGATCTGCTTCACCTTCTCGATGATCTCGGGGCTGTTCTTGTGATGCGTGAGATCGTGGTGCCCGGAGACAATGCCGATCTCCGCGAAACTGCGATTGCTGCCTTCACGGGAAATCAGCATGGTGGCGACGCGTGTCGAGTCGGTCTGGAAGGCTAGCGCCAGCATGTCGAACATGAGCGCCACGTGTTCCTCGTAACTGTCCGGGATGCCGGTGGGCGCGTCGATCTCGGGGTTTTTCACCGCCAGCCGCGATGAATTCTCGATACGGCGCTCGATCTCGCGCACGCTGGTCAGGTATTGGTCGAGCTTTTGCTTGTCGCGTCCGTCGAGTTTGCCATTCATGGCACGCGCGTCGTCGAGCACGAAGTCGAGGATCGAATGCTGCTCGGCCTGCCGCCGCTTGAGGTTTGCGACGCGTTCGCGCGGGCCACCGGCGCCAAATAATCTTTCGAATACGAAACGTGGGTTGTGCTCGGGCGACAGGGGCTGGTTGTGAGACCGCCAGGCGAGGTTGTATTCGTACGCGCAGGCATATCCTGAGTCGCAATCGCCGGACTTGCGCACCGCGTCGCAGGTGAGCTCGAGCGACGAGAAGCGTGTGAGGTGGCCGATCTGGTTGGCCACCACCTGGTCGATGGACACGCCGGCGCGGATATCGGAACCCGCCGTTTTCTTGATGCGCACACCGGTGAGAAACGTGGCGCTGGCACGGGCGTGATCGCCGGCGCCATCGGGCCCGGCATTGGCGCTCAGATCGGAAAGACCACCAATCACCTGAAGTTGTTGGTGCACTTTGGCGAGCGGCGCGAGTGTAGGGGAGAGATCGAAGGTGCCGCCGGCCTCGCCCGCGGGCCAGAAGGCCGATGGAATGGCGCCGTTCGGTACGTAGACGAAAGCCATGCGCGTCGGCGCGAGCTTCCTGCTGGCGGCGAACGCGCTGGGCGAATACAGCGACGCCAGTCCTGGCAGGGCGATGGCCGCGCCCATTCCGCGCAGCAGCTGGCGGCGGGACAGACTGGCGTGACGTTCGGCCGCGAGTTTGTCAGACGTATCGTTGCTCATGTCAATTGCTCACCGTAGCAGTTGCCTCAACTCGCATCTTCTGGAAAGGCGCCGACTCGATGACGCCCATCAACAATGCGGAAAATCGTCCGTCGTTGGCATTGAGCCGGTTCACGATCCCGTCGATGGTTTCCACGTCGTAATACTCCGTCCCGCGCCCCGATGCGTATGTCAGCAGCTTTCGCGACAGGGTGCCATAGAACTCCTGTCGATGCCCTGTGGCGAGGATCTTCTTGAGCTCGGTCACACTGGTGAAGGTTTCCCCGGTGATGAGGTTGCCCTGCGCCTGGATGGCCTGTTTACGCTCTGAGTCGCGCCACATGCCGAGCGCGTTGAAGTTCTCGAAAGCGAGGCCGATCGGGTCCATGCGATTGTGGCAGGACGCACAGGCGGGGTTCTCGCGATGCAGTTTGAGCACGTCGCGCAGCGAGGGATCGTGACCTTTGAAGTCCGCCTCGCTGGCCTCGAGCGCCGGCACATTCGCCGGGGGTGGCGGCGGTGGCGTCCCGAGGAAATTCGCGAGCACGAACAGACCGCGCTTCACGGGTGAAGTGCGATCTGGATTGGAAGTGACGAACAACGCGCTGCCCTGTGTGAGCACCCCACCGCGAGGACTGCCCGCTGGCAGGTCGACGCGCCGCATTTCCGAGCCTTCGACCGCCGGCATGCCATAGAGCAGCGCCAGCTTGTCGTTGATGAAGGTGTAGTTGCTGTCGATGAGATCGGTGACGGGGCGGTCTTCGCGGACCATGTAGCCGAAGAAGCTTTCCGTCTCCTGGCGCATGGCCGCGCGCATGTCTTCGTCGAACTCGGGTTTGGAGTCCACGATCTTGTCGATGTATGCCGCCAGCTTCTTGGCGGTGGCTTCGTCGCCGGCGCGCCAGGCCGTGCGCAAGCCGCGGATCGACTCCTCTTCGCCGGCGTCACGAATGATGATCTCGCGCGGATTGCTGGCGATGCCTTCCACGTCGCGCGCCTGCAGCCACTGGCCGGTGAAATTCTTCGCGAGACTGTCGGCGCGCGGCTCCGCCAGCATGCGTCTTACCTGCGCCGGGAGGTTCTTGCGCAGCTCGCCGCGCGCGGCCAGGGTCAACAGTTGTTCGTCGGGCATCGTCGACCACAGGAAGTACGAGAGCCGGGATGCGAGCGAGTATTCATCGACGTCGGCGATTGGGGTGTTCACCGGATGGGCGACGGGCGCCTCCAGGCGGAACAGGAAGCGCGGCGAGGACAACACCGCCGCCATGGCGTGCGCCACACCTTGTTCGAATGTCTTGCCGGACTCGCGATAAAAAGTTTCGGCGAGCGCGGCGAGGCGGGCGCCCGTGTCCTCATCTGCGCTCAACGGCCGCCGATAGGCTTTCTGCGCGAACGCGGTGAGCAGCTCGTTCGCGTAGGCGCGGCGCTGCTTGGCGCCGTCGGGAACGGGGCGTGGAAAATAGCGGTCGTAGTTTTCCGTTTTCACCCACTGGTTCTTCTCGAGCGGCCCTTCGATCGTCACGTTCTGCACGAACAGATCGATGATCGTTTCCTTCTTCTCACCCGGCACCGTTGGCTGCAGCTCGATGCTCAGCTGGTGCTCGGAGGGCTGCCACTTGTGCGTGGACTCGAAGACGTAGTCCTTCTCATCGTGGTACGCGAATTCCTGGTTGAGATATTCCTTGCCGTCGATCTTGAAGATGACGCGGGCCTTGCCCGGATCGGGGTAGTAGCTGCCGTTCACTTCCATGTTGAACTTCACGCGATACGTGCCCGGCAGGCTCGTCTTGAAAGAGGCCGCGACGTTGGCCGGCTCGCTGAACAGCAATTGGCGCTGGCTCCACTTGATGCGCGCGTTGGTGCCTTCGAAGGCCTTGCCTTCCACGATCTGCTCGATTGGCTCGCGCGGCGCGATCGGGACGGCTTCGGCGACGATGGTCTGCGCCGCCGCGACATACTTCTCCATGAGCATCGGCGACATCGTGAGCGCATCACCGATGTTGTCGAAGCCGAAGCCGGTGTCGTCTGGGGGAAATTCGTGGTCGGTGTTGTAGTCGACGCCGAGCAGGTCGCGCACCGTGTTGCGATATTCGACGCGATTGAGACGGCGCACGGTCACGCGGCCCGGATCCGGGTTGCGCGGATCGATCTTGAACACGCCGTACTTGATCCAGCGTTCGAGCTTCTGTTGCTCGGCGGCCGACAGCCTGGGCTTTTGCTCGGCCGGCATGAGCCCGGCGCGGGTGTTGTTCAGGACTTTGAGCCAGAGGTCGGGTTGCAGGAGTTTTTCGTCGGTATCCAGAGCATCGAAGGCCACTTTGCCCTTGTCGTAACCGTCACCGTGGCACTCGTAACAATGCTTCTCGAGAATGGGCGCGATGGCGGCGTGGTATTCGGTGACCGGGTCGGCGGCGCTGGCGGCAGGCGAACCAAGCGATAACAGAACTGCGGTCCCCGCCAGTGCGAGGCCAGACAGCGCGCTGAACTTCGAAGAAATCACCGGCGGCGCCCCTCACACGATTTTGAAAACGCGCGCATTTTGCGGGTTTTCCCAAGGTCAGTCACGGTCCATTTGTAGGACCAAAGTCGAAGGTCCGGCTGAGGCAGGCAGGCTGGCCGGAATCATTCACGAGAATCGTTTATAAGGTCGCCTGCGTCCTTCAATGAGGTATGAGCGTTATGCCCCGTCCATTGTTCCTCCGAGTTGGGTTCCGTATCGCAGGTGCCGCGGTTCTGGCCGCGTCGGTCATCGCTGCCGTGCAGGCAGCCACCCCTGTGGAAGCGCAAAAAGTGCGTCACGAGCATTACGAGGAATTGGGCAAAGCTTTCAAGGCGGTCCGCGACCAGACTACTGCCGGCACTCCGGATTTCGCAGCGCTGCAGAAAGCCGCCGAAGTCGTGCACGAAGCGTCGATCGACCAGGGAAGGTGGTTTCCCAAGGGCACCGGCCCTGAGGCGGGCAAGACTCGCGCGCTGCCGGTGATCTGGACCAAGCCCGAAGATTTCCTCGCCGCGCAGAAGATGTTCGAAGAGCGCGCGCCGAAGTTGTTAGCCGCTGCCAAAGCGAAAAACGTCGATGCCGTGAAGGCGGCATTCAAGGAACTCGGCGGAGCCTGCAAGAACTGCCACGACACGTTCCGCTCGCCAGAAGAATAGGCGATGGCCGACGATGCGACGCCATCCCCGCCGCGGGTTCGCGTCTGGGATGTGCCGGTTCGCCTGATTCACTGGCTCATGGTGCTGGCCATCGGCACCTCATGGTGGACTGCCGAGACCGGGCGAATGGACTGGCACCGCTACGCCGGCTACTCGATGCTCGCGCTCGTGACCTTCCGGATCTACTGGGGTTTCTTCGGCAGCTCGACGGCGCGGTTCAGCCAGTTCGTGCGCGGACCGCGCACGATCGCGAGCTACCTCAGGGGTAGTTGGGTCGCGATGCCCGGCCACAATCCGCTGGGCGCACTATCCGTGGTCGTTTTGCTGGTGCTGCTGCTCGCACAGGTGGTGCTCGGGCTGTTCGCGGTGGACGTGGATGGCATCGAGTCGGGGCCACTATCGGCGCACGTGAGCTTCGAATTGGGCAGGGCGGCAGCCTCATGGCACGAGGACCTGTTCGACATTTTGCTGTGGTTGATCGGCCTGCACGTGGTCGCGGTGCTCTATTACGTGTTTTATAAGAAAGAGAACCTGATTGCCGCCATGGTTCACGGCAAGCGGGCGGGCTCGTACGATCCGCTCGCCAGCGTCAAGTTCGCGACCCGGCTGCGCTTCGGTATCGGTGTCGTGCTCGTCGGCGTACTGACCTGGCTGGTTGTCAGGTAGTCAGCCACATAACGCGAGGCCGCCCGCGGCGGCCTCTACCGTGAGTCGTTCCGAGCGCTCAAAACCGCGAAATCACCGTGCGCCTCGGATTGTCCGACACGCGAGCCGGAGGCGTCCGGTTTTGTCAGCCAGTTCTGCGGTTGTGATCCGCCGCAAATCGGCACGCCAAATATTGCGCGCCGACAGTTCGCAAACGGCAATTCAGTTGTATTAGGCGCCAATGATCTACGAAAAATATTGCGGCCCCGAGCGCATCGTCCACGCGCTGGATTTGGGTGAAACTCCCCCGCTCGGCGCGCATCTGGTCACTCCCTGGCTCGGTTACACCCATCACGGCATCTACGTCGGCGACGGCAATGTCGTGCAATACGGCGCGTTGATGTACGAGTTCATCCGCAAGCCCGTGGAAGAAGTGTCTCTCGGTGACTTCGCGCAAGGCCGCCCGGTGTTCGTTGTTGCGCATGCCGGCACATGCTTCGACTCGGAAGAAGTCATCCGCCGCGCGCGTTCGCGGATCGGAGAGAAGCGCTACCGCCTCCTCAGCAACAACTGCGAGCATTTCGTGGAGTGGTGCCTGCATGACGTGCACCGCAGTTTCGAGGTGGAGATCGCGCTGAACTTTCCGCGATGGTTCGGCGAGCGGCTGCTTGCCGCGGTGCTGCGCTTCGCGCGCAATGGGGACGCGGGCCAATTCCAGGCGAAAGGCGCGCCAGTCACGAGCGTTGCGCGTTCGCCGGAATCAGCACGGCTTCTGCGATAACCCCGAGCTCTGGCCCCTTTTGCCAGCAAATGGGGTCTGACCCCATTTTCTTTTCGCGGCGGCGCGCGCGCTGCGGCGCAGGATTTCCAGCAGCCGCTGCTGCGTACTGGTGGGGCGCCAGTCGAGGCGCAGCGTCAGCCCGATGGGACGCACCACATCGCCGGCGGGATGCGGCAGCGCGACCAGCAACCCGGCCTGCATCTCGTAATGAATCTGGTGCGCCGACAGCAACATGACCCGGTCGCTCTCGAGCAGGAAGGCGCGCGCCGCCGCCAGTGAATTGCATTCGAGCGGCGGGCTCGGCATAGGCAGGCCGGTCGAGGCGAGCAAGGCATTGAAGTGCACGCGCAGCGGTGAGCCCACGCGCGGGGCGATCCACTGGAATTTGCCGAGCGCTGCAGCGGTCACGCGCCGGCGCCGCGCGAGCGGATGCTCGGCACGCACGACGATGGCGAGCGGATCGTCGAACAGATGCTCCTGCAATACGTCGTTGGCAGGTAGCGGATCGCGCAACGCGCCGATGAGCATGTCGGATTCACCCGAGCGCAGGCCCGCGAGCAGGTGCTCGTAGGTGCCTTCGATGATCGCGACGCCATGCAACGGATGTTCCTGCGTGAACTCGAGCAGGGCCGCCGGCAGTAGATAGCTGCGCGCCAGTGGCAGCGCGCCGATGACCGTCCGGCCGGACTCCCCGCCGCTCAGCGCATGGACTTCGGCGCGCGCCTGCTCGATCTCGGCGAAGGCGAGGCGGGCGCGCCGCGACAGTTTTTCCGCCTCGCGCGTCGGGGTGATGCCGAAGCTGGTCTTCTCGAACAGCGGCGCGCCGAGCAGCCGCTCGAGTTGGCGCGCCGCGCGGTGAATACTCGGTTGCGACAGCTGGCGTGCGCGCGCCGCAATGCTGAAGTTGCCGTGCTCGACTACGGCACCGAGCGCATCGAGCTGGCTCGAGCGCACCAGCCGCTCCACGTCCGCACACTCGCCATCCGCGCCGCGCGTCACTTCGTTGACCGCCTCGCGCAGCTGCGTCATCGACCGTTCGATCCGCGCCAGGCAGATCTGCCCGGCGCCCGTCAGCGACACACCGGTGCTATGGCGCAGCAGCAATGGCGAGCCGAAGAACCGTTCCAGCCCGGCAATGGCCTGGGTCACCGCCGGCTGCGAGATGTGCACCGACCGCGCCGCGGCGCTCACGCTGCCGAGCCGGGCAACTTCGCGAAAGGTGTGCAGATGCCTCAAGTTGGCGCGCATGACCGCATTCTAGACAACCCGGCGGATAGCTATAGCCTTTCCTTATGGCGAGGGCCGAATTCTGATTGGCTGCGCAGTGTGTTGCGGGCGGACAATGGGCGCGGTCGGCGTGAGCCGGGGGGAAACGGATGTCAGTCGTCGTACGCAACGTGGAGCGCGTCGAGCAGCGCGTGGTCGAGGCTTACGCCGAATTCGGTGTCGCCACCGTCCACGAAGCGCAGGGACGCACCGGGCTTCTCGCGCCCTGCCTGCGCCCGATTTACGCCGGCGCCCACATCGCCGGGACGGCGGTCACCGTGAGCGTGCCGCCCGGCGACAACTGGATGCTTCATGTCGCCGCCGAGCAATGCCAGGCGGGCGACATTCTCGTGGTGGCACCGACGTCCACCTGCGACTGTGGCTACTTCGGTGAGTTGCTCGCCACCTCGCTCAAGGCCCGCGGCGTTCTCGGCCTCATCATCGATGCCGGCGTGCGCGACGTGCGTGCGTTGACGCAGATGTGTTTCCCCGTGTGGTCGCGATTCATCTGCGCGCAGGGAACGGTCAAGGCCACGCTTGGCAGCGTCAATGTGCCGCTGGTGTGTGCCGGCGCGATCGTGCACCCGGGGGACCTCATCGTCGCCGACGACGACGGGGTCTGCGTGGTGGCCCGCGCGCAGGCGCCTGAAGTGCTCGCCAAGTCGCGCGCGCGCGAGCAGAAGGAAGCAGCGATGCGCGCGCGACTCGCCGCCGGTGAGCTGGGCCTCGACATTTACGACATGCGCACAGCGCTGGCAGCGAAGGGACTCACTTACCGGGACGCGAAGGACTGATCCATTGCTCACCGGGATCCCATGCACGCTCATGCGCGGCGGAACGTCGAAGGGACTCTACTTTCATGCCGCAGATCTGCCGCCTGACCGTGAGCTGCGCGACCGCGTGCTGCTCGCCGCCATGGGCTCACCCGACACCCGCCAGATCGACGGCCTGGGCGGTGCCCATCCGCTGACCAGCAAGGTCGCGCTGGTGTCGCGTTCCACGCATGCAGCGGCGCAGGTCGACTATCTATTCCTCCAGGTCGTGGTCGAGCGCGCGGAGGTCAGCGACAGCCAGAACTGCGGCAACCTGCTCGCCGGTGTCGGGCCATGGGCCATCGAAAACGGGCTCGTGCCAGTGGCGGGCGCTTCGACGGCCGTGCGCATCCACATGGTGAATACCGGCAGCATGGCGGTCGCGCACGTGCGAACGCCGAATGGCGCCGTGGAATATGAGGGCGACGCGCGCATCGACGGCGTGCCCGGCACAGCCTCGCCCATCGCGCTCGAATTTCTCGACGTGGCCGGATCGAGTTGCGGGGCGTTGCTGCCGACGGGAGCCGTGAGCGATATGCACGAGGGCATCGAGCTCACCTGCATCGACAACGGCATGCCCGTCATCATCGTGCGCGCGATGGACCTCGGGGTCACCGGCGCGGAAAAGCCGGCAGAGCTCGAAGCCAATGCGGCGCTGGCCGCGAAAGTCGAAGGCATCCGCCTGGCGATGGGCCCACGCATGAAGCTTGGCGATGTGGCACGTAAGACCGTGCCCAAGGTGTGCCTGGTCAGCGCGCCGCGCCACGGCGGCTCGATCGCCACGGCCACCTTCATTCCACATCGCGTGCATGAAGCCATCGGCGTGCTGGGCGCGGTGAGCGTGGCGACCGCCTGCGTAATCCCAGGATCGGTGGCTGCCAGCGTCGCGCGGCGGCCGGAAGGGCTGCGCCGGATCGAGGTCGAGCATCCGGGCGGATTCTTCACGGTGGAGGTGGAAGTCGAAGTCGCGGAGAACATCGCCGTGCGCCGTGCGGTGCTGCTGCGGACGGCACGCAAGCTCATGCGTGGCGAGGTATTCGTGCCGGGCGCCGTCTGGAGTCGCGCATGACCGGGCTTGAAATCTGTCTGCTCGGGTTCGGCGAGGTCGGTCAGGCGCTGAGTGAGGACCTGCGATCGCGCGTGGCACGCCTGACGGCGTGGGACCTCAAGTTTGCAAATGCCGCGAGCACGCCGAGCCTCGCCGCACCGCGGCTCGGCGTGCAGGCGGCGGCCGACGCGACGAGCGCGGTTGCCATCGCCGACATCGTCATCAGCGCGGTCACGGCAGCGCAGACCGGTACGGCGGCACAGGCGGTGGCACCGCACCTGAAACCCCAGGCCTATTTCTTCGACCTGAATTCCACCTCGCCGGCCGCAAAGCGCAAGGCGGCCAGCGTCATCGACTCCGCTGGTGGACGCTTCGTCGAGGCCGCCATCATGTCGCCGATCGCGCCGCGCCGTGCCGCATCGCCCATGCTGCTCGGCGGTGAGCACGCCGCTGCGTTCCTGCCGATCGCGGAGCAGCTGGGGTTCACGGGCGCGCAGCTGTTCTCCGATAAGTTAGGCGCGGCTTCTGCGGCCAAGATGTGCCGCAGCGTGATCGTCAAGGGCGTCGAGGCACTGCTGCTCGAATCGCTGCTCACGGCGCGCGCCTACGGGGTCGAGCACGCGGTGCTCGAGTCCCTGCAGCCATTGTTTCCGGTGGACAACTGGCAAACCCATGGCCGCTACATGATCTCGCGCGCCCTGGTCCACGGCCGGCGCCGTGCCGAGGAAATGCGCGAAGCCGCGCGTACCGTCACCGAGGCCGGCTTTGCGCCGCACATGAGCGAGGCCTGCGCGGCGTGGGAGGAGTGGGCCGCAAATCATTCCGGCGCCGCGACTCAAGAACTTCCCACGATGCTCGACACGCTGCTGACGGCCCGGGCCACGTCATGATCATCGACTGTCACGGGCACTACACCACGGCGCCGGAGCGGCACCAGAAGTTCCGCGAGGCGCAACTCGTGCGCATCAAGGATTCGACGCTGCCCGCGGCCGTGCCACAGCGGATCAGCGACGATGAGATCCGCGAGAGCATCGAGACCAATCAGCTGCGGCTGCAGCGCGAGCGCGGCGCCGATCTCACGCTGTTCAGCCCGCGCGCTTCCGCCATGGGACATCACATTGGCGATGAACCGGTGTCGATGGCCTGGACGCGCGCCTGCAACGATCTCGTCAAACGCGTCGTGGATCTGTATCCCACGAACTTCGCCGGCGTCTGCCAGCTGCCGCAATCCCCTGGTGTGCCGATCGCGCATTCGATCAAGGAGCTCAAACGCTGCGTCCGTGACCTCGAGTTCGTCGGATGCAACCTCAATCCGGACCCCTCGGGAGGTCAGTGGAATTCTCCGCCGCTCATCGATCCTTACTGGTATCCGCTCTACGAGGCGATGATGGAGCTCGACGTGCCGGCGATGATTCACGTGTCCGCGTCGTGCAACCCCAACTTCCACGCGACCGGCGCGCATTACCTCAACGCCGACACCACGGCCTTCATGCAGTTCATCCAGGGCGATCTCTTCCGCGACTTCCCGACGCTGCGCTTCGTGATCCCGCATGGCGGCGGCGCGGTGCCGTATCACTGGGGGCGCTACCGCGGGCTCGCCGACATGCTCAAGCGGCCCGCTCTCGACGGACACGTGATGCGCAACGTGTTCTTCGACACCTGCGTGTATCACCAGCCCGGCATCGACCTGCTGGTCAAGGTGATCGACATCGACAACATCCTCTTCGGCTCGGAGATGCTCGGTGCCGTACGCGGCGTGGATCCGGAAACCGGGCAGTTCTTCGACGACACCAAGCGCTACATCGACGCGCTCGATCTGTCCGCGGATCGCAAGCGACAGATCTTCGAGCTCAACGTGCGGCGTGTGTATCCACGGCTCGATGCGCAACTGAAGGCGAGGGGCCTGCCATGAGCGGTCAAAGCCGCTTTCGCGCCGATGAGGGCTGGCTCGGCTTCCACGCCGCGCCGCGCAAGCCTGCTTTCCGTGCGCCGCCGGGCGCGGTGGATGCGCACTGCCATGTATTCGGTCCCGGCGAGGTGTTCCCGTATGCGCGCGAGCGCAAGTACACGCCCACCGATGCGCCGAAGGAGATGCTCTGGGCGCTGCGCGACTTCCTCGGCTTCGAACGCAATGTCATCGTGCAGGGGACCTGTCACGGCGCCGATAATCGCGCGCTGACCGACGCGTTGCGCAATTCAGGAGATCGTGCGCGCGGCGTGGCGACCGTCACCCAGGCGACTACCGAGGTCGAGTTGGGCGCACTGCATGAGGCGGGGGTGCGAGGCGTGCGCTTCAATTTCGTCAAACGTCTCGTCGATGTCACGCCGCCCGGGGTGTTGCTCGAGATCGCGCGCCGCATCGCGCCACTCGGCTGGCACGTGGTGGTGTATTTCGAGGCTCAAGACCTCCCTGACCTCGCCCCGTTTCTGGCGTCGCTTCCAACGATGGTCGTCATCGATCACATGGGCCGGCCCGATGTGCGGCAGCCTGTCGAGGGACCCGAATTCGAGCGGTTGGTGCGTTTCATGCGCGAGCAAGACAATGTGTGGTCGAAGGTGAGCGGCGCGGAAAGGTTGTCGGTGAGCGGTCCGCCCGGTTACGACGACTTCGTGCCGTTCGCACGCCGCATCGTTGAAACGTATCCCGACCGCGTGCTGTGGGGTACGGACTGGCCGCATCCGAACATGAAGTCGCACATGCCCGACGATGGCGACCTCGTGGACCTTCTGCCGCGCATCGCGCCAACGCCCGCGCTGCAGCGGCGATTGCTCGTCGACAATCCCATGCGCCTCTATTGGGAGCGATGATCTTGCGAAAATCCTATCAGGACATTCCCGGCACGACGGTCTTCGACGCGGAGCAGTCACGCCTTGGTTATCACCTCAACATGTTCTGCATGTCGTTGATGAAGTCCGCGAATCGTGAGCGCTTCAAGGCGAACGAGCGCGCCTATCTTGACGAATGGCCCATGACTGAAGAGCAGAAGCAGGGCGTGCTCGCGCGCGACTACAACGCGTTGATTGCGCTCGGCGGCAACATCTACTTCCTCGCGAAGATCTTCGCCACCGACGGCAAGAGCTTCCAGCACGCCGCGGCGCTCATGACCGGCATGAGCCAGGAAGACTATGCAGGCATGATGCTCGCGGGCGGCCGCGCGTATGAGCCAGGCACAAAGAAGGAAAGCAGATAGTGGCCAGGATCAGCGCCGGCATCGCCTGCTCGCACGTGCCCGCCATCGGCGCCGCGATGGATCTCGGCAAGACCGCGGAGCCGTACTGGGCGCCGCTCTTTGCGGGGTTCGAGTTCTCGAGGCAGTGGATGGCCGCCAACACGCCGGATGTCGTGTTCCTGGTCTACAACGATCACGCCACCACGTTCAGCCTCGACTTCATCCCGACCTTCGCGATCGGCTGCGCGTCCACGTTTACGCCCGCGGATGAGGGCTGGGGCGCGCGACCCGTGCCCGTGGTGCAGGGCGCGCCCGAGCTCGCCGCGCACATCTGCGCGAGCGTCATCGAGTCCGACTTCGACCTCACCATCGTCAACAAGATGGACGTCGACCACGGGCTCACCGTGCCGCTGTCGCTGATGTTCGGTCAGCCGACAGCCTGGCCGTGCCGCGTGATTCCGTTTGCCGTGAACGTCGTGCAGTACCCGCCGCCCTCGGGCAATCGCTGCTATCAACTCGGCAAGGCATTGCGGCGCGCCATCGACAGCTTCGATGAGGATGTCAACGTGCAGGTCTGGGGCACGGGTGGCATGAGTCACCAGCTCCAGGGACCCCGCGCCGGGCTCATCAACCAGAAGTTCGACGGCGAATTTCTCGATGGGCTGGTCGCCGATCCCGAGGCGCTGGCGAAAATTCCGCGCGAGCGTTACCTGCGCGAGGCCGGCTCCGAAGGCATCGAGCTCGTCATGTGGCTGATCATGCGCGGCGCGCTCGAAGGACCGGTGCGCCAGGTCCATCGCTTCTATCACGTGCCGGCGTCGAACACGGCGGTGGGGCATCTCATCCTGGAGCCGCGCTCATGAGTAAGCCGATGAAGATAGTCGTCGCCGGCGTGGGCGCCTTCGGGCAGAAACATCTCGACGCCGTCAAACTCATCGGCGGCATCGACGTGGTGTCGGTTGTCGGGCGGGAGCGCGCGCCCACCGAAGAAGTGGCGCGCAAGCATGGCGTGCCCCACGCGACGACGGATCTTGCCGAGGCGCTGGCGCGGCCTGGCGTCGAGGCGGCGATCCTCGCGACCCCGACTCAGTTGCACGCCGCGCAAACCCTGCAATGCCTCAACGCCGGCATTCACGTGCAGGTGGAAATCCCCCTGGCGGACGGCTGGAAAGAAGCACAGACCGTGGCCGCGCTGGCCCGCCGTTCGGGCCTGGTCTGCATGGTGGGGCACACGCGCCGCTTCAATCCTTCGCATCAGTGGATTCATCGGCGCGTCGTTGCCGGCGAGATGGCGATTCAGCAGATGGACGTGCAGACCTATTTTTTCCGGCGCACCAACATCAATGCGCTGGGCCAGGCGCGTTCGTGGACCGATCACCTGCTGTGGCACCACGCTGCCCACACGGTCGACCTGTTCCGTTACCAGACACGATCGGAGATCGTGCGCGCGAATGCCGTGCAAGGTCCTATCCACCCGGCTCTCGGTATCGCCATGGACATGTCCATCCAGTTGCAGGCGGCGAACGGCGCCATCTGCACGCTGTCGCTGTCCTTCAACAACGACGGGCCGCTCGGTACGTTTTTCCGCTACATCTGCGATCACGGCACCTACATCGCGCGCTACGACGAGCTCGTCGACGGCAAGAACAATCCGATCGACGTGTCCAAGGTGGATGTTTCGCTCAACGGCATCGAGCTGCAGGACCGTGAGTTCTTCGCGGCGATCGCCGAGCAGCGCGAACCGAACGCCAGTGTCGCGCAGGTACTGCCGTGTTACCGCACGCTGCACGAGCTCGAACAACAACTCGCAACACAGAGGATCTGAGAATGCCACTGGATCAACCGCCATTCCGTGCCGATCATGTCGGCAGCCTCCTGCGGCCGCCGGAGCTGATCCGGGCGCGCGCCGAGCACAAGGCGGGGCACTTGAGCGCCGGGGATCTGCGCAAGTACGAAGACGCCGCCATCATCGACGCCGTGAGGATGCAGCAGGAGTTAGGCCTTCAGGGCATCACCGACGGTGAGATGCGCCGCGCGTCGTGGCACATGGATTTTCTCTACCAGATCGGTGGTGTGCGCAAGGTGCAGCAGAACATCACCGTGCACTTCCACAGCGACAAGGGCGACGTGGATTTCACGCCGTCGGGACTCAAGGTGGAAGGCAAGCTCACGCTCGATGGCTGCATCTTCGGCGATCACTTCGACTACCTGAAGAGTGTCGTTACCGGTGGCGTGCCGAAGCTGACCATTCCGAGCCCGAGCATGATGCACTACCGCGGCGGCCGTGCCGCGATCGATGAGGGTGTCTACCCTCGCATGGAGGACTTCTGGCACGACCTCTCGGCCGTGTACGCCCGAGAGATCTCGGAGCTCGGCAAGCGCGGCTGCACCTACCTGCAGCTCGATGATACGAGCCTTGCCTACCTCAACGACCCCAAACAACGCGATTACGTGCGAAGCATCGGCGGCAATCCCGACGAACAGCACAAGGTCTACATCCGCAATCTCAACGCCGCGCTGACCGGCAAACCGGCGCAGATGCGGGTCTGCACCCACATGTGCCGCGGCAATTTCCGTTCGTCCTGGGCGGCGGAGGGCGGTTACGACCACGTGGCCGAGGCGCTGTTCACCGAGCTCGCGGTCGACGGGTTCTTTCTCGAATACGACGACGCGCGCTCCGGCGGCTTCGAGCCGCTGCGCTTCGTGCCACCCGGAAAATTCGTGGTGCTCGGTCTCGTGACGACCAAGCGAGGACAACTCGAGACCAAGGACGGGCTCAAGCGGCGCATTGACGAGGCCGCGCGCTTCGTGCCGCTCGAGCAGCTCTGCCTGAGCCCGCAATGCGGGTTCTCCTCGACGGAAGAGGGCAACGCACTCTCTATCGACGAGCAGAAAGCGAAGCTCGCGCTCGTCGTCGAAACAGCGCGGGAAGTTTGGGGATAACCACTCAAGGGGGAACCATGAAAACCAGAGGAATAGCCAAGCCAATAGCCCTCGCCGTCAGTCAGGCGCTCGCCGCGGCCGGCGCCGCCACGTTCACCTCCCAGGTACAAGCCCAGGAAGCCGAGCCGACCGGTCTCGAAGAAATCATCGTCACCGCGCGCAAGGTGGAAGAAAACCTGCAGCAGACGCCGATCGCGATCACCGTGCTTACCGGTGCCGCCCTCGAGGATCGCCAGGTGTTCAGCACCGATGTGCTGGACCAGGTGGTCCCGAATCTGCAGTTCGCCAACAACGCGCCGCTCGCCGGCAACAATTCCTCGTCACAGGTATTCATCCGCGGCATCGGGCAGACCGATCCGACGTCGACCGTCGATCCCGGCGTCGGTCTCTACATCGACGATGTGTACATCGGCAATGCGGTCGGTGGCAGCATGGCGCTGCGCGACGTGGGTTCCGTGCAGGTACTGCGCGGACCGCAAGGAACATTGTTCGGCCGCAATACCATCGGCGGTGCGGTGCTCATCTCCACCACCGACCCGGGTAGCGAGGTTGGCGGCACGGTGCGCGCGGGAACGGGCGCCGATAGTTTGATCGACGCATTCGTGGCGCTCGATGCGCCGGCGTCTGAGGATTTCAGGTCGCGTCTCACGCTCGGCATCCGCAGACAGGATGGATACGTCACGCGTCCCGATGGCACCGACCTCGGCGACACCGACACCATCATGGGCACGGTGAAGGTGCTGTGGACACCGACCGAGAAGATCCGCGCCACCTTCGGTTTCGACTATGCGAAGTCCGAAGAGAACGGCAGCCCGCTGGTATTCGCGGCCATGAACGAAGCGGCAACCTTTCCGCGGGTCGCGAGCCTCGATGCCGGGTGCCCGGGTCTCACCGACGGTGCGGTGCCGCCGCCCGGACTGCCGGATCAACCCGCGGTACCAATGGTTGCCGACCCACGCTGTGCCAACGATCTTCAGGCCCGCGGTCCGTACAGCAACAACGGCACGCTGCCGCTGTACAGCACGCTCGAGAACTATGGCGCCTCGTTGCGGCTGGCGTTCGACCTTAGCGAGAGCCTCGAGCTCAAGTCGATCACCGCATTTCGCAATATCGAGTGGACTGGCGCTCGCGACGCCGACAACACGCCGCTGACGATCCTGCACACCGAGTACAACGTGAAAGGCGATCAGTTCAGCCAGGAGTTGCAGCTCACTTACGAGACCGATCCGCTCGTTGGTGTCGTTGGGCTCTATTACTTCGAGCAGACCTCCAAGGACATCGCCACCGTGTTCCTCAACCCACCACCTCCGGGCGTGCAGGTGGACAGCGACAACAACGATGTGGACAACTCGAGCTGGGCGGCGTTCACGCAGTGGACTTACAAGTTCGCCGACAGGTTTTCACTGACCGCAGGCGGGCGCTACTCCGAGGACGATAAAGGTTCGTACCCCGATCAATTCGACTACTCGAACGTGGCCGTCAAACAGTTGCCCGTGCAGTGGTACCGCGACACGTTTACCTCTTTCACGCCCTCCGCGTCGTTCGCGATGCAGTGGACTGACAGCGCGATGACCTATGTGAGTTACTCGGAGGGGTTCAAAGGCGGCGGCTGGAACAGCCACTTCAATGCAGTGCTCACGCCACCGCAGCTGGCAGCGCTGCACGAGTTCCAGCAGGAGGAGGCGCAGACGATCGAGGTGGGCGCAAAATTCGAGCTCGCCGACAACACGGTGCGCTTGAACCTCGCGGCATTTTCGTCGGACTACACCAACATGCAGCTCACCTACCGCGGTCCGGCGCCGGCCGGCGTGGCGCCATTCATCACCAATGCGGGCGAGACCAGCATCGATGGTGCGGAAGCGGAGCTCACCTGGGCGCCGACCGAAGACCTGCGCATCGAGGGCAGTGTCGGCTGGCTGGATGCAACCATCGACAGCCTCGCGAACATTCCTCTGGCCGTGCTGCCGCCGGGACTCGTGGAAGGCAACTTCCTGCCGTTTGCGCCGGAGTGGCAGGTGCACCTGGGACTGGCCTACACGGCGCACGCAGGTTCGCTCACGATCGTGCCCCGCGTCGATGCGTCCTACCAGTCGACGACGTACTTCGATGCGACCAATACACCGGAGATCGCGCAGCTGGATGACATCACCACGGTGAATGCGTCGGTGCGACTGACTCGCGGTGACGCTTCACCCTGGCGCCTCACGCTGGGTCTCAACAACGCGACCGATGAGACGTACCCGATCGCCGGCAACTCGTCGCTGACCACGGGCAGTGGCTACGCCGAGATCGCCTACTCACGGCCGCGCGAGTGGTTCGCGACGCTGCAGTACGAGTTCTAGGGTGGCACGCACGCAGGTGGCCATCGTGGGTGCGGGACCCGCGGGGCTGTTACTAGGCCAGTTGTTGCACAAGGAGGGCATCGACACGCTGCTGATAGAGCGCAGGAGCGCGCAGCATGTGGCCAGCCGCATTCGCGCCGGCGTGCTCGAGCCCGGTACGGTGGACGTACTCGACCTCGCCGGCGTCGGAAGCCGTCTGCACGCCGAGGGCCTGGTCCACGAAGGGGTGGAGATAGGCTTTCGCGGCCGCCGTCATCGCATCGCTTTAAAGGAGCTCACCGGAAAGTCGGTGACCGTCTACGGCCAGACCGAGGTGACGCGTGATCTCATGGATGCGCGCGCGACGTCGGGTGCGCCCACGGTCTACGAGGTCGACGACGTCGCGCTGCACGACGTCGCCGGCCCGGCGCCGCTGCTGACCTACCGGCTCCACGGCGTCACGCATGACATCGCCTGCGATTTCATCGCCGGCTGCGATGGCTTCCATGGTGTGAGCCGGCGCAGCATTCCTGAAACAGCGCTCAGCGTGTATGAGAGGGTCTACCCGTTCGGGTGGCTCGGCGTGCTCGCCGACGTGCCGCCACCGTGGACCGAGCTGATCTATGCAAGCTCCGAGCAGGGCTTCGCGCTCGCCAGCATGCGCTCGCCCACGCGCGTGCGCTGTTACCTGCAATGCTCGCTGGAAGATCGCCCCGAGCACTGGAGCGATGAGCGGTTCTGGACAGAGTTCCGCCGGCGTATTGGCGATGACGCCGGCGCACGAATGCCCATCGCGCCCTCGATCGAAAAGAGCATCGCGCCGCTGCGCAGCTTCGTGGCGGAGCCGATGCGGTACGGCCGCCTGTTCCTGGCGGGGGACGCCGCGCATATCGTGCCGCCCACCGGTGCGAAGGGTCTCAACCTCGCCGTGAGTGACGTGTTCTATCTATACGAGGCGCTGCGCGGGTTCTATCGCGAGACCTCTCGCGACAGTGCCGAGCGCGCGCTCGATGAGTATTCATCGCGATGCCTGCGGCGCATCTGGCGCGCCGAACGCTTCTCCTGGTGGATGACGCGCCAGCTGCATCGCTTCCCCGGCGACGCCTTCGACACGCGCATGCAGCAGACCGAGCTCGAGTACCTGTTTGAATCCCGTGTGGCTCAGGCCGGCCTGGCGGAGAATTACGTCGGGCTGCCCCTATGAAAAACGTCGCTGTTCCGATTTCCCTATGCATGGCGGTCGCCGTGCTCGAGGGCTTCGACATCCAGGCCATGGGTGTCGCCGCACCGCGCCTCGCGCCGGAGTTCGGCCTGGGCCCGGACGAGATGGGTTGGGTGTTCGCCATCAACAACATCGGCATGGTGTTGGGTGCCGCGCTCGGCGGCTGGCTCGCCGATCGCGTCGGGCGCAAACCTGTGCTGCTGGGCGCGGTGGCGATGTTCGGCGTGTTCACGCTCGGGGTCGCGTTCGTACCCAATTTCGAGGCACTGTTCGCCGTGCGCCTGCTCGCGGGCCTGGGGTTCGGCGCCGCATTGCCCAACATGATGGCCATCGCCACCGAGCTGAGCGCGCCCGCACGGCGCGCATCCACCGCCGCACTGGTGTTCTGCGGGCTGCCGATCGGCGGTGGCAGTGTGGCGCTGCTCACGCAGGTGCTGCCGGCGGCACTCGACTGGCGCGTGCTGTTCATCGCCGGCGGCGTGCTTCCTGCACTGCTGGTGCCCGCGCTTCACTGGCTGCTGCCCGAGACACTCATCGCTGCCGAGCGCGAGGCGCCGAAGGATCGCGCGCCAATACTGAAGGCGCTGTTCGGTGAAACACGCGCCGCACCCACGTTGCTGCTGTGGCTCACGTTCCTGCCGACGCTGCTCATCCTCTACCTGCTGCTCAACTGGCTGCCGACGCTGGTCGTGGCCAAGGGACTCGATCGCGCGATTGCGCCGCAGGCTTCGCTGGCGTTCAATTGGGCCAGCGTCGCGGGCGCGCTGGTGCTGGGCAGGCTGGTCGATCGCTTCGGGCCGCGCTGGCCGCTGACGCTTTCCTATGCGGCGCTGATCGTGACGCTGGTCGCGCTGGGTGCATCGACGGATCACACCATGATTCTCACACTGAGTGGCGTCGCCGGATTTTTCCTGCTCGGCGCCAACTACGCGCTTTACGGTGTTGCACCGGGTTACTACCCGGCCGCCATGCGCGGCACGGGCTCGGGCGCCAGTGTCGCGGTTGGGCGCGTCGGCTCCATTCTCGGACCTGCCGCTGCCGGCATGCTTCTGGCGAGCGGCTCGAGTGCCATGAACGTCGTGCAGTACATGGCGCCGGTCGCCGCCGTCGCCGGCCTCGCCGTGTGCGCGTTGAGTTTCTTCCGCCGAGAATAATGGGGACATTCCTGATTTCCTAGAAAATCAGGAATGTCCCCATTTATATTGGCCTGCATGGCTGCGGTAGTGCCCGACGAAAAACGCATCAAGAGCTTCCCAACCCGGAAAGCGCTGGAGACCTGGATGCGCGCCAACCACGCGCGCACGCCCGAGTTGTGGCTCAAGGTTCACAAGAAGGATTCCGGACTGCGCAGCGTGACCGTGGCGGAGGCGCTTGACGTGATGCTGTGCTGGGGATGGATCGATGGCATCCGCAAGGGTTTCGACGATCGCTCATATCTGCAGCGATACACACCGCGCCGGGCGAAGAGCATCTGGAGCCAGATCAATCGCGACAACGTGGTGCGGCTGACCGCGGCGGGCCGCATGACGGCACATGGCCAGAGGCAGGTCGACGCGGCCAAGGCCGACGGCAGATGGCAGGCCGCCTACGCGCCCATCCGCAGTGCCTCTCCCGCCACGATACCTGCCGATCTGCTGGCCGCGATCAACGCCACTGCGCGGGCGCGGAAAACTTTTCAAACGCTGGGGCGCCTGAACCTCTTCGCGCTGGCATTTCGTACTAACAACACGAAAACGCCGGCCGGACGCGCGAAAAAAATCGCTGCGCTGGTGGCGATGCTGGCACGTGGCGAAACCATCGCACCCGAAAAGAAGAAACCCACCCGCTGACGGCCGGCGAGCGCCGATCCGGCCGGGCGGCGAAAAACTTTCCCTCGCAGATGTAATGGTTACGCCGCCGTTCGGGTCGCCAGACGCGACTGGTCCATCGGCGCGCGGCATGCGCCGGTCGGCACGGCGTGGGGTGATGGCACGAAGCTTGCTCTCTTCAGCCCGTTCAATCCTTGCAGCATCACCTGGAGGAATTTATGCCGAATCGACAGCAAGACTATCAATCAGGACCGCGGCACCGGGACGATGACCGTGAACACGGGCAATACGGCAACCCCAACGAAAACGACAACTCGGTGCGCAGCGCCAATTTCGATCAGGGGCAGGGCCGATACTGGCGCGAGCGCGACACGAGCGAACAAAGCGGCTCGACGGGCCGTTATGCGGGATACGGCGATTTCGGGCAGGGCGACTACAGCCAGCCCGGCCGGGGTCCCAACACCGGGCAGGATCGGTACGGCCAGACCGGTACGGCCAGACCGGTTACGGCCAGACCGGTTACGGCCAGGGAGGCTACGGCCAGGGCAATTACGGACAGCCTAACTACAGCTATGGCCGGCCCAGCTATGGCCAGGACTACGGCAGCTCCGGAACTAGCAATTATGGCCGCAGCAATTTTGGCTCCGGACGGCCGGACCGCGATCCGCAGGCTTCGCACAGTCAAGGTAATTGGCGACCGCGCCAGGGCTTTGGCGGTTATGGCGGCGAAGGCAGCTATGTGAGTCAAGGCTGGCGAGAACCCTACGGCGAGGGCCAGCAATACGGCTCGGGCGGCGGCGGGCAGGGAATGCACCGCGGCAAGGGTCCGAAGAACTACCTGCGCAGCGACGAACGATTGAAGGAAATGTTGTGCGAGCGTCTGCACGACGATCCGGACATCGATGCCAGCGAGGTCACGGTGAACGTGCAGAGCGGACGAATCACCCTCGAGGGAACTGTCGACAGCCGGCAGGCGAAACACGCGATCGAAGAGGTTGCGGATCAGCTCGGTATCCAGGACGTGCAGAACAATCTGCGCGTCGCGAAGCAGGGTGCTGCGGCCAGCACGAGCAAGACCTCGGCGACTGCCGAAGATCGCGACCAGACGAAGATGAAGCGGAACTGATGTGCCGGAATGTCCGGCGCGGCGACGCCGCGCCGGACCTTGTTCCTTACCCCGAAACAGGTACGCTCGCGCCAGCGCCATGCCATCGGGGTCGTTCGTGCCGACAACCAACAAACATCGCTACCTCGGTTGCGCGGTTGCGCTGCTGATCGCCAACCAGGCAGTTGCCGACACGCAGCAATGGCCGGCGGACAAAGCCCACGCGTGGTACGCCGGGCAACGCTGGCTCATCGGCAGCAACTACGTCCCCATGGACGCCATCAACCAGCTCGAGATGTGGCAGGCGGAAACCTTCAACCCGGCGCAGATCGACAAGGAGCTTGGCTGGGCGCAGGCGGCCGGCATGAATACGATGCGCGTGTTCCTGCACGACAAGCTGTGGGAGCAGGACTCGGAAGGCTTCAAGAAACGCATCCATGAATTCCTCACCATCGCCGCGCGCCACCAGATCAAACCGCTGCTGGTGTTCTTCGATTCCTGCTGGGACCCGAATCCGAAACTGGGACCCCAGCACCCGCCGATTCCCGGCGTGCACAACTCCGGCTGGGTGCAAAGCCCGGGCCGCGCCGGCCTCGCCGACGTTGCTAACTACCCGAAGCTCAAGGTTTACGTGCAGGGCGTCATGCGCGCCTTCGGCAAGGACGAGCGCATCCTCGGGTGGGATCTGTGGAACGAGCCGGACAACGGCAAGGCGGATGAGCAGCTTGCGCAGGTCACCGCGTTGCTGCCGCAGGTGTTCGCCTGGGCACGCGAAGCGGATCCCGCGCAGCCGATCACATCGGGCGTCTGGCACAACGATGACTGGTCACCCCGGGGCAAAGTGAACGCCGTCGAGAAGGTGCAACTCGAGCAGTCAGACTTCATCACGTTCCATGTGTACGACTGGCCGGAAGTGCTGGAGCGCCGCATCAAGCAGCTGCAGCCTTATGGACGGCCCATCGTCGTCACCGAGTTTCTCGCGCGCGGCGCCGGCTCCACGTTCGATACTTCGTTGCCGCTCGCCGTCAAATACAAAGTGGGCATGTTCACGTGGGGTTTCGTCGTCGGAAAGACGCAGACGAATTACCCCTGGGACTCGTGGCAAAAGCCCTACACACAGAGCCAACCGGCGGTGTGGCATCACGATGTTTTCCACGCCGACGGCAAGCCATATCGGCAGGCCGAGATCGATCAGATACGCGCGCTGACCGGCGAGGCGCAGAAGGCATTCGACATCAAGACACGTCGCTAGTTGGGCAGCGTGAATGAAACGGTCGCACCTTCGCCCAGCGTGCTTTCCGCCCAGATTGTTCCCCGCTGCGCCTCGATGAGACAGCGGGAAATGTACAGACCGAGACCCAGGCCGCGCCGGTCTGACTGCTCGCCCTGTCGAAAGCGCTCAAAGACCGCTTCGAGGAGCGCCGGGGGAATCCCCGCGCCAGTGTCCGTAACCGACACGCGCGCAGAGCCGGCGCGCTGCTCACCATCAACGCGAATCCGCCCGCCGGCCGGGGTGAACTTGATGGCATTGGAGATGAGGTTAATCAGCACCTGGAGCACGCGCCCGGCGTCGAAAATGGCGAGCAGCGGCTGCTCAGGCGGCAGTTCGAGCGACACGCCCTTGGCCGCTGCAGCGCCGCGCAACGCAATCACTGCCTCTGAGATCACCGGCGCCAGGTTACCCGGAGCGGGCAGCACCGCGAGTTTGCCGGCGTCGATGCTGCTTACGTCCGTGAGATCGTCGATGAGGCGCTTCATCCGGGCGGCGTAGCGCTGGATACGTTCCGCCCCGGTGCGTGCCGCGTCGCCCGCACCGCCGCTGGCCGCAGTGCGTACGACCATCGCTGCGGAGCTGACGATGCCGCCTAACAAGTCACGCAGATCGTGGCTGACCATGCCGAGGAAATCGTCGCGTTGCGCCACGGCGTTGTCGGCGCGGACCCGCTCGGTCAACAGCGAGCGGTCGGTGCTGATGCGCTCGTACGGCAGCAGGGCGAGCAGATCGCGGGCATTCTGTGCGCGTTCCTGCGCCAGCATCTCGTCGGCAATGGCCCGCTCCTTTTCGAGAGCGCGGTCTTCCACTTTTCGTTCGATCTCGATGACGGCGCGCACCTCCGGAATCGGCCGCGCCACCTGCAGCTTGTCGTCCGCCTTGTCGCGGGCTTCGAGCAGGACTGCGTCGGCCTGCTCGCGCGCCACCTCGACGACGCGATCTGCCGTCGCCTCAATCGTGGCTTTGCGTTCGGCGAGGACTTCGTCGGCGTTGCGCCGCTCTTTGTCCAGGTTCTTGTCGGTGGCCGAGCGGTCCGGGGTTTCGTTACTGAGGGTCTGCGCCATGACCCACGCTACCACGCGCACCGCGGCGCAAATGTAGTCAATCCCGGTATCGAGGTTCCCGCCGCCCAGAGGCCGGATTGTCGCGCGCATCAGCTGCGCTTGTCGGTATCTGCGCGCTGTTCCTTGCGTACCTGCCGCATGCGCCCGTAACCCACGAGCTTCTTCGCCGGTTCATCCCACAAGCGGAACCGCAGGGATTTCAAGCTCGACGCCAGCGTGATTGGCCGCACTTCCTGGAACAGCGGATCGGCCTTGTGGCAGCGCTCGAGGTTGTAGTTAGGTATCCTGGGGCTCAAGTGGTGGATGTGGTGGAAACCGATGTTGCCCGATACCCATTGCAGGATCCGTGGCAGCTTGTAGTACGAGCTGCCTTGCAGCGCCGCTTTGGTGTAATCCCATTGCTCGCCGCGCTCCCAGTACGCGTCTTCGAACTGGTGCTGGACGTAGAACAGCCAGATGCCGGTGGCGCCCGCCACCATCCACGCCACGGTCTGCAGCAGCAGATAGGCACCGATACCGAATACCCAGCTCATCGCCACCGCGACACCGAGCAGCGCCAGGTTCATCCACCACACCGAGTGCCGTTCGCGCCGGCTCGCCGTGGACGATGCGAAGCGCTGCCGGAACAGGAACACGTAAAGCGGCGCGATCACGAACAGCACGAAGGGATTGCGCACGAAACGATACGAGAACCGCTTCCACCGCGAAGAATCCAGGTATTCCTGCACGGTCATGGTCCAGACATCGCCCACGCCACGTTTATCCAGGTGCCCGGAGGTGCCGTGATGGATGCCATGTTGCCAGCGCCAGTGATAGTAAGGCGTGAACGTCAGCAGGCCGGAAATGAAGCCGACGACGGCGTTGGCCCAGTGGGACTTGAAATAGGAGCCGTGCCCGCAGTCGTGAAAAATGATGAAGACGCGGATGAGCAGGGTGCCGGCCAGGATCGCCAGCGGAATCGCCAGCCACAGCGAGATCTCCTTGACGTGGTACATCAGGAACCACAGCAGCACGTAAGGCACGAAGGTGTTGACGATCTGCCACAGCGCTCTCGCGGTCGAGGGTTGCTGGAACTTCGTGAGGACGGCGCGCAGACGCAGTCTTTCGTCGCGCTCGGCGCTGTTGGGAAAGTCCGCCATCGTGCTCAGCGCCCCGCCGCCTTGCGCATGCGCTGCTCGATGATGTCGTGCGGCACTTCTTCCTTGTATTCGGACTTGATCGCCCCGAGCAGCAGGCGGCCGCCGACTTCGCGGCGAAAATCTTCCGTGCCGCCGAATGCATTCTTGTAGAACTCGAGCGCTGCGGTCACGTCTTCGACGCGCAGGATCGGACTCAAGGCGTGGTAGCCCTTGGGATAGAGGTGCTTTTCCATGACCGGCGAGGTTATAGGACTTGCGCTTTCCCGCCAGCCCGCAAGGCGAGTGATGTTCGTAGGCAGGTTCTTGCATCAGCCGATAGCGCCTTGCGAGACGCGAATTGTCAGGACCTGCACGCTCTGGGGAAGCTCGATGAGGAACTCCGCATCGCGATCGAGATGGTGGATGCGAGTCGGATCCCCACCCGTAAACCTCGCCATGGCCTCGACGTTCTCCCAGTAGGAAATCGTCACGAACTCAGTGTCTTCGGCGCGATCCTCGCGCAGCGTCTGCACGCCCAGCGCGTGGTCGAGCAGCGGCTTGATTCCCACCTCGTAGTTGTAGGTTTCGTACTCATCTGCCCGGTCGCGCCGCGTCCGGCCGCGCCAGATCCTGGCGATCGCCGGCCGGTCCACGCCGTTGCTCATGGTTTTCTCCTTTCAGCCGGCCGAGGAAGCGTCTGGTCAGCGCGACAATTTCATCGAGATTGGTTTCGAGGGCCCAATGCCCGCCGTCGAGCAGGTGCAACTCCGCATTCGGCAAGTCGCGCAGGTATGCTCGCGCGGACCTTTCCGGCATATAGCCATCCTGCGGTCCCCATACGATCAGCGTCGGCGGCTGCGTCTGGCGTAGATAGGCCTGGTAACGCGGGAACCACTCCATGTTCTCCTCGAGGCCCTCCATGAGGCTCACGGCGATCTCGCGGCGCTTCGGGGTGTTCATGAGCGACCAGGACAACTTCCACAAATCGGGCGAGATGCGCAGGGCGAGATCGGGCCGCAGATCATTGAGGAACTCCTCGCGAAACCCCTGTTCGCTGACCGCTTCGACGAGTTTCGCGCGGCGCTTGGACGTCGGATTGGCAAAATATTCGATCAGGAATTCGTACTTGAGGCCGAGCGCTTCTTCATAGATGTCGCCGTTCTGGATGATGAGTGCCGTGATGCGCTCCGGCCGTTGGATGGCCAGGCGCAGCCCTATCTGCGAGCCATAATCGTGTAGATAGAGCGTGTAGCGCTGCAGGTTCAACGACGTGGCGAACCGGTCGAGGAAGTCCGCGTAGCCGTCGAAGGAGTATGAAAACCTGTCGGGCGTGCTGCTGTAGCCAAAGCCGGGGAAGTCCGGCGCGATCAGGTGCCAGCGATCTGCCAGTGCCGGCATGAAGTTACGGAATTGAAACGACGAGCACGGGTATCCATGCGGCAGCAGAATCGCCGGTGCGCCCGGTGGGCCCGCCTCGCGGTAGAACACGTCGACACCGTCGAGATTCGCGTGCCGATGGCAGACGGCGCTCGTCATCAGCGCGGCTCGAAGCCTGACGTGCGGATTTGCAGCTCCATCGCGCGAGTGTCACGGCTCGAGCCGGGAAGGGGACCCAGCACCGGCCGTAGAATCGGGGTCCGAAGCACGGACAGCCAGCGGGCAGGCTCCTACATTGCGAACCGCGCGAGTCAGCGTTGCTCGTTCGTATCCTCGTAGGCCGGCATGCCAAGCAGCCACGGTGAACTAGTTGACGGAGTCAACTAACGTGGTTTAGGTTTGGGCCAGGAGCGGCCCATGACAGAACACGTCGAAACCATTCGAGCCTTCAACCGGTTTTACACCAGGCAGATCGGGCTGCTCGAAGAGGGCTTGCTCAACAGCCCGTTCACGCTCACCGAGTGCCGCGTGTTGTATGAGATCGCGCACCGCGACAAACCCACGGCGGCGCAGATCCGCGGCAGTCTCGGGCTGGATGCCGGCTACCTGAGCCGCATCCTCGCCAAGTTCGAACGGCGCAAGCTGGTGCGGCGTACCGATTCCAAGCAGGACGAGCGCGCCGCTCACCTCAACCTCACCGCGGCGGGCCGAAAGGCGTTCCTCCCTATCGAAGCGGCCGCGCGCGAACACATCGATGGGCTGCTGAAGCCGCTGGACCCCCGCGATGTGGGCGCCGTGACCGCGGCGATGGGTGTCGTGCAGCGTGTGCTCGGCGGCTCGGTCAGCGCAGGCGAGGCCTACCAATTGCGCGACCTGGTGCCTGGTGACATCGGCTGGGTAGTGCACCGTCAGGCCGTGCTCTACACGCGTGAGTACGGCTGGGACCAGACCTATGAGGCACTGGTTGCGGAAATATTGGGCGGCTTCGTGAAAACGTTCGACAAGAACCGCGAGCGCAGCTGGATCGCGGAGCGCGACGGGCAGATCATCGGCAGCGTGTTCCTCATGCGCGCCAGCGATGATGTGGCGAAGCTGCGGCTGCTCTACGTCGAGCCTGCTGCGCGAGGCCTCGGCCTCGGTCGCCGTCTCGTCGATGAATGCATTCGTTTCTCGCGAGCGAAGGGCTACCAAAAGCTCACGCTGTGGACCAATGACTGCCTGGTGTCGGCGCGCAAGATCTACCAAGCCGCCGGATTCCGGTTGGTCAGGCAAGAGACACATCATTCGTTCGGCAAAGATCTGATCGGGCAGACGTGGGATCTGGAGCTTTCAAGTTGAGGCGCGTCCCCTTTTGCTAGGAAATGGGGAGTGTCCCCATTTCGCGGACGATCTGGAGCAGGCCGGCGCCAATGATGATGGCGCCGATCAGCTGCGCCACGCGCTCGCCGGCCGGCGCGAGGCGCTCGGCGGTGATGGCCGCGGCGACCACGGCCATCGCGCGCAAATCCATGACGCCGACGGCGAGCAGGATTGCCGTCAGGCCGGCACAGCAGTGGATGCAGTGCACGCCTGACCGCAACCCGTGACGCCAGGCGGTGCCGGCGTCGGCGCTCAGCGTTGGAACGCGCCCGGCGCCGCGGCAGCACGCCAGGTGATGTGCCTTCCACGCGGTGAACTGCAGCGCACCGGCGGTGAGCACGAGCACGCCGATGGCCAGCGGCACGACCCGTGCCAGGGCCGGCACCTGCATCTGGACCGCCGCCAGCGCGACGCCCACTGGATAGGCGATCGTCCCTAACAAGGTCCACACGCAGAAGTAGCCTGCGCCCACCAACGCGGTCAGCCGGCCGAGGCGCGCCGCGCCTGCGCCGCGCACCGCCCGACGATATCGCGACAGCATCGGCAACAGCGACGGCAGCATCATCGCGATCATCATCACCGCCCACATGCCGATGAACGTGGCCGCGGCGCCGGACCAAGTTTGATCCGGCATCCGCATCCAGGCCATCGACATCGTCCACCCGCCGGGCATTGCCATGCCGCCCATCGCCGACATGGACGCGCACCATACGATGGTCACGGCCGCGCTCGTCAAGAACAGCAGCGCGGAGACAGTGCGGTACATCCTCAGGCCTTGGAGTATTCGTCGTGACGGCGCCACCAGACGCCGGTCTCGTTGCGCCCCTTCGGCGTGCGGTCCAGCCACTGGTACGAGCCCCACAGGCCATCGAGCCCACGCGAGTAGGTGGAGTAGGTGTGGTAGACCACGCCGTTCTCGATCGCGAATGCGCTCATGCCCGGCCGATCGCGCGTGTAGGTGGGCGCGTCGGTTCCGGAGGTGGCCGCCAGCCGCACCACGGGCTCGGGGAACCTGGTCGTCTCGTCCATCGCGTGACCGCCGCGCTGGTAGTTGTACTCGATGGTCCCCTTGCGCTGTTCCTCCTCGGTAAACGCAATGTTGAAGTCGTAATTGAAGTCCGAGCCGTTCGAGGACGCCCAAGGGAATGTCCACGCCATGCGCCGCTTGTATGACTGCAGCTTCGCCAGCGGCGCGCGCGACACCGCGCACAACGCCACATCGTGGTTCGCCAGGTGAACGGCGAACCCCTCGAAGCCGTCGGCGATCATCGAGCAGGAGGGACAACCCGCCTGGTAGTCCGGACCGAACATGAAGTGATAGACGAGAAGTTGCGAGCGCCCGCGAAACAGCTCTTTGAGGGTGGCGTTGCCCTGGTCGGTCTCGAAGCGGTACTCCTTATCTATAGCCACCCATGGCAGCTGCTGTCGCAGCTTCGCCAGCTCATCGCTGCGCCGGGTCAGTTCCTTCTCGGCCGCGAGCAAATCCAGCCGCGCGGCAAGCCATTCTTTGCGGGATCCGGTGGTGTGTGTCGCCATTTGCGCTTTCTCCTGGGTAGGTGTGCAGATAGCCTAGGAGCCGGGCGGCGCAGGGTGGGAGTGACAAGTTTGGCGGGATTTCGATGGATTCATTGATCACGGCGGCGGCGCTCAAGCTCGCGGCCGGTGATCCGATCGGCGCGCTCAAGCTGGTCGCGCTGCGCAACGACGCCCCCGGTCTCGCGCTTCGCGGCATCGCGATGGCGCAGCTTGGCGATTTCGGCAGAGCGAAGCTTCTGCTGCGAAATGCGGCGCGCGACTTCGGTTCGAAAGAGGCGGTGGCCCGCGCGCGCTGCGTCGTTGCCGAAGCAGACGTCGCGCTCGCCTCGCGCGACTTGAGCTGGGTGGCCAAGAGGCTCCATGCCGCTCGTGTCACGCTCGAAGAACATGGCGACCGCGTGAACGCCGCGCACGCGCGCTATCTCGAAGTCCGCCGGCTTCTGCTGATTGGCCGCATGGATGAGGCCGAACACCAATTGTCGCAGATGCCGGAGTCATTACCGCCGGCGTTGCGCGCGGCGCACGAGCTCGTGGTCGCGGGCATCGCCATGCGGCGCCTGCGGACCAAGGTGGCGCGCGCCGCTCTCGATCGCGCCGAGCGTGCCGCGGGACAGGCGCAGATTCCGGCGCTGACCGCGGAGGTCCATGACGCATTCCTCGTGCTCAACACGCCGGCCGCGCGCCTGATAGCGAGTGGCAAGGAACGCCTGCTGCTGCTCGAGCACGTGGAGAAGTTGCTGGCGTCGAAAACCTGCGTCGTGGACGCGTGCCGGCATGTGGTGCGCGACGCCACCAAAGTGGTATCGCTCGCCAGGCGCCCGGTGTTATTTGCGCTGGCGCGGGTGCTGGCCGAAGCGTGGCCCGGAGACGTGCCCCGGGATGTCCTCGTGGCGCGCGTCTTCAGATTGAAGCTCGCCGATGAATCGCATCGCGCGCGATTGCGCGTCGAAATGGGGCGGCTGCGCAAAGTGCTGGCCGGCCTTGCCGAGGTGAGTGCGACAGCGCAAGGATTCGCGCTGGCGCCGCGGCATGCCGGCAAGGTGGTCGTGCTCGCGCGGCCCGTCGAAGAGAAGCACGCCGCGGTACTCGCGCTGCTCTCTGATGGTGAGTCGTGGTCCACGTCGGCTCTCGCTCTGGCGCTCGCCACCAGTCAACGCAGCGTGCAGCGCGCACTCGATTCACTCGCGGTGGCCGACAAGGTGCAGTCGTTCGGTCGCGGCCGCGCGCGGCGTTGGATGACACCGCCCGTTTTAGGATTCGCGACGACCTTGTTACTCCCCGCACCGCTGCCGATTGATTAGGATCGGCGCATGACAAAAGCCGAAATCATTCGCGAATACGGACCGTTCGACGGTGTCGACCAGGTTGCTGGCGTGACCCATGACGGCGACAACGTCTGGTTCGCATCCGGCGATAAATTGAACGCGCTCGATCCGCAGACCGGCAAGACCCTGCGATCGATCGACGTCGCTGCGCACGCCGGCACCGCCTTTGATGGGACACATCTGTTTCAGATCGCCGAGAGCCGCATCCAGAAGATTGATCCCAAGACCGGTAAGGTGCTCGCCACGATTCCTGCACCCGGTGGCGGCAACGACTCGGGGCTGGCGTGGGCCGAAGGTTCGCTGTGGGTGGGCCAGTATCGAGACCGAAAGATCCGCCAGATCGATCCTGAAACCGGCCAGGTGCTGCGCACCATCGAGTCCAATCGCTTCGTCACTGGCGTCACCTGGGTCGAGGGACAGCTCTGGCACGCCACCTGGGAAAATGACGAGAGTGAGTTGCGCCACATCGATCCCGAAACGGGCGAGGTGCTCGAGAAGCTGGCAATGCCCGCCGGCGTCTTTGTGTCGGGCCTCGAGTCCGATGGCGCCGACAGGTTCTACTGCGGCGGCGGCAAGAGCGGCAAGGTGCGGGCCGTGCGGCGGCCGAAGTAGCCCGAGCTGCGACGGTCGGCTCGGCACTGGTCTCAAGGTATCCGAGCCCCACGTTTTTCATCGCGTCTGGAACTACGATCGCCACGCGTGGGTGGGCACCTTTGATGCAGGCGTTCCGTGGTTAGGCCTCGCGGCTCGCTACGTGGACGCCAACAACTACATCCATCTCATGTTGCGCGGCTCGAACCGGTTGTCATTGCGCAAGGTGGTCGACGGAAATGTCGTGGAGTTGGGCACCGTACAACACCCTGGCGGACTTCGACGACATCCGAGCGATTCAGCCTTGAAGCGTCAGTTTGCTTCCGGGTAGTTGATGGTCCGGATGATCTTCCATCCGGCTTTGGTTTGCCGGAAGACGTCGACGCTGCGAATTCGGGCGATCAGGTCGCCCGCTCCGCCGGAGGCGGCTCTCAGCCGCTGCTCCCAGATGGAGACGACGATCGCGAGCCCCGCCTGAGTCTGTATTTCCTTCGCGATTGCTTTCCAGCGTGTTGGAGGCATCCGGGAAGCGAAGTAATTCACGTAGTTGGCCTTGAGCTCAGTGAAGTTCTGGTCCGCTTCCCCTTGCGCGCTGTACACCAGACTCTTGTCGAAGATCGACATGAGCTTGTCGGCATCGCGTGTCTCGTACGCCTTGATCCATACCGCGAAGACGGCGCTCGCGTCGGCTAGTTTCATGGGTTCGGCGGCTGCCGAAGGCGTGGCCCCGAATAGGGCCGACAGCCCGAGAAGAAGCGTCATCAGTGCGGTGCGGACCGGAACATGAAACCTGTTATGCATGTCACCCTCCCGGTGTTGCTTCTGTCACGAGGACGGGAATTCTCTCACCTGTCCTGCGACTGTAGCTAGATCGACGCGCCCATCAATCTCGACGCCGTCGCCACCCACCAGGGCGAGTTCCAGAGAAGCTCCGTGGCGATCATCCACGGCAGCATGAGTGCGAGCCCGATCAGATACGCGGAATGCGGGCGGCCGAGGCGGATCGTGTCATAGATGAGCACCGGGGCGAGCAGCAGGAGCATGTACGCGTGTGGTGCCAGCGGACTGTCTGGAAACGTGGTCGGCAGCCAGGACATGCGGGCGAACGCAGCGGTCGTCGCGGGAATGATGGTGAGGATCATCATGCGCTTGTGCGTTTCGCAGTCCGTCTTGCGGCTGAGAATGGCCCACAGGAAGAACACCGAGAAATAAAGGATCGCCCGGCCCTGATGCAGGAGGGTGTTGGCCCCGGCCGGAATTTGTCCGAGTGAGACGCGCTCGTCGAATCGCCAGATCGTCACCGCAACCATCGCCGCGACCACGGCGGGTCCGAGTACCAGTGACGTGAGCCCCAACCTCTTATGCCATGCAGTTCTCCCGAGGGCCACCAGAGTGGTTTGTGTCAATAGCATCCCGAGCCAGGCGACGATCAGCGCCGCATGGATGTGAACGACGAGTGGTGGATTTCGCCGCACGCCCGTCAGGATTTCCACGGACCTGGGCCCAAACCCGACGATCGCGGTGACCAGCAACAACGCGGCCATCGCCACGTAAATCCAGCGATCGACCAGGCTTTGGTCGACCGCCGGTCGGACGAGAGTGATTGCCACCGTCATGATCGGTCGAGCGTAACCACGACCAGTGGCAGCTTCAAGCGCCGCCTGCGAATCTTTCGCGGTCAATCGATGGCTGTTAGATCGAAGGCGGGCTTTGCGCGCCATTCGCCGCGCCGTATTCTCCGTGCGCGGCGAAACGATGGGAGATGAACTGCGTGCCGGGGGCGACTTACGACGAGCTTGGGAAAGGGTACGCGGTGCAGCGCCGCGCGGATGCGCGTATCGGCTCGGTGATCTGCTCGGCGCTCGGTGATGCACGAACTGTTGTCAATGTCGGGGCGGGAACAGCCGCTTACGAACCGACCGATCGCATCGTGCTGGCAGTTGAGCCCTCGAGCATGATGATCAGCCAGCGGCCGCAGGGCGCGGCGCCGTGCGTGCGCGGATCCGCGGAGGCGCTGCCTCTGGACGCCGGCACCTTCGACGCCGCCATGGCTTTGCTGACGATCCATCACTGGTCGGACTGGCGCGCGGGCGTCAGAGAAATGCGCCGTGTGGCGCGGCGGCGCGTCGTGCTGTTCACCTTCGACGCGGAAGCCACTGACTTCTGGCTGACGCGCGACTACTTCCCCGCTTTGATAGAGCTCGATCGCCAGATCATGCCGTCGCTTGAAGAGCTGGCAAACGAACTCGGCGAATTCCAGGCCACACCCGTACTCGTTCCCCACGATTGCACAGACGGCTTTCTCGGCGCTTATTGGCGCAGGCCTCAGATCTATCTGGATTCGCGCGCCCGCAGTTCGATGTCCCCATTCGCAAAGATCGACGCCACCGAGGGTCTTAGACGACTGACAGGTGACCTCGAAAGCGGTGCCTGGCGCGAGCGCTACGCCGATCTTCTCGGATTCGACGCGCTGGATGTCGGTTATCGGCTGTTGCGGTGGGAAATGAATACACCCTAGATGAACGGCGCGCACTGGAAGCGCGGCCGCAAGCTTCGGTGCCGTTCCTGACGGCACCTGCGAATGATCCAATACGTGCTTGATGCACGCTCCTAAAATGGAAGTGAACGTGACCAGAGGGGGTTTGTCTTGATCCTCAGGACCATCGCAATCGCCTGCCTGTTTTCTTTGGGCGCAAACGCCGCCGAAGACCAGGCCCAGCGCTTCAAGATCGCGCCGCGTGTCGCGCACCATCAGCACCTGCTGGGCCCAACGGCGCTGGCCGCCGTGCTCGCGCGGCGTGAGGGCGGGCTGCCGCTGGTCACGCTGCCTGCGGACCTTCAGGCCGCGATCAAACGCCGCGAAGAGGCGTCCGGGCAAACCAACCCCAGCGACATTTATGCCGAGCACGCGCTGCTGCTCGATCTGTCCAATGGCAACCGCTGGGTGAAAGGGCGCGAAGCGGCACAGGCTATGGCCTCCCGGTACAGCCGCGACACGCATTTCCTGCCGGTGAGTTTTGGGCAGGCTGGCTCACTCGCACACATAGAAGGTGTGATCCGATCCGGCGAATCGACCACCGACGAGATGAACTTCAGCTTCGTGCTGAACAAGAACGCTGCCGGCGTCTGGCAGATTCTCGTCGAGAACACGACGCTCAAGACGCCGCCTGACTACACAGCGCCCGTCGCGGCCGAAGATTTGATCCGGGACATGGACATGTCGGGCATCCGTCAAGCCGTGGTCATGTCGCTGGGCTACACGCTCGGCCGCTCGCCGACGCCCAGCGATGGCGAATTCGACCGGGTCCAGGCAGAGAACAACTGGAACGTCGAGCAGGCCAAGCTGTTTCCGGGCCGCTTGATTGTCTTTTGCGGCGTGAATCCGCTGCGCGACTACGCGGTGAAGGAAATCGAGCGGTGCGCAAAGTTACCGTCGGTCCGCGGTATCAAGCTGCATCTCGCCAATTCGAACGTCGATGTCCGCAACGCCGAGCATCTGGAAAAACTGCGCCAGATCTTCCGCGCCGCCAATGCGCGCAAGCTCGCGATCATGGCGCACGTCTGGGTGCGCGGAGAGTATGGGCGCGAGCAATCGCAGATCTTCCTGGACAAAGTTCTGCCAGAGGCGCCCGACGTGACGGTGCAGATCGCGCACCTTGCCGGCGCGGGGCCGGGCTACGGGCCCGACGAAGCACTCGCCGTTTTCGCGGAGGCGATTGGCGGGAAGGATCCGCGGACTAATAACCTTTATTTCGACCTAACCACGGTGGTGACGGATGACACCGGCGTCGAGACCGCGGATTTGATCGCCAAGCGCCTGCGGCAGATCGGGCTGCGTAAGATCCTATTCGGCTCCGACATGATCATCCCCTCGAATCCCGGGCCGACGAAGCAGTGGGCAACCTTCAAGCGAGTGATGCCGCTGACGAACGCAGAGCTTCAGGTGATTGCGAAGAACGTCGCGCCCTATGTCCGGTGACAGGCATCGGGGCGGGAGATTAAAGTCGCGGGCATGATGTCCGCAGGCAGCTTCAGAGGCAGCGAGCGCGAGCTTCGCCGCTTCTCCGGCGCACGAGCCGTTCACGTGTCGCACGTGGGTCTGCGCACGATCGACGCCCACCGGCATGACTGGCCTAACCTCACCATCTATTTGACCGGCGCCTTCACAGAACATTTCGAAGACGGTGAGCTGCGCATCACCGGACCATCCGCCATCGTGCATCCGGCGGGTGGCGAACACGCCAACCACATCGCGGCGGAGGGTCTCGAGACTTTCGGGGTCATGTTCGATCCGGCATGGCTAACTAATGCGGGCTTCGACGCGAAGTGCGACCGTCCGAGGTACTGGCTTGGTGGCAACGCCGCTGCCGCGGCGCGCCAGCTTGCGTCCGAATGGATGCGGCCCGGTTCGACTGAAGGACAACTGGCCGCGTCGACCAGGCGGTTCTTCGAAGTGGCGATGTCGAGCTCAGTGCAGCGCAACCCTGCGTGGCTGAGAGCCGTCTCGAACGATCTCGAGGCACGCGATCCTGACGACACGCGGGCCATTGCCCATCGCCTCCGCCTCAATCCCGCCTGGCTCGCGCGCGCTTATCGCGCCAGCACCGGCGAAGGGATGCAGGAGACTGTCCGGCGCAAGCGCATCGAAAGGGCGATTCCGCTACTGCGCTCGCCGACTTTGCAGCTCGCGGAAGTCGCCCAACAAGCAGGCTTCTGCGATCAGGCGCACATGAACCGATGCTTCCGCGCAGTTCTCGGCTGCACACCAGGGGTCATGAGAGCGGCGTGATTGCCGCTATTGCTTGGGATACTCGCGCCACACCCACTGAAGCGCCTGCGGCAGCGTCTGCTCGCGCACTTTCTTGTCGCAGTGGCCGGAGTCCAACGCGTAGACGTACTGGTATTGATAACCCTTGTCCTTCAACACCTTCGCCATGCGGTGGTTAGCCACCACCCAGTCGTGCATGTCGTCGCGCATCACGTTCGGGTTGTAGAGGTCGCGGTCGCCTACGTGCATCCAGATGCGGATGGGCTTCGGCTTCGCTTTAGGGAGAATCGAAGTGTGGTATTCCCAGGCGCCGCCCGGCATCGCCGCGCTGAAAGGCCACTGCTGGTTCACGAAGGTGCCGGAGTAGCTGATGACTTTGGAGTACCACTGCGGGTGGGTCCACGCCATGGTGAACGCCGCCGCCGCGCCCGAACTGCATCCCATGACGGCGCGGCCGTCAGCTTTGCGTGTGAGCTTCACGTTCGCATTCTTCTCCACCGCCGGCAGCACCTCCGCCTCGATGAATTCCGCGAACTTGCCGGACATCGTGTCGTACTCGAGCCCGCGCTGGCTGCCCTGCGCGTCGCCGCCGCCATTCTGGATCATCACCGCGATCATGGCCGGCACGCGCTTCTGCGCGATCAGGTTGTCGAGGATGCGCGGCAGCGCGGGATCCACCTTGTCGATTGCCGGGCCATCGTGCGTGACGATGAACGGTGCCTTCGTGCCGCGCTCGTATTGCGCAGGAATGTAGACCGTGATGGTGCGCTGATAAGGCGCCGGGCGCGTTTCCACGATCAGCGTCTTCGGGTTGGTGGGATTCACCGTTCCAAAGACATCGCGGCCGATGCCGGGATAGAACTTGCTGTCTTTCGAGTCCAGCGTGAACTGCTGGACGGTGCCTCGAGGGACACCTTCGACGACGGTGAGCTCAGGAGCCGGTAGATAGTCAGGGCCGATGACGAAGTCGCCACCTTGATCAATGGGCGCGTTGACTCCGTTACCGTGGACTTTGGTGAAGGGCGGGGCGCCGGGGCCATCGGGCGCGCGAGTCGGCGGCGCGGGACGGGCGGGCGGTGTGGCCGGCGAGGGCGCTACGACGGTCTGAGCCGCGGCGATCGAATGCGCCATCAGGCAGCCGATGGAAGCAATGAGCAGGAATTTGCGGGTGCTTGGCATGGCGCGATCCTAGCCTGAATCCCGACACACTTGTCACTCCCAACCTTGAAGGCTTCGCGCCGAGACTCTCGACCAACGACAAGACGTCGTCAACGCAACCCGAAGGAGAAAGTCATGGTCGATATCCTGCACAGAGTCGGCATCAAGGCGTCGATGGACAAGGTCAACCGGGTACTCGCCACGTGCGAAGGTCTGGCCGGCTGGTGGACCACTGAGACGAGCGGCGACGCCAAGGCCGGTGGCATGCTCAAGTTCCGCTTCACGGCGGATGGTCAAGAGCTCGGCGTGTTCGACATCAAGGTGCTCGAGTTGACGCCCGGCAGGCGCGTGCTCTGGCAGGTGATCGAAGGCCCGCCCGAATGGGTCGGAACGAAGATCCGTTTTGATCTCAAGCAGGAAGGTGACTACGTCATCGTGCTCTTCAAGCACGAGGGCTGGAAGGAGCCGGTGGAGTTCATGCATCACTGCAGCACCAAGTGGGCGATCTTCCTCATGAGCATGAAGTCGCTGGTGGAAACCGGAAAGGGTCAGCCTACGCCCAACGATGTCAAGGTCGGAGACTGGCACTGAGAAGCGCGCGGGCGCCGTCGATGCCAGCAGTGGCTACTGCTGCTGACTGGCATCGTCCTCTGGTGCGAATGAGGCACAATGCCGCGATGTGCTACTCCGCCCAGATCCAGGCCGCGTACATGAAATATCTGCGCATGACCGGCGCGGAGATGGACGTCGACCAGTTCGTCGAGATCTTCGGTGCGCGCGTGTCGGATGCCAGCATCCGCATCCCGCGCGCCGTCGAGCGATGGTTCGATGAGCCCAAGAGTGAAGCCGAGCGGAAGATCAAGTCGTTCATCGATGAGCATCGCGCCGCCGAGATCACCAGACTCGAGCGCGAGGTGTTCGCGCAGACGAAGCGGCTCGCCGATGCTGAGCGCTCGCTCGCAGCCAAGCCGACCAAGGCCGCTGCCGAGAGCAAGCGCATCGCCGGTAGCAAGATCGAGAGCACGCTGACCCGGCTCGAACGGTTGAAGGCGACGAAACCTCATGTTGATGAGGCGCGCATCTTCCCCATGCACTACGCCCCCATTGTTCTGGAAGACGCAGGGCGGCGAGTGATGCGGTTGGCGCGCTATCACTGCCGCAAGGCGGGTGAGCGCGAGACCGTTGATCGACAGCTGCCCGGTCTCTACAACGCGCGGCGCGACAGCCTGGGAAAGTATTGGCAAGGGTTATTCGGCGTGTCGCACGCCGTAATGATGGTCGAATCGTTCTTTGAGAACGTCCAGCGCGACGGCAAGAACCAGGTGCTGCACTTCGTGCCGCGCCCGGCGGACACCATGCTCATCGCGTGCCTGGTGGCGAGCTGGCAAGACCCGAAAGGCGGGCGGCCATTGTTGTCGTTCGCGGCAATCACAGATGAGCCGCCGGCGGAGGTAGCGGCGGCGGGGCATGATCGGATGATCATCAATTTGAAGCCTGAGCGTCTTCATGCGTGGCTCAGGCCCGAAGGCCGGTCGTTAGAGGATCTGCAGACGATCCTTGGCGATCGGCAGACGCCTTACTATGAGCACGAGGTGATGGCCGCGTAGCAGCTCGTGGCGCCAGTGTTGTCTGTCATGAGCGGCTGCAACATTTCCACTCGCAGTGGTGCCCAGACACCGCTGACGCTCGGTGTCGATCGCTACCGTGGTCCAATGCCGACACGTAGCGGTCGAATGCTGGGGTGGCGCGAACCCCCGGCAGATGGCATCGTCTCCGATGAAAGGCGGTCATGTTGAACAAGCGACTCACATTTCGGATTGGTCTGGGCATCATCGCCATTGCCTTGCTCGGCTTTGGCGCCTGGATTCTCTCGCTGCCCAACGCGCCGATCGTCGAAGCTCCGCCGCGCGTGCCGCAAGCGGAATACGACGCCACGCTTGCGGCTCTCAAGCCTCCCAAACGCCAGCGCCCGTTGATTGCGATCATCGGCGCCAACGCGGGAACCGAGACCACCGACTATCTGATGCCGTACGGCATCCTGAAGCGCGCCGACGTGGCGGACGTGATGGCGCTCGCGACGGAGCCGGGACCGGTGAATCTGTATCCGGTGTTCAAGGTCGAGCCGCAGGCGACGAGCGCCGACTTCGATGCGCAGCATCCCGACGGCGCGGACTTTGTGCTCGTACCCGCCATGAAACGCACCGACGATCCGGCGGTCCTGCAATGGATCAAGGGCCAGCACGAGAAGGGCGCCACGATCATCGGCGTGTGCGCCGGCGCGCTCGTGGTGGCGAATACCGGGTTGCTCGATGGCCATCGCGCCACGACGCACTGGTACTACCTCGACGACCTGCTCAAACAGCATCCCAGCATTCAATACGTGCGCGACAGGCGGATCGTGGTGGATAGGCGTGTGGCGACGACCACGGGGATCTCTGCATCCATGCCGCTGTCGCTGACGCTCATAGAAGTCATCGCCGGCCGGGCGAAGGCCGAGGCGATGGCGGTGGAGTTAGGCGTGCGGCGCTGGGGCATCCGCCACAACAGCGCGGTGTACAAGTTCACGCGGCCGTTTGCCGTCACCGCCATGAACAACAAGCTGGCGTTCTGGAATCACGAGGAACTCGGGCTCGAGCTCAAGCCTGGGATGGACGAAGTGACGCTGGCGCTCGTGGGCGACGCCTGGTCGCGCACGTTTCGCTCGCGGGCAGTGACGTTTGCCAGAAAGATGGCCGCTATCGAAACGCGCGGTGGCCTGCGCATATTCCCCGAGCAGGTCGCGACGGACTGGGCCGCGCCGCGCCTGCTTGCAGCCATTGGCGACCGGCCGCCGGCGGACGCATTGGACGAAGCGTTGCAGCAGATTACCGTCCGTTACGGCATCGACACGTCGCGCTTTGTCGCAATGCAGCTCGAGTACACCAAGCAAGCGGCGCTGTAGCGCCTGCGTAGCCGGTTCACCGACTCGCGGTTGACTGCGTGCGAATATCGAGCGCTGGCAACTCGATCACGTCGCCGTCACGTATCGGCGAATCCAGCGCCATACGGACGCTCACCGGTTCGCTGCGATCGAAGCGGCCGTCGCGGTTGTGATCGGCGAAGGCGATGAACTTGTAGGCACCCGCGTCGATGCGCATCCGGAACGCGCCTTCCTGCTCGATGAACACGCGATGCGCGATCGTGCCGCGCTCGCGATCGATCGCTTCGACAATGAATGGCCCTGAAACTTGTGCGGCGGCCGTAATGCGGCCGTACAGGAGGCCGGAGGGTTCACGCTCGCTGGCGCTGTGGTCGAGGTTCAACACCTGGCAGCCGGTGAGCGCAACGAGAAGACCGGCGAACGCGATGCGGACTGCGGTGCGCCCGCAGCAAAGTTTGACTGTGTGCATGTTCAACCCTCGATGATGAAGCTGTGGCCCGGCCTTAAGACGGGCGAAGCGTCAGTTAGGTTGTGGTCGAACGAGTGAAAACATGAATAGAAAAGTTGCAACCCAACTCGGGTTTGGTGCGTCTAAACCTTGCGTCAGCCATGCGCGTGACCATCGTTGAGTGCGGAACTTTGATTTCGCATTGTTGTTCAGAGCATGCAGCCATGCTGCTCGCCACGATATTGTTTGCCACCGCTACCGGCCCCGTTTTCGGGACGCACGGATGGGCCCGGACTTCACCCCCGCAGTTCTTCGCCGAAGGTGTGACACTGCCTGGCAAGCCATTCTCCTCACTGAAAGACGTGGTGGGCGCATGGCAATACAACTACTCGCTGAGCGATGCCCACCTTGAAGGTGGCACGCGCAACTTGATAGTCGTCATCGTGCTCACTCTGCGCGCAGACTCGTCATATGAATTGATGTACAGCGCACGTTGGGGAAACAGGGGTGGGAGCCCAGTGGCCGACGGTGTCAGCGCACATGAATCCGGATCGTTCTCCTGGGCGGGCGGGGTTTTGATACTCGAACCGACAGCCACGCAGCATTCCGACATCGAGAACAACTCCGTCGTGCGGCAGCAGGCGATTGCCAATGAGAAGCACGTGTTGCTTGTACACGTGGCAAAGAGGCGCTTGCATGTCGCCGGACGATGCGCGCGGTATCAGGTGGATCCGGCTTGCCGTCAGTTCCCGAATGTCTGGTACAGCATGACCGCGCAGATAGGCCGTCGCGGATAGAGAAGGAGATTCAGCCATGAGAAAAGTCATCTCGCACTTGATTCTTACTCTGGATGGAGTCGCAGTGTTTGATGCGGTCGCCGAGACGATCGGGAAACTTCGCGATACCGACGAAGTGCTGACCGACTTTTTCGCCAAGGTGGCGGAAGAAGATGCCATGCTGCTGGGGCGGATCACCTATCAGGAGTGGGCGGACTATTGGCCGACCTCGACCCATGAGCCATTCGCCAGCCACATCAACGGTGTGCCGAAATACGTGGTCTCCAAGTCGCTGCCAGCCGCGCCGTGGGGGAAAAACGGCGATGCAACGGTGATTGGCGGTGATCTGGCAGCCGGCATCGCAACCTTGAAGCAACAGCCCGGCAAGAACATCGGCGTCCACGGCAGTCCGACTTTGGTCGAAGCGCTGCTGCAGGACGATTTGTTAGACGAACTGCGGCTGGAGATCTACCCGGTGGTTGCCGGAACCGGTGCGCGTCTGTTTCACGACGGGCGAGCAAGCAAACAATTGAAACTCGCCCGCTCGAGGATAACGACGAATGGCGTGGCGATACTGAGTTACCAGCCGCAGTAATCGTCACCCCTTCAAGAACCGCAACAAATCCTCGGTCACTCTTTCCTTGTCCGTCGCCAATACTCCATGTGGCGAGCCCTGATACTCGATCAACTTTGAACTCTTGATCCCCTTCGCCGCCGGACGCCCGGACGAATCGATCGGCACGTTCTCATCCGCCGTCCCATGGATGACGATCGTCGGCACCTTGAACGCCGCGAGATCCGGTCGCAAGTCCGTCTTGAAGAACGAATTGGCGCAGGCGAGGGTGGCATTCAGGCCCGCCTGCATCGCCACATTCCACGAGTTGTGCAGTACCTCCTTGCTCACCTGGTTAGACCCCGTCTTCCCCACGCCATAGAACTTCTTGAAGAATTCGGCGAAGAACCTGGCGCGGTCTTCCTTGATGGCGGCGAGCGTTTCGTCGAGCACCTTCTCTTCGGTGCCAGCAGGGTTGTCAGGCGTCTTGAGCTTGTACGGTACGATGGATGCGATGAGCCCGGCCTGCGCGATGCCGGCGCCGCTGTACTTGCTCATGTAGCGCGCGACTTCGCCGCCACCCATGGAGAACCCGAACAATGAAGCCTCGGACACCTGGCAGTGCTTGAGCACGGAGGCGAGATCGTCCGTGAGCGTGTCGTAGTCGTATCCATCCCAGGGTTGTGAAGACCTGCCGAAGCCGCGGCGGTCATACGCGATCACGCGGTACCCGGCCTCGGCGAACGCCAGTGCCTGGTCTTCCCACGAATCGGCGCTGAGCGGCCATCCGTGCAGCAGCACGATGGGCCGGCCTTTGCCCCAGTCCTTGTAGTAGAGCTGGGTACTGTCGGGGGTGGTTACGTACGGCATGAGGAGGCTCCTTATCGGGAGTCCTCAGTATTGGCCGCTTGCTAGCAATGTGGCATTAGACTTTTCGGGCGATCGCCGTGGTCTATTGCTGACAGCCGTTCAAATACGGCGGTGCGCGAGGCTCTCTACCATCGTCACCAGCTCGACGGGTTCCACTGGCTTTGAGAGGTGCAGCTGAAACCCGGCTTGTATGGCTTTCACGCGGTCCTCGATGCGCGCGTACGCGGTGAGCGCGATCGCGGGCGTCGCGGCGCTCTTGCCGTTCATGGCGCGCACTCGCCGAATGAGGCTGAAGCCGTCTTCTCCCGGCATGCCGATGTCGCTCACGATGACATCGGGCTCGTCGCGCCCGACGGCTTGCAGTGCCTCGGCGGCGGATGCGGCCGTGTTGACGACTGCATTGCAGTCCTGCAATAGCCGCTTGATCAATGAGCGCGCGTCCGCCTCGTCGTCGACGACCAGCACGCGCACCCCGCTGAGATCGGTAGCGATAAGGGTCGCGATGTCGGGCGCGCTGGAAGAGCGGGCAGGATGTGCGCGCAGGTCCGAGGGCACGATCGATTCGTCGGCCGGCGCCATGAGCGGCAAGGTGATGCGGAAGGCGGCGCCTTGGCCACGGCCCGCGCTCTTGACGCTGATGGACCCGCCATGCAGCTCGACGAGTTGTTTGACGATCGACAGGCCGAGCCCGAGTCCACCATGCACGCGCGTGGTCGACGGATCCGCCTGCCGGAAGCGATCGAACATGTGCGGCAGGAACGCCGGGTCGATACCTTCGCCGTTGTCGGCGACCTCGATCTCGAGATGAGAATTCACGCGCACCAGCGTGATGGTCACGCGCCCATCTTTTGGCGTGAACTTGACGGCGTTGGTGAGCAGATTCCACAACACTTGCTGCAGACGGCTCGGGTCGGCGCGCACGGGGCCCGCCATGGGGTCGAGTACGACCTGCAAGCGGATGTTCTTGGCAAGCGCGGCGGGCCGCACGGTTTCCACGGTGGCGCTGATGACCGGAGCCAGGTCCGTGCGCTGCACGTCCAGCCGCACCTTGCCGGAGATGATGCTGCTCATGTCGAGCAGGTCGGCGATGATCTGCGCCTGCGAGCGGGCATTGCGCTCGATCACGGTGAGCGCGTTCGTGGCATCGTCCGGTATGCCCTTGGTTTTTCGCAGTACCTGGGTCCAGCCGAGAATGGCATTGAGCGGTGTTCGCAGCTCATGGCTCAGCGTGGCGAGGAATTCATCCTTGGTGCGGCTGGCGCGTTCGGCCTCGCCACGCGCGGCGCGCTCGGATTCGAGCAGCTGTTCCCGTTCGATCGCCCCTTCGCGGATGACTCTCTGGGCATGCTCCTGCTGTGCGAGATGCTCGCGCACCTGATACTGGCGATCCCGCGCGCGCAGGATAGAGCGAACCAGCGAAATTAGCGTGGAGGTGCGGATTGGCCGTTCGATCACGCTCACATTGCCCAGGTTGCCGATGACGTTGGCGAGTGCACCTGTCTCACGCCCGGACCGCGACAGCACGATGATCGGCAAATCCGACCACACCGGTTGTGCGGCGACGCAGGTCAGCAGCTCGGCAGCATCCGCGAGCAGCGCTTCCTCGGAGATGATCAGCCCGCCGGCCCCGTCGCGATGCATCGTGCACAACTGGGGCATGTCATTGCAGATGGCAAACTCGATCTGACTGGCGGCAAACAGCTTTCCCATGGCCTGCGCATCGGCACCGGTCGTGGGCAGCACGAGAACCCGGCGCTCGGTCGTGCCGACGTCGCGAATCTGGGTGCCCAGCTCTGTCATCGTGGTTTGAGCAACGGGTCGGTGTTCCCAACGTAGGTGGGCACACCGGTCAAGACGCCATGGAAGTTGGAGAGTGGCTCACCGATGACGACGCCGCGCTCGTTGAGATCGAGCTCGCGGATCGTCCGCTCGTGATGACCATTGCGCTTCTTGACCACCGAGATGGCGCGGCGCACGTTGCCGGCGGCTTCGAAGTAGCGAAACAGGATGACGTTGTCCGCCAGGTAGGTCGTGTCCACGGGCGAGGCCATGTGGCCCACCATGCCGGCCTGGGTGACCGTCATGATCGTCACGACGCCCTTTTGCCCGAGGAACGACAGCAGCTCATGCAGTTGCGCGGTGAGATACTTTTCTTCCGGCATCGCGTTCAGGTAGCCATTGAGGCTGTCGACGATGATCATGCGCGCGGGTTTGCCGTTGGCGTCTTTGCCTTCCGCGGCGCGCCGCACGATGGCGGCGAACTCTCCGGACGAAAGCTCGGCCGGGTCCACCTGCTGCACGGTGATCATCCCGCTTTTCAACGAATCTTCGATTTTCAAACCGAGCTTGCGCGAACGCGAGCGGAAGGTGCCGATGTTTTCGTCGAAGACGAACATGGCAACTCGTTGACCGCGTACGGCAGCGGCGGCCGCGAACTGAGTGGCGACCGTGGACTTGCCAGTGCCCGCCGGTCCGAGCAGCAGGGTGCTCGTGCCCGTGGGTAAACCACCCCCGAGCAGATGGTCGAGTGGGCCGTTGCCGCTCGCTATCTGTTCATCAACGAAATCGGTGACGTGCTCCGCCGCCACCAGGCGCGGGAAGACGTCGAGCCCGCCGCGGCGAATCGCGAAATCGTGGAACCCGCCGCGAAATGCAACGCCGCGCATCTTGCTGATGCGCACGCGGCGCCGTTCGGCTCCGAACTGGTTGGCGAGCAACTCCAGCATCACGACACCATGGGCGATGCTCTGCAGGTGATCGTCTTCGATGCCGCCGGTGCGATCGTCGAGCAGCAACACGGTGCAGTCATGGCCACCAAAAAACTGCTTGAGCGCCAACACCTGCCGGCGATAGCGCAGCGCGTTCTGCGCAATGAGCCGCAGCTCGGACAGGGAATCGATGACCAGGCGCTGCGGGCGATGCTTGTTCACCGCGGCGATCAGCGCTTCGGTGGTCTCACCAAGCTCCATTTCCGAGGGGTTGAAGACCGTCAGCTGCGCGTCGGCCGAGAGGTTGCGTTCCGAAGGGATCAGCTCGTGGATAACCAGGCCCGAAAGATCCCAGCCGTGGCTGCGTGCGACCTTCTCGATTTCCTGCCGGGTTTCCGACAGCGTGACGTACAGGCAGCGCTCGCCGGCGGAGATTCCTTCGATGAGGAATTGCATGGCAAGCGAGGTCTTGCCAGTGCCCGGCAGGCCGGTGATGAGATAGAGGCAGTTGCGAGGAAACCCACCGCGAAGAATGTCGTTCAGGCCCTCGATTCCCGAGGGAATTACTTCATCGCGGGCGCTGTCGATCTCGCTGCTCATGCCTGCCTCCCCGGGCGTGTCCTGGGTTGATGCTACAGGGTCGATCGAGCGCAAATCGGAACATGCGTGTAGGAAGACACGCACACGCTGCGGAGAGGTTCCCGCGCCGGCTGTTAGGGAATCAGCCCTCGGGCAAGCGCTTCAAAAGCTCCAGCGGATTTGCCCGTAGACGTCGCGCGCGATCTCGCTGCGGGCTGGCGTGTCATTGAATTCCGCGTGCTGCCGGTCAAGTGCATTGCGCACGACCAGCGACACCTCGAGCTCTGGCCGCGCGCGCCAGGCGTAGCGCAGATCGACGGCGGTGTAGTTGGGGACGACCGGGTGGGGCAGCGTGGCCACGTGGCGCACGGTCATGTCGAGCTGATGATTCGATGCCAGGTCCACCGAGGCCCGCAGCATCGCCTTGTAGTCGGGATCATTGGACAGGTTGGGGTTTTCGACGCCGCCAGGGTCCGTGCTCGTCGGCTCCAGTTCGAGATCCTTGTCGAGTGACATGAGTCCGGCGCTCAAGCGCCAGCCGTCGACAATTTCCCAGGTGCCCCAGGCTTCGAGCCCATGAACGGATCCGCTGATCTGGTTCTGAAGCACGACCTGCGGCGCAGAACCGCTGCGCAGCTTGTCCCATTCATGCCAGAACAACGTCGCCGAGTAGGTCACGCGGTTCGACAACTGGCCTCGCAAACCCGCCTCGTATACATGCGCGACCTCGGATACGAAATCCGGGCCGCCGGCGAATATGAACGGCGGCGTGACCGGCAGGAACAGATCGCGATCGATACGCGACGGTGCGCGAACGGCGCGCGAAGCCGCTCCCCACAGCGATACCTGCGGCGTCAGTTTCCATGCGAAGCGCACGCTCGGCAGGTTCTCGACGCCGGTGTAGTCGTTGTGTTCGAACTTGAGGCCGGCGGTCACCGAGAAACTCTCGGTCAGCGCGAAATCCGCTTGGGCGAACACATTCCACCAGTCGAGTTCCTTGCTGCTGGGAATGAAGCCGGACGGAATGAGGCCGAGGAACATCCCGGGTTCCACCTCATCGCGACCATGGCGATAACCGCCACCCCAGACGAATCGGTTCTTGCCTCGCAGGAAACTGTGCTGAAGCTCGAGGTCGTAGACATCCGCCTCGGGGCTGAACGTGTTGAGGTCTTCGCGTTCCGCGTGATCCACGTACGCCTGGATTCTCAGGTCGGAATTGTCGAGCTTGCGCGTCCAGCGGCTGAGCAGATTGGCGCCGGAAGACTTGATGCGCCCGACCGGGCCGAAGTTAGGCGTACCGCGGTCTTCGGCGTGACCGGAGTAGACGTCGCCCTGCACCGTGAGTTCGTCGCGGCCTGCCTGCCAATCCGCGCGAAAGCCCGCCTGCCCGAAGTCGAAAGCGTCGGGGACCGCGGTGCCGTTCGCCCTGTGCGTGTTGTCGAGCTGCGATCCCTTGGCATAGACACGGAAGTGAGTGTTGTCGCCGAGCGCGCCGCCGAAGCGCAGCGTCGCGCCGACTTCTTCGTCGCCGCCGCGCGCGGAGATGAGACCGCCCTGGGTGTCGCCTGCCTTGCGCGAGATCACATTGATGACGCCGTTGACGGCGTTCGCGCCCCACAACGTGGCGCCGGGCCCGCTGATGACTTCGATGCGGTCGACATCTTCGAGCATGACGGCCTGCTGGTCCCAGAACACACCGGAAAAGATGGGCGTGTAGACGGTGCGACCGTCGATCAATACCAGCAGCTTGTTGCCGACGGCGTTGTTGAAGCCGCGCGCGCTGATGGCGTACTGCGAGGCGTCGATGCGCGCCACCTGCAGGTTGGGCGCGAGCCGCAGGGCGTCTTCCAGGCTGGTGGCGCCGGACCGGCGGATCTCGTCCGAGGTGACGACGAAAATCGAGGAAGGGGCATCCGCGAGCCGCTCGGCGTGTTTGGAAACCGAGGTGACCTCGAGGCCCATGAGGTCGTCGATACTGAGCTTCTTGAGATCGAGCGCCGTGAGCCGGTCATTCGTCTGCGCTGCGGCCTGTGCTGCGCAAATGCACAGCAATCCAACGGATAACCTCAGCAAGTTCATCGTCCCTCCCTGTCCCGAGCAATCCTTGGCCAGATTCTGGAAAGAATCAAGAACGGACTTTCAGATTTCCAACGCGCCTCACTTTCACAGGGTTTGTACGTATGGCCCGGGGCCACGTCGGCAACGGCTCGTCTAACTACGGATTGCTAGTCCCGGCGCCGGTGCCGCGCTCGCAGGGCGCGCCGAGGCTCCTCAGGATCCTGTCATCCGAGGTGGGTTGTCGTTTGAAGTAACCCAGCTCGCTCGCGGAAGTGGCGTCGAGACTCTGCAGCGCCGCGGCGATGGACTGCGCATGCCAGGAGATGCGCAGTTTCATCGCGGCGGAGACCCGGGACAGCGATTCGACGGCTCGAGGCGAGGCGGCGGCGTCCAGCAATCGCCGCGCGTATTCCCTCAGGAATGTGAGTTCGTTGACGCTCGCGATGTCTTGCGCTGAGCGCGGCAACCCCCACTGGCAGCGCAGGCGCTCGATTCGCGCCAGGTAGCTCTCGCCCAGCAGCAGCTGGAACCAGCTCCGTTGGTATTGAGCCATGCAATTCAGAGCTGCCTCGCTCGGAACGACGATGTAGCGATCGACGGGCACGTAATGTTTGTCGAAGGTGACCGAACAGGTATCGGACAATTGCATGCTGCCGCTGAACCGGCCGGGCCCGATGCGCACGGTATCGCTGCGCAGATCGGCGGCGCAGAAGATGGTGCAGTCGCCACAAGGCGCGCTGAACATGACGATGTCGGCCACGTTGGCGAGCGACACGTAGTCGTAGGTGCCGTCGACCAGAATCCCATGGCGCGTGCGCGACAAGGTCACGGGCGCGTGTGCTCCGCTCGCTCGCTCGCTGCCGGCATTCGACAGGATCAACGCCTGGCCGTCGATAGTGCGCAAGAGCCTGGCTCGCCTGAAGTTGGCCGCGCTCAACCAGGGCAGGGGCACACACCTCAACGCGCATAGCGGGTAGAGATGCATCACCACGGCGATGCCGAGTGGCAGGCAATCCGCGGCGATTGCGCGTGCGGTGGACGCCGCGGCCTCGAAGGTGCCCGCGGCCGTGGACTGCGCGGGATGCAGGTCCATCTTCGCAAGCGTCGCGAACGGTTCAGTCGAGGGTAACAATGACTTTTCCTCGCGCACGGCTGGTGCCGATGTAGTCAATGGCGGCGCCGGCTTGTTCGAGGGGATAGCGCCTGTCGATCACCGATTTCAATTTCCCTTCGCGCATGAGACCGGCCATGAACTTGAGGTCCGGCGCGTCGATGTCGGCGATGAAGAACACCAGCCGCTGGCTGATGAACGGGTCCAGCATCGTCTGTCGGGCAACCCTGGTCATCGGGCCGAGAAAGTTGTTGGTCTTCGGCCCGCTGACGGTGACGATCGTGCCTTGCGGTTTCACGACGCGTCGAAGATCGAGGAACGGATGGTTGCCGACGTTGTCGACGATGAGGTCGTACTGCGCCGTCCCTTCGGTGAAATTCTCTTTGGTGTAATCGACCACGTGATCCGCGCCGAGTGAGCGCACCAATTCCACGTTGCGTGTGCTGCAGACCGCGGTCACCTCGGCGCCCATGGCCTTGGCCAACTGCACGGCGTAGGTGCCCACGCCGCCCGACGCGCCGTTGATGAGCACCTTTTGTCCTGCGGCGAGTTGCCCGTATTCACGCAGCGCTTGCAGCGCAGTGCCGCCGGCGATCAGGATCCCGGCGGCTTCTTCGAAAGACACCTCATGCGGCTTCACGGCAATGTCGCCGTGTTGCTCATTGACGATGACATATTCGCCAAGCGAGCCGTCGCCGCCACCGAACACTTCATCTCCCACCTTGAAGCGCGTCACGTTGGCGCCCACCGCCTCGACGGTGCCGGCCATGTCGTATCCCACGCTCACATATTCCGGTGCACCGAGACCGGTTGAGAGGCGCATGAAATAGGGCTTGCCGCTCACCATGTGCCACTCGACCGGATTCACGCTCGCCGCGTGCACTTTGATCAGCAACTCACCGTCGCCGGGCTTGGGTTTGGCAATGTTCTCCAACGTGAGCACCGCGCCGGGCGCGCCATAACATCGGTGCCTCATCGCGCGCATGGGCTCGACGCCTGCAGCCAGAACCGGTGCCTGCGGACACTGGGATTCGTGACTCAGCACGATCATCAACACCGAGACGGCCAATACGATGACCGCTCCGAGACCACCGAAAATCTTTGTTCTTAGTTTCACGCCGAGCTCCTGCAAGGTTGACGGGAGCCGTCAATATGATTGCGTCGTGGCGCGGGTGCGGGCGCATGCGACGGTCCACGGCCAGGGCGTGGCGAGCCACGTCTGGCAGCGACGAACTGCGCTGCCGATGCCGGGCAGGCTGGCGTGCACGAATGTCACGCGTCCGGCTTGCTCTATAGTTCGGCCCATGGCTCAACCCGCCCCCACTGGCTACCGCCGCGTCTTCGCCTGGCCGCGGCTGCGGTTCACGCTTGCCGCCTCGGTGGCCCTGGGTGTGTTCGCGAGCCTGCACCGGGACTCGTCGATGCTCACCGAAGTGTTGCGCTTTGCCTTCGTCGGCTGCGGCGTGTTGTTCGCTTTCGGCACGCTCGAGACCCGGCCGCGGCGGCTGCCGAAATGGCTGCCGCGTACCTTGCTCAGGCTGGTCGGCATCGTGCTGATCATCCCGTTCTGTGCAGCGTTCATGGCCATGCTGAATCCGCAAGGCCGCGCGGGATTGGGCCTGATCGTCGGCGTGTCGCTGCTGTTCGCACCCTGGATTGCCGTCGCGACGATTCTTCGCCAGCGCGACGCGTTCGCGCGCGAGCAGGCGCACACCTTCGAGCTCGAACGCAGCGAATTCGAGCGCCGCGTCTCGGATGCGCGCCTGAGTCTGCTGCAGGCGCAGGTCGAACCGCACTTCCTGTTCAACACGCTCGCCAATGTGCAGGCGCTGGTGGACTCAGGTTCGCCGCAGGCTTCGAAAGTGCTCACGAGCCTGATCGCCTATCTACGCGCGGCGGTGCCGCGCATGCAGTCGCAGTCGACCACGCTCGACGACGAGGTGCAGCTGGTTCGTGCCTATCTCGAGCTCATGCAGATGCGCATGCCGGACCGGCTGCAATATGCGATCCACATCGAGCCGGCGGCGGCGCGCCTGTACTGTCCGCCCATGACGCTGCTGACGCTGGTCGAGAATGCCGTACGCCATGGCATCGATCCGAGTGAGACCGGGGGACGCATCGATGCCGACCTCTGGATACGCGACAATCGCTGCGTGATACGCGTCAAGGACACAGGTGTGGGATTGAAGACCGTCAGCCGCGGGCTGGGCACCGGCCTGTCGACGCTGCGTGAGCGCCTGAAGCTGGCGTTCGCGGGCGATGCGCAATTGGCGTTGACCGAGGTTTTGCCGCACGGCGTCTGCGCGGAGCTCAGTTTTCCCGCCCGGGGAGCACCGGCATGAGCGTGCGCGCCACGGCCCTCATCGCCGACGACGAACCGCTGCTGCGGGAGGCGCTGGCGCGATCGCTGGCGCGCGTCTGGCCAGAGCTTGCGGTGGTCGCGCAGGCGCGCAACGGGCGCGAGGCCATCGATCTGTTCGAAGAGCATCGGCCGAACATCTGCTTTCTCGATGTGCAGATGCCGGGCAAGACCGGCGTTGAAGCTGCGCAACACATCGGTGGTCGTGCGCACCTGGTGTTCGTGACGGCTTTCGACAAGTACGCGGTGCAGGCCTTTGCGCAGGGCGCGCTCGACTATCTAGTGAAGCCGGTCGAGCCGGAGCGCCTCGCGGAAACCGTAGTGCGACTGCAGGAGCGGCTGCGCGCGGCCCAGCCGGCGCTCGATACGGCGGCGTTGCTGCAGCAGCTCGCGTTGATCCTCAAGCCGGACGCGGCCACGCAAAGTCTGCGCTGGGTGCGTGCGTCGGTGGGGGCCACCGTGCGCTTGATCGCCGTGCAGGACATCGATTTCCTGCGCGCCGAGGAAAAATACACGCAGGTCGCCTGGCGCGATGACACCGGCCAGCCGCGCGAGGCGGTGATCCGCATGCCGCTCAAGGAGCTGCTGCCCCAGCTCGATGCATCGCAGTTCGCGCAGGTACATCGGGCGGTGGTGGTCAACCTGAGCGCGATCAGTCATGTGACCCGCGGCGAAAACGAAACCGCGGATATCCACCTGAAGGGCCGGCCGGAAATCCTGCCGGTGAGCCGCACCTATCTATATGTGTTCCGGCAGATGTGAGCCGGAGGTGAGCCGGGCAAAAGCAACGAGAGCCACCGTCACTGAGGAACTTCGCTAGAGTCCGGATCTCCAATTCGGCTCAATCGGGTAGCGAGGTCTTTCGCAATGAACGCTTCTGTTTCCGCCATCCAGGCGCGCGGGCTCGTCAAGAAATTTGGTGACCTGCGCGCGGTCGACGGCATCGATCTCGATGTGCCACGCGGCATGATTTTCGCGATCCTGGGACCGAACGGCGCCGGCAAGACCACGCTCATGCGCATGCTGGCCACGCTGGCGCGCCCCGACGATGGGACAGCGAGTGTCATGGGCCACGACCTGGCAGCCTCGCCTGCCAAAGTGCGCGAGTCGATCGCAATGACGGGGCAGTTCGCTTCGCTCGATGAAGATCTCTCCGGTCGCGAGAACCTGGAGCTGCTCGCGCGGTTGTGGGGCTTTCGCGGTCGCACGGCGCGCGTGCGTGCCGATCAGCTGCTGGGCTCGTTCGAGCTGGCGGAGGCCGCCACCAAGCAGGTCAAGGACTATTCGGGCGGCATGCGCCGCCGGCTCGACATCGCCGCGTCGCTCATCGTCACGCCCGGTGTCTTGTTCCTCGACGAGCCGACCACGGGCCTGGATCCGGTGGCACGCAAGAGCGTGTGGAGCATGATCCGCCAGCTCGCGGGTTCGGGCGTCACCATTTTGCTGACCACGCAGTACATGGATGAAGCCGATCAGCTGGCCGCGCGCATCGCCGTCATCGACCACGGCAAGAAGATCGCCGAGGGCACCCCGCGCGAGCTCAAGGTCGCGGTCGGTTCCGGCGTCCTGCACGTGGCGGTCGCCGATCCGGCGCGGCTCGATGAGGCCGCGCGACTGCTCGAAACCCATCTCGGCGTCAACGTTCAGCGCAGCGTCGAGGGCGCCACGCTCGCCGTGGCGGCCAAGACGCCGCACGACGCCAACGCCGCACTCGGCGCGCTCATCGACTCCGGCATCGAGCTCGCGGATTTCTCGATGGGCAGTCCCAGCCTCGACGAAGTGTTCTTCTCTCTCACGGGCAAAGGTCCGCAATGAACGCACTCCAGCAAGTAGCGAGGCCGCCGGCGCCCTCGGCACTTTCCAATGCGCTGGTCTTCGGCTGGCGCGCGGTGCTCAAGTTCAAGCACGTGCCCGAGCAGCTCTTTGACCTGGTGATGACGCCGATCATGTTCACGCTGCTCTTCACCTTCGTGTTCGGCGGCGCGCTGGCTGGCTCGCCGCGGGACTATCTACAGGTGTTCCTGCCCGGCATCCTGGTGCAAACGGTGTGCTTCAACGCGGTGTATTCGGGCATGGGCCTCGCCACCGACCTTGGCAAAGGCCTGTTCGACCGCTTCCGCTCGCTGCCGATCTGGTCGCTGGCGCCGTTCGCGGGGCTCATGGTCGGGGACGTGTTACGCCACCTCATCGCCGGCGGCATCATCCTCGGCATCGGCCTCATGCTGGGCTACCGGCCGGAAGCGGGCATCCTCGGTGTATTGGCCGCATTCGCGATGCTGCTGACCATCGGCTTCGGCATGGGCTGGATCTTCATCGTGCTCGGCCTCCTGATCCGCACGCCGATGACCGTGATGACCATCGGATTCTCGTTCCTGTTCCCGCTGGTGTTCGCCTCGAACATCATGGTGGATCCGCAGACCATGCCCTCGTGGCTGCGGGCATTCGTCGAGGTGAATCCGGTGTCGCTCATGACGAGCGCCATGCGTGGACTCATGGCAGGCGAGGCCACGTTAGGGCAAGTCACGCAGGCGCTCATCGCGCCGGTCGCGTTGACCGTGGTGTTGGCACCGCTGACACTCTGGCTGTATCGGAAGCAGTGACGCGCATTTCTCCCGCACTGATTTCCCTCGCCACCCCCGACGATGCACCTGGGCTCGCGGCATTGCGCGGTTCTGTCGCACGCGACATGACGCGAAAATATGGCGAGGGTGACTGGTCTGCATCGCCGAGCCCGGCGGAAGTGTTGCAGCAGGCAGAAACGTCGCAGGTGTTCGTCGCGCGCCGCGAAGCCAGCATCATCGGCACCGTGCGCCTGGCGCGGGCATTGCCCTGGGCCATCGACGCGAGCTCTTTCACGCCGGTCTCGACGGCGCTGTACGTTCTCGGGCTTTCGGTGGCGCCGGATAGTCGCGGGCAGGGCGTGGGACGCCTGCTCATGGGCAGCGCGAAAGACGCCGCGACATCGCGACCCGCGCAGGCGCTGTGGCTCGACGCGTACGATCACGAGGCAGGCGCGGGGCCGTTCTATATCAAGTGTGGGTTCCGGCAGGTCGGCCGAACTTCGTACCGGACGATGCCGCTCATCTACTTCGAGTGGCTTGCGCCGCAACGCGGCAAATAGCGCCGTCGCGCCGCGCACGCAGCGGGTTCTGGCGGAGCACACCGCGAAACAGATGCTCGAGCACGATCCGGCATACGGTGGCAGCCACCTGGCGCTGGCGCTCGTCGCTCGCGAACGCGGTGAGCTCGAAATCGCGCAGCGGGAAGCGATGATGGCGCGACAATACTGGCAGGATGCGGATCGCGATCTGAAAGAGCTCGCCGAGCTGCGCGAGTCGTCGTTCCGCGCCAGCGTTGGCTCGATAACTGCAAAGTCAGCTTTGGCCTACATCAGTTGACATATGGGCCGAATTTGTCGGAAAAGTAGCAACCGCATCGCGGCAAGCTAAACTCGTTCCGGACCGCTGACACCTCTGAAAAGAAGAACCCCATGGGCCGCACCGAATCGTCCGCATGTCGACCTGGCTGAGGATTCTCGAACGCTTTCGCCTGGGAGCCGCCAGCCGCGATGAGCTTCTGGCGACGGTGGAATCGCTGCTGGGGCGCGGCTATGACGCCACCGCGCTGTCCGCCGCGACCCGCGCCGAGCATGCGCGCAATCCGTTGCCGGCCGGTAGTTTGGAGGCGATCGAAGCCCGGGTGAGCAGGGCGCAGCAAAAGACCATGGTGCAGCAGCCGGGTGCCTCGGCCGCTGAACCCGACAACACGCAGGTCCTCGATCGCAGCAACGACGCGACTCAGCTGCTGAGAGAAAACGAGCCATCCGACAACTGGCGCACGCCGGTCGAGGTGAACTCGGTTCTGCTCGGCCGGTTCAAGTTGGTGCAGCTGATCGGCGAAGGCGGCATGAGCGATGTGTACAAGGCCATCGACTTGCGCAAGGTAGAGGCCGGCGCGCGCGATCCACACCTCGCCGTCAAGGTACTCACGGTCCGCTTCGACGATTACTTCAGCTCGCTTTCGGTCATGAACCAGGAGGCGAGCAAGCTCCAGACCCTCACGCACCCGAACATCGTGCGCGTGAACGACTGCGATCGCGACGGCCAGACGGTCTTCATGACCATGGAGTACCTGGACGGTATTTCCCTGAAGTTCAAGATGCCGAAGAACCGCGCCGACAAGGAGGTGCCGCGCGACGAGGCGATCCGCATCGTAGCGGCGATCTCCAGCGCGCTCGAATTCGCGCATCGCAAGCACATCGTCCACGGCGATTTGAAGCCGGGCAACGTCATCCTCACCACTTCCGGCGATATCAAGGTCATCGACTTCGGCATCGCGCGGTTCCTGCGGCGGCCACAGGATGAAGAGGCGCCGACCGAGGACTGGGAAGGCAACTTCACCGCGCTCACGCCGCCATATGCCAGTCCGGAAATGCACGACGGTGCGGAGGCCGACGCGCGCGATGACATCTACGCACTCGCCTGTGTCGCGTACGAATTGCTGGTGGGTGAACATCCGTTCGGCGGCACACCCTCGGTCAACGCGCGCGAAGCGGGCCTGGCCGTTCCGCCCTCCAAACGACTGCGTGCCCATGAATACCGCGCGCTTGCGCATGGCCTGCAATTCGATCGCAACAAGCGCACGCCCAGTGCCCAGCAGTTCCTCGACGAGCTCAACGGCACGCGAATGCGCACGCAGCTGGTGGTGGCGATGTGGATCGCCATCTCGATCGTGCTGCTGGTGGGGGCGATCTTCGCGGGCCGGACGATGAAGACTTCTCCCGTCGCGGGGATTTCGCCGGTCACGCCGCTCACCGCGGGCTCGGTGTTCCGCGACTGCCCCACCTGTCCGCTGATGCGCGTGCTGGCGCAGGCCACGTTCGAGCAGGGTTCACCCGCTGACGCCGGCGCGCTGCCCTTCGAGCAGCCGGCCCATGCCGTGACGATTGCCTATCCACTTGCCGCCGGCATCAACGAGGTGACGGTCGGCGAATTCGCGGAGTTCGCCAAGGAATATCCCCGTGAGCGAAATGGCTGTGCCACCTACGATGGTGAGTGGCGTGTACGCGGCGACATCAGCTGGCGCAATGCGACGCAGCAGCAGAATGCGATGTACCCGGTCACCTGCGTCAACTGGCAGGACGCTTCCGACTACGCCGCCTGGCTGTCGTTGCGCACCGGCGAAACCTATCGTTTGCCGAGTGCTTCGGAATGGGAATACCTGGCGCGCGCGGGAACGGCAGGTGCGCCCTGGTCGAACGCTGCCGCCGCCTGTGCCAACGCCAATGCCGCGGACGTGAGCGCCACGCAACGCTTTCCGGGGTGGAAGGCATTCGCATGCAGCGACAACTACGCGGAAACCGCGCCGGTCGGCTCGTTCGCGCCGAATGCGTTCGGGTTGACGGATACGCTCGGCAACGCATTCGAGTGGGTGCAGGACTGCTGGCGCGAGAACTACGTCGACGCCCCCACCGATGGATCGCCGGTGCTCGAGGGCAATTGCAATGAGCGCGAAGCGCGTGGCGGGTCCTGGTTCACGACACCAGAGTTCGTGCGGCCCGCCTACCGCAACCGGTTCGACGCCGCCTATCGCGGCAACTCGCTGGGGTTTCGCCTGGTCAGGGAGCTCAGGAAACAATGACGGTCGCCTCCATGCGTCTCTGCATTCTGCTGTTCACGGTGGCTGCCGGCGGCTGCGTCAGCCGGCCGCCGTCGATTGCGCACGTGCATCTCGGGCACGCGCTCACCGGCGTGCACGTCACGCCGAACAAGCAAGGCTATCTACTGGTGGCCGAGAAGCAGGCGGAAGAAATCCTCGCGCTCGCGCAGAAGGCGACGCAGACCAGTGAGCTGTCGAAGCTGAAGGCGGAAGTCGCGGCAGCGGTCAAGGCCACCAATTCCGAAAACGAATTCGGCTTGAAGCACTCGCTGGTCATGGCCGCCAATCACATTTCGTTTGCGGCCACTTCACCCGACGCCTCGCTCAACGTGCAGCAGTCCGCGCCGGAATTCGCGCGCGATACGGTGCGTGTGGTGGAGCGATGCGAGCTCATCGGCTTGCTGGGCAAGGACATCGACGCCAGCAGTTCCGTGGACGAAGCCCGGTTGCTGGCCGGCGAAATTGCCTCGCTCGCGAAAGCCAACCTCGACGGCGAAGATGCCGACAACGACGGCGCGATCGGTGCGAAGCCGCCTGAATTCGGCATGAAGCAGCTTCGGGCGCAGCTCGACGATCTCATCGCCCGCGAGAGCCCGGCATATCGCCCGGTGGATCAGTGGTTCCTGTTCAATCTCGTGCGGCTCCCGAACGGTGTCTGGGTATTCGACAAGCTCGGGCGCGGCGGAAACATCGACGGCTATAGATAGTGCGCATTCTTTTCTCATCCATTGCGTCGTTGAGCCTGCTGGTGTCGGGCATGCGCATTGGCATTGCCCAGGAGCACTCTCATGAAGGCGCGCTGTGTCAGAACGCCAGCCCGGCGGTGGCCGCCGCGAGAACTGCGCTCGCGGCTTCGCCAACCTCACTGGGAGCGCGGTTCACGCTGACCGATGCGCTGGTCGAGGCCAATTGCTACGACGAGGCAGTTCACACGCTCGAGGATGGCGAGTCGATCCATCCGCGCAACAGCGACCTGCAGGCGAAGCTGCGCACCACGCGCAGCCTGGTCAGCGAGCAGGCATATTTCGCCGGAAAGGAACAGGCCGAGATGGCCGCGAAGGTGTCCCGGAATCTCCTGCGCTGTAGCAAGCTCGGCGATCTCAATGCGTGCGACGAGGCGCTCAAGCTCAAACCCAACGATGCAGAGATCCTGCTCGGCAAGGGTGACGCGCTGTTGAAGGCCTCGCGGCCCGCCGAAGCGGAGCAGACCTATCGTCGCGCGAAGCAGATCGCGCCGGACAATGCGCGGGTCGCAACACAGTTGGCGGCGGCGCAAGCGCAGCGGCAGGTCTCACTATCGCAGTGCCAGAAGGGCAGCGGCGAAGCTGCACTGCTGGCGTGTCAGGCGGCCTTGCTGAGAGGCGCGGAAGACGAGTTCGCGATCCACGCCCGCATGGGCTCGCTGAACCAGCAGCGCAACCAGTCCGCGCCGGCGCTGGCGTCGTACATCGCGGCCAACGCCCTGAAGCCTGGCGATCGCGGCGTGGCGCTCGGCATCGTCGCGCTCACCGATTCAGGGTCGCGCAATGACGCCGTGAGCCTGGCGGCACGCGGTTCCGCCTTGTTGACACTGAAGCGCGGCCGGGAGGCGCTGGCCGCCTTGCGGCAGGCGCAGAGCCTGGCGCCCGCGATGCCGGACCTGCGCGCCCAGATTGCGCAGGCACAAAAGCTTGCCGCCACACAAACACCTGAGCCGGTCGTGGCGGCCGCTACGCCGGCAAATCCTCCGTCAGCGCAGGTGGCCCAGCGGCGCGTCTATTCCAACGCCGCGGAGCCGAGCCGCAGTCACTGAGGAGTGGCCGGAGCGGGCGGCGCCGCAGGAGTCGCCGGAGCGGCGGGATCGGCCGGAGGAGGCGGCCCGGGCGGACCCGACCCCTTCTTGACGATGTCCGGTTGCATCGGCGCCAGCAGTGCCATCACCCGGTTCTGCAGGCGGTAAGGGACGCCATGCTTCTCGAAGGCGATGTACAGGTCTTCAGCCAGCGCATTGAACATCGCATTGGTGGAGTTGATCTTCTCGTGCGAGCTGGCCATGTCGCGGCCTGTGTATTTGCACGGACCGCCGGTGAGCTCGCAGATCTGGTCATAGAGCAGACCCTTGAATTTGGCGAGATCGGTGTTCGCGAAGGTGAAGTTGATGCGCGGGTCCACCAGCATGACTTCGGTCATCGTGTCGATCGTGGCCCGAAGTTTTGGCTCACCGCCGATCTGGTCGAAAAGAGTCTCTTCGGCCTGTGCGGTGGAGGCGCAGGCCAGGAACGCGCCGAGTGACGCGGCCGCCATCAGTTTGCGAAGTGTCATGGTGCTAAAACCCGAATTGGACGGAAAGATATGAGCCGCTCTGGTCATGGTTCACCGTGGTGGCAGGGCCGAGAATATTTCCCAGGTTGAGATAGGCCGCGACGATCGAGACGTGCCGGTTGGGTGCGTAGGCCACGAACAGATCCCAGGCCGCACCCTCATCGTCGACACCCAGGTTATCGGGCTTGCTGCGGTATTCGCCGCCGATCGCCAGCTTGCGCGTGAGCATGTAGCCCACCGTGGTCTCGAAGTTGAGCGACGCGTCGCTCTTCTCATCGCCGCCGAACCCGAGCAGGCCGAACTGGTTCGCCTTGCTGTATCGCATGGTGACGTTAACCAGCAGGCTCTGTGCCAGGAAAACCTTGGTGCCGGCCACGTAGTAGTCGACGCCGTTGTCTTCGCTCGCGCCAAGCTGGGTGGGGCTCACGAGCGGACCGCCATTGTCGATGCCGCCGTGACGCTTGATCTCCGCCCCCACGGCGATCTGCGGCAGCCAGGTGTTCTGGCCATAGATGGCATCTCCAGCGACGCGAACTTTGAGGCCGAAAATATCCTGGGACACTTCCAGGCCTTCGAGCGCGGTGCCCGTGACGTCGAGCTCGTGGCGCGTGGCGGAGAGCTCGAAGCGATCGAAGAGCCCGACACCCACGCCCAGTGTGCGAAGGTCGAAATCGCGGAGCTGGATGTCGGTGACGTGCGCGTTGGCGCCCCACCCGATGTCGGTGCCGTATCCGGTAACGACCGCCCAGGGTACGAGGCCGCCACCGCCCACGCCTTCCACGTCACTGAAGCCGGCCGTGAGTAGCAGCTTGCCCTTATCGGCGCCGATGCGTTCGAGTGGCGCTTGTGCATTTGACATTGCCGGCAAAACCAATGAAGCGGCCAGTGCCAGGGCTAACTTTCCAATTCGCATGGGACCATCTCGGTGGGCAAAACTGGGCGCGATTCTAGAACAGGCCACCGCAAAAGAATCGGCCGGCTTACATAGTGCGCTGCACGATGGGCGGTTTACGCGCCGCGATGCATTTGTAGCGCATCGCTGATTTACAGCGCGAGGTGGCCGTGGTTGGCATACCTGCGCAACTCAGAAAATCCGGGTCGCCACCGTTGTCGTCTTATGCGGACCATGGACGACGAAATTTCCTTGAGAGAGCGGGCGAGGACGGCGATTCAGGCGGGAAAACTGCCCGACTGCCTCCCGCATCGCACCTGGGCGGGCAAGGGCGCCGGAGCTACCTGCTCGGTGTGCGGAGAGCAGGTCCGCGCTGAAGAAATAGAGTACGAGCTCGAGTTCGCCCGGCTGGAAGCACCCACCGGAGGGGTAGGCAATTACCGGCTTCACGTGCGATGCTTTGCAGCATGGGAGTTCGAGCAACAGCGTCGTGCCCGCAATGAACGCGATAGTTCAGACGGACGGAAAAACGCATGAGAGCGATGTCGCGACGCTCGGTGCACTGCTCTACGCGGACAAATCCAAGGCCCGCGTCCCGGAAAAATGGTGGGTGGATTTGCTCCGGGCAATCGGTGCCGGCGATCAGCGTGCGCTGCACGAGCTTTATGAGCGCACGCACCGCCTCGTATTCACCCTGGCGATGCGCATCTGCAAGAACCGCGACACGGCAGAGGAACTGACGTTGGACGTGTTCCACGATGTGTGGCGGCGGGCCGCCGGATACGACCCGAAGGGCGGCACAGTCGTGGGATGGATCATGAACCAGGCGCGATCACGGGCGATCGATCGCCTGCGATTCGAGCAGCGCAAGAAGCGTGTCAATCCGCATCCGGATGACTCCTCTAGCGCAGAGGAAACGCCCGACACCGGCGAGCTGCTGGATCTGCACGAGCAGGGTATCCATGTGCAGAAGGCATTGGCAGTGCTCACGACGGAAGAGCGGCGCGCGATCGAGGCGGCCTTCTTTTCCGGTCTCACGTACATCGAAGTCGCCGCCCGGCACAAGCAACCGATCGGCACCGTGAAGACGCGAATCCGTTCCGGCCTGAGCAAGCTGCGACAGGAGCTCGGAATTGGATAACAACCGCTGCGACCAGACCGAGCGGGTCGCCATCTTCTCGCTGCGCGCGCTAGCCGAGCACGAGGTGCCGGCTCTCGAAGCGCACATCGGGGAGTGCGATGAATGCCGGGACGAGCTGAACCGGCTGCGTCCCATTGTCGATTTCTTCGTGGCGTGGCCAACGGATGTATTGCGGCCGTCGGAATCGTTGCGCGAACGGCTGGCGCGGCGCATTGCCGCCGAGTCGGGCGGCGACATCGTCCTGCCAACGACGCGACAGATAACGGAACCGGAATGGGAAGAAGTGGCGCCGGGGATCTCGTGCAAAATCCTGGCAACGGATTTCGAACGGAATCGCGTGAGCATGCTGGTGCGGCTTGCGCCCGGCGTCGACTATCCACCGCACACCCATGCGGGTGTGGAAGAGCTGCACCTGCTCGATGGCGAGCTGTGGATAGATGATCGGAAGCTCTATCCGGGTGACTTCAACCACGCGGAGCCTGGCTCGTCGGATCAGCGCGTGTGGAGCGAAACGGGCTGCACCTGCGTGCTCATCACTTCGCCGCAGGACACGCTGCGCTAGACGGGTAGACTCTCGTGCATGAAGAATGCACGGCTCACGATCTACTCAGGCCCCCTCAGCATGTTCGGCGCCAAGGTGCAGATCGCTGCGCTCGAGAAAGCGCTCGACTTCGACCTCGTCATGGTGCCGTACGACTCGAAGCAGGGTTACAACCCGAAACATCCCGAAGTGCTGCGCATCAATCCCAAGCGCCAGGTGCCGGTGCTCACGCATGGCGACCTCGAGATTTTCGATTCGACGCAGATTTTCGAGTACCTCGAGGATCTGAAGCCGGAGCCGGCGCTGTGGCCGCGCGGGCGGGACTCCCGGGCACGCGCCCGGAACCTCGAGCATCAGTCCGATGAAGTGTATTTCCCGCACATCATAAAATTGATGGGGTTGCAGGGGGACTTGCGCGGCGATGCCGCCGTTGCGGCCATCGAGGCCGCAAACCGTTTCTACGCCGGCATGGAGCGGCGACTGACAGCGGCTGACTGGCTGGCGGGCGACTTTTCGTTCGCCGACATCGCCTTCTACATGGCCGCGTTGTTTGGCGAGCGGCAGGGCGCGGTGCTGGGCGCGGCGACGCCGGGGCTGCTCGAGTGGCGGGAGCGCATGACGCAGCGCGCGCCGGTGCGCAGCGTAGTTAGCGCGATGGCGGCGTGGCTGCGCGCCGCCGGCCGTCCGGTGCCTTCGTTCATGTCGTAAACGGGATATGGGGACACTCCCCATGTCCCACTAAAAAGGCTCGGGTCTCAACGCGCGACCTTACGATCGAGGAAGCCGCGCATCAACGCCGCGATCTCGCCGACCTTGTCTTCGAGCGCGAAGTGACCCGTCTCGAGCAGATGCAGCTCCGCTTCAGGCAGGTCGCGTAGATAGGCGCGGGCGCCTGGCCGGGAAAATCTTGTCGTTCTCGCCCCACACGATCAGTATCGGCGGCTTACGCTCGCGAAAGAACGCGTGAAAGCGTGGATACAGCTCGACGTTCGTGCGGTAGTCATAGGGGAGAGGTAACCGCGCGAAGGTCGCCGCGTTTCGCAGTCGCCAGCGCGCCTGTGCAACGGTGACATTCCCCCTTCTTTAGCAAACGGGGACGCGCCTCATGAGGCACGCCCTCAATCGCACGCTCCCGCCTCCCGGCCCGGCACCGCTATCGATCCACCATTCGCGCCATGTGTTCTGGATAACGCGCCCCTTGCACGTCGATTCGCGACGCGGCGGCATCGATCTCGCGAAGGTCCGCCGGCGTGAGCGCGACGTTCACCGCCTCGAGATTCTCGTCGAGCCGGTGCAGTTTCGTGGTACCGGGAATCGGGACGATCCACGGCTTCTGTGCTAACAACCACGCGAGAGCGAGCTGCGCCGGGGTGATGTTCTTGCGCGCGGCAATCGCCCCCAGGACCTCCACCAGCGCCTGATTCGCTTTGCGCGCCTCGGCCGAGAAGCGCGGCGCGGTGCTGCGAAAATCGGAGCTGTCGAACTGCGTGGTCTCGTCGATTTTCCCCGTGAGGAATCCGCGGCCGAGAGGGCTGAAGGGTACGAAACCAATGCCGAGCTCTTCGAGCAGTGGCAGGATTTCCTGTTCGGGCTCCCGCCACCACAGCGAGTATTCGCTCTGCAGCGCCGCGACCTTATGCACCGCGTGCGCGCGGCGAATGGTCTGTGCGCCGGCCTCCGACAAGCCGAAGTATTTCACCTTGCCTTCCTCGATGAGCTTACCGACCGTGCCGGCTACATCCTCGATCGGCACCGCCGGGTCGACCCGGTGTTGATAGAAGAGGTCTATGGTCTCGATTCTCAGTCGCCGCAGTGATGCCTCGGCCACGTCGCGGATATGCGCCGGCTTGCTGTTGAGTCCCGATTGTTTGCCGGCGGAGTCGATGACAAAACCAAATTTGGTGGCGATGAGCACTTTGCCTTTGAACGGTTCCAGTGCTTCCCCGACCAGCTCCTCGTTCGTATGTGGGCCATAGATTTCAGCGGTGTCGAAGAACGTGATGCCGCGCTCGACGGCCGCTCGAATCAGCGCGATGGCCTGCGGCTTGTCTTTGGGCGGGCCGTAGACGGCGCTCAGCCCCATGCACCCCAGACCGAGTGTCGAGACTTCGAGGTTGTTTCCGAGTTTGCGTTTCTGCATGGGGCCTCCTGGACTTGAGCGTGAACGATACCCGATGCCGTGGAGTTTGTTCCTCATCGCGGGAACAAATCTCGTGCTCGCTGCATTGCGAATTCGCACGTCACATTCTAGATGCGTTCCAAGAGTTAGATCGCTCCGCCTTCCTACAAGCCGTGCCGGGAAGTTAGAGATAGCGCGTCTGCGCGTTGTGACCGACGATCGCCGTCACACAAACCTGTTAGGTGGCGACATGAACAACGACAAGCGGCTGTGCACGGTGGTTGCGAGCGCGTTCCTGGGTTTCGCGGCCATGGCTTCGGCCGCCGACGCCGACCTCGTCAGCGAAGGGCAGAAGATCTTCCGCTTCGACACCTTCGGCGATGAGCAGCTGTGGACCGACAAGCTCGGACTGCACAAAGTGGTCGAGAAAAACGTCGACCCGACGACCGCACTCAAAGTCGGCCTCAAGGTCGACGCGGACGTATTGCCTCCGGGGATTCTGCAGAAGGTCGATCTCAAGGATCCGGCGACCACGGTGGCGCTGCTGAAGATGAATGCAGTCGTCGGTCTCAAAGCCGAGGTCGACGCGAACAATCACATCACCCGACTGGGGGTCACCTGCGCGCTGTGCCATTCAACCGTCGATGATTCGGTGCAGAAGGGCATCGGCAAACGCAAGGATGGCTGGCCAAACCGCGATCTCGATGTCGGCAAGATCATCTCACTATCGCCCGCGCTCACCGCGGAGCAGAAAAAGGTCTACACCTCATGGGGCCCGGGCAAGTACGACCCGCGTTATAACCAGGATGGCAAGAACACACCGTTGGTATTGCCGCCCGCGTATGGCCTGGCGCACATCAAGAACGAGACGTACACGGCCGAGGGTCCGATCTCCTACTGGAACGCCTACGTGGCCGTCACGCAGATGGGCGGGCAGGGCAACTTCAGCGACAAGCGGCTGAACATCGACGTCAAGCACTCACCGGACATGGTCACTGCGAAACTGCCGGCATTGCGCGCCTATCAACACAGCATCGCCGCGCCTAAGCCGCCGGCGTCGAGCTTTGATGCCACGGCGGCGGCCCGCGGCAAGGTCACATTCGACCGGACTTGCGCGACCTGTCATGTGGGCGGAAACGGTACCGACAACGATTCTGGCAAGCTGCATCCACCCGGTGACACGGGCATGGATGGCGCGTACGCCATGCGCACTGCGAACAAGGCCTACCGCACGACGCCGCTGCGCGGGCTGTGGCAGCACCCGCCGTATTTCCACGACGGCAGCGCCGCGACGCTGGGCGACGTGGTGAAGCACTACGACAAGGTACGTTCGCTCAACTTGAGCAAGGCGCAGCAAGCGGATCTGGTCGAGTACCTGAAATCACTTTGATCGGGACGATGCGGGCGCCTTCTTCCGGGAGGCGACCCGCAACAGGCGGCGAAACGTCGGACATTCCAGGTGACTCGGCGCGCGGCAGGCAGCCGCGTGCCGCAACCCGTCGCGCATCGCACTCAGTTGGCGGATGGTGGCGTCGAGCTCCTCAGCCTTGGCGACGAGCATCTGCCGGTCGATGCGCGGATTGCCATCCGGCGCGAACATGTGCGCGATCTCTGCGAGCGAAAAGCCGGAGGCACGGCCGAGTGAGATCATCGCCAGCCGCTCCACGACGCCAGGATCGAACAGGCGACGAAGGCCGCGCCTGCCGACGGAGCTGATCAGCCCTTTTTCTTCGTAGAAGCGCAGTGCCGACGCGGGAAGGCCGGTCAGCAACGCCACTTCGGTAATATCCAGATCTTTCACCCTATTGACCTCAAGTGAACTTGAAGTGGCACAGTGCGGCTTCAGCTTACCGACGGCAAGGAAAAGGTGATGACCAGCGAACAATCGACCAAATGGAACGGTCCGGCCGCCTGCAGCTGGATCGAGGCGCAGGAGACGCTCGATCAGCTCCTCAAGCCGCTCGAAGACCGGCTCATCGACGCGATCGCCGCGCGGTCAGCGCGATCGGTGCTCGACGTAGGTTGCGGGACCGGCGGCACCACGGTTGCCGTGGCGCGCCAGCTTGGCGCCGGTGGCCGCAGCGTCGGCATCGACATCTCCGCGCCGATGATCGAGGCCGCCAAGCTGCGCGCCGAACGTGAAGGCGTCACCGCCACTTTCATCGCCGCCGACGCGCAGGCCTATGCGTTCGAGCCCGAGAATTTCGACACGATCATTTCGCGTTTCGGCGTCATGTTCTTCGACGACTTCAACGCAGCCTTCGCGAACCTGCGGCGCGCCGCTCGGCACAACGCCGGGCTTCGGTTCATATCGTGGCGAAGTGCAGCAGAAAATCCGTTCATGACGACAGCCGAGCGAGCCGCCGCGCCGCTGTTGCCGGAGCTCCCCGCGCGCGTGCCGGACGCGCCAGGCCAGTTCGGCCTGGCGAGCCAGGCGCGTATCCGCGAGATCCTGGAAGGCAGTGACTGGCAGCGCATTGAAATCCGGCCGATCGATGTCGTCTGCACGATGCCCGAAAAGGAGTTGGTCCGTTACATCACGCGCATGGGTCCTGTCGGCATGGCGCTGCAGGATGCCGACGAGAACATGCGTGCCGAGGTCATCAAGATCTTACGTCCGGCTTTCGATCGCTACGTGCACGGCGAGGACGTCCGCTTCACCGCCGCCTGCTGGATGGTCAGCGCCGGTGCTTGAGCTGGCGGCTGTCGTGATATTCATCGGCGCTGGTGCCACCGCGCTGACGGACCTGTGGGTGATCGTGCGCAAGCGATTGTTAGAGGTGCCCGCACCTGACTACGGCCTGGTGGGTCGCTGGATCGCCTATCTGCTCCGCGGGCGCTTTTATCACGACCCGATCGCCGCCTCCGTCGCGGTGAACGGCGAGCGCGCCATCGGCTGGATAGCTCACTACCTCATCGGTATCGCATTCGCGGCGCTGCTGCTCGCCATCTGGGGATTCGAATGGGCGCGTCATCCAACGCTCCTTCCTGCCTTGATCGTCGGTATCGGTACCGTCGCGGCGCCATTCCTGATCATGCAACCTGGCATGGGTTCCGGCATCGCCGCCAGCCGGATGCCGAACCCCTCAATGGCGCGCATTCGCAGCATCGTCGTGCATGCAGTTTTCGGTCTTGGTCTCTACGGCGCCGCGTGTATGCTGTCCATACTCCAGCAGTGGTGAGTGACCATGGCAGAAGAACCCAAGTCCGTCTCGCAGCGCATCCGCAGCCGGCTGCAGAAAAAGCAACAGCGATTCCACGCCAACGACAACATCGCCGCCTTCATCGAGCCGGGTGAGCTCGAGGAGCTCACCAAGGAGGTCGCGGCGAAGATGTCGGGCTTGCTCGAGAGCCTGGTGATCGACGTCGAGAATGATCACAACACGCGCGAGACCGCGCGGCGCGTCGCCAAGATGTACGTGAACGAGGTGTTTCGCGGGCGCTTCGTGCCAATCCCGTCGATCACGGAGTTTCCGAACGCTTCGCATCTCAACGAGCTCATGATCATGGGGCCGGTCACGGTGCGCAGCGCTTGCAGTCATCACTTGTGCCCGATCATGGGCCGCCTGTGGATCGGCGTGATGCCCAATGAGCAGTCGAACCTCATCGGGCTGTCCAAATATTCGCGGCTCGTCGAATGGATCATGACGCGGCCGCAGATCCAGGAAGAGGCCGTCATCCAGCTCGCCGACATCCTCGTGGCGAGGGTGAAGCCCGATGGACTGGCCGTGGTGATGGAGGCCGATCACTTCTGCATGCACTGGCGCGGTGTCAAGGACAACGCGTCGAAGATGAGCAATAGTGTGATGCGCGGCGTGTTCCTCAAGGACGGAGCGTTGCGGCGGGAGTTCCTCTCGCTCATCAACCTGAAGCCCTGACGCTGTACCTGGCGCCCCAAACACCGGTTGCTAACTACCATCCCTCGAAAGGGGTAGACGACGTCCCTCGTATGGTTCACGAGACTGCAAGGGTGTGCGTGTTAACTTGCACGCGTTCGCCAACCGGCGTTCGCAACCTGAAGGAATTGTAGTGTCATCATCGAATCTCGCCGCGCGCATGGAGCTTGCGGCCCCCGACCTGCTCTCTGAGCCGCCGCGTGCGAAGTTGCGGGTCATCACGAACACCGAGCCCCTGACGGTGCCCGTGGTTCGTCCCCGAACGTCGCTTGACTTCCGCCGGATCCTGATCCGGGATCAAGGCTTTCGGACTTTCCGCGTATTCTGATCAGCTAACAATCGAGCACCGCCTTCGATCGCATTCGCGACGAAGGGCGGCCGCCGACAACGCCGTTGGAACTTGTCCGACAGGCCGCGCGACCTTCGCGACTCATGAACGATTCTCATGGAAGGAAGTGGCTTACGCCGCTAATCATCCGCCGTTGGCGGGAGTAACCTCGATGCGATCACGATCAGGCTCCAACAGGAGAGGCGTATGCAAGGTCCCGGCGACTTCGAGATTTCCCGGCGCGATGTGTTGAAGCTCGGAGCCGCCGCCAGCGCGGTACCACTCGTGGCCGATGGCCAGACACCGGCCGCTGGCGCGCCGGTCGAATCCACGGTGACGCTGAACGTCAACGGCAAGGCGCACGCGCTCAAACTGGATACCCGCACGTCGTTGCTCGACGCGCTGCGCGAGAACCTGCAGCTCACGGGTACCAAGAAGGGCTGCGATCATGGCCAATGCGGCGCCTGCACGGTGCTCGTCAATGGCCGGCGCATCAACTCCTGCCTCACGCTCGCGGTCATGCACGCCGGCGATCGCATCACGACCATCGAAGGGCTCGGCACGCCGCAAAAGATGCATCCGATGCAGAGCGCGTTCGTGAAGCACGACGGATTCCAATGCGGATATTGCACGCCGGGCCAGATCTGTTCAGCGGTTGCGGTGCTGCAGGAGATCAAGGCCGGAATCCCGAGCCACGTCAGCGCGGACCTCAACGCACCGATGAAATCCAGCAGCGATGAAATCCGCGAACGCATGAGCGGCAACATCTGCCGCTGCGGCGCGTACTCGAACATTCTCGATGCGATTACGGAAGTCGCGGGGAGAAGCGCATGAGGCCGTTCACCTACGAGCGCGCGACCACGCCCGCCGCAGCCGCCGCGGCCATGGCGCGCAACACCAGCGCGAGGTTCATCGCCGGTGGCACCAACCTGCTCGATCTCATGAAGCTCGAGATCGAAACGCCGGCGCATCTCATCGACGTCAACGGCCTTGCCCTCGACAAGGTCGAGGTCACGCCCGAGGGCGGGCTCAAGATCGGCGCCCTGGTACGCAATACCGACCTGGCCGCGCACGAGCGAGTGCGGCGCGACTATCCGCTGCTGTCGCGGGCGATGCTCGCCGGGGCATCCGGCCAGCTGCGCAACAAGGCGACGACGGCGGGCAATCTACTGCAACGCACGCGCTGCCCTTACTTCTACGACACCAATCAGAACTGCAACAAGCGCCAGCCTGGAAGCGGTTGTGCAGCGCTCGGCGGCTTCAGCCGTCAGCATGCGGTCATCGGTGCCAGCAACGCGTGCATCGCCACGCATCCCAGTGACATGGCGATCGCCATGCGCGCGCTCGATGCGACCGTGCAGACCGTGCAGGCCGGCGGCAGCGCGCGCTCCATTCCCATCGCCGACTTCCACCGCCTGCCGGGCGACACTCCGCACGTCGAGACCACGTTGCAGCCTGGGGAGTTGATCACTTCCGTGACGCTGCCCAAACCACTCGGCGGCATGCAGCTGTATCACAAGGTGCGCGATCGCGCGTCGTACGCATTCGCGTTGGTGTCGATCGGTGTGGTGATGCAGAAAGACGGCACGGGCCGGGTGGCGGTGGGCGGCATCGCGCACAAACCCTGGCGCGTGGAAGCGGCCGAGAGCGAACTGCCGCGCGGGGCGAAAGCCGTCACCGCAAAGCTGCTTGCCGGTGCGACACCCACACACGACAACGAGTTCAAGCTGACGCTGGTCGAGCGCACGCTCGATGCGGTGTTGACCGAAGCGAGGAGTGCGCAGTCATGAAATTCGACACTCCCGCCACCAAGAATCCGATCGACCAGGGCAAGGTCATCGGCAAGCCCACCGACCGCATCGAAGGCAAGCTCAAAACCACCGGCACCGCCAAATACGCCTATGAGTGGCACGACATCGCGCCGAAGCCCGCGTACGGCTACGTGCTGGGGTCATCGATCGCCAAAGGCCGCATCAGCTCCATGGATGTGAGCGCGGCGGAATCCGCGCCGGGCGTGTTCGCGGTGGTGACCGCCGGCAACGCCGGCGCGCTCGACAAGGGCACGTTCAACACCGCAACGCTGCTCGGCGGGCCCGAGATCCAGCACTACCACCAGGCCATCGCGCTCGTGGTCGCTCGTACGTTTGAAGAGGCGCGCGCGGCTGCGGGCAAGATCCGCGTGCGCTACGCGCCGACCGCCGGCGCATACGATCTGGCCGCGGCCAAGGACGCCGCCATCAAACCCCCGCCACAGTACGGTAGCGCTGCGGACACCGCAGTGGGTGATTTCGCGGGTGCCTTCGCCGCCGCACCCCTGAAGATCGATGCGACGTATACGACTCCCGACCAGTCGCACGCCATGATGGAGCCGCACGCGTCCATCGCCGCGTGGAAAGGCGACAAGCTCACCGTCTGGACGTCCAACCAGATGATCAACTGGGCGCTCAAGGACATGGCGAAGACGCTCAAACTACCGGTGGAGAACGTACGAATATTGTCGCCGTACATCGGCGGCGGATTCGGCGGCAAGTTGTTCCTGCGGGCGGACGTGTTGCTCGCGGCGCTCGGTGCGCGCGCCGCGCGCCGGCCGGTGAAAGTGGCGTTGACACGGCCGCTCATGGCCAACAACACGACGCATCGCCCCGCCACCATCCAACGGGTTCGCCTCGGCACCACGCCGGACGGAAAGATCTCCGCCTATGCCCATGAAAGCTGGTCGGGTGATCTGGCCGGCGGCAAACCCGAGGCGGGCTGGCGCGCGTCACGGACTGTGTATGCGGGCGCGAATCGCATGACAACGACACGCCTGGCCGTGCTCGATCTGGCGGAAGGCAACGCCATGCGCGCGCCGGGCGACGCGCCCGGATCGATGGCCTTCGAAATCGCGATGGACGAGATGGCCGAAAAGGCCGGCATCGATCCGGTCGAGTTCCGCGTGATCAACGACACGCAGGTCGATCCGGAAAAGCCGGAGCGCAAGTATTCGGACCGGCATCTCGTGGAATGTCTGCGCACCGGCGCGAAAGAATTCGGCTGGGGCAAACGCGGCGAGAAACCCGGCACCACGCGCGAGGGCCGCTGGTTGACGGGCATCGGCATGGCGACCGCGTTTCGGCCGGCTCCCGTCCTCAATTCCGCCGCGCGCGTGAAGCTCGACAAGAACGGCGTGGTCACGGTCGAGACCGACATGACGGACATCGGCACTGGCAGCTACACCATCATTGCGCAAACCGCGGCCGAGATGATGGGCGTGCCGCTGGAGAAAGTGGTCGTGAAGCTCGGCGATTCCGCGTTTCCCGTGTCATCGGGATCGGGTGGGCAGTTCGGCGCGGTGAGCTCCACCTCCGGTGTGTACGCAGCGTGCGTCAAATTGCGTGAAGCCGTGGCGCAGAAAGCGGGCTTCGATGCGAATGCCGCCGTGTTCGAAGATGGCCACGTGCGGCTCGGCGACAAACGCGTGCCGCTGGCGCAGTTGGCCGGCGAAGGGCTCGTGGGCGAAGACGCCATCGAGTTCGGCGATCTCGATGAGAAATACGCGCAAGCCACGTTCGGAGGGCACTTCGTCGAGGTCGCGGTCGATTCGGCCACCGCCGAGGTCCGCGTGCGGCGCATGCTCGCCGTGTGCGACGCCGGCCGTATCCTGAATCCCAAATCCGCGCGCAGCCAGGTGATCGGCGCCATGACCATGGGTGTGGGAGCGGCGCTCATGGAGCACCTGGTCGTCGACAAGCGCGTCGGCTTCTTCGTGAACCACGACCTCGCGAGTTATGAGGTGCCGGTGCATGCGGACATCCCGCATCAGCAAGTGATCTTTCTCGACACGCTGGATCCGTTCGCCTCGCCGATGAAGGCCAAGGGCGTGGGCGAGCTCGGTATCTGCGGGGTTGCCGCGGCGGTGGCCAACGCTATCTACAACGCCACCGGTGTGCGCGTGCGCGACTATCCGATCACATTGGACAAGTTGCTGGCGCGGATGCCGAGAATCACCTGAAGGCGTTGAACCGCCTGCGGAATCTCCGCGGCGCTGGTGCCGCCGTACCCCAGCACCAGGCCGTGTTGCTTCGGCTTTCCGAGGTAACACGCCGAAAGCGGCATCGCCCATAGCCCCTGCTGCGCCGCTTTTTGCGCGATCGGCCGATCCCAAGGCCGATCGTGCAGCGCCACGAGATGAATGCCCGCGTCCGCGCCTATCACCCGCAATCGCGGGCTCAAGGATCGCTGCAGGCTGTCGACCAGCACGCCGCGGCGTTCGCGATACAGGAGGCTGGTGCGGCGCAGGTGCCGCGCGAAGTGTCCTTCGGCGATGAAGTCGGCGAGCACGGCGGGGCTCAACGCGGGCGGGCAGATGTCCATGGCCTCACGCACCGCGGCGAATCGCTCCACGAGATCGGCCGGAATGACTAGATAGCCCACGCGCAAGGCGGGGAACAGCACCTTGCTGAACGTCCCGATATAAACCACGCGCGCGTCGCGATCGAGACCTTGCAGCGCCGCGATGGGCTGGCTCTCGTATCGGTATTCGCTGTCGTAGTCATCCTCGATGATCCACGAGCCTTGGGTTTGCGCCCAGTCGAGAAGCTGCAGCCGGCGCGTGGCGCTCATGGTGGCGCCGAGTGGGTACTGATGAGAGGGTGTGACATACGCGGCACGCGCCCGCCGGCACATCCTGATGCCGGCCGCCACGTTGAGGCCTTCGTCATCCACGGGCACCGGCACCAGCCGGACACCCGCCATGATCAGCGCGTCGCGAGCGCCGCCGTAGCCGGGTTCCTCGATCCACACCGGTTGTCGTGGCTCCAGCAGAACGCGCGCGGTGATCTCGAGCGCCTGCTGGGAGCCGCTGACCACCATGATCTGCGCGGCCTCGCAGCGCACCCCGCGCGCGGTGCGCAGATGGACGGCGAGTGCCTGGCGCAATGCCAGGTCGCCCATCGGCGATCCATAGTTCAACCCGGCGCGTTGCCGGGAATGGCGGGCGACCAGGCGCGACCAGATCGCGAAAGGAAAATGCTCCAGCGCCGGTTCACTCATGCGAAAGGCGCCGAACCCTTCGAGCCACGGCTCCGCCTGCTTGCGCAGCAACGTGACCGGACGCCGGGCTAACAACCGAGGGCCCGGTGGTCTCGCCTTCACTCCCGCCGAAGGATGCTTGAGGGCGCGCGCGTGAGCGGGCAGGGTGGCCGAGACAAAGGTGCCAGAGCCCGAGCGGCTCTCGAAGTAGCCCTCAGCCAGCAATTGCTCGAAAGCTGCCAACACCGGGATACGCGAAATCGCGAGCTCGATGGCGAGCGCACGCGTCGATGGCAATCGCTGCCCGGCGGTGAGCCGGCGCTCGACGATGGCATCGCGGAAGCGGTCGTACACCTGCTGGTACAACGGCTCGGCGGCAGAGCGGTCGATGGCGATGGCAAGAATGCCGGGTGCGGTGCGCTTCACGGGCGGGCATCGTAGTGGTCATAGCAGTTCGTAACAAGTGGCTATTGTTTACGACCACTGGGCAACCCACTGTGCGCCGATGAATGTATCCAACCATTGTCGAGTGATTCTGGTGGTATTCGGGCTTGGCCCTTGCCACGTCGTTTTCAGCGCTTGCGGAGGAGAAGGCGGCCGCAGGCCGCGATGGCCAGCATGATTTCGATTTCGCATTCGGAGACTGGAAGACGCATGTGTCGCGCCGCCAGCGTCCGTTGACGGGATCGACCACCTGGGTCGAATACGACGGCACCAGCATCGTGCGCAAAATCTGGGGTGGCCGTGCTCATCTCGTGGAGCTCGACGTCGCGGGCCCTGCGGGCCGCCTCCAGGGATTGTCATTGCGTTTGTACAACCCCGAGTCGAAGCAGTGGAGCCTCAACTTCTCGAACAGCGCCGGTGGAACATTGAGCCCACCGACGATCGGTGAGTTCAAGAACGGACGCGGCGAGTTCTATAACCAGGAAACGTACGACGGCCGAGCGATCCTCGTCAGGTTCATCATCTCGGACATCACCGCGACGTCGACTCGGTTTGAACAGGCATTTTCGGATGACGGCGGCAAGACCTGGGAAGTGAACTGGATCGCGACGGATACACGCGTGAAGTGAGTGGCCGGGCGCGGGGCGCCCGGCTTTCACCCGATTGCAAGCATCGAGAATCGGCCCGAACCCGCCGAAGATCGGGCGCTGTGGGGAAGACGATTTTCGACAGGATTCCACAACAATCTTGTCGAGAATCGTCGATGCCGTTCGACTAACCTTCGAACACCCACTCACAGGAGTCGCCTCATGAAAGTCATGGTCTTCGTCAAAGCCACGCCCGACAGCGAAGCGGGGCTGCTGCCGTCCGATGCAGAGACGCAAAAGATGTTCACGGAGATGGGCAAGTTCAACGAGGAACTCGCCAAGGCCGGCATCATCCAGACGGCCGATGGCCTGAAACCCAGCAGCGCCGGCAAGCGCGTCAAGTTCACCGGCAGCCATGCGACAGTGATTGACGGTCCATTCGCGGAGACCAAAGAGCTGGTGGCGGGCTTCTGGATCTGGGAGGTGAAGTCGCTCGACGAGGCTGTTGAGTGGGCGAAGCGCTGCCCGAACCCGATGCCGGGCGAAGAAGGTGTGCTGGAGATCCGCCCGTTCCAGGAGATGGAGGACTTCGAGCATCTGATGACGGACGAAATCCGCGAGCGCGAGGGGCGGGTACGCAAGCTGGTCGAGCGCAAGCAGAAGCCAAAGGTGAAGTCGGCGGCGAAGGCGAAGAAGGCGCCAGCCAGGAAGAAGGCCAAGGCAAAGTCAGCCAAGCGTAAAACTGCGCGCGCCAGATCGAAGAAGTAGTTGCGGCACAACTTTGTAAGAATCCAGGCAGCAGTATTGCAGCAGATCGCTGCTTGGTCCACGGAACGCATGCGTTCACGATGAACCATGGCAGACGACACGCAAGACCAAGGCCCGCCCAAACCCAGTCTCGCCCTCAGCCGCCTGGACCGGTTGGTTGGCACCTGGCGCATCAAGGGCCGAACGGCTGGTGCAGACAAAGACGACGTTGTTGGCACAACCACCTTCAAGTGGCTGCAAGGAAAGAGCGGCGACAGCTTCTTCCTCGAGCAAGACATGGACATGGATTACGCGGGCACGCCTATCAAGAGCCACGAGTTGATCGGGCACGATCCGAAGGCCAAGGCGTTTTCCTCGTACGTGTATTCAAACATGGCGCCCGATCCCTGGCCTTACGAGTGGAATATCCAGGGCGATACCTTGACCATATCGATCAAGCACGGTCCGATGCGCGCGAAATTCACCGGCAAGTTTGCGGCCGACGGCAACAGTTTCTCGGGTGGTTGGCGGCCGAATCCGGGCGCCGACAAGAAGATCAACGCGCCATATGATTTCACGGCGTCGCGCACGAAGAAGAGTTCACGGGCGCGAACCAGAGGAAAATCGCGCGGCAGGTGAACCCAGGTCACCATCTAACCACTGCGCAGTCTCGCAGGCCAAGACGCGACTGCAGCCGCAAAGCCGGCGGTTCACGTGCCGCGTCGGGACAAGAGCACAATAAAACTGAGGCGCCCGTCAGGGAGACTGCTCATAAATCCGTGTGGGTTGTCTAACTCGCTGCTCAGAGAACCCATGAGCAACGCGGCAATGATCGACTGGATGTCCACACCCGCTTTCCCATTGTTCTTCGCGAAAACCAATCGCCTGAATTTCACAACCTGTCGCGCGGCACTCCACCATTGGTAATTCAACTCGCTGAGTGTCCAGGCCACGCGCAGTCAATGAGTCTTGAATGCCGTTGCGGAGCGCATCTTCCATTAGTTCCGACCAACCTGGATCACGGTGCTGGTCCTGCAATTCTTCATGCCGGAGCAGCAGCGGCTTCATGGGGTCAGTGTCTTTCAACGAACTGGCTTTCGTGCTCAACAGTTCAAATCCGGGAGTTACATCGAGTGGCAGCGCACTGTTGGCAGCGGGTGTCGGCGGACTTCCTCTCGTGGAGTTTGCCAATTCATTTGCCGCCGTCGGCGTCCCAGAGTTTCCGCGCTTGCCCTCATTGGCGGCCGCAACGTCTCCAGAGTGGGACTTCATGGGCATCACTGTTTGAGCGACCGCACTCGCATCTGCGGCCTTTGCCTCAGGCAGCGACTCATTCTCTTGCGTTACCACCCAGACGATGGCGAGCGCGAGAACCGCGCCGATTGCCCAGTAGATTGGCTTGCTCATGATGGGAATGCTAACGCAGGTGCCGCTGGTACCGGTCTAGAGCGGTCGCCTCGTACCCCGGCGACTTGGGCCAGATGTCCTTTTGGACCTGCTGGAATTGCCATCAACGGGATTGCCACCGCATGCGATGAGGAGGCGAAAGGTGCCCATTCGGACTGATGGGTAGCAGTTCATTCCGGACACATAGGTAACACTTTCCGGCATTTGGGGGAGACCCATATGCCGTGGCGGGAGTGTTGCAAGATGGATGAGCGCCTGCGGTTCGTGGCTCGCCTGCTGGAGGGCGAGAAGATGGCCGAGCTGTGCCGGGAGTTCGATATCTCCCGCAAGACCGGCTACAAGATCTTCACGCGGTACAAAGACATAGGCCTGCAAGGGCTCACCGACCGCAGTCGTCGCCCGTATCGGCAAGCCAACCGCCTGCCATTCCAGATCGAGACGCTCATCCTGTCGCTCAAGCAGGAGCATCCGAGTTGGGGTGCGCCGAAGATCCGCGCGAAGCTGCGCCGGCGTTTCCCCGACATCAAGCCGCCGGCCGTCAGTACGGTGCACGCAGTCCTCGATCGACATGGCTTGGTGGTGCATGGCCGAGAGCGGCGCTACCACGCGCAAGGCACGACGCTCTCCACCCCCACCACGCCGAACGATCTGTGGTGCGCGGACTTCAAGGGCGAGTTCATGCTCACGGACAGGCGTTACTGCTATCCACTCACGATCACGGACTTCGCGTCACGCTATCTGATCTGCTGCGACGCATTGGCGAGCACACACGCGGACCCTGCATTTACCGTGTTCGAACGCGCCTTCAAGGATTTTGGGCTGCCGAAGTCCATCCGCACCGACAACGGCACACCGTTCGCGAGTGCCAACGCGATCTTCGGCCTCACCAAGCTCTCAGTGTGGTGGCTGCGGTTGGGTATCGGGCTCGAACGCATCCAGCCAGGTAGACCCACACAGAACGGGCGGCACGAGCGCATGCACCTGACCTTGAAGAAGGAGACCACCAAGCCTGCGGCTAACAACTTCCTGCAACAGCAGGAGAAGTTCGATCGGTTCATCGAGTGCTTCAACCAGGAGCGGCCGCACCAGGCGATCGAGATGCGTTATCCCGGGGAACTGTATCGACCCTCCGATCGCCCCTATCACGGCCTTGGTCCGCTCGAGTATCCGTTCCACGACCGCACCGTCGCTGTGACCATGTGTGGCCGTGTGTGCTTCGGGTCGAGGAAGATCAACCTCTCCACCGTCTTCGCCGGTCAAAACGTCGGCGTCAAAGAGGTCGAGGAAAAAGTCTGGCTAATCAGCTTCATGCACTATGACTTGGGGTTCTTCGACCACGAGAGCTCGCGGTTCGAGTGCGCGGAGAATCCGTTCGCTGCTAAGGTGTTACCCATGTCCTCGGAATAATCCGTTACCCATGTGAACGGAATGGACAAGGGTTAGATGGCTCCCTGGGTTGGACTCGAACCAACGACCAACGGATTAACAGTCCGACGCTCTACCGACTGAGCTACCAGGGAACCGAGAACCAAGAGGGCGCGCATTCTCTGGGATGGCCCTCACGACGTCAAGCAATCCCATCGAATCAGCGACTTACGTCGTGGAAACGCCACTCTTATATATAGGCGCGGACTCTCCCACTCTCATTCACGTCACAGCGGCGCGAAAAGCCGACCCGCAAGGCGCCTGTTTGGAGCCTGATACGGGTGACCGCCGAGCGTTCGCGTCATGATCGCCCGGCGAATGAACGCATAGCATCGAGGCCATCCACGCAGATGGCGATTGGCGTGAACGTTAGTGCCTCACTCCGTGCTGAGCACCACGATGTAGCCGACGACCTCCTGGCCGCGGTAGATCTTCCGCTGGCCATTGACGACCTCGGAGGCGGTTTCCTCCTGGTCGAGAAGATAGGCCGTCTGCTCTTCCATCGTGAGCAACCCGAGCACGCGTGCCAGTCCGTTCCCGCTTGCGCAAGGAAGCGGATCGCCCACTCGTTCGCCGTCCACGGTTTTTCTGAGCACCCAAGTTGGCATTTGCGGTGAGCCTACCCGGTTTGTTCTGGCGACAGAGTCGGCCCGGCCCATCGGCGCCTGCCAGCGAACTCGCCACGTCGGTGATTGGCAGCGACCGCAACTGGCGACAAGTTGCCCTGCGTGGCCCTATTTCACGGAGTAGTTGGATTTGATCTCGTTGAAGTAATGAACGTCGCTCAAAATGCGGTGCGCAAACAGCGCCGAGAACAGTTTGGAATACACAGTGCGGTTGTTGTCAGGCACTGCCAACGCCTCGAGCAGAGAATCCACCATCGCCACGGCAGTGCGCAGATGGCTCTGTGCATCCCGCGCCTGCAGATAGCGCGCGCAATGATCCTGCGGTCGAACCTGCGCGCCGCAGTGCTGTTCCCAGTACGGCAGATATGCGTCCAGCACCAGTGGCAGCAGTTGTTTGCGGTCTTCTTCGTTGAATGAAGACGCTTCGATTGCCGTCACCATCGATGCCCACAACGCGGCACAGGCTTCCTGCCGCCTCGCCCCCGTGGCGCCCACGTTCTCCAGGCGCGCGCAGAGATCGACCACCTTGTCGAGAAATTCGCGCGCGCCAGAAACGTAGTCGGTAGCGAGTTTGCTGGCGCTGAGGGGTGGTGGTTGCCAGGACATAAACGCGGCGAGCTTAATTCCATCCCTGGAATTGATGCGCAGCGTCCATCCCCACTTTTTGCCTGCGCGGAATTGTCTGACACGGAGCGGGGGCCGGTGCTTACACCGCTCGGCCGCCGAGATTCAGCAGCCGTTTCCGATTCACGGCTTCCAGTTCATGAGCAGCGTGATCGGCAGCGCGCCCGGTTGGGTGTCGACGTTGATGAGGAATCGACCGTCGGCGGTGACATCGTACTGGTGGCCGCGGCCAATGACGTTCATCCCGCCTCCCAGCCTCTGCGTCTGGAACAGCATTTCCGGGCTGCCTGGTTCAATCGCAGTCGCCGTCGCAGTCACAGGCACGGCCGCCAGCCTGGCGTCGGGTGTTATGAAGTAGAGCTCTTTACCGTCGCGCGACCAACGTGGATAGACGCCACCTACGGTTGAGATGGCGATGGGTCCACCTTCAGACGGAAACCGGCGCACATAGATTTCGTAACGGCCGGTTTCGTTCGATTGATAGGCCACCCAGCGACCATCCGGTGAGAACTGACCCCAAAGCTCATTCGCGTCGGTCTTGAGGAACACGAAAGGTTTGCGTGTATCCGTCGGGAGCGCCCACAGGTCGGTGCCGGTAGTCGGGTCCGGGATGTAGTAGAGCAGGTAGCGCCCGTCCGGTGACCAGTCGCAGGGAATTTTCCCCTGCGGCGAATCGAACAACATCACTTGCTCGCCATCGCCGGTCGAGGATTTCACGGTGAGCTTCACCGAGCCCGAGTCCACCGATTCGAACGCGATGCGGTCCCCGTCCGGCGACCACATCGGCAGGCGCGCCATACTGCCGTTCGTCCCGCGCGTGAAGCGTGTCTGGCGAGTGGCGTCGAGCAGCCACAAATCCGTCTCGCTTTGCAGGGTTCGCTCTGCAACGACGCGCCGTGCATCCGGCGACAGCCTGAGATTTGACAGGCCGGTCTGTTCGGCAGAGCCAAACGTACCCAGCGCTTTGCCGGAGCGGTCGAACCACGCGAGCCGCGTCACCAACGGCCGCGCGGCGCGATAGGTCAGCACTCCCGCGTTCGAAGTCGAATAGGCGGCGGCGCCGGTGATGGGTTCGACGGCGACCGAATCCGCAACGGTGACCGGCTCACCGCTCAGCCTCGCTCGCGAAACATCGAACGACTGCGCGAGCAGCGTTCCATCGCGAACGAACAGCAGCCAGCCGGGTGCAACATAGGCGCCTTGTGCATCCGATCCCACGAGTCGCGTCGCGTCCGGGGAATCGAGCGAACCTAGATAGACGCCGCGCACCGTGGCCGGGCCGCCGGCGAAAAACAGGTAATGCCGGCCATCTGGAAGGAATTGCGGATGGCGGTGACCGGTGGAATTCGCCGCCGCACTGCTCGCCGCTTTCACATCGCCGCCGGCGGCATCGACGCGGCGCAAGGCGGGCGCGTCGGCGCCGGAGAACAGGATGGTCCCGTCCGTGCCCCAGGCGGCGGTAGTTCCGCCCAGAGCGTAGGAGATGATGCGCAGCGAGCCGCCCGCGGCGTCGATTCTCTTCAGATCGCTGTTCGCGAAGAAGCCGATCGAACGGCTGTCGGGTGACCAGAATGGCCGGCGTGCCGCCTGCGTTCCCGGCAACACCTGCGCGCGCGCGTTGTCGAGCGACCGGACCCACAGCATGGATTGTCCTTCGTGGTCGGCCACATAGGCAATGCGGCGCCCGTCCGGTGCCAGGGCAAATGACAACGGATCGGACGTTCGTGGTGTGGTGATGTCGACCGCGCGCAATTCGGCCTTGGGCGTCGTGGGGCGCAGAACCCAGGCCGTGAGCGCGGCTAACAACATGAGAGCGCTCGCCGTGACCCACAGCCGCCGCCGTCGATCGCGCGACGCCAACAGCAATGCGCCATCGCCTTCGGTGTCGTTCGCAGCATCTACGATCTCGATGCGGGCGTCGGCCATGGCGTGAAGACGCCTGCGCGAATCCTTTTCGAGACATCGCCGCAGCAGGCGGCGAATGCCGGCCGGGACTTTCGCCGGCACAGCTTTCCAATCAGGTTCCCGATCGGGCGGCGTGCTGTCGAACGCCGGTCTTCCCGACAGCATTTCGTACAATACACACCCGAAGGCCCATACATCGCTGCGCGCATCCACGCGCTCGCCGCGTGCCTGCTCCGGGCTCATGTATGCGGGTGTACCGGCGACGGCGTCGGTGTTGTCAGCAGCGTCGACCGACAACGCAAGGCCGAAGTCGAGAACTCTCACCGCACCAGTGGCGGTGAGCTGGATGTTGGCCGGTTTCAAGTCGCGATGAACGATGCCCTTCTCGTGCGCGGCCTGCGAGCGCCTCGGCGATCTGGCGGGCGATTTCGAGCGTGGTGTCGAGCGGCACGGGGCCACTCGCGAGACGTTCCGCCAGCGTGGGTCCGTCGATCAGTTCCATGACGATGGCATGCACGCCGCCGGCGATCTCGAGGCCATGAATCGTGGCGATGTGCGGATGATTCAGCGCGGCGAGCAGGCGGGCCTCGCGCGCGAGGCGTGCGACGCGCTCGGGATCGGCCGCGAAAAATCTTGGCAACACTTTCACGGCAACTTCGCGATGGAGCCGCGTGTCGAGCGCGCGATAGACCTCGCCCATGCCGCCGGCGTCGAGGGGCGCGAGAATCCGGTACACGCCCAGCTCGGTTCCCGCCGCCACCGCCGGCGCGAGGCCAAAGGCGTCGAGGGAATCGAGCGTGTCGATCGCTGCGCGCTCGGCGAACGTCCCCGCCTCGGCATGCGCCGCGAGCAGCGACTGCACGTCACGCTCGAGCGCGACATCCTCGCCGCATGCCTCGCGCAGGTATGCCGCGCGCTGCTCCGGCGTAAGTGCGAGCGCGGCGTGAAAGATCTCTTTGACTCGCGGCCACCGACTGGGATCGCCGTTCATGAACGCGAGACCCGCTCCTGTGTCACGCGGCGGAACAGCCACGCGCGCGCCGACTGCCACTCGCGCGTGATCGTCGCGCGCGACAGCGACAGGGCTGCCGCGACCTCTTCTTCCGAGAGACCGCCAAAATATTTCAACTCCACGATGTGTGCCTGACGCTCATCGATGCGCGCGAGCGCCAGCAACGCGTCGTTGAGCATGAGCAGCTCGCAATCGACCGGTTGCACGGTCGCCATCTCATCGTCGAGCGTCACGCGGAGACCGCCGGGGCGTTTGGCGGCCTGACGTTCGCGCGCGTGGTCGACCAGGATGCGCCGCATGATCTGCGCCGCGACGCCAAAGAATTGCGCGCGGTTGAGCCAGGTCACGCGCTGCTGGCCGAGCAGTCGGATGTACGCCTCGTTCACGAGTGCCGTCGGCTGCAGGGTGTGCCCCCGGCGTTCGCGTCGCAGGTAGGCCGCGGCCCGCTCGCGAAGATGCTGATAGACGAGAGGCACCAGATTCTCCCGCGCGCGCAGATCGCCGCGCCCCCATGCCTGGAGCAGCTGGCTGACCGATCCGGGTATGGATTTCGCCCTCATTCCCGAGTGTAAGCGCCTGAATTCGGAAATGAGGCAGTTTCCGTGCCGTTTACGCGTTAGCCGGTCGGGACCGTTCGGACTGGAGTTCTCAATGAGTGCGGTGGCAATCGATGTCCACTCGGCGCGCGATGCGGCGCGCTGGTTCTACGGGTGGATGGCCGGGGCGTGCGCTCTCATCGCCTTCGCCGGCTTCGCGCCAACCTACTGGATGCAATTGCCGGCGGGGACATTCGTCGGCTCGCCGCTGCTGCATCTGCACGGGTTGCTGTTCTCGGCGTGGACACTCTTTTTTCTGTTGCAGACCACGCTCGTCGCCAGGGGCAGAGTGGCCCGTCACCGTGTGTGGGGCCTGCTCGGCATCGCGCTGGCCACTGCCATGCTGCTGGTCGGGTTTGCGGCGGCGGATGAGGTGTTAGGACGAAGACTGGAGGCGGGCTACGGTGACAAGGCGCGCGCCTTTCACATCGTCTCGACCTCGATGATCTCGCTCTTCGGTGTGTTGGTTTGCGCGGCGATCGCCTACATCCCGCGGCCGCAGATTCACAAGCGACTCATGTTGCTCGCGACGATCTCGATACTGCCTCCCGCGATCGCGCGAGTGTTCTACGCCATCAACGTCGGCATGAGTGCGGGCATGCGGCCCGGTCTCGCCGGGCCGCGAACCGTCGAGTCCGTGATGCTGTCGGCATGGCTCGCCGATCTGCTGATTCTCGTCGCCATGGCATACGACTGGCGCACTCGCGGCCGTGTGCATCCCGCGTATCTGATCGGCGGTGCTGCCATCGTGGCCGTCCAGCTGTTGCGCGCGCCAGTGAGCGAAACGCAGTGGTGGTACTCGGTTGCGGATTTTCTCGCCGGTTTCAGCGGCTGAAGGCGCCGTTTCGCACGCCTGCGCCTTGCGCCTAAGGGCCGCGAGCACAGGCGGTGTCTTACTCTGGTCGCAGCCGTTCTCGACTACACTGCGCGCCTGCTCACGTCCCGGCAAACCACTCCGACCGGCATGCGTGCAATGCCGACCATGGCGAGCCCGCACACTCCAAACGAAAACCATCTACTCGCCGCCTTACCCGCCGCCGAATTCGAGCGGCTCGCGCCGCATCTCGAACTGGTGCCCATGCGGCTCGGCGAGTTGCTGTGCGAGTCGGGCGATTCGCTGGAGCACGCTTACTTCCCGACGACTTCGATCGTGTCGCTGCACTACGTGACGAAGAACGGTTCATCCGCGGAGGTCGCCGGCATCGGCAACGAAGGCATGCTCGGCGTCGCCTTGTTCATGGGTGGCCAGACCACACCCAGCAGGGCGCTGGTGCAGACCGCGGGCCATGGATACAAGCTGCAGGCGCGGCTGCTGATGCAGGAATTCAATCGCAATGAACTGCTGCTGCGGCTGCTGCTGCGATACACCCAGGCGTTGATCACCCAGATCGCGCAGACCGCGGTCTGCAATCGCCATCATTCGGTCATGCAACAAGTGTGCTGCTGGCTGTTGCTGACGCTCGATCGGGCGCCGTCGAATGTGCTGATCGTCACGCAGGATCAAATCGCCAGCATGTTGGGTGTGCGCCGCCCTGGAGTCACCGAGGCTGCAGGGAAGCTACAGGAGCTGGGCGCGATAACTTGCCGGCGCGGACACATCACCGTGCTCAACCGGCCGCTGTTGCACGCCAACGTCTGCGAATGCTACGGCGTCGTGAAGGGCGAGTTCGAGCGTCTGCTGAACGACGTCCAGCATCGCCAGGAAAACTGAGGAGCATCCAAGTCATGCCAAGAGCCACCTCTTCGGAAATCGTCACTGACGCCCAGCGCCAGGAAGCGCTGCTGAAAACAGGCGCGCTGCAGAAGGCGATATTCAACAGCGCCAACTTCTCCATCATTGCCACCGATGCCAAGGGCGTGATCCAGATCTTCAACGTGGGCGCGGAGCGCATGCTCGGGTACGCGGCCGCCGAAGTCGTCAACAAGATCAATCCCAGCGACATCCACGATCCGCAGGAAGTAATTGCGCGCGCCAAGGCGTTGAGCCTGGAGGCGGGTACGACGATCACGCCGGGCTTCGAAGCGCTGGTGTTCAAGGCCTCGCGTGGCATCGAAGACATTTACGAGCTCACGTACTTCCGCAAGGACGGCAGCCGCTTTCCGGCCGTGGTGTCGGTGACGGCATTGCGCGATGCCCACGATGCCATCATCGGCTTCCTGCTGATCGGCACAGACAACTCCGCGCGCAAACAGGTCGAGCTCGAGCTGCATGATGCGAAGGCCGTGGCGGAAAAGGCCAACCGCGCGAAGACCGAGTTCCTGTCGAACATGAGCCACGAGCTGCGCTCGCCCCTCAACGCGATTCTCGGGTTTGCGCAACTGATGGAATTGGACGCGACGCCGCAGACGCCGGCACAAAAAGACAGCACTGGCCAGATTTTGCAGGCCGGCTGGTATCTGCTCAACCTCATCAACGAGATCCTCGACCTGGCGATGATCGAGTCCGGCAAGTTGCAGTTGTCACTGGAACCGATGTCGCTCGGCGAAGTGATGCTCGATTGTCAGACCATGATCGAACCCCAGGCGCAGAAACACGGCATTGCGATGAGTTTCCCGAAGTTGGAACAGACCGGCTTCGTGCTCGCCGACCGCATACGCGTGAAGCAGATACTCATCAACCTGCTTTCGAACGCGATCAAGTACAACCATTCAGGCGGGGCAGTCACGGTCGAATGCGCGGTGATCTCCGCGGAGAACATCAGGATCAGCGTCAAGGACTCGGGGCCCGGTCTGTCGCCCGAGAAGCTTGCGCAGCTCTTTCAGCCGTTCAATCGGCTCGGGCAGGAAGCCCATGGCGAAGAAGGCACCGGAATTGGCCTCGTCATGACCAAGCGACTGGTGGAGCTCATGGGCGGCGTCATCGGCGTCAAGAGTACGGTGGGTGTGGGTAGTGAGTTCTGGGTGGAACTGATCCGCGCGGCCGAGCCACTCCTGTCCGAAGACATCGGTGAGGCGGCAACACTCGAATCGCGTGAAAAGCCAAAAGACCCGTCGGTACGCACACTTCTCTATGTGGAAGACAACCCGGCCAATCGCAAGCTGGTGGAGCAGCTCATCGCGCGCCGCCCGAACTTGCGGCTGCTGACGGCAGGAGAGGCCATGCTCGGCATCGAGCTGGCGCGCATTCATCAGCCGGAGGTGATCCTCATGGACATCAACCTGCCGGGCATCAGCGGTATCACCGCGCTCAAGATCCTGAGCGAGGATCCACTGACCCAGAACATCCCCGTGGTCGCGATCAGCGCGAATGCGATGTTGCACGACATCCAGAAGGGGCTGCAAGCGGGCTTTTTCCGACTACCTCACCAAGCCGATCAAGATCACCGAGTTCATGGAAACCGTGGACCTCGCGCTGGAATTCGCGAGCGCCACAGCGAGTCGCGAGGCGCTCAAAGGAGCCGCGTAATGATCAGCAACACCGACATTCTCAACGCGAAGATACTCATCGTCGACGACCTCGAACCCAATGTCCGACTGCTCGAGCAGATGCTGCGCGGCGCGGGGTATACGAGCATCGAATCAACGATGGATCCCCATGAAGTCTGCGCATTGCATCGCAAGAATAGCTTCGACCTGATCCTGCTCGATCTGCTGATGCCCGGCCTGGATGGCTTCCAGGTGATGGCCAGTCTCAAGGGCATCGAGACGGGAGGCTATCTGCCGGTTCTTGTCATCACCGCGCAGCCCGATCACAAGCTGCGGGCGCTACAAGCCGGTGCCAAGGATTTCGTCAGCAAGCCATTCGATTTCGTGGAGGTGAAGACCCGCATCCACAACATGCTCGAAGTACGGCTGCTTTATCAGCAACTCGAACGCTATAACCAGCGGCTCGAGTTGACGGTACTGGAGCGAACTGCCGAGCTGGGCGCAAGCGAAGCGCGCTTCCGCCGCCTGACCGAGCTATCCACCGACTGGTACTGGGAACAGGATGCGTACGGGAGATTCACGCAAGTATCCGGGCCGGCACTGGAGATGCTCGGCATGCGCGGCAACGATTTCCCGGTCGAGACCACCGATGGCAAGTACCCACGCTGGAATGATGCGGAACGCGCAGCGCTGGAAGAAAATATCGCGGCGCGGCGACCCTTCCTCGATTTTCTCTACAGCCGGACCAATGCCGACGGGTCGCTGCAATACTTTCAGGTGAGCGGCGAGCCGATATTCGATACGTCCGGTTGCTACACCGGATATCGCGGCGTCGGCATGGACGTTACCGAGCGCATGCGTCCCGCCTCGAGTACGGCCTAGACTTCGTCCCTGTTCGGTGCCGCTGTGCGGCGGCCGGCGATCGCGAACCGCGTCGTGAAGGTCCAGGAGCGGTTGGCGGCTAACGCATTGCCCGCCTTGTCTTTGACGCCGGTGTTGATCGTCGCTGTAAACACGGTATCGGCGGTGAGATTGGCAATGGGAGTCAGCGTGGCCACATTGCGCTCGTAGGTCACGGTGCTGAGTACCGGTGTGGTCCCTTGCGTCAGCGTGAAACTCGTGGCGGTAATTGTGGCGCCGTCCATGGCCTCACTGAAAAGCACTTTGACGTTCGCGCTGAGGCCGACCATGGCGGCCAGCGACGGAGTGGTGGCACTCACTGTTGGCGCCGTGATGTCGGGGCCGACTGGCCTCGATACTTCTCGTTTGCCCCCGCATCCGGTGAGGCAGGTAGCCAGCAGTAAGGAAGCGGTCCATGCAAGCGGTTGGGCGAGCCATTGAATTCGGTTCATGGGTATCTCCTCCAAGTGCGGATGTCTTACAGCGACTTTCCGCCGGTTGGGCCGGCAGATCGGTCCGCTGGCGGACACAACCCGAAAGACGGGCCCGGCTGGGGCACCTGGTAGGCGGTTCTGAGTGTTCGGTCACATGACCACCGTGACGTACGACTGGCGCATTCGGCGGTTCAGTGGCTAGAGGCGACGCGAGCGTTATCGTGACGGGCTCAGTGTCTTGCGCTCGAGCTGGGGGATGATGCCTTTCTGCCACGCGTCAGCATCGGTGTCGACGATGGGATAGACGATGTCCTGGCGCCTTTCGCGATTGCCGGCGCTGGACACCTTGAAGCGCTGATCGCGGGCCGCCACCATGTTTTCGTCCGCCTGGCCGTCCTGCGTGAAGCCCATCATGAGCATGGGGATCCCAAGCGGCAACTCGTGCTCCATGTCCGTGTGCCACGTGTGCCAGGTCTTGCCGTAGGTGCTGGCAATTTTTGCCATGAGCGCATGCTCCGCGGCCTCGGGAATGCCCGGCGCGATGAGTTGTCCCGACCGCACTTCATGGGCATGACTGTGCCAGAGATGTTTCTCATCCTTCGGCAGCTTCGCAAACAGCGCCGCGGAGACGATGTACTCCACGCCCATGATTTTCGCGTTCTCTTCATTGCTGTCGAAGATGACGCACTGGATGACGTCCTCGTTCAGATGGCCGCAGTAGTGATGCGCTTCCATCTGGCCGCGCAGGTTGCCGCTGTAGAAGTGGAAGCCGTCGAGATAGGCGTTGAGCGTGCGAACCGGCGCCTTGTCTTGCAACAGATCCGCGCCGGCTTCGAGCACTTTGGTTTTCGCGCTTTCCTCCGATCCCGGTACGGCGACACTGGAGCTGGTGTTTTCGCCTCCGCAGGCGCTCACGAGAGTGAGGGCAACGGCGGCAACGGCCGGGATGATGACCAAACTACGCACGCAGCACTGCCACCGTCACACTGACCACGGCGATGAAATTGAGCGCCGCCGACACGGCATGCGAAATCTCCCAGCGATCGCGCAACACCTGCCAGTCATCGGGTACGCGCGTCCAGTTGCGGGTGAGGCGGTTCACGGGATAGGTGAACACCCAGAACACGACCTGCGTTGCGACGATCGCCAGGAAGCCGATGAGTGCCGGCAAGAATGCGGCACCATCCACGGAAATGACCAATACCAGAGTGGCGATCAATGCAGCGATGACCACGAAGGCGCTCATGTTCCAGCCGCGATACACGCGTTGCACGATGAGGTAAGCCTCGCGCGTCATGGGTAGTTTGTTGGGCAGCTCCATGACGTGCGCCATGGCAGGCACCAGCGCGAGCGCGGTGAGTACCACGGCGAGAAATTGAACCAGGGTCAGTGCGTCCATAACGAGCCTCCAGGCCCGCAGCATGCGCAAGCCGTGGGGCCGGCGGTGTAGTCCTTGGGGCTATCCGGCTATCGGGCGCTTCCGCCAGCGCGCAAAGACGAGCCCGTAGCCGATGAGATTCATGGTGATGAGCACGCCGAGCGCCAGGTACTGGCCGCTGCGCGTGAGACCTTCCGGATAGATGATGGGGCCAAGATAGTGGGTGATGAACCCGCCGTAATACGCGCCTTCCCCGGCGAGCTCGCGGTAGTGATTCTCCAGGGGTGTGAGCGGGCAGATGTTGCCCGTCAGCTCGATGTACGCGCCCCAGGCGAGCGCGGGGAGGTGCAACCAGATCACCCGGGCCCACTTCAGCACGAGGAACGAGCCCAGCAGCGCGAAGGCGATGAACAGGAAATGGATCGCCATGACGGCGTCGGCGGCCACCTTAGCGAACATCCACTTCGCTCCGGGCCGCGGGCAGCAGCGGCAACCACTCAAAGTCATGCATGTGGGCACTCCATCGGTGACAGAATCGATGCATGTCAAAGATACGCAAACGCCTGCTGGGAGGCGAAATTCTCGAGGTGCCGGTAGGCGCCCGTTTCGGCTATGTGCAATTTCTGGGTGAGCACCGCGAGTACGGCGATGCGGTGCTGGTGAACCCCGCGCTACATGAGCGCCAGGCACATTTTCCGGCGAGCTTCTTCGCTGCCGGGTATGTCACGTTCTATCCGGCCAGCGATTCGGTCTCGAGGAAAATCGCCGCAGTGGTCGCCCAGTCGTCACCACCGCAGGTGCCCAAGCGATTTCGCCGCGCCGGCGCGACGCTGGAAGACGGCACCGTCGAAAACTGGGTCATCGAAGGCGGGTGGCGCAATGTCATCAAAGAAAAACTGACCGACGAAGAGCGCAGTATCCCCATCGCCGGCGTCTGGACTCAGCAGTTCCTGGGCGAGCAGATTGCCAGGGGCTGGACGCCGCAGACAGACGGCCGCTGACCTGGAAAGGGGGGACATTCCTCATGTTCCTGTAACAATCCGTCACGCTCGGTTTTGCGCTCTGTGCTCAAGTCATTGTTACCAGGAAATGAGGAATGTCCCCATTTCCCAGGAAATGAGGAATGTCCCCATTTCCACGTCTGGGAGGACACATGCGATCTGGCAATCCGGTACTGACATCCAAGACCTTCGACATCGCCCCCGAAGGCGAGCGCATGACCATCAGCGGAACCGTGAACAAGACGGGCATTCTGCTGGCGCTGGTCATGATCACGGCCATCTACACCTGGGGCCGGTTCTACACGACCCAGGACGCCGGCACGATCATGCCGCTGGTCTGGACAGGCGCCATCGGCGGATTCGTCGTCGCACTGGTCACCATCTTCAAGAAAGAGTGGGCCGGCGTCACGGCGCCTATCTACGCGCTGCTCGAGGGTTTCCTGGTCGGCGGCATGTCGGCGATCTTCGAAGCTGCCTACCCGGGCATCGTCGTGCAGGCCGTCGGGCTCACCTTCGGAACGCTGGCCTGTCTGCTGCTGGCGTACAAATCCGGCCTCATCAAGCCCACCGAGAACTTCAAGCTGGGCGTGGTCGCGGCCACGGGCGGCATTGCGCTGCTGTACCTGCTCAACATCGTGCTCAGCATGTTCGGCAAGCCGATCGGCTTCATCCATGACAGCGGCATGTTCGGCATCCTGTTCAGCGGCTTCGTGGTGGTCATCGCCGCGCTGAACCTGGTGCTGGATTTCGACTTCATCGAAGCGGGCGCCGAGAACGGCGCTCCCAAACACATGGAGTGGTACGGCGCGTTTGGTCTCACCGTCACGCTGATCTGGTTGTACCTCGAGATCCTGCGGCTGCTCGCCAAGCTGCGCAGATAGTCGGGAAGAGGGGGCCTGCGCCCCTCCGTTCTCAGACCAGTCCTTTGGTCCGCAGCTCTTCCTTGTAATAGGCGTAAATGATCGGCGCGGCGATGAGCCCGGTGATTCCGAACGCCGCCTCCATCGCGAGCATCACGATGAGCAGCTCCCAGGCGCGCGCCTTGATGTGCGAGCCGATGATGCGCGCATTGAGGAAGTACTCGAGCTTGTGGATGACGACCAGGTAGACCAGCGACGCGATTGCCACCGGCACGCCCTGGCTCAGGCAAACGATGACGATGGCCGTGTTCGAGATGAGGTTGCCGATGATGGGCAGCAGACCGACGATAAAGGTGAGCACCACGAGAATCTTCACCAGCGGCAGGTCGACACCGAACAGGCGCAGCACCACGTCGAGGTACAGCCACGTGAAGAAAGTGTTGATCAGCGAAATGTAGAACTGCGCAAACACGACTCGCTGGAATGCGGTGCCGAGACGTGATGCGTGCCGTGCTATTTGCTCGGTCAGCGGGCGGCGCTCGGAAGGGTGCGCCGCCTTCTGCATGGAGAGCAGCGCGCCGATGATCATGCCCATGATCACGTGAACCACCGAGCGGCTGATGCCGCGGCCGGCGAGTTGCAGCGCGCCCGCGTTCGAGCGCATCCATTCGGCGATCGAGCGCTGGATGGTCTCGACGTCTTCGGGAATGTACGAGCGCGCCCCCTCGGGAAGAATCGCGCGCGCATCCTTGATGACTTGCGCCATCTTCTCCATGAGCAGCGGCACACTCTCACCGCTGTTGCGCACGAACGCGACGATGCCGATGCCAATGCCAATGAGTGCGGCAATCACCGCCGAGGCGATCAGCATGACGGCCAGCACTCGCGGAGCATCGCGGCCGAAGGCGCGCAGCCTGAACCACGGCGTGAGCACATCGACGAGCTTGAAAACGAGCAGGCCGGCGAGCAGCCCCGACAACAGGTGCAGCTCGATGACGAGGACGAACGCCACCGCTGCAAACACCCACGCCGCGATGTCCGCACGTGTGATGGGCTGCGGAACGGCGGTGTTCATTCCTCAGGCGGTCTTCGCTACCGGCCCACGCGCGAGCACCTTGGCCATGCGCTCGATGGCTTTCTCGAGCGTCGCCATGCTGCAGGCGAACGACGCGCGGAAGTGTCCCGGCGCACCGAAGCCCGAACCCGGCACGACGGCAACACCCGCATCGTTGATGAGCATTTCGGCGAAAGCGTTATCGTCTTTCATGCCGAAGGCCATCATGGCGGCGCTGCAATCGGCCCAGGCGTAGAACGCACCGGCAGCCGGCAGCGCGACGATGCCCGGCAGTCGGTTCAGCGCGCCGATGAAGTAGTCGTGACGCTTCTTGAACTCGATGTTCATGAGCTCGATGGGCTTCTGGTCGCCGGTCAATGCCACGACCGCCGCCTTCTGCGTGATGCTCGAGGCATTGCTGGTGCTCTGGCCCTGGATCGTGCTCATGGCGTTGACGATCTCCTTGGGTCCACCGCAATAGCCCAAGCGCCAGCCGGTCATGGCATAGGCCTTCGACACGCCGTTGATGGTGACCACGCGGTCGTAGAGCTCGGGCGCGACGGTGAGCAGGCTCGTAAACGGTTCGCTGCCCCACCAGATTTTCTCGTACATGTCGTCGGTGCCGACGATCACGCGCGGATGTTGCAGCAGCACGTCGGCGAGCGCACGCCATTCGGCTTTTGTATAGGCAGCACCTGTCGGATTGCAGGGACTGTTGATCAGCAAGAGACGCGTCTTGGGATTGATGGACGCTTCCAACTGCCGCGGGGACAGCTTGTACCCTTGAGCGGCCTTGCAATCCGGCGTGACGGGCAGGCCGTCGGCCAGCAGCACCATGTCCGGGTAGCTCACCCAGTACGGCGCCGGAATGACGGCTTCATCACCCGGGTCGAGCACGGCCATGCAGAGGTTGTAGATGGTCTGCTTGGCGCCCGAGCTCACGAGAATCTGGTTGCGCTCGTAGCTGATGCCGTTGTCGCGCTTGAACTTCGCGATGATGGCGTCCTTGAGCTCGACGATGCCGTCGACGTTCGTGTAACGCGTGAATCCATTGCGGATCGCCTCGACGCCCGCATCGGCGATGTGCCGGGGCGTGTCGAAGTCCGGCTCGCCGGCCCCTAAGCCGATGATGTCCTTGCCTTCGGCTTTCAGTTTCGCGGCGCGCGCGGTGACTGCGAGAGTGGGCGAGGGCTTGACGCGCTGAACGCGCCGCGAGAGCTGGGTAGGCATTTGGACTCTTATTGAAGGGAGGGGTTGGGTTGACCAAACGGGCGCGTATATTACGCGATCCAATTCGATTCGCCACGGCTCACTGAGCGCCTAAACGCATGGAAAACAAGCCTTTTGTACTGAAAGCCGACTACCAGCCCGCAGCCGACCAGCCGCAGGCCATCGCCAAGCTCGTCGAGGGCATCAATGACGGGTTCAAGCATCAGACGCTGCTGGGAGTGACCGGATCCGGCAAGACGTACACCTGTTCTCAGGTGATCCAGCACGTTCAGCGTCCCACGCTGGTGATGGCCCACAACAAGACGCTCGCCGCGCAGCTCTACGGCGAGTTCAAGGAATTTTTCCCCGAGAACTCGGTGGAGTATTTCGTTTCCTATTACGACTACTACCAGCCCGAAGCCTACGTGCCCTCGAGCGACACCTATATAGAGAAGGACGCTTCGATCAACGAGCACATCGAGCAGATGCGCCTCTCGGCCACCAAGGCGCTGCTCGAGCGCAAGGACGCCATCATTGTCGCGACCGTCTCGGCCATCTACGGTTTAGGGGATCCCGAGTCATACCACTCGATGATCCTGCACCTGGTGCGCGGCGAGATCATGGACCAGCGCCGGCTCTTGCGGCGGCTCGCAGACATGCAGTACACGCGCAACGAACTGGATCTGCAGGCCGGCACCTACCGCGTGCGCGGCGACGTCATCGACATCTTTCCGGCGGAATCCGCGCGCGAGGCGATTCGCGTCGAGCTGTTCGACGAGACGGTGGAATCACTGGCGCTGTTCGATCCGCTGACCGGCGAGATCCAGCGCAAGGTGCCGCGTTACACGGTGTATCCGGGCTCGCACTACGTGACGCCGAAAGAGCGCGTCATCGGCGCCATCGACTCCATCCGCGACGAGCTGCGCGAGCGGCTGAAAGTACTGCGCGATCAGAACAAGCTCGTCGAAGCGCAACGCCTCGAGCAACGCACCATGTTCGACATGGAAATGATGAGAGAGGTGGGTTATTGCTCCGGCATCGAGAACTACTCGCGGTACCTGAGCGGCCGCGCGCCCGGCGAGCCGCCACCGTGTCTGTTCGACTACCTGCCGCAGAACGCGCTGCTGGTCATCGACGAGAGTCACCAGACCATCCCGCAGCTTGGCGCCATGTACAAGGGCGACCGCTCGCGCAAGGAAACGCTGGTGGAGTACGGCTTCCGATTGCCTTCGGCGCTCGACAACCGGCCGCTGAAGCTGGAAGAGTGGGAGCAGCTCGCGCCGCAGATGATTTTTGTGTCAGCGACGCCGGGTAAGTACGAAGCTGCGCACGCGGCGCAAACCGTGGAGCAGGTATTGCGGCCGACGCATCTGGTGGATCCGGTGGTGGAGGTTCGCCCCGTGGCCACGCAGGTCGATGATGTAATGAGTGAGATCAAGCTGCGCGCGGCCAAGGACGAGCGCGTATTGATCACCACGCTGACGAAGCGGATGGCCGAGGACCTGACCGAATACCTGCACGAGCATGGCATCAAGGTGCGTTACCTGCATGCCGACGTGGAGACGGTCGAGCGCTCCGAGATCATCCGCGACCTGCGCCTCGGCAAGTTCGATTGCATCGTGGGCATCAATCTACTGCGCGAGGGCCTCGACATGCCCGAAGTCTCGCTGGTGGCCATCCTCGATGCCGACAAGGAAGGATTCCTGCGCAGCGACAATTCGCTGATCCAGACCATGGGTCGCGCGGCGCGCCATGTGAATGGCAAGGCGATCTTGTACGCCGATCGCATGACCGGTTCGATGGAACGCGCGATCGCGGAAACCGACCGGCGCCGCAACATCCAGCTGGCGTACAACATCGAACATGGCACCACGCCGATCAGCATCCGCAAGGGCGTGACGGACGTGATGGAAGGCGCTCGCGCCGATACCACCGACTTCGGCTACAAGATGGGCAAGAAGAAGCGTGGGGCGGAACAAGCCGCGCCGAACCTGCGCATGCTCTCGCCCGAACAGATCGTGCGCGAGATCAAGCGCATGGAAGCGGAGATGTACAAGCGCGCGCGGAATCTTGAGTTCGAAGAAGCAGCTCGCTTACGCGATGCCATCGAAAAGATGAAGCAGCAGGAGCTCGGGCTCAGGGACCCGCTGGCAAGCGCGGGCTGAGGCGTCACTGCGTGGAGACGAGAAACCCGCCCCAGAAGTAGGGATGCGAATAGGGATGTGCGCCATCGTCGCGCAGCGCGCGCAGCCGAAGTTGCGCGCGGCGTAGCGCGGCGGCGGGATTGCCGCCTTCCTTCGGCAGCGAATCGTAGAGCTCACGCATGAGTCGCGCGGTGCTGCGGTCTTCCACGCGCCACAGACTGGCGATCACGCTTTGCGCGCCGCGCCGTTGCACGATCGCGCTCAAGCCCTCCACCTCGCGGCCGTCGTCGGTGGTCGCACCGCCCAGGCCGCTCTGACAGGCCGACAGCGTCACCAGTCGCAGGTCGCGGAAGTCCATCGCGGCGAGGGCATCGAGTGTCAGTCGCGATCCGTCGCCCAACAACAGGAACGAGCGGCGCGCATTGCCGGGCCGCAGGCTGAAATGTGTACCCAGGTGCAACACCGAGAAAGCGGGGTCTTCCGCCAACAGGCTTTGCAGCCGCGCAGCGGTGAATGCGCCGTCGGCGAACCCGAAGCCTTCGAGCGCACCATTGCCGTACTGCTCGCGCGGACAGGTGCGACCGCGCATTTCGAGTCCTTCGATGGGCCCATGCACCACATCGCACAGCTCATCCGCCATCGCCGGCAATGCCTGGTAGCCACCGACCGCGCGAGTGAGTCCCAGGCCGCGCACGGTGAGACGCCCGGTGCCTGCGCCGCGTTTCGTCGCCGGGATGCCGGCGGCTGCTGCGGCAGCCTGCGGCACGTAGGTTTCGATGGAATAGCGATCGAGCAGATGATGCTTGCCATCATCGAGTACGGCGAAGGGCACATAGCGCAGCGAGCCATCGAGCCACAAGACCAGCCGCTTGGCGCCGGCGCGGCGTGCCTCCTGGTCGAGTGGTTTGGCGATGGTGGCGTACAGGCTTCGTGCGGTGGCGCTGACATCCTCGCGGCGGGCGATCGCCTCGAGAAAGCGGCCGATATCGCGACGAAGCGCGGGCGCGTCCACCGGCGCTTCGTACTCGTACTGGCCACGGCGCGTGGCGATGAGCACGCGCAGCTTCGTATCGGTGAGTAGATAGAAAGCCAGCGCGGTGTCGGGCCCGAAGGCGGCGAGCTCGCGGGCCAGGCGTTCGGTCTGTATGGTTCGCAGTGCCGGTTGCGGGGCGGCGCCGCTGCCGCCGGCGAGGAAATTGCGGATGCGCTCGGCGCGCGCGGCTTCGAGTTGCTGCTGGCTGGCCATGAGCGCATCGAGTGCCGCCCTTTCGGTGGCGCTGATGCGGTCGGATTCCCTCAGGCGTGCGAGGCGGTCGATTTCCGAGCCGGCGCTGGCGTCGGCGTCGAGCAGCGCCTGGTAGCGTTGGCGCAGCGCGGTCTCTTCGGGGTTGAGCTCGATGCCATTCTCGCGACTCCATTGCGCATCGCGCAGCACAAAGTCGTACAACTCTTCAGCCTTGAGCAGGCGCAGGACATCGAGGCCTTCATCGATGCGGCCGGCGGCCATCAGCCAGTCCGCGACATTGCGATACACCTCCACTTTGTCGGCCAGGAATGCATGCTCGAGGCGCCGTTCGTCGCCGACGAACCGGCCGCGCAAGCGTTCGATCTGCGCGATCGACTCCTTGCCAAAGTAGATGGCCAGCCCTGAATCCTGGCGAGTCTGCAGCATGCGCGCCAGCGCGAAGTCGGCGCGCCACAACGGGTCCGGGGTGCCCAGCGAATTCGCGGCGGATAGCGCGCGGATCGCATTCGCATAGGCTCGCTCGCCCTCGCCGCGCAATTCGTGGAGCTCGCTCGCCATGGCATACACATCGTGACGCAGGAGCGGATCGGCCTCTCGCGAGGCCTCGATGCGCCGTGCGGCGTCGTCGCAGTTCGTGGCGGTTGCCGGATCGGACTCGATCTCCAGTGCACAGGCTTCGGCGATGGCACGCAGGATGGCTGGGTGCGTGTCGGGCAGTCGCGTGCGGTAGAGCGCCAACGCATTCCCGATGGTCGCCTGGCTTGCCGCGGAATCGACTCCGGTGCGTAACGCGCCGAGGTTCAACATGTTGGCCGCGCGTTCGATGACGAGCTTCGGATCGTTGCCCGCCACCTTCACCGCGGATTCCAGCGAGGCGCGCGCCTGCTCGTGCTCGCCAAGTGCGAGCTGCAGTCGCGCCAGGCCACGGTGGTGGGCGACGATCCACGGCAGCTCGATGTCCTTCGGATAACGCGCGATCAGCGCACTCGCGCGTTCGTAACTGCGTAACGCGTCCGGCAGCTCGCCCAGTGCGAGTTGCGCGTTGGCGAGATATTGCAATGGGCGTACCAGCGTCGGGGAGTCCGGGCCACGCGTCGCCTCGCCGATCACGATGGCGCGCAGCGCCAGATCCCGCGCCTCCGCCGGCTTGCCACGGACCACGAGCAATCCCGCGAGCTGCGTAAGGGCGGTGAATTGATGGCGCTGCAGCGGTGCGCCTTGTTTGCTCTCGGAAATCTCGACCGCTTTGCGCAGCGCGGCTTCGGCAGCCTCGAACTCGTTGAGCCGCTCGAGGCCTTGTCCGAGCCACACATAACTCGGTACCCGCTGCGCCGCTGGATTCGCCATTGCCGCTTCGATCCGAATCTGATTCTCGGCATGTCGCCGCACGGCGGCGAAGTCCTCCTCGCGCCAGGCGATGTTGATGTAGGTGTTTTCAAGGGCGGCGGCCGCTTCGCTGACCGTCTCACCGTTCTCCACGAGAATCGCCTGCGCGCGTGCCAGCGATTTCTTCGCGGCATCGAACTCGCGGACCGATGCCAGGTTCTGCGCGAGGCCGACGAGCACTTTCTGCAATTCCAGTTTCTTCGACCCGGGATTGTGCTCGCGGATGCGCAGCGCGTCTTTCCACGCGGCGACCGCGTCCGCATTGCGGCCCTGCCGCGTTGCTATCCAGGCGTAAGCCACGTGGATTTCGGCGACTTCCGTGGCGTAAGGCCCGAGCCGCCGCTCGAAAATGGGCCGCGCGAAGGCCAGCAGCGGCATGGCTTCCGGCATGCGGTCCATGAACGCGATCAGCGGCGTGCCGAGCGAACCTACCCACCAGGCCATCTCCACGGAATCCTCGCCACGTTCTTTCGCGACTCGCGGAATGGTCTTGCACATGAGTGAAACCGCCGCGTTCGGATCGGTCTCGATGAGCTTCTCGACGCTGGCGCGCAGCTTCGCCAACGGCTCGCTGCCGGCACCGGGCGCGGGCAGGGCGGCGAGCTCGTGGCAAATCGGGGGCAGATCGTAGGCGCTGGAAGTGCCGGTCCATGGCAGGGCTAACAATGCGAACGCGCCGCCGCGGAACCGGGTGAACTTCATTCGCTGCTCCTGATTTCGATCCGCAACACGCCATCCTGCGGTTCGGGGATGCCATGCGCTGCCAGCACGCGTTTCACTGCGGATGACAGCGGGACTGACAGATCCGCGTCGATGCCGTGCACGTCCAGTGCCTCATACCCAGTCGCAGTCGCGCCCGCTGCGCGCAGCTCTTCGAGAATGGTTCGCTTGAGCTCCCCGGCGTCCGCCGTCTGCAATCGGACTATTCCATCGGCGTCGCCGCGCACCACCGGTGTGTCAGGTGATTGCCACTGCAGCATCACGCCGGCGCCGATGACGAGCAGCACGCTCGCCGCGAGAGGCAACTGCCAGCGGGTGCGCCGCGTCGTGGCGGTGATGACGCCTTCGCGCCTGGCGCGCGCGATGAGCGCCTCCTCGCGACGCGCGTCGCGCAGCGCGGACACGTTCTGCGGCACTGCGGCGGCACGTAGCGCGGACCGCAACGCCTGGGCTTCGCGCGCCGTCGCGGACGCTGAAGTTTCGCGACCCGCGAGGGCGTCCAGCCAGACTTCATCGTCGTCAACAGGGTTGTCGGTACTCATGAGGGTTCCTTCCCACCGAATGCGAGCTCGTACCACTCGGCCAGGTACGCGCGCGCGCGTTTACGACATTGAGAGATGAACTCGCGCGTGGCGCCTGGCGAGCGTTCCAGCAATGTGCCGATTTCTTCGTTCGACAATCCGTCGTCGGCGATCCAGGCAATCACCGCCGCATGCGCCGGCGCGTCCTGTTCGAACCTCGTCCAGCATCGCCGGAAGCATTCAGCAAGCTGTTCGCGCCGCGCATCGTCGTGAGGCGTCGCGATCTGCCGCTGTGACAACTCGACGATGCGCGCGGATATCTCCGTGTTCATGCCGTCGCTCTCGTCGAACGGCACTTCCCGGCCGCCACGGCGCAGCAGATCGAGCACACCGTGGCGCAGGATGGCGTCGATCCACGGCAACAGCTCGGAATTGCCCTGATAGGTGGAGCATCGCTGCCACACCTTGATGAAGGTTTCCTGCACGAGGTCGCGTGCCGCATCAGCATTGCGAATGGCGCGCACGGCACGCGCGTACAACGTACCGAAGAAATTTCGGTCGAGAGTACGCAGCGCCTGCTCGATGGCCGTGCCTCCTTCGCGACACGCCCGCATGAATTCGTTCTTGTCCAAACACACCCCGGAACGGCGGTGAGCCGCGCGAATTTAGCGCCAAGCCTACCGCAGCCCATCGGTTGCGCAAGCGGACCGGGTTTCATGCGTTAGAGACGCGTCCGAGCAGCCGATGTCAGGGTGTTCGCCCGCCGCCCTGACGTTTTGCGACGGCGCGCGTCTTTAGCGAAACAACCGCAAACCGCCTCGTGCGGCAGGGAGTATCGATGAACGGGCGCAATCTCTTCTATTTCGACGCCATGCTGACCCCGAAAGTCATCACGGTGGTCTATTGGCTGTTGCTGTTGGCGGTGGTCATCGCCGGCCTCGGCATGCTGTTTTACACCGGCTTCCAGTACCTGACCTTCGGCCGCTTCATGCGCGCCGTCGGAGTCACGATTGGCGGCGCGATCGCCGCGCGCATCTGGTGCGAGCTCATGATCGTGCTGTTCAAGCTCAACGAGAACGTGCAGCGCCTCGTGCAGCAGCGAGGGGTGAGCTCATGAGACAGGCAACCCCCGCGCTCTGCATGCTGCTCGCCGGCTTGTTAGTCGCTTGCGGTGCCCAGGAGCCGAATCGGCCGGCGGATGCACCGAAGCCTCCGCCCAGCGGCAACGCCAGTGCCAGCCAGGTCGCGGAAGAGTCGCGCGGCGACGTGGACTGCCCGGCGGATATCGATTCGCCGGCGCGCGCTGCGAATGCCCCGATCGACGACGTGGTCGGAGTTCGACCTGGCCTCACGTTCGAAGAGGCCACCAACGTGGTGTTGTGCTCCAACGAGATGCTCGTGGCCAGCCCAGCCTCGACGCGCGGTTTCAATATCAAGACCTACGGGGCGACGATCCGGCAGGGATTCAGTGCCCGCAACGCCGCCGAGCGCGTCGAGAAGTCCTCGAAACAGATCATGAAGGAGATGCAGGACGACATGATGGCGCGCTCGGGCAACGCCGTGCGGCCGGACATGAAAGCTGGCGAAGCCAAGTGGTACGTCACCACGATGGGACTTCCCGGCCAGGAACGCGTGATCGCCGTCGCGCGCGAAGAGTGGTTCGCCGAAGGCCGCAATCCGACGATGACCAGCGTGGCGGAAGCGCTCACCAAGAAATATGGCCCGGCCACGCGCACCCAGGTAGCACCGCACGTGATCACGCTCATCTGGGTGTACGACCCCTCCGGCCGATTCGCGCCCGAGGCCTCACCACTCGCCAACCAGTGCACCGCGATGTCCGACCCGGATGGCGGCACGAACTTCTCGCCCGACTGCGGCATCGTGGTGGCGGCGATGGTGTGGCCGGTGCAGGAAAACCCTGCGCTCAGCCGCTCGGTGCAGGTGGGCGTCGCCGATCAGGCGGGCGGTTACCAGGCACTCAATGACACGGAAAAGTTACTCGAGTCGGAGGAAATGCGACGCCGGGCGAAGCAGGTCAACGATGCGACGAAGAATGCCGATGAGCCACAGCTATAAGCCGCGTGCCGGTTGCGTGGCGCTGGCTGTCGCCGCCTTCGCCGCCGGCTGCGGCAAGACTCCGGCACCCGTCACGGCCGAAGGTCCTGCGTCCGTCTCGGCGCCCCCGGAAACGCCGGCACCGCAGGCTGCGCCGGGATTCGAAGGCCGCAACGGCGAGCTCGTCAATCCAGACTCGAGCACCGTGGTGATGCTGTATCACGACCTGGCGAAGCTGCCCGTGCCGCTAGATCAATGGATAGACGGCGACAATCGCGTGCAGATGGCGCGTCCCGCCGACAAGCCGGCGCAACGCACCGCCGTGCGCAGCGAGCTCGAAGCCGGATTGGCCGGCGTGCGCAACGCCGGCGCGCTGCGGCTGTCGATGCACGCCAACCTCAGTGAATACGACGCCACCTACGGGGAATTCACGGTACGCGCGTTTGCGCCGAGCTCGGTGGTGGAGTTCAAGGCGTTCGGCCAGACCGTCACGTTGAAGTTCGGCAACGCGCGCGGGGCACAGGTGTGGCGCGTGCCTCAGACGCAAGCGCAGGGCGTTCGCGATCGAATTGGCTACGGAAACGTGTCGGCCGATGCGCTGCTGCAGATTCGCGATGTCCACGCCGCGCCCGAGGGCGGGACGCTCACGGTCAATGTCATCGAATACGAACTGCGCGAAGACCGCGGCGGCACCTTGTTAGGCCGCGTCCAGCCCGCGCAACAACCATAGGTACGATCCATGAAATACGTAATGACGATGCTCGCCGCGAGCCTGCTGTGCGTGAATGCAACGGCCGCACCCAAGTGCGACCCAAAGGCCAACTGCGTCGAGACACGCAGCTTCGTCGCCACGGTGACCACGTTTCGCACCAGCAAGGAAGGATCGAAGCGCGTGTTGACGGCGACGGTGCGTTTCGAGAACAAGACGGCCAAGCCGCTGACCATCGGCTACGTCAGCGAATCGGGTGTGGCGCTCGACAATCTGGGGAACCGTTATCTGGTGCCGGGTGCCAACGCGGTGCGAGCGATCGGCGAGATATCGGGCGCGAATTTCGATCCGAAATTCACGGTGCCGCCGGGTGAGGGGGGCGACGCGCGTTTCGAGCTTGCGTGGGATGCGGGCAAGGCTAAAGCCGGCGCCGCGTATGAACTCGATCTCGCTATCCGCGAGATCACGCCGATCAAGGACGAGCAGTTCAAACTGGGTGCCGAACACGCGCTGCATTTCACGGAGCTGGGACAGCCGGCGGCCTCGCCCGGCGCGGCCGTGGCGAGTGCCGGTGCGGCGCCGACAGCGACAGCGGCTGCAGGTCCAGCCGCGCCCGCCGATGCTTGCGCCGGCTCCCCGCGTTGCTACAACGCGGGAGCCTTCATTGCCGAAGTCATGCAGGTCACTCCCACGGCCATGGCCAAGGGAGCGCGCCATCACTCGGTGGCTTTCAACATCCGTTTTCGCAACATCAGCGACCAGCCGGTGATTCTCGCCTATCGCGCCTCATCCAGCGCTGCGGTCGACAATTTCGGCAATGGTTTCACGTGGGGACGGCCGGGCACGCACGATACCAGCGTGAAGGGCATTGGCATGGTGAGCGGGCGCAGCGCCGACACGCAGTTCGCGCTCTCGCCAGGCCAGTCGCGCAACGCGACATTCGGCGTCATCCGTTTCAATGCGGTGCCGCCGATCGGTGAGGGGTGGAACTACGACGTGGTGATCGAGGAAATTGAAATACAGCCCGGCCAGGTGGTGCGCTCGGTGCGCCAGAACAGCCTGAGCTTCGCGCATCTGGCGCCAGGGACTTTCACTGGCGCATCGGCCGCGGCGATCGGCGCCGCGGACATACCGACGGATGCCGAAGGCGTCGCGAACAAGGTGATCGACCTGTTCAACCGCAAGGCGAAGAAAAAATAGGCCTGCAGCTGCCGTTCAGCGCGACAGGTGCAGCTTGACGACGGTATCAATCTGCGAAAGAGCGGCGGACGGCAGCGACAACTCGATTCCATTGGCGCGCCGTTTCACCGGCACGGCGGCCCCGGACGCCAACAAAGTCGCGCGCGCGACCTTTCGATCGAGCGCCACGAACAATTGCGGGTCCTTCGACTTCAGCACGTGCACATAGATGGCATTCCCTGACTGCGTGGTCACGCCCCAGGGCATCGGCGCGACCGGCCCGCCGCGGGTGCCAACGATGCTCTCGCGGTTCACCTGCATCCATTCGCCGATCTCCCGCAGAGTCTGGACGTTCTCGGGCTGCAGGCGGCCGTCGGGCATCGGACCGGTGTTGATCAGATAGTTCGCGTTGCGACCGGCGGCGCCGACCAGACGGTGAATGACCTCTTGCGTCGACTTGAATCCCGCATCGGTGAGACTGAATCCCCAGGTGCTGTTCATCGTGTCGGCCATTTCCAGCGGCAGTTGGCTGATGGCCGCCTTGTTGAAGCCGGCGGCGTTCTCGCCCGGCAGATCCTGCTCGAACATCTGGAAATCTTCGCCCGCGAAGGGCTGCTGGTGATGGTTGTTGCCGATGAGTGCCTGCGGCTGCAAGCGGTGGATCAATGCGTAGGTCTCGTCGAGCCGCCAGCGGTCGCGATAGTCATCTTTCTCGTGATCCCACCAGCCGTCGAACCAGATTCCGCCGAGCTTGCCGTATTGGGTGAGGATCTCCGTGAGCTGCGCATTCTGGTATTCGAGGTATTTGTCCCAGTCGCCCAGGTTGGGACGCCCTGGGTAGTCGCGGCCGGTACGTCCTGCCGGAAAGTAGTCCGGGTGATGCCAGTCGAGCTGCGAGTAGTAGATGAACAGCTTCAGCCCTTGGGCGTCGCAGGCCGCTTTGAGCTCTTTGATGATGTCGCGACGGAATGGCGTGCGCTCGACGACGTCGTACGAGCTGACCTTCGAATCGAACATCGCGAATCCGTCGTGGTGCTTGGACGTGATCGTCACGTATGACGCGCCGGCGTTCTTGAATTCCCGCACCCACTCCGCGGCGTCGAAGCGCACGGGGTTGAAGAACTCGGCGAGCCGCTCATATTTTGCGATCGGGATTTTCTTCTGCTCCATGATCCACTCGGAGCTGCCGCGTTCCTCGCCACCGGCGGCGAGCAGCGCATACAGGCCCCAGTGGATGAAGATGCCGAAGCGGTCGCGCTGGAACTCTTCGCGAGCCTTGAGGTTTTCGGCCGTGGGCGCGTAGGCAGGCACGGTGTCGGCGGCGTTGCTTCCGAGTGGAAGCAGGGCGGCGAGAATCGCCATGCAGGAGACCGATAGTTTCGCTTTCATGAGCTCAACCTCGAAATGGGGTCAGACCCCATTTCCTGGAATTGGGGTCTGACCCCATTATTTGGTCGACTTGTCTTCGGGGAGCCCTAACTTCTTGTAGAGGTCGCGGCGGGCGTTCTTGTCCCCGTCGATCACCTTGTGCGCATAACGCGCCACTTCCAGCGCGACGGCTCGCGGCACGACGATGACACCGTCACCATCGGCAACCACCACGTCGCCAGGCATCACCAGCACACCACCGAGAACGATGGGCCGATTCACCGATTCCACTTCGTTGCGCCCCGGGCGGATGCCGCGCCCGACCTGCTTGAGGTACAGCGGCACTTTCTGCGCGATGATCTCATCGGTATCGCGGCAGGTGTTGCTGGTGATCACGCCGACCGCGCCCTTCAGCTTCCAGCTCATGATGTTGTTCGAGCCGATCGAACCGACATCGGTCTCGGGCGCCTCCTCGATCACCACCACGCTGCCTTCACGCAGCAGTGGCACGAACGGTTCCGGAGTTCGCTGGTTGTAGAAGTCACCCACCCACTTGTCGAAGTCCGCCTCGCTGCGTTTACCCGCGGGCGGCTGCTGTGTGGGCACGTAGCGCACGGTGACGGCGATGCCGATGATGCGGTGCGAGTAGTTGACCGTGTCTTTCCACAGCGAATGGATCTCCGGATTGGCCAGGCCGACATCGTGCAGGCCGACGAAGTCCATGCCGTCGGAGACGTCCGCAACACGCAGGCCTTCGAAGGCCTTGAGCACCTTGCGGTCGTCGGCGAGCGAATGGACCTGGGTCGTCATGAGAGTGGCGCCGGCCCGCAGGCGCTCGATGTCTTCGGCGGCAGGAAGGTTTGCAGCGGCGGTCAGTGCAAGCGCCGCGAATACGATTGAACGCATGGAAAATCCCCCTTTTGGACCGCTGCGGATTGTGCGCCATGGTGCCCGCGGTCGCCATTTGCTCGCAGCGATCATCGATTCTGTCGCCCGATTAGGCGGGCTGCCGTAGAACCTTGATGTGGCTGAGGAAAGCGTCTGGGGTCCCACGCGACCGTTCTTGCCCGCGAATACCCCGTCCAGTATCCTTCGCGGCCTCTTTCGGCAGTCGCGTAGCTCAGTGGTAGAGCACCTCCTTGACATGGAGGTGGTCGGTGGTTCGATCCCACTCGCGACTACCAATTCGCCGACGCGGCGCAACGTCGGCCCCCTACGGTCCCTTTCTCAGTTATGCCGCAATCTCTGGCGATCCTGTTTTCCGGAGAAACGCATGCTCAAATTCCTTGGCAGCACTGTCGGCATCATTTTCCTGATTGGCCTCGTAGTCGTCATCGTCCTGCTCAAAGCAATCTTCTGAAGTGTCGGCGGTAGTGCGTGCGCAAAGCCTGACCATGGTGATGTTGCTGCTGGCGAGCAGCGCGCACGCGGCGCGTGTGAATGTCGAGCTCGAGGGCCTCAACGAGGAGATGCGCGACGCGGCCCGCGCCTCGCTCGATCTCAATGACTACGAGAAGCGCGATATCTCGCCGGCCGCGCTTCGCGCCGCGTTCAAGGACGCCGACGGGCAGATCCGCATGGCGCTCGAGCCCTTCGGCTACTACGACGTCCAGGTGACGAAAGACCTGAGTGGCGATGCCACCAATGGATGGAAGGCCAGATTCGTGGTCACTCCCGGTGAGCCGGCCATCGTGCGCACCGAGCGTGTCGAGGTGGTGGGTGAAGGCAAGGATCAACGCCGCGTCGCGGGCGCCGTGGAGAAATTCGCGCCCAAAGTGGGTGAACGCTTCGACCATGCCACCTACGAAGCGAGCAAGTCAGTCATCGACACCTCGTTGCGTGGCGCAGGATTTCTCGACGCGAAGATCACGCACCGGCGCGTCACCGTGCGTCCCGATGAAAAGGCGGCCGAGGTCGATCTGGCCTGGGAGAGCGGTCCGCGCTACAAGTTTGGCGAGGTGCGTTTCTCCGGCAATGCACCGTTCCCGGACAAATTCCTCGCCGAGTTCGTGCCGTGGCGCGACGGGGCGTTCTTCAATTCCGAGCAGGTGCTCAATCTGCAGCAGCGCCTGGTGGATGCGGACTACTTCGAGCTCGTGTCGGTGCAGCCGGCGGTCGACGAGAAGAAGGACGGCTCCGTGCCCATCGACGTGCTGCTCAATCGCGACCAACGCATGGTTTATTCGGGCGAGGTGTACTACAGCACGGATTTCGGTGGTGGCGTGCGCGTCGGCGCCGAACGCCGCTGGCTGAACAAGAAAGGCCACAAGGCAGGGGCGCAGATCGAATACTCGCAACGCCTGCAAGAAGCCGCGGTGCACTACAAGATCCCGCGGCCGAGCCGCGAGGACCGCTCTTACGATTTCGGCGCGGCTTATCGAGACGAAACCACCGACGTGAGCCGTTCGCGCAATTTCCAGCTGGCCGCGACGCGCTCGGAGAAACGCTGGCATGGCTTCACGCGCACCATCGGCGTCAAGTACCTGGTCGGCGATTTCGAGCTGGGGCAGGACGAGGATGAGCTCGAGTTCGGCAGCTCGAAACTGTTGTTTGCCGAAGGAACGCTGAGCCGGCGCCGCGTCAACGACCGGCTGGCGCCACGCAAGGGCTACATTTTCGATGTCGGTCTGCGGCTCGGCAGCGAAGCGGTGGTGTCGGACACGGACCTCGCGCAGACCTGGAGCCGCCTCACCTGGCTGTTGCCGCAGGGTGAGCGGGCGCGCATCAAACTACGCGGCGAAGTGGGCGCGATGAGCGTCGGCAATTTCGATGCACTGCCGCCGGAGCTGCGATTCTTCGCGGGTGGCGATCGCTCGATCCGCGGTTTCGACTATCACGAGATCGGCGAGATCAATGCCAACGGCATCATCATCGGCGGCAAATACCTCGCGGTGGCCAGCGGCGAATACGAGTACTACTTCACGGAGGACTGGGGCGCGGCGGTCTTCGTCGACGCCGGCGACGCGTTCACCGGTGGCTTCAGCCTGAATGTAGGCGCCGGTGTCGGTGTTCGCTGGCGCTCGCCGCTGGGACCGATCCGGATCGACGTTGGATTTCCCGTGCAGACCGAGCTGCCGCTCGAGAACGGCTGGCGACTCCACCTGCAGCTGGGGCCCGATCTATGAAGGCCGTGAAGCGCATTCTCAAATGGACCGCGTTGAGCCTGGTACTGCTGTTGTTGTTAGTGGGCGGAACGGTCTCGTGGCTGCTGTACACCACGTCTGGCGCCCGCTGGGTGGCCAGCACGGTCACCTCGCGTTTCGCCCCGCAGGTCAGTTACTTGCGCATCGACGGTACGATCTCTGGTGAGCTGACGGTCACGGATTTTCAGTTCGATGGCGGCGGGGACAAGGCACGAATCCGCATCCAGAAGATGACGGTGGATCCGACGCTGATGATGCTGTTCTCGCGCCTGCTGCGCATCGACAACGCGCGCGTGCAAGGACTGACTCTGGTGCTGCCTCCGGAGAAAGATGAGCCCGAACCCGATGAGCCGTTGTGGATCGAGCCGCCGCTCGCGGTGACCGTCAAGAACTTCCTGCTGGCGGACGCGACCATCTACCGCGAGAAGGAAAAGCTCGCGACCGTGAAGCAGATGGGCCTGAGCGCCAGATGGACGGCGCGCGAGCTCATCATCGAAACGTTGGCCGTGAAACCCGGCGACATCGAAGGCGATCTGGTCGTGTCCGGTCGCGTGATTCCGGAAGCCGACACGGTTCGTGGTGCGCTCAAGGTGCAGTGGAAGGAAGTTGTCGTGCCCGAGAACCTGGCGGGCCGGGTACTCGCGAGCCGCGGGGCTCTCACAGTGAATGGGACACCGAAGGCGTATGCCGCGTCGGGCGAACTGGATGTCGGGCCGCCGAACGAGCTGACACATGTGGTGCTCGACATCACCGGCACCGATGAGCTCGCCCACATCAAGCAACTGGACTTGAAGCAGCGCGCTGGGCAGTTTGCGCTGAATGGCACTGTGCGATTCAAACCTGAAGTCGGCTGGGACCTGAACGCGAACGCGCGGGATTTCAATCCCGGCGAGCTGCTCGCCGAGTGGCAGGGCCGCGTGAACCTCGATGTGACGAGCGAAGGCAAACTTGCCGAGGCGGGTCCGAGTGGCACCCTGCACATCGCGTCGCTATCCGGCGAGCTGCGCGGCCGGCCGATCGCCGGTGAGGGCGACCTCGAATTCGCGGCGCCGTCGAAATTCGCGGGGGACCTCAGGGTCGCCTCGGGCAAGAGCCGCATCTCGGTAAGAGGATCGAGCGGCGATCGCAACCAGGTCGATGCGACCGTGGAGCTCGCCGTGGCCTCGCTCAACGACTGGGTGCCGCAAACCCGCGGTAGTTTGACGGGCCGCTTCACCGTTCGCGGTGTATGGCCCAAGCTGACGATTGCAGGCAGTGCCGACGGCAAGTCGCTCGGCATGGGCGAGAGCAGAATCGCGACACTGCACGTCGATGCCACGGTGGCGAGCCCCCTGGATCCGGACGGCAAAGTGGACGCGGTGGCGACGCAGGTGACGGTGGGTGGCCAGCAGATCGCGCAGGTCACGCTGAAAGCGTCGGGCAATCAGGCCAGGCATCGCGTGGCGGTCAGCGCGGACGGCGCGCAGTTCGATGGTTCGGTGGAAGTTGCGGGCGGGCTCACGAAGACCGGATGGAGCGGCGATCTGGCCAGCCTTACGCTCAAGGCGGCGGACATGCCCAGCCTCTCGCTGCGCGAGCCGTCGCGCATCGTCTATGACGCCGGCAATTTTTCGCTGTCGCAGACCTGCCTGGAAGACAACCCCACAGTGTTGTGCTCGGCCATGAAGTTCGAGGCGTCGGGCGCGCTCGATGCGGGATATTCGTTCGAGCGGGTGCCGTTGAAGCTGGCCAACACGCTGGCGCCGGACGCGCTGGCCGGCGAGTTGCAGGGCGACGTCCAGGGTCACGGCCGCGTGCGCCGTGGCGCCGACGGGCAGTGGATAGGCGATGTCGCGGTGACTTCCGAGTCCGCTCGCCTGGTGATGACCGATGCCGCGGGGGTCGCCGCGCCGCTGGCGTCGCAGGGCACGCTGCTGATTTACGAGGACCTCGACTTGCAGGCCGATTTCGCCGGCATGAAGGCCAACGCAAAGCTGACCGCGAAGCTGGATCACGGCGGCAGCGTCAGCGCTTCCATCGCCGCCTCGGATCTCAATGCGCCCGCGCCGCAGATTTCCGGAAAGATCGACGCCGCGATGCCGACGCTCGCGCCATTCGGTGCATTCGTGCCGGCGGTGGCGAATCTCGATGGCATGATAAGCGCGCACATCGAAGTTGGCGGCACCATCGCCAAACCGGAGTTCACCGGCAATGTCGATGCCACCAAACTACAGGCCGACCTCGGCGCGCTCGGCATCGAGTTGCGCGATGGCCGGCTGCTCGGGGAGGCGCGCCGCGGCGGCGGATTCAAACTGGCGGGCAGCGTGGCTTCGAGCAAGGGTCACATCGAGCTGGACGGTGCGATGGACGAACGTGGCGTGATCGATGCGAAGATCATCGGCCAGAATTTCCTCGCGGCGGATATTCCCGCGGCCAAAGTGATCATCACGCCTGACATGACCCTGACCGGCGATCGCAAAGGCTATCTGCTGAAGGGTGAAGTCAGCATTCCCGTGGCCACCATCGACCTGCAGAAATTGCCGCAGGACAAATCCCCTGGTGTGTCATCGGACGTGGTGGTGATACGGGACGGCAAGGAAGTGGTCAGCCGCGCAGAGGCGGCAGCGCTGCCGCTGCAGGCCGTGGTTACCGTGAAACTCGGCGACAAAGTGACGGTGGTGGGATACGGGCTCGATTCCACCGTCACCGGGCAGCTCGTGGTTCGCGAAGCGCCTGGTGAGCCGACGACTGGTTCGGGGCAGCTCACGGTCGCGGGTCGATACAAGGCGTACGGACAAGACCTCACCATCAAGGACGGACGGCTGATGTTCGCCGGCACGCCACTCGACAACCCGCGGTTGAGCATCGTCGCGATGCGCGAGATCAGCGACAACCTGCAGACCGGGCTGCGCATCGCCGGTTCTGCGCAGCGGCCGCTGATCACAGTGATCTCCGATCCGGCGGTCGGAGAGGCCGACGCGCTGTCGTACCTCGTTACGGGTCGCTCGCTATCGGATGTGGGCAGTGCCAGCGGCAGCTCGCAGGACGCGCTGGCGTCCGCCACGCGCTCGCTCGAAGGCGCTGGTGCCGGTCTGGTGGCGAAACGTATTGGCGCGAGGCTCGGGCTGGACGAAGCCGGCGTCGAAGAAAACGAGCTCATCGGTGGGTCGGCGCTCACGGTCGGTGAATACCTCTCGCCGCGGTTGTATCTGAGTTATGGCGTCGGCCTGTTCGAGCCCGGCGAGGTCATCGCGCTGCGCTACAAATTGTCCGATGACATCGCCGTGAAGGTTCAGCGCGGTTCCGAGGAGACGCGCGCGGGCGTCGAGTATCGCATCGAGAAATAGTGGGTCAGGGGGCGGCAGTCTGACCTAGCAGCGTGACTGCGAGGATCGCGATGCCCTGCGCCGACGTGTAGAGCCACATCAGCCGCGTGTTGTCGAACGTCACCCGGTGCGCGTGGCTGAGGTCGCCGCGGACCTGGCGCGCAAGCGTGAAGGCGCCCATGAGCACGACCACCAGCGAGTGCAGCGCCTGCCACCAGAACATGGCGTGCACGATGGCACCATGGCCGTCGCCCTTCGCGTCCACCGCCGCCAACGACAAGCTATGCGCGGCCGTGGCAACGATGACCATCAGCAGGCCCGTGGCAATGGTCACGGCGAGTCGCACGGATTGCGCACGCGTCAACGCTCGCCCGGCGATCCAGATCGCCGCCGCTGCGATCGACCAGCCGAGCGCCGCGCCAAGCAACCAAGGTATTGCCGGCAGCGCAACCGGGTCCGCCGGCCAACCCGCATCGCTGCCCGCGCGCAGATAGAAATACGAGAACACCAGGCTTGCGAACACGGCAGCGCTCACCAGCATGAGCACGACCATCGCCCACCAGGCATGTGAACGGCTCCCGGTGGCGTAGTCGGGCAACTCGATGCCAGCACCGATCGGGAAACGACGCCCAGAGGGCGCCGGATCGCTTTCCCACAACCAGCGGAAAATGGAAATCAATGTCAGCGCGCCGGCAGCGATGGTCACCCAGGTCCATTTGACGGTCAGCGCAAAGAAAAATATGGCCGTGCCGATGCCCGCGAGCAGCGGCAACCAGCTCGGTCCTGGCAAACGCAGCAGGAATTGCGGAGACGCCGACCGTGCGCTGGTGACGAGGGTTTCGCGGCCGCCGGTGACGGTCCCTGGTAGATAGTACGCACCCGCGTCGACGTCGCGCCGCAGGTGCGGGTCGTCCCAGAGTGGGTAGTGGGACTTTACATGCGGGATGCTGCGCGTCGCATAGTTATCGAGCGGCAGCCATTCGAGGGTCCCGGCCTTCCAGGGATTCGCATCGACCTTGCCGGTCGGCCGCAGGTGCAGCAGCAGATCGAGCATGATGATGAGCACGCCGGCGGCGAGGATGAAGGCACCGACAGTCGACCACAGGTTGTAGACGTCGATCCCGAGCCGGTCGGAGTACGTGAACACGCGGCGCGGCATGCCGGCAAGGCCGGCAAGGTGCATGGGGAAGAACGTGACGTTCACGCCGATGAACATGAGCGCGCAACCCCATTTTCCCAACGCCTCCGACAGACGCCGGCCGCTCACCATCGGCGCCCAGTAGTAGATAGCCGCAAATACCGGGAAAACCATGCCGCCGATCAGCACGTAGTGCAGATGCGCCACTACGAAATAGGTGTCGTGCGCCTGCCAGTCGAATGGTACGACGGCAAGCATCACGCCGGTGAGTCCTCCGAGCACGAAGATGCCGAAGAAACCGAGAATGAACCAGGTCGGCGTGGCGAGTTGCGCCCGCCCGCGCATGAAGGTGGCGATCCACGCGAACACCTGCGTGCCCGCGGGAATGGCGACGATGAGGCTGGCCGCCGAGAACACCGCCGTGGCCGAGTGCGACATGCCGATCGCGAACATGTGGTGCGCCCACAGCGCGAATGACACGAGGCCGGTGGTGATGAGCGCGACCACCAGCCAGCCGTGGCCGACCAGTGGCGTGCGCGCCATCGTCGGGACGATCATCGACACCAGGCCGGCCGCAGGCAGAAAGATGATGTACACGTCGGGATGACCGAACAGCCAGAACAGATGCTGCCAGAGCACGGGATCGCCGCCGCGTTCGGCAATGAAGAAGGGCCAGTCCAGGGCGCGTTCGAGCTCGAGCAGCGCGGTGGCGGCGATCACCGGCGGAAAGGCGAAGATGATCATGCCGCCGACCACCAGCATTGCCCAGACGTAGATAGGCATCTTGTCGAGCGTCATGCCAGGTGGCCTGGTGCGCAGGATGCCGACTACGATCTCGATGGCGCCAGCGATCGCGGAAATTTCGATGAAGCCGATCCCCAGCAGCCAGAAATCGGTGCGCAAGCCCGGCGAATGCTCCGCACCCGTCAAGGGCGGATACATGAACCAACCCCCGTCTGGCGCAAGGTCGAAGAACAGGGTTCCAAAGAAGATGAGTCCGCCGAGCGCATATGCCCAGAATGCGTACGCGGACAGGCGCGGGAATGGCAGGTCGCGCGCGCCCAGCATCGGTGGCAACAACAGGATGCCGATGGCTTCGATCACCGGCACGGCGAACAGGAACATCATGATCGAGCCGTGCATCGTGAAGAACTGGTTGTAGGTGTCCGAATCGAGGAAGCTGTTTTCAGGTATGGCGAGTTGCGTGCGCATCAGCAGCGCCAGCACGCCGCCGAGCAGCAGGAACAGCAACGCCGCACCGATGTAGAAGAGACCGATGTAGGTGTTGTTGACGGCCGACAGCAGGCGCCAGCCACGCGGCTGTTCCCAGACCTTTTGCAACGCTTCGAGCTCGCCCGGTGGGCGCGGAACCTGGTTGGGCAGGGAGTCCTCGCTGGCGGCACTCATTCGAGACTCTCCAGCCAGGCGGAGACCGCGCGCAGCTCCTGTCCGGAATACTGCGCCGACGGCATCGGCGTGCCGGGCTTGAGCTGCTGCGCGGCGGCGATCCAGCCGGCCATGTTGCCGACGTGATTCTCGAGCATGCCCGCGGCAATGGAGCGCCGGCTGCCGATGTGCGTGAGGTCCGGGCCGGTCTGGCCGGCGGCAGCCGTGCCGCGCACGGTATGGCAGCCACCGCAGCCGCCCTGCATGAAGGCATCGAGTCCGGTCTGCAGGATCTCGTTGCGCGGCTGCTTTGCGTCCTGCGCCTGCGCGGTGAGCCAGCGCGCGAAATCCGCTTCGCGCTCGACGACGACATGGAACGCCATCCAGGCATGCTGGCCGCCGCAATATTCCGCGCATTGGCCACGATGCACGCCGGCCTCGTCAGACTGCAGCACGATGCGCGTGCGCCGGCCGGGGATCATGTCGACTTTGCCGGCGAGCGACGGAACCCAGAAACTGTGGATGACGTCGTCGGTGGTGAGGAAAACCTCGATCGCGCGCCCCTGCGGCAGGTGCAGCTCATTGGCGAGGGTGACCTGCGGAGTGTCAGCGGCACTCAGGTAGCGCACTTCCCACCACCATTGGCGCGCGGTCACCTCGACACGCATCGCGCTGGGCGTGTCGGGCGCCGAGAGGGCACGCGCGCCGCGGCTGATGCAGTCGAGCAGGAAACGCAGCGGTCCCTCGGTGTTGAAAGTGGCAAGCGTGCTGCCTACCGCGAGCGAATACACGAGGAGCGCGGCGAGCACCGCAGTCGGAAAAACTATTCCCCCACCGATGACCCAGCGGCGCGTGCTCACGGCGCGCTCACCGGAAAACACGGCGCGCAGCAGCAAAGTCATGACCAGCAGGAAAATGAGCGCGCTGCCGACGAACAACACCCATGACAACTCCTGAATCAGCGCGGCGGAGCTGCCTGGCGCCGGCTGCAGAGCGGATTGCAGTTCGTTGTCCATTACTCGAGCGAATAGAGATAGGCGGCGATGTCGCGGGCCTGAGCCACGCTGACGCCGGTGGCGGGCATCGCCGTCCGCGGCGCCATCGCCGGTGGATCGACGATGAATCGGACCAGCACGTCTGGATTGTTAGGCCACTTGCCGGCGACATAGACGCGGCGGGCGTAGCGATCGAGGGGCGGACCGGTGAGTCCCCGGGCTCCGGTGATGCCGGGAATCACGTGGCAGGTGCCGCAGCCGAACTGGCGTAACGCGGCGCGCCCACGCTCTTCATCACCGTCCGCAATACGCTGCACCGGCTGCGCATCGTGGCACGCCGATATTCCGGCCAGAGAACTTGCCAGCGTCACAAGCGGGAGTATGAAAGTGGGACGCATCTTTTCATTCCTGCGCAAACAGGTATTTCGCCATCTCGCGCGCATGCACCGGCGGTACGCCAAGCGCCGGCATCGAGGTCTGCGGACTCACGAGTTGCGGCTCCATGATCCAGCGCGCGAGGTTGTCCGGGTTGTTTGGCAGGACCCCTGCAATGTAGCCGCGGCGCGGCCAGTCGACCAGCGGCGGCGCGGCATCGGTCTTCGGACCGACTACGCCGTCGATGATGTGGCAGGAATGGCACCCGTACTGAAGCAGCAGCACCTGGCCAGGATTGTCAGCGCGTGGCAGGTCGGTACGAGACTCGCATGATGCGCTTGGTGGCGCAGCCGCGAGCTCCCGATAGCGCGCGGCGTTCGTCGCCGGCAACGAGCGCAGGAACGCAACGGTCGACCATAACGCCCGTTCGGAGAGGCGATATTCCCAGGCCGGCATGCCCGTCATGCGTACACCTTTGGCCGTGACGTAGTACAGCCACGCGGCATCTTGCGCATTGGCCGAGTCCGTCAGGTTGTTCGGCACCGGCATCATGCCGAGCGCAGCAGCGGAGGGTGCGACACCCGGAGCTCCATGGCAGGTTTCGCAATGGGCGCGATAACACGCGAACCCTTGGCGCTGCATGTGAGGGTCATCGAGCGGCGGCGCAGTGATCTCGTCGGCCGCCGCGCGCACCGAGTACTCGAGGCCAAGATCGAGTATGCGGTGCGTGCCGCGAAAATGTTGCTTGGTGGCGGCGGTGGTCATGACACCCGAGAGCAGCACCACGACGCCGATGAGTGCGCCGGCAATCAGCAGCCCGCTCGCGCCTAACAGCAACATCAGGGTGTGGCGCGGCCGATGACGGCTCATGCAGACCAGCTGGCGGGCCTAAAATCAGCTCCCCTTTTCATTGAGATCGGCGAGCCGCTTGAGAGTTTGTTTCGTCAGCGACTGCTGCTTCGTCCAGTAGCCAGCCCACGGGTCCTTGCGCTGCTTCGCGACGCGCCCGGGCACATTGTGCAGGTTGAAGTGCGTGCCGCGGATGTCCTCGTCGATTTCCTCCCAGGCCACTGGCGTGGAGACACCGGCGCCCGGACGCCAGCGCGGCGAGAACGCTGCCACGGCAGTGGCGCCGAACCCATTGCGTAGATAGTCCACGAAGATCTTGTTCTTGCGATTCCGCTCTCCGGTCTTGGAGGTGAACATCGTCGGGGCGAGACGCTCCATGAACAGAGTGATGCTGCGCGCGAACTCCTTCGCGGTTTCCCAGTCGGGACGGGGTGCGGCGAGCGGGACCACGACGTGCAGACCCTTGCCGCCGGTGGTCTTCACCCACGATTCGAGTCCGAGATCCTTCATGAGCTTGCGGATCACCAGTGCAGCGTCGCGAATCGGTGGATAGTCGAGCTCGGCGCCGGGATCCAGATCGAACGTGATGCGGTCTGCCTGCTTGGGTTTCGGCATCACCGCGCCCCAGCTATGCAGCTCGACGGCGCCCACCTGCGCGAGATGGAGCAGCCCTTCGGGCGAATCGCAGACGACGAAGTCAGGGTCCTTGTCGGTGTTCGGAATCTGCACGATGCGCAGGCCGGCACTCGACTTCTCGAGAAAGTGCTTCTGGAAAAATGGCTTCGAGCCGTGCGTGTTGCGCAGGATGCTCAACGGCCGATCCTGGTAGTGAGGCATGGCGCGCTCGCCGACTGCCGCGAAGTACTCGGCGAGTTGCTGCTTGGTGATGCCGTCATGCGGGAACAACACGCGTTCCGGATGTGTGAGCCGCCCGAGCGAGGCGGGCACTTCTTCGCTCGCCGCGCCGGACCTTTTCGTTGCCTTGCTCTTCGACTTGCTAGCCACGGGTTTTCCTTCCTTGACCACTTCCTCGGTATGCATCGGCTCCTCGCGGACCACGGTTTTCGGGTCGCGGTCCGCGCGCAGGCCAAGGTACCGCGGCTGGCGCAGGATGCCGCTGTGGGTCCAATCCGCGAACGCCACCTGGATGACGAGCTGTGGCTTCATCCAGTGCCAGTTCTCGCCCGACCGCTTGTCCGGATGGTTCGCGAATGGGCTTTCCTTCTGCGCGAGTTTCTTCGAGCGTTCATGCCATGCAGCGCGCTCTTTCGCGTCGAAACCGCCGCCGACGCGGCCAACGTACCTGAGTGTCTTGCCGGACTTCACCCCCACCAGCAGCGAAGAGAACGTGCCGGTGCCGCGGCCCGGCAGGAAGGCCGCGCCGCCGACCACGAATTCCTGCTCGCGATGGCATTTGACCTTGAGCCAGTTCTTCGATCGGTCGCCGGTGTAAGGCGAGTCGATTTTTTTGGCCACCACGCCTTCGAGGTGCTGGTTGCACACGCGCGCCAGCAACTCGTTGCTGTCGCTGTGCATCTGGTCGGCCAGTCGCAGCGGCCCCGTGGCCGGTAGTTTGGCGAAGGCGGCATCCAGACGGGTCTTGCGCTCCGACAGGGGCAGGTCGCGCATGTCCTTTCCCTGCCAGTAGAGCAGGTCGAAGATGCACAGCTGCAGCTCCTCGAGCCGCCCTTGCTCCATCGTGTGTTGCAGCAGTGAGAAATCCGAGCGGCCGTTCGGGTCCGAGACGATGAGCTCGCCGTCCACCCATGCGCCATCGAGTTTCATCCTGGCCAGTGCTTCGACGACCGGCCCGATCTTGTGCGTCCAGTCGATGCCATTGCGCGAAATGCAACGAACCTCGTCTCCGTCGCAGCGCGAGAGCAGGCGGACGCCGTCATACTTCAATTCGAATACCCAGCCTTTTTCCGCCGGCACCTTGTCGACGAGCGTGGCCAGCGTGGGTTTGATGCTCGCGGGCAGCGCGCCTCCGCGCGTGCCCTTCGATTTGGCACTTCGGGGCTTGGGCGCGCCACCACGTTTTGGTTTAAGCGGGGATTTCGCCGCCGCATTGGCCTTGGGCAGCGGGCCCGGCCGGTCCGCTCCGCCAGCATCGATGACCGCCGCGTCGGCGCCCGCGCGGGCGAATTCATCGTCACTCTTCATGAGCAGCCAGTTGGGCTGCTTTCCCTGCATGCGCGTGCGCACGAGGTGCCACCGGCCGCGAAGCTTCCTGCCGAACATCTCGAATTCGAGATGGCCTTTCTTCAGCCCTTGGTTGAAATCCGCGACAGGCTGCCAGGTGCCGCTGTCCCAGATATCGACGTGACCGCCGCCATACTGGCCTTTGGGGATGTCACCTTCGAAGGTGGCATATGCGATGGGATGATCTTCCACTTCGACGGCGAGCCGCTTGTCGTGCGGATCGAGCGACGGACCTTTCGGCACCGCCCAACTACGTAGTGTGCCGGCCCACTCGAGGCGAAAATCCCAGTGCAGACTTCGCGCCGCGTGTTTCTGCACGACGAAGATGCGCTTCGCCGCTTTGTGTGCGCGCGCTTGGTGGGACGGCTCAGCGGTTTTCTTGAAGTCGCGTTTGGCGACGTAGCGCTTGAGGCGCGCCTTGCCCGAGCCGCGATGTCCCGCGTCCGCCATGCATCACGCGCGACGTGCGGCGCGTGTGTTGGTGGTGCGGCGCCTGGCGGCGACGTGTTTGCGCTTGGTAGCCCGGACGGTGCTCGCACCCGAGCTGCCGCCTTTCTGTTCGAGGCTTCGCTGCAGCAGTGACATGAGGTCCACCACCTTGCCTCCGCCCGTCGCGCGTTCCTCGACTCCCTTTTCGGGCTCGGTGAGCGCGTGTGTCTGTCCCGCCTTCACCTTCTGCTCGATGCGCTTCATGAGATCGTCGCGATAGGTGTCGGTGAAAGCCTCCGGCTTCCATTTCTCGCTCATCTCCTCGACGAGCTTGAGCGCCATCTGCAATTCACGGCCGCCCGCGGCGTTGGCTTTCCTGGCGGCCGCTGCGGCCACATCCGGGTGTGGCTGGATCTCCTCCTGATAACGCAGCGTGTTCAATACGATGATCTTGCCGACCGGCATCAGCGCCGCGACGTGCTGTCGGCTGCGCAGCACGAACGTCGCCACGGCAAGCTTCTTCGATTGCTCCAGCGTTTCGCGCAGCAGTGAGTAGACCCGCTCACCGTTCTTGTCGGGCATGAGGAAGTAGGGCGTGTCGAAGTAATAGGGCGCGATCGCGTCGCGATCGACGAAGGTCTGGATGTCGATGGTCCGAGACGCTTCGACGTTGGCGCGTCGAAAGTCCTCGTCCGTGAGCACCACGTATTCGCCCTTCTCATATTCATACCCCTTCACGACGTTGTTCCAGTCGACCACCTTGCCCGTGGACTTGTTGTATCGCTGGTAGCCGACGGGCGCGAAGTCGCGCTTGTCGAGCAGGTTGAGATCGAGCTCATGAGCGCGTGCGGCGGTATGCAGGCTCACCGGGATGTGGATGAGGCTGAAGCTGATGGCGCCATTCCATAAGCCCCGCGCGCCACGCTTGGGCTTCTCTTCGCCATTGCCATCGCCTTCGCCGCGGCCGTTTTTTCTGGACTTAGCTATGGCCGCTCTCCGCTTGTACCAGTGAGGGCTCGCGCGGCACCGCGGGCTTGCGCATTTCCTGTCGAAGCGATGGGCGCCGCTGTTTGGTCGGCGCTTCCACGAGCGCCCAGCCGCCGGTGCCGATCGAGCGATGGATGGCCTCGATGATGGCGACGTCGATCAGGCCTTCCAGCCCCGATGGCTCAGGACGCCGGTTGGCACGCACGGCCTTCGCAAAATGCACGAGCTCGGGGGCGAACTGGTCGCTCTTGGCGAATTTCTTGCGCTGCTTCTTGTCGCCGACTGTGAGCTCGTAGCTCAACCCTTCGGCGTACTCGAAGGCCGGGTCGACGACCACGCTGCCCTTGGTGCCGACGATCTCGTACCGGGACCGGTCCGCGGCGCCGAAACTGCAGATGAAATTCGCAACGCGATTCCGCGGAAATTTCATGATCACGTGCAGAGTCTCCGGCACCTCGGTGAAACGCCGGTCGCCGCTGTTGGTGGCCGTGGCCCATACCTGCGTGGGCTCGTCGGCGAACACATAGCGCGCCGCGTTCTGGCAATAGATGCCGATGTCCCATTCGGGCCCGCCACCGAGCTCGCGATCGACGCGGATATTTCCCGATTTCACCTGCATCGAGAACTGGGAGTCGAAGTAGCGCGCCTCACCGATGCGCTTCTTGCGCACGATGTCGGCCACCTCGAGATTGCAGCGCTCGAAGTGCAGGCGGTACGCCGTCATGAGGTGCACGCCGTTTCGCTCGCACGCTTCGATCATTCGCTGACAATCGTGCACGCTCGTGGCGAGCGGCTTTTCGCACAGCACATGGAGTCCGGAGTCGGCGGCGCGGATGGTCCACGCGGCGTGCAGCGTGTTAGGCAGCGCGATGTAGACGGCGTCGATGAGTCCACTGGCAAAGAGGTCGCGCGCGTCGTCGTACGAACAAAGGTGCTTGACGCCGTAACGGCGGCCCAGGGTCTTGAGCTTGGCCTTGGTGTCGGACACCAGTGCCGTCAGCTCCGCATGCGGGCGGGCGTGCTTGAAAGCGGGCAGCACTGCGGCCTGGGCGATGTGGCCGAGGCCGACCACAGCAAAGCGCACCGGACGCGCTGATCTTGCTGATGATTTCATTGATCACAGTTTTATGGCGACGCGCCGGTCCGGATATCAGCGAACCGCCCGCGACCATGTCGGAATTGATTCTGCACAGCTGCGCTGGCAGGATGCTGCGCCTTCCAACTGCTTGATCTGCTTCCGAAATCCCCTATGCCCATCATTACGTTGCCGGACGGCAGCCAAAAGACTTTTGAACAGCCCGTGACCGTCGCCGAAGTGGCGCAGAGCATTGGCGCGGGCTTGGCTAGAGCGGCACTGGCCGGCCGCGTCAACGACAAGCTCGTCGATACCTCTTTTGCGATCACCGAAGACGCGAAGGTCTCCATCGTCACCGACAAAGACCCGGCGGCGCTCGAGATCATTCGCCACTCCACCGCGCATCTGCTGGCCATGGCCGTGCAGGCTATCTACCCGAAGGCACAGGTGACTATCGGCCCGGTCATCGAGGACGGGTTCTTCTACGACTTCGCGTTCGAGCGCCCATTCACGCCCGAAGATCTGGAGAAGATCGAAGCCAAGATGCGCGAAATCGCCGCGGCCGACCTCAAGGTAACGCGGCGCGTCATGGACCGCGACGCGGCCGTGGCGTTGTTCCAGAGCATGGGCGAGAAATACAAGGCCGAGATCATCGCCAGCATTCCCTCGAACGAGCCGATCGGCCTGTATGGCCAAGGCGAATGGTTCGACCTGTGCCGTGGTCCGCACGTGCCGTCCACCGGCAAGCTGAAAGTCTTCAAGCTCATGAAAGTGGCCGGCGCCTATTGGCGCGGCGACCATCGCAACGAGATGCTCCAGCGCATCTACGGCACGGCGTGGTTGAACGACAAAGACCTGGCCGCTTATCTGCATCGCCTCGAGGAGGCCGAGAAGCGCGATCACCGGCGCATCGGCAAGGACCTCGACCTGTTTCACTTCCAGGAGGAAGCGCCGGGTGCAGTGTTCTGGCATCCCAAGGGCTGGCGTGTCTTCCAGCAATTGATCGGCTACATGCGCAAGCGGCAGGACGAGGCGGGTTATGGCGAGGTGAATGCGCCGGAGATCATGGAGTCGTCGCTGTGGCAGCGATCCGGACACCTGGAGAAATTCGGCGAGAACATGTTTCTCACCAAGACGCCCGACGATCGTGTGTTCGCCATCAAGCCGATGAACTGTCCCGGGCACATCCAGATCTTCAACCAGGGAATCCGCAGCTATAAAGAGCTCCCCGTCCGCTTCGCGGAATTCGGCAAGGTGCATCGATATGAGCCGTCCGGTGCCCTGCACGGCCTGATGCGTGTGCGGGCGTTCAACCAGGACGATGCGCATGTATTCATCACGGAGAACCAGATCACCGACGAATCGGTTCTCATCATCAAGCTGCTGCTCTCTATCTATAAGGACTTCGGATTCGACGATGTCGCGGTGAAGTTCGCCGACCGGCCGCCGAAGCGGGTGGGCTCGGACGAGATCTGGGACAAGTCGGAAAAGGCCCTGAAGGCGGCGGCGGCGGCGGCCGGCATCGAATGCGACTACAACCCGGGCGAGGGCGCCTTTTACGGTCCGAAGCTCGAATTCCATCTAAAGGACGCCATCGGCCGGACCTGGCAATGCGGCACCCTGCAGGTGGACCTGAACCTGCCGGGACGCCTCGGTGCCACCTATATCGATGAACACAGCCAGCGGCAGACGCCGGTGATGCTGCACCGGGCGATATTCGGCTCTTTGGAGCGGTTTTTCGGCATTTTGCTCGAGCACCACGCCGGCCGGTTGCCGGCATGGCTGGCGCCTACGCAGGCCGTGGTGATGACCATCACCGACCGGCAGGACGCTTACGTTCAACGAGTTGCGGAAACTCTTAGAAATCAAGGGATTCGCACCGAGATTGACTTGCGGAACGAAAAGGTGGGCTTTAAGATTCGCGCCCACACGCTGCAGCGCGTGCCATATCTATTGGTGGCAGGCGACAAGGAAGTGGCAGCGAATCAGATTTCAGTGCGTACCTTGAGTGGCAAGGATCTCGGCACGATGTCCCCGGAAGACTTTGTTAGTCGGCTCCGCGCGGAAGTCGGGAGCCACGGGCGCACATTGTTGGAGGGATGATTTATAGCGATTGCAACCAAGCGCGTAAGGCGCAACGAAGAGATCACCTCGCCGAAAGTGCGAGTGATTGGAGCTGACGGCGGACAGGTCGGGGTGCTAACAAGGTTCGAAGCACTCGATCTCGCGCGAAGCTCGGAGCTCGATCTCGTCGAAGTGTCGCCGCAGGCCGATCCCCCTGTGGTCCGCGTCATGGACTTCGGCAAATTTCTGTTCGAGCAGAACAAGAAATCGCATGCCGCGAAGCGCAAGCAGAAACAGATTCAGATCAAAGAGATCAAGTTTCGTCCCGGTACGGATGAGAACGATTACCAGATCAAACTGCGTAACATCATTCGCTTCCTGACCGAGGGTGATAAGGCCAAGGTGACTTTACGTTTCCGCGGCCGTGAGATGGCGCATACGGAAATTGGCCGGAAATTGCTGGACAGGCTGGTGGCAGATCTCGCGCAACACGCGTCGATCGAGCAGAACCCGCTGATGGAAGGCAGGCAGATGGTCATGATGTTCGCGCAGAAAAAGAAGTAACCCGCCAGCCCTAACAAGTTTGGCGGATTCGCCCGTAGCGAGCCCGCACGCGAAAGCGTGTGTGCTTTGTGATCGGGGCTATATACGGTTCATAAAGAACCAGGAGTTGATGTATGCCCAAGTTGAAGACCAACCGGGCAGCGGCCAAGCGTTTTCGCAAAACGGCGAACGGATTCAAATCCGGCTCGGCAGGCCGCCGCCACAATCTCGGACACAAGCCTCGCAAGATCAAGCGCAAGCTGCGATCGGGCCGTTCCTCGCTCGTCGACAAGAGCGATCTGAACCGCGTCATCCAGCTGCTGCCCAACGCCAAATAAACCTGGCTATCTAATTCTTCGAGGATACATTCCATGGCACGAGTCAAACGGGGCGTCACCGCCTCAGCACGTCACAAGAAAGTTCTTGGCAAGGCGAAGGGCTATTACAACGCCCGCCGCAAGGTCTACCGCACCGCCAAGCAGGCCGTCATCAAGGCCGGCCAGTACGCCTATCGCGATCGCCGCGCCAAGAAGCGCGATTTCCGCGCGCTCTGGATTACCCGCATCAACGCCGCCGCGCGTGAATTCGGTCTGAGCTACAGCAAGATCATCAACGGCCTGAAGAAGGCGGAGATCGAAATCGATCGCAAGATGCTTGCCGATCTCGCTGTCAATCAGCCGGCGGCGTTTGCGAACATCGCGAAGCAGGCTCAGGCAGCCCTCGACAAAGCCGCGAAAGCCGCCAAAGCCGCATAAGGCGGCTTCGTGAGCGAAGCGGACCCGAAGGATCTCGACGCGCGCCGGGCGGAAACGCTCGGCGCGATTTCGAGCGCGGCCGATCTGGCAGCGCTCGAAGACGTTCGCGTCCGCTCGCTGGGCAAGAGCGGGTGGCTCACCGAGAAACTCAAAGGTCTCGGAAAGCTGGCCGACGCGCTGCGTAAGGAATGGGGCGCGCTGTTCAATCGCGCGCGCGAAGAAATCCAGACTGCGATCGAGACCAAGCGAACGGAGCTCGAGCAGGCGCACGTTGCCTCGAAGCTCGCCAAGGAGCGCATCGACGTCACGCTGCCGGGCCGCGGCGAGGCACGCGGTGGGCTGCACCCGGTCACCAAGGTGCGCCTGCGCATCGAGCAGCTGTTCCGCCAGACCGGCTTCGAAGTGGCCACCGGCCCCGAAATCGAAGACGACTTCCACAACTTCGAAGCGCTCAACATCCCCGCCGATCACCCGGCGCGGGCGATGCACGACACCTTCTATTTTCCCGACGGCAAGCTGCTGCGCACGCACACCTCGCCGGTGCAGATCCGCTCGCTGCTGGCCAGCAAGCCGCCGTTCGCGCTGATCGCGCCGGGCCGCGTGTATCGCAACGATCACGACGTCACGCATTCGCCGATGTTCCACCAGGTCGAAGGCCTGGTGGTCGACGAGGGCGTCACCTTCGCGAACATGAAGGCCATGCTGCATGGCTTCCTCGAAGCCTTCTTCGAGCGCGATCTCAAGATGCGGCTGCGTCCGTCGTACTTTCCGTTCACCGAGCCATCAGCGGAAGTGGACATGAGCTGCGTGCTTTGCGGGGGTGCGGGCTGCCGCGTCTGCAAACACACCGGCTGGCTCGAGATTTCCGGCTGCGGCATGGTGCATCCCAAGGTGCTCGACGCCTGTGGCGTCGATAGCGAGAAATACACCGGCTACGCGTTCGGCATGGGGATCGACCGGCTCGCCATGCTTCGCTACGGCGTGAATGACCTGCGTCTGTTCTTCGAGGACGACCTGCGCTTCCTCGCGCAGTTCCGGGCGGGCTGATGCGCATATCCCTGTCATGGCTGCGCGAATTCGTCGACGTGCCCCAAGAGAAGGGGAAAGATGCGGCGAAAGAGCTGGGCAGCCGACTGACGATGGCTGGCTTCGAGCTTGAGGCGTTGGAGCCGGCGGCGCCGGCGTTTTCCGGTGTCGTGGTGGCGGAGATAGTCGAGGCCGTCAGGCATCCGCAAGCGGAAAAGCTACAGGTGTGCAAGGTGCGCGCCCATTCTTCGGAAGGAAAGGGGACTGAGCTGCTGCAGATCGTGTGCGGCGCGGCCAATGCCCGTGCGGGCCTCAAGACCGCGCTGGCCACCGTGGGCGCCAAACTACCAGGCGAGAAGGCGATCCTCGCCGCGAAACTGCGCGGCGTGGAATCGGCGGGCATGTTGTGTTCGGCGAAAGAGCTGGGGCTCGCCGATACCTCGGACGGCATTCTCGAGCTGCCGTCCGATGCGCCTGTGGGCACGGATCTGCGCGCCTACATGCAGCTCGATGACGACATCCTCGAGCTCAACGTCACCCCGAATCGCGGCGATGCCATGTCGGTGCTCGGTATCGCGCGCGAAGTCGCTGCGCTCCAGCGCAACACGGTGCGCGATTCGAACGACCGCTACCCCAACGCGTCCGCCGACACATTCCCGGTGAAACTGTCGGCTGCCGCGAGTTGTCCCAAGCTCGTGAGCCGCGTGGTGCGCGGCATCGACAACCAGGGCACATCTCCGCTGTGGCTGCGTGAGCGGCTGCGCCGGGCGGGGCTGCGGGCGATCAGCCCGGTAGTCGACGTCACTAACTACGTGCTGCTCGAGCTCGGGCAGCCCTTGCACGCATATGACCTTGGCAAGCTCAAGGGCGGACTGGACGCGCGTCTTGCCCGGCCCGATGAGCCGATCACCCTGCTCGACGGCAAGGAAATCAAACTTTCGGCCGATGTGCTCGTGATTGCGGATGCAGAAGGCGCCGTAGGCATGGCTGGCGTCATGGGTGGCGCGCGAACCTCGTGCACCGCCGCGACCGTGGACGTGTTGTTCGAAGCCGCATTCTTCACCCCGGCCGCCATCGCGGGCCGCGGACGGCGCTATGGCTTGGTGACCGACGCCGGGCAGCGCTTCGAGCGCGGTGTCGACCCGGCCCACCAGCAGCGCGCCCTGGAGCGCGCCACCAAATTGCTGGTGGAGATCGCCGGTGGCAAGCCGGGGCCCGTGACGGTGACCCAGGAAGAGGACAAATTGCCGCGCCGCACCGAAGTGCACCTGCGCCGGGCGCGCATCGCGCGACTTCTCGGTACTCAGATCGCCGCCAACGACGTGAAAGTGACGCTCGAATCACTGGGCATGCGGGTGAATGCGGACGAGACCGGCTGGCTGGTAACTCCGCCGTCGCATCGGTTCGACATCACCATCGAAGCCGATCTCATCGAAGAGCTGGCGCGCATTGTCGGATTCGAAGCCATTGCGGAGGTCGATGCGGTGGTGCGCCAGAAAGTGCGCAATCTCGCGGAGCAGGCCCCCGTTGAAGCACAGGCGCTCGAAATTCTCGCCGCGCGCGGATACCAGGAAGCCATCACCTACGCGTTCGTCGATCCCGCGTTGCAGGGCAAACTATTTCCCGGACGTGAGGCGCGCGCACTGGCGAATCCGATCTCGAGTGATATGGCGGTCATGCGCGTTTCTCTGTGGCCGGGTCTCATCAAAGCCACGCGCGAGAATCAGCGGCGCCAGCAAGACCGCATCCGCCTGTTCGAACACGGCGCGCGTTTCGAAGCCGGTGAGGAAACCGACCTCATCGGCGGCATCGCCACGGGCGCGCGGCGCCCCGAGCAGTGGGGCGCGAAGTCGACACCGGTCGACTTCTTCGACGTGAAGCAGGATCTCGAAGCGTTGTTCGCGCGAACTGGTGCCCCGGAGGAGTTCGGCTACATCGCCGACACGCTGTCCTGCCTGCACCCCGGCCGCAGCGCCCGGATCACTCGCGGTGGCAAGTCGATCGGCTGGATCGGCGAGATGCATCCCCAATTGGTGCAGGACCTCGATTTCACATATGCCCCGATCTTGTTCGAGGTCGAATACCTTCCGGCTCTGGCGGCAAAAATGCCCCGTTTTGAAGAGATCTCCCGCTACCCTCGCGTCCGGCGCGATCTGGCGGTCGTCATCGACGAGAAAGTTTCTTTAAGACAGCTACATGAACGTGTAACCTTCGCCGCTTCGAGCTTGTTACGCGACATCCGGGTGTTCGACGTGTTTCGGGGCCCGGGCATAGAAACCGGAAGAAAAAGCGTCGCTTTAGGCTTGATTTTTCAGGACAATTCTCGCACCCTCGCGGACGAGGACGCGGACCGTTTGTTAGCCGCGATTCGTGCCGATCTGAGTGCAACGCTGGGCGCAGGATTTCGAGAATAAAAGCATGGCTCTGACGAAAGCGGAGATGGCTGAGGCGCTGTTCAATCAGCTGGGCCTCAACAAACGCGAGGCGCGCGAGTTGGTCGACCTTTTCTTCGAGGAGGTGCGGCATGCGCTCTCCAATGGAGAACAGGTCAAGCTCTCCGGCTTCGGCAACTTCGATTTGCGCGACAAGAATCAGCGGCCTGGACGCAATCCGAAAACGGGAGAGGAGATTCCCATCAGCGCGCGACGCGTTGTGACGTTTCGTCCGGGTCAGAAACTGAAGGCGCGAGTCGAGGCTTATGCTGGAACCAAAGAATAACGACGAACTGCCTGCGATCCCCGGCAAGCGCTATTTCACGATCGGCGAAGTGAGCGAGCTCTGCGGCGTGAAGCCGCACGTTCTGCGTTATTGGGAACAGGAATTTCCGCAGCTGAAGCCGGTCAAGCGCCGCGGCAACCGCCGCTATTACCAGCGCCAGGACGTCATCATCATTCGCCAGATCCGCAGCCTGCTCTATGAGCAGGGCTTCACCATTGGCGGTGCACGCAACAAGCTCGGCGGCGAAGAGGCACGCGTCGACGTGAGCCAGAGCCAGCAGATCGTCAAGCAGATGCGTACGGAGCTCGAAGATCTGCTGAGAATCCTGCGACGCTGAGCAGATTTCCGCCGGTGGGGGCCGGCGAGGGGCGCGGAAGACCATCGTTGAGGGGGATTCATGACCGGGACTGCCGTTACCTTTGGGACGCTCGATTGGGCCATCGTCGCCCTGTATTTCGTAGCCAACACCGCCATCTGCATCTGGTGCGCGCTACAGAAAGAAAAGACCACCACTGACTACTTTCTTGCCAGCCGCAGCGCCGGCTGGTTCCTGATCGGCTCGTCGATTTTCGCGTCGAACATCGGCGCGGAGCATCTGATCGGCCTGGCGGGTTCAGGCGCCGACTCCGGCATGGCCTTTGCGCACTGGGAGCTGCATTCGTACCTCGTGCTGGTACTCGGCTGGATCTTCGCGCCGTTCTATCTGCGCGCGAGCGTATTCACCACGCCGGAATTTCTCGAGAGGCGCTATACGCCGGGAACGCGCACGTTCCTGTCGTTCATCTTCCTGGTCAGCTATATCCTCACCAAGGCCTCGGTGACCATCTTCGCCGGCGCCTTCGCCATCCAGACCATTCTTGGTTACCAGAGCGTCAATCTACCGCTGTTGGGCGAGACGGATTTTTTCTGGTTCTCCGCCTTCTTCCTGGTGATCATCACCGGTGTATTCGTGGTGCTCGGGGGCATGAAGTCGGTGTTGTGGACCGAAGCCATGCACGTTCCCGTGCTGCTCACCGGCTCTGCGGTACTGCTGTTTGTCGGCCTCGGGGAAATCGGCGGACTCGATGCGTTGAGAACCGCGAATCCAGAGACCATCCACCTGTGGCGGCCGCTGTCGACGACACCGGAGACCCAAGGGTTCCCGGGATTCCTCTTCGATCCCAGCAATACGCCGTGGCTCGGCGTATTGCTGTGCTCGCCCATCATCGGACTCTGGTATTGGTGCACGGACCAGTACATCGTTCAGCGCGTGCTGACCGCGCGCAATCTCAAAGAAGCGCGCCGCGGCACCATCTTCGCCGCGTACCTCAAGCTCGCCCCCGTGTTCATCTTCCTGCTGCCTGGAATGGTCGCCGTTGCGCTGTGGAAGCAGGGCGCGCCAGGCTTCGAAGGGATTGGCGACAACCCACAGAGTGCGTTCCCCGTGCTCGTGTCGAACCTGTTGCCCGTGGGACTGCGCGGCCTGGTGCTCGCCGGCATGTTGTCCGCGCTCATGAGTGCGCTCGCCTCGCTGTTCAATTCCACGGCGACGCTGTTCACGGTCGATTTCTACAAGCGCCTGCGTCCGAAATCGACAGAGACGCACCTGGTGACCGTCGGGCGCGTCGCCACCGCCGGTGTCATCGTGCTCGGCATGTTGTGGATTCCGTTCCTGCAGGATCTCGGCAAGGGCCAGCTGTATACCTATCTGCAGTTGGTGCAGTCGCTGCTCGCTCCCTCGATCGCCGCCGTGTTCATGGCCGGCATCTTCTCGAGCTATGTGACGCCCAAGTCCGGTCTCTACGGCATCGTGGCGGGTTTCATCATTGGCATGTTGCGGTTGGTCTTGCAGGCCATGCACGAGACCCAGGGCGTCGAATGGCCTTCGCTGATCCAGGCCTTCGTCGACATCAACTGGCTGTACTTCAGCTTCTTCCTGTTCGTGTTCACCGGCGTACTGATCTGGGTGGTGAGCCAGTTCACTCCCAAGGCTTCGGCCGAGCAGGTGCAGGGGCTCACCTACAGCTCGGTGTCCGCGGCGCAGAACGCCGAGAATCGCCAGAGCTATGGTTTTTGGGAGATTTTCCACACCTTCGTGATCCTCGGAATCATCGCCAGTATCTACATTTACTTCTGGTAGGCGCCGCAGGCGTTGGTATGATGCGACCCCCGCGGACCACCCCGTCCGTGGGAGTCAAACTGGTTTCTCGGGCGGGACGTGGCGCAGCCTGGTAGCGCACTTGCATGGGGTGCAAGGGGTCCCGAGTTCAAATCTCGGCGTCCCGACCAATCTCTTTCTCATCGTCGCGGCCTATCTATCCAGGCAGCTGGCGCGGCCGATTCGTGATTGGTACCTTCGCCAGTCATGAAAAAGACCACCACCACGAACGAATCCCCCTCCCGGCTGATCGACGCGAAGATCAAGGAGCTGGGCGACTGGCGCGGCAAGACGCTCGCCCGAGTGCGCGCGCTCATCAAACAGGCTGACCCTGATGTGGTCGAAGAGTGGAAGTGGAGCGTCCCGGTCTGGTCTCACGATGGAATCATCTGCACTGGCGAGACCTATAAGAGCGCCGTGAAGCTGACTTTCGCCAAAGGCGCTTCGGTCAAGGACCCTTCTGGTTTGTTCAACTCCAGCCTCGAAGGCAACACCCGGCGGGCTATCGATATCCGCGAAGGTGATGAGATAGACGAGGACGCCTTCAAGACGCTCATCCGCGCTGCAGCCAAGCAGAACAAATCAGCGGACTGATGAACGAAAGGCGCTGGTGTTCGATCGCCTCGGGCAGCCAGCGCGGCCTATCTTCTGTCAGGTCAGAAGATGTCAACTCGCGTGAATCAGGGCGCTGGCGGTCTGTCAACGGTCGCCACTCTGCGACTCCCGTCTCAATCCAGATTGTTAGGTGGGACCAGCAGGCAAGTCGTGACACCTCTACTTATACAGAGCTCGTCACCACCAGATGGGCATAACGCGGCGGCACAATGGCTCACTTCTTCATCGACAACTTCCCCCAAGCGGACGGCAATCACGAGGTGCACCTCGTCGGCTGCAAGCGCATGCCCACGGACAAGCGCTACCTCGGAAATTGCTTCTCCGTGTCCGAGGCGCTCATCGAAGCGCGCAAGGAATTCTGGACGTCGAGTGGATGTGAACGCTGCGCGCGTGAGCAACCCGGCACCAGCAGCATCGGCAGCATCCTCACCAGTGGCATTCCCGCGTGGGGCAGGTTCCGCTGATCAGTTCCAGCTTCTCGCGCTGGCCAATGCGCGTTCCGGGTACTGCACACGCTCGAGAAAATCTCCGCGCAGGATACGCAGCGCAATGATTTCCTCGTGAATCTCCGCCGACGTACGTATCCCCATACGCCGCATCAGCGGCACCGGTGGACACCAGCCCTGCAATGCGTGTTGAAGCAGAAATGCCGCGACCACCATGGGCAGGAGCAAGAATTTCTTGTTTACGGTGAGGCCCAGGCCGAGTCCCAGCAAGGCGATCGACGCGGCGTTTGCCTCGAGCGCGCGCTCGATGTCCCATTCCCTCTCCAGCTCGCGGATGCGCTCGTCGATGAATACCGGATCCGCGCCGACGTACCGCGAGACGTCATGCAGCGTGCGCGCTTGAATGCGCTCGTTTACGGATTGGCTGGTGTGAAGCGGCACACGTTCGTCGGTGCCCGGCAGGAGGGTGTCGTCCATACACCCAGCGTGCCGTTGCCGCAGGCGATGTACTGTCGGAACGTGCCGCGCCCTGCCTTCAGCGATCAGGAAGAGAATTCACTATTCGGCAGGCTGAAGTAGAAAGCGGCGCCCTGGTCCTGCTCGCCGTCCACCCAGACCTTGCCCCCGTGACGTTCGATAATGCGGCGCACGATCGACAGGCCGACACCGGTGCCTTCGAACTGGTCGGCGCTGTGCAGGCGCTGAAACACGCCAAACAACTTGTTCATGTACTTCATGTTGAAGCCCACGCCGTTGTCCCTGACGAAACACACCAGCGTCTCGCCGTCCATCCGGTAACCGATCTCGATGCTTGCTTTCGGCCGGTCGCGCGTGAATTTCACGGCATTGGAGATCAGGTTCACGAACACCTGCTGCATTAGGCCCTGGTCGACCTGCCAGGTGGGGAAGTCCGCGATCACGAATTCGATGTCGCGGCCGGCCCTCTCGGCAACCATGCCGTCGATGACCTGGCGCGAGAGATCGCCGAACTTCACCGGATGTTTATGTAACGCCTGGCGGTTGAGCTGCGAGAGGCGCAATAGGTCGGTGATGAGCCGATCCATGTGTGCAGCGCCGGCGTTTACGTTCTGCAAGAGCCGGCAGCCTTCCTCGGTCAGCGTGCCGACGTGATCGGAAAGCAGCGACTGAGTGAAGACCGAAACCGCGCGCAGCGGCGCGCGCAAGTCGTGTGATACCGAATACGAGAACGCTTCGAGCTCGCGGTTGGCGATCTTGAGCTCTTCGGTGCGCTCGCGAACACTCGTTTCGAGGCGCTTCTTTTCGATGCGCAGCTGGCGCACGGCCAGTGCGCGCTCGAGTACCGGCAGGGTGGTGGCAAGCCTGATGGGTTTCTGGATGTAGTCCAAAGCGCCGGCCTTCATCGCGGCGACAGCGGTTTCGAGCGCGCCGTGGCCGGTCATGATGACCGCTACCAGAGTCGGGTCGATGAGCTGGGCGGATTTCATGAGGTCGATGCCATTGGTGCCCGGCATCTGCAGGTCGGCTAACAACAAGTCATAGCTGCGTTCGCGCATCGCAGCGAGCGCTTCGGTGGCCGAGGTAAACCCATACGTCTGGTAGCCCTCGTACTCGAGCGTGTCGCACAGCGCGCGCATCGAGGCGGGCTCATCGTCGACGATGAGAAGAGCCTTCTTATGTTCAGGCTGTGCTTCGGTGCTCTCGGAATGCACGCTTCCGAGGTCAGCCTTATTTGATGAATCTGCCATTGGTACCGTTCCCGCCAGGTGAAGCCCCATCGTCTGTTACGGCCTAGTCTCTGCCTGCTTGAGGCGAGGGCCAAATGCCTAGGAGGAAACCTGAGCAGGCAATGTCGGAGAGTTCCTACGCTGCTTGGCATGCTTTGTTCAAGCCCTTCAACTAGCTACTGGGTAGGCTCTTACACGTGTATGTCGATTGGGTCACATGCTGGAATGCAGCAGTGGACTAGTTTGTGTACACATCTGCACGAGGCCGGGGGAGTCGGGGCACTGCAGTGAACTGAGCGACTGGTTGAGCTGGCCTTAAGGGTGGGACGGTACTAACTAGTCGCGGGGAAAACATTCGAATGCAGCCCGTGCGACTGATTCTCGTGGAAGACATGCCGATGGAGGCCGAAATCGCCATCCGTCAGCTCGAATCCGCTGGCTTTTCCTGCACCTGGAAACGCGTCGAGTCCGAGGCGGTGCTGCGCACCGCGCTACTTGAAACCAAGGCCGACATCATCCTCTCCGACTTCACGCTGCCCGGCTTCGATGGCCTGTCGGCGCTCGAGATCGCCCAGGAACTCGTCCCCGAGACGCCATTCATCTTTCTCTCCGGCACCATCGGCGAGGAACGCGCCATCGATGCTTTGCAGCGCGGCGCATTCGATTACGTCCTCAAGACAAACCTCGCGCGCCTCGTGCCGGCGGTACGCCGCGCGCTCAGTAACTCTTCGATCCGCCGTGCCCAGGTGGCGCTCGAGCAGCAGCTGCGCGACATCGTCGCCACTTCGCAGGACTGGATCTGGGAACACGACCGCGACGGCAAGTTCACGTTTTGCAGCGACGCGGTGCGCAGCACGCTCGGATACTCACCGGAGGAGATCCTCGGCAGGAATGCCTCGCAATTCGTGCACCCCGAGGACCTGGCGTCGCTCGACTTCGCCATGCACACCCTCGGCGCCAATCAGCGCACCGCCAGCAACCTGCAGGCGCGCTGGCGTCATCGCAACGGCAGTTACCGCTGGCTCGAGCGCAACATGCTGGCCTTGTTAGGCGAGGGCGGTCGGATCATCGGTTTTCGCGGCAGCGAGCGCGACTTCACGGAACGACGGCGGCAGGAAAAGCACATCAGCCGTCTCACGCGAGTGCTGAAGATGCTGAGCGGCGTGAACAGCGCCATGGTCCGCATCCGTCAGCGACGGGAGATCCTGGTGGAAGCTTGCCGCCTGGCCACCGCCGTGGGTGGTTACGCCAGCGCCATGGTGGCATTGATCGAACCGGGTACGCGCACCGCGCGGCCCACCGCCTGGTCGGGCAGCGTCGACAACCACGCGGCACAGCAGCTCACCTTCAGCATCGCGGACAACGCCAGCGATGATGCGAGTGTCATCGGCCGCGTGCTTCGCACTGGTACGTCGATGGTATGCAACGACCTGCAACAGCTCGACATGGGTTTGGCCGCGCGTGCTTCGCTCATGGATTCCGGATTCAAGAGCGTGGTGGCCTATCCACTGCTGGTGGACAAGACACCGGTCGGCGCGCTGATGCTCACGGCATACGACGTGGGCGCGGTGGGCGATGAAGAATCGCGCATGCTGCGTGAGCTGGTCGCGAATCTGTCGTTCGCCCTGCAATATCTTCACAAGGAAGACGAGGTCCGCTTCCTGTCCTATTTCGACCCGCTCACCAGTCTCGCCAAGCGTGGACTGTTCTGTGAGCGGCTGGTGCGCGCACTCGAGCCGCGCATCGGACGTCGCGGCACGCCCGCGGTCGCGGTGCTCGACATCGAACAGCTTTCGTCGATCAACGATTCGTTCGGCCGGCACGCCGGTGATCTGCTGTTGCAGCAGGTGGCCGATCGCCTCAAGCGCCACATGGACTCCACCGAGTTGCTCGCACATTTCGGCGGCGGAACCTTCGGCCTCATCATGGAGGCCGCCGGCGACGAGGACGAAGCCGTACATTGGATGCAGGAGCAGGTGGTGGAAGCATTCCGCGCGCCGTTCATCGTCGACGGGCGCGGAATTCCCGTGGATGTGAAGTGCGGCTTCGCGCGTTATCCCGACAACGGCAACGACGCCAACGCGCTGGTGCAGAACGCCGAGGCGGCGCTGCGCAGTGCCAAGAGCACCGGTGAGAAGTATTTGCCGCATCGCCTCGAACTGAGCGCGTCGGTGGTGACGCGCATGACCATGGAGCATCGTCTGCGCGCCGCGGTCGAGCGCCAGGAGTTCGAGGTTCACTATCAGACCAAGGTCGATGTGCGCACGCACGCGATCCGCGGCCTCGAGGCGCTGGTCCGCTGGCGCGATCCGGAGGCGGGCCTGGTGATGCCCGGCGCGTTTCTACCGCTGATGGAAACCTGCGGCCTCATCGTGCCGCTCGGCGACTGGATACTGCGGCAGGCGGCTACCGACCTTCGTCGCTGGCAGGGTGCCGGACTTTCCCCAGGCCGCGTGGCAGTGAATATCTCGCCGGTGCAGTTGCGTCGCCGATCGTTCGCCGATCACTTGCTCGACCTGGTGGGAGAGTGGCGCAACGAAAACATCGGCATCGACATCGAAATCACCGAAGGAGTGCTCATCGACGATGTGAGCTCGGCCATCTCACAACTGCGCGTTCTGCGCCGCTCCGGTGTGCGGGTGGCCATCGACGATTTCGGTACGGGTTATTCCTCGTTGAGCAGGCTGGCCGAATTGCCCGTGGACATGCTCAAGATCGACCGCAGCTTCATCAGCGGACTCACCTCGAGCGGTACCGGCCGCACCGTCGCTGAAACCATCATCGCGCTCGGCAAAGCGTTCGATATGACCACCATCGCCGAAGGTGTCGAGACCCCCGAGCAGTACGAGATGCTGGCGCACATGGGATGCGATCAGTCGCAGGGCTATCTGCATACCCGGCCCATGGCCGCGGCCGACATCGAACCGCTCATCCGAAGCGGCTTCACCGGCGGCGGCCAGAAGAACGCACCTTCGAACCAGCAGGTAACGCCGCTCGCCCAGCGCGGTTGACAGGACGCCGTTAACTTTTCTTTAGGGGAACGCGACACCCCCCGACTGATCTACACTTGGAAGCGCAAGCGCGCCAGGTCAGATCGGATACGAACTTGCTCAAACAACTTTCCCGCGCACGGCTCCTGTGGTTGGGCGCAATCGTTCTCATCGTCGGGTTTTTCGTCTTTCGATACATGGCGGGCGGCAACCAGGCCCCCGACTACCAGACTGTCGTCGCCGAACGCGGCAATGTCGTATCGCGGGTCAGCACCTCCGGCAGCCTGCAGGCGGTGGTCACCGTCGATGTTGGCAGCCAGGTGTCAGGCCGCATCCAGGCGTTGTTCGCGGATTTCAACTCCCCGGTGAAGAAAGGTGAGCTCATCGCCAAGATCGATCCTTCGCTGTTCGGCGCTGCGGTGGTGCAGGCCGAGGCCAATGTCACTGCAGCGCGCGCCAACGTCACGCGACTCACGGTCACTGCCGAAGATGCGGAACGCCAGGCGAAGCGCGCCAGTGAGGTCTATGCCATGCGCCTCATCTCCGAAACCGAACGTGACAATGCGGTCGCCACCGCGCGCGCCGCGCGGGCGTCCGTCGATCAGGGTGTCGGTCAGCTTGCGCAGTCGCGCGCTTCGCTCGAGCAGGCTCGCACCAACCTTCGCTACACCGACATCCTGTCGCCCACCGACGGCGTGGTGATCTCGCGCGCCGTAAACGTGGGTCAGACAGTCGCAGCTTCGTTGTCAGCCCCCATCATCTTCACCATCGCGCAGGACCTGCGAAAGATGGAAGTGCACACCAACGTCGCCGAATCCGACATTGGTCGCCTCAAGCCCGGCATGCGCGTGACATTCACGGTGGATGCGTATCCGGGCGAGCCATTCCGCGGCGAAATCCGTGACATCCGCAATGCGCCGCAAGTGGTGCAGAACGTTGTCACCTACGATGCCGTCATCGATGTGGCAAACCCCGATCTAAAGCTCAAGCCCGGCATGACTGCTACGGTCAGCATCGTCACCGACCGTCGCCGCGATGTGATGGCCGTGCCTAACACGGCGCTGCGATTCCGGCCGGAAGGCGCACCTGCCGCGGGTGCGGCCACTGGTTCGGTCGCAGGAACTGCCGGCGGGGCGCAGGCAAGTACACGACAGCGTCGCGAGCGCGCCGACGGGGGTCAGGGTCAAGCGCAACGCCGTGGCGGCGATGCCGATGACGACGCAGCGGCCCCAGTGGTGGTGAAGCGCACAGTCTATGTGCTCATCGACGGAGCCCCGGTTCCGCGCGAAGTGATCACCGGTCTCACCGACGGCCGGGTGACCGAAGTCACTGGCGGAGACCTCAAGGAAGGCGAGGCCGTCATCGTTGGAATCGCCGGCCAGAACAATGGCCAGGGCCAGCGCGGCGCACAGCGCGGCCCCAGAATTCTCTAGTCAGCGCAGCCCATGGCCCTCATCGAACTGCGCAACCTCGGGAAGATCTACCAGTCCGGCGACACCGAATTTGCAGCGCTGCACGACGTGAATCTCTCCATCGATCGCGGCGAGTTCGTGGCGATCACCGGATCGTCGGGTTCGGGCAAGTCGACGCTGATGAATCTGCTCGGCTGTCTCGATTCGCCGTCGCGCGGCAGCTACTTGTTAGCCGATCGTGACGTGGCGAAGTTATCGCGTATCGAGCTCGCGAAGGTACGCAACGAATTCATCGGTTTCGTGTTTCAGAGCTTCAATCTGCTCAAACGTACCTCGGCCGCCGAGAACGTCGAATTGCCATTGATCTACGCCAAGGTGCCCATCGCCGAGCGCCACAAGCGTGCCAGGGAAGCGCTCGACCGCGTTGGTCTTTCGCACCGCGCCGGACACCACCCGTCACAGTTGTCGGGAGGGCAGCAGCAGCGCGTGGCCATTGCGCGCGCATTGGTCACCAATCCGCCGCTCATCCTCGCGGATGAACCCACCGGCAACCTGGATTCGGTCACCACGCTCGAGATCATGAATCTGCTCACGGAACTGCAGACCTCCGGCATGACCATCGTCTTCGTCACGCATGAGCCCGACGTCGCCGCTTACGCCGCGCGCAAACTATTGCTCAAGGACGGCGGCGTCGTCAGCGACGAGCGCCAGACGCCCAGGCTCAAGGAGGCCTCATGATTGCGGCCAGTGAAACCCTGCGCCTCGCGGGAGTCGCGCTGACACGAAACAAGATGCGCTCCTTTCTCACCGCCCTCGGCATCATCATTGGTGTCGGCGCCGTGATCTTCATGCAATCGATCGGCGAGGGCGCGAAGTCGCGTGTGCGCGCGCAGATCGAAGGTGCCGGCACCAACATCGTCATGTTGTTCTCGGGCACGAGCCAGGGTCCTGGAGGGCGCGGCGGCGCGGGTTCGCAACCCAGCATCACCTGGGAAGACCTGCGTGCCATTCAGACCGAACTGCCCTCAGTGGCCGCGGTTGCGCCACAGATGAACGCTGGTCAACCGGTGATCTCCGAGACCAACACCTGGAACACGCAAATCACCGGCACGACTCCCGAATTCTTCACGATCCGCAACTGGCCCGTGTCGAGCGGCGCGATGTTCACGGCCTCGGATCAGGCGGGCGCCGCGAAGAACGCGGTGATCGGGCAGACGGCTGCGGAAAATCTCTTCGGGCCAGGTGTCGATCCCATCGGCCAGATCATCCGGATTCGTGATGCGCCATTCACGATCATCGGCGTGCTCGAGCGCAAAGGTCAGAACGCGATGGGTTCGGACCAGGATGACGTCATCTTCATTCCACTGTCCGCCTTCCAGACGCGCATGCAGCGCGGCCTCGGCAAGTTCGTGCCCGGCCGGATCTTCGTGAGCGCCGTATCGCAGGAAGCGATCCCGCGCGCGCGCCAGGAAATCGGCGCGTTGTTACGCGAACGGCATCGCCTCGGGCCCGACGACGAAGACGATTTCTCCACCAGCAGCATGGCGGAGATGACCAGCATGCTCACCTCGACGCAGGACACGGTCACCAGCCTGTTGTTCTCGGTCGCGCTGGTCTCGCTGGTCGTCGGCGGCATCGGCGTCATGAACATCATGCTGGTGTCGGTGACCGAGCGCACGCGCGAGATCGGCATTCGCATGGCCGTGGGCGCGCAACCCGCGGACATCATGGCGCAGTTTCTCGTTGAGGCATTGGTGCTCGCCGCCATTGGCGGAGCGCTGGGGGTCATTTTCGGCGTCGGCTTCGGGTACCTGTTGGCAAGCAAGTTCGGCTGGACCATGGTCACCCGCACCGGGATCGTGGTGGCGGCGTTGGCGGTGAGTGCGGGTGTCGGTGTTGTGTTCGGGTTATATCCCGCGCGCAAAGCTTCGCGCCTGGATCCGATCGAGGCCTTGAGGTACGAGTGAGGCGACGTGCCGGGGTCGCGGCAGGCTTGCTACTAAAGTCGTGACTGACGGACCCTGATCGCATTTGCTAGGAAATGAGGAATGTCCCCATACTTGGCATTCCTTCCAGCCCCTACGGATTCCCCGCCCATGAAAAAATTGTCCGTAACGCGACGCAATGTCCTGCTCACGGGCGCGGTCGCGCCACTCATCATTTCTTCTCGGGCCTGGGGCGCCAACAACCGCCTGCGCGTGGGCCAGATCGGCTTCGGCCGCATCGCGCAGGGGCACGACATGCCAGGCGTCATCAAGTCGGAGCTTGCCGACTTCGTCGCGATCTGCGAGCTGGATGCCAAGCGCCTCGCCGACGGCGTCAAGCTCATCGAGAAGTCTTACACCGACCGCGGCATGAAGGCGCCGCAGATCCGCACCTTCGACAACTATCGCGAGCTCGTCGCCCGTCGCGACATCGACGCGGTGGTCATCAGCACGCCGGATCACTGGCATGCCGAAGTCGCGCTCGCCGCCGTCGAAGCCGGCAAGGACGTCTATCTACAAAAGCCCTTCACCATGACGCACGCCGAGGGCGTGATCCTCCGCGACGCGGTCAAGCGCCATGGGCGCATCCTGCAGGTGGGCAGCCAGCAGCGTTCCTGGGAACAGTTCCGGCGCGCCGCCGAGCTCATCCGTTCCGGCCGCATCGGCAATGTGCAGCGCGTCGAGATCGGTCTGCCGACCGATCCGACCGCGCCCGACGCGGCTCCGCAGGCGATTCCGGCCGGCCTCGACTTCGGCCAGTGGTTAGGCCCGACGCCGTTCAAGTACTACACGGAAATGCGCGTCCATCCGCAGGCGGACTACAGCCGTCCCGGCTGGTTGCGCCACGAAGCCCACTGTCTCGGCATGATCACCGGCTGGGGTTCGCATCACTACGACACCATGCATTGGGCGTTGCAGTTCGAGAACACCGGACCGGGCCGCGTCGAAGGCAAGGGCGAGTTCCCGGATCCGGATCGCATCTGGAACGTGCATGGCGCCTACGACGTGACGCTGGCGTACCCCAACAATGTGACTGTCAACGTTTCAGACAAGCACAACACCGGGCTCAAGTTCTACGGCGACGAAGGCTGGATCTGGGTCACCCGCGAAGGAACCGGCGCCACCTCGAGCGATCCGCAGGCAAAAGGTGCGAACCTGCCGCCGCTCGCGGCCAGCGACGAGAAACTGCTGGAGCCGAAAGGGCTGTCTCATACACTGCCGGTGAGCAAGTCACACCACAAGAACTGGCTCGAGAGCGTGCAGTCGCGCAAACAGCCGCTGGCGCCCGCGCACGTTGCCCATCGCAGCAATACCGCATGCATCGTCAGCTGGATCGCCATGAAGTTGGGGCGCCCGCTCGAATGGGATCCGAAGGCCGAGCGCTTCAAGAACGACGCCGAAGCCAACTCGATGCTGACGCGCAGCGAGCGCGCGCCATACGGGGCGCTGCACCTCGCCAAGGCCTGACGCAGGCATGACCACCATCCGCAATGGAGCGGCCGCCTTCGTGGCGGCCGCGTTTGCATGTGTCGCGGGTATCGCGAACGCGCAGAGCAAGGACAGCACCGTGCAGTTGATCACTCTCGATCCCGGCCACTTCCATGCCGCCCTGGTGCAGAAGTTCATGCTCCCCGGCGTTTCCCCGGAAGTGCTGGTGTTCGCGCCCGAAGGCGACGATGTCGCGCAGCACCTGAAGCGCATCGAGGGCTTCAATAAGCGCACAGAGAATCCCACGCGATGGGTCGAGAAGGTCTATACGGGACCTGACTACCTGGCACGCGCACTGGCGTCACGCGGTTCTTCGATGGTCGTGGTGATTTCCGGCAACAACGCGCGCAAGACGGAGTTCATCTCGAAGTCGATCGACGCGGGATTCAACGTATTGGCCGATAAGCCGATGGTGATCCGCCCGGGAAACTTCAAACAACTCGAACAGGACTTCGCGAAGGCCAGGCAGAAAGGGTTGTTGTTGTACGACATCATGACCGAGCGCTTCGAGATCACCACCATGCTGCAGAAGGCGCTGTCGCAGCAGCCGGGGTTGTTTGGCTCGCTCGAGAAGGGCACCGCTGACGACCCGGCCATCAGCAAGATCAGCGTGCACAATTTCTCCAAGGTGGTCGCGGGCGCGCAGCTCAAGCGGCCGCAATGGTTCTTCGATCCGCAGCAGCAGGGTGCGGGCATCGTCGATGTCATGACGCATCTCGTCGATCTCGTGCAGTGGGAAGCCTTTCCAGACGTCACGCTGAAGCCTGCGGATGCCAAGGTGATGAATGCGCGGCGCTGGACCACGCCGCTCACATTGGAGCAATTCGGCCGCGTGACTGGCGCCACAGAGTTCCCGGCCTTTCTCGGCGAATACGTGCAGGACGGCGTACTGCAGGCGCCTGCCAATGGCGAATTCACCTACACATTGAAAGGTGTGCACGCGAAGGTGTCGGTGACCTGGGAATTCGAGGCGCCACCCGGCGCCGGCGACACTCATTTCTCGGTCATGCGCGGTACGAAAGCGTCGCTCATCATCAAGCAGGGCGCTGAGCAGGGCTACAAGCCGGTTCTATACGTGCAGCTCAATCCGGCGATACCGGTAGACAGCCATGACATGGCATTGAGTGCCGCGATCGCAGAAGTGGCGAAGACTTTCCCGGGCATCGGCCTCAAACGTGAGGGCGGTCAGCATGTGGTGACTGTTCCGGAGAAATATCACAACGGCCACGAAGCGCACTTCACTCAGGTGACCGAGAATTACCTGGAGTACCTGCGCGCCGGGAAGCTTCCGGAGTGGGAGGTGCCGAACATGCTCACCAAGTACGCCACCATCATGCAGGCCTACGAGATGAGTCGATGAAAAGCGAGTTCGCACGGCTCACGGCGATATTCGCGGTGACGGCGCAGGCCGAGTGGCAGCAGGATGACAACGGCATCGCTGGCTCCAGGATGACAAGGTGGTGCGGGCCCTCGCGTGCACGCCTGAGACGCTCCCGCCGCTGACGCACTAGGCGGCGCAACGGCGCTTTGCGTTGCCGCACCGCGACGGAGCGCAAAAATACACGCACGCGTCGCGACAGTGCAGCTTTCCGGTGATCGACACCCAAATCGTCATGCTTTTCCTGCATGAATCTTGCAGAGTCCGCACAACAACGTCCAAGGCGAAACCTCCGTGAGCCCACCAGTAACCAGCGTCCCGAGCCTCGGCGCCAATCCGCCGACGCGGATCGATGAAGACCGCGTCGCCATGAGCAAGGAAGCTCTCAAGCACGCTTTCCTCGACAACCTTTTCTATATCCAAGGCAAATTTCCGGCGCTCGCCACGAAGACCGACTACTACATGGCGCTCGCCTACGCGGTGCGCGATCGCATGCTGCAACGCTGGATCAGCACCGCCGCCGCGTATACCCGGCAAGGGTCGCGCACGGTCGCCTACCTCTCGGCCGAGTTCCTCATGGGGCCGCATCTTGGCAACAACCTCATCAACCTCGGCATCTACGACACGGCGCGCAGCGCGGTCGCCGAGCTCGGACTCGACCTCGAAGAGTTGTTAGCACACGAGGACGAGCCGGGCCTGGGCAATGGCGGCCTCGGCCGGCTCGCGGCATGTTTCATCGACTCGCTGGCGACACTCGAAGTGCCCGCGCTTGGGTACGGCATCCGCTACGAGTTCGGCATCTTCCAGCAGGAGATCGTCGACGGCTGGCAGGTGGAGAAAACCGACAAATGGCTGCGCTATGGAAATCCGTGGGAGATTGCCAGGCCCGAGTGGTGCTGCGACGTAAAGTTCGGCGGACACACGGAGGTCTGGTACGACGAATACGGCCGCAAGCGCACGCGCTGGGTGCCAGGACACATCGTCAACGGCGTCCCCTACGACACGCCGATATTGGGTTATCACGTCAACACAGCCAACACATTGCGCCTGTGGAAGGCCGAGGCACCGGAGTCCTTCGACTTCGGCACGTTCAACCGCGGCGACTACTATGGAGCGGTCAATCAGAAGGTCGCCAGCGAGAATCTCACCAAGGTCCTCTATCCAAACGACGAGCAGGCGCGCGGCAAGGAGCTGCGGCTCGAGCAACAGTATTTCTTCGTGTCGTGCTCATTGCAGGACATGCTGCGCATCTGCCGCGTGCAGAAGATCCCGCCGGAACGCTTCCACGAGAAGTTCGCGGTGCAGATGAACGACACGCATCCGTCGATCGCGGTGCCAGAGCTCATGCGACTGCTGGTCGACGAGCTGGCCATGGACTGGGACCGCGCGTGGAGCATCACCCGGCAGACTTGTTCGTACACCAATCACACCTTGTTGCCAGAGGCGTTGGAGCGCTGGCCGCTGGGCATGTTCGGCCGCCTGCTGCCGCGCCTGCTGGAGATCATCTACGAGATCAACGCGCGCCATCTGGAGGAAGTGCGCATGGCCTTTTTCGGCAATGAGCAGCGCATCTCGCGGTTGTCGCTCATCGACGAGTCCGGCGAACGTTATGTGCGCATGGCGCACCTGGCGAGCGTGGGCAGCCACGCCATCAATGGTGTCGCCGCGCTGCACACGGAGCTGCTCAAGCGCGATGTGTTGAGCGACTTCGCGCAGCTGTGGCCGGAGAAGTTCTCGAACAAGACCAATGGCGTGACGCCGCGACGCTGGATGGTGCTCGCCAATCCACGGCTCGCACACTGCATCACGCAGCGCATCGGCGAGGGTTGGATTCGCGATTTGTACGAGCTGCGCAAGCTCGAGCCGCTGGCCGAAGACCCGGACTTCCGCGCGGTGTGGCGTCGGATCAAGCACATGAACAAGGCGTCACTCGCGACGATCATCGAGCAGCGCACCGGCGTGATCGTCGATCCCGCGGCGATCTTCGACGTGCAGGTGAAGCGCATACACGAATACAAGCGCCAGCACCTGAACATCCTGCACGTCATCGGTCTCTATCATCGCCTGAAGACCGACCCCAAATTCACCATGGAGCCGCGCGTCTTCGTGTTCGGCGGCAAGGCGGCGCCGGGATATCACCTGGCCAAGCTCATCATCCGGCTCATCACCGCGGCAGCCGAGATCATCAATCGTGATCCGGGCGTGCGCGATCTCATGAAGGTGGTGTACCTGCCCAACTTCAATGTGACCAACGGCCAGCGCATCTATCCGGCCGCGGATCTGTCGGAGCAGATTTCCACCGCCGGCAAGGAGGCATCGGGTACCGGCAACATGAAATTCCAGATGAACGGCGCCTTGACGATTGGAACGGTGGACGGCGCCAACATCGAGATCTGCGAAGAAGTGGGCGTCGAGAACTTCTTCCTGTTCGGACTCGAGGCGCACGAAGTGGCCGCGCGCCGCGCAGCTGGCTATCGCCCCATGGAATTCGTCGAGCAGAACGAAGAGCTGCAGGCCATCCTGCAGCTGATTCGCGATGGCTTCTTCTCGCGCGGCAACACCAGCCAGTTTCAGCCGCTCATCGACAACCTGGTCTATCACGATCCGTATTTCGTGTTCGCCGACTACCAGTCGTATGCGGACTGCCAGGCGCTCGTCGACCAGACGTATCGCGACAAGGAAAGCTGGACACGCATGTCGATCCTCAATTCCGCGCGTTCGGGCAAATTCTCGTCCGACCGGACCATCCGCGAATACTGCGATGAGATCTGGAAGGCGAAGGCCGTGCCCGTGCAACTACTCTCGCAGGAAGAAGTGAAGGCCGGCCTGCTGCAGTAGTGGGACGCGGCTCGTGTGCGCCTACCAGCTCCCTATACGAACGTGGAATGTCGCCATTTCCATTCCGCGTGGCAAGATACGCGCCCGCGTGCGGACGCGCGGCGACGCCAAGGAGAATGGAATGCATCAGTTGTTGAAGCGCGCAGCTTTGTTAGCTGCAACGAGTTTGTCGGTCATGAGCGCCGCGGCGAAGGATGAGCCGCCGGCCGCCGACCCCAAGGCCGTCGAAATTGTCCGCGAGCTCGGTCTGACCGAGTCCGCTACCGCTTTGCGCGACCAGAAAGGATGGCGCGCGCCGAAGCGCATTGTCATGGCGACATCCACCCCGTTGGGCAGCATTCAGGCCACAACACCGGGCGTCGAGATCATCGCGGTGAAAAACACCGAGGAGATGGCGGCTCAAGCCGCCAGTGCCGATGCAATCGTCGGTGGCGACAACGTCGTCTGCGACGAACGCGTGCTCGCGGCGGCAAAAAAAGTGCGCTGGATTGCCGTCATGTCCGCCGGTGTCGAAGAGTGCCTGGGCAAGACCGCTCTCGAGCGTCCAGGCCTCATCGTGACCAACATGCGCGCCGTCGCCGGTCCGGTCATGGCCGAACACAGCATTGCGTTGGCCTATGCGCTGGCGCGCAGCCTGCACGTCTCGGTGGGCCGGCAGGCAGGCGAAGGCTGGAACCGGAATTTCGCCGGTTCCTCGCCGCAATCGCTGAATGGCAAAACCATGCTCGTGGCCGGGCTTGGCGGCATCGGCCTCGAAGTCGCGCGGCGTGCACACGCGCTCGGCATGAAGGTCATCGCCACGCGCGCCAGCTCGAAGGAAGGCCCCGACTACGTGAGTTACGTCGGTCTTTCCGATGAACTGCCGACGCTCATTGGCCAGGCCGACGTCGTCGTCGCAGCGCTGCCATTGGTACCCGCCACCACGAAACTTTTCGACGCGAAGATGTTCGCGCGCATGAAGAAGACCGCGTATTTCATCAATGTCGGACGCGGCGGCAGCGTCGTGACCGACGATCTCGTGGCAGCGCTCAACAACGGCACCATCGCCGGCGCTGGGCTCGACGTCACGGAGCCTGAGCCGTTGCCGAAAGATCACGCGCTGTGGAGGGCGAAGAACATCATCATCACGCCGCACATGTCGGCCCAGTCGGACCTGGGGCAGGGTACACGCGAGCTCATCCTGCGCGAGCAGCTGCGGCGTTTCGCCGCCGGCGACAAGCTCTTGTCGGTGGTCGACATGAAGAAAGGTTATTAGCCCTTCAGGAATGCAACCAGGAGCTCCGCGCGACGGATGAGCGTCAGATCGTAACGAGTATTTCCTGCTTTTCCACTTTTGCCGGATCGAGCTCGATTCCGAATCCTGCCTTTTCCGACAATTGCACGTGGCCGTTGGTCGCGACCAACGGGTCCTTCATGAAGTGAAGCTTTTCCGGCACGTGATTGATGAGGTACTCGCCGAAAGGGCACACGGCCGGTGACTGGCTGGCGACGATGTGCAGCGCCGCGTGCACGTTGTGACAATGCGGCAGTAGTTTGACGCCGTGGACCGAGGCCAGGTGCGCGATCTTCACGGTCTCGCTCACGCCGCCGCACCATTCCGGATCGGCCTGGATGAACTGCAGCGCATCGTTCTTGAAGAACTGCTCGGCCTCCCAGCGCCCGTAAATATGCTCGCCGGTGGCGATTGGAATCGTCGTTGCCTTTGACAGCCGGATGAAGCTCTCGAGGTCCGACATGGGCACGGCTTCTTCGACGAAGAAAGGGCGGTATTGCTCGACCTTGCGGCACCACTCGACGGCGTATTGCAGGTCCCAGCCCTGGTAGGCGTCGAACATGATCTGCACGTCATCGCCCACGGCTTCGCGCAGCGCTTTCACGAGCTGCACATTGAGGTCCATGCCACGCGGGCCATCGCCGGGACCGAAGCCGAGAAACCATTTCTGGTGGATGAAGCCGTCCTTCTTCAGTTGCGCGGCGCGTTTGCCGGCCAGCGGTGGATCAATCGAAAAACCAAGGCAGCTGCCATACACGCGCACCGGCAACTGCGTCGGCCCGCCTAACAAACGGAACACGGGCGCACCGAAGTGCCGGCCACGCAGATCCCACAGCGCGTTGTCCATGTAACTGATGGCCATCATGAAATGACTGGCGCGCGAGTGACGGTTCGAGCGGTACATCTGATCCCAGATGCGTTCGACCGCGAGCGCGTTCTGCCCGATGACCAGTGGCCGCAACGTGCCTAACAAGACGGGCAGGGCTTCCTTGTCCACCATGCCGTAGATTCCTTCGACGCCGCCCTTGGTGCGGATTCGCAGGTAGTAATGCGCGAGCGGCCGGCGATTGGACTTGGTGCCTTCCGGCGGATCCTTGAAAGGTTTCGGCCGGCGCTCCTCGTAAAGGTGCAGAGGATTGACCTGGTATTGGCGGTTCAGGCCCGGCACGAGCTCATGTGTGCCGGACAGTTTGAGGATCTCCACTTCGCTGATGGTGAGGTCATCGAGCGTGGCGGCCGCGGCGAAGGCGTCGCGCGTGAGGGAGGGCAGGAAGGCAAGTGCGGAGGCACCACCCATGGCTTGAAGGAATGCTCTTCGTTTCATCACGCGCTCCCCCGGAAAGGTGCGAGAGCTTCGCATGCCCATGAACGGCGTCAAACCAGTCTTTTGTAGTAGACGACCGTGGCGCAGGGCGCGCCGTCAGGCATGAGCGCATAGTCGGGAATGGTGCCCACGCGCTGCCAGCCGCTGCGCTCATACAGCCGCTCGGCGGCATCGCTCGCGGTATCGAGCACCAGCAAAGTTCGGCCGGCGTCTCGCGCGGCATCTTCGGCGCCTTGCAGTACCGCGGCACCGACGCCGAGGCGCCGCGCCCGCCGATGCACCAGCATCTTGGCGATGTCGGCGCGGTGCGGCTGATTCTCCGCGGCCGCCCACACCGACTGCGCAGTGCCGAGGACGACGCCATTGCTGTCCTGCGCGACCACCAGCGCGCGCTCACCGCGCGCCATGCTGGCCGCCACGTCTCGCCAGAACTCTGCCGCCTTGGCGAGTGTCATCGGCTGCATGAAGCTTACCGATGCACCGCCGTCGACACAGTCGATGAGCACATCGCACAGCCCGCCGAACTCACGTGAGCTCAGCGTCTCCAGTCGTCGAACCGTGAACGCGCTCATGAGGACAACACCACCACGTAGTGGGCGGCCTTGCGGGTGCGATTGCGAAAGGTGACCTGCGCGTCGAGCTGCATGGCGAGGCAATCGTCCTTGGCCAACCGGTGCGTGACTTTTCCCACCGTGACTTCGATCGATCCATCGCGCACCCAGATCTGCTGAGCCACCGCGGTGTCCCGCGCTCCGCTTTCGTAGGAAACCCTGGCGCCCGCCGGAAAAATCACATCGACGATGCGAATCGGCGAGGGGAAATTCGCCGGCGAGATGTTACGGCGGGTGTAGCCGGACTGCGGATCTTTCCAGGTGGCGCGATCCGCGGCGTGCGACAGGGGACTTGCGGGCGCGCTGATGTCGTCGAACAGGGAGGCAAGGGTACAGCCGAGGGAGCTGGCGATCTTTTCGAGCACCACGGCCGTCGGGCTGGTCTCGCCACGCTCGACCAGCGACAACATCGAGCGGCTGACGGCGCACCGGCCGGCGAGGGCTTCGAGGCTCAAGCCGGCATCGGCACGCAGGGCGCGCACGCGGGCGGCAATCCGGGCGTTGATATCCTGCATAGTGGACGAAACATCCACTAAAGTGGACAACCCGTCAACCGAAGGCACGCTTGAGCACGCCAGTTCAGTACGGGAAACCCGGCAACGATCTGTGGTGCAAAAGTGATTCGTGTCGAAGCTGCAACGGCTGCACAAACCGCGAGGCCGGCGGAGTCGAATTTGGCGCCGGTTGGCCGATTGGCGATGCGACGTAGGTCGAAGTTGACGCCGGAAATATTCCGGAAAGCGCTTGAATCGTATAGGCTTGCCACCCTATGACAAATGCCCCGCCGACCGATTCCAGTCGCGCCGATGCCAAGCGCACCGTCCGAGTTGTCATGCAGGAATACATGCGCCGGGACTCGCTCCTTCCCGTGCTGCGCCTGCTGCTCGATCTTGCTTTCCTCGGCGCCGCCATCGTTGGCGCCTGCGCATTCGATTCATGGTGGGCCAAGGGCCTCATGATCATCCCGGCGTCGATCGCCATCGCGCGCCTCTTCGTCATTGGCCACGATGCCTGCCATGGCAGTTACACCAAGTACGACTGGCTCAACAAGGTCATCGGCCGCATCGCCTTCCTGCCGTCGCTCACGCCGTTCTCTCTCTGGGATGTCGGCCACAACGTCGCGCATCACGGCTTCACCAACCTCAAGGGCCGCGACCAGGTCTGGGTGCCGCTATCCGCCGAAGAGTGGCAGGCTGCTTCAAAACTCCGCCGCGGCCTCGAGCGCATCTACCGCTCGGGATTTGGCCAGGGTCTCTACTACCTCATCGAAATGTGGTGGAAGAAGCTCATTCTGCCCACCAAGAAACATGTCGGCGTGCGTCGCGCCATATTCATCTGGGACAACATCCTGGTGCTGAGCGTCGGTGCCGCGTGGATCACCGCGCTGGTGCTGTGGGCGGTCTACAACAATCACTCGGTGACCTGGACGCTGCTCTGCGGCTTCGTGGTGCCATTCCTGGCATTCAACTGCATCATCGGCTGGGTCATCTACGTACAGCACACGCACCCGGAAGTGGCCTGGTTCGACAAGCGTGATGAGTGGCAGAAGCGCCTTGGGTTCATCACCACCACCATCAACGTCGTGGTCCCGAAGAGCCTCGGCCGCATTTTGCATGACATCCTCGAGCACGGTGCGCACCACGTGAACACTGGCGTGCCGCTTTACCGGCTGCGCGCCGCGCAGTCGGCGCTCAAGAATGCGGTGCCGCAGCTCGCGCGTGTCTACGTGCTCAACTGGAAACGCTATTGGGCAACGGTGCGCACCTGCAAGCTATATGACTACGCGAACCATCGCTGGCTCGACTTCAAGGGTCGTGTCACCTCCGCGCCGCTGTTCCCGGACGGTGCGCCAGTTCCGGCGGCCGGTTAATCGCAACCCGTCGACGTTTTCTGTAGAACACCCGGGCGCAACGTCCGGGTGTTCGTTTTTGCGTCCGGGAATCGGAATGTGCTGAAGTCGGGCTGACGACTCGAATCCGCGAGGGAACATGCGACGTCCGACTTACGTTTGCTGGGTTGCGCTGGTCATGTGCGCGACGGCTCAGGCCGCCGACCTGTCGCCACTCGCGGCGGAATATGACGCTCGCAACTGGGCGGCCATCGGCCGCACCGCCGGCGAAACCCATTTCAGTCCGCTCGTCGAAATCAATCGCGCAACGGTTGCGCGGCTCAAGCTCGCATGGACGCTCGATCTCGATGTCGGCAACGCGCAGGCCACGCCACTCGCGGTCGAGGGAATCATCTACGTCGCCGCCGGCTACAGCATCGTGCACGCGGTCGACGCGCGAAACGGAAAACTGCTCTGGCGTTTCGATCCGGAGGCCGCCAAGGCCGCGGGCAGGAAATTGCGTGCGGGGTCGGGTATTCGCGGGCTCGCGTATTCCGCCGGGCGATTGTTCGTGGGAACGCATGACGGCCGCCTGATAGCGCTCGAGGCGAAGAAGGGCACGGTGTTCTGGAGCACGCCGGCGCTCGATCCCAACGACGGCAGTTTCATTTCCGGCGCACCAACCGTATTCGATGACAAAGTCGCGATTGGCTTTGGGGATTCCGGTGTGGTGCCTGGCGCCGTCGCGGCCTTCGATGCCACCAGCGGCAAGCAGGTATGGCGTTGGGCGACCCAAGGGGGTGGCGGCGCAGTCTGGAACGCCATCACCTACGACCCGGAAAGCAATCAACTCTATGTCGGCACCGGCAATGCTCGCGGTGACGCACCGAATCGGCTGGCGTGTTCCGTGATCGCGCTGAATGCGGATACCGGCCAGGCCGTGTGGAGCTACGACGCGGCACCCGGCGATCACCTGCAATGCGACAGCTCCACCGACATCACGCTGGCCACGGTGAGCATCGACGGCCAGCCTCGCAATGTGATCCTGCACGCGCCGAAGGACGGCACGTTCCACCTCATCGATCGCGCCAGCGGCAAGCCCGTCTTCTCGAAGAAGTTAGGCGTCGGGGCGCACAACCAGTTCGCGCAGTCTTTCAGCCCCAGGACTGGCCTCGTGTACCTGCCGACCACCGATCTTCCGGCGACCAATCCGGAGGGTGACGCAGCCGCGGATGCTGGCAAGAGCGCGCTGGTCGCCTGGGATCCGGTGAAGCAGCGTCCCGTATGGGCGCAGCCGACGCCGGGCGCATTCAGTGGCGGGGCGCTGTCCACCGCTGGCGACCTCGTGTTTCAAGGCCAGGCCGACGGCTACATCACCGGATATTCCGCCGCCGAGGGCCGCCGTGTGTGGGCGTTCTTCTCCGGCGCGGCTGCGCTCGGCACGCCGATCAGCTTTGCGATCGGCAAGCGGCAATACATCTCGATACTCAACGGTCCGACGCAGGGCGCTCCGGGCAGCCTTGGCGCCATGTCCGCCAGATTCGGCTGGGACTCGCGCACGCATCCGCGCCGCCTGCTCACCTTCGTGCTGGACGGCACCGGCACATTGCCGCCGACGCCGGGACCCACCATTGCGAGGCCAGTCGACGGCCCGGAAGTGACTATCGACGCGGGTCTCGCCAACGAGGGCGCCCAGGTCTTCACTAAATGCCAGTGGTGCCATGGCGCGGGCGCGATCGCCGGTGGCGGCGCGCCTGACCTGCGCGCTTCCGCGGTGCCACTCAACGCCGCCTCATTCGCGACCCTGGTGCGTGGCGGGCTCGAGTCACGTGGCATGCCGAAGTACGAGGAGCTCAGCGACCGTGAGCTCGAAGCCTTGCGCCACTATGTCCGCGCCCGCGCCCAGAAGGTCACGCGACCCGATGGTGTCGCGCCACCGGTACCGGAAGCGCCGACGCCTGCGCCTGAGGCGCCCGCCGAAGAACCGGGCGAGCCTGTGCCGCCGGCCGGTTCGCTCGAGTCTCAGTCGGAGCCGCCAAGAAAGTTGGGCGCTGGCCTATGATCGATCTCATCGGGGGAGACGAAACATGGCGCACAGGCTTTCGCTGGTGACCTGCTGTACGCCATCGACACGTCGTTCCGGACCGATACCCAACAGATCGGGCCGTTGCAGTTGATCAGCTTGGGATTCTTCCCGAACAAGAAGGCCATGGTGTCAAGCACCTGCGCTGCGGCGTTCATCGATACGCGCACCCGGTTCATCTACGGCGTCGAACCTGTGGAACCGCGAAGAAGCCATCGAAAAGGCCCGCGCCAAGGCTGAACGCGGCGCATTCACCGCCGCGCTCGGGGAAATCGAGAAACTCTGGGCGGCAATTGCGGCGGAGCACGGGATTGCGCCCAAAAAGCAGTGACAAGTCAGTAACTTGCCACCGTATGTGATCGAAGTTGGCTAAACGCCAACAGGGGCCTGAGGCGGCCGAGCAAGCCTGCCCTGATTCGCGTATCTTTGCGCCCCGTTTCTCACGCGTAAGCCATTGGTATGCCGGGTAAAGACAAGAGTGCACTCATCTGTGGATCCGTCGCCTACGACACCATCATGGTGTTTCCGGACCGGTTCCGCGCGCACATCCTTCCCGACAAGTTGCACATGCTCAACGTGGCTTTCCTCGTGCCGCAGATGCGGCGCGAGTTTGGCGGTTGCGCTGGCAACATCGCCTATAACCTGAAACTGCTGGGTGAAACCGGTTATCCCATGGGCGGCATTGGCCGTGACTTCCAGCCGTATCGGGAGTGGATGCAGAAAGTCGGCATGTCCGAGAAGTACCTCGTGACGATTCCGGAAGAACATTGCGCGCAAGCTTTCATCACCACCGATCTGGATTCCAACCAGATCACCGCCTTTCATCCGGGCGCCATGAACCATTCGCACCGCATCAAGGTGCCGGCGAATGACGGTATATCGATTGGTGTTATCGCCCCGGACAGCCGCGAGGGCATGCTGCAGCACGCCGAACAGTTCAAGGCCGCCAATATCCCGTTCATCTTCGATCCGGGCCAGGCGATGCCGCTGTTCGCCGGAGATGACTTCAAGCGTTTCATTTCAATCTCGGACTGGCTGGCTTTGAATGACTACGAGTGGGCCCTGTTGCAGGAACGCACCGGCTGGAGCGTGGCGGACGTCATGAAGCACGTGAAGGCGCTGATCGTGACCGGCGGCAGCGAAGGCTCGACCATTCATGCCGACGGCAGGACGTATCAGATTCCCTGTGTGAAGGCGCGAGAGGTGCTCGACCCGACTGGCTGCGGCGACGCCTATCGCGCCGGCCTGATTCACGGCATCCTTCGCGGACTCGACTGGGAGACCACCGGGCGCATCGCTTCGCTCATGGGTGCCATCAAGATCGCCGTGCGCGGCACGCAGAACCACACATTCACGAGCGCGGAGTTTGCGGATCAGTACCGCGCCGCGTTCGGCGCACCATTGCGCGCCGCCAGCTGAACGAATTCAGGAAAATCAGAGTAAGAGGATCGTATGTCCAGCAGCTTCCATTTCACGTCAGAGTCGGTTTCCGAAGGTCATCCGGACAAGGTCGCGGACCAGATCTCCGATGCGGTGCTCGATGCACTGCTGGCGCAGGACAAGCACTCGCGCGTCGGCGCCGAGACGCTCTGCAACACGGGTCTCGTGGTGCTCGCCGGTGAAATCACCAGCAAGGCCGTGGTCGACTTCCACCAGATCACGCGCGACACCATCAAGAAGATCGGCTACGACAACAGCGACTATGGCATCGACTACAAGGGTTGCGCCGTGCTCGTGGCGTACGACAAGCAATCACCCGACATCGCGCAGGGCGTGGATGAAGGCAAGGGCTTGAACCTCGAACAGGGCGCCGGCGACCAGGGCATGATGTTCGGTTACGCGTGCAGCGAAACCGAAAGCCTGATGCCCCTGCCTATCTACCTCTCGCACCGCCTGGTCGAGAAGCAGGCGCAGCTGCGCAAGAACGGCAAGCTCAAGTGGCTGCGCCCGGACGCGAAGTCGCAGGTCACGGTGAAGTACGTCGACGGCAAGCCGGGCGAGATCGATACCGTGGTTCTCTCGACGCAGCATCACCCCGATGTCGAGCACAAGCACATCGAGCAGGCCGTGATCGAAGAGATCATCAAGCCGGTGCTCGCCGGGCAGACGCTCGCCAAGAACATCAAGTACCTCGTGAATCCGACCGGTCGCTTCGTGATCGGCGGACCGCAGGGCGATTGCGGTCTCACGGGCCGCAAGATCATTGTGGATACCTACGGTGGGGCCGCTCCGCACGGTGGTGGCGCGTTCTCCGGTAAAGATCCCTCGAAGGTGGATCGTTCGGCGGCCTACGCCGCGCGGTACGTGGCCAAGAACATCGTTGCCGCGGGTCTCGCGGGCAAGTGCCAGGTGCAGATTTCCTACGCGATCGGTGTTGCCCAACCGACCTCGGTCATGGTCACCACCTTTGGCACCGGTTCGGTCTCCGATGAGAAGCTCGAGGCGCTGGTCCGCCAGCACTTCGACCTGCGTCCGAAAGGCATCGTGCAGATGCTCGACCTGCTGCGTCCTATCTACGAGAAGACCGCCGCCTATGGCCACTTCGGCCGAAATGAACCGGACTTCACCTGGGAGAAGACCGACAAGGCCGCCGTGCTGGCCGCTGATGCGGGAGTGGCTCGCAAGACGGCATAACGTTTCCTAAAGGCGGTTCTACCGAGGAGCGCTGCAGCGTCGTACGACGCGAGGCTCGGAGGACCGCCGATCGATTCCAACGGCGCTCTCTAAATGGAACTAAATAGAGAGGTTTATATGAATGCTGTTGTGAAGCCCGGAACGGGCCAGGACTATGTGATTGCCGACATCAAGCTCGCCGAGTGGGGCCGTAAGGAGCTCAACATCGCCGAGACGGAGATGCCCGGCCTCATGGCGATCCGCGAGGAATACGCCAAGACCCAGCCGCTGAAGGGCGCCCGCATCGCCGGCTCCCTGCACATGACGATCCAGACCGCGATGCTCATCGAAACGCTGCAGGCGCTCGGTGCCGACGTGCGCTGGGCGTCGTGCAACATCTACTCGACGCAGGACCATGCCGCCGCGGCGATCGCCGTGAAGGGCACGCCGGTGTTCGCCGTGAAAGGTGAGACGCTCAAGGACTACTGGGAATACACCCACAAGATCTTCGAGTGGCCTGGCGCTGCGGATGCCCAGGCGAACATGATCCTCGACGACGGCGGTGACGCGACCTTGCTGCTACATCTCGGCACCCAGGCCGAGAAGGACCAGAGCCTGCTCGCCAATCCCGGCAGCGAGGAAGAGATCGAGCTGTTCAATTCCATCAAGGCCACGCTGAAGCGCGATCCGAAGTGGTATTCCACGCGCCTCAAGCAGATCAAGGGTGTGACGGAAGAGACAACCACTGGCGTCCATCGCCTGTACGAAATGCACAAGAAGGGCGAGCTCGCTTTTCCCGCGATCAACGTCAACGACTCGGTGACCAAGAGCAAGTTCGACAACCTCTACGGCTGCCGTGAGTCGCTGGTCGATGCGATCAAGCGTGCCACGGACGTCATGGTCGCCGGCAAGATTGCCGTGGTCGCCGGTTACGGCGACGTGGGCAAGGGCTCCGCACAGGCGCTGCGCGCGCTGTCGGCGCAGGTGTGGGTCACGGAGATCGATCCGATCAACGCTCTGCAGGCCGCGATGGAAGGCTACCGCGTGGTGACGATGGAATACGCGGCTGACAAGGCCGACATCTTCGTGACGGCGACCGGCAACTTCCACGTGATCGGCTTCGATCACATGAAGGCGATGAAGCACAACGCCATCGTCTGCAACATCGGCCACTTCGACAACGAGATCGACGTCGCGTCGCTCGCGAAGTGCCAGTGGGAAGAGATCAAGCCGCAGGTCGATCACGTGATCTTCCCGGACGGCAAGCGCATCATCATGCTCGCCAAGGGACGTCTGGTGAATTTGGGTTGCGGCACTGGCCATCCGAGCTACGTGATGAGCTCGAGCTTCGCGAACCAGACCATCGCGCAGATCGAGTTGTTCACGCAGACGGCGAAGTACCCGCTCGGCGTGTACGTGCTGCCGAAGCATCTCGACGAGAAGGTGGCGCGGTTGCAGCTGAAGACGCTCAACGCCCAGTTGAGCGAGCTCAGCGACGCGCAGGCGAAGTACATCGGTGTTCCGAAGAACGGTCCGTACAAGACTGATCACTACCGCTACTGATAACTGATGACGGCAAAAATTCTCGACGGAAAAGCCGTCGCAGCAAAAGAGAGAGCGAAGTCGGCGGCGAGAGCCGCCGACTTCATTTCGAAGTACGGGCGTGCGCCGGGGCTCGCGGTGGTGAAGGTGGGCGAAGACCCGGCCTCCGCCGTGTACGTGCGCAACAAGCGCAAAGCCTGCGAGGAGTGCGGTATCGCATCCTTCGCGCACGACCTGCCCGTCACGACTTCGCGCGAGCAACTGCTGGCGCTCATCGAGACTTTGAATGCCGACGACCGCGTCGATGGAATCCTGCTGCAGTTGCCGTTGCCCAAGGGTCTCGACAGCACGGAAATCATGGACACCATCGATCCGGCCAAGGATGTCGATGGTTTCCATCCCACCAACACCGGGTTGTTAGCGCAGAAGCGTCCGGGCCTTCGCCCCTGCACGCCGTGGGGCGTCATCCGCCTCGCACAGGATTACCAGCTCGAGCTCACCGGCTTGCGCGCGGTGGTGGTCGGGGCATCGAATATCGTCGGGCGTCCGATGGCTCTGGAGTTGCTGCTGGCGCGATCCACGGTCACCGTGTGCCACACGGGCACGCGTGATCTGCGCGGCGAAGTCGAGCGGGCCGAGCTCGTGGTGGCCGCGGTCGGCAAGGCCGCCTACATACCGGGCGAATGGATTCGCGACGGCGCGATCGTCTTCGACGTGGGCATCAACCGCGGCGCTGATGGCAAACTTTGCGGGGACGTGGAATTCGCGGCGGCCGCGGAACGCGCGTCCTGGATCACACCGGTGCCTGGCGGTGTCGGACCCATGACCATCGCGATGTTGCTCTCGAACACCGTGGATGCGGCACTGGCGCGGCAAGGCGCGCGCCAGTCGCAGTGACGTCGGGACCTTATTCCCGGGTGTAGACTCGGGCCCATGAAAAGCCCGGCTCATCGGGAAATTCAAATCGACGCCTTGCGCGACGCCGGCAACGTGCATCGCGCCGATGCCATTGCAGTCGAAGAACCGCTGGAAATCCGTCTGCTCAAAGAGGGTGCCTCCGAAAACGGCGGTACAGGCCGGCCCATCTCCATCACCATGCGCACGCCGGGCAACGATTCCGAGCTCGCCCTGGGATTTCTGTACGGCGAAGCGCTGATCCGCGAGCCGCGCGATGTCATCGAGGTTCGGCCCTGCGGGCCGTCCGGCAACGTCGTGCGCGTAACAGTGCGCGCCGACCTGCCGCTCGATCTTGACCGGCTCAATCGCAATTTCTACACGACCTCGAGTTGCGGCGTGTGTGGCAAGGCTTCCATCGAAGCGGTGACCGCGAGCGCCGGCATACGCCCCGTGACCAGCGGGATTTCCGTTCGCGAGTCGGTGCTGCGCACGTTGCCCGATCTGCTCAAGGCTTCCCAGGCCGGCTTTGCCGAAACGGGCGGCATGCATGCCGTGGGCTTGTTCACCGTGGAAGGCGAGCTCATCGCCAGCCGCGAAGATGTCGGGCGCCACAACGCCATGGACAAGCTGGCGGGCGCGGCATTGCGTGCCGGTGAATTGCCATGGAATGAGCGGATCGTGTTGCTGTCGGGACGCGCTAGCTTCGAACTGATCCAGAAGGCCATGATGGCCGGCGCTCCGCTGGTCGCCGCCATCGGCGCACCATCCACGCTCGCCGTGGAGCTGGCCCAATCGGCGGGCATCACGCTGGTGGCTTTCCTGCGGCCCGGCGGCTGCAATGTCTACTGCCATCCTGCGCGCGTTCGTCCGGCGCGGGGCGAGTCATGACGCTCGCGAGCGCGACCATCGAGAGATGCGTCGACGCCGCGGTGGAGAAGATGAGCGGCGAGCCGGGCCCGCTGCTCGAGATCCTGCACGCGGTTCAGAACGAGCTGGGCTGTGTGCCGTCCGAGTCCGTGCCGTTGATTGCGGACGCGCTCAATCTGTCGCGCGCCGAAGTGCACGGCGTAGTGAGTTTCTATCACCATTTTCGTGCGGCGCCCGCCGGACAGCACACGCTCAAGCTGTGCCGGGCGGAAGCCTGCAAATCCATGGGCGGAGATGCGCTTGCCGCTTTCGCCATGCGGCGACTGGGCGTGCAATTCGGTGAAACCCGCGCCGATGGTCTGGTGACGCTCGATGCTGTGTACTGCCTGGGCAACTGCGCCTGCGCTCCTTCCGCGATGATCGACGGCGAACTGTGGGGCAGGGTCGGGAAGCGAACGATCGACGATTTCGCCGAAGGCTGGAGCGTGCCCGAATGAGCGCGCGTGCAACGGTGAAGGTGTTCGTTCCTGGCGATGCGGGCGCGAAGTCGGTGGGCGCCGATGGTGTCGCGAATGCGCTCATTCGCGAATGCCGGCGGCGCGAGCTGCCGATTCACCTCGTGCGCAACGGGTCTCGCGGGCTCTACTGGCTCGAGCCGCTGATCGAGGTGCAGACCGATACCGGCCGGGTCGCGTATGGCCCCGTTCGTCCCGAAGATGTTTCCGCGCTTCTGACGGCCGGCTTGCTCGACGGCGGGCCGCACGCGCTGAGACTCGGTGACATCGAGCGCCACGAATGGCTGCGCAGCCAGCAAAGATTGACCACGGCGCGTCTCGGCGTGGTGGACCCCGGTGACATCGACGACTACATCTCCCACGGCGGCTACGCAGGATTGAGCGCGGCGCTGACGATGCCGCCGCAGGAAATCGTGCGCGCGGTGACGGAATCCGGCTTGCGGGGACGCGGTGGCGCCGCATTCCCCACCGGGATCAAGTGGCAGACCGTTCACGACCAGCACGCCGCGCAGAAGTACATCGCCTGCAACGCGGACGAGGGGGATTCCGGAACGTTCTCGGATCGCATGCTCATGGAGGGCGATCCGTTCTCGCTGATCGAAGGCATGACCATTGCGGGGCTCGCGGTCGGCGCCACACGCGGCTACCTCTACCTGCGCGTGGAATACCCGCACGCGGCGCTCGCACTGTCGAAGGCACTGCGCGTGGCGCGCGAACGCGGCTATCTCGGGCCCAACCTGCGTGACAGCGGCCGCGACTTCGACATCGCGGTGCGTCTCGGCGCCGGCGCCTACATCTGCGGGGAAGAAACTTCCATGCTCGAGAGCCTCGAAGGCCGGCGTGGTGAGGTACGGGTGCGGCCGCCGATGCCCGCCATCAAGGGGTTGTTTGGCCAACCCACGGTGGTGAACAACGTGGTGACCCTGGCAACGGTGCCTGTGGTCATGGCTCGCGGCGCCGCGTTCTACCGTGACTTCGGCCTCGGCAAGTCGCGCGGCACGGTGCCGTTTCAGCTCGCCGGCAACGTGAAGCATGGCGGCCTCGTGGAACGGGCGTTCGGGCTCACCGTCAACCAGCTCGTGCACGACTACGGCGGGGGCACGGCCAGCGGCCGGCCGGTTCGCGCCGTGCAGATCGGCGGGCCGCTCGGCGCCTATCTACCGCCGTCCGAATTCGATACGCCACTCGAGTACGAAGCATTGACGGCGAAGAACGCGCTGCTCGGTCACGGCGGCGTCGTGGTATTCGACGACACCGTCGACATGGCGGGCATGGCACGTTACGCGCTGGAATTCTGTGCCATCGAATCTTGCGGCAAGTGCACTCCATGCCGCATTGGTTCCGCGCGCGGCGTCGAGCTCATGGATCGAATCATTGCCGGCCGCGCAACGGCGCCGACCTCTTCGCGTGCGCTTGACGTGGCGCTGCTCGATGAGCTCTGCGACACCATGGCCGCGGGGTCGTTGTGCGGGCTCGGCGGCCTGACCCCGTTCCCGGTGCGCAGCGCGCTCCTGCATTTCCGCAAGGATTTCCTGGGTTAGACAGATGCACGCGCAGAACTATCACGACCTCGGAACTCCCGCCGCCAACGGGCCAGTGACGCTCGAGATCACGCTGGAGATTGACGGTGTGCAAGTTACCGTGCCGGCAGGCACCTCGATCATGCGCGCGGCGGCGCTTGCCGGTGGCGACATCCCGAAACTTTGCGCCACCGATACGTTGAAGGCTTTCGGTTCATGCCGCGTGTGCCTGGTCGAAATCGAGGGCCGCAAGGGGTTTCCGGCCTCTTGCACGACAGAAGTGGCCAGCGGCATGAAGGTGCTCACGCACAGCGGGCAGTTGACGAAGCTGCGCCGCAGTGTTCTCGAGCTGTACGTGTCCGAACATCCCATGGGAAGCTGTCCCGACAGCAGCCGTTGCGAGGTGGAAACCCTTGCTGCCGCGCATGGAATTGGCCAGTCGCGGTTCGCCACGACGCAGACCTCGCGCGGCTTGCAGACGCCGAAAGCCGTGGATTCCAGCAATCCGTATTTCCGCTTCGACAACGATCTGTGCATCGTCTGTTCGCGTTGTGTTCGCGCTTGCGAAGACACGCAGGGTACGTTCGCCTTGACCATCGAGGGCCGCGGCCTCGAGTCGCGCGTGTCAGCCTCCCAGCAGCAGCCCTTCCTCGAATCCGAATGCGTGTCCTGCGGCGCGTGCATCGAGGCCTGTCCCACGGGTGCGCTCATGGAAAAATCGGCTTTGTCCGCTGGGCTGGCCGCCGGCCTGCCGCAGCAGGCTGTCGCGACCACCTGCGCGTATTGCGGCGTGGGCTGCTCGCTCATCGCCGAGATCACCGATGGCGCGGTGTCGCGCATGGTGCCCAACAGGGATGGCCGCGCCAACCAGGGTCATGCCTGCGTCAAAGGGCGGTTCGCCTACGGATACGCCACGCACGCGGACCGCGTCACGAAGCCGATGATTCGCAAACGCATCACTGACGAGTGGCGTGAGGTGAGTTGGGAAGAGGCCTTCGCGTACGCGGCGTCCGAATTCAAGCGCATCCAGGCCCGCTATGGCCGCGATTCGGTCGGCGGCATCACCTCTTCACGCTGCACCAACGAAGAAACCTTCCTGGTGCAGAAGCTGGTGCGCGCGGCGTTCGGCACTAACAACGTGGATACCTGCGCGCGCGTCTGCCATTCGCCGACTGGCTATGGCCTCAAGCACACGCTCGGTGAGTCGGCCGGCACGCAGGAGTTCGTCTCGGTGCAGCACGCCGACGTCATCATGGTGATCGGTGCCAGTCCCACCGAAGCGCATCCGGTTTTCGCCTCGCAGATGAAGCGCCGCCTGCGCGCCGGGGCGCGGCTCATCGTCCTCGATCCGCGGGCTATCGGCCTGGTCAAATCACCGCACGTCGAAGCCGACTATCACCTGCGCCTGCTGCCGGGCACGAACGTGGCCGTCATCAACGCGCTGGCACATGTAGTGGTGACCGAGGGCCTGACGAAAGAGCAATACATCGCCGATCGTTGCGAACGAGAGTCCTACGCGCGGTGGCGGTCGTTCATCGCCGATCCGAACAACTCGCCGGAGGCGATGGAGAACATCAGTGGTGTGCCGGCCGCGCTGGTTCGGGGCGCCGCGCGCCTGTACGCGAACGGTCCGAACAGCGCCATCTATTACGGCCTCGGAGTCACCGAGCACAGCCAGGGCACCACCATGGTGATGGGCATCGCCAATCTAGCCATGGCGACCGGCAATCTCGGCCGCGAGGGCGTGGGCGTGAGTCCGTTGCGCGGCCAGAACAATGTGCAGGGCTCCTGCGACATGGGCTCGTTCCCGCACGAGTACAGTGGCTACCGGCACGTGTCCGATGACGCGACCCGCGCGCTGTTCGAATCCATGTGGAAGGTGCAGCTGGGCTCGGAACCGGGACTGCGCATTCCCAACATGTTCGAGGCGGCGCTCGATGGCTCGTTCCGCGGCATGTACATCCAGGGCGAGGATTTCGCGCAGTCCGATCCGAACACGGCGCACGTGACTGCCGCGCTCTCGGCCATGGAATGCATCGTCATTCAAGACATCTTCCACAACGAAACCTCGCAATTCGCCCATGTGTTCCTGCCCGGATCTTCATTCCTGGAGAAAGACGGCACGTTCACCAATGCCGAGCGGCGCATATCCCGCGTACGCAAGATCATCGAACCGCTGGCCGGTCTCGCCGACTGGCAAGCCACGATGGGCCTCTCGAATGCGCTGGGATACCCGATGAGCTACACGCATCCCTCGCAGGTCATGGACGAGATCGCGGCGCTCACACCCACGTTCCAGGGCGTGAGCTATGAGAAGTTAGACCGCCTGGGATCTATCCAGTGGCCCTGCAACGACCAGGCGCCCGCGGGCACGCCGACCATGCACGTGGGTACGTTCGTGCGTGGCAAAGGCAAGTTTTACGTCACGGCCTATGTGCCCACGAATGAGCGCACGTCGGCGCGTTATCCACTGCTGCTCACCACCGGACGCGTGCTCACGCAGTACAACGTCGGCGCGCAGACTCGCCGCACGGCCAACATGACCTGGCACAGCGAGGACCGCCTCGAGCTGCATCCGCACGACGCCGAGGCGCGCGGCATCGAGCATGGCGACTGGGTGGGCATTACCAGCCGCGCCGGCGACACGGTGTTGCGCGTGGAGATCACCGACCGTGTGGCGCCCGGCGTGGTGTACACCACGTTCCATTTTCCGGAATCGGGCGCGAACCTCATCACCACCGAAAATTCCGACTGGGCCACGAATTGCCCGGAATACAAAGTCACCGCCGTGCAGGTGGTGAAAGTGGCGCAGCCGGCCGCGTGGCAACTGCGGCGCCAGGCGGAAATTCCGGCGGAGCCGCGCCAACGTCGCGAAGAGCGATCGACGAGCTGACCCATGGACATTCGGCGGCTCGTTGCGATGGCCAATGACATCGCTGCCTTCTTCGATTCCGATCCTGACAAGGCCGTGGCTGCCGAAGGGGTGCGATTCCACCTCGCGCGATTCTGGGACCCGCGCATGCGGCGTGAGATCATTGCGCACGTCGGCGACGGCGGGCAGGGGCTCTCGCCCACGGCCCGCTCGGGTGTGGAACTGCTCGTCGCAAAACAGTGAGGAAGGAAGTGGACAATGCCGCGCCAATCCACCCGTACGCCACGTTCCTCGACATCAAGTTTCCGGCACTGGAAGTGGTGGATGTGCCACGCGTGGTCGACGCGGTGAAAGACCGCTGGTTCAACCAGACATTGTGCAAGGTAAACGATTCGGTGCTGCGTCTCGGGGTCATGCAGGGTGAATATCACTGGCACAAACACGACAACGACGACGAGTTGTTCTTCGTGCTCGAGGGGCGGTTTTTCGTTGACCTCGAAGATCGCAGCGTGGAGCTTCTGCCGTGGCAGGGATTCACCGTGCCGAAGGGCGTGGTGCATCGGACGCGGGCGCCGCAGCGCGCGGTGATCCTCATGATGGAGACCGCCTCGATCGTGCCAACCGGGGATGCCTGAGCGCGAGCTAATAGCCCAAATCAATGAAAGTGAGGTGCGATGCGCTCCCCGGCGCCCTGGACGCCGTGTCAGTATTGCGCCCCATGATTTCAAGTCTCGCGGCCAAGCTGGCCGCCCGAAAGTTCGTCGTCACCGGCGAACTGACTCCGCCCAAGGGCACCGACCTCACGAAGCTGTTTGCCGCGGCCGACCTGCTGCGCGATGCCGTAGATGCCATCAATGTGACCGAGTCTCCACGCGCGCGCATGACCATGGATCCGCGCGCTGCTGCGCGGCTGCTGCAGGACCGCGGTTTCGAGACCATCGTGCAGGTCACCAGCCGTGACCGCAATCGCATCGCGGTGCAATCCGACTTGTTAGGCGCCGCGGCGCTTGGTCTCAAGAACTTCGTGTTCATGGGCGGTGACTCCACCACGGGCGGCGACCACCCCGAGGCCAAGCCGGTGTTCGACCTCACTGCGTCGGGCCTGATCGCGGCGGCCGAGGCCCTTCGCAACGGCCGCGACCACGCCGGTCATCCGCTTCATGGCGCACCGGACCTGTTTATCGGCGCCACCTGCAACCCGGGCGCGGAACGATTCGGTGCCGAGATCGAGAACACCCGTCGCAAGATCGATGCGGGCGCCAAAATGTTGCAAACCCAGGCCATCTATCACGGCGATCCGCTGAAGCGTTTCATCGACGCAGTGAAACCCGATGGCGTCGCGATTCTAGCCGGCGTAATTCCGCTGAAGTCCGAAAAAAGCGGGCCCTGGCTCAACGCCAATCTATCGGGTGTGTTCGTGCCGCCGGACATGGTCGAAGCCATGGAGGAGGCCGCTGGGGCAGGGGTCGCCCGTGAACGCGGCGTCGAGCTCGCGGCGCGCGTCGTGCGCGAGATGCAGGGCATATGCCAGGGTGTTCACATCATGGCCATCGGCTGGGAGGCTGGCGTGCCCGAAATCCTGCGCAGCGCGGGTGTGCGCAGCTAAAGAATGTCGTCCTCGCCGGTGACGCCGCCGTCGTCCTCCCAGCGATTCACTTCCCACACCTCCGCGCGGTTGAACTTCAAGCGCGCTCCCGCGCCTCCGCCATTTTCCCCGATGAACACCACACCTGCCGCTTCCAGCGTGACGCGCAGGCGGCGCCTGGTAGTCTCGTCCGCCGAGCGAAAACGTTTTTCGAAATCCGTGATCGTCTGCACATCGATGGCTGCGGACTGAGAGAGCTGCGCCAGCGACCATTCGATGAGTGCGCGCCCAGCGCGGCACTGCGCGGCCGTCAGCGCGGTGGGACCTGTGACCGGACTATTCATGCCCGCGAGACTACTCCGCGGGTAAAGCCTACGCCAAGACCAGGCGCCGCCGAGCGCGCTCGACGGCGAGCCCGCGCAAGGTTACCGTCGGCGCCGGGAGGAATAGATGCGCGCCGTAATCATTGCCGGTCTGCTGGCGTTTGCCAGCGCGTCGACGCACGCACAAGAGTTGTACGTCGTACCCGACGGTGTCGAAACACGCTGGGCCAGCCCGGAAAATCCCACGGGCGAACGCGGCAAGGGGGCTTCGAGCAATGCAGGCCGCAAGGGCTCGGCATTCTGGCCGCTCAAGGCCGGCGAGCAGCGCACGCTGGCCGAAGTGAAAAGCGGCAGCGGCATGGTCCGCCGCATCTGGATGACCATCAACGATCGCAGCCCGAAGATGCTTCGTGGGCTGCGTCTCGACATGTACTGGGATGGCGCGAGGACGCCGGCGGTGAGTGTGCCGCTCGGGGATTTCTTCGGCGTCGGCATCGGCAGCATGGTGCCTTTCCACTCGGCAATCTTCTCCAGCCCTGAGGGACGCAGCTTCAATGTCAGCGTGCCTATGCCGTTTCGCAATGGCATGCGCATCGTGCTCATGAACGAATCGGGTGTCGACCAGCCGCAGGTTTATTACGACGTGGACTACACGCTCGGTGACCGGCACCCACCGGGCGCGCTGTATTTCCACGCGCATTTTCGCCGCGAGAATCCGACCAAACTTCAGCGCGACTACGAGATCCTGCCGCACCTCGCGGGCAAGGGCCGCTACCTCGGCACGAATGTCGGCGTCATTGTCGATGGCAAACGCTACGGTGAAACCTGGTGGGGCGAAGGTGAGGTGAAGGTTTTCCTCGACGGCGATCAGGAATTGCCCACACTCTCGGGAACTGGCACGGAAGACTACATCGGCACTGCCTATGCGCTTGGCGCCTATTCGCATCCGTATCAGGGCGCCACGATCGCCGATCACGACAAGCAGCGCTACGCCTTCTATCGATACCACGTCTACGACCCGGTGTATTTCCGCCAGGAGATTCGCGTCACGCTGCAGCAGATCGGCTTTGTCTGGAGCAACGACGGCACTCCTGAAAAGCCAGTGTCGCCGCCACTCTACGCAGCGGGTGACGGCCTTCGTGAGCTTGACTTGAAACACCTGCCGCAGGCCAACCTCTTCGAGCGCGCCGACGACTATTCGAGCTGCGCATATTTCTATCTCGACCGCGCGGAGAACGGCCTGCCGTCGCTCGCGCCGGCGGCTGAACGCATGAAGGGCTTGTAACAAGGAGTGCGAGATGCAGTTTCGAAAGCTGGGAAATACCGGTCTGATCGTCTCCGAGATGTGTCTCGGAGCCATGACCTTCGGCAGCGGCGAGGGTATGTGGGCGACGGTCGCCGGCGTGAGCCAGGAGAACGTCACCGATCTCATCAAGACCGCGTTCGATCGCGGCATCAACTTCATCGATACGGCGGATTTCTATTCCAACGGCCGCTCGGAAGTCGTCACCGGCAACGCCCTGAAGATGCTCGGGCTGCCGCGCGATTCGTACGTGCTCGCCACCAAGGTGCTGCTGCGCATGGGGGCAGGGCACAACCAGATCGGCCTTTCGCGCGCGCACATCATGCAGGGGGTGGATCAGAGCCTCAAACGCCTGCAGGTAGACCACATCGATCTCTACCAGATCCATGGCCGCGATCCGTTCACGCCGCTCGAGGAAACGCTCGATGCGCTGGATGACTGCGTTCGCGCCGGCAAGGTGCGCTACCTGGGTCTGTGCAACCTGTCTGCCTGGGAGATCATGAAATCGCAGTGGATCTCCGACAAGAAGAATTTGGCGCGATTCGAAAGCCTGCAGATGTATTACTCGGTCGCCGGGCGAGACATCGAGCGCGAAATCGTGCCGCTGGCAAACGACCAGAAACTCGCCATCCTGCCGTGGAGCCCGCTGGCGGGCGGCCTGCTGTCGGGCAAGTTCTCCCGCGAGAACGAAAAGCCCGATGGCGCGCGCCGCGCCACGCTCGATTTCCCACCCGTCGACCGCGAGCGTGCCTTCGATGTCATCGACGTCATGCGGCCGATCGCCGCGGACAACCTGGTGTCCGTCGCCCAGGTGTCACTGGCCTGGTTGTTAGCCCAGCCGCACGTGACCTCGGTCATCATCGGCGCCAAGAACCAGGAGCAGTTGCTCGACAATATCGCGGCCACCGACCTCGTGCTGAGCCCCGAGCAGATCCAGGCCATCACCGATGCCTCGGCGCTGCCGGACGAATATCCGCAGTGGATGCTGACCCGCCAGTCCGGCGATCGCATCGGGCAGATCGAAGGAAGCGAGTGATGGGGCGGAACGCGCGGCGCGGCCGGCGCCGATAGACGCTGGATTCGGTTCGTGGCTATGCTGGATCAAACTACAGGTCCGGCATGCGACGCATCATCCCCATCGTTCTTCTGGCAGGCGTGCTTGCTGCTGCGGGTGGCGTCTGGTACCTCTATCACGCGCCGTATGCGGCTGGCGCGCGCTTTCCTGCGAGCTCCGAAGCCGTCATCGAGCAATTTGCGGCCAAGCCCGCGCCGACGCGCGCGGACTACCTCGCATTGACGGGTTACGCGGTGGAAGGATTCCTCACCTACGCCACGCCCAGCCGTGCGCGCGCGCACTACCCGGGATTGCACGCCGGCGGCGCGCGTCAGGCGGAGGAGTTCGAAGGATTCAGCCGCATCGCGCCGCTGCTCGGCGTGTGGCTCGAGCACAGTCCCGAGACGAATCTGAAGCTTCCCTCGGGCCGAGAAGTCGACGCGGAGCAAATTCTCGAATCGGGTGTATTGGCCGGCACCGACCCGAAGCATGCCGATTACTGGGGTGACATCACCGATCGCGACCAGCGCATCGCGGAAGCGGCGGATGTGGCGCTGGCATTGTGGTTGTCGCGAGCCACGCTGTGGCAGCGCCTCGATACGCGCCAGCGCCAGCAGATCACCACTTGGCTGCTGCAGGTGAACGGAAAGAAGATCGCCGACAACAACTGGCATCTGTTCGTCGCGCAGGTCAATGTGGCGCTGCAGGCGTTGGGCGCGGAATACGACGCGGCGGCCATCGACCAGCGTCTCGCGCGCACGCTCGATTTCTATCGCGGCGATGGCTGGTTCACCGATGGCCCCGACGGTCCCGTCGACTATTACAACGCCTGGGGCTTTTACTACCACATCGGCTGGATCCATCGCATGAACGCCACGCTGCTAGGCGAGATTGTGAATGACGCGCTGCCGCTCTTCGCCGCCGATCTGTTGCACTTGTTAGGCCCGCACGCCATGCCGGTCTTCGGCCGCAGTGTGTGTTACCGCATGGCGGTCTCGGCGCCGCTGATCTTCGCCAGCACGCTCCATCCGGACGCACTGCCGCCCGCGCAGGCGCGGCGCGCCCTGGACCTGACCTGGGATTTCTTCCTCGAGCACGGCGCGTTGCGAGAGGGACGGGTGACCCAGGGTTACTGCGGGGACGATGCCGCGATGCTCGACAACTATTCCGGCCCGGCGAGCTGCCTGTGGTCGCTGCGCTCGCTGGTCGCGGCCCTGGATCGCGCACCGGATGACGCGTTCTGGACCCAGCCCGCGGCGCCGTTGCCGGTGGAGAAGGGCGATTTCGAACGCACCATCGCCAGTGGCAAATGGCTGGTGCGCGGCGACTCACGCACCGGGGACGTGATCATCGTCAATCCCGCGCCCTTGCCGCAGGCAAGGACCCAGATCGAGTCGTATGGACTCCTTCAGCGCGTGCTCAGCGTGGTGCGCGGCGGGCCACGTCGTCCGCACAACGAGGCGGCGAAATACGATCGCCCCACCTACGGTTCCATTCAGCCGTTTTGCGGCTGCCCGCCCTGAGAGGAGCCGTCTTCACTCCCCCATTGCGAAAAAGCGTGGTAGCGTTACCGCCGCGTTTTGGACCATAGGGAATCCGGCCACGCGTGCCGACCCCAAGCGGTACTCTTCGCCGCGGCAGAAAACGAGGGGTCAATGTATCTAGGCATCGATATCGGCACATCCAGTGTCAAGGCCGTCGTCGTCGACGAAAAAGACACGGTGGTAGAACAGGCGTCCGCGCCGCTCAACGTTTCCCGTCCACACGCCGGATGGTCCGAGCAGAATCCCGCCGACTGGTGGTCGGCGACCAACGCCGCCGTCAAGGCGCTGCCAGCCGAGCACCGCAAGGCGGTCAAAGCCGTCGGGCTCTCCGGCCAGATGCACGGCGCCACGCTGCTGGATGCAGCCGACAAGCCGCTGCGCCCGGCCATCCTGTGGAACGACGGGCGCAGCGAGAAACAGTGCGCAACGCTCGAGCAGAGCGAGCCACGCTCGCGGGAAATCACCGGCAATATCGCCATGCCAGGTTTCACGGCACCAAAATTGGTGTGGGTTCGCGAGAACGAACCGGCGGTGTTCAAGGACACGCGCTGCGTGCTCCTGCCCAAAGATTACGTGCGCCTGCTGATGACCGGCGAGAAAGCCAGCGACGCCTCGGACTCGGCCGGCACTTTGTGGCTGGACGTCGCCAAGCGCCGCTGGTCGCCCGAGATGCTCAGCGCCACGGGCCTCGATGAGTCGCATATGCCGCGCGTGGTCGAGGGCTCTGATGCCACCGGCGCGCTGCGCAAGGATGTCGCGGCGGACTGGGGCATGGACGCCGTGCCGGTTGCCGGTGGTGGCGGCGATAACGCCGCAGGCGCCGCCGGCATCGGCGTCATCAAGCCGGGAGACGCTTTCCTGTCGCTGGGCACTTCGGGCGTGCTGTTCCTGGTGACGCCGAAATTCCTACCGAACTCCGCCAAGGCAGTCCACGCCTTTTGCCACTGCCTGCCCGGTGTCTGGCATCAGATGAGCGTGATGCTCAGTGCTGCCTCGTGCGTGGACTGGGCGGTGAAGCTCACGGGAACAAAGGATGCCGCCGAGCTGTTGTCCAAGGTGGAAAAGCGCGCCGCGCTCGACGGGCCGGAAATCTTCCTGCCGTACCTGTCGGGCGAACGCACGCCGCATAACGACCCGCAGGCGCGCGGCGTGCTGTTCGGCCTCAACCATGATTCCGACGCCGCCGCCATCGGCCAGGCGGTGCTCGAGGGCGTGGCTTTCGCGTTTGCCGACGGCCTGGACGGACTGATTGAAGCTGGCGCCAGCATCGACAAGATTTCGGTGATCGGCGGTGGTGCGCGCTCCATGTGGTGGGGCGGAGTGCTGGCGGCGGCGCTCAAGCGGCCGCTCATTTACCGCGATGCCTCGGAAGTAGGCCCGGCGCTTGGCGCTGCCAGACTTGCCCGGCTAGCCAAGACCGGCGAACGGGCGGAGGATGTCTGCCGTCCGCCGCCGGTGCGTGTGGTCATCGAACCCAACGCCCGCGATATCGAGCAACTGGCGCCAAAGCGCCAGAAGTTTTCCCAGATTTATCAGGACCTTCGTCCAAGATTCCGAGGAGTTTGATCATGTCGAGCGCGCAACCTTTGTCAAAGCCCGCTTCCTATTTCGGAAGTGTTTCGCCCGTCAAATTCGAAGGCCTGAAGTCGGACAATCCGCTGGCCTACCGTTACTACAACAAGGACCAGATCGTCCTCGGCAAGCGCATGGAAGACCTTCTGCGCCCGGCCGTTTGTTATTGGCATTCATTCGCGTGGAACGGCCACGACATTTTCGGCCAGGGCACTTTCGACCGTCCGTGGAATGCGGGCGTGATGGATCAGGCCGCCGCCTGGGCCAAGATGGATGCCGCATTCGACTTCTTCACGACGCTCGGTACGCCGTTCTATTGCTTCCACGACGTGGATGCGATGCCGGCGGCAAACAACATCAAAGAGCATGTCGCGAACCTCGCCGCGACGATCGACCGCCTCGAGAAGAAGCAGGCCGAGACAGGCATCAAGCTGCTCTGGGGCACGGCCAATCTGTTCTCGCATCCTCGCTACATGGGAGGTGCCTCGACAAACCCGGATCCGGATGTGTGGGCGTTCGCGGCCACGCAGGTGCGTCATTGCATGGACGCCACCAAGCGTCTCGGCGGCGCCAACTACGTGCTGTGGGGTGGCCGTGAAGGCTACGACACGCTGCTCAACACCAGCCTCAAGCACGAGCTCGCCAACTTCGGCCGCTTCCTGCAGCTGGTCGTCGAGCACAAGCACAAGATCGGTTTCAAAGGCACGATCCTCATCGAGCCGAAGCCGCATGAACCGACCAAGCACCAGTACGACTTCGACACCGCGACCGTGTACGGCTTCCTCAAGAAGAACGGTCTCGAGAACGAAGTGAAGGTGAACATCGAAGCCAACCACGCGACGCTCGCCGGTCACAGCTTCGATCATGAAATCGCGATGGCCGATGCGCTCGGCATCTTCGGCTCGATCGACATCAACCGTGGCGATCCGCAGAACGGCTGGGACACCGACCAGTTCCACAACGATCCGCTCGACATGACGCTGGCGATGTACCGCATCCTCAAGGCCGGCGGCTTCACCACCGGCGGCTTCAACTTCGACGCCAAGGTGCGCCGTCAGAGCATCGACCCCGCCGACATGTTCTATGGACACGTGGGCGGTCTCGACCTGCTGGCGCGCACGCTGTTGTCGGCAGCGGCGCTCATCGAGAACGGTGGCATCGACAAGTTCGTCGAGCAGCGCTATGCGAAGTGGGCGGGCGAGGCCGGCCAGAAAATCCACGCCAAGGGTGCGTCGCTGGAGTCGATCTCCGATGCTGCGGTGGCGGCCAACATCAATCCGAAGCCGCAATCGGGCCGCCAGGAATATCTGGAGAATCTGGTCAACCGCTTCGTCTGACTTTAAGCGGACCGCACGCGATGTCGTGGTCGGAAAATCGGCAGCCATGCCGGTTCTGATGGCTCGGCATCGCGGTCGGACGGCGCGCCCGCGTCGAATTCAGTGCACCCTTCCACGGAAAGCTGATCGCCGCATACATACGTATGCATCGTGCGCTTGCGCACCGCCGTAACGTAGAGTGCCGCGACTTGGGGTTGGCGGTGGGGGTAGCGATGCGACAGGTCCTGGCTTGTCTCGGTCTGTGCGCGTTCGCGACGTCGTCGTCCGCCGCCCCTGACTACCGACAGCGTCCCTCCGAAGACGAGATCGTCTACTTCGTCCTGCCCGACCGCTTCGAGAACGGCGACACCGGCAATGACAACGGAGGCCTCGAAGGCGATCGGCTAACCACCGGCTTCGACCCCACCCACAAGGGCTTCTACCACGGCGGCGATCTTCGCGGCCTGATCGCGCGTCTGGACTACATCCAGGGTCTCGGCGCTACCGCCATCTGGCTGGGGCCTATATATAAGAATAAGGCCGTGCAGGGCGGTCCGGGCCAGGAGACCGCGGGCTATCACGGTTACTGGATCACCGACTTCACCAGCGTCGATCCGCATTTCGGCGATGAAGCCGACATGCGTGCCTTTGTCGAGGCAGTGCACGCACGCGGCATGAAGGTGTACCTCGACATCATCACCAACCACACCGCCGACGTGATCCAGTATCGCGAGTGTGTCGGCGGGCCTTGCGCGTATCGCAGCAAGGGCTCCTATCCGTATTCACGCCAGGGCGGGCCCGGCGGGCAGCCCATCAACGCAGGGTTCGAAGGCGATGGCGTACGCTCTGCGGCGAACTTTGCGCGGCTCACCCAGCCCACGTACGCCTACACGCCATTCGTGCCGCCGGCCGAAGCGAACGTCAAGGTGCCGGCGTGGCTGAACTCGGCTAACTACTACCACAACCGCGGCAACTCGGATTTCCGCGGCGAAAGCTCCTTGTTCGGTGATTTCTTCGGGCTCGACGATCTCATGACCGAGAACCCACGCGTGGTGCAGGGGTTCATCGAAATATTCGGCGCCTGGATCGAGCGTTTCGGCATCGACGGATTTCGCATCGATACCGCGCGTCACGTAAATCCGGAATTCTGGCAAGCCTTCGTGCCCGCCATGCTCTCGCGGGCCAGGGCCCGCGGCATTCCCCATTTCCACATCTTCGGTGAAGTGGCAGCCGAGGGCGTCGACGTGGCCCAGCTCGCGCGCCACACGCGTGTGGACAAGCTGCCCTCGGTGCTCGACTTCGGGTTCGCGGGTGCCGTCAACAAGGTGGTGGCGGGCAACGAAGGCACCTCGGTGCTCGCGCGTTTGTACCAGGACGACGGGCTTTACGAAGGTGGCGAAGCCGCGGCGCTGCGCCTGCCCACGTTCACCGGGAACCACGACTTCGGCCGCCTCGCCTGGATCATCCGCACCGCGCGCCCGGGCGCAAGCGACGCGGAGGTGCTTCAGCGCGTAATGCTTTCCAACGCCATGTTGTTCCTGTTGCGCGGAGTTCCAGTGGTGTACTACGGCGATGAACAAGGATTCATCGGCCACGGCATCGACCAGGACGCCCGCCAGGATCTGTTCGCCAGCCGCGTGCCGAGTTACAACGATCAGGGCTTGTTAGGAACCCAGACGACGACGGCAGTGGCGAACTTCAATTCGCAGCATCCGCTGTACGCGCAGATCGCCGGACTCGCGAAGCTGCGCCAGGCATATGTGGGCCTTCGGCGCGGTCGCCAGGTGGTGCGCGCGCACGGCAACGAGCCGGGATTGTTAGCTGTGTCGCGGCTGAGCGGCCACGGGAGCGAACTGGTGCTGGCGTTCAATACCTCGGCATCGACCGCCGTCGCCCAGCTGGAGGTGGAGATGGGCTCGAAGGTGTTCAGAACCGTGCGAGGCCCATGTGCCGCACGTGCCAGTGCGCCGGGGAGCTTTCGCGTCGAGGTGCCGCCGCTCGGTTACGTGGTGTGTGAAGGAGTGGCGCAATGAAGCTGCGCGTTGTGCTGGCGATGTTCTGCGTCCTGGCCGTTCACCCGGCCGTCGCACAGGTCTCGCAAATCGTGACACCCCCGGCTTCCGGCGCAAGCGCACGCTCGCCGGGCGGAAGCCTCGCGGTGACAGTACGCGTGAGCGGCGAGGGTCGGCCGGAATATACCGTGCTCAGGGGCGGCCAGCCGGTGATCAACTGGTCGCGGCTCGGCTTCATTCTTGCCAACCAACCCAAGCTCGAGCGCAACTTCGAGCTGGCGGGTGCGGAACAGAAAGTGCTCGACGACACCTGGGAGCAACCCTGGGGCGAGCGACGCTACGTGCGCAACCACTGCACGGAGTTGCGCGTCACGATGCGGGAGAAGACCGGCGCGCGGCGCACTCTCATCGTGACCTTCCGGGTATTCGACGACGGCGTGGGCTTTCGTTACGAATTTCCCGGGCAGGCTGCGCTTACACAGGTGGACATCGTCGATGAGCTCACCGAATTCGACGTCGCGGAAGCGGCGACGGCCTGGTGGATTCCGGGCGGTGAGTGGAATCGCTACGAGTATCTGTACAACAAGACACCTTTGAACGAAGTGGCGCAGGCGCACACGCCGTTGACTCTCAGGACCGCGAGCGGCGTGCACATTGCAATCCACGAAGCAGCGCTCGTCGACTATTCAGGCATGTGGCTGCGCCGCGTTGCCGGCCAGCGATTGAAGGCCGTGCTGTCGCCATCGTCGACGGGTCCCAAGGTTCGCCGCAAGGCGCCATTCAACACTCCGTGGCGGACGCTGCAGATCGCGGGCACCGCGCCTGGCCTCTACATGTCCGACCTCATCCTGAACCTCAACGAGCCAAACAAGCTCGGCGACGTGTCGTGGGTCAAGCCGTTCAAATATGTCGGTATCTGGTGGGGCATGCACCTCGGTACGCACACCTGGTCGTCCGGAGCGAAACACGGCGCGACCACGGCGGAGACGAAGCGTTATATCGATTTTGCGGCCCGGCACGGGTTTCGCGGCGTGCTCGTGGAGGGCTGGAACAAGGGTTGGGATGGCGACTGGTTCGCGAGCGGCCACGACTTCAGCTTCACCGAGGCGTATCCCGATTTCGACCTGGCGGCACTTGCGGCCTACGCGAAGAAGAAAGGTGTGCGTCTCGTCGGCCATCACGAAACCGCCGGCAACATCGCAGTGTATGAAAAGCAGTTAGGGCCGGCGCTCGACCTGTACGCGAAGCTCGGCATCGATTCAGTGAAGACCGGCTACGTGGCCGACGCGGGTGGCGTGCAGGCACTGGGGGAGGATGGCCGGATTCATTTCGAGTGGCATGACGGGCAGGTGCAGTCGCGGCATCACATGCTCGTGGTGACCGAAGCCGCCAGGCGCCGGATCGCCGTGAACCCGCACGAGCCCATCAAGGACACCGGCCTGCGCCGCACATACCCGAACTGGGTCTCGCGAGAAGGCGCGCGTGGCATGGAATACAACGCCTGGGGCGATCCGCCGAATCCTCCCGAGCATGAGGCCAATCTCGTCTTCACCCGAATGCTGGCCGGACCGATGGATTTCACGCCTGGCGTCCTGAGCCTCATCGGCGCCGGCGGCAAGCGCCTCCAGTCCACCGTGGCCAAACAACTCGCGCTGTACGTGGTGCTTTACAGCCCGATCCAGATGGCAGCGGATCTTCCCGAGAACTATGCGAAGTATCCGCAGCCATTCCAGTTCATCAAGGATGTGCCCGTGGACTGGAGCGACACGCGCGTGCTCAATGGCGAGGTGGGGGACTACGTCACCATCGCCCGCAAGGACCGCCACAGCGAAGACTGGTATATCGGCGCCATTACCGACGAAGAGCCGCGCGTGCTGCGCGCCTCGCTCGACTTTCTCGACGACGGAAAAAAGTACTACGCCACTATCTATCGCGACGGGCGGAACGCGGGCTTCGACGCCGACGGTCATTCACTCGATATCGAGACTCGTCCCGTATCGCGATTCGACACACTCCAGCTGAAACTCGCGCCAGGCGGCGGACAAGCCATTCGCATCTCCACGAGCGTGGGCAAGGTAGGGCCGCGCTCATCGCCCAAGCCCCGGACCAAAAAGGTACCGCCGGAATTCGACGTCGAATGAACGGGTCTTACAAGCCGCAGATCTCGTTCTGGCAGATCTGGAACATGTGTTTCGGATTTCTCGGGCTGCAGTTCGGATTCCAGCTGCAGAACTCGAACGTGAGCCGCATCTTCCAGACGCTGGGCGCGGAGGTGGACCAGCTGCCGATCCTGTGGGTGGCCGCGCCTCTGACCGGCCTGCTCGTCCAGCCGATCGTCGGCTACTACTCGGATCGCACCTGGAACCGGTTTGGCCGACGCCGCCCGTATTTCCTCGCGGGCGCCATTCTCGCTTCCCTCGCACTCATCGCCATGCCGCGATCGCCGGTGTTGTGGATGGCAGCGGGCATGCTGTGGATCCTCGATGCCAGCATCAACATAGCGATGGAGCCGTTCCGTGCGTTCGTCGGCGATCAATTGCCGGAGCGGCAGCGCCCCGCGGGATACGCGATGCAGAGCTTTTTCATCGGCGCTGGCGCGGTGATCGCCGGGATGCTGCCGTGGATTTTTGCGAATGCGGGCGTGAGCAACGTGGGCACAGGCGCTGGCGCCGCCTCGATACCGGACACAGTGCGCTATTCATTCGACATCGGCGCCGTCGTGCTCGCGGGCGCGATGTTGTGGACGATCTTCCGGACCAGGGAATACCCGCCTGCGGAACTGCACGGCTTCACGGATTCGACACCGCTTGCGGAGGGCGTCACGCCCGGCAGCGCCACCAACGCCAAGGCGCGCGGCGCGTTGTGGCTTGGCGTCGGCATCGCCGGAGCGTTCCTCGTCTGGCATTTTCAGCGGCGTGCGGAGCTATACATCCTGTGTGGATTGTTCGGGACCTGGGGTGTGGCGCTGTTGTCAAACGCAGCGAACGCGGGCGAGGGGATGTTTGCAACACTGATGCGCGACATCGACGGCATGCCGGCGCGCATGCGGCAGCTCATTCCCGTGCAGTTCTTTTCATGGCTTGCGCTGTTCGCGATGTGGCTGTTCACGAACCCCGCCGTGACACAGGTGCATTTCCACGCCACCGACACCACTGGGGCCGCGTACAACGAAGGTGCGAACTGGGTGGGCGTGCTCTTTTCAGCGTATAGCGGTTTCGCGGCGCTGGCCGCGATCGTGATCCCGATCATGGTCCGCAAACTCGGACTCACCGTCAGTCATTTCGTCAACCTGCTGCTCGGTGGTGTAGGCCTTGCATCCTTCCTGGTAATCCGTGACCCGGACTGGTTATTGGCGTCCATGGTCGGCGTCGGTTTCGCGTGGGCGTCAATCGTGTCGTTACCGTACGCACTGCTCGCTGGCAGCGTCCCCTCGCGCAAGATGGGCGTGTACATGGGCGTCTTCAATTTCTTCATAGTGATCCCGCAGCTGGTGGCCGCGAGCGTCTTGAGCGACGTGCTGAAGCCGCTACTCGGCGGGCAGCCGATCTATGTGCTGCTGGTCGGCGGTGCAAGCTTCGTGCTGGCCGGAGTGTTCGCGCTGCGCGTGAAATAGGGAATGGGGTCAGACCCCATTTGCTAGAAAAAGGGGCCAGAGCTGCACTCAGGGGCTGGTTGTGCGTGGCGGAAGCGCTGGCGAAGATCGTCGGATCGTTCTGGCGATGGCGGCGCGCCGCTGTCAGCGCGTCGCTGGCAATGGATCCGTCGCCAACGACCTCAGCGCCTCTCTCGCCGAATCCTGGAAGCTCGGCGCCTTCAGGCGATTAGCCTCGGCGAGCGCTCGCTCGTAGAACCCGCGCGCCTCGATGGCGTTGCCTTTCGCCTTCCAGAGGTCTCCTACCGCAAGCAGCGCTGGCGCCAGATAGATGTGGTAGCCCGCTTTCGTGCGCAACGCGAGGGAACGCTGGAAGCCTGCCAGCGCCCCGTCGAGATCGCCCGCGTCCTGCTTGTGTCCGGCGAGATGACGCACGGCATAGGACGCTTCGATATCGAATCCGCCAGCCTCGGCGACAGCGAGCGCTTCCTCGTGGCGCGCGCGCGCGCGCCGCAGTTCCTCGGCCGAGGGGTCCTTCTTGTTTTCCCAGGTCAGGCCCACGTGAAACAGCGACTCCGCCACTGCGCGTCGGTCGGCGAGGGCTCGCCTGGCTTCCAACGCCTGTTCGAAGAGCCGGCGGGGTTCCACGAGACTGTTCGCCCGAAAATCCCGCGAGTAGATCGCGAGCCCGAGCTGATCGCGAACGTCGGCGATCAGCGCCGCGTCTTGCAGCGGCTCGGCAGCCTCTAGGATCGCCCGTAGCTCTTGCACGGCCGGATCCGCGGGAGCACCGGCGAGCCTGGCGCGAGAAAATGCGCAACGTGAGCGTTGCAGGCGCATGCGGGCGCGCTGCACCAGGGACAGGTCTTTCGCAAGCAGCGGCTCCGCCAGGTCGATCATCTGAAGTGCGTCGTCCGGGCGCCCTGCGCGCCGCACTGTCTCGGACGCCTCGAGGAGCTCGCTCACGCCGGCTGCCGCGCGCGGGTCCGTGTCAGCCGCAAACACCGGAGCAGCGAGCAGCACAGCCGCAAGAGCGACCAGCACACGACCCATGCTCATGCCGACTTGCGAATGACCAGGCGCGTGGGGATGACGCTGTTGGCCGCGGCTTCGCCCGCGATCTGCCGCAGCAACGTTTCGACCAGAAGCTCGCCGGCGCGCCGCGTGTCCTGCATGACCGTGGTCAACGGTGGATTGGTGAGGCTCGCGGCCGGAATGTCGTCGAAGCCGACGACCGCCACCTGCCGCGGGACATCAATGCCTGACTCCTGCAGCGCCCGCAGTGCGCCGATCGCAATGAGATCGCTGGCCGCGACGATGGCGTCGAACGCAAGGCCGCGCGCATGCAGCTCGCAGGCGGCCTGAAATCCCGATTCTTCGAGATTGATGGCATCGACTTGCAACGCGGATGAGGTGGCTACATTCGCTTCCATCATGGCGCGCTCATAGCCGCGATAGCGATCGAAGAACTCCGGGGAGTGACTGGTCGCCGAGCCGAGAAACGCGACGCGCCGGCGGCCCTGCGCGAGGAGGTGGCGCGTGACGTCGAAACCGCCCTGCGCATTGTCCGAGCCGACGGACACGCCCGGTTCGTCGGTGAGCACCGGACCCCAGCGCACGAAGTGCGTGCCTTGTTCCACCAGCTTGTCGAGCCGCGGGCGGTATTCCTCGTAATCGCCATAACCTAACAAGATGATGCCATCGGCCTTGCGGCTGTCCTCGTAGTCCTGGCAGAAGTCGCTGGTCAGCTGCTGGAAGGAGATGAGCAGGTCGTAACCCTGGCGCGCTGACGCCCGGGTGATCGAGCCGAGCATGGACAGAAAAAATGGATTGATCTGCGAATCGTCGGGGGTAGGGTCTTCGAACAACAGCAGCGCCAGCGTGTTCGAGTGTTGCGACCGCAGGTTCGAAGCGTTCTTGTCGACGCGATAGTTGAGCTGGCGCGCGATCTCCTCGATACGCTTGCGTGTCTCGAGGCTCACCACCGGGCTGCCGCGCAATGCGCGTGACACGGTGGGCTGTGAGACCCCCGCGAGAAACGCGATGTCGAAAGATGTCGGTTTTTCGTGCATTGATCGCGGCGCGCGTTCGGCGCACCGCCCCCTCAAACTGGAGCGATCATGCACGGGGGCGTCGGCGAAAAGCTACTGGCGCGGCTGCCCGCGCGCCACGGCCAATAAAATCAATACGCTGTGAGTTCAAAAAAAGCCACACCGTGGCCAGGCAATCGCAAGGTAGCGCTAGCAAAACTTCCCTCGGGAAGACCGTGGCCGCTGATTGCGGCACCGACCTGAATTCCGGGCAGCGCGACGGTGGCCGGCTCAGCCGAAAGATTGAACGCCGCGAGCAGGGCGCTGGTCGAGTTGAAGCGACGAAACGCGAGCACCGACTCGGTGGCAGCGAGAAATTCAATTTCCCCCGCGATCAGCAGCGGAACCGTGCGGCGCCAGCGCAGCAGGCGCCGAAACCCCTGCAGCGCCGATGACGCATCGCGCTCCTGCGCTTCCACCGAAAGCTGCAGGTGCTGAGGCGGCACTGGCAGCCAGGGGACGGCGCTCGAGAAACCCGCGCGTTCGCTGGCATCCCACGGGATGGGTGTGCGGCAGCCGTCGCGGCCTTTGAATGCGGGCCAGAATGCGATGCCGTACGGATCCCGCAGTGCCTCATACGGCACGTCCGCCTCCGCGAGTCCGAGCTCCTCGCCCTGGAACACGCACACCGAGCCGCGCAGGGACGCGACCAGCGCGGACAGCTGCGTCGCCATGTGCGGTGCGCAGATGCTGCGACCCCACCGGCTCACGACGCGTTCCACGTCGTGGTTGGAAATCGTCCAGCACGGCCAGCTTTGCGGCGCGCGCTGATTCAGCGCTTCGACGGTGGCGCGAATGTGCGCGGGTGAGCTGTCGTTGCTGAGCAGCTCGAAGCTGTACGCCATGTGCAACCGTCCCGGTTGCGTGTATTCGGCCACGGTGGCAGTCGAGTCGTCGGAGGAAATCTCCCCGAGTGCGACCACGTCGGTGTACTGGTCTAACAACCCGCGGATCTCTTCGAGAAACGGCAGCATCTGCGGCTGCGTGTTGTTGTGGTGATGCCATTGGAAGCCGTAGGGATTCTCGGCGCTGACACCGCGCGCCTTGCGCAGGTGTTTGGGCCGCGGCGGATTGTCGCGCAGCGACGCATCGTGGAAGCAGAAATTGATGGCATCGAGCCGCAGGCCATCGACGCCCCGATCGAGCCAGAAGCGCATGTTCTCGAGCGAGGCCTGGCGCACCGCCGGATTGTGGAAATTCAGGTCCGGCTGGGCACTGAGGAAGTTGTGCAGGTAGTACTGCCCGCGACGCGGCTCCCACGTCCAGGCGACGCCGCCAAAGATCGACAGCCAGTTGTTGGGTGGTGTGCCGTCCTCGCGCGCGTCCGCCCATACGTACCAGTCGGCCTTGGGATTGGTCCGGCTCTGGCGGCTCTCTTCGAACCAGGCATGCTGGTCGGAGGAGTGACTCAGCACCTGGTCGATGATCACCTTGAGACCGAGCGCGTGCGCCCTGACCACCAGGCGATCGAAATCGGCCAGCGTGCCGAAGATCGGGTCCACCGCGCGATAGTCGGCGATGTCATAGCCGAAATCGGCCATTGGCGACTTGAAGAACGGCGACACCCAGATGCCTTCGACGCCGAGCGTCGCGACATAATCCAGTTTCGCGAGGATGCCGGGCAGGTCGCCGACGCCGTCGCCATTGGTGTCCATGAAACTGCGTGGATAGATCTGGTAGATAGTCGCCCCGCGCCACCAGGGCGCCCCGAGGGCTGAGGGGTCCTGCAGACGATGTGTCGCGTGGTTCATATGCGGCGCCGAGCTTACCCCAGGCTCAGGGAAGCTCGTGCCGCTGCATACGTATTCAAGGTGAATACGTATGCGATGCATTGCCGCGCCGAGACAGCGGGTCCTACCATGTGCCGTCACCGTACATCGAACCCGGGACTAACCAGGGTTCGTTAGGCCTCGCCGATTGACCCCCTCGATCGGCGGGGCTTTCTTTTGTTTGTTTGTGTTTGCGCAGCGCACGGCGTGCATACGTATTCACTGAGGGGCGCGCTCGGAGCGCTGCTATGTTCGCGCCGCGATCGACAGCGCCATGTTTTGCAGAACAGGGGAAGTCCGGATGCGATTGAGAATGAATCGTGCGTGCGCGCTTGGCAGCGTGTCGTTCGTTGTTCTCGCGTTGCTTGCGTTTGCGCCGCCGCCGCCGGCGCGTGCGGACGATGGCGCCACACCGCGCGCCGAGGCGCGCCAGAGCCCCGACTGGCTGCGCGACGGCGTCATCTACGAAGTGTTTCCGCGCGCATTTTCAGCGCAAGGAAACTTCAAGGGCGTAATCCCGCAGCTCGATCGTCTCAAAGACCTCGGCGTGAACGTGCTCTGGCTGATGCCCATCCATCCGACCGGCAAGCTCAATTCAAAGGGAACGCTCGGCAGCCCGTACGCGGTGCGTGACTACGATGCGGTCAATCCGGACTACGGCACCCCCCAGGATTTGAAAGACCTCGTTGCCGCTGCGCATCAGCGCGGCATGAAAATCTTCATCGATATCGTTGCGAACCACACGGCGTGGGATTCGACACTGATCGAGAAACACCCCGACTGGTACATGCACGACGCGGCTGGAAAGATCGTCCCGCCCAACCCGGATTGGGTCGACGTCGCCGACCTCGACTTCTCGAAGCCCGGCCTGCGCACCTACATGAGCGAAATGATGGTGCGCTGGCTGCGCGACTACGGTATCGACGGTTTCCGTTGCGACTACGCGAGCGGTGTTCCCACCGACTTCTGGGAATCGCTGCGGCCGGCGCTCGATCGCGTCCGTCCAGGGCTTGCGTTCCTGGCGGAATCCGATGATCCGGCCTTGCTGCGCCAGGCGTTCGACATCGACTATGCCTGGGATTTCTACCACGCGATGAGCGACGCGCTCGCCGGACGCGCCCCGGCGTCATTCGTCCGCGAAGTATGGGAGCGCGCCGAGGCGCGCTACCCGCGCGGTGCCTTGCGCTTGCGCTTCTCCGACAATCACGACCAGCTGCGCGCCACAGGCCAATTCGGGTTGCCGGCAGCGTTGGCCGCTTCAGCGGTGATGTTCACGCTCGATGGCGTACCTCTGCTCTACAACGGCATGGAGGTGGGCGACAACACCGATTCCACCGCGCCCTCGTTGTTCGAGCGCAGGCCGATCGCCTGGGAGATGGCGGAGCGCCGGCCAGAGGTTGCGCCTTACTATCGCGCGCTCGCGGCGATGCGGCGCGCACACCCGGCATTCACGCGCGGTACCGTTCGCTGGCTGCGCAATGACGATGAGCAGCGGGTGCTCAGCTACGAGCGGGCCGGTGCCGGCGAGTCGTTGGTGATGGTGGTCAATCTGTCGTCTCGACCCTACGTCGGCATCGTCGAGACGGGGCCGGGTGAGTATCGGGAGATCACGCCGGCTTCGCATTCCAGCGCACCGACCACCACGGTGAAGCAACCGGGAAAACGCGCCGCGTCGCTGCCCGCCGTGTCCCTCGCCCCCTGGGAATTCAGGGTTTTCAGGCGGGCAACTCCGTGAATACGTATGCATGAGATTGCCAAGCAGCTGCCGCTGCCAACATCCTTGCGCCCAGGGAATCGCGCCGTGTCCGGACGGCCACGCCGTGCAGAACAATTAGTTAGGAGGGGTTCGAGTGAAGACTTCCAATAAGGGTAATCGCAAACAGCCGGGTCGCGGCCGCCAGCCATACGAGGTCGGGTCGGCAGCGGCGGGTTGCGCCATCTTTCTCGTGGCGGGCAGTGCCACCGCGCTCGCGCAGGATCAAACTGCCGGTGCGGAAGCTGGCGAGGATATCGAGGAGGTGATCGTCACCGGTCTCCGCAAGAGCATCCAGGACTCGATCTCCGCCAAGAAGATCGATTCCTCGATCGTCGAAGTGGTCTCGGCCGAGGACATCGGCAAACTACCGGATTCCTCGATCGCCGAGTCCATCGCGCGCCTGCCGGGCATCGCCGCCCAACGCACCAACGGCCGCGCCCAGACGCTGTCGATCCGCGGCCTGGGGCCCGATTTCACGGTCACGACCTTCAACGGTCGAGAGCAGGCGACGACCAACGATAACCGCACGGTCGAATTCGACCAGTACCCCTCGGAGCTCGTGACGCAGGTCAAGATCTACAAGACGCCCGACGCCGGCATGGCGTATCAGGGCATCGCCGGCACCACGGACATCTCGACGGTGCATCCGCTGTCGTATGACGGCCGCCGCACATCGGTCACCTACCGCCGGGAGCAGAACGCGCAGGACGCCAACATCCCCGGGCTGGACGATGCCGGCAATCGTGCGAACTTCACCTACATCGATCAGTTCCTCGATAACACTCTAGGTATCGCCTTCGGCGTTGCGTACAACAAGAGCCCGTACCAGGCGCAGACGAAGGAGCCCTGGGGCTACGCGGACTCGCCGACGGGTGCCGGCCAGAGAATCATCGGCGGCGACAAGAGCGGCGTGCAGTCCTCGTTCTACGAGCGCACAGGTTTTCTCGGCGTCGTCGAGTTCCGGCCCAACGACACCGTGCACATGTTGCTCGATGCGTATCACTCCGACTTCAAGGAGCTGCAGACGATTCAGCGGGTCGAGTACGGCACCATCTGGGCGAATCCCTCGACCCCCGTCACCAATCCCGGCGAAGTCGTGGACGATCGCGTGCTGTCGGGCACGTTCAACGACGTGCCGTTCACGGTCATCGAGAACTACAACAATGACCGCGACGCGAAGATCGATTCGATCGGCCTCAATACCGACTTCACGCTGAACGACAACTGGGGCCTGAATGCCGATCTGAGCTATTCCAAGGTCACGCGCGATGATTTGCGCCTCGAGTCGACGGCAGGCGTCGGCAAGAATGGCGATGCGACTTTCCCGACCGTCACCGACGATATTGCGTTTACAACCGGACCGGACGGCCGCACCTATCTCACGCCCACGATCAATTACAGCGATTACGGCCTGGTGCACCTCTCCGATCCGGGCTCCTGGGGTGGTGGTACGCGCCGCTCGGGCTTCGTCGGCCATCCGGAAATCAACGACGAGATCCAGGCGATCCGGCTCACGGCGAGGCGCAAGTTCGAAGGTTTTCTGAGCGATGTGAGCTTTGGCGTGAACTACGCCGATCGCACCAAGGACAAAGACCCCTTCCAGAGTCTGCTGTACCTGCCGGGGAACGTCTCGCACCTCCCGGTGCCTGAGGACTACCGCACCGGTGTCGCGAGCGGCGCGTTCTTCGGCCTCGCGAACGGCGTCATCGGTTATGACGCGATCGGCCTCTGGAACAGCGGCTTCTGGCAGCCGATCGACGCATCCACGGATCCGAATGCGGCGCCCGGCGATCGCATCTACGACGTGACGAATGCCTGGACTGTGAGTGAGAAGCTCACCACGGCTTTCGTGAAGTTGAGCATCGACACGCAGATCGGCGAATTGCCCCTGCGCGGCAACATCGGCGTGCAGAGCATCACCGCCGACCAGTCGGCTCGCCTCGGATTCGTCAACGGCGATACCGCCGGCGTCCCGGTGCTCGACGTCACGTACCGCAACGTGGGCGACAAATACACCGACATTCTGCCAAGCCTCAACCTCGCGCTCGAGCTGCCGCACGATCAGAAGATCCGCGTCGGCGCCGCCATCACCACGGCGCGTCCGCGCATGGACGACATGGGCGGCGGCCAGGGCTACACCGTGACTCCCGACACTGGAACTCCGACGCAGGGTCCGAACGGCGAGTTGCTGTACTGGCAACGCAACGGCGGCGGAAACCCGAAGCTGCGTCCCTGGAAGGCCAATACCTTCGATCTGTCGTGGGAGAAATACTTCGGCGACAACCAGGGCTATGTCTCGGTAGCGGCGTACTACAAGAAGCTCACCACGTACATCGTCAACGAATCATTCCTGTTCGACTTCACGGGATTCGAGCTGCCGACTGGCGCGTACACCCAGGCGGATGCCAACCGCTTCGGCGTCGCGACGCAAAAGGTCAACGGTAGCGGCGGTTACATCAAGGGCTTCGAGGCCACTGTGTCGCTGCCGTTCGGGGCGTTCTTTGAACCGCTCGACGGGTTCGGTCTCATCGTGAGCGGCGCGAAGAACGATTCGGCCATCGAGATAAACGACATAGAAGTCGACGTACCTGGCCTCTCCAAGACCGTAGTGAACTCGACGCTGTACTACGAAAAGGCCGGCTTCTCGGCGCGTGTCAGCAATCGGAAGCGCGGCGAGTTCGTCGGTGAGGTGCCGAACTTCGATGCGACGCTCAGGTTAACCACCGTCTCGGCGGAATCCATTCTCGATGCGCAGGTGGGCTACGAGTTCCGCGACGGTCCGATGGAAGGCCTGAGCATCAATCTGCAGGGCACCAATCTCACCGACGAGCCGTTCCAACTGAGCCAGCTCGATACGCCTGAGCGCGATCTCGTGCTGTACCAGAAGTACGGTGCGATCTACTCGGTGGCGTTGACGTATAAGTTCTAGGCGAATCGCTGCTTCGAAACTGACACCCGCCGGCATCGCTGCCGGCGGGTGTTTTTTTTGAGATGCTAGGCGACATATGAATAGCGAAATCCGATCGGTCGTCGTTGCCGGCGGCGGAACCGCAGGGTGGATGGCGGCCGCTGCGCTCGCGCGCGTCCTGGGGCCGCGGCTGCAGATCACGCTGGTCGAGTCCTCCGAGATCGGCATCGTCGGCGTGGGTGAGGCAACGATTCCCGCCATCGGGCAGTTCAACCGGCTGCTGAAGATCGACGAAGACGATTTCCTCAAGGCGACGCAGGGCACGTTCAAGCTCGGCATCGAGTTTGCCGACTGGTACGAAAGGGGCCACGCGTACATGCATGCCTTCGGTCCCGTGGGCCGAGATCTGGCGTATGTCCCCTTTCATCACTATTGGTTGCGCGACCAGGCTGCGGGCACGGCGGGGTCGCTGTGGGACTACAGTTTGAACTGGGTCAGCGCAAAGCAATCGCGCTTCGCGCGTCTCGAGCGCATCCCCGACACGCCGCTCGCCGGGCTGGCCTGGGCGTTCCATTTCGATGCCTCGCTGTACGCAGCCTATCTATCGCGGTTCGCGCAAAGCCTGGGCGTGCGGCGCATTGATGCGAAAATTGCTGCCGTGTTGCTAGGTGCCGATGGTGATGTGAGCGCGCTCAAGCTCGAGGACGGCCGCGAGCTCGCGGCTGACTTCTTCATCGACTGTACGGGGTTTCGCGGCCTGCTGATCGAACAGACTCTCAAGACTGGCTATGACGACTGGACGCACTGGTTGCCGTGCGATCGTGCGCAGGCGGTGCCGTCATCGAGCACCCAGCCACTGACCCCCTATACACGCTCGACGGCGCTCGAGGCCGGGTGGCAATGGCGCATTCCGCTGCAGCACCGCACCGGCAACGGCCACGTCTATTCGTCGTCTTTCACGACGGATGAACGCGCGCGCGAGCTGCTGCTCGCGAACCTGGACGCACCGGCGCTGGCGGAGCCGCGGCTCATCAAGTTCTCGACCGGGCGCCGCAAGCAGCTCTGGAACCGCAATGTGGTGTGCATGGGGCTGGCGAGCGGGTTCCTCGAGCCACTCGAATCCACGTCTATCCACCTGATCCAGGTCACCATCCAGCGGCTGATCCTGCATTTCCCGCATCTCGGGGACTGCGAGGAACGGCGCCGCGAGTTCAACCGCGCCGCCGCGGCGGAATACGACTACATCCGGGATTTCATCATCCTGCATTACTACGCCAACAACCGGGTGGGTGAGCCGTTCTGGGACGCTTGCCGGAACATGTCGATACCGGATTCGCTGCATCATCGGATCGAGTTGTTTCGCGAGTCAGCCGGGATCTTCTGCGCGACCGATGATCTGTTCCAGCTCACGAGCTGGCTGCAGGTACTGTGGGGGCAGGGCGTGCGTCCGAAGGTGACACATCCTTTCGTGGAGGCCGTGTCGCCCGCGGATCGGGAAGGCTATCTACGGGATCTGCGGACCCTCATGGCGCAGGCAGCGCAGCGGCTGCCTGGCCACGCAGAGTTCATAGCGCGGCACTGCGCCGCCGTAACACCCAACGCGACGTGAGCCCCATCCATTCGCGTATCACTTCCATCCGAAGCAAGGCTCGATGAATACCGCAGTCGTACGCGGCGGAATCGTGAATGTACCCGTTGATCCCTGGAATTTTGCTTTACGCACTACCGGATCGTGCGAGAGCGCCTGAATCGGATGAAGTAGCAGCGGCTGTCGCTTGAACGCGGGATCGGCGAACGTTTGCGTCTGCGGAGTGGCGTTCACCAGCACCACGGCCTCGGAAGCGGGGAAGCAGGATTTGCCGGGGTTCACGATACGTTCGACGATGAGCCCCGGGATCTGGTCCGGTCCGACGTTGTAGAAGCTCACGGCTTTCTTGATCTCATCCGCGGTGCGCAGACGGAAGAGCCCGCTGGTCTTGCGTATCACCAGCATTTCCAACATATGGCGGAAGGTTCCCTCGATGTCCTTCGCGCCGGGTTTCAGGTTGGGATCGGCGAGTGCCGGTCCGATGATGGTCCAGTCGTCCTGGTTGCCTTGCGCCGGTGGTAACCCTGAAGCCCAACCGTTCGTCTTCATCGTCCAGTCGATGCGATTGAACCAGTCGCCGGAGTTGTAGCTGTTGCGATCGGCGGACTTGGAACGCAGGATTTCATCGCCGGCCATGAAGAAGGGCACACCCTGCGAAAGCGCCACGATGGAGAGGCCGAGGCGGTGCATGCGCACGCGGTCGGCGCGCGGCAGCGTCGAAGGCACTTTGAGGTTCATGGCGTCGAACCAGTCCGGGTCGTCGTGCACGCCGATGTACTGGATGGTGTCTTCGGGTTGCGCGCCGTAGGCGCCGGGCATGCCGAAGTAGTCGACCTCGCTGCCGGGCAGCGTCGTGCCGTGCCCGTCGACAATTTCGTAGCTCGCGATGTTGCCGGCCAGTCCCAGGCGTACCAGGTCGGTGAGACGCAGCAGCTCCGTCTTGGCGTCGGCAGCCGAGCCACCAAAGGTGCCATTCGGCTCGACGTACAGACCGGTCGCGAAGCCCTGGTCGCGGCGCGGACTGAACGGACCGCCGCCGCGCACTGCGTCGCGGATGCGATCGGAAAATGAGCCGATGCCGGTGCCGGCCATGTTCACCTGGATGGCGTTGACGCCGCGGCCATTGTTGGCCATGACGCCGAAGTTCCAGCCTTCGCCGTACACGTAGATGGACCTGCCGTCGACGCCGTCCTTCGCCAACGTCAGCGCATCGAGCGCGGCGCGCACCTTCAGCATGTTGGACTTGAGGTGAAAGCCCATGATGTCGAAGCGGAAGCCGTCGAGCTTGTATGCCCGCGCCCACAGCACGATCGAATCGACCATGAGCTTTTCCATCATCGCGTGCTCGGTGGCCGTGTCGGCGCAGCAGCTCTCGCCGAGCACGATGCCGTCGCCGTTCAACCGGTGGTAGTAGCCGGGCACCAGCTTGTCGAGAATGGAGTTCGGGTTCTGGCCCGCCGAGTTGGTGTGGTTGTAAACCACGTCCATGACCACGCGCAGACCGCTCTGGTTGAGCGACTGCACCATCTGGCGGAATTCGAGGATGCGGCCAGCTCCATCGGCGTTGGTCGCGTAGCTGCCCTCGGGCACGTTGTAATGCAGCGGGTCATAGCCCCAGTTGTAGGCGTCGCGGTCAGACGTTGCCGCGACCAGCGCCTGCTGCTCGGAAGAGTCGGCCGGCAGTGCCGCGAGCGTGTCGAACGCTGGCGTAGCCCAAGTCGTCTTGTCCTCGTTGGTGGTCGCGAAGTCGAACGCCGGCAGCAGGTGCACGTGCGTGACACCCGCGAGCCCCAGGGTGGCCAGATGCTTCATGCCATCTGAACGCTTCTGCGCGAACGCCGCGTAAGTACCGCGCTTGTCGGCCGGGACGGTCGCGTCGCTCGCGCTGAAGTCGCGCACGTGTAATTCGTAGAGGACGATGTCTTCAACGGAGGCCAGCCATGGCTTGTGCAATCGCTTCCAGTCGCGCGGCAGCAGCGCGGAATCATCGAGCGACACGATGTGGCTGCGGGTGCTGTTTCGCGCCAGCGAAACCGAGTACGGATCGGTGACGACGTTGGTCTCGACCCGGTTCGTCGCGCGCACGAATACCTGAGCTTCGTACAGGTAGTACTGGCCGTAAACGCCGGCGGTGGGCGCGGTGTAACTCCAGATCCCGCTTGCCGGATCGAGCGTCATGGGGTGGGTGGTGTAGTTGGAGGTGTTCGAGTCTGCAAAGATGCGAAGCGCAAGGTGACGGGCGGTGGGCGCCCACACGCGCAGCGTTGTCTGTCCGTGCTTGAAGCTCGGCCCGAGCGTGAGCGGCCCGGCCTTGGTGGAATACAGGGCATCGAGAACGCCGGGAATCTGCAGCGACGTGGCATCGACGCCCTGGCCCGGACGCGCCGCGCCGACGGCAAGTTGGCCCTTCAGGCTTTGGTCTGCGGCCGTAACGGCGGCTGCGGGCAGCTTGAATGCCGCAAGGTTCGCGAGGTGCGGATACTTCTCGCGCAGCGCGACAGGCAAGCCCGCCGGATCGTGCATGAGAGTCCACGAGGTCGAATTCGGCCCGGCGACGATGCCAGGGCCGTCGAGCGTGAGCTCACCGTCCGGGTCCGCGAACAGCGTGACCACCGTATCGGACGCAACGTTCCAGGCGATGGTGTCGGCTGAGAGCCAGTATGCCTGCGCCTTGGTGAGGTCGCCCCGAATGCCGCCAACGATGACCCTCAGGTCCTTGGTGATGGAACTCCACTGAAAGGCGACCTCCATGTCATTGGCCGGTACAGTGAAGGCGATATTCGCTCCGTTCTGCACACCACCCTGGCCGTAGTTCACCTCCCAGCCGCCGTTGAGCGCCACCTTGGCCTCGTAGGTACCCGCTGGGATCGCGTTGGTGCTGAAGCTGTAGATAGTCGTGTCGTTGATGTCCTGCAGCCAGGAACGGAAGCAGCCCGGATCCCAGTCGCCGCTGCAGCCGATCTCGCTCTGAAAGTCACCCGGCACAGTGGCAATAATCGAGCTGATGTTTTCGGTGACCCAATGCGTCTTGTGGTCGTAGTAGAACGTGACGCTCTGCGGCGAAGCGGTCGTCGTGAGTGGAATGTTCGGGCCGTTCTGAAGGGCGCCGAGGCCGTAATTCACATCCCAACTGCCATTGAGTGCCACCTTGTATTCGTACGCGGCGGCCGGCGTGACGCTAAAGGTGTTTCTCCAGATATCACCATTGGCGTCATAGACCAGCTGCGTGGCCGGACATGCGGGATCCCAGTCCCCGGCGCAGCCAGCCTCCGACTGATAACTGCCTGGGACGCTGACCGAAGCCGGGATGGTCTGGGCCGTCACCTGGAGAGCGCAACCGGCCAGAATGGCCAGTGCGAGCGGCATGATGGCGCGAGCGCGCGGGCACTTCGATGACATGGTCCGTCTCCCCTGAGAGTCGCCGGCAAGGCGCAGGCAGTATTCTTCTAGATCGGACGCTAAACGAGGTGCGCGGAAGTTTGCTTACGAATACGTATGCACAAATCCGCGACCTGTCGGAGTCGGCCTATATTGTTTACGCGCCGGCCAATGCGCCAGCCAGCTTGAGGAACTCGCGATGCGGCGTCGCACTGCGTGCAATGCGTGCGATGTCATCGCGTACGCGCCGCGTGACATCTTCGAGCTCAGGCAATGGCAACAGATTGGTCAATGGATCCCATGCGCCCGCCTCGATACCGAAGTTTCCGTACATGCAAAGCCAGCTCGGGTCGAAGAAGCTTTCGGAGTCGAACTGCTGGATGAGGCCACGCGCCCGATACAGCGCGATCTTACGCGTGAGTGTCTCGGGTAGTGGCATCTCGCGGCAGTAGCGCCACAGGTCACCGGGCCTTCCATTGGCGCTGTAGTGCAGGATGATGAAGTCGCGAATTCGCTCGAACTCAGTGACCGACAAGCGGTTGTACTCAGCCGCGAGCTCTGGTGCCAGGGGCAGCTCTGGCCAGAAGTGCAGTAGCTTGTCGATGCCCATCTGGATGAGCGAGATGCTGGTCGATTCGAGCGGCTCGAGAAATCCACTCGAAAGGCCGATGGCGATGCAGTTTCCGATCCAGAAGCGGCGTACATGCCCGGCGCGGAACTTCACGAGGTTGGGCTCGCCGAGGACCGTTCCGTCGAGCTGCGCCCGAAGAGCGTTCAACGCCTGCTCGTCGGAGATGTGATCCGAGGAATACACATAGCCGTTCCCCACGCGATTCTGCAGTGGTATCCGCCAGGCCCAGCCCGCGTCCATCGCGCGTGAGCGCGTGTAAGGCGCTATCGCATGAGGGTCGCCCGCGGCGCAGGGCAGGGCGACGGCGCGATCGCACATCAACCAATGACGCCAGTCGACGAACCCGGCGTGCAGTGAGCGCTCGATCAGCAGGCGGTGGAAGCCGCTGCAGTCGATGTACAGCGCGCCCTCGAGGGTCTCGCCCGAGTCGAGGCGGATGCCGCGCAAGTGTTCCGACTCCCCGTCACGCAGCACTTCCACGACGCGAGCATCGATGCGTCGTACACCGAGTTTCTCCGCGAAGGCGCGCAAGAACGTGGCGAACCGCGACGCGTCGAAATGCACGGCAAAGTCGAAATTCTCGAAGTCGACGCGCGGATTGTCGGGCGGCAGGTTCACACGGCCGGCTCGCGCAAGTTGTGCGCCCATCGCGTACTCGTCGAGCGCTCCGGGATCGCCGTTCTGGCGCAGGCGGTTCCAGAGGTGGTGGAAGGCAACCGGACCGGCCTCCAGACCGTAGCGCCCGAAAGCATGCATGAACGAATGGCCTTGTTGTTTCCAGCCGTCGAACTCGATAGCCAGTTTGATCGTGCCATTGGTGGCTTTCATGACTTCGAAGGTGTCGAGTCCCAGCGACTGAAAGTATCGCCGGATCGCCGGCACTGTTGCCTCGCCAACGCCGATGGTGCCGACCGCGGATGACTCCACGACAGTGATCGAAATGCCCAGGCGGTTGAGCCGATGCGCGAGAGAGGCGGCGGTCATCCATCCCGCCGTTCCACCGCCCACGATGACCACCGAGCTGACCGGCGCCGCCTTTCCGTCAGGTCGTTTCGTATTCAAAGCTCTGGACACTCCACTTTGGCGGATGGTTGCATGGCCTCAGACCAGCAAATCGCGAATACGTATGCATGCAACACACCTGTGTGTCTAACCACACTGCTGCAAGGCGTCAACCCGGCCTTGGTGACAACTCCTGTTGAAACCCTGTTAGGAACCCAGGCGGGGTTTCGAGATCAAACCTTCGCCGCACCCCTCGCGGCGAAGGTTTTTTTTTCACGCCGATGTGCTACACCGGGCGCATGAAAAGAAGCCTGCTGTATGCGTGGGGGTTGACATTGTGCTCGCCGGTGCTGACCGCCGAGCCGCCGAAGCCTTTGCCGGTGCTCGCCGCCGTCGTAACCAAGGTCAACGATGGCGATTCCATCGAAGTGTCGCTCGAGTCCGGCGCCGCGCGGGTGCGCATGTCGGCCATCGACACCCCCGAATACGACCAACCCTACGGTTCTACGTCGTCGGCTGCATTGAAGGCGCTGCTGCCCGCGGGTGCGGCGGTGGAGCTCGAAGTGGTCACGCAGGATCAGTTCCGGCGCGTGGTGGCCACGGTGTGGCTGCTGGCCGAAGGCAAGCGCGTCAACATCAACGAAATGATGCTCCGCGAGGGTCACGCCTGGGCGTATCGGCGCCATATGCGCGAGGCGAAATTCTGCGATCTCGAAGCGCATGCCCGCGACAGGAAGCTGGGTTTGTGGGCGCAGCCGGTGAGCGACTGGGTGTATCCACCAGAATGGCGTTTCCTCAAGAACGGGGAGATTCGCGTGCTTCCCACCCCGTATCCGGAAACGCGGGAGAAATGCGTAGCGGTGCTCGAGCTCGCGGGCGCAGCGACCTACGAGCCGCCGCGCTAGCTACCGGCGGTGCGGAGCTTCAACTCAGCATTTTCCGCGCGGAGTCGACGATCTTCGCCGGATCGGAGCGTGGCGGAATGGTGATTCCCCGCTGTGCGGCGGGACGTGCGCCGACGAGATTCAGCCAGCGCTTGAGTTGTGGTAAACCCTCGTCGCTGACGCCCGCCCAGCTGTAACCACTGACCCAAGTCCACAGTGCCATGTCGGCAATGGAATAGTCGCTGCCGGCTATGTACTCATTGACCGTGAGCTGACGCTCCATGACCTCGAAGAGCCGCCGTACCTCGCGTTGATAACGTTCGATGGCATACGGAATTTTCTCGGGTGCGTAACGAAAAAATACATTCGCTTGCCCCATCATCGGACCAATGCCGCCCATCTGGAACATCAGCCACTGCAGCACTCGCGAGCGTGCCTTGGATTCGGTGGGGAGAAACCGGCCGCTTTTCTCGGCGAGATAAATGAGGATGGCACCGGACTCGAATACCGCGAAGTCGCCATTGTCGTGATCGACGATCGCCGGAATCCGTCCGTTGGGATTGATCTTGAGATACCACTCTTCTTTCTGCTCGAGCTTCGACAGCACGAGCGGCCGCAGCGTGTAGGGCAGCGACATTTCTTCGAGGGCGATGGAAACCTTCCAGCCATTGGGGGTGGCCGCGGTGAATAGCTCGATCATCTGGCGTCCTCGCGCGGGTGTCAGCTGCAGTATAGTTTCAATGCACCTTGCCAGCCTTGTTGATCAACACCACATTCGACAGCACGGCGGTGTCCACCACGTCGGGCAGATGCGAGCAGAAGCCGATGCCAACGTAGAACGGGCCTGAGATGTCGAGCTCGATCGGCGGGCCGAACTGCGCCATGGGTTCGCCCTCGAGACTCACGAACAGTGCGAATTTGTTGCCGCGCTTCTCGATGCCAATGCGTTTCGCGAGATCGTTGACCAGAGAGTCCGCGCTCGCGCCCTGTGGCCTGCCGCGTCCGCCGACGCGGAATTCACGATCCTTGGTGAGCGCACCCTTCTCGGGACGCTGCGCGAGCTGAATCATTCCGAGTCCATGCAGCGCCACCACGACTTGCCTGGAGTCGTCTTCGAGGCTTTGCCGGATGACCAGCACCGCCTTGCGGTCCCCGTAGCCATTGACGTCGGGAAAGGCGACGTCGGCGGCCAGCGAAACGTCGCCGGACATCTTCTTCCAGAGGAAGCGGAACTCGTCGCGTGAATACCAGATGTTGTAGCCGGCGGAATTGACGGTGTAGGCCCTGGTAGCCGCATCATATGTGGCGCTGCCGGGTGTGAGCGCCGCACCCACGTCGGATTGACCGTCGAAGATTCCAATGGGTAGTTCGACGGTCACTGTCTGCCGATGAAAGTCTCTTGGTGGCGGCACTTGTTTGTGCGTCGCCGATCCGGGGATCGCCCAATCGGGCACCAGCGTCTGCGCGAGCGCGGCGCCGCAGAGCAACGCCATGCTCGATGCAATCAACGGCGCGATGTGTGCGTTGCTTGTCTTCATTTCATCCCCGCTTTTTCAAGGCGAGACTAACATCGGCTCGTGCGCATCCCGCCTGTCTACTACCTACGGAGTAGCATTCGATAGTGCCACAGAAGAGTCTCGTAACTAACTGATATTGCGCCTTATAGGATAGGACCTTTCCACCCCCTATACTTCGCGCCACCTATGCCCGTCACCCACATGCAGCACTTCATGGTGCTCGCCAAAGATCTCGAAAAAACCCGCGCGTTCTACTGCGACGTGCTCGGCCTGCGAACCGGTCCGCGACCGCCGTTCAAGTTCAAGGGACTGTGGATCTACGCCGGCGACGTGGCGTGTATTCACGTTGGCGAGCGGGCCAGTTATGACGAGACTTCACGCACTGCCGCCAATCCCGCGGATCCAGTCGATCACGGCAGCGGCAGCGTGGACCACATTGCCTTCGCCGCCACCGACTACGAGGAGTTGATCGCGAGTTTCACGAGACACGGCGTGAAGCACCGCGCCACGCAGGTCCCGGGAAGCGACCTGCGACAGTTGTTCGTGTTCGATCCGGATGGCGTCCAGATCGAGATCAACATCCGGTCAAAGCCCGCCTAACAACTGTGCCAATGCCTCTGGGTGGGACAGAAACGGTGAGTGATCGGAATCGAGCGTGAAGGTTGGCTCGCAAGGCAAGGCGGCCTGCATGTTCCGCTGCGCGGCCAACGTGATCGTGCGGTCGTGTGCGCACTCGATGTAGGCTCGCGGCACCCGGCCAAAACGTTGTGCGGTCACCGCGAGCTTCGTGACCAGTGGCTTCAACGGCTCGGGCGACATGTGCGCCAGCGCGAATTCATAGTCCTCATCGGAGCATTCGCCGAATAGCGCCTCGCGGATGACGCCCGCGCGCAGATTGCAGGTGACTCCACCCGACGCCGGCACCATGTTGGGCGGAACCAGCGACCTCAAGTCGTTGCGCGCGGTGCCCGCGAGTGTGCTGCCTCCGGTAAGTAGATAGCCCGAGACATACACCAGGCGCAGCAGCCGTTCGGGGAAGAGCTCGGCGACGCGGCTGATGACGAGTCCACCGCGGCTGTGACCGACGAGAATCACCGGTGCGGATTCCGCGGCGAGAGCCTCGCCGACGGATCTGGCCCAGCTATCGAGGGTCACGCGCGCCGGATCGGTCTTGTCCGCACCCGTGGCCGGAAGCTCGGGGGTGCGCACACGGTGCCCGTGCGCCTCGAGCAGGGGAGCCAGCTTGTGCCAGCACCAGGCGCCATGCCACGCGCCGGCAATCAGCACGAACGTGCGTCCGGTCATGGGCGCCACACCGGCTTCAGAATGTCAGCAGCGACTGCACGGAAATGCCGTCGCCACGCAGCCGCGCGGCGCCGCCGAGATCCGGCAGATCGATGACGAAGCAGGCCGCACACACCTGCGCTCCCTCGGACTTGAGCAACGACGCGGCCGCGGTGGCCGTGCCGCCAGTGGCGATGAGGTCGTCGATGAGCAGCACGCGCTCACCAGTGCGGATCGCGTCCTGGTGCATCTCCATTTCATCGACGCCGTATTCGAGCGAATAAGCGACACGCACGGTTTTATGCGGCAGTTTGCCGCGCTTGCGGATGGGCACGAAACCGCACTTGAGACCGTGCGCCACTGCACCTCCGAGAATGAAGCCGCGCGCCTCGATGCCCGCGACCTTGTCGACTGACTGGCCGCGCCAGGGCTCGATCAGCGCGTCGATGGTGATCTCGAACGCCTTGGCGTCGCGCAGCAGCGTGGTGATGTCACGAAACTGGATGCCCGGCTTTGGGTAATCTTCGATCGTGCGGATCGACTGGCGCAGAAATTCGAGTTGTGCGTCATTCACGGCGGCCGAGTGTAGAGATTTGTGCAAGACTGTGTCCATAAATCGGTTCTCTCGAAAGGTGTGGTCGATGCGTTTGAGAATTTTCGCGGCGCTGTCGGTCAGCGGCGCGACGGTGGCGAGTGCCGCGCAATATCCTTTGGCGGACGCCGAAGCGCTCATGTTCGGTGATGTCGAAACCATCACAGCGCACGGCGAAGACACCCTGCCGGACCTCGCGCGGCGTTATGGCCTGGGCTACGAGGAAATCCTGAGGGCCAATCCCGGTGTTGACACCTGGTTGCCGGGAGAGGGCACCACCATTGTCATTCCCGGGCAGCGTCTGCTGCCGCCGACCTTCCGCGAAGGCATCGTGGTCAATCTACCCGAGCATCGCCTCTACTACTTTCCGAAGCCGAAGAAGGGTGAGGTGCCGCAAGTCATCACCTTCCCGGTGAGCATCGGCAAGATGGATTGGAATACGCCACTCGGAAAGACGCGCATCGTCGACAAGCGCAAGAATCCGACGTGGAGTCCACCGGAGTCGGTGCGCAAGGAACACGCGGAACGCGGCGATCCGTTGCCGACGGTGGTCAAGGCCGGTCCGGACAATCCGCTCGGCGCTTACGCGATGCGGCTCGACATCAAACCCGGTGCCTACCTGATTCACGGCACCAACAACCCGATCGCAGTGGGCATGGCCATCACCCACGGGTGTATCCGCATGTATCCGGAGGACATCGAGGCGTTGTTTCCGCTCGTGCCCGTGAACACGCCGGTCTGGCTGATCAACGAGCCTGTGAAGGTGGCGCGCGTTGCGAGTCAGGTCTGGCTCGAGGTGCATCCGCCTGTTGACGCGGAAGGCCAGCGTGCCGAGGTGGACCTGGAAGGTTTTTACGCGCGCGCCAATTCGGCGCTGGGCGAAACTCCGGCGGCCATCCATTGGGATTTTGTACTGACGACGCTCAAGGACGCTTCCGGGTTACCGCAGATGATCGGTCTGGAGATCGAGCCCGGCGTTGTTCCGCCGTCGCCTGCGTTGCAAACGCCCGAGACTGCCACCCCCGCAACGGCGCTGCCCGAGCCGGCTGTGCCGCAGGGGCCCGACGCTGCGTCGCCCGCGGAAACCGTGCCGCCACCGCAACCCTAACTATTCGCCGCGGGTCACGCGCTCGACTTCGGCGCGCACTTCGGCGAGGCGTACCGGATCGGCACCCGGCAGCATCTGCGCTTCCTGCAGCATGCCGAGCAGTGCCTTGGTATCGCTGCGCAACGACTCGAGCGTGTTGATCTTGTTGCGAACCATTCCGTAGGCGTGCCGTGCATAGTTGAAGACTGACTCGCCGGTGATGTCGGGGCGTTCCGCCGCCAAGCCCGCGCGCGCCCGCAGCTCGTAGAGCCGCAGCGTCGGATTCATGATCGCGAGGCGATCGATCAGCGTGAGGGCTTCGGCCGCGTAGCGCTTCCTGAACTGCGGGTTGGACACCCGGGTGCGCCAGTTGACGCGCAGCTCGACCACTTCCGCATACCAAACGTCATTCCACGGAGTTTCGGCGAACTGCTTGTCCGCGAGGGCCACCTGCTGCCACTCCCCCTTGGCCGCATGCCGTGTGGCGGCCAGCACACCCGCCGCGGGACCTCTGAGTTTCGAGGCTACCTCGACGACATCGGGTGGCGCGGAATCGTGCGCCAGGGGCGCCGAGCCAGCCGCGAAGAAATTCCTGCCGCAGTGTCTCATCGTCCGGATATTCATCGACGGCAATACGCAGCAATTCGGCGGCCTGCTGCTGATGGAGCTTGGTCTGGAAGAAGAACGCGCGCGCGTACTCCCCGTCCGGTCCGGGACCCAGGAGCTGCGCGACCTTTCCGATGCGGTCGGTGAGGCTCGCATCGAGAAACGCGAACACTCCATTGCGGCGAACCAGATAGGGGAACGACAAGCGATTGCGCAGCGAGCCGTAGACGAAAGAGTCGCCACGACGCAGCGGGTCCTGCGCGGCGAGCAACCTTCCGCTGGCATCGGCCGACAGGCCGCGGCCACGTTCAAAGACGCTCGACGTGGCGATGCGATTGTCGTCGTCAGTGATCAGCGGGCTGCCGGCCGCGAAGCGCCGGGCGCCGTCGGTGTCGAGCACGAGCGCGGCGACCAGGTCCTCGACGGTGTTCAAGCCAAACCGCGCGTAATGCAATGGCGCGCCGCGCAGCGGCATGCCGGTGGCCGCCAGGCGCGATTCGAGATCGAGTGGCGCGTCGCTGGCAAGAAACACAATTGTGTTGGGATCGGGACGGTAGACACGCACGTCATGGAACACGCTGAGCATCGTCGCGGTCAGCGAGCGCAGCAGGTCCTCGTCCATGAAGATGACGTTCATCCATTGCACGAACACGCCGTCGGTATTCAGGTGCTCGTGAGCGAGTTGCATGAACTCGCGCGTATAAAGATGCGAGGCGCCGGCAGTCCAAGGATGCGATGGCTGCGAGACGATGGCGTCGTAGCGGCGATTGGTGAGGCGCAGCGCGCCGCGCGCGTCGTTGACGATCAGATTGAGCCGAGGATCCGCGAGAGGATCGCGCTTGCGCAGCGTCCGCGTGCTGCGTGTCGCGTCGATGACCTTCTGCTCGAGCTCGATTACGTCGATCCTCGCGATGGTAGGTGGTACGCCTTCGACGACGACACCACCGCCCAGACCGACGATGAGCATGTCGCGCGCCAGTGGCCGCGCGATCACCGCAAGCGGGGACAGCCAGTATTCGCCGCTGAATCGCGTCAGCGAGCCAGGGGTGTCCATGAGCGATTCGGGCAATCCATTGGTGCGCAGTGCGAGACCACCATCCTGCGCAAGGACCACGACGCTCGCGCTGCGGCCGATGTCGTAGTAGAGCACGCGGCCCTCGGAACCGACTTTGAGCGGCGAGGTCAGCAGCAGCTTCATCGGCGCTTGCGGTGAGAACAGCAGGCACACGAGCGCGAGCGCCGAGGTCACGGCGGCCACCACGCGATTGACAGGGACGAGAAGCCACAACGCGGCGATACCGAGCGCGGCGCTCGCGTACACGGCGATGCGAATCGCGCCTTCGTACTTGAGCGCCGGGATCAGCACGAAACCCGCCGCGAGTGATCCGACGATGGCGCCCACGGTATTCCATGCATAGACCCGCGCGCTGGCGGGCGCCGCGTCGGTGGCGTCGGCGGCGAGTACGCGCACGGCCAGTGGATAGGTGAGGCCGATGGCAATGGTCATCGGCAACAGCAGCAGTCCGCAGAAAAGAGTGTTCGGCAGGCGCAGGAAACCGAAATATTCCTGCGATCCGGCCATGAGCCCGGTGGTCTCGGGCAGCAGCGACTCGACATTCAAATAGGCCATCGCGGCCGAGGCCGCGGCCAGGATGAGCGCAACACCCAGGCCTACCGTGGCGCGCTCGCGATTGCGTGCGATGACGGCGCCCAAGGCTCCGCCCAGCGAAATGCCAGTGAGGAAGCTCGCGACCATGACGCCGAATGCGTAGATGCTGCTGCCGACCACGTGCGACAACATGCGCGTCCAGAGAACCTCCTGGAAAAATGCGACCGCGCCGGCGAGCAGCATCAACGGCAATACCCACGCAGGCCCGGGCAGGTTCTTGAAGGAGTGCGCGCGTGTGTGTGGCGCCGGTGCCGGCGGCTTCTTGACGGGCGCGCTGAGCGCATATCCTTCCGCTGGCTTCTCGTGTGGGGTACGGCGTGCCAGTGCGATGGCCAGCAAGAACACGAGCGCGTTGAGCGCGGCGCCGACCCAGATGGTGTGCTCGAGCCCGAGCTCCGGCAGCAGCATGAATGCGGTCACCAAGGCGCCGCCGACGGCGCCGGCGGTGTTCATCGCATACAGCAGACCGATACGCCGACCGATCTGTGCTTCTTCGGCCACGGAATATCGCGCCAGCATGGGCAGCGTGGCGCCCATGAGCGTGGTGGGTATGGCGAGTGCGACGAAGGCGCTGCCAAGATAGAAAAAGGTGGTGCCGGCGTGATCGCTGTCGGGCGGCGAGGGCTGACCGCCGAACATGGCCTGCAGCGTGAGGTTCGCCAACCACAGCAGCAGCGGTACCACGAGGATGGCGCTGGCCGCGATTCCGAGCTCGAGCAACGCATAGGTGAGGACCGGGCGCGTCACGCGCGGAAGAAATCGTTCTGCCAGCATCGCGCCCAGGGCGAGTCCACCCATGTACGCCGCGAGCACGGTGGCCACGGCGAGCTCCGATGTGCCGAACACGATCGCGAACTGGCGTGTCCATGCGGTCTGATAGACCAGCGCCGCGATTCCGCTCAAGACAAAGCAGGCGCACAGCAGGGCGAACGTGGCGAGAGAAACCGTGGATGGCAGCCGATTGACAGCTTCAGGTGTTCGCGACATGGTCGCGAAGTGTACGGATCGCGGAGTTTTCATGGCAGCCTTTCGCGCCAACGGCATCATCACGCTAACCACCGATTTCGGCGCGCGCGAACCTTTCGTCGGCATCATGAAAGGGGTGATGCTGGGACACGCGCCGCATCTGCGTTTCATCGACATGGCGCACGAGGTCAGCGCGTTTCAGCCGGTCGAAGCCGGTTTCTGGCTGGCGCACGCATTGCGTTACTTTCCCGCCGGCACTTTGCACGTCGCGGTGGTCGATCCGGGCGTGGGCACGCCACGCGCACTGCTCGTTGCTTTCTCGGGCGACCAGGCACTGCTGGCACCTGACAACGGGCTGTTAGCGCCATTGGCTGCGCGCGGCAAGATCGATCGCGTGATCAAGGTCGACAACGCGCGCCTGGTCAGATTCGGCGTCAGTGATGTGAGCGCGACCTTTCATGGCCGCGATGTGTTCGCGCCGCTGGCGGCGGCGATCGCCGCGGGCCGTTGCGACGCCGCGGACCTTGGTCCCGAGGTGACTTCGATAAGCCAGACGGGGTGGCCGGCGACGACCCCGCGTTCCGATGGTGGAGTCGCCGGCGTCATCGTGGCGGTGGACCGCTTTGGGAACCTCATATCCAACATCGAATCGTCGGCGGTGGTCGCACTGTCGATGCCGACGGTGCACATCGGGGGCCTTCGGTTGCCGCTGAAACGCACCTACGGCGACGCCAGCGCCGGCGAATACCTGGGAGTCATCAACTCCTTCGATGTGCTCGAGGTGGCCCAATCCCGCGGCAATGCCGCCCAAGGCTTGAACCTCGCCGTGGGAGCGCCCATTTCGGCGGTTCCAGCGGCTCCGGACCCTCAATTTCGCCGGAGTTGATATCGAACGCGAATCGGCTATAGTTCGCAGCCTCATTGCCTGCCCTTTGGGCTTGCAACTCACTGTTATATATAAAGTTTCTGAAGAAAAAACGATGTCCGAACGGGATAACGAAAGCTTCGATTTAGACGAAGAGTTCCTCGCCGAAGCCGAAGACAACACCGATTACGACCGCATCCTCGATAAGGTCGATCGTCGCGTTCGTCAGCAACCCGGCGTGAAAAAAGTCGGCAAGGCAGCGTGGAGCCGTCTCGAGGAAGTCCTCGCGGACCGTCGTCTCGAGAAAGACCTGAACGACGGATTCGAAGACGAGCAGTAGGGTCTCGTTCCTTTATCAGTGAGTCAGTCGCCTGAATCGGGCGACGAGGTTAAGCGCATGTCTGCGCGTTCTGCTTCCGCCTGGGTGGTTGTCAAATTCGGTGGCACCAGCGTCTCCACGCTCGCCAACTGGCGCAACATCGCGCTGGTCGTCAAACGCCGCCTCGAAGCCGGCAGCCGCGTGCTCGTGGTCCATTCGGCCATCACCAAGATCACCGACATGCTGGAGAAGCTGCTCGCCGCAGCCGGCGCCGGTTCGCCCGAGGAGGCGCTGAAGGCCATCGAAGAGCGGCACCGCGAGCTAACTACCGAGCTCGGTGTCGGCGTCAGCGCTCAGCTGCAAGGCTATTTCGACGAATTGCGGCAGATGGCCAACGGCATCGCGTTGGTGCGCGAGCTGTCGGATCGCACCCGTGCCCGCGTCATGGCCAACGGCGAGCTCATGGCCACCGAGATTGGCGGGCGTTTCCTCGCCTCGCAGGGCATCGAGGTCACCTGGATGGATGCGCGCGACATGCTATCGGCCGAAGATCGCGGCGCGTCCGCCAAGGCATCGGTACTGTCGGCCACCTGCACGTTCGCGCCGGATGCCGCGCTCGAAAAGCGGCTCGATGCGTCAACGCCCGTGGTCATCACGCAGGGGTTCATCGCACGCGACCGCGAGGGCAATACCTGCCTGCTGGGACGCGGCGGCTCCGACACCTCGGCGTCGTATCTCGCCGCGAAGATTCGTGCCAAGGCCATCGAGATCTGGACCGACGTTCCCGGCATGTTCAGCGCCAATCCGCGTTCCACGCCTTCGGCCCGCTTGATCCGTGCCCTGCATTACGACGAAGCGCAGGAGATCGCCACCAGCGGCGCCAAGGTGCTGCATCCGCGTTGCCTGCTGCCGGCACGCCAATACCAGATTCCTCTATATGTGTACTCGACGCCGATGCCGGACCTCGAGGGCACGCTGATCACCGGCGAATCGACGCGCGGGGCGGGCCAGGTGAAGGCGGTCTGCAATCGCAAGGGGATCACGCTGATTTCCCTCGACAGCCCGGGCATGTGGCACCAGGTGGGTTTCCTCGCCGATGCATTCGCGGTGTTCAAGGAACACGGCATGTCGGTGGACCTGGTGTCGACCTCCGAGACCAACGTCACCGTCTCGCTCGATCCCGCCGCCAATACGCTCGACGGCGAGTTGTTAGGCAAGCTCCAGACCGGTCTGTCGAAGCTGTGCGGCGTGCAGGTCATCGGCCCCTGCGCCTCGGTGTCGCTCGTGGGACGCAACATCCGCGCCATCCTGCACAAGCTCGGCGACGCCTTCGCACTGTTCGAGGAGCAGAAGGTCTACCTGTTGAGCCAGGCGGCCAACGATCTCAACTTCACCTTTGTCGTGGATGAGAACCAGGGCGACCGTCTGGTGGAACAATTGCACGACCTGCTGATCCGTCCATTGCCGGGCGACACAGTCATGGGTCCGACTTGGGAGCAATTGTTCGCCAAGCCCGAAGTCGTTGCGGCCCGCACGCAGCCCTGGTGGCTGATCAAGCGCGACGCATTGCTAGGAACGCTCGGGCAGCGCGACTGCGCTTATGTATATGACCTCGAGCAGGTGGCGTCGGCCGCGAAAGCGGTCACGGGCATCAAGTCGATCGGCCGCGCGCTGTTCGCGCTCAAGGCCAACCCGCATCCGGAAATCCTGCGCAGCATTGCCGCCGCGGGCCTCGGATTCGACTGCGTGTCGCTCGCGGAAATCGAGCGCGTACAACAATCGGTGCCGGGAATCGCACAGGATCGGATCCTCTTTACGCCGAACTTCGCGCCTCGCGCCGAGTACGAACGTGCGCTGGCCTTGGGCGTGCACGTCACCATCGACAACCTGTTCGTGCTGCAGCACTGGCTCGATGCCTTCAAGGGCAAGAGCGTGTTCCTGCGCATCGACACCGGCATCGGCCGCGGCCACCACCATCATGTGAAAACGGCGGGGGCCCAGTCGAAGTTCGGCATTCCCGCCGAGGAGCTCGACGAAGTCGCGCGTCTGGCGAAGGCTGGCGGCGTAACCATCAATGGACTGCACGCCCATGCCGGCAGCGGTGTGTTCGACGTAACCAACTGGAGCCAGGTCGGCTCGACGCTCGCTGCGCTGGTGAAGCGTTTCCCGGACGTGAAATACATCGACGTCGGCGGCGGGCTCGGCGTGCCCGATCGCGTCGAGGGACGGCAAATCGACCTCGCGAAGCTCGACGAAGCACTCGCGCAGGTGAAGTCGGGCATTCCCGGCGTCACGCTGTGGCTCGAACCCGGCCGCTATCTCGTGGCCAATGCCGGCGTGTTGTTAGCCCGCGTCACGCAGACCAAGGTCAAGAGCGGTATCCGCTACGTGGGCGTGGCCACGGGCATGAACTCGCTGATCCGCCCGGCGCTGTACGGCGCGCATCACGACATCGTGAACCTTACGCGGCATGGCGAGGCGGCGAATATCTCGGCGAACGTGGTGGGCCCGATCTGCGAGAGCTCGGACTTCCTCGGTCACGACCGCCTGCTGCCCGAGTGCCACTCGGGCGATGTGCTGCTCATTGCCACCGCAGGCGCTTACAGCCGCGCGATGTCGTCCAACTACAATCTGCGCGCGCCGGCCGAAGAGCTGCTGCTGCCTTGAGAGGTCAGCTTCCGCCGGCCTCTCTTTTGGAGCGCTTCATTTCTTCGAACTGAATGCGAGTGATCGTATCCTGCGCTTCCATCTGGGCACGCTGGCGGCGATATAGGTCCTCGACTGCCGTCAGTTGAGCTTTCGTCAGGATCGATTTCGCGGATTCGACGATGCGCTGGTTGGCAGCTATGGCGAACTCCGTCTGGACGGAATGGGTGCCATCCGCAGTGGGACCGGTGTTGTAATAGTCTTGTAGCTCGCGGTTCATTCGCTGCTGTTCGGCAAAGACGATGCCGAGCATGGGATCGAACTGATCGTCGCGCAACGGCTCGGCGCCGCCGGATAACTCACTGCGCAATCTACTCACTTCCAATCGGCTGCCGAGAGTCTCGCGGAACTGCCGCAGGCGAGTCATGTTCGGTGCACCCAGCAGCACTTCCAACTCCGCGTCGGCCTTGCGATCCCGCTCCTCCATCGCGCTTTGCAACGCGCGCTCATCGTCCTCCGTCGCGGCGCGTTGCCACCGCATCACGGCCGCTTCGATGGACTGGTCGGCCAGCAGGTCGAAAAGGGCGGCAGATTTTTCCGGTGTGAGTTTCAGGATTTGGGCAAGCTGCCGAAACTGAAACTCCAAGGTTTGCCGCCGTTGCGCGCGCAGCGCCTTGAGATATTCCGGATTCTTCAGCATCAGCCGCTGGCGATTGTCAATGTCATCCTGCGGCGATGCAGGCGAATTCGCTGGCGGCGTTTGGGCGTTGACGGTAGTGACATGCTCCGAAGTTGCTGATGAGGACGCGGGGGCCGCAGCCTGCAATGGCACGACAGCGGTGGTCGATTGTTGACCTAGTACCGCCAATCGCGCCCGCAGCACGGAGTTTGCGTCGCGTTCCGCGCGCAGTTGCTGCCACATCCAGAATGCACTGCCGCCGCTCGCCAGGAGCGCGGCCAGGAGCACGATGTTGGACCTGCGCATGATGAGTTCCTCGCGCGGCGATGTGCGCGCATTCTACTCCTCAGCGGTGCCGCGACTCTAACTTCTCAACCACTTGGGAAAGCGTCAAGCCTCTGGCGCGCAGCAGCACCAACAGGTGAAACAGCAGGTCAGCGGATTCGTCGATGACCTTGTCGTCCGCCTCGCCAACACCGGCGAGCGCCAGTTCCACGCCTTCTTCGCCGACCTTCTGCGCCACGCGCGCGACCCCTTTGTCGAGCAGGCGCGCGGTGTAGCTGGCCTCCGGCTTTTCCGTGGCACGCTGCGCGATGACAGCTTCGAGCTTCGCCAGGAACGCAATGCGCGTGGCCGCGCTGCGCGGTGCATCGCCGAAGCAGGTGACCGTGCCATTGTGGCACGCCGGCCCGAGCGGCCTGGCAGTCACTAACAAGGTGTCATTGTCACAGTCGAGCGCGATGTCTTCGACCTCCAGCGTGTGTCCCGTGGTCTCGCCCTTTTCCCACAACCGTTGCTTGCTGCGGCTGAAGAACACGGCGCGCCTGCGTGCGAGAGTTTGTTCCAGCGCTTCCTTGTTCATGTACGCCATCATGAGCACGGCACCGGTATTCGCGTCCTGCACGATGGCCGGAACCATGCCTGCGCCTTTGGCGAAATCGACATTGCCAATATCGAAAGTGCCGGTGCTCATAGGCGTATCTCGATGCCCGAAGCGGCAAGGGTGGTCTTGAGGTCCGGAATGGCGATGCTGCCGGAATGGAAGACACTCGCGGCGAGCGCCGCATCCACACCGGCCTTGCTGAAGACATCGATGAAATGTTCGGGCGTGCCGGCACCGCCCGAGGCGACCAGCGGGACATCGCAATTCTCACGAACGATCTTGAGCTGCGACACGTCATAGCCGCGGCGCACGCCATCGCTGGTCATGCAATTGAGTACGATTTCGCCGGCGCCACGGTCCTGGACTTCGCGGACCCAGGAAAGAGTGTCGCGACCGGTGTTGCGTGAGCGGTTCGGGTCGCCGGTGAACTGGAACACGCGATACCCCTCGGCCATCCTGGCGCTGTCGATGCCGATGACGACGCACTGCGAGCCGAAACGCGCCGCCAGCTCTTCGATGAGCCCCGGATTGGCGATGGCCGGCGAGTTGATCGAAATTTTCTCCGCGCCGGCGTTGAGCACCGCCTCGGCGTCTTCGACGGAACGAATACCACCCGCGACACAGAACGGAATGTCCAGGATCTCCGCGACGCGGCTGACCCATTTGCGGTCGACGCTTCGCCCCTCGGGGCTGGCGGTGATGTCGTAGAACACGACCTCGTCCGCGCCCTCGTTACGGTAACGCTCGGCGAGTACCAGGATGTCGCCCACGATCTGGTGATCGCGGAAACGAATGCCTTTTACGACTTGACCGTCGCGGACGTCGAGGCAGGGGATGATGCGTTTGGCAAGAATGGGGCTAACTCCGTTGGACTGATCATTTCCTCTAACAAGGCCTTGCCGCTGATCGCCGCGGCACTGCCGACCGCGGCCAGCGCGGCCAGATCGGCTGCCGAGCGCACGCCACCGGATGCCTGCCAGGCGATCTGCGGAAAACGCTGCACGCATTCTGCGTATAGCGAGACTGCCGGACCGAGCAGCGCACCATCGAGCTCGACGTCGGTGCACAACACATGTTTGAGCCCGTGCGGCAGATACGACTCGACGGCTTCCCACAGCGTGAGCTTGGATTCCTTCGTCCAGCCGCGCGTCAGCACGCGCGGTACGCCGTTCGCGTCGTGACGTATGTCGAATGCCAGCCCCACCTTTTCCGCGCCATAGCGCTTGAGCCAGCCCTGGACCTCCGCGGGAGTCTCGACAGCGGCGCTGCCCACGATGACGCGATCGATGCCATTGCGCAGGAGGTCGTCGACGACAGCCGTGGATCGCACGCCGCCACCCACCTGGATGTTGAGCGTGCGTTGCGAGGCGAGGCGCACGATGACACTGCGGTTGGCGAGCCGCCCATCCCTGGCGCCATCGAGATCGACGACGTGCAGCCAACTGGCGCCGAGCGCGCGGTAACGCAGCAGAAGCTCATGCGGCTCGAGGTCGTAGCGCGTCTCCGCGTCAAAGTTGCCTTTGAGCAGGCGTACACAGCGGCCGTTGCGCAGATCGATGGAGGGGATGAGGATCATCATGAGGCCTTCAGAAAATTGGCGAGAATGCGCGCTCCGACCACCCCCGAGCGTTCGGGATGGAATTGCGTGCCGCAGAAGTTGTCGCGGCGCGCCACGGCGGTGAAACTGCTGCCGTACTCGGTGGTGGCAGCGGTATAGGTCCCCGCCGGCACGGCGTAGCCGTGCACGAAATACACGTAGTCGAGCGGGCTCACGCCCTCCAGTAGCGGATCCGTTCTGGTCTGCACGAGTTGGTTCCAGCCCATGTGCGGCACGGGTAATCCCGGCGCGAATTGCAGCTTCACCACCTGACCCGGAATCACCGCCAGGCCATTGGCGGGACCTTCTTCGGACGTGTCGAACAGGATCTGCATGCCGAGGCAGATGCCTAACAAAGGTTGCTTCAGCGCGGGAATGACGCGATCCAGCCCCGTGCCGCGCAGCCGAGCCATGGCGTTGTGTGCCGAACCGACGCCCGGCAGCAACACGCGTGCGGCGCGCTGGATGACCGCCGCGTCGCTGGTGACCACCGAGTCAGCGCCGAGACGCGCGAGCGCGGCGCGCAACGAGGCGATGTTGGCTCCGCCGCTGTCGATGATGGCGACTGCTGCGCTCACAGGACTCCTTTCGTCGATGGAAGGTCGGAGCCTGCGCGCGCGAATGCCTGCCGCAATGCGCGGCCGACGCCCTTGAAGCAGGCTTCGATCATGTGGTGCGTGTTCTCGCCGGTGATGGTGACATGAATCGCGGCCTTGAGACTTTCGGCGAGCGAACGGAAAAAGTGCGGCACGAGCTCCGTCGGCAGTCCGCCCACCGCTTCACGGGCAAACTTTCCTTCGAAGACGCCGTAAGCGCGTCCCGACAGATCGATGGCGACGCGCACCTGCGCCTCATCCATGGGCAGCACGAAGCCATAGCGCGCGATGCCGACCTTGTCACCGAGCGCCATGCGCAGCGTTTCGCCGAGGGCGAGCGCACAGTCCTCGACCGTATGGTGTTCGTCGATTTGAAGATCACCGGCGCACTTGAGCGTGAGCGCGAAACCGCCATGCTTGGCGATCTGTTCGAGCATGTGGTCGAAAAAGCCGATGCCGGTTGAAATCGCGACCGGTGCGGTGGCGTCGAGATTCACCGCGACGTCGATGTCGGTTTCCTTGGTCTTACGCTGGTTGCGCGCCACGCGCTCAGTGAGCGTTTGCAGGATGGCCGGCCAGGTTTCCGCCGCCTCGCCATGGCGACGGACCAGCAGCCCGCGCACGCCGAGATTGCGCGCGAATTCCAGGTCGGTTTCGCGGTCGCCGATCATGGCACTGGCATCGAGATCGACGTTCTGGTCGCGAACGAAGGCTTCGACCAGCGTGGTCTTCGGCTTGCGGCAGTCGCAGCCGTCACTCTTGCGATGCGGGCAGACGAACACCGCGTCGAACTCCACGCCCTGTGAGCTGAACGCATCGAGCATGAATTGGTGCGGAACATCGAACGCCGCTTGCGGGAAGCTGGTACTGCCGAGGCCGTCCTGGTTCGTGACCATGACGAGCTTGAAGCCGGCGCTCTGCGCCTGGCGCATCGCCGCGAATACGCCGGGCATGAACCGTATCTTGTCGATGGAATCGACCTGTTCGTCGGGTGGCTCCTCGATGAGAGTGCCGTCGCGGTCGACGAACAGCACGCGGATCTTGCTCATGCCAGGCTCCGGATCAAGCGATCGTTCTGTTCGGGTGTGCCTACGGAAATTCGCAACGAAGACGGCGCGACATTGCGCATGTCGCGGATCAGCAGTTTCGCCGCACGCGCCGCGGCGAGCACCGCATCGGGCGCCGCGACATCCACGAGCAGAAAGTTGGCCACGCTGGGCCAGATCTTCTGCACGGGCTTGCAGGTCGCAAGAGCGGCGCGCACCCGCTCGCGTTCGGCACGCACCTGGCCGACGCGCTCGCGTTGAATCGCGAGCTGGACGTCGCCAAGCGTGGCGAGCACCGCTTCGATGGTGAGCTGCGGAATCGAATAGGGCGGAATCACCTTGGCGAGCAGCGCGACGATTTCCGGCGCGGCGATCAGTGATCCAACGCGCGCGCCCGCGAGTCCATAAGCCTTGGACAACGTGCGCAGCACCACCAGGTTGGGGAAACGGCCGAGCGCCTGGGTCAGCGACGCGTCACCGGAGAACTCTATGTAGGCCTCGTCTACCACGAGGAGTGCGCGATCCGTGAGCGCGAGCAGCAGTTGCTCGATGGCCGCGGACGCCATGGCATTGCCGGTTGGGTTGTTAGGACTGCAGAGGAAGACGATCCGCGTGTTGGCATCGCAGGCCGCTAGCACGCCAGCGGTGTCGAGTGCGAAGCCCTCTGCGCGCAGCAACGGCACTTCGCGCACCTCTGCGCCCTGGATGCGCGCGGCGACCGCGTACATGCCGAAGGTGGGCGGGCAGATGATGACATTGTCCACGCCGGCGCGGCAGAAGCCGCGCACCAGCAGGTCGATGGATTCATCACTTCCCCGGCCGGGCAACAATTGCCGCTCGGTTACGCCGTAGAGAACGGCGAGGCGTTGTGCCAGGACGTGCGGGTGCGGTTCGGGATAGCGATTGAGACCGGCCTGCGAACGATCGGTTTCGGCGCGCCACGGCAATTCGTTGGCGTGCAGGCGATCGAATGCCGGGTCCCAACTGGCATGCGAATAGGCCTTGAGCGCGATGATGTCCGGACGCGCCAGCGCGAGAATGTTGCTCACGAACGGCCTCCCGCCAATGCGTCGAGCCGGACCTTCACGGCGTTGCCGTGCGCGTCCAGGCCCTCCATATCCGACAGCGTGATCGCCGTCGGACCGAGAGTGCGCAACCCCTCGGCGGTTAGTTGCTGCACGGTTATCCGCTTCTGGTACTCGAGTAGCGAGACTCCGCTGTAACTGCGCGCATAACCATAAGTGGGCAGCACATGGTTGGTGCCCGAGCAGTAGTCGCCCATGGACTCGGGTGACCATTCGCCGAGGAACACCGAGCCCGCGCTCGACACCTGCGCCAGCAGCGCGCGCGGATCGCGAGTCTGGATGATCAAATGCTCGGGCGCGTACTGGTTGGAGACATCAACGGCCACGCCAAGGTCGGTGACGACGATGCACCGGCTGTTGGCCATCGACTGCACGACGATGTCGCGACGGCTCAGCGACTGCGTCTGCGCGGCTATTTCACCGGCGACCTGCACGCCGAGATCTTTCGAGGTCGTGACCAGCACCACTTGCGCGATCGTGTCGTGTTCGGCCTGCGCCAGCAGATCCGCGGCGACGAATTTGGCGTTCGCCGACTCGTCGGCGATGATCAGCACCTCGGAAGGCCCGGCAGGCAAATCGATGGCCGCACCGGCCGGATCCGCGGCGACGATTTGTTTGGCGGCGGTGACCCAGGCGCTGCCGGGTCCAAAGATTTTGTCCACCTTGCGGACGCTTTCCGTGCCGAACGCAAGAGCGGCGATCGCCTGGGCGCCACCCATCTTGTAAACCGTGTCCACGCCGCACAATTCCGCGGCCACCAGCACGGCCGCGTGCAGTCTGCCGTCGGGGCCAGGAGAGCTGGCGATGGCGCGCGCCCTGCAGCCGGCGATGCGCGCCGGAATCGCGAGCATGATGGCGGTGGAGGGCAGGGGTGCGACGCCCGCGGGCACGTACATACCGACGCTATCGATGGGCCGCGTGATGCGCTCGCAGAGAACTCCGGGCATGGTTTCGAGCGACAGCGGACCCGAAATCTGCGCTTCGTGAAATTTCGCGACGTTGGCTACGGCTCTCTCGAGCGCGGCGATCTGCCCGGGAAGCAACGCAGAACGTGCGTCGCGAAACTCCGCGGGGCTCACGCGCAGATCGCCGGTAGCGTCGCCACCGAACTGCTGGGTGAAGCGGCGCACGGCGGCATCGCCCTCGGCACGCACGGCGGAAATGATGGCTGCGACCTGACGGACGACTGCATCGCGGCTGCCTTCAGCGGGGCGCGACAGCGCCGCGCGTCGCGCCTCCGGTGATGAAACATTCCAGTCGATGAGTTTCATGCGCTCAGACCAGCATTTTTTCGACCGGGAGCACGAGCAGCGAGCTGGCACCGGCTTTCTTCAGGCTCTCCAGGGTTTCCCAGAATACGTTTTCACGGCATACCGCGTGAATCGCGACCAGGTTGTTGGATCCTTCGAGCGGGATGATGGTGGGCGACTCGCTGCCGGGTAAGAGCCGGCGGATTTCCGGCAACGCCGAACGCGGCGCGTGCAGCATGATGTACTTGCTCTCGCGCACCTGTTGCACACCGTCGATACGCAACAGCAGGCGCTCGACCCATTCCTGCTTCACGGCTGGCAACGCCACCGGCGTGCGGATGAGCAACGCCTGGCTTTCGAGGACGGTCTCCACTTCACGCAAGTGATTGGCCGAAAGCGTGGAGCCCGTGGAGACGAGATCGCAGATGAGATCGGCGCGACCCAGCCGCGGCGCGATTTCCACCGCTCCCGACAAGGTGACGATGTCAGCCGTGACGCTGCGCTCGCGCAGGTAGCGCTCCAGCGTAAAAGGATAGGTGGTGGCAATGCGTTTGCCTTCCAGCGAGCGCGGACCTTCGTAAGTGAAGCCTTCCGGAATCGCCAGCGACAGCCGGCAGCGGCCATAGTCGAGCGTGCGCAGCTCGGTGAACGTGGCGGCGTGGCCGCGCGACACGAGCTCGAGCCGCTTTTCCTCGAGCACATTGCGTCCGACCAGCCCGAGGTCGCAGACGTCTTCCTGGACGAGATCGGGGATGTCGTCGTCACGCACGAACAGCACATCGAGTGGCATGTTCTCGCCGAAACCCATGAGCTGATCGCGGCCACGCGATAGCTTGAGACCGCAACTCTTGAGCAGCTCGAGCGATGGATCGGTGAGCCGCCCGGATTTCTGAACTGCGAGCTTGAGGCGTTGATCTTTGTCGATGGGTGTCATGGTTGGCCGTGGAAGACTTGCGCGGATTCGAGCGGGCGCTCGAACGAAGGGGTGTCAGGCGTGGCGCTGCAGGCGATTGACCGCCAGTGAATAGCCGCCGTTGCCATCGGCGAGACAGCGCGCGACACGCCCGATGGTGGTGACGCTGACGCCGGTGAGGCGGTGGATCTCGCGGTAGGGGACGCCTTTCTGCAGCCAGTCGACCACCGCCCAGCGATCGGCGATGGCCTGCAGCTCCGCCGGTGTGCACAGGTCGCGAAAGAAGGCGCGGCATTCGTCCACGGTCTTGAGCGTCAGCACGGCGGCGAACAAGCTGCGCTCCGAGAGCGCTTCCTGGCGGGCCGTCACATTCCGGTGCTGTTTCATCGAATTAATGTACTAACGCGTTAATACGGTGGCGCATTAGACCCGTCAGACCGCGGAAAAGCAAGCCGAAGCACTTGTGCGCGGCGGAACTGCCTCTTAGAATTCGCGCACTCATCGAGACCGGCTGAGGGATTGGGCCCAAAGACGCCGGGGCAACCGCCGCAAACACGGAAAGGTGCCAACTCCTGCGGAGCCGCCCTCAAGGCAGCTCCGGCAGATGAGCAAACCTCTCACCCCGCACCGGGGTGGAGGCGCCGTGCAAGTCCGCACGGCTGCTCTCGAGTGCCCCGCTGAGTACGGCTTTGGTGGAGCAATCGATGAGCAATGAGAACAAACCAGTTTCCCGCAACGACCCTTCATCCGGCACCGTCATCGGCACGCAGGTGCGCGAGGGCGTGCTCGCTGTTCCAGGTGAGTTCAAAATGCACTTCGGCGGCGTGCTCGAGTCGGTGTCGATCGCGTGGCGTCTCGCAGGTCCCGCCGGTGCGCCGGTCGTGGTCGCGCTGGGGGGCATCTCCGCCTCGCGGCGCGTCTGGCTTCCGGACGAGGCGCGCGGGGGCTGGTGGCACGAAGTCGTTGGACCTGGACTGGCGCTCGATACCCAGCGCTACCGCATCCTGAGCTTCGACTATCTCGGCGCCAGCGCCGATTCCACCGGGCCGCGCGACGGCGCGGCATTTCCCACCGTGTCGGCCTACGACCAGGCCGAACTACTGTTACGCCTCATCAACCACCTCGGTATCGCCTCGCTGCGCGCCATTGCCGGTGCCTCGTACGGCGGCATGGTGGCGCTCGCCTTCGGTGAACGTTATCCAGACCGCGTCGCGCGCCTGATCGTCATCAGCGCCGCCGATCGTGCGCATCCGATGGCCTCGGCGTGGCGCGTGGTGCAACGACGGATCGTCAAGTTCGCGATCGAGACTGGTAATCCGGCGCAGGGGCTGGAGCTGGCGCGCGCGCTGGCCATGGCCACGTATCGCAGTCCCGAGGAATTCGCGGCGCGCTTCGCCGGCGCCGCGCGGCGCAATGCCGATGACATCTTCGTGCTGCCGGTCGAGGAGTACCTATTCGCCCGTGGTGCCGAGTATGCGCAGCGTTACCGTCCGGCTTCGTTCGTGTGTTTGTCCGAGTCCATCGATCTGCACCGCGTCGACGCCGGGCGCATCTTCGCGCCGGTCACCGCCATCGCCGTGCGTGAAGATCAGCTGGTTCCGCTCGGTGACGTGCGCGCCATGGTCGCGCGCCTGCCGAATGCCGAGCTCCACGAAATCTCCTCGGTGTACGGACACGACGCATTTCTCAAGGAGAACCGGCGCCTGGCGCCGATCTTCGCCAACGTATTGAACGACCCAGGAATCACACAGTGACCACTTCGTTGACCCCTGACACCCGTGCCGTGCGCGCGGGCCTCGAAAGCTGCGATGTGACTGGCGCGGTGGTGCCGCCGCTGCACTTGTCATCCACCTATGCATTTCGTGGCTTCGGTGACAAGCGTAAATACGATTACAGCCGCTCGGGCAATCCGACACGCGACTTGTTAGGCGACGCGCTCGCGGACCTGGAGGGCGGAGCCGGAGCCGTCATCACGGCATCGGGCATGGGCGCTATCACGCTGGTGGGACATCTGCTGCCGGTGGGCGCACGCGTCATCGCGCCGCACGACTGCTATGGCGGAACGTTCCGGCTGTTCACCGCCTGGAAGCAACGCGGTGAGCTCGCGGTGGAGTTCGTCGACTTCGGCGATCCAGCGGCGGTATCCGCGGCCCTGTCGAAGCCGGCGGCGCTGGTGTGGATCGAGAACCCCAGCAATCCTTTGCTGCGCATCACGGATATCGCCGACATCGCGAAGCGCGCGCATGCGGTGGGCGCACTGGTCGTGGCCGACAACACTTTCCTGTCACCCGGCTGGCAGCAGCCCATCGCGCTCGGCGCGGACATAGTGGTGCATTCGACCACCAAGTACATCAACGGCCACAGCGACGTGGTCGGCGGCGCGGCGATTGGCGCGACGAAAGAGGTAGCCGAGCAGTTAGGCTGGTGGGGAAACTGCCTGGGCCTGACAGGCTCCGCCTTCGACAGCTACCTCACGCTGCGCGGGTTGCGCACCCTGGGTGTGCGGCTGCGCGAGCACGGCAAGAACGCCCAGGTCGTGGCGGAATTCCTCGCCAAGCAACCCTCCGTGAAGCGCGTTTACTATCCAGGCCTCGCCTCGCATCCCGGACATGACATCGCCAAGCGCCAGCAGTCCGGCTTCGGCGCCATTGTCACGCTGGAAGTGCAGGGCGGAGTCGGGGGTGCCCAGCGTTTCTCGGAAGCCCTCGAACTGTTTTCCCTGGCCGAGTCGTTAGGCGGCGTCGAAAGCCTCGTCGCGCATCCGGCCACCATGACTCACGCCGCCATGGCGCCGGAAGCGCGCGCCGCCGCCGGGCTGGTCGATGGACTGTTGCGTCTGTCCATCGGCATCGAATCCACCGAAGACCTGCTGCGGGATCTGCAGAACGGCATCAAGGCTCTGGGCTAGGCGGTCCGAACCAGGTAGTTAGCGCGTCGGTGAATCCGGTCTTTGTCGAGTCCCCCACCCACGCCACGTATCCGTCGGGCCGAATCAACACGGCGGCGGGAGCCGCGACCGCACCGATCGCCGGAAGCTCCCACGTACCCGTGTATCTGGCGTCGACTAGCTGAACCCGATTCGCCCATGGTGTGATGTCGATGCTTCCGGGTTCGCCGAGATTGAGAAGCACCGGTCGCGCATCGTGCAACAGCGTGAAGACGCGCAGCGCACCTTTGCCAGTGACTAGCTCCAGATCGGGCATGCGACGCCCCAGCAACGGATGCCCCTCGCCGAGGTTGTACATGATTCCAAGCTGTGACATCTCCGCGCCGAATCGTTTGCGCGGCTCGTCCATCCTGAGCAGCTCGGCAGCGATCTCGCCCAACGCCTTGGACCGCTCGTCCATCCGACGAAGCGCAATCTGCGCCATCGTGTTGCGCAACACACGGGCGCCTACCGGATGGCGCTCGGCGTGATAGGTATCGAGCAGGCTTTCGGTTGATGTGCCCTTGAGCACCTGGGCCAACTTCCATCCGAGATTCACCGCATCCTGCACCCCGATGTTCAATCCCTGTCCACCTACCGGTGGATGCACGTGTGCGGCGTCGCCAGCGAGCAGCACGCGTCGGTCGCGATAGGCGGCGGCCTGACGCGTCATGTCGGTGAAGCGCGAAATCCAGGTGGGACTGTGGATTCCGTAGTCGGTCCCATAGACGGCGACCAGCGCCGCGCTGATATCGCGCAGCGTGGGTTCGCTGTCGGTGTGGACCTGCTGTTCGGTCAGCACGATCCGCGCAGCCCCGCTGTCTGCCTTGCCGATTCCATGAATGCCGGCGGCGTCCTGATGCATTCCCCACTTCGGCTCGGAGGCGGTACTGGCTTCGGCGATTAGCCAGCTCATCGAGGGCTCCCAGCCAGGGAACTCGATGCCAGCTTGCTTGCGAATCAAACTGCGGCCGCCATCGCAGCCGACAAGATAGTCCGCGCGCAGCGACGAGCCGTCTGAGAGCGCGACGTCGGCGCCAGTGTCGTCCTGCGCAAATCCAGCCACTTCTCGTCCCCGATAGATAGGAACCTTCAACTCCCCGACCCATTCGGCCAGGATGCGCTCGATGTGGTTCTGAAACAGCGCGAGCCCATAGTTATGCCGCGTGGGAAAGTCGCTGATGTCCAACGGGATGTGGAAGTGTGCGACCTGCATCTTCTGGCCCTGCGAGAGGAAGCGTTCCGCGATTCCGCGCTGATCGAGAACTTCTATGGTGCGAGAGTGCAAGCCACCCGCGCGCGAGCCGGCGAGGTCCTGACTGGCGCGCCGCTCGACAATGGCAACGTCGATGCCCGACAACGCCAGCTCACCCGCGAGCATCAGTCCTGTAGGACCTCCTCCGACAATCACCACCGCATGTTTCGCCGTATGCATTTGTTGACCTCGTTTCTGACAGCTCTGACGAAGGCCGGCGATGCTGGGACACGACCGGGGGCTTACCGCAAGCCCCGGGGAGGGCTATAGTCTGAAAGTGCCAGGGAGAGAATGCCCCGGGCCCAACTCATCAAAAGATCACGGCACAACCGCTCGCCGCGATCACCAACCCAACGTTTGATACACGACGCAGTGGTATCGCTCCGCTTCAATGCGCGATTCGTCCAGGCTCAGTCCGCGAGCTCGCCGCAGGTGGCATTGGTGACTGCCGCGGTAACTGCGCTGGCGTGATCAGATGCCATGAGCACGGCGGCATTGGCGATCTCCGCCATCCTCGGCATACGTCTGAGCAGCGTTTTCCCGGCGATGGCCGCCGAAACACAGGGCGTGTCCGGTGAGCCCGACGACGCAGCGCGACTGCGCGAATTCCGTCGGCGCCAAGATCGACTAGGAGAGCGAGGTGACCACCGCGTCGCCCATGCGCCGAGTCGACATTGCCGGCCGGCCGTGCTCGGCGATGTCGGCCGTCCGCGCGCCATTGGCGATACAACGATCGACCGCCTGTTCGACGGTCGCGGCTTCGCGCTCGAGGCCGAGCGAGTGACGCAGCAGCAACGCGACACTCAGGATGGTGCCGATGGGATTGGCAATGCCCTTGCCGGCGATGTCGGGAGCAGAGCCGTGAATCGGTTCGTACAGTCCACGCCTGCCATCGCCGATCGATGCGGACGGGAGCACGCCGAGCGAGCTTGCCAGCATGGCGCCTTCGTCGGTCAGGATGTCCCCGAACATGTTCTCGGTGAGCATGACGTCGAAGTCACGGGGACGCTTGAGCAGGTGCATGGCGGCGGAATCGACCAGCATGTGTTCGAGTTCGACCTCGGGAAATTCGGAGTGAACGACGTGCGAGGCGATCTCGCGCCACAGGCGCGAGGTTTCGAGCACGTTGGATTTATCGATGGAGACGATCTTCTTGCGGCGCTGCATTGCCAGCCGGCCCGCGACCCGCGTGATGCGCTCGATTTCACTGGCGGAATAGCTGCACAGATCGGTGGCCAGCGTCGGCGTGCGTGTCTTGGCGCCGAAATAGATGCCGCCGGTGAGCTCGCGCACGAACACCAGGTCGACGCCGTCGAGAATCTCGGGCTTGAGCACCGACGCATCGCGCAGCGCAGGGTGCAGCTTGATGGGCCGCAGATTGGCGTATACGCCGAGCTCGCGACGCAGACGCAACAGGCCCTGCTCGGGCCGAATGGCGGCGGATGGCGCCCATTTCGGTCCACCGATGGCACCTAACAACACGGCATCCGCGGCAAGACACAGTTCGAGCGTGGGTTGCGGCAGGGGATCGCCGGCGAGATCGATGGCAATGCCGCCAAAGGGCGCTTCGTCGAGCTGGAATTCGTGGCCGAAGCGCTTGCCGATCTGTTCGAGGACGCGCACCCCTTCAGCGACGACTTCGGGGCCAATGCCATCGCCGGGGATGACTGCGATTTTTGCTTTCACTTCCTGGCCTTCATCGGTGCGCCTGTTCGTACGCTGAGATGGCCTCGTTCTGCGCCAGCAGGAAGCCGAGCTCATCGATTCCGTTCAGCAGGCAGTAACGTGAGAAACCTTCGAGCGGAAACTTCACCACCGTGCCGTCGGACAGCGTCAGCGTGGTGTCCTCGACATCGATCGAAACCTCCGCGCCGGCATTTGCCAGCAACCAGGCGTGGGTTCCGTCATCGACGACCACCGGGAGCAGGCTGTTCTTGAGGCAGTTGGTGCGGAAGATGTCGGCAAACTCGGTGCTGATGACGGCCTGGAAGCCGAAATCCATCAATGCCCAGGGTGCATGCTCGCGCGAAGAGCCACAGCCGATGTTGCGACCGGCCACCAGGATCGCCGCGCCCCTGGCCTCCGGTCGATTCAAGATGAAGTCGGCCTTCGGGTTGCCGGCAGCGTCATAGCGCCAGTCGGCGAACAGGTGTTTGCCGAAACCGGCTTTCGAAGTCGAGGTGAGAAACCTCGCCGGGATGATCTGGTCGGTGTCGATGTTGGTCGCGGGTAAGGCAACGGTTCGGGAGCGAATCTGTTTTACGCCAGGCATGTTTGTTAGTTCGGAAATTCCCGCGGATCGGTCACTCGCCCGCGGATGGCCGAAGCGGCCGCGGTTTCGGGACTGGCGAGCAGGGTGCGAGCACCCACGCCCTGGCGTCCCTCGAAGTTGCGATTGCTGGTGCTGATGGAATAGTGCCCGGCGGGCACCACGTCGCCGTTCATGCCGAGGCACATCGAACAACCGCTCTCGCGCCACTCGGCACCGGCAGCCAGGAACACCTGGTCGAGCCCCTCGGCCTCGGCAGCGCGCTTGACGGACTGTGAACCGGGAACGACCAGCATCTTCACGCCTTGCGCCAGCTTGTGGCCGCGCAGGACGCGCGCGGCGTTGCGCAGGTCCGAAAGACGGCCGTTGGTGCAGCTGCCGACGAACACGTTGTTCACCGGAACATTGGTGATGAGCTCGCCGGCCTTGAGACCCATGTACGTGAGTGCCTTCTCGAAGACGGCGTCGCCGTGAGTGGGCACGGACCCCGTGATGGGCGCCACCATTCCCGGATGGGTTCCGTACGTGACCATGGGCACCAGCGCCGAGGCGTCGATGTCGATCGAGCGATCGAACGTGGCACCCGCGTCGGTGGGGAGCTTGCTCCAACGCGCCACCGCGGCTTCCCACTCGGCACCCTTGGGTGCGCGCGGGGTTTGCTCCAGGTATTCGAAGGTGGTGGCGTCTGGCGCGATCATGCCGGCTCGTGCGCCCGCTTCGATGGACATGTTGCAGATGGTCATGCGCTCATCCATCGACAGCGCTTCGATGGCCGGGCCACGGTACTCGAGCACATAACCCGTTCCGCCCGACATGCCGATCTTGCCGATGACGGTGAGGATCAAGTCTTTCGCGGTGACGCCGCGCGGCAGCTCGTTGCGCACGTTGATGGCAAAGGTCTTGGGCCGGCGTTGCAGCAGGCATTGCGTCGCCAGCACGTGTCCGACCTCGGTGGTGCCGATGCCGAAGGCGAGGGCGCCGAACGCTCCGTGGGTTGAGGTGTGACTGTCGCCGCAAACGATGGTTTTCCCGGGCTGGGTGAGCCCAAGCTCGGGTCCGATGATGTGCACGATGCCGCGGCGACTGTCCTTGAGGTTGAACAGCTCGACGCCGAACTCCTGCGTATTGATCTCGAGTTGCCTGACCTGCTTCGCCGCCGAGTCCACCGCGATGGGTACGCCGCCGAACACCTGTTCGGTGCGCGTGGGAGTGGAGTGATCCATGGTCGCGAGCGTGAGATCGGGCCGTCGCAATTTGAGGCCGCGACTGCGCAGTTCTGTGTAGGCCTGCGGCGTGGTGACCTCGTGCGTCAGGTGCAGGTCGATGAACAGGACGGCGGGTGTATCGGCAGTCTCGGGCACCACCACGTGGTCGTCCCAGACTTTTTCGAACATGGTCTTTGGCAGCGTGCTCATTCAGGTTCCGGAGAATGGGGACAGGCACCATTTCCGCAGGGCGAAAATGGAGCCTGTCTCCTAACTAATTGACGTCGCGGCCGGCGCTTACCCAACGACGGCGGCCCGCGGGGCGTTCATGTCGACGTAGTCTAGCCACCCGTGTTTGTCGTCCGCCTTGCCTTGCACGAGCGCGAAGTAGGCCTGTTGCAACTTCGCCGTGATCGGGCCGCGCTTGCCATTGCCGATCTGGATCGCGTCGACGGAGCGAATGGGCGCGACTTCGGTTGCGGTGCCGGTGAAGAACAGTTCGTCGGCGATGTACAGCAACTCGCGCGGCACGGCCATCTCGCGTACCTCGATGCCGAACTCTTTCGCGAGTGTGATGACGGTGTGCCGCGTGAGGCCGCCGAGCAGCGAATGCGCGAGGCCGGGCGTGTACAGCACGCCATCCTTGACGATGAACAGGTTTTCACCGGCGCCTTCGCTCACAGTGCCGTCGGAGGAGAGGCCGATGCCTTCGACGAACCCCAGACGCTTCGCTTCGAGACCGATGAGCTGGCTCGACAGATAGTTGCCGCCGGCCTTGGCCATCGCCGGAATCGTGTTAGGCGCCACGCGTTGCCAGGAGGACACGCACACATCGACGCCTTCGTCTTCGGCGGCGCCGAGGTACTTGCCCCATTCCCAACCGGCGATCGCAACCTCGATGGGCGGGTCGATTTTCGGCACGACGCCGGCCTCGCCGTACCCGCGAAACGCAACCGGGCGCAGGTACGCGCCACGGGCCAACCCATTCTGCGAGATGACCTCGCGGCAGGCGTGATTGAGCTGCTCTTCGGTGTACGGAATGTTGATGCGGTAGATCTTCGCGGAGTCGAACAACCGGTGCGTGTGATCCTTCAGCCGGAAGATGGCGGGGCCGCGCGGTGTCTCGTAGGCGCGCACGCCTTCGAACACCGACGAACCATAGTGCAGGGCGTGCGTGAGCACGTGCACCGTCGCCTTTTCCCAAGGGACCAGCTTGCCGTTGAACCAGATGTATTTCGTTGCGGGTATGGGCATGACAAGAACTCCGTAAACCTCTAGACCACGGCCTGAACGACGCGCGCGGCGCCGGCGCGCTCTTCGCGCGTGCGCTCGCGCGTCGCCTGTGCCAGCTCGATGCGGTTGATGACTTCGAGGAAGGCCTGGGTGGCGGACTCGACGATGTTGGTGCTGACACTCGAGCCACGATAAGTGCGTTGATTGTACTCCACGTACACCAGCGCTTCGCCCTGCGCGTCCTCACCCGCCGAGACGCTGCGCACTTCGAATTTGCGCAGTACGACCGTGACGCCGGTGGCGCTTTCGATGGCTTTCAAGGCCGCGTCCACCGGGCCATCGCCGGTTGCGCTCACCTCGAGCTCGCGGCCATCGCTGTTGCGCAGGCGAACGGTGGCTTCAGCGGCTTTGGCGCCGTCCGAGACGGTCCGCAGATTGAGGAGTGACCAGGGCCCGGTGGCGCTGTGTTCTGCTTGCAGCACCAGCGCTTCGATGTCGCCGTCATAGAGCTCCTTCTTCTTGTCGGCGAGCGCCTTGAATTCTTCGAACACGCGCGCGAACTCGACATCGTCGAGCTCGAAACCCAACTCCTTGATCCGGTCGCGCAGCGCGTGCCGGCCACTGTGTTTGCCGAGCACGAGCGATGAGCGCGAAAGGCCCACGTCCTGCGGACGCATGATTTCGTAGGTCGAGTGATGCTTGAGCATGCCGTGCTGGTGAATGCCCGACTCGTGCGCGAACGCATTCTCGCCGACGATTGCCTTGTTGCGCGGAATCGGCACGCCGACGATGTTCGCCAGCATGCGTGAGGTCGGATACAACCGCGTCGTGTCGATTCCCGTGTCGAGATTGAAGAAGGCATCGCGCGTTTTCAGCGCCATGACGACTTCTTCGAGTGAGCAGTTGCCGGCGCGCTCGCCGATGCCGTTGACCGTACACTCGATCTGCCGCGCGCCCGCGACCACGGCGGTGAGACTGTTGGCCACCGCCATGCCGAGATCGTCGTGGCAATGCACCGACAGGCGGATCTTGTCGATGCCGCGCACGTTCTTGCGCAGGTAACGAAAGAGCTCGGCGAATTCATCGGGCACGGTGTAACCCACGGTGTCCGGGATGTTCACCGTGGTCGCTCCGGCATCGATGACCGCTTCGACGACCTGCGTGAGAAAGTCGAGCTCGGTGCGCGACGCATCTTCGGGAGAGAACTCGACGTCCTCGGCGAGGTCGCGCGCGATCTTCACGCCCTCGACGGCCATCTTGATGATCTCTTCCTGCGCCATGTTCAGTTTGAACTGACGATGGATGGCGCTGGTGGCGAGAAACACGTGGATACGTTTTTTCGCTGCCGGTTCGACCGCCTTCGCCACGAGCTCGATGTCGTCGCGATGGCAGCGCGCGAGCCCGCAGATGATCGGTCCCTGCACCTCGCGCGCCACCGCATTCACGCTTTCCCAGTCGCCGCGCGAGGCGGCGGGAAAACCCGCTTCGATGACGTCCACCCCCAGATCCGCAAGCGCGCGTGCCACCCGAAGCTTCTCGGGCTGCGCCATGCTGCATCCGGGCGATTGCTCGCCGTCACGCAGCGTCGTGTCGAAGATCATCACTCGTTCACGATGGGACATGGGGTTTACCTCGCGCTTGTTGCGACTGGTTTGTCAGCCGCGACCTTGTTCCAGCCACGGCATGCGGGCGCGCAGCTGCGCGCCGACCTTCTCGAGCTGGTGATCGAGATCGGCCTGCATGAGCGCGTTGTAGTTCTTGCGGCCGCTGGCGTTCTCCTCGATCCACTGCTTGGCGAATTTGCCTTTCTGGATTTCCTTGAGGATCTTGTTCATTTCTTTCTTCGTCTTGTCGTTGACGATGCGCGGGCCGCGCGTCAGGTCACCGTACTTGGCGGTGTCGGAGATGAACTTGTGCATCTTCGTGAGACCGCCTTCGTGCAGCAGGTCGACGATGAGCTTCAGCTCGTGCAGGCACTCGTAGTAAGCAACCTCGGGTTGATAGCCGGCTTCCACCAGCGTTTCGAACCCCTTGAGTACCAGATCGCTGGTACCGCCGCAGAGCACGGCCTGCTCGCCGAACAGATCCGTCTCAGTCTCTTCCGCGAACGTGGTCTCGAGGACGCCGCCGCGCGTGCCGCCGATGCCGTGACCGTAGGCCAGCGCCTTGGCGAAGGCGTTGCCAGTGGCATCCTGGTACACCGCGATCAGCGACGGGACGCCGCGCCCCTGCTGGTACTGGCGGCGCACGAGATCGCCGGGCCCCTTGGGCGCGATCAGCGACACATCCAGATCCTTGCGCGGCTTGATCTGCTTGAAGTGGATGTTGAATCCATGCGCGAAGAGCAGCGTGGTGCCCTTCTTGAGCGAGCCTTCGACCGCGTAGTAGAGGTCTCGCTGCGCGAGGTCCGGAACCAGCATGGCGACGAGATCGGCATCCTTGGCGGCATCGGCGGGCTCGGCGACTTTCAGGCCGTCCTTCTTGGCCTTCTTCCAGCTGGCGCCATTCTTGCGCACGCCCACGACCACGTCGTGACCGCTGTCCTTGAGGTTGAGCGCGTGCGCGCGTCCCTGGCTGCCGTAGCCCAGGATGGCGATCCGGGCTTTCTTGAGCGCCTTCTTGTCTACGTCTTTGCCCGAGTACAACTTCGTCATTGTCAGCTCCATGTATCTTTCACAACGATCATAAGAAAAACCCCGCATCGGCTTTGGGGCCGGTGCGGGGTTTTTTAGGTGTTTGCTTGTCCGTGTTTTAGCGCGTCAAGCAGGCGTCCCGCACCGGCTGTTCCCAATAAGGAGCAGCGGGAGGGGAAGACGTACGACGTCGCCGAACGCGTTTGCCGCGCTCTCCAAAACTACGTCGAACTTCGAGGTCTGGGCCTGCATACAATGCGCGCGATAGCACCACAGGTGTTCCGCCCTTGTCAATCAAGAAGCGTGCCGCGGAGCACGGTGAATCAACATGTTTGACCCCGTTGTTTGTTGTATTTGGCTTAAACTTTTTCCGTGAGCTCCCACCTCCTCAGCGAAACAGAAAGCTCGGGCGCGCGGCCCGTCTGGCTGGTCAGCGAACAGGGGCTTGCGCCCTGGTTGGAGATGCAGACGCCGGCGGTGCGTTCCTGGGCGAAGGCACAGGGATTTTCCGCCGAGAAGCAGAAGATTCTCATCGTTCCCACCGCCACCGGCGATGGCATCGCGGGAGCCGCGCTGGGGCTTGGAGCCGTCGCCGACCTGAGTGAGCCCACGCTCTGGGTATCGGCCGGTTTGCCAGATCGCTTACCCCCGGGGCGGTATCGGTTCGCCGGAACGTTCAGCGTGGTTGGCGCAACGCAGCTGACGCTCGGGTGGGAATACGGCTCATATCGCTTCACGCGTTATCGCAAGACCGCCACCGAAGTACCTGCGCTCGTCGCCCCGGCCGGAACCGATCTCGAATACGTACGCCTCGCGAGCGAGGCGCTCGGGGAAGCCCGCGACCTCATCAACACGCCGGCCAACGACCTGGGGCCAGCCGAGCTCGGCGAAGCCGTGCAACGTCTCGCAATGCAGCACGAAGCCGAATGCCGGATCATCGTCGGCGAGGATCTGCTGCGGCAGAACTATCCACTCATTTATGAGGTGGGCAAAGGCAGCGCGCGTGAGCCGCGACTCATCGACATGCGGTGGGGCAAGCGGAGCAATCCACTCGTCACATTGGTGGGCAAGGGCGTGTGTTTCGACACTGGCGGCCTCGACATCAAGCCCTCGAGTGGCATGCTGCTCATGAAGAAGGACATGGGCGGCGCGGCACTGGTGCTCGCGCTGGCGCGCATGCTCATGGGAGCCGATGCCCCTGTGCAGCTGCGACTGCTGATTCCCGCGGTCGAGAATTCGGTCTCGGGTCGCTCGTTCCGTCCGGGTGACGTGCTGCGCTCGCGTCAGGGCCTGACCGTGGAGATCGGCAACACCGATGCCGAAGGAAGGCTGGTGCTCGCGGATGCGCTCGCCGAAGCAGATCGCGAACAGCCTTCCTTGTTAGTCGATCTGGCGACCCTCACGGGAGCGGCGCGGGTGGCGCTGGGGCCGGAGCTTCCCGCTATCTCTTCGACGCCGCCGGAACTGGCCGAGCAGCTGCGGCAAGTGGGTGAGCGCGAGGCGGACCCCATGTGGACGATGCCGCTGTGGCCGGGCTACGAGGAAGACCTCGCCAGCCGCATCGCCGACCTTAATAATGTGTCGAGTACGCAGTTCGCCGGCTCGATCATTGGTGCGCTATTCCTGAAACGCTTCGTCACGCGCACGCGCAACTGGCTGCACGGTGACGTGTACGCCTGGAATCCGAAAGAACGGCCGGGCAGGCCGCTAGGAGCAGATCCCCACACCGTTCGAGCGCTCTACCGGTTGATCCGGCAGCGCTTTGGTTGAGGGAGGGTTGATGGGCGACCGGGGCAGGCCGGCGGAGTCGCTGACCGCGGAGGCAGCGTTCCGGCGCGAGATCGCGCCCTGGGCCTTGTTAGGCCTGACGCTCGGCCTCGTGGAAGGCGCTACCGCCGCGGTGCTCATCAAAAAGACTTTCGCACACGCCGCCGATCCGTGGATCGTGAATCTGGCCGTGGCATTCGTGAGCGGCGCCCCGGCGCTTTCCAACGTCGTGAGCTTCGTATGGGCCAACCTCGCGCACGGCCGCTCGCGCATCGGGCTCATGGTGGGTCTGCAGGCCGGCTTCGCAATCCTCGTCGGCTTGTTAGGGCTGGCGCCGCGCGCGCTTGCCGGACTGGCGTTCGCGGTTGCCTCCGTGCTCATCGCCCGCGTGGTCTGGACCGGCATCCTCACAGTGCGGGCGGCGGTGTGGAGCGCAAACTACCCACGTGCATCCATTGGCCGCTACACGGGGCGTATCGTCATCGTGAGCTCGCTGGCGGTAGCGGCGGCCGCCGCCATGGCGGCCTGGACGCTTGATAGGCAATTCATGGATTCGCGCTGGTTGTTCGGCGCCGGCGCCGGCGCCGGCCTGCTGGCAGCCTGGTTGTATCGCGCGGCCCGCGTACGTCGCGAATTCGCATTGCTGGCGGAGGAGAACGCGGCGGTGAGCCGCGCCGAACCTTTCAGCCTGCGAATGCTGCTCGAAATCCTGCGCAAGGATCCGCACTTTCGCGAGTACATGTTCTGGATGGGCATCTATGGCGGCGGCAACCTGATGCTCACTTCGCAGCTGGTGGTGATCTTCAGCGAGCACCTTCACCTCGCTCCGGGCCTGCAGATCGCTCTGCTGTCGGTCGTGCCTCTTGGCACATTGCCGATTTTCGTCCCGTTCTGGGCGCGCATGTTCGACCGGGGACACATCGTCGAGTACCGTGCGCGGCAGGGGTGGTCGCTGGTGCTCGCGGTGGCGACACTCACGTTCGCTACATGGCTCGGCTGGGTGCCGTTGCTATGGCTCGGCGCATTGCTGCTCGGCGCGGCTTACGCCGGCTCCAACCTCGGCTGGAATCTCGGGCACAATGACTTCGCTTCAGTCGGCCGCGCGCAGCACTACATGGGTGTGCACGTGACGCTCACCGGCGTCCGCGGCGCCATCGGGCCTCCGGCCGGAATACTGATCTATCAATGGCTCGAGTCGTTGCGGCCGGGATCGGGTATCTATTCGCTGGTGCTGCCGCTCATATTCGTGACGGTGGGCGCCATGGGGTTTTCGCACATGCGGCGCGTGATGCGTGCCGCTAGTTAGTCAGAGGGACAATGGGATGAAGAGCAGAAAGGACCGGACGGTTGACCAGAGGAAGTATTCGCGGCTGGTGGTGGATGGCGCCAAACAGTCCCCCTCGCGCGCGATGTTGCGCGCGGTCGGATTCCAGGACGCCGATTTCGAGAAGCCGCAAATCGGTGTGGCCTCGACCTGGGCGAGTCTCACGCCCTGCAACATGCATATCAACGAGCTCGCCACCGAGGCGATGGCGGGCGCCGACGCGGCTGGCGGCAAGGCGGTCCTGTTCAACACGATCACGGTGTCGGACGGCATCTCCATGGGGTCCCCGGGAATGCGCTACTCGCTCGTCTCGCGGGAAGTGATCGCCGATTCGATCGAGACCGTGGTCGGCGCGGAAGGCTTCGACGGGTTCGTTGCCATCGGCGGCTGCGACAAGAACATGCCGGGCTGCGCGATGGCGATTGCGCGGCTCAACCGTCCCGCGGTGTTCGTCTATGGCGGCACCATCAAACCGGGCGCCAAGCGCCGCGACATCGTCGCAGTATTCGAAGCCGTCGGCGGGCACGCTGCCGGGCGCGTTTCCGATGCCGAGCTGCTCGACGTCGAGCGCACCGCGATTCCCGGACCTGGCAGCTGTGGTGGCATGTACACCGCCAACACCATGGCCTCGGCCATCGAAGCTCTCGGGCTTTCGTTACCTAACAGCTCGGCCCAGGAAGCTGTCGGCGACGCGAAACGTGACGACTGCCGCCGCGCGGGGGCTGCCGTCGTCGAACTCGTCAAAGCCGGCATCAAGCCGAGCGATATCCTCACCAAGAAGGCATTCGAGAACGCCATCACCGTGACTATTGCTCTCGGTGGCAGCACCAACGCCGTGCTGCACCTGCTGGCGATCGCGTATGCGGCCAAGGTCAGACTCGGACTACAGGACTTCACGCGGATCGGCAAACGAGTGCCGTTGCTCGCTGACGTGCGTCCCAGCGGCCGTTATTTAATGTCGGAGCTCATCGCCATCGGCGGAATTCAGCCCCTGATGAAAAGATTGTTAGACGCAGGAATGCTGCACGGTAACTGCCTCACGGTGACCGGACGGACGCTCGCGGAAAATCTGCGCGACGTCGCCGACTATCCTTCGGGGCAGGACATCATTCGTTCGCTCGATGAGCCGATCAAGAAGGACAGTCACCTGGTGGTGATGTACGGCAACCTCGCTCCGGAAGGGGCGGTCGCCAAGATTTCCGGCAAGGAAGGACTGCGGTTCACGGGCAACGCGCGCGTGTTCGACGGAGAAGAGCGGGCCACCGCCGCCATCCTCGCGGGTAAGGTGAAGCCGGGCGACGTTGTCGTCATTCGCTATGAAGGGCCGCGCGGTGGACCCGGCATGCGCGAAATGTTGAGCCCCACGGGCGCCATCATGGGGCGTGGACTGGGCGACAAGGTCGCGCTCATCACCGATGGCAGATTCTCAGGAGGCAGCCACGGTTTCGTGGTTGGACATATCTCCCCTGAAGCCGCTCTCGGGGGACCGATCGGTCTACTTCGGGACGGAGATCGTATTGCCATCGATGCGGTGAAGCGCACGCTGCAAATTGAAGTGAGTGTGGCGGAAATGCGCAGGCGGCGCGCAAAGTGGAAGGCGCCGAAACCATATGCGACCAAAGGGGTATTGGCAAAGTACGCACGCAATGTGTCAAGCGCATCCCTCGGCGCAGTGACGGACTGACGGTGAAATTGCCACTCACAACCGGCGTGATGCCGATGGAGTCGCAAACGGAGTTGTTGTCACGCCAGCGTGGTGCGGTTACAGTTCGGCGGCTTTGGACCGGCGCCGAAGCTACAAACGTTAATCTGATACTTAGTACAAGGTCATGCTCGCGCACACGGGGCATAGAACCGGGGACGGAACGAACGAATGGGTTGCGCTGGTGGGAAAGCTTAGTTACTTTCCGCCACCCCGTTTTGACGCGCCGATAATTTAACTCGCGACCACGGGAAAACATGGCCGCTTACGCACAAGACTCTAGTTTCTTCACCCGCCGCGGCGTTGTCGCCCTGGCGATCATTGCTTTGCACCTGCTCATGTTCTGGGCGCTGGCTACGGGCTTGGCGAACAAGGTCGTCTCCGTGCTGGCTCAGAACATCGAAGCTGACCTCGTTGAAGAGGTGCAGGACGATGAGCCGCCACCACCCCCGCCGCCGCCGGAGATGGAACGACCGCCCGTGGAGGTACCACCTCCGGAAGTCACCATTGACCTGCCGATGGAGACCACCACGACCGCCATCCAGGACGTCACCGACAAGCCACCGCCGCCGGCTCCGCCGCCGCCGCCGCGCGTCGCGGGAAGCCCCGCCAAGATGAGGAGTGCGGCCGACCCCGATCAGTTTTATCCCCCGGGAGCCAAGCGCCGCGAGGAGCAGGGTTCTCCAGTGGTACAGGCCTGCGTCGGTCCGAACGGGCGTCTCGTACGTGAACCCGTGGTCACCGAGACTTCAGGGTTCCCAGAGCTCGATGGGGCCGCGGTCAAGGTCGCCAAGGCGAACCGCTACTCGCCAGCCACTGAAGGCGGGACGGCTTTGCCGGAGTCCTGCGTCAAGTTCAAGGTCAAGTTCGTAATCAAGGCCGAATAATTTTCACGGCGGCGCGGCGCTCCAAGCGCGCTTTGCTTTTTTGTCATCGAGGAAATCATGGAAAACGTTGCTGTCGACGCTATTTCAACTGAAGCCACGAATCCGTACGGCATTGAGGCCTTATGGAGGGATGGTGGTCCGGTGGGCCGCGGAACACTGATCATTTTGTTGATCATGTCCGCAGTGTCCTGGTACATCATCTTTTCCAAGCTTTGGGACCAGCGCCGACTCAGAAAAGGCGCGAAGGTGGTCGAGAAGCAGTTCTGGAGCTCGGGCTCGCTCAAAGAAGCGGTTGACCGGCTCCCCAAGGACAACGACTTCCGTGCGGTGGCCGAAGATGGCCTTCGCGCATCAGCTCACCATGAAGGCCGTCTGACCGACCGCATCGATCTGCACGAGTGGGTCACGATGTCGCTGCAGCGATCCGTCGATTCGGTGAACAGCAAGATGACCAACGGGCTGGCGTTCCTGGCCACCGTAGGTTCAACCGCTCCGTTCGTCGGGTTGTTCGGCACGGTGTGGGGCATTCTGAAAGCCCTCGTATCCATCGGCGTCAGCGGTCAGGCGAGCATCGACAAGGTCGCCGGACCCGTCGGTGAGGCGCTCATCATGACGGCGCTGGGTCTGGCCGTCGCCGTTCCGGCGGTCATGGGTTACAACTGGTTGCTGCGCCGTAACAAGGCCATCAGCGAAAGTCTCCGCAACTTCGCTTCGGACTTGCATGCGTATCTCGTGGGTGGTGCTCGCGTGTCGCAGGGCGCTCCCGTTGCGGGCGTGAAGAAGTAAAGACCCGGGTTGCCGGTATTTACGTTTAACCACGAGAGGTAGCAGCACATGTCGATGGGTGTCGCTTCGGGAAACGATGAAGAGGCGAGTTCGATAGCGGAGATCAACACGACTCCGCTCGTGGACATCATGTTGGTGTTGCTGATCATCTTCCTGATCACGGTGCCGGTGGCCATGGATTTGAAGAAGATCGAGCTTCCCAAGGCGGTCAACATTCCGACGCAGACGAAGCCCGAAAACATCACCATCCTGGTGGATGCCAGGGGCGATGTTTTCTGGAATGCCTCACCGATGCGCGACAAGCAGGTGTTCTTCCAGCGAATCGTCGCCGAAGCCCGCAAGGTGCCTCAGCCCGAATTCCATATTCGTGGTGACCGGAATGCGCGTTATGAGGCGGTCGGCCGGGTCATGTACAACCTGCAGCGCGGCGGCATCGTGAAGGTCGGATTCATCACCGAGCCGGATGCAGCAAGCGTCCGCATCACGCGCTAATTCCTTCGAGGTAGCTCTTAATGTCAATGAGTGTAGGATCTTCCGAGGGGGCCGACGCACCGATGATGGAGCTCAACATGACTCCGCTCATCGACGTCATGCTCGTGCTCATCATCGTGCTGATCATGTCGATCCCGATCATGACGCACGCGACCAAGCTCGATATGCCGCAGACAAACAACCCGCCACCGCCGGTTCGGCCTGAAGTCATTCAGCTCGATATCGACTTCGACGGCACGATCGTGTGGAACGGCACGGTGGTCAGCGGGATTCCGCAGCTGGAAAGCTTCTTCAGGTCGGAGCGCGACAAGGAGCCTCAGCCGGAGATCCATCTCCGGCCCGATCGCCGGTCGCGTTATGAAACCACCGTGCTGGTGATGGCCGCCGCGCAGCGTAATCGCATGAAGAAGATGGGTTTCGTGAATACTTCGGATTTTCGCGACTAGCCAAGTCTCTGAAGCGATTGGGAAACTTTCCGCCGTGCGGGGCATCCAATTTTGCATGGATGCATTGACGGTCGGTTTCAGCAGTCAAAACACACGAGCCGCGGCCCTTTCGTCCGCGGCTCCTTTGTAAGGAGCGTCGGAAGTGTCCAAACGGATCGGTTTTGGGTTTGTGGTCGCCGTATTCGGCGTGCTGGGCTCGTCGCTGGCGGTCGCGCAGACCGACGCGTGCGGCCCGAAGAAATTCACCAAGAAACTCGAAAAGGCCATGGGGGCCGCCGAGAAGGCGTTCAACGAAAAGCAATGGGACGCGGTTCTGGCGAGCGTCGCCGAGGCAGAGGCCGTGCCCGTCGAGAGAACGGTATTCGACAATTACTGGATCGCCGAATTCCGTGGCCGCGCTCACATCAACCAGAAGAAGTATGCAGAGGCCGCTACCGAGCTGGAGGCGAACCTCAACTCCCCATGCATGGAAGAAGGCGAGAAGGCTGCGCGCCAGAAGACGGTGCTGCAGCTGGCATTCCAGACCAAGAATTACCCCAAGGTCATCGAGCTGGGCAACCAGGTGATGCCCACCAACCCCGATCCGGAGATCGGCGTGTACGTCGGCAACGCGTACTACATTGCCAACGATTACGAGAACACCCGGCGCGTCATGAAAGAGGTTGTTGCCAAGCAGGAGGCAACCTCCAAGCCTCCCGAAGAGGTGACGTATCGAATCCTTCAGGGCGCTTGCGTCAAGTTGAAAGACAACCCCTGCATCATCGAGCTTTTCGAGAAGCTCGTTGCCCATTACCCGAAACCGGAATATTGGCAGGACCTCATGGGCCTGCTGATGGCCCAGACCAAGAACAACAACCAGTTGCTCAACCTGTGGCGCCTCGCGGACAACGTGAACATCATTGCTGATCCGTCCGAGTTCCTGGAAATGGCGCAGCTCGCGATCGGCCAGGGCTTGCCCGGTGAAGCGCAGGCCATTCTCGACAAGGGCTTCCAGAAAGGTGCTTTTGCCACGAAGCAGAAGGATCAGGCGACCCAGCTTCTGAATGAGGCGAAGCAGGCAGTGACGCTGGACAAGAGCACTCTCGAAAAGCAAGACGTCGCAGCGCGTGCCAAGACCACCGGAGACAACGACGTCAAGCTGGGCGCGGCGTACCTGAGCTACAACGATCTCCCCAAGGCAATCGAAACCCTGCAGCGCGGCATCGGCAAGGGCGGCGTGAAGAATCCCGACGACGCAGCGATATTGCTCGGAATCGCCCATTTGCGGGCGGGCAACAAGCCCGAAGCCGCCAACGCGTTCAATACGGTGAAAAACGATCCGACCATGACACGGATTGCCAAACTGTGGCTGTTGAGCACGTGAGTACGGCTCGCGGAAGTGATACAGATACCTCGATGTCTTCAAATACGAAGGAGCCTCGCGTGTTGATTCGTTCTGGTTTTGGAATCGCGGCTGCTGCCATCGGGCTGGTTGCGATGGGCTCCGCGTCGACTGCCTTTGCCCAAACCGCGGCATGCACCGGCGGCGGCAAGATCTCTAAGCAGATTGCCAAGCCGATGGCGGCCGCGCAGGAAGCGCAGAAGGCCAAGAGGTGGCAGGAACAGCTCGCGAAAGTACGCGAAGCGGAAGCGGTGGCGGGTCCCAAGACGCAGACGGATCTGTACTGGATGGCGGAGTTTCGCGCCTACGCTTACACCCAGTTACGCGAGACCGCCGAAGCGGCGCGCGAGCTCGAGACGGGGCTGAACTCCCCGTGCATGCCGGAGGCCAAGAAAGCCGAGCGATTACGAAATCTCGTCGGCATGTATTCGTCCTTGCGCAATTTTCCGAAAGCGATTGAATTCGGCAATCGTGCGCTGAGGATCAACCGCGACGCGGACACCCAGGTGGCCGTGGCGCAGGCCTACTACCAGTCCGGTAACAACCGGGACGCCGTGCGCGTCATGAACGAGCTCATGGCCGACCTCGACAAGAGCGGCATCAAGCCCAAGGAACAGCAGCTGCTCCTGGTGCAGAGTGCTTGCTCCAAAGCCAACGACAATGCCTGCGTGGCAAAGGTGTTCGAGAAGCTCGTGATCCACTACCCGAAGGCGGACTACTGGCAGCAGCTGCTGTCGTCACTTCGCAAGCTCGAGACGGACGACATTCAGAAACTGAATGTCATGCGCCTCTCGACTCAAGTAAACGTCATGAAGGATCCGGAGGAATACAAGGAAATGGCCCAGCTCGCGCTCGAGGAAAAACTCGCTGGCGAAGCGCAGACGGTTCTCGAGCAGGGTTTCACGAAGAAGATTTTCACCGACCCGCGCATGGTCAGCGTGAATACGCGCCTGCTGGCCGCCGCGAAGAAAGAGGCCGAAATCGACAAGACCACTCTCGCCAAGCGGGAAGCCGACGCGCGCGCGGCGGCTACCGGTGACGCGGCAGTCAAGGTAGGTGCTCAATACTTAGGTTACGGCGATGCGACCAAGGCAGCCGACCTGCTTCAGAAAGGGATTGCCAAGGGCGGCATCGCCAAGGGCGATCCGAAAGAAAAAACGAGAATCGACGAAGCCAGCATCCTGCTTGGCATCGCCCATCTGCGTAACAACAACAAGGCTGAAGCCGCGCGGGCTTTCCGCAGCGTGAAGAACGATCCGACCATGGTGCGTATCGCCAAGCTCTGGCTGCTCAATACCTGAGAGCAACGGCTCGCCGGACGGACAGGAGGGCCGGACGGCAATGTCCGGCCCTTTTCATTTTGACGTGTCAGATCACGCCCAGGGCGCGATACCGGGACATGGCTGCCGCGTCGTGACCGAGCAAGCGTTCGTAGATCTCCTCGTTGTGTTGCCCCATCTCCGGCGCCGGCGTGCGAACGGAGCTCGGACTCCGTGACAAGCGGGGCGCGACGTTCTGCATGCGCAGGGTTCCAAAGTGCGGATGTGAAGTGCTGACGATGGCTTCACGCGCAATGAAATGCGGATCGTCGAGCATGTCCGCGGTGCGATAGATGAGTCCGGATGGCACGGAGTGTTGCTCCAGCAGCGCGAGCAACGCGCTCGTGTCCATTGTTGCAGTCCATTGCGCGATGATCGTGTCGAGCTCTTGCTGATGTGCGCCGCGCGCCTGATGGTCGGCGAAGCGAACATCCACTGCGAGACCAGGCAGGCCCATCGCCGCCGTCAGGCGCGTGAACACCGTGTCCTGGTTGGCGCCGATCATCACGATACCGTCGCGCGTCGGGTACACATTCGATGGCGCGATTCGCGGCAGGATGGGGCCGCTGCGTTCCCGCACGTGGCCGAGCTGATCGAATTCGGTCACCAGCGATTCCATCATGTTGAGCACGGACTCGTAGATCGCGGCGTCGATCACCTGGCCAAAGCCGGTGCGCTGTCGATGGTGCAGGGCGGCGAGGGTGCCCATGCAGGCGTGCACGGCCGCCAGCGAGTCTCCGATACTGATGCCGACGCGTGAAGGTGGGCGATCCGGCTCGCCGACGATGTACCGCAAGCCGCCCATGGCCTCGCCAATGCCTCCGTAGCCGGCGCGCTGGGCATACGGCCCGGTCTGCCCATACCCGGAGATGCGCACCAGGATGAGCCGCGGATTGAGCTGCGAGAGCTCCTCCCATCCGCAGTTCCACTTCTCCAGTGTGCCCGGGCGAAAGTTCTCGATTACAACGTCAGATTTACGCACCAACTCCTTGAAAATGCTCTGCCCTTCCGCCTGTCGGAGGTCGAGGGTTATCGCCTTCTTGTTACGTCCGATCACCGGCCACCAAACCGATGGCTCGTCACGATCCTGCGGCCCCCAGTGGCGCATCGGATCGCCCTGACCAGGCGCTTCGATCTTGATGACCTCGGCGCCCATATCGCCGAGGAGCTGTCCGCAGAAGGGCCCCGCGATCAATGTGCCGAGCTCGAGGACTCGAAGATCGGAGAGCGCGCCGGCAGTGGGTGTGTTCGTCATGGCGGCCGGGTTGTACCGGCGGAGTCCATGAGGGTCAAGCGCCTTGGGCGCAGGGCATACAATTCGGCCATGGAATCTACCGTCGAGATCGTCGAAGTCGGGCCGCGCGACGGTCTGCAGAGCGAGTCACAGGTGTTGCCCACGCCCGCCAAAGTCGAGTTCGTGCGCCGTCTGGCACGCGCCGGCCTGGCGCGCATCGAAGTGGCGAGTTTCGTGAATCCGCAACGCGTACCGCAGATGGCGGACGCCGAGGCCGTACTGGCAGCGCTCGCCGAAGACCGGCCCACAGCGCGTTACATCGGCTTGGTACTCAATCGCAAAGGTTTCGAGCGCGCCCGCGCGTCCGGCTGCGGCGAGGTAGGCATGGCGATCGCCGCCAGCGAGTCCTTCAGCCAGCGAAATCAGGGTTGCAGCGTCGATGAGGGCGTGGACGCGTGGCTTGAGATCGCGCGTGCCGCCCGCAGCGCCGGGATACGGGCGCAGATCACGATTTCCACAGCGTTCGGTTGCCCATTCGAAGGAGAAATTGCGCCGGCCCGCGTTCGTGAACTCGCCGAGCGCCTCGCCGCGGGAGAACCGGATGAAATCGCCGTTGCCGACACCATCGGTGTCGCAGTTCCGACGCAGGTCACCGAGCTCATCGGCTTGCTGCGCGCGTCGCTGCCGCGCGTGAAGCTGCGCGCGCACTTTCACAACACCCGCAACACAGGACTTGCGAATGCCTGCGCGGCTATCGAAGGTGGAGTGCAGGCACTCGACGCGAGTTGCGGCGGCATCGGCGGTTGCCCGTTCGCGCCCGCGGCCACCGGCAACATTCCGACCGAGGATCTCATCTACATGTTGCATCGCATGGGCATCCGCACCGGCGTCGATCTGCCGGCGCTGCTGGAGACCAGCAAGTGGCTGCAGCAGACGCTCGATCACGCCGTGCCGGGCATGCTGGTCAAGGCCGGATTGTTTCCGGCGGTCAAATGAATTCACCAAAGGAGTTGTAAAGATGGCGATCAAGGCTGGCGACAAGATGCCCTCGGGCACGTTCAAGACGATGACAAAAGACGGTCCGCAGGACCTGACCACAGACGAGCTGTTCAAGGGCAAGAAGGTGGTGTTGTTCTCGGTGCCGGGCGCGTTCACGCCGACTTGCGATGCCAAGCATCTGCCGGGCTTCGTCGGCCAGGCCGCCGCATTCAAGGCAAAGGGCGTCGACACCATCGCCTGCATGGCCGTCAACGACGTGTTCGTGATGGGCGCCTGGGGCAAACATTCGAACGTCGGCGACAACGTTCTCATGCTGGCGGACGGCAACGGCGATTATGCCAAGGCGCTCGGACTCGAGATGGATGGACGCGGATTCGGCATGGGCACGCGTGGCCAACGCTTCGCGATCGTCGTGAGCGACGGAGTGGCGACGAACGTGGAAATCGAAGCTCCCAAAGAATTCAAGGTGTCGACGGCGGAAAATATCCTCGCCAAGCTGTAGAGGCTATTTCTTGGAAGCGTCGATGAGCTTTTCGAGCTCCGGCACGATGACGAAGAGGTCGCCGACCAACCCAATGTCGGCGACCTCGAAGATCGGCGCTTCACCGTCCTTGTTGATGGCGACGATCGTGCGCGCATCCTTGATGCCGGTGATGTGCTGAATTGCGCCGGAAATTCCAATGGCGATGTACAACTCTGGTGCGATGATCTTGCCGGTCTGCCCGACCTGCATGTCGCTCGGCACATAGCCGGCATCGACCGCGGCGCGTGACGCGCCAACCGCGGCGCCGAGCTTGTCGGCAAGCGAGTAGATGATCTTGAACGCATCGCCGCTCGCAAGCGCGCGTCCGCCGGAGATTACGCGCGAGGCACTCTGCAGGTCCGGACGATCGCCCCCGGCAGCTTCCAATGACACGAAACGCGTGTGCGCCGGCAGCGCTGCCCTGGGCGCGGCCGATTCCACCGGAGCGCTTCCGTCGCTGGCCGCGGCTTCGAACGACGCGGTGCGGATCGTGGCGACGATGCGCGTTGCACCGGCCACTTCCACGGTGATGAGCGCGTTGCCCGCGTAGATAGGCCGGCGGAAACGCGTGGCACTCTGTATTTCCATGACATCGGAAACTTGCGGCGCATCGAGCAGGGCGGCGACGCGCGGCATGAGATCTTTGCCAAACGTGGTCGACGGACCGAACACGTGCGAGAACGGCTCGCTGAGCTCCGCCAATTGGGGCGCGATGGTTGCGGCGAGCGCATGTTCGTGCGCGGCGTGCGCAACGTCGATGACGCGTGCGACACCGCTGATCTTCGCGGCCTGCGCAGCGACCGGCGAACCCGGCGCGGCGAAGACCACGACCACGATTTCGCTGCCGGCGAGCGCTGCGGCGGCCTTGACGCACTTGGGAGTCGAGGCGTTGAGCCTGCCGCCGGCATGCTCGGCGACGATGAGTATCTTGCTCATACCAGGCCCCGCTTCGAGAGCTCGGCAAACAACCCGGCGGCGTCCTTGACCATGATGCCGCGTTGCCGGCCCGGAGGCGGTTCGGTCTTGGTCACTTTCACGCGCCCTTCGCCCGGACCACCCACCTCACTCAACGGAATCGTCGTGAGCGGCTTGGTCTTTGCTTTCATGATCTCCGGCAGCTTCACGAAGCGTGGCTCGTTGAGCCGCAGGTCGGTGGTGATGACCGCCGGCAGATCCACTTCGAGAGTCTCCAGGCCGGCGTCGACTTCGCGTGTGACCTTGGCGGATGTTTCGGTGATCTCCACTTTCGAGGCGAACGTCGCCTGCGGGCGGTCCCACAACGCCGCCAGCATCTGGCCGGTCTGGTTGTTGTCGTCGTCGATGGCCTGTTTGCCGAGGATCACGAGGAAGGGCCGCTCGCGCTCGGCGAGTTCAAGGAGTACCCGCGCGACCGAGAGAGGCGAAAGCGGCGCGTCGGCGATCACGTGCAAAGCCCGTTGCGCGCCCATGGCAAGCGCATTGCGCAGCGTCGCCTGGCAATCCGCCGGTCCGATCGTGGCGATCACGACTTCGTCGGCGCGGCCGCGCTCTTTGATGCGCAGCGCTTCCTCGATGGCGATGGCGTCGAATGGATTGATGCTGAGCTTGACACCGTCGAGCACCACGCCCGAGCCATCCGGCTTCACGCGGATACGTACGTTGTAGTCGACGACACGTTTGATTGCGACGAGAATCCGTCGGGGATTTTGGGCGGTTTCCACGAACGGAAGTGTAGCGGGAGTTGTGCGGGTGTTCGAGGGCGAAGAACAGAGGTCTTACGGTTGATGTTGGCCTACACGCTGCGGCGTATCGCCGGCCTGATCCCGACCTTGTTCGTCCTGGTCAGCGTTTCGTTCTTCATCATCCGTCTCGCGCCCGGTGGCCCCTTCGACCAGGAGCAGGCGCTGCCGGCGGCGGTTCGGGCAAATCTCGACGCTGCGTACGGGCTCGACCGTCCGCTGCTCGCACAGTATGGCCGCTACCTCGCCGGCGTCGTACAGGGCGATCTCGGGCCGTCGTTTCGTTACAAGGATTTCCGCGTCACGGAGCTGATCGGCACGGGCCTGCCGCTGAGCCTAACTATTGGCCTGGCGGCGGCGGCGCTGGCGTTCCTCATCGGCGTGCCGGTGGGCGCGCTGGCCGCGTGGCGCGCCAATACCGTCACCGATCATGCGCTCATGGGAATCTCCATGTTGGCCGTGGTACTGCCGGGGTTTGTCGTGGGCCCGTTGCTGGCGCTGATCTTTGGCATCTACTGGCCGATTTTCCGCGTGGCCGGATATGAGCCCGGCCAGCATTCCTTCCTGGTACTGCCGGTCGTTACGCTGGCATTGCCGGTGGCGGCGTACGTCGCGCGCCTCATGCGCAACAGCATGCAGGAGGTGTTGCGCGCCAACTTCATCCGCACTGCCCGTGCCAAGGGGGTGAGCGCCCGCGCGGTGTTCCTGCGGCACGCGCTACGGCCTTCGTTGATCCCCGTGGTCAGTTATCTGGGACCGGCGGTGGCTTTCGTCATCACCGGGTCGCTCGTGGTCGAGTCGGTATTCGGTCTGCCGGGCTCGGGGCGCTTTCTGATCCAGGGAGCGATCGATCGCGACTATCCACTGGTCATGGGCATGATCCTCATCTACGGCGTGCTCACGCTCGTGTGCAATCTCATCGCCGACCTCCTGTATGGCTGGTTAGATCCGCGCGTGCGGCTCACATGAGTGGCCGCACACGCACCGCTCTCATCGTTCTCGGCCTGCTGGCCGGGCTCGCGCTTCTCGCGCCCTGGGTCACGCCGTACAGTCACGAATTCATCGACTGGCGACACCAGGCTTCGCCGCCGCAACTGACAGAGGCACACTGGCTCGGCACCGACCGGCTGGGCCGCGATCTGTTTGCGCGCAGCATGCAGGCGCTGCGTGTCTCGCTGCTCATCGGCGTGCTCGCGGCCCTGGTGAGTGTCTGCATCGGAGTCCTGTGGGGTGCGACGGCCGGCTATCTCGGTGGCCGGGTCGACGCGGCAATGATGCGTTTCGTCGACATCGTCTATGCATTGCCCTACGTGTTCATCGTGATCATCCTGTCGACGATGTTCGAGCGCGGCAGCATCGCCGCATTGTTCATCGCCATCGGCGCCGTGGGCTGGCTCACCATGGCACGCATCGTGCGCGGACAGACTTTGAGCCTGAGGCGGCGCGAGTTCATCGATGCCGCGATCGCGAGCGGGGTCAGGACGCCGCAAATTCTCTGGCGCCACATCGTGCCCAACGTTGCCGGCCCGGTCATCGCCTATGCGACGCTCACGATCCCGCAGATGATCCTGTTCGAAAGCTTCCTGAGCTTCCTCGGCCTGGGAGTCCAGGAGCCGTTCGCCAGTCTCGGCAGCCTGATCAACGAGGGGGCGCAGGAAATGGAGTCGTCGGCGTGGATGCTGCTCGTGCCGGCCACGCTGCTCACGGTGTTGTTAGTCGCGTTCAACCTGCTCGGCGACGGGTTGCGCGCCACGCTGGAGTCGCGCGATGACTGAAGCGGCGCTGCTCATCGTCGACAATCTATCCGTCGCCTACGGGTCCGCAACTCCGGCCGTAGAGGCACTCACGCTGTCGGTCGCATCGGGCCGCTGTCTCGGCGTCATCGGTGAGTCAGGCGCCGGCAAGACTCAGGCTTTCCTCGCGATGATGGGACTGTTGCCGGTTCAGGCTCGTGTCACGGGTGGCGCGCGGCTCGAGGGCGTCGACTTGCTCGGTGGAAGCGCTGTCGCGCTTCGTGGCCAGCGCATTGCGATGATCTTCCAGGATCCGATGACCTCGCTCACCCCCCATCTGCGCATCGGCGATCAGATCGCCGAGCCGTTGGTGACGCATCGGCACATGAGCTGGGACGACGCGCGGGCGCGCGCCGCCGTGCTGCTCGAGCAAGTGCGCATGAGCGATGTACCTCGGCGGCTGCGGCAGTATCCGCACGAGCTGTCGGGGGGCATGCGCCAGCGCGCGATGATAGCCATGGCACTCGCCTGTGATCCGAAGCTGTTGATCGCCGACGAGCCCACCACGGCTCTCGACGTCTCCGTGCAGGCGCAGATCCTCGCGTTGCTGCGCCAGCTCGTGGCCGAGCGTGGCATGGCACTCGCGGTGGTGACTCACGACATGGGTGTGATCGCGGCGCTGGCCGATGACGTGGTGGTGATGCGCGAAGGACGAATTGTGGAGCGTGGCCCGGTAGCCCGGGTATTCGCGGCCCCCGAGCACGAATATACGCGCAGCCTGCTGGCGGCCACGCCACGCGTCGAAACGCCGGGCGTTGGGAGCGCCCGCGGCCGGGCCAAGGCCGCGGCGAAACCGCTCGCCATCCGCGACCTGCACGTGCATCACCGTCTGCGCACAGGGTGGTTGCGGCCGGCCAGGGAGCTGCGCGCTATCGATGGCGTATCGCTCGAGCTCGGCGCGGGTGAGGCGCTGGGCATCGTCGGTGAATCTGGCTGCGGCAAGTCCACTCTCACACGCGCGCTGTTGCGGCTTGCACCGGTAACCGGCGGCCAGATCGTGTGGTTGGGCCGGGCGATCGAGGCGCTCGGCGGCGAAGAGCTGCGCAAGCTGCGGGCCGGTATGCAGATCGTCTTCCAGGATCCCTTTGCGAGCCTCGATCCCACCATGAGCGTGGCCGATATCGTCGCCGAGCCGTTGCGGGCGTTACGTCCTGCGATGGACGCCACGCAGCGCGCCTCGGCGGTGGCCCGCATGCTGGGCAGCGTTGGGCTGGGTGCCGACTATTTGCACCGGCGCAGCCGGGAGTTGTCGGGCGGGCAGTGCCAGCGCGTTGCCATCGCGCGCGCCATGGTGCTCGAGCCCCAACTACTGGTCTGTGATGAAGCGGTCAGCGCGCTGGATGTATCCATCCAGGCGCAGTTGCTGACGCTATTCGAATCGATCAAGCGCGAACACGGCACCAGCATCGTGTTCGTCAGCCACAACCTCGCGGTGGTACGCAGGCTGTGCGAACGCGTGCTGGTGATGTACCTCGGACGCGTCGTCGAGGAAGGCCCGACGGAAGAGGTCTTCCGCGCGCCACGCCATCCATACACACGTATGTTGTTAGAGTCGGTGCCGCTGCTCGAGCCGTCGCGCGCGCGCGCGCGCCTGGCCGCGCAGGTGGTGCAGGGGGAGACACCGTCGGCGGTAGATCGGCCGAGCGGATGTGCGTTCCGCACGCGTTGCCCCGCCGCGGTGGCCACATGTGCGCAGATCCGTCCAGAGCCGGAAACCGTTACGGAATCTCATCAGGTGGCCTGCCTGCGGTGGCGCCAGATCGCCAGCGATATCGTGAATTGAGCCCGATTCCACGGTGCCAGCGCGCAAGATTCTTTGGTTCGCGTTATTCTCGCGGCAGCATTTTCTCGAGTAGATCCGATGTCCCAGGAAACCCAGATTCGCCCCAGCGACGGTCTGCGTCACGTCAAGTACGAGATTCGTGGCCGTCTCGCCCGTCGTGCGCAGGAGCTCGAGCGCCAGGGCTACGAAATCGTGCCGTTGAACATCGGCAACCCGGGTGCTTTCGGTTTCCGGACCCCCGAAACCATGCGTTTGGCGATGATCGAAAACATGGCCGTGGCCGAGGGTTACTGCCACCAGAAGGGCATCTTCCCGGCGCGCGAAGCGGTCGTCATGCAGCAGCAGTCGCGCGGCGTCACCAGCGTCAGCGCCGAAGAAGTATTCATCGGCAATGGCGTGAGCGAGCTCATCGACCTGGCATTGCGCGCCTTGCTCAATCCCGGCGACGAGGTGCTGATCCCCAGCCCCGACTATCCACTGTGGTCGGCGGCCGTCACGCTGAACGGCGGCAAGGCAGTGTATTACCCCTGCCGGCCGGAAAACGATTTCGTGCCGGATGTCGCTGAGATGGCGGCGCTCATCACGCGCCGGACACGCGCCATCGTCGTCATCAATCCTAACAATCCCACGGGCGCGGTCTACCCGCGCGCGGTATGCGAAGGAATCGCGCGGCTCGCCGAACAGCACAAGCTCGTGGTGTTCAGCGATGAGATCTACGATCAGATGACCTACGACGGCGCCGAGTCGATTCCGATGGCGACGCTGGTGCGCGACACCGTCTGCTGCACGATGTCGGGTCTGTCGAAAATCTACCGCGCTTGCGGTTATCGCGTGGGCTGGGCAGCGTTCTCGGGCAACTTGCGCGGCGCCGCGGATTACCTCGCGGCACTCGAGCTGCTGACGTCGCTACGCCTGTGCTCCAACGTTCCCGCGCAATGGGCGGTGCAGACGGCACTCGGCGGCTACCAAAGCGTCAAAGAGCTGCTCGCTCCCGGCGGCCGGTTGTACGAGTCGCGGCGCGCAATTCTCGAAGCTACCGCGGCCAGCCGGTTCCTGTCGCTTAGCGCCCCCAAAGGTTCGATGTATGCGTTCGTCAGAGTGAAGACGGAAGAGTTGCCCGACTTCGACGACCAGACTTTCGCGCTCGACCTGCTCGAGCAGAAACACGTCCTGCTCGCGCCCGGCACCAGCTTCAACGTGCCGTACCGCGATCATTTCCGCACCACGTTGCTGCCCGAGGCAACGCTGCTCAAGAAAGTCTTCACACGTATCGACGAGCTGCTGTCTAGCTACGCAACTCTCCCGGCCGGTGACAAAGACCGCGTCGTCCATGCCGAGTCGCGCTTTAAATAGTTTAGTGTTGAGCTTTAGATAGCTATCGTAAGTTATTGAATAGCAATAGACTAGCGGCGCCCGTTCTCGACGGCCTCGCGGCAGGCGCGACCCTCGTCGTGCAAAGTCCGCAGCGACAGGCCGCGGTGCGTGCCGCGTGGGTGCACGAGCAACGCGCAGCCGGCCACACGTTGTGGAGAACGCCGCGCATCCAAACTTTCGGGCAGTTTGCCGAGGGCGTGCTGCAGGAAAACTGGGCACGCACCAACCTACCCGACCGTCTGCTTCCCGCCGGGGCGGAGTGGGCCTGCCTGCGTGAATTGCGGCGTGATGCGGGCGGCGCGGCCGAGGCGCGCGCCTTGCTCAACTCGGTTCGAACACTGCACGACTGGCGCATTTCCGGCACGCCGCGTGCGCTCGGCGCCTCGCCGGAATCCGAACTGTTGATCCAGGCCCTCGCGGCGCTCGAGCACCAGGCGATCGTGCAGGGTCGCAGGCCCTTGCGAACGTGGCTGGACGAGCTTCCGCTGCCGACCGGCAAATTGCTGACGATCGGCGCCACCAACCTGCCGACGGCCCAGCAGGACACGTTGCGCCGCCTGGGCGCGCAGACAATCGCGGCATCTCCTAAAACCGCTCCCGTCGCGATCGCGACAGCACAGGATGATGAGCACGAGCTCGATTTGATCGCGTCGTGGTGCCGCGCCGAGCTCGAACGCGATCCACAACGCCGCCTGCTCATCGTCGATGCAAAGCTGCGGCAGCGGCGCGGACTGTACGAGCGGCTGCTGTCACAAACCCTGGCGCCGTCCGAGTGGCTGGCGTCCGCCGCACGCACCGCATCCACGGTTTTCTCCATCGAGGGCGGGCGGCCGTTGTCCGAGTTCCCACTCATCGCGCACGCGCTACTCACGCTGCGCCTGCTGACCGGACGGCTGCGCTTCGACGAAGTCGTGCGCTGGTTGCGCATGCCATTTCTCGACGGCGGCGACGTCATGGCCGGTGCCCAAGTCGAAGCAATGCTGCGCGCCGGACGGGCGCTCGAGTTCAGCGCCGCGGAACTCGCCGCAGTTCTCGACCGCTCCCCGGGCGGCACAGGCCCCACTTCGCTTGCAATGAAGCTGCGCCAGGCGGTGGCAATTCTCGCCGGCAATCGGCGCACCCCGGCCGGCTGGTCGCCACGGCTGCTCTCGGCCTTGCGACAGCTCGGTTGGCACGGCGCGCGCGTGTTGCGCAGCGACGAGCAGCAGACGGTCAATCGCTGGCACGCCTTGCTGGACGAATATTCGGCGCTCGGCCCGTGGCTGTCGCAGGCGACCGCTGGGGAAGCGGTGGCCACGCTCGCCGATCTCGCTGGCGAGCGGAATTTCGATCCGGCCAGCGTCGAGGCGCCAGTGACTGTCAGCGAGTCGCACGACGATCCGGCGGTGCGTTACGACGGCATCTGGGTCGCGGGACTCGACGCCGCGCAGTGGCCTGCGGCGCCGCGTCCCGACGTCTTCATCCCGCTGCGCCTCCAGGTGGCCGCCGGGGTGCCATGGGCGAGCGCTGCGGCGCAGACAACCGCCGCCCGTCAGGCGCTCGCGTCGTGGCGCGCGTCCACCGACAAACTGGTTTGTTCCTGGGCGAGACTCGAGGGCGACGCGCATCGCTCCGCGAGTCCGTTGCTCGCGCACTTGCGCGACCGCCTCGACCACACGCCCGAAGCCGTCGCGGTGCCGCTGGCGCTGGCGCTGCATCAACCGGGCCTCGAGTTGTTCGAAGACCAGCGCGGAACCGCGGTGAATACCGGCCGGCCCGTGGCCGGCGGCGTGAAATCGCTGACGCTCCAGTCGGAATGCGGGTTCCGTGCTTATGGCGAGCTGCGGCTTGGCGCAGAGCCGCTCGAAACTCCCGCGCCGGGCCTCGATCGGCGCGAGCGCGGCATGTTGCTGCACAAAGCACTCGAGCTGGTCTGGATCAAGCTGGAAGGTCATTTCGAACTGGTCGCCACCGACGCGCAAGTCCTGCGGCCGACGATCGCCGACTCGGTGACCGCTGCCGTGATCTTCGTGTTTCGCGGACACGTGCCGGTCGAGCTGGCGCTGGCGGTGGAGCGGGAAAAGTTCAGGCTCGAACGTCTCATCCTCAATTTGCTCGATCGGGAGCGCAGTCGCGCGCCATTCATGATCGAAAAGCTCGAGGCGCGGCGCGAGGTCAGGATCGCCGGCGGTGTGTTCGACCTGCGCATCGATCGCATCGATCGCCTGGAAGGCGGCGGCTTCGCCATTCTCGACTACAAATCGGGAGAGCCCCGATCGCTGCGCTGGCAGGGCGAGCCCATGCGCGACCCGCAGTTGCTGGCGTATCTCATGGCGGAGCGAGGCCGCGACGTCGTGGCGTTAGCCAATGTGTCGCTGGCCAATGGGCGCGCGAAGTTCACCGGCAAGAGCTCGCACAAAGGCCTGCTGCCGGGTGTCGATGGCCCGAATCCTAACAAGGTGCCGCCCGAACATATCGAGGCCGCGTGGCAGCAGGACACCGAACGGTGGCTGCACGGCGTGCAGTTGCTGGCGGCGGCCTATATTGACGGCCAAGCCCCCGTGCAACCGGCACCGGACGTTTGCCGATACTGTCATCTGACAACGTTGTGTCGCCGCGTCGAGCTGGCGAACACCGAAGAGTCGTTGACGGAGGACGCATGAGCGAGCTCGAAGCCGCCGATGCGGTTGCGCGCGAACGCGCGCTGGATGTCACGGATTCGTTCATCGTGCAGGCGCCGGCCGGCTCCGGCAAGACCACGGTGCTCACGCAGCGATATCTGCGGCTGTTGACGACGGTGGACGAGCCCGAACAGGTGCTGGCCATCACGTTCACGCGCAAGGCGGCCGGCGAAATGCGCGAGCGCGTGCAGAAGGCCCTCGACGGTGACATCGAAGTGAAGTCACCCGCGGATGCGCTCACGCTCGAGCTGGCGACGGCGGTACGTGTACATGCCGCGCAGCGTGCCTGGGGCATTGAAGACAGCGCTGCGCGCCTGCGCATCCAGACCATCGACGCATTCAACGGATACCTGGCGAATTCCCTGCCCATCACCTCGCAGAACGGATTCGGGCGCGCCATCGCCGATGCCCCCGAGGACCTGTATGCGATTGCCGCGCGCGACACCCTGCGCCACGCCGAGGGCGATCCTGTGCTGCGCAAGGATTTCGAGCTGATCCTCCGGCGCCTCGACGACAGCTGGCAGCGGCTCGAGCAATTGATTGCCGGAATGTTGGCGAAGCGCGCCGAATGGCTGCCCAACCTGCCGCAGCTTTCGGGCGAAGCGCTGGTGCCGAAGATCGAGGAGAGTCTCACAGCGATCGTCGGCGATGAGCTTGCCAACGCCGCCAGGACATTCCCTGACAGCTTCATCGAACAAGCGAGTGCGCTGGCACGGTTCGCTTCGCAACACGTCGATGCCAGCGAGCTACCTGACATCGCGAGCTGGCGCGACTCCACCGCGGCGCTGACCGTCACGGTGGCGGACCTGCCACGGTGGCGCGGTATCGCGAAGCTGGCGTTGACCGAGAAGAGCACCGCGCGAAAGACACTGACGAAGAATGAGGGCATTCCGGCCGACAGCGTGCTTGGCAAGGCATTGCGCGATGACTGGGTCAATCAGCTGGTGCTCATCGATGGCGAACAACTCGCCTCGCTGAGCGCAATTGGCGCATTGCCCGACCCGGTCGTCCCCGACAAGGCACGCGGCGCGCTCGAGGCGCTGGCGCGCCTGCTGCTGCTCGCCGCCGCGCAGCTCACGCACCTTTTCAACGCACATGGTGAGTGCGATCACACCGAGATCGCCGGCGCGGCACGCCGTGCACTGACCGAGGACAGCAGCCCGACCCCATTGGCCGAACGAATCGGCACACGGCTCATGCACATCCTCGTCGACGAGTTCCAGGACACGTCGCGCGACCAGTACGAACTGCTGCGCACGCTCACGCAGGACTGGTCTCGCGGCGACGGACGCACACTGTTCCTGGTCGGCGATCCGATGCAGTCCATCTACGGATTTCGTAGCGCAGAAGTAGGGCGCTTCTCGACCGTTCGCTCCGCCGGGCTCGCGGGCCTGGCCCTCACCACTCTCGAGCTGCGCCGGAATTTCCGCTCGGCGCCTGCGCTGGTGCACTGGTGCAACGAGGTCTTCTCACGTGTATTCCCCGCAGTCGACGATGTGCGCAAGAGCGCCGTGAGCCATCTCGCCAGTGTCGGAGCGCGCACCAATCTCAGCGGTGAAGCACGCATCTATCGTGTCGGGGATTGCGGGCCCGCCGGCGAAGCCGAATATGCGGCCGATCTGATCGCCGCGATCCGGCGCACACGTCCTGGCGAATCGATCGCCGTACTCGCGAGTGCGCGCTCGCACCTTCGCGGGATTCGACAGAGCCTGGCAACGCGCGAGATACCTTTTGTCGGCGTCAAGCTCGAGCCACTGGCGAATGTCACGGTGGTGCGCGATCTCGAATCGCTGGCGCGGGCGCTCGACTCACCGCTCGACCGCGTGGCCTGGCTGGCGGTTCTGCGGGCGCCGTTTGTCGGCCTGTCGCTGCCCGATCTAACCACCATCAGTGAAACCGCCGGCGACGGTTGGATCCTCTCGGCGCTGCTCGGCGCTGTTCCCGGACTCTCGGTCGACGGCGCCGAACGACTGCTGCGCGCGACGCCGTTGCTGTTGTCCGCTTGGGAGCAGCGCGAGCGCGAGTCGCGTGCACACCTGGTCGAGCGCACATGGCTGGCGCTCGGCGGTGCGGCGGCGACCATACACACTGCCGAGCTGGCGCATGCCAGGCGATTTCTCGCAGCGCTGGAGGAGGAAGATCGCAAGCGCATGCGCGGCCGCCAACTCGATCTCGCTCGCCTGATGGCACGGCTGTACGCGGAGGATCCGGCACGACCGGAAGCCGTCTCTCTGATGACGATTCATGGCTCAAAGGGACTCGAGTTCGACCATGTATTCGTGGTTGGCGTGGGATTGCGCGGGCGCGCCGATGAGTCACGCCTGATCAATTGGCTGCAAATACCGCGCGAGCAGGGCGGCGATTATCTTGTGATGGCACCCATCCGTTTCCGCGGGGACGACGCTGATGACAGTGACGATGCGATAAATCTCTATTTGAAAACGTTGCAGCGTGAACGGACGCGCGCGGAACGCGCACGTCAGGCATACGTTGCGCTGACGCGCGCCAAACGATCAGTGCATCTGTTCGTGCATCCGCGAATGAAGGAAGTCGATGGCGTAATGGACTTCCTGGCCGATTCCAATTCGCTGCTCCACAGCCTCTGGCCGGCAATCGTTGGCGATGTCGACAGCTTCGAAACCATCGGCGGTGATTCGCAAACGGCGGAAGTCGCAGCGGCCGCGACGCAGACCCGCCACCGGTTGCCGCGCCGACCGGCGCCTATAGAGTCACCATCGGATGTGCAGGCGCAGGGGGAGTTGCTCCCGTCGAGCGCAGAGCAGGACGAGATCGAATTCAGCTGGGCACGGCAGACAGCACGGCGCGTCGGCACCGTAGTGCACGAGGCGCTCGAAAGATTCGGACGCGACGAGCTTCCCCAACCTGCGGATCTGCCGCTGCTGCACGCGCGGCTCGAATCCCGTCTCGGGGCATTGGGTGTCGAGCCGGAGCGGGCCCGCGATGGCGCAGCGCGTGCGCTCGACGCGTTGCGAGCCACACTCGAAGATCCCAAAGGCCGATGGCTGTTCGATCCGACTCACACCGAAGCGCACTCGGAGCTCGCGCTCTCGGGCGTGCGCGGCGCGCAGGTCGTCAACGCGGTGATCGACCGCACCTTCATCGCCGCGGATGGCACGCGCTGGGTGGTGGACTTCAAGACCAGCCCGCACGAAGGCGGCGATCTTGCGGCTTTCCTCGATTCGGAGGCCCTGCGTTACACCGCGCAGCTCACGCGATACACGCATCTCGCGCGCCAGCTCGGGCCGCAACCGGTGCGTGCCGGACTGTATTTCCCGCTGCTCGCCGCATGGCGCGAGGTGGACGTCGGCGGCTAGCTACGCTAGTACGTGCCTTCGAAGCTGAACACACTGCGACCCGACGCATCGGGCCGTGCGCCCAGCGTAATCTCGCGCACCAGCCGTTCGGCGTCGGCGGTGCGTCCGGTGATGTAGCCCTGCACGACGTAGGAATTCGGTGGAGCGAGGGTGACATTTCCTTCCACCATGAAGGGCCCACCGAGATCGCGAAGCTGCCCGGTGTTGCCGTCGTTGGTTGGCGCGGCGCCCGCGAAACTCAAACGATACGAGCCCAGTGCCAACGGATTCGTGCCGACCTGCCGCAGGTCATGCACTTCGATCGTCCCATCGAGAAGGCCAATTTGCGCGCGCTCTGCAAGCACCACGCGTTTGAGATTTGCGACGACGGTGCCGCGCTGGTCGGGCGGGAATTGTGCGCTCACCACAGGATCGAGCGGCACCTGCGCCGTGACGTTGCGCAGCTCACCGCTGCCATTGAACTCGAGGTCGAGGTCGGCGCGCGCCGTGACCGCCCCACGCAGCTCGACATCACCCACGAGGCGACCCCGGAACACGCTTCCTGGCGCCAGATTCCACGTGGCATCCCCGATGCGGTCACCCTGCAGGACGAGCCCGATGCATTCGCCGCGCCAGACGGAACCGCCGATCGAGGAGCATTTCACCTGCGCCGGCAGTGCCCCGGCCAGCCAGCTAGCCGGTAGATAGAGCACCAGCACGCCGAGAAACACGGCGAGCCCGGCGATGATGGTGAGCACCAGGGTGCGGCGCTTCACCGCTTCAACCCGCCTTGAGTACCAGACCGGCGTTCACCAACCCCACTTCGCCGGCGGTTTCGATCTCCGCTGATTCCACGCGAACGCCGTGACTCTGCGAAAGCCGCGCGAGCCACGCAACCAGCGCATCGAAGGACACGTGGTCGAAGCGCACGCGCAGCCCCTTGTCCGGAGTCGGCTGACTGCTCGCCAGCGACTTGCCCAGGCCGCTCTCTCGCGCCGAACCGTCTATTAACACCACCAGCGATTCGCTGGTGGCGGCGGTACCGGCGCTGGGCGCCGCCCCGGCGAGTTGCGGCACGGCACTCTGGATGAAGGCGAGATCGTTCTGCTTGCCGGCGATGCGGTCGCGCGCCTGCGAGATGGTGCGGTTGAGCGGCAGTATCAACGCCAACACCAGCAGCACGCCGGCAGCGACCGCTCCCAGCGTGACCATGCGGCGTTCGCGTTCGGCGAGATTGGCGTACCAGGCACGCATCAGGCACCCGCCTTGCGAACCTGCAGGCTGCCGCGATAGCTGTCGCCGCTGGCGCTCAGGCCTTTGATCTCGGCCTGCCACGCCGCGGCGCGCAGCTGCTGGCTGATGGCGTCGAGGCTGGCGGCATCCGGCGCGCTCATGCGCAGATCCAATGTGCCGTCATTCCGAAAGGTGATGCCTTCGATGGTGGCCGCTGGCGCCGCGCCGCGCGCGCTGGCGATAGCCGAGAGCGCGGGGAGCAATGCCCCGCCGCCACCACCACCGCGGACTTCCTCGAGCCGCTTCGCGACACGCCGGCGCGCATCGGTAGCGTTCTGCTCGCCAGGCATGGCGGCACGAAAAGCTTCCTGGATGCTGGCATCGAGTGTGGCTTCGTTTTTTTGCAGGCGATGCAACTCGAACCACCGCGCGCCCAGGTGCAGACTCAACAGCGACGCGGCCAATGTGGCCGCGATGCGCCACGAACGCCAGCCGAGCTCGAGCGGCGAGGACACGGCCAACGCGCCTTGCAAGAGATTGACGGCATCGCCACTCGCCGCGGCCGGTGCGAGCACGCTCAACGGCCCAGCTGGCAACAGCTGGACTTTGACGCTCGAGAATCGATCCCGGAACGCATCCACGGCCTGCTCGTGTGCCTGCCATTCATCGTGCCCCGCGTACAGCAGAAGACCGAGTGGCGCAGGCTCGAGGCCGGCAACCGGCGAAGCCTGCATGGACAGGGCGATCTCGAACGCGTCGCCTACCGACAGCGCCGGCAAGACGAGCGGAGGCGCGTCGGCAACGCGCAGCGTCAGCGCGTCACCATCGAGCAGCGCGATCATCTGGCCCGGCATCGCCGGCAATAGCGTGGACTCGGAGTAGATAGCCTGTGGATTGAGGCCGGCGGCGTGCAGTTCGGCGAGGCGCGCATCGAGGAGTGCGCGGGCGATGACCACCACCGGCACGCGCCCGGTGGCCGGATCGCGCTCGCCGATGGCGAAATGCAGATTTTCGATTTCATCCGCGACACGCTCTTCGAGCGCATAGGGGATGACCTGCGCGAGCCTGGCGGCGCCTTTGGCCGGCGCGTCGCTTTCCGTCGCCAGGGCTTCGCTGGCGGGCAGGATCACGGCCACGCGCCGGCCGACGCTCATGGCGGTAGCCTGCGCGAGCTCGCCGGACATGGCGTTGACCACCACGTGACCATCGTCGTTGCACACCATCCACTGGGGTGGTGCGCCGTCGCGCAGGTGAATGATCAGCGACTCGCTCATTTATTCGCTTCCAAAACTACGTTGCACCGTACGGACCTGGTTGCCGGCCTCGCGGAATAGAACACTGTACAAAACGAACTCCGCGGTGCCAATGCGAATGTTGGTGCGCAGCCGGAACCAGGAGGATCTTTCGACGATCCGGGGCTCGACCAGAGTCTTGATGTTTGCGTCGGTAATGGCGTTGAGAAATACCTGCTGCGCCGGGAAACAGTTTTTCTTCACGCGCTGGGACTTGAGCAGCGGGGAATCGGCGTAGGACTGCTGGTGCATGCTTTCGACCGCATCCAGCACTTCGCCGCTCGCGGTGCAGAGGTTCACCTTCTCATCGTTCGGTAACGCCGCTACGAACGGCGCGAGCCTGACGTAGTTCTCGGCGCCGAAGCCGGGTAGCGCGAGTAACTCAGAAGTGTGGGTGATGAAGGTATTGGGCGGGCGGTAGGGTGGGACCTGCGTCAGGTACAAGGTGTCCTCGCCGCCGCCATTGGATTGCGGTGCGATGTCGGAATCTATCCAATCGACCAGGAGCAGGGCATAGCGGGTATCGATGTCGAGCCTGCCCAGCAATTCCTCGAACACCTGGACCTGGTGCGGGTCGACTTCGAACTGATTGATCGGCGCGCCCTTCCATTGCACCAGACTGTTCAGATTGAAACGCGCGCTCAAGTCTTCGAGCCGCGCCTGGATCCACACGCCAGTGCCTTCGATCTCCACCGGGCCGAGGGGCTCGGCCCAGGTGTCGTCGGGGGTGGTTTTGGCAGTGCTGGCATTGCTTTCCAGCGCCAACGACGCCAGTGCCTCGGCTGCCATGCCGGCCTGCAAGGCCTGCTCCAGCGTGAAGGTAGCGGCGGCGCGCCGCGCAGCCATGGCCTTGTTGTAGGTGATCGCGGCGGCAACCGTGGTGGCGATGGCGAACATCACGATGGCCACCAGCAGCGCGATTCCGCGTTGACGCGCATGTCTCACGTGGGAATCTCGAACAGGCGCAGCACGCGACCCCAGTCGTCGAGCACCACGGTAAATTCAATGGCCAGCGGGCGAACCAACAACGTGTCGACAGTCGCCGGCGCTGGCGGTGCGGTGGAAGCTGTCGCCTTCGGCCACTCCTCACCCCATTGTCGCGTCACCGGATCGAGGAAGCGGATCTCGACGGCCTTCACCCCGGTAAGCAGCACGCGGAGCCGTGGCTCGGTGTTGAGCGCCGGGTCGACCGCGAGCCAGTGCTCGCGCACCAGCGAGCCGTCGATGAAGCGATAACGCACGCGCTGCTCGGCGGGGCGCTGGATGCCTGCGGGGTTGCTCCAGCCATTGCGCGTGAAGGTGAGAATGCTGTCGCTGCGCGCCCCGGCGCTGATCGCGGGCATGAGCTGGCCGGTGCCGGAAGTGTCGCGCGCGGCGCGCGCCGCGATCTGCGCGAAATCCTGCGCCACTACGCGCATGCCGCGCTGAATCTCCGTGACGCGCTCCTGCGAGACATTGAGCGCATCGCGATCGATCAGCGCCTGGTTGATCGCGCCGTAGCCGATCGCAAACATGATGGCCGCGATGAACATCGCGATGGCCACTTCGATGAGAGTGAATCCGCGATTGCGCATCAGGGCACCACCGTCGGTGGCGGCGGCTTCCCGCCCGGTGCGTTCGGCGACCCCGGCGGATTCGGCGATCCGGGGTTGTTAGATTGGAGGTTGCCGACGATGGGGGTCGCGACGGCGGTCAGACGAGCCGACCGCGCCGTGCTGACCACCCCGGTCACGACGGTGGTCCAAGCGGTTTTTTCGAGCGTAGTGCCGCTGGCAGTGCTCGGACTCAGCTTCTGCGACGTGACCTTGTCGACCGGCCGGGTGTCGTCGACGAATTCGCCGGTGGGGTGCGCGCGCACGTCGATTCTGAACATGCCTTCGATCGGCAACTCGATGACTTCCTCTTCCCATTCCCATCGCTGCCCACCCATGAGCGCGTTGCCGGTGCGCTTGCCCGTTCCGGGCATGTTCTTGTCGATGCGGATTTCCGTGAGCCGATTGAGCGCCACCCATTCGGCCAGCGTCTTCTCCTTGAGGTAGATGACGTTGCTGGCGGAGGAGGTGACCGTACCCAGCAGCGCGCCCACCGACATCGCGACGATCGCCAGTGCGATCAACACCTCGAGCAGCGTGAACCCTCTTGTGCCGCGGGAAATGCTCATCGACGCTGGGCCGCACGCAGCGGCGGATCCTTCTCTTCGACTTCACCCGGCAGCAGCAGCCGGATGTTGTTTTGTTCGTTGGTGTAGACCCGTGCCTGATCCTGGCCACCATCGCGCCGCAGGGAAACTTCGAACGACGACAGATCGCCATTGGCGAAAATCATGATCTGCGGAGTGAAGTCTTCGATGCCGGGTTTCTTCTTGTCGAGCACGATGGTCCGTCCCTCGACTGCCACCTGCGGCCGGATTCCCTCGGGAAATTTGCGTTCGCGAAATGCGTCGTCCTCGTCGACCGGGCGCCATTGGTTCTGCAGCACGTCGAACACCACGAACGAATAGGCGAGGCTGTTGACGCGAAAGCCGTAGTCGCGGGTCTGCAGCTCGGCCTGTTCGCGCGCGTAGTCGAACAGCGCGTCGAGGCGCTGCGCTTCTCTTTCGAGCTGCGTGTCGTTGCGTTGGCCGCCGAAGGCAATGACGGCGCCAGCCGTGACCATGCCGACGATGAATACGACGATCATGAGCTCGAGCAGCGTGAAGCCCGCTGGCCGGGTGCGCAGGGCGCGCAAGGTGTTACTCCCCGCCGAGGTTCCAGTTGCCAATGTCGGCGTCGGCACCTTCGCCACCTTCCCGTGCGTCGGCGCCCAGAGAGAACAAGTCATAGTCCTGGCCACGCGTGCCCGGAAATACATATTGATAGGAATTGCCCCACGGGTCCTTGCTGATGCGCTTGAGATAGCCCTCGGCGCGCCAGTTACGCACGGTGGGATCGTTGGGCCGCGTCGACAGCGCCGCCAGGCCGAGATCGGTGCTCGGATACTTGAAGTTGTCGAGCTTGTACATCGTGAGCCCGGTCTCGATGGCCTGAATGTCGCTCTTGGCCTTGGCGACGCGGGCCTCCTCGACGCGGCCGAACATACTGGGCACGATCACGGCGGCCAGGAGACCGATGATCACCACGACCACCATGATTTCGATGAGCGTGAAACCGCGTGCGGAGCGAAGGGAGCGAGAATTCATGAAAACCCCGGGCCAAAACCGTGGCGCATAGTAGCAAATGAACGCCCATACCCGTGTCGGCGGGTTAGCGCAGGTGCTGAAGTCGCTCAATTGCGACCGGGCTTACGGGATCGCTCTGCTTTGCGTGTGCGCGCTGCTCGCCCTGCTGGAATTCATCGGGGAACCGGCCCGCGCGGCCTTGAGCTTCGATCGTCAGGCAATTGCAGCAGGGCAGTGGTGGAGGCTGCTGTCGGCACATTTCGTCCACCTGGATGCGCAGCACACCGTGCTCAACAGCCTGGGGCTGGTGCTCATGTGGGCGCTGTTCGCGCGAGACTATTCCCCATGGCGCTGGGCGGCTATCTATCTCGGCTCGGCGCTCGCGGTGAGCGCCGGATTGTGGTTCGGAAATCCGGAGCTCGATTGGTACGTCGGCGCCTCCGGTGCGCTGCACGGGGTCATGACGGCCGGAACCATTGCGCACCTGATACGGCGCGACCTCGACGGCTGGATTCTGGCGATCTTCATCGTGGTGAAACTGGCCTACGAACAGCTTGCCGGCGCGCTGCCATTCGCCGGCACCGCCGAAACTGTCGTCGATGCGCATCTGTATGGCGCCATTGGCGGAGTCGCCATCGCCGTGCTCCTGCAATTGCGACGGCTATAATCCGCGCCCATGGCAAACAATCTCGCTTTCGTTTTTCCGGGTCAGGGTTCCCAGTCGGTCGGCATGCTCGCGAAACTCGCGGGAGTTTCGCCCGTGGTGCGCGCCACTTTCGATGAGGCCTCGGAGGTCCTTGGTTACGACCTCTGGCAACTCTGCAACGAAGGTCCGGTCGAGGATCTCAACGCGACCGAACGCACTCAACCCGCCATGCTGGTCGCCGGAATGGCCACGTGGCGCTTGTGGCAGGAACGCAGCGGGCCGATGCCCGAGGTGGTCACCGGCCACAGCCTGGGCGAATTCACTGCGCTGGTGGCGGCCGGCGCCATCGACTTCGCCGGCTGCGTCGATCTCGTTCGCTTTCGTGGGCAGGCAATGCAGGAGGCGGTTCCGCTCGGCACCGGCGCGATGGCGGCATTGTTAGGCCTGGAGGACGCGGACGTCGAAGCCGCTTGCGCCGAGGCCGCGCAAGGTGCCGTGGTCGAGGCGGTGAACTACAACTCGCCGGGCCAGGTGGTCATCGCCGGCGAGAAGGCCGCGGTGTTGCGGGCCATCGAGGCCGCGAAGGCGCGCGGCGCCAAGCGGGCCATTGAGTTGCCGGTGAGCGTGCCGTCACATAGCAGCCTCATGAAATCGGCGGGTGCGAGGCTGCGCGAACGTCTCGCCACCACAGAAATTCGCGCGCCGCGGATCCGTTACCTGAGTGCGGTGGATGCCACCGAACACGCAGACCCATCCGACATTCGCGAGTTGTTGGGGCGCCAGTTATCGAGCCCGGTGCGCTGGACCGCCACCGTCACCGCGCTCAGCAGTGGTGGCGCCAAGGCCATCGTCGAGTGCGGGCCCGGCGGTGTGCTCGCGAGCCTCGTCAAACGCATAGAGCGGGGCCGCGACACCAAGGGCTTCTCGCTCGACGAACCCGAATCTTTCCAGGCCGCGCTCAGCGCGGTCGCAGCCTGAACGGAATCCTCACATGCTTCAGAACGACATCGCAGTGGTCACCGGTGCTTCACGCGGAATCGGTCAGGGCATTGCCAAGGCGCTGGCGGGCGCCGGCGCCAAGGTCATTGGTACGGCCACCACGGAGGCGGGCGCCGCCGGCATTTCGTCGTGGCTCGGCGCTAACGGGCGCGGCGCAGTTCTGGACGTGGGGAACGCCGCGTCGATCGACGCGTTGTTAGCCGACCTCGACGCGCGCGGCGAGATGCCGACCATTCTCGTGAACAACGCCGCCATCACGCGTGACATGCTGCTGTTGCGCATGAAGGCTGAGGATTGGGACGCGGTCATCGCCACCAATCTCACCAGCGTGTTCCGGCTTTCCAAGGGCGTGCTCAAGCGCATGATGAAGGAGCGTCGCGGCCGCATCGTGTCGCTGACTTCGATCGTGGGACTGACGGGCAACGCGGGGCAGGCGAACTACGCCGCCGCCAAAGCCGGCATCCTGGGCTTCACCAAGTCACTGGCGAAGGAGATTGCATCGCGCGGCATCACGGTGAATGCCGTCGCCCCGGGATTCATCGACACCGACATGACACGCACGCTCACCGACGAGCAGCGCACCGCGCTCACTTCACAGGTACCCATGGCCCGGCTGGGATCAGTCGATGACATTGCCGCCGCGGTTTTATTCCTGTGCTCGCCAGGGGCCAGCTACGTGACCGGGGAGACCCTGCATGTCAATGGCGGCATGTACATGGCTTGAATGAGCGTTGTTTGGACCCCTAAACGTGGGGCATTTGCAACAGCCAAACCACCGAAAAACAAACAAAAACAAGCACTCACGATTTGACAGCGTGGCGGGCGCATCAGTGTTGCCCTAGAATACGCGCCCGCTGCGCCTCCCCCGGGCGGACCGCAGTGAAAACACACTCCATTGAGGGCGAATCAGAAATGAGCACGGTTGAACAGCAGGTCAAGGCGATTGTCGCCGAACAGTTGGGCGTCAAGGCTGAGCAGGTTGTGAATGACGCTTCGTTCGTCGATGACCTCGGCGCCGATTCGCTCGATACGGTCGAGTTGGTCATGGCTCTCGAAGAAGAGTTCGAGATCGAAATCCCCGACGAAGATGCCGAGAAGATCACCACCGTGAGCCAGGCGATCACCTACATCTCTGATCGCCGCAAGTCCTAAGACAGTTTTGCGGGCGTGTGTGCGCAGGTGACAACCGGCGCCACCGCCGCCTTCCATCCGCCCTCACTAGATAGAGGATAGTGTGTCCAAGCGACGTGTCGTCGTTACCGGGCTCGGTATCGTTTCGCCGGTTGGCAGTGACGTCGTCACGGCCTGGTCGTCGATCCTGGCGGGCCGCAGCGGCATCAAGCCCATCACGCGTATCGATGCGACTCCCTTCGCCACCCGTTTCGCGGGCGAGGTGGAAGGTTTCGACGTTGCCGCCTACATCTCACCCAAGGAAGCCCGTCGCATGGATCCGTTCATGCACTACGGCATGGGCGCGGGCATCCAGGCGGTGGCGGACTCCGGGCTCGACTTCGCGAAGGAAAACGGCGATGTCTGTGGCGCCATCATGGGCTCGGGGATCGGGGGTCTCGCCGGCATCGAAGACGAAGCCATCACCTGGGAGCGCACCCACAATCCCAAGAAGACTTCGCCGTTCTACATCCCGAGCACCATCGGCAACATGGTGGCCGGGCACCTGTCCATTCGCTTCGGCCTGCGCGGTCCGAACCTCGGTGTCGTGAGCGCGTGCACCACCTCGACCCATGCCATCGGCTTCGCAATGCGATGCATTCAATACGGCGACGCGGACATCATCATCGCTGGCGGATCCGAGTGCGCCACCACGCCGACGGCGCTGGCCGGTTTCAGCCAGGCCAAGGCGCTGTCCGAGCGCAACGATGATCCGCAGGGGGCCAGCCGCCCCTGGGACAAGGATCGCGATGGTTTCGTCATGGGTGATGGCGGCGGTGCGGTCATCCTGGAAGAGCTCGAGCATGCGAAGGCGCGTGGAGCGCGCATCTACGCCGAGGTCATCGGCTTCGGCATGAGCGGCGACGCGTACCACATCACGGCCCCACCCGAAGACGGGGCGGGCGCCAGGCTTGCCATGGTGAACGCGTTGCGCGATGCGCAGCTCAATCCGGCGGACATCCACTACCTGAATGCACACGCCACCTCTACTCCGCTCGGCGACAAGGCCGAAACGGTGGCGATCAAGAATGCCTTCGGAGACTACGCCTACAAACTGCCCGTGAGCTCGACCAAGTCGATGACCGGCCACCTGTTGGGCGCCGCCGGTGTAGTCGAGGCGATTTTCTCGATCCTGGCGATCCGCGATAACGTGGCACCGCCGACGACCAACTATCACACGCCGGATCCTGACTGCGATCTCGACTACGTGCCGAACACGGCGCGCAAGCTGCCAATCGACGCCGCGTTGTCGAACTCCTTCGGGTTCGGCGGAACCAACGGTTCGCTGATCTTCCGCCGCTTCAAGGGCTGAGTCGCTTGAGTCGAGCGGACGCACGCGCGCCCCTCATCACCGCGGTCCCGGTCTCAGGCGCGAGCCTGCGCACTCTCGCGGCCGTGAAAGTGGACCGCTATCCCGCGTTTTTCGACAGCGCCGCCGAGGGTCCGCTGGCGCGCTACAGCCTCCTGGCAGGCGTCCCGCGCGCTGCGCTGTTTCGCGATGCCGATGGACGTCTGGCGGGCGAGGGCATGACCCCTGGTGCCGGCGGTTTTCTCGACAACCTCGAGCGCTGGTTCCGCGCCGAATCCACCAGCGCGGCGGCCCACGCGGGGAATACGCTGCCCTTCACCGGCGGCTGGTTCGTATATCTCGGTTACGAAATTGCCGCCGAGATCGAGCCCACCCTCAAACTACCGCGCGCGGACATGCCGTATTCCGCATTCGCGCTGCGTGTCGAGAACCTGGTGGTGCACGAGCACGCCAGCGACAAGGTATACGCGGTCTCGCAGTACGGCGACGCGGACGCGCATGCGGGCCTCATCGCCGATCTTCAGGATGCCGACCTGCATCCGGTCGCGGCCGCGGGCGATCCGCCTGTGCTCTCATCGCTCGAAGAAGAACCCGCGGAGCTCTTTCTGGCGCGGGTGCGGGCGGCGCACGAGCACATTGCCGCCGGAGATATCTACCAGGCGAACTTGTCGCGCCGCTGGCGCCTGACGCTTCGCGATCACACCAGCGCAGGCCAGGTGTACGCCGCGCTGCGCCGCGCGAATCCGGCGCCATTCGCCGCCAGCGTCCAGTTCCACGGCATGAGTCTCTTTTCATCGTCACCGGAACGCCTGCTGGCGATCACCGGCCGGGGTATCTCGACGCGGCCGATCGCCGGCACGCGCGCCCGGCAGGGTTCGGCCGAGCAGGATCGGGTCGACACCGAGGCACTCGTCGCTCATCCGAAGGAGCGCGCCGAACACATCATGCTCATCGACCTCGAGCGCAACGATCTCGGACGCGTGTGCGAAGCTGGCAGCGTGACGGTGGATGAGTACATGGTGACGGAGTCGTACGCGCACGTGCATCACATCGTGTCCAACGTGCGCGGCCGGCTGCGCGCCGACCGCTCGCCCATCGATGCGCTGCGCGCGCTGTTTCCGGGCGGCACGATTACCGGTTGTCCCAAGGTGCGCTGCATGCAGATCATCGCGGCACTGGAAGGTGAAGGGCGCGGTGCCTACACCGGGTCGCTCGGGTGGTTGGGCAGCGATGGCGACGCGGATTTCAACATCCTCATCCGCACGCTGACCATGCGCGGCGCCGTGATCGAGCTTCGCGCGGGCGCCGGCATCGTCGCCGATTCGATTCCCGAACGGGAGCTCGAAGAGACCCGCGCCAAGGCGCGCGGACTGTTGCGCGCCTTTCGGCTCGAACCATGAGTACCTCACTCGGGACCTGGATCGACGGCCGGCGCACTGATGCACTGCCTGCTGACGATCGCGGGCTGCACTACGGCGATGGCCTGTTCGAAACCATGCTGGTACGCGCAGGGCGTGTGCGCTTTCTCGAAGCACACCTGGCCCGGCTGGCCCTCGGGTGTTCGCGCCTGGGAATCCATTTCACAGCGCTGCCGGAGTTGCGCGCGGAAATCGGCGCGGCCGCCGCACTCGCACCGCCATTGGCCGTGCTCAAGCTCATCGTCACGCGCGGCAGCGCGGTGCAGCGGGGCTACGCACCGGCCGGCACGGAATCGGCGCGCCGCCTGCTTTCGCTGTGGCCGACATCCGGATTGCCGGCGGCGCTCGCCGATGGCGCGCACCTCATCGTCGCGTCCCTTCAGGCGGCCGAAAATCCTGCGCTCGCCGGTATCAAACACCTGAACCGGCTCGAGAATGTACTGGCCGCCGCCGAGTCGGTTGCGGCCGGCAGCTTCGAGGCGCTGCTGCTCGACTCCTCGCAGCGCGTGATCTCGGGCACGATGAGCAATGTGTTCCTGGCACGCGGGGGCAGGGTGGTGACCCCGCGCGTCGATCGTTGCGGCGTGGCCGGCGTCATGCGCGGCGTGGTATTGCGGGAATGTGCCGCGCTTGGCGTCGACGTCGAAGAGACGCACGTCCCACGCCAGGAGCTGCTGGCCGCAGATGAGGTCTTCATCACCAATGCGCGCATCGGAGTTGTGCCGGTGCTGCGTGTGGGCGAGCATCCCTACCGCATGCAAACAATCGCCCAGCGGCTGAAGGCGCACATCGGGAACCTCGATGCGTAGGGTGCTGTGGATCTTCGCAGTGGCTGTGTGCCTGGCGGTCGTGGCCGCAGCTATCTACTGGCAACGCGCCGAGGCCATCATGCGCGCGCCGGGGCCGCATCAGGAATCCATTGCGCTCGCGGTGAAGCCCGGCGCTTCGGTTCGCTCGGTACTTGCCGACCTCGATGCGCGCGGGGCGCTGACAGAGCCCCGCGCCGTGGAGTTGCAGCTGCGCGTGCGCGGTTGGCCGAAGATCAAGACGGGACGATATGAAATTCCGGCACGGGCCAGCCCGCAGGAGATCCTGCACCAGCTCGCCGAGGGCCGCGTCGTGCTCGAGACACTCACGGTCATCGAGGGCTGGAGGTTCGCAGACCTGCGCCGCGCCGTCGAAGCACACCCGCACGTCAAGGTCACACTGCGGGGCGCCGATATCGCGGCAGTCATGAAAGCCATCGGTCACGAGGGTGAGCATCCGGAGGGGCGCTTCTTCCCCGACACCTATCGCTTCGCCGCGGGTACAACCGATCGCGAACTGTTCGCTCTAGCGTATCGCAAGATGGCGGAGGCGCTCGATGCGGCCTGGGCCGCGCGATCCGCGGCCCTGCCGCTCGCAAGTCCTTACGAAGCCCTTACGCTCGCTTCGATCGTCGAGAAGGAGACTGGTCTTGCGAGTGAACGGGCACGCATCGCCGGGGTGTTCATCACGCGATTGCGCAGGAACATGCGTTTGCAGACGGATCCGACGGTGATTTACGGCATCGGGTCCAGCTATGACGGCAACATTCGCGAACGCGATCTGCGCGCCGATACTCCTTACAACACGTACACGCGCACCGGACTGCCGCCGACACCCATCGCGCTGCCATCGCGCGAAGCCATCGAAGCGGTGACCCGTCCTCTCGAGACTGGCGACATCTTTTTCGTCGCCACGGGGATCGGCGATGGCTCGCATGTGTTCTCGGCTACGCTCGAGGAGCACAATGCTGCGGTGGCGCGTTATCTCGCGCGCCTGCGGGGAACAAGGACCAACAGATGATGCCGGCGAAGTTCATCACGCTCGAAGGAATCGAAGGCGCCGGCAAGACCACGGTGGCCGACCGCCTCACGCAATCACTGCGCGCACGAGGCATCACCGTGCACGCCACGCGCGAGCCGGGCGGCACCAAGGTCGCCGAACGCGTCCGCACACTCGTCCTGGAACGCGGCGAAGAGCACATCAGCGCCACCGCTGAAACGCTGCTGATGTTTGGCGCGCGCCAGGTGCACATCGACAATCTCATCCGGCCGGCGCTCACGCGCGGAGAGTGGGTGTTGTGCGATCGTTTCACCGACGCGACGCATGCCTACCAGGGCGGTGGACGAGGCGTCGATCGCAAGCTCATCGACCAGATTGCCCACGCGGTGCACGGCGACCTGAACCCCGACATCACCATCCTGCTCGACGTTCCAGTGCGCGTCGGCCTCGAGCGCATGCAGGCCCGCCGCGGCGCGGTGGATCGATTCGAAATCGAATCGGCGCAGTTCTTCGACCGCGTGCGCAACCGCTATCTCGAACTGGCGAGCGCGTATCCCGCGCGATTCCGCGTGGTGGATGCCACCGCGCGCCTCGAAGACGTCTGCGACGCCGCGTTGGCGGCGCTCGAAGACAGCCTCGGGCTCGAGCCCGTAGCGGCGCCCGCGTCATGACACCGCTGCCCCTGCCGCCCTGGTTCGAGGCGCCCCGCAGTGAAGTCAACGCGGCGCTGGCAGCACAACGCCTCGCGCATGGGCTGCTGATCCATGAAGATCCCGGCGCCGGCGGCCTCGAGCTCGCGCGCTGGATCGCACAACGAGTCAATTGCCGCGAGCCCGCTCGCGCACCCTGCGGTGAATGCCAGGAATGCCGGTGGATTGCCGCCGACCAGCATCCGGATGTCACGCGCCTGTCTCCCGAAGGAGATTCCACGCAGATACTCATTCAGTCGGTCAGGGACCTTTCGGCCGACCTCGCGCTCACGGCGCATGCGCGTGGGTATAAGGTCGCGATCATTGCGCCCGCGGAAGCGATGAACCATTTCGCGGCGAATGCACTGCTCAAGACGCTCGAGGAGCCGCCAAAGCGCACGCTCGTGCTGCTCGTGACCAGCCAGCCTTCAAGGCTGCTGCCCACCCTGCGCAGCCGGTGTTCGAAACTGCGGTTGATCGCGCCCTCACGCGTCGATGCCGCGGCATATCTTGAGGTCGCGCGGGGCGCGGGCCCGTGGGCCGAGGCGCTCGCCGCCACGGGGGCAGGGCCGTTCGCGCTGCTCGATGCGGATCCGGCAGCGCTCGCGCAACTCCGGTCCGAGACCATCGCTACGCTGGCCGACATCGGCAGTGGCAATCTTCAGCCACCGGCGGTTGCCGATCGATGGGCACGGGGCGAGCTCGCGATACGCCTCAGCTGCCTTGAGAGCTGGGTCACAGAACGTATCCTCGAAACGACGTCAATCCGCGACGTAACTCACTTGTCAGGGGCGCCGTTGCCACCCAAGATATGTCGCCTGTTTGAGTTCTCGGACGCCATTCGCGACATGCGCAAGCTTGCCCACACCCCAATCAACAAGACCATGGCCGTCGAAGCGCTGCTGTGGCGCTGGGCACGTCAATCATGAGTGAACGAACTGGCCGCACCGGCGCCAACAAACCCGGGCTTCTGACGCTCACCATCAAGGACAAGAGCGCACTGTATCTCGCCTACATGCCGTTCGTGAAGAACGGCGGGCTGTTCATCCCCACCAACAGCAACTATCGCCTCGGTGACGAGGTGTTCATGCTGCTCAACCTCATGGGTGAGGATGAAAAGCTTCCGGTCGCCGGTCGCGTGATCTGGCTGACGCCGAAGGGCGCGCAGGGCAAACGCACCACCGGCATCGGCGTGCAGTTCTCCGACCAGGATCGCGGCCAGACGCAGAAAAAGATCGAAACCTATCTAGCCGGCGCGCTTGCCGGCGACAAGGCCACGCACACGATGTAGCTCGGACATGAGGACATTCCTCATTTCCGTCAGCGCATTTCCCTACGGCTCGACTACGTCGTAGCCGCGCGCGCGCACCAGGAGTTCCAGGTAGTTCGCCCCGCGTTACAAAGGCTACAAATGCGTAACACGGTTGGGGCAACTTGTTAGCTGGCAGGCACGAGTCGCAGTCAGGCTCACTCTCGCCAGGCGCTCGCTACGTGGCGCCGGAAGCGTGCGCGTCGTCAGCCTGGTCGCCGCATCGGCAACGTCGAGGTCGTAATTCCACCTTTCAGCACATACGCATCGAAACCGCGCTCCGACAGCACGAACGCCGCCGCCGAGCTTCGGCGGCCGGTGTCACAAACCACCACGTACGGCATGTTGCGATCGAGCGCGTTGAGCTTGAGCCGCACGAAGTACAACGGGATGTTGATCGAACCCTCGATGGCGAGGTTCTGATATTCCGACGGCAGGCGCACATCGAGCCACTGGCCCCGGTTCTGGATGATCTTGAGCGCCTGCGCCTCGTCCACCCAGCGCAGCAGCGGTTCGTGCATGAGATCGCGGAAGTCCTGCTTGTTGAGCCGCATGAGCACGCCGTCGGTCAGCATGGTGACCGTGGCGTTTCGCTTGGCTTCGGCGATCAGCGCTTCCTCGCCGAAAGTCTCGCCCACGGCGAGTTCGGCAAGCTTGATGCCCTTCTGGTTGAGCGGCGACTCGCGCGTCACGAGGCAGCGGCCTTGCACGATGGCATAGAAGTAGTCGCCTTCGTCGCCCTGCTTGATGATCAGCTCACCGGCGCGGCAGGGCACACGATTCATGCGCATGAAGATCGCCTGCAGGTTGGCGGGCGGAATGCGGTGAAAGGCCTTGGTCTGCAACAGTGTGGTCATCCAGTCGCTGTTCTCGTTGTCGCCGCCGAACTGCGCCTGCAACTCATTGACTTCGTAATTGCCGGTCTGGTCCCAGGTGATCATGACGTCGAGCAGATCGGCGTCGATGGCAAGGTAGTCCACGTCTTCCACGGCCCGCGCGGTCACCCTGCGAGGAACGGACTGATTGAGCGGCGCGCGCGCCTCGGCGCCGCCGCCTTCGATCATGCCGATAGTCCGTCCGTGCTCGGAGATCTCCACCAGACCCTTGATGATCCAGATGGTGCGCTTGTCGGCGTCACCTTCCTTGAACAGGACGCGGCCGGCCGTCATCTGCTTGACCGTGACCTTCTTGGCGAGCGCATGAAGATTTTCCCGCTTCATTCCTTCGAGCGGGGTCAAGGTCCTCAGCAATTCAACGCTGACTTCGCGGGCATCGGCCATGCGGAAATGCTAGCACGCCAGGCGGGCGGCTTAAGGAACCCAGCTCAACGACGACCATCCGGTGTCGGGCGTGAAGCGCGTTCCGTACGCCTTCGTGAGTTCCTGCAGGCGTGCAACCACCACGTCGATGCCGCGCTTGCGCGCGTAGGCGAGGGGGCCGCCACGGAATGGAGCGAAGCCAGCGCCGAAGATCACGCCGGCGTCGATAAGATCGGCGTCGGCGACGATTCCTTCGCGCAATGCGGCTGCACACTCGTTGACGAGAGAAAGAATCAGACGGTCTTCCAGGTCGGCCGGCGGTTGCGCGACCGGACCCGCGGGCTTGACTGCCTTGCCGTCGCGCCACACGTAGAAACCCTCACCAGTCTTGCGGCCGAGTTTCTTGGCGGCGATCAACGCATCGATTCGCGAGGTATCGGGCTTTTGCCGGTTTAACGCTTTCGACACGATGTCGCCGACGTGTTTGCACACATCGAGACCCACCACGTCGGCGAGCTCCACCGGACCCATCGGCATTCCGTAGCGCAGCGCTGCCTCATCGATGACTTCGATCGGAATGCCGTCCTGCAGCGCGAACATCGCCTCGTAGAGATACGGCACGAGCACGCGGTTCACGAGAAATCCCGGCGCGCTCTTGCAGGGCAGCGGCAGTTTGTCGATGCGGCGCGTGAAGGCGATCGCTTTCTGAATGGATTCTTCGCGGCTCGATTCACCGCGCACGATTTCAACGAGCGGCAGTTGCGCCACTGGATTGAAGAAGTGCAGGCCGACGAGCCTGCCCGGATCCGGCAACCGGTCGTCGAGCTGCTCGAGCATGATGGAGGATGTGTTCGACGCGAGGATGGCGCCCGCCTTCATGCGCGGCTCGAGCCGCGCGAACAGCTCGTGTTTCGCCTCGGCGTTTTCGAAGATGGCTTCGATGATGACGTCCGCACCTGAAACGCCGTCGCCGGCAACATCCGCTGTCACGCGTGTCATGAGCTCGGCCGCCTTGGCGGAATCTCTGAGGCGCTTCGTGAACGATTCGCGCGCGCGGACGAGCGCGGGCTCGATGAACTTGAGCTCGCGATCCTGCAGGGTCACGTTGAGTCCCCGCTGCGCGCACCAGGCGGCGATGTCGCCACCCATGACGCCCGCGCCTACCACGTGCACGCGCGCGATCGGCAGTTTGCTCTTGCCGCCCAAACTCTTGAGACGCTCTTGCAGCAGGAACACACGGACCAGGTTGCGCGAAGTTTCACTGAGAAACAGCTCAGCGATGGAGCGCGCTTCCGCCTCGTAAGCCTTGTCGCCGCGGGCGCCATGCTTCGACCACAGGTCGATCACCGCATACGGAGCCGGGTAGTGCTCCTTGCGAGCCTTGGCGCGAACCTGCGCGGTGAGTTGCCTGGTGACGAGGAGTCGAATCAAGGGCATCGACAACAGGCGGTCGAGCAGGGGTGCCTTGCGCGGCTTCGGCTGGCGATTGATGAGCTCGCGCGCGGCGGCCTCGGCGTCTGCCGGAAATACCAACCGATCGACGAAGCCGGTGCGTTTCGCCTTGTCGGCGCGCAGCGTCTTGCCCGTGAGCATCATCTCCATCGCCGTGCGCACACCGGCGATTTGCACGGTGCGCACCGTGCCTCCGAAGCCGGGATGGATGCCGAGCATGACCTCGGGCAGACCGATCGAAAATTTGTCGCCCTTCACGCCGACGCGATAGCGGCACGCGAGCGCCAGCTCGAAGCCGCCGCCGAGCGCGAAGCCATGAATGATGGCCACGCTGGGGCAGGGCAGTGCTCCGACCCGATCGAAAATGGTCTGTGCCGCACGCACCATCTCGAAAGCCTGTGTCGAGCTCGCGAGCTGCGAGAATTCGCGTACGTCGGCGCCTGCGATGAACCCCGATGCTTTCGCCGAACGGATGACCAGGCCCCGAGGTGGCGACTTCGTCAACTCCTGCAGGTGAGCATCGAGCTCGACGAGCGCATCTCGCGACAGCACGTTGGTGGAGGTCCCGGGCTTGTCGAAACTGAGCCAGGCGATGCCATCGGCATCGATCTCGGCGTGCCAGGCAGGCGTATCAGGAGATGTCATGGCCGCGGAATCTACGCGACGGCGATTTGCGGGGCGACCGCGCGACGCACGTTGAAGTCGCAAAGTACCGGGCGATGATCAGACCAGCGCACATCAGGCACCTCGAAGTGTGTGATGTCGATCTCCTTGCTCACCAGCACGAAGTCGAGCTCGATGCGTGGGATACGCGCCGGGAACGACGGCACGTTCTTCTCGTTGGCGCTGCGCAAACCGGCGGCGCGCATGAACAGGTAGATTTCGTCGGTGCCCCAGAAAGTATTGAAGTCCCCAGTGACGATCACCGGCTTGTGCGACTTGGCGATGAGGTCGTGCAGATATCTCAACTGGTACTGGCGATGGCGGTACTTGAGCGCCAGATGCACGAGGAAAATGCACACGTCGTCGAGCTCGAGCTCGATGATGAGCCGCTTGATGCCGGTGTCGAAGTAGTGGAAGCGCTCACCCTCGACGCGCGGCGCGGCCAGGAAGGCGTTGCCCTGTTTGCGCACGATGGGCATGTGATTGTTGATCGAGCTCTTGCCGTACTTGCACTCGTACGTGGTGTAGTGCCCGAGCGCATCGGCGATGTGCTGCGCCTGGTTTCTCATGCCGCTGCGGATGGAACCAATGTCGACTTCGATGAGGCCGACGATGTCGGGATCCTTCTCTTTGACGAAGGCCGTGATGCCGTCGAGGACGCGGCGATTGGATCGTAGATAGCCAGCCCCCGGGAACGGCAAATGGAAAGCTGGTCCAATGCCCGTGGCGTAGCGAATGTTGTAAACGAGCAGGCGCAAGAGGCTTGATGCTAACGTTGCGGCGCACAAAAGTGGAGAGGGCGCGCAACTTCCGCGTCTAAACTACACTCATGCCTGGGCTTTGGATCGGTGGACATGTCACAAAACAATCCAATTCGATTGTTCGTCACACACGCGTGGGACACTTCCGACGAGTATCTCCGGATATTCGAGTACCTCGAAAGCGCCCGGAACTTCTTCTATAACAACCTGTCGGCGCCCGACAAGGCTCCAGCTGGTGGCAAAGAGGCGGATCGCGAAGAATTGCGGCGGCAGATGGCACAAGCCGAGTGCGTGATCGCCCTCCCGGGTTTGTATGCCAAGCAAAGTGAGCTGCTGCTGTTCGAGCTTGCCTTCGCCAAGGCCTCGGACAAGCCGGTGATCCTCATGCGGCCGTTCGGCGCCAACGCCGTGCTGCCCAAGGAAATCACCTCGCTGTCCGATCAGATCATCGACTGGGACGGGCGGGCGCTGGTTGACGCCATCAAGGGTCAGGCCCGCCACGAAGAGTCCAACCGCTGGGATACGATCGAGTTCAAGCTCGACTAGCTACTTGCCGCCCTCGCGGAGCTAACCTTCGGCGGCGAACAGCTGCACCACCGCCGCACTGGTCTGCGAAGGCATCGGCAGCTCGAGTTCCTCCTGACGCGTCATACGGCAGAACATTCGCACGATCAGCGCCGCCTGACGCTCCGCTTCTTCGTTCGACATCTTGCGAATGGTGGCGCGCACGGCGTCCTCGCCGCGCAGCGGCCGTTCGCGCTGGATCGCATTGCTCAGTTCGAGAAACTGCAGGCGCAAATCACGCGGTACCTCTTCGGTGTCGATGTTCGCAAGGCATTGGCGCCATGCGCCGCTCAGCCGGTCTTTGATGGCGCCCGCGCGCGCGAGCAAAAGCGTGGCTGATTCGAGCCGGTCGTATACACGCGACATTTGTTTTTTCGTTATCGCCTGGAGAGCAGCGCCAGTCCTATCTGCGATGCAAACCTGACGTAACGCCTTTAGTTGTAGTTGTAACGAAGACCCTGATCCGTCAATGGTGTACGGCGCAAATATAGCGCGACATCTCTCAAATGCAATGGGAAAAACTAAGGGGCTCGGCGACGCGCTCGCCCTCCCAACCACAGTAGTCCTAGCAGGAAGAGGACGGTGAGGTCGATCGATCCGCCGCCGCCACCACCTCCGCCGCCATTCGGCAGGGGATTGGGGACAGGCGTCGGCGCTGGCGTCGGGGTCGCAGCGCCGGGAGTGGGGCCCGAGGTCACCGGAGCTGCACACGGTGTGCTGCCAGCCGAAGTTGGTGCTGCGGTGCTGGCGCGGTTCGATTCGACGAGTACATCGGTCGCGTCGACCTGACCCTGGCTGTCGGTGACTGTCAGGCGCAGGGTCACCGACCCTGCGCTCGGCGCGATGACGGTGGCGTTGGCGGTATTGGCGCCCACGATCGCCGGGGGGTTGGTCAGTGGCGCGACCACTGTCCACGCAAAGCTCGCCACTGTCTTGCCGCACGCGGCCGCGCTCGCAGTGGCGTTCAGCGCCACGTTCTGGCCAGCGGACACCGTGGCCGGTAGTGCTACGGCGGCGATGGGCCGGTCCGCAGCGACGACGGAATTGGCCGCATTCGCCATGCCTGCGCCGCAGGTGTCCGTCGTGCACAGGCACTGGGCCAGCTGGACATCCTGATCGTTGGCGGGCACGTGACAGGCCTGGATGGCCGGATCGTCGGCGACTGTAGTGGGGAAGGGCCGCGCGCCTTCGCGCAGTCGCGCCAGCAACTGGCTCGTGGATAGATTCGCGTTCCGCGACAGCATCAGGGAGGCGATCCCGGAAACGATGGGTGCGGAAAAGCTCGTGCCCAGGTTGGTGTTGATCTGGTCGGTGAAAATATGGGTCGCCGGCGCCGTGGCGCCGCTGTTCGAAGTCGTGTCGAGCGAAAACAGGCAGGGGCCGCCATTGATGTTCACGCAATTGCCGCCGGGAGCCGCGAGCGTGACTTCTGGCCCGAGACTGCTGAAACCGACCTTACTGCCGGCATGCCGGATGGCAGCCACTGCCGCCACGCCAGGACAGTTCGCCGGCGATGACACTACCGTGCCTTCATTACCCGCTGAAATCACCAGCAGCACCTTGCGCGAGGTCAACTCCTGGATCACATCGCGGTAGGAGGGCTCGCAGGCGCCACCGCTGCCAAAGCTCGCGTTGAGAATGCGCGCCGGAGTCGGATTGTCCGCGGCGCCCGGCACGTGTAAACCGGCGGCCCAGCGCATGCCGGCGAGAATGTCACTGTCCGTGCCGCCGCACTTGCCGAGCACGCGGACCGGCAATATGAAGGAATTCCAGCTGAGGCCGGCCACACCCGCCGAGTTGTTGGTGAGTCCGCCCACCATGCCCGCAACGCGCGTGCCGTGCCAGGTGCTCGTGGTGGTATCGCAGTCGTCGTAGACCACGTTCGTCTTGTCGATGGAATCGATCCAATCGCCGGGATCGGACGGGTCCGCGTCGCGAGTGTCACCATCGTTGGTCATGTGCGTGGCGGCGACGAAGTCGAAGCCGGGCAGTAATTTCCCGCCGCGATCCCCTCGGCCGAGATCGGGATGGTCGTAGAGCACCCCCGTGTCGAGGACTGCAACTACCACGCCCGATGAGCCAAGTTCACGGTCCCAGGCGTCGATGGCATTCACCGCCGAAATCTCGGCGTTCTTGAGGTACCACTGATTGGTGAACAGCGTGTCGTTGGGATTGGTGGCGTGCGGGAAACGACGATGATCGATGGCGACGTATTCAACCGCGGGGTCCGCGCGCAACCGTTCCAGGGTCTGCGTGGCGCCGGCATCGCCGAGCTCGATCGTGCCCGCCAGCAGCTCTTCGGAGATCTCGCGCTTGAGGCCGAGTGACAGACCCGAACGCTTGGCGAGCGACGCCATGCGATCTGTACCGTTACCAAGCTTGGCGATGGCAGCACCAGCGCCGACCTGGCGAAACTTCACGATGACCGAAAGCTGGCGCCTGGCGTCCGCAGAACTTGGAGTTGGCGGCTCGCGGTTGACGGGGTTGTGTTCGGCGGCGCCGTGCGCCAGCGGTGTACACAGCATCGCCAGCAGCACCAAGGCACTTGGCGGGAACGCAGAGTTCGGCGAGTTCATGTATCGCAATTCCCGACCAGCACCACGGGGTGGCAATGGGGATTCTGTGGTGCTTGAGGGGCGAAAGGGTTCCTCGATGGTCAGGACCGGAACGCAGGCCGCAGAAATCCCTGACTACGCATAATGTATATTATGGTCAATTACACACATCTATATCCTGCTGGGCCCGCCCTAAGTCCTGTTGCCTGCGCCCTGCGCCTCACGCATCCTCGCCGCAACTCGTGGGGGATTCGAATAAATGACTACAGCGCGACGCTCGCTCGTCTGGGCGGCGATGGGTTTTCTCGGAGGGATTTCGTTCGTGAACGCCAACGCCGCGGAGTCGCCATATGCGCGACTCGAATCGCTCGACAAGAGTTTCGATGCGCTGATCGCTCCGGACACGAAGATCGAGAAGATCGCCGATGACCTGAAGTGGTCCGAAGGTCCGTTGTGGGACGCGAAAACCAAATCCCTGCTGTTTTCGGACATTCCGCGCAACGTCGTGATGCAGTGGAACGCTGACAAGGGCGTGTCGACCTTTCTGGAGCGCAGCGGCTATACGGGCGCCAAGCCCTTCACCGGCTACGAGCCCGGCTCCAATGGCCTCACATTCGACCCACAGGGGCGTCTGACGCTGTGCCAGCACGGTGACCGCCGCATCTCGACGCGCGAAGCCGACGGCACCATGGTTCCCGTGGCCGTTGGCTACAACGGCAAGAAGCTCAACAGCCCGAACGACTTGGTCTTTGACGACCAGGGCAACCTCTACTTCACGGATCCGCCATTTGGGCTCCCCAAACAATTTGATGATCCAGGCAAGGAGCTGCCGTTCAACGGCGTCTTCCGCGTCGCGAAGGATGGCAAGGTCACTGCCGTTGCCACCGATCTCGAGGCACCCAACGGACTAGGATTCTCGCCCGATTACAAGACGCTCTACGTCGCCAACGCGAGGCAGAGCGCGCCCGTCTGGAAAGCCTATGCAGTGCAAGCCGATGGCAGTCTCGACAAGGGCCGCCTTTTCGCCGATTCAGCCGCGCTGCTCAAGAAAGGCGATGGTGTACCCGACGGACTCAAGGTCGACGTCAAGGGCAACGTGTTCGCCACCGGACCCGGTGGCGTGCTCGTGTATTCACCCGACGGCAAGTTGCTCGGCCGCATTCTCACCGGCGTGCCAACGGCCAACGTGGCATTCGGGGAAGACGGCTCGACGCTGTTCATCACCGCCAACCATCGCGTGCTGCGAATGCGCACGCAGACCCGCGGCGTGCCGCTGCCGGTCGCCCGCTAGCTTTCTTCACGAAGGGAATTCCATGATTTCACGACGACCGCTGATCGGTACCATCGTCATCGCCCTGGGAGCGCTGTACATGACAGCAACCGCGGCTGCGGCTGAAAAAGCCCGCGTGCTGGTGTATTCGGGCAGCACGGGTTACCGCCACGATTCCATTCCTGCCGCCGTCGAGGCGATGAAATCGATTGGCGCAAAGGCCGGCTACATCGTCGACGCCACTGAAGATCCGGAAGTGTTCACCGCCGAGAAACTCAAGGCCTACAAGGTCATCGTCTTCGTGAGCACGTCGACGGATCCAAAGAAGCCGGAGTCCGAATGGTTCGCGGGTGCCAAGCGCGATGCATTGCAGGGTTTTCTCAAGGACGGCAAGGGTGTTGTCGCCCTGCACGCGGCCGGCGATTCGCACTATCACTGGGGCTGGTACGGAAAGATGGTCGGCGGATACTTCGAACGCCATCCCAAAGGCACGCCGAAGGGAGTGCTCACGGTCGTCGATGCCAAACATCCGGCCACTGCCAAACTGCCCAAGACGATCGAGCGCAACGACGAGTGGTACTACTACAAGGATTTCGACCCGACCATGCGCGTGCTGGTTACGGTCGATCCGGCCACCATCGGTGACGGTGAAGCCGACGTGAACCCGAATGCGGTAGTTTGGTGCCACGACTACGGCGGCGGCCGCGTGTTCTACAGTGGGCTCGGCCACACCTCGGAATCGTACAGCGAGCCCTACATGATCGATCTGATCACCGGCGGGCTGGCCTACGCCGCCGGCAAATAGTGCCGGCGAATGCACATGAAGACGCCCGCGAGTGGCTGCTCGCGGGCGTTTTCTTTCTCGACGCGATCACGTGTCGAAGTTCTGATCCCAGTACTTCTCCATGCGCGCACGCATCGCCGCATCCGGCATGCGGCCGCGAACGGCGTTGAGGTTGTCTTCCAGGTGATTGACCTTGGTCATTCCCGGAATCGCCACCGTGACAGCTGGATGCGAAACGACGTACTTGAGGAACACCTGTCCCCAGGTCTTCGCGTCGATTTCCGCGGCCCAATCCGGCAGATCACGGCCCGCGACGCGTGAGAACAGATTACCGTCGCGGCGCCCGCCGAAAGGCAGATTGATGAGTACGCCGACGCGCTTGGCGAGCGCGGCGGGCAGCACCTTGTCGGCCGCCGCCCGGTTACCGAGCGAGTAGTCGACCTGGATGAAATCGAGCGGCTGCGAATTGATGAGCTCGACCATCGGCTCATGCTGGCTGCTGCTCGAGGTGGTGATGCCGAGGTAACGGATCTGCCCCTTGCGCTTGAGCTCGTTGAGGTGCGGGAACAAGACGTCCACGCCGGCGAGGCTGTGGATCTGCACGAGGTCGAGCACCGTGGTCTTGAGCCGGCGCTTCGACTCCTCGATCATTGCTACGCCCTCTTCCAGCTTGCCATCACGCGCCGTCACCTTGGTGGCGATGAAGGCCTGCTTGCGGTTGCCGATATCGGCCAGCAGCTCCCCTATCACCGCCTCTGACTGTCGATACGCCGGCGCCGTGTCGATGACTGACGCACCGGCCGCGGTGAGGCCGGCGAGAACCTCGCGCCGCGCCGCGCGTTCTTCGGGCGTTGTCGGGCTGTAGTTGTTAGTTCCGACACCGAGCGCCGCAAGACGCTCCCCGGTGGAAGGCACCGCCTTGGTCATGAGGGGAACCGCCGGCGGTGGCTTCGTCTTGTCTTTGTCCTTGGACTTCTCCGCGGCGATAGCACTCAACACCTGCGATCCCGCAAGCGTCGCCAACCCGGCTTTGATGACGTCTCGACGTCCTGTCATTTTTTTCTCCGCACTGTCTTGGATTTCCTGACTTTCGATTTCGTGGCTTTCTTCTTCAAAGGCGCCGATTTCTTCTTCGCCCTCTTCACAACTTTCTTCGCCACCTTGGCTTTGGCTTTCTTCGTCTTGGCCTTGGTCTTGGCCTTGGTCTTGGCCTTGGTCTTGGCCTTGGTCTTGACCTTCACTTTGGATTTGACCTTGGTCTTCGCCGCCGGCGCAGCCGGGGCCGCGGCCGCGGGGAATGAATGGATGGCAAAAGGCGCACCGGCCGGATCATAGAGCGAGGCGATGCGGCTGCCTCCGGGCACGTCCATGGGCTGAGTCAAAATCTTCGCGCCCGCATTTTCGGCAGGCGCACAGCTTTCATCGACGTTGCGGACCTGCGCATAAGGCATCCAGTTGGGTGGTGCGGGCCAGTCCGGCGGCTTGATGTAAACGCCGCCGCGCTGCACGCCGTTCATGCCGAACACCAGATAGATGCCGGCCGGACCCATATCCATGCGCTCCATGGCGTCCCACCCGAACAAGCCACTGTAGAACGCAAACGCGGCTTCGTTGTCGCTGGTCGCAAGCTCGTGCCAGGAGAAGGTGCCGAGCGGCGGTATTCCCACCGACTCGGGCCGCGCATTTTCCGGATCGATGATGGCGAACACCGCGCCTTGAGGATCTTTGAGCACGGCGTAGCGTCCTGCGCCTTGCATGTCGCCCGGCGCCTTGACGATCGAACCGCCGGTGCGCACTGCTGCCTCGGCCGTGCCATCGACGTCGCGCGTACCTATGTACTGCAGCCAGTGGGACGGCACTTCGGCTGGAAGATCGGCAGTGATTTCCATGATGCCCGCGACCGGACCCGCGTCGGCATGGCAAACCGTATAGGCGGGATCCAGCGGCCAGGGCAGCGCTTTCCATCCCATGAGTTTGGTGTAGAACTTTTTTGCGCCCGGCACATCACGGGTCATCAACTGGTGCCAGACAAATCGGCCACGCACATCGACAGCTTCCATGGACGGATCTCCGCTGAGTGGGACGAAGGGACGGGGCGGTCGATGATAACCCCGTCGCCGATATTTTATGGAAGCAGAGCTTTCGTAGCGGCCTTCTTCGGATAGATGCCGATGGTGGTTCCATCCGTCTGCCGCCGCGCAAATCCCACTCCGTTGGCGAGCGCCACCGACCCCTCGCACAGCGTCAGCTCCGGTCGTGCCGGAATCGCGACCTCTATCGTTGGGATCTCGACCTCGATGCGCGTGATTGCGACGCCCAATGCGCCGGCGATGCCTCGCAGGTAAGTCTCCAGTTCTTCCTTGAAGTGCTGGCTCAAACCCGCGTCATTGCGAAGAAAATATGCCGTCAGATGGCGCGCCAGCGGCGTGGCTTTCTGCATCTCGCGCATCACGATGGCCTGCTCGCTCTCGAGCGTCCAGAACGATGATTGCGCCATGTATTCACCGACCTCCGAGGGAACCGAGGGATCGTCGCCCCGGATCGGCGGCGTGGCGACGTGCAATACCCCATCTGCGCTCAGTGACAGTTTGGTTTCCGCCAGGTCGAGCTCGTAGTTGAGCTTTGCCGGCCAGATAACCATCACTTCAGGGTTGATACCTTTGACCTCAGGACAGGCCTTGTACCAGACGGTGACACTGCGCTCGTGCTCGATGATCGCGCGCGTGCGCATTTGCGTGACCATGACGTTGAGCGGGCTTTCCTCGGCGTCCTTGCGCGTCCAATACGAATAGCCGATGGCGCCCACCGCCAGGACGATGATGATGGCGATGACATTTTTCAACATATCTCGAACAACCCCGCGGCACCCATGCCGCCACCGATGCACATCGTGACCACGGCAAGTTTCGCGCCGCGCCGCCGCCCTTCGATGAGCGCGTGTCCAACTAACCGGGCGCCGGTCATGCCGTAGGGATGCCCGACGGCAATCGCGCCGCCATTCACGTTGAGCCGCTCACTGGCAATGCCGAGCCGGTCCGCACAGTAGAGCACCTGGACCGCAAATGCCTCGTTGAGCTCCCAGAGATCGATGTCGTCGACGGTCTTGCCGGCGCGTTCCAGCAGCTTGGGGATTGCGAACACCGGGCCGATTCCCATTTCATCGGGCTCGCAGCCGGCCACCGCAAAACCACGAAATATTCCGAGCGGCTGCAGGCCCTGCTTCTGTGCCCGCGCCGCGCTCATCACCACGCATGCCGATGCCCCGTCGGAGAACTGGCTGGCGTTGCCGGCGGCAATCACACCGCCCGGTGTGGCGGCACGGATCTTCGCTACCGCCTCGTAGTGAGTGTCGGGGCGGATGCCCTCATCGGCGCTCACCGTGACCTTGCGCGTGATGAGGCGGGAATCCTTGTCGGCCGCGCCCATGACGACTTCGATCGGTACGATCTCGTCGGCAAACTTGCCGGCGACCACGGCCGCCGCGGCGCGCTGCTGGCTCTGCACGCCGTAACGGTCCTGCGCTTCGCGCGAGATTCCATAGCGGCGGGCGACTGTCTCGGCGGTTTGCAGCATCGTCCAGTAGATCTCGGGTTTGTGTTCCTCGAGCCAGGCCTCCTTCGCCATGAAGGTGTTGAGGTGCTCGTTCTGAACGCAGGAGATCGATTCGACGCCGCCGGCAACGAACAGATCTCCCTCCCCCGACATGATGCGCTGTGCGGCGAGCGCGATGGTTTGCAGCCCGGAAGAGCAATAGCGGTTCACCGTCATGCCGGAAGTGGTAACCGGGCAACCGGCGCGCAAAGCGATCTGCCGCGCGATGTTGAAGCCGGTGGCACCTTCGGGGTTGGCGCAGCCCATGAGCACATCCTCGATCGCCGCCGGCTCGAGCCTGGCCCGTTCGATGGCATGTTTGACCGCGTGTGCGCCGAGCGTAGCGCCGTGCGTGAGATTGAAGGCTCCGCGCCAGGACTTGGCGAGCGCGGTGCGCGCCGTGGAAACAATGACGGCGTCAACCACGGGCTTTCCTCTTTCGTTTCGTGGCAGGCGCATCGTCGAATGTCGAGCCCGCGGCCGCGAGTCGTACGATGAGCCGCGCCGGCTTCCAGAATTCGCGCGCGCCGTGCTGGTTAGTGGCGAACTCCCGCATACGTCGTACCACGAGGTTCAATCCCACACGGCTCGCGTGGAACATCGGGCCACCACGCTGCACGGGAAATCCGTAACCCGCCAGGTACACCACATCGATGTCGGAAGCACGCTGCGCGATGCCTTCCTCGAGAATGTGCGCGCCTTCATTGACCAGCGCGTACACCAGCCGGTCGACGATTTCGGCATCCGGGATCTGTCGTGGCGAGAGCTTCAGTGCCTTTCTCTCCTCGGCGATGATCTTGTCGACAGCCGGATCGGGAATGGCGTCGCGCCTGCCGGGCTCGTAGCGATACCAGCCGAGGCCCGTCTTCTGCCCGAACCGTCCGAGCTCGCACACGCGATCGGCGATGCGCATCTGGCGCATCGCCGGGTGCTCTTCATAGTGGCGCTTGCGGATGTGCCAGCTGATGTCATTGCCCGCGAGGTCCGACATGCGGAACGGGCCCATGGCGAAGCCAAAGTTCTCGATGGCCGTATCGATCTGTCTGGGCGACGCACCTTCCTCGAGCATCAGCAAAGCCTGCTGCGAGTATTGGTTGATCATGCGATTGCCGATGAATCCATCGCACACGCCCGACACCACCGCCGTCTTGCCGATGCGTCGTGCCAGCGCCATCACCGTGGCGAGCACCTCGGGACGCGTCTTCTTCGCGCGCACCACCTCGAGCAGCTTCATGACGTTGGCCGGACTGAAGAAATGCATGCCGAGCACATCCGCGGGACGCTTGGTGTAGGCAGCGATCTTGTTCACGTCGAGAGTCGAGGTGTTCGTGGCGAGGATGGCGCCGCGTTTTGCGACGGCGTCGAGCGCGCGAAACACCGACTTTTTCACCTCGAGGTCTTCGAACACCGCTTCGATGATCAGATCCGCACCGGAAGCCGCGGCGTAGTCCAGCGAAGGCGTGATGAGACCGACACGCTTCGCGGCTTCGTCAGGCTTGAGCCTGGCCTTCGCGACGCTCGCCTCGTACTGCTTGCGGATACCCGAGATGCCACGATCCAGGGCCTCCTGCTTCGCCTCGAGAATGATGACGGGGAGCCCTGCGTTCGCGAAATTCATCGCGATGCCGCCACCCATGGTCCCGGCACCGACCACCGCCACCGACTCGATCTTCCGTCGCGGTGTCTTGTCGCTGATGCCGGCCACCTTCGATGCAGCGCGTTCGGCGAAAAATGCATGGCGAAGTGCCAGCGACTCCTCGCTCGCCATGAGCTCGCCGAATATTCTCTGCTCGGTAGCGATGCCGGCATCGTATTTCTGAGTGACCGCGGCGCCAATCGCTTCGAGTGCCCGCAACGGCGCGGCGAGTCCGCGCGATACGGAAGCGACACCGGTCTTCGCAAACTGCAGGAACGCTTCCGCCTGGGGATGCTTGCAGGGCAAATCGCGCACGCGCCGGATGGGTTTTCCGGCAATGGTCGCCGCGAATTCGCGCGCTGCCCTTTCGAGCGAGTCCTTGGCGATCACGTCGAACAACGCCGTGCCCTTGAAAATACCCGCCGGCACGGTGGCGCCCGACACGATCATGTTGACCGCAGTTTCAAGCCCGACGAGCCGCGGGAACCGCTGCGTGCCGCCGGCGCCGGGAATCAGGCCGAGCTTCACTTCGGGAAACGCAATCTTGGCGTCCGCCAGTGCCACACGATAATGACAGCCGAGTGCGAGCTCGAGCCCCCCGCCCATGCAGGCGCCACTGATTGCGGCGATCACCGGCTTGCTCGCGCCTTCGAGGATATCCACCACGACCGGCAGGAACGGCGCGGCATAAAAAGTGCCGCCGGCAAATTCCTTGATGTCGGCGCCACTGGAAAACGCGCGTTCATTGCCGAGCAACACCACCGCACGGACCTTGGCGTCCGCGAGCGAGCGATCGAGTGCGTCGACGATGCCGGTGCGCAACCCGTGCGACAGCGCATTGAGCGGCGGATTGTTCATCGCGAGCCAGGCGATGCCCTTGTCGACTTTGTAGCGGACGACCGTCATGCCCCGATCATAAGCACGGCTGCGCTTCCGCGTCGATCAGGCAACTCCTGCGTACTCATAAACGCATCCGCCGCCAGGAACCGTGCCGCCAGCGCCAGAACAGGCTGCAGCCTAACAACGTGCAGTAAATCATCAGGGCGAGCCATCCGCCCTTGGCACCGAGGCCATACTGTGGCAGGCCGTCTATCCAGCCTCGGCCAGGCGCGAATATCAATGTGTGGGCCAGCGGTACGAACAGGAACCACGACAGGCACAACGCGGTTGCAGCGGGTACACGCGTGTCGCCAGCTCCGCGCAGGCAGAAACTCGAACCACAATACAAGCCGTCGAAGATCTGGTAAGCCGCCGCCGGCCACAGCAGCACGAGTCCGAGCGCGACGACATCCGCGGCGGCAGCGTCGCCCGCGCTCACGAACAGCGGCAGCACCCACGGCCCGACCACCAGCAGCAGCACCGCCACGAAAGCCATCAACGCCGCGCACATGCCGATGACGATGTTGCCGAGACGATTGGCCCAGTCGCGGCTCCCGGCGCCGATGGATTGCCCGACGAGCGTGGTGCCCGCCAGCGCCACGCCAATGGTGGGCATGTAGGCCATCGATGTGAGCGCCATGACGATCTGCGTTGCTGCTGCGCCGACCGCGCTGGTCTGCGCGATCATCATTTGCGACAACGCGAGCCCGAGGACGTCGGCGCCATACATCACGCCGATCGGCAGACCCACCATCAATTGGGCACGGATCATGGGCCAATGGGGCCGCCACATGAGCTTCGACCGGTAGCGGCGCCCGATATCCCCGCGCAGGAAGAGCGCCATGGCCAGCGTCACGCCGATGACCTGCGCGACGTTGGTCGCCCAGGCGGAGCCGCTCATTCCCAAACCGAGCTCGAACACGAAGATCTGATTGAAGATCGCATTGGCTATCGTGGTGGTGACCACGATGGCCATCGTGAAGCGGATCGCGGAGATGCCGTTGAAGAAGCCCATCGCCGCCCAGGCCATGGAGCCTATGAATGCGCCGCCCATGCGCGGCCCCCAGTATTCGAGTGCCAGCGCCTCGACGTGACTGTCGAGGCCGAACGGCTGCAGCAGCAATGGCCCCGCCCTGCTCAGGCCGAGGAACAACGGCACCATGGCAAGGGAGGCCCAGAGCGCATTCCACAAGGCGCGCGAAGCGTGCGCGCCGCGCCGGGAACCGTAGGCCTGGGCGACGAACGTCTGCACCGCGAGGCCCACGCCGCCGAACAGCAGGATGGCGCAGGTCAGGATCCAGTAGATGGCCCCCATTGCCGCCACCGCGTCGGTGGACAGGCGGCCGATGAACCACAGGTCGGTGAGGTTGAGCAGCGCCTGCACGGCGTTGGTGGCCATGAGCGGCGCGGCAAGTTTGAACACCTCGCGCAGATCGATGTGCGCCCTGCCCGCGGCGTCGATGCGCTGCGCGGGTAACGCGGAAACGGCCGCCGGAACATTCACGACGCGTTCGCGACCGGCACTTCAGCGCGTTGCCGCTTCTCGAAACCCTTGCCGAGCGCGTGCACGATGCCCATCAAGCCGACGCACAGCGCTGCGCAGATCCAGGCGATGCCGACGAGACCGAGGACGGCGATGAGCGGATAGATCAATTGAGCGATGGCATCCGAGCCCCGCTGGAGCACGGTATCGATGAGACTCTTGCTCTTGAACTTAGTCTCCGGATTCAGCACGGTGAACAACATCTCGCGCGGCGGCTTGCCGAGGCCATAGTCAGCGGCACGCCGCACGACCTGCGTGGTGAGGAACACGGCGGCCGTGGGCACCAGCGCCATCACCACGAAGCTTCCGCCGATGAGCACCGGCATCGCCGCGAGGCTCAACGGGACACTGCCGCGGCGCGTGAGCCAGGTGACCGCCACTGCCTGGAAAACCAGCGACAGCGCGTTGACGTAGAACTCGAGAGTCGAGAACAGCGCCGCGCGATCGGCGAGCGAACCGTAGGTGGCCGCGACCAGCTTGCCCTGCTCGCTGTACATGAAGCCGCCGATCATCTGCCCGGCGACGATGATGCCCGCGATGCCGAGTAGATAGGGAGACTTCGCCATGCGCCGAAGGTCGTCTATGGCGCGGCCGCCGACCGGAATGGCCGCATCGGGCACCGCGCGCCCGTCCGGAGCGCGGCGCAACGCGCGCCGCGCGAGCGAAGCGAACAGGGCCGAGCCCATGATGAAACCGCAGGCCATGACGATGAGTGGCGCCGGTCCGGTCTCGTGCACCAGCGAGGAGACGATGTTCGGCCCCAGCAGCGCGCCGGCGCTGCCGCCCGCCGCCACATAGCCGTAAAACCGCTTGGCGAGCGCCGGCCGCCATACGTCCGCCATCGCACTCCAGAAAATCGAAATCAGGAACAGATTGGCGGTACTCAACGCGACGAAGTACACGAAGGCCACGTTGCGATCGCGTGGATACCAGGTGAGGGCGAGCGCCAGGCCCAGGAATACCAGCACGAATGGCGTCGACACCAGCCAGGGCAATCGCCCACGGGGCGTTGCGCCAACCAGCCACCAGTAGATGGGCAGCAATGCCGCGGAACAGGCGAACACGGTCGCGAACAGGATGTGGTTGTACTGGACGCCCACCTCCAGAGCGAGCGCCTCGCGCAGCGGGCGCAGTGTGTAGTAGCCACACATCAGGCAGAAAAAGCCGGTGGCGGCCAGCAGCAACGCATGCCGCTCTTCCCGGCCCACTCGGACGTCCGGCGCCTGCGCGATCACCGCAGTGACTTCAACGCTCCGGTGAGGTGCGGCTTTTCGCCCTGCGCGTCGCGCAGCGCGAACGCGACGCCGTTCTCGACGTTCCAGCGCTGCAACATCAGCCACGCGGGCATGTAGATGGGTAGTTTGAAGCTCACGTTGAGCTCGCAGCCGCCGTCGAACTGCGCCGCCTCGAAATCAGAGGCGAGGCGCCCGAGCGACCACATGCCATGGGCAATCGCCCTGGGGAATCCGAAGGCGCGCGCCGTGAGGTCGCTCATGTGGATCGGGTTCACGTCGCCGGAGATGAATCCATAACGACGCCCGAGACCCGACGGCGCGCGAAAGCTGCTCGACTTCACCGCTGCGGCGTCGGGCGCTCCTTCCAAGGTGCGGGAGATCGGGGCGGGTTTCGCGGCGCCCGCGGGTGGACGCTTGCGTGCGAGGAAAGTGCAGGTCTCGTCCCAGCGCGGTTCGCCGGCGACCACGTATTCGGTATGCAAATCGAATTCCTGCCCGCGCTCGGTGTCACGATGACCTTCGATCCAGGCACGAATCTCCGCCGGCTCGTCCGCCGACAAGGGCTCGCGCATGGCGATGCGATTGTGCACGTGTACGAGACCGAACAGTTTTACCGGGAAAGCCTCGGCGCCGAGCATCGCCACGTGCAGTGGCGTGGCCAGGATGTGCGGATAGGCAATGGGCAGAGTCGCGCCAGTCGAAGCGCCGCAGATTTCCGAATACTGCGCGAGATGCTTGCGGTCGATGATGACCTTCACGAGCCGTGATTCGATACGCGGCACTTCACCACCCTCGGGCACGAGCGATGGCTTCCGCGACACCATGATCTTCGGATACATCGACCAAACCGCCGGCGCGCGCGCGAACTCGAGCGAATGCTTGGCCTGCATGGAGAATCCTTGGGTCTTCGCGCGGTCGCTAGGGTGCGAGGCGATCGATGACGATATTCAGCCGTCCGTCAGTGCCCACATGATAGCTAACTTCCCCGAACGGGTCGCCGCTGGTCGCGGTTGGTGTGCCGCCCAGCGCCACTCGCGCCACCACCTCCAGTTTCTGTCCCGCCGCGATGCGGCGAGTCTCCAGCATGGCGTCGGCCGCGGAGAGCTCGACATCGACGGGAAACTTCGCCGGTAACCGCTTGACGGCGAATGGCGGACCCGGAGCCGCAGGGTCTCGCGCCGCGACGAAGAGTGTCGCATCGGCCGGCACCTTGCCCGCCAGCGCCGGGGCCAGCGTCACCCGGACCTCGACTCGTGCCGCTGGGGCGGCCTGCCCTGCCGGCATGGCTGCGGCGCCATCGAGCGCCTGAAGTTGCTTCTCGATGATGGCGCGGATCTGCGGCGGCGGATTGAGCGCGAGCATGAGCGTGAAACGCTCGCGTGCGCTCGCCTGCTCGCCGCGGCTCAATGCCGCGAATGCCCCGTAGAGCAAGGCCTTGGGATTGTTCGGTTCCAGCAGCAGCGCGCGCTCGAACAGATGGCCCGCGGCACCGCTCAGCTGATCGAAGTCCTGTGCCAGCAGCGATTCGGCAATGCCGACGATGGCCTCGACGTTTTGCCCATTGGTGATGCGATCGGCGCGCTGATAGGCGCGCACTGCGAGCGGAAACTGCTCGAGCGTCGAATAAGTCCGGCCGAGCATCATCCAGCCCTCGAGGTTGTCGGGATCGGCCGCCAGGCGCTGCGCGAGCTTCGCGGCCATCGCCGCCGGAGTCTCCGCCACGGCGGGCGTGTCCACCCAGGAGTAGTTGCTGAAGACCGCATACAGACCGGCACCGCCTAACAACAGCGCGAAGGACACGCTGGCCGCAGCGATGGCCGCCGCCGGACGCGCATCCGCGCGCTGGCGGACCAGCGGCAGCAGCAGCAGCACGGCCGCACCGGCGGCGAGTGAGCCGGCGATCAGGACGAATGCCATCATCATGGCGCGATCACGGTGCGCGCTCGTCGGTGTCGACTACGCTGTTATCGCCGGCCACCAGAGCCGAGCGCTGACGCACGATTCGTACACCCACGAACACCCCGACCAACAGCAGCAGTAGCGGCAGGATCCACACCCAGGCAGTGGACGGCTGGAATGGCGGGCGGAACAGGATGATGTTGCCGTAACGCGCCACCATCGAATCGCGAATCTCCTGATCGCTCTTGCCCGCGATGAGCTGCTCGCGCACGTCGCGGCGCAGATCTTCGGCCAGTCCCACCGGCGAATCGGCGATGCTCTGGTTCTGGCACTGCATGCAGCGCAGCTCGTGCGTGAGCGCCTGGTAGCGCTCTTGCAATTCCGCCGTGGGCATTGCCTCCACATCGAATGCCATCACGCCGGCCGCCGTGCTCAGCAACATCACGGCGACGATGGCTGACCTCCAGCGCAACCCGATCATTGGAATCCTTCGCGCGGTAGGCGGGATACGAATTCGCGCTGCCAGATGTCGGGAGTCATCGGGCCGACGTGGCGATATTGCACGCGACCGTCGGCGTCGATGAAGAAAGTTTCGGGCGCGCCATACACACCAAAATTGACGGCGGTGCGCCCGTCGCGATCGGCCACGACCACCGTGTAGGGATTGCCAAGCCGGGCCAGCCATTGAGTGGCCGCCGCGTCGTCATCTTTCCAGTCGAGCCCGACCAGCGGAACCACGTTCTGCCGCGAGATTGCCAGCAATACTTCATGCTCTTCGCGGCAGGCGACACACCAGGTGCCCCAGACATTGAGCACCCACGGGCGTCCGGCGACCTGCGCGTTGGTGAACTTCGCGTCGGTACTGCCGAGCACCGGCAGGCTGAACTCGGGCACCTGCTTGCCTAACAAGGCCGACTGCATGGTGCTCTTGTTGGGCGAATGCACCACGCCGACGTACAAAACCCCCGCGAGCGCCAGGAAGATCGCGGCGGGAATCAGGAAACGGCTCACGTCGCTTCCGCCCTCGCCTGTTCGGACCTGGACCCTTCCGGTGCCGCGGCCGTGGCGCGTGTGCCCTGCGTGCGATAGCGGCGATCCGTGGCCGCCAGCACGCCGCCGAGCGCGATCAAGGCGGCCGCGAGCCAGACCCAGTTGATGAGCGGCCGTATCTGCGCGCGCACGCTCCAGCGTCCTGCACCCAATTCATTGCTGAGGGCCACGAACAGATCCATGTTCCAGCGGTTGGCGATTCCAGCCTCGGTAAGCGTCGAGCGTTGTACCCAGTAGTTGCGCCGCTCCGGTTGCAACGTTGCGACGGGCTCGCCATCCCGCAAGACGGTGACTTCGGCGCGCACGCCATCGTAGTTAGGACCTTCGATCTCCTTGATGTTCTCGAAGCGGTAGGCGTAGCGGCCCAACGCCAGTGTCTCACCTGGACCGATGGCCGCGTCGCGCTCGACGGTATACGACTCCACCGTGGAGATGGCGAGAACACCCACGCCCAGGCCCATGTGCGCGAGCGTCATGCCGACGATCGCGCGCGGCAGCGTGAGCCGGCGGCGCAGCCGGTCGACCGGATCGAACAGCGACGACAGGATGATCCACAGACCGAGCACCACACCAACCGGGGTCAGAAACTTGCCGGGCCCATAGGCCAGGTACACAACCGCCAGCCCGCAGATCAGCGCAACTCCAAAGCCGGTGAGGATGCGCCGGCGGCTCTTCGTGAGCTGCCCTCGCTTCCACGATGCGTGAATGCCGATCGCGACCAGGGCTACCAGCGGCAGCATGAGGAGCGGGAACAAGGCGTCGTAATAAGGCGAGCCCACCGAGATCGGTGGCATGCCGAGAGCATCGGCGATCAACGGCGCGAGCGTCCCCACCAGCACCATGGCCGCCGCGACCACCAGCAGGATGTTGTTGTACAGCAGGAAGGCCTCGCGGGCCGTGGGTTCGAATCCTGCTGGCGAGCGCAGCAACGGCGCACGCCATGCGTACAGCACCAGCGCGCCGCCGATCACGATGATGAGGAAGGCCAGGATGAACAAGCCGCGCGTGGGATCAGCCGCGAAGGAATGCACCGAGGTCAGCACGCCGGAGCGCACCAGGAACGTGCCTAACAAACTCAGGGAGAACGCGAGTATTGCCAGCAACAGCGTCCAGCTCTTGAACACACCTCGCTTCTCCGTGGCGGCGAGCGAATGAATCAGCGCAGTGCCAACCAGCCATGGCATGAAGGACGCATTTTCGACGGGATCCCAGAACCAGTAGCCGCCCCAGCCGAGCTCGTAATAGGCCCACCAGCTGCCGAGCGCGATACCCACCGACAGGAATGACCATGCCATCGTGGTCCAGGGACGCGTCCATTTCGCCCATACCTGGTCGAGCTTGCCTTCGAGCATCGCCGCGCAGGCGAATGCGAACGCGACGGCGAAACCGACGTAGCCCATGTAGAGCAGCGGCGGATGGATCGCGAGCGCCGGATCCTGCAGTACCGGGTTGAGATCGCGGCCATCGGCGGGCACCGGCAGCATGCGCTCGAAGGGATTGGACGTGGCCACGGTGAACAACAGGAACCCGAAGCTCACCAAACCGAGCACACCCATGACGCGGCTCGCGAAGCTCCCCGGCAAGTTGCGGCTGGCCAGGGCCACCGCCAGCGTCCATGCCACCAGTATCCAGGCCCACAACAGCAACGAGCCTTCATGTGCACCCCAGAGCGCGGCCACGCGATAGAACGTGGGCAGCGCGGAATTGGAATTATTCGCGACGTAGGCCACCGAGAAATCGAACGAGACGAAGGCGTGCACGAGCGCGACGATGGCGGTGCTGACGAGCACGAACTGGCCGGCCACGGCCGGACGCACCACCGCCTGCCAGCGCAGATCGCCGCGCGCGGCGCCGGCGATGCCGAAGAAGGCCTGCGCGCCAGAAAGAATGAGCGCAAGGATCAGAGCGAAGTGGCCGAGCTCGGGGATCATCAGGTGCCCCCACTTCCATTCGGAACATTCACGTTAGGTGGCGGGGGATTGTCCTTGAGTGCACGCTCCACATCGGGCGGCATGTATTTCTCATCGTGCTTGGCGAGGATCTCATCCGCGACAAATGTGTTTCCCTGCAAACGTCCGTGAGCGATAACCCCCTGTCCATCGCGGAACAAGTCCGGAAGGATTCCGTGGTAGGTGACACGCAGTGTGTGCTTGAAATCCGTCATGAGGAATTTCACGTCCATCGTGCCCGGCACCTTCTGCACGCTGCCTTTCTCGACCATGCCAGCCAGCCGAAAGCGTTTGTTCTCCGGCGCTTTGCCGGCCGCGATCTCCGTGGGATTGAACGAATAAACGACGTTGCCGAGGAAAGCCTTGGTCGCGAGCCACGCAGCGAGGCTCACGCCGGCAACGATTCCCGCCACCATCAACATGCGCTTCTGGCGGGCAATCATGGCGTTGTTTCCAGGCGCTGGCGCGCTTGCCGCTCGGCGCTGCGCAGCGAACTCAAGGCGAGCACGAGATTCAGCACGACGACGCCGAAGCCGAGCGCGAATGCCGGCCAGAGATACTTTCCGTAACCGCCCATTGCGAGAAATTCGCTCACGTCAGCACCTCGCGCACCCAATTGGCATGGCGCTCGCGGCGCAGCAGCTCGGCACGCAGACGAATGAGGAACACTGCGCCGAAATACAGTGCGAAAGCCAGCAGCATCAGCAGCAGCGGCCAGACCATCGACCAGGCCATGTCGGCGTCCGAGCCCAGCTTCGTGCTGTTCTCCTGGTGCAGGCCGTTCCACCACACCACCGAGTAGTGAATGATTGGAATGTTGACCGCACCGACGATGGCCAGTAACGCACTCGCCTTGTCGGCTTTCTGCGGGTCTTCGATGGCTGCACGCAGACCCATGTATCCAAAATACAGGAACAACAGCACCAGTTCCGAGGTCAGTCGCGGGTCCCATTCCCAGTAGGTGCCCCACATGGGTTTGCCCCACAGCATGCCGGTGCCCAGCGTGGCCACCGTGAACCACGCGCCGATGGGCGCGCATGCGGCCGCCGCGGCGTGCGCCACCTTCATGCGCCAGATGAGCCCGACCGCTGCCGCCACCGCCATGGTGCTGTACACCATGAGCGACATTGTGGCGCTCGGTGCGTGCACGTACACCATGCGGAACGCGTCTTTCTGCTGATAGTCGGCCGGCGCGAGCACGAGGCCGCCATACAGGGCGACGAGCATGAGCAGGCCTGCGACAGCGCCAAACCACGGCGCCCAACGCCGCGCGAATCCATACACGTATGGCGGCGATCCGAAACGATGGAACCAAGTCCAGTTCATGGCGTCACGCTACTCCAGTCCGATCCGCACCGCGGCAGCTGCTGCCAACGGCGACAGCGTGATCCCGAGAACGGAGATCGCGCCTAACAGGTACATCGGCGGCCCGATCGGTTCGCCGAGAATCGCCCTCTGCGTCGCATCCGCGCCGAACACGAGGATGGGAACTGCGAGTGGCAATGTCAGCAACGACAACAACACTCCGCCACGCCGCGCGCCGAGTGTGAGCCCCGCGCCGATGGCGCCGACCAGACTCATCGCAAAACTGCCCAGTGCGAGCGCAGCCAGCACACCGCCCACCGCCCGCGCGGGCACTCCGAGAAGCATGGCCGCAATGGGCGCGAACAGGGCCAGCGGCAAACCGGTGAGCAACCAGTGGGTGCAGGTCTTCGCAAACAACATCCATGTCAGCGACTGCCCCGACAAAGCGAACTGCTCGAGCGTCCCGTCGTCCGCGTCTTCGCGAAACAGAAACTCCAGCGCCAGCAGCGAGGATAACAACGCGCCGACCCACAGGACACCCGGCGCGGCGTCTCGCAGCCGCGACAGTTCCGGGGTCAATGTCAGGGGGAACAGCGTTGCCACGATCATGAAGAACATGAGTGGCTGAATGAGTTGCGATGGTTTGCGGAAAGCGAGACGCAGGTCACGCATGACCACCAGGCGGGCGACGTCAAGCGGTCCGGTTTTCATGCGGAGAGGTCGAGCGCAACAAGCCGGTCCGGCGACAAGGCCAGGGGGTGATGTACGGCGGCAACAACGATGCCATCGCGAGCGAGCTGCTCTTCGGCGAGTTCGGCCACCAGCTGCTGACCTTGCATATCCAGATTGGTCGTAGGCTCATCGAGCAACCAGAGCTTTGCCTGCGCGAGCAATACGCCGGCGAGCGCGATGCGGCGGCGCTGTCCTGCCGACAACATGCGGATGTGGCGATCGCCGAAACCCGCCGCACCGGTCCGCTCGAGCGCCGCGTCGATCTCGGCACGTGTCACGTTGCGGCGGATGCCAATCGAGTACCTGAGGTTCTCTCGCGCCGACAAATCACCCTTGAGTGGCGGCTCATGACCGAGATAGGCGAGCTCCGCATGAAACTCGTCGCGCGATTGCCGCGCCGGCGTGCCACGCCAGAACACCTGCCCTTCTTCCGGATCGAGCAGCCCGGCGATGGCACGGATCAAGGTGGTCTTGCCCGCACCGTTCTTGCCGGTGAGCAGCACGCACTTGCCGGCGCTGGCATCGAAGGTCACGCCGCGCAGCACATGGCGATCGCCACGCCATAAGTGGACGCCCTGCACGGTCAGCATGTGGATGAAGCCGGAATTGGTGCCCCGGGCCGGAATCGAACCGGCATGGCCTTGCGGCCGACGGATTTTAAGTCCGTTGCGTCTACCAATTCCGCCACCGGGGCATAGGTCTGATTGGAGGCTAGGGTCGGAATCGAACCGGCATAGACGGCTTTGCAGGCCGCTGCATAACCATTCTGCCACCTAGCCACGGACCCGAACGGATGGTACCTGCGGATTTGGAGCGGGAAACGAGACTCGAACTCGCGACCCCGACCTTGGCAAGGTCGTGCTCTACCAACTGAGCTATTCCCGCTTCCTGGAGAGGGCGCAAATTCTAGGGCCGTCCCCCGGCAAGTCAAGAAAATCCCTCTCCGGCAAGCCCCTCATTCGACAGGATTTGCATTGCGTGTGTCACGGATTCCGCATTACGCCAGCGCGCGCGGCTTTCCGGGGTCACGAATTTCTCCTGCACGGCGTGATCGAGCATGGCGTACATAGGCGCAAAGTAGTTTTCGGTGTTGACGAGCACCACCGGCTTGGCGTGCAACCCGAGCTGCGCCCAGGTGACGATTTCGACCAGCTCGTCGAAAGTGCCCATGCCACCCGGCAGCCCGATGAAGGCGTCCGACATGTCGGCCATGAGCGTCTTGCGCTCGTGCATGGTCGTGACGACGTGCTGGGTCGTGAGCTTCGGGTGGGCGCACTCACGCTCGATGAGCATGCGCGGTATCACACCGATGACCCGCCCGCCGGCGGCCAGCGTGGCGTCCGCGACGATTCCCATGAGCCCGAGCTTGCCGCCGCCGTACACCAGCGTGAGACCCTGTTGCGCGAGCGCGGTGCCGAGCTCCCTGGCCGCGGCCGAGTAGCTAGGACGGGCGCCCGGCGCGGATCCACAGAACACGCACACCGAGCGTGTCATGCGTGTCCGCGCAGGTCAGGCCATGCCGCGCGCAGGTAGGAGATGGCGGACCACAGAGTCAGCACCGCGGCTATTACCGTCAGCACCAGACCCATCTCGAAGATCGGCAGGGCAACTCCTGGAAGGATCGGCAGGTCCCAGCGGAACAACATGCACGACAGGCCGACGATCTGCAGGATGGTCTTGTACTTGGCGAGCTGGCTCACCTTCACCTTGCCGCGCTGGCCGATCTCCGCCATCCATTCGCGCAGCGCCGAGATGGCGATCTCGCGGCCGATGATGATGACGGCGCTGACCACGAGAATGAAGCGCACGGATTCCGAGCGCAGCGTCGCGAGCCCGCCGTCGATACCTTCGAGCCCCGGCACGATGATCCGCGGCATCTCCTTGCTCACCAGCAGCACCAGCGCGACCGCGACGATGAGCTTGTCGGCCACCGGATCGAGGAACGCGCCGAGCCGCGAGGTCTGGCCCATGCGGCGCGCGAAATAGCCGTCGAGCGAGTCGGTAATGCCGGCCATCGCGAACAGCAGTCCAGCGGCCGGGTCCGCCCATTTGAACGGTAGATAGAAGAGCACGATGACCAGCGGGATCGCAAAGATCCGCAGCCAAGTCAGCGTGTTGGGGAGGTTCCAGATCATCGTGTCTCATGCACCCGGGTGCAGATGATCATAAAGGGTGCGCGCCAGTGTTGTCCCGATTCCGCTCACCGCCTCGAAGTCATTGACGCCCGCACGCAGCAGGCCCTGCAATGCCGCCGAAATGCCGCAGCAGCGCGCGGCGCTTGGCAGGTCCCAATCCCGGCACGGTCTCGAGCACCGATTCGTTGTGCCGGCGGGCGCGCCGCTTGCGATGGCCGGTGATGGCGAAGCGATGCGCCTCATCGCGAATGCGCTGGACCACACGCAACGCCTGCGAATCGGGGCCGGGCACGATGGCGCCCGCATCACCGTGGACCAGCAGACGCTCCTGGCCGGCCTTGCGATCCGGACCCTTCGCCACGCCGACGAGCTTCAGACCCGCGAATCCGAGCTGTTCGAGCTCGGCGTACACCTCGTTTATCTGGCCGATCCCACCGTCGATCAACAAGACATCCGGGGCCGGCACCTCACCCGCCTTCACGCGTTCATAGCGCCGCCGCAATGCCTGGCGAAGCGCGCCGTAGTCATCGCCCGGCGTCACGCCGGTGATGTTGAAGCGGCGGTACTCCTTCTTGATAGGACCTTCCGGCCCGTAGACCACACACGATGCCACCGTCCCCTCACCTGCCGTATGGCTGATGTCGAAACACTCCAGCCGCTGCGGCGGCTTTTCGAGGCCTAGCAACTGGCCGAGGTCACGCAGCATCTCCTCGATATCGGCGCGTCGTGCTCGGCGCATACGCAGCGCCTGCGTGGCGTTCTCCACCGTCATCGCCATCCACCGCGCCGGCAGCGCACGCGACGGGCGCCACAGGCGCGACGTGGTTCCGGCCCGCTCGGCGAGCGCGGCGACCAGCGCCTCGGCTTCGGCGAGCTCGAGATTGACGAGAATCTCGCCCGGCGGCGGCGTCTCTGCGTAGTACTGCATGAGGAATGATGCCAGCGCTTCATTGGGCTCAGCCAGCGAGCCTCTCGGGAAGTAACAGGTCGAGCCCAGGTTGCGTCCACCGCGAATGATCATGACGGAGATCGCGAACTCGCCGGGCTCACCCACGAGCGCGAACACATCGATGTCACGGTCGCCTTCGGCAGTGACGATCTGCTGGGCCTGCACCTGCTTGAGAGCCGCGAGCTGATCGCGCAGTGCCGCGGCTCGTTCGTATTGCAGGTCGGCGGCCGACTGCTCCATGGCGCGTGCCAGCTCGCCGTGCACCTCGTCGTTGCGGCCTTCGAGCACTTTCACGGCCGCCGCGATGTCGCGCGCGTAGTCCTCGCGCGCGATCAGTGCGACGCAGGGCGCCGAGCAGCGGCCGATCTGGTGCTGCAGGCACGGCCGGCTGCGGTTCTCGAAAAAGGTGTCGCGACAATTGCGGATGCGGAAGATCTTCTGCACGCTCTGCAGGGTTTCCTTGACCGCGCCCGCGCTCGGAAACGGCCCGAAATAGCGTCCCGGCAGGTTGCGAGCGCCGCGATAGAAAACCAGCCGCGGGAATTCATGCCCCGACGGTAGATAGATATAAGGGAAGCTCTTGTCGTCGCGCAGCACGATGTTGTACCGCGGTTTGTGCTCCTTGATGAGGTTGTATTCGAGCAGCAGCGCCTCGGTCTCGGAATTGGTGAGCGTGACTTCGATGCGCACGATGTGCCCGACCAGCGCCTGCACCTTGGGATCGACGTTGCTCGCGAGGAAATAGTTACCGACGCGGTCGCGCAGGCTGCGCGCCTTGCCGACGTACAACAGCTCGCCGGTTTCGGAATACATGCGGTACACGCCCGGCCGGCGCGGCAGGTTCGCGATGAAATCCTTGGGATCGAATTTTCCGGTGGTCACGGATAAATCATAAACCCGCCAGCGTGGCAGCCCGCTTGAGGACCGACTGGAACATCACGGTCGTGAGCCGCCGTGTCTGCGTGTTGTAGCGGCTGCAGTGGTACGAATCGACCAGGCGGCGCCCATCGGGCAGGTCATGCTCATTGGCGTGCCCGAACCTGGCGGCGCTGCGTTTCATGCCGCAGGCGGCGAGCACCGCATCGTGCGCCACGGTTCCCAGCGCGAGCACAGTCGTGACCGAGCGCAATTTGCCGAGCTCCGCCGCCAGATACTGGTTGCAGGTCTTGATCTCGGCGGGCAGCGGTTTGTTCTCCGGCGGCAGGCACTTCACCGCATTGGTGATGCGCACGCCAAGCAATTTCAACCCGTCGCCGCGATCCACGGACTTAGGAGCGCTGGACAGTCCGAGCGCAAACAGCGACTCATATAGAAGGATCCCGGCGAAGTCCCCGGTGAACGGGCGCCCGGTGCGATTGGCGCCGTGCATGCCGGGCGCGAGGCCCACGATGAGCAGCTTGGGGGCAGTTTCACCGAATGGCGCTACCGGTTTGCAGTGATAGTCGGGAAACTTGCGAGCGGTCGCGGCAAGGAAGGCTGCGAGCCGCGGACAGAGCACGCAGTCGGGACAGAAGGTTGCGGCCATCGAGTGAAGCGCGCGCGTCAGCCCGGCATGCGCTTGATGATGGCGTCGCCGAAACCGGAGCAGGTCAGCAAGGTCGCCCCCGGAATCAGGCGCTGCAGGTCTTCCTCGACGTTGCGGCGAGCCGCGATGTCGCGCTTGGTGGCGCGGATGGCCTCGCGCAGGCGCGCGAGGTCGTAGGTCATTTCCTTGGCGGCGATGGTGTCGGCCACCCCCTGGATGATGAGCTCGGCGGCTTCCTTCCAGCCGATGTAACGCAGCATCATCTCCGCCGACAGGATCAGCGAGCCGGGATTGACGCGATTCTTGCCAGCGAATCCGGGCGCGGTTCCGTGCGTGGCCTCGAACACTGCCAGCCCGTCGCCGATGTTGCCGCCAGGAGCGATGCCGATGCCGCCGACCTGCGCCGCGAGCGCGTCGGAGATGTAATCGCCATTGAGATTGAGCGTGGCGATGACGTCGTAGTCTTCCGGCCGCAACAGCACCTGCTGCAGGAAGTTGTCGGCGATCACGTCCTTGACGACGATGTCCTTGCCGTTGACCGGGCTCTTGAACGACAGCCACGGTCCCGCGCCGATGGGCTTGGCGCCGTATTCCTCTTTCGCCAGTAGATAGCCCCACTGCATGAAGGCACCTTCGGTGTACTTCATGATGTTGCCCTTGTGGACCAGCGACACCGAGACGCGATCGTTTTCGATGGCGTACTGGATGGCCTTGCGCACCAGGCGCTGGCTGCCCTCCTTCGACACCGGCTTGATGCCGATACCCGAGCTCGCCGGAAAACGAATACCGCTCACCTTGAGTTCGGTCTGCAGGAAATGGATGAGCTTGTGAACTTCCTCCGAACCGGTAGGCCACTCGATGCCGGCGTAGATGTCTTCGGTGTTCTCGCGGAAGACCACCATGTCGGTGAGTGAAGCGTCCGCCATGGGCGTCGAGACGCCGGGGAAATAGCGAATCGGGCGCACGCAGGCGTACAGGTCGAGATTCTGGCGTAGCGCCACGTTGAGCGAGCGCATGCCGCCGCCGACCGGCGTGCCCAGCGGACCTTTGATGCTGACCACGAACTCGCGCAGTGCAGTCAAAGTTTCCTCGGGGAAGCTGGTGCCGTAACGCTCCTGCGCCTTGTCACCCGCGAAAATTTCCACCCAGGCGATCTTGCGCTTGCCGCCGTAAGCCTTGGCCACCGCGGCGTTCACCACCTGCAACATCACCGGCGTGATGTCGATGCCGATGCCATCGCCTTCGACGAAAGCCAGGATCGGGTTATCCGGGACGTTGAGACTCGCGTCCGGGTTGATGGTGATGCGCTGCCCGTCTTTGGGAACCGTTATTTTTTCGTATTGCATGCCCGGATCAAACGCAATCAGCGTGCCGGGCCCGGTCCATGCCGGCCGATCAGCATCGCCATCTCGAGCGCTTGCTCGTAGTTGAGGCGCGGGTCGACCGTGGACTTGTAGGCACGCGCGAGATCCGCATCCGTGAGTCCGCGAGCGCCACCGGTGCACTCGGTGACATCTTCGCCCGTGAGCTCGATGTGTACTCCACCGAGGAACGAGCCATTGGCTTCGTGCACCTGGAACGACAGCTCGAGCTCCTTGAGGATGTTCTCGAAGCGGCGAGTCTTGAGCCCTCCCGAGCTCGTCTCGGTGTTGCCGTGCATCGGGTCGCAGACCCACAGGACTTGTTGGCCGGTCTCGCGTACCGCCTTGATCATCTGCGGCAGTCCCTTCTCGACATCCTTCGCGCCGAAGCGATGGATGATGGTGAGGCGTCCCGGCGTGTTCTGCGGATTGAGCGTGGTAACCAGGCCCTGCAGCCACTCGGTGGTCATCGCCGGACCGATCTTGACGCCCATCGGGTTGGCGATGCCGCGGAAAAATTCCACGTGCGCGCCATCGAGCGCGGCGGTGCGCATGCCGATCCATGGCATGTGCGTGCCGAGGTTGTACCAGCGCTTCTGGCGCTCGATGTAACGCGTTTGCGCCTGCTCGTAGGGCATGAGCAGCCCTTCGTGAGCCGCGAAGAAATCGACCGCGGTCACTTCGTGCGGCGCGCGGCCGCCGCTGACGCGCTCGAAGAAGTCCAGCGAGTCGCCGATTGAATCGACGATCTTCTGGTACTGCTCGATCAGCGGCGAATGTTTCATGAACCCGAGGTCCCAGTATCTCGGGTGATGCAGATCGGCGAATCCGCCGTCGCACAGTGCGCGCACAAAATTGAGCGTGAGCGCGGCACGTTCGTACCCGCGCAGCAGCAGAGTGGGATCTGGCTCGCGTGCGGCCGCCGTGAATTCGGAACGATTCACGAGATCGCCGCGGAACGCCGGCAGCGTCACTCCATTGCGCGTCTCGGTGTCCGCCGATCGCGGCTTGGCGTATTGGCCGGCCATGCGGCCGACGCGAATGATGGGCTTCTTGAGACCGTGCAGCAGCACGAGGCTCATCTGCAGGAGGATCTTGAGCTTCTTGGCGATCTTGTCCGACTCGCATTCCTCGAAGGTTTCGGCGCAGTCGCCACCCATGAGCAGGAACTTGCGGCCGATCTGCGCCTCGGCGAGACGCTCGCGCAATTGTTCGATCTCCCAGGACACTACCAGCGGCGGCAGTCGTGACAGTGATGCCACGGCGGTTTCGAGCGCCGCCAGGTCGTTGTAACGCGGCTGTTGAGCGGCGGTGCGGGAGGTCCAGCTTGCTGGATGCCAGGAGGCAATGTCGGTGGTACGCATGGTGGGAAGTATTCTAATTCAGCAGGTTACGGCACACTACCGCCAATAGAGGTATTCATGCACAAAGTTCTAATTCTGGGAGCCGGAAAGATCGGCGCCCTCATCAGTGGATTGCTGGCGGAGTCGGGGGATTATGACGTCACGCTCGGTGACGTCGATGCGGCGGCCGCCGGGGCCGTGGTGAAAGCTCACGGTTCTCGCGCCTTGCGGGCCGTGGCTCTTGACGCCAGCGACACCAAGGCGCTCGAAAACCACTTCGCCATGAACAAGCCCCAGGCCGTCATCTCCAGCCTGCCCTATTACTGCAATCCGGCCGTGGCCAGGGCGGCCCGCAAAGGGAACGCGCACTATTTCGATCTCACCGAAGACGTGGCGGTCACCCAGGGAGTGCGCCGCACCGCGCGTGGCGCATCGAAGGCCTTCGTGCCCCAATGTGGTCTCGCGCCCGGCTTCATCAGCATCGCGGCCAATGAGCTCACCAAGCATTTCGATGAGCTGCGGTCGATCAAGCTGCGCGTCGGCGCCCTGCCGCAACATCCTAACAATGTCCTCAAATATTCCCTGACCTGGTCCACCGAAGGCCTCATCAACGAATACGGCAATGCCTGCCAGGCCGTGGTCGACGGCAAGCTCGTCGATGCCGCGCCACTCGAGGGTCTCGAGGAAATCGAGATCGACGGCACGCTCTATGAGGCGTTCAACACCTCCGGTGGTTTGGGATCGCTGGCCGAGTCGCACGGCAGCCAGTGCGAGCAGATCAACTACAAGACCATGCGATATCCCGGGCACTGCGCGCAGATGCGGCTGCTCATGAACGACCTGAAGCTCAACTCCGATCGCGCCACGTTGAAGCGCGTGCTCGAACACGCCGTGCCGCAGACCCTGCAGGATGTCGTCATCGTGTACGCGGCCGTCGCGGGCAAGCAGGACGGCGAATTGCGCGAAGAAAATTACGTCAACAAGATCTATCCGCAGGTCATCGCCGGCCGGCTGTGGTCGGCGATCCAGGTCACCACCGCCGCGGGCATCACCGCGGTCGTCGACCTCGTCATGGCGAGCCCGCGCAAATATCAGGGCTTCATCGCCCAGGAACAGTTCGACCTTCCCGAGATTCTCGCCAATCGCTTCGGCCAGTATTACGCGCCCGGCGGCACCAAGGATGTGTCGTCGACGATCGTCGTCTCGGGCCAGGCCGGACATCAGCGCAGGCGCACGAAAAGTCCTGGAAAGGCCGGCACGGCCAAGGCCAAACCCTCGGCGAGACGCAAAAAATGAGCGCCGCAGCCGTGAAGGTCAACGTGGATGTCGCCGGCATCCTCAAACGCCTGGGAATCGATTCGATCAATTCCGGCGCTTGGTCGGGCAGCCTCGGCTGGTCCAAGGACATCGCCGGCAACGCGATCACCTCGACGAATCCCGCGACCGGCGAGGCGCTCGCGCAAGTGCGTGGCGTCACCGTCACCGACTACGAAGCGGTCATGCGCAGCAGTGTCGAAGCCGCCGCCGCCTGGCGTCTCATTCCAGCGCCGCGCCGCGGCGAGGCGGTCCGGTTGTTAGGCGATGCGCTGCGCGCCGCCAAGGAAGATCTCGGTGCGCTGGTGACGCTGGAGAACGGCAAGATCAGGGCCGAAGGTCTCGGGGAAGTGCAGGAGATGATCGACATCGCCGATTTCGCCGTCGGCCAGTCGCGCATGCTGTACGGCTCCACCATGCATTCGGAGCGCCCACAGCACCGCATGTACGAGCAGTGGCATCCGCTCGGCGTCGTGGGAATCATCTCGGCGTTCAATTTCCCCGTGGCCGTGTGGGCGTGGAATGCCTTCCTCGCCGCCATCTGCGGCAATGCATCGGTGTGGAAGCCTTCTCCCAAAACGCCACTCACGGCGATCGCCGTCCAGAACATCTGCAACAAGGTGATGCGCGATCACAAGCTTCCGCCCATCTTCCAGCTGTTCATCGACGCGGGCATCGAGCTCGCCACCCGTTTCGTCGACGATCGGCGCGTCGCGCTGGTGTCGTTCACGGGGTCGACCGCCGTCGGTCGCAGTGTGGCCGAGCGCGTCGCGCGCCGGCTCGGCAAGTGCCTGCTCGAGCTCGGCGGCAATAACGCCATCATCGTCGACGAATTCGCCGACCTGAAACTCGCGGTGCCGGCCATCGTGTTCGGTGCCGTTGGAACTGCGGGACAACGCTGTACGACGACCAGAAGAGTCCTGGTCCATCGCTCGCGCATCGAGGAACTCGGGAAACGGCTCGCGCATGCTTACACGCAGGTGCGCATCGGCAATCCGATCGACCCGGCGACGCTCATGGGGCCGCTCATCGACAAAGGCGCGGTCGAGCGCTACTCGCAAGCCATCGCGCAGGCGAAAGCCGCCGGCGGCAAAGTGATCACCGGCGAGAAAGTCATCGAGAGCAAGGGTAATTTCGTCGCTCCCACGATCATTCTGGCCGAGAACGACTGGCCCATCGTGCAGCACGAAACCTTCGCTCCCGTGATGTATCTCATTCCATTCGATTCACTCGATGAAGCCATCGGCATGCAGAACGCATCCGCGCACGGCCTCTCTTCCGCCATATTCACCGACCGGCTGCAGCACGCTGAAGCGTTCCTGTCGGCCGCGGGCAGCGATTGCGGCATCGCCAACGTGAACATCGGCACTTCCGGCGCCGAGATCGGCGGCGCGTTCGGCGGCGAGAAGGACACTGGCGGTGGGCGTGAGTCCGGCTCGGATTCCTGGAAGGCCTACATGCGGCGCCAGACGAACACGATCAACTGGAGCCGCGAGCTGCCCTTGGCCCAGGGCATTACCTTCGAGATCAAGGAAGGCCCATAAATTGGGACGCTCCCCATTTCCTGGCAGATGGGGACGCGCCTCGGCTCGTCGAACGCCGGCCCGATCGCAAGCCCTAGGCAAATCCGCCCCTGCCAGGCAGGCGCAGCACGAATCGGGCGCCGCCAAGCTTCGCGCTTTCGATACGCATGTCACCGCCATAGAGCGCCACGGTGTCATGCACCATGGCCAGGCCGAGTCCGTGCCCCGGCGTCGCCTCATCGACGCGACCGCCACGCTGCAAAACCTTGGCGCGATCGGCCGCCGCGATCCCCGGACCGTCATCTTCGATCAGCAGGCGCAGTGCCGCGCGCGAATCAGCGGCCGGATCGAAGTTCACCTCGATGCGCACGCGCGATGTCGCCCATTTGCAGGCGTTGTCCAGCAGGTTGCCTAACAACTCGGTCAGATCGGCGCGATCGCCGATGAATTGCGCCTCCGGCGCGACTGCGGTCTCGAACAGCAGATCCTTGTTGCCATACACCTTGATCAGCGCGCCCCGCAGCTCCGCCACCAGTGGCGCGACATCCACCGGCGCCTGCCCCAACAACACGCCGCCGCTCGCCGCGGCGCGTTTCATCTGGTGTTCGATGATGCCGCTCATGCGGTCGATCTCGGCGTTGAGCGCGTCCTTGCCGGCGCCGCCGGCGCCGAGCATCTGCCGCATGACGGCCAGCGGCGTTTTCAGGCTGTGCGCCAGATTGCCGAGCGTGTCGCGGTAACGCTGGATGCGCGTGCGCTCACCGTCGAGCAGTGCATTCAGATTGCTGGTGACCACCGTTAGCTCGCTCGGCCATTGGTCGCCGAGCCGCTGCCGCCCGCCCGCCTCGATTTCCTTGATCTCGCGCTCGAGCCGGCGGACAGGCTGCGACAACCAGCGCAGCAGCAGCGCCAGCGTCGCGACGAACAGCAAGGCGATTCCCGCGAACCAGCCAATCAACTGGTGTCGAAAGCTCGCGACCTGCTGCAGGTACGCTTCGAGGTTCGAGGCCACGCTGAAGGTGAAGCGCGCGGGCTGGCCGTGAAGGTCAGGCCAGACGATGCCGCGGCTCGCGACCGCGAGTCGTATCGGCGTGCCGGCGATCTGGGTGAAAAGGAATTGCCGCTCGCCGCCTTCGAGTGGCGGGCCGAACTGCACCGACGTGCCGATCGTCGACTGCGAACGCCAGATCGTCTCACCGCTCGCCGAGCGTATCTCCGCATACAGCCCGGAGCCCGGCGTCTGGAAACGCGTGTCGAGCAGCGCCGTCGGCGTCACCGATTCCGGCCCGTCCGGATCCGCTGCCGCGATCAGGGCGACCATCTGCGCGTCCAGCACTTCGCGCAACGACCGTTCCGCGGCCTGCCGGAACAACATGTCGAGCAGGAACACCGTGAGGCTGAAGAACACCACGAGCACGCCGAACACCGACAGCATGAGGCGGCGTCTGAGTGATGGCGCGGACACCCCGGTGGTTTCCGGGTCTAACTACGAGCCGCTGTTGCGCGCGATGGCGAAGCGGTATCCGCGTCCGCGCAGCGTTTCGATGGGATGCAGTGTCTCGTCGGGGTCGAGCTTGCGCCGCAGGCGCCCGATGAACACTTCGATGACATTGCTGTCGCGCTCGAAGTCCTGGTCGTACAGTCGTTCGGTGAGTTCGGTCTTGGAAATCACGTCGCCGGCCCGCAGCATCATGTGCTCGAGAATCCGGTACTCGAAGGTGGTGAGCTCGATGGGCGTGGCGTTGAGCGTGACGGCCTGAGCCCGCGTGTCGAGGCGGATCGGACCGCATTCGAGCACGGGCGAAGCCCAGCCGCCCGCGCGGCGCAGCAGCGCCTGCATGCGCGCCAGCACTTCCTCGAAATGGTAGGGCTTGGCCACATAGTCATCGGCGCCCGCCTGCAGACCCTCGACCTTGTCCTGCCAACGGTCGCGCGCGGTGAGGATCAGGATCGGAAACGTCTTGCCGGCCTTGCGCAGGCTGCGAATGAGATCGAGACCGGAAAGTTTCGGAAGTCCCAGGTCGATGACGGCGATGTCGAGCGGATATTCCTTGCCGGCGAACAGCCCCTCGTCGCCGTCGGCGGCGACGTCGACCGTGAAGCCTTGTTTGGCCAACTGGTCCCGCAAGCCTTCACGCAAAGTGTCTTCGTCCTCGACGACCAGTGCACGCATGCGGTCAGCGCATCCTTCCGGTGGCGGCGTCGATGCGCACGGTGACTACGCGCCCGTCTTCGGACAACAACTTGAGAACGTAGACCTTGCGGCCGTCTTCATCCTGGACTTCGGTGCGTACCACACGCGCGCGGTACTGGGCCTCGGCGCGGCGCACTGCCTCATCGAGCGAAATCCCGTCGCGCAGTATCACGGCCACGCGCGCCCGATCTTCAGCGCCCGCGCCACTGACTACCGGTCCCGGCATGCTGTGCGCCTGCGTGAACGGGGCGAACGCCGCGGCAAACAAGGTGAGGGGCAATATCCCCTGGCGGAGCTTCTTCATGACGGGGGCAAGTCTAGCGGAAAAGGCGGTGTGGGCCGCATATGCCACCCACACCGCCATGCCAAACAACTCGTTCACTACTCCGCCGGCCTGACGTCGACGCGCACACGGATGCGGTCGCCGGGGCGATAGGGCAGCTCGGTCACCTGGCGGCGGCCGTTGTACATATAGGTCACGCGGTAACCATCGGTACGCTCTTCCCACTGATCGTGGTAACGCGTCTCGCAACGCTGCACCGTGTATTCGCGCGGTGGCACGGCTGCGTATCCACCACGGCGCTCAGCCTGCTTTGAACCGATGGCCGCGCCAACGACAGCTCCCGCCGCGGTGGCCGCGTCGCGGCCTCTGCCGTTACCGATCTGATGGCCAATGACGGCACCGATCACGCCGCCGAGGATTGCGCCACCCGCGGAGGTGCGTGGCAGGGGGCCATTGCCGTAGCCGCGCTCGTCATATCGAGTCTCGTCCCAGCATTCGCGCTGCGGCGAGCTCACTCGCACTCGCGTGACCAGTGGCTGCACGTCGACGACACGCGCGTAGTCATACTCGGCGCCCTCACGATCGTCATACCGGCGGTCGTACCGGGGGTCGTTGCGCCCGTCGTACCGATCCTGCTCGTAACGATCGTCATTGGGGCGATTCGGGTTGTACGGATCCTGGGCAAACGCACCGGCGCTCGCGAACGTGACCGCCGCGGCCACCACACCCACCGCAAATTTCGTGCTGCTGATCGACATATAGCCTCCGTCGTTCGCTCGAGGCCCGTAACCCGTAGTTGCGGGGTGCCCGACCGTGGCGCCAATGTACGCAGGGGTCGATGAATCCTTACTGAACGTCAGCTTTCGGGGCGTTTTCGCCGTGTTTTGCCGCGTTCTTGGCCTCATTCCACAGCTCATCCCAGGCAGCGGGAGTCAGCGAGTCGAGCGTAAGCGAACGTTCCGCGGCCATGCTTTCCATCGCGCGGAAGCGGCGCTCGAATTTGGCATTGGCCAGGCGCAATGCTTCTTCCGGATCGACTTCAAGATGCCGTGCCCAGTTCGCCACCGCGAACAGCAGATCGCCCAACTCCTCGGTTCGGCGCGTGGCTTTTTCGATGGAGTCCGCTCCGCCGCAAAACTCCTCGGTTTCGCGTAATTCCTCATCTATCTTGGCGCGCACGCCCTCCGCGCCCGGCCAGTCGAAGCCGACTCTGCCGGCGCGTTTACCCAGCTTGGCGGCACGCGCCAGCGCCGGTAATGCCAGCGGCACGTCCGCCAGCTCGCTGGGCGGTGAACTTGCACGGGCAGCGCGTTCGCGCGCCTTGTGCTCTTCCCAGGCGCGGCTCTGCTCATCGGCGGAATCGATGCGGGCCCCCGCGAACACGTGCGGGTGACGTTCGGTGAGCTTGTTGGCGATCGCGTCGGCAACGCTGGCGAAATCGAACCACTGCCGCTCCGCTCCGATCTGCGCATGAAACACCACCTGGAACAGCAGGTCGCCGAGCTCACCCTCCAGCGCCCGCGGCTCACCGCGCGCGATGGCGTCGGCAACCTCATAGGCCTCCTCGATGGTGTAGGGCGCGATGCTCGCGAAATCCTGCTCGCGATCCCACGGACAGCCGCCGGCTGGATCGCGCAGCCGGCGCATGATGTCCAGCAACCGCGCCAGCGAGCGCTGCGCGTTTTCATCGGCCGGGTTGCTCATGCCCCCTCTTCCTCCTCGACCATGCGCACCAGCGTGAGCAGCATGCCCGCCGTCGCACCCCAGATGTTCTGCTCCCGCCAGGGAATGTCATACAGCAGCAGGTCTTCGTCGCCGACGCGGCGCAGGCGAGCCTTGTGGTTGGCGGCATCGAACACGTGGCTCAACGGCACTTCGAACACGTCGGCGACTTCCGCGGGATTCAGCTCGAGATCGAATGGCGGCGTCACCAGCGAGAGCACCGGCGTCACGCGGAACCCGCTGATCACCAGGTGGTCCGGTAGATAGCCGAACACGCGTACGCGCCTGGGGTCCAGCCCGATCTCTTCCTGTGCCTCGCGCAATGCGGCGGCGGCGACGTCCGCGTCGGTCTCATCGAGCCGGCCGCCGGGAAAGGAAATCTGCGCCGCGTGCCTGGTGAGTTGCGAAGCACGCTGCGTGAGCAGCACGCTCAGTCCTTCGGGACGATCCACCAGCGCAACCAGCACCGCGGCTGCCACCGGGTTGTGCGGAAAATGCCGCTGCAGTCGGCTAGTGCGCTCCGCATCCACTCCGAGCAACCGCCAGTCCGCGAGCTCGTGGCGCGGCTGCGAGCCTTCGAAACGGCGCAGGATCCTTGCCCGCAAATCTTCCGCGCTCACCTGTTGTCTCAACCCTGGCCTCCACCACCCTGCAATCCGCCGCGCGTCATCGCCGCCGGATCGAGCAGCCGGCGCAGTTCCGCTTCGCTCAGCCCGGACATTTCCAGGGCAACGTCGAATACCGGCCGTTTTTCGGCATACGCGCGCTTGGCGATCGCCGCTGCGCGCTCGTAGCCGATCGCAGGATTCAACGCGGTGGCGAGGATCGGGTTGCGCGCCAGCGCCTCATCGAGGCGCACCACGTCGGCCTCCGCGCCGGCGATGCAACGTTCGCCGAGCGCACCGGAAGCGCGCGCCAGGAGCCCGATGCTGATCAGCAGGTTGTTAGCGATGAGCGGCAGCATGACGTTCAGCTGGAAATTACCCGATTGACCGGCGACGGCGATGGCGGCATCGAGTCCCATGACCTGCGTGGCGATCATCGTCACGGCTTCGGGAATCACGGGGTTGACCTTGCCCGGCATGATGCTGCTGCCCGGTTGCAGCGGCGGAAGTTTGAGCTCGCCGAGGCCGGCGAGCGGTCCCGACCCCATCCAGCGCAGGTCGTTGGCGATTTTCATCAGCGCCACCGCGAGCGTGCGCAGCACGCCTGAGAATTCGACCGCGGTATCCTGTGCGCCCATCGCGGCAAAGTAGTTCGGCGCAAGCGTGAATGACACCTGCGTCAGGGCGCGCAGCTCCTCTATGAACAGCGGCGCGAATTTCTCGTGCGCATTGATGCTGGTGCCGATCGCCGTACCACCCTGCGCCAGTGCGTGCAGCCGTGGCTCGCTTGCCGCTAGCCGGTCCAGGCATTGCGCGATCTGCGCGCGCCAGCCCGACACCTCCTGCCCGAGCGTCATGGGCGTGGCATCCATGAGGTGTGTGCGCCCGGTCTTGAGCACCTGCGACCAGGCGCGCTCCTTGTCGAGCAGTATCTGCATCAGGGCTTCGAGCGCCGGCACCAGCTCGCTGCGCGTGGCGAGCGCGGCGCTCACGTGAATCGCGCTCGGGATCACGTCATTGCTGCTCTGGCACATGTTGACGTGGTCGTTCGGGTGCACCGGCAAGCCCCGCGCGCGGCTCGCGAGCGTGGCGATCACCTCGTTGACGTTCATGTTGGTGCTGGTTCCACTGCCGGTCTGGAACACATCCAATGGAAATTGCTCGGCGTGCTCGCCGCGCGCCACGGCCAGTGCCGCATCGACGATGCTCGCGGCCACCTCGGGCGCGAGCAGGCCGAGTTTTGCGTTGGCTCGCGCTGCGGCGGCCTTGATGAGCGCCACCGCGGCAATGAAGCCTGGCGGTAACCGCGTGCCGCTCAGCTCAAAATTGCGGCGGGCACGCTCGGTCTGCGCTCCCCACAACGCACCGGCCGGCACTTCGATCTCGCCGAAACTGTCGTGCTCTTTCCGCTTGTCGCCTTGCGATATCATGCGCGGCCAGTCTATCGCTCGTTTCGAGGCATGTCTTTCATGGATCCTTCCGCCCTCCTCGCGATTTCTCCCGTCGATGGCCGATATCGCAAGGGTGCCGATCCACTGCGCGCCGTGCTGTCGGAAAGCGGCCTCATCCGCGAGCGGATACGCATCGAAGCGGCCTGGTTGCTCGCGCTCGCGGATGCAGCCCCACAATTGGCGGCGCTGCCGCTCGGCGACGCCGTCAGGCGGCTGGCCGCGGACCTGGCCGACGAGCCCGGCGACGATGCGACGGCTGCGGTCAAGGCGATCGAGAGCCGCATCAACCACGACGTGAAAGCGGTGGAGTATTTCGTGCGTGACAAGCTCGCTGCGGGCGGCGCGACGCCGGCGGTACTCGAGCTGGTGCATTTCGGCCTGACATCCGAAGACGTCAACAATCTCGCCTACGCCCGCATGTTGCGCGCCGCACGCACGGTGCTCGCCGGCGAGCTCGAGAATCTCATCGGACGCTTGCGCCAGTTCGCGCACGAACACGCCGCGTTGCCCATGCTTTCACGCACGCACGGCCAGACCGCGAGCCCGACCACGCTCGGCAAGGAATTCGCCAATGTGGTGGCGCGCCTGCGCCGTACACGGACGCGCCTGGAAAAAGTCGAGATCCTCGCGAAATGGAATGGCGCGGTCGGCAATTACAACGCCCAGGTCGCCGCGCTGCCCGACATCGACTGGCGAAAAGTAAGTTCCGCCTTCATCGCATCGCAGGGTTTCACGTGCAACGAATACACCACGCAGATCGAGCCGCACGACTGGATCGGTGAGTACTGCGACGCGCTCGCCGCGATCAATACGGTACTCATCGACTTCGCGCGCGACACCTGGGGCTACATCTCGCTCGGTTACCTGCGCCAGCGCGCGGTGGCCGGTGAGGTCGGGTCGTCGACCATGCCGCACAAAGTGAACCCGATCGATTTCGAGAACGCCGAAGGCAATCTCGGCGTGGCCAATGCGCTGTTGCATCACTTCGCCGCCAAACTACCGATTTCACGCTGGCAGCGCGATCTCACCGATTCCACCGTCTTGCGCAACGTGGGCGTGGCGCTCGCGCACAGCCTGATCGCCTGGCACTCCCTGCTGCGCGGTCTCGGAAAAATCGCCGCCGATCCGGCGACGATCGCCCGGGACATCGAGCGCGCATACGAGGTACTGGCCGAACCGCTGCAGTCGGCGCTGCGCGCCGCCGGCGTGCCCAATGGGTACGAGCTGCTCAAGGAATTCACGCGCGGCACGCAGATCGACGCCGTCATGCTCGCCGCGTTCATCGACAAACTACCGCTCCCGGCCGCCGAGCGGGCGCGGCTCAAGTCCCTGAGCCCCAATGCCTACCTGGGTCTCGCGGCGGAAATGGCCCGCTCGATCTGACGGGGCCGCGGCTCATGCCGCACGGTTTGCCGATGCCGCAGCGCGGAATGTGACGGGCAAAGTGCGACCCAGCACACGGTTTACGGGCGGTTCCCGCAAAAAGCCGATGAAAGCGTGACGCATTTGGCAATGATAAAGGGACCGGCCACCTAGGCTTCATTGGGCACAGGTCACAGACCGACTCAGCTCTCATGACGAACGGGGAATTCGACTTCAACAGGTTCACGCAGCGCGCTGCAGCGCCGGGCGCGCCGTTGCCTGTCGTTCCGCAGCCCGAACAGAACCACATCCGCGTCATCAGCTCGCTCGAGGAAATGCGTGCCGCGGTCGACGCCGTCGCCGCCAGTGCCCAGCGCCTGATGTCTATCTACACGCCCGACCTCGAGCCCGAGCTCTACGACCAGAACGGCTTCCTCGAGATCGTCAAACGCTTCGTGCTCGCGCGCCGCTTCGCCAAGGCCCGCGTGTTGCTCTCGGACTCGACGCGCCTGCTGCGCGACAACAACCGCTTCATCGCCATGGGCCGCAGGCTCACCAGCTGCATCGACATTCGCCCCGCCGTCGCCGGCGCCAAGCAGCGCGCCTGCGGCTATCTGATCGCCGACGATCGCGCCATCGTCTATCGTGTGCACCCGGATCGCTGGGACGGCGTCGCCGACCTCAACAATCCGCCGGTGGCGCGTCAGTATCTCGACGAATTCGACGAGATCTGGCATGCCAGCTCGCCCGACGAGCTCGCGCGCCAGTCGCATCGCTAACAACCCTGCTCGTTAGTTAGCCATGCGCTTCAATCCGGAGGTCACCGTGGCCGCGATCGTCGAGCTCGACGGTCGCTTCCTGATGGTCGAGGAACGCATCTACGGGCGCCTGGTGATCAACCAGCCTGCCGGACACCTGGAAGACCGTGAGACGCTGCTCGAAGCCGTGATCCGTGAGGCACGCGAGGAGACCGCCTGGCGATTCCAGCCCGAGGCGCTGGTCGGTACCTACCTGTGGCGCAGCGACAATGGGCGCAGCTTCCTGCGCTTCGCCTTCTGCGGCACGGTGGACGACCACCAGCCACAGCAGCCGCTCGACCAGGGCATCGTCCGGTCGTTGTGGATCTCGCATCAACAATTGCTGGCGCAGTCCTCGCGCCTGCGATCGCCGCTGGTGCTGCGGTGCTTGCAGGACTACCTGCTCGGCAAGCGCCAGCCGGTCGATTCGGTAGCCTGCCTCGATCTCGATTCCGCATCGCAGGTGAATGCCGTCGTGAACCTGTAGCTGCTCGCTCCTTCGAGCGATTCGGCGGCACACGCGGCGGCGTACAATTCGCGCCGTGACAAAGAGCGCAGAAACAATCGTCGTCGGCATGTCCGGCGGCGTCGACTCCGCGGTTTGCGCGCTGTTGCTCAAACGCGCCGGTTACGACGTGCAGGGGCTCTACATGAGCAACTGGGACGACGACGATTCCTACTGTACCGGGGCTGCGGATTTCCAGGACTCGCGCGCGGTGGCCGCCGAACTCGGCATCACGCTGCACCGCGTGAGCTTCGCCGAGCAATACCGCGCGCGGGTGTTCGAGTATTTTTTAGCCGAATATCGTGCCGGCCGCACACCCAATCCGGATGTGCTCTGCAACCGCGAAATCAAGTTCGGCATCTGCCTCGAGTACGCGGCGCGCCTGGGTGCGCAGCGATTCGCGACCGGGCATTACGCACGCCTGCAACACACCGCTGCGGGGCCAGTGCTGCTCAAGGCGCGTGATCCTGACAAGGATCAGTCCTACTTTCTCCATGCCGTGTCGCGCGAGCATTTCGCGCGGGTGCTGTTCCCACTGGGCGACCTTTCGAAACCGGAAGTGCGCGCCCTGGCGCGCGAGGCTGGCCTGCCGGTGTTCGACAAGCCCGACAGCACCGGCATCTGCTTCATCGGCGAGCGCCCGTTCCGTGAATTCCTGGCGCGCTACATTCCGACCACGCCGGGCGCCATCGTGACGGAAGCCGGCGATGTGGTCGGCCGCCATCGCGGCCTGGCGTTCTACACGTTGGGGCAGCGCGGCGGACTTGAAATCGGCGGGCGCGCGGGTCAGCGCGAAGATGCGTGGTACGTGGCCGCCAAGAACCTCGCGCGCAACGAATTGCTGGCCGTGCAGGGACACGACCATCCGCTGCTCGTCAGTCGTGCGCTCGCCACTGGGCCGTGCAACTGGCTGGTGCAACCCGAGTCGCTCGAATTCGCATCGCAAATCAAGGTTCGCTATCGGCAGGCCGATCAGAATTGCCATGCAACAGTCAGCGAGGGCGGCGCGCTCGAAGTCCGCTTCTCCGACCCGCAGCGTGCCGTGACTCCTGGACAATTCGCGGTGTTGTACGACGGTGAGCGCTGCTTGGGCGGCGGGGTCATCGAGCGCACGGCACCTCAGTGACGCGGCTTAAGTTAGAATACGCCGCTTGTTTTTCGTCGATGTCCGCGACCCCGAGGAGAAGGATTCATGACCGGCAGTTCCAGCACACGCTCCACCCTGCAAGTAGGCCCGGTTTCCTACGACTACTGGAGCTTCGCTTCCCTTCCCGCGGACAAAGTCGCGCGATTGCCCTACTCGCTCAAGATCCTGCTGGAGAACCTGCTGCGTTTCGAAGACGGTGTGAACGTCACGCGCGCCGACATCGACGCGGTGCTCGGCTGGGACGCCAAAGCGACACCTTCTTACGAAATTGATTTCACGCCCGCCCGCGTCATCATGCAGGACTTCACCGGGGTGCCCTGCGTCGTCGATCTCGCCGCCATGCGCGAAGCCGTGACGAAGCTCGGCGGCGATCCCACGCGCATCAATCCGCTGAATCCGGCCGAGCTGGTCATCGACCACTCGGTACAGGTGGACGACTACGGCAATGCGAGCTCGCTCGCCACCAACAACAGGATCGAGTTCGAGCGCAACGGCGAGCGATATGCGTTCCTGCGCTGGGGCCAGTCAGCGTTCGACAATTTCAGTGTCGTGCCGCCCAACACCGGCATCGTCCACCAGGTCAATCTCGAATATCTCGGCCGCGTCGTCTTCCACAAGAAAGACGGCGGTCGGGTTCAGGCGTACCCGGACACGGTAGTCGGTACCGATTCGCACACCACCATGATCAACGGCTTGGGCGTGCTCGGCTGGGGCGTCGGCGGAATCGAAGCGGAAGCGGCGATGTTGGGTCAGCCGATACCGATGCTCATTCCGCAGGTCATCGGTTTCAAGATGACCGGCGCGATGAAGCCTGGCTGCACGGCTACCGACCTGGTGCTCACGGTCACGGAGATGCTGCGCAAGAAAGGCGTGGTCGACAAATTCGTCGAGTACTTCGGCGATGGGCTTGCCAACCTGCCGCTTGCCGACCGCGCGACAATTGCCAACATGGCCCCCGAGTACGGCAGCACCTGCGGCATCTTCCCGATCGACGAAGAAACGCTGCGGTACCTCGAGTTGTCCGGTCGTCCGCCCGAACAGATTGCGCTGGTCGAGGCTTACGCCAAGGCCCAGGGGCTGTGGCGCATCAACGGCGCGAAGCCGGCGGATTACACCGACGTGATCGAGCTCGACCTGGCGACCGTCGAGCCCAGTCTCGCCGGCCCCAAGCGTCCGCAGGATCGCGTGCCCCTGTCGAAGGCCAAGAGCATCTACAAGGCGGCGCTGACGGTGATGGCCGAGGAACGCAAGAAGAAATCGTCCGATGCCACGGGTTGCGCGCAGATATTGCTCGACGGTCAGTCCATCGAGCTCAAGGACGGCGCGGTGACCATCGCCGCCATTACCAGCTGTACCAACACCTCCAATCCCTATGTGCTCATGTCCGCGGGCCTGCTGGCGCGCAACGCCGCGAAACTCGGGCTCAAAGCCAAACCGTGGGTCAAGACCAGCCTCGCGCCCGGTTCGCGCGTGGTCACCGACTACCTCACCAAGGCCGGGTTGTTAGAGCCGCTCGCGTCGATTGGCTTCAATGTCGTCGGCTACGGCTGCACGACCTGCATCGGCAACTCCGGCCCGCTCAAGCCCGAGATCTCCGCCGGGATCAAGGCGGGCGACATCGTTGCCACCTCGGTGCTGTCGGGCAACCGTAACTTCGAAGGCCGCGTTCATCCGGAAATCAAGATGAATTTCCTGGCGTCGCCACCGCTGGTGGTCGCTTATGCGCTCGCCGGAACCATGGATGTCGACCTGCAGAGCGACGTGCTGGGCCACGGTCCCGACGGCAAGCCGGTGCTGCTCGCCAATATCTGGCCTTCGGACAAGGAAGTGGCCGAAGCGGTCCATGCCACCATCACCTCCGCGATGTTCCGCAAGAGTTACGCCAACGTCTTCACCGGCGACCCGAACTGGCAATCCATCAAGATTCCCCAGGGCAAGATCTACGCGTGGGAGGAACAGTCCACCTACGTGCGCAATCCGCCCTACTTCGAGGGGATGACCATGACGCCGCGCCCGGTCACCGATGTCACGGGTGCGCGCGTGCTGGCGTTGTTAGGCGACTCGGTCACCACCGACCACATCTCTCCGGCCGGGGACATCGCCAGGACCAGCCCCGCCGCCAAGTACCTGGTGTCGAAGGGCGTGCAGCCCATCGACTTCAATTCCTACGGTGCACGCCGTGGCAATCACGAGGTAATGATGCGCGGCACGTTCGCCAACATCCGCCTGCGCAACCAGCTCGCGCCGGGCACCGAAGGTGGTGTCACGGTGCACATTCCTTCGGGCGAGCAGATGTCGATATTCGATGCCGCCATGCGCTACAAGCAGGAAGGCACGCCGCTGGTGATTCTCGCCGGCAAGGAATACGGCACCGGCTCGTCACGTGACTGGGCGGCGAAGGGAGCCATGTTGTTAGGCGTGCGCGCGGTCATCGCCGAAAGCTTCGAGCGCATCCATCGCTCGAATCTCATCGGCATGGGCGTGTTGCCGCTGATGTTCCCGGCCGGCAAGGGCGCCCTCACACTCGGTCTCACCGGCAGCGAGGTGTTCGAGATCACCGGCCTCGACAACGCCGAGGCGAAGACCGTGAAGGTCGTCGCCACACCGCCGAAAGGATCGCCGATCACCTTCGACGCGCGGGTGCGGATCGATACGCCGAAAGAGCGCGACTATTACCGGCACGGCGGCATCCTGCACTACGTATTGAGGCAGCTCGCCGCCAAAGCCGCGTAACCCCGCGACGTATCAATCAACCATATGGTTGAATGTCACCGCGGGCTGCGGTACATTCAACCATATGGTTGTATTGAACAGCGCGCGGCTCGACCGCGTTTTCCATGCCCTGGCCGACGCGACGCGTCGCGACATGCTGCGGCGGCTCGCCACCGCCGAGCACACCGTGGGCGAGCTCGCCGAACCCTTCCACATGTCGCTCGCGGCGGCCTCCAAGCACATCCGTACCCTCGAGGACGCGGGGCTGATCCAGCGCACCGTGGACGGCCGTACGCATCGCTGCCGCATCGAGCCTGCGCCGCTCGCCGGAGTTGACCACTGGTTGCGCCGCTATCAGAAATTCTGGACCAGCCGCCTCGATGACCTCGAGCGCGCGCTCAAGGAGTGAACATGCACACATACGCTGAACGCCTCGCCACGGATTCCGTGCGCATCGAACGCCTGTTGCCCGGCCCCATCGAGCGCGTCTGGGCGTATCTCACCGAGTCCGACAAGCGAGCCCGCTGGCTCGCCGGTGGCCTGATCGAGCTGCGCCCGGGCGGCAAGGTGGCGCTGGAATTCGCGCACCAGCAGCTTTCCCACGAGGCCACGCCGGAAAAGTATCGCGACATGCCGACGAGCGTCACAGGCACCGTGAGCCGCTGTGAACCCTCAAGCGTCCTGGCGTTCACCTGGATCGAAGGTGACGGCAAGCATTCCGAAGTGACGTTCGAGCTGGCCGCGCGCGGCGAGCAGGTTCAGCTCACCATCACGCACCGCAAGCTCCACGACCGCGAAACACTCCTCGGTGTGTCTGCCGGCTGGGATGCCCACCTCGGCATTCTCGAAGACGTACTCACGAATCGCACGCCGCGGGGTTTCTGGAGCGAGCACGAGCGCCTCGAGCAGGACTACGGCAAACGATTCTCCTGACACGGCCCGCGCGCCGGCGCGGAGCGGCAATCGGTTGCCGCTCGCGCCCGGCGCCACGCTCACGACTCCACCGCTTGCTCCTTCCGCTTCAGCCGCGAGACGTTCGACCAGTCGATCCGGCGAGTGGCGATCATCAGGATGGCAAGCACCCCGAACAACAACAGCGACCCCATGAGCAACGAGTAGTCCTCGGAACGCAGGATGAAGTACAGCATGGAATAGAGAGTCGCGAGCCCTGCTCCCGCGCCCAGCGCCAGTCCCAGGCGCCTCAGCACGCCCGTGAGATACACGGTGATCAGTGCCACGAGCGCGCCCGCGGACGCCGCATAGGCGAGGTCGAACTTCATGTGCTCGGACAGCGCCAGCAGCAGTAGATAGAACAGCGCGAGCGCCAGGCCGACCATGAGGTACTGCATGCCATGGATGGCGATACCGCTCAGGTGCTCCCAGAGGAAGAACGTGAGGAACGTGATGGCGATGAGCAGCACGGCGTAGTGCACGGCGCGATAGCTGCGTTGATAGACGTCCACCGGCTCGTAAAACGTCACACCCACCGCACTACGCGCGAACGAGGCCTCGACCGGTTCGCCGGGCCGCACCTGACTGTCATACCAGCTCTGGCCGAAGCTGCGATTTATCTCGAGCACCGACCATCGCGCCGTGAAGCCGTCGTTGCCGATCACGGGATTGAGCGGGGCCGGCGCGCCTTCGAATCCGGGGTGCGGCCAGGTCGACTTGAGCGCGATGTCCGCCTTGCGCGCCAGCGGCAGAAAATTGAGCTGACTGCTTCCCGCCAGCGTGAGCTGCAGGCGGAAAGGAATCGAGGTCCCTTCGCGCAGCGCCGCGACCGGCACGGCCGTCGAGATGCCGGCCGATCCGGCGTATCCATCGGCGGCCACCTGGGCGCTCTCGCCGGCCACGGCGAGGCCCTCGACTGCGCGCAGTGCGCGCGATTCGGAATTGAGGATCAGCAGGCGGGCCTCTCCCCACTTCACTTCGCGCCCCTGTTTCTCTTGCAGCAGCGTGGCGAAATCGCGATTGACGAATTCGCCCGCGATCTGCACGCGCGCCGTGTACACCGGCGTGTCGTACAAACCCACCGTACGGGTACTCAGGTCCGCGCTGGCATCGACCTTGAGCGTGTCCGGCAACACATAGAGCACATTGCGTTCGACTTCCGTGCGCTGCGTTTCGCGCCCGGCCGCAGTCTGCTCGATGACGACGCGCGTGGTTTCAACCGGGATGGCCAGCAGCACCCCCGCGGTCGTCTGTATTCCTCCCCAGGATTCGGCCACTTTCTGCGCCACCGTCTGGCGCATACCCACTCGTTCCGTAACCAGACTTTCCACCTGACTCAACGGAACCAGCAGCGCCACTATCAAAAAACCGACGACGATGGCCTTGGCCAGCAGCGGAGGAATGAATCTGAATCTTTCGGACATTGCGTTCTCCCCGTGTTGTTGCCGGAGAGGCAGTGTCGGTGAGCAATGTGGTCATCCACACGGCGCCATTGTGGCGAATCGTGGCAGCGGCACGTTGGTAACATGCGCGCCATGCCCATCGCCTTCTTCGATCTCGACGGCACCATTACCCATCACGACACGCTGTTTCCGCTCGTCCTGCGGCACCTCGTGCGGCGGCCGTGGCGATTGCTGCGTCTGTTGGGCGTGGTCCCCGGCGCGCTGCGCTATTTCGTCGATCACGATCGTGGCGCGCTCAAGCAATCGCTGCTGCGCGCCACGCTGCGCGGCACGGCGAGGGATCAATTGAGCTCGATCGCCAGCGACTTCGTGCGCGACACGATTGCCAAGCGTTGCTTCCGCGATGCACTGACTGCGATCCGGCGACATCGCGATGCGGGTCATTACCTGGTGCTGATGTCGGCGAGCGTCGACTTCTATGTGCCGGAGTTCGGCAGGCATCTTGGCTTCGATGAAGTGATTTCCACCGGTGTGGCCTGGGAAGGCGACCGCCTCGACGGTACGCTGACCACACCCAACCGTCGCGGCGAAGAGAAGGCGCGCTGCCTGCGCGCGCTGGTCGCCGCACGCGGTGACACGGATACCTTCGCCTACGGCAACGCCGCCTCGGATCTGCCGCACCTGCAACTCGCAAGACATGGTCTGCTGGTGAACGGGACGGTGGCGGCGCGGCGCGCCGCCGCGGCACTCGGCGTGCCCACCACGGAGTGGGTCTAATCCGCCCGTAGGGCCTGTGAAGCGCTTCACACTTATCGTGCGGCAGCACTCAACGCCGGGGCGCGGAGCACGGCGCATCCGACGTTAGTCACATAGCGCGCGGCCGCCCGCCACTACGATGCGCACTGGAATCGTTCGCTGCCCAGGGCAATGTCAACAACACGGGGACAAATCCGGCACGTCAGCAAGCTCGTGCGCGTAGCTATCGCCGCGTTCGCCTGCGGCTTTTCCGCATCCGCTCTGGCGACCCCCCCGCTCAGCGTACAGCGCTACAGCCTGGAGGAAGGTCTGTCTCAACAGGCGGTGAACGCCATCGTGCAGGACAGCGAAGGCTTCATGTGGTTCGGCACCGAGGACGGCCTCAATCGTTTCGACGGTTACGAATTCCGCCAGTTGCGTCACGATCGCGCCGACAGCCAAAGCCTGCCGAATGGGTGGATCTCTTCGCTGGTCGCGACCGAAGACGGAATTTGGATCGGAACCGATGGCGGCGGCGTAGTCTTTCGCGAAGCCCTCACCGGCAAACTCAACGCGCCCCCGCAGTTGCGCGACTCACCGGATCTGCAACGCGTGCGAACCATGGCGCGCGATCGCCTCGGCCGGCTGTGGATAGCCTCGCGGGACGCCGGCGTCGCGATCTTCGACGTGCGTACCGATGAGCTTCGCCGCCTGCGCCACACGAGCACACAACCGAATTCGCTTTCCGACAATTCCGTATCGAGCATCGTGCACCTGCGCAACGGCGATACCCTGCTCGGCACGGCGCGCGGCCTCGATCGCCTGTCAGCCGCCAATCTCGATGTCTCGCCCGTCACTCTGCCGGCGGAGCTCGTTCCTCAGGGCCGGCCACTGCGCGTACGCGCGCTGACAGAATCACCCGATGGCATGGTGTGGGTGGGTACCGATGCCGGTCTTGCCCGCTTCGACTCGCGCAACGAACGCTGGCGTGTGTATCGTGCCGCTCCGGGCAACGCCGCGGCACTGCCCGACAATCGCGTGCAATCGCTGCTCATCGACAGCCAGGGCCGCCTCTGGGTTGGACTGATCGACGGCTTGTCGTGGTTCGACACCGCCACGGAAACGTTCTCCAGCTACCGCCGCGATGAAGCGGAAGCGCGTTCGCTGCCGGATGACTACGTCGTCTCGCTCTTCGAAGATCGCGGCGGCTCGTTGTGGATCGGCACGAAGTCCGGCGGACTCGCCAAGTGGAATCCGCGCACCTGGTCGTTCGGTCACTTCCGCGCCAGTGCCGAGGAAGGGTTCACCGACCGCAACATCACCTCGTTCGCCGAGGACAAGCTCGGCCGCCTCTGGATCGGCACCTTCGGCAGCGGTATCAATCTCATGGATCGCGCCAGCGGCAAGGTCACACCAGTGCGCCGCCTGACCGGCACGCGCGGTAGTTTGAGCGACGAGCGCGTCATGGCCATGCTCGAAGGCGGCGATGGCGGCTTGTGGGTGGGAACCATGGGCGGCGGCCTCAACCGTTTCGACCCGCAGACCTTGAAGGCCGAGGTCTATCAGCATGATCCCAGCGTGCCCACGTCGCTCGGCGCCGTGGGTGTCATGAGCCTGCTCGAAGTCGACAAACAACTGTGGGTGGGAACTTTTGGCGGCGGTGTTTCCCGCTTCGACTCGCGCACCCGTCGATTCGAGACCCTGCGCGCCGGCCCCGAGGACGGCTTGCATCTGTCGAGCGGACGCGTGACGGCGCTGGCCCGTGACCGCGCCGGACACGTGTGGATCGGCACCGACGGAGGCGGCCTCAACGTCTGGGACACGAAGACGCGGCGCCTCTACTACTACAAGCGCGACGCCAAGAAAATCGACTCGCTGAGCGCCGATACCATCTACTCCATCCTGGTCGACGACACCGGTGGCGTGTGGATTGGCACGCGCGGCGGCGGTCTCGACCGCGTGCTGAATCCGGCCGACGCGCCGCACTCGCTGCGATTCGCCAACCTTTCCGAGGCGCAGGGGCTGCCTAACAACACCGTCTACGGGCTGCGCGCCGACGGTACCGGCAATATCTGGATCAGCACCAATTTCGGACTGGCGCGGCTCGATCCGAAGACCGATGTCATCCAGCGTTTCCACCGCCTGCACGGCCTGCAGGGCGAGGAATTCAATTTCGGCGCGCACTATCGCGACCGCAGCGGCAAGCTGTTCTTCGGCGGCGCCGCCGGTTTCAACGCCTTCTACCCCGAAGTCCTCGAGTTCAACGAGCGCCCGCCACGCGTGGTGCTCACGCAGTTCCTCAAGCTCAACACCCCAGGCGTCGCGGGCGTGCCCGAAGAGCGCATCGAGCGGCTGTCGCTGAGCCACCACGAGGACGTGATCACGCTGCAGTTCGCGGCGCTCGACTACGCCGACCCGCGCGCGAACCGTTACGAATACAGGCTCGACGGTTTCGATACCGACTGGGTGCGCGCCGATGAGCGCCGTGCCGCCACCTACACCAACCTGCCCGGCGGCCAGTACGTGTTCCGTGTGCGCGCCAGCAACAGTGATGGCATCTGGAGCACGCAGGACCTCGCGCTGCCGCTCGACGTGGCGCCCTCGCCGTGGCTGTCGCCGCTCGCCTATGTCGCCTACACGATGCTCGCGGCGCTCATGTTGCTGGGCGTGTGGTATGCGCAGCAGCGGCGGATCGCGCGCGCCGCCACGCATCGCCTGGAGCTCGAACAGCAGGTCAGCGATCGCACCTACGAGCTCGCGGAACGCAATCGCGAGCTCGAAGACGTGAACCGCCGTCTGGAGATGGCCAGCCTCACCGATACGCTGACCGGACTGCATAACCGCCGCTATCTGATGCAGGAGTTCCCGCGACTCATTGCGCAGCACAAAGGCACCCAGGGCCTCGCCATCATGATCATCGATCTCGATGCGCTGAAGCCCATCAACGATCAGCACGGTCATGCCGCCGGCGACGAAGTCATCAACGAGATCGCCAAGACCCTTCGCCAGGCCATCCGCCCGGATGACGTTCTGGCGCGCTGGGGTGGCGACGAGTTCGTGGTGGTCGCGCAGGCCCAGCACATCGAACATGCGTGCATGCTCGCCGAGCGCGTGCGCGAGCGCATCGCCAAGATGAAATGCGTGTTGCCGCGCGGCGCCGTGGTACGCACCAGTTGCTCGATCGGCCTCACCTGCCTGCCGTTCGTTCCGGGGAATCCCGAGTCGGTGAGCTGGGAACACGCCATCAAGATTGCCGATCTTGCCTTGTACCGCGCCAAGCGCGGCCGCAACGCCTGGCGCGGCTGGTTCGGCACCGAACACGTGGCAACGCTGCACTCGGTGATCGCCGCGGTGGAATCGAATGTGGACGGACTGATCGCCAACGGTGTCATCATCGAGCAGATGTCGACGCGCGGCAGCGACGACACCGTAAACGCACTGCGCGTACTGCGCGAGGCTCGTTGAAGCATGGATAGCGAAATTCGCGACGCACTGGCCCGCTCCCTTCCCGATCTCGCGCTCATCGTGCGGCGCGACGGAGTCATCCTCTCCTGCGTGGGTGGCCACGCGGTCCGCGGACTCAACGCCACGGAACAAGAAATCCCCGGCCGTGCCATCGATACCCTGTGGCCCGAATCCATCGCGGCGCATGTGCTGCAGACGGTGCGCAGGATCCTCAAGACGCGCAAGGGCGTGACGCAGCGCTACCAGGATGGCGACATCAAACTCGAGATGCGCTTCCAGGTGCAGGGTTTTGACCGCGTGCTCGTGGTCTGCCGCGACCTTGGCGACGGCGTCACCTCCAACGACTCGGGCCTGTATCCGCAAAACGCCAGCGCCATGCTGCCGCATCGCGACGGCTTCGAGAAATCGCTGCGCATGGCACTCGACATGGCTGCGTTGCGTGAAGACACGGTCGGCGTCGCCCTCATTCACATCGGCGGTTACATCACCTACCAGCGGGTATTCGATTCCGCGCTCGCCAATCGCCTGCTCGAAGTGGCCGCCAAGCTGATCGCCGAGAATCTGCCCGAGGCGCGCACCAGCCTGCCGCGCATCGCGCGTGTCTCGGACGACGTCATCGGCGTCGTGTTGACCGACATCAGATCTCGCGCAGACGCCGACTCCGCAGTCGACGGCATCGCCAAGGCGCTGCAGCACCCCGTCGATCTCGACGGGCAGATCTTCCAGCTCGCGCCGCAGATCGGCGTGACGCTCTCGGGAACCGACGGTGACCGCGCCATCGAGCTCATCGAACGCGCGCTGACCACGCTCGATTCGGGCCGGCGCCAGGGCGACCATCGCGCCGTCACTTTCTATTCGGACACTCTGCGGCTGGCTTCGCTCACGCGTCTCGACTGGCAGCAGGAGCTCACCCAGGCGCTGCACAAGGACGAGCTCGAGCTGCACTACCAGCCGCGCCTGCTGTTGTCGTCGCGCGAAATCGTCGCGGTCGAAGCGTTCCTGCGCTGGCCGCACAAGATTCGCGGCATGGTGCCCACCTCTGAATTCCTGCCGATCGCCGAGCTCTCGGGCCTCTCAGTACAGCTCGGCCGCTGGGTGCTGCGTCGCGCCTGTCGCGATCTGGCGGTGCTGGCCGAGCGCGGCTATCCGAAGCTTCGCGTCTCGGTGAACGTCGGACGCCAGTATCTTTCCGCCGAGAGTCTCGCCGAGGACGTCACCAACTCCGCGCAGGAAGCCGGCATCGAGCCCTCACAGCTCGATCTGGAAATCACCGAGCAGATGTTGTCCACCGGCCGCTCGGGGCTGGCGGCGCTGCACCAGCTGCGCGGTCAGGGCGTACGCGTGCTCATCGACGACTTCGGCACGGGCTATATCTCGCTCGGCAAGCTGCGCAGCTCGCCGCTCGACGGCATCATGATCGATCGCTCTTTCGTCGAAGAAGTGGGTCACGATCATGAGGCGCGCGCCGTGTGCCGCGCGGCCATCGCGCTTGGACTGGCCTTCGGTCTGCGCATCGTCGCCGAAGGCATCGAGACCGAGGCACAGGCACAATTCCTCATCGCCGAACAGTGCCACGAAGGCCAGGGCCATCTTTTCTGTGCGGCCACGCCACTCGCCAGCCTGTTGGACAATATCCTGCCGGCCGGCAAGGAAGCGTCAGCTTCTGTTCAACGCATCTCCCAGCGCTGACCATTTGTTGACATAGCGCACGGATTTAACCGGCCCTTATCTGAAGGGCGTCACACTTTGGCCGAGACGAGCGTCACACACGCACGCTGTCAACTTGCCGTTCCCACCTCTAATGGCGTCGTTCGCTCAAGCGAACTGGGGCCACTTAGAGGCATTGATGAATTTACGTGTCGTTGAAACAGCCGCTCGAGTCCTGGGAGCGGTCGCTCTGGCGATGCTCGTGTCGTGCTCAAAGGCGACCTCGGGCACGCCGCCGGCCGGCGTAGCCGCCGACAGCGGCGCGTCACACAGCTACATCGTGGAAGCCGTCAGCACCGACAGCGCGGCCAAAGCCGTGGCCGCGGCTGGTGGCGATGTCGTCTCGCGGCTTGGCGTCATCGACGCCGTCGAAGCCAGGCTCACCGACGCCCAGCGCGCCAAGGTTCTCGACACGCCTGGCATCCGGCAGATCACTCCCAACTCGCCCGTGACCACGCTCGCCGCCGCGAGTGTGCGCGACAACTTCGAGGCCAGCTCCTTCGCCAACAACGATGGCTCGCACCGCTGGTACGGCGACTGGGTCGAGCAGGACAATAATTCTCCGTATGACGGTCAGATCGCCATCGGCTGGCCGCAGAGCACGGGACGTCATCTGATCCTCGGCGGCAGAGGCGCGATTTATCGGCGGGCGGCGACGCCGTCGAGCTCCGCCACGGTCACGCTCAAACTCAAGTATCGACGCATCGGACTGGAAGCCGGCGAATACGTCGCGGTGCAGGCCAGCAGCAATGGTGGCAGCAGCTGGACCGAAGTGGGCCGCGTCTGGGGTGCGGGCAGCGACGGCGCGTTCCTCGCCAAGAGCTACAACATCACCGCCTATCGCGGCCGCAACACTGCCATCCGCTTCGTGGGCGGGATGAGCGAGAGCTTCGCGGGCGACGCAGTCTTCTTCGATGACGTGGAGATCAGTTACACCACTAACTACGGAGAGGGCGACCCGGTCCCCGTGGACGTGAACGCGAGCGCGCTGCATACCGCCGGTATCAGGGGCAAGGACGTCGGCGTCGCGATCATCGACACCGGATACTGGAAGGTCAACTCGCTCGATCTCGATACCGCTGGCATCGGCCGCGTGGGCGCGCAATACGACGCGGTTCGCAATGTCCTCGACACCCAATGGTCGACGAAATCGACCGACACCACCGGCCACGGCACGCACGTCACCAGCCTGATCGCGAGCAGCCGCAAGCAGGCCGGCGATGGCAAGTACTTCGGTGTGGCGCCCGACGCGCGCATCATCTCGATCAAGGCGTTCGACGAGAACGGCGCCAGCACATATGCGACCGTCATCCGCGGCATCGATTGGGTGATCACCAATCGCAACGCGTATGGCATTCGAATTCTCAATTTATCGCTAGGGGCCCCGGCGCGTTCGCGCTATTGGGATGATCCGCTAAACAAAGCCGTGATGCGCGCGTGGCAATCCGGCATCGTCGTCGTCGTATCAGCGGGCAATAGCGGACCGCTGCCGCAGACCGTGGGTGTACCGGGCAACGTGCCCTATGTCATCACGGTCGGCGCGATGACCGACAACTACACGAGCAACCAGAGCGACGATCGGCTGGCCTCCTTCTCGGCCACCGGTCCGACGTTCGAAGGCTTCGTGAAGCCCGATCTCGTGGCCCCTGGCGGCCATGTCTGGGGCTTCATGGGTACGTACATGAAGATCGCCGTCGATCATCCGACCTACCTGAACAACGGCGACTTCTTCACGATGTCCGGCACCTCGCAGTCGGCGGCCGTGGTCTCCGGAGTGGCCGCGTTGGTGCTCTCGGCCAATCCCGGCCTCACGCCCGACCAGGTGAAGTGCCGCCTGATCGCCAGCGGCAAGCCGGCGGTGAATCCCGACGGCACCCTCGCCTACAGCGTGCTGCAGCAGGGCACGGGCCTGGTCGACGCGAAAGAGGCGGTCTACGGCGCGACTGACAACTGCGCCAACCAGGGCCTCAACGTCACCGCCGATCTCAATGGCACACAGCATTTCAAGGGCCGCGTCACGCAGACCACCGATGGCACGTTCAAGGTGACGAGCCCCGCTGGCTATCTCTGGGATGACGGGTATCTCTGGGGCGACGGCTATCTCTGGGGTGACGGTTATCTGTGGAGTGACGGCTACCTGTGGCAGCTGGGATACCTGTGGACCGGCGCGCAGCAGTACACCGGGGACATTCCGTGGGTCGGCGGATATCCGACGCCCATCGGCTCGAGCGTCGGGACTGCGTCGGCGATGTCCGTGAATTCCTGGGTCGCGCCCGAATAGTTAGAGTGATGCTGCCGCCGCGGCGGCAGTCAACCGACAAGAACAAGAACGCCGCCCGCACTCCAGCATCCTGGGGTGCGGGCGAAGCGTCGATCAGTGGCTGGCGCGTGGCGCCGGACGCGCGGGCAACAGGCGTTGCGGCAATGGATCGCTCACATCGATGTGCGGACTTGCCAGAGCTCCGGGAAGAACTTCAGCTCGAGTGCTTTGGCGAGATAGGAGACGCCGCCGGTGCCGCCGGTACCGGGTTTGTAGCCGATCACGCGTTCCACGGTCTTCAGGTGATGGAAGCGCCACAGCTGGAATTTCTGGTCGAGGTCGGTGAGCCTTTCGGCCATCTCGTACAGATCCCAATCCTTTTCGGCGTTGTGATAGACGCCCAGCCAGGCGGCGGTCACCGCCTTCGAGGCGACATAGGGCTGCGAGAAGTCACGCTCGATGACTTCGTCGGGGATGCCGTAGCCGCGGCGCGACAGCAGGCGCAGCACCTCGTCGTAGATGGACGGCGCGTTGAGCGCGAGTTCCAGTTTTTCGAAACCCGCCGGATCTCGCTTCTGGACCGCGAGCACATCGCGGTTCTTGTTGCCGAGCTTGAATTCGAGCAGCCGGTACTGCAGCGACTGGAACCCGGATGAGCGGCCGAGGGTGTTTCTGAAAGAAGAGTATTCGAAGGGTGTGAGCGTCGACAGAACGCTCCAGGCACCGAGCAGCTCTTCCTGCAATCGCGAAATCCGTGCCAGCATCTTGAACGACGGATCGAGGTTGTCGCGGCGCACGCACTCGAACACGTGGTCGAGCTCGTGCAGGAACAGGCGCATCCACAGCTCCGAGACCTGGTGGACGATGATGAACAACATCTCGTCCTGCTCGATCGAATTGGGCTTCTGCGCGTCGAGCAGCTTGTCGAGGTGCAGGTATTCGCCGTAAGACTGGGAGGTCCCCAAATCCACGTGCGCGCCATCATTCTTTACGACCTTGTCCATGTTCACTCTTCGGAGAAAACCCATCGTGGTACGTGGCGCCAGCCCTGCACGAGCTCGCGATCGAGCGCGCGCCAGTCGGCACAGTGCCGTTCCACCGCCTGCCAGAACCGCGCCGAGTGATTCATGTGTTTGACATGCATGAGCTCGTGCACGATGAGGTAGTCCACGACTTCCGCGCGCTGGAACAGCAAACAGCAATTGAGACTGATGGTACCGCGCGCCGAGCAACTTCCCCAGCGCGAACGCTGGCGGCGGATCGAAACCTGCGAATAGCGTACGCCGGTGGCCGCCGCGAGCGCGGCGACGCGTGGCGCCAGCCGTGTCCGCGCGGTGCGCAGCAGCCAGGAGCGCAAACCGCCGCGCAGCCTGGCGTTCGGCGCACCGCTGACTCGCAGAATTCTTTCGCCCTGGCCGGGATCGACCCCGGCGATCTCGACGACGCGCACTGGGCCGGTACCTCCGGCCAGATGCAGCCGCCAGCGCTCCGCGGCCACGCGAAGCTCGATGACTGCTGGCGGGAACGGTTGTGGCTCCGGCCGATTGCGCAGGGCAATCGCGCGGCGGCTCTCTATCCACTGGCGGTGGGCAGCGACGAAAGACTGCACCTCGCGTGGCCGTGCTCGCGGCGGCACCACCACTTCCACGCGCGCATCCGGATAGACACGGATCGACAGGCGCCGTGCCCGGGCGCTGACGCGGATGTGGGGACTGTCCCCTTCGTCATCGTTGCCAGTCGGGAAAAACAACTCGAATTGGGGACTGTCCCCATTCCCGCTGCGCTTGTTGCCATCCATTCCGCTCATAACCGCGCCGCCAGCGTAACTCCTTCGCGAATCGCGCGCTCGGCATCCAGCTCGGCGGCGAGCAATGCACCGCCGATGACGTGCACCGGCTTGCCGCAACCGGCCAGCTCGGTGGCCAGGCCGTTCAACGACTCCTGGCCGGCGCACACGATCACGTGATCGATCGCCAGCACCTCCGTGCCGGCGGCGGTCGCGATGTGCAGCCCGGCGTCGTCGATGCGCTGATACGTCACGCCGTTGCGCATGATCACGCCACGATGCCTGAGCGCGGTGCGATGGATCCAGCCCGTGGTCTTGCCGAGGTCGGCGCCCATCTTGCCCGGCTTGCGCTGCAGTAGATAGACGCGCCGGGCGGCCGTCACGGGCCGCTGCGGCAGCAAACCGCCGCGCTCGACCAGCGTGCGGTCGATGCCCCATTCCGCGAAGTAGTCCGTGTCGCGGCGGTGCGTGAGAAACGTGGCGACGTCGAAACCGATGCCGCCGGCCCCGATGATGGCCACGGTGTCGCCAGCCTGGCGCGCGCCCGAGAGCAGATCGGGATAAAGGATCACCTTGGGATGATCGATACCGCAGATTGCCGGCACGCGCGCCGCGACGCCGCTCGAGATGACGATGTGATCGAAACCCCCGTTCGCCAGGCCGTGCGCATCGGCGATCGTGTTGAGCTCGAGCCCGACGCGCGTGATCGCGATGCGCCGCGCGAAATAGCGCAGCGTGTCGTGGAAGTCCTCCTTGCCGGGCACCTCGCGCGCATACCGGAACTGGCCGCCGATCTCCGGCCCGCGCTCGAACAACGTCACGCGGTGGCCGCGTTCCGCGAGCGTGGTGGCACAGGCCAGTCCCGCGGGCCCCGCGCCGACTACTGCGATGCGCTGGTGTGCACGGGTAATCTCGACGCGCAGCTCCGTCTCGTACGCGGCGAGCGGATTCACGAGACAGGTGGCGCGTTTGTTTTCGAACACCTTGTCCAGACATCCCTGGTTGCAGGCGATGCACGTATTGATTTCATCTTCGCGGCCTTCGGCGGCTTTGCGCGGCAGGTCGGGATCGGCCAGCAGCGGCCGCGCCATCGACACCAGATCGGCGTCACCGCGCGCGAGCAGCGCCTCCGCGTCAACGGGAGCATTGAAGCGGTTGGTGGCGATCACGGGAAGGCGCGTCGCCGCCTTGATGCGCGCCGATACCCAGCCAAAGGCGCCGCGCGGCACGATGCCGGCGATGGTCGGGATGCGCGCCTCGTGCCAGCCGATTCCGGTATTGAGCATGCTCGCGCCCGCGCCTTCCATCTGCGAGGCGAGCCATTCCACTTCTGCGCCGGTGCTGCCGCCTTCGACCAGATCGATGCCGGAAATGCGGAAGATGATGATGAACCCGGGCCCGACCGCGGCACGGGTCTGCCGGACTATCTCGAGCGCGAGGCGCGCGCGATTTTCGAGCGAGCCGCCCCACTCGTCGGTGCGGTCGTTGGTGCGCGGAACCAGGAACTCGTTGATGAAGTAGCCTTCCGAACCCATGATCTCGACGCCATCGTAGTTAGCCGCCTGTGCGAGCTGCGCGCAGGTGACGAAATCCGCGATCTGGTCGCGGACCCCGTCGGACGACAGCTCGCGCGGCTTGAAACGATTGATGGGCGCGCGCTGGGAAGTTGGCGCCACCGGAAACGGGTGATAGGCGTAGCGGCCGGCGTGCAGGATCTGCATGCAGATCTTGCCGCCCTCGGCGTGCACCGCCTGGGTCACGAGCCGATGCCGCGGCACTTCACGCTGGCTCGACAACTTGCCGGCAAAGGGTTTGGTCCAGGCCGCCCGGTTCGGTGCGATGCCTCCCGACACTAACAAGCCGGCGCCACCGCGGGCACGCGCCGCGAAATAGGCGGCGAGCTTGCCGAAGTCGCGTGCGCGATCTTCCAGTCCCGTGTGCATCGAGCCCATGACGATGCGATTCGGCAGGCGCGTGAAGCCCAGATCGAGCGGGGCGAACAGCCGCGGGTAGTTCATCGCGGGATACTAGCAGGGGAGCGACGAGTGCCCGATGACGCCGTTTGCCTGAATCAGGTTCTAGCGAGTGATCTGCGCCATCAGCTTGCGGGCAAAGGCGTAGTCCGGCGCAATCAGCAGCGAGCGTTCGAGCGCCTCGCGCGCACCAACCACGTCACGCATGTCGTAGAGCGCACTGCCCAGGAAAGCGTAAGCCTCCGCCGCGCCCCACTCCGGTGTGGTCGAGGCTCCTGCGCGCGCCTGCTCGAACATGGTGGTCACCACGCGCAGGCTCTTGAGCGCGGCGGCTTTTTCGCCGGTGTCCTTGCCGGCCCGTTCGAACATGGCCAGCGCTTCCACGAGACGTACGCGTGGATTTTTCGGCTCGAGTCTCACCGCCTCGTCGATTCGCGAGCCGATGCGCCCGCCGCCGAATGGAATGGAGCTCATCTCGCGGCCCGCGAGCGTGCAGGCGGTGCCGAGCGCATAACCTTCGGCGCGCCGCTGCCGGTTCTCGTCGCTCTCGTCGAGACCAATCGGCACCTTGGGCAGCGAGCCGACCATGTTGTCGACTTCGTCGCCGCAATCCCCGATGGCGTCCTTGGCCTGCGATTTCTTCGTGGCCGTCAGCACCTGCGCCAGCCGGTAGTGAGTGAGCGCGCGGAAGTAGGCACGCGAGACGGCGACATCACCCGAGGTCTGTGCCCCAGCGTCCGCGGCCTTGGGGTTGAGCGAAGCGAGCACACCATTCAGCGCCCGTGCGTCGTTGGTGTAGTACGCATACTGGATGCGCCCTTCGATGTCGGCCCAATCGGAAGGACCGGCCTGGGCCAGCGCCAACGAAGGGGCGCCGGCCATTGTCATTGCCAGGGCCAGCGCCCCCGCGACCGTTGACCGGATCCGCCGCATCACAATTCGCGCAAACCCGTAGTGATCGGCATGCGGGCGGCGCGGATGCCAGGCACGAGGCCGGCGATGAACGTGAGCACCAGGCCGTAGATGATGCCGGTGACCATGAGCTGCGGAGTCACCGTGAATGCATAGGTGATCTGGCTGAATGTCTGGAAGTTCATGGTCGAGCTCTGCATGCCATTCAGGAACAGGAACGCGAGTACGCCACCGAGCAGGCCGCCGGCCGCGCCTAACAACAACGCCTCGACCAGAACCGAGAACACCACCGGCGAGGCGCTGAAACCCATGGCCCGCAGCGTGGCGATCTCGCGCACGCGGCTCGCCACCGCGTTGAACATGGTATTGACGGCCGCGAAAATCGCCGCCAGGCCCATCATGATCGCGAAGAAAACGCCAGCCCCCTTGATGAGCGTGGACATCATCGCCTGCTGCTCGGCATAAAATGCCGGCTCGCGTTGAATGGCCACCTGCACGCGCGGATCCTTGGTCAGATTGTCCTTGAGCTTCTTGAGCGTACCGTCGGACTCATCGGTCAGCCGTGCGCGCACCGACTGAAAACTCTGGCCGCGCTTCCAGACCTGCTGCACCAGCCGCGCATCCGCCCACGCCTCGGATTCGGCGATGCCGCCGTCGTCACTGAAACGCCCGACGATGACCCAGTCCGCATTGCCCCAGCGTACGGTCCTGCCGACGCCGATGTTTTCGTAGTTCGCGACCACGCCGTCGCCGACCAGGATCTCGTTGGTGCCCTCGCGCATCATGCGGCCTTCCTCGATCTCGAAGGACTTGCGCAGTGCGGGCGCACTGGCCGAGACGCCCCGGAATGGCAGGTTGGCGCCCGTGTCCTTGCCCTTGAGCTTGCCCTCGGTGAGCACGTAGAGCTCGGCGGAAACCAGCGGCTTGCCGTTTGCATCACGCTTGATGCCCGGCGCGTCGGCGATGATGGTGACCTGGTCCTGACCGAAGCCCGAGCTCATTTCGTTGGTCGAGCCGGAGCGCAGCACGACCACGACGTCCTGCGAACCGGACAACTCGAGCGCCTGCCGGAAGCCGGCCGCGATGGACAATACGGCGATCAGCACGAGCGTCACGCCGCCGATGCCCACCACCGCCACGAGCGACGACGCCCAGCGCTCGGGAATATTGCGCACGTTCATCGCGGTGACCGCGCCGATTTGCGAAAAAGTGTTTGCCATGACGAATCCCCTAACCGCGCCGCAGCGCGTCCACGATCTTCAGACGCATCGCCGAAACGGCCGGCCACAGGCCCGTGACGACGCCGAGCGCCACCATGAGCACCAGCGCCGTGATGATGGTGCTGCTGTCGATCTCGAAGATCGGGAAGTACTTCTTCATCATCGGCTGCAGACCGCTGACGCCGAGGTAGGCGAGGCCGAACCCGATGAGGCCACCGAGCACGGTGAGGAACAACGCCTCGCCGATGACGAGCTTGAGCACGGTGTTCGAGCTGAATCCCAACGTCTTCAAGACGCCAATCTCGTTGGTGCGCTCGCGCACCGATTGCGCCATGGTGTTGGCGGTGACTAGCAACATCGTGAAGAAGACGGCGAATACCACGGAGATCAGGATCTTGCCGATGTTGCCGATCTGCTCCATGAACTGCTTGGTGAAGGCCTTCTCGGTCGCGGTCTTGGTTTCGTCGGAAGAATTCGCGAACAGCGTGTCGATGCGCTTGGCGACCGTCTCGGATTGCGCCGGATCCTTGACCTTGACCGTCATCCACCCGATCTGGTCGCGGCCGAACTGCAACGATTCGTTGTAGTAGTCGAAGTGGAACATCGCGCTCTGGTTGTCCCAGCCGGCGCTGTTCTCCACCTTGTAGATCGCAACGATGTTGAATTCCCAGGTGTCGCTGTTGTTGGCCTTGCGGAAGATGGAGGATTTGATCGGCACGCGATCGCCCTTCTTCCATCCGTAGGTATCGGCCAGCACCTGCCCGATGACCATGCCTTGGCGATCCGCCTTCCAGGCGGCGAACTCTTCGGGCGTGATCTTCACTTCGGGATAGACGTTGAAGAATTCGTCCACCTTGATCGGGAATACCGGAATCTGCGCCTTGCCGTCCTTGTAGACGCCGCCGAACCAGTTGAGGTGCACCACCGCGCTCACCCCCTGCACCGCGCGCACTTTTTCATAGTGCGACACCGGGAATGAATCGATGATCGACACCTTGCTGATGGTGATGAGCCGATCGGCGCCGGTGAGATTGACCGCCTGCGACAGGCTGGTGCGCAGCGCGTCGAGCATCCCGAACATCAGGAAGGCCAGGATGATGGACAACAGCGTGAACACCAGGCGCAGCTTGCGCCGGGTGAGATTCGACCAGACGAACCCCAACCAGCTCATTTGACCTCCCGCTCGAGCCTTCCTTTCTCCAGGTGCAGCGTGCGGTTGGCGCGCGCGGCGGCGTGCGGGTCGTGCGTGACCATGACGATGGTCTTGCCATGTTGTTTGTTGAGCGCCTGCAGCAGATCGAGCACTTCGTCACCGGACTTGCGGTCGAGGTCGCCCGTGGGCTCGTCGCACAGCAGCAGCGTCGGATCGGTGACGATGGCGCGCGCGATGCCGACGCGTTGCTCCTGTCCGCCCGATAGCTCGCGCGGCTTGTGCTTCATCCGATCCGCCAGCCCCACCAGGCTGAGCGCGGTATGCACGCGCTTGAGGCGTTCCGCGCGACCCAGCTTGGTGAGCAGCAGCGGCAGTTCCACGTTGCGCTCCGCGGTGAGCACCGGCAACAGGTTGTACATCTGGAAGACGAACCCCACGTTGTCCGCCCGCCAGCGGCCGAGCGCCGCGTTCGACAGCTTGTCGATGGATACGCCATCCACATCGATGGTGCCCGTGGTGGGACGATCGAGGCCGCCGATGAGGTTGAGCAGCGTGGTCTTGCCCGAACCAGACGGGCCCATGAGGGCGACGAAATCCCCGCGTGGCAGGTCGAGATCCAGTTTCTCGAGCACCGGCACCACTTCGGCGCCGCGCTGGTATTGCTTGGCAACACCGCGCAGTTTGACCACCACCGGATCCGCCGTTTTCATCTGTTCTACTGCCGCCATCGTTCTTCTCCTCAGCTCGCCTTGAGCTTCACTTTGCCGCCATCTTCGAGACCCTGGACCACCGGGGACACGAGCTCGTCACCGCTCGCGACGCCGGCACGCACTTCGACGGAGCCTTCGCTTTCGGCCCCGACCGTCACCGCGCGCCGTTCGGCGCGCCCCTTGCTAACTACCCAAACGTAGGCGTTGTCGCCCTCGCGCTGCACGGCCGCCGCCGGCACGCGGATGCGCGGCCCGGTGTTGGCGGTTGGCGCCGGCTGATCGTCGAGAAAGCGCACCTTGATGCCCATGTCCGGCAGGATGCGCGAATCGAGCTTCTCGAACCCGATGCGCACCTTGACGGTGGCCTTGGTTCTGTCTGCGGTGGGCACGATGTTGATGACGCGTGCCGCCAGGGGCGCATCCGGATATGCATCGAGCGTTGCTTCGACGCGCTGGTTGTTCTTCACGCGATTGATGTACGACTCGTTGACGTCCACTTCCACCTCACGCGAATCCATGTCGACGATGGTGGCGATACCAGTGCGCGTGAATCCGCCACTCGACATCGGCGAAATCATCTCACCGGGCTGCGCGTCCTTGGAAATGACGACACCGGCAAACGGCGCGCGCACCTCCAGGTCCTTGTAGTCGATCTGTCGGATCGCCAGCGCGCTTTCCGCCACTTCGACCTGTGCCTGCGAAGCGGCGAGCCGTGCCGCCAGCGCGTTGACCTCGGCTTTGGATGTGTCGAGCGCGGTCTGGCTGATGAGCTGCCGTTCCACCAGCGCCTCGTTGCGCGTGAGATTGCGCCGCGCCTCGGCCAGCCGCACTTCGATCTCCGCGAGATTGCGCCGGGACGCTTCCAACTCGCGCCGCGACATCGTGAGCATGGTCTGGGAATTGATCGGATCGAGGCGCGCGAGCACCTGGTCCTTCTCGACCGCCATGCCTTCTTCGACGAAGATTTCCGCGATCTTGCCGGTGACCTTCGACGACACCGTCGACATGCGACGCGCGACGACGTATCCCGACGCGTTCAAGACCGCATTTCCCAGACTCGGGCCACTGCTCTGCGCTTCCGCCGTCACCGTGGTCACCTCGGTGGTCTTGGCACCAAACAGGAATACCGCAGTCAAGACCGCTGCAACGAGCACTGCAGCCACCGCACTCCAGAGGACAATCTTGCGGCCGGAACCGCTGTCCGATGCTTGTACCGAGCGCTCGATGCGCAACGAACCCAATGTCTCTGTATCGAGAGGCATGCGTTATAAGTTCCTGATTCGCTTATCTATAAGGTGGCGTATTCGTACGCCCAAATCGCGGCAGGCGTGAAGAGTAAAGGAAATCGAGTACCTGCACATCTGTGAGGTGTCATGTGCCGCAGATGAGAGCCGCACGTTTGGTAGCTAACCAGTCATGGACGAATGACAACACTGGATGTCGACTGGCATTGTCAAAAAGTGTGAGGACCACGTAAGCGGCGGGATCGCATTCATTTTCGCCATACTCCTGATCGAAGACTATGGAACTCATCGATATAGGCGCCAACCTGGCGCACGACAGCTTTGACGCCGACCGCGATGCAGTGCTGCGTCGCGCCGCCGCTGCGGGCGTGGCGCAGATCGTGGTCACGGGTTCCAGCGAGGGAAGCACGCGCCGCGCCATTGAACTTGCGGGCCTCCACGCTGGCGTGCTGTTCGCCACTGCCGGCGTGCATCCGCATCACGCCGCGGACCTTACCGCCGACACCCTCCCCGCCCTGCAGGCGCTGGCGCGTGATGCGCGGGTGGTGGCCGTGGGCGAGTGCGGCCTCGACTATTTCCGGGACTTCTCACCGCGCGACCTGCAGCGCCGCGCCTTCGCCTGGCAACTCGAGCTCGCCGCCAGCACCGGCAAATCCTTGTTCCTCCACCAGCGCGATGCCCACGAGGATTTCATCGCCATCCTGCGCGAATATCGTGGCTCGAAGGGTGTGCCGCGTGGCGTCGCCCACTGCTTCACCGCCGGCGAAAAGGAACGCGACGAGTATCTGGCTCTCGGCCTGCACATCGGCATTACCGGCTGGATAAACGACGAGCGGCGCGGCCTGCACCTGCGCGAAGTCGTGAAAGGAATACCCGCCGGCCGCCTGCTCATCGAAACCGACTCACCCTATCTACTGCCGCGCGACCTCGTCCCGAAGCCCAGGACACGCCGCAACGAGCCCTCGTACCTGCCCTACGTGGTGCGCGCTCTCGCCCAGGCGCGCGGTGAAAGTCCCGAGTCCGTGGCGGCCATGAGTACGGCTGCGGCGCGGGAATTCTTCGGTTTGCCAACACGCTGAGCGGCACCCAGGCGCGGGCGGCGGCGCTACGGGTCGCGGGCGGGCTGCGGAGGTCCCTTATGCAACGGCAATGGGACTGGACCTGTAATGCGGGCTGGGTTTGGCGGCTTCCTTGAGCTTTGCCCAGCCCGGGCGGTATTTCGAAACGGCGATCTCGAGCTCGGCGGCGCCAAGCTTGGGGAATTCCGCGGCCACCGATTCGAGCATCACGGTGAAGCGCGGCAGGCCTTTCGGGAACTTGGCGCGTTTGGTGAATACGATGCGGCCTTCGATGGGCGTGTCGGTGGCAATGGCCTTGACGCTCGCGATGCGGTCGTAAAGCCCGGCCTGCGGATTCACGAAGGTGGTGCGGCTCGGCCCGGTCATGAGCGTCCACGCGGTCATCTGGTCGCCACCGAACACGATGCCGACGAAATCGCGCATGTCGACGATGACGATGCCGCGGCTGGTGAGCAGCACGAAGTCGAGGTGATAGTCCCCGCCGTTGCCGTCGGGCACGAGCACATTGCGCAGGTAGTCGGCCGAACCCGCGGTGACCCGCGCGACGCGGCGCGCATCGCGACGGCGAACTACCCAGGCGCGCCCGGCGAGAAGCACGAGCAGCGCGAAGGCAACCACGCCGACGATGATCGATACGAACTGGGTCTGTGTGAGTCCAAAAGGCGGATTCAATTCATGCTCACTATTAAACCGTCGCCGGCTTTCCGGCCAACCCGCCGGTCAACGCGGCGAGTGTGGGTGACAGATCGGTGCAGGACACGGGGCGCGCGAACAGTTTAGCAAGGCTTTCCGGCATGTCGATTCGTTGCCCGATGAGCGGCTCCACAATTTCGGCAAATTTCGCCGGATGCGCGGTGGCGACCAGCACCCAGTTCGCGTCCAGCCGCTCCGATTCGGGCAGGCGCGCATGGACTTGCGCCGCGGTCGCGGTATGCGGACACCAGGTTTTCCCGTACCGGCGGAAATCGGCGGCGATGCGCGCCCGGATTTCATCGTCGCTGACGCTTTCCGCGCGCACCGCACCGCGCACTGCTTCGACGTCCGGAAACAGCGCGCGCAGCCGTTCCATGTTGCTAGGCGCGCCCACATCCATGGCGGAAGCGAGCGTCTGAATGCTGGCACGCGGCTGCCATTCGCCGCTGCGCAGGAAATCGGGCACCGCCCGGTTGGCGTTGTGCGCCAGCACGATGCGGCCGATGGGCAGGCCGATCCTGCGCGCCCACACGCAAGCCACCGAGTTGCCGAGGTTGCCGCTGGGAATGACGAAGTTGGGGCTGACACCGTGCGCGCGATGTACGGCGAGGCTGGTCGCCGCGTAGTACACCGCCTGCGGTAGCAGGCGCCCGAGGTTGATGGAATTCGCACTCGATAATTCGAAGCGTGCCGTCAGCGACTCATCGACGAACGCTTCCTTCACGAGCCGCTGGCAATCGTCGAAGCTGCCACTGACTCGATACGAGTGAACGTTGTCTCCCCAGCAGGTGAGCTGGCGCTCCTGGGTGGGAGAAACCAGCCCCTTGGGGAACAACACCGACACCACGATGCCGGGCCGGCGGTGAAAAGCCGCGGCCACCGCGCCCCCGGTGTCGCCCGAGGTCGCGACCAGGATATTGAGCGGCCTTGCGCCGCCCTCAGGACGAATGCGCGCGAGTGAGGCCGCGAGGAAACGCGCGCCGAAATCCTTGAACGCGGCCGTGGGTCCGTGAAACAGCTCGAGAACCGAAAGCCGCCCGTCTTCGGTCACGGGCGCGAGCGGCGCCGGGAAATTAAAGGCCTCGCGCACCACGGCGCCGATCTGCGGGGCGATGGGATCGCCGGCCACGAATGGCCGCAACATTATTTCGGCAACCTCCGCGAGGGTGTTGGCTTGCGCGAAGGCCGAGAGCGGAATGTCCGGCCAGGTTTCCGGCATGTACAGGCCGCCGTCGGGTGCGAGCCCCTGCGCCAATGCGGTGCCGAAACTCACGCCAGGCGCCCTATCGGAGGAGAGCAGTCCGCGGGTAGAGACAAATTTCATGACCGACGCTCAGCCCGGCAACACGTGGGCGCCCGAGGTCTCGATGGGCACCACCCAGTGATCCACTTTCATGTTCGCGGCGTGGAACGCCGTGACCATGGCGGCGCGAACTTTTTCCGCGTCGGCGTCCAGCGCCCAGGCGAACATGGTCGGCCCCGCGCCGGATATCGTGCAGCCCAGGGCTCCGGCGGCGAGCGCGCCCTTGCGCACGGAATCGAAGCCCGGAATGAGCTGTGAGCGCTGCTTCTCGATCACCACGTCCTCGAACGAAGCGCGAATCATGTCGAGGTCATTGGTGTAACAGCCGGAGATGAACCCGGCAAGGTTGGCGGTCTGCCAGATGAAGTCCGACATGGTCACTTCGCGCTTGAGAATTCCTCGCGCCTGCTTGGTCGAGAGGAACAGGTGTGGATGCACGAGTACTGCGCGAATTCCCTCGGGCACCGGGATCTGCTTTACGCGCGGATTGTCGATGCCCACCGTGAGCACCAGGCCACCGAACAGGCTTGGGCTTATGTTGTCGACGTGCAGCGAACCGCTCGAGACTTTTTCACCCTGCATGGCGAATTGGAGCAGGTCGATCTTGGCCAAAGGTTTTTCCAGCAGCGCGTTGGCGGCGACCACGGCAGCCACCGCGGAGGCGGCCGAGCCGCCCAGTCCGCTGCCGAGCGGAATGCCTTTTTCGATGAAGACCTCGAAGCCGAACCCGGGCTTCAGTGTCTCCTGCATGGCTAACAAGGCGCGGCCCGCGGTGTTTCGCGCAGGATCGCGCGGAATCTCTTTCACCACCCCCGAAGAGCCGATGATCACGACACCAGGCTTCGCGGTCTTCGTCACGGTCACCTTGTCACCGAGCACATCGACGGAAAAACCCAAGATGTCGAATCCGATGGCGACGTTCGCGGCCGACGCGGGCGCGAACGCCGTGGCTTTGTTGATCGTCACGGGTGTGCTCCGCCAGTCGCACTCACAAGTGCGCCCCCAGATAGCTGCACACGCGCAAGAGGTCGGCGAACACGCCGGCGGCCGTGACATCGGGGCCCGCGCCTGGCCCCTGGACGATCAGCGGATTGCTGTTGTAACGCGCGGTCGCGTACCGGACGACATTGTCGGTGAGCGCGATGTTGGCGAAGGCATGCGATCTGTCGAGCTCGGCAACGCCGACCGTGGCTTTGCCGTCGGCCGTGAGGCGGCCCATGTACCGCAAAACCTTGCCGCGCGCGGCGGCCGCTTCGAAACGCTTCTGCATTTCGCCGTCGTACCGGGGAAGGCCGTCGAGGAAATCGTCGATGGTGCCTTTATCGAGTCCCGCCGGGATCAGGCTCTCGACCTGCACATCCTTCATCTCGAGCTTCAGGCCCATCTCGCGGCCGAGGATGATGACCTTGCGCACGAAATCGGTGCCCGACAGGTCGTCGCGAGGATCCGGCTCGGTGTATCCCTTCGCCTTGGCGTCCTTGACGATCTGCGAAAACGGTGTCTTGCCGTCGTACACGTTGAATAGATAGGCAAGCGTGCCCGAGAAGATGCCTTCGATGCTGGAGATCTTGTCGCCGGTCTCGCGCAGGTCGCGCAGGGTCTGGATGATCGGCAGGCCCGCGCCCACGGTTGCCTCATATAGATAAGAGGAGCCGCCCAGGCGGCGCGCGTCTTTGAGCGATTCGTAGTAGGCCAGAGGCCCGCTGTTGGCCTTCTTGTTCGGCGTGACGACGTGAATGCCGGCCGCGAGCCACCCGGCATAGTGTTTCGCCACGCTGTCGTCGGCGGTGCAGTCGATGATCACGGTATGCGGCAGGTGATCGACGTGCAGGTGCTCGACGAATTTGCCAAGGTCCGCGGCGGCGGTGCTCGCATCGAGCGCGGCCCGCCAGCCGTTTTTTGGGCCTACCGGGATGCCCTGCTCCGACAACAGCATCTTCTTGCTGGTCATGATGCCGCGCAGGCGCAGGTCGAGCTTGAACTCGTCGCGCAGGCGCTCGGTCTCGGCGGCAATCTGCTCGAGCAGTGCACGCCCCACCGCTCCCGGTCCGATGAGGCCGATCGAAATGGTGTGCGGCGACAGGTAGAAGCCCGAATGCACGGCGCGTAACGCACGCGTCGCATCCTTGCCATCGACCACGACGGAAATGTTTCTTTCCGATGCGCCCTGCGCGATGGCATGCACGTTGACGGCGGCCGAACCCAACGCGTTGAACACCTGTCCGGCGACGCCCGGCAGGCCAGCCATGCCGTCACCGACCACGGCGAGGATGGCGAGATTCTTGTCGATCTCGATGCTCTGGATCTGCCCTTCCTTGATTTCCCGATCGAAGGCCGCGGCCACGACTCGCGCGGCACGATCGGCTTCGACGCCGGGGATCGCGCAGCAGATCGAGTGCTCCGAGCTGCCCTGCGAAATGAGGATGACCGAGATGCCCTCTTCGCGCAGCGCACCGAACAGGCGGTGCGCGGTGCCGGGCACGCCGATCATGCCGGCGCCCTCGACGTTCACCATGGCGACGTTCTCGATGCTGGTGATGCCCTTGACGGGTAGTTTGGAGTTGGGCGTGGCGCAGATCAGCGAGCCGGGTTTCTCGGGAGCAAACGTATTGCGGATCCAGATCGGGATGCCGCGCCCCACGGCCGGCGCCATAGTCTGCGGATGGATCACCTTGGCGCCGAAGTACGCGAGCTCCATGGCCTCGTTGTACGACAGCGCATCGATGACCTTGGCATCCGGAACGCGGCGCGGGTCCGCCGACAACACGCCATCGACGTCGGTCCAGATCTGGATTTCCCTGGCGTCGAGCAGCGAGCCGAAGATCGAGCCCGAGAAGTCGCTGCCGTTTCGGCCCAACGTCGTCTGCACGCCCTGCCGGTTCGAGGCGATGAAGCCGGTGATGATGAGCGTGCCCTGAAAATCCGGGCCGACCAGCGCCTGGAGTTTGGCGCGCGATTCGTCCCATTGCACCGCGGGGCCTAGCGGACCCCACTCCACGACGACGGCCTGGCGCGCGTCGATCCACAGCACGGTGCCCGGACGTTTGGTGTTGGCGAAATATTCGCGGAACAGCTTGGTCGACCAGATTTCCCCGTAGCCCGCCACCAGATCGCGCACGTTCTGCGCGGCGGAGCGTGTGAGCTTCACCGTGTGGAGGATGCCCTCGATGTCATGCCGGTCGCGATCGAAGCCGGCCATGTAGAGCTGGCGCGCATCGGCCGACAACAGGCCCTCGGCGATGGTGTTGTGGCGGACGCGCAAAGCGTCCAGATCGCCGCGCCAGCCTTCATCCTGCGCTTCGGCGCGCGACACGAGGCCGAGCAGCGCATCGGTGACGCCGCGGCAGGCCGACAGCACCACCCCCAGGCGGCCGGGGGTAAACGTTTCGAGAATGCTGGCGACGCGCTTGAAACACTCAGCGTCTGCGACCGAAGAACCACCAAATTTGTGTACGACCCAGGCGGTGGGGTCAGCAGATGGCATTGACGACTTTCAACCTGAAAAAAAGCGCGGGGTTGCAAAAAAAGCCCGGCAAATCTACTGGTTGGAACCAGCAACGCGCAAGCGCACCCGACGCAATCTGGCATATATTTCCCAACCACATGAGCTTGCACCGCCTCCTCCCGCTGTACGACCGCGCACGCCTGTCCCACGAGCCCCTGGTGCTGGCCACGGTCATCAGGACTGGCGGTTCCACGTACGCCAAACCCGGCGCCCAGATGCTCATCGCGAGTGATGGCGAATATGCAGGCCTGTTGTCCGGCGGTTGTCTCGAAGGTGACCTGCGCGAACATGCGCGCGGCGTGGCGGTGAGTGGCCTGGGTCGCATCGTCAGCTACGACCTGCGCAGCACGACCGATCAGCTGTTCGGCCTGGGCGCTGGTTGCGAAGGTGCGATGGACGTCCTGCTGACCCGCGTCTCCGAGCATGAACGATGGCAGCCGCTCGAGCAGATGGCCGAGAGCCATCGGCGTGCGCAGGAGCGCCGTTTTGCGTTCGTCATCGCCAGCACCGACCCGGCATTTCCTCTGGGATCTTCGCTTAGCGTCGGCGCTGCGCCGCCTGGCGTGGAGATCTTCATCGCCACCGTGACCCCACCGCCACACCTCCTGCTGTTAGGCGGAGGCCCGGACGCCCGGCCGGTGGCGACACTCGCGGCGTTCCTCGGCTGGCGCATCACCGTGGTGGAGCATCGCTCGGCGTATCTGCTGCCGTCGAGCTTTCCGCCGTCGACCAAACTGATCGAGGCACAAGCCGCGCAGCTCGCCGCGGTGGTGCCGCTCGCGGAATATTCCGCAGCCATCGTCATGAGCCACCACCTCGACTCTGATTTGCACTACCTGCGCGCGCTCAGCGCAAGCCCCGTTCCCTACGTCGGGTTGTTAGGGCCGGCGGCGCGCCGCGAAAAACTGCTCGGCGATCTCGGCGAAGACGGCGCCCGCCTGCGTGGCCGGCTGCGCGCACCGGTCGGGCTCGACATCGGCGGCCGCACGCCGGAATCCATCGCGCTGTCCATCGTTGGGGAGGTCCACGCGGCGCTCGCCGGCCGGGCCGGCCGACCGTTTACCGAGACAGCGTGAACGAGCTGCTGCCGCTCGTCGGCGTTCTGGCGGTTTCGGGTCTGGTGGCCGGCTTCGCCGCCGGCCTGCTGGGCGTAGGCGGCGGCATCGTCACGGTGCCGGTGCTCGAATATTCACTGCGTTTCGCGGACGTGCCCGAGGAATACCGCATGCACGTCGCGGTGGCGACATCGCTCGCGGCCATCATTCCCACGTCGATCAGCTCGGCGCGCACGCACCATGCGCGCGGTGCCCTGGACAGTGCGCTTGCCCGGCGGTGGGCCGTGCCGATGCTGATCGCCGCCTTCGCCGGCAGCCTGCTCGCGGCCCGCGCACCGCTCGCCGTGCTGGCCGGCATCTTCGGTAGCGTCGCTTTGCTCATCGCGCTCAAGATGCTGCTGCCGCTCGATCACCTGCGCGCGGCGCAGCAGGTGCCGCGCGGCGGTGCCGGTGTCGTCGTCGCGATGTTCATCGGCGGCGTGTCGGCGGTCATGGGTATCGGCGGCGGCACGCTCACCGTACCGACGCTCAACCTGTGTGGCTATCCAATCCATCGCGCCGTGGGTACGGCCGCGTTTTTCGGCATCGTGATCAGCATTCCGGGAACGGCAGGCTATCTATTGGCGCAGCCGCCGGTTGCCTTGCCGTGGGCGACGGTGGGATTCGTGAGCCTCGTGGGTCTCGCCATCATCGCGCCCGGATCGATACTCACCGCGGCGCTGGGAGCACGCGTTGCGCATACCTTGAGCCGCCGGCGTCTGTCGCAGGCCTTCGGCGTGTTCCTGTTGCTGGTCGGGTCGCGGATGCTCTATCGCGCGCTCACCTGAGCGGCAGGCTGGCAGACATCGGCATCGTCAAAGACCACGTCAATGGGAAGCAGCGGCACCTGGCACTCGACGCACACGCAGACGCCGCGCAGCAGGTCCACCTGCGGCACCGTCAGGCGCCCGCCAACGGCGATCACGCGCGCCATGCCTTCGGAAAACGAGCGCTTGCCGGTGGGATGGATCTGGGCGAGCGCGGCGAGCGTGCTGTCGAGTGCGGCAGGCGCAATCAAAGTGTCCGGATAAGGCGCCCATTTCTGCGGTGGCAACATTCCCATGAGGCCGGCGCGATAGGCGTTCTGCCCTTGCTTGCCGGCGCCGAAGCGGCACTGCGCCAGTGCGGCATACAACTCACAGATTGCGGCTGCGCGTTCGGGCAGCGGCACCGGCGGCGATTGGTCCTTCGTCTTGGCGAGGCGCTTCTCGAGCATGCGCGTCAGCGAGAAACGCAGCATGTCACCACTCGCCACGGTGGGCGCGACCGCCCGTGCGATCGCGCGCAGGCGCTTTCGATCCGCCGGATCCAGTCCATCGAGCAATGTCAGCAGATCCGTCAGCAGCGGCAGGCGCGACGACGGTGCGAGCTGCGCGATACGCGCGATTTGCGCCTGCGTTTCCTTGAACACCTCGATACCCAGCAGGGGCGCGAGCCGCGTGAGCTGCGTGCGCCACTTCGCCGGCTCCGCTGCCAGCATGGTCGCGACGAACGCGGCCTGAACCGCGACTTTTGAATTTTCCACCTGCGCCACGAACGCGCCGATCGCCGCCTGTTGCTCCTGGCTCAAGCGATTGCGCAAGACGTCCGGCGGCGCCGTGCGTCCGGCGATCAGTCGCACGCCGGACGGCATGGTCTCCGCCAATGTCAGTCCGGATTCTGGCGCGGGTTGTGCAACAGCGGCGGGTTCGGACGCCGCCATTGCCATCGCCATCGCGGGCACCGGACCAAGCGCTGGCGCCGCGCCGTCGGACGCCGTGGGAACAGTGGGACTGGCAGGAGCTTTCGTCGCCTCCTTTCTGCGCTGGTCGTTCACCAGCGTACGGAAACGCAGCGGCGTAACCCGCGCGTCGAGAGCGCGCACGCGTTCTTCGAGCGGCGGATGCGTGGCAAACCATGAGCCGCCAAGCTTGTTAGCCCACGATGCATCACTCGCCGCAAAGAACATGTGCGCGACGCCTGAGGACGCTTCATGGGTCAGACGCGTGCCCGCGGGGGCGGCAGCCATGATGACGAAGGCGCCCTGCAGTGCCTGCGGATTGCGCGTGAACTGTACCGACGAGGCGTCGGCCAGATGCTCGCGGCGGCGCGAGACCGCGGCCTGCAGCAACCGGCCGGCCAGCATGCCGATGCTGCCGGCGATGAAAATGCCGAATGCCATCACTTTGACGCGCGCCGCCCCGCGTCCGCCGCCGCGCCGGCGCATGAAGCGGCGTGCCAGGTCGGTGATCACGAAGAGGCCGAAGATCCACGCGGTCAGCCGCATGTTGATCTTCATGTCGCCGTTGAGGATGTGACTGAACTCATGGCCGATGACCGCCTGCAGCTGCTCACGATCGAGCGCGTCGAGTGCGCCCTGGGTGATGGCGACCGCGGCTTCGTCGGCGGAGTGACCGGCTGCGAAGGCGTTGATGCATTGCTCATCCGGCAGCACGAAGACCTGTGGCTTGCGGATTCGGGCTGCGATCGCCATCTCTTCGACGATGTTGAGCAGCCGCTGGCGTTTGAGGTCGCCGTCGGCGGCGGTGACGGGGACCCCACCGAGCGAGCGGGCCACCGTGGCGCCGCCGGCCCGCAGCTGCGAGCTCTTGTGCCACGAGGCGATCAGGATCGTGCCGAGCACAAGCAGCGAGATCCAGAAAATCACTTCGGGCTCGTGCCGCAGCACCTGGCGTGGATCGCCTTCGAGGCCTACCAGCACCACGAGGTTGATCACCACCACCACCGCGAGGATCGCGGCGATGAATCCCCACACCAGCCAGCGCGTATGTTTGCGCTGGGCATCCTGGCGTTCGAAGAACTGCGTGCTCACGGCTGGATTGGCTCGCTAAACAGAAGGCAGCAAATTAGCGCCAAATCGCGGGGTTGGACGTGCTCTGGCGCACGGCCCGTCGCAAAAACCCGCCGCAAATGCGACCGGCTTAACGGTTGCGGGCCAGCCCACGGCGGCGCCCGGGGCAAACCGCTGTAATATTGCCCGCCATGAACCTCGAACCGCAAAAGCACGACTCTGAAATCCGCGCCCACAGCGGCCTGGCTCGAGTGCTCGCCAGCCTCACGATTCTGGCGCTGGCGGCCATCACCATTCTCGTGGTGCTCGAAGTCATTCCACGTTCGGCCTTCACCGAGATGGCCGGCAAGACTGCGCTGATCGCCGGTGTCTGCGTGGTCTCCGTGTTCGCAATCGGATTGCTGACCCGAAGGTGAACGACGGCGGGAGCAGCGAGGCGAGCCATATCCACGTGGTGGTTCTGGCCGCCGGCAACTCCTCGCGTTTCGGGTCCGCCAAACAACTCGTGCGCGTCAACGGACGCCCGCTCATGCACAGCGTCGTCAGCCGCGCGGTGGAGCTCGCCGGTCACTCGGTCACCGTCGTGCTCGGCGCGAATGCCGCCGAGCTCGCACCCCTGCTCCGGCACAGCCCGGCCGGCGTCGCCGTCAATCGCGACTGGGCCGAAGGAATCGCCAGCTCGATCCGCGAAGGCCTAGCGCATGCGCCGCAGTCGGCTGACGGCGTATTGATCGCGCTCGCCGACCAGGCTGCCGTCACCACGGAAGACTTCCGCCGGCTCGCGGGCGTATGGCGGCGGACACCGACGTCGATCGCCGCCGCCCAGTACGCGGGCAGTGTCGGCGTGCCGGCGATTTTTCCGCGATGGTGTTTTCGCGAGCTCAACGAGTTGCGCGGCGATCGCGGCGCGCAGTTGCTGCTGCAGCGGCACGTCGACCGGCTCATCCGCCTGCCGATGCCCAGCGCCGAGCTCGATATTGATCGCCCCGAGGATCTGCTGGCGCTCGAAGCGAACACCGAGCTCAAGCGCCCGGCCGCCCCCGACGCTCCATCGGACAGCTAAGAGCTGTCACGGCGCAATCGCTTTTCAGCCTGCTGCCAGCGCCAGCAGCCGCGCCACCGGAAAGGCCAGCACCACCATCGTGCACGGCGCGAGGCACAACACGAGCGCCGCCCAGAGCTTGAGGGGTGCAGCGCGCGCCAGCCGCTCGGCCTGGGCGAAGCAATGCGCCGCCGACTGCAGTGCTCGCTCGCGAAAAACCTGAGCGGGATCGATGCCGAAACGTTCCGCCGAGCGCAGCGCGCCCACCAGCGATGACAAGGGTTTGAGATTCACTCGTTGCTCCAGGGCGCGCAGGGCTTCGAGCGGTTCGGCGCCGGCGTGAATCTCGAGTATCACGCGCGACCACGCACGCCGCAGCACGCCCTCCGGCGCCCGTTCGGCGCAGATGGCGAGCGCCGCCGGCAAACTACTGCCCGACTCCATGGCGAGCGCAATGAGGTCGAGATGCACAGCCAGATCGTAGAGCACTTCGCGCTCGACGCGCTGGCGCGCCGCAGTCAAAAACTGCGGCGCCACCCAGTATCCGAGCGCCGCCACGGTGAGACCCGCGAGCCAGGCGCCTGCGCCAAGGCGCGAGGTGGCAATGAACACTGGCACGCCGGCGGCGACCCCGGCCCACGCGCGCGTGGCCTGCCAGTGCACCGGCGCTGTCAGGCGCGCGAGCTCCGCCGAACGCAATGCATCGCGAATGTCGAGCAGGCCGCGCAGCGCATATACGCTGAGTGCGAAAGCGCCGACGGCAGCAAGCAACAGGACGAACAGCGGCAGCTGGCTCACGGCTAGATATCGACGCGCGACAGGCGCCACAACAACCAGCAGCCGGCACCTTCGATGGCCAGCAGCAGCACCAGCGCGGCGGCGGGAACGTCGATGTCTGCGGCCCGAACCAACAGCAGCACGAACGGCGGAGTGGCCGCCGCCACGGCGCCTCGACGCCGGCCGGAAGCCGTGCGCGCCAGCATCTTGCGCTCGAAGGCAACGCGGCGTTTCAAACGCAGCGCCAGGCGCTGCGCGGTGTCGGCCAGCAGCTCCGGGCGATCGTGCGGCAGCTCGTGCGCCAGCAACAGCGATGCGAACTCGGGGATTCGCAACCGGCCGGCACGCGAGCACAGCGCGGCATCGAGTGGCAGACAGCGCGCACCCGCACTGATACTGCTGCGCGCGGCCAGCGCGAAGTCCGCGAGCGCCGAGGCCACCGCACTGCATTCGCGAGCGTGGCGGCGCCGGAACGCGGCAGCCAGTGCCGGCAGCGCAATGAACGCCGCCACGGCCCCAAGCGACAGCCAGCAGAGCGGCATCAGCCGGCATGACCGCCACCTGCACCCAACAACCAGCTGCCGTATCCCTGCCACAGCAAAGCGGCCAGAACCAACACCAGGAGAACGGTCGCGCACCGCTCGGCGCGGGAGAATCTTGAGTGGCGGTCGCGGGCATCCATGCAGGTGCATTGGATCGCCATCCCGCAATTCTGTCAGCTCGCCAATGTCACGCGAATGCCTAACTTCGCGGCTTGCCAGTGCTCAGGCCTTCACGACGACGAGTTGCCTTGCCTTGATGGCATCGCGATTCGCGTTGACGAAGATGTTCAGGTAGTCGGGATTGGTGAAAGCCAGCTTCATGAAAACCACTTCGCCGGCGCCGCTCATGAGATCGGTGAGCTGTACGTTGGCTTCCTTGATGCGCACCGGTTGATAGAAGCTGGTCTTCGGCGGCTTCGGAAGGCGAAGCCGCCAGACGACGATCATGAGTGCGAGCGCCAGCGCGAAGCTCAGAGCGAACATGCGCTCGGCGATCCAGACCGGCAATTCCACGGTCGACCCAAGGACTATCAGCGCCATGAACGCCACGCAGGTACCCAGCGCGACCAGCAACACTTTCGAGAAAAATCCCTGAGGCCGGCGACGCGTACTGCGGCGACATTCGGCGCACACGGGTACTGGTAGTTTGAACGTGGTTTCGGTGCCGCCGATTCCGAAATAACGCGTGACCCTGGTGTCCTGGATCTCGTTCATGCAATTAGTGTCGCCGCAGTTGCAGCAAAAGGTCGTGGGAAACACGAGCGAGGGCGACGCGGGCTGCATGGGACTTGCCTTCCTTGGGCTCACTTCATCGTCGGCATGACGAATTCGGGACCGCCTTCATCGAGGTTGGGCCAGCGGCTGGTGACGGTCTTGAGCCGCGTGTAGAAACGCACGCCTTCCATGCCGTGCATGGCGTGATCGGCGAAGCTCGAACGCCGCCAGCCACCGAAACTGAAAAACGCCATGGGCACGGGAATGGGCACGTTGACCCCGACCATGCCGACCTCGATGCCTTGGACGAACGCGCGCGCCGCCGCGCCGTCACGCGTGAACACGGCGGTTCCATTGGCGAACTCGTGCGAATTCACGAGCTTCACCGCCTCGCCGAGCGAGGGCACGCGCACCACCACCAGCACCGGACCGAAAATTTCCTCGCGATAGATTCTCATCGCGGCGCTGACACCGTCGAACAGGCTGCCACCGAGGAAAAATCCGTTTTCGTAGCCGGCGACCTCGAGGCCGCGGCCGTCCACCACCAGGCGCGCGCCTTCGGCTACGCCCGCGGCAATGTAGTCAGTCACCTTGGTCCGATGCGCGGCGGTGATCAGCGGCCCCATGTCGGCCTCACCGTTCTGAGAATGATCGACGCGCAAGGTTTTCACGCGCGCGGAGAGCGCGGCCACCAGGCGGTCTGCCGTGGCTTCGCCAACTGCAACGGCCACCGAAATCGCCATGCAACGCTCGCCCGCCGACCCGTAAGCCGCGCCCAGCAGCGCATCGCAGACCAGTTGCGTGTCGGCATCGGGGAGCATGACCAGGTGATTCTTCGCCCCGCCCAGCGCCTGGACGCGTTTGCCATGCGCAACTCCTTCGCGCTGCACGTATTCGGCGATTGGGGTAGACCCCACGAAACTGACGGCGTTGATCAAAGGATGGCGCAGCAGCGCATCCACGGCGACCTTGTCACCGTTGACGACGTTGAAAACCCCGGGCGGAAGACCGGCCTCGTGAAGCCACTGCGCTAACAACAAACCGGCGCCAGGATCACGCTCCGAAGGCTTGAGTATGAAAGTGTTGCCGCAGACCAGCGCCACGGGAAACATCCACAGGGGCACCATGGCCGGAAAATTGAACGGGGTGATGCCGGCGGCCACGCCGAGCGGCTGGCGCAGCGAATAACTGTCGACTCCGGTGCCGACGTTGTCGGCGAACTCACCCTTGAGGAGGTGCGGCGCGCCGCAGGCAAACTCCACCACCTCGAGGCCACGCGTCACCTCGCCGGCGGCGTCACTCACCAGTTTGCCGTGCTCCGAAGCAATGAGTTTCGCGAGTTCGCCGCGCCGCTGCTCGATGATTTCCTTGAACCTGGAGAGTACGCGCGCACGCTTGAGTGCCGGCGTCGCCGCCCAGGAGGGAAAAGCCGCGCGTGCCGCGCGCACGGCGGCATCGACTTCGGTCTCGTTCGCGAATGCCACGCGCGCCGCTACGATGCCCATCGAAGGATTGAAAACTTCCCCGGCGCGCCCGGAGACGCCGGCGACCAGATGTCCGCCGATCCAGTGTGAGTAGCTGCTGACGCGCTCTTGGGTCATTTGCCGGAGTGTAGCGCCGCCGCCTGAACTCCAGGGAGTTCACTCAATATAATGTGGCCATGGAAAAGCCCCCGGCCGAGCATCAAAAGGTCCTTAAGGACCTCGACCGCCTGATGACCGAGGCAACCGACGAAGCCAGCCGCGCGGAAATCCAGAGATTGCGCGACTCGCTGAATACGCCCGAGATGATCGAGATGGCGCGCGCGGCGCAGCGTAAAAATTCGCGCCGCGAGCAGAATCCGGTGCTCGAGTTCCATGACCCGCTGCTGCCCTCCTACTTCACGGCCACGGGCAGCGTGGTGGCGGGTGCCCTCTGCCTGTATGCCGTCGTGCTGGGTTTCGACGTGCCGTTCGTGGTGGTGGGCGGCAAAGCACTGAATCCCTGGATCGTCGCGGCGTTGAGCGGCGCGGTATCGGTGGCGTTCACGGCGCTGTCGCTGACACGGAGTTTTACCGTCCGCTTCGACGTCGACGGAATGGCCTCACGAGTCAGTGGCGGCCGGTGGCGGCGCTTGTACATTGGTGCCATGCCGTGGAAGAGCATTCGCGCCTTGCGCGAGCGCCCGCAGGACCGCGTCCTCGAAGTCCACGCTTTCAGTGGCGAGGTTTTCGAAATCCCGATGCGGGTCGTGAACTACCCGATCCTGCGCCACCATCTCGACAACATGCTGATGCTGTACGGCGGCGCGAGGCAGCCGACCGTGGCCGCGGGAGAGCGCTGACTATTTGCGGCCCCACGCCACGAAGTTGCCGTTGCGGAAGCCGGGCTTGCCGTACTTGAAGGGCTCACCCGCGAGCCCGGTGACCGTGCCACCCGCGGCATTGAGCACCGCATGCCCGGCCGCGGTATCCCATTCCATGGTGGTGCCCACGCGCGGGTAGATGTCGGCCTCGCCGGCCGCCACCAGGCAGAACTTCAGCGAGGATCCGATCGAGCGGAACTCCGCCACGGAGTAGTTAGCAAGGAAGGCGTCGGTTTCGGGCGTGCGATGCGAGCGGGAGGCTACCGCGGTGAGCCCGCGCGCCGGTGCCGGGCGCACCCTGATCGCATTACCCATCGATGGCATCGTGCCGTCCGGGTCGGCATCGATATGGCCGGCTTTGCCGGCGCGCACGTCGCCCCAGTACAGCTCACGGCGAGCGGGTGCGAAGACCACGCCCAGGACCGGTTCGCCGTCTTCGATCAGCGCGACATTGACGGTGAATTCATCGCGGTGGCTGACGAACTCGCGCGTGCCATCGAGCGGGTCGACCAGGAAAAAGCGTTCCGCGATCACCGGCACCCGGCCTGCCGCGACGGACTCTTCGGCGACCACCGGCACGTCGGGAGCGATCGCGGCGAGATCCGCGAGAATGATTTTCTCCGCCGCTTCGTCGGCGGCCGTGACCGGCGATGCATCGGCCTTGTCGCGCACGGAGAATTCCGTGACATAGACCGCCATGATGGCGCCGCCGGCCCTCTGGGCCGTATAAATCAGCGATTGCAGCAGTGCACTCATGAGACCGTCATGGTAGCGGCCTTTCGGCTCGCCAGCATCGCCGTGCACAGCTCGCGCACGTCGGAGCGAGCGAATATCTCGCGCGCGCTCGCCGTCATGCGCCGCGTCCAATTGGAATATTCGGAGCTGGTACCGGGCACGTTCACGGGCTCGAGCATGCCGATCATGTCTTCGAGTTGCACGGTCACGAGCGCCGCTGCACTCCTGCCGAGATAGGCATGCACCGCGCGGGCAAGCCCGGCGGAGTATTCCGGGACGATGCCGTCGTCGGCACCCGCCCAGAGCTGCTCCCGGCGCAGCGCGCGCAGCAGCCGTTGACGCTCGAGCTGGCGCTCGGCGCGCCGCTGCGCGGCCAGGGATTCCCCGGCATAGAAACCCAGCCGCTCCCACAGATCGATATCGTGACCGCTCCACCATCCGTGCAGTGTGGGCAGATCATGAGTCGTCACCGTGGCGAGCGAGTGGCGCGCGTAGCCGGCGGGCGCAACGAACTCACCGTCTTTCTGTTCGAACATCACCACCTTGTAGTGATACACGCCGAACCGCGGCAACGCGTGCCGGATTTCGTCCGGCACCACCCCCAGATCCTCGCCCACCACCAGACATTCATTGCGGTGGCTCTCGAGCGCCACCACGCCGAGCAGCTGATCGAGTGGATAGTGCACGTAGCCGCCGTCGGCCGACTTGAATCCGCGCGGCACCCACCACTGGCGGAACAGCGCCATGACGTGATCGAGACGAAGCGCACCACAGGCACGCATGCTCGCGCGCACCAGCGTCACGAACGGCGCATACGCGGTTTGCCTGAGCTGCCGCGGGTCCTGCGGTGGAATGCCCCACTCCTGCCCGCCAACACCGAGCGGATCGGGCGGCGCGCCGATGGCGGCCCCCAGGCAATACAACGATTGATCCGACCAGGTTTCCGACCCCGACGCGTTGACGCCGACCGCGTAGTCGCCATAGATGCCCACGCTCAACCCGAGCTCGCGCGCCAATTTGCGCACCGCACCTAACTGTTCGGCGGCGAGCCACTGCAGGTAGCCATGGAAAGCGACCTCGTCGGCGTGCTCCTGCGCGAAGCGGCGTACGGCTTCGCCGCCGGGCGTGCGGTATTCCTCGGGCCAGTTGTGCCATCCCGAAGCGGTGCCCCGGTGACGGTGCAGATAGCCATCGATGGCGTCGAACAGCGTGTGCAGCCGCATGCTCTCGCCGCGCTCGCTCAAGAATGCGCGACAGGCCGCGGCGCGCGCGGTATGACGCGCGAGATGCTCGGTGCGAAAACGCTCGAACGCCGCCTGCAGCACGGCCATCTTGAGGCCGGCCACCTCCGCGTAGTCCACGTGCGTGGCGGCGCGTGCGCGCGTGAGCCGCGCGCGAAAACCTGAGTGCGCCATGATCGCCTGAGCGCCGCGCGAACCCTGCACTTCGGGTACTGCCTCCACGTCGATGAACATCACATTCAGTGCATGGCGGCTCGACGCCGAGTACGGCGAATACAGCAGCGGATCGGCCGGAAACAGCGCATGGACGGGGCTGATGCCGACAAAGCCGGCACCAGCCGCGGACCCCAGGCGCAACACCTCGGCAAGATCGGAGAAGTCACCGATGCCCCAGTTGTGCTCCGAGCGCAGCGCGTACAACTGCACGGCCACGCCCCACAGGCGTGCGCCGCCGGCGATTTCGGCGGGCTCGTGGCATTTCTCCGGCGCCACGATGAGCGCGCAACTCTCACGGCCTGCATGTTCCAGATCGACTTCGAGGCGGTGATATCCCGTCGGCAAGTCGGGCAACGGCAGGTCGCGCAGCACGAACCATTTGCCATCCTGCTGGTGCGAGCCACGCTCGGGCAGCGACCAGGCCTGCACTTGGCCCTCGCGCGTGCCGCCACCCTCGAGCTGCACCGTCCAGCGCAACAGCGCGTTGTGTTCGATGGCAGGAGTATTCACGCGAGCCGTGCGCGCATCGCCGCGCAATACGACCACGTCGTCGAGCAAGCCGACAGGGTGCGTCGCTTCCGACTCGCGGATCTGCTGCTCGAGCGCAGAGGTCGCATCGATACGGCAATGCATGGCACGCAGGATGGCTGCCTTGGTGCTCAGCGTGAAATGCTTCAGCTCGCCCTGGTACGTATGGTAGGCGTCGCCGATGCCACGCGCGCGCGCCAGCCGTTCGATGAGAGGAGTCAGATCGTCAGAGGACACGCTGCAACGCCAGTGTTTGATAGGGACCGACTTGCACGGGGCCCGCGGGCAATTGAAATCCGGACATCACGCCGACCGGGTGCGCCGTGTCGAGCACCACGCTCCAGTTGCCGCCACTGCTCAACGACGGCATCTGGAACTCGCATTCCGCTTCGGTGGGATTCAACAGCAGCAACAGGTCGGGTGCCGACGCCGTGCCGCCGAGACCCACACCGAGACAACGCAGCTCCGGATTGTTCCACTCTTGATCGGCCATCTCATGACCGGCCGGGTGCCACCAGCAGATGTCGCGCGAGCGGCTGGCCTGCAATGCGCCCTTTAGGAAGGTGTCGCGCCGCAGCTCCGGGCGTGCGCGGCGCAGGGCCGCGAGGGCCCGGACGAAATGCAACAGCGAATCGTCCGCCTTCAAGCTGGCCCAGTCGATCCAGCTGACCTCATTGTCCTGACAATAGGCGTTGTTGTTGCCGTTCTGGGTGCGGTACAGCTCGTCGCCGGCCAACAACATGGGCACTCCCTGCGAGAAGAACAGCGTGGTCAGCAGGTTGCGCACCTGGCGCCGGCGCAACGCGATGATCTGCGCATCGTCAGTGGGTCCTTCCACGCCACCGTTCCAGCTGTGATTGTTCGCATGCCCGTCGCGGTTTTGCTCGAGATTCGCCTCGTTGTGCTTCTCGTTGTACGACACGGTGTCGCGCAACGTGAAGCCATCGTGCGCGGCTATGAAGTTGATGCTCGCGGTGGGCTTGCGGCCATTGCGCCGGAACAGATCCGATGAACCGGCGAAGCGCTCGGCATAGCCACCCAGCATGCGGCGCCCGCCATGCCAGAAGGCGCGCATGGTGTCGCGATAACGATCGTTCCACTCGCTCCAACCCGCCGGAAAATTTCCGAGTTGATAGCCACCCAGGCCCACGTCCCACGGCTCGGCGATGAGCTTCACGTAGGCCAGCACCGGGTCAGCGGCCAGCATCGAGAAGAACGGGGAGTGGGAATTGAAGCCCGACCGGTCTCGTCCCAGCACGGTCGCCAGATCGAACCGGAATCCGTCGATGCGGAATTCTTCCGCGAAGTAACGCAGGCTCGCCACGATGTCCGCCTGCACGATGGGATGGTCGCAGGCGACCGTGTTGCCGACGCCGGTGACATCGTCGTAAAAACGGCGATCGTTGGCGCGATGGAAGTAGTACGCGCGGTTGTCGATGCCGCGGAAGTTCAACGTGGGCCCGAGGTGGTTGCCCTCGGCGGTGTGGTTGTAGACCACGTCGAGGATCACTTCGATGCCTGCCTGGTGCAGCGCCTTCACCGCCTGCTTGAGCTCGACCACCGGATCCTTGACCGCATAGCGGCTGGTGGGTGCGAACCAGCCCAAGGTGTTGTAACCCCAGTAGTTAGTGAGGCCGCGCTCGTGCAGGAATCCTTCGCTGGTGAACGCGTGCACCGGCATGAGCTCGACCGCGGTCACGCCGAGATCGTTCAGATGCGCGAGAACCGCCGGCACCGTGAGCGCCAGGTACTTGCCGCGCCACTCCGGCGGCACGTCCGGATGCAACTGTGTGAAACCCTTGACGTGCAGCTCGTAGATGAAGGTATCGCGCCATGGCACCGCCGGCTGCCTGTCGCCGATCCAGTCGAACGCGCCATCGATCACGCGGCAACGCGGCATGGCGGCCGCACTGTCGAGAAGGCTCGGCCGCAGTCCCTCGGTATCGGTGGGATCGTAACCCATGATCGAGGGGTGCCATTGCACATCGCCGACGATGTCGCGTGCCCATGGATCGATGAGCAGCTTGTTGGCATTGAAGCGGTACCCCTGGCGCGGATCGTAGGCTCCGTGCACGCGGATGCCATACAGCGTGCCGACTCGCGCCAGCTCCTGTTCGACGAAGCCGTGGTAGATCGCGCCGGTGCGCCCGGGAAGCGTCAGCCGCGCAGTTTCGCGCTCGCCGGTGGAGTCGTACAGGCACACGTCGACGCGGGTGGCCGCGCGTGATCGCACCGCGAAGTTCACGCCGTCGCCGGTAAAAGTTGCTCCGAGTGGATCGGGCGAACCGTCCTTCATCCGCCCTTCTTCATGAAATATGGCGCCTCAGGAACACGGCGGAAAGCGGCGGGAGGCGCACGCGTAAGGCGTACGGAAAACTGTGCACCACGTGCGCGAACGACTCGTAGCCGGCGACGCCTGCGAATCCTGAGCCGCCAAAGTCCGGATGGTCCGAATCGAACAGCACCTCATAGCGTCCGGCATCGGGAACGCCCAACCAGTAGTCGTCGCGCGGCACCGGCGTGGCGTTGAACAGGCAGACGATGGGGGCATGCCCGTGCTCCTGGCGCAGGAACGCGAACACGCTCTCGTCGGCGTTGTGCAAGTCGCTCCAGCGGAAGCCGCCGGCATCGCAATCGCTGGCGTGAAACTGCGGGTGAGCGCGGTAAAACATCGCCAGCTGCCGATTGAGGTTCTGCAGGCCGCGGTGCCTCGGATTCTGCAGCAGTGGCCAGTCGAGCTGCTCGTGCTCGCGCCACTCGTGCCACTGGCCGAATTCCGAACCCATGAACATGAGCTTTTTGCCCGGGTGTGCCGTCATGTACGACAGGAACAGACGGTAGTTGGCGCGTTTCTGCCACTCGTCGCCGGGCATCTTGTCGAGCAGCGACTTCTTGCCGTGCACCACTTCGTCGTGCGAGATGGGCAGTACGAAGTTCTCGGTCCAGGCATACATGAACGAGAACGTGATCTTGTTGTGCTCGTGACGCCGGTACACCGGGTCCTTCTCGAAATAGCTCAGCGTGTCGTTCATCCAGCCCATGTTCCATTTGAACGAGAACCCGACGCCGCCCAGATGCACGGGACGCGACACTCCGGGAAATGCGGTGGACTCTTCGGCGATCGTGAGTACGCCCGGGTGATTGGCGTGCGCCACGGTGTTGAACTCGCGCAGAAAGTCGAGCGCTTCTAGGTTCTCGCGTCCGCCGTACTTGTTGGGCAGCCATTCGCCCGCATTGCGGCTGTAATCCAGGTACAGCATCGATGCCACGGCATCCACGCGCAATCCATCGATGTGATAGCGCTCCATCCAGTACAGCGCGTTCGCGACCAGGAAGTTCTTCACTTCGTGGCGCCCGTAGTTGAAGATTTTCGTGCCCCAGTCGCTGTGCTCGCCCATGCGCGGGTCGGCGTGTTCGTAGAGCGACGATCCGTCGAATTCCGCGAGGCCGTGCGCATCCTTCGGAAAATGCGCCGGTACCCAGTCGAGGATCACGCCAATGCCGGCCTGGTGGCAGCGATCGACGAACGCCATGAACTCCTTGGGTGTGCCGTAGCGCGACGTGGGAGCGTAGTAACCCACCACCTGGTAGCCCCACGAGCCGTCGAACGGATGCTCCGCGACGCCCATGAGCTCGATGTGCGTGTAGCCCATGTCGAGGACATAGGGTATGAGCCGCTCGGCGGCCTCCGCCCAGGTGAAAAACGGCGGCTGGCGATCCCAGGAGTGCTGCCAGCTGGAGAGATGCACTTCATAGACATTTATCGGTGAGCGCCGCCAGTCGCGCTGCCCGCGCTCGGTCATCCAGCCGCTGTCGTTCCACTCGTAGCCCTCGAGCGAAGCGACGATCGATGCCGTCTCCGGCCGGCGCTGCATGAAGAAGCCGAAGGGATCCGACTTGAGCAGCAGTGAACCGTGCTTGGTGCGGATCTCGTACTTGTATTCGGCGCCCTCGCCGACGCCTGGCACGAACAGCTCCCAGACACCAGAGCCGCCGCGCGCCTGCATGGCGTGCTTGCGCCCGTCCCAGTTGTTGAAACTGCCGACCACGCTCACGCGCTTCGCGTTCGGAGCCCAGACCGCGAACTGCGTTCCAGCCACGCCGTCGCGCACCTGCAGGTGCGCACCGAACTTGTGATAGAGGCCGTAGTGGCGGCCCTCGCCGAATAGATAGAGGTCGAAGTCCGAGAGCTCGTGCGAGAAAAAATAGGTGTCGTGTTTCACGACCACGTGATCGAACGGAAATCGCACGCGCAGCCGGTATGGCACCACCGGCCGGCGCTGCGGGATGTTGCCTTCGAACAGGCCCGCTTCGTGGATACGCTCGAGTGGATAGAGCTCGGCGGGCGTGTCTTCCCAGAACACCTCGATGCTCTGCGCTCCGGGCTCCAGCACGCGGACCGTGCACAGCGGCGGGCCCCCGGCGCGCGGGAACTCGTGGTACCCCAGCAGCGAACGTGGCTCGTGGTGACTGGTGTTCACGAGCGCGGTGATTTCGGCCTTTGTCAGCTTGCCTTTAATGGGGACATTCCTGATTTCCGGGAAATGGGGACGCGCCTCGACTTCTGTCATTCATATAGTCACTCCTTGCCGCATGAGGCACGTCCCCATTTCCTAGGAAATCAGGAATGTCCCCATTAAATCACCGATCGGATGTTCCAGATTCGTTCGGCATACTCGCGCACGCTGCGGTCGCTGGAGAATGGTCCCATACCCACTGTATTCAGCACGGCGCGGCGGCTCCATTCCTCGGGCTGCCGGTACAGTACATCGACCCGATCCTGTGCCTCGCAATACGCGGCGAAATCGGCCAGCACCAGGAACGGCTCGCCGTCGGACGTGAGCCGGTCGACCAGCATGCGTGCATCATCGGTCCTGCTGCGGCTGAACGCGCCGTCGCGGATCATTTGCAAGGTGGCTGCGAGCTCTGGATTCGCGGCCACGATTTCGCGTGGCCGATACCCGTCGGCCAGGCGCTGCGCGGCCTGATCGGCGGTCATGCCGAAAATGAAGATGTTCTCGGCGCCTACGGAATCCCGTATCTCGATGTTGGCCCCATCCAGCGTGCCGATGGTCAACGCTCCGTTGAGCGCCAGCTTCATATTGCCGGTACCGGATGCTTCCATGCCCGCCGTGGATATCTGCTGCGACAGGTCGGCGGCCGGCATGATGGTCTGCGCCAGCGACACGTCATAGTCCGGCAGGAACACGCACTTGAGCTTGGTGAGTGTCGCCGGATCCTGGTTGATGGTGGCCGACACATTATTGATGAGCCGGATGATGGCCTTGGCCATCAGGTAACCCGGCGCAGCCTTGCCGGCAAACATCACCGTGCGGGGCACCCAGTGCTCGTCGGGTTTCGCCTTGATCCGGTTGTAACGCGTGATCACGTAGAGAATGTTGAGCAGCTGTCGCTTGTATTCGTGAATGCGCTTCACGTGCACATCGAACAGGGAATCCACGCTCACGTCGATGCCGGTCCGCCGGTCCACTTCTTCGGCGAGCGCGATCTTGTTGGCACGCTTGATCTCACGAAACAAGGCGCGGAAGCCGGGATCATCCGCGGCCCAGCGCAGTCGTTCGATCTCCTCGAGATCGTTTTCCCAGGCGCTTCCCAGGCGCTCGGTCAGCAGGCGGGCAAGTCGAACGTTCGACTGCTTCAGCCAGCGGCGCACGGTGATGCCGTTGGTGACGTTGGTGAAGCGCTCCGGGAACATCTGGGCGAAGCCCGAGAAGATGGTCTTCTTCATGAGATCCGAATGCAGCTTGGCGACACCGTTGACCTTGTGGCTGCCGACCACGGCCAGATGCGACATGCGCACCCGCCGCTCATGCGATTCGGAAATGATGGACAGCGTGGTCTTCGCCGCGCCGTCACCCTTGAAGCGTTTCTCGACCTCGAGCAGGAACTCTTCGTTGATGCGATAGATGATCTGCAGGTGCCGCGGCAGGAGTTGCTCGAAAAAATGCACCGGCCAGGTCTCGAGCGCCTCGGGCATCAGCGTGTGATTGGTGTAGCCGAATACATTGCGGCAGATCTCCCAGGCCTGCGCCCATGGCATGTCGTACTGATCGACTAACAACCTGAGAAGCTCGGGAATGGCGAGCGTCGGATGCGTGTCGTTCATCTGCACGGCGAGCGCGCCTGGCAGCTCCTCGAGCGTGCGCTCCTCGGCGAGATGCGTGGCGAGGATGTCCTGGATGCTCGCGCTCACGAAGAAGTACTGCTGCTTGAAGCGCAATTCCTTGCCCTGCGGCGTGGAATCGTCCGGATACAGCACCCGCGAGAGATTTTTAGCTTCGACCTGGTCCTTCACCGCGGCGGAATAGTTGCCGTCATTGAAGTCCTCGATGTGGAAGGGCTGCAGCGCGCGTGCCGACCAAAGTCGTAGATGATTGACCGTCGGACTGCGGTTCCCGGGCACGAGCTGATCGAACCCTACGGCGAGCACGTCGTGAGTCTCCACCCAGCGCGACCGTTCGACTCCGGCCACATCATGAGTCGTCAATACGCGTCCACCGAAGCGCACGATGTAGCGCGCGTCAGACCGCGGTGTCTCCCACACATTGTGCAGACGCAGCCAGGTGCTGGCGGATTCGCGCTGCGCGCCGTCGGAATCGATCGACTGCATGAAAATGCCGTAGTCGTAGCGGATGCCGTAGCCGGTCGCCGGATACTGCAGCGTCGCCAGCGAATCGAGGAAACACGCCGCCAGCCGCCCTAGACCGCCGTTTCCCAGGCCCGGATCCACCTCGAGGGCGATCACGGCATCGAAGTCGTGGCCCATGCTGGCGACGGCGACGCGTGCCTCGTCGATGAGCTCCGCGTCGAGGCTTGCGAGCGCATTGACCAGCGAACGCCCTGGCAGGTACTCGACCGACAGGTAACACAGCCGCTTGACGCGCGCGCGCGCTACGCGACGCTGCGTGGCAAGCCAGCGAGCGGACAATTCCTCTCTGACCGCGAGTGATAACGCGTCGTATATGTCGCGCGGGGTCGCGGTTTCGGGCTCCTTGCCCAGCGAGCGCGTCAAACGGTCGTAAATCGCGGCACGCAACGAGCCACGCCGCAGGATCGCTCCGGTTACCAACATCGGCTCATTCAGCACTCGAACTACCTTTCAGCAACGAGACATTTCAGGACATTTTTCCTGGCGGGCCGACATTGCATGCAAAGCTATGTCGGGGGCTTTGTACCGGTATCATATGCACCCCGCGCGAGGGGGCACAGATTACCAAGGTCGCTCAGGACCGCCTCTTCGCGCTGCACCACAATGGCGTCGAGTTACCGCGGAATGCACCGACAAGCAATTGGCATAGATATCGGCGGCTCGTCGATCAAGGCAGCAGTCGTTGATTTGCAGAAAGGGTGCCTGGTAGGTGAACGCCATTCTGTGCCCTCACCGGCGATGTCCGCGGTCAGCGAGATGTTGCATGCGATGGCCGCGGCGGTCCCGCCCGAGACGGCCAGTCTGCCGGCCGGTGTCACCTTCCCCGGCGTCGTCGTGGGCGGCACCGTGTACACCGCTGCCAACGTCGCCAAGAGCTGGATCGGTCAACCGCTGGCCGAACCGGCAGCCGCCAAGCTCAAGCGCAAAGTCGTGGCAATCAACGATGCTGATGCCGCGGGCCTCGCCGAGGTCAACTTTGGCGCCGCGCGCGACGTGCACGGCACCGTTCTCGTGCTGAGTCTCGGCACGGGCATCGGCAGCGCGCTGTTCGTCGACGGCAAACTCGTACCCAACACCGAATTCGGCCATCTCGAGTTCGATGGCATGGAAGCCGAAGCGCGTGCCTCGGGCCGCGCGCGCATGGAACGCAAGCTTGACTGGGCGTCGTACATGACCGAGCTCAACTACGTGTTGAATCGCATGCACGCATTGTTCTGGCCGGATCTCATCGTGCTGTGCGGCGGCATCACCGCCGATCACCCGAACCTCTGTGACGACCTGCGAGTGCCGACGAAAATAAAGATAGGTGCTCTGCGCGCGGATGCCGGCATCGTCGGCGCGGCCTTCGCCACCACGCTGCAGCAAGGTGTGTGGATCAAGCAGGTGATGGCGGCCGGTAAATAATGGGGACAGCCCCATTTGCTGGCAAAAGGGGCCGGACCTGGTTGTGTGGGTGTGCGGGGATGTTCGGGTGGAATGTTTCAGGCGCGAGCTGGTGAGCGCGCCGGACGGCGTTCGCTTGCGCGGGGCTGCGCGCCAGAGCTGTCAGCGTTCAATAGGAAACTGCGCAAAACGCGCGGGTTAGGGAAGAACCACCAAAGAGTACCTGCGCGCTTGACGCCCCGCGCTGCGCCGCTCACACGCTCGCGCCTGAAACATTCCACCCGAACATCCTCGCGCGCCCACGCACGTGGAGAGAAAGGATCCTCACTAGCAAGCGGGCGTGGTGCGTCCCCAGCCTAGCGGAGAGAAGAGCGCAAGTCCGAGGCTCGCGCAAGCAACCTTCCGTGCGGCTCCGGATCTCAGCCACCCGAGCAAACGGGAACGCGCCTCAATCGGAGTGTGAGCTGGCGTTGCTGGATCGCTCAGGGTCGAGAGCGAGCGTCTGAGCGGCGAGCGCGAGGCGTATAGCGCGCAGGTACTCTTTGGTGGTTCTTATCTACTCGCTCGTTTTGCGCTGATTGCAATCGACCGCTGACAGCTCTGGCGCGCAGCCTCGCGCGAGCGAACGCCGTCCGGCGCGCTCAGCAGCGAGCTCTCGACCCTGAGCGATCCAGCAACTCCACCTCCCACTCCCATCGAGGTGTGTCTCCACTTCCGCGATTTGCCACAATTGCCGCACCACCTTTGCAGCATCGGCCGCCAACCTTGAGCACGGCCCAGATCCACTCCCGGAGCTTCCATGATCCGCAACCTCTTCACTGCCGTCTTCGCCGCGGCGGTGGCGTCCCTGTGTCTCAGCTGCAGCGGGGGCAGCACACCCGCTGAAAAGAAGCCGCGCATCGGCGCACCCGACCCTACCTGGGTCACCTCCATCAGCCAGCACTCGACGGGCGCCATTTCACGCCACTCTCCGGTCCGCGTGCTTTTCACCAACGACGTGATTCCCGAAGCGAGCGTCGGCTCCGACGCGTCCACCAACATCGCAATTACGCCAGCCGTCAAAGTGAAGGCCACGTTTGGCAGCCGCCGCGAGATCGTGCTGCGGCCGGAAACCGAGTTCGCTGCCGGCACGCAGTACAAGGTACAGGTGCTCGCGAAGGGACTCACGGGCGTGCCGGCGCACACGAAGCCATTCGAGTTCCTGGTTTCGACACTCGGCGTCAACTTCGACGTGCAGGTGCACGGCCTCGATGTCGAAGGGGACCGAAACGAGCTCATGACGCTCACCGGCACGGTGATGACCGCGGATGCCGAGAGCCGCGAGCGCGTCGAGAAGATCGTCACGGCAACCCTGGGCGGCAAGCCGGTGGCGGTCACATGGGCTCCGGGCGAGCAACACTTCGGGTTTGCGGTGCGCGACATCGTGCGCAAGAAAGACGAGCAGGTGTTGATCGTTTCGTGGAACGGCGAACCATTGGGATTGCAGGACAACCAGGGCTCGCAGAGCTGGCGCATCCCGGCGCTCGACGAGTTCGCCGTCACGCAGACGAATGCTGTCGAGGTGAACGACCAGCGTCAGATCCAGGTGCAGTTCTCCGATGCACTCGATGCCAAACAGGAACTCAAAGGCCTCGTCCGTCTGTCGCAGGGCGAATTCACGACCAGCGTCAACCGCAACGTGCTCACGCTCTACGTCAATCAGGATCTCACCGGAGAAGTCACGCTGACACTGGAGTCCGCCATCAAGAGCCGCGCGGGTCAGCCGCTCATCGGCGAGCGTGAGTTCAAGGTCGAGTTTCAGAACACCAAGCCGCAGGTGCGCTTCGTCGGACGCGGCGTGATCCTGCCAGATGCAAAAACGCTTTCGGTCCCATTCGAAGCGGTCAGTGCACGCGCCGTGCAGGTGACAGCGCTGCAAGTGTTCGAGAAGAACATCCCGCAGTTCCTGCAGGTGAACAACCTCTCGGGCAACAACGAGCTCGGCCGCGTGGGCCGGGTGTTGTGGCGAAAAACCATCCCGCTTGCGGCGCCGGTGCCCGGCAAATGGACGCGCTACGACCTCGATGTCACCGAGCTCACCGCCAGGCATCCGGGCGGCCTCTTCCAGCTCACGCTGTCGCTGACGTCGAAAGACAAGATATATGACTGCCCCGGCGGCTCGAGCGAAGTCGCCGCGGTCGACGAAGGCGACGTCACCAACCAGGAGGATGGCGACAGCTACCTGCCGTCCAATTGGGACTACTACGAAGAGGACTACGAATCCGGCGCGAGCCAGTGGAGCGAGCGCGAGGATCCCTGCAAGGCGGCTTACTACCGTTGGGGCCAGAACATCCGCGCCAGCCGCAATCTGCTCGCCTCCAACATCGGCCTGCTCGCCAAGCGCGGCGCGCGCGGCAAACTACTCGCCATCGCCACTGCACTCGACTCGGCGAAGCCGCTCTCGGGCGTGAAGATCGAGGCGATGAACTACCAGAACCAGGTGATCGCCACCGGCTCGACCAATGGCGACGGCATGCTGGAGCTCGAGCTCAAGACGCCGCCATTCGCACTGATCGCGGAACAGGATGGACGCAAGGGTTATCTGCGCGTGGGCGCAAACCTCGCCCTACCGGTGAGTCACTTCGACGTCGGCGGCGAAACCGTCGTCCTCGGGCTCAAAGGTCATCTCTATGGCGACCGTGGTGTCTGGCGCCCCGGCGACGCCATCTATCTCACGTTCGCGCTCGAGGACAAGGCGAAGACCTTGCCGGCCGGCCATCCGGTGACGCTCGAGCTGCGCAACCCGCGCGGCCAGCTGGTGCAGACCATCACCAACACCAAACCGGTGGGCCAGTTCTACGCGTTCGAGCTCAAGACCGCCGGGGACGCGCCGACCGGCAATTGGAACGCCACCGCGATCGTTGGCGGCGCGACATTCGCGAAAACGCTCAAGGTGGAAACCGTGATGCCCAACCGGCTCAAGATCGAGCTGGACCTGGGAGACAAACCCGTCATTGAAAGCTCACCGCTCGCGGGCAGCTTGAGCTCCCAGTGGCTCTCGGGAGCCACAGCGGCGGGGCTGCGCGCCAACATCGAGATGCGGCTCACGCCCACGACCACCGCATTCACGCGCAATGCCGACTTCACCTTCGACGACCCGGCGCGCACCTTCAACGGCGACCCCATCACGCTGTTCGACGACGCGCTCGACGACGACGGCAAGGCGACGATCGCCAGGAATCTCGACCTGCCGCGCGACGTGCCCGGCATGCTGAACGCCACGTTCATCACGCGCGTATTCGAGCGCGGCGGCGCGTTCAGCATCAACCGCGAGAGCAAGACGCTCGCGGCGTTCGACCGCTACGTGGGCGTCAAACTCCCGAAGGGCGATGCGGCGCGCGACATGCTGCTCACCGACACGAAGCACGCGGTGGAGCTCGCCACGGTCAACATGCAGGGCGAACCGGTTTCCGTGCCGCGCCTGCAGGTCACGCTTTACAAGATCCAATGGCGTTGGTGGTGGGAACAGAGTGGCGATTCGCTGGCGCAATACGCGCAGAGCGAGGCCACCGGGCTCATCCAGAAGGCAACGATCTCGACGAAGAATGGCCGCGGCCAATGGCAGTTCGAAATCAAGTATCCCGAGTGGGGCCGGTATCTGGTGCGCGCCTGCGATCTCGACGGTGGGCATTGCACGGGCCGCGTGTTCTACATCGACTGGCCAAGCTGGGCCGGCGCGCAGCGTGACCAGTCCGGCCCCTCCGCGAACATCCTCTCGCTCACGTCCGACAAGCAGGAATACAAGGTCGGCGAGACCGCCGTCGTGCAGCTGCCCGAAGCCTCGCAGGGTCGCGCGCTGCTGACTCTCGAGAACGGCAGCGGCATTCTCGAGCAGCGGTGGCTGGACACCCGCTCATCAGAAGGAAAAGCCGGCGCGAATCGCGTGCAGATTCCAATCACGGGCACCATGGCGCCGACCGTGTATGTGGCGGTGACGATGGTGCAGCCGCACGCGGGCAAGACCAACGACCGGCCGATCCGGCTCTACGGCGTGATCCCCTTGAAAGTGTCCGACCCGAAAACGAAGCTCGCGCCGGCGATCACGACGGCCAACGAGTGGGCGCCGCAGTCGAAAGCCCCGGTCACGGTGAGTGAGACCTCCGGCCGCGCCATGGACTACACGCTGGCCGTCGTCGACGAAGGCCTGTTAGGCCTCACGAGTTTCCGCACACCGAACCTGCACGCGGAGTTCTACAAACGCGAGGCGCTCGGCGTGTCGACCTGGGACCTCTTCGACGAAGTCGCGGGCGCTTACGGCGGCCAGCTCGACCGCCTGCTCGCGCTCGGTGGCTCCGATGCGGGTGCCGCCACGAATCCGGACGAAGGCAAGTCGCGCTTCCCGCCCGTCGTGCGCTTCTATGGACCGTTCGCGTTGAAGGCTGGCGAAAAGAAACAGCACACGGTCGATCTGCCGCAGTACGTCGGCGCGGTGCGCGTCATGGTGGTCGCCGGCGACGGTACCGCGTATGGCTCGGCGGACAAATCCGTGTTCGTGCGCCAGGCGCTCATGATCCTGCCGACGCTGCCGCGCGTGATCGGACCGGCCGAGCAGTTTTCGCTGCCGGTGTCGGTGTTCACGAGCGAGGCGTCCATCAAGAACGTGAACCTCGAGGTGACCATGGATGCGCGGTTCGCGGCGGTGGGCGACGCCGTCGCGCAGCTCACGTTCACGAAGCCGGAAGAGAAACTCGGCTTTCTGACGCTGCGCTCCGGCACCCTGCTCGGCAGAGGCAAGATCACGGTGGTCGCGACCAGCGGCAAACACCGCGCCGTGAGCGACGTATGGCTCGAGGTGCGGGCGCCGAATACGCCCTCCTCGCGTTTCCAGCGCGCGAACGTGGCGCCCGGCGACAGCTGGAAAACCAGCCTGGCCGCTTTCGGGCTCGCGGGCACGCAAGTCGCGACGCTGGAGGTGTCGGCGTTGCCGCCGATCAATCTCGACAACAGGCTCGAGTACCTCGTGTACTACCCGCACGGCTGCCTCGAGCAGACGACGTCGTCGGTGTTCCCACAGCTCTATCTACCGGCATTGATCGGGATGGATCAGAACCGCAGGCTGCAGATCGAGCACAACGTGCGCGCGGGCCTGGCGCGCCTGCGCAGCCTGCAGCACCCGAGTGGCGGGTTCGCATACTGGCCGGGCGTCTGGAACACGAACCACGGCCACGACTGGCGCAGCGACTGGGGTACGACCTACGCCGGCCACTTTTTCCTCGAAGCGGAGAAGTCCGGATACAACCTGCCCGGCGACATGAAGGCCGCGTGGCTGCGCTATCAGAAGAACGCGGCGCAGCAGTGGAGCCCGAATCGCGGCGACGTGCCCCCGGAATACCGCAACGACCGGCAATGGTACGACGGCTCGCGTTACGCGCAGGCTTACCGCCTCTACACGCTCGCGCTCGGGGGGTCGCCCGAGATCGGCGCGATGAACCGCCTGCGCGAGCAGGGGCTCACGCTCGGCGAGCGCTGGATGCTCGCCTCCGCGTACCAGCTCTCCGGCAAGCCCGACGTGGCGAAAGCGCTGGTCGAGACTGGCCGCCCCGAGGCGTTCGTGTTCGCGGATGCCAATCCATACACTTTTGGTTCGCTGCTGCGCGACCGCGCGGTGGTGCTGCTCGGCATGACGCTGCTCGGCCGCGATGCAGAAACCGGCCCGTTGCTCGACGATGTGGCCGCGGATCTGTCGGGCGGTGACTGGTTCAGCACGCAGTCGCTGGCCTTCGCGCTCGTGGCGGTGGCGCAGAACACGGGCGCCAAGCCATTCAAGGGTTTCAGCTTCGACTACTCCGCGGGAAAAGCACGCTCGACGATCAAGGGCGAGTCGCCGCTCGCGACTCTCAAGCTGCCGGCGCCGCCGGCTACTGGCCTGCCGCTCACACTGACCAACACCTCCGACCGCAAGCTGTACGTGACGGCCGCAGTCCGCGCGACACCGGCGAGTGGTGAAGAGGCGTCCTCCGCAAATGGCTTGTCGATAGAGGTCGTCTACAGCGACGCGACCGGCAAGGCCGTCGACGTGCGCAAGCTGGCACAAGGCAGCGATCTCATCGCCCAGATCACGGTCAAAAACCTGGGCAAGCGCCACCTCGACAATCTGGCGCTGACGCAGCTCGTTCCCGCGGGCTGGGAGATCCGCAACGATCGCCTGGAAGATGTCCCGACTGAGGGCGGGCGCACACAGGACACGAACCTGCAGCGCAGATTCTGGTGGGTACCGGGTCCGTATCGCAGCGAGACGATGCGCACCGCGGAGTACACGGACATACGCGATGACCGTGTGCAGCGGTACTTCAATCTCAGGCCCGGCGAGCAGATCTTCTTCGAGACCCGGCTCAATGCGGCCTACCTCGGCAGATTCTATCTACCGGGCGCGGGCCTCGAGGCCATGTACGACGCGAAGCAGCACGCGCGGCAGAAGGGTCAGTGGGTGGAAGTGGTGCCGCCGGGGAAAGCGCAAGGACAATGATGGACCGGGCCGCAACCCACCTCGCATTTCCCTGGGCACGCTGGCGCGGCCACTGGTCGTGGCGACGGCGCGCGGCCGTGGCGGGCGTGCTGCTGTTCGGCTCGGGGCTTATCGCCTGGTGGAGGATGCTGCCCGAGCTGTTGTTCGCCACGCCGCAATCGTACGTGCTCGAGGCGCGGGACGGCACGCTGCTGTCCGCGCGCATCGCCGCCGACGGGCAGTGGCGCTTTCCGGCCACCGCCGCGGTGCCCGCGAAGTTCAGGCGCGCGCTGCTGGTGTACGAAGACAAGCGCTTCGACAGTCATCCCGGCGTGGATCCGCTGGCGATCGCGCGTGCGATGAAATTGAATGCCTCTGCGGGCCGGGTGGTGAGTGGCGGCAGCACACTCACGATGCAGATTGCTCGACTTTCGCGCGGCGCCCGACTGTCGCGCTCCTCTGAAGGTGACGACGTTCGCACACTCCGCGCGAAGGTCGTCGAGATGCTGCTGGCACTGCGGCTCGAGTGTGCGTACGACAAAGACGAATTGCTGGCGCTGTACTCCGCGCACGCGCCCTTCGGCGGCAACGTGGTCGGGCTCGAAGCCGCGTCGTGGCGGTATTTCGGCCGCAGCCCGGAGAATCTGTCGTGGGCGGAAGCGGCCACGCTCGCCGTACTACCCAATAACCCCTCGCTGGTGCACGTGTCGCGCAACCGCGCGCGGTTGCAGGCGAAGCGCGACCAGTTGTTGCAACGGCTTGCCGCCGCGGGCGATCTCGCACCGCTCGATCTCGACGTCGCCCTCGCCGAGCCGCTCGCCGCGGCTCCGCATGCGCTGCCGGATCTCGCGCCGCATCTGCTGGAGACACTGCGCGCGCAGCAGCCTCACCGGCACCGCCTGCGCAGCACGCTCGATGCGCGGCTGCAGGCGAGCGCGGTCGCGCAGGTGAACGAACATTCGGCGGTACTGTCGCGGCAACAGGTGTACAACTCCGCGGCGATCGTGATCGACAACGAGACGTTCGAGGTGCTGGCATATGTCGGCAACAGTAATGGGGACAGGCACAGCTTCGCGGACGTCACGCGCGGTTACGCCGTCGACATCATCCGCCGCCCGCGCAGCACCGGCAGCATCCTCAAGCCGATGCTCTATGCGGCGATGCTCGAGGACGGGGCACTCACGCCGCGTATGCTGTTGCCCGACGTGCCCACGCACTACGAGGGCTTCGCGCCGGAGAACTTCGACCGGCAGTATCGCGGCGCCGTGCGGGCCGACGAGGCACTCGCGCATTCACTCAATGTGCCCGCCGTACGCATGCTCAAGATCTACGGCGTCGCGCGTTTTGCAGACCTCTTGCGAAACGCCGGCGTGACCACGCTCACGCGCCCCGCCGACCACTACGGCCTGACGCTCATTCTCGGCGGCGCCGAAGGCAACCTCTGGGACATCGCGGGGGTTTATGCCAGTCTCGCGTCGATGGCGCGCACCGGAGAGGCACAGGCGACGCCTGGTTTCCGCGAGCCGGTCGCGCTGCGCGGCGAAAAGCCCCGGACGCACAAAGACACGCCCATCGGTGCGGGCGGCGCCTGGCTCACGCTCGACACCTTGTTAGAGGTGCCGCGCCCTGGCGAGGAAGGCAGTTGGAGAAGCTTCGCCTCCTCGCGTGCGATCGCGTGGAAGACAGGCACGAGTTTTGGGCTGCGCGACGGCTGGGCCGTCGGCACGACGTCCGGCTACACCGTCGGCGTCTGGGTCGGTAACGCCAGCGGCGAAGGCCGTCCGGGTCTCACCGGGTCCACGATGGCCGCCCCGCTGATGTTCGGCCTTTTCAACGGACTGCCCGCGAGCGCGTGGTTCGATCGCCCCACCCATGCGCTGCGCGCCATCGATGTGTGCGAGAACGATGGCTATCTCGCTACCGCCGAATGCCGGGCCGAACGCGTCTGGGTGCCGAAGTCGAGCCACTTCGATGCACTGTCGCCTCACAACCTGCGCGTGCATTTCGATGCGGGCCGGCAACGCGTGGACGGCGCCTGCGAATCACCGGGGCGCATGACGCACGCGAGCTGGTTCGTGCTGCCACCGGCGCAGGAGTTCTACTTTCGTCGCGCACACGCGGAATACCGCCCGCTGCCGCTCATGCGCGCCGATTGTCAGGCGACGGCTGCCGATCGCGGCGGCAGCCGTCCCGCGCTCGCCGTGCTCTACCCCGAGGCGAATTCCCGCGTGCTCATCCCGCGCGAGCTCGACGGCAAACAAGGCCGCGCGGTCTTCGAGGCCGTCCACCGGCGCCGCGACGCGACGATCTACTGGCATCTCGACGGCCAATACCTTGGGGAAACGCACACTTTTCACCAGCAGTCGTTGGACATGGACCCAGGCTCGCACATACTGACGCTGGTCGATGAACAGGGGGAACGGGTCGCGCAACGCTTCCAGGTTCTCGCCACTCGGAATTAGGTCCTTATCGAGGGTGTCGTGTTCGATGGATTTACGCTGACCAGCATAGAGACCGACGAAGTCACCATCCGCCTGCGTCACGGCGGTTCCGGCCCACCCCTTCTGCTCTTGCACGGTTTCCCCCAGACCCATGCCATGTGGTCGAAGGTGGCGCCCAGGCTCGCCGAACACTACACGGTTGTTTGCCCGGACCTGCGCGGCTACGGCGGCAGCAGCAAACCGGAATCCAGCGCCAATCACGAGACCTATTCCAAGCGCGCCATGGCGCGCGACCAGCTCCAGGTCATGAAGAAGCTGGGCTTCGACAAGTTTCACGTCGCCGGACACGACCGCGGTGGACGCTGCGCCTATCGGCTCGCGCTGGACTCACCGCAGGTGGTGAGCAAGCTCGCGGTGCTCGACATCGTGCCCACCGGCGACACCTTGCGGCGAGCGGACTGGCGATTTGGCATGGGTTACTGGCACTGGTTTTTTCTGGCGCAGGCGCATCCGCTGCCCGAGCGCATGATCAGCGCCGATCCCATTGCCTTTCTGTTTCGTCACGGCCAGGGATCATCGGACTTCGAGGCGTACGAGGATTTCCTGCAGAACGCGCGCGACCCCGCTGCGATCCATGCCATGTGCGAAGACTATCGCGCCGCGGTGAGCGTCGATTTCCAGCAGGACCAGGCCGATCGCGGCACGCGCAAGATCGAATGCCCCACGCTGATCCTGTGGGGCAACAAGGGCGTCATTCCCAAGTGGTACGACCCCTTGGGGCTGTGGAAGGACTGGGCCACCGACGTCCGCGGCGAAGAAGTCGACAGCGGCCACATGCTCGCGGAGGAAGCCCCCGAAGCTACCTACCAGGCGTTGCGGAAGTTCTTCGCCTAACCACTCGCTCAGCGGCGAGAGGTCTTGGCGCGCGTAGACGGCTCGACGCGCGGTGCGGCGCGACGCCTGATCGCCGGGTCCTCACCCTTGGCCCGCCGCTTACCGGCCGCTTCGGCAGCCTTCATGTCTTGCGCTTCACGGGCCGAGGTCGGCGCGGCACGCACGGCCGCCTTGTCCACGTCATTGTTTTCGAGATATTCCTCGGTGCGCTTGCGATAGCGGCGCGTCGCCTCGTAGTCGCCCTCGCCCTGAACCTTCTGCTTAGCCATGGGAACCTCCTTGGGGTGTTCCTATTAGAGCGGAATTGGCCCGGCCAATTTGCGCGCTGCGGCACCGTCCTACTCCACAATCAGCAGAGGCGCAGATTCACTGCGGGCATGTGTTTGGGACACTGCGGACATTAAGGATGATGCTCGGAGCTTCAAGGTCATGGCCAGTCTCTCACCCGCCCGCACCGCATCCGTCGTGGCATTTTCCCCGTCCGGCGTCATTCCCGGGGAACTGGCACAATTCAAACTCAGCCGGCTCCGCGAGCTGCGCGCTGTCATCGATTCACTGCGTTGCGAGCGCGAGGCAAGGGATCCACTGCTGTCGTGGGTCGTCGAGCAGGAGAAAGCCGAGACCCGCCCGCACGTCTGAGGGCGGGGGACGGTATTCATCGATTGATCGGCGCTTCGTCCGCCTGCCACAATGCGCGCCCGACGACTTCCCGCAGGCAGTTTCACGCCTCATGAGTGCGCCACCCCTCCGTGTCCTGATCGCCGAAGACAACGACGACCTGCGTGAGCTGCTGGTCACGCTGATCTCCGCGGAGCCGGATCTCAAGTGTGTAGGCACCGCGGCCGACGTCGATGCCGTCATCGCCAGCACGAACGAGCATCATGCCGATGTGTTGGTGCTCGACCTGGAATTGCAGGGGCGTTCGAGCATCGACCTGCTGCGTACGGTTCGCCGTAATGGCAGCAAGATCACGATCGTCGTTTTCTCAGGGCACGCTCATCCGGAAATGATCCGCCATACGCTGGCCGCGGGGGCCGACGCCTATGTCCCCAAGAGTGGTGACTACGAACTGCTGCTGGACGCCATCCGCGACAAGCGCGCCACCACATGAAACCGGGCCGCCTCTTTCGAGAGCGGCCCGGCGTCTGTTGCTTCGATGAGACAGCAAACTACCGGTCAGAATTTCAAGGCGGCGGTCAGCCATAACGCATCGGCGTCATCCGTTCCCTGGAGATCGTACTTTTCGTACTCGAAGCGGACGTTGAAGCGCTCGCCGATGTTGGCACCGATGCCCGCGCCGTAGACCAGGTCTTCCGACTCTTCGTCGAATTCGGCGTTGCCGTTGATTTCGTCTTCGACCCGGATATTGGCGTCGTAGAAGTAGTAGCCCAAGCGTCCGTACACCTCGAACCAATTGCCGAGTGGAATGGTGCCGACCACGAACGGCGCGAAGCCATCGATAGCCGCATCCACATTGAATCCCGGCACTACAGCGCCCGACGGCTCGCCGAGATTGATGTAGTCGAGCTCGAATGCCAGGAATTTGCTGAGGCGATAGCCCGCAAACAGTTTGTACGCGTTGTCGTCCTCATCCCAGGCACCGACCGCGTCGTTGACCTGATCCGGATTGTCGATACCCACGTTGAATGAGCCGACACCACCACCGAGGTAAAGACCCGCGTTTTCGTCGGCAATGGCGGCAGGTACCGTCGCTACAGACACAGCGGCGAGCGCCGCGGCGATCTTGAGGTTCATGTATTGAGTCCTTGAGTTGATTTGACGGACGTGAAGTTAGGCGTTGCGCTTTTGCACCACACTCAGGCATGGCCGTCCCTGGGTGTCGGCTGGCTCCGTCGGTGACCCGGATCGGACGAGTCTTACCCTACCCCTCGTTGCGCGACGATGCGCGCCGCGCGCTGCCCCGTGCATGCTGCCGCTACTAACTAGCGAGGTGACATCACGTGAACGCCGACGTATCGCGTCAGACATATCCATTCAGCCTGCCCGACCTGCCCTACGGGTATAACGCGCTGGAACCGCACATCGACGAAAAGACGATGCGCGTCCATCACCAAGAGCACCACGGCACTTACGTGAAGAAACTCAATGAGGCGCTAGCTGCGGAGGTACCTCTGCAGAATCTCACGCTCGCAGAGCTGCTGCACGACACCGGCAAATTGCCTGAAGCGGTCCGCACCGCGGTGAGGAACAACGGCGGCGGTCATCTCAATCACGCTCTGTTCTGGCAGACGATGGCACCCTCTTCATCGCGCGCACCGCGCGGCGCGCTCGCCGATGCGCTGAACACCGGGTTCGGTTCGTTCGAAGCTTTCCGCACGAAATTCAGCGAGGCTGCCGGAAAACATTTTGCAAGCGGCTGGGTGGCACTCGCGCTCGAGCACGCCAGCAGGAAACTGGCCATCGTCGATCTCAAGGATCATGAAGTGCTACCCGGCGGCGAGAAAGCCACGGTGCTGATCCTCGATGTCTGGGAGCACGCGTACTACGTGAAGTACCAGAACCGGCGCCCGGATTTCATCACCGCCTTCTGGAACGTGGTGGATTGGACGCGAGCGGAAGAACGATTCACCGGCAATGCCGCGACGACCGTGTAGGATAAATCTGACGGAGGTCCCGCCCGGATGACGGACAGGCGGCAAACATCACAAATGTAGACTTCGGCAATGCAAGAGATAACTCAACAAGTTGTGGAGACGTCCCGGCCCATGAATCGCACGAGAGTCATGATCGTGGACGACCACCAGGTCGTCCGTGCCGGCCTTAGAACCCTGATCAACGGTCAACCGGATCTGTCGGTTGCCGCAGAAGCCGGCTCCGGCCGCGAAGCGATGGAACAGCTTCGGCAGCACACTGTCGATGTGCTGTTGCTCGACCTGTCGCTGCCAGACGTGTCTGGCCTCGATGTGCTCAAACATGCCAAGGCGCATTACGAGTCGGTCGGAGTGCTGATCCTGTCGGCGTTTCCCGAGGCGCAATACGGGCTCAACGTACTGCGTGGCGGGGCCAGCGGCTTCGTCGGCAAAGGTACGGAAGAGTCCGAGCTGTTCCGCGCGATCCGCACCGTTGCGCGCGGTGGCCGATATGTAGGCCCGGAGCTCGCCGACCTGCTGGTGGCGGGTGTGCGTGGTGATCCCAATGCTCCCCTGCACAGCATCCTGTCAGAGCGTGAATTCCAAATTTTCTGCAAGCTCGCGCAGGGCGAGTCAGTGTCTGAAATCGCCAATCGTCTTTTCCTCAGTGTGAAGACGGTCAGCACCTACCGCAGCCGTATCCTGGAAAAGATGTCCATGAAGAGTAATGCCGACATCACCACCTACGCGCTGAGGAATAACCTGATCCAATAGTTAGCAACGGTCAGGTACAGGCCACGGACGAGGCGATGCCCCCTTCTCTTCAACCGGCTTCCGGAACCACGGCGGATAGCACACGCCACAGCTCGAGCGACTCGGTGCGTCCCAACGGCGCACCGGGTAAGCCGCTGCGCATCCTGCTGGTGGAAGATTCACCTCTGTTGCGCAGCCGCCTGGAGAGCATGTTGTCTCAGTACCCGGCGTTCAAGGTGACCGGGCTGGCCTCCGCCGAGGCGGAAGCGGTGGAAAAACTCGAAACAGTGCCGTATGACGCCATTGTCGTCGACGTCGAGCTGCGCCCGGGCAGTGGCATCGGCGTAATCCGCGCGGCACGTGCGCGCAACCAGGTCGCCAAGGATGGGGGCCACGTGTGGATCATCGTGCTCACCAACTACGATCTTCCGACGGTTCGTGAACGCTGCATGGCGGCAGGCGCCGATCATTTCCTCGACAAGATGCGCGAGATCGATCAGCTCATGCCGATACTGCTGCAGATATCGGGACGAAAACCCTGACCTGATTGCCCTGGCCGGCACGAGCTTCCGCTTCGATGCTGCCACCCGCGGCATACATGCGGTGACGCACGCTCGGCATCGACCGCGCCAGCTCCGTATCCATGAGCGCGCCGTCGTCGCCCACTACCATGACGTAGCCGCCATCCTGCGGCTCGATCACCACTTCGACGTGCTTCGCGCCACCGCGGGCGATGACGTTCGACAACGTCTCCTGTGCCACGCGGAACAACGTAAGCTGAGCCACGGTATCGAGCGCCAGCGGCTCTTCGGGAAGCGTCGACACGCAATCGATGCCCGCGAGGCGGCACTGCTCCTCGAAGTGGCTGCGCAATGCCACGGCCAGCCCGAAGTGATCGAGCAACGATGGCCGCAGATTCTCGACCACGCGCCGCTTGAGCATCATGGCCTGGTTGAGCATCTGCATCACGGAGCTGAGCTTTTCGCGGCTTTCGGCATCGAGCGTACCGTTGAGCCGCGTCGACAGCCACGCCATGTCCATCTTCGCGGCGGTGATCAACCCACCCAGCTCGTCGTGCAGCTCCTTGGCGAGCGCGGACCTCTCGGTCTCCATGAGCCGAAGGAGATGAGTGGATAGAACGGAAAGCTCTTCGGTGCGCGCAGCCACGCGCCCTTCGAGCTCCCGCTCCCGTTGTAAATCGGATTCATGCATGTCGACTCGCTGGCCCACAGGGCCTTTGCCGCCAAAGATCAATCTTTCGGCAAATCTTCGAGCAAATCAACGAGGTCTTCGGCGTGCTCCTCCTCCTGGGCGAGGATGGACTCCAGAAGACGGCGAGAGGTCGGATCGCGCGGACCGATGAAGGTGATCATTTCGCGGTAACTCTCGATGGCAATACGCTCGGCAATGAGGTCTGCTTCGAGCATCTGGCGCAGCGAGGTCGCCTCGTCGTACTCCGAATGCGCACGTGACAGCAACGTCGCGGGATTCAAGTCAGGATCGTCCCCGAGCTGCACGATACGCTCGGCAATCCGGTCGGCATGCGCCTGTTCTTCGTTCGCGTGCTCCAAAAACTCCGCCGAGACGAATTTCGCGCGAATGCCGTGGGTGGCGTAGTAGTGGCGCTTGTAACGCAATACGCAGACGATTTCCGTGGCGAGCGCGGTGTTCAGCAGCTCGACGATCGCCTTGCGATCCTCCTCCGCGAAACTCGGAGTCACCGCGCCTTTCATCATCTGTTCGCGTGCGCGCGAACGCAGCGCGGTCAGGTCGGAGATGAAGGCGTAGTCACCCGATGGTGGCGGCACTTCCTGCTTGAGATTGGTTTTCATGATTTCTCCTTGTGTGCGCGGCGACGATAGAGATTCATGAGCAGGCTGATGGCCGCGACCCACAATGAACGGTGTTTGAAGAAAGACAAGCCCAGCATGCCGAGCTTGAGTGAATGCAGCTTCGACCATGGCGAACTGCGGGCCGCATTCGACAGCTCTCGAAGATTGAGCTCTAGCCAGGCGCGTTGCAGCTGCATCTCGGCGTCGAGCAGACGAGCGCGGTCAAGCGGCGAGATCACTGGGCGGTCTCCTTTGTTCGGCGGCCGGCGGCGGGGTTTGCGCGCGGGAATTCGACAGAGTGCGCGACAACACCTCGAGGTCGAGCCTGAGGCTGTCGAGGAACCAGCTCATCGAGCCTACGTCGCGCGACGCCACCTGGCGTTTCGCGGCCAGCTGTGCCCAGACGCCGCCGATGACGAGCACCGCCACGACCGCCGAGAGCACCGGCACGCGCAGATGTTCCGGCAATACGATCGCGAGCAGCACGATGCCGACCCACAGAGCGAGGAACAATGCGGCAGCCGCGACCGCCCGCAATTGCAGGCGCGCCGAGAACGACTGTATCTCGGATTGCAATGCCAGGCTGGCCGCGTCCGCCCGTGTCTCGAACATACGCAGCAGGTGCAGCGTCAGCGCGCGCGCCGGTCCCGAGTCTGGTTCCTCGGCGTTGCTGGCTTTCGCGTCTTCCGCCTCATCCGTCACTGGCGGCGTACCGACTTGGAAACGAGCAATGTCACGACGCTGCCTAACAAGGCGGCGATGGCAACCGCCTGCCAGGGATTGCCGCGCACGTAATCGTCGGCGCGGTCGGCGAGCGACCCCGCCATCTGCTCCGCGTCGCTGGCGGTGGCGGCCAGCTTGGCCTTGGCCTGATGCAGCGTCTGCGTGACACGATCGCGCACCGCCTCGGCGGCCTCGCCGCTTTCCTCGCCGAGTGAACGAAGCAGGCTCTCGGCCTGGTCGACGATGCGATTCAATTCATCAATTGCAGGATCCACGGTGGTTTCGAGCTCCGGTTGAGTGACAGGCATACCTGCACAATGGACCGTGTCTCACGGCGCCACACTCGGATTTGCAGCGCACGAGTTGTAGGACTGTACCGACCAGAAAATGGCGCGCCCGCTGCGGGCGGTCTCGATCGTTTGCACCGATACTGAGTCCCGTCTAGTGGAGATGTGGAAGCGTGACGCGACGAGCCCCTCCCCTCGAAATAATTTCGCGTCATACGACCACCGAGCCAACCGTCCACCGTCCCTCAAGTCGGTGGGCGGTTCGGCTCGTGTTTTTTGCGCTGTGCGTGGCGCTTGCCGGCTGTCACGTCCTCCCCGACAGCGAGCTGCGGCGAACTCTGCCGTTGTCGCGCTCGCGCAATCCCGTCGACATCGAAAATGCGCATGGCATGGTGAACCGTGCCGAGCGCGTCCGCGTCACGCGCCAGCTGGCCGTCACCGGTGAAACGGCGCTGCTCGACTATCATCTGGCGGCGATGCGCGACATCGGCGCCCCGCCGCTGCTCACCGGCAATCGCGTCGAGCTGCTCATCGACGGTCCGCGCACCTACCAGGCGATGTTTGCGGCCATCGAATCGGCGCGCAAGTATTTACTGGTCGAAAGTTTCATTTTCGAGGAAGCCGCCTCCGGCGATCGAATGTTGAGCGCATTGCTCGAGGCTGCGGCGGCCCGCGGCGTGCGCGTCTATGTGCTGTACGACGCGGTCGGCTCGCTCACCACCGACGGGAAATTTCTCGCCAGGCTCGGCGCGGCCGGCGTTTCGCTGTGCGCCTTCAATCCACTGAATCCGCTCGACAAGCGTTTCTCCGGCGTCAATCACCGCGACCATCGCAAGATCGTAGTGGTCGACGGAGCCACCGCCTTCGCCGGCGGGATCAACTTCAGTCAGGCATACCGCATCGCGTCCAGCCAGGCGCGACGCCGCGGATTCTCCAAACAGAAATCGCTCGACCAGGGTTGGCGGGACACGCACGTCGCCGTGCATGGCACCGGCGCCCAGCAGATGGAGAGCCTGTTTCGCGAAACCTGGCGCAACGCGGAATGCCAGGGCGAGGTATCGCCGCCATTCAGCGAGCAGACGGGGAACGCCGGCAAGACTCTCGTTCAGATCGTCGCAAGCTCACCCGATGACGAGGTAAATCAGATCTACGCCACGCTGCTTTCCGTGGTCACCTATGCGCAGAAAAGCATCGACGTCACCATGGCCTATTTCGTGCCCGACGATACGCTGGAAAATGCGCTGAAAGCCGCCGCGAAGCGCGGTGTGGTGGTGCGGCTCATCCTTCCTTCGTACAGCGATTTCTCCGGCGTCTTTTATGCCGGGCGCGCGCACTACCAGGAGCTGCTGGACAGCGGCGTCAAGCTCTTCGAGCTCGAGAGCGCGTTCCTGCACTCCAAGACCATCGTCGTCGATGGCATCTGGTCGTCGATCGGCTCCACCAATTTCGACTGGCGCAGCTTCGTGCACAACAATGAGATCAGCGTGTGTGTGATCGACCAGGGATTCGCGCTGTCGATGTCACGCATGTTCGACGCCGACCTTGCGGACTCGAAGGAAATCACGCCGACGGCCTGGAAAAAGCGCGGCCTGCGCGAACGTTTTCGCGAATGGATGTGGCTGCCGATGCAGTATTGGTTATGAAGGAAATGGGGACACTCCCCATTTCCTCCACCCGGTACCAACTCGCTGCTAGCTACCGGCCATCGCGATCGGCGTCACCCGGGAGCCCGCGCTCCACGCTGTGCCAGGCGGAACGGATGGCCTGTTTGGCATCCGCCCAAGCGAGCTTGGACTTGCCCTTGGCGATGTCCCAGCCCGCCTCCAGGCGTGTCTCGAGGTCCTCGAAGGTTGCGTTCGGATTTTCCTCGTACGACTTGTACGCATAGCGATAGGCGGGATCGAAGTCTTCCCACTCGTAACGCGCGTTGTAATACGGCTCATTCTTGAAGGCGCGCTGCCAATGGGTGGTAAAGCGCTCGATACGATTGTCATTCTTCATGGCGAGTCTCCTCGTGGTGGAACGCCGCGGTACGCCGCGGAGAGGCTCAACTCTGCGACGTCCGGACAATCGCGGAAGTCGGACCCGGTGCACCGCTGTTGTAGGCAAAACAAAAAAACGGGGCCGGAGTGTTGCCACTCCGGCCCCGCTATTGTCAGCTTCCCGGGAAGCTTATTTCTTGACGTCGATCTGGTTATCCACCGAGCGGACGTGTTCGACCGCGCGGGCCAGCTCACCGGCCGTCGACTTCGCTTCCGCGTTGTTGACGAAACCCGACAGCTGCACATTGCCTTCGTGCGTCTCGACGTTCACCTGGTGCGCCTTGGTGCGCGAATCCCCAGCGAGCGCCATCTTCACTTTCGAGGTGATCGCACCGTCATCGACGACCTGCTCACCCGCACGGTCGCCAGTCTTGACCGTGAGGTTGTTACGAACGGCGGTCACGCCGCGGGTCGATTTGGCAACTTCCGAGGCGCGTTCCTTGCTCGCCGCGGTGTCGACAAACCCGTTCAACTGAACGGTGCCTTTGAACGTTTCCACATCGATCTGATGCGCCTTGGTCGTAGGATCGGCAATCAGGGCAGCCTTCACGCGACCCGTGGTCACCGAATCGTCGACCTGCTCACCGGCCGACTTTTGCGTACGCGTGGAGGCGCACGCCACCATCGCCAAAGTGACAACGATCATCACTGCACTGATAAAACCTTTTGACTTCTGCATATGAACCTCTTATCTCCGAGCCGTATTGGCAATGAAACTGACGACCGCAAGGATCAGGAAGACGAAGAAAAGGATCTTCGCGATTCCGGCTGCTCCCGCGGCGATGCCGGCAAAGCCGAACACGGCTGCGATGAGCGCAATGACAAAAAAGATGACTGCGTAGTGAAGCATCGACTTCTCCGCTGTTGTTGACACCCATACCCGGTGCCGGCGGAGCGCATCATCACAGCTTCACCGCGGGCGAAATGCAGGCTGGTCAGCGAGGCCAGCGTAGGCGCACGCCCACATGGCTGTGGTCTTAAGTGACTACAAGCGTGGGAGGAAGTGGTGTCCGTCCGGGAATGGCGATTCCGGCGCGCAAACGCCGTGTTTCAGTCGTCGGAGAGCTCGACGACCTCGTCACATTGACGCGCTAATTTGGGGTCGATGTGCGCACGGTCATCGGCGCCTAACAACACGACGCCATCGTAGGCCTCGATGCGCTGCCTCAACTGGGCGATATTCAGATTGGGGAAGCGGCCTGATTCTTCGCTCGACGATTCGCCACCCCCAAACAGGTGATCCGTGTCATCGAACATCAACACGGCGTCGGATTCCTCGGCGGCCTTGAACAATGCGTCGAGATTCTTCTCCGTGTCGCCTATGTACTTGCTGACGATGCGCTGGAGATCGATCTGAAACAGGTCGACCGACAGCTCGTGCGCGAACAGCTGCGCCGCGAGCAGCTTGTTCTTGCCGGAGTGGCAGGTGAACAACACCCGCAGGCCGCGCCGCGTGCCACTCTGTGTGTCCTCCACCTTGGCACGCCGCGTGGCCAGCAGGCGATCGAGCACCGGGCGCAATTGTTCGTCGTGCATCAGTCGAATCCTCTGCCGGGAAATTGCGCTTTGAGCACCGGCCGCCAGCAGTCCTCGGCGAGGCGTCTAAATCCGGTGCCGCTGGGATGAATCTCGTCTGCCCAGTGCACGTTGTCCACCGGCAGGGCGGCTCGCATGTCGACGAGCTCAAAGCGCGGCCGTGCCGCGGCCAGCGCCGAGAGGCGTGCATGGAGCTCATCGACCAGGTAGCGCGCCAGCTCACGACCTTCGGTGTCCGGATCGATGCCCTTTGCCACCAGCACGGGGCGCATCCACGGTCCCGACTTGAGCAACCCGAACGGGCCGGTGGCCTTGCGCCCGGTGGGCTGGAAGTAACAATAGCTGTGCGCCACCACCAGGCATCGGGGGCGAATCGCGTCGCGTGCATCGAGCAGGCGCGAATACGATGCGACGATGTCATCGAGCACGGTAGTTAGCGTGGCGAGCTTGATGGCACTCTGCCATGGATTGCCATTGGTCTTCTTGTCGAGCACCTTCGGCAGCGCGCCCGACACCAGGTCGTTGCCTCCGGCACTCAGCAACAGCGCATCCACTGGGTAGTTCTTCAGGTAGTACTTGATCTTCTTGAGCTGCTCGCTGCCCGCCTTGAGGATTTCGCGCGCCTCATCGCCGTTGTGCTCAAGCCGCAGTATCGAGAAATCGCTCATCATCTCGATGAAGTCGGCGATGTTGGAATTGAGCGGATAGCTGAACCAGGAGTCGCCTTCGGTGAGCACTACCAGGCGCCGCGGAAACTGCCTGATGCTGGCGGCGAACACCGCCTGTTTCGGACGCGCCTCCGATACGCGTTTGGCCGGCTTCGGCATGCGACCCACCTCCCTGTCACTATTGGTGCGGCACTATACTCCGGCCGGTGCGCCGCGAAAAAGCACATGACCCGCGCGGCCGCCCTTGCGCATGCGGATCGATCCGGAACACCTTGCGAAAGTCCTAACAACAAGAAACGGGGAAACTCTTACACTTGCCGTCGCCGTCACGCTTCCCTGGAGACCTGAGACCATGCGTTCCATCACCTTCGCCTTGTTAGTCCTGGCCGGCGGCGGCGCGGTGGCAGCTCCGAGCCTCACCGCTCCGCCCACGGCCACCGCCGGCTCGACCATCGAGCTGCATGCCACCGGCTCCGGCAACCCCCGGGAGTTCGTCACCGTGGTGCCCAAGGGCACGCGCGAGGGCAGCTACCTGGTCTATGTATACGTCAAGCCCGGCAACCTCAAGCTCGCCATGCCCGCGGCTCCTGGAGACTACGAACTGCGCATCTGCGAAGCGTCGAACGGCTACAAGACCATGCTCTCCAGGCCCATCAAGATCACCGCCGCCGAAGCCACGGTGAGCGCACCTGCCTCGGTTGCCGCCGGCGCGACCTTCGAAGTGAAGTGGACCGGGCCCAACCACGAGCGGGACTACGTCACGATCGGCGAGACCGCGCCCGGCGGCCGGCTCTATCTCGACTACAAGTATTCGCGCTCAGGCAGTCCGGTGAAACTCGCGGCGCCCGAGAAACCCGGCGATTACGAGGTGCGTTACATCCTCGGCGTCGGCGACACCGTGATCGCGCGCCAACCCATCACCATCGGTGAAGTGACCGCATCGGTCACCGCCCCGGCACAAGTGGCCGCAGGCGCCAAGTTCAAGGTGAGCTGGGCCGGTCCCAACAATCCCCGCGACTTCGTCACCCTGGTGACGGCCGGCACTCGAGAAAAGACCTACCAGCGCTACGTCTACACCGACAAGGGAAATACGCTCGAATTCACGGCACCCGAGGAGCCCGGCAGCTACGAGTTGCGTTACGCCACCGGCCAGGGATACCTCACACTGGCACGCGCACCAATCGCCGTCGTCGCCGTCACCGGCACGATCGCCGGGCCCGCACAATCGGTCGCCGGCGAAACGTTCAAGGTCACCTGGAAAGGTCCCGACAACGCGCGAAATTTCGTGACCATCGTCCCCAAGGGCGCGCGCGAAGGTGAATACAGCTCCTCGTACTTCTATACGACGCCGCAACACAATCCCGGCAGCCTGCTCGCGCCGCTCGCGCCGGGCGACTACGAGTTGCGCTATTCCACCGCGGAGAAATATCTCACGCTGGCGCGCGCCGCGATCGCGGTGACGCCTGCGAAAAGCCAACCCGGCAAGCTCGCGGTGACCATGACCCCGGGTGCCCGCCCCGGTGGCGCGATCGAAATCATTCTCGACGCCTCGGGTAGCATGCTGCAGAAGCTAGGCGCGGTGCGGCGCATCGACATCGCCAAACAGACCTTGACCAAGCTCACCGCTTCCACCATTCCGCCGGGCACACCTTTCGCCTTCCGAGTTTTCGGCCGCGAGGTGGATTCCTGCCAGACCGATCTCGATGTGCCGCTGGGGCCGTTGAATCCGGCCGCCGTCGCTCAGCGCATCGCCTCGCTCCAGGCCAAGAACGGCGCCAAGACGCCCATCGGCGCCTCGCTCGAAAAAGTAGCGGACGATCTCAAGAGCGTCACTGGCGAGAAACTCATCGTGCTGGTGACCGACGGCGAGGAGACCTGCGGCGGCGATCCGGCCGCGGCGATCGCCAACCTGCGCAAGGCCGGCATCGGCACGCGCGTGAGCATCGTCGGTTTCGCGCTCGATGATCAGCAGTTGGCCGGTACCTTTCGGCGCTGGTCGGATGCGGGTGGTGGTGCTTTCTTCGACGCCAAGGACGCGGCCGGTCTCGACAAGTCGCTGACCGAGGCGTTGCGTCCGGGATTCGAAGTGATGAATGCCCAGGGCCAAGTGCTGGCGAGCGGCATCGTCGGCGGCGAGGCGGTACTGCTGCCCGCCGGCAATCACACCGTACGTATCAAGGGCCGGCAGAACGCCTCGAAGTCCGTCGTCGTGAAATCGAAGGAGACCGCGAGCGTTGCCTTCTGACGGTCAAGTCGCGCCCGGCCCTCAATGCCCGAAGGTCACCATCCGAACGTTTTTCGCAGCGCCGTCATTGGCTCATCCCACGGTTCGTGCTCGCCTTTCAACGCCTTGACCGCGGTCTGCGCGATGGCCATGCCGAGCTCGCGGTAGGCCTCGAGCTGTTCCTCATCGAAGAACTGATCGGCCGTAGTTTGATTCGGAAAGTCGACGTTACGGCGCAGGTACGACAGCGTGTCGGCGTTCATACCGGTAATCGGCGAGGCTTGCAGGTATAGAAGGATGCCCTGCTTGTCCGTCCCCGGATATTTGATGGTGCCGAGCGCCCAGCCGCGCTTGACCATCGCACCAAGCTCGGCCGGCCGCATGCCATCGAGTGGATAGGTCTCGCTGGTGAAGCGGATGTGCACGCCGAAGTCGACGCGTACGCGCTGGATGGCGTTGGCGAGATCCTCCATGGCATAGCCCAGATCCTGGCTGCCCTGTGACAGCACGATGATCTTGACGCGGCGGCGAATGAGCTCGTAGAGCCCGGTATTGTCGAAGTGGCCGCCGTCGGTGAGCTCGATGAAGAACGCATTCTCGGTGGTGCCGCTGCCGAACAGTCCCTGGCGGATGCCGGGAGCGAGCAGGTTCGGCGGAAACCACTTGTGCCAGGCCTTGGGCTCGACCGAGGCCCGCGGATTGCGGATCCAATAGCCGAGGCGCACGTTGGTGAGCGACAGCAACAGCGACACCAGCGCATTCCGCGTGATGCCGCGTCCGGCCACGCCGGCATGGGGACTCGCAGCGGCACCCGAAGACGCCACTGCGGTCGCGAGCGTGAAATGCCCATCGCCGAGCTTGGCGGTCTCGATCCAGCCGGTGGCGCTGCTGCCGCTGAAACGCGGGCTCAGCACGAAGCTGTCGCCGCCACGGCCGCGAAACCTGTCCTGGCGCGCGCCCACCATGACGACGTTGCAGTTGACCAGGTGCATGGGCCGCTGCGGCGCGCCGTCATCGTCAACCAGCTTGACCAGGTCGAACTGATCGGCGTTGCCGGCGCGCTTCCACTGGTTGTCGCGGATGGCCTCCTGGTCCGGCATGAACAGCTCCATGAGGCGGTCGCGATACATGCGACCGATGCCGATGTAGTTGGCATTGACGATGAAGCCCGCGAACACCCCGGCAAAACTCACGATGGCCATCAGCGGAAGATTGAAACCGGCCAGCGGCAGCGATACCCCAATGGTTTTCTGCACCACCCAGTACGCCACCAGCAAGATGCCGTACACCAGAAGTACGGCGGTCACGAGGATGCGCAGCGATGAGAACGTCGACGAGGTGGACTTCTTGTCGCGTCCGACGATGAACTGGTAGATAGCACCGATCACGCCGAGCACCGAGCTCGACACGCCGGCCTGAAGACCCCCGAGCTGGGTGTCGATGAGCCGGTAGACGTGCGGCACGCTCCACACGGCAACCACCAGGATGAGGCCGGTGAGCAAGGGGCCAAGCACCTGCTGATAGACGATGCGTATCCGGTACTGCCACTTGTGCACCACGTGCGATCCGGTTTTTGCCTGGTCGTAGTCGTCCTTGGCCCACCACAGCAGGATCAGGCAGGCGCCCGCGGCCACGAGGAAACCGACGCCTACGGGCCACCGCCAGTGCAACCCGTCGCTGTTGAAGGCCACACTGCCATCAGGACTACGCAGCAGGTAGACGCTGGCGATCACGAACAGGATCGGCGGCAGCGCACCAATGAACACCGCCGCCTTGGTGGGAATGCTCCCTAACCAGCTGGCGATGCCGAACAACAGGAAAGCCCCGGCAACCACCAGGCCGAGGAACAGCAACCACGATTCGATGCGCTGCGGATGTCCCTGCCAATCGGACGCGTCTTGCGGCGGCGGCAGCACACCGCCCACCTGCATGGCCCAGAGAATGGCGGCCAGGATCGCCGTATAGACCGACAGTGTGATCAACATGCCGCGCAAGGCGACACCGACAAGCGACATGGTCGACATGCTGGAAGGCTGTAGATAGTTGCCGTGCTGGCGGAAGAAGTCGAGCCAGGTAAAACTGCTGCCTGCCACGCCTTCGCTCTTGTCGGCGCGAAACTCGGCGCTGCGCGCTCCGAGATGCCGGGCGCCGAGATACAACCGCCAGTCCTTGCCGAACTGCTTTTTGAGCCAGGACACGGCGCCGCCGATGTAGCCGCCACCGGAAACCGTCGACATGTAGTCGAACCGGTCGAAGCAGGTGTCGTCGGAATCGGCGGCGGCATCGCCGGGCTTCTCGTTGAGGAAGGTCTGGATCACACCGAGACCGAAAGACGCGGAGCGGATGCCACCGCCGGAAATCGCCAGCGCCGAGCCGCAAGGGTCGGCGAGATCAGCCTTGGCGCAGGGTAGGTCGAGAGCCTGGCGCTCTTTCAGCAGAAAATCGTCGAAAACACTGACGTCGCCGCCTTGGGCTCGGGCGCCGGCTTCGGCCTCGCTCACGCGCCCTTCCACATCTGCGCTTCCAGGATTTCGGTTTCACGCGTGCAGGGGTCCGGCGGGTTCACGTGCCTGAGCCGCGATGCCACCGTGTAATGGAATCGGTCGTCCGCCTTCGGTTCGCGTGCACGATTGCGGATGGGATCGAAGTTGTCGCTGATCTTGCCGTCGATGTTGACGCGCGCGCAGCTCGTCGCGATGCAGTGCGATGCCATGGGCAGACCGCCGGCAATTGCCTTGCGCAGCATCCATCGCAGCGTAATGTCATTGAGCGCGTGATTGTCGTTGCCGCCACCGACGTCGGAATGCACGCCGCGAAACCACACCTCGCAGCCGTCCTTCATGCGCGTCGGCCGGAATGACTGGCGCGCCTCATCGAGCGCCAGCGCGTGATAGCAGGCTTTCACGCCCGCGGACAGACCGAGCTTGTAGCCGAGATTGATGCGATTGAAGTTGAACCCCAGATTGAAGGGAATGCCGAAAGCCGCGACCACGTCCCACACGCCCAGGAAACGCACCGGCGGCTTTTCGAGTACGCCGTTGACGCGCACTCCGTCGTCGGCGATCACATTGGCGAAATGCACCGCCAGCGCCGCGCCGCGACTGAATCCCACGATGTCGACATCGCGGTCGCCGGCGGCAATCTGTTTGGCCATGGCCTTGCTGGCGTCTTCGATGCGCTCGCGGCCACCGACGCCGAAAGCGCCGCCGAAGAATTTGCCCACGGCGCCGCGCTTGGTGCCAACGCCTTTGAAAAAGAATTTGGGCCCGGTGTAGAGATCCTTGAACCGCACCACGTTGGTGTTCCGGTCGTACTCGCCCGCATCCTTTTCCGAGTTCCAGGTACCGTCGAACGCGTATAGCGCCATGGTGTCCGCCTCCCAAGCAGTGGCGGCAAAGATACCCGGTGTTACGTTCAATTGCGCAGCGCGGCGGATGCACCGACGAATGCGGACTGTGAAGATGTTCCGGAAAACTTACGGACGCCGCCGCTTCGGCGGCGTTTTCCTTAGTGGCCGTAGGCCTTACGAAGTCACGAGCATGTCGCAGATGGTGGCCGGGTCGACAGGCTTCACCAGGTGCATATCGAAGCCCGCTTCGCGCGATCGGCGCCGGTCGACATCCTGACCCCAACCCGTGAGCGCCACGAGCACCGCGCCGCGGCCCCAGCTCTCGGCGCGAATCCGTCTCGCTACTTCGCAACCGTCGAGCTTCGGCATGCCGACATCGAGCACCACGATCTCAGGTTTCCTCAGACCGGCCAGTGCCAGAGCCTCCTCGCCGTCCGAGGCGCAGTGGACCTCGTGTCCTTCCAGTCGAAGCATGAGCGCCAGGCTTTCCAGCGCATCCTGGTTGTCATCGGCGATGAGAATATTGCGCCGCACCTGCGCGACTGGTTCAGCCTTCACCGTGGTGCGTTCCACGTCGCGCGCGGGTTCGGCCACCACGAACAGCGGCAATCGCACCGTGAATTCGCTGCCCCGGTCGATGCCCTCGCTGGCGGCCGCGATTTCACCACCATGCAGCTCGACCAGGGCCCGTACCAGCGCCAGGCCGATGCCGAGACCACCACTCGTATTGACCCGTTCGCTCGGAATCTGCGTGAACAGTTCGAAAATACGCGGCATGGAGTCGGGCGAAATGCCGATGCCACTGTCGCGCACGCAGATTTCCGCCCTGCCGTCGTTGCCGCGCGTGGCGAGCACGATTCTGCCGCCCTCACCGGTGTACTTCGCGGCGTTGTGCAGCAGATTGCCGATCACCTGCGAGAGCCTCACCGGGTCACCACGCACGTCGAGTGCGGCGTCGTCCGCCTTCACTTCCAGGTGCTGCTTCTTCTGATCGAGAAGCGGCTGCACGGTCTCGATGGCCGCGGCGACGATGTCGCCCACGCTCACGCGCTCGGATACCAGTACGATCTTGCCGCGCGCGATGCGCGACACGTCGAGCAGGTCGTCGACCAGGCGGATCAGGTGCTTGAGCTGCCGCTCGATGACACCGCGCGACCAGACGATTTTCGGATCCTGCGTCTCGCCCAGCATGAGCATGTGCGAGGCATTGCGCAGCGGCGACAGCGGATTGCGCAGCTCATGCGACAGCATCGCCAGGAACTCGTCGCGCTTGACCACCGCATCCTTGAGCTGATTCTCGGCGCGCGTGCGCTCACGGATTTCCTTCTCGAGCGACTGGTTGGAATGCGACAGCTCGTCGTTGGCGCGTTGCAGGTGGCCGTTGAGCTCCTCGAGCTCGCGCGTCTTCTCGAGTTGGAGTGAGTAGTTGGCGTCGGCAAGCTGCTTGTTGGAATCGGCCAGCTCCTTGTTGACGGCCTGCAGCTCGCGGCGCTTGCTGTACAGCTCCACGAGCACCGCAACCTTGCTGCGCAGGATCTCCGGTATGACCGGGATGTACACGTAGTCGATGGCACCGGCCTTGTAGCCCTTGAGCCGGTCGAATTCCGTGACGTGCACGCCGGTGACGAAAATGATCGGTATGGTTTCGAAGCGCGGATGATCGTGGATCAGCTCCGCGGTCTCGAAGCCGTCCATGCCGGGCATCTTGACGTCGAGCAGCACCACCGCGAATTCCTGCTTCATGAGCGCATCGAGCGCTTCGAGGCCGGAATTGACCGCCACCAGGTTGTGGCCCAGCGGCTCGAGAATGGCGCGATAAGTCAGCAGGCGCGCCGGCTGGTCGTCCACCATCAGGACGTTCGCAATACGTTCATTCATGGCTGCAACCACATGCGGACGAGTGACAGCAACTGCTGGGTGTTCACCGGCTTGGCGACGTAGTCGGAGGCACCGGCCTGCAGGCATTTCTCGCGATCGCCTTTCATGGCCTTCGCCGTCAGCGCAATGATGGGCAGCATGCGGAACGCCGGAATCTCGCGGATTCGCCGCATGGTTTCGTAACCATCCATTTCCGGCATCATGACGTCGGTGAGGATCAGCGACACGTCCGGATGTTCATCGAGCAGCTTGATGGCGTCCTGGCCGTTGGTGGCCGTGATGACATTCATGCCGTGCCGCTCGAGCAGGCTGTTGAGCGCGAAGATGTTGCGCACGTCGTCGTCGACCACGATCACCTTGCGCTCGCGCAGCGGCTCATCGCTGTCGTGCAGCTTCTCGATCATGCGCTGCTTGGCTTCCGGCAGATCGGTGATCTTGCGATGCAGGAACAACGCCGTCTCGTCGAGCAGCCGCTCGGGACTCTGCACGCCCTTGAGCACGATGCTCTTGGCGCGCTGGCGCAGCTCGGACTCTTCGTCGTGCGTGAGCTCACGGCCGGTGAACACCACGATCGGGATCTCGCGCAAGCGTTCGTCGCGCTGGATCTGCGTCAGCAGCTCGAATCCGGAAACGTCGGGAAGCTTCAGGTCGAGGATCACGCAGTCGAACTTCTTGTCGCGCAGCAGCTCGAGCGCGCTCGCCCCGCTGTCGGCGGTGGAAATGCGGATGTCCGACGCGCCGATCAGGGCCGCGATGCTCATCTGCTCCGCGGAGTCGTCTTCGACCACCAGCAGCTCGCGCACTCGCGGCATGATGAATTCCTGGATGCGCGTGAACACCGATTGCAGGCCCTCGATGCTCGATGGCTTGGTCATGAACGAGAACGCGCCGCGCTCGAGGCCGTATTGACGTTCTTCTTCGACGGTCAGCACCTGCACGGGGATGTGGCGCGTCGCCGGGTCGTGCTTGAGCTGATTGAGCACCGTCCAGCCAAGCATGTCGGGCAGGAACACGTCCAGCGTGACGGCGCTCGGCTGGTATTTGCGCGCCAGCGATAGCGCATCGGCGCCGTTCTGGGCAACCAGCACCTTGAAGCCCTTGGCACGTGCCGCTTCGGCGAGCATCCGTCCGTAGCGCGGCTCGTCCTCGACGATGAGCACCGTGCTGTCGCCTTCCGAGATGGATTCGCGATCGTCTTCGACGCGCTCGACATGCGGCGCCGGCAGCGGCACCGGCAGCGACGATGAAGGCTGCTTGACGAACGTGGATGACGCGCCGCGTCCGTATGCGGCGCCCTGGTACGTGACGGGCAGATAGAGCGTGAACGTGCTGCCCGCGCCGGGCGAGCTCTTGAGACGGATCTCGCCGCCCAGCAGGTGGGCGAGCTCTCGCGAGATGGCGAGCCCCAGACCCGTGCCACCATATTTGCGCGCCGTGCCGGCGTCCGCCTGCTGGAACGCCTCGAAGATGATGCGTTGTTTCTCGGGCGAAATGCCGATGCCGGTATCCGTGACCGCGAACTCGACCACGTGCTGCGCCTGCGAGAGCACCGGGTGGTCGGCGCTCCAGCCGAGCATCGCGGGGCCGACGTGTAACCGCACGCTGCCCTGCGCCGTGAACTTCATGGCGTTCGACAGCAGGTTTTTCACGATCTGCATGAGGCGCTTGGCGTCGGTCACCATGTTGCGGCCGAGTCGCGGATCGAAGTCGGTGGTGAAGGTGAGATGGCGCGATTCGGCCTCGTGACGGAAGTTGCGCTCGATGGTTTCGCGCAGCTGCGAGAAGGCGAGCTCTTCGCTCTCCACGGTGACCGTGCCCGATTCGATCTTCGACAGGTCGAGGATGTCGCTGATGAGATTCAGCAGGTCGGTGCCGGCGGCATGGATGGTCTTGGCGAATTCCACCTGGCGTCCGGACAGGTTGTTCTCCGGATTCTCCGAGAGCTGCTGACCGAGGATCAGAATGCTGTTGAGCGGCGTGCGCAGCTCGTGCGACATGTTGGCGAGGAACTCGGTCTTGTAGCGCGACGTGAGTGCGAGCTCGGCCGCCTTTTCTTCGAGCGCCTTGCGGGCCTGCTCGATTTCCTGGTTCTTGCGCTCCACTTCCGCGTTCTGTTCGGCGAGCAGCCGCGCCTTGGTGGCCATCTCCTCGTTGGTCTGCTGCAGCTCCACCTGCTGCGTCTGCAATTCGCCGGCGAGCTCCTGGGACTGCTTGAGCAAGCCTTCTGTGCGCATGGTCGCTTCGATGGTGTTGAGCACCACGCCGATGGAGCCGGTGAGCTGTTCGAGGAACGCCAGGTGCGAGGCGGTGAATTCGTACAATGAGGCGAGCTCGATGACCGCCTTGATTTCGCCTTCGTAGAGCACCGGCAGCACGATGACATTGCGCGGCTGCGCGTCGACGAGCCCACTGCTCAGGCGCACCGTGTCGGGCGGAATGCGCGCCAGCAGCAATCGCTGGCGCTGTACCGCGCATTCACCGACGAAGCCTTCGCCGAATCGATATCGGCGCGGATCGGCGGAATCGCGCAGGTCGGCATAACCGGCCAGCTGCTTGAGGTATCGCTGACCCTCTTCGTAATCGACGATGTAGATGACGCCCTGGTGCGCATTCACGAGCGGCGCGAATTCGGCGAGCAGTGTCTCGCCGAGCGTCACCAGATCGCGCTGGCCCTGCATCATGCGGCTGAACTTGGCGAGGTTGGTCTTGAGCCAGTCCTGCTCGGTATTGCGATCCGTCGTGTGACGCAGGTTGTGGATCATCGCGTTGATGTTGTCCTTGAGCTCGGACACTTCACCGCGCGCTTCCACCTGAATGGAACGGGTCAGATCGCCCTTGGTCACCGCGGTGGCAACCTCGGCGATGGCACGCACCTGGGTAGTGAGATTGGCCGCCAGCATGTTCACGTTGGCGACGAGATCTTTCCACGTGCCGGATGCGCCGGCCACGTGCGCCTGGCCACCGAGGCGGCCTTCCACACCCACCTCGCGCGCCACGGACGTCACTTGGTCGGCGAAGATCGCGAGCGTACCGGTCATGGAGTTGATGGTTTCGCCGAGCGCCGCCACCTCGCCCTTGGATTCGACGGTGAGTCGCTGGCGAAGGTCGCCATTGGCGACCGCGGTCACCACTTTCACGATGCCGCGCACCTGTTCCGTCAGGTTGTTCGCCATCACATTGACGTTTTCAGTCAGATCTTTCCAGACGCCAGAGACGTCTTTCACGTTCGCCTGGCCACCAAGTTTGCCTTCGGTACCCACTTCGCGCGCCACGCGTGTCACTTCGGCGGCAAACGAATTGAGCTGGTCCACCATGGTGTTGATGGTTTCCTTGAGCTCGAGAATTTCACCGCGCACGTCCACCGTGATCTTGCGCGACAAATCACCGCGCGCCACGGCCGTGGTCACCTCGGCGATGTTGCGCACCTGGCCGGTGAGATTCGTGGCCATGGCGTTCACCGAGTCGGTGAGATCCTTCCACGTGCCGGCCACACCGGTCACGGTCGCCTGACCACCGAGCTTGCCCTCCGTACCCACTTCGCGGGCCACGCGGGTCACTTCGGCAGCGAAGCCATTGAGCTGGTCGACCATCGTGTTGATGGTTTCCTTGAGCAGCAGGATTTCGCCGCGCACGTCCACGGTGATCTTGCGGCTCAAATCGCCGCGCGCCACGGCAGTGGTCACCTCGGCGATGTTGCGCACCTGGTTGGTGAGGTTGGTGGCCATGGAGTTCACGTTGTCAGTGAGCTCCTTCCACACGCCCGACACGCCGGTCACTTCCGCCTGGCCACCCAACTTGCCGTCGGTGCCCACTTCGCGCGCCACGCGCGTGACTTCCGAGGCGAAGGAACGCAGCTGTTCCACCATCGTGTTGATGGCCTCTTTCAGCTGCAGGATTTCGCCGCGCACGTCGACGGTGATTTTTCGGGACAGGTCGCCGTTGGCGACCGCGGTCGTCACCTCGGCGATGTTGCGCACCTGGCCGGTGAGATTTCCGGCCATGGAATTGACGTTGTCGGTGAGATCCTTCCAGGTACCGGCGATGCCGGGCACGATGGCCTGGCCGCCCAACTTTCCTTCCGTACCCACTTCGCGCGCCACGCGCGTCACTTCCGAGGCGAACGATCGCAGCTGGTCCACCATCGTGTTGATGGTCTCTTTGAGCTGCAGGATTTCGCCGCGAACGTCCACCGTGATCTTGCGCGACAAGTCACCGCTCGCCACGGCGATGGTCACTTCGGAGATGTTGCGCACCTGGCCGGTCAGGTTGGACGCCATCGAATTCACGTTGTCGGTCAGATCCTTCCAGGTGCCGGCGATGCCGGGCACGATGGCCTGGCCGCCTAACTTTCCTTCGGTACCCACTTCGCGCGCCACGCGCGTCACTTCCGAGGCGAACGATCGCAGCTGATCCACCATCGTGTTGATGGTCTCTTTGAGCTGCAGGATTTCGCCGCGCACGTCGACGGTGATTTTTCGGGACAGGTCGCCGTTGGCGACCGCGGTCGTCACCTCGGCGATGTTGCGCACCTGGCCGGTGAGATTTCCGGCCATCGAATTGACGTTATCGGTGAGATCCTTCCAGGTACCGGCGATGCCGGGCACGATGGCCTGTCCGCCCAACTTTCCTTCCGTACCCACTTCGCGCGCCACGCGCGTCACTTCCGAGGCGAACGATCGCAACTGGTCGACCATCGTGTTGATGGCTTCCTTGAGCTGCAGGATTTCGCCACGCACGTCCACCGAGATCTTGCGCGACAAGTCACCATTCGCCACGGCGATGGTGACTTCCGAAATGTTGCGTACCTGGCCGGTCAGATTCGCGGCCATGGAATTCACGTTGTCGGTGAGGTCTTTCCACACGCCGCTCGCGCCCAGCACCTGCGCCTGGCCGCCTAACTTTCCTTCCGTACCCACTTCGCGCGCCACGCGCGTCACTTCGGACGTGAACACGCCCATCTGGGTGATCATTTCGTTGACCACATTTGCCGATCGCAGGAACTCGCCCTTAAGAGGACGCCCGTCGGCTTCGAGGCGCATGCTTTGCGTGAGGTCGCCCTTCGCGACGGCGGTAATGGTGCGGGTCACTTCCGCGGTCGGCCACAGCAGATCGTCGATGAGCGTGTTGACGGACGACTCCATCTCGCCCCATGCGCCGGTGCGCCGCTCGCTCGCGACGCGTATGCGCGTCTTGCCTTCCTTGCCCACCATTTGTCCGGCGCGTTCGAGCTCCGAGGCCATACGCTGGTTAGCGCTCACCATCTCATTGAATGTGTCGGCGATTTTGCCACCGAGGCCTGTCTGGTCCGGCGCGAGGCGCACACTGAAATCACCATCGCGCACTGCCTGCAGCGCCCGCAGCAACTTCTTGAGATCGAACTCGCGAGCAGGCGCGTGACCATTACCGCCGTTGCCGACGCCAACCTTTGTTTTGGCGACGGTAGGCGAGCGGCGGCGCGCTGTCGCACTGCGTGCGCGTGCGGAGATTTCCATGGAATGCCCGGGGGTGCCTACGAGGTGCGTCAGAGTCTAAATCTCACGCTTGCGGGAGTGCACCGCGCTCTGACGTAGGAGGGAACTGACATCGCGGGAGTCTGGGACACGCGGATCGTGCGTCACTCCCGTTGGTTCCGCCCTTCATTGAACAGAACATCCGCGTGAAGTTCCGCCGCCATTTTCACCGGATCACTTTTTTGCCCTGGCCCCCTTCGGCGCGAACGTATCTCCGAAAAAGTCCCCCTCGAGCCACAACGGCGGCGTATCGGCATCGGCCATCGCCCGCATGATGCGGTAGTTGGCCTCGGCGAAACGTCTGCCCGCTTCCCAGTCGATTTTCTGCGTAAGGTCGTCGTTGGCGCTGTGATACGCACCGCCCAGGAATTCACGCCAGATTTTCTCGCCGCCATTGGCATGCCCGGTAACGAGGAAGACGGCTGGCACACCCTTCTTCACGAACGGGTAGTGATCCGAGCGCGCGAACACGCCCTGCTCCGGCATGGGATCTGGCGCGAGCTGGATCTGCATTGGCGCCACGGCGCCCGCCACCAGTTTGCCGAACGATGAATGGTTGGCGCCGAAAGCGATGACATCGGTGAACGGATACAGCAGCAGTGGCATGTCGAGGCCGACCGCACCGACGATCTGACCAATGGGAACCGTTGGATGGCGCGCGAAGTAGTCGGCGCCCAGCAGCCCTTTCTCCTCGCCAGTGGTGGCCAGGAACAACAACGAACGTCGCGGCCTCGTGGGCGACGAGGCGGCGGCGCGTGCGACCTCGAGCATCGTTGCGATACCGGCAGCGTTGTCGAGTGCGCCGTTGCGGATGCGATCCTTGTCGGCGGGATCAGCTGCCGCGGGCTGCTCGACACCGAGGTGATCCAGATGCGCCAACAGGACGACATACTGACTCGACAGCGCAGCATCGGTGCCGCGCAGAATCGCGATGACGTTGGGACTGCTGACCCGCTGTGCAGAGCTTTCAGTCTCGATGCGTACGCGCGTCTTGAGCGCGAAGCCTCGCGGCTGGGTCTTGGGCCTGTCGGCCTCGGCGCGAACGTCCGCGAGAGTTCGCGCGCTACCGGCGAACAACGCCTCGGCCGCCGGTCCATGCAGCAAGGCGCCCACGCGGATTTCCGGCGCGTCCTCGTGGACGAGGCCATCCGCACCAACCCACCCGTAGTCCGGATCGTCGGCATATCTCAGGATGCGTTCCCATGGCACTGCCTTCGCGGACTGGATCGTATCGACCGTCACGAAGCCGATCGCTCCGTGCCGTTGCGCCGCCTCGGACTTGGTTGCGGCGAGATGCGCGCCTTCTTCGCTGGGCATTCCTTTTGGAAAGCCGCGCAGCGCCACCACGATCTTGCCCTTCACGTTGAGACCGCGGTAATCGTTGAGGCCCAGCAGCCGGTCCTCGACTCCGTAACCGACGAAGACCAGGGCCGCCGCAACATCCTGCTTTGGCTCGCGGCCATTGACGCGGACCATCGCCTCGGTGGCGTGCTCGAATCGCTGTTCACCCTGGGGTCCAACGATGGTGACGGCACCGCGCCGCGCTCCGCGATTGGTCTGCTGCAGCGGGACGCGCTGATACCAGCTGCTGTTGTCGCCGCCGGGCGTGAGGCCGAACCCCTGGAACTGGCTCGCGACATAACGGGCGGCGATCTCATGACCCCGGGTGCCGGTGTCCCGGCCTTCGAGCAGGTCGTCGGCGAGGAATTCGACGTGGGCACGAAAGTGCCCGGGTGTGAGCACAACCGGTGATTGCGCCTGCACCGTGCCCGAGAGGAACAGCGCGGCAATGGTGGCTAACAGGATGTGAGTACGCATAGGCAGCGCATCTTGGGCAACCGGACGGCTTGCGTCCAGTGCGAGCAGGTCAGCTGCGAATCACCAGGTCTACCTTCCCCTCGCGTCTTTCCACGCTCACACTCACCGATCCTGCATGTCGCCTCACCGTGAAATCCACCGAGGCCTCCCTCACCTCGAGGTTCTTCACGATGATTTCGTTGAAATCATCCGGCACCGCCGGATGCGAGAGCACGATCTGCCGGTCGAGCGCATCGATGCCGATTCCGAGGACACTCTGCAGCATCAGGAACGTTGCACCGGCCGACCCGGACTGCGGCGCACACGCCACGGGAAACTTGAGCGGCGCCTCGCGACCACGCCGCTTGAACCCGCAGAACAGCTCCGGCAGGCGCTGCTGGTCGAAGTGGCGCGCCGCTTCGAACTGGCCATTCAAAATGCGCAGTGCGAAGGCCTTGTCGTCGTAACGTGCCGCACCGGCCGCCAGCAGCGCGTTGTCGTGCGGCCAGATCGAGCCGTTGTGATACGACATCGGGTTGAAGCGCAGCTCGTTCTCGGCCACCGAACGGACGCCCCAGCCGGAGAAGAAATGCTCGTCACCGAGGCCGGCGATGACCTCGCGCGCGCGATCGGCATGCGCGATACCCGTGTACAGGCAATGGCCGGGGTTCGAAGTGCGCACGCGGCACGGTTGCTTGTCACCGTCGAGTGCGAGCGCGAATGTCTGGATATCGGCGCACCAGAACGCGGTGTTGAATCGCGCCTGCAGCGCCTGCGCCGCTTCGACCAGCGCTATGGCGCGTGGCATTTCGCCGAGCGACCGTGCGATACGCGCCGCGCCAAGCCTTGCGCCGTACACGTACCCCTGCACTTCGCACAACGCCAGCGGCCCCACCGCCACGCGGCCGTCGGCGTGGAATATGGCGTCCGCCGAGGTCTTCCAGCCATGATGGCCCGGGGTCGCACCGCGGGGGCGGGTTTCCGCGAACCCATCCCCATCGGTGTCGCCGTACACGTCCATCCAGCGCAGAGCCGCGGTGATGGCGGGCCAGAGCTCGGTCACGAAATCGATGTCGCCGGTACGCGTGAAGTATGCGCCCGCCAGCAACACGAACAATGGCGTGGTATCCACTCCGTGATAGTTAGGCGCGAACCCGGGGCGCGCCTCGTTGAGTATCCTGCCGGTCTCGGCGCCATTGCCGCCGGAGCCGTCTGCACATTGCGTGGCCGCGAGATATAGCAGCACATGGCGCGCGATGTCCGGCCACAACCACAACGTCTGCAGTGCGGTGATGATGGCGTCGCGGCCGTAGATGGCATCGAGCCAGGGCAGACCCGCCGCCGGAACGCGGCCTTGCGGCGTGGCGGTGAGCATCATGCCGAGATCGGCGGCGGACCGTGAGAGCCAGCTGTTGAACGGCGCATCGGAGGCTTGCACCTGGCATTGCGGGCGGCCCTCGGTCCGCGCCAGCTCTTCGGCGGCGGCCAGTGAGCGCGTGTATGTGGAGATCTGCACGGGTTGTTTGGCCGTGCGGCACCCGATGGCGACGGCGATGGTCTTTTCGCCGCGGCTGCCGATCTGCAAGCGGTACCGCAGGCTGTCCGAAGAGATGGCATCCGGCGCGGTGTGACAGTCGACGACGGTTTCACGTACCACTTCGTCCGCGCCGAGGCACCCCTGCGTGACGCTGTCGCGTTCCACGCGTTCGAAGCGTGCACGCGCTGCATCGACGCGGCGTTGTGCGCGCACGTCGACGATGTTTTCGAAGTCGGAACCGAAGCGCACCACGAGTTCCACCGCCACCGTGCTCAGCGCGAAATTGCGCACGCGGATCATCTCGTGGCACACACCGGACCAGATGAAGCGCGAGCGCGTGATGTGCAAGGTCCCGCGCGGCAACATGATGGATCCGTTCTCGCCGCGCACGTCCGGATTGGTGAGGTTCATCGTCAGCAGTACATTGTCTTCACGCGGCGTGGCCGCCAGCAGCAAGGGGCGCAGGCCGGCGATGGTCAGTGTGAGGCGCGAGAGGTGGCGTACGCCGCCGCGATAGAGGCCCGCTTCACTGCGAGTCTCGGCGTCGATGTCGCCGATCTCGTTGAACAGACCGAAACAGTCGTCGTGCCGCAACGCATGCGTGCGCTCGCCGCTCGGCACATCGGCCGTCACGACCTGGTGATGTTCGACTTCGGAGATGGCGGGTTCAGAGGCCAATGGCGCGCAGCCTCGAGTAGGTGATGCGGGTGCGCAGCACCGTGACACCGGTGACGCGGGAGCTCCAGTGCACCGTGGTGCACGGCACCTTGGCTCCAAAGCTGCGCGAGATCCACCCGCCCTGCTCCGCACTGCCGCCTCGGTGCACCTGCACGCTCTCGAGCTCTTCGCGGGGCTCGATGAGCACGTGGGCGAGTCCGGCGGTCACGCGCAGTCCGGAACCGACGCGCTCGACCTCGCAGCCTTCGGCAAAGTGCCAGGCGCGCCGCACGCGATGCTCGCGCTCGCAGCGGATCATGTCCGTGAGCTCGAAGAGCTGGCGTCGCGAATCGAAGACAATTTCCCGGCGGTGGACCACCGGGTCTTCGAGGCGCTGATAGCCGTAATGTTCCCCCATGAAGCGCTGCCGCTCGTTGCCGGCCTCGAATTCGATGCAGCGCGCGTGCGCATGCTGGGTCCACATGAAATTCCCGGCCTGAACCGACTGATCCTCGCCGTCGATACCCACCGTGTTGTGCGCCAGGGTGCTGCGGAAGTAGCGCCGCCAGGCCGGGTCGGTGTGATAGGAATACGTGCCGGGATCGATGAGGATCTCGCGATCGCCGACATTGAGCACCAGCGACAGCGCATCCGCATGGCCATGCGCGGCGATGCTCAGATATCCGAGCGGCCCCGCGTCCACCAGCATGCGCACTTCATCCGGAGTGCCGAACGCGGTGCCGAGCAGGTAGTAGCCGGACTCGGCGAATTGCAGTCGCGGCCGGAAGCCCGCGCGCCCGCGTTGCTTCAGGTGTGCGAGGCGCCGCACGGCTTCGACGCCTAACAAGGTGGCGGTCTTGCTGTCGAGTGCGCCCGCTTTCGCGGCGAGGTCCGCGCGCCCGAACAGCACCGCGCCGGTCGCGATCTGCGACATGTGCGGCGAAAACCCCGGCTCCGCGGCCAGTTTGACCACGTATCCGTCATCGGCATCGCCGATCATCGGCAGGCGTCCGGCCACGTCGGTCATCGACGCGAGGAAATCGATCATCACCTCGATTCGCCGCCAGTACACCGGCGAGAAGTCCTCGCCGCGCGCGCGCGCCGCAAGGCCGGCAAGCAACAGGAAATCGAGCACGAAGGTCTGGTAGGCGAACGCCTGCTCGCGGTTGCCACCGTCGGGCGCGTTCTGACGATGACACTCCTCTTCGAGAATCGTGCGGCAGCGCTCGCCCCACTCCGCCATCTGCGGCCACAGCGGCCAGGTGGACGCCGCCACGTAAACGCCGGCTGCCTCGCCGATCAGGTGATTGTTGGCCGAGGAAAACCGCGAGAGATTCCCGGCGATCATGCGCGTCTGCTGGTAGATGGACTTCAGCCAGCGCTCGCGGAACGCCTCGCCATCGGGCCCGGTGAATATTTTTGCGCGCAGTCCACCGAGCAGCTGCCAGGTGATGCTCCAGTTGATGAGCCGGATGCCGAGCTCGAGCGGACTCACCCAGTTGGGGCCCCAGCCTTCGGGACACTGCTCGATCCACGAGTCGATCTGCCTCTGAATGGCGACGGCGAACCGCGGATCGCCGGTGAGTGCATGCGCCTGCGCCAGCAACGGAAGGTGCAGGTGGCGGTTCGGTTCCCACAGGTACTTGATGTTCCCAACCTCGCGCTCGTCGCGATAGTCGATGGCGCTGGCGCGGCGCGCACCGGCGGCCCGCTGTGTCAGCGGATCGCGGTTCCACTGCGGCGGATCACCGAGCTCGCAATCCACGAGGTCGAAGAAGCTGTACTTGCCGGCGAGAACGCGTTCCGCTGCGGCCGTCAGATGTTCCGGTGCGATGGCGATGGACGGCGGCAGGAATCGAAGGTCGCGCGCCGCCTCGTCACGCGGCGGGAACTCGTGCCTGACGAATTTCTGTGACAGCGAACGCAGCGAGCGCGCGAGCCGGTGGGCCACTTCCGCGCCCGACATGACCTTCAGTCGCTGTATGTACCATCCGGGCTGCTGCATGGTTCAACGCGTAAACAGCGGCTCGACGCCGTGGCGGCGCAGCACGTCGTGGACGGGAGGCCGGTGCACGATGAGCGGCGTCTTGCCGCGCGGCGTGCGCTCCAGGCGTCGGGCAATCTCCACCGTCACATTCACCTCGGCGGGAATGCGCGCGCGCGCATTCGCGAGCAGGGTTTCCGCGTCGGCGGTGGAGAACTTTTCGGTGGGCAGGACAAAGATGCGGGCCGAGTCGAAATCCTCCTGCACGACCTGGAATCGCAGAACGTTGTGGACGTCGTGCGGCACGCAGCCGATGCCGGTGATGCGGATGCTGTTGGGGCACACGATGAGCTCCTGCTGGCGGCCGAGCACTCCTTCGAAGGTGCGCAGGCCGAGCGACAACTCTTCGAGCTCGCGTTCACCCCAACTCGCCGGCAGCCGCACCAGGTCGCCGGTGCGGTATCGCACGATGGGCAGCAGGTTGTTCCAGAACGATGTGCCGACGATTTCATACAGGCGGAATTGGCTGTCGCGCGGCAACGGCTGACCGTCGTATGGAATGAATTCGACGCGCGAGTATCCATGTTGAAAGCGATATTTCCCGGGCGCGTCGGCGGACGCGAAGGCGATGCGCTCCGCCTGGCCGTAGTAGTCGACCAGGCGGCAGCCGAGCACCTGTTCCACCAGCAACCAGGCGTCGCGGCGAAAGACTTCCGAGGAGGTGACCACCGACGGGATCTTGAGCCGGCGCCCGTTCTCGTGCAGGTAACGCGCCAATGTTTCGAGTGCGCTCGGATATGCGCACAACAGCTCGGGCGCGAATGTTTCCAGCGAGTTGGCGATGTGCTCGACGCTGGTGTGGGTCACCGCGTTGGCGCTCATGGTCATCATGCGCCCGTTCATGATGATCTCGCTCTCGGGATTGGGCGAGATCACGATGTCGCGCGGGTTGTCACCACGCAGTACCGCGGTACGCGCTATGCGGGCATCGGCGCCGACCGACTGGATCACCCGGTCGATGGTCGCCTGCTCGAAGACAATGGCTTCGAGCGAACGCAACACGCGCAGGGGCACGCCGCTGGTGCCACCGGTCGTGGCGGGCGCGGCCAGCCAGTCGGAGCCGGTGGTGAACGCCTTGAGCCCGTGGCGCAGGCATTCCTTTTCGAGCAGCGGCCATTGTGAGAGGTCGTCGCCGCCATTCACGGAGCGTCCGTATTCGGTGCGCTGCGCGAGTTGCAGAGTCTGGCGCACCTGGCGCGCCGACCATGCACGCCGGCGGTCGTAGTCGGCGGCTTCGCCTCGCTCGAGCACGCTCGACGAACGCTCATAGTAAAAGGGGTTGCGCCGGATGAGACTCTGGCCGAGCACATGCTTCTTCATGAAGCCGGCGAAATCTTGCACTGCGCTCATGCCATCTCCCGGAAATCGCTGACGGTCGCGATGCGTAGATAGACATCGGCGAGCCGGCGCGCATAACCATGGACATCGAAGGCGCGCGCACGCTCGTGTGCACGCCTGCCGGCGGCCATGCGTTCGGTATCGTCGTTCACGAGCCGCGCCATGGCGGCGCTGAGATCAAAGACGCGGCCGGGCTCGACGATGAGCCCTTCGACGCCGTGACTCATCACCTCGGGGATTCCGCCCACGGGCGTCGCGATTGCGGGCAATCCGGAGGCCATGGCCTCGAGCAGCGACATGGGCACGCCCTCGTTGTAAGAAGGCAGCACGAAGACGTCGCTCTGCGCGAGCAACTGCTCACGTTCACCGCTGCCGACCCACGACAACACGCGCACCTGCTCACCCAATGGCGCCGCAAGCTTGCGGATCTCCGCGAGATCGCCATCGCCGGCGAGCACCAGCCGCGCGCGCGCGCGCAGCGCCTCGGGCAGTGCGGCAAATGCATTCACGAGATCGTAAGTACCCTTCTTGGCGCACATCCGGCCGAGAAACAGGAATTGCACGTGGCGTCTTCCTGTACGGCCCGGCACGTCGGGACTCCAGCGCACCGGATTCGGCAACACCGCCACCTGCGACGGCGACAGCTCGCATTCATTCACATAGAAGTCACGCCAGCGCGACGAGAGCGCGATCAATACATTGGCGCGTTGCAGGGTGGCATTGACAGCACGGCGCACGACAGGCGGCAGACGGCGGTGAAACTGGTCGAAGTAGCCGCCATGGGCATGCAGCACCAGCGGCCGGCCGGCGCGCGTCACCATGCGCGCCAGGATCATCTTGCGCAACGTGCTGCCACTCGAGGCGAAATGAATGTGCACCACGCAAGGCTCGATACTGGCGAGCGCACTGCGCAGGCTCCGCACGGCCCGCGCGAAGATCGCGGCACGTGCCAGCATGGAGCCGTGCTCCATGGTTGCGATGTGGCGCATCGAGACGTACGGCGCGAGGTAGTCGCTGATGTGCTGCTCGACGGTCGTGATGCCGCCGCGCACGTTGAGCGCCGGACCGACCTGCAACACCTTCACTCGGCGCGTGGGCGCCACGGCGCGCACCGCAGCGCTCGCCGCAGCGCTCGCCGCAGCGCTCGCCGCAGCCGGCGCAGATGGTGCAGCCGCCGCAGCGGGCGGCATCGGCGGCGGCGTAGTGAGCGTCAATGGCACCGGCTCGGGTGTCATGCGGATTCTCCGCCAAGCAGGGCACGGTACGCGGCCACCATCGCTGCCACCGAGAAACGTGTTTCCGCACGGCGGCGCGCAGCCTGGCCCATTTGCAGGCGCTTGCGACGATCGGCATACAAGGCGGCGATCAGCGCCGGCAACCGCGCAGCCAGCTCGGTGGCCGAGACGACGTAGCCTTCCACGCCGTCATCGATCATTTCGCGCGCACCACCAATGTCGCTGAGGATCACCGGGCGGCCGATGGCCATGGCTTCGAGCGCGGCATTGGAAAAAGATTCGACCGCCGTGGATGGCAGCACGAACACATCGAGCGCCGTGAGCACCGGGCGCACATCTTCGAGCTCGCCGATGAACGACACACGATCCGCGATCTCGAGCTCGCGCGCTCTGCGCTCGAGGAACTCGCGCAGCGGCCCATCGCCGCCGAACACCAGGTGCGCGTCGACGCGTGCGACGCGCAGGCGCCGCAAAGTGGTGAGCAGCACTTCCTGATTCTTCTCGGGACGCATGCGTCCCACGGTGCCGATGAGCAGCGACTCCGCACCAACGCCCAGCCTGGCGCGCAATCTCTTGGCCTCTTCGTGCGCCACCACGGGCTCGAAGTGCGCGGAATCCACGCCGTTGTAGATGACCGAAGAGTTGTCGTGCGCACGGCGGTCGGCTTTCAGCCAGAAGTCGCGCTGGGCCTGCGAGCCATGCACGGTTTGATCGAAACGACCGAGCACGAATTGATAGATGCGCTTCAGCAGGCGCCGGCCGCGGAACGTCGAGGTATTCACCAGCGCCACGGTTCGCGGGCGATGCGACAGCAGCGACGTGGCGCAGGCAACGTAGAGCGCCTGGTAGAGGTTGACGGCGATGACGGTCGCCGGGCGGTCCTGCAGGATGAGCTTTCGCAGGCGCCACACGGCGGCGAAGGAAAACTTGCCGCGACGTTCGAGTTTGCGCAGCGGCACATCGCGCCGCACGGTGGACTCGATGGTGTATGGGCCATTGAGGCACGCGATGCTCACCTGCACGCCCTCTTCGCGCAGGCGGTTCGCCATGCGCGTGATCTTGCGCTCCGATCCGCCGACCGCGAGGCTGCTGAGGACGAACATCACGTCGCTGGGCTGCGCGCCGGCGAGGCTCGACTGCCGGGGCGCCGCGGTCAGGCGGTCGTTGATCGGATCGTCGATGCACGTCGGAATGGTCATGGTGGATTGGCTCCTTGCGGTGTCCCGAGGCGCATTGGCGCTGAACTGCGGTCGAGTAGTTCGAGATAACGCGCGGCCACGCCGCTCGTGTATTCCCGCATCGCGAACTCGCGCGCACGCCGCCCGATGAGCTTGAGGTCGACATCGAACTCGAGCAGGCCGCGGATGGCTTCACGCATCTCATCCACCGAGGTTGCGACACGGCCGAGCGACATACGGCGGATCAGCGCATCGGGGTCGAAGAACGAAACCACGGGTACGCCGCGAATCCAGGCCTGCAGGAAGGTGTTCGGAAAACCTTCGATGCTCGAGGTGTTGAGGAACACCTTGGCGCGATCGAACAACGCGCCGACCTCGGCGTAACGCACCGCACCGAGCATGGTCACGTTGGGCAGCCGGGCGGCAGCCGCCTGCACGTCTTCGTAATAGACCTCTCCGCCCGGCATCGGTCCACCAGCGAGCGTGAAATTGACCTGCGGCAGCTGCCTGGCAAGCTCGAGCGCGAGCTCGGGACGTTTCAACGCGCGCAGGTTGCTGACCCACAACACGTCGATGTCCTTGGAGACGTTCGTGTCTGGGCGCGGCGGTTCGACCATCATGTTGACGACAGTGCTCGAAAGGCCATGGTTGTCACGCAGCAGCTGCGCCTGGGACTCGGTCTGCGCGGCGATCACATCGGCGCGCCGCATGCCGTAGCTGAACAGCCGGCGATCCCGCCAGAACTGGATGCGGCCATGTTCCTTCTCGCAGTCGCTGTCGGAAGCGATGCGGAAGACGAAACGGCGCCCGGTGGCGCGGCAGAACCACGCGGTGATGCCGGTGTAGGCCCCGGCGGGAGACTGATAGTAGATGTCGGCGTCGGCAGCCATCATCGCCGACAACAATCGCGTGGCGCGCGGGTGAAAGAAGCGCAGGCCTCGCACGCCGCCGTGACGAGTGTGCGCGGCGATGGCCGTGATGCCGTCGACCTCGCGCCGCTCGCCCTGGCCCTCGTCGTGCACGATCATCGACACGTCGTGGCCGAGATCGCGCCAGGCGCGCGCCAGCAGCACGTGCTGGATGGCTTCACCGCCGATGTACTTCGGATTGTCCTCGCCGGACAACATGCCGTAGGAATCGAGGCCGACGATGCAGATGCGGCGGGCGCTCATGTGCGCTCCTCCGGGATCGCCCAGCCGTAGAGGTCGCGTCGCGGCCGCGGTCCTCGCATGCGCGCCTGATCGGCCGCCGTGTCCGCGGCCGGCACTGTCACCGGGCTGCGCTCCACGCACAGCACCAGGCGCATGACGAGGCCGGCGTAAATCCAGAAGTAGTACCACGGCGTGTGCAGATCGACGAAGAACACCGCGGTGGCGACACCCACGGTTCCGAGCACGAACGCGATCAGCTGCCCACGCAGCGGCGGCGCCGCGCGCAGGCTGGCACGGCGCGCGCGTCCGATGGCGGTGAACAGTAGATAGGTGCCGAAGATAAGCCCGATGAGCCCGAGGTTGAACCACAGCGCCAGATAGTGATTGTGCGGCGAGAACTGGAATGGCATCGACCAGTACACGTCCCAGCCGTACCCGGTGATGAAGGTGATGGGATTGGCGAACATCGCCGCCAGCGCGGTCGCCCAGATGTCGCTGCGGCCCGAAGAGGCGGTGCTGGCGTCGATCGAGCCCGTGCCGCCCATGCGCTCGGCGAGCAGGTTCCCATAGGGCGAGAAGGTGACCACCAGCACGAGCAGGATGAGCGAGCCGAACACCCATCCGGAGACGCGGCTGTATGAAACGAGGTGGCGGTACAGGTAGGCGCCCACCGCGCAACACATCGCGAGCCCCACGAATCCACCGCGCGACGCCGTCATGACCAGCGTCATCGCGCCGACGAGCGCGGCGCCGAACCAGAACAGCCGCCGCAGGCCGTGAGCCGCCACCGCGGCCGCCACGGTCGCCGGCAGGAACAGCACGATGAACGCGGCGTACTGATTGGATTCACCGATCGCACCGGAGGTGCGGCCGTCGTCTCGGATGCGGAAGCCGAGGCTCATCACTCCGGTGGCGTCGAGAACCGTGACCAGATTGGCCAGCACCGAGCCGAGCAGCAGACCCTTGATCACCTTCATCGCATCGTCTGCCGTCCGCACGCCGAACAGGAACACGAGGAAAAAGATGTAGTGGTCGATCAGGCCGCTCTTGAGCTTGATGCCGCTCGCGACCAGGTCGTAGTGAGGATAGTGGATGAGCAGCGCCGCAACCAACCAGGTGACGATGGCGTAGGCGATCATCACGATGAACGCGCCTTGCATCTGCCCCATCGCCGTCACCGACTGGCGACCTACCACCATGCGCAGCGCCAGCGCCACGGCGATGCAATAAATGAGCAGGTTCTTGGCCGACAAACCCGGCAGGAGGCTCAGGTCTAAGTTGAGCGCATCCGTCGCCAGCAGGAAAAGCGCGGCAATTCCGAGAATCGTCGGCATGTTTCAGGCTCGTCCGGGTGGCAGGTATGCAGTTGTTGCGAAGCCCTCGTGTTTCGACATCTTGTCAGTACGCACGGTCCGTCCGGATCACTGCCATTGCGGTCGCCAAAATGATTTCGATATCGAGCATCGGCGACCACCGACGCATATATTCCAGATCGAACAGCACGCGCGCCTCCATCAGCTCCACTCGGGCGGTCTCGCCGCGGCATCCGCGCACCTGCGCGAGTCCTGTGATACCCGGCAGAACCTTGTGGCGCACCATGTACCGTTTGATGAGCTTGCGGTACTCCTCGTTATGGGCCACCGCGTGTGGGCGCGGTCCTACGATGCTCATCGTTCCCTGCAATACGTTAATTAGCTGCGGCAACTCGTCGAGCGACCAGCGGCGCAAGTGCTTGCCGAGCGGCGTCACGCGTGTGTCATTTCGCGCCGCCTGCGTCACGTGCGCGCCGTTTTCGCACACCGTCATCGTGCGGAATTTGAATACGTTGATTTCGTGGCCATCGAGGCCGTATCTACGCTGGCGGAACAGCACCGGGCCCGGTGAGCCGCGCTTGACCGCGATCGCGATGCCTAACAACAACGGCGACAGCAGCACCATCGCGGCACTGGCGATGCTCACGTCCATGAGCCGCTTTACCAGCCCCCGATAACCGTGGAACGGTGTCTCGCACATCGCCACCACCGGCAGACCTAAGATTTCGCTGGCGCGCTGCTGGATCATGTCGAAACCGGAGACGTCTGGCAGGAAGTAGATGGATGCGGTGGTATCGCCCAGCTCGTGCACGAGGTCGCGCACACGAGCCACCTGGCCCGGGGGGATGGCGATGAAGATCATGTCGATGTTGCGCCCGTTGACGAACGCCGCCACGTCCTGGAAGCGGCCGAGCAGCTGCGCGTGCTCGGAGCATCCGAGACGGTCGCTGCCACGATCGTCGAAGAAGCCGGCGACGGAGATGCCGAGCTCCACATGCAGCTTGAGCCGCTTGGTGAGCTCCATGCTGGCAGTGGTGCAGCCGACCACCACGGCGCGGCGTGCCTGTGCGGCGTCTCGCAGCAGCGCGCGGGTCACACCCTGCAGCAGCAGCGACAGCATGACGAGCAGGATCGGCGTCACCAGCACCCAGGTGACGATGACCCGGCGCGAAAAGTCTTCGGAAAACTTCGTGACGTAACCGAGCGCCAGCAGCGCGGCAACCAGCACGGCCCAGCGGAGCAGCAGATTGGTGGCGAGCTCGAGCCTGCCGGCAACGATCTGCGAGCTGGAATTGCGCGAAGGGATGACGGCGAGCGTGAAGGTGGCGGCGACGATCGACAGCACGAGGAAAGGCTTGTCGAACTCCACGTCATAGAGACGCGTGAGCGGATAGAACATCACGCCTGCGAGCACCGCCGGCAATGCATCCATGAGCCACAGCAGCACAGGCGCGGCCAGCGACATGCCGCGCTTGAAGATGATCGGTTGACTGATCTGGTGTTGGTATTCTGAGCTCATACCGCGGCGCACTACCCTGTGACAGCGCCAGAATAGAAAAAGGCTGACGTTTGCGACGCCAGCCTTGTTCCCTACACTCTATCGGCCGAACGATTACACGTGACCGCAATGTCCCGCGTCGCGAGTTCAGCGCACCGACAACGCCGGCGGAGAGGTTGGACTGCCGGACTGCACGACGCCAGCCAGCGTCTGATCCATCGAATGCAGCCAGTTCTCGAGGTTGGAATAGCCGTTCGTCGCGATGCGGTTGTGGTTCGCGGGCAAAGTCAGCGTGCGCCGATTCTGTGCGAGCGAGGGCCAACCCCCGGCATTCTTGGCGCACCGCGACGAGCCGTTTGCTGACACGCAATTGATGATCTGGCCATTGCGGTTCTTCACATTGAGCACGATGCGCTTGTCGACCGAATCGCGATCGGTGGGCCGCGCCCCTGCGAACTTGAGCACGCGGTCATACACGGCATTACCCGCGGTGCGGCGCGCGGTGAGCCCGCTGTTCCAGACCGGGATGGTTACCGACTGCAGGAGGCTGGCCAGTACGTCACCGCCCGTGAGCATGACCAGGGCGCTGCCACTCGACGGCGCGTAGTTGTCGTTGGTGTACACGCGGCTGCCGATGACCAGCGAGTACGCGGTGTTGGTGCGCACGAACACCGGCCTGGTGTCGCGGCCGAATGACGGACCGCGCAGGAACACGTTGCCGGCCACCGAGCTCCTGGTGATGCGGCCGCTCTGGCTCTGAAGATCCAGGTCCATGTCGGCGCGGTTGTAGACCAGGTTGTTGACGAACACCAGCTCCGCGGCGCGCGACAGCGGGTTGCGCTCCACGGTGTGCGCAAACAGGTTACCCACCATGGTGATGCTGCTGCCCGGGTGGCTGCCTAACAACACGCCGAAGCCGTGTTTCTCGTAGCCGCTGCCGTCGTCCTGGGGATGAATGGACTCGTTGAGCGGCTCGGCGAAGATGTTGTTGGTGAAAGTGATGTTGTCGTGCGGGCCCCAGGTGCTCGCGATCTCGTCGATGGCCCAGCTGAACGAGCAATGGTCGATGACGATGTTTCGCACCGGCTTGGTGGCATTTCCCTCGATCTTGAGCGAATCGCGATTGTCCGGGTTCGGCCCATTGGTGTCGTCGCCGGTGCGGACGCGGATGTGCTGGATGAGGATATCGGAGGCGTGAATGGTGATCGCGGCGCCGCGCAACATGATGCCCGGCGACGGCGCGGTCTGGCCGGCGATGGTCAGCTTGTCGTTGCGGATCACGAGGTCGGAGGTCAGGCGGATGGTGCCGGACACTTCGAACACGCAGGTTCGCGCGGTGGTGCCATCGACGCACGCCTTGAGCGATCCGGCGCCGCTGGCGTTGAGATTGGTGACCTTGTACACCGTGCCGCCGCGGCCGGCGGGCGTGTCGATACCGAAGCCTGCGCCGCCAGGGATCACCGGGGCCGCCTGCGCGGGAGTCGCGCCAAACGCCAGCGCCGCGGCTAACAACGTCAGGGAGATCATGGCGCGGCGCGCGGGTGCATGGGTGTGGCGGACACTAGCAAGCTTCATTCAGGGAACCCCTCGGAAAAAGAGACAACCATTGTCAGATGGAAGGTTGTTTGCGGATCGGGTCAGATGGACTTCGCGGCCACCGTGGTCGGCGGCCCTTCGAGTCCGCCGGCATTCACGGCAACCACCGCGAAGTACCAGATGCCGGATTCGAGCGTCGTGAACTCATACGCGGTGGTGGCCGGGTTTCCGATCAGCACACTCTGGTCGAGATCCGCGCTGTCGTGACCGTACAGGATGCGGTAGCCGGCGAGATCGTCGAGCGGCGAACCATCCATCTTCGAAGGAGGCCTTTCCCATTGCAGCGAGGCGACGCCCGCGCCCGCGCCCGCATCCTCGAGCACTGTGATGGAAAACGGACCGGTGCTCGCTTCATGAGTGGCATCGGCCACAGCGATCATGATCGACTCGTGAATGCCAACGTCGTTTTCGCCGGGGGTGCCGGTGATGCGCCCGTTGTTCGGATCCATGCTCGCCCATGGCGGAAGATTGGCGACCGTGAAGCGCAGCGCGTCACCATCTGGGTCCGAGGCTACGGGTTGATAGTCGTAGGTCACGCCGACGCGGGCGTACTCGGTGACCTCGCCAGAAATCGTGGGCGCGTGATTCACGGTGGCCGGGGCCGGAGCCGCCGGCGGCGCGCCCGCCGATTGCCCGCCTGGAGGGTTGGCCTCACCACCACCGCCTCCACCACAGCCATGGCAGAACGCCAGCGGAAGCAGCGGTAGGAATGCGCTTACGAAATGGCGCGTGCGTCGTGTCATCTGTCGGAGTCCTCTGTCAGTCACAGCTAGGCTTACGGCAGATTTAGGACTTCGGTTGAATCCCTTTCAACGCGCCGGGCGAAAACTGCCCGACTCCTCCTACGTCGGCAGAAGGCGACAAACGAAACATTTCAATAGGTTATGTCTTCCCGGGGGTTTCCCCGAGTGGCGGAACTGTGAAGCGGCACCGAGCCGCCCGGGCGCACGCCTCTCTTATATATGTAGACGCCCAGTCCCTGTGGCTACCAGCAGATGCCCTCGTAGCGGCAAGGAAGCAAGTCGCGGTTGGGCAGGTTCACCAGGTCGAGAACGTAGTGCTCCGGGCGCAGCCGCGCCTGCAACGCATCGTTGAGCACGGACTGCTGCAGGCCGACCAGGATGACCTCGGAAGGATCGATCATGGCCTCGATGCTCGGACAGAGCAGCGAGCCGAGATGCGGAATGTTGGCATCGATGTAGCTGCGGTTGGCTCCTAACAACCGCGAGAGCTGCACTTCCGGATCGAAAATGCGCAACTCGCAGCCCTCGCCCAACAGGCGTTTGGCCACGAGCACCAGCGGTGATTCGCGCAGGTCATCCGTTCCCGTCTTGAATGACAGCCCCAGCATGCCGACCTTCGGTCGGCCGAGCTTGAGGATCTTGTCCACCGCGTGATCGATGTGCACGCGATTGCTCGCCAGCAGGCTCGACAACATCGGCAGCACCAGGTCGTTCTGTTTCGCGATCATGGTGAGGGCGCGCAGGTCCTTGGGCAAGCAGGAGCCACCGAACGCGAAGCCGGGCTTGAGGTAGGCCGGTGAAATGTTCAGGCGCTTGTCGGCGCACACCAGCCGCATGACGTCGTGAGAATCGATGCCCAACGACTGCGACACGCGGCCGATCTCGTTGGCAAATGTGATCTTGAGCGCATGGAACGCATTGCAGGCCATCTTCAACGCTTCCGCCACGCGAATGTTCGTGACGTGAAAGCGCGCATCGAGGTGCTGGAACAGCTCACGCACCACGGCGACGGCGGTTTCGCAATTGCCGCCGATGATGGTGTACGGCGGATGATCGTAGTCGCGGATCGAGGAACCCTCGCGCAGGAACTCCGGCTGAAAACACAAGCCGAAGTCCACGCCGGACTTCTTGCCGCTGACACGCTCGAGAATGGGTTCGATATCTCCCTCGACCGTACCCGGCTGCACCGTAGAGCGGATCACGATGGTGTGAAATTCGTCCTTGAGCTTCAGCGCGGCGCCGAGTTGCTCGGCCAGCCGCAGAATGGCAGTCAGATCCTGGCTGCCATTCGACGCGGAAGGGGTGCCAACGCAGACGAACGACAGTTCCGTGTCGCGCATCGCCCGCAGCGCATCGTCGGTGACGGACACGCGGCCCGAGTCCACGACGTCGCGCATCAGCTCCTGGATACCTTCTTCGAGAATCGGCGACTTGCCGGCACGAATGAGCCCGAGCTTCACCGGATCGATATCGACGCCGATCACCTGGTGCCCGTCGCGCGCCAGACAGGCGAGCGACACCGCACCGACGTACCCGAGCCCGAAGACGCTGATGCGCTTGAGCGAGGTGGCCCGGCGACTTTCGTTGGCCAGCGGACTGGCTCCATTTTCGTCCGCGCCAAATCTCTCCAGAACTGGGGCGCCTGTCCCCAATTCTCCGCCCGCCTCGCCATGCCCTTTAATAATAAGCACTTTCGTTTCTTTCCTTCGAGCGATTCAACGCCACGCCCAGCAGGTTCATCTCGCTCAGCACTTCCTTGGCGCCGCGCAGCATGGCGCGCCCGCTCTTGCCTTCCGACACGACGAGCAGCAGCGAGTCGAATTGCGGCGCGAATGCCAGCACGTCGTCCGACGCGAGCAGTGGCGGCATGTCGAAAACCACGACCCGGCGCGGCATTTCGCGCTCGAGCGCCGCGGTGAACTCACCCATGCGCGGCGAATTCAGGAATTCGGATGAATGCTGGAATGCGCGCGAATTCGGAATCACGCCGAGGCGTTCCGACTGCAGGTTGTAGACCACCTCATCGAGCTCCGCCTTGCCGAGCAGATAGTCGGACAGGCCCTTTTCGAAGCTCATGCCGAGGTAGTTGGCGATCTGCGGCCGTTGCAGGTCGAGGTCGACGAGGAACACCCAGGTGTTCACGTCCTGCGACAGCGCCAGCGCGAGATTGATCGCGGTCATGGTCTTGCCCTCGCCCACCGACATTCCGGACACGGCGATTGAATGCCACTTGTGCATCTCGAGGCGCCGCAGCACACGCGTGCGCAAGATCTTGAAGGCGCGCAGTGCCGCCACGTCGGAGACCGCGGGCAATATGCAATTGCGCTCCATCGCGCGGGCATCCACGCTGGCCTGGCGGAAGCGCCGTGCCTGCTGCATCTCGGCCGGCGCAGCGCTGACCCGCCGCGCGCGCTGCCGCAGATTCACCGACTCGATGGTGTTGGTGCGCTCACCAGCACCCGCCTTGTCGGCAAAGTTTCGCCGGATCGCGTCTTCCATGGTGGTACTCATTGATTTGTCTCTCATTGGGTCAGAGGTAGTTCTTGATAACGGTGAAGAGGATCCACACGCTGGCGACACCGCTGGCACTCGCCGTCACCAGCCGCCAGGTGTTGCGCCGGCGCGAACGCGAGTTGCGAATGTCGGGTATCGCCACGAGTGGTGACACCTGCAGCAGCTCGCGCACGTCGCGCGCACCGCGCACCTTCGGATCGAGCGCTTCCGCCGCAACCGTCACCGTGAGGCCGAGCACGACGGATGCCACGAGGCCGATCAGCAGGATCGCGAGTCGTTCCGGCTTGGACGGGGCCCCTGGCATCATTGGCGCCTGCACGAGGCGGAACTCGTCCGCGCGGCCGCCGACGATCGCAGCTTCGTTGACTTCGGCATCCATCTGCCGATTTAGCAACTGCGCATATTTTTCGCGGGCGATCGTCAGGTCGCGCGTGGCATTGGCGTATTCACGTTCCACCTGCGGCGCGGCAGTCACATTCTTCTCGAGGCCGCTCATCTTGGCGTTGAGCTCAGCGCTGCGTGCCATGAGGCTGCCGATCTGGCTGTCGATGGCGTTGATCTGCGTGCGCAGCTGCATGCCGACCGGCGTGCCATCGGCCAGCTCCACGTCGCCGCGCTCGCCATTCTTGATGCGCGTCTCGAGCGTCGCGATGTCGCGCTGCAACCGCTTGATGTCCGGATGCTCGGCGCCGTAACGCTGCCGCGCCTCGGCGAGCGTCGCGCGCTTGCCATTCAGCTGCGACCGCAGGCTGGTGCCGGTACCCGCGCTCGTGCCGAATTTCAGGCTGTCGATCTGGCGGCGCAACGTCACCATGTCGGGATGGTTCTCGTCGTAGCTCGAGCGCATGCGTGAATATTGATCTTCGAGCTGACGCACGCTGGCCGCGTCGGGGCCCGCGGCGCGCGACTGCTCGAGCTGTGCGGCCAGGAACACGCGCTCCTGACGCAGTGAGCTCATCTGTTGATTGACCTGCTCGAGCTGGCTTTCGACGCGATCCATGATGGACATGTTCACTTCGGTCAGCTCGGGCAACTGACCCGCATTGGCGCGCTTGAAGTCGGCGAGTTTGGATTCGAGGCCGGCGACATGTGCGCGCACGCGCTCCGCCTCGGAGGCGTAGAACTGCGCGGCGTTCGCCGCACGCCCCTGGCGCTGGCGGCGGTGCTCGGCAAGGAATGCCGCCACCAGCCACTGCGCGCCGGACTGTGCCTTGGCCGGCTCGCGGTGGTCGTATGACAGCGTGAATGCATCCACGACTTCGCGCTCGCGGCCAGTGCGCGGATCGAGAATTGGTGTCGTCACGATGTTCACGCCGATGTCGCGCTTGAGACGCGTGAGCATCGTGCCCGGATCGTCGGTGAGCTCCGGATACAGATCGTGCTCCTTGGCCATCTTGCGCAGATTGGCGTCGGTCAGCACGATGCCCTTGAGGTTCGTCACGTACTGGTCGGCGTAGCTCTCACCAGCCGAGGTTTCGGCAAGTGACTGCGTGCTCGACGGCTCGTCGATTTCCACCAGTGCCGAGGACGTGTACATGTCCGGCAGGAAGAGCGCGAGCAGGATGGAGAGCACGGCGATCGGAATGGCGATGCCGAACAACAACGCCTTGCGGCGCGCGATCGCGTGAAGATAACCTGAAAATTCGGGTGAGGCCTCGGAGTCCATGGGTTATTCGTTCCTTCCACGTCGACGTTGCAGGGGTTGATAGAGAACTGAAATCATGGCGCCACTCCCGGTCGCGTCCTCCGCGTCGTCGCGGAACTCCTGCCAGGAGTAGTCGTAGGCGACGCGCAGCGAGAATTCTTCCTGCCAGTGCCACTGCAACCCGAGATCGCCGGTGGCGTAGGTGCGCGGCTGGAAGGTCGACCCGCTGTCGACGTCGTCATCGTGGGTCCCACGCAGGCCGGCCAACAAACTCAGGCGCGGTGTCATGGCGCGGGTCCAGCGCACGCGCAATTGATCGCGTGCCACGACCACGCCCGCCGATGACGGCCCGACGTTGCGCGACAGGTCCGCGAACAGCTCGTTGCGCCCCAGCAGAAAGCTCACGCCGGCGCCGGCCAGCCACGCGACTTCCGAATCGCCGCTCTGCAGCTCCACGTTCTGCGCCCCCGCGCGCAGGTAGCCGCGAGTCTCCGCGGCCGTGCGCGTGCCCCACTCCAGCTCGGCGCCGTAACCATTGGTGACATCCCGCGTGTCGATGTCATACCGCGCAGCGCGCACGCGAGTGGTCAACGACGAACGCTCGTTCAAACGGGCCACCAGCCCCGCCGCGAAATCGGCCACGTTGTAGTCGACCTGCGCGGTGGAAATCTCCTCGTCGAAACTAACGCCGGTGTAACCGGCCTCGAACTGCAGCTCGCGGCGCGGCGAGAGCTCGAAGCTCATCGATGGACGCAGGCTGGCGCGCGTGCGGCGATTGTCGACCAGCACCCGGCCGCTATCGCCGAGATCTGGCTCGCCCAGGTCGCCGCCGACTTCCGCATCGGGCTGCTCGCTATTGACCACGTCCTGGACCGAGAACTCGCCGCGCACCCGGGTTTCGGCGCGTTGGCCGTTATGCAGCCAGTCGAGCGTGCTGAAGTAGTCGACTGAGTCGAAATCGGTGGCGTCAGGAAAGTAGGTGGCACGCACACGCGGCGTGAAACTGAATTCACCCTTCGGCGTGAGGGTGCGCAGTTCCAGCGCGGCATCGACGATGGGTCCTTGCACCTCGATCTCGGTGCCAGGGACGGTCAGCCGGTAGTTGTCGTCGAACAGATAACCCGCCTCGACACTGGGATTGAATTCCCAGGCGGCGGCGGCTGCCGGCGCGCTGATGATCGCGGCGATGACCGGAACGGCGATTCGCAGACCGCTTCGAGCAAACGTCACGCTTGGGTTTTTCACGGTACACCTCATGGCGGCGTGTTCTATGGCGTGCCTCACGACGGTGTTTTTCATGGCGTGCCTCACGGCACGACCACCACATCGCCGCTTTGCAGGTCGATGTTCTGCTCGAGGCGTTTGCCGCGCACCACGTCGTTGTAGCGGAACGGCAGGGACTGCTTGCCCGTCGGGGTACGCCGTAGAATGGTGATGTCACCGAGCGCCGCGAACGGCGTCGTGCCACCGGCCATGGACAGCGCCTGCATGACGTCGACGGTCGGATTCATGATGAACTCGCCGGGGCGGTTCACCTGGCCGATCACGTACACCTTGTTGCCCTTGATCTCCTGGATGGAAATGGTGACCACGGGATCGGAGATGTACTTTGCGAGTTTCTGGCTCACCGTCTTGTTGAGGTCGGCGACGGTCTTGCCTCTGGCATCGACCTCGCCGACGAGCGGAAACGAAAACGAGCCATCGGGCCGGACCAGTGCCGGACGCTGCAGGTCCGGCTCTTTCCATACGCTGATGGACAGCAGGTCGCCCGGTTTCACCGTGTAGTTAGCATCCTGTGCCATCGAACCCGTGGCCCAGGCCAGCGCCACGATGACGAGGCAGGCCAGCAAAAACTTCTTCATGTACTTTCTCCGAGCAAATTGTCGTATGCGGCGAGCAGGCGCGGCGCCTCGTGTTGCCACGAAAGCACGCGTTCGACGCGTTCGCGGCCGGTCGCACCCATGTGGATGCGCTGCTTCTCGTCGCCGAGCAGCGCCACCATTTTCTGGGCGAGATCGGCGACGTCATTGGGACGCGCGTACCAGGATGCGTCGCCCGCCGAGACGCGTCCTTCCGTGAGATCGAACTGCACCACCGGTTTGCCGAGCGCCATGTACTCCATGATCTTGTTCATCGTGGACCGGTCGTTCATGTCGTTGGCGCGATCCGGATTCACGCAGATGTCGGCGGTATTGAGCATTTCGAGCAGCTCGGCATCTGGAGCGCGGCCGGTGAAAGTCACGTACTCCTCGACGCCCAGCTGTTTGGCCAGCTCGCGCATGGCCGGCAGCTCCGTGCCGCCGCCGACGAGGCCGAATTGAATGTCGGTTCGCATGAGGTGCTTTACGATGAATTGCACGGCCTGCAGGAGCAGGTCGATGCCTTCCTGCTTGCCCATGACCCCGACGTAGCCGACCAGGTACCTGCGTCCCTTCTTCAACGCGGGATTGGCGGGCACCTGCTTGATGCGTGTGAGATCCGGGCCCGAGCGCACCACGAATACGTCCTTCGGATCCTTACGGCCGCGCTCGATTGCGATATCGCGGTACGACTCATTGGTCGAGATCACGACGTCGGCTGTGTTGAAGCTCATGCGCTCCAGCGCCACCAGCAGTTTTCGGCCCCAGCCCCGTTTGCCGAATTTCGCCTCGTATAGCTCGGGATTGATGTCGTGGTGGTCGAACACGTATTTCTTGCCGAACAACTTGTAGAAGGCGCCGATCATGAAGATGGTGTCGGGTGGGTTGCAGGCGTGGATCACGTCGAAGCCGCGGCCGAACAACACTTTGAGTGAGAGCCAGAATTCCATCGCGAGCGCCACGCTGTATTCGAGCGCATACCCGAGCACCCCGTCAGCCTCGGCAGGCAGGCGATGGCGATGGATGTCGATGCCCTCGATGCGCTCGAACCCTTTCTCGTATCCCGGTGCCTTCGGACAGATGATCGAGACCACGTAGCCTGCGGCCGACAAGGTGCGGGCCTCCTGCCACACACGCCGGTCGAACGGACAAGGCAGGTTCTCGACGATGATGAGCACGCGCCTGCCCTGGCGTGCGCTCGCCAGCGCCTGCGCGGGGCTATCATCATTTTTCAACTCGCCCTGCAAAGTGGCGCCGCTGACGGATTCGGACACTCGACCTCCCGAGCTTGGGTGTTAGTTAGTGGTTACCTGAGCGCCAGCACGAGGCGGCGCAGGTTGCGGTCCCGGGCGAGCGGCTCGACGCTGAAGCCCATCGACATCGCGAGCATCTGCATCGGGCGGTTCGACCAGAACATCTCCCCGACCAGCCGCCGCACACCGACCCGCTTGGCGTGACGCAGGAGTGTCGACAGCAGCGTGCGCCCCACCTGCTCTTCACGATGCGACGCAGCGACCGCGGTGCTGAAATTGGCGTAGTCCTCGCCCACTGGCGCATAGGCGGCAACGCCGATCACGCGGTCCCCCGCCGCGGTGGACTCGAGTGCGGCAAAGCCGACCGCGGTATCGCAGCCAGCGGCGATCACGCGATCGAACAGCATGTCGTTCAAGGTACGCATGCTCTGCAAGTCGCGATCGCCCGCAGAGTCGTTCAGCGCCAGCGCGAATTCCGCGAGCAGCCGCCGATCGCCGGGCGAAATCTGCCGCACGCTGTAGGCGCGATGCGAGCGTGGTGTGTAGTACCAGCGGCGCGCGAGCCAGCCGTTCGATGCGCTTTGCGGAATACGCGCAAGAATGGGTGCCGTGGCTGTTCTTTGCATGCCGTAAGCGTCGCGTATCGCGAACCTAGTCGCCGTCGGACGCCGCGCAATTTCGGCATTGGAAAACACCGTCAGACAACGCGAGACCACAAATCGGACGCGGCGCAGTCCGACAGATTTACCTATAGATCCAACGTGAGCAGCAGTTCCAGATTGCGTTGATAGCCGGGCAACGATTCGCGCAACGCGCGCTTGAGGTCCGCATCGCCCCTGCCGTTGAGCTGCGCGCGGAACTGCTCGACGGTGTTCTGGTGATAAGAAATCTGGTTGATGACGAAGTTCGCGGCGGCGCGCGCCTCGCCGCTGGCGGGCGCCGTGTTGGTGCGGCCGGGGTTGCCCTCCGGCACCCGCCAGCCTTTGCGCTTGGCGAGAGTCTCCAACTTGGCGCGCGTGGCGTCATTCTGTCGCTCGATCTGTGCGGCAGCATCGCGCAGCGCGGGCTTGCGCAGCAGCTGCCCGGCCGCCCGCGCATCGAACACGCCTTGCCGGCTGCTCTCTATCGCACTCAGTACGAATGCTGGATCGTCGGTCGCAACGAACTTCCCGTCGAAAAGCGGATCGGTGGGCCGTTCCTGCTGTGCGGGCCGCTGCTCGGGCGCCGTCACCTCGCGGCGCCGGGGCAGCGTGGTGTCGGCCGGAGGGGTATCGGCCAGCAACATCAGCAGTGCGAGGGATTCGATCATGTCAGGTATCCCGGAAGCGGGGGAGCGCGGCGTGCTGCGTCGAGCCGGCCCGCCGCGGTCGTCCTGCCACCAATTCCTAACTACTCGTCGTCGCGCAGCAGCAGCGTGGCAATGATCGCGACGGCGGCCCCGGCGGCGGCGCCGTAGGCGATCGACCTCCACGGATTGTTGTGCACGTAGCGGTCGGTGTATTGCGCCGCGTCGTTGGCGGCACCGCGAACGCGAGCGCTGGCATCCGCCAGTTTCACCTTCGCCTGGCCGACGGTGCGTAGCACTCGCTGACGTACGGCCTCGGCAGCCGCTCCGCCTTCTTCGCCGAGCGTCTTCAACAGCTCTTCGGCCTGCTGGACGATACGATTCAGCTCGGTCACCGTGGATTCGGAAACGCGGGCGCCGTTCTCGAAATTCTTTGCCTGTGCGGACATGAAACTCCTCCTTAACTAAGCGATTCAGGGTGATGTACCCAGCCACCTTAAGGCGGGCCTCTCCCCGCACCTGTCAGCCGATGGTCTGCAGGCGGCGCCAGTTGGCACTGACAAGCCAGTTGTCTGTTATTGGCGCCAAATGCGGGAATTGTCGCGCCGCAGTCGGTTCCGTCTGACGTTGCCTCCGCGTCATATCCGCGGGCGCCACCTCAAGGCATGGGTGCACGATGCGTCCCGACGAATGATTGCCATTCGACCTTCAGGAGATGACACGTGACAAAGACATATAGCAGCTGGACATTGGCAGTGGCCGCAGCGGTGGGCATTTGCGCGCTCGCCGGCTGCAATCAGCGCGAGTCGGCCAACGAGACCGCCACGGATGTAACCGAGGCGCGGCAGGACGCGAACGAGAATGTGGCCGAAGAGAAGCGCGAGGCCGGAGCAGTAGCGACCGAAGGCATGGAAGACCGCGCTTCTGCTGAATACGACGTGGCTGTCGCGCAGGCCGATGGCCAGCGCAAGGTCGCCAAGGAAAAGTGCGAAACGCTGGGTGCGGACGCACAGAAGGCGTGCAAGGACGAAGCTGAGGCGACCTATGAGTCGGCGAAGGCCCAGGCCCAGGCGACGCTCGATGCCGCCAAGAGTGCGGGATCGGCCGAGCCGGCTCCGGGTACACCGACCAACTGAGCGAAGCGACCGGGCACAACGCAATCGCGACAGGGTGATGCCCACCTGCGAGACCTGCAAACGTTCGTGATTGCGTGGCAAACCGTCCGGCGGCAGTTAACTACTGCCGCCGGACGGTCACTTGAGGAGGACGCTATGAATCGCATTCCACAGAGCCTGGTATTGGTCGGCATCGCCATCGCCTCGCCCCTGTGGGCGGTGAGCGTTCCCGAAAAAGATCCTGCCGCCACGGCGCGGGATGGCCGAGTGATTCCCGCCTCACTGAATTCCGCGGCGAGTCTGACGGCAGGCAGCGCCTCGCTCGTACCCCTCATGGCGGTCGAGATGGAGGCCCATCACGCCAGTTACGCCGACACTCCGGCCAACAAAGGTGGCGGCGGTGCTGCCAAACCCGTCGACGATCTCGCCTTCGTGAAGATGGCCACCGAGAGCGGCCGTAAGGAGGTCGCGGCGGCGCGAGATGCGTTGCCGCAGTTGAAGCGGCCGGAATTGAAGCGACTCGCCGAGGTGCTGGTGACCGACCACAGCGGCGCGAATGAGCGCCTGACAAACATCGCCGTCGCCAAAGGCTGGCCCGTACCTGCCCCGCAGGCGCCCGCACCGCCACCCGGGGGCACGGCCAGCGGCGACTTCGACGCCAGATGGACTGCGGAAATGATTGCCGGCCACGAGCGCTCGGTGACGTTGTATACCGCGCAAGCGCAAGGCGGCGAGGACAAGGATCTGCGCAAGTATGCGCACGACACGCTGCCGACCATCGAACACCACCTGGCTGAGCTCAGGAGATTGCAGAAATGACCCGCACGGAGAGCAATATGCTGACCATGAAGATCATCAAACTACTGGGCATCGCCGGTATCGCGATCCTGGCGGCTTCTTTCATGGCAACGCGTGCACAGCGGCGCGATGAAGATGAGCGTCGTCGTCTCAACGAACAACTGGAGAAGGAGCGCTGGGAAAGTGAAGGTGGCGCGAGCCGCTCTGGCCCCGCCACGCAGAGCGCTGCCACGGCACATTGACGGGGGCACCCCCCATTCCTGCACGCGTGTGAACAGGGGCCCCATACCTTCTGGGGTACGGCCCGCGTGAATCTATTGTGGCGGACCCTCCGGCACGGGCGGACGCTCCGGCGACGAGCCTCGCTCCATGATGGTCACGGTGGATCGCGGCTGCTGGATGTCCGCCTTGTCGAAGGCATGTTTGAGCCGCAGCAGGTATTCGCGCTTGACGTTTGACTGTTCCAGCGCACGCACTTTCATGCGCGCGCGCAGCGTGATACCGCGCTCGTTCCACGACTCGATGCCGGCGATGTCCAGCTCTTCGAGGATTTTTTCACCGAACACCGCGTTGGCCCGCAACTGCGTACCGGTCTCTCGCATGAGGTCGATGACTGGCGCGATGTCCTGATCGAGCGCGATGGTCACGTCGACGACCGCATAGGCGAAGGTGCGGCTCGAGCTCGTCACCACGCCGATTTCGCCGTTCGGTACATAGTGCACATTGCCTTCATAGTCGCGCAGCTGCACGTAGCGCAGCGTGAGGTCTTCGACGAGACCGCTCTTGCCGGCGACTTCCACGACATCGCCCTGGCGGATCTGGTTCTCCGCCAGCAGAAAGAATCCGCGGAAGAAATCCTTGACCAGCGATTGCGCCCCGAAGGCGATGGCAATGCCGGCCACGCCGGCGGTGGCGAGGAATGGCAGGATGGATATGCCAAGCGTATTGAAGATGGCGAGTATCGCCAGCGCGGTGATGAGAATGGTCGCCAGCTTGCGCAGCACATTGCTCACCGTGGCAGCGCGTTTCTGCGCCTCGACGTCGTGCGCGTGCGTGGCGGTGAACCTCTCGAGGCCAGAGATCAGCCGGCGGGCCACGAACACCAGGATGAAAGTAATGACCAGGATCGCGGTGATCCGCGACCCCGCCTGAATCCAGTCCATCGCGTTGAACCATTGAACGACCTTTTGCTCGTGATCCATCGCGCAGCTCTCCATTTGTCGGGCATGCAAAGTAGCGTAAATCGCTCCCGCCCGCGCACGCGGCCGCTTCCTACAGGAGCCGGATGCGCGCACCGAAAGGCAGCGGCGGCGGCGCGCGGGAAACTGTGGCCGTGTATCCAGGGAATTGGCGTTCGCTCGTTGTCCTCACCCTGCTCGGCGCCATGGCAGCTACGGACGCCGGCCGTGTGGAACAAAGCCACTCGGACGGGATCTGGATCGCCCCCGAGCTCGTCGAAACGGATGTCGTCACCGTCGCGGATTGCGTGGCGGTGAGCTCGCCAGACCGGGCACAGCGCTTCGAGAAGATTGCAGTCGGCGACGACGCGGTGCCATCGATCGTCAAATTCGCCTGGCATCCGGATACCGGTGAACTGTCATTCACCACACAGGCGGCGCTTACCCTGCCGGAAAGTTTCGTGACGGCGGCTTCTGGGCTGACGAGTCGTCATTGCGAATGATGCTGATCTGCCCGTCTCCTTCGAGATAGGCCGCCTTCACGTCAGCCAGTTTCTCGATGCCCTGCTCACGAAGCTTCTCATGAAGCTCCTCCATGGTGATGAACTCGCGCCGCATGGTGCGTCGCTGCGCAACGCCGCGTTGAACGAGCGTCAGGCGCGCCGGGCTCACGAGGCGCCGCACGAGGGCGAAATGATAGGAAAGCATGTCGAGCAGCCAGTTCCAGGCGACGATGGTGAGCACCAGGATGGCGCCCTCGGCAAAGGTGTCATAGCCGCCGGCCATCGCGTTCTGGGCGGCATCCGCGACGATGACCAATAGCAGGATGTCGGCAATACCCACTGCGCCCACATCACGGCGCAGTACGAAGCGGAAAATCAGGAACAGCAGCCAATAGACCAACGTGCCGCGCAGCATGAGCTCCGCAAAGGGAACGTGGACCTCGAACAAGTCCGCGACCAATTGCGTAGCTCCGCTGCGCGGCTATTGGCTGACTCTGCCGATCAGCGCACGCGGTTGCGCGAGATCAGATTGACGATGGCTAGCAGAACCACAGCTCCGAGGAACGAGACCAGCAAGCTGCCGATGCTGATGACACCGGAGTTGATGGTAGGCGCGCCAATCAGAGGGCTGATGAGCCAGCCGCCCAGCATCGCGCCCACGATGCCGACCACCACATTGAGAAAGATGCCCTGACTGCCGTCACGACGCATCACGATGCTGGCGAGCCAGCCGACCACACCACCAATCACCAACCATAGAATGATACCCATCGCGATCTCCTTGTTTCAGTTCATACCCGCATGACGCTCGCGTTGATACGCGTGCAACTTGTTGTACAGAGTCTTCAGGCTGCACCCCAGCACGTCCGCGGCGCGACGCTTGTCGCCCTCGAAATGCTTGAGCGTGGCAAGAATGAAGGTACGCTCGATTTCATCGAGCGTAGCACCGATCGCCAGGTGGATCTCATTGCTCGCGCCGGTGGCGCCTTCGACGCCGCGCAGCGTGGGCATGTCCTGCTCGCTCAAGTCGAGCTCGCCGTCGCACAGGATGTAGGCCCGCTCCACCGCGTTGCGCAGCTCGCGCACGTTTCCTGGCCATCGGTGCCTCATGAATCGCGCCCGCAGGTCTTCTGACATCCGCTTGTGCGTGCCATTTCGCAGGTTGAGATCCCCGAGGAAAAAATCGGCGAGAACCAGGATGTCTTCACCCCGTTCCCGCAGCGGCGGAAGCTCGATGGTGAGCACCGCGAGCCGGTAATAGATGTCTTCGCGAAGCCGCCCTTCGGCGAACGCCTGCGACGGCGAGCGATTGGTCGAGGCGATCACGCGTACGTCCACGGGCAGATCCGCCGAGCCGCCCACGCGGCTCAATCGTTTGGTTTCGAGCACCCGAAGCAGACGAGATTGCAGCTCGAGCGGCATCTCGGTGATTTCATCGAGCAGCAGGGTGCCACCGTTGGCGCGTTCGAAGACCCCTTCACGCGTGCGCATGGCGCCCGTGAAGCTGCCACGCTCATGACCGAAGAGCTCAGCTTCGATGAGCGTAGCCGGAATGGCGGCACAGTTGATGGCCACGAATGGCTTGCCGGCCCGCGGGCTCATCGCGTGCACCGACTCCGCCACCACCTCCTTGCCGCAACCACTCTCCCCACAGATGAGAACGGTCGAATCCGTCGGCGCCACTCGCGAGATCAGCTCGCGCACCTTGTGCATGCCGGGGGAATTGCCGATGAGCCGCAATGCGCAGTCCTGCAATGCGTCGGGCGCGGATTGCGCCTTCGGAGCAAGACCGCCGCCGAAATCAGCCGAGAAGATGTCTCCCTTCACGGCGTGCCCGAGGCCGTGCGGCTCGGAATCGCGCTGTCATCATTGGAAACGATGATTTCGACACGGCGATTGAGCTGACGGCTGCCGGAATCCGCGTTGCTGGCCACGGGGAATCCCTCGCCGTAACCCAACGCTCGAACCCGCTGTGCGTCTATGCCACGCTGGATGATGGCCCGGGCGACGGCGTCGGCGCGGCTCTGCGAGAGCTCGCGGTTGTACTCGTCGCTGCCCTGGCTGTCGGTGAACCCTTCGATCTGCACACGGCGCTCGGGATATTCGCTGAGGAATGCCGCGATCTGTTCGATCGAGCGCTCGGCGCCCGGCTTGAGAACGGCCCGTCCCGTGTCGAACAACACGTCATCGAGCGTGAGTACGATTCCACGCGAAGTCTGCGACGCCTGCATCTTCTCGAGCGCGGCGGCGAGGCGTTGCGATTCGGCCTGCGCACTCAGCGCGTCGCTGCGCGCCTGCTCGGCCTGCGACTGTGCCGTGCGGGCCTGGGCGAGCGCCTGGTTGGCCTCGTTCTCGCGTGCCGACAACAGGATCTTTTGACGTTCGGTTTCGCCCGCCTTCACTTGAGCGGTCGCGACCTGCTGATGGGCGCGCTGCTCCGCGATGCGAGCCATCTGCGTGGCGAGGTAGGAGTAGTGAGCCGTGGACTTGCCACTGGCGCCGTTCTGCTTGGCGGCCCCTTCGGCATTCACCAGCAACTTGCGCGCGCGATCGAGCTCGAGCGGTGCGAACTTCGCCACACTGGGATCGGCCTCGGCCCGGGCGACGGCGCTGCGTGCCTGCTCGAGCGCCGCACCGGTTTCCGGAGCCGATTGGCAAGCCGCGAGGACTAACAATGTGGATGAGGCGAAGGCAATCAGAGTGCGTTTCATGGCGTTCCCCCTTCTCAAGGTTCTCAAGGCTGGGTAGGCGGCGGCGTCACAGGCTGCGGTGCTTGCGCCCCCGCTCCGGTGTTGTCACGGCGCAGCGTTTCGTTGCGCAGGTCGCGCAAGCCGGCATCCATTTCGGTCACCAGTTGTTCCTGTTGCTTGGCACGCGCAGTGGCTTCGGCCAGCTGCGCGTCCAAGTCGGCCTGGTCGGCGAGGCGCGCGGCAACGTCCGCGTCGCGCTTGTCGGCTGCGGCTTGCGCGGCGGCATATTTGTTGCGGGCACTGTTCAGCTCCACCTGAGCGAACTGCGCGGCCTGGGCCTGCTCCGCGCGTTCGATCGAGCTCTTGGCAACGGCGAGTTTTTCCACCGGCATCGGCGTGGAGGCGCAGGCGACAATGCCGAAGGCGACGGCGAACCACAGACTATTGCGAATTCCATTCATCGTGATCATGGCTATCCCCTCCCATTGAGTTGCGTTGCGTTCGGGTCATCCCCTTCCTCGTCGACCACGAGTTTCGCTTCGTCGTAATCGACTGCCAGGTTGCGCTCCCAATTGCGCAACTGACGCTCGGTCTCTTCCTTGGTCAACCCATACACTTCCTGTATCCGGCCCGACAGCTGATCGCGACGCCCGGCGATGACGTCGAGCTCGTCGTCGGTCAACTTGCCCCAACGCTCGCGGACGCGTCCCTTCCATTGCGTCCAATTGCCGGATATCCGTTCCCAGTTCATGGATTCATTCTGGAATTCCGGCTGCCTTGTGCACAGCGGCAGGGACCGGTTATGTCGTGGGATCGCGACGTTGGCGATCGTCATCATTTGTCCGACACTGGATTGTCGCGCCGGCGCAGCGCGGCGCGCCGGGTGCGGTACAGCTCCATGAGCGGCGCGGCGGAAATCCCGTGCAGCACGATCGATACCGCGATCACGGTGAACACCGCGGACAGCAGCTTCACCGCTACTGCATCACGAAGCTCGAAGCCCGCGTAAAACACCGCGTAGTACACCGAACCGATCCCGCGAACACCGAACCACGCGAGCAGACGCCGCGGCGCGCTGCCGGTCCCGGCGTCGCGAACGCCTATCCACACGGCGATCGGCCGGATCACGAACAGCAACATGCCGGCCAGCAGCAGCCCGGTAACCGACCAGTAGCCGGTGGAGATCATCGCGCCCACCAGCAGCACGATGGCGACCTCGACGATGCGCTCGAGCTGCTCATTGACGTTCAACATGCTCGGCGTCAGCGGCGAGTTGTCGGCGGCGCGCCGGGAGCCCGCGTGGATGTCGTCGCCGCGGCGAAGTGCGAGGCCGGCGGCGAACACGGCGAGAAATCCCAGCGCATTCGCCGCGATCGCCACGCCGTAACTCAGGGCGATCACGCCGAGCAGCAGGAACTCATCGAAGATCACCGCATCCTTGCGCCAGGCGCGCAGCAGCCGCACGCAATGCGCGAGCCCCGTGCCCACCAGGAAACCGATTCCCAAACCGGCCACCGTGCCCCAGATCAGATCCACCGTGATCCAGCGCCAGCCCATCCAGCCCAAGTCGTGAAGTCCCATGGCGCCGAGGCCTAAGAACACGAACGGGAACGCGGTGCCGTCGTTGAGACCGCCCTCGCCCGTGAGGCCAAAACGCAAGGCGTCGCGGTCCTGCGCGCTGCGCAGCTGCACATCGGACGCCAGCACCGGGTCGGTGGGCGCGAGCACCGCGCCGATGACCAGCGCGAGCGGCCAGGGGAAGTCGAGAATGAGCACGGCCACGAGCGCGACGCCGAGAATGGTCACCACCATGGATACCGTGGCGAGGCGCAACGGGAGACTCCAGCGCCAGTCGCCGATCGGCACGCGCATCTTGATACCAACGGTGAAGAGCGCGATCAGCAGGGCGATCTCGGTGATCGATTCCAGCATCGCGAGCTCGCGCAGCGGATGCAGCTCGAGAACGTCGAACACCGCCGGGCCGAGGGTGTACCCGACCACTAGATAGATCATGGCGGGGCTGAACGGCAGCCGGTCGAGAAACCGGCCGAGCAGCGCGATGACTACCAGCAAGACGCCGACGAGTACGAACCAGAATGCGGCCACGCCGCACCTTGAAGGCTGTGAGACGTCGTTGCCCCAGGACTTGTCCCACTTCGCTGTCGGACAACGCCGCGGTGACTCGTCAGCGTGCCAGGCTGAGCGGTTTGCCGTTACCCATCGGCCACCGTCAAGCATTTGTTTGTAGTTAGAAACGCCCGCGCTGTTGCGGAACGGCGTCGCGTGGTGGGGATGTTTGTCGCCAAGGGCTGGCAACTTGCGGTCGGCGCCTGCTTGCCCGACCCTGCTGTCATGGCATAAGTGGCCCGTGACTTTCCGCTTTGCTTAGGTCTACACGTGAAGGAGCAACGACAATGAACACCAAACTTCTCGCTGCCGCCATGATTGCGGTGATCCCTCTCGCCGGATTTGCCGCCGAGGGCGAAAAAGGGCCACCGGCGACTCCCGCCGGCAGCGGCTCGTTCGACATGCTCGATTCCAACAAGGACGGGCGGATCTCGATGCCCGAAGCTTCTGCCGACCCGCAGCTGGTCGAGACCTTTTCCACCGCCGACAAGAATGGCGACGGCTATCTCGACAATGCTGAGTTCGACAGCCGGAAGAAACCGAAGGACTGATCGTCGGAACGCCAATATCGACGGCGCGGTTGCGTGTCCGGGAGCGACGCCAATTCAAATATTGGCTCCGTCACGTTTTGCCAGGAGACGGGGAATGTCCCCTTTATCCTCGCGCCGCCACAACGCGGCGAGCAGGTCGCTGTCGACACCGCGCGTCTCGGGCACGTAACGCATCACGATGAACGCCGCGAAGATGCCGAAGCCGCCGTACAGCCAGAACGGGAAAGCGTGATTCCAAGCCGCATTCAGCGCGTCGTTGCCGAGCAGCAGCGGAAACGTCGCCGAGACGAGCAGGTTCGCGATCCACTGCGAAGCGACCGCGATAGACATGGCTTGGCCGCGAATCGGCGCGGGGTAGATCTCTGACAGCATGATCCAGACGATGGGGCCGAACGACACCGCAAATCCCGCGAGATACACACAGATTGCCACCAGCGCCAGCGGTCCGGTGTTCTGCGAATGGAACAACGAGCCGAGCATGAGCATCGACAGGCCCATGGTGAGGCCGCCGAAAAGCAGCAGCGGCTTGCGCCCTACTTTGTCGACGATGAGCACGACCACCATGGTGGACAGCAGGTTCACGATGCAGGCAACGACGATGCCCAGAAACGCGGCATCCATGTGGTAACCCATTTTGGCGAAGATTTCCGGGCCGTAATACAGCACGGTATTGATGCCGACGAGCTGCTGGAACACCGACAGGGCCACACCCACGAGCACCACGCGCGCACCGAAGCTGAACAATGGTGCTGGCCGGTCGTCTGTCGTCGCGGCGGCGGCGAGCTCGCTCAGGGCGACGCGCACTTCGTCGGGCTCCGCCGAACGCGACAACACTTTTCTAGCCTGCTCGATGCGTCCTGTCTTGACCAGCCAGCTGGGTGATTCGGGCACCGAGAAGCTCAGATAGAAGAACGCCAGGGCCGGCACCGCGAGCGCCAGCATCATCCAGCGCCATCCGGTCGCCAGCACCCAGACATCATCACCTTGCAACGAGATACCCCAATTCACGACGTACGCGATGGTCATGCCACCGGTGATGGCAATCTGCTGGTAGGCGCCGAGCTGCCCGCGCACCGCGCTCGGCGCGAATTCGCCCACGTAGGTGGGGGCGATCATCGAAGCAATGCCTACCGCCACGCCGCCAAGCATCCGATAAATGTTGAATGGCCAGATCGCCGCCGGACCCATGTCGCCCACCGGCGCGATGCCAATTTCAGGATAAGCCGAACCCACAGCCGAGACGATGAACAGGACCGACGCTAGAATCATCGGGCGCTTGCGGCCTAACAAACCCGACATGGGCCGAGCGAGCAGCGCCCCGATGATGGTGCCCAACAACGCGCTGCACACCGTGAGCCCCAGCAAGGCGTCCGCCGCGGTGTTCGACAGCCGCAGCGGTGCGATGAAGTTGAAATTGATGGCACCAACCGCCCCGGCGATCACCGCCGTGGCGTAGCCGAACAGCAGTGAGCTCAGCGTCGCGACAAAGGTGGTGCCGGTGACGGCCTGGATGTGGCTGGTGGAGACTTTCGCGAGTTTCATGGGCGCAACTCCGCAAACCTCAGGCCTTCGCCGGCGCGAGCGGGAAGCTGGCTTGCTGGCGCCACAATGCACCGAGCCGGTCGCTGTCTACGCCCTTGGTCTCGGGCACGAAACGCAGCACCAGGAAAGCTGCGAGCAGGCCGAATGCACCGTAGAGCCAGAACGCGAATCCGCCGTGTGCGAATCCATTGAGCATGCTGTCGTGGAATATCACCGGGAACGTGAATGACACCAGGAAATTCGCGCTCCACTGCGCGGCGATGCAGATCGACATGGCCTCGCCGCGGATCGGCGCCGGGAAAATCTCCGACATCATGATCCAGACGATGGGACCGAAGGACATTCCCAGGCCCACCAGGTAGCAACACATGGCCACGAGGCCGAGCGCGCCGGTCTTTTCGGCCTGAAACAGCGAGCCCATGGCGATCATCGACAGGCCCATGATCAGCGCTCCGGACATCAGCAGCGGTTTGCGCCCGACGCGATCGACGATCAACACGACCATCATGGTCGCGAGCAAGTTCAACGAGCGGGCGGCGAGCACGCCCAGGAACGCCGCGTCCATGTGAAATCCCATGCGCTGCAGGATCTGCGGCCCATAGTAGGAAATGGCGTTCAGGCCCATGAGCTGTTGGAGAAGGCTGAGTGAAACTCCGACCAGCACCACACGGGCACCGAATGCCAGCAGCGGCGCCGGCTTCTCCTGTGCTCGATTGTCCGTGGCGAGGTCTTCGAGCATGACACGCACTTCTTCAGGGTCCGCGGAACGTGACAGCGCGCGCCGCGCTTCCTCCGCCCGTCCATGCCTGACGAGCCAGCTCGGGGATTCCGGCACGGTAAAGCTCAGCCAGAAGAACGCCAGCGCCGGAATTGCCAGCGACACCATCATGTAGCGCCAGCCGATTTCCAGCACCCACAGGTCATCGCCCTGCAGCGCGATGCCCCAGTTCACGAACAGCACGATGGCGATGCCGCCGGCAATCGCAATCTGCTGGTAGGCGCCGAGCTGGCCGCGGACCGCACTCGGGGCGAATTCCGCCACGTACATGGGGGCGATCACCGATGCCAAGCCGACGGCCACCCCACCCATGATGCGATAGACGATGAATGGCCAGATGGCATCCGGACCCAGTCCGCCGATGGGGGAAAAACCGGTCTCCGGAAAAGCGGAACCGAACGCCGAGACCAGGAACAGGATCGAAGCGAGGATCATCGGCCGCTTGCGGCCCAGCAACTCGGCGGTTCGCCGGGCGCACAATGCGCCGATTATCGTGCCACCAAGCGCCGCGCACACGGTGAGCCCGAGCAACGCGTTCGCGGCCGTCTCGTGCATGCCGCGTGGCGCGATGAAGTTGAAATCGATGGCGCCCACCACTCCGGATATGACCGCCGTGCAATAACCAAACAGCAGCGAGCTCAGGGTCGACACGAACGTCGTGCCCGTGACGGCCTGGATGTGGCTGGTGGAAACCTTGGCGAGTTTCATGGGCGTCAGGCGGCGGCCGAGTCCGCCACGACCGGCCCGCCGATCGGCAGACGGATGAAAAACGTGGTGCCCTTGCCCACTTCGGTTTCGAAGTGCAACGCACCGCCATGCTTGTCCACGACCACGGCATGGGCGATGGCGAGGCCCTGACCGGTGCCCTTACCGACTTCCTTGGTGGTGAAGAACGGATCGAAGATGCGGGAACGCACTTCGACGGGAATCCCTTTGCCGGTGTCACCGATGGCGATTTCGATCGATCCGTCGAGCACGCGCGTCGTCACTTTGATGCGGCCTTTGTCGGGCGTGCCCTTGACCACGTCGGCGATGGCATGCGCCGCGTTCACGATGAGATTGAGCACCACCTGGTTGATCTCGCCCGCGTAGCAGTTCACCAGCGGCAGCTCCGCAAACTGTGTCTCCACTTCGGCGACGTACTTGTATTCGTTGGCGGCGATGATCAGTGTGCTCGAGATCGCCTGGTTGATGTCGGCCTGCGCCATTTCCTTGCGATCGGGGTGCGCGAACTCTTTCATCGAACGCACGATGGCCGCCACGCGGCCGAGCCCGTCGCGCGCGCGGTCGAGCGCGACCGGCGCATTCTCGAGAATGTAGTCGAGGTCCGCCTCGTCCTCGGCGTCCTCGGCGGCCTTCGCAGCCGCTTCGACTCCGGTGCCGTTCTGCGTCGCGTTGCGAAGGTCGCGATACTTGTCGACGATGCCGGCGAGGTCATCCATGGCTTCGCGCACGAAGTGCACGCTGTCGGAGACGAACTGCACCGGCGTGTTGATCTCATGTGCCACGCCCGCGGCGAGGCGGCCCACGCTCTCGAGCTTCTGCGCCTGCGCGAGATCGTTCTCCAGGCGGCGCTGATCGGTCACGTCGAGCATCATGCCGCGCAGCACTTTGTGCTGGCCGGTGTTCTCGCAGCTCACCACCCAGCGCAGGTCGATGCGTTTCTCATCTTCGGTGAGCACGGTGGTCTCGAGCTCGAAACTGCCGCTGGTGCTCTGGTCGATGCGCGTACGCACCGCGCCGTTGCGGTCGCGTGGCATGAGCCTGTCGAGGAAGCCGACCTGTTTCCAGAGTTCTTCGCTGAACCCCAGGCGCTGCGGACCCTGCGGCCCGATGTATTCGAAATGCCCGTCTTCGACATCGAGCGCGAATGGAATCGCCTGGGTGCCTTCGACCACCAGCCGGTACTGCTCGCGCCCTCGTTCGAGTTCCTGAGTGCGTTCGGAGACCAGCATTTCGAGTCGTTGCTTCTCGGTGCGCTCCATCTGCCGGCGCTCTTCGAACATGCGCACCACTTCGGACATCATGACGCTGAACGCATGCGCCAGTGCCAGCAGGATGGCGAACAGCAGCACCACGGCAGTGGTCATCGCCGGAAACTGCGCGGCGCGCATGCGCGCCGACTGGATGTGCTCGGTGGACAGCGCGAGATAAAGATGGCCCGCCTCGCCCTCACCGACCTGAATGTCGCGCCGCGTGAGCTGGACACGATCGTCCCCGAGTTTCAAGTCCTCGGAGTTCTTCAGAGTCACCGGGAAGTGACCATGTCCCGCGAGCCTGCGTCCTCCCGGCGCATAGACCGCGACGCCATACACATTGCGGTCCGATCTCAGCGGCTCGATGGCCTCCTCGGCGAACACCGGGTCCATGGTCACCACCGCAGCGTAGAGCTGCGAGGTGAGGTTCGACGCATACATCGTCGACTTGGCGCGCACGCTCGCTTCGAGCGACGAGCCATCGAAGGTCGCATAGCCGACGACGCCCGCAAACGCGCTCAGTATGAAAACCAGCGCCAGGCTTCCCATGAGCTGCGCCTGCAACGGCAGATCGGTCGTCGCGTGTTGGGTTGCCGTCTCTTCTTTGCGCACGTCGTTCATGAAAACTCCGACCAAGCCTAGAAACGGGCGCGTTTGCCCGCTGGCTCGTACGGTTTATCGGTAAGGGAGGCGCTTCCCTTGAACGATGCTGGTGCGCGACCCGCTGAAACAAGGCCCCGGAGGGCGGCAAGATCTTGCCGTCAGGCAGCCTGTGACGCGGTTCTCGATGGCCGTCACGAACGGCGCCCCGCAAGGGGCGCCGTTACCGTTGTGGCCGTCAGGCCTGAACTAGAGCTTGCGAAGCCAGATATTGCGGAAGCGGACCAGGTGTCCGTGGTCCTGCAGGCGCAGCGGCATGTCGCCGTGCGCAGTGTAGCTAGGCGCCCCTATGTAGGTGGTGCCGCCCTTGAGCACGGCGTTGTTCTGGACCAGAACACCGTTGAGCAGCACGGTGAGCCGCGCGGGTGACGTCACCGAACCGTCCGCCGCGAAGCGCGGCGCGGTGTAGATGATGTCGTAGGTGTTCCAGGTTTCGGCAGGCAACGTCGCATTCACCAGCGGCGGGAACTGCTTGTAGATCGAGCCCACCATGCCGTTCACATAGGTCGGGTTCTCGAAATTGTCGAGCACCTGCACTTCGTACACGTCCTGCAGGAAGATGCCGCTGTTGCCGCGATCCTGATTCACCTTGTCAGGCGGCAGTTTCGGATCCTGCCATTCCACGTGCAGCTGCACATCGCCGAACGCGGCCTTGGTCTGGATATCGCCCGTGCCGGGCCCGACGACCATCTCGCCGTTGTCGATCTTCCAGCCGGCGGCGGCGCCGGTATTCGCGCTCTTCCAGGCATCGAGATTCTTGCCATCGAACAGCACAATGGCGTCCGACGGCGCGGCGCCGGCAGCCACACCCGGCTTTACCTTGGCGGGAACGGGGAACCAGACTTCGGTGAGCTTGGGCTCTGGCGGCATGTCGTCGGCTTTCGTGAGCGGGCGCACCTTGATGTTGCGATAGAAGAGCTCGGCGCTCTCGGCCTGCAGCGCGATCTTGCCATGATCGAGTTTCACCCAGCTGCTCGTGGGCACGTCCCAGGACTTCATGCTGTTGACGCGCATGTTCACCACGCCGTTGACGATGTGCGTGGCGCGGTCGCCGCGCACGATGACCTCGAGCGTGTTCCAGCCCGGGTATTCGTTTACGCGGCCGTGGCGCGTGCGCTTGAAATCTTCGTACTTGCCCACGGTGACTGGTACCCCGCCGTTCTCGGGCAAGGCATAGCGCCCGGTCTTCGGATCGACGAAACTCGAGACCTGCGCGGATACCGCCCACGAATCGCCCGTGTCACCTTCCTGAATCTGCGCTTCGGCGCTCGCCGGCCAGTCGGACGGACGCGCGCGATGCACGTGGTAGAGAAGCCCGGCATCGCGCACATGCTCGAGCCGCGGCGGAAATTTTTTCTCGCCCCATTTGTATTCGAGGCTGATCACGTAATCCTTGTAGTCCGCGTCGGTGAGGATGTACGCGTTTGGCTGTTCAGAGCCCGCTTGCTGCGTGGGGTAGGCGTGGATTTCGCCGTTCTTGACTTCGAAGATGCTGGACGCCGGCGGCGCATCGGCAGCGGTTTTCGATGCGTAATGCACCGACCAACCGTTGAGGTTCTTGCCGTTGAAGATGGGCTTCCAGCCCGGACCGCTCTGCGCCGCCACGCTGGCAGCGGCGATGAGAAAACACACACTCGCGCCGAGACTTCTGAACGCCCTGGTCATTTTTATGCCCCCGTGAAAATGGCGGGCAAGTGTAGCAAACGCCGCCGGTGCGCGATCTGGCTACCGGCGGAAGCGACCGTTTACGCGAACAGTTTCCAATTCCCGGTGATATCAGCGTCCCCCGGCTGTTCCGGCTCGCCCAGAGTCTGCCGGATGTTCGCCAGCAGCTCGGCGTTCTCCACTGGCTTCTGCAGATAGACCTTGGCGCCGGCTTTGATGGCCCGCTCCTTGTTGCCGCTGACGTCACGCGCGGAGACAACGATGATCGGGATCACGGCCAGCGACGGATGCCGCTTGAGCCTTTCGATGACCACGAAACCATCACCACCCGGTAAACCCAGATCGAGAATGATCACGTCGGGTTGCTGCTTGCGGGCTTCGGCGATGCTTGAAAGCGCGTCGCTGGCAAAACAGGTGTCGTAGCCGTTTGCCTTGAGCCGCACATGCATTGCGAGCCGTACATCGGGATCGTCGTCGACGAGCAGAATTTTCTTAAGTGCCATGACCCACCATCCTTGAGGAGAGCTCCTCGTTCACGAGTGCTTGAACTATTGCCGCTACCGCCTCGAAGGACGCGTCCGTCGTCTCGAAGGCCTCTCGCCGTGATGCCTGGACTGCGCGGCTGGAAATCGAGAGCGTGAGGCCGGCTTTCTGCTGCGATTCGCGCTCGTCGAAATGCTGCCGGATTCGCGTGAGCAACGTCTCGCATCCCGAGGCATCCGCCGACGCCACGACGAAAAACAACTCTGCCGTTCCCGAGGAGCCCATCTTCGGAAGCACGGTGTCCTCGTCCGAATGCAAACAGCGCTGCAACAACTCACGCGTCCATGAGGAATGCTCGGCGCGCGCGGTGTCGGAAAGCCAGCCTGCCGGCGCGTCGAGCTGCGCCACGAGCAGCATCAGCGGCCCAGGTCCCATGCCGGGTTTTTCCAACGCCGCGGCAAGCAGGTTGCGCATGGAGAACACCGGCAAGGTGACGGAGAAGACCGCGCCTTGCCCCGGTGTGCTCTTGGCCCATATCCGCCCGCCCTGACGCACGACCAGTTCTTTGCAGATGTAAAGTCCCAGGCCGAGTCCCTGCCTCCCTGCCTGCGAAGGATCCGACGCCTGGAACAGGCGTTCGAAGATCTGCTCGGTCATGCCGGCGGCGATCCCGCAGCCGGTATCGGAGACCTGCAATACCAGCAGGTTCGAGTTCTGCTCGAGCAGCTGCGCGCGAACCTTCACGGCACCATTCACCGGCGTGAATTTGATGGCGTTGTCGAGCAGGATGATGAGAATCTGCCGGACCCGGGTGGGATCCGCGCACACCAGTGGCAGCTCGTCGGCGATGTGCGCCGAGAGTGTTATCCCCTTGGCCGCGGCCGCGCCTTGCAGCGTATTGACCGCGTAGGCAACCGCCTCCGCGATCGAGGTTCGTTGCAGCTCGATCGTGAGCTTGCCGCCCTGGCCGCGCGTGACCTCCAGCAGATCGTCGATCATCGCCTGCAGCTGTTTCACATTGCGGAAGACGATGTTCAGGTAATCGCGCTGCTCGGGATTCAGGTCGCCAACCAGTTTGTCGAGCAGGATAGTCACGAACTGGTAGATCGCATTGAGCGGTGAGCGAAGCTCGTGTGACACGTGCGAAAGAAAATTGTCCTTGAACTGCAGCTGGTTGTTGCGGATCTGGTCGGTCTCCAGCTGCATCCGATGCCGCTCGATGGCGTGACGCAGCGCGCGCGGCAGCGCGCGACTCTCGATCTGGCCCTTGATGAGATAGTCCTGCGCGCCTTCCTTCATGGCGTCTGCGGCGAGCTCTTCGTCGTCCAGGCCCGTCAACACGATGACGGGTACACCGGGGGCCACCGCCTGCGCGCGACGCACGATGTCGAGTCCCTGACCATCGGGCAGGTCCATGTCCAACAGGATGATATCCACGCCGGATTTCGCGAGATGCGCCTGCGCATCGCTCATGCGCAACATATGCGTCAGCTGAAAGCTTCCCCCGTCCTTGCTGAACATCTGCTGCAGCAGCAGCGCGTCGCTGGCGTTGTCTTCTACTACCAGGACCTGGAGGGGCTTTTTCACTAGCCCGTTGCCCCATCTACCTGGCTCAGCCGCCCCGCCAGTACGCGCATCGACCTTCGCAGACGCAGGTCGTTGTTGGATGCGCGCCGCGCCAGCGCGCCGGACGCGGCCAGTTCCAGCATCTTCGAAGCTTCGCGGATCTGGTGCATTTCGAACACCGCGGCCGCTCCGCGCAACCGGTGGGCGAAGCGTTCCAGGTCTTCGAAGACCGCGGCCGGAAATCCGCCGGCGGCGCCCAGCACCTCAGCGAGCGTCAGCAGGCGCGCATGTTCGGCGCGCAGTCGACCGAGAAAGGATTGGCGGACTTCTTCGTACGCCGCCTCGGTCGCCGCCTCTGCGGCAGGAGCTTGCTGCCTTTCAATGTGTGGCACGTCGATCTCCGGAATGCGCCTCCGACGGCGCATTGGCAGCACCAACCGCCGCGACCGTGGCCCGGTCCCTGCCGAGATGCTTGCTCGCGAAGAGATTCCGATCGGCAGCGCGCAGCAGCTCGGGCACCGAGACAGCGCTCAGCTCCTGCACCGTCTCCAACGCGGTGACGCCCATGCTGACCGTGACCGCGAGCGGACCCGATGAGGTGGAGATGGGATCCGCGGCAAGTACCTCGCGCAGCCGGTTGGCGGCGCGGCTCGCACCCAGCAAGCCAGTTTCCGGCAGGACGATGACGAATTCTTCGCCGCCGGACCGCGCCACCCAGTCGATCCCTTGCCTGACACTACCGCAAGCGCGCATGGCGAACGCCTGGAGGATTTCATCGCCCGCCTCGTGCCCGAAGCCGTCGTTGATGCGCTTGAAATTGTCGAGATCGCAACTGATGACACCGAGCGGATGGTTGTACCGCCGCGACCGCTCGAGCTCACGCGGCAGGTACTTCATGAGGAAGCGCCGATTGTGAACACCTGTCAGCGCATCGGTGATCGACATGCGTCGATTCTCTTCGTTGCTCTTGCGCAGCGAACGCTCGAGATGCGTGGTGCGTCTGCCGACTTCCAGTCGGGCCAGGATCTCCGCGGTGGTGGCACCCTTGGTCACGTAGTCATCCGCTCCCGCGGCAAGCCCGGCCAGCACATCACTCGTCCGGTCGCGTACGGTGAGCATCAGGATGTAGATGTAACCGTCGAGTTGCCGCCGGCGCAGGTTGCGGCACAGCGCGATTCCATCCATATCCGGCATGTGCCAGTCGGTGAGGACGATCTGGCAGACCGTCGTGTCCAGCAAGCGCAACGCTTCTTCACCCGAGGAGGCCGAATAGGTTTCATACCCCCCGGACTTGAGCAGGATGGAAATCCGTGCAACTACCTGTGGATCGTCATCGACGATCAGCACCCGGCATGGAAGTGTGGGCTCCGCGAGCAATGCGATGCCGGAGTCGTCCGCATCAATTCTTGGCGCAGGCGATATTGAATTACAGCGTTCAGAACGCATTGGAGCTCGCAGTGGCGCAATGCGCCGCGGGGTGAGAATGTGGTAGCGGGCGCGTGCCCCAGTTCGACGCGAGCATCGCCCGCGCTTGATCGGCGCACGCCGGCAGCGCGAGCAGGTAGCCTTGCACCTGCTGGCAGCCCATGCGCCTCAACATCGTGAGCTGCACTTCGGTTTCGACCCCTTCCGCCAGCACGGCGAAGCCGAAATCGGCACCGAGCGAGATGACCGAGCGCACGATGGCGGCGGTCTTCGCGTCGGCGGTCATGCGGTGGATCAGCGACTTGTCGATCTTCACGCGATCCACGGGCAACCGCGATAGATAGCTCAGACTGGAATAGCCGGCGCCGAAGTCATCCAGCGCAATGCGCACTCCGAGGCGCTTCCACTGCGCCAGGCAATCGAGCGCCAGCTCGGGTTTGTCGATGAGAATTCCTTCGGTGATTTCCAGTTCGAGCTGCGCCGCCGGAAAGCCGGTCCGCTCGAGTATCGTCGGGAGGATCGAGCAAAACTCCCGGGTGATCTGCCGCGGTGAGACGTTGACGCACAGTATCGGTGGCTTATGGCCGCGACGACGCCAGGCCGCCACGGTCGCGCATGCCTCCTCCAGCACCCACGCGCCGAGCGCGGCAATCGACCCGCTCCTTTCCGCCACGGGAACGAACACCAGCGGCGCGATGGAACCGCCGTTCGGCAGGAACCATCGTGCCAGCGCTTCGACACCGCAGTGCCTGCCGCCCCGGACGTTGTATTGCGGCTGGTAGTACAGGGAGAGCTCGTCATGCTCGATGGCGTCACACAAACGCGCCGGTGTCGGTATCGAACTGTGGGCCGCGGCTCGCACCTGCACGTCGAACGCGTCGGTCGAAAGCGGCAGGAAAGCCCTGCGCTCGCGCTTCAGATCGACGTGTGCCATGTGTTTACGCTCCTGGCGGGATGTCCCACTGAGGTCCACTGTAGATAGTCGTATCCGGCGGCGATGTCAGGACAACTCGATGCGCTTCGTCGTCATCGCCAAACTGGGCGCGCGGTCACACGCCCGGCCGTGCAAACCCTTAGGCCGGTGTCATCGCATGCGCAACGGCAAACCGGATCAGGCCTGCAAGATCCGTCACGCCCAGCTTTCCCATCACGCGGCTTCGATAGGTATCCACGGTCTTGCGCGACAGCGAAAGTTTCTCGCCGATCTGCGCACTCGACGCGCCGCTGACAGTCAGATGCAGCACCTCGCGCTCACGCGGACTCAAGCTCTCGAGCGGGCTCGCGGTCTGGGCATCGCCGAGCAGCGAATCGATGAGGACGTTGGTGATCCGCGGGCTGAGATATCGCTCGCCGGCGACCACGGCGAGCACTGCCTGGACGAGCTCGGCAGAAGCGCCTTCCTTCAAGACGTAGCCGCGAGCGCCCGCGCGCAATGCGCGGAAGACGTGTTCCGAGGTGTCGCACGCGGAGAGAATCACGATTCGCGTGAGCGGCAGCGCGGCGAGGATGCGCGCTGTCGCATCGATTCCGCTGAGCTCCGGCAGCACCAGGTCCATGACGACGACGTGGGGTCTCAAGTGCTCGGCGGTCGAGATCGCATCTTTGCCGTTCGCCACGGCCCCGATCACTTTCATGTGGAAGTGGCCGTCGAGCAGCGCCCGCACTCCATCACGCACGATCCCATGGTCGTCGACGACGACGATGTTGATCGGCGAGTTGGACTGGCGATCCATTGCGAAGGCCTCGTCGCCCCGACAGTCTCGGTGCGATGTCGCGAGCCAATTTACTCCTATCGAGACGCGAGGTGTGTACGACGGAAGTCGCTGACTCCGTGGCCATCGGCAACGGACAGTTGTATTAGGGGAACTAACTACTGTCGGCGCAGGCTGGCCGAGCCTGCGCGGACGATCTACGATTCAACGCCGGCAATGTTCGCTAGCGAACATACACTTCGGCGAATTCAGAGTAGCCATGCGCCCCGGACTTCGCGTCAGCAGGCTGTTCGCATGACTGCGTTCGCGATTGGGTTCGTGGGGATGGTGGGTCGGGTGGGACTCGAACCCACGACTAACGCCTTAAAAGGGCGCTGCTCTACCAGCTGAGCTACCGACCCGCTGGAAAGGGCGCGAAGTCTACACGATCTTCGCGTCGCCTTGGGAGTAGTGGGTGGGGTCGGGAATCCCAGCAGAAACAAAGCCTTCGCGGCGCAGCCGGCACGAGTCACAACGTCCGCAGGCGCGCCCTTTTGCATCCGCCTGGTAGCAGGAGACGGTCAGGGAATAGTCGACGCCGAGGCGGGTTCCTTCGCGCACGATCTGCGCCTTGGTGAGATCGATCAACGGCGCCTTCACGCGCAGCGTCGAGCCCTCCGCCCCGGCTTTGGTAGCGAGCGCCGCCAGCCGCTCGAAGGCGGAGACGAACTCCGGGCGGCAATCCGGATACCCGGAGTAGTCGACGGCGTTCACGCCGATGTGGATCTCCGGCGCCTTCAACACCTCGGCCCATGCCAGCGCCAGCGACAACATGATGGTGTTGCGCGCGGGCACGTAGGTCACCGGAATGCCTTCGGCCGGCGTCGTGGGCACATCGATCGTCTTGTCCGTGAGCGCCGAGCCGCCGATGCGGCCGAGATTCACGTGCATGATCCGGTGTTCATGCGCGCCGAGCGCATTGGCGACCCGTGCCGCGGCGCTGAGCTCCGCCTGGTGGCGTTGCCCGTACGACACCGACAATGCGTAACACTGAAGACCGGCCTCGCGCGCCAGCGCGAGCACGGTGGCCGAATCCAGCCCTCCCGACAGCAGCACCACCGCACGATTGTTCATCTATTTTCCTGGAACATTGCCCCAGAGCACCTTGTGCAGCTGCAGCTGGAAACGCACCGGCAGCCGGTCGGCGAGGATCCAGTCCGCGAGTTGCCGCGCCGGCAACTGTTCGGCGCTTGGCGAGAACAGCACCTGGCAACGCGCGGCCAGCGCCCGCGACGCGACCTGCTCACGGCTCCATTCATAGTCGGCGCGATCGCAGATCACGAATTTGATCTGCTCTTCAGGCCGCAGCAATTGAAGATCGTCATAGCGGTTGCGGCGCGCCTCCCCCGATCCTGGAGTCTTTACGTCGACGACGCGTACCACGCGGACGTCGACGTCCTTGAGCGGCATGGCGCCGCTCGTCTCGAGCGAGACGCGATAGCCGGCATCGCAGAGTCGCTTCAGCAGCGGCAGGCAGTTCTTCTGCGCCAGCGGCTCACCGCCGGTGACGCACACGTAGCGCGGGGCATGACTGCCGACGGTCAATTGGCCAATGCTCGCCAGAACGTCGTCCTCGGTGCGCCACTCCCCGCCATGGAAGGCATAGGCGGTGTCGCAGAACTGGCAACGCAAAGGGCATCCGGTGAGGCGCACGAACACCGTGGGGAAACCCACGGTGTCGGCTTCTCCCTGCAATGAAAAGAAAATCTCGGTGATCTTGAGGCGACGCTCACCCAATGGCACGGGCTCGGAGACCGCCTGATTCATCGGCATTTGGCTCAGCAGTTCAAGGCTTTATCTTCCGAGGCGCTTGAGGCGATCGGCGGCGAGTTGCGCGGCGGGCGAACCCGGATATTTGCGGACCACGTCGTCGAGAGTGTTGCGCGCTTCGCCCGTGCGCCGCAGGTCGGATAGCGAGAAGCCGAGCTTCACCATGGCGTCGGGCGCTTTGCGCGAATCCGGCCAGTCGGCGAGCACCTTGCGATAGGCAATGACGGCGCTCTCGAGATCGCCCTTGGTGTAGTAGCTCTCGCCGATCCAGAACTGCGCGTTGCTGGCCAGGTCACTGGTGGGATAGTTAGTCACCACTTCGCGGAAGGAGGAAATCGCCCGGTCGTAACTGCCACCGCGCAGCGCCGCCATGGCGGCGTCGTAGGTGGCCTGCTCAGATGCACCCGACGCAGGCGGCGGCGCCACGCCGCCAAGCCCCGGTCCGCCCACGCCGCCGAGAGTCTCCAGCGCCGCCAGCCGCTTCTCGAGATCTCCGTACAGGTTGCGCGACTGGTTCTTGCCGCCCTGGCTTTCGTTCTGCAGCAGCTCCACCTCTCCGCGAATGGTGCGCAGGTCCGCCTGCAGCGCATCGATGCGCTGCGCGAGCTCGAGCAGACTCTGGTTGGTCAGCACGCGCTCGATGCGCTGTACGCGCGCATCGAGATCGTTCATGCGGATGTACACCGGATCTTCCTCGGGCGAGACGGCGCAACCGCTGAGCGCGAGCGATGCCAAGGCAATCAGCAAAAACGGGCGCTGTGTGCTCACGACGAACCTCGTTAGGGCGCGATTCACTTCAGGTACACGATCTCGACACGGCGATTGGCAGCGTAGGCCTGCTCGTCGCTGCCCGAGGCCGCCGGCCGTTCCTCGCCGTAACTCACGGTGGACAGCTGCGTCTCCGCGACACCCTGCAATGCCAGGGCGCGGCGCACCGCCTGCCCACGACGTTCGCCGAGACCGATGTTGTATTCACGCGAGCCGCGCTCATCGGCATGGCCTTCGAGGCGGATCTTCTGGCCCGGATTCTTGGCGAGATAGACCGCGTGCGCAGCCACTACGCTTTGCGAGTCAGCGCGAATGTCGGCGCGATCGAAGTCGAAATAGACGATACGCTTCGACAGCAGCTCTCCTGACGGACCCATCGATGAGTCGTCGCCCATCGTGGCGTTCGGGTCTTCGACACCGCTGGTGTCGGTGGTGGGAGCCGGAGCTTCTGGCGGCGCTTCTGGCGGCTTGGACTTGCAGCCCGCAAACAACGCCAGCGACGCCAGCAGAACCGCGATCGATAAGAGATTTTTCATTTGCACACCTGTCTTCATTGCAAGAATGTTCATGGCAGGAACGGGCCCCATACCGGCTCCCGCACTTCACCCGCATCGGCATCGAGCCGGGCCGAGGTCTGGCCGTCGACCGAGACCGTCTGCAGCACGCCCTGGCCGCGCTCGCGGCCGGCGAAAATCAGCATCGCGCCGTTCGGCGCAAAGCTCGGAGATTCTTCCTGTCGGCCTTTCGACAGCACCTGCACCGTACCGTTGGCAAGATCCTGTACGCCGATGCGGTACGCGCCATCGGCGAGCGTCAGCAGCGCCAGCTGCTTGCCATCCGGCGAGATACGCGGGCGCGCATTGTAGCTGCCAGAGAAGGTGATGCGCTTGGGACGTTCGGCGCTTCCCAGGTCCTGCCGGTAGATCTGCGGATTGCCTGAGCGATCCGAGGTGAAGTAGACGCCGGTGCCGTCGGGCGTGAAGACCGCCTCGGTGTCGATGCCGGGATCGTTGGTGAGACGCGTGAGCTGTCCGCTGGCGAGCTCGAGTAGATAGATGTCGAGGTTGCCGTTGCTACCCGACAGCGTGATGGCGAGTTTCTTGCCGTCGGGCGAATATGACGGCGCGCCATTGATGCCGGCGCGCGCCGAAACCATGCTCTTCTTTCCGCTGCGTCGATGCTGGACGAAAATTGCCGAGACCCGCCTTTCGAACGACACGTACGCCAGCCATTCGCCGTCGGGCGACCAGGCCGGTGACATGATGGGCAGTGGCGAGGCCAGGATGCGCACGCGGTTGGCTCCGTCGGAATCCGCGACGTAGAGCTCATACGTCTGTCTGGGCGGCTTGCCGTCGACCGACACGTAAGCAATACGCGTGGCAAACGCGCCCTTCACGCCGATGATCTTTTCATACAGTGCATCGGCGATGCGATGCGCAGCATTGCGCAGGTTCGACGCCGGCGTGGTGACATTGGGGCCGAAGATGCGCTGGCCGGTGAGCACATTGACCAGCTCGGCGTCGATGCGCACCTGGCCGTTGGGCTGGGCCGACACGCGGCCGACCACCACGTAGTCCACGCGCTGCTGTTTCCAGCCGGCCGCATCCACCTCGGCCGCGGTGGTGGGAGTGAACACCATGTCGGTGCGCGCCATGCCCTTGAAGCGGCCGCTGCTCTCGAGGTCGCGCTGAATCACCTGCGCCGCATCGAGCCCGCCATCCGCCGGCACCGCGCGCGAGAACGGCACGATGGCGATCGGGATGGGATCGGTGACCCCGGAGGTGATGGTGAGACGCAGCTGCGCGAACGCGGGGCCAGCCGCGGCGAGCGTAGCCAATAGCAGACAGACGCCAAATTTTCTCATGCGCTCATTCATGACGTGGGTGCAAATGTTAGCTCCAAATTACGTTCGAACGGCACACCGGGAGGCGGAGTGGGCAGAGGCGAGGCACGATATACCGCGGCCTCCACCGATTCGCGCAGCGCGGCATCTTCGATGCTGCAACTATTCACGCGGACGCCCGTGACGTCGCCGCCCGGAACCTGGGTGACCGACACAATACAAGAGATGCCCGGTCGTGCCGAGGGTGGTTTGATCCAGGCGCGCTCGATTTTTCCGGTGATCTGCGCGTGCCAGCGCATTGCCACGTCGCTGTTGCGCGCCGCATTGCCGAGCGCCTCGGCCTCGAGGGCGCGGCGCAGCTCCGCCTCGCGGGCGAGCCGTGCTTTCTCCTCGGCGGCCTTTTTCGCCGCAGCGGCATCTTCGATGCGCCTCTTTTCGGCCGCGCGTTTGTCAGCAGCCGCCTTCTCTGCAGCGGCTTTGTCAGCGGCGGCCCTTGCCGCGGCCTGCTTCTCCGCCTCGACGCGCTGGGCGTCCTCACGTTCTTTGAGCTCCTGCGCGGCTTTTTGATCCTGCTCCCGCTTCTGCTGCTCGATCTTTTCCTGCTGTTCCTTCTCGAGCGCGAGACGCTCGGCTTCCTTGCGTTCCGCCTCGGCGGGATCGGGTTTCGGCGGACCCTGCTCTTCCACGGGCGCAGGTACAGGTTCGACCACGGGGTCGGGTTCCGGGGGCACAGGTTCGGGTGCGGGGGTCGGCGCTGGCGCGATGCCCTTCAAGGCCCGCTCGTCGATGACCGACGCTTCGATGGCCAGTGTTTCCACGGGCGGCGGACGGTGCTTCCACGTGAACCAGCCATAGACCGCGGCGGCAACGATGGCCGAATGCAGCAGCAGCGAGAGCGCGACGGCGCGCCAACGTCCTTTGGTGAGGCTCCGGTTGCGGGGCATCGATTTTTAGCGGTTTCGCTTCTGGTCCGGTGGCGGCTGCGTGACGAAGCCGACTTTGCTGGCGCCGGCGCGCTGCAGGATGGTCATTGCCCCAACTACTTCTCCATAGGCCACGCGGTAGTCGCCGCGCACCAGCACGGCCGTTTCGGGCGCGCGACGCAGAACCGCCGCAGCCCCTGCTTCGACCGCGGCCGCATCGAGGGGTTCATCCTGCTTAGCGCCGTAGTTGAGGAACAGGCGCCCCTGCTCGTCGATGGTGAGCACGATGGGCTTGGAATCCTTGAGCATCTCCGGCGGAATGGGCCGTGCACCAGCCTTGGGCAGCTCCACCTTGATGCCCTCGGCCAGCAGTGGCGCGGTGATCATGAAGATGATGAGCAGCACCAGCATCACGTCGATGTACGGCACCACATTGATCTCGCCCATGAGTTTGCGGCGGCGACGGGGTTGTGCGGCGGCCATGGTCTAACGCTCCTTGCTCAAGCGCCGCGGCCGGCGTAACGCTGAAGAATGGTGGAGAACTCTTCCATGAAGGCGTCGTAGCGCAGCTCGAGCCGGCTCACCTGATCGGCGTAGCGGTTATAGGCGATCACCGCCGGTATGGCGGCAAACAAACCCATGGCGGTGGCGATGAGCGCTTCGGCGATGCCCGGGGCGACCATCTGCAGCGTGGCCTGTTGCACGCCGCCCAACGCCACGAACGAATTGAGAATGCCCCACACGGTGCCGAAGAGGCCCACGTACGGACTGGTGGAGCCGATGGTGGCGAGGCTCGCGAGGCTCTCCTCGAGCCGTTCCAGCTCCTTGAGCTGACCGACGCGCATGGCACGGCGCGCGCCTTCTAACAACTGGTCCGGGGGTATCCCGCCCTGCTTCAGGCGGGCGAACTCGCGGAAGCCGAATTCGAAGATGCTGGACATGCCGGTGGCGCCGCCGCGGCTTTCGATCTGCCGGTACAGCGCGGTGAGGTCGCCGCCCTTCCAGAAGCTGTTTTCGAAGGTTTCCGCCTCATCGTGGGCGCGCGACAGCAACGCGCGCTTGCGGAAAATGATGGTCCAGGAAAACAGTGACGCCAACAGCAGCAAGCCCATGACGGCCTGGACGATGGGGCTTGCCTGCAGCACCAGCCTCACTATCGAGAGTTCATTGTCCATCGTTTACCTACGGGCTTGCTTTCAGAGTTAGGAATTCCGGCAGTGGCCGGGGACGGAATGTCGTCGAATCGACGCAGGCGACGCGTACCTCACCTTCCGTGAGCAGCGCTTCGCCGCGGGAAATGGTCTGGCGGAAACGAATCGAGCCGCGCCCTTCGGGCGTTGGCAGGCAGGAGATGCGCAACTCGTCATCGAGGCGCGCCGGCTTGCGATAGACGACCTTCACTTCCGCCACCGCAAACACGATGCCGAGCTTTTCGGCGAGCTCGCTCTGTGCATGGCCCATCGAGCGTAGCCATTCGGTGCGCGCGCGTTCCATGAACTTGAGGTAGTTGGCGTAGTAGACCACTCCGCCGCCGTCGGTATCTTCCCAATAGACGCGCGTGTGCCAGGAGAATTCCGACATTCCCCTGGAGGTCACTTCTCGGCCTCGAACAATGGCATGGAGGTCTGCACGCGCTCGGGAATCTTGAGACCGAAGTGCAGATAGGCGCTGCGCGTCGCCATCCGGCCGCGCGAAGTGCGCATCAGGAATCCCTGCTGGATGAGGAATGGCTCGATGACATCCTCGAGCGTGCCGCGCTCCTCGCCCACCGCGGCGGCCAGGCTCTCGATGCCCACCGGCCCACCATCGAATTTCTCGATGATGGTCGACAGTAGTTTGCGATCGAGCGCGTCGAAACCTTGCGGGTCGACCTCCAGCAGATCGAGCGCGGCACGCGCCACCGCTTCGTCGATGCGGCCGGCGGCCTTGACCTCGGCGAAGTCGCGCACGCGACGCAACAGGCGGTTGGCGATGCGCGGCGTGCCGCGCGAACGCTGCGCGATCCTGCCAGCGCCATCACCGTCGACGGGCACGCCGAGGATCCCGGCCGAACGGGTGACGATTTTCTCGAGCTCCGCCACGGTGTAGAACTCGAGGCGCTGCACGATGCCGAAGCGATCGCGCAACGGCGAGGTCAGAAGACCCGCGCGCGTGGTCGCGCCGATCAACGTGAATGGCTGAAGAGCGAGCTTGATCGAACGCGCCGCCGGACCTTCGCCGATCATGATGTCGAGCTGGTAGTCCTCCATGGCGGGATACAACACTTCCTCGACCACCGGCGAGAGGCGATGGATCTCGTCGATGAACAGCACATCGCGCGCCTGCAGATTGGTGAGCAAGGCGGCGAGATCGCCGGGCCGCTCGAGCACGGGACCAGAGGTTTGCCGCAGGTTCACGCCGAGCTCGCTCGCCAGGATGTTCGCCAGCGTGGTCTTGCCGAGACCGGGCGGCCCGAAGATGAGCGCGTGATCGAGCGCCTCGCCGCGCTTTACCGCGGCCTTCACGTAGATCTCGAGCTGCGCCTTGACCTGCTCCTGGCCCACGTAATCCGCGAGCCGCTTCGGCCTGATGGCACGATCGACCGCTTCCTCCTCGACTACACCCGCGGCCTGCACGATGCGTCCCGGCACCACCTGTTCCGCCGTCATTGCGGGCGTACCGCGCCTTGCAGCGCACGGCGGATGAGATCTTCGGTGGACCCGGCCTGGCCGGCGAAGGGTTTGAGCATCTGCGTGACTTCGGCGGGTTTGTAGCCGAGTGCCACCAGGGCACTCCAGGCCTCACCTTCGATGCGGTTCTCGCCGTTCATGACGGGAGCCCCGGCCGCGGCGGCTTCACTGAGCGCATCGAGCCGGTCGCGCATCTCGACTAACAACCGGTCGGCGGTCTTGCGGCCCACACCGGGAATTCGCGTGAGCGCCGCCGCGTCCTGGAGCCGCACGCAGTTGGCGAATCCTTCGACGCTGACACCGGAGAGGATCGCCAGCGCCATCTTGGGGCCCACGCCCGACACCTTGAGCAGATTGCGGAACAGCGCGCGCTCTTCCTGGGAACCGAACCCATAAAGGATGTGCGCATCCTCGCGCACCACCAGGTGGGTGAGCAGGCGCAGTTCGCTGCCCACCGCGGGCAGCGTGTAGAACGTGGACATCGGCGCCTCGACGTCGTAACCGACGCCGCCGACGTCGACCGTGAGATGCGGTGGCGCCTTGATCACGAGTTTGCCGCGCAGGAATCCGATCACGCGATCATCTCGATACGGCGGGAATGCGCGTGGCAGATCGCGACGGCCAGCGCGTCAGCCGCATCGGCACCCAGCCTGAGGTCGACGCGCAGCAGCTGCTTGACCATGTGCGCGACCTGGGTTTTTTCCGCGCCGCCGACTCCCACGATTGCGAGCTTGATGGCGCGCGGCGCGTATTCATGCACGCCGAGCGCGGCGGGCACGGCAGCGAGCGCCGCTCCGCGAGCCTGGCCGAGTTTCAATGCGCTGTCGGCGTTCTTGGCGAGGAATACGCGTTCGACGGCGATCTCCTGCGGCCCGTGCAGCTGGATCAGCTCGGCGACACGGCCGTGAATGATGCGCAGCCGATCGGCCAGGGGTCCGCCTGACGTGGCGATGCAACCCTGCGCAACGATCGTGAGAGTGCCACCGGCGCAATCGATGACGCCGTAGCCGGTACGCAGGCTGCCCGGATCGAGCCCGAGAATGCGCGCCGCAGCGCGCGGCAACATCCGCGCAACCGCGGGGACCACGGAGCGTTGCGCGTCGGGGCGATATGCACGCCAGGATGATCGCATCGGGTATCGCGCCATCGTTTGCTTAAATGCCTGCGCCCGTTGAAAAAAACTGCGCGTATCATACCGTTTTCCGTGCACAACCTTCACTCCTGCTCCGCGGAACTCGCGGCATCCATCGACGCGCATGCGTCCCGCCTCGAGAGCTGGGGCGTGCAGCGCATGGCCATCGATCAGGCCACCGAAGCGGCGGTCATCGTCGCGTCGCTGACCGAGGATGCGGTGCTCGCCGCCGCATTGATGGCCCAAACAGCTTTGGCGCAGGCCCCCGGTGAGGCGCGCGACGTCGAGCTGCATTTCGGTCTGCCGGTAAGCGCACTCGCGCGCGAGCTCGCGCATTTTGGCGACATCCGGCTCTCTCCCATGGCGCTGACCTCGCACCACCTGGAACCGGCGCAAGCCGAATCCTTGCGCAAGATGCTGTTGTCGGTGGTCAGCGATCCGCGGCTGGTGCTGGCGCGGCTCGCGCGCCAGCTGGTCGACCTCAACGCCTCGAAAGACGGCCACGCCGCGACCCGCGAACGGCTCGCGCTCGAGACGCGCGAAGTCTTCGCACCGCTCGCCAACCGCCTGGGGCTGTGGCAGCTCAAGTGGGAGCTCGAAGACCTCGCCTTCCGCTTCCTGAAGCCCGATGACTATCGGCATATCGCCGCCGCACTGGCCGAAAAACGCGCTGATCGGGAGCGCTACATCACCGAGTTGTGCCGCACGCTCGAGCAGATGATGCACGCCGCCGGTATCGACGGCGAAGTCTACGGACGCCCCAAGCACATTTACAGCATTCACCGGAAGATGGAACGCAAGCAGTTGACGTTCGAGCAGGTGTTCGACCTGCGCGCGGTGCGCATCGTCACGGCGCGCCTGGAGGACTGCTACGCGGTGCTCGGCCTGGTGCATGGGCGCTACACCTACATCCCGGGCGAGTTCGATGATTACATCGCCACGCCAAAGGACAATCTCTACCGCTCCATCCACACGGCGGTATTCGGTCCCGAGGGCAAGGCCGTCGAAATCCAGATCCGCACTCGCGAAATGCACGATCAAGCCGAGCTCGGCCTCGCCGCGCACTGGCGCTACAAGGAATCGCGCGCGCACGACGTGTCCTACGACCGCAAGATCGAATGGGTCCGCAAGCTGCTCGAACCGACCGGCGGCGACGGAGATTTCCTCGATGAAGTGCGCGCGGAGCTGTTCGAGGACCGTGTCTACGCGCTCACGCCGAAAGGCGAAGTGGTCGACCTTCCGCCCGGCGCAACACCGCTCGACTTCGCCTATCACGTGCACACCGACCTCGGCCATCGTTGCCGCGGCGCGCGGGTCAATGGACGCATCGTGCCGCTGACACGCGCACTCGCCAATGGCGAAATCGTCGAGATCATCACGCACAAGCATCTGCAACCGAGCCGCGACTGGTTGCCCGAGACTGCGGGCTTCCTGATATCGCCCCGCAGCCGCTCCAAGGTACGCGCCTGGTTCCGGAAGTTAGACGAGGAGACCGGGGCTGCGCCGTTGCCCGCTCCGGCGACTCCGCCGCTGCCGGCTCCCGGAGCCGCCGCACCGCGCCGCAGGAGCGTAGCGAAGAAGGTGGCCCGCTCACCGGTGCTCCTGGGTGGCGTCGAGGACCTGCCAGCCAGCTTCGCGCGCTGCTGCGCACCGGTGAAACCGGAACCGATCGCCGGCTACGCGACCGTCGGACGCGGCGTGACGATTCATCGCGCCAGCTGCGCGGGGCTGACCCGCATGACTGCCAATCGTCCGGACCGCCTCATTGCCGCGACCTGGGCCGATGCGGCGCAGAAATTGCCTGTGACGCTGACAATTGTCGCCATAGACAGACAGGGACTCGTGAGAGACATCGGCGATTTGCTGGCCAGCGAAAGAATGAGCATCGAGATGATGCACACCACTACCGATCGTACGCAGTCGACAGCTACCATCGACCTGCGTGTGGCGATTGCCGACGCGCAACATCTGACGCGTTTGCTGCAACGTATCAGGAAGGTGAATAGCGTCCTTTCGGTCCGACGTTCGGGTTAACTTAAGCCCGGTTTTCAGGCCGAAACGGGCCGCGAAACGTGACGTGCTGCGACGCCGAAAATCGTCGAAACGCGTTTACTGACGCGGGGTTTTTTTAGCTTAATCCGGGGTACAGAACGCTCATGCGCGTCCTGCTGGTCGATCATGACTCAGAGGGTCTCGAGACCATTGCACGCGCTATTCGCGGGGTGCTCGAGCTCGACTGCGTCACCAGCAAGGGTGATGCCCTGCTGTTGCTGCGCCAGAATACCTACGACGTGCTCATCGCCTGCGAGCGCGCGGTCGACGGTTCCGGCCTCGACCTGCTCGGCCGAACTACCCGCACCGCCGTCCCTCTCAAACGCATTTTCGCCGCCGCCCCCGAGCGCCTGCAGTTGTTAGGTCCGCGGCTCGCGCCGTTCAAGGTGCAGCGGACCATCAACTACCCGATCGACCTCGAAGAGTTGTGGCTCGCCATCGCGCAGGTGACGGGCGGACCCAACGACGAGACGGACGGAACCATCGAACGCGTGGTACTCGATGAGCGCGGCATTCCCTCCGCGGGCACCGTGCCGCGTACGCCAATTCCACCGCGCCCGCCCGCGCCGCTGGGTGTGATGCGCGCGACGCCAGCGCCAACGCCGGCGCCGGCGCCGGCGCATACACCGGCAGTGTCATCGGGCGGCGGTGCACGCACCGCTGCCGCGCGCATCACGCAACCTGTCCTCGAACCGCCGCTGCGGGCGCCACCGCCACCGCGCTCCCCACCCGCGCGGCAACCAGCGCCGCCAGCCGTGCGACAACCGGCGGCGACGCCGCAGATGCGGGCGCCAGCGCCGGCCATGCAACCGATTCCGCCGATGCACATCACGCCGCAGGTGAGCGCCCCTGCCTCGCGCGCGGAGCTTCCGGGATGGACGCCCGAACCGCCGCCACCGGCCGAGGATGATTTCGCGCAGATCGCGGCACAGGCACGGCTTGGGGTGCAGCGGAAGGTTGTCGACGAAGCCTCGCGCCGCAAGCGACAGCGTCTGCTCACCGCCTCTGGGGTCGCCGTGGCAGTCGCCACCGTGCTCGTGGTCCTCATCGAGAAATTCTACGATCCGGATGCGCGCGCGCGCGCGCAGGCCATCGCAGCGGAAGTGTCGCGCATGGCCGAGCAGCAGAAGGTCACCGACAACCTCACACTGATCGAAATCGACATCGAAACCGCGATCATGAACAACGACCTCGACGCGGCGCGCAGTGAGCTTGCCAAGCTGATCGAGAAGTCCCCGAAACATGCGCGCCGCGAATTCCTGCAGGCTTCCATCGATCGCGCGGCAGAGCTGCAGAAACTCGCCGGCAAAAGCGTGAGCCCGGTGCCGGCCCAGGTCATGGCCGCGCCGGCATCCGTGGAACGCGCGCGGCCGCGAGCCGCGGAACGCGCGCCCGCTAGAACCCCGGAGCGCGCCGCCCAGCGCACAGCCGAGCGCGACGTGCCGGCCCGAACTGCGGGCTACCCACCGTCGTCGGCTGCACGCACTTACGGCGCGCCCATCAGCGACCCGCCGCGTGAGCGCACCATTGCGCTCGACGCACCGATCAATTCGCCGGACGCTCCCGCTACGCCAACTCGGCGCGACAACGCATTTGGTGGCCGCACTGTCGAAGCCAGCGATTCCGCGGCGGGCCGTGCCGCCACTGCCGTTCCCAATCCTGTGTCGTCCGGCTCCGCAGAAGTGGCCATGCCGCCGGTGGCGGCCGCCTCCTCTGCGCCGGCACCTGTGCCCGCACCGCTCGACGTGACCCCGGCGAAAATCATCAAACGCGTGTTGCCCGTCGCGCCGTCCGGTGTCTCACGCAAGACCAAAGGCTACGTGATCGTGAGATTCAACATCAGCGAATCCGGCCGCGTCGGTAACGTCGAAGTGGTGGAATCGACGCCGCCGGGCGTTTTCGATGAGTCCGCGACTGCCGCGGTGCGCAAGTGGACCTACGAGCCGCGCAAGGAAAACGGCGCCGCCGTCGCCTCGACCGGTCAGGCCCGGCTGGTGTTCGACCTGGCGAACTAACGCGCGGCGCCACGCCCGCGCGTCACAGCCGCTGCTATTTGTTGATGGAGTCGATGGCGCGTTTGTCGGCGGCCAGCGCCGCCTCGTGCAGGGCTTCGGACAACGTCGGGTGAGCATGGATAGTGCGTTGCAGATCTTCACTGCTCGCCGAATATTCCATGGCGAGCACGGCTTCGGCGATGAGCTCGCCGGCCATCGGCCCGATGATGTGCACGCCCAGGATCTCATCGTCATCCTGCGCGGCGATGAGCTTCACGAATCCGGCGGTGGCTTCCATGGCGCGCGCGCGGCCGCTGGCCGCGAACGGGAACTGGCCGGTCTTGTAGGCCCGGCCGCTGGCCTTCACCTGCTCCTCGGTCTTTCCGACCCAGGCGATTTCCGGGTGCGTATAGATCACCGAAGGCACAGTGTCGTAGTTCATATGGCCATAACGGCCGGCGATCATGTCGCCCACCATCACGCCTTCTTCTTTAGCCTTGTGCGCCAGCATGGGGCCGCGCACGCAATCGCCTACCGCCCACACGCCTTCGACGCCGGTCTTGCAATGATCGTCGACCTTGATGAAACCGCGTTCATCGAGCATGACGCCGGTGCCCTCTCCCAACAGGTTGGCACTGAACGGCTTGCGACCGATGGACACGATGACCTTGTCGACGACGACGGTCTGCGCACCTGCGGCGCCGGTGTATGCAACAGTGACACCGCCAGCATCGACTTTCGCGCCGGATACCTTCGCACCCAGGCGGACATCGAGACCCTGCTTTCTGAAATGACGCAACGCTTCCTTGGCCAGGCCCTGGTCGGCAATGGCGAGGAAACTCTCGAGCGCTTCGAGCACTACGACTTCGGCGCCGAGCCGCCGCCAGACGCTGCCGAGTTCAAGCCCGATCACACCCGCGCCGATCACGGCGAGACGCTTTGGCACCGTTTCGAAATCGAGCGCTCCCCAGGAATCGACGATGGTCTTGCCGTCGAACGGCATGCTCTTCAATTCCATCGGCACCGAGCCGCTGGCGAGCACGACGTGCTTGGCGGACAAGGTTTGCGTGGTCCCGTCGTGCGCCTTGAATTCCACCTTGCGGTTCGCAAGGAGCTTGCCGTGCCCCAACAAGGGCGTGACACCAGCGCTCTTGAGCAGCAGCGCGATGCCGCTGGTGCTCGCCTTGACGATGCCGGTCTTGCGTTTCTGCATGGTGGCGACGTCGAACTGCACGTCTCCGACCTTGATGCCGTGGACGCCGAGCTCGTCCTTCGTCTTGACGTACAGCTCGCTGGACTCCAGCAGCGCCTTGGAGGGAATGCAGCCGGCATTGGTGCAGGTGCCGCCGAACACGGCCGACCCGTCCTTGTTCTTCCACTCGTCGATGCAGGCGACCTTGAGCTTGTTCTGCGCAGCGCGAATTGCCGCCGGATAACCGGCAGGACCGCCACCAATGACGATCACGTCGTACTCGGTAGTCATGCGAAACCCCTAGCTAGATTTTTCAGACGCTCAGCAGCAGCCGCGCCGGATCTTCGAGGCAGTCCTTGATGGTCACCAGGAACTGCACGGCCTCGCGGCCATCGATGATGCGGTGATCGTAGGAAAGCGCCACGTACATCATCGGCCGTACCACGATTTCGCCATTGACCACCACGGGGCGATCCTGCGTCTTGTGCATCCCGAGGATTGCGCTCTGCGGCATGTTGACGATGGGCGTCGACAGCAGCGATCCGAACGTGCCGCCGTTGGTGATGGAGAAGGTGCCGCCGGTGAGCTCTTCGATGGTGATCTTGCCGTCGCGCGCGCGTGCGGCGAACGCACCGATGTTCTTTTCGATGTCGGAATAGGTCTGCACGTCCGCGTCGCGCAGTACCGGAACCATGAGCCCGCGGTCGGTCGAGACGGCCACGCCAATGTCGTAATACTCGTGGTACACGATATCGGCGCCTTCGACGGACGCGTTGACGACCGGGAATCGCTTGAGTGCCTCGACGGCGGCCTTCACGAAGAACGACATGAATCCGAGTTTGACGCCGTGTTTCTTCTCGAAGGTTTCCTTGTACCGCGCACGAACATCCATGACCGCCTTCAGGTCGATTTCGTTGAACGTGGTGAGCAGCGCCTGCGTGGACTGGGCTTCGACCAGTCGCTGCGCCACGCGTTGGCGCAACCGCGTCATGGGCACGCGCTGCTCGCTGCGCCCGGCGGCGCCCGACGCGGCCGGCGCCGGGGCGGCCGCGGCCGGCTTGTTAGTTGAAGCCTGCTTGGACGAAGATTGGGCTGCCGACTTATCACCACCGGCCGCATTTGCGGCGGGCTTATCGAGATACTCGACGACATCGCCCTTGGTGATGCGGCCGTCCCTGCCCGTGGCCGGAATCTTCGTGGGATCGAGCTGCTTTTCCTCGACGAGGCGGCGCACCGAAGGCGCGAGCTTGCCGGAGTCGTTGGCAGCGGCCGGAACAGCTGCCGGTGTCGCAGGCTTTGCGGCCGGCGCGGCGGCCGCAGCGGGGGCCGGCGTCGCGGTCGCAGCGGCACCTTCTTCGAGGACCGCGAGCACCTGCCCGCTGGTGACCGAGGTACCCGCGGCGATACGCAGCTCTTTGAGGACACCACTTACCGGCGCAGGAACTTCGAGCACCACCTTGTCGGTCTCGAGGTCGGCGAGATTCTCGTCGCGGCTCACGGCCTGCCCGACTTTCTTGTGCCAGGTAACCAGCGTGGCGTCGGCCACCGATTCGGGCAATTGCGGAACCTTGATTTCAATGGCCATGATGCTGTCTTTCCGAAAGTTGGCTTAGCGCGACGTGGCGGCAGCTGCCGGCACCGGTGTCGAGGTCAGGCGCTTGGTTTCGCGCGCCCCGTCTTCTTTGCTGGTGGCAGTCAACGCAGCGTCGATGAGCCCGCGTTGTTCCGCTTCGTGAACTTTGCTGATGCCGGTCGCCGGCGCCGCCGCCGGCGCGCGGCCCGCGTATAGCAGTTCGCGCTTGCCGACCAGCATGGCCAGGCGATGGCGGATCTGGTACCAGGCGCCCTGGTTCTGCGGCTCTTCCTGGCACCACACGACCTCGCGCGCGTTTGGATACTTCGCGAGCACCGCTTCCATTTCCGGCACGGGGAACGGATACAGCTGCTCGACCCGCACCAGCGCGACGTCGGAATTGGTGTTGTCTTTGCCGTTGTCCTTGTTCTGGGCCCGACGCGTCTTGAACAGGTCGAAATACACCTTGCCGGAGGACAGCACCACGCGGCGCACGTTGGCGTTCTGGAGCTTGTCGACCTCATCGATGACCGTTGAGAACTCGCCGTTGGCGAGGTCTTCGAGCGAGGACACCGACAATTCGTGACGCAGCAGCGACTTCGGTGTCATGACGATGAGCGGCTTGCGCAGGCTGCGCAAAATCTGTCGGCGGATCATGTGATACATCTGCGCCGGCGTGGACGGCACGCACACCTGCATGTTGTTCTCGGCGCACAGTTGCAGGAATCGTTCGAGGCGAGCCGAGGAGTGCTCGGGACCCTGGCCTTCGTAGCCGTGTGGCAGGAACAGCGCCAACCCGCACAGGCGGCCCCACTTCGCCTCACCCGAACTGATGAACTGGTCGATGATCACCTGCGCGCCGTTCACGAAGTCGCCGAACTGGCCTTCCCAGATGACGAGCGCCGAAGGATCTGTGGTCGAGTAGCCGTATTCGAAGCCGAGCACGGCTTCCTCCGAAAGCACCGAGTCGGTGATCTGAAATGACGGCTGGCGTTCGGCGATGTGCTGCAGCGGGATGTAGCGTTCACCGCTCGCCTGGTCGTGCAGCACCGCGTGACGATGGAAGAATGTGCCACGGCCCGCGTCCTGGCCGGTGAAGCGGATGGAATTGCCTTCTTCGAGAATGCTGGCGTAGGCGAGCGTCTCGGCGCAGCCCCAGTCGAGTGGCAGGTCGCCGGCCAGCATCTTCACTCGGTTGGCCATGACCTGTGCCACGCGCGGATGCAGCGCCATGTTTTCGGGGAAGCTGACGATGCGGGCGCCGAGCGACTTGAGGCGCGCCATGTCATTGCCACCCTTCACGCGTTCGGACCAGTCGTTGGCCAGGTACTTGCTCCAGTCAACGGTGTACTTGTTGCCGATCATGCCGAGTGAAGCGCGCGCCTGCGGGCGGCCTTCGTCGAGACCCTGGCGATACGACTCGATCATGGCCGCGGCTTCACCGTCGGTGATCACGCCCATCGCCGCGAGTTTGTCGGCATAGACTTTGCGCGTGGTCAGATGTTTGCGGACGGTCTGGTACATCACCGGCTGCGTGGCCGCGGGTTCGTCCGCCTCGTTGTGCCCGTGCCGGCGATAACAGACGAGATCGATGAGCACGTCCTTGTGGAAGCGCTGGCGATAAGCGAGCGCCAGCCGCGTGACGAACACCACCGCTTCCGGGTCGTCGCCGTTGACGTGGAAGATAGGCGTCTCGAGCATCTTGGCGACGTCCGAGCAATACATGGTGGAGCGCGCATCACGCGGATCGGAGGTGGTGAAACCAACCTGGTTGTTGATGATCACGTGCACGCTGCCGCCGGTGTAGAAAGCGCGCGCTTGCGACAGCTGCAGCGTCTCCATGACCACGCCCTGACCGGCGAAGGCGGCGTCGCCATGGATGAGGATGGGCAGCACGCGCGCGCCTGCGGTGTCGCCGCGACGCTCCTGACGGGCTCGCACCGAACCTTCGACGACCGGGTTCACCACTTCGAGATGCGAGGGATTGAATGCCAGCGCCACGTGCACGTTACCGCCGGGTGTGCGCAGGTCCGACGAGAAGCCCTTGTGGTACTTGACGTCACCCGAGCCCTGCATGTGCGCGGTGTCGTATTTGCCTTCGAATTCGCTGAACAGCACGGAAGGCGATTTGCCGAGCACGTTGACGAGCACGTTGAGGCGGCCGCGATGCGCCATGCCGATCACGCATTCTTCCACGCCCTGCTCGCCGCCCCTCTGGATGAGATCGTCCATGAGCGGGATCAGCGAGTCGCCGCCTTCGAGCGAAAAGCGCTTCTGGCCGACGTACTTGGTGTGCAGGTAGCGCTCGAGACCTTCGGCCGCGGACAGCTGCCAGAGGAGATTCTTCTGCTCGTCGGTAGTTAGCTTGCCGGTGAGGCGTCCCTTGAGGTATTCATCCTGCAGCCACAGCCGCTCGTCGGTGTTCGAGACATGCGCGAACTCCGCGCCGATGGTGCCGCAGTAGGCGTATTCGAGCTGCGCGATGAGCTCGCGCAGCTTGAGCTTCTTGGATAGCTCGTTCGGGCGCGACCCGGTGAGGAATTCGGTGTCGAGATCGGCTTCGGTGAGCCCGAAGTAACCGAGCTCCAATACGCGCGGGCGTTCCCGCACCTGGAGCCCCAGCGGATCGAGATTGGCGATGAGATGGCCACGATTGGCATAGATCTGGACGAGGCGCGAGACCGCGCCCTGCTTCGCGGCTGAATCGCCGGAAACCGAAGTCGCATTGGCCGCCGCCAGACGTGGCCTGCCGGCACGCTGGACGATGCCCGCCTGCACGGTCGAATGAATCTGCTCGGGGACCGCGCCGTGACCCTGCTGCAGATTGAGGAAATAGCTGCGCCAGGCCGGTTCGACACTCTGCGGATCGGACAGGAACTGCTCATAGAGAGCTTCGACGTACGGGGCATTACCGCCAGACAGCGGCGTGGAAGCCGTGAGCTCGCGAAGGCTTGGGGCCATACGAGAAAAAATCCTGTGGACTCAAGGTCCTGGAGCAACAAGGGGGCGGTATGTTAGCCGAAGGAGCGGGCGCCTGAAAGGCGACCAGTGCCTAATCTAAGGGAATGTTACGTAAAAGAAAGAGCTCGTAAGCGACGAGCACGATATAGCCGGCGAGAACCACATAAAGAATGGTTCCGACAGCTTTGCCCCATAACCGCAAGCGGGCCAGCAAGGTCAGGATCACTACCCCCATCGCGGTCAGCCCCATTTTCCACAGGCCGAAGCCGCGCCCAGAACCGGTGACCAGCGGGTCCATGAGCGGATTGATCTCGATGGCACCGTGCGAGATGAGCGTGAGCGTGAGAATGGCGTCGGCGCTGCTGAGGCACAGGATCGTGATGGCAACTGCAAGCCACTGCGGGTGAAACCAGTCGGTGACGACTGCATGACGCTCGGCGCTCCGGCGTGGTGCGTGGCGCCGGCGCGCAAAATTGCCATGCCACAGCGCGCGAAGGACGGAGCGACGCCTTTCGGTGGTTGCGCGTCGTTCTGGTCGGCCGGTGGACATGTGGCAAGCATTCTATGGATACGACGGCGGCGTGAATGCCAATCCGCCCCGATCGCGTGTGAGCCACGTCCCAATTCATTCAGTAGCGGTAGCGCAGCTCCGCCAAGACGCTGCGGCGAATCAGCCGCCCCTCGGTAGGCGCGTACTCGCGATGCGTTTCGTTAAGTAGATTGAAGCCCTTGACAGCGACTTCGAGACGCTCGCTGGCACGCCACGCCACACGCGCCGACAGTTCGGTGTAGTCGTCGAGCGCAGGGTCCGGCAGCGCGCTCACCTTGCGAATCATCGCGTCGATGGTGAAGCGCCGCAGGTCCATCGACGATTTGAGATAGGAGTGTGAGCTCGGATCGTTGCCCGCCTGGCGCACGCTGACGATGGCGGACGCGCCTTCGGCGAATTCGAGGCGCTTGTGCAGCGAACGGAACCCGGGGGAAATCCTCCACCACGGTGTCAGCTGGAAGTTGGCCCAGGCTTCCACGCCATACGCACTGCCCTGCATGAAATTGCCCCAGCGCAGCGGCAGGAAAATGACCGGCGTCACTTCAATGGTGCGCAGATCCTCGTATTCGTTGTAGAAGACGCTCGCCGAAAACGACACTTTGACATCGGGGTTGCCGCGATATCCCAGCTCGAAGGCGTGGACTTTCTCCGGCCTGAAGTCCGGGTCGCCGAGCACGAACAATTGGCCGCCGACGAACTCCTGCACGTCGGTGTCGAACGGAGTCGGCGAACGGATCGCGCGCGAGCCGGCAAGCCAGAACAGCGATTTGTCGTTCGGCGCCCATGACAGGCGCACGTCTGGCAGCGCGTTCCACCCTGAGTAGCTGTTGTCTTCGAACTTGATTCCGGCCGTCAGCTTGAGCTCTTCGTTCAGCGTGATCGCGTCCTGGACGAAGACATTGGTGAGCTCGAGTGTGCGGTGATCGGGCACGAATGCCAGATCGTTGTTGACGGTGTGATAGTCGTTGTACCGCCGCCCCAGTCCCCAGACGAGCTGATGCCGCGCGCCGACACTGGCGCTCTGCTGGAAATCGAAGTCATAGGTGTCGATGGCGAAAGCCAGCCCGGTTGGCGGCCGCTCGCGATCGACGCGATCGAAGAAGATCTGCGTTCGCGTCGTCACGCGATCGCCGGCGTGTTCCCAGCGGCCTGACACATTGGCACCTCGCGAATTCACCTCGCTGACACCCACGAATCCCTGAGCGAGGCTCTGCAGATCGCCCTGCAGCGTATAGCGATTTTTTCCGGGTACGAAGTCCATGCGGAATCCCGCCTGAATCTTGTTCCAATCGTCCTCGGCGCTGGCGCCGCCGTCGATCTCGCTGGCGCCGCGGTCGAACCACTTGGCGTATGCCCGGAAGGCACCCGAGCCCACGCTGCCGCCATATCGAAGCGCCGCCGCCTGCTCCTCAGCGCCGGCATCGAGGCGCACCAGCGCGCCCTGGGTTTCCGACGCCGTTCGCGTGATGATGTTGATGACACCATTCATGGCATTGGCGCCCCAGAGCGTGGCGCCGGGACCGGAGATGACTTCGATACGCTCGATGTCATCCATGAACACGTCCTGCATGTCGTATTCGATGCCGGAGAACAGTGGCGAATAGACGCTGCGGCCATCGATGAGCAGCAGAAGCTTGTTGGAAAAGTTCTGCACATCGGGGGCGCCGGCGAAGCCGCGCGCGCCGTTCGAATAGCTGGTGGAGGTGAGCTGGGTGACCTGCAGATTGGGCGCCAAGCGCAACGCCTCGGGAATGCTGAGCACCCCGGAGCGCAGGATTTCTTCGCGCGTGATCACGTAGATGGACGCGGGAGCGCTCGATAACCGCTGTGTGGATTTCGACACCGAAGTGACTTCGACATTCGACAACTGTTCGAGCGACATGCGGCTGAGCTCGGTGAGCGGGTCGCTGGCGGTCGCCGGAACCTGCGCGTTGACCGGCGCGGCGCAAACGGCGAGGACCGCGACGACAACCATTCGCTTTGGCAAACCGTTCACTCCCATTTGCTCGAATCGACGCTGGCCATCCTGATGCGGCATCCAGCCGATCGCTGTAGGCGCGGATAACCGTCCAGGCAATTGATCGCTCCCTGTGGACGCCGCTCGACACGCGCGGCGACCGACAGCAACTCGGAATTGATCCGTAGTCCGCTGCGGTCGGCGGCATTCAACGAAATCTCGAATCGCAGATTGCGATTCAATTCGATGAAGTTGATGACTCCGCCGCCGTCGAGACCTTGTTCGTTTTCAGTGACGATCAGAATGGGACGGCGTATGGCGCTGGCGCGCAGTGTGCGCGTACGTGCAAAGGCGTCTGCCCCCACGTAGAGAACGTGCACCCCATCGAGATCCGAAGAACGTGCGACGCGTCGGACTGTGGCACGCCGGCCATTGACGGTCATGCCCTCGAGCAACCGCTCGAGATGCACGGCGACATCTTCCGCGCCACTGACCGCGAAGACGAAGGTCTGGTCAGCGGGCGCGTCAGGCCATTCCACATACTGCGCGAACCGGAAGAGGTAGGCAGCCTTGACGGCTTCCACCGAAAATTGCGCAGCATTTACGGCGGTCGGTGTCATGGTCCCGAGGGCAGCGAGCAGCACCGCGTGCACCAGGACCAGACGAAACCCCCCCCATCGCACGCTCAACAACTCGCTGGTCTCCAAGGTGTTTTTTTGTAGGACAAAGCCGATTGCAGTGGAACGTATTTCGGATATGAAGGCAAGATGTGAGGCAATGAGCGAGAGCGACGAGTTGCAGGGCAAAGACTACAAGAAAGACCCGCGCCCATGGAAGGCTCTGCTGTCCATTCGCAACGCACGCCGCAGCCTCGCCGGCAAATTGATGGTGGTCATGCTGCTGACGACCTCCATCGCCCTGGCGTCTGCCGGCGCGGCGCTCATGTACACCGATCTACGCGACAACCGCGCTGCCTGGGCCGAAGACCTGGGCACCGAAGCCAGCATTCTGTCGCTCGCCGTCACCCCTCACCTTTCCTTCAACGACCGCGAAGGTGCACAGCGAAACCTGAGCGCGCTGCAGGCGCGCGAATCCATTTCCGCCGCGGCTCTGTACGCCATCGACGGGAGCCTGTTCGCCGAATACACGCGCCCGAATCAGCCGGCTCCGCCCGCCCGCCGGCCGGTGCAGTTGACGCGCGACGGGGTGTTCATCGATGGCGAACGCGTGCTGGTCACGAAACCGGTGATCCAGGGCGGCGAATTGCTCGGCACTATCTACCTGCGCGCTCAGTACGACCTGTCGGGGCGCGTGCGCGCCTATCTCAACGTGCTCGGCGCCGTGATGATCGTCGGCCTGATCGCCGCTTTCCTGGCATCCAGCTGGCTGCATCGCGTGGTGAGCCGGCCCATGGAGTCGATGGCCAGGGTGGCGCGGGCGATCGTCGAGAAACGTGACTATTCGTTCCGCGCGGAAAAGATGACCGACGACGAGGTCGGCCTGGTGATCGACGCGTTCAACAAAATGCTCGACGAGGTGCAGGCTCACGCGCGCGCGCTCGAGACCAGCGAGAAGCTGTACCGCGCCATCGGTGAGTCGATCAACTACGGCGTATGGGTCACTGACGCGGAGGGCCGCAACATCTACACCAGCGATTCGCTGCTGCGGCTCGTGGGCCTCTCGCAGGATGAGGCCTCCAACTTCGGCTGGAGTGAGACCCTGCATCCCGATGACATCGAGGAGACCATGATCGCGTGGCGGGAATGTGCCCGCACCGGCTCGAACTGGTATCGCGAGCACCGCATGCTGGGCATCGACGGGAAGTATCACGCCATCCTCGCGCAGGGCTTGCCGATCCGCGACGAAGCCGGACGAATCCAGCGCTGGGCCGGCATCAACCTCGACATCGGCCGCCTCAAGAACACCGAGCGCGCGCTGCTCGAAGCGGATCGCCGCAAGGATGAGTTCCTCGCCACGCTGGCGCACGAATTGCGCAATCCGCTGGCACCGATTCGCAACGCGGTGCGCATCCTCGACTCGGCTGCCGCGGACGACCGGCAGCGCAAGTGGGGCCGCGAGGTCATCGCGCGCCAGGTACAGCGTATGTCGCTGCTGCTCGACGATCTGCTCGACGTATCGCGCATCACGCGCGGACAGCTCGAGCTCAAGAAAGACTATGTCGACCTCAAATCGGTGATCGGCATTGCCGTCGAGACGGCGCGCCCCCTGCTCGACTCCAAACAACACACGCTCAGCGTCAACCTGCCGGCGGAGAATTTGAAGCTCGAGGCCGACCCGCTGCGCCTGTCCCAGGTCATTGGCAACCTGCTCACCAATGCCGCCAAGTACACCGATCCTTCGGGAACAATCGCCTTGACGGCGCGAATCGAGAACGCCGAGCTGGTCATCGCCATCCGCGACAGCGGCATCGGTCTCACCCAGGAATCCCTGCCGGGCCTGTTCACGATGTTCTCGCAGGTGAACTCAGCGATCGATCGCGCCGAAGGTGGTCTGGGCATCGGCCTCGCGCTGGTCAAGGGCCTCGTGGCGTTGCACGGCGGGCGCGTCGAGGTGCGCAGCGAGGGACTCGGACGCGGCAGCGAATTCATCGTTCACCTGCCGCACAAGGTGCTCGCCTCACCCCAGGCCGCGATGGCCGACGACCACGCCGGCGGCGCCGCGAACGCCAGCATCGTGCGGCGCGGACGCATTCTCGTCGCCGACGACAATCGCGATGCCGCCGAATCCCTCGCGCTGGTATTGCGCTTCTCGGGCTACGACGTCTCGATCGCATTCGGCGGCGCCGAGGCGCTGGCAATCGGCGAGCGCGATCGGCCACGCGCCGCCATCATCGACATCGGCATGCCCGGCATGAGCGGACATGAAGTCGCACGCCGCATGCGGCTCGAAGCGTGGGGCCGCAATGCGATACTCATCGCGCTCACCGGCTGGGGTCAGGAGCAAGACAAGCAAGCCGCGAAGGCCGCCGGCTTCGATGAGCACCTGACCAAACCAGTGGACCCGGACGACGTCGAGCGCATATTGGACGAACTGCTCAGCGACTCGGGCGCGGAGCCAGACACGGGCGGTGTGGCAGACTCCGCCCTCAATGCCTGAATCGAAAGCGACAGAACTCGCGTTGCGCGGACCGGCGCTCACGTTCACCGGCGATGCGTTCGTCGACGGAGCCGCGGCCACGCTGCGTTACGAGAGTGACGCCATCGTCGGCATCGCCTCCGGCAAGATCACGCATTTCGGACCCGCGGCCAGCGTCAAGGCACAGCTTCCGGCCGGTATACGCATAGAAGAGTACGGCCGGGACTCGCTCATCCTGCCCGGGTTCATCGATTGCCACGCGCACTACCCTCAAGTGGAGATCATCGGTGCGTATGGCGAGCAACTGCTCGACTGGCTCGAAAAATACACGTTCGTGGCCGAGCAACAGTTCGCGGACCTTGCGCACGCGCGCGCGACCGCCGCGGTTTTCCTCGACGAATGCCTGCGAAACGGCACCACGACCGTGGCGAGTTTCTGCACGGTGCACGCGCATTCCGTGGACGCTTTTTTCGATGCCGCGGAGCAGCGCGGCATGCGTACCATCGCCGGCAAGTGCCTCATGGACCGTAACGCGCCCGAGGCCCTGCGGGACACCGCGCAGCGCGGCTACGATGAGTCCAAGACGTTGATCGAGCGTTGGCATGGCCGGGGCCGCGCGGCGTACGCCATCACGCCGCGCTTCGCGCCCACGAGTACGCCCGAACAGATGCATCTCGCCGGCACCTTGTGGAAGGAGCATCCCGGCACCTATCTGCAGTCGCATGTCGCGGAGAATCGTGCCGAAGTCGAATGGGCGGCGAAGATCTATCCGGACCGCGCGGGTTATCTCGACATCTACGACCACTACGGGCAGTTAGGTGCACGCGCCATCTACGGACATGGAATCTGGCTCACCGACGCCGAGCTCGCGCGCTGTCACGACAGCGGCACTTCGATTGCGCATTGCCCGACGTCAAACCTGTTTCTCGGCAGCGGCCTCTTCGACCTCCGCAAGGCGAAACGGTCCGAGCGGCCGGTGCGTGTGGGACTTGCGACCGATGTGGGCGCGGGCACCACGCTGTCGATGCTCAAGACCATGGGTGCCGCCTATCAAGTGGCGCAACTCGGCGGCGGTAGTTTGTCGGCGTCGCTGGCGTTTTATCTCGCCACCCGCGGCGGTGCGCAGGCGCTATATCTCGAAGACCGCATCGGCAGCATCGCGGTGGGCATGGAGGCCGACCTTGTCGTACTCAATCTCAAATCCACCCCGTTCATAGACTTTCGCATGCGTCATTGCGAAAGCCTGGACGAGGCGCTGTTCGTGCAGATGACCATGGCGGACGAGCGCGCCGTGCGCGCCACCTACGTGGCGGGCTTGCTCGCCGTCTAACTGTCGGAGTGTCAGCTGTCTGATCCGGGCGTGAGTACTGACCGGCTGCGTTCATCCTGCGCGGCGATGACCGCCAGCAGGTGCACCGGATCCACTGGTTTTGCCAGGTGTCCATCGAAACCGGCCTTGAGCGCGGCGACCTTGTCCTCGTCACGCCCGTAGCCGGTGAGCGCCAGCAGCCGCGGCCGGCGACCTGCGAGCGCAAAGCGTTCGCGCATGGCGTGCGCCACCATGTAGCCATCCATGCGCGGCAGGCCGATGTCGAGCAGGACGATCTCCGCGCGAAAATCCTCGAGCTTCGCCAGACCCGCCGCGCCGTCCGGGACCATCTCGACTTCGTGCCCGTCGGTGCGCAGCACCGCGCGCATGGATTCCGCCGCGTCGCGATTGTCTTCGATCACCAGGATGCGGCGTGATCGCACGGCCCTGGGCCAGTGCGGGGCTCTCGAAGCGTGGGCGGCGGCTGGCGCGTGCACGCGCCGCAGCCGGATGGTGAACTGGCTGCCTGCTCCCAGACCCGCGCTCTCGGCCTCGACCCTGCCGCCATGCATCTCGACCAAAAGCTTCACGATCGTGAGACCGACGCCGAGACCGCCTTGTGCGCGATCCAGCGTGCGATCGCCCTGCAGGAACAGATCGAACAGATGCGGCAACAACTGCGCATCGATACCACAGCCCGGATCGCGCACTCGAATGACGGCGTCGAGCGTGGAACCTTCGATGTCGATCTCGATGCGTGCTCGTTCGGGTGAATACTTGCTGGCATTGGTCAGCAGATTCACGACGGCCTGGCAGAGTCGCACGCCATCGCCGTCGACGAATATTTTCTCCGCGGGCCGGCACACCGAGGTTGTCTGCCGCCGGTTTTCCAGGATTGGCTGCACGCTTTCGAGCGCCGAATCTACGACGCTGTCCAGACTCAATGCCTCGAGTTTGAGCACCACGCGCCCACGCGTGATGCGTGCGACATCGAGCAGGTCGTCGACCAGGCGCGTGAGATGGCTCGCCTGGCGTTCGATCATGAGGCCCGAGCGGCGTACCGCCGCCGCATCGGCCGCTCCCTTCGCCAGCACGTAAGCCGCGTTGCGTATCGGCGCCAAGGGATTGCGCAGCTCGTGCGCCAGCATGGCGAGGAACTCGTCTTTGCGCCGATCGGCTTCGCGCAGGGCGTGCGCGTGGCTTGCAGCAATGGCCAGTGCTTCGCGTTCGGCGCGCGAGCGCTTCTGCAGCTCGTGCATGAGGAAGCATGAAAGCCCGGCGATCAGCACGAAAAACAGCACGTGGGCGAGCCACTGCGAGGGCGGCCCGTCCTGCGGCCAGCTCGTGAAAAAGAGCGTGGCCAGCACCGGGATCAGCACGCTAGCCAGCAGCGCCGGACCGCGCCCGCCCAGATAAGCGGCGGCAAACACCGCCAGCACGAACGGCAGCAGTGGCGCCTGGGTGCCTAACAAAGGGGCGAGCAAGGCGCGAAAAGCCGCGATGACGAGCACCAGCGCGATGGCGGCGCCGTAACGAAGCACCACGGCATCGCTGGGAAACAGCGGACCGATATACAGAGGAGCGGAAACACTGAAGGCAGCCGCCGGAGGATTGCGGTCGTCGGTCATCTGATCCTTGGAAAATGCGTGGCGTCTGCGTTCGAGCGCGACGAACTCTAGCGCCACTGGCGAAAAGCCTGGCCCACCGCAAAATGTAGGATTTTTCCCGCCTCAGAGCTCCTTAACCAGGTTGTCGTTGACCCGCACCCTCTCGAGGTTCACGGCGCGCGTGTGCTTCACGATCGAAGGTTGGGTGACGCCCGAAAACTCGCAGTCGCGCAGCGTGATGTCGTTGACGGGCGCTTTCGGCAGCCCCTGCGAATCGAGCACGCGTACGGTATTTTTCACGCGTAGACGTTCCACCACCACGTTGCGCAGCTGCGGCGTGAAAGCGCCGTTGGCGCCTTCCTCGTAGTTGAAGTCACAGGTGATGGCAGCCCTGCCTACCTGGCCGACATCGAGGTCACGATAGTAGAAATTCTCGAGCAGGCCGCCGCGCAGCGCATTGTTCTTGAAGCGAATCGCGTACCAGAGATTGGGACTGTCCATGTGGCAGTTCTCGGCGAACACCCAACGTGCTCCACCGGAGATCTGGCTGCCCACGACCACACCACCGTGGCCTTCCTGCATGCGGCAATTGCGGACCAGGATGTTCTGCGAAGGCGTCGCGAGCCGCCGTCCGTCGGCATTGCGACCCGAGTTGACGGCGATGCAGTCATCGCCCGTATTGAACGAGCAATTCTCGATGAGCATGTGGTCCACGGATTCCGGATCCACGCCATCGTTGTTAGGACCGTGACCATACACGTCGACGCCACGCAGCGTGACGTTCTTGCACAACACCGGATGGATGTTCCAGAAGGGTGAATTGCGCACGCGCACGCCTTCGATGAGAACGTTTTCGCAGTCGTACGGCTGGATGAACGGCGGGCGCAGCAGCGAACCATCACCGAAGACGCGCTTTTCCACCGGGACGTTGTCTTCCGCCATTTGAAAGAGGCGCGCTCTTGCCGGGCGCTGATCAGGCATGCCTTCCTTCCAGCCATAAGGCACCGTGCCACCCCATCTGCCCTTCCAGGCCCACCAGTGCTTGTCGCTGCCCTGTCCGTCGAGCGTTCCCTTGCCCGTGATCGCGATGTTTGTCTGTTTACGCGCGTAGATGAGCGGTGAGTAGTTCATGAGCTCCATGCCTTCCCAGCGCGTAAACACGAGGGGAAAGCTCGCGGGATTCGTATCGAACAGCAACGTGGCGCCTTCACTCACGTGCAGCTCGACGTCGGACTTCAGATGTATGGCGCCGGTGAGGAACCTGCCCGCCGGCACCAACACGCGGCCGCCACCGGCGCGGGAACAGGCGTCAATGGCGTCGGCGATGGACCTCGTATTGAGCGTGCTGCCGTCGGCCCTGGCACCGAACTTCGTGATGTCGAAGACGCGATCGGGAAATGTGGGTGCACGCACGTTTTTCGCGATGTCCGCGGCCTTCTGCCACGCGTCCGCCGACGACAACGATGCGGATCGCGCCAGTGTTGCCGGAAGCGTGACCGCAGCCCCGACGCCGTATAGGAACACCCGCCGATTCGATCGCATGTACATGCTCTCCCCGCAGCCTTCAGCCGCTGGTCTCGAGAAAGTTCAGGACCACTTCTGTGAACGCCTGCGGATTCTCCCGCGGCGATCCATGACCCGCATTTGGAATCGTGGCAGATCTTGCGCGCGGAATCAGGCGCGACAGCTCTTCATCGATCCGCCGGTGAATATCGACGGTCTTTTCGCCGGTGATCACCAGCACCGGCATTCTCAGGTTCCGCACCTTCTTCCTCGACAGCACGGGATACGGAGCCCGACTGCGCGTCATCATTCTGAAAAATCCCGCGTTCTGCATGATGGCCGCACGGACTTCCGGTGTCTGACCGTCGAAACGCCCGGGCGTGGCGAAGCCGTCCACAAAAAACCGCATCGCCGTCGCGTTATCGCCCGCGGCAAATGCAGCGCCGGCGGGATCGTGGACTCGGGCGAGGAAATCGCGGTACAGCGCACCACCGTCGGGGAAATCGCGCGCCCACGCGAGAATGGGTGGCTCGGCGATCACCAGGCTGCGGACCATGCGCGGATGTTCGACCGCCAGAGTCAGCGCGGCCGCCGCCCCCATCGAAGTGCCGACGAGGTGTGCGCGGCCAAGGCGCAGCGCCCGGATCAGACCCTCGAGATCGGCCGCCTCGACCTCCGCCGAGTGATCGGTGGCCGTCACCGGATTCTGGTTGGGATAGTGGTAGCGCCGGCTGTAGGAAATGACGTGGAAGTACCTCGACAGCTCACTCATCTGTGGTTCCCAGGAGCGGTAGTCGCCCTGCCCACCGTGCAGCAGGATCAACGGCTCGCCAGCGCCGGCGCTGACGTAGTGAAGCTCGATGCCGTTGACGAGGATTCTCGTGGCAACAGGTGGCGCGGCGGCGGCATTCGCGCCGAGTACTGCTAGGCAGACGATCGCCAGCGATCTGATCATCGACGCAGTGTTACATATTTCGGGTGGCGCGCCCCGCAGGTGCCAGTCGGCCGCGCGAGCGGCCTCACCCGGGATGCGGGGTGTCGAGATAACTTACAGCTTCGGAAAATTTCTGCGGCTAACCACGAGACTCACAAACAAACTTGCCGTCCAACGCTGTCGGGAATACTTACAGCTCGGAAAAAAACGCGCGCGCAACCGCCGCCGCTGGGACTAGACTCGCCCAAAGAAGATCGAAAACAGGCGCGAATCAACAAAGCAGAAGCGCGCGCGAATCGCACAAACATTTGCAGGGAGAACAAGCAATGATTCGGAAATTAATTTCTTGTGGCGTATTGATCGCATGCAGTACCACCGCGAACGCCAATCTACTTCTGGAAGAAGGCTTCGGGAGTCTTGCGGGGCTCAACACCGCGGGTTGGCTTTCGGGCAACTTCAGCACACCCGTTGGCGAATCGTCCTGGTTTCAGGGCAACACCGAAATATTCGAAGCTCAGGCAGGCGCCGCCGATTCGTACATCGCGGCTAACTACCTGAGTGCTGGATTCGGCGGCGACGTCGACAACTGGCTGGTGACACCGACCCTGTTCGCCGTGAACGGCACCAACATCAGCTTCTCGACGCGGACGGCGGGCGCGCTGCCGGGCGACAACCTGGAGGTGCTGGTCAACAACCTGGGAACGCTCGCTCTCGCCGATTTCGTCTCGCTCGGGTCCATCACGAGCGCCGACTACCCGGCCGACTGGACGGGCTTCAACTTCACCTACGGCGGCACGGATGCGAACGTGAGATTCGCTTTCCGCTATACGGTCACCGACACCTCGCTCAACGGCGACTACATCGGCATCGATTCGTTGACCGTCAGGAGCGTGCCGGAACCGGGATCGCTGATGTTGTTAGGTGCAGGTCTGCTCCTGCTGCCGCTGGCCAACCGCCGGCGCCGGCGCGCGCAAGTCTGATCTGCTTCGGCCAGGTCGGCCTGGTGGCCGACCGCAACCGATCCTGACGCCTTCACTCATTCATTCAAGGGATGATCACGATGAAAATATTCAACATAACGCGGGTCGCGACCGGCGCCGGCATTGCTGGCGCGCTGGCTGTCGCGGCATTCGCGTACGCCTCGGCGAACAAGGCCCCCGCACCGCTGTCCGCGGCCGCGGTCACGGATCCCGCCAAGTTGCCCACGTTCGAGAACGTCCGGGTCGTCAATGCAACCCCGGAGCAGATCGCGGCACTCGCAGTATCCGCGGACAACTCCGCATACGCTCCCGGACAGCGCGCCTACATCGATGCGAACACCAAGCAACTGCGTCCGGCGTTCCCCGAGGAGTTGGCTGCGGAAGCCGCAACCGCGCGTCGCGCCCGGGTTGCCGCACCAAGGACCACCTCGATCGCGTCGCCGACAGACGATGGCGCCAAGGGCGTCGCCCTGGACGAATCATTCATGTCGTACGCAGTGGCAAGAATCGAAGCAGACGGGTCCGTGAGGCAGGACTGCCTGGAAAATCAGCCGAGCGAGCAAGCGGCGTTAGCGGCGACGGTTACCGCGCCGGGAGTAGACCGTCATGAAAAGTAATCTCATCGCCAACATCCGCCGCGCTGTGGGCCTGACGGCGGTCGCAGTCTCGGGTTTGCTGGCAGCGGCCCAGGCCAACGCCGCGGCAACGATCGTCATTGTGAACGGCAATGGCGTCGGTGTGGGTTTCAACGATCCGACGGTCGTGGCGCCGGTCGGCGGTAATACCGGAACGACACTCGGCGAACAGCGACTCATTGCGTTCCAAGCTGCCGCTGCCAAATGGGGAGCGACGCTGACGAGCACTTCGACCATCCAGGTGTTCGCCACCTTTGAGCCACTCTCGTGCAACGCGACTTCCGCGGTCCTCGGATCTGCGGGAGCCCTCACGGTGTGGAGAGATTTCACCGGCGCACCGATCCCTGCCACCTGGTATTCGGAAGCGCTCGCGAACAAGCTCTTCGGCGCCCAGCTCGATCCCGCCACACCGGAATTGCGCGCTCGTTTCAACATCAACCTCGGCCAGCCGACATGCCTGGCGGGTTCGCCGTTCTATCTGGGTCTCGACAACAATCATGGGACGCAGATCGATCTGGTTGCAGTGCTGCTGCATGAATTCGGGCATGGCCTCGGGTTCCAGACGTTCACGAGTGGCTCGACTGGTTCGCCGATCATCGACGATGACCTGGTCGCCTACCCGTCCGTCTGGGATCACTTCATGCGTGACCAGACGCAGAACCTGCGATGGGTGGAGATGACGGACGCCCAGCGCGTGGCGTCAGCCGTCAACCCGCGCAAACTCGTGTGGATCGGGGCCAACGTGACGGCGGCAGCGCCAGGCGTGCTGAGCCTCGGCGTACCGCAGCTGCAAATCAGCGGGCCAGCGGCTGGTGCTGCTACCGGCTCTTATGACGTCGGAACTGCGAACTTCGGCCCGCTGCTGGCGAGTCCGGGACGGTACGGCGAAATCATGCCGGTCAGCCCTGCCGCTGCAACCGTGGGCGAAGGCTGTCTACCGTTGAGTGCGATCGATCGCGCGGCGGTCGTGGGCAAGTTCGCGCTCATCAGTCGCGGCGTGTGCGGCTTCGTTGTCAAAGCGTTGAACGCGCAGAACGCCGGCGCAATTGGCGTCATCGTTGCCGACAACGTCGCTGGCGGTCCGCCGCCGGCACTCGGTGGCGGTCCTGATCCGTCCATCCTGATTCCGGCCGCTCGCATCACGCTCGAGGATGCCACCAAGCTCAGAGCTGCGCTCGCGAAGCGATCACGCACCAAGTCCGGTGTTTACGGCACCTTGGGCGTGAATGCGTCGCAGCGTGCGGGTACCGATCCGTCCGGCTTCGTGCAGCTCTATACGCCGAATCCACTGCAGCCCGGCTCATCCTTGTCGCACTGGGACACCGGGGCGACCAGGAATCTGCTGATGGAGCCATCGATCAATGGCGACCTGACGCACGAATTGACGCCACCAAACGATCTCACCTTCACGCTGTTCCAGGACATCGGCTGGTAATCGATTCGTAAACTGCCTCGACGAAGGGCGCCGGATTTCGATCCGGCGCCCTTTTTTATTTCTCGAAAGCATTGCTACCAATCCCGGCAACCCCGCGCCGTACTGGAACTTTTTTCAATCGGATTTCTTTACACCACGATGTCGAAGCTTCTGTAGGACAAGAAACAAGCGACTGAAATTACGACACATACTTGAGATGGCACGTGCGTTGCTCATCCTTAATGTGTACATAGCGTAACCAGGGAAAGGATTACTCATGCCGAGTTCGATAGGGAAGTTTTCGCTTGCACTCATCACGGTCTGCGGCGGAGTAACTGCCGCGAATGCGACAGTGATTTATCGAGGCGGTGGTACTTACACGGTCCACACGCGCACCCATGACAACGTCGAGGTCATCGAAGGTACTTCCGTCGAAATGCGTTCAGGAGCGATGGTGACGGGCGTTGCAGATCCGTATCCACCAGATTTTCAGGGCGCGGTGAAGATTCGACAAGGTTCGTTGGACCTGGCCGGGAACGCGCGCATCAACGCAGGACTCAACGCCAACGCGATCAACTCCGTCGGCGCCTCCGTCGTACACCTGAAGGACCACTCGCGCGTCAACGGTGGCATCGCCAACATGATGCCGTCCAGTCAATGGCAGAACGAATCTTCCTCGTCACGGCTCTATGCGAGTGATCGAGCCGTCATCAACGGAACCATCCAGCATGCGGGCTTTCTGCGCATCGAAGACCAGGCAACGGTTCTCGGCGACATCAGAGACACTGGCAGCTACCGCCTCGACATGATGGGAGGCGAGGTTGCCGGCACCGTCCACATGCACCATATCAACGGCTACATGCTCAATATGGAAGGTGGCGCGATCCTCGGCGGAGTGGACGCGCGGGATTCGTACGGAATCGACCTGGCGATGTCAGGTGGGTTCATCGGCAACGGCCTTCGAGTCGAAGGCATCGCCTCCGTGAACGGCGGGATCAGCGGCGGACAGATCGATGGCGGTATCTCCATTGACACGGGTCGCTCGTTTTTGGGATCGCCGCCGAGCTACCTCACCATCACAGGTGGCCGCTTCAATGCGGCGCTGGACGGCTGGCTCCTGAACTTCTCGGACGCGGCCGTTGACGGATCCAGCGATTTCTCCGAGCTCAGCATCTGGGGCGGTCAGTTCGGCTACCAGAACTCAGGATTGGGTTTCTTCATCGACTATCTAGTCAACTTCGACATCCATGGGCGGGACTTGCAGTACACCAACGGGTGGCTCACGGGTTACCTGCTCGACGGTAGCTGGATCAACAGCTCATTGACGTTCGGCTCCGACTACAGCGGCAGGTTCACGATCCACAACGTGCCGGAGCCCGGAACGTTGGGACTGCTCCTGGCATCGCTTGCCGGTCTGGGCCTCGTGAGGCGCCGGCGCGCCTCGGCAGCAACGCTGAACGCATGAGTTGGCGCCCCCGGCCGGAGTTGAACCGACGACCTACCGCTTAGGAGGCGGTCGCTCTATCCACTGAGCTACGGGGGCGGGCCGGGAGCCCGTGGAAATGGTGGAGCGGAAGGGGATCGAACCCTCGACCTTCGCATTGCGAACGCGACGCTCTCCCATCTGAGCTACCGCCCCACACGTTGGAAACCCGTCCGGACGGGCTCCGGAAGGCGCGGGATTCTAGCAGTTGAGCTGGCTTGGGCAAGCAGAACGCTCTTAATATCGGGCACATGCTTGACACCGGCGACAAAGCTCCCGAGTTCACCCTTCCAGACCAGGATGGGCACGATATTTCGCTGACGGCACTGCTCAAGGACGGGCCGGCAATCCTTTATTTCTACCCCGCGGATTTCACCCCGGGCTGCACGCGCGAGGCCTGCTCGATTCGCGACCTGCATCGTGAGCTCACCCGGGCCGGGATCACGGTCGCCGGGATCAGCCCGCAAAGTCCGGGAAGTCATAAGCGCTTTCGCGAGAAGCACAGCCTGCCCTTCTCATTGCTCGCCGACGAGACCAAGGAAGTCATCAAGATGTTCGGCGTTAACGGACCGCTGGGCTTCTGGGTGCAACGGGTTACCTACCTCGTGGACCAGAACCGCGCCATTCGCGGGCGGGTCAAGGCGCATTTTTCGATCACCGAGCACGAAGCGTTCATCCGCCAGGCGATCGAGTTGCAAAAGACGCCCCTCTGAGGGCGATCAGTATTTCATCCGCAGCACCGATACCTTGCCGATGGTGGGCACGGTGACCACGTAGATCGTGTCGAATTCCTCGTCGCCCATCGGCGGAACGTTGTCCCTGCGCGCCAGCGCCGCCACGATTTCCGGCACGGTGTTGCTGTGGCCGATGATGAGTGCGCGGCCGCCGCGATTCCCGCGCAGTGCGCGACGCGCCAGGTCCTTCGAATCGAGCTTTGCATCGACGACTTCTGGAGTGAGGCCGAGGCGTTGCGCAAGGCCGGCCGCGGTTTGCTGAGTCCGGCGGGTATTGGTGACGTAAATCTTGCCGACACGCCCGAAGGCCTGGCGGTCACCGAACATCTGCGCCAGGCGGCTGGCGCGTACCTCGCCCTGCGGCGACAGTGGCGCGTCACTGATGGCTCCGACCTGCTTTTCCGCGTGGCGCACGAGCACGATGGTAGTGGTGGTCGCGGAATTCCAGTAGGCGAATGCCATCGCGAGCAAGAACACCCCGATCATCGCTAACAACCACAGCGGCGCGAGGAAGGTGCGGCGCTTACGGGTCAACGACGGGGATTCGGGTATCGGATCCTGGGTTTCTTGCATGCGGCGGGAATGATAAATGGGGACACTCCCATCTCCTAATCCCGATCAAAACGGACGGTGTGCGAGGTCGGTTGCATTGAAGAAGTCGCGCGTGAAAGTCAGGGCAGCGTTGATGTCGAAGCGCTTGCAGGTGAACAGCACTGTGGCGAAGAACCGCTTCTCGCTCCACACATAGAGCGAAATTCCCGAATCGATCAACGGAATGAACGCGTCGAAGCCCTGATTCTCCGCTTTACCGGCGTCGCCGGGCGCGTGCACGATCGGAAGACCATAGGTACGAAGCTTGAGGTGCGCGGCGACGCCGATGAGGTAGGTCTCGACCGCGGCCTGGTCGACGTCGCGGGAATACAGGCCTTCGATGAGCAGGCGCTGGCGGACGATATCCGGAGCGAGATCTTTCATGCCCGACTCCTCAATGAGAGCGCAAAGAAAAAGGGACGCGGTTTGAGCCGCGTCCCTTTTGCCAAGAAATGGGGAGTGCCCCCATTTTTCAGTTGGTCGCAGGTGCGGCCGGCGTTTCAGCCGGAGCGGCTGCAGGAGCGGCAGGCTCCTCGACCCACTTCGCGTGCGCATCGGCGGCAATCGAATCTCCGAAGTACGCATCGACGGGCTTGATCGTGCCGTCGTCGTTGTAGGTGAGCTCAACAGGCTGCTTCACATTGCGCAGGTGGTTCACGCCATTCGAAAGCTGCGTATCGTGAAAGAACAGGTACGTCTTGCCCCCCACTTCCACGATGGAGTGATGATTGGTCCAGCCGAGCACGGGCATGAGGATGGCCCCTTTGTAGGTGAACGGACCATAGGGTGACTTGCCCATGCCGTAGGCGATGAAGTGCGAGTCGCCGGTGGAGTACGAGAAGTAGTAGTTGCCCTTGTACTTGTGCACCCAGGACGCTTCGAAGAAGCGCCGGTCGTGGTCACCTGACAACAGCGGCTTGCCGTTCTCGTCGAGGATCTTCACGTCCTTCGGCTTCTCGGCGAACTCGAGCATGTCCTCGGCCATGCGCGCCACTTTCGGATACAGCGCAGGCTTGTCATCCGCCGGCTGCGAGTCATCCTGCGGTGTGTGCTTGCCCGTCTTCCAATGCTGCAGCTGGCCGCCCCACAGGCCGCCGAAGTACATGTAGTACTTGCCGTCGTCGTCCTTGAACACGGCCGGGTCCATGCTGAAGCTGTTCTTGATGGCCTCGGGCTGGGCCTTGAACGGACCTTCGGGCGCATCGCCCACCGCCACGCCAATGCGGAACGTGCTTTCCTTGTCCTTCACCGGAAAGTACAGGTAGTACTTGCCGCCCTTCTCGGCCGCGTCCGGCGCCCACATCTTTTCGCTGGCCCACGGCACGTCCTTGATGTCGAGCGCGACCGGGTGCACCGTGACCGCCCCGCCGATGCTGTCCATGGACAACACCTGGTAATCCTTCATGGCGTACTGGTTGCCCAGGTCATCGCTCGGGATACCGGAGTCGTAATCGTGCGAGGGGTAGATGTAGATCTTGCCGTTGAACACATGCGCCGACGGGTCGGCTGTGAAAATCTCGGAGACCAGCGGCTGCGTCAGGAATTTCGCTGGATCGGCGCCCGTCTGGGCTGCCGGTTTCGCCTCTTCGGCGACTGGCGGAGGTGGGGGCACTTCTTTTTTGGCGCATGCGCCGAGAAAAAGGGTGGACGTGGCAATACTCGTGGCTGCCACGAGAATGTGTCGTTGCATGGTTCGCGCTCTCTTGTAATGGAAGGGTCCGCGCCGCGGAAAATACCACGCACGAAAGAATGGGGTCACTCCTCATTTCAGTGGGGCATTACCCCGAGGACCAGCTTCGCCGGCCGGGAAACCGCCCGGAAAATGCCGGCCCCGTCTGGATTGCTGATCCACAGGTAACCAGCCGCCTTGGCTTCGACGTCGAAACGCAGGCTTCGCCCCTCGTAAACGATGTCGCCTCGTACGCGCGCCGGACGATCCAGATAGATCAGCATGAGCTTGTCGCCGGTGTCCCCGTCTAACCACTCGCACATGCCGACGGGCGCGATACCGTCCGCAGGCAACACCCATGGCGAGAGCCGAGCGATGCGTGCCGCGGCCGGTTCGATCGCCATCCAGTTCTGGGAGAACGCGGTAGGCACCAGCGCCCTGGCAATCAAAGGCAGCGAGAGGTTGAGATCCACGGAGAAACTCATGTCCGGCGCCAGCGCAACCGGCACGAGCTCACCTGCATTCGGCGCACCATAGAGGTCCCCCACCACGTAGGGCATCCACAGGCGCAGCGGTTCTTTCGGAGCCGGCCGCAAGGTCTTCCCGTCCGCCTCGAAAAATGCCACGTGCGAACTGACGATCAAGTCCGTGCTCGGCGGTGGCATCGAGTCCTTGGGCGCACCGCAGCTGGCAATGGCGGCAACCAGGCAGAGTGACACGGTGAAGCGGTTCTTCATGGCTGGCGATTCTAAAGGGACTTGCCTGTTTATCGACGCCGGGCGGTAGTTTTGCGACCTGGATCGTCATTAAATAGATCGGTCGTCATTTTTCGGAGCGTTCCCATGGTGCTTCTCGTTCTGTTAGTGCTGGCGCTGTTCGTTATGCAAACTCTGCTGCCCGGCCGATTCCGCGAACCGGCGGCCGAAGGAGCGAAAGGCAAGCTGGTCGAGAATCTTGGCAACCGCGACCACATGCGGCCTCTGACCCTGAAAGGCCAGCGTGCGGCACGCGCGCTCGAGAACATGCAGGAAGCATTGCCTGTGTTCATCGCGCTGGCGCTCATGAACATGATCGTGGGCACGGCCGCCGGCATGGCCATCACTGGCGCCACGATATTCCTCATCGCGCGCACCGTGTACGTCGTCGTCTATATCTCGGGTGTCGCGGTGGTGCGCACGCTGCTGTGGGGCGTGAGCTGGGTAGGTCTTGCGTTGATGATCGCGCCACTGCTCGACAGGATTTGAACCCGCGAGTCACTTGTCCCGATAAACGAAAAGCCCCCGGTCATTTCCGACCGGGGGCTTCTGCACCACTAGCAATCTTTACGAACCCGCGATCAGGAAGACTTCTGCTCGTCTGGCGCCTTTTCCGCCGGAAGCGGCTGAGGCTTCTTCATCTGTTCGCGCAGCAGTTTGCGATCTTCCTTGAGCTGCTTCGTGTCGAGCGGGCGAATCTCGTTGATGAGACAGCGGTCGCGGCCCACGAGGACCTTTTCGAAGCGATCGACCGTATTGCCCGTTGACGTGACCGCGATGGCATTGGCGAACTGCAGGTCCGGGCAATAGCCCGTGACCGTGAGCAGATAGGCCTTGTTGAAGCTGGCCCAGACCACGAGCTGATCTCTGGACACGGCCGACCAGCCATCGAAATTGCCCAAATAGAACGACTTGACCGGTTCGCCCGCGTAGTCGGTGTAGTCGAGCTTTGGAGCACTGGCGCAGCCGGCGAGCAACGCCGCCGCGATGGTGCTCACCGTGACGGATGTGATGGCACTCTTGACCAGTGAAATTTTCATAAACACCTCTTGCGAATTAAGACTCACATGCCGTGAGTGGAGTTCCCGGAGCGGTTGGTTCCCCGGGCGGCAAAGGGTTCATTAACAAAGGTTAATCGTTACTACTACGTTCACTTGCCATTCAGCTTGGGCGATTCAGGAGGAGCTTTTCGCCAACCATCCGTCTGATGGTGACGTAGAAGACGGGCGCCAAAAGCACGCCGAGAATGGCCGCTGACAGCATGCCGCCAACCACGCCGGTACCCAGGGCGCGGCGCGCATTGGCGCCGGCACCGCTCGCGAAGACCAGCGGCAGCACGCCCAATATGAAGGCGAATGAGGTCATCAAAATGGGGCGAAGTCGCAGTCGCGCGGCCTCGATGATGGACTCGTACAACGGCGTGCCACGTTTTTGCTCCTCGAGCGCGAACTCGACGATCAGGATGGCGTTCTTCGCCGACAGGCCAATGATGGTGATGAGGCCGACCTTGAAAAACACGTCGTTCGGCATGGATCCGATCTTCGCCGCGAACACCGCGCCGATGATGCCCACGGGCACCACCAGCAGCACCGCGATGGGCGTGGCCCAGCTCTCGTACAACGCCGCGAGGCACAGGAAGACCACAAGGATCGACAGCGCGAACAACATCGGCGCCTCGGCTCCGGAGAGCCGCTCCTGGAACGACTGTCCGGCCCAGTCGAAGCCGAAGCTGGACTGCAGATCGTCGCGCACGATGCGTTCCATCTCGGCCATGGCTTCGCCCGTGCTCATCCCCGGCTTGGGACCACCGCTCAACTGGACGGCCGGGAAACCATTGAAGCGCGCCTGCGAAGGCGCCGCCACCGTCCAATTGGAACGCAGCACCGCCGACAGCGGCACCATGCCATCTGACGCGGTGTCGCCGGCGAAGGAGAAACGGTTCGTATCCGCGGTGGTCCCGGCAGGTAGATAGAACCGCTGCAGCGAGTCTTCGTTCATGCGGAACGGCGCATCGGCCTGCATGGTGACGCGCAACACCCGCCCTTCGAAGATGAAATCGTTGACATACACCGGCGCGAGCATGAGTTGTACGGCGGTGTACACATCCGAAATCGTCAGCCCCATCGACTCCGCCTGCTCGCGATCCAATGAGAGCTTCAGTTGCGGGGCCGGCGGCAATTCACGCGGCTGCACACCGGCGAGGACCGGACTTTCACCGGCCTTGGCCAGCAGCGTGCCCATGCCGCCGTACAACGCCGGCCGACCGGCCGACTTGCGATCCTCCAGCCAGAATTCGAAGCCGCCGAATTCACCGAGTCCGGGGATGGTGGGGAAATTGGCGAAGATGCCCATGCCATCGGCCTGGCTGAAGCCAAGGCCCGACGCGAATCCGTTGAACTCCGTTGCCGTGGCTTCGCGGTCGCCATAGTCCTTCAGCTTGATGAAGAACATGCCGACGCCTTCACCGCTGCCGATGAAACTGAAGCCGGTCACTTCGAACACCGAGTCGACGGCCTCGTGCGTGCGCAGTTGCTCGCTGACGCCGCGCATGAACTCACGCGTACGCGGCTGGCTGGTGCCTGGCGGCATCAACACCATGCCGATGGTGAAGCCCTGGTCTTCTTCGGGCACGAAACTGCCCGGGACTTTCCAGAAGACCAGACCACCCACCACCATCAACGCCAGGAAGCCCGCCCACCAGAACCGCATATGGCGCATCGAGAACTTCACCGAGCGGATATAGGAGTTCTGCGTGTTGCTGTAGCCGCGATTGAACAACGCGAAGAACCTGTTTTCCTTTAGATGCTCGGGCCGCAGCAACGTCGCGCACAGCGCCGGCGTCAACGACAAGGCGAGGAAAGCGGAGAATCCCATCGAGATCGCAATGGTCATCGCGAACTGCTGGTAGATCATGCCCACCGAGCCCGACTGCAACGCGCTCGGCACGAACACTGCCGCGAGCACCACGGAAATCGCGATGATCGGGTTGGTGATCTGCGTCATCGCCTTGCGCGTGGCTTCCTTCGGCGGCAAATGTTCTTCGCGCATGATGCGCTCGACGGATTCGATGACCACGATGGCGTCGTCGACCACGATGCCGATGGCCAGCACCATGCCGAACAAGGTGAGCTGATTGATCGAGAACCCGAACACCGCCATGCCGATGAACGCGCCCATGAGCGCCACCGGCACGACCAGCGTCGGAATCAGCGTCGCACGGAAGCTCTGCAGGAACACCAGCATCACGATGAAGACCAGAACCACGGCGATGATCAGCGTGATCACCACTTCGTGAATGGCGGCGTTGATGAAGATGGTTGCGTCAAACGGCAGGAACCACTCGACGCCCGCCGGGAAGCTCGGCGCCAGCTCGTTCATGCGATCCTTGACCTGCCTGGCCACGTCGAGCGCGTTTGCGCCCGGCGACAGCAGCACACCGAATCCGGCAACGGGCTGGTTGTCCAGCCGCACGTCGAAGGAATACGTGTTGAGGCCGAGCTCCACTCGCGCAACGTCTTTGAGGCGCACACTGGTGCCATTGGCGTCGGTGCGCAGGATGACGTTTTCGAACTCTTCCTTGGTGCTGAACTGCGCCTCCGCCGACACCGGCGCCACCACTTGTTGTCCAGACACGGCGGGCTGCTCGCCCAGTGCACCCGTGGCGAACTGCACGTTCTGACCGCGGACCTTCGCCAGCACGTCGGCCGCGCTCATGCGGAAAGAGCGCAGCTTGTCCGGGTTCAGCCAGATGCGCATCGAATATTCGGCGCCGAACTGCTGCGTCTGGCCGACGCCGGGAATACGCGAGATCGGGTCGAGCACCTGCGCGGCCACGATGTTATTGAGCACGTCCGACGGAACGCTGTTGTCCTTGGAACGGAGGCTGACGGCCATGAGGAAGCCGGAGTTGACCTTCGCCACCTGCAGGCCCTGCAGAACCACCTCGCGCGGCAGCCGCGGCTCGGCCAGCGTCACGCGGTTCTGCGTCTGCACCGCGGCAGTATCCGGATTGGTCCCGGACTTGAAAAACAGGGTGATGCCACCGGCGCCGTTCGACGACGACGACTGGAAGTACATCAGGTTGTCGATACCGGTGAGCTGCTGCTCGATGACCTGGACAACCGTGCGCTCCACGACCTCCGCGTTGGCACCGGGGTACGTGGCGCTGATCGACACCTGCGGTGGCGCGACGTCCGGATACGCCTCAGCCGGCAGCGACCGGATGGCGAATACGCCACCCAACGTGATGATGATTGCTATCACCCATGCGAAAACCGGGCGATCGATGAAAAATTGCGGCATGGCCAGTCCCGGTGTCGCTAGTTAGTTGGCGGGTGCGCCGTCGGCGGGCTTCTCTTGCTGAGCCGCGGGCGCGGCCTGAGGCGCGGGTGCGGCGGGCGCCTCGGTGCCCGGCGCTGGAACCGGCTTTGCCTTGACGGGCATGCCCGGCTGGATCTTCTGCAGATTGTTGACGATGACCTGGTCACCGTCGGCGAGGCCGCTTGAAATGATCGAATCGTTGTTCACCACCGAAACGATCTCGACACGTTTTTGCGCCACCATGCCATCCCGGCCGGCCACCAGCACGAACGCCCCCTGGCCATCGCGCTGCACCGCGAGTTGCGGCACGCGGAAGCCTTTGTTCAGTGTGCCGACGGTGAGCCGGACGTTCACGTACATGCCCGGCAGCAGTACCCGCCCCGGATTGGCGACCTTGCCGCGGAACGCCACCGCGCTGGTGGTCGGATTGACACTGTAGTCGGAGAAATCGAGCGTGCCCTTCTCTTCGTAGAGCGACCCGTCAGCGCGCAACAGGCGCACTTCGGCCAGGTTGCCCTGGGCGAGCGTGACGGCGCCGGAGGTTTGCGCGCGCTGCAGTCGCTCGAACTCCTCCGCGGGTTGATCGAAGAACACGAATATCGGATCGACCTGTTCCACTGTAGTTAGCAGCGTGGCTTCGCCCTGCCCCACCAGCGCGCCCTCGAGAACACGCATCTGCGTGGCGCGACCGGAAATCGGCGCCGTGATCGTGGCGTAGCCGAGATTGATGCGCGCGGTCTGCACCTGCGCGCGGGCGGCGGACACCTGCGCCGCGGTGGACCGCTCGAGGGCTTCCGAATCGTCGAGCTGCATGCGCGACACCAGGCTCTGCTTCGCCAGTTCGCGGTTGCGATTGGCAGTCACCTTGGCGTTAGTGGCAGAAGCTTCGGCCTGCTCGAGGGAGGCGGTGGCCTGCGCGAGCGCGGCGCGGTACGGCGCTGTGTCGATGATCACAAGAGGGTCGCCCTCCTTGACCATGCTGCCTTCCTTATAGATGCGCTTTTGCAGGACGCCGGGCACGCGTGCACGCACGTCGGAGGCGCGCGTGGGCGCGAGCCGCCCGGAGGCTTCCCGGACCAGCGGCACGGGTCCCGCCTGCACCACGACAACGCCCACTTCGGGCGGCGGTGGTTGTTGCGGTGCCTCTTGCTTGCTGCAAGCGGTGACAAACAAGGCGGCTAGAGCCGCGAGGATCAGCGGAACGCGTGAAGACATTTTATTTTTGGCACGGCGGGGGTTGGGGGATCCGCCGGCGAAGTGGCGCTAGTCTATCGCAGGCCTCGACCGATCTCGACCGAAACTGGCACAGTCGAAACCCATTGTCGGAATTCATGAGGTCGACAATCCGAATACAAAAAGCGACAAACCGACTATTGAGCGCATGCAGCATGGTCTGTCCCGCTACCAGGCCAGCGCTCCTGAGCCGCAAGCAGCTGATTTTCGACATGCCAGGCATTCCGGCGCGACATCAAGGAATCTTTTGGTGCAGGCGCAGGTCTCACGGCGTCATACGCTTGTTAGTTCCGGCTAGACTACCCCCATGCGGCGAAATACCTGGAAGATCACTCCGGTTCTGGCGCTCTTCACCTGCTGCGCCATCGCGCAGGTTGCCACTGACGCGCCCGACGACGGGCTCGTACGCTTCCCCTCGAGCCGCGACGCTGCCGTCTACCGCTCACCCGACATCAGCTTCGTACAATACAAGCGGCTCATCTTCGATCCCACGACAGTGTCATTCAAAGCTGGTTGGCGGCGCGATCATCCCAGGCTCACAGAGGAGCAAGTCGAACGCGTGCGTTCACGAGCCGCCAGCGCATTCCAGGACGAGCTCAAGAAGGAGCTGGTCGACCGGGGAAACTATGCCGTCGCCGCGGCGCCCGCGCCCGATGTGCTGCGCATCAAGCCCTTGATAGTCGACCTCGAGCAGACCGATCCCATCGCCGGCACCGTTTCGGGCGTGCGCAGTTACTCGCGCACCGCGGTCAAGATGAAGCTGGTCGTCGAGCTGTACGACGCGGCGAGCGGCGTGCTGGTGGGCCGCATCCACGACCTGGAGCTTCCGCGGGAATATCCGGAGCCACGTCAGCTCGACCGGGTCTTCATCGAAGCTGAAGCGCGCAGTGCCTTCGCCAATGCATCGCGGCTGGCGCACGAAGCCTTGAGCGTCGCGATGACCGAACGGCCCCCGGCAAACTGACAATGGCCGACCACCAGGCCGACTAGCTAGTCCGGCGCCTCGATGTGCAGGCCTCGCGCACGCAGGCGCGCCAGATAACCGTCGGGACGCGTCAGCTTCACGAACGGCACGATGGCAATCGTGGTCTGGTTTGCCGCCAGGCTCTTTTCCGCTGCATCGAGCCACAGGACAATCACCTGCTCGCGGATACCGGCGGGAATCACCTCGCGCGCCACCTGCGAGTTGAGCACCGCCATGGCGCATGGCAGATTGGGGCTCGGTAACTCGGGCAGTCCTGCCAGCGCGTCGAGGTCGCCGGTGGCCCAGGCACGCGCACGCGCAGTCTGCGTGTCACGATCGGCAAGCGCTTCCGTCAGGTCCAGCGTGGTCCTGAAACAGTCCACATCGGCGAGTGACTCGCGCGAAAACTCCTTGAGCTTGGTGCGCACTTCGCTGCGCTTGAACGTGAATCGCAGGCTCGGCGAATTGACCCTGATCTTGTTCTTCTTGGCCAGTGTGCCGATGACCTCCCACACCACGCCAGCTTCACGCAACTTCAGGTCGTCGAAGGCTGCCTTGCGCAACCTGGCGGCAGCGAACAACGGACGCCAGCCCTCCACTCCTCTGGCTCTGCCGAGGTAGAGCTGTTTCTGCACGAGCCACCGCGAGTACAAGTCGGCTGGCAGCAGTTCCTCGAGATCCGCCCCATGCGGATTGCGGCGCGCCTTCAACATCGACGGCAGCAGCGTCATGCCGCGCAAGACGCCTATCTTCTCGTCCGGCTCCATCGAGACCGACGTGTCACGCAGGATTTCCTGCGCGCTCAGCGCCACCGCCTCGATATCCGTCGATTTCCATTTCATGCGCGCGGGCAGCGGCGGCGGATCGCCGACTATCCACAACACATGGTTTCCCGCATCTGCGGCACGCGTGATTCTCCACATGCCGGGTCCCGGGAACTCGCCGCTGACCACAACTTCCTCGAGCGGCGCTCCTTCGCCAGGAGTTTGCCCAAGGACATTGTTTGCGACTAGCAACGCGACCACTGGGAGCAAGACGATTCTCATGAAACCTCGCGCGCACGCACGGCTCGCCATGGGACCGGCGCCGCGACTCGCAAGTTCCAGGCGTACGCTGGTAATTAGAGCTCGCCGCCACGACCAAGCGCATCGACATGTGCTTGGAGACTGATGCGGTCGAGTGAGCTCATGGGCAGGTTGGTAAAGACTCGAAGGCGCCGCTCGAGCTCCGAGCGCGTGCGTATGAGTGCCAGGCGCCGCTCAGCCGCGTCGTCGAATTGCTCCGGATCCGTGCAACGCCAGTGTCCGGTGATCGGGTGACCGGGCCAGCTGGGCGGCGCCTCGCCCGCAGCGGTATCGCTCAACGTGAAAACGAAATCCAGTGGTGGAGAATTGGCGGCGCTGAATTCGCGCACGTGCTGTGGCGGATGATCCGGCACGGGAATTCCGGCGTGTTCCAGCAATTCGACGGCGACGGGATCCGCCTTCGCAGCGGGCCGCACTCCGGCGCTGAAGGCCTGGATGCGCCCGTGGCCGATGGAGTTGGCGATGGCCTCAGCCATCATGCTTCGCGCCGAATTGCGCTGCGAGAGGAACAGGATTTTGAAAGTGCGGCCTGCCACGAGCATCTCCTGACGGCGCCAGGTGGGGCGCAGTACAGTGTCAGTGCCTCGCGGCGGCCCGGCTATCGAGCAGGCGGGATCGAGCGTGTAAGCAATCGCACCCGAAAGGCGTAAGTGCAGGAGCATGCGCAGCTTTCAGTGGGCTCGAGCCCACTGACCGCGTCATTCCTTACTGCAGGCGCACCACGCTCACCGACTTGGGCGGCAGACGGAGCACCAGCGCTCCGCCCCTGGAAGTGGCGCTGATCTTCACCGGAGTCACGGCTTCGGGCGCCTCCACCGTGTTGTGCGCATCCATGGTCTTTGACGTCAGCACGCGGCCTATTGCACCGCCCACTTTCGCACCCGCGAGGGTGGTCGTGACCACCGCTTCGCGCTTCGGATCGAGGTTCACCAGCGCGAGCTGGACGTGGCCCTCGGTGTCGCGCGCCGCCGAAACGCTGACCGACGGCACGGTGTGCGCGTCGAGCTTGTACTCCGGCGTGGTGATGTCGGTAGGCAGGAACGTTGCGCCCTGGAACGGGATGTACATCTGGAACACGTGATAGGTAGGCGTGAGCGCCATGCGTGGGCCCTCGGTCAGGATCATGGCCTGCAAGACGTTCACCATCTGCGCGATGTTGGTCATGGTCACCCGCCTGGCGTGACGGTGAAAGATGTTGAAGTTGAGCCCGGCAACCAGCGCATCACGCAGTGTGTTCTGCTGGTAGAGAAACCCCGGCTCGCGGCCCGGCTCCGGGCTGTACCACGTACCCCACTCGTCGACATACAAAGCCACCTTGCCCTTCGGGTCGTTCTTGTCGAGGATCTTCACGTTGTTAGTGATGTATTCGTCGATGAACATGGTGTGCTTGAGCGTGGAGATCCACTCCGACTCGGGAAAGCCGGTGGAATTGCCTTTCTTCGCCCACACGCCGGTGGGCGTGGTGTAGTAGTGATGCGAAATCGCGTCCATGTCGCGTTCCACCATGGTGGTGAGGACTTCGACCCAGCGCGTGCCCTCGTCATTGCCGCCGCTCGCCACGATCACCGGCCGCTTCCCGCGCGGGGCCTTGACGTAGGTGGCGTACTGGCGGAACAGGTCGGCATAGAACTCCGGACGCATGTTGCCCCCGCAACCCCAGGTTTCGTTGCCGATGCCGAAGTAGTGCACGTCCCAGGGTTGCTCGCGCCCGTTCTTGCGGCGTTCATTGGCGAGCGTCGAGACGGTGTTAGACGTCATGTACTCCATCCAGTCGGCCATCTCCTGTGGACTTCCTGAGCCGACATTGCCGCTGATGTACACCTTGGTGCCGATCATTTCGGCGAAGGCCATGAACTCGTGCGTGCCGAACTCGTTGGTTTCCGCCACACCACCCCAGTGAGTGTTCACCTTCACCGGGCGCTTCGCTCGATCGCCGATGCCGTCGCGCCAGTGGTATTCGTCGGCGAAGCAGCCTCCGGGCCAGCGCACGACCGGCACCTTCAGATTCTTCAACGCTTCGATCACATCGTTGCGATAACCATTGGTATTGGGAATCTTCGATTTCTCACCGACCCAGACGCCTTCGTAAATGCCGGCGCCCAGGTGTTCGGCGAATTGACCGTACACGTTCGGATTGATGACGGGACCGGGTTGATCGGCGTGGATGGTGACCGACACGTTCACGGGCGCAGTGCCCTGCGCGACCGCCGGCCCGCCGATGAAGGCGCAAGCGCACGCCATGGTCATGCCTATCCACGTCCTGCTGTCTCGATTCATTGGCTTGGTACTCCTGAAACCAGACCTGGGCGCACCGCCAACCGTCCGCGTCCAGTAGATGGGCGATATGCGCAAGGCGGGTGTGCCATCGTGTTCTGCGTCGCAGGGTGATACACCAGATGGTGCGTGGCTGCGAGCGCCGGCGACAATACTCAGACAATTGTCATGCTAGCCGCGGACCCGCGCGTCGCGCAAGCTGCGACGGTTGCGACATCAGTAGTGCGCGTCGCGCTGCGCGCGGCTGCGAGAGGCATGCTTCGGCCGCTGCTTGATCGGAGTATCCATGATCGCAAGCCGGATCAGATCGGCCATGGCCGAGCGGGCGCCGTCGGCATCCTTCGCCGCGATTGCGTCATACACGCGCCAGTGATCGGGCACCGGATCCCGCTTCAACGGCGCGATGCGCTGCTTGAACTCGGTGAGCGCATTCACCGCGGCGGTGACCCCGTTGGTCAGCGACACGATGAATGGATTCGCCGTGGCGCGCAGCAATGCCGCGTGGAATTCCTTGTCGGCGATGCGGCCTTCCTCGACGTTCAACGAATGCAGCGACATGCCATCGAGCGACCGTCGCATGGCATCGAGATGCTTTTGCTCGCGCCGGATGGCCGCGAGCGCCGCTGCTGCCGGCTCGACGATCGTGCGCAGCTCGAACAGGCCGTGCAGCACTTCAGGCTCCGGTTCGCCCGAGAATGCCCATGCCAATACGTCCGGGTCCAGCAGGTGCCATTGCTCGAGCGGACTCACGCGCGTGCCCACGCGCGGACGGCTGTGCACCAGTCCCTTCGCCGCCAGCATCCGCAGCGCTTCACGGTAGGCGGTGCGCGAAACCTTGCGTTGTTCGCTGGCCTCGACTTCGCCATCGAGAATGTGACCCGGCCGGTAGCGTCCCGAGACGATGAGCACGCCCAGGTCACGCGCGATCGAGCCGTGGAGGCGCAACATCTTGCGGTGCGGATGCACGCCGTTTGCGCCGGGCGGCTTCTTGGACTTCTTTTTTTCAGCCATCCGGGTCCTTATCTTCGCGTCGCGGTGAACAACGTTGCGGAATTGTCTGCGCACTGACCCTCGACTACAAGATTGTTTGCCGTTGTCCGCGCCACCGCGACGTGTCTTGCATGTTTCCAGCTCCAAACCCTTGATAACAGGCGGTGCGCGCTCGTTCCGCACTCATTCCTGAAAGACCATTCACTGATCAAGCATGGCAAAAGTCCGAGTATTAGGGGACAGGGTCTAAGCCCCAGACATACATATCAGTCTGATCATGGAGCGATGACACCGCGGACATTGCATTGGTGGATGTCCTACCGCTAGCATTTGTCCGAGTAATAAATAAGCGGACAGGCTTTCCGAACCCGAGCCGTCCGCCAGAGGGGGTAGCAACGTGGCCGGAATCAATCGGATCAGTTCAGCGTCCGCGCTAGCGGCGCTTTCAATCTCGGTCTCTGCAATCGCGCAGCAGCCACCTGCCGCCGACCCGCCCAGGAGCGAAGAGGTCGATACCGTAGTCGTCACCGGAGTACGCGAGTCCCTGACGAAGGGTCTCGAGAACAAGCGCGAAGCGGTTCAGGTCATCGAATCCATCGTCGCCGAAGACATCGGCAAGCTGCCTGACAACAATGTCATCGAGGCATTGCAGCGCGTCACGGGTGTGCAGATCACGAACCGTGGTGGCGGCGAAGCCGGCGGCGGCGATCAGCCGGGTATTTTCATCCGCGGCCTGTCCGACATCACCACGACCTGGAATGGCCGCAATGCGTTCACCGGCGTCGGCCGCTCGCTGGCGTTGCAGGACATCCCCGCCAATCTCATCAGCCGCGTCGATGTATTCAAGACTCGCGCTTCCGATCAGCTCGAGACCGGCCTCGCCGGCCAGATCGACGTGCGCACGCGGCGGCCTTTCGACCTCCCGGGCCTTGAAATGTCGTTCCTGGCTCGCGCGACGCAGCAGGAGCAACGCGACGATTCGCTGGATCCGAACATGAGCTTCCTGGCCGCAAACACCTGGGAAGGTGGTGACGGGCGATTCGGCGCCCTGTTCAACGTGAGCTACAGCCGCACGCGCTGGCGGGACCAGAGCATCACGGCCGGCGCAGCAGTTCCGTTTGCCACAGCGGACGGCCCCCTGCCGCCGGGGTTCACGCCGTTGCAGCGCGTTTTCAATGGCGCACCGCCGATCTGGATTGCCGGTCTCGACCGTGGGTTACCCACGGAACCGGGTTCCACGCTGGACTTCGACACAGGACCGGGAGTCGCCAACTTCCCCTATCTACTCGCGCGCGACGCGTTGTTCGCCAGCGATTTCGAAGGTGACCGCGAGCGGCCCGCCGCCAGCATCGCGCTGCAATGGGCTCCGAACGACTCCTCGGAGTACACCTTCGAGACCTTCTATCAGGGCTTTCGCGAAACGCGGTTCAACAACCTGCACTTCACCTTTGCCGACTGGTGGGGCGCGCTGGGCCCGAACCCGGCATCGACGTTCACGCTGTACCCGGACTCGAACGTCATGGAGACGCGCGTCGTCGGCGGCCCGTTCGGCTTCAACAGCGGCGACTCGTTCGATGAGACAACCGATACGCTGGTGTATGCACTGAATGGCAAGTGGTCGATCGGCGACCGCCTGACGCTCGAAGCCGATCTTGCCATCCAGGAAAGCCAGTTCGAAACTCAATTCATTGCCGTGCGTACAGAACGCGTACCGGCGCAGATCACGCTGGATTTCAATGCGGCCGACGGCATTCCGTCCTGGCATTTCACGAATCCGGCGAACGGCGCCAATGTCGACGCGGACATGCTGAATCCGGCGAGCTGGAACGTGGGTCAGCTGTTCCAGAACGCGGGCAAGGATCTCGGCAGTGCCCAGACTGTTTCCCTCGATGGCGACTACGCCCTCGGCGATGCAGGCAGCACATTCGAGCGCCTCAGCTTCGGCGTTCGTTTTGACGACCGCGATGCCGTGCATCGGCAGCCATTGACCGTGCCGGCGCCCTTCCTCCCCGGTCACAGCAACACCACGCCGATCAACTTCTCGACCATGCCGGAGGGCATGTTCTGGACCAACGAAGACTTCTATGACGGCACATCGCTCACGCCCAACACCTGGGTGGTGGCCAATGGCTACTATCTTCAGGAGCATGCCGGGGACGTGCGCGCCATGTTCCTGCAACCGGAGGCAGGGCCAGCGCTGTTCCGTTCATATGAGGTCGAAGAACGCACTTCATCTGCCTACGTGCAACTCGACATGCAGTTCGGCGCAAAATTGCGCGCGCAGGCCGGCGTGCGTTACTCGAAGGTGACCACACCCATCGAGTTCAACAATCTGATCCTGGCGGCACAGCCGGAGACGAGCGCCTCGAGCGAAGTCGACGACATCATGCCCTCGCTGACGCTGCGTTACGACGTGACCGACACCTTCCGGTTGCGCGCCAACTACGGCGAAACTCTGCGCCGGCCGGCGTTCGTCGACCTGAATCCCAACTTCACGCTGACGGCGGACCTGACCAACATCGGCTATGGCACGGGTGTCGGCGGCAACCCGGATCTCGAAGCGGCCAAGGGCAGGAACATCGACCTCACCTTTGAGTGGTACTTCGCCGAGGACAGCGCCATCTACGGTACCTGGTTCAAGCGGGAGATCGACGGGCTGGTGGTGCCATTCGTGCAGACGCTCGTCATCCCAGGTACCGGACTCAACGTCGATACCTTCCAGGTAACACGGCCAGTCAATGCCTCCAATGGCGAAATGGATGGCATCGAGCTCGGCTTCCTCTACTTCCCGAACCTGCCGGGCGTGTTCAATGGTTTCGGTCTGCAGGGCAGTCTCACCAAGCTCGATTCCGGCCAGAACATTCCGCGCTTCGAGAATGGGGTCATCGTCGGTCAGGATAGATCGGCGTTCTTCGGTGTCTCCGACCTCTCGTACAACGTGACGGTTGCCTACGACCACGCGGGCTTCGGCGGCCGCCTCTCATACGTGTGGCGCGACGATTTCCTGAACAACAACGAGCAGCGCCTGTTCGCGAATCCGATTGGCATCTGGAGACAGCCGGAGTCGAGCCTGGATCTGCAGCTCAACTACGACTTCAACGAGCACTTCGCCGTGTCGTTCGACGTGGTGAACATCACCGAGGAAGAACAGAAGTCCTATTACGCCTTCGCCGATTCCGGCGGACCCGACATGTTCAACTTCGGCAACACCTTCATCACGCGCCAGCTCGCGCTGGGAGTGCGCTGGAAGTATTGACGATGCCTTGAGCTTCGGCTTCAGGCCGAAGCCGGCACTGACTACCGCGGCGTGCGACAGCGCGCCGCGGTTTTTTTATTCCAGATAGGCCTTCGCCGGCGGCCAGGCGTCCCAGGAGCCTGCCTCGGTGACTTTCATGGCCTGCGCATTGGCGTATATCGCCGGTGCGAATTGCGTGGCGCGGCGCCCCACCGCATCGATGTGCACGCCCGTGACCACCATGGTGGCCAGCAGGTCGCCGAGGTCACCGCGGCGCATCTCGTGCACGAAACGAACACTCTTCGGCCGCACCTCGATGATGGCGGTGCGTATGGTCAACACATCTCCGGGCAGGGCTTCCCGCCGGTAGGCAATGCGCTGATCCACGGCCGCCATGCCACGTTTGGCGTCCTTCAGGTACTGAGCCGTCATGCCGAGTGTGGCTGAGAGGTTCCACGTGGCCTCGTCGAACTTGCCCACGTACCACATGACGTTCATGTGTCCCATGTGGCAGTCGACGCGGGCCGGCGCCAGCGGACTAACTACCAGCGTAGCCCCGGAAAAATATTTCGCGAAAGGGCTGGTATTCGATTCGGAACTGAGTATACACTGTATACACAGTATGTACAGCGGCATAAACATCTCCCAGACCGACGCACGCCCCATGTATCTGCAGATCATGGAGCAGATTCGCGCCCGTATCGCTGCCGGCGACTGGCCGGCGGGGCGGGAATTGCCGTCAATCCGGGCACTTGCGGTCGCCTTGAGCGTCAGCGTCATCACCGTCAAGCGCGCCTACCTGGACCTCGAAAGCGAAGGCGTCATCGTGACGCGCCATGGCAAAGGGTCGTTCGTCGCAGAGGTCAACGGCCTGGCGGGCGAACTGAAGGAAGAAAAACTCGACGAGCACCTCACCGCCGCGGCCAGCATCGGCCGGCAGCTCGGGCTCACTGAAGAAGAACTCGCGACGCGCCTGCGCCGCGCCAGCCGCAACGTGGACAGGAAATGACCCCGACCAAACACATCGAGATGCGCAACGTCCGCAAGGCGTTTCCCTTCTTTACGCTCGAAGATCTGTCGATCGACCTCGAGCCCGGGCAGATCATGGGCTTCGTCGGACCGAACGGCGCCGGCAAGAGCACGACCATCCGCCTCGCGATGGGCATGCTGGCGGCGGATGCCGGCGAAGTGCGCGTGCTCGGCTACGAAATGCCGCAGGCGCAGGCGGTCGCCAAGCGCAACATCGGTTTCGTCTCCGCGGAAATGCGCCTCTTCCCGCAAGCCACGCTCGACTGGCACACACGGTTCGCTGCGTCTATCTACCCTGACTGGGACGGCGATTACGCAAAGACGCTGGTGAAGCGCTTCAACCTGCGCTCCGCACAGCCCGTGCGCAGCCTGTCGCAGGGCGAACACATCAAGGCATCGCTGTTGCTCGCCCTCGCCCGCCGCCCACGCCTGCTGATCCTCGATGAACCCACAACCGGCCTCGATCCGGTGGCGCGCCACGAGGTGATCAGTGAGTTCATGGACGTGCTGCGCGATGACAGCCGCTCAATCCTGTTCTCTTCCCATAACACCGTCGACGTCGAGCGCATTTCCGACCGCATCAGCTTCATCGACCGGGGCCGCCTCGTTGAAAGCAGCGACAAAGAAGATTTTCTCGAACGCTGGCGGCGGATTCACTTGCAGATGCCAGCGGGAACACCGCTCCCCGAGCTGTCCCACATCGTGAGCCGCGTCGACGACGGTCAGTTCACGACCCTCACCACCAACCGTTTCGACGAGCGACTGCTCGCCCAGCTCAGCGGTCATGTGCGCGACGTGCAGCGCATGAATCTCGAAGAGATTTTCGTCTCGACTGTCATGCGTCACCGGGAGGCTCGCGGCCAATGAACATCGTCACCCGCAAGCTCATCGCGAAAGAAATCCACGTCAACCGCGCGTTCATAATCGGCGCGACGTTCGCCGGTCTACTGTCCGTGGCAGTCGCTACTTTGGGCCGCACCGGCTTCAACGTGGGCGCTCTCACCTGGATCACCACCATCGTCGGGCTCGGCGTCATGCTCGCGCTCTACGGCGTCATGAACGAGCGCAAGGAACACTCGCTGCAGTTCGTGCTCAGCTTGCCGCTCGATGCCGGGGACTACGTGCTCGCGAAACAGATCGGGCTCACGATCTGCTTCGTCGTTCCGTGGCTCATCGCCAGCCTGGCGGCAATAGCGCTGGTTGCGTTCAAGGCCGACATTGCCGACGGATTGTTGCCCTATACGGTGCTGCTGTGCGTTTTCATGCTGACGAATTTCTCGCTGGTGCTGTGCGGTGCGTTGCACGCCACCAGCGAGGCCTTGATGACGACGACCATCGTGATCACCAACATGGCTATCACCCTGTTCATGTTCACGGTCGGTGGAATTCCCAGCATCCAGCAGCACATGGACGGCGCCGTGCCCGTCTGGAACGACACCGCATCCACGGTTCTGATCGTCGAGCTCGCCGTTCTCGCCATTGCGTTCGCGTTGCCGCATTTCGTCGCGGCGCGCCGTCGCGATTTCATCTGAAGGATACAACAATGAACAATCCGAATGAACAACGCCTGCATGCACTCGACGCGGTACGCGGCTTCGCACTGTTGTTAGGCGTCGCATTTCACGCCGCGCTGTCGTTCATGCCTGGATGGCCTCCCGGTATATGGGCCATGAACGACAATTCGCCGAGTCAATTTCTGAGCGACGCGGCCTTCGTTACGCACATCTTCCGCATGTCGCTGTTCTTCTTCATTGCGGGCTATTTCGGCCGCCTGCTCTATCAAAAACTCGGCGCCAGCGCGTTTTGGGCCAATCGCGGCAAACGCATCGCGGTCCCGTTGATCGCCGGTTGGGTGGTGCTGTTTCCGATCATCGGTTTCATCTGGATGACAGGCGTTACCAAGGTATTCGGAGGCACGCCGCCGCCGATGCCGGAAATGCCCAAGACACTGGGCGCCTTTCCACTCACCCATCTGTGGTTTCTTTATCAGCTGTTGCTGATCTATGCGGCAGTGATCGCGGTCCGAAGCCTCCTCGCGCGGCTCGACCCCGTACAGAAGCTGCGACGCCTCGTCGACACCGCGGTCGTCGGTTCCATTCGTACATTCGCCGCCCTGTTCACGCTCGGCCTGCCGGTGGCGGCCGCGCTGATGTCGCTGGGGTTCTGGTTTTATTGGCAGGGAATTCCGACTCCCGACCAGTCCCTGATTCCGCAGATTCCCGCTACGGTAGGCTTCGGCACGGCGTTCGTGTTCGGCTGGCTGGTGCACCGTTCAAAGGAAGCGCTCGGCGCCATCGAGCAGCGCTGGTTTGCGCATCTGGTGCTGGCCGTGATCGCGACGGCGTGGCTGCTGCACACCATGCACGCCCAGCCAATGGCGCAGCCCGGCCTCACCAAGACTCTGTTCGCGCTGGTGTTCGGCGTGGCCCTGTGGGGTTGGGTGCTCGGCCTCACCGGCGCTGCGCTGCGCTTTCTCTCTGACTACAGCGCCATGCGCCGGTACATCGCCGACGCCTCCTATTGGATCTATCTTGTGCACCTGCCGGTGGTCGCAGCTCTGCAGGTATGGGTGGGTCACTGGCCGCTGCACTGGAGCTTCAAATATCCCTTCATCCTCGTCGCGAGCTTCGCGGTGCTGTTCCTGAGCTACCACTACCTCGTGAGGCCCTCCTTCATCGGCCAATTGCTCAATGGCCGCAAGCACCCTCGCAAGGCGCTTCCGCCGGACTCCACGCCCACGCCGGCCCCACCGCCACCCGCGAATACCGTCAACGACGGTCCGGTCGCCCAGTTGCGCGGCATCACCAAGCGGTTCGGCGCCGTGACCGCGCTCAACTCGATCGACATCGAAGTGCGCCGCGGCGAACTGCTGGCCGTTCTGGGCCCCAATGGCGCCGGCAAGTCGACCGCGATCTCGCTGTGGCTCGGACTCATCGAGCCGGACGCTGGCGTCGTTACCTTGCTCGGCGGGCAGCCGCAGGACATCGAACAGCGCCGCGGGCTCGGCGTGATGATGCAGGACGTCGAGATGCCCAAGGAGCTGCGCGCGCGCGAGCTCGTCGCCCTCGCCTCCAGTTACTACAGCAACCCGCTCGAAGTCGAAGAGACTTTGCGACGTGCCGGCATCACGCAGTTCGCGGATCGCCCGTACGGCAAACTTTCCGGCGGCCAAAAGCGGCAGGCGCAATTTGCAGTGGCGATCTGTGGCCGGCCCAAAGTGCTGTTCCTCGATGAGCCCACGGTGGGACTCGACATCCAGGCGCGTCTGGCGATGTGGAACAGCATTCGCTCGCTGCTTGCCGATGGCTGTTCCATCGTGCTGACCACGCACTACCTCGAGGAAGCCGAGGCGCTCGCAGATCGGGTCGCGGTGGTTACCAAGGGTCGCGTGATCGCCTCGGGCAGCGTCGATGACATGCGCGCGCTGGTCGCACTCCGCCAGATCAGTTGCGAGTCGTCGCTGACTGCAGAAGAGGTCCGCTCGTGGCCCGGCGTCGTCGAAGTCGCGCTCGAAGACCGGAAACTGCGCATCACCGCCACGGACGCCGAAGGCGTAGTTCGCCGGCTCCTGGCAAGCGACGCCGCGCTGTTGCGACTCGAAGTGCGACAGGCGGGACTCAACGAAGCATTCAACGAACTCACACGGGAGGCTGCATGAACGCGCTGGCTCTGGACACCGTCGACACGATGTCGACTCCGCGCGGAAGCGCGATGGGCGCCTACCTCACCGAAACGCGCTACGAACTGATCCGCATGATTCGCAATCCCGGCGTCGCCATTCCCGTGCTGGTGCTGCCGATCGCGCTGTACGCGTTGTTCGCGCTGGTGATCGCGGGTGAGGCTATCGACAAGGATCCGAACGTCGGCATCTTCCTGTTCGCAGCGTTCTCGATCATGTCGGTTACCATGCCGGCCTTGTTCGGTACCGGCGTCACGCTGGCGCTCGAGCGCGACATGGGGCTGCTGCGCCTGAAGCGCGCCCAACCTGCACCGCCCGCGGCATGGGTGGTGGCAAAGATCGCCAGCGGCCTCGTGCTCGCGGTGCTCGCGTACGCGCCGATCGCCATCGTGGCGCTCGCCACTGGCAAGCTCGCGCTCGATGCCGGCCAGGTGGCGGCGCTCAGCGGCGCGCTGCTCGTGGGCACCATCCCTTTCTGCGCGATGGGACTCATGATCGGTTCGCTGGCCAGCGGTTCGGCTGCGCCCGGATACGCCAATCTCATCTACCTACCGGGGTGTTACCTGTCGGGGATGTTCTTCCCGCTTCCGAAGTCGATGTACTGGCAGGCGCCGATCTGGCCACAGTTCCACGTCGAACAGTTCGCGATGCACATGGCGGGCATTACCAAGTATCAATTCGAGCCACTGTCGGTGGCGATCGCGACAATGCTCGGCTACACCGTGCTGTTCGCCGGCATCACCATCTGGCGTCTCTCGAAGAAGGGCTGAAAGGAAATGAAGGAAGGACCCTGCAGCCGGGTCCTTCCCTCCTCTCCTACTTACGGGTAGGACCCGTGCCAACTTCGGGACGACGCGGTATCTTTGCCGCCGCGCAACCAAAGGGGCACCAGCATGAGCGACAAGGACCGACGCGACTTTCTGCAGAAGGTCGGGCTGGCAGGCGTGATTTCGGCGATGGCGCCCGCGGCGTCCGGGCAAGCCTCCGGTGCGTTTACCGTGGATCCGGCGAATACCTCGACGCCCGAGATAAAGCCCACGCATTCGATCAAATTCGCCGCCATCGGCCTCGACCACGCGCACATCTTTGGAATGATCGCGGCGATCCAGCGCGGCGGCGGAACGCTCGTGGCATTCCACGCCACCGATCCGGCACAGATCGCAGATTTCAAGAAGCGTTATGGAGAGGTGAAGCTGGCCAGCGAAGAGGAGATCCTCGACGACAAAACCATCCAGTTGGTCGCCGGCGCGCCCATTCCCGACCTGCGCGCGCCGCTCGGCGTTCGCGTCATGAAGTCAGGCAAGGATTACCTCGCCGACAAGCCGGGCATCACCACGCTCAAGCAACTTGCCGAAGTGCGCAAGGCAGTCAAAGAAACCAGCCGCAAGTTCGCCATCATGTACTCGGAGCGGCTCGAGGTGCGCTCCGCCGTGTATGCGGGCGAGCTCATCAGGCAAGGCGCCATCGGCCGTGTGGTGCAGACCGTGAACCTCGCGCCGCATCGCGTGAACGCGCCGAGCCGCCCGGCGTGGTTTTTCGACAAGGCTCGTTACGGTGGCATCCTCTGCGACATCGGCTCGCACCAGGCCGATCAATTCCTTTATTACACCAACAGCACCAAGGCGAAGGTCGTGGCGGCCCAGACCGGCAATGTCGCCTACCCGCAGTATCCGAATTTCGAAGACTTCGGTGACATGGTGATGTCGGGCAATGGCGGTACGGGTTATGTGCGGGTGGACTGGTACACGCCCGATGGCCTTCCGACCTGGGGCGATGGACGCCTGTTCGTGCTCGGCACCGAGGGCTACATCGAGCTGCGCAAATACGTCAACGTGGCTTCGGGCCTCGAAGGTGGCAATCACCTCTACATCGTCGACAAGAAACAGGCGCGCTACATCGATTGCAAGAACGTGCAGCTGCCGTTCGGTCCGCAGTTCGTCGCGGACATCGTGAACCGCACGCAGATCGCGCAGGACCAGGAACAGGCGCTGCTCGCCGCCGAGCTGGTTCTCGAGGCGCAAAAGGTTGCCTCGCGGCCCATCACGAATTGATCGAAGGGGATCCATGAAGCCGTCACGCGGGCCGCTCATCGCGGCATTGTTCGTTTGCGCCGCCGCGCTGGCGGATGAATCGGCCGGCCCAGTCTACGTGCCGTACCAGCCATCGGGCATCTATGCGCTCGGCGAAACCGCCGGCTGGAACGTCACGCTGCCGTGGAGCGCAGCGCCAGTGACCTACGTGATCCGCGAGAACAATCTCAACGAGATCGGCCGAGGCACGATCAACCCTGGTCAGCCGGCGAAGATCGAGGCAAAGCTCGATCGACCGGGCATGGTGTACGTGGAGATCACCGAGATCACGCACGGCGCCACATCGCGCGCACTGGGTGCAGCGGTGGCCCCGGAAAAGATCAGCGTCGCCGTGCCGGCACCACAGGACTTCGATGCGTTCTGGGCCACGAAGATCCGGCAACTTCGCAAGGTGCCGGCCAGACCTGAGCTCACGTTCAAACCCAGCGACAAGGACGGCGTCGATTTCGCCATCCTCAAGATGCAGCACATCGACGGCAAACATGTCTGGGGCCAGGTGGCCAAGCCGCACACCCCCGCAGGTGACAAACCAGCCAGGAAAAAACATCCGGGCCTGGTGATCCTGCAATGGGCCAGCCCGCCCTACCCACTCGACAAGGCCTGGGTTACCGACCGCGCCGCCGAAGGCTGGCTCGCGGTGAACATCGAGCCTCACGACGTCATGCCCGACCAGCCCAAGTCGTACTACGACGCGCTGCCCGAGGAACTCAAGAACTACAACACCATCGAGACGCGCAACCGGGACAAGAATTACTTCTTATATATGTACCTGGCGGCTTTCCGCGCGGTCGACTATCTCGCCGGCCGCCCGGACTGGGACGGCAAGACGCTGGTCGTGACCGGGACCAGCATGGGTGGCCAGCAGGCGCTGTGCGCTGCCGGACTGCATCCGAAAGTTACCGCCATGGTGGTGAACGTGCCGGCCGGCGCGGACGTGAACGGCACGGCGCATGGGCGCAAGACTGGATATCCGTTCTGGGACGCGAACGATCCGCAGGTGCTCAAGACCGCCGAATATTTCGACACGGCGAATTGCGCGGCGCGCATCACGGTGCCATCACTGGTGTCGATGGGATTCATCGACACGGCAACGCCGCCGGTGGGTATCTGGGCCGCGTACAACCAGCTCAAAGGACCAAAGGAAGCGGCGCCGATGCCCCAGTCGCCGCACAACCACCTGGCAACCGCCGAACAGTCGCTGCCCTGGACGCAGCGCTCGACCGCCTGGCTGAACGCGCTGCTTGCCGGGAAGCCGCCTATCGAGGCTGCGGATGTGGCCACGCCGCGCACCGACAAGAACTCGATGCTGGCGCACGATCAACTGCTCGCCAAGCGCAAGGCCGGCCAGATCGACGTGTACTTCATGGGCGATTCGATCACGCGCCGCTGGGGCGCGAGCGACGATCAGTACAGCCAGTTGCTTGCCAACTGGCGTGCGAATTTCACCGGCTGGAATGCTGCGGACTTCGGCTGGGGCGGCGACAAGACGCAGCACATGTTGTGGCGTCTGCAGAACGGCGAGCTCGACGGCATCAAGCCGAAAATCGTGGTGCTCATGGCCGGCACTAACAATGTGGGACGTGCAACGCCGCTGGGAACCGCCGACCAGAGCGCCGCGGAAGTAGCGCGCGGCGTCAGCGCTGTTGTCAGAGAAATCCGCAAACGCGCGCCAGAGGCGACCGTCGTGATCACCGGCATCACACCGCGCAATGACAACATGGCGGTCATGCCAGTCATCAACCGGGCCAACTCTGAAATCGCCAGGCTCGCCGACGGAAAGACGATACGTTACATAAACCTAAACCAGCAGCTCGCCCACCCGAACAACCGGCTGCGCGACGGCATGGCGTACGACGCCCTGCATCTGACGCCGAAGGCGTATCAGGTCTGGGCCGACGCATTGAAACCGATTTTCACCGAGATTCTTGGACCTCCGGCCGCGACCGACCGCGCGCCGCCGCCGACCGGTGATCCCAGTGCTCAGACGACCGCGAAAACGACGCCGCAAAAGCCGTGACCTGCGACGCCGCTCGGCGCAAGATAAGCGCAGGGAGAGTCTCGGAGGTCTCGGGTGTTCAGGCCCGCGTACGCCAGTGCGTATCGAGATGCAGCGCTCGTCATAAGCCGGGCGTCGGCAAAGTTTTGGTCTGCATTTCGTCCGCATCGTGACGTAAGCACATCTTTCGGAATTTCCGCCGCCGTGCACCTGCTCCTGCTGCTCGGAATCGGCAGCGCGCTTTACGACGAGGGCACCGACGACGCCGACATCCCGGAGCTGTCGGTACAGCTCGAAACGCGCGATGGGCCAAATGATGAGCAGTTCACCGAAGCTTCGCTGCCGCAGCCCGCGCCGGATCCCGTCGAAGACGTGCTCGACGACCCCGGCACCGGCGAGCAGACGGTCGATGCGCCGGCGCTCGCCAGTGCCGAGCCGGTGCTCGAGGCGACCCCCGACGTCACACAGCTCGAGGCTCCGGCAGCGATCGTCGAACCCGCACCCGCGGCCGGCACGGTACTAACTACCACGGGCGCGTCGGCCGACGCGGTGCCGCTGGTCAGCGAACCCGACCCGCAAGGCGCTGCCGAGGTCATGCCGCAGCCCGAGCAGGTCATGCTCACGCGCAACGTCAAGGAAGTCGTGCAGAAGTTGCTCGACACCAACATGTTGTCGACTTCCTTGAGCTGGCAGCAGGACGGGCAGCAATACTCGGCGCGCGTGATGCGTCAACCCGCCGCCGACAGCACCGGCCTCGAGCAGGTGATCGCCGAGATCGTCACCAGCAAGGACGGCAAGCGGATGAAGACGCGCCTGTCACTCAAGCGCCTGGCGTTCTCGCACTTCACGCAGCTCGTGAACAACTGGGACCCGAACATCATGTTGCACGACGACGTGATCGACGGGCGCTTCCACAGCAATTCGGAGATTTCCTTGAGCGCCATGCATGGCGTGAAGCCGCGTTTCTTCGGCAAGGTCACCACCGCCGCGCAAAAAGTGACCTTCAACAGTTTCAATACGCGGCGAAACAAGGACGTGTTCCAGGGCGGCTTCGAGACGAGAACCGACCGCGTGACCTTGCCGCGCGACATGCCGGACGTGGTCAACGGCGGTGGCGAGATCAACCGCCGTGCGTTTGCCGAGGACACGCGCATCATTTTCAACGCCGACGGCAGCTACGTGTGGCGGCACGCCAATGGCGAGGGCGACCTGCAACGCGCCGATCCTTCTGAACAGCCGCAATACCTCATCGGCGAAAAGGGCGCGAAACTCTATGTGCGCGGCACGGTGCGCGGCGTCTTCACGGTCTATTCGCCCTCCGACATCGAGATCGAAGACGATCTGGTCTATCTGAAGGACCCTCGCCAGACCGTCATCTCGCGCGACTTCCTTGCGCTCATTTCCGGCCGCGACATCAAGATCTCGGCTACCGAGGTCACCGGACCCGGTGACCTCACGGTGCACGCCGCGCTGTTTGCACGCCGGCGCTTCTTTACCGAGGCGATCGACCACGCAACACCAGCCACCATGTTCATCTACGGCAGCCTGACCGCAGGCACGATTTCGGCCACCGAACCTCGCTACGCCACCAAGCTCGACTACGACAAGCGCTTCGAATACCTGCGGCCGGCAAACTTCCCGATGACGCGGCGTTATGAGGTCGATTCCTGGGACCAGGACTGGCGGGAGGTCCAGGGGGGCGAATCCGAGGCTGCCGCGGGGAATCTCGCCCAGTCCCAGTAGCCCAAAGCAGCAGCTTCAGCGGTGTTTTCGGCCGCAATTGACAAATCGCGTGCTCCGACCCTCCATTCCGCGTACATTGCGCGCCCCCCGCCGACCCTTCCGAGCAACCCTAAGTGTCTGAAATTACAAGTTTGCCCAGCTTCTCCGAGCTCGGCCTCAGCGATGCCGTCGTCGCCGCTTTGCAAGAAGTCGGTTACGAAACGCCCACGCCCATCCAGGCGCAAACCATTCCCGTGATTCTCGGCGGAGCTGATTTGCTCGGCCAGGCCCAGACCGGCACCGGCAAGACGGCGGCATTCGCGTTGCCCATCCTTTCCAAGATCGACGTGGAGCTGCGTGCGACGCAGGCATTGATCCTCTGCCCGACGCGCGAGCTCGCGATCCAGGTAGCCGAGGCTTTTCAGAAATACGCCGCGAAGATGCCCGGCTTCCATGTGCTGCCGATCTACGGTGGCCAGAGCTACACCCCGCAGCTCAAGGGTCTGAAGCGCGGCGCACACGTGGTGGTCGGCACGCCGGGCCGCGTGCTCGATCACGTAAAAAGCGGCGCGTTAAACCTCGAAGCGCTCAAGTTCCTCGTACTCGATGAAGGCGACGAGATGCTGCAGATGGGCTTCGTCGATGACATCGAATTCCTGTTCCAGCAGACGCCAAAAGAAAAGCAGGTAGCGCTGTTCACCGCGACGCTGCCACATTCCATCCGCCGCATCGCCCAGACCCACATGGTGGATCCGCGCGAGATCAGCGTGCAGTCGCGCGGCGAAGCCGCACCGAAAATCCGCCAGCGTTACTGGATGGTCAGCGGCCTGCACAAGCTCGACGCGCTGACGCGCGTGCTCGAGTCCGAGCGCTTCGACGCCATGCTGGTGTTCGTGCGCACCAAGATCGAAACGGTCGATCTGGCGCAGCGCCTGGAAGCGCGCGGCTTCGCGGCCTCCGCGTTGAACGGCGACATGGAGCAGCGCCAGCGCGAGCAGATGATCGCGCAACTCAAGAACGGGAAGATCGACATCCTGATCGCCACGGATGTGGCCGCGCGTGGCCTCGACGTGGATCGCATCTCGCACGTCATCAACTACGACATTCCGTACGACTCGGAAACCTACGTGCACCGCATCGGCCGCACTGGCCGCGCCGGCCGCACCGGCGACGCCATTCTGTTCGTGAGCCCGCGCGAGCGGAACATGCTGCGCGTCATCGAGCGGGTCACGCGCCAGCAGCTCGAAGAAATGAAGATGCCCAGCGTCGCCGACGTCAATGAGCTGCGCGTGGTCAAGTTCAAGGAGAAGATCGTCGCCGCGGTGCTGTCCGGCGCAGGCAAGGAATTCCAGGGCCTGCTCGAACAGGTCGAATCCGAAGGCAACGTTCCGGCCATCGAAATCGCCGCCGCGCTCGCCAGCATGGTGCAGGGCTCCACACCACTGTTCCTCGCGCAGAAGGCGCAGTCGGAAGAACAGAAGGCGCCACCGCGCATCGACGGCAGCGTGCCGACACAGACCTATCGCATCGAAGTCGGCCATGCGCACGGTGTGCTCCCGGGCAACATCGTCGGCGCCATCGCCAACGAGGCCGGCATCGAAGGCAAGCACATCGGCCACATCGACATCCGCGAGGATCACAGTTATGTCGATCTGCCCGGACTGCCCGATGAAATGATGGCCAGCCTGCAGGACGTCCGCGTGCGCGGTGAGGCGATCCGCATCCAGCGCGTGGATTCCAAGCCGGACAAACCCAAGTTCAGCGGCCAGTCGCGCCGTCCGGATCGCATGGCCGAGGCCTCGCCTTCTGAAGAACGGGGCGAGCGCCGCCCCTACGCAGGCGGTGGCGGCAAGCGCTACGACAAGTCGGGCCCGAAAACCGGCGAGAAGCGTCCGTACACAGGCGGCGGCAATCGCTTCGACAAGGCTGGTGAGCCGCGTCCATTCCCGAGCCGTCGTTCCGAATCGCGTACTTACGCCGGCACACCACGCTTCAAGCGCGACGACCGTGCCCCGCGGGCCGAAGGCGGCGAGCGGCCGGCATTCGATCGCAGCAGACCAGCGCGGTTCGAAAGCTTCGCGCCCGCCGGTGCCGCCGGCGGCGACGCGCGGCCGCGCTTCGAGCGCGCCGACAAACCGGCCTACGCCGGCAAGCCACGATTCGCGGGCAAGCCCGGCTTCGGCGGAAAGCCATCCTTCGGCGCCAAACCTGAAGGCTTCAAAAAGAAGTACGTCGGCAAGGCCGCCGGTGCGAAAGGCGCCTACAAGGGTGGCAAGGCAGAACGCGCCAAGCGCAGCGGCTAGCGCCCCTTGGAACCGCGTCCGACTAACTAGTCCACCGGACGCACCGCCTCCGGTTCCGTGCCGTTGCCTTCGTTGGTCTGCGGCAGGCGCTGTTCATCGAAGTACTGACGCATGTTCTCGAACATGTCGCCATGGACCTTTTGCTTGCCGATCGGGCAGCCGAAGAATGTCAGATTGACGATGGCGCAACCGTTGGGCAGCCGGTAAATGGAGTTGCCCTTCTCGTCGTATTCGAGGCCATCGACGCCGGGTCTCCAGCGAAACTTGCTGAGCTCCGATCGCTGCCGCTTGGTGAGCGACGCCCAGGTACCGCCGGGACCTGCGAACATCTTCGCGATGCGTTCGGCTTCGGCTTCCGCCGCCAGCACACGCGCGACGGACTTCTTGCCCTCGATGGGCCAGTCCACGCGCTCCGGCGGCGTGATGATGGCGGAGGGCTCCTCGCGCACTCGTCGATGGCAATCTCAGGCGGCGCGAGCGTCTGCGATGGCGTTTGCAACGAGGGCAAGTCGCTCGCCACCTCGGCGCGCGGCAACGGCTCGAGATATATCGTGATGGGTTCGCTCGCGAGCCCTTCGGGCGACGGCGCGCGGCTGGCGCTGCCAACGTCGAGCAGCCAATAGATCATGAGAGCATGCGCCACCAGCACGCAGAGCCATGCTGCAGTACGCCGCCCCATCATTGTAGGAGTGGGACCACGGGCTCTGATCTCGGTTCCCACGACTGGCACGCCGGCAGCGCCGACAATTTCTTCGTTGCCTGCGACGTTTACCCTCGCTGTGGCATCGCGTGCGCGCAATTGATGACCCCCGGAACAGTCCGATGCCGATCATACGGGCCGGCCGACGTCGGAACCGGCCTATGCAAGGCAACGCGTCTTCGCGGCATCCCTGCCAGCCCCCCGACGGTACAGTGCAAGCCACTATGCCGGTCCTCGTTATTCGCAGAATCCAGACCGTGGCGAATGCCGCAGCCCTGATATTCGGGTTGTGCGCCCTGGTGGCTGGTGTCGCGGTAGTCACGGCCCGCTGGATGTGAGACTCATCCCCGGCGTGGGATGAAGACTACATTCGCCGCCGTGCCTTGGTGTATGTCGCCTTGTCAGTAAATAGCTGACATTGGCGCGGTGAGCACGCCCACGCCTCTCGCCGATACCAAGCTGCGCAAAGCGATCCTCCTGCTGTCCATGCTGGCAGTGGGCACGCTGCTGTACTTCGCGCAGGACGTGTTCATTCCGGTAGCGGTTTCCCTGTTTCTGGCGATGCTGCTAACCCCGGCAGTAGATAGATTGCATCGCTGGCACCTGCGCCGCGGGCTGGCCGTGGCGATCGTCCTCGTGGTGGTGTTCGCCGCGGCGGCGACCGCGATCAATTCCATCTGGACGCCGGCTACCGAATGGCTGGCGCGCGCGCCACAGACCATGCGCAAGATCGATCCGCGCCTGAAACCGCTGCGGGAAATGTTCGCGCGCCTCGACGCCGTTGCAGAGCGAGCCGGCCGGCTCACCCAGGGCGACACCGTGGCAAGCGGCAGACCGGCCATCGTGACGCCGGTGGCCGGCGAAAGGACCGCCATCTCGATCACCAAGTCGTTCTTCGAGTGGATGTCCGTCATCCCGTTCACACTGTTCTTCCTGCTCGGCGGACCACCGCTGCTGGCACGCATGGGTGCATCCCTTGGCGGCAATGAGGCGAGTGCCAAATCGCTACGGCTCACCGAAGCGATTCGCCAGGAGATCGGCCGCTACTTCGGCACCATCGCCCTGATCAACCTCGGGCTCGGCATCGCCACCGGGCTAGCGATGTATGCGCTCGGCATGCCGAACGCCATCCTCTGGGGAGTGCTGGCGGGCGTGCTGAACTTCATTCCTTACTTGGGGCCAATCGCCGCCTGCATCATTTTCGCGAGCGCGGCACTGTTGACGTTTTCAAACCTGGGGCAGGCGCTGGCCGTGCCCGGGGTGTTCATCGTGCTGCACCTCATCGAAGGCCAACTCGTGCAGCCGTTGACGGTAGGCAGGCGCTGCGAGGTGAATGCACTGGTGATATTGCTGGGGGTGTGGTTTGGCTACGCGTTCTGGGGCATAGCCGGCGTGTTGTTAGCTACCCCCGTGCTGGTCGCACTGAAAGTAGCGGCGCAACACCACCCGACCTGGGGTGTGCTGCGCGACTTTCTCGCCCCCAATCCTGTCTGGAATCCAAGGTCGTTGAAGCACCGGTTGCCGATCGCCCCGATGAAAGAACCCGGCGCCGGGAAGCCGGCGCCGGGTGAAGTCACCAATTCGCGCAAGTCGGCTTAACGTGAACCCGCGTTCGCAATGCGCTCGAGAATTCCATTCTTTCCTTTGCGCGCGCCCGGCGGCATGTCATCCGCCTGGCCTTCCAGTTCTTGCTTGCGCGCCGCCATCTCTTCCCCGAGCGCGTCCAGATCCATCTCGGACTTGCGGGCTTCGGCAAACATGCCGCCAGGCTGCTCCTCTTCCTTGACGTGATGCTTGATCATTTCCGACAACACCTTCACCTTGGCGTCGTAGTAATCGTCGTCCGGTCCGGACGCCTCGATCTCCGCGATCAGATTCTTGGCGCCGTTATGCTCGACTTCGGCTTCATGATGCATGTCCTTGTCGTCGGTCGCCTCGAGAAACGCCGGGTAGAAGATTTCTTCTTCGATGGTCGTATGTACCCGAAGCGCGTTGCAGATATTGGTAGCCAACTCCAGTTTGCGATCGTCGTTGCGTGCCTTCTCGAACTGCTCGAACCAATCTTCCACCTGGCGGTGATCGGCCTTGAGCAGCGCGATCGCGTCCTGCGTCTTCGAAGACTTCCGCGTACCTGCTTTCGCCCTTCCTTTGCCCTTCGCTTTAGCCATGATCAGTACTCCTCGTTTGTTGGAGAGGACGTTAGGCGCTTGCGAAAATCTCCGATAGCAAACGATCATGACGATATGTGTAAGGTGCATCCCACGCCAATTGCGATCTCTTCTCAACTGTAATTTATTCACGTGTCAGTCGTAACAGTCGTCATCACCACGTTGTTCGTCACGGCATTCGTGCTGTGGGTCGGCGCCAATCTCGCCACCACGGAGAAGCGGCTGCTGTACCGGCCAAGACGGCTGTATACCAGTGGGGATGCGGACTTCCGCCGCGCGCTCGGCATCCTGCTGGGGCCGCCACTGGTCGCCGGCAACAAGATCACGGTGCTGGTGAACGGCACGCAGATCTATCCGGCGATGCTCAACGCCATCCGGACCGCGCAAACCAACATCACGCTCGAGACATTCGTGTTTCGCGATGGGGTCGGCGCCACCTTCGTCGATGAGCTTTCCAATGCGGCGCGGCGCGGGGTGCAGGTCCACATGCTGCTCGACTGGCTGGGCTCGCGCACCATGGAGCCTTCTCTGCTGGCGTCGGCGCGGGCCGCCGGCTGCGACCTGCAGATCTATCACCCTCCCTCCTGGTATCACCTGGGCCGGCTCAACAATCGGACGCACCGCAAGATCCTGGTCGTCGACGGCAAGGTCGGCTTCACCGGCGGTGTGGGCATGGGCATCGAATGGCGCGAAGGACTCAACGGCCTGCCGCCCTGGCGCGAAACGCACTTCAAGGCCGAGGGTCCGGTGGTGGCGCAAATGCAGGCCGTATTCATCGACAACTGGATCAAGGCCACAGGCCGTGTGCTGCACGGCGCAGACTATTTTCCGACGCTCTCGCCCCATAGCGGTGACATGGAGGCGCAGATGTTTGGCAGTTCACCCGTGGGTGGCTCCGAGAGCATGCATCTCATGGTGCTGCTGGCACTCACGGCCGCCAAGACCTCGATCGATATCGAGAACGCGTACTTCGTTCCCGATCGGCTCACGGTTGAAGCGTTGTGTGCTGCCGCGCGGCGTGGCGTACGCGTGCGCATCGTCGTGCCAGGCCGACACACTGACGCCCGCATCGGCCGCTGGGCAGCTCAGGGACTCTATGGAGAGCTGCTCGCCTCCAACATCCAGATCTACGAATACCAGCCGACGATGATGCACTGTAAGGTGCTGGTGATCGACGGCGTGTGGAGCTCCGTGGGCTCCTCGAATTTCGATGACCGATCGTTCCGGCTCAACGACGAGGCCAATCTCAATGTGTTCAGCGAGGAGCTCGCGCGCGAACAGATCAGCCTCATCGACGCCGACATCCTGCAATCGCGCCGCATGGTACTCAAGAAGTGGCGCCACCGTAAATTCGGCCGGCGAATCAACGAACGACTGGCACTGCTGCTGCGATCGCAGCTATAGAACGGGACGCGGCTGGATGGGAGTGGGAGGTGGAGTTGCTGGATCGCTCAGGGTCGAGAGCTCGCTGCTGAGCGCGCCGGACGGCGTTCGCTCGCGCGAGGCTGCGCGCCAGAGCTGTCAGCGCTTGATTAGGAACAAGCGCCGAACCCGCACCGTAGAGACGAACCACCAAAGAGTACCTGCGCGCTATACGCCTCGCGCTCGCCGCTCAGACGCTCGCTCTCGACCCTGAGCGATCCAGCAACGCCAGCTCACACTCCGATTGAGACGCGTCCCCGTTTGCTTGGGTGGCTGAGATCGGAGCCGCACGGATCGTTGGTTCGCTAGACATCGGACTTGGCGCTCTTCTCACTACAGGCTGCGAGCACTATGGCCGCTTGCTATTGGGATCCTTTCTCTCCACGTGCGTGGGCGCGCGAGGATGTTCGGGTTGAAGGTTCCAGGCGCGAGCGTGTGAGCGGCGCAGCGCGAGGCGTATAGCGCGCAGGTACTCTTTGGTGGTTCCTTCCCACCTTGCGCGTTTTGCGCAGTTCTATATTGAACGCTGACAGCTCTGGCGCGCAGCCTCGCGCAAGCGAACGCCGTCCGGCGCGCTCACCAGCGAGCGCCTGGAACATTCCACCCGAACATCCCCACACCCCCAACACTATCTACCCTAACAACCCGATCAGCGCTTCCGGCTCGATCGGCTTGGTGAGGTGATGGTCGAAGCCGGCGGCGCGGGCCTGCGCTTTGTCCGAGTCCTGCGCCCAGCCGGTGATGGCGATCAGCAACACACGCTCACCGTCGGGCATGGCCCGGATGCGGCGGGCCACTTCGTAGCCATCGGTCGTCGGCATCCCGATGTCGAGCAGCGCGACGTCCGGCTTGCGCTCCTGGTAGCTGCGCAGCGCCGAGTTGCCGTCGTGCGCGAGCTCCACCTCGTGCCCCTCGAGGCGCAGGATGATCGCGAGGCTCTCGGCGGCATCGCGATTGTCGTCGGCGAGCAGAATGCGCTTGTTAGCCGCGCCATTGCCGCTGCGCACCGGACCCGCCACCGAAGCTGCTTTTGAGGCTGCCACACTATTTGGCAACCGCACCGTGAAACGACTGCCCTTGCCGATGCCGCCGCTCACCGCCTCGATGCGCCCCCCGTGCAGTTCGACGATACCTTTGGCGAGCGCGAGCCCTATGCCAAGGCCACCCGCCGCGTGCTCCTGGGCTGAGCGGACCTGCGCGAACATGCCGAAGATCTTCGGGAGCTCCTCGGGCGCGATGCCAATACCGTTGTCTTCGACCACGATCGAAATGTCGGCGTCCTTCACTACTGAAAACACCCGGATCGTCCCCGACGGATGGGTGTACTTGGCGGCGTTGGTGAGCAGGTTCGACAACACCTGGGCGAGGCGCAAGGGATCGGCATTGACCTGCAACTGTTCCGGCACGTCGACGGCCAGTTGGTGGCGCCGCTCGTCGATGAGCGGGCGTGCGGTCTCGACCGCCGCGCTCACGATCGACTGCAGGTCGGACTGCTGTTTGCGCAGTTGCAACGTCCCGTGAGTGATGCGCGACACATCGAGCAGATCGTCGAGCAACACGGACATGTGCTGGACCTGCCGCTCGATCACGTTGTTGGACCAGCGCTTCTGCGCGTCGGTAGCCTGCTCGTTGCGCGCGATGCTGGCGGCCTGTCGAATCGGGGCCAGCGGGTTGCGCAATTCATGGGCCAGCGTGGCGAGGAACTCATCCTTGCGGCGGTCGGCCTCGATGAGGTTGCGCTCCTGCAGCTTGCGTTGCGTGATATCGGCGAACCACACCGCCAGATCGCCGTCGAGCGGCGAGGCGACGATGTGGTACCAGGAATGATTGCCGTCCGCTTCGGTCTGCCGCTCGGTGTCGCGGACTTCGTTCTTTTCGAGCGCCTCGACGTAGAGGTCGAAGCGTGCGCGATCGTCCCAGGCACGCGGCAGAGTATCGGTCACTCTTCGTCCCAAGACTTCCGCCGGATTGCAGCGCATGACGTTCGCCGCGGCCGTGTTGAGGAAGCGCCAGCGGAAGTCGACGATCTTGCCGGACTCATCGCGAAACGGCGCGAACATCACGAAGGGAACACCTGACGAGGAGAGCACCGATTCGAACCGCCGGTCGCGCTGGCTCACACGCTCTTCGGCGCGGGCGCGCTCGATGAATACCGCGGCCTTGCGCGCGCAGATGTCGGCCAGCCTGATGGCGCGCTCGCTCGGCTCGTGCGGCGCGTTGAAGTGCGCCGACAGCGCGCCTAGCACCTCACCATCCCGGCTCAACAACGGCGTGGAATGAACCGCGCGAAAGCCTTCGGCGTGCGCCAGGGCGCGAAACGGCGCGAACCGCGGATCGCGTTCCGTGTCGTCGACGACTACGCGGCGCCTGGAGACGCAAGCCATGCCGCAGGCGCCCTCGCCAGCGCGCACGTCGCGCAACGCGTCCATGGCGGCCTGACTGAAATTGACGCTCGCTGACACCTGCAACGAATCGCGGCTGCCGTCGTAGACGGAGATGAGCCCACGATTCGCGCCGTGCATGCGCAGGAAGGTGGCGAGAATGAGCTGAAGCTGGTCGGACAATTTCGGAATCGAGGCCAGCGTGGTGCTCAATTCGTGCAGCTCGTTCAGATCCGAAAGCTCGCGGCGCGAGATCGAGCGGTAGTAGTCGCCGGCCAGGATGAGCATGGCGGAGACCAGCGCGGAGGCGATCACGGCGATCTGCTCGGGGGAGTTGGCCACCAGCAGCGAGGCCGGGTCTTTTTGCAGCGCGGAGTTGAAAATGCCGATGACGGCGACCAGCGCGCCCGGCCAGCGCCCGGCGATGGTGGTCACCAGGATGATGGCCGGCGGAAAGAAGATGAAAGACGTGCGGCCCTGCGTGATCGGGTAGATGAGCCAATGCAGCAGGGACGCCGCCATCGCCATGATTCCCGCAAACGCAAACCGCCGCGCCGGCGTCTTCTCGATCCACGGCCACAGCCGTGCGAACCGAAATTCCCTGGAGATTCGGGCGAACAGAAGCCACCTTTTTTGCCAGACCTTGCTGGCCTGGAAGACTACTCCGTCCGCGCCTCGGAATCAGGAGTGTCAGGCAATGGGCGGCGGTTGCCCGGAATGCTGCGGAAGCGATTCATCGATCCAGGCCCACTCAGGCGCTTGCGTAGTCCAGATGGTGGCGCTGGGCTTCGCAAGCGCCGTGTCGTCGAGCGCGCCATTACGAACGATGATGAGGTGGGGCCGAGCCTCCGAGGCGCTGAAAAGATGGGTTCCGCAGGTGCGGCAGAAGCGGCGATGCATGACGCTGCCGCTGTCGGCAATGCTGCGGTAATCGCGCAGCTCGCCATCGATGGCCACCGTAATTTCAATGGCCTCGCTCGGGAATACCACGTTTACCGTGGAATTGCCGCTGGCCAGGTACTGGCACAGCCGGCACCAACAGAGGCGCATGGCTATTGGTGGCGCGGTGATGCGAAACCGTATCGCCCTGCACAGACAACCGCCGGTGATTTCCATGGCAGCATTCTGCCCGGTTCTGGCCGCCCGTTTATACTCGCGCGCATGAAACTCTATTGCTGGAACGTCAACGGCATCCGTGCCGTGGTCAAAAAGGGAACCTTTCAGAAATTCATCGCCGAGCACAAGCCCGACATCCTGTGCCTGCAGGAAACCAAGGCCGAGAAGGGCCAGGCGGAAATCGATTTGCCCGACTACCGCGAATACTGGAATTCGGCGGAAAAGAAGGGTTATTCGGGAACGGCGATCTTTTCCCGGAGCGAGCCCGTCAAGGTGACCAACGGTTTTCCGGACAGTTTCGCCAAACAATTCGCCTTCGCCGACGAGCTCAAGCGGGACTCGTCGAACGAGGGCCGCGTGATCACCGCGGAGTTCGAAAAATTTCACGTGGTGACCGTGTACACGCCGAACGCCAAGGACGATCTGTCGCGCCTCGACTTGCGCCACAAACACTGGGATCCCGCCTTCCTCGCCTACGTCAAGCAACTCGAGAAAAAGAAACCGGTGATCTTCTGCGGCGATCTCAATGTCGCGCACACGGAGCTCGATCTGGCGAATCCGAAACCGAATCGCGGCAAGAAGGGTTTCACCGACGAGGAACGCGCCGGCTTCCAGGGTTTCGTCGACGCTGGTTTCGTCGACACCTTCCGCATCTTCACCCAGGGCAATGGCCACTATTCCTGGTGGAGTCATTTCGCCAACTCGCGCGCGCGCAACGTCGGATGGAGAATCGACTACGTACTGGTGTCCGAAGTGCTGAAGAAAAAAGTGAAAGAAGCGAGGATCCACACCGACGTTCTCGGCAGCGATCACTGTCCGGTGAGCATCGAGCTCGACATGTAACCCTGGCGGAGTTCTTGTTAGCTCAGAAGGGCGCGCCGAGCAGCAGGTGCCAGGCCGACAGCTGTCCCGCAAGCCGGTAGCCGAACCCCAGCCGGGGCGCGTCGAAGCGCCAGATCTTGAATACCGGACGCGTGCTGATCGTGACGCCGAACTCGGCTTGCAGAGGCTGTTTGCGTCCATCGGCCACCGGTGCCGTCGGCGGATCGAGGATGACATCGAAGATTCCGTACAGTCCGACCTCGAGCTCCCGCCCACGCTTTCTCCAGCCGGTGCCACGCGTGAGATCGAAGCCCTGGCGCAGGCGCGCGAACTGGTCGTCGGGTACTTCGCGGCGATATCCGACCCCCGCCACGCTGAGCTCGCTGCGCACGAAGCTGTCCCATCCATGCCAATCCTGCCGGCGCTCAACTCGCACGCCTGCACCGTACAACCAGCCGTCCACGCTGCTCGACGCCACGCTCGAGCCGGCGCGGATATAGGGCACGACGTGCCAGTTGCCCGGCAATGAGAAGTCGAATTCGATTCCGGGAACGATGCTGAAGCTGTCGACTTGCGTGGGCGGACCCTTGGAGACAACGTCGAGCGGACTGAAATCGAAGAATCCCGCGGTGATCGGCAGCACGAATCGCACCGCCGCGGTGTCGACGTCACCTTCGCGCAAGTCCTTACGCCACGTGTAGCGATAGATCTGCAGCGTGCGGCCATCGAGGTCGTACACGCCCGAGCCGAGCTCGGTGGCAAACACATAGTTGATGGACTGACCGACGGCGTCGTCCTGTTGCGCCTCGGCCCGGGTTTGCGCCGCGGCGCTCGTGGCTAGCAACAGCAGCAGGATCGCGCCGCAGGCACATCGTCGCGCGCGATATTTCGAACGCCGGATCAGCGCATCACCACCCGCGGTTCGAAGAGACGTTTGCCGGACGCATCCGCGGCGCTTCCCGTGCGGAACTTGTCCGCGAGCGCACGCTTGATCACGTCCGCGACGCGCTTCCCTGCGGCGAACTCGTCCACGTCACCGTAGCAGGCACGCGTGGCGGAGTCGGCGACTTCGATGTCCCGCGCATTGAGCCAGTAGCGAAGGGTTTCATCGCAGCGGATGCGCCACGGCAGCTCGGTGAGCACCATTTCGGTGAGCACCATGAGCGGCACGGTGCTCAGTAGTTTGTCGTAGACAAACCGGGCACCGTCGGCGAGCTCGACGATGCGCTGTGACGGCGCGATGCGCAGCACCGTGGCGCCGAAACGCAGCTCTCCGCGCAACAACGGAATCAGCGCACGCAATGACAGCCGTTCGGCGCGCTCTTCCTTCTCTTCCTGCGCAGGTTCAACCGGGGTCGGCGCAAGATTCGGTGGCTCCCACAGCGCCACGTGACTTATCGGCTGCGGACTGCCCGGCTGCGTGCTGGCGCTCGCCTCGGTGCACCGGAGCGCTTCGCGCTCCGCGACCGATAGGCCCGGTCGTTGGCCATCTGCACGAGGGTTTTGAGCACCCACAGCGCGGCCGCGCGCAGTACCCAGCGTGAGATTGTGCGGTTGATCATTCGAATCCTCCAGATTGTGGCGGCTTTCGAGCAACAGGCTGTGCTCTCCCAGGTGAAAAGCGGCGGCCATTCCGGCCGCGCCTGCTCCGATGACGATGGCGCGCCGCCGCTCCGGCGGTACTGGCCGCGGCGGCGACAGCGCGCGCGCATTCAGGAGATGGACCATGAAAAGAGTATTGGCGCCGCACGATCGGTCTCGATGTAGGTCGGCGGCAGAAAAATTTCTGCCAACACGCCCATCGCGTGCGGGAAATCTCCGTCAGCGGCGCAGGAGCTGCACGGCAACAGCGATCAGGCGGTCGGCATCCACGGGCTTGGGCACGTGTTCGTCGAATCCCGCCTCGAGCACCTGCTGGCGGTCGTCGGCGCGCACGAACGCGGTCACTGCGAGTGCCGGGATGTCCTTGTGCGACTCGAGCGAACGCAGGTGCCGGATGAGCGCGTAGCCATCTTCACCCGGCAGGCCGATATCGCTGATGACCAGGTGCGGTTTGCGCGTGGCGAGCTCGTCGCGCGCGGCGTTCACTGAATCCACTGCGCGTACCGTGGCATTGCGGCCTTCCAGCAGGCGGCGCATGGTGTCGCGCGTCAGCGCCTCATCCTCGACGAGCAGGATGTCGGCCCCGTCGAGGTCGGCGTGGGTGGCTTCCGTCTGGCTGGCAACCTCGTCGGTGTGCGACTGCACCGGCAGCGGCAGGCGCACCGTGAACGTGGCCCCCTTGCCCTCGCCCTCGCTCGCCACTTCGATCGTGCCGCTGTGGAGCTCGACGATCTGTTTGGCGATCGACAGCCCGAGCCCCAGGCCGCCGTGCGCGCGCGTGGTGCCCACCTCGGCCTGACGAAACCGGTCGAACACGCGCGGCAGCAGCTCCCCGCGGATGCCAATGCCGGAATCTCTCACCGAAATCACGATCTCGTTCGTAGCGCGCCTCGCGTCGATCTGCACGTGACCACCCGATGGCGTGAATTTCACCGCGTTGCTGAGCAGGTTCCAAACCACTTGCTGAATTCGTCCCGGATCGGCACGCACGATGCCAATGTCGGGGGAAATGTCGATGCCGAGCCGAATGCCACGCGCCGTGCAAATCGGCTCCACGGCCTCCACGGCGCCGCGAATCGCGCCCGCCAGGCGCGTATCGCGCGTAGCAAGACGCAACTTCCCCGACGTGATGCGCGACACGTCGAACAGATCGTCGATTACCTGCTGTTGTGCGATGGCCGCGCGCTCGACCATCTCGATTCCGTCGGCGCGATCTTTGGCCGAAAGCTTGTCGCTGCGTAACATACGCGACCACAGACGGATGGTGTTGAGCGGTGTGCGCAGCTCGTGGCTGACGATGGCGATGAATTCGTCCTTAGCGCGGTTTGCCTGGGTGGCTGCCGACTGCGCCTGTTCGGCGGCAATCATGGCCAACTTGAGACGATCTTCCGTTTCCTTGCGGTCGGTGACGTCGCGCATGATCTTCACGAATCCGGTCACCTTGCCCCCGCGGTCCACGGCAATTGCCAGTACCCCGCTCGCCCAGAACCGCGTGCCGTCCTTGCGGATATGCCAGCGTTCATCCACCGCCCGGCCGGTATCGAGTGCCTGGCGCATTTCCTGCTCGGGCACGCGCGCGTGGCGGTCTTCGGGGGTGAATACGCGTTCTCCGGATTCACCCAGGATTTCCTGCTCCGTCCAGCCAAGGATGCGCTCGGCGCCGGAATTCCAGCTCGCCACCCGACCCTCGAGGTCCATCTGAAAGATCGCGAAATCCTTGGCGCTTTCCACCAGCACACGAAACCGCTCGCGAGCGTCGATGAGCTCCCGCTCGACTTGTTTGCGGATCGTGATGTCGAGAAACGTGCCGACGACGGCGACTGCCTTGCCGTTCGCGTCGTGCACCGGAGAGGCGCTCACCGACAACACCATCGGCAACCCTTCCGGGTTCTGAATCTGGATCTCCTCATCGGAAACTGTGGCGTTGTTGCGCAGCGCCCGCTGCATCGGCCAATCCTCGGCGCGATAGGAATCCCCGGCAACGTAGCTGCCGGTCATTCGCGGGTACGAAGGCAGGGCACCGCCGGCCGGTATCGGCGACGGGAACATGTGGCCGAACATCACCGAGGCGCGGCGATTGGCATAGTTCAGTCGCCCGGCCGGGACATCGGTGATGAGCACGGCCGTCGGCATCTGCTCGAGCACCGCCTGCAAACGTTCGCGCGCGCCAATGATTTCATCCTCGGCGCGCTTGCGGGCCGCGATATCGACGAAGGTGATCACCACGCCTTCGATGTGATTTTCGGTGGTGCGGTAAGGCAGCGTTCGGCGCAGATACCAACGGCCGCTGTGGCTGCGCATCTCGCGATCCATCGGAATCAGACGCTGCAGCACCGCGCGCGCGTCGGCCATGAGGCTGTCATCGGAGAATTTCTGCGCGAGATCCGTGATCGGCCGGCCGAGGTCGGTGTCGATCATCTCGAACAGGTCGCTGACCGCCGGCGTGAAACGCCGCACGCGAAAGTCGACGTCGAGGAACACCACGGCGATGTCCGTGCTGCCCAACAGATTCGCGAGGTCGTTGGTGGTCGCTTCGAGCTGCGCGATTTTGGCCTGCAGCTGGTTGTTGACGGTGGTCAGTTCCTCGTTGACCGATTGCAACTCCTCTTTGCTGGTCTCGAGTTCTTCATTGGTGCTCTGCAGCTCCTCGTTCATCGAGGTGGCTTCTTCGTGCGCCGCCTTGAGCTCTTCCATCGTCGCTTCGAAAGCCTCGGAGGTACTCTGCAGCTCCATGCGCAGCATGCGGACTTCGCTGCCCGTGCCCGGATCGAAGATCGGTACCGCGGCGTCGGCCAATTGCGAGGACGCATCGGTGGCGTCGCCGATGGGGCGGAAGCTCAGTAGATAGTGCTCCGGCGTCTTGGCTTCCATTACCGGAGCGGCTGTGATCTCCAGCGGCACCGCAAAACCGTCGGCTGCGGTCGTCTGCACGGTGACCATGCGGTTCTCACGCACCGCGGCCCGCAGCGCATTGCGTGCGGCGATCCGCAACGGCGGACGCACCAGTTGCATGAGATCGCGAGTGGGCTCACCCGGCGGATGCTGGAGATAGGGTTCGGTCGCGCCGTGGAAATAGACGATCTGATCACTGCGATCGACCACCACGGTGGGCGGCCCGTATCGTTCGAGCAACGCGCGCTGCAACACCAGCGTGGCTGATGGCCGCGCCTGGGGCAACGTCGCGCTTTCCTCCGCGCGCGTCGCCCCTTCCAGCGACCGCGCGGCGAAACTCGGAAGTTCCACGCGCGGGCGGTTCAATCCAGAGCGGCGGTAGATGCGCCACTTCTTGCTAAGGACTTCGAACAGGTGTTCGTTGCCGCTATAGGTCTCGGTGTTGCCGAGGAACAGATAGCCGCCTTCACGCAGCGCGAAGTGCAGCAGGCCTAACACGCGGCGTTGCGTTTCGGGCTCGAGATAGATGAGCAGATTGCGGCAGGTGCACAGGTCGACGCGCGAGAATGGCGGGTCGCGCAGGATGTCCTGCGGCGCGAACACCACCATGTCGCGGATTTCCTTCTTGATGCGATAGGTGTGCTCGTCCTTGTCGAAAAAACGATCGAGGCGCTCCGGCGTCATATCGGCCTCGATGCCGCCGGGATAAACGCCAGCGCGGGCCAGCGCCAGCGAACGATCCGAGGTGTCGGTGGCGAAGATCTTCACATTCAAAAGTGCCTGGGCCGCCGCCTGCAGTTCTTCGGCGATGACCATGGCAAGCGTGTACGGCTCCTCACCGCTCGCGCAGGCGGTCACCCATGCCCGCAACGGCTGATGATCCTCGGCGCGTGCGGCGATGAGCGGCGCAATCACCGAAGTTCGCAGTGCCTCCCAGGCTTCCGGATCGCGGAAGAAGCCGGTGACGTTGATCATGAGATCGTTGGACAGCGCGCCAACTTCGTCCTGATTGTGGCGCAGGATGCCGGCGTATTCGCCCAGCGATTCGGCGGCCGCCAGGCCCATGCGCCGCTGGATGCGGCGCAGTAGCGTTGGTTTGCGGTAACCGTTGAAGTCATGCCGCGTGCGCGTACGCAGGATGGCGAGCACCTCCCGAAGCTGCGTACGCTCGCGAAGCAATTGCTCCCCGCCGTCGGATGAGTCATCGACGTACGGCAGTTGAATGTAGCGGTGCAATAGGGGAACGATCTTCTCCGGGGCGAGCACCTGATCCGCGTAGCCCGCCTGGATGAGGCTCGACGGCATCCCCGGAAATCCTGCGCTGTCGGGTTCCTGCGCGATGCAAATGCCGCCAGCCGCCTTGATGGCCTGCGCCCCCGCAGTGCCGTTGGTGCCTGTACCGGAAAGGATGACGGCGATCGATTTTTCGCGCTGCTCGGCGGCCAGCGAACGGAAGAAATCGTCGACCGGCCGGCGATGTCCGCGTTTCTCGACCGGCTCGCCCAGGTGCAGTTTGCCATCGGCCAGCGTCAGCGAGTGACCAGGCGCGATGACATAGACATGATTGATCTCGACCGGGATGCCGTCGGTGATTTCGTGCACGGGCAGACGGGTCTGCCGCGACAGAATCGAATCGAGCATGCTGGTGTGATCGGGTGACAGGTGCATCACCACCACGAAGGCCATGCCGCAGTCGGGCGGGACGTCGGCGAACATGGATTCGAGTGCCGGGATTCCGCCGGCGGAAGCGCCGATCCCCACCACCGGAAACGGCAGCAAAGCTCGCGCCTCGAAACCCGTCGACGCGACTATCGCCGTATTCAGCTTCGCCATGTCGGCGTTGCCATTGTCCCCGGGATTTTGCCTGTCGTTCACCAGCGCCTCGTGCGTGTTCTCGCCTATCCCGCATTCGGCATAGACCATGAACAATGCCACAAGAAGGCCAAATCGGCGAAATCCTTCAGCCCCCGTTCCTCCCGACTTACACCGGCGGACTCAGGTAGAGCGCGTAGGAAACTTCCCACCCGGCAGGCGCGGCGCGGATTGAACTGCTTCTAACTAAGCTGAGTTCGCGCCGGTTCGCGCGTAAGGGCGGCACGGATTTCGTCGGCTCCCGGTGTTCCGCGATCCAGCGCCTTTTGAAGGTTTTCCGCGTACTTTGGCATCCGCTTCGGCGGCAACAGCGGCTCATTCGGGTCGACGGTGGCCTCCACCAGCGCCGCTCCTGGCACTTTCAAAGCCGCGTCGAGCGCGGCACCGACGTCACCAGGGCTCGTGGCCCGGAACCCGGCTATGCCGAACCCTTGCGCAACGCCCACGAAATCGATGGGCTGCAGTGCGCATTCGTACTCGGGATTGCCGAGGAACATGAGCTGCTCCCACTTGATCTGCCCGAGCGTATTGTTTTTCATGACTACGATCTTGATAGGCAGGCGGTAGCGCACCACAGTGGCGAGCTCACCCATCAACATCGTAAGGCCACCATCGCCCACGAACGCCACCACTTGCCGCCCGGGAAAGGCGAGCGCGGCGGCAATGGCGTAGGGAATGCCGCAGCCCATGGTCGCCATCATTCCGGATCCGCCGAACATCTGGCCTTCGCGCGCTTGTACATAACGTGCGAGCACCCCGGTGTTGTGTCCGGAATCCCAGGCGACGATCGCGTCGTCGGCGAGCCGCCTGCCGAAGTCCCGCGCCAATCGGTCAGGGGTCAGTTTGTCGCGCTTCGCGTCGGCGGAGTGCTCCAGCAAGTCCACCCATTCCTGTTTACGCCGTTGCGCGAGCTCGAGAAACGACCGGTCCGCGTGCGCCTTGGCCCTGGCGATCAGTTGCTTCAAGGTCTGGCACGCGTCGCCCACCAGGCCCGCTTCCACCGGAAAACGCAGGCCGATACGCGACGCATCACGATCGATCTGGACGCCGCGCGCCTGCCCGGGCTTGGGGTAGTACTCGACGTACGGAAACGTGGAACCGACGATCAGCAGCGTGTCGCACTCTTCGAAAGTTTCCTGCGAGGCGCGCGTACCCAACAAGCCGATCCCGCCCGTGGTCAGCGGGTGTGCATCGGGCACCACGGCCTTGCCAAGCAACGCCTTGACGATCGGGGCGCCGAGCAGCTCCGCCAGTTCGATGAGTTCGTCGCGCGCGCCGAGCGCACCCTGCCCGGCGAGAATCGCGATGCGTTTGCCGCGGTTGAGGATCTCGACCGCTCGTCCGACGCTTTCCTCGTCGGGCACGCGGGCGCCATCGGTTTTGGCGAACGAGACGTGATGCGCCACGTTGCGCGTCGACGGCTCCACTTCTTCGAGCGACTCCTCCTGGACGTCGACCGGAATGGACACGTGCGCAACGGTGCGCTGCGTAACGGCAATGCGGCACGCCAGCGACACCGCGTTCTCCACATGCGCGGCGCTCATGATGCGCGTCGAATAAGCCGCCACGTCCGCAAACAACTTGCCGAGGTCCACGTCCTGTTGCGTGAACGTATCGATGAGGTCGTGATAGGGCAACCCGGTGATCGCGATCACCGGGGCCTTGTCGAACTTGGCGTCATAGAGCCCATTGAGAAGATGCACGCCACCGGGCCCGGTGGTGGCGAGGCAGCAGCCTAACTTTTGGGTCCACTTGGCGTGCGCGCAGGCCATGAGCGCCGCGGACTCTTCGTGGCGCACCTGGATGAAGCGAACCTTGCCTTCGCGTTCGCGGATCGCCTCCATCAGGCCATTGATGCCGTCGCCCGGCATACCGAAGATGGTGTCCACTCCCCAGGCGATCAGCGCATCGATCAGCAGTTGCGAGCCGTTGCGTGAGGGCATGACCGGTTTCCCACGAATCATTTTGGCGGCTGCAGGAATTGCTGGTAGGTGCCGACAAATTCACCTGCCGCCAGCACGTGGCCACGCATTGCTTTCAGCAGTTCGTCGCGCTCCGCGCCTGGCGGCACGTCGAGCAGGGTATCGAGCGCGAACATCTGGAAGTGATAACGATGCGGCGGATCGCCGACGGGTGGGCGCGGACCCAGGTAACCCACGGTGCCGCGACTGGTCCTGCCCTGGAGCACACCTTCCGGTTCGGTGAGCCGCTCCTGCTCCTGCAAACCTTCGGGTAGATGAGTGTAGTTAGCCGGAATATTCCACGCCACCCAGTGCACGAACGGCGTGATCGGTTTTGCGTCCGGATCTTCCATGACGAGTGCATAGGATTTGGCGCCCTGCACCTTCGACCAGAACACACGCGGCGCGACGCCGTCGTAGTATTCCGAATGTTTACGCGCGATCCTGCCCTTCGCGGTCGGCGAGCCGACGTTCATGCGGGCTGCGGAGTCGACGCGCTGGATCGCTAACGGAACGCCGACCCCTTCGCTCGCCTGCGCCAGCATCACCGCGGCCGGCGCTTCGAGTACCTCGCCCGAACCTGCGTTGCCGGTGTACGCGATGCGGTAAATCACACCATTGGCGTCGTCGGCCATGAGCAGCGAGCCGTCTGCCGCCACCGCGAGTCCCATGGGCCGTCCAAAATGCGTGGTGCCGCCGTCGCTGAGAAATCCCGTCAGAAACGGTTCGATGCTCTGTGCCTGGCCGCCGGAGAATCGCACGCGCACGATTTCATACCCCGACGCGGGCTTGCGATTCCAGGAACCGCGCATGGTGACGAATGCATCGCCGATGAAGTCGCGCGGGAACGAGCCACCTGGGTAGAACACGAGCTGCATCGGCGCCGCATGCGCGGTGTAACCCAGGGTCATCGGCACGCTCAGAGCGCGCCATTGCTCCTTCTTGATTCCGCCGGGCGGATTGGTCCACGGTGTCAGGCTGCCCTCGCCCCATACATGCGGCCAGCCGTATCGCTTCGCCCGATCGATGCGATTCAATTCTTCCGGCTGCGAGTCGTCGCCGAGGAAATCGATGCCGTTGTCGAAGCCCCACAGCTCGCCGGTGACCGGGTGCCAGTCGAAGCCGATGGTGTTGCGCAGGCCACTGGCCCAGATCACCCGCGACTTGCCATCCGGACTCACGCGCAGCAACGTCGCGTTCTCCGGGTTGCTTTCGTTGCAGGCGTTGCAGGTCGATCCCACGCTGATCCACAACATGTCGTCGGGGCCCCAGGCGATGGTGCGATTAGCGTGCTGGCCGGCATCCGGCAGGTCGCCTAACAACAGGCGGAACTCCCCGAGGCCGTCGGGCCTGATCTCACTGACGAACACTTCCTTGACGGTGACCAGGTAGAGTTTGCCGCCGTGAATGGTGATGCCGTGCGCCCCGGCGCGGCGACCCACCCAGCGCGCCGGTCCATCCGCCTTGCCGTCACGATTCGTGTCCTTGAGCAGCAGGATGTCGCCCTGGTCGCGGCGCGTGACGTATACGTCGCCGTTGGGCGCCGCCGCGAGAATGCGGGTATTGCCGAGGCGGCGCGCAAACACACTAACGCTGAATTCTGGTGGCACGCGCAGTTGCGCGATGCGCGCAGCATCGGCGGGCACCTTGTTGGGCTTCCAGATGTTGGTGGAAATGGACAGGTCGGTGCCGTCGCCCTGCTGGGCAGCCGCGGCACAGGTGAGGCCTGCCAGGAACGCACTGCACGCGATCGTGCGTACGAAATGGTGGAAGGACTCCATGATTTCTCCCCGGTGCCGATGCGCCCAATGCCGATAAGCAATTACCTCCCGGCTGCCGTGAGGACGCTGTAGGAGAGCGCAGCCGTCGCGCGCCGCGCGATTCCCACTGGGCTCGCGGCTGTCCGAGTGCGCCTACCGCTCTTCCGACATCCGCGCCGCTGTGTCTTCGCCGCGGAATCGTCGATGCTGCGTACATGAAGATCTGGGACGTGGTCATCGCCGGCGCGGGGCCGGCCGGGTTGTCCGCGGCCCTGGTCCTCGGACGCGCGTGCCGCAGCGTGCTGATATGCGATACCGGCACGCCGCGCAGCTGGGCGTCGAAGCACATGCATGCCTATCTATCGCGCGATGGGGTTCCGCCGAGGACATTTCTCGCGCGTGGCCGTCAGGAGCTCGCACGTTATCCCGGCGTGCGCTACCGCGCCGTGGAGGTGTCGAGTGCCCGGCGCCACGATGCTGGCGGATTCGACGTGAAGATCGGTACGCGCGCTTCGGTCCGCTGCCGCAAGTTGCTCATTGCCACTGGCGTGTTCGACCTGGTACCCCGCATTCCCGGCATAGACGGGTTGTTCGGCAAGACGGTGTTTCAATGTCCGTACTGCGACGGCTGGGAAATGCGCGGTCGCAAGGTCGCGGTCTATGGGCGCAGACAGCGCGGTTACCAGATGGCAAGGGCCATGACCGCGTGGGCGCGCGATATCGTGTTGTGCACCGACGGTCCCGCCGGGTACGCGCGCCCCGAGCGCGAACACCTGCGGCGCAATGGCATACGCCTCATCGAAAAGCCGGTCGCGCGACTCGACGGGTCGCGCGGCAAGCTGCGTGCCGTCGTGTTCCGCGACGGCGAGGAGCTGCCGCGCGAAACGTTGTTCTTCGATACGCCGAGTCGCGGCCAGTCGAGCCTCGCGGAATCGCTGGGATGCCGGTTCGGACGCCATGGCGGAATTCTGTGCGGCGAATATGAAGCCACCAGCGTGCCTGGTGTATTCGTGGCCGGCAACATCATCCGCGATGTACAACTATCTATCGTCGCGGCCGCCGAAGGCGCGCGTGCCGCTTTCGGTATCAACCGATCACTCACGCGCGAGGATTTCGAGCGCCGGGCCACCGGCGCCCGCATCACGGAGCATCCAAGATTGACGTTTGACCCGGCGTCCTAGGTACTCGTCTGGCCGATCGCCGCGACTTTCTTCTTGAGCAGTACCCCAACGAGTATTCCCGAGAGGATCGCGGCGAGCGTCGCTTGCAAGATGGCTTTCATGGCACCCAAGGTACGCGGCGCGCCTCGCCAGGCCTGCCCGCCAAAGTCGGCGGTCGCTGTAAGCGTTTGGCGGAGAGGGTGGGATTCGAACCCACGGTCCCCGTGAGGGGACGCCGGTTTTCAAGACCGGTGCATTCAACCGCTCTGCCACCTCTCCCTAAGGATGCGGATTGCGCGCGCACGCTACTGCAAAGAACGCGTCCGGTCCAGCCGGGCGCCCGGCGGGCTCGCCGCGCGCCCTCCTTCACCCCTGGTGATGCGCGCGGCGCGGCATCACCGGCCGCGCGCAGACACTGCGCAGATAGTCTGCGTGCAGGCGCTGACTTTCGACCTTCTGCCGAATGAAACCCAAGATGCGGCGCAGCTCGCTGTTCCGCAGCTCGGGTGGCGTGCGATCGGCGGCCGGATCGTATGACTCCGGCAACACGCCATGACCAACCAACAAGGACTGCCAGTCGTCGATGGTGAAAGTTTCGTGCTCGTAGTGCACGGTTTCGCCGCGCGCGCGGAAAGCTTCGACCTTGTGTACGAGTTCAGCACTTGGCACCGCGGCGCGCGCGCGCCTCCAGAACTCCGATTCTCCATATTGGTTCAGCTGGTAGTGCGCGCTCTGGAAGTCGCGCATCCGCTCGAACGCGGTTCGCACGTTCTGGTTGTATTCGTCGCGCTCGACACTGCAATCGGCCTGCACGGGGAACAAGGGTAGCAAGTGCACCAGGCCCAATTGCACGGCGTGCAAATCGACGAAATGCAGCGCATCGAAGACGCAGGCCGCCTCCCCGAGCGCCACGCAGTTCTTTTCCCAGGCACGCAGAGTGCGTCCCGGTCGACGCTCACGGATGACGACTCCGTGCAGCGGCATGCCCGCTGCGTCGGCGAGAGCCGCTGCGTCAGGTAGAAGATCGCTGCAATACGCCTGCTGCACGTGCATGCACACCTGGCTCGCGGCCAGCGCAACCCACCCCGAAGGTTGAGCGCGGATTTCCGAGTAGATGGGCAGTGGCGAGCAAATCTCGCCATAGGCACAAAGCACGCGGTCGGCGGCAAAGTCATCGCGCCAGCTCTCGCGCCCGACGCCGAGCGCGCGCGCCAGCAGCGCCTCGCTTCCGGTCACGTCAAGGAAGAAATCGCCGGCAACGCGCCGCCCGTCATCGAGCAGCAACTCGCAGATGCCGCGCTGCTCATCGAGCCGGACCTCGAACCTGCGGGCCGCGTGGCACCGCACGCCGCGCCGCGTGGCGAGCTGACGCAGCCACAGACCATAGGGAATCGAAGGCAGGTGGTACCCATAGTCCGTGAAGCCGAAGCCATCGATTTCCGCGTCCGGTACCAGCATGCGGCCCTGCCGCGCGGCGACGGCGGTGAGCGAGAATTCCTCCAACGCCACCGCCAATCCGTGGCGGCGCGCGAGTAGCCACTGCGGCAGGAATTCCTGGTCGTCGACGCGCGAACCGTTCGCTCCATGCGCATGAAAGAAGGCAGGCGCCTTGCCCGCATTATCGAGAAAACGACGGCCTAGCGTGAACGCAGCCCGGGTATCGCCTATCAGCCGCGCCTCCTCGATACGCAGACGTGTATGCAATGCCTCGAGTGCCGGCAGCGTGACGCAGACATCCGCGGCCTGCGCCTGCGACGGCAGCTCCACCACGGTGACCTCGACTCCCGCGGGCGCAAGCGCGTATTGCATCACGCAGGCCGACAGCCACACGGGAGCATCGCGGCCAACGATTATCAATTCACGGATGGCTGGTTCACGGACCGCGGAGTTCACAGCATCACCGCGTGCTTGATGAGGCGCGCCTCGCCGCAGTAGCGCGCGATGATTTCTTCATGCGCGGGCATTTCCGCCACGTGCGCCGCGACACGGGCATGCAGCTCCCGCAGTTTCGCGTCGAGTTGTTCACGCGGCATGAAGTCGGCGAGCCGGTCGTGGGCTTTCGGCATGAGGCCCTGGCCGAACAGCACCGCGAGCCAGCTGTCGCGCGAGAAGAAGCCATCCTTGAAATACGGCACATGTCCGCGAACATCGAACAGCCGCAGTTTATGGCGCAGGCTTTCGGGCAACTCGTAGTGACGGACGTGATCCCACAGCGGCTCGCCTATCCTGCGATTTGCCGTGTAGTGCAGGATCAGGAAATCGCGGATGCGCTCATAGAGCGCATCCGACAGGCGATTGAATTCACGCACCAGGCGCTCGTCAGGCCCGCGCGCTTCTGGCGAAGGCAGCAGGCGCAGCAAGTCCTGAATCGCCTTCTGGATCAGGAACAGGCTCGTGGATTCGAGCGGCTCGAGAAACCCGCTGGCAAGTCCAAGCGCGACGCAGTTGCGCTTCCAGGCTTGCGCACGGCGGCCGGCCCGAAACTTCAGCAGCCGCGGTTCGGCCTGCGCTGTGGCGTCGAGCGCCCCCAGCAACGTCGCGCGCGCTTCGTCTTCGCCCACGAACTGCGTCGAGAATACATGGCCGTTGCCCGTCCGGTGTTGCAAGGGGATGCGCCAGATCCACCCGCCCTTCTGCGCCGTCGAGCGCGTGAACGGCGTGAAGTCGGGCGAGCGATCGCAGGGCACGGCCCAGGCGCGGTCACAGGGCAGCCAGGAACTCCAGTCCTCCCAGGGGACTTGCAGCTTGTCACCGAGCAGCAGCGATCTGAATCCACTGCAGTCGACGAAGAAATCGCCGGCGATACGCTGACCGGATTCGAGCGTCAGCAACTCGATGTCACCCGTGTTGGCCTCGAGCTGTACATCGATCACCTGTCCCTCGATGCGTGTGACGCCGCGGGCCATCGCCTGGCGGCGCAGGAAATTCGCGTACAGCCCGGCATCGAAATGGTAGGCGTAGCCATAAAACGTGGAGCGAATCGCGCGCGTGTCGGGGAAGTCGAACGCGTTGCGCACGCAGGCACTGACCGCGCACGAGAATTCTCCGAGTGGTGGCGGGTTGAGCCCCAGCTCACGCGCACGCATCCAGAAATGCTGGAACTCCACGCCGCCCCACAGCTGGCCGAACGCGCCGAAAGGATGAACGTAGTGTTCGCCTGCGCGGTCCCAGCCGCGAAACTCGATACCGAGCTTGAAGGTACCCTGGGTCTCGCGCATGAACTGCGCCTCGTCGAGGTGCAGGAACTCATTGAAATCGCGCAGCGCAGGCAATGTCGCCTCGCCAACGCCGACAGTGCCGATGTCGTCGGACTCGACCAGTGTCAGGTGATAGCGTTGCGGATGCAGCGCTTGCGCACAGGCCGCGGCGCACATCCAGCCGGCGGAGCCACCTCCGACGATGACGATGTGCATGGGCTTGAGGTCGGACATGAAATCGTGGGCGCCGCCGGAGGGGGTCCAACGGCGCCCACGCGGCGTCAGTATCTGAAACGCACGCCGAGCTGAAAGCGCCGATCGTTGCGCACCCATCCTGAATCGAGCTTCACCGCCCTCGCCCCTGGCGTCAGCGTCGAATCACCGAACAGCTGCTGCTGGGTCACGGCGGTCGTGTTGAGGATGTTCGAGACGTCGAGCGAGAGCTCCATCTTGTCGCTGAGCGCGTAGCGCGCGGAACCGTCCAGATAGCCGTTGTCCTTCTGCCAGACGGGCAGTCCGACGCAGCAATCGAGATTGGCCGTCAGGAACTCCGAGCGCCAGGCGTAGGCAAGCCGCGCACCCACCTTGCCGAACTCGTACATGCCCACGACGTTGAACGAATCGTCGGAGATGCCGGCCAGCCGATGCGAGTCGATGACATTGCTGGTGAACGACAGGGGATTGCCGGCATTGCCCTGCCCGCCCGTGGAGGTGTTGTTGCCGCCACCGAACGCCGAGGTGCTGCCGGGTAGATAGCCCGCCTGCACCGCGAGGTTGGAGTTGTCGATGTCCTCCTGTTCCGTGTGGGTGTAGTTGAGCTGCACACCCAGTCCCGCCCATGCACCCGGCAGCGAGTCGAAGAACGTCTGGTAGGCGATCTCGAATCCTTTGAGTGTGCCGCCGTTGCCCGGATCGTTGCTCGGGCCGCGGATGGTCACGGTCTGCGTGGTGCCGCCATTTTCGAGGTCGCGCAGCGCACGGCCATAGGCGATGGCGTTCTCGAGCCGCTTGTAGAAGAGGCCCACGGTGAACGAGCTGCTGCTGTCGAGGTACCACTCGTATGACAAGTCGAAGTTGTCGGCTTCCACGGGCTTCAACCCTGCGTATCCGGCTTCGGCCGCGAACACGAAGTTGTAGCCCGTGACCTGCCCCTGCGCGTTGCGGATCAGGTATGGCGAGCTATTGCTGGTGTCGATGGGTGGCGCGTTGATCGCCACCGAATTGCGCAGCAGTCCGAAGTCGGGCCGCGACATGCTCTTGGAATAGCCAAACCGCACATACTGTTTGTCGGTCAGGCCAAAGCGCACGTTGAAGCTCGGCAACACGTTGGTGTAGTCGGCGTCGAGGGTGTTAGGCGTACCCGTTCCCGTGCTGAAGGCCAGCAACGCGGGCGTGAGCCAGCACTGGATGTCGGTAGCCTGGTTGGCGCCGTTGTTGCCAGGGTCGCAGGCACCCTGCCCGGAAGCCAACGCGTCGTTGTACCACTGCGCCGTCGGGAAACCGACCTGGCCGTCGCTCTGCACGTCGGTCTTCACGAAACGCACGCCGACATTGCCGACCACGTTGACGCTGCCGAGGTTCGCCTCTGGTCCGCCAAAGCGCAGCATTAGATAGGCGGCTTCGCTCTTCTCGCGCACGTTGAGGATCTCCGACGGGGTGAAGCACCCCTCGCCGGCGACATTCGCCGTGCGATCACACAGCGGGTTCCAGCCCTGCGGGGCGTTGACATTGCGATCGGCCAGCCCTTCGGTGTGCCGGTCGTAGTCGCGCAGCGTCCCCCGGTTCAGGAAAACCAGCGGTCCATTGGCGAACACGCTGCCGTCGTAGTGATCCGCGAGGCTGTAGCTCTCCCAGATGTCCGCGGGATATCCATTGAAAGGATTGGCATTGCCGCAGGCCGCCGGGTACGGCGCCGGCGCCGTGTTGTCGACATTGAAGCCCGGGCCGTTGCAGCCCCAGGCTGGCGCGATTGGCGCCCAGTTATAAGAGGAGTAGCGAACCTTCTGTTCCCGGTCGGCAAATCGCACGCCCGCCTTGAGTGAGCTCAACCAGCCACCGCTGCCCAGGTCGTATTCCACGTCGGCACGCGCCGCAATCTCGTCGGCGTCGTTGTTTTCCCAGTGGTCCTGGATGAACTGCATCCAGTAGTTGTGCGGGTTGGCGAGAAAGCCGTCGGCGTAGTTCACGTTGGGCGCGGGCGACAGGCCCACTTTCGGTGTGCCATTGCTGTCGGTGCTGTAGTCGACCTGCGCCAGGCTGTTGGCAGCCACGAGGATGTCGTAGTTGTTGGTGCGCGCCTTGATGTACTGCACGTCGAAGGCGGTGTGCAGGTCTTCATTGACGTCCCAGCGGACGTTGAACGAGAAGTCACGCGTCTGTTCGTCGTGGTTGAAGATGCGCGCCTCGTTGCTCACGTTCGATCCCGTGAGACACGGCGTGCCACCGCAGGCCTCGCTGCCGTTCACAAATGGCAGCCCGGGCACTGCCGAGCCGTGATTGATGTTCGCGGCGTTGGTTCCTTCGAAGAAGCCCGCGACGTCCGCCGGCTGGCCGATGACGCCCGAATCGAGCATGCCGTCGGCGCCGAACGCGAAGCTTCCGCCGAGCGGACGCCAGGCCGGCGCGTTGAATGGTGCCCACACCGGCGTGCCGAAACCGGCTCCCGTGGGCCAGCTGATGTTGGCGCTGCGCTCGATCCACGGATTCTCGTAGCGCGAGTGAATGCCGGTCAGCGTCATGATGAGGTTCTTGGCGTCGTTCTCGTACTGCATCGTGAGCGCGGCGCCGTGCCGGGTACGGTCATAGTCGACCTGCGAGAAGTTGACCTGCCCGGGCGCATAGCGCCAGCCCGAGCCGCCATAAGGATTGGAGTTGCAAACCACATTGCCGTCGCCATCGACATTGGCCGCCGGGAATGCGCCGCCAACCTGCGGGTAGTCGGAACACAGCGTGGAAATGCGCGTCATGTTGACCGCTTCGGTGCGCGTCAGGATGTTCGAATAGGCCGCGTTCAGCAGTAGTCCGAAGCGGCCACCACTGGTATCCCAGTTGTTGCTGTAGACCGCCGAGGCTTCGTAGGTCGGTTCCTCGGAGCGGCTGCCATAGTTGACACGGCCGGTCAGCGCAATCGCCTGCCCGTCCGAATCGAAAGGCACGCGCGTTCGCAGGTTCACGACTCCGGCGATGCCGCCCTCGATCATCTCCGCGGTCTGGTTCTTGTAAGTGTCCACGCCGGCCATGAGCTCAGGCGACACGTCATTGAAATTCAGGCCGCGATATCCGTCGGCCGAAAAGCTGTCGCGGCCGTTAAACTGCGTGCGGACGAACGTGAGACCACGGATGAGAACCGTGGCCGGCTCGGCCGAAAAGTGGTTGCTGTCGTCGCTCGACTGCAGCCGTGAGACGGTAATGCCAGGTACGCGCTGCAAAGCTTCGGCGACGGACTTGTCGGGAAACGCGCCGATGTCGGTGGCCGTGATTGAATCGACGAAAGTATCGGAATCGAGCTTGATGGCCTGCGCCGACTCGAGCGATGCCCGCATTCCGGTGACGACCACCTCGGGTACTTCGTCAGCAACCGGTTCCTGCGCGAACGCCGGGTTGATGAGGACAGTGCCACCCACGATGGTGAACAGCGCCCGCGATCCAAGCTTCGGAATGGTCTTCATCACCTTTACTCCCCACTCAGGTTGATTGTCGGAACCGCGAGCCCGAGCCGCGTGAACCGGCGCCGCTTCGTCGTGCAGAGTTTGCGAATATTCATGAGCCCCCTTGCACGCATTTGCGTATATTTGCGTTCGCTAGTTGTGTGCTTTCAGCGATACTGCGGGCATACACTACGCCCGTTGCGAAAAATTGCGCAATAGCTATGGGCCGTTTTGCGTAAATTTGCGTAGATCAGTATCGTGACGCGGTGCGCTGGCAGCGGTGTTCGCGCTAACAAATGAAGGAACTGGGGGGTTATGCGTCTTTCAAACGATGAACGCGGCGGTGCGATCACTCTGGAGAAGCTCGCGAAGCTCGCGAAGGTCTCGGTCTCCACCGTCTCGCGCGCGCTCAACGATCACCCCTCGATCGGCAGCTCGACCAAGAAGCGGTTGTGGGCGCTGGCCCGCAAACATGGCTATGAATTCCGCCGCCACATGCCGGCAAGCCCGATAGGCGCCGAAGGGGCCATCACAGTCGTCACTCCGCGAGTGCGCGGCCGTCCCCTGCCCCTGTCACATCCGTTCTTCCTCGAGCTGCTCGCGAGCATCGGCGAGGCGGCGCGCGATCGCGACTGCGACTTCACCGTCAGTCACCTCACGCCGGCTAACTACGAGGACCTGGTGCACGCCACGACCACCGGCCGCGCGAACGGCGTGATCTTTCTCGGTCAGGGCGTGTTGCATGACGAGCTGAACCGGCTGGCGGAAACCGAGAGCCGCTTCGTCGTGTGGGGCGCGCAGATTCCCGGCCAGAAATATTGCACCGTGGGCACGGACAACCTGCTCGGCGGCAAGCGCGCCACCCAGCATCTGCTCAAGCTCGGACGAAAACGCATCCTGTTCATCGGTGGCAGCGATCCGGAAGCCACGCAGCGCTACCGCGGCTATGCCGAGGCGCTGCAGGAAGCGGGAATCCGCATCGATGACGCACTGATCGGCCGTGTCGAGTTCGAAGCAGAGTCGGCCGAAGCGGCGGTCGACGGACTCCTGCGGCGCAAGGTTCCTTTCGAGGGCATCGTTGCCGCGAGCGACCTCATCGCACTCGGCGCGATTCGCGCCCTGAGCCGCACGGGCCTCATCGTGCCGCGCGATGTCTCCGTGGTGGGCTACGACAACATGTTGCTCAGCCGCCTGAGCACGCCGACCCTGAGCACCGTTCAGCAGGACATACCGAAAGCCGGCCGCATGCTGGTTTCCAAGCTTCTCGAATGGACTGGCGACGAACGTCCGGAGTTGTTGTCGACGGAGCTGATCATTCGTGAGTCCTGCGGAGCCTGAGCGGCGCGCGTCGGCGTCATCAATTAGTTAGTCTCGAGGATAAAGATCATGCGGAAGCTCACTCCGGCCACCACCTGCGGCCTCGTGTTCACCGTCTTGGCGGCGCAGAGCATGACTGCTTCTGCCGCAGCGCCGGTGCGCGCCGGCACTTGCGTGAGCTCGCCGCAAGCGGTGCTCACGGTATGTTTGGCCGCCGATGCGCACGGGCCGTATTACGAGGTGTACCGCGGCGACGTCCAGGTCATCTCGCGTGCGCGGCTGGGGCTGGTGCTCGAAGGCTTCGGCAATACACCAGCGAGTCGGGTCTCTAATGCCCGGCGCAGCGAGGTATCCACGAGCTGGGAACAGCCCTGGGGCGAGCAGCGTGTCATCGAAGACCGGCATGCGGAGCTCACGGTGACCCTGTCGGGAACCGGGTTTGCCGGCAATGGGTTGGCCGCCACCGAGCCCTTCGACTTCACCGTCCGCGTGTTCGATGACGGCTTCGGCTTCCGCTACGGGTTCAATTGGATTGCGGCATCGCGCGAAGTCGCGATCCTCGATGAGCTCACCGAGTTCAGGCTCGCCGGCGATTTCGATGCGTGGTGGTATCCGGCACGCAACGCCGACCGCGATGAATATCTCTACCGCCGCGCGCGACTGCACGAGGTGCATCTGGCGGAGACGCCACTCACGCTGCAATCTCCAGGGCTGTACCTGTCCATTCACGAAGCCGCGCTCGTCGACTACGCGAGCATGAACCTGCGACGCACCGCCGAGCGCACTCTCAAGGCCGACCTCATGCCGTGGTCGGACGGCGTGCTCGTGCGCAAGCGAGGACCTTTCGTCACGCCCTGGCGCATGGTGCTGATTGGCGCTACCCCCATGGCGCTCGCTGACTCACGCATCGAGCTCAACCTCAATGAGCCCGCCCGCCTTGGCGATACTTCTTGGATCCACATCGGCAAGTACATCGGCGTCTGGTGGGAAATGCACCTCAACAAGTCGACCTGGGGCAGCGGGCCCACACATGGCGCCACCAACCAGAACGTGAAGCGCTACATCGATTTCGCGGCGAAGAACGGCTTCGGCGGCGTGCTGGTCGAGGGCTGGAATCGTGGCTGGGACGGTGATTGGATCGCCAACGGCCGGAATTTCAGCTTCACCGAGGCCTATCCGGATTTCGATCTGCGCGAGCTCTCAGGCTACGCGCGCGAGCGCGGGGTGCGCCTCATCGGCCACCACGAAACCGCGGGCGCGCTCGAGAACTACGAGCGGCAGATCGATGCGGCCATGACGCTGTACGCCGCGAATGGCGTCAGCGTGGTCAAGACCGGTTACGTGAAGCCGAGCGGCTCCATCGAGCGCACTTTGGAAGGCGGCGGCGTCGGCCACGAATGGTTCGCCGGCCAGTACCGTGTGCGGCACGAGCTCAAAGTCGCCGAGGTCGCTGCTGCGCATCGCATCTCGATCGACGCACATGAGCCCGTCAAGGACACCGGATTGCGGCGCACCTGGCCGAACATGCTGAGCCGCGAAGGAGCGCGCGGGCAGGAATTCAATGCCTGGGGCCGCCCCACGAACCCCCCGGAGCATCTGACCATTCTGCCGTTCACGCGGCTGCTCGCGGGTCCCATGGACTTCACGCCGGGAATTTTCGATATCACCTTCGGCAAGCCCGATATCAACGAGCGTGTGCAATCGACGCTCGCGACGCAGCTGGCACTCTATGTGCTCGTGTACAGCCCCGTGCAGATGGCCGCGGACCTCCCGGAGAATTACGAGAAACGTCCCGACGCCTTCCAATTCATCCGCGACGTACCGGTCGACTGGGAAACCTCGCGCACGCTGCAGGGCGAGATCGGTGACTTCGTCGTGATCGCGCGGCGGCAACGCGGCGCCGCTGACTGGTACCTCGGAGCCACCACCGACGAGAACGCGCGCAAGCTTTCCATCGCCCTCGACTTCCTCGAGCGCGGCCGGCGCTACGAGGCGCAGATCTATCGCGATGCGCCCGACGCGAACTACTTGACCAACCCCACTGCGTTGGTAATCGAGAAACGGCGCGTGACCTCGAAAGACCAACTGGAGGCGGCGCTCGCCCCGGGTGGCGGACTGGCGGTTCGTTTCCGCGGGTTGTGAGGCACTACAAGGTCGGGCGCACGTTCCGGACGGCCACGTCACCGACCCGAAGCACCGCCAGGCCGGCGAAGAACCAGCCGATGGCGCCGATGATCAATGCGAACGACGGATCGCCATCGGCGAACAGGTCGAGCAGCGAGGCCATCACGCCCACCGCGAGTAGTTGGGGGATCACGATGAAGATGTTGAAGATCCCGAAATTGACGCCCATCTTCCGCGCCGGCAGATTGTTGGCAAGCATCGCGTATGGCAGGGAAATGATGGACGCCCACGCGAATCCGAGGCCGATCATCGACACCAGCAGCCACTCGGCCTCGCGTATCCAGAGCATCGACAGCAGGCCGACCGCTCCGGCCCACAGGTTGATACGGTGCGCCAGCGCCGTGCCGAAGCGCCGGACGAAGTACGGAATGACCAATGCGGCAACGACGGCCAGGCCGTTGTAAGTGGCGAACAACACGCCCGCCCAATTGGCGCCGGCTTCGTAAGCGGCCGAGCCGGGGCCACTGGCCCCGAAGTGCAACTTCGCCACCGCGGGCGCGGTGTACACGAAAATTGCAAACAGCGAGAACCAGGAGCAGAACTGCACCAGTGCGAGCCAGCGCATCGAGGATGACATCGACGCCATTTCGCGCAGGATGGTGGTGAAGGCGTTTTCGGTTCTCAGGCGGCTTGCCAAGAGGAGGAAGCCTCCGTACACGAGCGACGCGCCCACCAGAACGTAGAGCGCAGCGCGTGCGTTCGCGAACCAGACCACCAGCAGCCCGATGAATCCCAAGCCCAGCCAGAACCAGGCGTGACGGCGTGTGTCGACGGGAGACCGGGCGTCGCGGCGATCATCGGCGCCGTCATCGAATTGGTCGAGCATCTCGGGCGGAAATTCGCGCGTGCGAAGCGCTGACCAGGACACCGCCAGGAGCAGGAAGGTCGCTCCTGCATAAAACGCGTACTTCACCGCGGCGTTGATTTCACCCGCGGGCGCATACGACGCCACGCCGAGCTGCGCGAAACCCCAGGGCAGCAGGCTGCCGATGACCGCGCCCACGCTCGCAAACGACATGTACGTGAGATAGCCGCCGGCGCGCTGCTCGGCCGACATCTGATCGGCAACAAACGCGCGGAACGGGCCCATGGTGAGATTGAGCGAGGCATCCAGCAGCCAGAGCATGAGCACCGCCGCCCATAGCGTGGTTGCATTCGGCAATGCGAACAACGTGCCGGCTGCCAGCGCCGCGCCGGTCATGAAATACGGGCGCCGCCGCCCGCAGCGCGTCCAGGTGCGATCCGAGTAGTAGCCGACCAACGGCTGGATGATCAAACCGGTGATCGGCCCTGCCAGCCAGAGCAGCGGGATGCTGTCGAGACTCGCGCCCAGGTGCTGGAAGATCCGCGTCGCATTCGCCTGCGGCAGCGCGAATCCGAACTGGATACCGAACGCTCCCACGCAGATGTTGGAGACCTGCCAGGCGGACAGATGGGGCTTGGAGACCACGCGCGATGTTAGGTGGCGCGACCGCGCGTCTCAACACCGTGCATACGTATTCCCGGTCCTGTCAGCCTCGAGGTCCGGCAAGCGTCTCGATTCCACCCATGTAACCTCGCAGCGCGGTGGGAATGGTGATCGAGCCATCGGCGTTCTGATGGTTCTCGAGCACGGCGACCAGTGCGCGACCGACGGCGACGCCGGACCCGTTGAGCGTGTGCAGCGGCTCAGGCTTGCCGGTGTCCGGATTGCGCCAGCGCGCCTGCATGCGCCGCGCCTGGAATGCTTCGCAGTTGCTGCACGAGGATATCTCGCGGTACTTGTTCTGCGCCGGCAGCCACACTTCGATGTCATAGGTCTTGGCGCTGGCGAACCCGACATCGCCCGAGCACAACGACACCACGCGATATGGCAGCTCGAGCTTCTGCAGCACCTTTTCGGCGTGGCCCGTGAGCTCCTCGAGTGCGGCATATGAATCCGCGGGCTTCACGATGTGGACCAGTTCGACCTTCTCGAACTGATGCTGGCGGATGAGCCCACGCGTGTCCTTGCCGGCCGCGCCCGCCTCGGAACGGAAACACGGCGTGTGCGCGACCAGCTTCATCGGCAGTTGTTTGGCATCGACGATGCTGTCGCGCACCAGGTTGGTGACCGGGACTTCGGCAGTGGGGATCAGGTAGCAGCGCGTGTTCGCCCTGCAGCTTGAAAAGATCCGCCTCGAACTTTGGCAGCTGACCGGTACCCAGCAGCGCGCCAGCGTTGACCAGATAGGGAACGTAGAGCTCGGTATAGCCGTGCTCGCCCGTGTGCAGGTCGAGCATGAATTGCGCCAGCGCGCGATGCAGTCGCGCGACACCGCCGCGCGTCACGGAGAAGCGCGCGCCGGAAATCTTCGCCGCGGTTTCGAAATCGAGGCCGCCAAGCTTCTCGCCGAGCTCGACGTGGTCCTTCGGCGTGAAGTCGAACGTGCGCGGCGTGCCATGTTTACGGACCTCGACATTGGCGGATTCATCGCGCCCGTCGGGCACGGAGGCATGCAAAGTGTTCGGGAGGCCCAGCTGCCAGGCATCGAGCTCCTGTTGAACCTGGGCGATGGCCGCATCGCTGGACGCGAGCTGACTGGTCAGCTTCTCGGCGCGGGCTAACAAGGCACTGGCGTCTTCTCCCTTGCCCTTGGCCATGCCGACCGCTTTGGCGTTGGCGTTGCGTTCAGCGCGGACGCGATCTGAATCGATCTGCGCCGCCTTGCGAAGCTCCTCGAGCCGCGAGTACGCGGCAACGTCGAGCATGAAGCCGCGCCGCGCGAGATTCGTCGCTACAGCGGAAGGATCGGCGCGAAGTTGTTTGGCATCGAGCAAGTTCGTTCTCTCTTTGAGGTCTGGCCCCTTTTGCTAGGAAATGGGGTCTGACCCCATTTCCGTTACAGCAGGAAGGCCCCCAGTTTCATTCCGGTGAGTGCGGCCAGCAGGCAGCCAACCAGCGTGATGGCGACATACGACACTCCCGTCATCGAGAAACCCAGCAGCGCGGTTTCCAGCGCGAACGCCGAGTACGTGGTGAAGCCGCCGAGAACACCGGTCATCCAGAAAAGCCGCGCATTCTCGGCGCTGGCGCCGCGGGCCGCAACGTACATATATAAGAGTCCGATGGCGAACGATCCGAGCAGGTTCACCGTGAACGTGGGCACGGGCCAGCCACCGGGTGCCGCCGGCCAAAGCCGATAAGCGCCGTAGCGGGCGATGCTTCCCAGGGCGCCACCCAACCCCACCAGCAACCAACTCACGAATCGCCGTCCTTGGAGCCCTCCTTCGGGCCCTCGCTCGCAGGATTTTTTTCGCCGCGAAGTCGCGCCAGCGCGTCGCCTATCTTGATCTCGAGACCGCGCGGTGCCGGCCGGTAATAACGCCGGTCCGGCAGCTCATCGGGCAGGTAACGCTCACCTTTCACGTACGCATCGGGCGCGTCATGCGCGTAACGATAACCCTCGCCGTACCCCAGACCCTTCATGAGTTTTGTCGGGGCGTTGCGGAATCGCAGCGGGACATCGAGAGTGCCGAACTGCTCGACGTCCGCCTTTGCCTCACCGAATGCCGTGTACACCGCGTTGCTCTTCGGCGCGACGGCGAGATACACCAGCGCGTTGGCGAGCGCGAGCTCGCCTTCGGGACTGCCAAGCCGCTCGAATGTCTGCCACGCATCGAGCGCCAGCTGCTGACCGCGCGGGTCCGCGAGGCCGATGTCCTCGACCGCCATGCGCACGATGCGCCGCGCCAGGTAATGAGGGTCGCACCCCCCGTCGAGCATTCGCGCGAACCAGTACAAGGCCGCGTCCGGATCCGTGCCACGTACCGCTTTGTGCAACGCCGAGATCTGGTCGTAGAACTGCTCGCCGCCCTTGTCGAAACGGCGGCGGCCACTGGTGGCGACCTCCCGAACCTGCTCGATGGTGATGGTGGTGCGGCCATCGCGCTCCTCGGCGAGATCCGCGGCGACTTCCAGCATGCCAAGCGCACGGCGCGCGTCGCCATCGCCACCGTGCGCCAGCGCAACGAGCGCAGCGTCGTCGATGTCGATGCCGCGCGGACCGAGGCCGCGTGGATCCGTGCACGCGCGCCGCAGCAGTTTGACGATGTCGTCGACGTTGAGCGATCGCAGGACGTAGACGCGCGCGCGGGACAGCAGCGCGCTGATGACCTCGAATGAAGGGTTTTCCGTCGTGGCGCCGATGAATGTCAGCGTGCCGTCTTCGACGTACGGCAGGAACGTATCCTGCTGCGCCTTGTTGAAGCGGTGGACCTCGTCGAGGAACAACACGCTGCGGCGGCCGCGCTCGGCGCGCGCCGTGCGCGCGCGATCCACCGCCTCGCGAATATCCTTGACCCCGGCCATGACGGCCGAGAGCTGCATGAAATCCGCGTCGGCACCGCCGGCAATGAGGCGCGCCAGTGTGGTCTTGCCGGTGCCTGGCGGCCCCCAGAGGATCAGCGAGTGCAATTGGCCCTTCTCGAGCGCCTGGCGAAGCGGCTTGCCCTTGCCCAGCACTTGTTCCTGCCCGACGAACTCATCGAGAGTGCGCGGCCGCATGCGATCGGCCAGCGGTCGCGTCGCATCATCCGGCGGGGAGTCGCGCAGGAAGTCCGGCTGTCCACCCGGCTGCGCAGGTGAACCGCCGCGCGGAGTCACTGCGCCGCCCGCTGCCCTAACAACCAGGCGGCGAGCTGCGGCCAGCGCGCGACGCCGAGGCGTGCCACAGCCAGGCCGAGCACGGCGCCGGCGGCATTGGCGAGCACATCGCGCGAATCGCCTTCGCGCCCGGCATGCATGTAGTACTGCGCGATCTCGATCGCGATGCCCAACAAGAACAAGAAGGTGAACACCTTCCACCAGCGGCTGCGCGGCACCAGTCCCGCGAAATACACCGCCAGCAGACAATGACCGATGACGTGACTGACCTTGTCATTCCATTCCAACTCGACCGGCAGCGCCGGTCCCGGCACGAGGCAAATGGCCACGGCCGCCACGACCAGCAGCACACCTAGCGCCCACCAGACGCGCTCCAGGTTCATGGTGTTGGCGTGCCGATGACGTCCGCGCCCGGCGGCGGCGTGAATTTCACTTCCGCCTCCGCCACCGGCGGATTACGCTCGCTCGTCGCGAAGTCGAGGCGCACGGTCTGGCCGAGCTTGTCTTTGAGCACCATGCGTTTGAGCTCTGACATGCCAAAAGCAAGCCGCGCTTCGCGAAAGTCGGCGTCGGCCTGTTTCGGCGTCACCAGCACCCAGTCGAAGCCGTCTTTTCTTCCCGCCGGCGCGACCGTGAACAATTTGCGGATGTCGCCATCGCCTGAGAGCAGGCCGGCCGGCGTCGCGGTGAGCGCCGTCTCGGCCGGCTTGACCGACACCTGCTCGAGGTCGCGATCGTAAAACCAGAGGTTCTTGCCGTCGGCGACCATGAGTTGGGGCGAGCCATTGCCGGAAGGTTGCAGCTCCCAGCGAAAGCGGCCGGGCCGCACGATGATCAGCCGGCCCTGCGCCTGCTGCACCTGCTCGCCCTTGTTGTCCGTGACCACCTGCGAAAATTCCGCGCGCAGCGTCTTCAGGTGTGTGAGGTAGCTGTCGAGCGGGGTCTGCGCCTGGGCCGCGGTGGCGACGATCAGGCTTGCGAGAATTGCGATTCGGCCAGGCTTACGATGAGTCATTCGCTTGATCATTCACTTCCCGGCGGAGCCGGCGCGAGAATTTCGCGGGCGCCGTTGGGCTGCAGCGGCCCGACTACACCGGCCATTTCCATGCTTTCGAGCAGCCGCGCCGCACGGTTGTAGCCGATCTTGAGGCGGCGCTGAACGTAGGAGATCGACGGTTTGCGCTCGGTGGTGACGATCTTCACCGCCTCGTCGTACAGCGCATCCTGCTCACCGCCCTCTGCGCCGCCAGCGCCGTCCTGCGGCTCACCGGAGATTCCCGCCAGCGGCATGCTCGGGCCTTCGAGCACGTCTTCGATGTAGTTCGGCGCGCCGGTCTTCTTGAGCGCCTCGACCACGCGATGCACTTCCGCATCGCTGACGAACGCGCCGTGCACACGCGTCGGGATCGACGTGCCCGACTGCAGGTACAGCATGTCGCCGTGGCCTAACAAGGATTCCGCGCCCATCTGGTCGAGGATGGTGCGCGAGTCGACGCGCGCCGACACCTGGAAGGCGATGCGGCAGGGAATGTTCGCCTTGATGAGACCGGTGATGACATCGACCGAGGGGCGCTGGGTCGCGAGCACGAGATGAATGCCGGAGGCGCGCGCCTTTTGCGCCAGTCGCGCAATGAGCTCCTCGACCTTCTTGCCGACGATCATCATGAGATCGGCGAGCTCGTCGATGATCACGACGATGAAGGGCAGCGGCGTGAGATCGGGAATGAGCTTCTGGTCGAAGGTGGGATCGTTGGACGCCAGCGCCGTCATGACCGGGTCGCGAATGGGTTTACCCGAATCGGTGGCATCCTTCACCTTGCGGTTGAAGCCGGTGATGTTGCGCACGCCAAGAGCCGACATGAGCGCATAGCGTCGCTCCATCTCCGCCACACACCAGCGCAACGCGTTGGCGGCGTGCTTCATGTCGGTGACCACGGGTGCGAGCAGATGCGGAATGCCTTCGTACACCGACAGCTCGAGCATCTTCGGGTCGATCATGATGAGGCGCACGTGCTCGGCGGTGCTCTTGTAGAGCAGCGACAGCACCATGGCGTTGATGGCCACCGACTTGCCCGAACCGGTGGTACCGGCGATCAGCAGGTGTGGCATTTTCGCGAGGTCGGCGCACATGGGGATGCCGCCGATGTCCTTGCCCAGCGCGAGGGCCAACGGCGACGACACGTCGTCGTAGGCCTTGGACTTGATGATCTCCCCTAACGTGACGATCTCGCGCTTCTCGTTCGGGATCTCGAGTCCCATGACCGACTTGCCGGGAATGACTTCCACGACACGCACACTGATCGCCGACAGCGAGCGTGCCAGATCCTTGGCCAGGCTCGAGATCTGGCTCACCTTGACGCCCGGCGCCGGGCGCATTTCGTAGCGAGTGATCACCGGTCCGGGCGCGACGGCAACCACTTCCACGTCGATGCCGAAATCGTTGAGTTTGAGCTCGACGAGGCGCGACATGGCCTCGAGCGCTTCCTGAGAATAGTGCGCCTCGTGCACCGGCGGATCGTCCAGCAGGTTGAGCGGCGGCAATTCGCCGGCTTTGCCCGATTCGAACATCGGCACCTGCCGCTCTTTCTCGACGCGCTCGCTGCGCTCGACGACCGCCGCCGGCGCCTCGATGCGCGGCTTTACACGCGTGGCGACCCGCTTCTCTTCCACCTTGGCCGCCTCGACGCGGGCCTTCTTGGCTTCGAGGCCCACCGCGACGTCACGCGCGGTGCTGCGCCGCGCCTTGACCCACGCGATGGCATTCCAGACACCGGCGCCGATCCTGTCGATGATGGTGAGCCAGGAGACGCCAAAGGCGAGCGACACGCCGGCCATGCACGCTGCCAGCATGAACAAGGTGGCACCGAGAAAATTCAGATTGGCGGCGAGGCCGCTGCCGATGAACTGGCCGACGACTCCACCGGCGGTCTCGCGCAGCGTGCCCGCATCGGAATGCAGCGTCGCAAGGCCGCAGCTCGCGAGCAGCATGAGCGTGAAACCGCCGATGCGGATCGCGGTGTTGACGCGCGTACGGCCTTCTTCGTCGTCACGTTGCCGGAACATCACGAAGCAGGCGACGCCCAGCATGATGGGGAATAGATAGGCCGGCCGGCCGAACAGGAAGAACAGGATGTCGGACAACCAGGCGCCGAACGGCCCAATGAGGTTGCCGACCGCGTGTTCCGCACCGCCCGTCGAAGAGAACGCCGGATCTTCGCGGTGATACGACACCAGCGCGAAGAACAGCACCAGTGCGATCACGCCGATGGCGAGCACGGCGCTCTCGCGCAGGCCGCGCGACACGGCCGCCGTGAATCGCTTCTGCGGCTTGGTGCGATCGTAGGTAGTTTCTGCCATTAGCCCGGTATGTCGTTGTGCTGGCTGCGGATGTTAACTCAGCAGGGCCGGATGAGTGACCTTGCCGCCCTCGACGTTGATGCCGCGTACCAATCCCGGATCGTCGCGCCACTCGCCGTCCGCCAGGCGGACCGCGTAAGGCGCGATTGCCGCGGACAACGCCTGCGACGACGTGCGCGGCACGGCGCCGGGCATGTTGGTGACGCAGAAATGGGTGACGCCTTCCCACTGGAAGGTCGGCGCCTCGTAGGTCGTCGGCCGCGTGGTTTCGATGCAGCCGCCCTGGTCGACCGAGATGTCGACGATGACGCTGCCCGCCTGCATGGTGCGGACCATGTCGGCCGAGACCACGTGCGGCGCGCGCGCGCCGGTCACGAGCACTGCCCCGATGACCACGTCCGCTTCGCGCACCGCATCGGCGACGTCCTTGACGTGCGGATAGAGGCCCGTGACATTCGCGCCCATGGCGCGCGCCGCGACCAGCTTGTCGCGATCCTTGTCGAACACGATGACCTCGGCGCCGAGACCCGCGGCCACCAGTGCCGAATTGCCGCCGGCCACGCCGCCGCCGAGCACGACGACCCGCCCGCGTTTCGCCGCTGGCACCCCGCCTAACAAGATGCCCTTGCCACCGTTCGGCTGAAACAACAGCGTGGTGGCGTACTGCATGGAGAGGCGCCCGGCGATGTCGCTCATCGGCGCGAGCAGCGGCAGCCGGCCGGCCCGGTCTTCCACGGTCTCGAATGCCACGGCGGTGAGGCCGATGCTGCACAGCCGGCGCGTGAGCTCGGGCAGCGCCGCCAGATGCAAATAACAAAAAAGCAGGTGGTCCTTGCGAAGACGCTTCAGGTCGGGCTCGATGGGTTCTTTCACCTTCACGATCATCTGGGATTTGTCGAACAGCTCATCGGCCGTGGACAGCACCGTGACACCGACGTCGCGGAAGTCCTGGTCGGGATAACCGCTCTTTTCGCCGGCGCCTTGTTCGACGAAGACTTCATGATCGCCACGCACCAGCTCGACACAGGCCGCGGGAATAAGTCCGACTCGCCCCTCGCGGGGCTTCAACTCACGAGGAATTCCAATACGCATGGGGTTAATGATCTCTTAACATGGAGCCCGGTCGAGAAGGCAGTGCGCTCTGCCTGACCCTAAAGGAAGATTGAAAATGACGTACCTGCGCGCAATCTATGAGGCTTAACCGCCATCTGAATGGCCAAAATTATACATGAGCACTTCTCGTCACAGCCCTCTCGTCATCCTGGGATCCGGACCGGCCGGCTACTCCGCAGCCGTGTACGCGGCGCGCGCCAATCGCAAACCGGTGTTGATCACCGGCGTGGAGCAAGGCGGCCAGCTCATGACGACCACCGAAGTGGACAACTGGCCCGGCGACGCGCACGGCCTGCTGGGTCCCGCGCTCATGGAGCGCATGAAGGCGCATGCGGAGCGCTTCGCCACCGAAATCGTGAGCGACCACATTCACACGGTCGATTTCTCCACGCGGCCGTTCACGCTGAACGGTGACTACGGCAGTTACACCTGCGACGCGTTGATCATCGCCACCGGCGCTTCCGCCAAATATCTGGGCATCCCGTCGGAGGATAAGTTCCGCGGCAAGGGCGTCTCGGCCTGTGCCACCTGCGACGGCTTTTTCTACAAAGGCCATCGCGTCGTGGTGATCGGCGGCGGCAATACCGCGGTCGAAGAAGCGCTCTATCTATCGAATCTGGCGAGCCACGTCACCGTGGTGCACCGGCGTGACAAATTCCGCGCCGAGAAGATCCTGCAGGACCGCCTGTTCGCGCTGGAAAAGGCCGGTAAGGTGCGCATCGCCTGGAATCACACGGTCGATGAAATCGTCGGCGACCAGGCCGGCGTGAACGGCGTGCACATCAAACCCACGGAGCACGGCGGCACGATCGAGACCCTCGACGTCACGGGCGCGTTCATCGCCATCGGCCACACGCCCAACACCGGCATCTTCGCCGGCCAGCTCGACATGCGCGATGGCTACATCACCATCAAGAGCGGCACCGAAGGCGGCGCGACTGCAACCAGCGTTCCTGGGGTATTTGCCGCGGGCGATGTCGCCGATCACGTGTATCGTCAGGCCATCACTTCCGCCGGATCCGGCTGCATGGCTGCTCTCGATGCGGACAAATATCTCGACCAGCATCTGCGACATTGATCCCGCCGCCTGGGATGCACTCGACGCCGGCGGGTCACCCTTCCTGCGCCACGCATTCCTCGCGGCGCTCGAGAACAGCGGCTGTGTCGGGGCCGGTACTGGCTGGGATCCGGCGCCGGTCGCCGTCTACGACGAGCGCGGCCTCATGGCTGCCGCGCCTGCCTATGTGAAGGCGCATTCGTTCGGCGAATTCGTCTTCGATTTTTCGTGGGCACAGGCCTATGCCCAGCACGGAATCGCCTACTACCCCAAGCTCGTGATCGGTGTCCCCTTCACTCCTGCCACCGCCCCTCGCCTGCTCGTGCGCCCAGGTGTCGATGCCACGGCCGCACGGACCGCGCTCATCGATGCGATCCGCGCGTTCGCGGAGTCACGCGATTTTTCCTCGATCCATGGTCTGTTCGTCACGAACGACGATCGCCGCGCGCTCGTCGAGGCGGGCTGGATTCCGCGCTTCGACGTGCAGTTTCACTGGGCCAACCAGGGCTATCGCGATTTCGAGCATTACCTCGAGGGGTTCACGACCAAGTTCCGCAAGAACGTGCGCCGCGAGCGCCGCCGCGTGACCGAGGCCGGCCTGAGCTGCGAAACCTTGTTAGGGCCGCAACTCGCGCGGCGCGACATCGACGAAGTCTATGACCTGCATCGCGACACCTTTCTGCGCCATGGCCACGAGCCGTACCTGACGCGTGAATTTTTCCGGTCGTTGCCGGGCGCGATCGGCGAACATTTCATGATCAAGCGCGCACGAATCGGCGAGGAAACCGTGGCGGCGGCGGTCTTCTACTGGAGCGACGAAGCGCTGTACGGCCGCTACTGGGGCACCAAGGAGCAGTACCACAGCCTGCACTTCGAGCTGTGCTACCACCAGGGCATCGAATTCTGCATCGAACGCGGGATCTCGCGCTTTGAGCCCGGCACGCAGGGCGAGCACAAAGTGAGCCGCGGGTTCGTGCCCCAGCGCACTTGGTCGACGCACTGGATCGTCGATCCGCGTTTCCGGGCTGCCATTGGCGACTATCTGCGGCGCGAAGGCACGCACATGGAGGAATACGCGCGCGAAATCCAGAGGCATGTGCCGTATCGCGACGCGCGCCGTGAGGCCCGCGCCAAATGAACAAGAACATCACCTGGCTGACACCGGAAGGCGACCGCGAATGGTTCCCGCCTCTGGAGCAGGCGCTGGATGAGCCGGAAGGGTTGCTCGCCGCCGGCGGAGACCTGTCGGTGACCCGGCTGCTGGCCGCGTACCGGCGCGGCATTTTTCCCTGGTATTCGACCGGCCAACCCGTGTTGTGGTGGTCGCCTGATCCGCGTGAGGTGCTGCTGCCTGGCGAGTTCCGTCGCTCGCGAAGCCTCGCCAAAACGCTGCGAAATCGTGGCTTTGAAGTGACTTTCGATCGCGACTTCACCGCCGTGGTGGATGCCTGCGCGGCGCGGCGCGAACATTCCGCCGGTACGTGGATCACTCCCGAGATGCATGCCGCTTACTGCGAGCTGCACGCGCGTGGCCGAGCCCACAGTGTCGAAGTGCGTCTCGACGGAGCCTTGGTCGGGGGGTTGTATGGCGTGCTCATGGGCAGAGTGTTTTTCGGCGAATCGATGTTCAGCCGGGAGCGCGACGCATCCAAAGCGGCGCTCGCCCGCCTCGTGGAGCGCGCACTTGTGGCGGGGCTCCAACTCATCGATTGCCAGCTACCTACACCGCATTTGCGGTCCCTGGGCAGCAAGCCCATGCCCCGCTCCGAATTCAGTGCGCTGGTGGCTCGATACACTGCCGGGGACGACATTGCGATGTTTCGCGATTCCTGAAATTTGCTCGCGATAGGCGCTTTTCTGGCAGAATTCGCCGCCTTCTCGGGTGCCACAGGTAACGGATGTCGAAAGAAGATGCGATTCAGATGGAAGGCGAAGTCGTCGAGACTCTGCCTAACACTACTTTCCGCGTGAAGCTGAAGACTGGTCACGTCGTGACCGCTCATATTTCAGGAAAGATGCGCAAGAACTACATCCGCATTCTCACCGGCGACCAGGTCACCGTGGAGATGACGCCGTACGATTTGTCCAAGGGGCGAATCGTCTACCGCGGCAGGTAACCATCGACGGGTGATTCCCGTCGCATCCCTCCACACACTGACTGACGCCGCCGCATCGGGCGATTGGCGTCGTGGGCGGGCAACCCTATTGCAAGGTGGCTGGGAGTGCGGGCGTCTCGGCGGGGATCGTCGTGAGCTTGAGATCCTTGCCGTCGGCGCTGACGCCGATCTTGACGGTGCCGCCCGCGGCAAGCTGCCCGAACAGCAGCTCTTCGGCGAGTGGCCGCTTGATCTGTTCCTGCATGAGCCGCGCCATGGGGCGCGCGCCCATCTTCGGGTCGTAGCCCTTCTGCGCCAACCAGCGGCGCGCGTCATCGTCGAGCATGATGCTCACGCCCTTCTTCTCGAGCTGCGCTTCGATCTCGAGCAGCAATTTGTCGACCACCCGTTCGATGACCGGCATGTCGAGCGGCGCGAACTGGATGATGGCGTCGATACGGTTGCGGAATTCAGGTGAGAACAAGCGCTTGATGGCCTCGGCACCATCGGTGGCGTTGTCCGAGTGCACGAAGCCGATCGAAGAGCGGCTCATCTCGAATGCGCCGGCGTTGGTCGTCATCACGATGATCACGTGACGGAAGTCGGCCTTGCGACCGTTGTTGTCGGTGAGCGTGCCGTGATCCATGACCTGCAGCAGCAGGTTGAAGACATCGGGATGCGCCTTCTCCACTTCGTCCAGCAACAGCACGCAGTGAGGATGTTTGGCGATGGCTTCGGTGAGCAGCCCGCCCTGGTCGAACCCCACGTATCCCGGCGGTGCGCCGATGAGCCGCGACACCGTGTGGCGCTCCATGTATTCGGACATGTCGAAGCGGATGAACTCGATGCCCATGGCGAGCGCGAGCTGGCGCGTGACCTCGGTCTTGCCGACACCGGTCGGGCCCGCGAACAGGAAACTGCCGACGGGCTTGCGCTGATCTCCCAGACCTGAGCGCGCCATCTTGATGGCGGCGGCCAGCGAGTCGATGGCCTTGTCCTGGCCGTAGATGACGAGCTTCAAGTTGCGTTCGAGATTGCGCAGCACCTCCTTGTCGGTGGTCGACACATTCTTGGCAGGAATGCGCGCCATGCGCGCCACCACGTCTTCGATGTGCTTCACCTCGACCTGGGGTTCGCGCTCATTGACCGGCTTCAAGCGCAGGCGCGCCCCGGCTTCATCGACGACATCGATGGCCTTGTCGGGCATGTGCCGTTCGTTGATGTGGCGCGCGGCAAGCTCGGCCGCGGCGCGGATCGCCTCGGTCGAATAGGTGATGCCGTGATGCTGCTCGAAGCGCGGCTTGAGGCCCATGAGTATGTCTATCGTCTCCGACACCGACGGCTCGACCACGTCGATCTTCTGGAAGCGGCGCGCGAGCGCGTGATCCTTCTCGAAGATGCCGCGATATTCCTGGTAAGTGGTCGACCCGATGCAACGCAACTCGCCATTGGTGAGCACCGGCTTGATGAGATTGGAGGCGTCCATGACACCGCCCGAGGCGGCGCCGGCACCGATCACGGTGTGGATCTCGTCGATGAAAAGGATGGCGCCCGGCTGCTTCTTGAGCTCGCCGATCACGCTCTTGAGGCGCTTCTCGAAATCGCCGCGATACTTCGTGCCGGCGATCAACGACCCCATGTCGAGTGAGTAGATAGTGCAGTCCGACAGCACGTCGGGCACCTTGCCCTCGACGATCATGCGCGCCAGGCCCTCGGCAATGGCGGTCTTGCCGACGCCGGCCTCGCCCACGTACAGCGGGTTGTTCTTGCGGCGGCGGCACAGGATCTCGATGGTGCGCTCGACTTCGAGCGTGCGGCCGATCAGCGGGTCGATCTTGCCGTCCTGCGCCAGCTGGTTGAGATTGCTGGTGTACTTGTCGAGAGCGCTGCCGCCTTCGCCGTCGCGGTCACCGCCCTCTGCGCCGGGCTCGTCTTTCGAGGTCTTTTCCTCGGCGATCTTCGACAGCCCATGCGAGACGAAATTGACGACGTCGAGGCGCGTGACCTCGGCGCGGTTCAGCAGATGGACGGCATGGCTCTGCTTCTCGCTGAAGATGGCGATGAGCACATTGGCGACGCCGACTTCTTTCTTGCCCGAGGACTGCACGTGAAAGACGGCGCGCTGCAGGACACGCTGGAAGCCGAGCGTGGGCTGCACCTCGCGGTCTTCGTCATTGGGCAGGCGCGGGGTGGTGCGATCGAGGTGCTCGTTGAGCGAGTCCTTGAGGCGGCTCAAATCCGCGCCGCAGGCGCGCAGGATTTCGCGCACCTTGGGGGTGTCGAGAATCGACAACAGGAGATGCTCAACCGTGAGAAATTCATGGCGAGCTTCACGCGCCTTGGCGAAGGCGTCGTTCAGACAGAACTCGAGCTCTTGCGATAACACCTTTGCAACACCTCGACCGTTGAAACTATGCCTCTTCGAGCGTGCACATCAGTGGATGATGATGGTCACGAGCGTAGGAGGTCACCAGGGCCACTTTGGTTTCCGCTATTTCATATGTGAACACACCACAGATGCCTTTGCCCTGGGTATGCACTTCGAGCATGACGCGCGTCGCGGTCGTCCGGTCCATTCGGAAGAACTTCTCGAGGACATCGACGACGAACTCCATGGGCGTGTAATCGTCGTTCAGCAGCACCACCTGATATAAGGGCGGCTGCTTGGTTTTGGGCTCGGCTTCTTCGACTGCGAGGCCCGCGCCGCCGTGATCGGGGCGTTCGGATTCGGAAATGGGCATTGGCGCTCTTTATAGGGGTCGTCGATTGGCAACACAAGGGCGCTTCCGACACCGTCGGTTTGCCAAGACAAAACAAGCGCTTGAGGCTGCTGTAGAGCGAAACGTATCATCATGGAAATGACGGCAAACTTCTGGAATCCGGGCGCAAACGGCGGGGGTCGCTTGCGCGAGACCCTGCGCACACGCGCTCCTCTGGTGGTCACCATCATTCTTGCGCTCGCGCTTGCCGCCCAGCTCGCGTTCATCCTGGTGATCATGACCAGCCGCAGCCGCCAGGCCGGGCCGCCGCCGCCGCCCGCCCTTCCCCCCGCGGCGCAGCTCGACATTGGCACCCTGGTCAATGCACACCTGTTTGGAAACGCCGCGGCGCCGGCGAGCGGCGATGCCGCGAACGCGCCGCCGTCGAGCATGCCGCTGGTGCTTGCCGGACTCCTCGCATCCGAGGACCCGAAGACGGGGATGGCAATCATTGGAGAGAGCGCCCAGGCGGCAAAGGTTGTCGCCGTGGGGCAGCAGGTGCCCGGTGGTGCGCAGTTGCACTCTGTTTACAGCGATCGGGCCATCATCGACCGGTCCGGTGCGCTGGAATCCGTGTTTCTACCGCGCCGTGGCAGTGGTGCGGCCGGCGCTCCGGCTCCGCCGCCCATGCCGGTGGCCGCGGTCGACAACAACGAAGCGATGGTCGACCGCATGCGCAGACTGGTCAGCGACGACCCGGGGCTCATTGGCCAGGTCATGCGTCCCCAGCCCGTATTCGCCAGCGGCAAGATGAAAGGATTCCGTGTCTATCCCGGCGCCAATCGCCAGGCTTTCGCGCGCCTGGGCCTGCGCGCCGGTGACATGGTCACCGCCATCAATGGGACCCCGCTCGATGACAAGGATCGCGCGCAGGAGATTTTCAACACGCTCAGCTCCTCGACAGACGCCCGCGTTACCGTGACAAGGAACGGCCGGCAGCAGGACCTGGTACTCAACATCGCGCAGCTGAGCGCCGAAGCCGAACAGCTCGGCAGCGGCGTCGATGGCAACATTCCGGTCGAGCAGACCCCGGCCGAGCCGGTGCCGGCGCCCGGGAACGAATAACAAGGTACTCATCTCAATGACCAGAAACCCCTTCCGTGTGAGTTTGTTCGTCGCCCTGTTTGCCTTTACCGCCACCGGCCTCGTGGGCGCGCAAAACATCGCCACCAACGGACAGCGCATCACGCCTAACTTCAAGGACGCCGAGATCGGCGTGGTCATCGAAGCGGTCGCAGCGGCCACCGGCAAAACCATCATTCCCGACCCGCGCGTGCGGGCGCAGGTGACGATGCTGTCGCAGACGGCGATGACGCCCGATGCCTTCTACGAAGCCTTCCTGGCGCTGCTGCAGGTACACCAGTTCATCGCCGTCGAGTCGGGCGGCATCATCAAGATCCTGCCGGATGCGAACGCGCGCCAGGTGCCGAATATCGATCTTCCGGATCGGGTCAGGGGCAGCTCCGACCAGCTCGTCACGCAGATCATCGCCGTGAAGAACGTCAACGCGGCGCAACTCGTGCCGGTGCTGCGGCCCTTGCAGCCGCAGTCGGCGCATCTGGCCGCCTACCCCGGCGGCAACATCCTCATCATTTCGGATCGCGCCTCCAACGTCGACCGCATCATGCGCATCATCCAGCGCATCGATCAGCAGGGCGACAACGACGTCGACATCATCAACCTGCAGCACGCCTCGTCCAGCGAAGTGGTGCGCGTGGTGAACACTTTCTTTGCGCAACAGTCGGCCGCCGAGGGCGGTGGCGCATCGCCGTCGCGCGTGATCGCCGACGACCGCTCGAACAGCGTGCTGGTTGGCGGCGAGAAATCGCTGCGCCTGCGCATCAAGGCGCTGATCGCGCATCTGGATACGCCGCTCGAAAACGGTGGCGACACACAGGTGCGTTACCTGCTATTCGCCGACGCGGAAAAGATCGCCACGAAGCTGAAGGAGCAGATCGCCGCGACCGTTGCCATCTCCGGCGGACCGCCGGCGGCCGGCGGTGCCGCAGGCAGCAGCGTCGCCGCCAGCGCCGATCGATCGACCACCATCTGGGCCGAGCCCGAGACCAATGCGCTGGTCATCACGGCACCGCAAAAAGTCATGCGCTCGCTCATGAGCGTGGTCGACAAACTCGATATCCGCCGCATGCAGGTGCTCGTCGAAGCCATCATCGTCGATGTCCGCGTGGACAAGAACGCCGAGCTCGGCGTGAACTGGGCGGTGTGGTCGGACGACAGCGACACGCGCATTCCGGTCGGCGGCTTCATCCAGCCGGTGGGCGACGTCAATCTCTTGGAGCTCGCGGCCGGTATCGATAACCCGGCGAATGCTCCTTCTGCCTTGCAGACCGGCACGACCTTCGGCATCGGGCGCATCGCCTCCAGCGGCGTGAACTTCGCCGCCATGCTGCGGGCGATCCAGGGCGATTCCAACACCAATGTCATCGCGACTCCGTCGGCGGTGACCATGGACAACCAGGAAGCCGAGCTCAAGGTAGCGCAGGAAGTACCGTTCACCACCGGCTCGTTCACCAATACCGGCAATACCGATGGCGGCACGGTCAACCCGTTCACGACCATTCAGCGCCAGGAAGTGGGCACGATCCTGAAGATCACGCCGCAGGTAGCCGGCTCACTGGTGCAACTCAAGATCGAGCTGGAGAGCTCCGAGCTCGCCGGCACCACCGGCGACGCGGATAGTCTGATCACCAACAAGCGCACGGTGAATACCAATGTGCTCATCGAAGACGGCGGCATCGTCGTGCTCGGCGGCCTGATCCGCGATGCCGATACGCGCGGTGAACAGCGTGTGCCTTACCTCGGCCGCATCCCGATCCTGGGCGAGCTGTTCAGGACAAGGAACCGCAAGCGCGAGAAAGCCAATCTCATGGTTTTCATCCGCCCTAAGATTCTGAGCGACGGCGTGCAGACCGCCTATGAGACCGGTGCCAAATACAACTACCTCCGCGACCTGCAGCAGAAGTCGTTCGGTCGCGGCGAAATCCTGCCGCTGCTTCCTTTCAGCACGAATCCGGTGCTGCCGCCGATCCCCACGCCGCTGCCGCCGAAAGACGCGCCAGTGACGCCGCCGTCTTCGGCGTCTGAAGCAGAAGCGGAAGCGGAAGCGGCGACGCCTCCCAAGCCATGAACGAAGCAGCAGCGCCCGAACCCGCTCGACCCAAGCGCGTCGGATTCGCGTTCGCCAAACGCCATGGCGTGCTGGTGCGGCGCGTGCACGAAGGCATCGCCGACTGCATTTACCGTCACGGCGCCGCGCCGTTGGCGGTGGCCGAAGTCCGCCGCTATCTCGGTGTGCCGATCCGCCTCGAAAAAGTCGAAGACACCGCGTTCGACTCGCTGCTGCGCGAAGCCTACGAAGCCGGCAATGACGCGATGGAAGCCGCCGAAGGCGTCGAAGAATCCACCGACCTGGCTCATCTCGCCCAGGACCTGCCCGAGCAGGCCGACCTGCTCGAGAGCGAGGATGACGCGCCCATCATCCGGCTCATCAATGCCGTGCTCACTCAGGCGGTAAAGGAAAACGCTTCCGACATTCACGTCGAGCCGTTCGAGAACCGCCTGGTGGTGCGCTTCCGGGTCGACGGGGTCCTGCGCGAGGTCCTGCAGAGCAGGCGCGCAGTCGCGCCGCTCGTGGTCTCGCGCCTCAAAGTCATGTCCAAGCTCGACATCGCCGAGAAGCGCCTGCCGCAGGACGGCCGCATCAGCCTGAAGATCGCCGGGCGTTCGGTGGACGTGCGCGTGTCCACCATTCCGTCCGGGCACGGCGAACGAGTCGTGCTGCGTATCCTCGACAAGCAGGCGGGCCGCCTGCACCTGTCGGCGCTCGGTATGGATCCGAAGACCGAAGCGAACATCGCCGAGCTGTTCCGCAAACCGCACGGCATCATTCTCGTCACGGGCCCCACCGGGTCTGGCAAGACCACGACGTTGTACTCAGGTCTCGAGCACCTGAACGACAACACGCAGAACATCATGACGGTCGAGGACCCCATCGAGTACTACATCGATGGCATCGGCCAGACGCAGGTGAACACCAAGGTCGAGATGACTTTCGCGCGCGGCCTGCGCGCCATCCTTCGCCAGGATCCGGACGTGGTCATGGTCGGTGAAATCCGCGATCTCGAGACCGCGCAGATTGCCGTGCAGGCGTCGCTCACCGGCCACCTGGTGTTGTCCACGCTGCACACCAACACCGCGGTGGGCGCGCTGACGCGCCTTCGCGACATGGGCATCGAGCCGTTCCTGCTGTCCTCGAGCCTCATCGGCGTCGTCGCGCAGCGTCTGGTGCGCACGCTGAACCCGGACCACAAGGTGGCGTTCCAGGCCGGCGAATACGAGCGGCGCCTGCTCGGGCTCGGACCCGACGATCCTTCGCCCACGATCTACCGGCCCGGCCCCGGGGCCGGAGGTTTCCGCGGCCGTACGGGAATCTATGAACTGGTCATCGTCGACGACCAGATGCGCACCATGATCCACGACGAGGCTGCCGAGCACGAGCTCGAGCGTTATGCACGCACGATGACCCCGTCGATCCGCGACGACGGCCTCGACAAAGTACTGCGCGGTGAGACCACCATCGAAGAAGTCCTGCGCGTCACGCGCGAGGACTGATAACGAGCTGTGGGCGCCTTCGAATACACCGCTCTCGACACTGCGGGCCGCGAACAGAACGGGGTGCTCGAAGCCGACACCGTCAAGCACGTGCGCCAGCTGCTGCGCGACCGGCAACTGCTGCCGGTCGCCGTCGCCGAGGTCAAACATGGCGAAGCAAAGCGCCAGCGCGGCTTCGCCACGCGGCGCGGCGTCTCCGCCTCCGACCTGTCGCTGCTCACGCGCCAGCTCGCGACCCTGTCGAAGGCGGGGCTGCCGCTCGAGGAAGCTCTGCTGGCGGTGTCACAACAGTCCGAGAAGCCTCGTGTGCAGAGCATCATGCTCGGCGTGCGCGCCAAGGTCATGGAAGGTCACACGCTGGCGGATGGATTCGGCGAGTTCCCGAAGGTGTTCCCCGAGATCTACCGCTCCACGGTCTCCGCCGGCGAGAGCTCCGGCCGCCTGGACAGCATCCTCGAACGACTGGCCGACTACACCGAGAATCGCGAGGTCACGCGCCAGAAAGTCATGGGCGCCATGCTCTATCCGGTGGTGCTGTCGGTCATCTGCCTTGGCATCGTCGTCGGCATGATGGTGTATGTCGTGCCGAAGGTGATCGAGGTCTTCGAGGCTAGCAAGGGCAAATTGCCGTTCGCCACGCAGGTGCTGATCTTCGTCAGTGAATTCCTGCGCAACTGGGGCATTTATGTCGCCCTTGGCACGGTCGCCGCCATCGTCGCGTTCGTCTACTGGCTCAAGAGCCCGGCCAACCGCCGCCGCTTCCATCGTTTCCAGCTGCGCGTCCCCCTCATCGGACGGCTGGCACGCGGCTTCAATACCGCGCGTTTCACGCGTACGTTCAGCATCCTGACCGCCAGCGCCGTGCCGGTGCTCGAAGCCATGCGCATCGCCGGCGAAGTGGTGACCAATCTACCCATGCGCGACGCGGTGGACGCCGCCGCCGCGCGTGTGCGCGAAGGCGCACCCATCGGCAAGTCCTTGGCGCAGAGCAAACTATTTCCGCCCATGACGGTGCACCTGATCTCCTCCGGCGAGTCGAGCGGCGAGCTCGACACCATGCTGGACCGCGCCGCCACCAACCAGGAACGCGAGCTCGACGCCATGATGGGCGCGTTGGTGGGCCTGCTTGGCCCACTTCTCATAGTTGTGATGGGTTTGTTCGTCATGGGCATCGTTTTTGCAATGCTGATGCCGATATTCGAGATGAACAATTTGATTCGCTGAACCTTGATCGATTCTCGGTTTTGGCCATTGCATGGCGCCGTCCATCGTTTTATAACGCGCCTATCTGAGGTCGCCGCGTTATGAACGAGAAACCGGAATCAGAAGAGTTCGACGAGGACGAAGAAGAGGTCGCCTTCGAAGCCACCAGCGAAGTCGACTTCGATCGTCTCGCGAAAGATCTGGATGCCGCCAAGAAGCGCGGACAGAAGCTGGGTGATCCACCCTGGCGCCGTCTCGAGCGCCGCCTCGAAGACAAGAACACCGCTGAGCTCACCAGTGACTTCGATGACTACAACATCGATGACGACAGCACCGCGGTGCGCAAGTTGAACAATGCGAAGAACCTGAGCTGAGGGTTCCGCGCCAGCTTCGGGACATCGACAATTTTCCTGCGGCGCCCGCCGCGCGCGGACTACGATGCCGCGATGACCCAATCGAGTCCTAAAGCCCGTCAACCCATCGTGCTGGCACCCGGCGAAGGCCGCTCGTATGCCATGGGCCGCATCAGCGCAGTGTTCAAGGCCGACGGCGCCGAAACCGGTGCACGTTACTCCATCTCCGAGTGGTGGCTCGCGCCACACACCAAGGGGCCCGGCCCGCATTCGCATCCGGAAGACGACATCTTCTACGTGATCGCCGGCACCATGAGTGTGCTCGTCGACGGGAGCTGGACCGACGCTGCGGCGGGTTCTTTCGTGCTGATTCCGGGTGGTTTCACGCACGATTTTGAGAATCGCGGCGAGGTTCGCGCGGGCGTGCTCAATTTCTACGCGCCCGGGACGTTCGAGGAGGACATGCCGGCGATCGAGAAGTGGTATCGCGAGAATCCGGCGAAAGATACCGAGACCTGAGGCAACTCAGCGGAAGTCGCGCGACTGCGTGACGAGGCTGCCGAGCAGGCGCGTGCGATCCATCAGCCGTTGCGCCACCACGTGTGTCACCAGTCCCTCCTTCTGCAACATGCCGTGTACCTCGAGCAGGCGAGCACCATTGGCGATGCGTCGCGCCCGTGACCACACACGTTCCCAGACGATGAGATTCAAATAGCCGGTTTCATCCTCTAGCGTGATGAACATGACGCCAGAAGCGCTCTGCGGCCGCTGGCGCGACGTGACGATGCCGGCGACACGCACCACGCGACCATGCGGCAGGTCGCGCAGATCGGCCGCGGTGACCACGTGAGTGGCGGCCAGCTGTTCACGCAGCAGCGCCAGCGGATGGCGCCCGAGCGTGAGGCCCTGGGTGCGATAGTCGGCGGCGATGTTCTGGCCCTCACTGGGTGGCGCCAGCAGAGGCGTGCCTTCAGCGTGCGCTGGCGCAGGCGCCAGCGGCAGCTCCTGCTCGCTGCCGGCAACCTGCCAGAAGGTCAGGTGCCGGTTACCCGACAACTCGCGTAACGCGCCGGCATCGGCGAGCGCTTCGAGCTCGCGGCGTGACAGGTTGGCGCGCCGCGTGAGGTCCTGCACGCTCGTGAAGGCCGCATGGCCGCGCTGCGCCGCGATGCGCTGCGCCGCTTCCTCGCCAAGCGACTTCACCAACCGAAGGCCTAGCCGCAGCGCGGGCTCATCGTCCGCGCGCCGTTCGAGCGTGCAGTCCCAGGTGCTGCTGCCGACACTGATGGGACGCACTTCGACACCGTGAGCGCGCGCATCGCGCACCAGTTGCGCCGGCGCATAGAACCCCATGGGCTGGCTGTTGATGAGCGCACAGGTGAACGCCGCGGGTTCAAAACACTTGAGCCAGGCAGAGCTGTATACCAGCAGCGCGAAACTCGCGGCGTGCGATTCGGGAAAACCGTATTCGCCGAAGCCCTGGATCTGGCTGAAGATCTGGCGCGCGAAGCTTTCGTCATAACCGCGATCGCTCATGCCTTTGATGAGCCGCAGCTCGAAATGCCCGAGGCCGCCGCGCCGCTTCCAGGCCGCCATGCTCCGGCGCAGCTGATCGGCCTCGCCGGGCGTGAAGCCGGCAGCGACGATGGCCAGCTGCATCACCTGCTCCTGGAAGATGGGCACGCCGAGCGTGCGCGACAACACGCCTTTCACCGCATCGCTCGGATAGGTGACCGGTTCCAGGCCCTGCCGCCGGCGTAGATAGGGATGCACCATGCCGCCCTGGATGGGTCCGGGACGCACGATGGCCACCTCGATGACCAGATCGTAGAACTCCGCAGGTTTCAGGCGCGGCAGCATCGACATCTGCGCGCGCGATTCGACCTGGAACACGCCGACGGTGTCGGCGCGCGAGATCATCTCGTAGACGCGTGCGTCTTCCTTGGGCACGTCGGCGAGCGTGAACGGTTTGCGGCGGAAGGCCGAGACCAGCGCGAAACCGCGGCGCAGCGCCGACAACATGCCGAGACCCAGCACGTCCACCTTGAGCAGGCGCAGCTCATCGAGATCGTCCTTGTCCCACTCGATGACCGTGCGATCGGCCATGGTGGCGTTTTCGATGGGCACCAGCTCTTCGAGCAGTCCCTGCGAGATCACGAAACCGCCGACGTGTTGCGACAGGTGCCGCGGAAACCCCTGCAGCTGGCTCGCGAGGTCGAGCAGTAGTTTGAGTTGCGGATTGCCGGGTTCGAAGCCAGCCTCGCGCACCCGCTCTTCGTCGACCGCGGTATCCCACCACTGCATGACGCCCGCCAGCCGCTCGGCCTGCACCGCGTCGAGGCCCATCACTTTCGCCATGTCGCGCAATGCGCTTCGCGGCCGGTAGCTGATGACCGTGGCGGTGAGCGCGGTGCGGTCGCGGCCGTACTTGCGGTAGATGTACTGGATGATCTCCTCGCGCCGCTCGTGCTCGAAATCGATGTCGATGTCCGGCGGCTCGTTGCGCTCGCGCGAAATGAACCGCTCCATGAGCAGCTGGCTGCGCGACGGGTCGACCTCTGTGACGTGCAGCGAATAGCACACCACCGAGTTGGCGGCCGAACCGCGGCCCTGGCAGAGGATGTTGAGCCGGCGCGCCTCGCTCACGATGTCCTGCACCGTGAGGAAGTAGGGCTCGTAATGGAGGTCGGCGATGAGTTTGAGCTCATCATCGATTCTCACGCACATCTCGTCCGGAACGCCTTGCGGCCAGCGTTTGCGCGCCCCGGCCTCGGTGAGTTTGCGCAGGTGCGAAGCGGCGGTTTCACCGGCTGGCACGAGCTCGTGCGGATATTCGTAGCGCAGCTCATCGAGCGAGAAGTTCGCGAGCGCGGCGATCTGCACGGTTTCGGCCAGCAGCGCCGGTGGATAGAGCCGCTCGAGCCGTGGCCGCTCGCGCAGATGGCGTTCGCCATTGGGATGCAGCCGCGTGCCTGCCTGCGCCACCGTGACACCGTGGCGCACCGCCGTGAGCGCATCCTGCAGGCGGCGGCGTTCGCGCACGTGCATGTGCACGTCGCCGGCGGCGGTCAATGGCAAACCGTGGTGCGCGGCGAGTAACCGGCAATGCGCGAGATGCTCGCGATCGTAACCGTCGCGCGTCAGCTCCACCGCGATCCAGGCGCGGCCGGCGAAGGTCCGGGCGATCCATTCGCCCTGCCCCGTATCCGGCTTTGCGGGCGGCAGCCACAGCGCGAGCGTGCCGGCACTCACGTTTTCGCCTTCGCGCGGCGCCGCCGCGTTGCCGATGAATTCATCGACGTCGGCACGCGTGAGCGTGTAACTGCCTTTTGCGGCAGCGCGCCGGCCGCGCGTGATGAGCCGCGACAGCCGCCCGTATCCGGCGCGATTACGCGCGATGACCACCAGGCGCAGGCCGCACTCGAGCGTGAATTCCGACCCGATCAGTAGTTTGACTCCGCCGATCTTCTTGGCAGCCGAATGCGCGCGCACCACGCCCGCGAGCGAACATTCGTCGGTGATGGCGAGCGCCGCGTAGCCGAGCTCCTTGGCCTGCGCGACCAGCTCCTCGGCATGGGAAGCCCCGCGCAGAAAGCTGAAGTTGCTCAGGCAGTGCAATTCCGCATAGGCCGGAGCCGCGTGAGCCTGAATCTCGCCGTTCATCCGAAGATTCCGTGCAGGAACCATCTTCTGGCCCCGGCGCATTCGCGGTAAATCCACAAATGCGTGCCGTTGACGTCTTTCGCGCAGTAATAGTCGCGCCGCGCGTCCGCGCCATCCCACCAGCCGCTTTCGATGCGTTCCGGACCGGCTAACAACTCCAGCGTCCCGCGCAGGCGCGGCCGGCCGCGTTGTGATGCGAGCTCCTGCGGCTCGCCTAACAGCCATGGCGGCCGCCGAAACGGCGCCGGCGAGTGACCGGTGTGTGCTCGTGGCGCACGGTTCTGCGCCAGCAACGGCTCGGCCACGCACCAGGCATTCTCGGGCCGGTGTTCCGCTACACAGCCGATGCCGTACACCGCATCGACGCCGAGCCGCGCGCGTAAGTGTTCGATGAGCGCCGGCATCTCACCCGCCGGTGCGTGCCCATGCACGCCGGCCGGCCATAATGACTGGCTCGCGAGGGTGCGCTCGGTGAGCGCGCCGCCTCGCAATTCGCAACGCCGCACCGGCTCGGGCAATGCGAGATTGGCGAGCCGCTCGCGCAGCAATGCCTGCAGCCGTTCAGCGCTCGCTTCAGGATTGGCCAGCCGCAGCGTGCAGGAGGTGGGTACGGCGCGATAGTGATGGAAGCGGCATAGCAGTGCGGTGATGCCCCGCTGCCGAGTGCGCAGGTATTGTTCGAGCTCATCCAGCAACGGACGCAATGTCCGCAGGATGTGCTCGTGATTGTCGATTTCATGATCGAGATCGACGCGCCCCACATAACGCTCGCGCCGCTTGAGCCGCCGGCGCGGATCGGCGCGCCGTCCGAGCAGGCGATCGAGATCGGCAAGCTGCGTGACACCGAAACGTTTGGCGAACCCCGCGCGTGGCAGGCGCATGAGCTCACCGAGCGTGCGCACGCCCATGCCCAGCAGCCGTGTATTCGCCTCTTCGGGCCAGCGCAGCACCGTGAGTGGCAGCGGCTTGAGCCGCGCCGGCAACACCGCCGGATCGGTGATGAAGCAACGCGCACTGGCACGCGCCGCCGCGAGGGCGGCCAGCGCCGTGGGTGCGAGCGTGAAACGCGGTTGTATACCGCTGCCCGTGAACACCGCATCCGCGAGACAGGCTTCGCGCAGCCGCCGGCACAACTGACGCAAACCCCCGAACAAGCGGATGCTCGATTTGATCTCGAGCAACAGGCCATCCGGAGCTTCGATGGACACCTGCGGCGTGAAGGTGGCGGCGATACCGGCCAGGCGTTGCATGAGCGCGAGCTCGCGCGCCGGATCACGCGTGCGTGCGTCGAGATGCGGCACGGCCGCGAACGCCGCACCCAGCGTCATGCCGACACGTACACCCCCCGCCTGCGCTTTCGCATCCGCATCGACGATACGTGGAGTGCGGGCTTCATCGATCACCACGAGCGGTGCGAGACCGGTGGTTTCCGGCAGCGCCAGCAGAGACAGCTGTGGCACGTGTGCGGCGATCCATAACTCGCGTGGATCGAGCTCGAGTGCGGTCTGCCCGGAAGATCCCGGCCCCGTGGGCGGAGGCGACGCCGGCCGCACCCGTAAAACGGACGGCGTCGCACTCACATCCCCCGGTTCAAAAAGTAATTTCCTGGAACGCTGTCGCATGAGCAGCAGTTACTCACGCCGCGGCGCGGGGCCATTCGAGCTCGATAGGCTCGCGGCTGCCGCCTCGGCTCTTGATGAGACTCACGCGCGCACCATGCCTGCCCGCGGAAACCAGGGGCTCGAGCAATACCCGCAACATGGCCGGCGAAGGATCGCTCGCGAATCGCTGACTGCGATACAGCACTCCGAGCGCGCGCCCCTGCTCCGCCGCCAGTTGCAGCCGGCGGATGGCGCGTGGGCTTGCGCGCGGCAGCCAGGCCAATGCCACCTCGCATGCCCCCGAGCGCAGTGCCTGCTCCAGCGCCCATAACTCCATATGTACGCCGCCCCCTTCTTTCAAAAGAAGGGGCGGCGTTGGAAAGGTCTTCGCCGCGGTAGCGGCTAAAGGCGTGCGCACGATGAGCATGCGGTCGAGCGCCACGCCATGCGCCGCGAGCGCCGGCGCGAAGGGTTCATGCGGCGGCGACACCCAGGTGCACCAGCGCGGCGGCGTGAGCTGCGACCGCGCGGCCAGCGCGGGAAGCAGTAGATAGAGCTCGCCGACCCCGGGGTGCGGCGTGAGGATTTCTATGAGGCCGTGACGCGGCCAGCCACCACCGGGCAACCCCGCATCGAGCGCGGCGAAACCGGTGGGAAAAGTCTCCACCGCGGCGCGGCTGCGCCCGCGCCATACCGACGGGTGGGCGAGCAACTCTTCCAATTGCTTTTCGTGGGCTTCTGGCATGGAAAAAGTGTCGGCATCAGCTCGCAGGGAACGAATAAAGAAAATCGTAAAAGTGCTTGCCATCGACGATGTTGATGCTGAGCGTGCCGGTAAGCCCCGCAAGCTCGCCCGTTCCCGAATCGGGCACCACCATGACCGAGAGCGTTGGGACACCGCGCTTCATGCTTCCGGAGTGCTGCAGTACAAACCCGCCCGTGCGTCCCTCGAGCGTGGCGGTGACCTGATCGATGGCCACATAACCTGCGGAGCCTTTGATGGACGTGCCGGCGGACAACATGTGCCCGCAAGCCGAACCTTCGAGATCGCCGCTGAACTTCTTGGTGAGCAGGAAACGTCCCAGCATGGGATCGGCCGATACCTCGGTATTGGCCAGAGGCTGCAAGGTGACTTCAAAACTTCCGGCAGCGCGTTTCATGCGGGGGCCTTCCCCTCGGACAACGCGCCCCCGGACAACGTGAAAGTGGGGTTTTCGATGATGCCGAACACATTGCCCCACGGATCGAGCACGTCGGCCACGCTGATGCCGTCACCCACATCCTTGACCTCCAGGCGCGGCTCGGCCCCAAGCTCGATCAGACGCGCATAAGCGGCGTTGATGTCCTTCACGCCCCAATAAGCACCTTTCGCCGGCACGTCGTGCATGGGAGCACCCTTCGGCACCAGGCCCAGCTCGAAACCACCGACATTGAAACCTACGTAGAACGGCTGGTCGAAGTAAGGCGCGAAACCCAGCACTTTCGTGTACCAGAGCTTGGCCGCGGCCATGTCATCGACGTAACAAAAAGCGGAACGCAGTCCTAACAACACAGGATCACCTCAGCCTTCGCCTCAGGAAAGGCCCTTCTTCGCAAGATCGCCCCGCCGCAGAACGCCCACCACCACGCCTTCGATGATGAGCGGGTCTTCCTTGATGTTGACGCGGATGGGTTCGAAGTCGGGGTTTTCCGGCAGCAGCCACACCACCGCGCCATCTTGTTTGTAGCGTTTCACGGTCACTTCGTTTTCCAGGCGTGCCACGATGATCTGCCGGTTGCGCACTTCGGGCGTACGATGCACCGCCACCAGGTCGCCATCGAGGATGCCGGCGTCTTTCATGGACATGCCGACTACCTTGAGCAGGTAATGTGGTTTGGGTTGAAAAATTCCGGGATCGATGTCGAGCCGGGATTCGATATTCTCTTCGGCAAGAATGGGACGCCCCGCGGCGACGCGGCCGATGAGCGGCAGACCCATTTGCTCGCGCATGGTGTCCATGAGCTTGATGCCACGGGACGCGCCAGGCACGAGCGCGATGACACCCTTGCGCGCGAGCGCGCGCAGGTGCTCTTCGGCGGCATTGGGGGACTTGAAACCGAGCTCGCCGGCGATTTCCGCCCGCGTAGGAGGCATGCCGGTTTCGTTGATGGCACGCTGGATGAGACGCAGGATTTCGGTTTGGCGTGGGGTGAGATCGGACATGACGGATTCCTTTAAAGAAGAATCAGGGCTGAGGATTTGTACACTGTGAATATATCCAGGTCAAGCCCAAAAACCCGCTACGACGTGGTCATCGTGGGAGGCGGCCACAACGGCCTCACGTGCGCCTGCTACCTTGCCAAATCAGGACTTTCCGTCGGTGTCTTCGAGCGCCGCGGCATCCTGGGTGGTGCCGCGGTCACCGAGGAATTCCACCCCGGGTTCCGCAATTCCACCGCGAGCTACACGGTCAGCCTGCTCAACCCCAAAGTGATCCGCGACCTGCGACTCGTGGAGCATGGCCTGAAAGTCCTCGAGCGGCCCATGCAGAACTTCCTGCCCCTTCCCGATGGCCGCGCACTCACGGCCGGCCCGGACAGCGCCCGTACGGCGGCGTCGGTGCGCAGCTTCTCCGCACGCGACGCCGAACGGCTGCCGGCCTATTACAAGATGCTCGACGCGGCGGTCACCCTGCTGCGCTCCCAGCTGCTCGAAACGCCGCCGGCGGATCCGCACCGGCTGCGCGATCTGTGGGGCGCGCTCAAGATGGGCCGCCAGTTCCGCAAGCTCGACGTCAGTGTGCAGCGCGACATCCACGAGCTCTTCACGCGCAGCGCCGGCGACTTGTTAGACCACTGGTTCGAGTCTGACGCCGTGAAGGCGCTGTACGGCTTCGACGCGGTGGTGGGCAGTTACGCGAGCCCCTATACGCCCGGCAGCGCCTATGTGCTGCTGCACCATGTATTCGGCGAAGTTAACGGCAAGACCGGTGTCTGGGGACACGCGGTGGGCGGCATGGGTGCCATCACCCAGGCAATGGCAACGGAGGCGCGCCGCCTCGGCGTCACGCTCGAGACCGACGCGCCCGTAAAACGCATCGTCGTGGAGAAAGGGCGCGCCACCGGCATCGAGCTCGAAGATGGCCGCGTCATCCAGGGCAACGCGGTCGCCGCCAACCTCGGACCGAAGCCGCTCTTCCTCAAACTATTGGCGGATGCCGACCTGCCGGCGGAATTCCGCGCGCGCATCGAGCGGCTGCGCGTCGGTTCAGCCACTTTCCGCATGAACGTGGCGCTGTCCGAGCTGCCGAAATTCACTGCTGCGCCGCCCGACGACGGTGGCGCGCATCTTGGATCCGGAATCATTCTCGCGCCTTCGCTCGAATACATGGACCACGCATTCGCCGAAGCGCGCCTGTACGGAATGTCGCAAAAACCGATCGTCGAGATGCTGATTCCATCGACGCTTGACACAACGCTCGCCCCCGCGGGAGCCCACGTCGCCTCCTTGTTCTGTCAGCATTTCTCCTACAAATTGCCGGGCGGCCGCGACTGGCGTCAGGAAACCTCGCGTGCCATAGACCTCATCTTTGCGACAGTGGAATCGTACGCGCCCAACTTTCGTGCGAGCGTGCTCGGACATTCGGCGCTGAGCCCGCTCGATCTCGAGGAAAAGCTCGGCCTAGCAGGTGGCGATATTTTCCACGGCGCGCTAGGCCTCGATCAATTGTGGGCCGCGCGTCCGATGTTAGGTTACGGCGATTACCGCACACCGCTGAAAAGCCTGTACTTGTGCGGCTCCGGCGCACATCCCGGTGGAGGAGTCACTGGAATTCCCGGACACAACGCGGCGCGCGAGATCTTGCGCGATGGCCTGTCAAAGAGTGTTAGCAGCCCTAATAGCTGACAACCTGCGATTGTCGCCACAGGCCGACACGAAATAAATTTCAGTTGCAAACGAGGCGCGGGTTTGTTGCAGTAGCGCCCGCCTAATAGACGTCTACCTTCACTCAGATCGCATTCGATGCGAGTTGATGGCGAAGCTGACTTGCTCAACCACCAATAAGGGGATTGTTCGTTATGAAGAGTGCGATTATCAAGGTTGCTGCCGTTGCAGCGTTCACCATGTTGGCCGGCTGCCAGGACCTCAAGCCTCTGCAAGCCGACGTCGACAATCTCAAACAGCAGGTGAGCCGTCTCACCGCCGATCTCGCCGCTGCGAAGAGCTCCGCTGATGCCGCGAATGCCGCTGCCCAGTCTGCTTCTTCGACCGCGAGCGGTGCACAGAGCGCCGCCAACCAGGCACTGGCCGCCGCGCAAGCGTCGCAGTCCTGCTGCGATGCGACCAACGAGAAGATCGACCGGATGTTCCGTCGTTCGATCTCGAAGTAAGGGCAGTTCTTTCTTCGGAAAGACCTTTGCTCTGCAAAAACGCCGCGCATTTGCGCGGCGTTTTTTTTGCCCCCACTGTTCGTAAGCGAGCGTGACGCGATGAAAATCCCCATGAACCCGGCACGATCGATGCTCATGAGTTGCCTGGCGTTCGGCATGCTGTCCGCAACCGCAACCGGCGCCGCGCCACTGAACTTCCTGTTTACCGACTCCGATGAACTCGTGCGACTCACTCCGCTGCTCGAGCGACCTGACATCGGCGGAGCCCAGATCGTCTACAGCTGGAAATCACTGGAAACGGCCAAGGGTGTGTACGACTTCGAGCAGGTCGAGAAGGATCTCGCGCTGCTCGAGGGCTTGAACAAGAAGCTGTTCATCCAGATCCAGGATCGTTTCTTCGAGATCCAGCATCGCAACGTGCCCCGATACCTCCTGGAAGAGCCGCAGTTCGGCGGTGGACTCGTGGCGCAGGTCGACAATCCCGGGGAGAACAAGCCCGAGGGCCACGGCTGGGTCGCGCAACAATGGAATCCAGAAGTCAGGAAGCGTTACCAGAGCCTCCTGCAGGCGCTGGCCCGGAAATTCGACGGCCGTGTCTTCGGCGTGAACCTTCCGGAAACGGCCGTGGGCGTCGACGTCGAGCGCGACAAGACAGGGTTCACCTGCGACAGCTACTTCGCCGCCGAGCTCGAGAACATTGCGTTCGCCAGAAAGGTGTTCTCGAAATCACATGTGGTGCTGTACGCCAACTTCTGGCCCTGCGAATGGAACAACGACAAGAAGTTCATGTCGCGCACGTTCGAGTTCGCGCACGCCAACGCGATCGGCCTCGGCGGCCCGGACATCGTGCCGAATAAGAAGGCGCAGATGAAGAACTCCTATCCGTTCTTCAACCAGTACAAGGGGCGCTTGAATCTCGTGGCGATGGCGGTGCAGCCACCGACTCTCACCTACACCAACCCTGAAACGACCCAGCCTTTCACGCGCGAAGAGTTCGTGGCTTTTGCGGAAAACTATCTGGGCGTGGACATCATCTTCTGGAGCACCACGGCGCCGTGGTTGCAGACACTGCGCCGGTAACGCCGCTTGCCTGCCGATTCACGCGGAGCATTGCCCGGCGGCAGTACTGACGCTGGCTGACCACGTCTCAGTGCGGCGCAGGCTTGAGCCAGAAGCGGATGGTGGTGCCCTGCCCGACCGCGGCCTGGGCTTCGATATCCCCGCCGTGCCGTTTCACGATGCGATACACAGTGGCGAGTCCCAGCCCGTAGCCCATGAACTCGTCCTGGCGGTGGAGCCGCGTGAATGGTTTGAACAGGCGGCCAGCGTGCGCCATGTCGAAGCCGGCGCCGTTGTCGCCGACGCAAACCCAGCGTTTTCCATCGCGCTCTTCGGTGTAGCAGCGTACCGCCGGTCGATCGTTGTGGCTGGTGTATTTCCAGGCGTTGCCTAGCAGCGTGCGCAGCACGGTCATCATCAGACGCACATCGCCCCAGACGCTGATGCCGGCCTCACCCTGAAATTCGACATCGCGTTCGTTCTTGCCGTGACGCAACTCATACGTCACCAGATCGACCAGCGTAGATAGATCGAGGGGTTCGCAGTTCATCTCCGCGCGGCCGGCGCGCGACAGCGTCAGCATCCCTTCGATCAGCCCTTCCATGCGATCGCCCGCTTTGAGGATCTCCTTGAGAAAGCCGCGGCCCTCTTCATTGATCACCGCGCCGCATTCGTCTTCGAGCGCGTCGGCGAATCCTTTGAGAATCCGTAAGGGCCCTCGCAGATCGTGGCCGGCCACCGACATGAACGACTCGAGCTCCTTGTTGTTCGCGGCGATGGCATCCTCGAATTCCGTGAGGTCTTCCAGCGTGACCAGCAGGGTCGCATCGGCCTCCGCGGCGAGCGGAGCGAGATGCACGCGCGCGATGAAGTTGCTGGCGTCTGGACGGCGCACCGCGACGCGGGCGTGATTGGTGCGCGCGCGGATATCGGCGAGTCCGCGGCCGAGCTCCGGAAACAACCCGACCATCGCGCTGCCCACCAGCGACGGCACGTCACAACGGAACAATCGCAGTGCAGCGTCGTTCGCGGCGGAGATGACTCCGCTGCGCGTCAACAACAATGAGGGCGCCGGGTGCAGGTCGAACAGCTCGCCGGCCCCGCCCGTATCGGGTGCAAGACCGGTGAGGATTTTTTCAACGAGGGTCGTCATAGGGGGCTGCGTTAAAGAATCGGCAATCCGGAGCGAGTCTGGATGGCGCCGCCTGAAATCTTTGTGCGCGGCCACGCATTTCCGGCGCCCGTAAGGTTTAGGCGTACGTTTCGGGGCCGATATGTGATGCGGGTCGTACCGGCGGCAATCCTGCGCCGTTTCTTAAGGAAATGGCTGCGGACGCCGATATGACAACGTGTGGCGTAGTGCCGAGATGTACGCGCCACCTTCGAGGATAGTTGTCCCGTAACTCTTGGTAAAAAAAAGCGCGCCGATGAGCACCAACGAATTCGATATCAGAAACATCCGGTTGTTGTTAGTCGAGGACAACCCGGCCGATGCCCGCGTGGTGGAGCGTCACCTCAAGGATGCCGGGCTCAATCAAGTCACCAGCGACTGGGTACAGACCGCCAGCGAGGCCATCCAGCGGCTGCAGACTGTCGAATACGACCTGGTACTGCTCGACCTCGGATTGCCCGACGCGACCGGACTGCAGGCGCTGCGCGCGTTGCGCGCCGTGGCCGACCTCACGCCCATCATTGTTCTCACCGGGTCCGACGACTACAAGCAAGGCCTCGTCGCCGTGCGCGAAGGGGCGCAGGACTATCTCGAGAAACGCCGCGTCAACGCCGGCATGCTCTCGCGCATCGTTTCCTATTCGGTCGAGCGCAACAATTTCCACCGCGACCTCGTGCGCGCCACGCGCCGTTACCAGGACCTGTTCAACAACGTGCCGGTCGCGCTGTTCACCGCGAATCACGATGGCGTTCTCAAGACCGCGAACGCCGCCTGCATGAAGCTGCTGTCGTGCCAGGGCATGCCGCTCGACAAGGTCAATTTCCTCGACCTGTTGTTCGAGCCCGGCAAGCGCGCGCATTTTCTCGACCTGTTGTCGCGCCAGCGCATGGTCGAGGGCTGGGAGACCTCGATCCAGGACTGCAAGGGCAACCAGTTGCACGTATTGATCAATACGGCTCCGCTGTACGACGCCTCGCAGGCCTTCGCCGGCTGGGAAGGTTGCCTTGCCGACATCTCGATGCTCAAGCAGACCCTGGAAGAACGCGATCGGCTCGAGGACAACCTGCGCCAGGCGCAGAAGCTCGAGGCCATCGGCCAGCTGGCCGCGGGCATCGCCCACGAAATCAACACGCCGACCCAATACGTGGGCGACAACCTGCGCTTCCTCAAGGAATCGTTCGGCGAGCTCGACACGCTGCTCGCGGAGCTCGTGAAGGTGGGCGGCGAGCCGGCCAGCAAGCTCATCGGCGAAGCGGACTTCGACTACCTCAAGGAAGAAATTCCGCGCGCGCTCAATCAATCGCTCGAAGGCGTGGATCGCGTCGCCAAGATCGTGCGCGCGATGAAAGAGTTCTCGCATCCGGCGCGTGAGAAGACCGCCACGGATCTCAACCGCGCCATCCAGAGCACGATTACCGTCGCCAGCAACGAGTGGAAATACGTCGCCGAGATCGAGATGGATCTCGACGCGAACCTGCCCTCGGTGCATTGCTCACCGGCCGAGTTCAACCAGGTCGTGCTCAACATGATCGTCAACGCCGCGCACGCCATCACCGACGTGGTGGGCGACGGCGGCAATGGCAAGGGAAAGATCACCGTGCGCACCCGCGCCGATGGTGAATTCGTCATCGTCGACATCAGCGACTCCGGCTCAGGCATGCCGGCGCACGTCCAGCAGCGCATCTTCGACCCGTTCTTCACGACCAAGGAAGTGGGCAAGGGCACCGGCCAGGGCCTGGCGATCGCCCACAACGTGATCGTCGACAAGCACGGCGGCACCATCAAGGTGGCGAGCGCCCCAGGCGCCGGCACCACGTTCACGATCCGGCTGCCGATAGGCGGCGCCAAGGCGGAGCCCGAGTCCGCGGCTGGAGCCGCCGCTTGAACGCGATTCGCGTCATCTTCGTCGACGACGAACCGCGAGTGCTCGAAGGCTTGAAGCGCATGCTGCGGCCCAAGCGCAACGAGTGGCAGATGACTTTCGTCGGCAGCGCGCAGGCCGCGCTCGAAGCGTTGAAGGCCGAGCCCTGCGAAGTCGTGGTCACCGACATGCGCATGCCGGGCATGAACGGCGCCGAGCTCCTGGAGGTTGTTCAACGGGAGTATCCCGACACCATCCGCCTCATCCTCTCGGGTCAGGCCGAGACGGAATCGGTCATGAAAGCGCTCGGTGTTTCGCACCAGTTCCTCTCCAAGCCGTGCGATGCGGAAATCCTGCAGGGCACGATCTCGCGCGCTTTTGCATTGCGCGACCTCGCCGGCAGTGAGTCCGTCAAGGCGCTGGTGGCGCGCATCAACAAACTACCGACGCTGCCGGCCACCTACCAGAAGCTCGTCGAGACGCTGCGTCAGCCGAACTCCAGCATCGAAGACGTTTCAGCGGTCATCGCCACCGATCCGTCGATGACCGCAAGACTGCTCAAGCTCGTCAACTCCGCCTACTTCGGCCTGCAGAAGCCGGTCGCCGACGTCGGCCGCGCCGGCGCGCTGCTCGGTCTCGATCGCATCATGGCGCTGGTGCTGGGCCAGGGCATCTTTTCCGACTGCGATCCGCCCAAGGTGGAAGGATTCAGCATGGAAGCGTTGTGGCACCACAGCGTGACCACGGCCGCCGCCGCGCATCGCATCGCCATCGCCGAACAACTGGACCGCGAGCAGGTCGCGGCCGCATTCCTCGCCGGCATGCTGCACGACATCGGCAAGCTGGTGCTCGCCATGGGCCTGCCCGAGCAGTACGCGAAAGTGCTCAAGCACGCGGGTGACCGGCCCGGCGACCTGCAGCAGATCGAAATGCTCGAACTGCGCGCCGCGCACACCGACGTGGGTGCGTACCTCGTGGGCCTGTGGGGCCTGCCTAACACGATTGCCGAAGCGATCGCCTATCACGAAGACCCTTCGCAGTCGCCCAACCCCAAGTTCGGCCTGCCGGGCATCGTGCACGTGGCGGATCGCCTCGCGCATCGCCCCGACATCGAAGACGCGCGTTCACCCGAGCTTGGCCTGAACCTGGTCTATCTCGAAGCGCACCACCGCCTCGAGAAATGGAATGAGTGGCGCGAAGCCTGCGCCCCCACGCTGCAAGGAACGCATTCATGAGCAAGAGGGTCCTGTTTGTCGACGACGAGCCGCTGGTACTGGACGGGATTCGCCGCCAGTTGCGCAACCGTCTCGACGTCGAGACGGCGACTGGCGCCGTCGCCGGGCTAGCGTTGATCGAATCCAAGGGGCCGTTCGCCGTGGTGGTTTCCGACATGCGCATGCCGGAGATGAATGGCGCGCGCTTCCTCGCCAAGGTCAACGAGATCGCGCCCGATACCGTGCGCATGGTCCTTTCGGGACAGGCGGACCTCGATTCGACCGTGGCCGCCGTCAACGAAGGCCACATCTTCCGTTTCCTGATGAAACCCTGCGATACGGAGAAGCTGATCCAGTCGATCAACTGCGGCATCGATCAATACAACCTGGTCAACGCCGAAAGAAACCTGCTCGAAAACACGCTCAATGCCACCGTGAAGGTTCTGGTCGAGGTGCTGGGCCTCATCAACCCGGCAGCGCAGCAGCGTGCATCGCAGATCGAGAAATACGCCGAGACGGCGAGCGCCGCGCTCAAGCTGCAGGGCGCGTGGAAGTATCGTCTGGCGTCGATGTTGTCGCAGGTCGGCTGCATCACTCTTCCGGCCGAGACGCTCGCCAAGGTCTACGGCGGCCAGCCGCTCAGCGAAGAAGAAAACAAGCTGTACGAATCACATCCGGAAGTCGCCGGAAAGTTGTTAGGACAGATTCCCCGTCTCGAGGACGTCGCCGGCATGGTTGCTGGCCAGCTGCGCGCGCCAGGCAAGGACGTCATGGGCAACGATTTCGCCAACATGAACCCGCAACATCTCGGCGCGGCCATCCTCTGGTCCGCGGTGCGCTTCGACCAGCTGGTCAACCAGGGACGCTCGGCACAGGCTGCCGCGCAGCAGATCCGCCAGCTCGTCCCGCACCTGCCGCCGGCCATCACCGAAGCAATGATGAAGGCGCCGGTTGCTGCTGGCGGCCGCCGGGAATCGCGGTCCGTGAGCGTCAACAATCTCGCGGTGGGCATGGTCTTCGAGGCCGATGTGCTCTCCGCGAAGGGCATTCGACTGGTGCCGAAAGGCGTGGAAATCACAGGTTCATTGCTGGGGCGACTACGCACCATCGCCAGCGGCGTCGGAGTCGCGGAGCCCATCCGGGTATCCGTCCTGGTGCGGGATTAAAGGTACCTTTATGGAAAAGAGCAAACTACTGCTGGTCGACGACGAGCCCAACCTCACTTCGGCGCTGGTACGCAGCCTCGATCGCTCGCAGTTCGACATCTTCACCGCCGACTCCGCGCAGCAGGGGCTCATGATTCTCGCCGGCAACGACATCGACGTGGTGGTATCCGACGAACGCATGCCGGGCATGACCGGCAGCCAGTTCCTCACCGAAGTGCGCAAGAAGTGGCCCAACACCATCCGCATGATCCTGTCCGGCCAGGCGGACCTGGAAGCCGCGGTGCGCGCCATCAACGAGGGTGAGGTGTACCGCTTCCTGCTCAAGCCGTGCCATCCCAAAGAGCTGCAGATGACGATCCTGCAGGGGCTGCAGCACAAGAAGCTCGTGGCGCAGAGCCGCAAGCTGCTGCAGGAGCATCAGAAAACCATGAACCTGCTCGAGGCCCTCGAGAAGGACAATCCCGGCATCACCAAGGTCGAGCTCGATGAAGACGGCGCGATCTTGATGGACGAAGCCGAGCCGGGTGCCCACGAAGACGTGCAATCGCTGCTCAACGACCTCGAGCGCGAGATGGCCAAGATCGGTAGTAGATAGGCAATTGCGGCCCGGTGGGCCGCATCCGACGGCAAGGTGTAAGGCCGCCTAGTAGCGGATCAGCGCCGAGCCCCAAGTGAAGCCGCCACCAAAGGCTTCCAGCAACAGCAGATCGCCCCGCTTCACACGGCCGTCGCGCACACCGGTATCCAGCGCCAAGGGCACCGAGGCGGTCGAGGTGTTGCCGTGGTCCTGCACCGTGACGATGACCCGTTCCATGGGCAGCTCCAGCCGCTTGGCCATCGCGCCGATGATGCGGATGTTGGCCTGGTGCGGAATCAACCAGTTGACCGCGGATTTCTCCAGGCCATTGTGCGCGAGCGCTTCGTCGACCGCGCCACCCAGTTTGGTGACGGCGACCTTGAATACTTCGCTGCCGGCCATCCTGATGCCGATGTCGACCTTGTTGGTCTTTGGATCGATGGCAAAGCCCTTGGATACACCGCTGTCGACGTACAGCAGGTCCTTGTAGGCACCGTCGGAATGCAGGTGCGTGCTCATGATGCCGGGCTCCGCCGAGGGCTTGATCACCACGGCACCCGCGCCGTCGCCAAACAACACGGCGGTATTTCGATCCGACCAGTTGGTGATGCGCGAGAGAGTCTCGGCGCCCACCACCAGGGCGCACTTGGCCTCCCCGGCCTTCACGAACTTGTCGGCAATGGACAGCGCGTATATGAACCCGCTGCACGCGGTCTCCACGGAGAACGCGGGGCAACCGCGCGCACCGAGGCGCGCCTGCAGCAGCGTGCCGCAATTCGGGAATACCAGGTCCGGCGTGGTGGTCCCGAAGACGATGAAATCGATTTCGGCCGGGGTGACGCCCGCGGCCTCGATGGCGCGGCGCGCCGCGGCTTCGCCCAGGTCGACGGTAGTTTGGCCGTCGGCCGCGATATGGCGGCGTTCGATGCCGGTGCGCGTGCGGATCCACTCGTCGGTGGTTTCCATCTTCTTTTCGAGATCGAAATTCGTGACGATCTTTTCCGGAAGGTAGGACCCTGTGCCGGCGATACGTGAATACATGCTGCCCCTTTTATTTCTGCGCGTTGTCGGGCGAGCGCGCTTTCGCCAGGGCACTCGCAATCGCCTCGGGCAGACCCCGGCGCATCGCGGTGGCGGCCGTTGCCACGGCCTGGGCGAATGCGACGCGGTCCGCGCTGCCGTGGCTTTTTACCACGACTGCGGTCAGTCCGACCATGCAGGCGCCGTTGTAGCGGCGCGGGTCCAGTTTTTCACCGACGCGCCGCAGGACCGGGCGGGCTAGCAACCCGGATATCTTGCTGGTCGTGTTGCGCGAGAATTCCGTGCGCAGCTGTTCGGTGATGAGTTTGGCGAGACCTTCCATCGCCTTCAACGCAACGTTGCCGGTGAATCCATCGGTAACCACCACGTCGACGTTCTCATCGAAGATGTGGTTACCCTCGACGAAGCCGAGATAGTTGACGCCGCTCGCGCGGATCAGCTCGTGGGCATCCTGCACGAGCTCATGACCCTTGGTGTCTTCCTCACCGATGTTGAGCAGCCCGACGCGCGGATTGGCAATACCGAAGACGTCGCGCGCGACGATCGAGCCCATGGTGGCAAACTGCGCCAGCTGCAGCGCGGTGGCCTTGGTATTCGCACCGAGATCGAGGATGTGCGTGTGCCCGCCATTGCGTGCCGGCACCGACGACATGATCGGCGCACGCTCTACCGACCCTACGGTCTTGAGCACGAAATGCGCCATGGCGGTGAGCGCGCCGGTGTTGCCGGCGCTCACCATGGCGCCGGCGCGGCCTTGCTTCACCAGGTCGATGGCGATGCGCATCGAGGAATCTTTGCGGCGGCGAATCGCCTCGCGCGGATGCTCGGACATGCCGACGATCGTCGCGGCAGGGTGAACCGACACGCGCGCGCGCAATCCCGCCGGCAGGGGTACCAGCGCAGGTTCGATGACGGAGGGGTCGCCCACGAGGATCAGCTCGAGGGCGGGATCAGTGACGAGTGCGTGCAGCGCACCGGGTATGCACTCCGGCGCACCGCTGTCGCCACTCATCACATCGACGGCGACCGACGGCATGCGTTACGAGCGGAGCTGAAGCCCCGCTCCGCAACTATTCTTCGGTCTCGACTTCGGCCGGTTTTTCGATGACGCGTTTGCCGCGATAAAAACCGTCGGGGGTGATGCGGTGACGCAGATGGGTTTCACCCGACTGCGGGTCGACGGACAACGCGGGCTTCGCGAGCGCGTCGTGCGAACGATGCATACCGCGCTTCGACGGGGTTTTGCGACTTTTCTGAACGGCCATGGAACCAATCCTCTTGGGCGACTACTACTTGCGTTTCAACAGTTCGCCCAACTGTGCAAACGGTTTTTGAACCTGTGCGTCGGCAGCCTCTTCAGCTTCAACCTCGTGTCCGGGCAGCCGCATCGTGCCGCCCGCACACTCGCTTCCTTCCGCGTGACGCGCCACGTTCGGCATCGCCAGCAAGATCTCTTCATCGACGAGGTCGCGAACGCTGACGCTATCGGCCTCGACCAGAAATACTTCCAGGCCCTCTGGCACCCGGTCAGCCGCGTCGTAATCGCTGACCAGCGCGACACGCGACTTCACGTTGATCGGCCAGCGCATCGCCTGCATGCAGCGCTGACAAACCACTTCGGGCTGCGCGCTCACATCGAGATCAGCGACCGCGTACCCGGCCTGTCGCGAGAAGCGCACGTTGCCGCGCGCCTCTCCGTCGGTCGTCGACAACTCATGCGAAACCCGGGGCAACTCAGCGAGCGGAATCGTAAAGTCGATCGCTGCTTCGGTACCTACCAAGGAGTCGACGGGAGCGCGTCGGGACCAGCCCAGTGACATGGGGCGCGTATGATAGGGACCGCGTCCCGCCAAGTCAAAACAACATTAACCCTAAGCCCTTGTTTTTATGAGCCCCAATGCGCCCACGCGGCCGCTGATCCTCGCCTCCACGTCCCGATACCGCGCCGGCCTCCTCACGCGTTTCGGGCTGGATTTCACGGCCCAGGATCCGGCCGTGGACGAAAACGAACGGCACGGCGAAACGCCCCGCGGACGGGCTTTCCGGCTGTCGGAGGCCAAGGCGGAGGCCGTGGCGGCGAAATTCCCCGGCGCCATCGTCATCGGTGGCGACCAGGTGCCGGCGACAGCCACCACGATACTCAACAAGCCCGGTAACGAGGCCAACTGTCGTGAGCAGCTGAAGCTGCTGTCGGGATCGACGGCTGAGTTCTATACGGCCTGCACGGTGCGTTGCCTGGATACCGGCGTGAAGCTCTCCCACGTGGATACCACCGCGGTGAAACTGCGGCCGCTCGCGGATGCGGAAATCGATCGCTACATCGAGCGCGAGAAACCGTTCGATTGCGCCGGCGGCTTCAAGGCCGAGGCACTCGGCATCGTGCTTTTCGAGCGCATCGACACCGAAGACCCGACAGCGATCGTCGGGCTGCCGCTCATTTGGCTGGCGGGAGCCCTGCGCGCCGTCGGCTTCGCCGTCCCCTAACTAGATTTTTTCTCTCGCGGTGCGTTGAGCGTATCAACGACCGCGGCAAGATCGGGTGGCAGCGGCGCGCTCACGCTGAATCCCATGCCGGTGTCCGGCCATATGAAACTCACGTGGTGAGCATGCAGGAACATGCGCTTGAGTCCGAGGGCGTGCATGGTCGCGTTGAATTCAGCTTCCCCATATTTTTCGTCGCCGGCCAGCGGATAGCCGGCATGCGTCGCATGCACGCGAATCTGGTGGGTGCGGCCGGTTTCGAGCGCGACCTCCACGAGCGAGGCGCGCTTGCCGAAGAACTGCACTGGCGTGAATACGCTCACCGCTTCCTTACCCGTGCTGTGCGCCTTCACCGTGCGCTCGCCGCCGACGCGGATGTCGGTGCGCAATGGCGCGTCGATGCGCTTCTTTCCCAATTCCCACTTGCCCTTCACGAGCGCCAGATAACGCTTCTCCACCTCCCCGTCGCGCATCAGCGCATGCAGCATCCGCAATGCCGCAGGCTTGCGCGCGATGAGCAGGATTCCGCTGGTGTCACGATCGATGCGATGCACCAGCTCGAGGGTTTCATCCGGCCGCGCGGCGCGCAGCGCCTCGATGACCCCGAAGCTCACGCCGCTGCCGCCGTGCACGGCGACCCCGGCGGGCTTGTTGATGACGAGCAACCGCGGATCCTCGAACACGATGGCGCCGGTGAGCCCGTCGACCATTGCCGGGGGTGCGCGGCGGGGCGGCGCGGCGGCCCCCAGGCGCACGGGTGGCACGCGCACGATGTCGCTTGCCAGCAACCGCACCTCGGGTTTGGCGCGTTTGCCGTTCACACGCACCTCGCCTTTGCGAATCAGCCGGAAAATATGCGTCTTCGGTACATCCTTGAGGATTCGGACCAGAAAGTTGTCGAGCCGCTGCCCCGCCCCCTGCTCGCCCGCTTCCACCTGTTGGACTTTGGTCGGTGCAGTGGAGTGCTTCGGGGGACTTTGCGGCGCCGGCGCCACAGGGGTTTCGTAACGTCTTGTTTTCACTAAGGTCTCGGGCTATGATTCGCGCCGTCGTCGTCCCCAGCTTGTGTGTGACGACGCAATGCCGCGGCACCGCCGATCGCACTCTGTAATAAGACGACTCGAACGCGCCGCATGTTAGTTGGTCCCCGACAACGGGGCCATCGCTCGAAGGCCGACTTGAATCGTCGCGCTGAAATGCTCGTCCAAAAGACGCATCTCGCGCACCGTCGGTGAAGTAGCTCAAAGGGTTTTGGCGCTCCGCCCCATCATGGGGTGGACATACAACGTGAATACACGTCTCCCTCAAAAACTTTGGCCTCACGGCATGCCCCTCCGCGTCGCGCGGTTGTCTGCAGTGCCGTCCGTAAGGATATCCGCCGTTCGAATCGAGTTGGCCCGACAGAAGTCATTAGGGTCCAATTCAAATGAAGAGAATGCTCGTCAATGCAACTCAGCAAGAGGAGTTGCGAGTCGCGCTGGTTGATGGTCAGAAACTGTTCGACCTTTCCATCGAAATACCTTCCAAAGAACAAAAGAAAGCCAACATCTACAAAGGACGGATCTCGCGCATCGAGCCATCGCTCGAAGCCTGCTTCGTCGACTATGGTGCGGAACGCCACGGCTTTCTGCCCCTGAAAGAAATTTCCAAGGATTACTTCCGCGGAAAGCAGGACAACAACCGCAACAACATGCGGGAGCTGCTGTCCGAGGGCCAGGAAGTCATCGTCCAGGTCGAGAAGGAAGAACGCGGCAACAAGGGCGCCGCCCTTACCACGTTCATCTCCCTCGCCGGCCGCTTCCTGGTGCTCATGCCCAACAACCCGCGTGCCGGTGGTGTGTCGCGCCGCATCGAGGGTGAGGACCGCGACCAGATGCGCCAGGTCATGGACGAACTGGTCATCCCCGACGGCATGGGCGCCATCGTGCGCACCGCCGGTGTCGGTCGTGCCGCCGCCGAGCTGCAGTGGGACCTCGACAACCTCAAGGGCCAGTGGGATCAGATCGACGCGGCCACCAAGGACCGCCCTGCCCCCTATCTCGTATATCGCGAGAGCGACGCGGTCACGCGCAGCCTCCGTGACTACCTCGCCGACGACATCGGCGAAGTGCTCGTCGATGACGACGCCACCTTCGCGACCGCGCAGGAATACATGACGCGGTTCATGCCGCCGGAAGCCCAGAAGCGCCTCAAGCGTTACACCGACGACATTCCGCTGTTCACGCGCTTCCAGATCGAGAGCCAGATCGAATCGGCATACGCGCACAAGGTCGAGCTGCCGTCCGGTGGATCGATCGTGATCGACTACACCGAGGCGCTCGTATCGGTGGACATCAACTCCGCGCGGGCCACGCGCGGCGGCGACATCGAGACCACGGCCACCAACACCAACCTCGAAGCCGCCGACGAAATCGCCCGCCAGCTGCGCATCCGAGATATCGGTGGCCTCATCGTCATCGACTTCATCGACATGGAGTCGCCGAAGAACCAGCGCGATGTCGAAGACCGGCTGCGCGACGCGGTGAAAATGGACCGCGCGCGCATCCAGATCGGGCGCCTGTCGCGCTTCGGATTGCTGGAAATGTCCCGGCAGCGCCTGCGGCCCTCGCTCGGCGAGTCGAGCCATCTGGTCTGCCCGCGGTGTACGGGCATCGGGTCCATAAGATCGGTCGAGTCCATGACGCTCGCCATCCTTCGCCTCATCGGCGAAGAGGCGCGCAAGGACAAGACCGCGCAGCTCATCGCGCAGGTGCCGGTCGAAGTGGCAACCTACCTGATGAACGAAAAGCGCGAATGGCTGCGCACGCTCGAGGACAAGAGCGCCGTCGATCTCATGATCGTGCCCAACCCGCACATCCAGACGCCGGAGTATTCGATCAAGCGGGTACGTACCGACGAGATCGATCTGCCGGAAAACAAGGTACTCAGCTACAAGATGCCCGAGCGTCCGCAGGTGGCCGACCCCACCGGGACCCGCGACGTGAAGCCGGTGCTCGAGCCCGCGGCCGTGATCCCGACGGCGCCGGCGACCGCCGCGCCGGTCGTGGTTCATGTCCCGGCTCCCGTCAAGGAAGCCGTTGCGGCCGTCAAGGCGCCGCCCGTCGGCCTCGGGTTCTGGGCGCGTCTCGCCTATCTATTCACCGGCGATGCTCCGGGCAGCGCACCGGCCGCCCAGCCGGCTCCGGCGCGCGCCGAGCCGCGTCGCGACGGACATCGCGATGGCCATCGTGATCGTGACCGTAGCCGTCCAAGGCATGGTAGCGGCGACCGTGATCGCCCCCGGCACGGCGGTGGTGGCGGCGATCGTGATCGTGGTCGTGACCGCGGTTCTCACGGACGTGACCGCAATCGGGACAAGGAAGGCGGACGTGACCGCCATCGCGAGCATGGCCGCAGTGGCGGGGGCGAACCGGGCCGCGATCGTGACGCGACTCCTCCGCCGCCGCGCGACGTGGCGCGCGAGGCGCCGCGTGAACCACAGCGTGAGCAGCAGCCGCGCGAGCGTGACCCGCAGCGCGAAGCCGAGCGTCAGGCGCAGCGCGAGCGTCAACGCGAACGCCAGCGGGAGCAGCAGGCTGCCGCCACTGCCAATGCCAATACCAGCGCCGTTCCGATTCCCGCTTCCGGCGACAATGCCGCAGCGGGACCAGGCGATGCACCACCGAATGCAGATTCGGGCAATGGCCCGGCGCAGGACGGTCCACGTGGCGAGGGTCGTGGCCGGCGTGGACGTCGGCGCGGGCGTCGCGGCGGTGGCCGCAGCCGCGAAGGTGGACCGCAGAACAATCCGGGCGGCGAGCCGAATGAAGGCGCCAACTACGCGGGTGCCCGCGAGGCCTCGGACGAGGAGCGCGAGTTTCATGCGCAGATGACCAACGGCAACCGCCAGGAACCGCCGGAAGCGCCGCGCGAATCTTCGGCGGGCGAACGGCCAGAAACGCAACGTGAGCCGCAACGCGAACCGCAACGGGACGCGCCGCGGGAACAGCGCAATGAAGGCACCCAGGCCCCGCTCGATCTGCCGCCACCGCCGCAAGCCAAACCGTTCGTGGTGTGGTCCTCCGCGCCGAGCGACGCCCCGCCTACCGGACGTCGCGACGAGTAGTCAGAAGCTTCACGCGTATGACAAGGCCCGCGCGCGCAGCGTGCGGGCCTTTTTCTTTTTCAGGCGCTGTTTTCCTGGACGAGATGCGCCAGCAATCCGCGCGCCGCCGTTTCACACAGATCGAGCACGCGGTCAAAATCCTCGATGCCGAGGTAGTACGGATCGGGCACTTCTTCGACGCCGTTCTCCGCTGCGAAGTCCATGAACAATGCCAGTCGCGCGCCGGCACCGGGCGGCCGCCGGCTTTTTAGATCGGCAAGATTGGCGCGATCCATCGCCAGCAGGTGATCGAAGCGATCGAAATCGCTGCGTCGTACCTGGCGTGCGCGCAGGCCGGCGATGTCGTAGCCGCGGCGGCGTGCCGCTTCCACGGCGCGGCGGTCCGGTGGCTCACCCACGTGGTAGTCGGCCGTACCGGCGGAATCGACCTCAAGGTCCAAAGCCGGAAACTCACGCGCGGCGATGACGCGCAACACACCTTCGGCGGTTGGCGAGCGGCAGATGTTCCCCAGGCAGACGAACAGCACCCGGTGCGTCATTGATTCTGATTGTCGGTGCTGGCCTCCGGCGCGGGCTCCACGCCGGTGCTGGCCGCCTCGGCAGCCAGCGCTGCCGCCGATGCGGCGCGATCGGAATTCGATTCGGCAAGCTGGTCCGATGCCGGTGGTGCTCTCGGGGCCGGCGGCACGGTTACCTGGGGAATGGGGCGAAGTTCGTCGCGCCAGACGAAGTCGCGCGCCCGGCGCGATCCGCACTGCGAGATCGTGATCAGCACGATTGCGGCGATCGCCACGGTCCAGGCGAGCTTGTTGGAGCGCTTGTCCCGTTCGGCGGCCTCGGCTTCGGCCTCGGCCGCAGGACGCCACTTGTAAGTGCCTTGGCGCGCACGCTCGGGTGCGGCATTCGCCGGGGCATGGGCCTGCGCGGCCATCGCCGCATTGGTCGGCGTCAACGGCGCGACCGCCGGTCGCGGCGGCGGCGCGGGCGGTGCCTTCGCGGCCGGCGGCATGGGCGCGAGCCATCCCACCAGCAGGAACACGCCACCCGCGGCGATCACCGCCAGGATGTTGGCAAGCTGCCCGAGCGAACCGAAATCGACGAGCAGTAGTTTGATCGCGGCGGCGACCAGGAATGCCGCGCCCGCAGTCCACTGCACGCGCGACCCGATGCGGCGCGCCCAGATGGTCAGCGCAGCGCCGATCGAAGCCCACAGCAGCGACACCAGCGTCGGCCAGTTCATGTTCGTCACGTCGAGCGCATTGAGATCGCCCGCGGGCCCGAGCCATCGCAGCAGGTTGGCCTGCAGCACCACGGCCACGCCGATCACGGTCGCCGGAATGATCCAGCGGCCCACGTGCACGCGGTCGTCGTTCCAGCGCGCGGTCAGCATCAGGCCCGCGACGCAGATCAGCTCGAGCAGCACCGCGGCGACATCGCGTTCGATATCGAAAACCGCGGCCGCGGCCAGCACGAACGCAAACGAGGCGGCGAAGATGTCGGTGGCTTCGTTGAACCAGCGCGCCGAACGCTTCTCGGCGCGATAGCCAGCCAGCATTACCGCCAGGGCGAATGCTGCCGCGATCGCCAGCGGCAACTGCCAGTTCGCGTGCGCCAGGTGCGCGACGCGCCCGATCCACAACGCCACGACGATCGGCGCGCCGATGGCGGCCAGTGGACGTCCTCCGTGCGAGCTCTCGTCACCAACCGGTCGTAACGCGATGGCCAGCAGCGCGCCACCCGCAAGCACGGCGCTGACCCAGGCGAGATCCTCCGCGGTATTCATTTGCGCGAGCAGGCCGGACAGGCCGATCGCCAGTATCAGCGGCACCACGAAGCGCTCGCTGGCACGGAAACGATGGCCCACGAAATACATGGCGATCCCGGCAAGCGCGAGCACCCAGTGAATGGCGAGCCATGCGGACACGAGATCGAGCCGCACGATCTCCGCACCCATCGCGAAGGCCGCCCAGCCGATGGCAATCGTGAGCATGAGGCTGTCTAGCGAGTGGCGCAGCCGCGCGAGTGTGAGCGCGGCGACTCCCAGCAACACGGCGCCGACGATTCGCTCGGCGAAAGCTTCGTTGAAAAACAGCGTGCTGCCGGTGGCGGGCGCAATCGCGCCGAGCATGTGCACCGCGGCCAGCACCAGCACCAGGCCGGCAAGAAAACCGTGCAGGCGCGCCGACGGCGAGCGTCGTGCCGCGAGCGCCAGCGCCGCCACCGCCACGCCCAACGTGACCAGCTCCCAGGGCAGCTCGCGGAAACGCGCGCCCAGGCCGAAGCCGAACATGAGCAACCCGATGATGGCGTGGCTCGCCATGCCCTCGCGCCGCTGGGTGAACAGCCACGACGAGGCCGCCAGCCAGATGGCCGCGAACCACCACAACTGCACCGCGAGCTCCACGCGCGACGGCGCGATGGCCAGCGCCGACAACGCGGCAACCACCGGCAGGGCCAGTAGATAGATGGTGTCGAGCGACTCGACCACCGCGCCGCGCGCCCAACGCCGCTCGACGAGCGGCATGGCCACGTGTACGGCGACCAGGATCGCCAGCAGCGGAAACATCTCCGCCGAGTTCGCGTGCGTGAAGTAGTCGGAGGTCCAGGCGAAGAATGCGCTGCCCGCGAGCGTGAACAGAAAGCTCAGGTGAATGAGCGGACGCCAGCCGCGCAGCGCCACCATGGCGAGCGTCAGTACGCTGATCGCGACGTAGTAGCCGTACACCACGCGTACCCCCGGATCCTCCGGTGCAAACGCGGGCGCGAGGAATGCCCCCACCATGGAGAGCACCGCCAGTGACACCGCCCCGCGCGACACCGCGAATACGCCGGCGCCGGCGGCGGTCAGCGCCAGCAGGCCCAGACCCTGGAGAGTAGGCAGATAGCCGAACAGCGCGAATGCGCTGTAGGCAGTGAGGTACGCGACGCCGAACGCGGCGCCACCCAGCGCGAGCGACACAACGCGGCGTTGCGCGTCTCCCGCGGTGAAGAACGAACCGAAGCCGAGCGCCGCCGCCGCCGCGATGCCGAAACCGACCTTGAGGTTCGCGGGAACATCGAAATTGATCGCGGCGTAGCGCAGCAGCGCCCCGACGCCCACCACCATGAGGCCGCCGCCGATTTTCGCGGGCCAGTTGCCGCTGGTGATCCAGGTCAGCAGACCTCTCGGCCGTCGTTCCAGCGCCTGTTCGCCGCCTTCCAGAGCGATGACCGAAACGAACACTGCGGCAATCACCGATAGAAAGATCAACGCGACCATTTTTCTGCCCCTCCCGGTAGCCAGGAGAATGTTGCCCGTTCGGCACCGCAATCGGGGAAAAACCTGAAAGACTCGAAAACGCCTACTTCGAGTATCAGGCGCCGTGACCATTTCCACATTTCCCGCGAGAGAGGGTCATCTGACGCCGGAATGAGACGCCGCATGCCTCCCATCCGGACACGCGCGCCGGTATAAAGCTATATGCGCCCTATCACGCCAGGCCTAACTCTCGCCGGCATCGCCGCCCTGCTGCTCGTTGCTTGTGGGGGTGGTGGTGGCGGCAGCGGTAGCAGCAGCAGCGGAGGCAGTGCCAACACCGTGCCGGTCGCCAATGCCGGCGCAAGCCAGAGCGTCAACACAGGCGTCACGGTGACACTCAACGGTACCGCCAGCAGCGACGCTGACGGCAGCATCGCCAGCTACTCATGGACCCAGACAGCAGGAGCGCCGGCAGTCACTCTCACCAACGGCACCACGGCGCAGCCGACGTTTGCAGCGCCACCGGTCCTGGCGGCGGCGACACTCACATTTTCGCTGGTGGTCACCGATAACCGGGGCGCCGCGAGCACCGCCGCCACCGTGAACGTGACGGTAAATCCACCGGTGGCGGGCAACGTCAATGTCACCGGACGAGTGACCTTCGCGCGCGTGCCCTTCTCTGCTGGCGGGGATCGCGGTCTCGACTACGCCAATCCCGTGCAACAGCCGGCGCGTGGCGTCATCGTGCGCGCCATCGACGCCAACACGTTGACACTACTTGCGACTGGCAGCACCAACGACCTGGGCGACTACACGCTGTCCGTCGCCAGCAATCTCAATATCACGATCCGCGTCGAGGCCCGCATGCTGCGGGATGCGGCGCAGTCGCTGCCGCGCTGGGACGTCAGCGTGCGCGACGGTGTCGGCAGCACGCCGTACTCATATACCGAGCCCGGCGGTTTCAATTCGAGCGCAGGCGGCGCGCACAATGTCGCGATCCTTACCGGCATCAGCGCGGCGGGCGTGGCCACGGGCATGCGCGCCTCCGGACCCTTCGCGGCGCTCGACACCGTTTATCAAGGCATACAGACGATCCTCGAGGTCGCCCCTGCCACTAACTTTGAGGTTCTGGTGATCGATTGGGGCGCGCAAACCGGCGGAACGTTCTTCGAGTCCGGCCCTACCCAACGCATCGCGTTACTGTCCAACCTCGCAATGGACACTGATGAATTCGATCAGCACGTCATCGCCCATGAGTTCGGGCACTACGTCGAGTTCAATTTTTCGCGCGCGGATAATATCGGCGGTGCGCACACGATCGGCGACAAGCTCGATCCGCGTGTGGCCTTCGGCGAAGGCTTCGGTTACGCCTTCGCGGCCATCGTTCTCAACGACCCCGACGCGCGCGACAGCGCCACCGATAATGGCGATCCGTACTCAACGGGTTTCAACATCGAGACGAATCCGCAGACCGTTCCTTCCGGTGGCTGCTGGTGCAGCGAATCCTCCGTCTGGTCCATCCTCTGGGATCTTCACGACAACGCGACTGACACCAACGACGCTGTCGCGCTGGGATTCCAACCGATCTGGGACGTCCTCATCGGCGCGCAGCGAACCACGCCGGCATTCACCACCATCTTTTCCTTCGTCACTGCGTTGAAAACGGCGCGCCCCGCCGAAGCGGCGGCGATCAATACGCTGATCGCCGCTCAGAATATCGACGCCGCCACCATCAATGCCTACGCCACCAGCGAAACCCACGTGCCGCCGGTCGTGCCGAGCATCGCCGCGCTGCCGATTTACACGCTCGCCACCGTGGGCGGCCCGGCGGTGGTGCTGCGCACGGTCGACGATGCCAACACATTCGGGCTCGTCCGGCACAACAAGCTCGGCAATCGCCGCTTCATTCGTTTCACGCTCGCGGCGCCCGACCCTAGCCTTACGATCACCGCGAGTTCGTCGAATCCCAACAATCCCGACACCGATTTCATCGTGTTCCGTAACGGCGACTTCGTCACTGCCGCCACGGCGCCGCCTGCCGCGACCGAGACGGCCACGTTCAACGCGCCGGCGGGTGATTACCTGATCGACGTCTACGACTGCGCCAATGGCTGCGGCACAGCCCAGGGCACGCCCGGCGACTACAACCTGACCGTGACGATCAACTGAGGCGAGAGTTCATGCGCACTAACAAGCCTGTCCTGACGATTCGCGCCGCCGCCGCCGCGACGTTGTTAGCCGCGCTGCTCGCCGGCTGCGCGAAACCAGCGCCCGCCCCGGAAGCCGCGCCACCTGCGCCGCCGGCACCTGCTGCCCCGGCCGTCCCGGACGCCCCACCCCGAGGCGACACCATGCCGGTCCCCGACACCGTGCCCGGCGATCCGGCACAACCTGCACCCGATGCGCCACCGCCCACGGAGCCGTCGCCCGCGCCGAAACCAACTGCCGCGCGCGAGCCCAGCGTCGATTCCATGCGGCCCGCCACGCCGGGCGCCAAGATGAGCGTGGCCGCTGACCTGCGCTACCACTTCGACAGCGATGTCGCCACCGGTCAGCCCGCGATGCTGCACCTCGCGGCAATCCCGCGCGCCGCTGGCATGAACCTGCGCATCAGTGTGCAAAAGGCCGATGGTGTGCAAATCGCGCCCGGATCCGTGCGACTGCAAAAGTCGAGTGCCACCGATGTCTATCGCCAGCAGGTTTCGGTGACGAAGCTCGCGGCGGCTCCCGCGGAAATGTGGGTGCTCGTGACCATGGAAACCGCGGAAGGGTCGGGTTTCGGTTACTTCAGTATTCCTCTCGCCGGAACCACTGCTCAGAAAGAAGAATCGGCAAAACAGCGCTGACCGCATTGCGGCAGGGGCGGTTAGACTACGCGCCGTGAGCCGCGCGAATAACTCGAAAATCCGGCCGCGCCTCTGCGTGCTGGGCATGGCGATGGCGTCGGCAATCGGCATGCTGCCGCAGGCGCATGCGGCCTGTGTGGGCGGCCAGACCGGTGATCTCGCCGAGCTCGAAGCGCGCGCCTTCCGTGATCCGGCCGCTGCCCTGCCACAGCTCGCCAATACCATTTCATCCGCGGCCGACATGCCCGCCACGCGCCGCGCCGCCCTGCATGCGATCGCCGCCGACGCCGCGCGTCAGCTTGGCTTCAGCCGCCAGAGCATCACGCACGCCGACGCGGGCCTCGCGTTGCTGTCGGCCGGTGACATGTCCGATCTCGCCATCCGCATGCGCACGGTGCGCGCGCTGGTCAGCACCAATGTCGGCGGCATCGACGCCGCCACCGTTGAGCTCACGCGCGTCATCGATGCGGTCCGCGACCGGCCGCTCGCGCTCGGTTGCGTGTTGCGCGATCGTGGCTGGCTCAATTTCCGCGACGGCAATCCCGACCAGGCGCTCGACGATCTGCTGCGTGCCTACTCACTGCTGCGGAGAAATGCCAGCCGTGAAGAGACCATGGTGGCCGCGGGCCGCCTGTCGATGGCGCAATTCAGCGTGCGCGATTACCCGCAGGCGTTGTCGCTGGTCGACGAAACCATCGCGTTCTTCCGCGAGCAGAATGCGCAGATCCGCCTCGCAACGGCGCTCGACCGCCGCTCGGCGATTCTCAAGGCCGCCGGCCGCCTCGATGAAGCGTTGATCGCCGCCACCGAGGCGCTGCGCATCCACGAAAACATCGGCGACCGGGTCGGTACCGGCCTCTCGCAGATGCGCATGTGCGGAGTGCAGATCGACCGCAACGCACTCGCCCAGGCAAAGTCCTGGTGCGATCGCGCAGAGTTGACGCTCAGCCAGACCAGCGGCATGGACGACAACGACTACCGCACGCTCGCCGCGCTGCGCGGCCGCTTGTTTCTCGCGCTCGGCAAGTCCCGCGAAGCCGTGGCGCAATTCGACCGCGCCATCGCGCCAGGCGGCGCACAACCGGCCGATGACATTGCCGAGCTGTACGAGCTGCGTTCGCGCGCGCACGCAGCTGTGGGCAACTACCCGGCGGCGTTCACCGACCAGGGCGAATACCTGCGGCGCATGCGCGAACAAGGCACGCTCGACCGCATTCGCGAAGTCGCACAGCTGCGCGTGCAGTTCGAGAACGACCAGGAAAAACAGAAGATCGTCCTGCTCGAGAAAGACAAGAAACTCGCCGAGGAACGGCTCAACAGCCAGACGCGCACCACGCAGCTCGTGGCCATCGCCGGGCTCACCGGTCTGGTGACGGCGTTCTTCCTCGGGTATGCGCTGCTCTCGCACCGGCGGCATCGAGCCGAGCTCATACGGCTCGCCGAGCGCGACGAGCTCACCGGGCTGCTCAATCGCCGCGCCATCGTGCGCAAGGCCGTGGAATACCTCACGCGGGCGCGCGAGGCGAAAGGCACGCTCATCATCGGGCTCATCGACCTCGATCACTTCAAGACCGTCAATGATCGTTTCGGCCACGCGGTGGGCGACCAGTTGCTGCAACGATTCGCCGCGGCGCTGCGCACCGCTCTGCACGTGCGCGAAATTTTCGGGCGTTACGGCGGCGAGGAATTCCTCGTGCTGTTCCCCGACAGCAGCATCGACCAGGCGCGCCAGTCGGCGGACCGCCTGCGCGCCGCGTTACGCGATCAACGCATGCGCGTCGACGACCAGGACGTCTCCGTGACCATGAGCCTGGGCCTCGCGAGTTACGAGCCGGGAGATGTGTTGTTCGATCAGGTGGCGCGCCGCGCCGACATCGCGCTGTACGTGGCCAAGACGCAGGGCCGCGATCGCGTCGAGGTCTTTAATCCCGCGCGTCACGGAAACCTTGCGGCGAATGCCGCGCAACGCCAGCGCTAAAGGGCGCAAATGGGGTCAGACCCCATTTGCTAGCAAAAGGGGCCGGACCTGATCGTGTGTGTGTGTGGATGTTCGGTTGAATGAGCCAGGCGCTCGCTGGTGAGCGCGCCGGACGGCGTTCGCTTGCGCGGGGCTGCGCGCCAGAGCTGTCAGCGTTCAATAGCGATCAGCACAAAACGCGCGCGTTAGGAAAGACCCACCAAAGAGTACCTGCGCGCTTGACGCCCCGCGCTGCGCCGCTCACACGCTCGCGCCTGGCTCATTCAACCCGAACATCCTCGCGCGCCCACGCACTGGAGAGAGAGGATCCTTCTAGCAAGCGGGCCGTGCGTCCCCAGCTAGCGGAGAGAAGAGCGCAAGCCCAGAGGCTCGCGCAAGCAACCTTCCGTGCGGCTCCTGATCTCAGCACCCGAGCAAACGGGGACACGTCTTGATCGGAGTGTGAGCTGGCGTTGCTGGATCGCTCAGGGTCGAGAGCGAGCGTCTGAGCGGCGAGCGCGAGGCGTATAGCGCGCAGGTACTCTTTGGTGGTTCTTATCTACTCGCTCGTTTTGCGCTGATCGCAATTGATCGCTGACAGCTCTGGCGCGCAGCCTCGCGCGAGCGAACGCCGTCCGGCGCGCTCAGCAGCGAGCTCTCGACCCTGAGCGATCCAGCAACTCCACCTCCCACTCCCATCGAGGCCCGTACCTTTTTGCTAGGAAACGGGTGTATCCCTATTTCCAGGCAATATCGAAGCTCTCACCGACACTGAGACTTTCACCGACTCCGCTCACGACGATCGCGTTCTGCCCGAACAACACCCCCCGCAACGCGGAGTCGTAGCGATACTCCTTGAGCGTCCGCAGCGGCTCTACGCCATCCACAGCACCTGCCTGCTGATCGGTGGTGGTAATGGAACAGCGCGTGCAGGGTTTCACCAGCCGCAACGTGACGGGGCCGGCTCGCAGCTCGTGGATGCGGTCCTCGTCGTAGGCGCCGATGCCATCGACCACCACGTTCGGCCGGAACCGCTCCATGGGCAACGCCTTCGGCAAACGCGCGTTCAGGTCTTTGAGCGAGCCACGCGAGATCACGAGGATGGGATAACCATCGCTGAACTCCGTGATCGCGCGCGTCCCCGGCGTCCATTCCTCGCTGCATTCGCGCGGCGCGCTGGCGTCGAATCGCACCAGGCGCAGTGGAGTCTCGAGGTACTCGGAGCACCACGCAGCCGCGGCGTCGCCGCAATCGATACCACGCCCGGTGAATTTCCACACCGTTACCGCGCGCGTTTCGCCACTCGCATCGCGTGAAACCTCGATCGCCGGCATTCCAGGAGCGGCGAGCTCCAGCGCATCGGCTGTCAGCTGCGTGATGATGAGCGCCAGACGCGGCAGCTCACGTTGTGTGACGAAGCGGCCATTCGGCCGCACCAGCATCCAGTGCCGGTCATCGGCGAGGCCCGTGGGCGTGAGCTTCGCGCGGTCGAGCGCGATGCCGCGGCAGGACTTGATCGGGTAGACGTGAAGACTGGTAACTGCCGCTTTCATGGCCGCAACAGCAACGCACGCTCGGCGCGCTCGAGGTCCGCCGTGGTGTTCACGTCGGCGAGGGGCCGTTCGACGGCCAGCGCCACGCGGATTTCCATGCCATTTTCGAGCGCCCGCAGCTGCTCGAGTTTCTCGATGAGCTCGAGGCGTCCTGCCGGCAGGCTCGCGAGCTTGCGCAGCGCCGCCACGCGGTACGCGTAAATGCCGACATGACGTAAACAAGCCGATGACACCGTGGCCGGCGCGTCGCGATTGAAAGGAATGGGCGCGCGCGAAAAATACAGCGCGCGAGCCGTGGCATCGCAGGCCACTTTCACGATGTTCGGATCGGACAAGTCGGCGAGCGCATCGATCCTGACGGCCAGCGTCGCGATATCGGCGCGCGGATTCGCGGCCAGCAGTTTGGCCACCTGGTCGATGACCACCGGCGGAATCAGCGGCTCGTCGCCCTGGACGTTGACCACGATGTCCGCGTCGGCCCAGCCGCGGGCCGCCGAAACTTCGGCGATGCGATCGGTGCCGGAGACGTGCGTGCGCGCCGTCATGGCCACCTCCGCGCCGAAGCCACGTGCGGCGGTGGCAATGCGATCGTCATCGGTGGCGATGATGACTTCCGAGGCGCCGCAGGCGCGCGCGCGCTCATGCACCCATTGCAGCATGGGCTTGCCGGCGAGCGGCAGCAGCGCCTTGCCCGGCAGACGCGAGGAATCGAAGCGCGCGGGAATGACGACGCGGAATGTCATCAACGCTCCAGCAGAGGATCGTCGGGTGTGAGCTGGCGCGCATCCTCCTCGAGCATCATCGGCACGCCGTCGCGCAGCGGAAAGGCCAGCCGCTCCGCGCGGCACACCAGCACCTGCGCGCTGCGCTGGAACTTGAGTGGCCCCTTGCACACCGGGCAAGCGAGGATGTCGAGCAACCGGTCATCCATGTTTTTGGGATGCGCTATTGAAGTGGCTGGCGCGCATGAGCACGAGATCGATCAACTCGCGCGCCGCGTTTTCGGAGAATTCCGCCGTCACCGGCACGCACCAGCAGCGCTCATCGGCGAACGCGGCACACTTGACGGCATCTTTCTCGGTCATGAGCACGGGCAGATTGTCGCCGAAATTGAGATCGCCCGACTTGAAAGCGTGATGATCGGGCAGCGGATGTTCGTATAACGTCAGCCCGGCTGCGCGCAGCATGTCGAAGAAGCGCTGCGGATTGCCGATGGCCGCCACCGCGTGCACCCCGGTGCCGCGAAAACTCGACAGCGCGCGTAACGACGCGCCGCCTGCCACCGGCCGCGCATCTCCCGGACGCATGTTCATGACGAAGTGGGTACGGTTGACGAACCCCGGCAACTCAAACCCTGGTGCCGAAATGGCACCGTTGACCACCACGGCATTCACGCGCCGCAGGCGCCGCGGATGCTCGCGCAAAGGTCCTCGCGGCAGCAGGCAGCCATTGCCAAATCCACGCTGCCCATCGATGACCACGATCTCGCAGTCGCGCATCAGCGCCAGGTGTTGAAGTCCGTCGTCGCAGAGCACGATGTCAGCGCCATCTTCGACGGCGACCTTGGCGGCGGCGACGCGATCACGGCCGACGAACACCGTCGCCTGCGAGCGGCGCGCCAGCAGCAGCGGCTCATCGCCCACTTCGGAAGGCCGGCTGTGCACGGTGACGCGCGTGACGCCCCGCGCCCGGCCGCCATATCCGCGTGACACGATGGCCACGCGCATGCCCACTGCCGCGAGTTTCATCGACAGCCAGGCGACCAGCGGCGTCTTGCCGGTGCCGCCGACGGTGAGATTGCCGACCACCACCACCGGCACCTTCATGCGCACGCGGTGCCGGAGCCCGACACGGTATAGCAGGCTGCGTACCGCCATGACGGCGCCATACAGGAAGGAGAATGGAGCCAGCCACAGCGGCCCTTTGCCGCCGTACCACATCTTTTCGATTCTCGAGCGCATTCGCTTAGGGATGGGTGGTCAATTGCGGAATTCGGCGCGCTTCAGACTGGCGTAGGCACCTTCGCGCGAAACCAGCTCCGCATGGGTTCCGCGTTCGACGATGCGGCCGTCTTCCATCACCACGATCTCGTCGGCGTGCTCGATGGTGGTGAGGCGATGCGCGATGACCAGCGTGGTGCGATTGCGCATGAGGCCAACCAGCGCCTGCTGGATGCGGCGCTCGGATTCGTTGTCGAGGGCCGACATCGCCTCGTCGAGGATGAGGATGGGCGCGTCCTTGAGCAGCGCGCGTGCGATGGCAATGCGCTGGCGCTGCCCACCGGACAACAAAGCGCCGCGATCGCCAACTTCCGTGTCGAGGCCCTTCGGGAGTTCCTTGGCGAACTCATCGACGTAGGCTGCCTTTGCGGCAGCTTCGACTGCTGCGGGATCCGCCTTGTCGACACCGAACGCGATGTTGTTGCGAATGGAATCGTTGAACAGCAGCACGTCCTGGCTCACCAGCGCCACGTTCGCGCGTACGTCGCGCAGATTGCAGTCGCGGACATTGACGCCGTCCATGAGTACCTCGCCCGCAGTGGCGTCGTAGATGCGCGGCACGAGCCCGACCAGCGTGGACTTGCCGCTGCCCGAACGTCCCACGATGGCGATGTTCCTGCCCGCCGGCACTTTGAGGTTGACCGCGTGCAGCACGCGGCCCTTCTCGCTGACGTATTCAAAGCTCACTTCGCGAAACTCGATTTCGCCGCGAACCCGCTCGAGCGATCGGCCGCCGGTGAAATCCTCGATGGGCTCGTCGAGCACCTCAAAGACGCTGGCGCCGGCGGCAAGCCCCTGCTGCAGCGGCCCGAGCGCGGTGACCAGCGTGCGCATGGGCGCGGTGGTCAGCAACAGCGCGGTGAGGAAACCCCAGAACTCACCGACGGTCATCGCGTTGTCGTTCACCTGCACGAGCGCCATCCACAGCACACCGCCCAGGCCGAGCGACGCGATGAATTGCACCACCGGGTTGCTCGTGGCCTTGGCGGCGATCAGTTTCATGTTGCTGCGGCGGTTGTGCTCGTTCACGGCCTCGAAGTCGCGCGCTTCCTGATCTTGCGCGTTGAAGACCTTGATGACGCGTTGGCCGTCGAGCGCCTCCTTCGTGACGCGCGTGACGTCACCCATCGACGCCTGGATGCGCGCGCTGTAGCGACGGAACGATTTGGTCACCTGCCGGATCAGGAACGAAAGCGGGGGCGCGAGAATCACCACGAACAGCGCCAGTTTCCAGTTCAGGATGAACAGCAAGCCGATCTGCAGAATGATCGTCAGGGAATCGCGGATCAGCGCTCCCGTCGAATTCGTCGTCGCCTCGGCCACCTGCTCGATGTTGAAAGTGAGCCGCGACAGCATCGTGCCAGTGGACTCACGGTCGTAGTAGCGCGCCGGAAAGTTCAGGTACTGGCGGAACAGGTCGCGCCGCAGCGCCTTGATGATCTGGCGCGAGACATAGCCCGGGAAATACACGCCGACGTAATCGCCGACGCCGCGCAGCAGGAACAGGAATGGCGCACCGATCGGCACCAGCCACAGGACAGCCGGATCTTTCTTGACGAACCCCAGGTCGACGAAATTCTGCACGAGCAGCGCGAACAGCGGCCCAGTCGCGGCGAACAGCGCCATGCCGACGACACCGATGAGGAACATCCCCAGATGGGGTCGCGCGTATGCCAGCAAGCGGCGGTATACGTGCGTGGCATCGAGGGGCACCGCACCCGCGGGACTGTTCATTTCGCCGGCGGCGATTCTTCGACCGTCGCGATGTTGAGGCGTACGAAGCCGAGCTTGCCCAGCACGTCCATGGCGCTGACCACCGATTGGTGCGTGGCGCGTCCGTCCGCCCGCACGGTGACGGGTTTGCTGCGATCGGCGCCGGCCACTTCGATAATCGCCGCGCGCAGCGTATCGGGCGAGGAATTGATCAACTCGCGCTCGTTGACGCGATAGCTGCCGCTTTGCGTGACCGAGACGATGATCGGATCGGTCTTCTGCTTGCCGGTGGGGGCGAGGCTCGCCTGCGGCAATTCGATCTTGAGCCGTCCTTCCTGCATGAACGTCGACGACAGCATGAAGAAAATGACCAGCAGCAGCGCAATGTCGATCAGCGAGATCAGGTTGATCTCGGGATCTTCTTTCGGCCGGTGCGTCTGCATCTTCATGCGGAGGCATCCGCCTGCGGCCTGGCGCCGAGTGAGTCGGCGAACGACACGGCAATTTTTTCCATGTCGATGACGATGCGCTCGACCTTGCCGCGCAGGTAGCGGTAGGCGATGAATGCGGGGATGGCCACGGCCAGGCCGCCGGCGGTGGTGATGAGCGCCTCGGAGATGCCGCCGGCCAGTGCGCGCGGATCGCCCATGCCGCCCAGCATGACGGCATTGAAGGCATTGATGATGCCGGCGACCGTGCCGAGCAGCCCTAACAATGGCGAGATGCTGGCGATGGTGCCGAGTGAATTGAGGAAGCGCTCGAGCTCATGCACCACGTGCCGGCCGGTATCCTGAACGCGCTCCATCATGATGTCGCGGCCGCGATCGCGGTTGGCGAGAGCCGCGGCCATGACGCGGCCGAGCGGCGAGTTCTTTTCCAGCGCCTCGATGACCTTGGGGTTCACCTGGCCGGACTCGGCGAGCTGCGACACGCGCTTGATGAGCTCTTCGGGGAGCACGCGCTTGCGCTGCAAGGTCCAGAGTCGTTCGAGGAGAATGCCAACGGCTGCGATCGAGCAAGCGATGATCGGCCACATGAATGGGCCACCGGCCCGCACGAGTTCCCACATGGGCCGGGATCATACCGGAGGGCGGGCCGAAAGGGTTCATTGCAGGCGCCGCCAGACGAACGGATATCGCGCCATGCTTGCGACGGCGAGAACGTGTGCTCCGGACGTCCCCAAACGGAGCTCGATACCGCCGTCACGCCGCGTGTCGAGGACCGCCGCGCCGGAATTGCGCCAGCGCGTAAGCGTACTGGCGCGGGAGTTTGCATGGGCAATACCGCCGGTGGCGATTGCCAGTTCCGCGGCGCTCGCTTCTATCCACTCGGGCGCTGAAGCCAGCGAGCTGCCCTGCCGGCTCATGAGCACCACGTCGCTGGCGAGCGCGCCCGCGCCGAGCCGCGAGGCAAGGCCGCGCTCTGCGTCGCGGTCCAGATCTCCGGCTAGCAACACGCCATGCGCGCCTACGGAGACACGCAGCACGCAAAAACGCCGGCCTGGACCCGCAGCAAAAAACTGGAACCGCACGCCGTCCCAGCGAAACTCCGAATCCGTGCAGGCAACGGCGGGCAGCGCAGTGCCAGGCCAGCCGCCACCGACCCGCACGCTATGCACCTGGCGCTCGAACGCCAGCATCGCTGCGCCCTGCGCCCGGTCGTCATTGAGCACCGGAAGCACCAGCTCGTCGATCGAATCGCGCCCCAACGCATCGAGCGCGGGCAGGACGATTTGCCGCAGGCGCGCACCGCGGGTGTTCCAGCTGTCGCCCGTGTCGAACAGCAGCGCATGCGAATGGGTCACGATGAGCACCGCGGATCCGCGCCCGGCGTCGAAGATGCTGATGCGCGCGGTGCCAGGTTCTGGCATCCGTGTCGGTGCGAACAGCAATGGCAGCACCGCACACGCGCCAGACCACCGCAGCGCCGCCGGCCAACGTCGCAGCAACACGATGCCGGCGCCTGCCGCCAGCGCAAACCACCACGGCGAAGGCGTCGCACGCCACAGCGCCCAATCGCCATCGGCCGCCCATACCAGGGCCGGCCAGGCCCACTCGTACAAAGTGGCCGCTGCGCCGAAGAACAGGTGGCTGACGGCGGGCAACATGAGCGCCGCGAGCGCACCCGCCAGCACCAGCGGGACCAGCACGAAGGAAACGCAGGGAATGACGATGAGATTCGCCCACAGTCCGGCGATCGATACGCCGTCGAACACGGCGAGAGTCAGCGGCGCAAGCGTCAACATGATCGCCAATTGCAGGCGCACGACACCGGACGCGCGTGCGACGAGGCCAGACGGGGTCGAAGCAGCCACGCCGGCTGCCGCGAGGATCACACCCACGGCCACGAACGACAGCCAGAATCCCGCCGACAGCGGTGCCCGCGAATCGAGCAGCAGCACGGCGCTCAGCGCCAGCCCGAAGATGTGCCCGGCGCCGGCATGCCGCGCCGTGAGCTTCGCCAGTGCGACGATGGCGAGCATGATCAAGGTGCGTTGCGTGGGCACCGAGAATCCGGCCAGCAGAGAATATGCTCCGGCCGCCGCCAGGGCTAACAACCATGCGAACGGCTCGCGCTCGAACCGCCGTGCCAGTGGCAGCCAGCGCCATGCGAGCCGCGCCACGGCCAGAGCCGCCAGCGCGAACAGCGTGACATGCAGCCCCGATATCGCCACGAGGTGCGTGGTACCGGTGGCGTTGAACACCCGCCATTGGTCGGCACTCATGCCGTCAGTGAGCCCCACGGCCAGCGCCGTCAGCAGCGCGGCGGCGTCAGGATCGGCGACGTTGTCGCGGATACGCGCGGCGATGCGCGCGCGCAGGGTGTCGATGGATGTAGGGGCGAGCGCGAGCCGCATATTCAGCGTCGATGGCAATACCCGGCCCGCCAGATGCACTCCGTCGCGGAAAGCGAAACGCGCGGGATCGGCGGCGGCGAAATTGCGCGTGTCCGCCAGTGGCACGAGCCGCAACAGCAGACGCCAGTGCTCGCCGGCCCGCGGCACGATCCGGACCTCGCGCCAGGCGAGCCGCGCCAGCCGGACGCGCCTGTCGCGCGGGCCGGCTCCATCGACGATGACTCCCTCGACATCGAAGAAAAGCTCGGCGCCCTCGCGTGCCGGCACCGTGATGATGCGGCCCTCGAAAAGCACGCGGGCGTCGACTGACACCGGCACCTGAAGCGTCAGCCATTGCCGCGTGGGACACCACGCCAGAGCCATGCCCATGAGCACCAATGCGAGCCGGCGCAGACTGGCCCTGCTCCGCAGCGGCGTGGTGAGTACCAGCACCACACAGGTGCCGGCGGCCAGCAACCACGAGGTGTCTGGCAACGCCGTGGAGCCGAGCGCCAGCAGCACGCCCGCCAGCAGCAGGACCGCGCCGATCACGCGCGACGGCGTCGGATGCTAGAGTGCCGCCACGATGCCACGAGGACTTTTCCGCCGGATAACGCCGCGCAGTGAAACACTGCGCACGCACTGGGCGCTCAAACCCTTTGGTCGATTTTTTGGCGACCCGCGGTTGTGGTCACTACAGCGACGAACGGTGACGCCCGCCCTCGGCGCCGGCCTCGCAATCTGCTTCGTGCCGCTGCCCATTCACATTCCGCTGGCGGCGATCATTGCCATCTTCTGCCGCATCCACGTGCCTACGATCATGCTGGCGCTGGTGGTGGCGAATCCGCTGACCATCGTGCCGCTGTACCTGCTGGCGTACAAAGTGGGAGTGATCGTCACTGGCGCGTCCCCGAGCAATTTCCATTTCGAGATGAGTTGGGACTGGGTGCAGCATGGGCTGGGCCCGATGTGGAAACCCTTCCTCGTGGGCTGTGCACTCACCGGTGCGTTGTTCGGCCTCCTCGGCTGGGCGATGCTCGACCTGTTCTGGCGTTACAACGTGCGCAAGAGATACCGCGAACGCGTGGGCGCGAACAGCCGCTAATCAGCTGCGTTCGAGCAGATTGCCGCCTTCGAGCTCGAGGATGCGATCCATGCGCGCGGCCAGGCGCCGGTCGTGGGTCACCACCACGAGGCTCGTGGCCAACTCGCGATTGAGCTCGAGCATGAGCGCGAATACGGCTTCCGCGTTGCCACCGTCGAGATTTCCCGTGGGCTCATCGGCGAGCACGATGCGCGGATTCGTGACCAGCGCGCGCGCCACCGCGCAGCGCTGCCGCTCGCCGCCAGACAGCTCCTGCGGACGATGGACCAGCCGCTGGCCGAGCCCGACACGCTCGAGGATCGTACGCGCCGTGGCCTCCGCGTCGTGGCGCGGGACGCGCCGCACCAGCAGCGGCATGGCGACGTTTTCGAGCGCCGAGAATTCCGGCAACAGGTGATGGAACTGGTAGATGAATCCGAGCGTCCGGTTGCGCAGCTCGCCGCGCGGTTTTTCATCGAGCGAATGAATGTCAGCGCCGGCGATCTTCACGACGCCGGCAGTGGGACGATCGAGGCCTCCCAGGATCTGCAACAGCGTGGTCTTGCCGGAACCGGAGGCCCCGATGATGGCGATACGTTCACCGGCGCGAACCGCGAGATTCACGCCCTGCAACACCTGCAGGTCGATTGGTCCCTGGCGAAACGCGCGCATGACGCCGGTGGCTTCGAGCACCATTTCATTCATGACCCTCTCATTCATGACCCCCTCATTCATGGCGAAGCGCCTCCGCAGGCAGCGTGCGCGCTGGCGCGCCAGGCAGGGTAGATAGTGGCCAGCGCCGACAACGCCAGCGCCACCAGCGTCACCTGCAACACATCGCCCAGGCGCACTTCGGAAGGCAGATCGCTCATGAGGTACACACTCGCATCCAGGAATTTGATACCGAAGGCGCTTTCGATGGCCGCAATGGCGCCGGTCACATTGAGCGCCAGCACCCAGCCGAGCAGCGCGCCCGCCACCGTGCCGACCAGCCCGATGAGCGCGCCCTGCACCAGGAACATCTTGAGCACGTTCGCCGGCGCGGCGCCGATCGTGCGCAGTATCGCGATATCGGTTTGCTTCTCTTTCACGATCATGACCAGCGTGGCCACGAGATTGATGGCTGCGACCACCACCAGGATCAGCAGGATGAAAAACATCATCGACTTGGTGAGCTCGATGGAGCGGAAGAAACCCGCGTGGTCGCGCGTCCAGTCGCTCACGAGGTAACTGCCGCCATCGTAGCTGATGGCGCGAGCGACGGTGCGCACCACCAGCGGTGCGAGAAAGGGATCGTCGAGCGCGAGCCTGAGGCCGGTCACGCTATCCCCAAGACGATAGAGCTTCGCGGCGTCCGTCATGTGTGTGAGCGCAAGACCGCGATCGAACTCGTACATGCCGGAATCGAAGATGCCGCTGACGGTGAAGGTCTTCATGCGTGGTACGAAGCCGGCCGGCGTAATGCTGCCCTCGGGCGCCATGAGCACCACGGTCTGCCCCACCTTCACGGCCAGCTCGGTGGCCAGGGCGCTGCCGAGCACGATGCGGTATTTTCCGGCTTCGAGCGATTCCAGGCTCCCTGCACGCATGCGGCTTCCGAGACCGATCGCCTTCACTTCCTCTTCGGGCAGCACGCCGCGCACCATGGTCCCGGCGACCCGCTCACCATTGGCCAGCAACCCGCGCGCTTCGATGTAAGGCACAACCGCTGTGACCTGCGGCTCCTGCGATGCATCGTGCTGCGCCTGACGCCAGTTGGCGATCCGCCCATCGACTCCCTGGATCGTGGCATGCGAAGTCACGGCCAGCATGCGGATGCGCAGCTCGGTCTCGAATCCATTGAGCACCGACAACACCACGATGAGCACGGCCACGCCGAGCGCCAGGCCGATGACCGACATCGAGGCCACGAAGGACACGAAGCCGCTGCGATGCGCGGAGCGCAGGTATCGCGTACCGATGAGCCATTCGTAGGGGAGGTTCATGCTCACTCGTAGCGCAACGCGTCGGCCGGCGGAATGCGTGAGGCGCGGAATGCCGGGTAGATAGTGCCGGCGAGCGTGATGAACATGGCGATGCCGGCAATCCAGGCGATCTGCTCGCCGCGCAGCTCGGAGGGGATACGCGTCACCAGATACACCTCGGAGCTGAAGATCTCGAAGCGGAACAGCCGTTCGAGGAAAGCGGCCACCGCCCCGGCGTAGTACCCGAGCCAGGATCCCAGCAGCACGCCGAGCGCCACGCCGAACCACGCGATCACGCCGCCCTGGATCAGGAAGATCGTCATCACTCGGCGTGGCGACGTCCCGAGAGTGCGAAGAATGGCGATGTCGGTGCGCTTGTCCGTGACCACCATGGCCAGCATGGCCACCAGGTAGAACGCCGCGACCGCGACGATCAACATGAGGATGACCGCCACCATGGTTTTTTCGATGCGGATGGCGCGAAAGTAGCTGGCGTGATCCACGGTCCAGTCGCGGATCTCGACGCCGGGCGGCAGCGCTTTGGCCAGCGTCGCGGCATAGTCCTTCGCGCCGAGCGCGTCGCTGAAGTTCACGTGCAGCGACATGCGCGCATCCGGATTCGGCAGCAACGCGCGCACATCGTCGAGCGCGGCGATCAGCAGTTCGCCGTCGTAGTCCTGGACCGCCGCGTGGAACACGCCCGCGACGCGGAACTCGCGCAGGCGAGGCTCAGGAATGCCGTTCACGTCGGTGGTGGGTACCAGGATCGTGATCGTATCGCCCACCGCGAGGCCTAACATCTGCGCGATGCCATGCCCGATGATGACGAAATTGGAGCCGGCAGAGAGGTCGGCGAATTCTCCTTCGACGACGGCATCTGCGACACGGGCGACTTCGCCTTCGTGGCTGGGGTCGATGCCGCGCAGCCGCACCGGAAGCGTGTCCGGCTGGCGCACCGCGAGCGCTTCGATTTCAAGGTACGGAGCCGCGCCGGTGACGTTCGGCGCCTGACGCACGGCCGCGGCCAGCCCGCTCCAGTCCGGTGAGCCGCGGGCTTCCGGTGGCACGAATATGCGCGCGTGCGCGGACAGCGCGAGCAGCCGGTCGCGCAGGTCCCCTTCCAGCCCGTTCATGACCGACAGGATGACGATCAGGGCCATCACCCCGAGGCAGACGCACAGCAGCGAAACCCAGGTGATGAAAGAGACAAAAAACTTGTGAGAGCGGGCCCGTACGTAGCGCAGGCCGACAAACAAGGGCAACGAATTCAGCATTGAAAAGGATTCTGGGCCAAAAACAGGACGGGCATCACAAAAGCGCTGTTAGATAGAGTCGGTACATGGCGACAGCGGCTGACTTTGCCACAGCGGGGCGTATATTGCCGCCACGGTCGAGTCGCCGGCCGCAGGAGAAAGCCATGCTTGCTCGCACGATGAAGATGACAGTGATCGCACTGGCCCTGGGGGCCACGGTGCCCACATTCGCGGAAACTCTGGCCATCGATGGCCAGGTTGCCATCAAGCCAACGGGCGTCGAAACGCCGATGCGCGGCTCGAGCATGAGCGCCGTCGAACAGAAGTTCGGCGCGCCCGCCAACAAGTCGAGCGCGGTGGGCACCCCGCCGATCACCAAGTGGTTCTACCCGAACTTCGTGGTGGTGTTCGAGCACGACAAAGTGCTGCACGCGGTGGTCGTCGCGGGCTGAGGTTCAGCCCTGCACCACTTCGAGGGGTAGTCGACGCACCTGCTTGCCGACGGCGGCGAGCTCGTACGTCTCGTCATCAACCCCGACTTCTTCTGCCTGCTCGCGCGGACCCCTGGCCCTCTGCCCACGGGTGACTTGCACCCGACGCCGTGAAGGGTAAGCTGCCGCGCTTTCGCAATGCCGACGCTGCTCCACCCACCCATCCCCAGCCCCAAGTCGCGCCAGCGCTGGCACCAGCTCTATGGCTCGGCGCGCAGCCTGGCGCTGGCCGAAGCCGTCGAGTCCGACACCCGTCCCTACCTCGTGATCGCGCGTGACGCGCGCGAGCTCGATCAGCTGCGCTCGGAACTCGGCTTCTTCCTCGGGGGCAGCCGCGTGATTCACGTGCTCCCCGACTGGGAGGTGTTGCCCTACGACCTGTTCTCGCCGCATCCGGACATCATCTCGGAACGCCTCGCTGCGCTCGCCGAGCTGCCGCGCCTGAAATCGTCGGTGCTGCTGGCTGCAGCCGACACGCTGGGACAGCGGATCGCGCCACGGGGCTATGTCGACGGCCGGACTTTCAATCTGGCGGTGGGCGACCAGCTGCCAATCGAGCCGTTGCGAGCGCGGCTGGTGGAGTCGGGTTATGCCTCGGTATCGCAAGTCAGCGCACCCGGGGAGTTCGCGCTGCGCGGCTCGTTGTTCGACGTGTTCCCGATGGGGGCCGCTACACCGTTGCGCGTGGACCTCTTCGACGATGAAATCGAGGTCATCCGTGAATTCGACCCGGACACACAGCGGTCGGGAAATTCGCTCAAACAGGTACGCCTGCTGCCGGGCCGCGAGCTGCCGCTCGACGCCGATTCGGTGAAGGCATTCCGCCTGCGCTACCGCAAGCGATTCGAAGGCGACCCGACGCGCAGCGTGATCTATCGCGGCGTGAGCGACGGCCTCGCCCCTCCGGGCATCGAGTTCTACCTGCCGCTGTTCTTCGATACCACCGACACCCTGCTCGACTATCTACCGACGGACACCGTGGTGTGCGCGGGAGCGGAGCTGCCGGGGGCGGTGGAACGCGCCGCGACCAGCATTGCCGAGCGCTACGAGGAGCGGCGCCACGATGTGGAGCGTCCGGTGCTGGCACCCGACGAGCTGTACCTGCCACCCGATGAGCTGCAAACGCGGCTCGACACCTTCACGCGCGTCGATTTCGAAAGTTTCAAGGTCGAAGACGAGACTCAAGGCTTTAACTTCCCCACCGCCGCACCGCAGGAATGGCGCGTGGATCTGCGCTCCGAGCGGCCGCTGGCGCCGCTCGAGACCTTTCTCGACCTGTATCCGGGGCGCGTGTTGCTGGCCGCTGATTCCGCCGGACGGCGCGAAGTCCTGCTCGAGATGCTGCGGGCGCACGGCCTCAAGCCGAAGTCGATGGGCGGCTGGCATGAATTCGTCGCCAGCGATGCGCCTTTCGCGATGTGTATCGCGCCGGAGATGGCCGGTCTCAACATCCTGCAGCCGCCAATCGCCGTGCTCGGCGAAGCACAACTGTTCGGCCAGCGCGCCAAGCAGGAACGGCGCCGGCGCCGCGCCGCGTCCGATCCGCAGGCCATCCTGCGCGACCTCACCGCGCTCGGCCCAGGCTCGCCGGTGGTGCACGAAGAATACGGAGTCGGCCGTTACCTCGGGCTGCAGGTCATGCAGGTGGCGGGGCAGGATGGCGAATTCGTGGTGCTCGAATACGCCGGCGGCGACAAGCTGTACGTGCCCGTGCAGCAGCTGCACCTGGTATCGCGATATTCCGGCGCGGCGCCGGACAGCGCCCCATTGCACAAGCTCGGCACCGATCAGTGGGCCAAGGCGCGCAAACGCGCCGCCGACAAGATCCGCGACGTGGCGGCGGAGTTGTTAGACCTGTACGCGCAGCGCCAGGCCAAACGCGGCCCGGCGCTGGCCTCACGCGCGGCCGAATACCAGGCTTTCTCGAGCAGTTTCCCGTTCGAGGAAACCGAGGACCAGGCCGAGGCCATCCGCCAGGTGCTGGTGGACCTCGCCAGCGAGAAGCCGATGGACCGCGTGGTATGCGGCGACGTGGGGTTCGGCAAGACCGAGGTGGCGATGCGCGCCGCGTTCATCGCCGCACAGGCCGGCAAGCAGGTCGTGGTGCTGGTGCCCACGACGCTGCTCGCCGAACAGCACACCAACAATTTCCGCGACCGGTTCGCCGACTGGGCTGTTCGCATCGAGAGCTTGTCGCGCTTTCGAACCAGTAAGGAATCGAACGCGGTCATCGACGGTATCGAACGCGGTGCAGTCGACATCGTGATCGCCACGCACCGGCTGCTGCACTCGGCCGTGCGATTCAAGGACCTTGGGCTCGTCATCATCGATGAGGAGCATCGCTTCGGCGTGCGCGACAAGGAGAAGCTGAAGACGCTGCGCGCCGAAGTGCACGTGCTCACGCTCACGGCCACGCCGATTCCGCGCACTCTGAACATGGCGCTGGGCGGCCTGCGCGACCTGTCGCTGATCACCACGCCGCCGGCTGAACGCCTGGCGATCAAGACATTCGTGACCGAGTGGCATGCGCCGACGCTGCGCGAAGCGGCCCTGCGCGAATTCCGCCGCGGCGGCCAGGTGTATTTCGTGCATAACGTGGTCGAGACCATCGAAAAGACCGCGCAGGAACTGGCGAAGCTGATCCCCGAGGCGCAAGTACGCGTCGGACACGGGCAGATGCGCGAACGCGATCTCGAGCAGCTCATGGTCGATTTCTATCATCGCCGCTTCAACCTGCTGGTGTGCACCACCATCATCGAAAGCGGCATCGATGTGCCGACCGCCAACACCATCATGATCGACCGCGCCGACAAGCTCGGCCTCGCGCAGTTGCACCAGCTGCGTGGGCGTGTCGGGCGGTCGCACCATCGCGCCTATGCCTACCTGCTGACGCCGCCGCGCAAGGCGCTGTCGCAGGACGCGGTGAAACGCCTCGAGGCCATCGAATCGCTCGAGGACCTGGGCGCCGGCTTCGTGCTCGCCACCCATGATCTGGAAATCCGCGGCGCCGGTGAGTTGCTAGGCGAGTCGCAGAGCGGCGAGCTGACCGAGATCGGACTCACCATGTACCTCGACATGCTCGAGCAGGCGGTGAAGGCGCTCAAGGAAGGCCGCGAGCCCGCACTCGACCGGCCGCTGGCGGCCACGGCCGAGGTGGAGCTGCGCCTTCCCTCGCTGCTGCCTGAAAGCTACGTGGCCGACGTACCGGTGCGCCTCGCGCTGTACAAGCGGCTGGCCGCGGCGCCTGACAACGCCGCCATCGACCTGCTCACCGAGGAAATCGTCGATCGCTTCGGACCCCTGCCGCCGCCCGCCACGAACCTCCTGCGGGTGGCCAGACTCAAACTGACCGCGCGCGCCATCGGAATCCGCCGACTCGATCTTGGCCCGCAAGGTGGCTACGCGCTGTTCGAGGAACAGAACCAAGTCGATCCGCGGAAGGTCTTGGCCCTGGTGCAGCACCCGGATCGCGATTACCGACTGGAAGGCGCGCTCAAGCTTCGTATTTCGGTTGAAACCGACGACGGCGCCGAGCGCTTCGAATTGGCCGAGAAGTTCCTGAACACGGTCAAGGGGACGCCAGCAGCCGGCTCGAAACCGCCCGATCCGAAATCAAAATAACGACCCGCTATACTTCGCACCCATGACAATCACCGGCCGTTCACGCCCGCGCAGGCTCATCGCCACCTTTCTGGCGCTGGTGAGTGTCAACGCCTCGCTGCCGCCCGCCCTGGCGCAGGCCGCTCCCAATGCGCGCGTCTACAACATCGAGATCATCGTGTTCCGCAACATGAGCGGTCTGGGTGGCCCGGAAGACTGGGGCGTGAAGCCCGCGGCGCGCAGTCCCGACACTCCCCAGTCACCGGTGACCGGCAAGTTCGTGCAATCGGTGGCCGCCTCGCAATTCCAGCTCAAAGAGGTCGCACAGAAGCTGCAGAACACGTCTAACTATCAGCCCATCGCACATTTCGCGTGGCAGCAGACAGCCAGCTCCTGGGGCTCGCGTGCCGGCTTCACCGTGGCGAAGCTCGCAGGATCGGTGCCCGGACTCTCCGGCATCATCTATCTCGAGAGCGGCAGCTACCTGCATCTCGGCATGTCGCTCACCTATCAGACGTCGAACCCGCCGCCCGGGCTGGCCGCGCCGCCGGGAACGGTGTTCAACCTGAACGAGGCCCGCCGCGTCAGGGTCGACAAGCTGAGTTATTACGACCATCCGGCATTCGGGGTGGTCGCGCTGGTGACTCCGGCGAACCGGTCGACGGGTGGGAGATAAGAGAAGAGTGGTTCTGGCTGGGACGCGCACTGCAACGGGATCGAAAGCTCGCTGCTGAGCGCGCCGGACGGCGTTCGCTTGCGCGAGGCTGCGCGCCAGAGCTGTCAGCGTTCAATTGAAGACAGCGCAAAACGCGCGGGTCAGGAAAGAACCACCAAAGAGTACCTGCGCGCTTAACGCCTCGCGCTGCGCCGCTCAGACGCGAGCTTTCGATCCCGTTGCAGTGCGCGTCTGCGGTTGAACCACTCTTCTCTTATCTCCCACCCGTTGATCAAGACGCCGGCGTCGCAGCGCACCGCTGGCAGGGAAAAGAGCGTTCTTAGCGACCGCAGGCATCATCGCCGCGGAAGAAGCGGCACCGGTGAGCGAAGCGCGCGGAAGCGCCCGTTCTAGCCGCATCGACGGCGTCGAGAGCGCCGAGCGCGAGGCGTTAAGCGCGCAGATACTCTTTGGTAGTTCTTCCCTACGTGCGCGTTTTGCGCTGATTCCTATTGATCGCTGACAGCTCTGGCGCGCAGCCTCGCGCGAGGGCACGCCGAAGGCGCGCTCGAGAAGCCGTCGATGCGGCTAGAACGGGCGCTTCCGCGCTCTTCTCTTACCTGAAGTCGGCTTCTTCCGCGACGATGATGCGATTGCGGCCCTGCTCTTTCGCGCGCGCCACCGCCACCTCGACCGCTTTGAGGAAACGTTCAGCGGTGTCTTCAGGCCGCACGGTGTGGATGGCGACGCCGCCGCTCACCGTCACGTACTTCTGCGTCGATCGCGGATGATGAATCTGCTGCTCGCGCACGCGGTGCGCGACCGTGGTGGCATGCTGAATGACATGGTCCGCGGTGGTGCCGTGCATGAGCACGATCACGCTGGCGCCTTCCCAGCGCCCGACGATGTCGGTACCGCGACGGAACGAGCCGGCGATGGCGCGCGACACGCGCTTGACGACGGAATCGCCACCGGCGCGGTCGAAGATCTCGTTGTATGGGCCTAACTGATCGATATCGAACAGCAGCAGCGCGATGTCGGTCTTGTCGCGCTGCGCGAGCGCGAAATCACGCTTGAGCACGTCTTCGAAGTAGTAGCGCGACGCGAGTCCCGTGAGCCGGTCTTCCCGTACCCAGTTGGGCAGGCCGCGGATGCCGGTGTCGCCGGTGCGCACGCGCGTGCCACCTTCGCGATGGAAGCCAATCAGGTGCGTGGCCTTGCCCTCGCCGTTCCTGAGCGGATAAATCTGCATGTCGTTGACGAATACCGCGCCGTCCTTGCGCAGGTTGCGCACCAGCACGCGCACCGGCTCGTTGTGGCGCAGTGCTTCGCGCAGAGTATCGAGCTCCTGCTGGTCACGGTCCTCGCCCTGCAGCAGCCGCAGATTCTTGCCGATCAAGTCCGCACAGTCGTAGCCGGTGAGCCGGCAGAACGCGGTGTTGGCATAGACGACGAGGTGATCGCCTGCGGCCTCGCAAATGACGATGCCTTCTGGTGAGACATCGAGCGCACCACGAAGGAAATCTCCCTGGAAACCGTTCATGCCGTGCCCGCCGTCAGCTTGAGCTTGGGTGCGGCTGCGGAACGCGCGAGCAGGTCGAGGTTGGTACGCCACGCGTCGCCGGCATACAGCGCCTCGCGCTCAGGCGCCGGCCGGCCACGCATGCGAACGAGCCGCAGGTGCGAGCTCGGCTGAGGGTCGAATTTGAGTCGATCGAGCAGTGTGGCGACCGCGGGGCGGTCGTTGCACACGGGCAGCACATCGCAGCCGGCGTCGAGCGCGGCGGTGGCGCGCGCGACGATGTCGCCGAACTCGGCGGCACCGCCCATGGAAAGATCGTCGGTGAACACCGCTCCTTCGAAGCGCAGCTCTTCGCGCAGCGCGTTCTGCACCCAGCGGCGCGACAGGCTGGCCGGGGCCGGATCGACGGCGGGGAACAAGATGTGCGCCACCATGACGCCCGGCAGACCATTGTCGATGAGGCGGCGATATGGCGTGAGCTCACCGCGCAGCTCGGCCCATTCACGCCTATCTACCGGCAGCGCCTTGTGCGAATCCGCGACCACGGCACCGTGACCGGGAAAATGTTTGGCGGTGGCCGCCATGCCAGCGTCTTTCATGCCGGCCATGTAGGCGAGCGCGAGCTGCGCTACGGCCTCAGGCTTGGCGTGAAATGCGCGGTCGCCGATGACTTCGCTGATGCCGTAGTCGAGATCCACGCACGGCGCGAACGACAGGTCGACACCGTGGGCGCGCAACTCGGCGGCCATGAGCCAGCCCATGGAGCGCGCGAATGCGACACCAGCCTTGGCGTCGACGTCGAATTCATGACCGATGCGCCGTGGCGACGGCAGCGCGCAGAAGTCGGTACGGAAGCGCTGCACACGACCGCCTTCCTGGTCGACGGCCACCACCAGCGACGGTGTGCGCACGGAGTGGATGTCGGCCACCAGGCGCGCGAGCTGCGCGGAATCGGCGTAGTTGCGCGTGAACAGGATGACGCTGCCCACGAGGGGATGGCGCAGCACATCGCGGTCCTCGGGCGTCAGCTCGAGACCGGCCACGTCGACCATCAGCGGACCCAGGGTCACTTCAAGTACCTATCTCAGAAGTCCCCTCTACGGTGCTCGGTCGAGCACCGCTATGGACTCCACGTGTGTCGTGTGCGGAAACATATCAAGTACCCCAGCGCAACGCAGCCGGAAGCCCAGTTCATGGGTCAGGACGCCCAGGTCACGCGCCAGGGAACCTGTGTGACATGAGATATACACCACCCTGCGCGGGGCGAGATGTGCCACGGCGCTCAAAACCCCAGCCGCACCGACCCGCGGCGGGTCTAACAGCACCTGGTCGAAGCCCCCGCGCATCCATGGAATGGTGATGTCGGGAGCCACAGACAGGTCCGAGACGACGAATTCGGCATTGGATATGCCGTTCAGCCGGGCATTGGCTCGCGCCCGGGCAATGAGACCCGCCTCACCTTCCACGCCAACTACCGCCGCCGCCCGGCGCGCCAGCGGCAGCGTGAAGTTGCCGAGGCCGCAGTACAGGTCGAGCACCCGATCCTGCGGTCCGACCTCCAGTAGTTCGATGGCGCGGCCGACCATGCCCTGGTTGATGGCAGCGTTGACCTGCACGAAGTCACTGGGGCCGAAGTCCAGCCGCACGTCGAAGTCGTCGAGGCGGTAGTGCAGGTCCACGGGACCTGCAGTCAGCGGTGCGATTGTTTCGAGGCCGCCGGGCTGTAACAGGATGCGCACGACGTGAGTCCGCTCGAACACGCGCAGCGCCTCGAGGTCCACCTCGGGCAATGGATCGAGCACCCGGAAAACCAGCACTCGCTCACCATCGGACAGCGCCACCTCGATCTGCGGAATGCTCGCGCGCCGTTCCATGCCGGTTAGCAGGTCTGCCAATGGACCCACCATGGCCCCGACCGGTTCGGCCAGCACCTCACAACGCTGCACGTCCGCGACGTACTTGCCCTGCTTCTCGCGGAAGCCCACCAGACTCCTGCCCTTCTTGATGACGAAGCGCGAGGACAGGCGTGCCCGCCGACGGTAGTTCCAGTGCGGGCCTAACAAGGGTGGCAGCCATTGCTGCGGAGTGACGTTGCCGATGCGCGCCAGATTGGCCGCCAGTTCTTTCTGCTTGGCCTCGATCTGCGTGGACGGATCCAGGTGCTGCAACGCGCAGCCTCCGCATACGCCGAAGTGCACGCAACGCGGCGTCACGCGTGACGGCGACGGCTCGAGCACTTCGACGAGCTCGGCTTCGTCGTGGCTCTTGTGAAAACTGCGCCGGCGGAAACTCACACGCTCGCCGGGCAACGCTCCCGCGACAAAGACGATCTTGCCGCTGCCCGCGGCATCACGCACCACACCTTCCGCCTCGTGGGTGAGATCGCTGACCATTCCTGTCTCGACGGCCGCATTGGCCGCACGCGAAGGCTTGATCACGTCTCGACGTTCCACGCCGCAAGGAACTCGTCGAGGTGCGGCAGCTTGGCGTCGGTGAGCCAGGCGCGGGTGCGCGCCAGCTCGTCGGTCAAACCGGTGTCGGTGAGCCTGCCGCGCATGTGCTGGAACCGCAGATAGATGAGCCAGGTGTTGATGACATCGGTTTCGCAATAGCGGCGGATTCGCGTGAGCTCGCCGGCGCGGTATGCATCCCACACCTGCGAACCGTCGAACCCCAACTTTCCCGGGTAACCCAGCAATACCGCGGTGTCCGACAATGAAGCCCTTGCGCGTGCCTGGTATCCGGACAGCACGTCCATGACGTCGACGTGTCGCCAATGGAAGCGCCCGAGATAGTTGTTGTAGCGAAATGCATTGTCTTCGTCGCCGGTCTCCCAGTAGCGCGGCGCCTGCACCTTGAAGCGCAGCGCCCGGTAGTGCAGCACCGGCAGATCGAAGCCACCGCCGTTCCAGCTCACGAGATCAGGCGTGAACTTGTCGATGCCGTCGAAGAAACGCTCCACCAGCTCTGCCTCGGTGGCGCTCTCTTCACCGAGGCTCCACACCCTGAAGCCATCGCGCGAGCGGAACGCGCAGGAGATGGCGACGATGCGATGCTGATCATGCGGCAGGAAATCGCTGCCCGATTCCTGGCGCGCGCGCGCCTGCATCGCCTTGCCCACCTCGTCGTCGGACAGACCTTCGAGACCGAACAGACGGCGACCGAAGTCCACGTCCGGGACGGTTTCGATGTCGAACACCAGCGTGTTCATCGCCTTCGTGCCTTGGTCAGGCGCTTGACCGTGCGTTTTGTTTTCTTGCTGGGTTTGGGCGCGGTCTCGAGCACGGCCACGGCCACGATGAGGCCCGCTTCGTCGGTGAGCGTCACGTGCCCGTCGCCTATCCCTAACTTACGGCGCACCTTCTCGCCGCGCGGCGAATACGCCACCTCGGGTTTGCCCCAGGCGTTCTGCACCACGCCGACATCGCGAATCCAGATGCCATGCGCGAAGCCGGTGCCCATGGCCTTGACGATGGCCTCCTTGGCGGCAAAACGCATGGCGAGAAATCGTTCGGTTCGTCGGGTTTTGGCGAGCTGGGCCCGCTCGGCGGGCATTAGCAGCCGCTCGATGAAATGGTCGCCGTACTTATCGAACACTCGCTTGATGCGCGCGGCCTCGAGCACGTCGACGCCGATGCCGAAAATCATCGGCGCGCACTCTGCATCAGCGCTTTCATCTCGCGCACCGCCGCATCGAGCCCGGTAAAGATGGCGCGCGCGACGATGCAGTGGCCGATGTTGAGCTCGACGATCTCGGTGACGGCCGCCACCGGCGTCACATTGTTATAGGTGAGGCCGTGGCCGGCATGCACTTCGAGCCCGAGATTCGCCGCCCGCTTGGCGGCAGTCGAAAGCCGTTCGAGCTCGCGCGCCTGCGCGCCGCCAGTGGCTTCGGCATAGCTGCCGGTGTGGAGTTCGACGACCTGCGCGCCCGAGCGCTTCGCGGCCTCGATCTGCGCGAGATCTGGCGCGATGAACAGTGCCACGCGGATTCCCGCCGCGGCGAGTTGGCGCACTCCGGCGGCGACGCGGTCCACGTCCGCTGCCACGTCGAGGCCGCCCTCGGTGGTGATCTCGGCGCGGTTCTCGGGAACGAGGCAGCAGTCGTGCGGCCGGACGCCGATGGCAATCTCCACCATCTCATTGGTGAGCCCCATCTCGAGGTTCATGCGCGTCTGCAGCAGCGGACGCAACGCATGCACGTCGCGATCCTGGATGTGCCGGCGGTCCTCGCGCAAGTGCAGCGTGATGTTGTCGGCGCCGGCCTGCTCCGCCGCCAGTGCGGCGTGCACGGGGTCCGGATATGACGCGCGGCGCGCCTGGCGTACGGTAGCCACGTGATCGATGTTGATGCCGAGTTCTATGGAGCGGGTCATGCATTACCTCGCCGCGACATCGAGCGCGCCACGGTGCGCGTTCGCAGCTCCCGGCCTTCCAGACAATGATCGAGGACCTGGCGCAGCACGCGCCGCGCCACGTCGAGCGACTCCCGGTCGTCGAGGGCCTCGCGCTGCAATGCGAGCAGGCAGCGGCCGGGATAAGCGTCCGAAGTGCTCTCGCGCACTTCGGAAATTCCTTCGGCGGGCCGAAACTGGTAGAAACCCTGCGCGTCGACCTCGAATTCGAGGCCGTAGCCGATACAAGCCAGCAACCGCTTCTCGAACACACGCAGCGCCGTGTCGGGTGCGGTGTCCTTGCACAGCCGCCGCAGGGCCTGCGCGTAGTCCTGGAAAAGGCTCGGCTGCGGATCGTGTCGAGTCGTGAGGCTGATGATCAGCTCGTTGAGATAGAAGCCGGACAGCACGTGCCGCGGCGGCAATGACACGCCTTCACCGTCGGGCTCCGCGGCCGACAATTGCGCGGCATCGCCCCGGCCCGACCAGGATACGAGCAGCGGGCGGAACGGCATTAGCAGCGAGGCGAGCTTGGACTTTGGCCCGCGGGCGCCGCGCGCAAACAATGTGATTCGCCCATGACGCGCCGTGAATACGTCGAGGATGCGGCTGGTATCACGATACTCGCGATGGTGCAGTACGTAGGCCGGCTCGAGGACGATGCGTTCGCGCGGCTGCACGCGTCCTTACTCCATGTCCATGCCGAGCTGCGCAAGCGCGCGCGCGTCGTCGGCCCAGTCCTCGCGCACCTTGACCCAGAGATTGAGATGCAGGCGCCTACCGAGGCGCGCGTTGAGCTCTTCGCGCGCCTGCTGGCCAATGCGCTTCAGGCGCGAGCCCTTGGCGCCAATGACGATGGGTTTCTGGCCGGCGCGGTCCACCCAGATGACCGCGTGGATGACCAGCTGGCCGTCTTCCTCGCTCTGCTTTTCGATCTCCACCGCGATGCCGTAGGGAAGCTCTTCGACGAGCTCCATGGTGAGCTTTTCGCGAATGGTCTCGGAAATCTGGAACTCGATGCCACGGTCGGTGCGCTGCTCGGGCGGAAAGAGCTCGGGCGACACCGGCAGACGCGCGGCTATCACGTCGATGAGACGATCGAGATTCACGCCCTTCTCCGCCGACACCGGCACCACGTCGAGAAAGCCATGCAAGCCGGCCAGTTCCGCCACGAACGGCAGTAGTTGGTCCTTCGGATACACCTTGTCGACCTTGTTGATCACGGCGATGGACTCGCGGCCCGAATCGCGGATCCGTTGCAACACGGCCTGGTCTTCATCGTAGAAGCGCAGCGCTTCGACCACGAACACCACCAGGTCCGCGTCGGCGAGCGCCGCGGCCGCGGTGCGGTTCATGGCGCGATTGAGTGCGCGCTTTTCGCCGAGATGCAGTCCCGGCGTGTCGACGAAGGCAATCTGCACCCCGGGCCGGTTGAGCATGCCGAGCACGCGATGGCGCGTGGTCTGCGGGCGCGAGGTCACGATGGAGATTTTTTCGCCCATGAGCGCGTTGAGCAACGTCGACTTGCCGACGTTGGGACGCCCGACGATCGCGGCGAATCCCGCGCGGAATGGGGCCGGTTCAGATGCACCCGGGTCAGACATGAATACCCAGCGCGGTCAGCGCTGCCTGCGCGGCCACCTGCTCGGCCCGCCGCCGGCTGGGGCCTTCACCTTCGGTCTCGAGCGCGGCATATGGCACGGCACAGGTGACCAGAAATACCTGCGCGTGCGGCTCGCCGCTGGTTCGCTTCACGGTATACAACGGCAGCGCCCGGCCATTCGCCTGCAGGTATTCCTGCAGACGCGTCTTCGGGTCCTTGAGCGTCGAGGGCTCGGGCAGCGCGGCGATGCGCGCTTCGAACAGCGGACCGATGATGGTGCGCACGGCGTCCAGTCCGCCATCGAGGTACAGCGCCCCGCACAGCGCCTCGAAGGCGTCGGCGAGAATGGACTGGCGACGGAATCCGCCGGTCTTCAGCTCGCCCGACCCCAGCAGCAGCAGCTCACCGAGCTGCATCGACGATGCGATCTCCGCCAGGGGCTCCTCGCTGACCAGCCGCGCGCGCAGGCGCGACAGGTCGCCCTCGCTTGCCATGGGGAATTCGCGGTACAGCCGCTCGGAAAGCAGCAGGTTGAGCACCGAATCGCCGAGGAACTCGAGGCGTTCGTTGTTAGGACCCTCCGCGCTGCGATGTGTCAGCGCGATCACGAACAGCGCGCGATCGCGCGGCGCATAACCCAGGCGGGCGGCAAGTATCTCCGCCTGACTGGGTGTCGTCAGCCCCATGAGCGCATGCGCATTCAGTTGATGACCACCGTTTTCTTGAAGGTCATCAGCAAGTGGAGATTGCCGAACATCGGCACGGCCTTTTCGTAATCGGCCGTCATGGACCAACCGCTCTCTACCTTGGTAATCACGATCTCTTGCGCGGCGGGCGCATCGATGTATCCCGCATCGAAACGCCTCGAGAGCGAGTTGGTAATGGCTCCCGGACTCAAGATCTCTTCATTCTTGAGCTGGTTGGCGGTTTCCTTCAGCGCCGAGAGGACCTTGTAGTAGTTCAAGTACTCGGGACCGACGCGAATTCCCGCGTACAGCACCAAGGCCACCGGGACCAGCAGGAAAATCCAGCCGATCATCGTCACACCGCGCTGTTTGCGCATAAGACCTCCCGAATGACGTTCATTGAATGCCATCGCCTATACGGCTCCAGTTGACCAGGCTGGAACGCTCCGAGTCGAAATTGAACCAGATTCGCGTCGCTTTGCCGACCACATTCTCGTCCGGCACGAGGCCCCAGCTGCGACTGTCGCCGCTGTTGTCGCGATTGTCTCCGATCATGACGTAATGGCCGGCGGGGACCACCCCATGAAAGGGGTAGAGTTGGCTGGCGAGCGACTTGCCCTGCAAGGGGTAGTCGTTGGAGTCCGGCATTCCGGCTGGTCCGGACTCATCGCACAGGTACCCTTGAGTCATGGATTCGCGAATCTTGCGGCGATCGCATGTGGGTAAGGAGTTCGGCTCACTCGTCGCCCGCCGGGCGCGCGCCGGCGTCCAGCCATCAGGCGACCGGCATGACAGAACCTGGTGCGTATGTTCACCCAGGGTTTCCGTCGACAGTCGGAAGTCGACATAACAGCCGTCCGTGTAGATCCCCTTCTCTTCGAGCGCGATGGTTTGCCCGTTCACCACCAGATGATCGTCGCGAAGTTCGATGCGATCGCCCGGCAGCCCGACGAGTCGTTTGATGTAGTTGACGCTCGGATCCGGCGGATACCGGAACACCACCACGTCGCCGCGTTGCGGCGTGCCGGTGTCGACGAATTTCTTGTTGAGCACCGGCCAGCGCAATCCGTAGGCGTACTTGTTGACTACGATGAAGTCGCCGTCGAGCAGCGTCGGCATCATCGAATCCGACGGAATGCGGAATGGCTCGAAGATGAACGCGCGCACCAGCAGCACGATGAACGCGACCGGAAAGAAGCTGCGCGCATAATCGACCGTCCCCGGCTCCGGCAGCACCAGCGGTACCGGCTTCACTTGCGCGGCGGCCCGCTCCCGGCGCTTGCGGAACACGAAATGATCGATCGCCCATATCGACCCGGTGAACACCGACAGCAGCAGCAGCACCAGGCTGAAATCGAGAGTCTCGGCGCTGATCATGCGCACGATGGGGGCGATGACGAAAACCGGCAGCACCGCGTACAACACGCGCATCAGCGCTGGATCGGGAGCGTCGAGTGAGCCCGCAGAGATCTTGCGGCGCGGCGCCAGCACCCAGCTGTCGATCGCGCAGACGATGGCGATAGGAACCGCGAACCAGCTGAGCGGCACGGCGATTTCGCGGGCCCAGGCCAACACCTTGCCGACGCCGATGAACAGCACCACGGCGATGAGCACGAAGGGAACGAGGAAGGTTGCGATGCGCGCGTACAGCGGTCCCGGCGCGACCTCGCCTTCGGGCGACCGCGGCCGTTTCGGCGCCAGCACCCACTTGTCGTATGCCGCGATCAACAGCACCGGCACGGCCAGCAACGACAGCAGAGTTATGAGTGGACGCAGAATGTCTGGATTCATGACGGGTTACTTCCCGACCTTGAGCACGGCGAGGAACGCTTCCTGCGGGATTTCCACCTGGCCTACCTGCTTCATGCGTTTCTTGCCCTCTTTTTGTTTCTCGAGCAGCTTTTTCTTGCGCGAGATGTCGCCGCCGTAGCACTTGGCTAGCACGTTCTTGCGCAATGCCTTGACCGTGGCGCGGGCGATGATATGGCTGCCGATGGCGGCCTGCACGGCGACCTCGAACATCTGCCGCGGGATCAGCTCCTGCATTTTGTCGACCAGCTGCCGGCCGCGCTCGTAGGCGCTGTCTTTGTGAACGATGAGCGCCAGCGCATCGACCTTGTCATCGTTGATGAGGATATCGAGCTTGACGAGTGGCGCGGCTTCGAAATGGCTGAAATCGTAATCGAACGACGCGTAGCCCCGGCTGGTCGACTTCAGTCGATCGAAGAAATCGAGCACCACCTCGGCGAGCGGCATTTCGTATTGCAGCGAGACCTGGTTGCCGAGATAGAGCATTTTCTTCTGCCGGCCACGCTTGTCGTTGCAGAGCTTGAGCACCCCGCCGACATGCTCCGGTGGCACCAGGATGTTGGCGATGATGATGGGCTCACGCAGCTCGTCGATGCGATCCACGGGCGGTAGTTTGGTCGGATTGTCGACGAATTCGACCGTGCCATCGGTCTTCTTCACTTCGTAGATGACGGTGGGAGCGGACGTTATCAGCTCGATCTGGTATTCGCGTTCGAGCCGTTCCTGCACGATGTCCATGTGCAGCAGGCCGAGGAACCCGACCCGGAATCCGAAGCCGAGCGCGCCCGACACTTCCGGTTCGTAATGCAGCGCGGAGTCGTTGAGGCGAAGCTTGGACAACGCATCGCGGAATTTTTCGTAATCGTCGGCGACGATCGGGAACATGCCGGCAAACACACGCGGCTGGACTTGCTTGAAGCCAGGCAGTGCCTCGGCGGCTTGCTTGTATTCGAGCGTGATGGTGTCGCCGACCGGCGCGCCGTCGATTTCCTTGATGCCCGCGATGATGAATCCGACATCGCCTGGACCCAAGTCGCTCGCCGGAACGGACTTGGGAGTGAAACGGCCCAGCTTGTCGACCTGGTGCGCACGGCCGGTGGACATGACGCGGATCTTGTCGTTCACCTTCAACGTGCCGTTGAAGATGCGCACCAGCGTGACCACACCGACATAGTTGTCGAACCAGGAGTCGACGATCAGCGCCTGCAGCGGTGCCGCCGGATCACCCTTGGGCTGCGGGATGCGTTCAATGAGTCGTTCGAGCAATTCCTCCACGCCCTCCCCGGTCTTCGCGGACACCTTCAACGCATCTTCGGCCGCGATGCCGATGATCTCTTCGATTTCGTTGATCACGCGCGCCGGGTCGGCGGACGGCAGATCGATCTTGTTGATGACCGGCACCACCTCGAGCCCGAGCTCGGTGGCCGTGTAGCAGTTCGCGACGCTCTGCGCTTCCACGCCCTGTGACGCGTCGACCACCAGGAGCGCACCGTCGCAGGCGGCCAGTGAGCGCGAGACTTCATACGAGAAGTCGACATGCCCCGGGGTGTCGATGAGGTTGAGCTGGTAGCGCTCGCCGTCCTTCTTGGACGTGTAATAGAGAGTGACTGCCTGGGCCTTGATGGTGATGCCGCGCTCACGCTCGAGCTCGAGCGAGTCGAGCACCTGGTCCTGCATCTCGCGAGCCTGGAGCCCGCCGCAAATCTGGATGAAGCGGTCCGCCAGCGTGGACTTGCCGTGATCGACGTGGGCGATGATCGAGAAGTTGCGTATCCGGTGCATCAGAAGAGGTCGGCCTTACCGCCGATCCGCGTGGGCGAGCGAGTGCTCGCGCCTTGGGGCGCCGGCAAAAATTAGCGCGGCATTATAGCGGGAGCACGCGCAGCGAGCCGTAAAAGTTCTTTGGAATTCAGCGTGTAATGGCAAATAACGCTGCCATCGAGCAATAACACCGGCACCTTGAGGCCGAACTGACGCACGAGCTCGGCGTCGGAGTCGACATCAACCACCGTGACGGGGGGCAGTGCCTGCGAACGTTCCAGTTCCGCCAGCTCCTGCAACATGGCGTCGCAAAGCCCACAACCCTCGCGGCTGAGCACCACGAGACCGGTTGGAATCATTTGCGGCGCGGTGCCAACCCGAGTCCTTCGACCGCGGGACCCGCGGTGGCCGGGGACTTGGACGCTTTGACCTGTTTGGCGATGAGTTCGACGGTATTCGGTGGAACTTCACCGACTGCGGTCACCTGATGGCCATCGACGACCGTCGAGAAAGCCGAGGAGGAACCCACGCGCGCGGGACCTTCGGCAGGTTTGCTGTCTGGCTTGCGCGGTTCCACGAACACCGAGACCGAGGCAATACCGTCCGTGAACACCAGGTGCGCGACCGGGGCGCTCGAGCCTGGCAGCGACTGGGCCGAGCGAGTGGCCATGCGGAACCCTGGCGGCAACCTCATGGCTTCCCACAGCGCCGGAGCGGTGTTGGTGGCAACCTGGCGATCGGCGCGGAACCAGCGGTAGTTGGACGCATCCATCTGCGGTTTGAACATGGAATCGGGAATGCGTTCTGGCAGGTCGATGTTGGAGAACACGATTTGCTCGATGACTGCGCCTGATCGATCGCAAAGCTGGGTCTTGAGCGGCATGGCGGTCTGTTCGTCGATCCACAGCCGGTAGCCATAGCGGTATTCGTCGCGTGGGTGCAGCGCGACCACGCGCGTGGTTCGCCCGAGCAGCCGTTCACGTTCGCCGCCACGGATTTCGTAGACCAGCGCGCTGGCATCGTCGATGGCCGGCAAAGCGCCGAGCAGCGGCCCGTCGGGAGCGCGGCGCTCGACCAGCACGGTGCGCTTGTCGGGGAAATAACAGGTGAGCTCACTGCCCTCGCGAATGAACTCGCGGCCTGAGCCGTCGAGCGACAACAGCCGCTCGGAGACATCGCGTCCGCGAACGCGGTGAATGATGCGCAGCGTCTCGACGCGCCCGCCGTGCACATGCGTGAACACGCCGACGTAATTGCGCGTCGTGAGCGCGTGATTCATGCGCTCGAGCCATTCTTTCGGCTCGGCGCCCAGGGCGACGCCCGCGCCTAACAACAGGGTGAGCGCCGCGAAGCGTGCCCGGTGGTTGCGCGACGACCGGCTGCCGGAATCACCGCGCATCGGCGGCTCCGGTGGTGGTTACCCCTGCCGGCTGTCCGGCAGGTTGATCGGTCGGCTCATCGACGACGGCGGCGACATCGGAAGGATCGGTGGCTACCAGGCCCAGCAGCGCCATGCGACGCGACAACGGACCGGAGTATTCGCTGTGCGCGACCACGTAGTTGGCGAGCCGCGCCGGCGGCACGATGCTGGCGGATGAATTGGGCGCCGGAGTGACATAGCGATCGGGCTCGCCGCTCGAAGCCCGTCGCTCGGCAGCGGTATCCAGCGCCACCGTAGCACCGATGGTGTCGGGCGTGAGCACGATGGATTCGGGCACGGGATTGGCGGCGAGCACCTGACTCGCGCCCGAATCGAGCGGGTCCTGGGTTTGCAGCCAGAATATGGACATGGCGGCGACGCCGGCGGCAATGCTGGCACCGGCGACTGGCCGCGCGAAACGCAGCCAGCGCGCCGCGTTGGAAAATCTTGAACCATCGGCCGGAACCAGCGCCGACGTGCGCGTGGAGGTGGCGGCGGTGTCGAACGTGCCATCACCGTAGGTAATTTCCTGGGTGATGAGCGACTGCACGCGCCAGGCAACGCGATCGTGCAGGGCGACGCCCCGCTCCGCGCGCAGCGCCGCGCCGATCATTGAAAAACGTGACCACTGGGCCCGCAGCAATTCGTCGCGAGTGAGGCGGCGTGCAAGCAATTCGCATTCGACTCCGGGTAACTCACCGTCGAACATCGCCGAGAGCTGGCTGTCTCTCTCGCTTTGGCGCTCCTCTTTCATACCATTTCCTCGGTGCGGCCCAGGCCGCCTTCAAAAACTTCGCGCAGGCGCTTGTCGATGGCCTCGCGCGCTCGAAAAATGCGTGAGCGAACCGTGCCGACGGGACATTCCATGGCCGCCGCGATTTCCTCGTAACTCAATCCGTCGAGCTCGCGCAGAACGATCGCTGTCTTGAGTTCTTCAGGCAGCGCTTCGATCGCAGAGTTCACGATCAGGCGAATTTCTTCGGTGAGCGCCATGCCTTCGGGTGTGTCGGGGTCCTGAAGCTTGGTTTGCACGCTGTGCGATTCCTCAGGGTCGGTCAGATCGAGGTCGTAGGCGATCGGGCTGCGATCGCGCGACGCGAGGCTGTTCTTGGCGGTGTTGATAGCGATGCGATACATCCACGTGTAGAAGGCGCTGTCACCACGAAACTGAGGCAATGCCCGATAAGCTTTGATGAACGCTTCCTGTGCAATGTCTTCTGCTTCCGCCGGATTGCGAACGTATCGCAATACCAGTTTCACCACTTTGTGCTGATACTTGCGCACCAGCAGATCGAAGGCCGTCTTGTCACCGCGCTGAACGCGTTTGACGAGAACCAGGTCGCTCTCTTCAACTGTCACAGGAGCACCCCGGCTCCTTTCGAGCTGAATAGACCCTGAACGCCACCGAAAGTTTCCTTTCCGGGCGTGGCTAATCGAATGATTTTCAATGGAGCGTGACGCACTTCAAACCTTGGGCTGGATGGTAACAGCGGGGCGGGAGCTGCGCCCGGAAGCCGCCCGCAGCGACCTGTTCAGGCAACGGGACAGCCGTCGGAAAACCCTGGTGTTCCGAGCATCGTCCGCAACCAGCACGGGGCAGTGTCCAAGCGGCGTCACGAAGCGCAAAACCCAAAAGCGGAGGCCCAGCCGGAACGAACCGTTGCCCAGGCTCGCTGGGAAGCGGTCGAGCTTCGGGCCCAGCCGGACGGTGAACTCGCCATCTTCTGTCCATTCGATGGCGCGCACGGCTCGCGAGCCTTTCAGAAGAACGAACCGCCGGACGCACCCGACTCCCGGCACGACAATGAAAAAACAGATGGCGAGGCGCGCGACCCAGGGCAAAGCGACCGCGAACAACACCACGCCGCCCGCGAGCGCGAGCCATGCAAACCACGCCGCAGCGGCTGGGCGCGATGGAGTGAGTTCAATTCGCGAGCAGGATGCGGCACAACTTCGCGTGTCGAGGATCGGGTGGGACATCCCCCGCCAGCAAGTAACGTGCGATGTCCGGGTCTGGCAATTCGAGAAACTCGACGAAGGCCGCCTGTTCTTCGCTTGCGGCAAGGGCGTGCCGGTCACGTAGATATCGCAGCAGCAGAAAATCGAGTTCCTTCATGCCGCGCCGACAGCGCCACGTGAGCTTGCCGGTCTCGGCTTCTGGCGGCGAAGGAGTGTTCATGGAACCGCTGGCGAGCTAATGCTGGCGCTCGAGCATCATCTTCTTGATCTCGGCGATCGCTTTCGCCGGATTGAGATCTTTCGGGCACGCCTCGGTGCAATTCATGATCGTGTGGCAACGATACAACCGGAACGGATCTTCGAGGTCATCGAGTCTCTCGCCGGTGGCCTCGTCGCGCGAATCGATGATCCAACGATAGGCGGCGAGCAAAGCCGCGGGACCCAGGAACCGATCGCTGTTCCACCAGTAGCTCGGGCAGGCGGTCGAACAGCAGGCGCAGAGAATGCAGGCCGAGGGACGGTCGATCTTTTCCTGGTCTTCGCGCGACTGCGGACGTTCGCGATCCGGCGGCGCCGGCGTCCGTGCCTGCAGCCAGGGTTTCACCGCGGCGTACTGCGCATAAAAATTGGTGAGGTCCGGCACGAGATCCTTGACCACCGGCATGTGCGGCAGCGGATAGATTTTTACGTCACCCTTGACCTCATCGCAGGCCTTGGTGCACGCGAGCGTATTCAAGCCGCCGATGTTCATCGCGCAACTGCCGCAGATGCCCTCGCGGCAGGAACGGCGGAACGTCAGCGTGGAGTCGACCTCGTTCTTTATCTTGAGCAACGCGTCGAGAACCATCGGACCGCAGGCGTTCATGTCCACTTCATAAGTGTCCATGCGCGGGTTTTTGCCCGAGTCCGGATCGAAGCGATAGATGACGAACTTGCGGACGTTGACCGCACCAACCGGCGCCGGATATTGCTTGCCGGCGGCCTTGTCGATTTTCGAGTTCGCGGGGAGTATGAATTCGGCCATCCCAAAGATCCTTTAATACGTTCTCGCCTTGGGCGGAATCGGCTCGACGTCTTTTGTGAGCGTGTTCATGTGCACCGGGCGGTAATCGATGCGCGTCTTGCCGGCATCGTCGACCCAGCACAACGTGTGCTTTTGCCAGCTCGCGTCGTCGCGATCCTTGAAGTCTTCGCGCGCGTGCGCGCCGCGGCTTTCCTTGCGGTTCTCGGCGGAGACTATCGTGGCCGTCGCCTGCCCCAGCAGGTTGTCGAGTTCGATGGTTTCGACGAGGTCGGTGTTCCAGATGAGGCTGCGATCGCCGACACGCACATCGGCAAACGACGCGTGCGTCTTCGCCAGCGCTGCAACACCGTCTTTCAACGTGTCACCGGTGCGGAACACGGCGGCGTCGCGTTGCATGGTTTTCTGCATCTCCAGGCGGATGTCGGCGGTGCCGCGCGAGCCTTTAGCCGTGCGGAAGTGATCGAGGCGAGAGACGGCGAAGTCGCCGGCATCTTTCGCGAGCGGCGCGTGCGGCTGGCCGGGCTTGACCACCGTGGCCGCGTGACGCCCGGCCTCGCGGCCGAATACCACGAGGTCGAGTAGCGAGTTGGAACCCAGGCGATTCGCGCCGTGCACCGAGACGCAGGCCGCTTCACCGACTGCCATGAGACCTGGCACCACGGTGTCCGCATCGCCGTCTTTGGAGGTGACCACTTCGCCGTGCACGTTGCAGGGTATGCCACCCATGTTGTAGTGCACGGTGGGCAGCACGGGGATCGGATCCTTGTTTACGTCGACGCCCGCGAAGATGCGCGCAGTCTCGGCGATGCCCGGCAGCCGCGCATGAATCACCTCGGGCCCAAGATGTTCGAGATGCAGATGGATGTGATCCTTGTCCCTGCCGACGCCCCGGCCTTCGCGAATTTCGATGGTCATCGAGCGCGACACCACGTCGCGGGAGGCAAGATCTTTCGCGTTCGGCGCGTAACGCTCCATGAAGCGTTCGCCATCCGAGTTGGTGAGGTAGCCGCCCTCGCCGCGTGAACCTTCGGTGATGAGACAACCCGAACCGTATATGCCGGTGGGATGGAACTGCACGAACTCCATGTCCTGCAGAGGCAAACCGGCTCGCAATGCCATGCCGCCCCCGTCACCGGTGCAGGTGTGTGCCGATGTGCAGGAGAAATACGCGCGGCCATATCCGCCGGTGGCGAGAATGACAGTGTGCGCGCGATAGCGATGTAGTTTGCCCGTGGCGAGGTCGAGCGCCACCACGCCGCGGCAGACACCGTCCTGCATGATGAGATCGAGCGCGAAATACTCGATGAAGAACTCGGCCTCGTGCTTGATCGACTGCTGATACAACGTGTGCAACATGGCATGGCCGGTGCGATCCGCCGCCGCGCAGGTGCGATGCGCCGTGCCCTCGCCGTAGTGCGTGGTCATGCCGCCGAACGGCCGCTGGTAGATGCGACCATCGGCGGTGCGCGAGAACGGCACGCCGTAGTGCTCGAGCTCGATGACCGCGGCCGGCGCTTCCTTGCACATGAACTCGATGGCGTCCTGGTCGCCTAACCAGTCCGACCCCTTGATAGTGTCGTAGAAATGGAAACGCCAGTCGTCCTCGCCCATGTTGCCGAGCGCGGCCGAGATGCCGCCCTGCGCCGCCACCGTGTGGCTGCGCGTCGGGAAAACCTTGGTGATGCACGCAGTCGACAAGCCGGCTTCGGCCAGCCCCAAGGTCGCGCGCAGGCCCGCGCCGCCGGCGCCGACCACGACGACGTCATAACTGTGATCGATGAATTCGTAGTCTTTCATTTCAGGTAAAAGCAATGCGCAGGATCGCAAAGATGGCGGCGACGGCCGTGGCGACATGCGCGAACGTCGACAGCAGCAGCAGGGTTGTCTTGGCGCCCTTGCCGTGCACGTAGTCTTCGATGACCACTTGCACGCCGAGCTGCGAATGCCAGGCCAGCGTGACGACCAGCAGCAGCGCCATCAGCGCCGACCAGGGATGTGAGAGCCAGACCTGCATGTCTTCGAACTTCGAAGCATCCCGGCGCAGCAAGCCACCGACGAACCAGAGCGAGAGCGGCACGAGCGCGATGGCGGTCACACGCTGCTGCCACCAATGACCGCACACCCTCGCCGGCGGCACCGCGGCCGAGTACTTTTCCCAATGGAGTACGCAGGCTCATTCCGACACCGTGGGTGCGTAATACACGGCCCACACGAACAGCGCGAACAGCACCAACGTCGCGGTGACGACCAAGGCACCGCTGCGGCGCGCCTGCTTTTTCTCGAGCCCGGCGCCGATATCCCAGAAGAGGTGACGGATGCCGTTGCAGAAATGATAGATGAACGCCAGTGCCCAGCCGCCGAGCAGTAGTTTGAAAAGGCCCGTGCGCAGGACTTCCACCGCGTTCGCATAGGCGTGCGGCCCTTGCGCCAGGGCCATGAGCCACCATGCAAACACCAGAAAACCGGCTGACAGCGCCAGACCCAGGAGGCGGTGCAGGATGGACAGCGCCATCGTGTACATGAACTTGTACACGCCGAGGTGGGGTGACAGCGGCCGCTGGTTCATCGTGTGCCCTTAAAAATCGACGCAGCGGCCATTCTTTTCCCAATCGCCGAAACGGGTCGGCTCGGGTCCCTGCGGACCGCCAATTTCGGCTTGCGGCAGGGCTACCGGTCGAGCGACCTCGATGGCAGGCACCGCGGCCGGGATGTCGGCGGCAACGCTTACGGAATCTACGTCGGAAGGGGCATTCGGCACGGGCGCGAATTCTGCCAGAATCGGCCTCGTCCGACCACTTGAAACCCTTGCAAAAACAAAGATGAGCGAACTCGCAACCAGTGATCTCTCCAGCCCATCGGACGGATTGGGCGTGCTCGCATTCAGGGGTGTCGAGGCTGCGCGCTTCCTGCAGGGGCAACTGTCAGCGGACGTGGAGAAACTTGCGATCGGCGCCTCATCGCTTGCCGGACTTCACAATCCGCAAGGGCGTGTGATAGCGATACTCGCATTGCTGCGCACCGCGCCCGATGAGGTGCTCGCCGTGTTGCCACGGCAGCTTTGCGGCACGGTCGAACAACGACTGCGCAAGTACATCCTGCGCGCGAAAGTGAAAATCGAGGACCTCACGAGATCGTTCACTGTTCTGGGATCGCAATCCGGCGCTGCGGCCGCGGACATTCCCAGGCTTCCCTGGGGTGATCGATGGTTGCTGCTGGTTCCGGCCGACAAACTCAGTGAATTCGCCGGCGGGCTCAATTCGCCGGAAAACTGGAAACGCGCGGACATCGCCGCCGGCTTGCCCATGGTGTATCCCGCCACCAGCGAGACTTTCGTGGCGCAGATGCTCAATCTCGACTTGCTAGGCGGAATCGCTTTCGACAAGGGTTGCTACACCGGCCAGGAAGTGATCGCGCGTGCCCACTACCGTGGGCGTGTAAAACGCCGTCTGCAGCGCTGGCACGGCACGGGAAACTACGTGCCGCGCGCCGGCGACTCCGTGCGGAGCCGTGACGGGCGCGCACTTACCGTGGTGCGCGCCGTGGGCACGGGCGCGCATGATTGGGAAGTCCTCGCAGTGGGACCCTTCGCGCCAGCGGGTGGGGGAACGGCCGCGGCCACGGTGCCCGAGACCGACGAGACATTGATCCAGGTGGAAGGTCCGCTGCCCCTGCCTTACTCGCTTCCCGAGTAAGCGGTTCGCCGCTAACTAGCGCCGCGCGAACGACACCACGACCTGTGCGTATTCGGCGGCACGCGCCGGCGTGAGCACGGGATGGTTGCCTGCAAACTTGTGACCGCGCGAATTGCGGGCGCGTTCCAGCGCGCGGTTGTAGGCGGGCGCGAGGCTGTCGGCGTCCGAGGTCATCACCAGCACACGCTGCGACACTTCTCCGAGGCGGGCGAGCACGTCGTGAGTGCTCTTGGCGCCCTTCGCATCGGCGTCGGTCGCGGCCGCGATGGCTTCGTACCCGAGATCCAGGTAGTCGCGCATGAATTCATAGACGACCGGCAGCGTCTCCGTCGTCAGTTCGAATGACGGATCCCAGTCCTTGAGCGTGCGTACGCTGACATCGAATGCAAAGCTGCGGTGCGCACCGTCATCACTGAGCCTAGGCGCAAGGCCAGTCGTCGGCCCATTCATCTTGCGAAGCTCTTCGGGCGCCAGGCCCGGAACGCCGTCGAGTACCGCACCGGTGACCTGCGCCGGGGAGGCTAACAACATTTCCACGGCCACCGACGCGGAAAAACGCCCACCTACCACGGTGTAAGGCACGGTGTGCAGTGAACCGCAGGCCTCGAGCACGTCGGCGGAGTACTGCTGCGGTGTCCAGTTGCGGCAGTTCTTGTGGGAACGGCCGGAGCCGGCGAGATCGAAGGCGATGGCGCGGAATCCGGCTCGCGCCAGGTGCGGCATGATGTGTTCGTACATGCGGCCGCTCACCGGCAGCCAGGGCAGCAACACGATGTCGGGTCCGGCGCCACAGGCGCGAAAGTGCAATTGACCCGAGAGCGTGTCGGCGAAACCGAATCGCATCGGCATCACTGCACGGTCGTGTGCAACTCCTGATCTTTCTCTCATGGCGCCAAGTGTAACCGTGTTATGGAAAGTATCTAGCTGGAGCTACAGATCGATTGCCTCGACGCTCTTTTCGACGATCGAGGAACCCAGGAATCTCGCGCCGACGCGGGCGAAACGTTCGGGACTGTCGGTGGCCATCAAGCGCACCTTCCCGCTGCGTCCCGGGCGCATGGCTAGGCCTCGCGAGCCAAGCTCCGCCACGGTGGCGCGAGCGGTGGTAGCCGCGGAATCCACGACGCGGCGCGTCGGCCCCAACTGCCGGGCGATCGCGCCGGCGAGCAACGGAAAATGCGTGCAACCCAGCACCACGGTGTCGACGCGCGCATCGAGATGCGCGAGGTAGCGCTCGGTCACCGCATCCACTGCCGCACCCTCGCTCCAACCCTCCTCCGCCAGCGCCACGAAAACCTGGGCCGCGACCTGGGTGACGTGGGCGCCGGGACGCAACGCAAGAATGGCTCGCTGATATGCGCCGCCTTTCACCGTGCCCTCGGTGGCGAGCACCGCGATGCGTCCGCTCGCGGATGCTTCACAGGCGGCCTGGGCGCCGGGCTCGATGACGCCGATTACCGGTAGTGCGGGAAAACTCGCACGCAGGCTGGGCAAAGCGGTTGCGGAGGCGGTGTTGCACGCGACCACGAGCGCCTTGACGCCGCGGTTCACCAGCGCGCCGGCCGCGCGGACCGAATACCGCGCCACGGTCTCCGGGCTCTTGGTGCCGTAAGGAAGGCGTGCGGTGTCGCCCAGGTAGAGAAAATCTTCCGCCGGCAACGAGCCGATCAATGCGCGAAGCACCGTGAGCCCACCGACACCCGAGTCGAAGACGCCGATCGGCGCATCCATTGTTTTGCTAATCCGATTCTGGACGCATGTGCGGAAACAGCAGCACGTCGCGGATCGACGGGGCGTCGGTGAAGAACATCACGAGCCGGTCGATGCCCACGCCGAGGCCCGCAGTCGGTGGCATGCCGTATTCGAGCGCCCGAACATAGTCGGCGTCGTAGTACATGGCTTCATCGTCGCCCGCGTCCTTGCGGTCCACCTGCGCGCGAAACCGCGCCGCTTGATCTTCGGCGTCATTGAGCTCGGAAAAGCCATTGGCGATTTCGCGCCCGGCGACGAAGAATTCGAACCTGTCGGTGAGGAACGGATCCGCATCGTTGGCGCGCGACAGCGGACTGACCTCGGTCGGATAGGCGTACACGAAGGTCGGATCGAGGAACGAGTCCTCGGCGAACTTCTCGAACAACTCGATCTGCAGCTTGCCGGCACCGTCGTGCGGCTTGAACTTGATGCCGCTTTTTTCGCAGACACTGCGTAGATAGTCCACGTCGCGTGCGCGCGCCACGTCGAAATCCGGGGTCTTCGCGGCGACCGCTTCGAGGACGGTCAGGCGCGCGAAGGGCTTGTCGAGGTCGTACGCCCTGCCCTGGTAGTCGAACTGGCGCTTGCCGAATACCACGTCGGCAATGCCTTGCATGGCGCGCTCGACCATGACCATCAGGTCCTGGTAGTCGGCGTAGGCGACATACAGCTCGAGCATCGTGAACTCGGGGTTGTGCCGCGTGGACACTCCCTCGTTGCGGAAATTGCGGTTGATCTCGTACACACGCTCGAAGCCGCCAACGGTCAGGCGTTTCAGATACAGCTCCGGGGCGATGCGCAGGTACATATCCATGTCGAGCGCGTTGTGATGCGTCTTGAATGGCCGCGCCGCCGCGCCGCCTGGGATGGCCTGCAGCATCGGCGTCTCGACTTCGAGGAAATCCATCGAGTCGAGGAAGTCGCGCAGGTATCGCAGGATTCGATTGCGCGCCACGAACACGCCGCGGCTCTGCTCGTTGACGATGAGATCGACGTAGCGCTGGCGGTAACGCGTATCGACGTCGGCCATGCCGTGCCACTTGTCGGGCAGGGGTCGCAGCGACTTGGTCAGCATACGCAGCTCTTCGACACGCACCGTGAGCTCACCGGTACGCGTCTTGAACAGAGTGCCGGTGGCCGCCAGGATGTCGCCCACGTCGTATTTCTTGAAAGCCTGGTAGGCCTCGCCGAGCGCATCGCGCTGCAGGAAAATCTGGATGCGGCCCGTGCGGTCCTGGAGCTTGGCGAAGCTCGACTTGCCCATATCCGAGCGCGACATCATGCGGCCGGCCACGTGCAGCCGCACCGGATTCGATTCGAACCACAAAGCCGGCTTGGCTGCGTATTCGGCCGTCAAAAGCGAGGCGAGCACATCGCGCCGGTAATCGTTCGGGAACGCGGGCACGCCCGCGGCCGCAGCCGCAACTCGCAGCTCGGCGAGTTTGGCGCGCCGTTCGGCGATCAGCTTGTTTTCCTCGGGCTTGCTTTCCCCGGGGTTGCTCTCGTCTATCTTCTGCTCGTCGCTCACAGGCCCGCCTTCAGAGATGCTTCCATGAATGGATCGAGGTTGCCGTCGAGCACCTTGTTGGTGTCGCCGATCTCGACGCCGGTGCGCAAATCCTTGATGCGCGACTGGTCCAGAACGTACGAGCGTATTTGATTACCCCAGCTCACGTCCGATTTCGAATCCTCGAGCACCTGGGCCGCTGCATTGCGCTTGTTGAATTCCAGCTCGTACATCTTGGCTTTCAGCATTTTCATGGCCGTGGCGCGGTTCTTGTGCTGGCTGCGCTCGTTCTGGCAGGCCACGACGATGCCGGACGGGACGTGCGTGAGACGCACCGCCGATTCGGTCTTGTTCACGTGCTGGCCGCCGGCGCCGCTGGACCGATACACATCCATCTTGATGTCGGCCGGATTCAGGTCGACCTTGATGTCGTCATCCACTTCAGGGGAAATGAACACCGACGCGAATGAGGTGTGACGGCGGTTGCCCGAGTCGAACGGCGACTTGCGCACCAGCCGGTGCACGCCGGTTTCCGTGCGCAGCCAGCCATAGGCATATTCACCTTTGATTTCGATGGTGGCGCTCTTCATGCCGGCGACCTCGCCTGCCTGCGAATCGATCACCTCGGCGTCGAAGCCGCGCGCCGCCGCCCACTTGAGGTACATGCGCAGCAGCATCTGCGCCCAGTCCTGCGCTTCGGTGCCGCCGGCGCCCGCCTGGATGTCGAGGAACGCGTTGTGCGAATCCATCTCGCCGCGAAACATGCGCTTGAACTCGAGCTTGCGCACGTCCGATTCGAGTTTGCCGGCGTCGCGTTCGATCTCGCTCGCCATGGATTCGTCGTTTTCGCTTTCAGCGAGCTCGAGCAATTCGCTGGCGCTCGTGACCGCGCCCGTGGCCTTGTCCATGTCGGCCAGCTCGGTCGTGAGGCGCGCACGTTCCTTGCCCAGTTCCTGGGCACGTTCGGGTTTGTTCCAGATTGCGGGGTCTTCGAGCTCGCGGCTTACTTCTTCGAGCCGCTCTTTCTTTTCGTCGTATTCAAAGAAACCCCCTCAAGGAAGACATACGTTCCTCGAGATCTTTGAGCTGACGTTTCAGCATGTTGATTTCCATAGGGCGCGGAGTCTATCTGAGCGCGCGCTCCATGAATATCGACAGAGGGTCCGGTTTATACGGTGGAAACGCGGGAATCTCCTTGAACCCCGCACGCCGGTAGAGCTTGAGCGCGCCGACGCTGACATTGCCAGTCTCGAGCCGCGCCAGTGGCAACTGTTCGGCGCGTGCCCAATCGAGCAGTTTCACCAGCATCGCGAGCGCCATGCCGCCGCCGCGCGCCTTCGGCTTGAGGTACATGCGCTTGAGCTCGGCCCAGCCACCGCAATTCTTCGCCGCTCCACAACCGACTAGCTCGCCGTCCTGCTCGACCACGAGGAAGATGCCGCGCGCTTCGGCGAGCGTCTCGGGCGCATCGAAATGATTGCTCTCCGCCGGATACAACGCGGAATTGAACGCGTCGAGCTCGGCGATGAGCGCGCGGACACGCGAGTCGAGCGGATCACCTTCATGAATCGAGTAGGTACCGGTGGTCATGGCATCACGTGATCGACCAGCAGCTGCAAGCGTCGCTCACCCTGGTATTCGTTGATGTCGAGACGGTAGACCAGGCACACCTCGCCGTCCGGCAGTGGTGGACTTTCCTCGCCGCCCTTGAAATTGAAAGCGATGGCATCGAAGGAGCGCAACTGGTCGGCGGTGGTCACCCACATCTTGAGGTGTTTTTCGCCCACCATGCGTGCGTTCTTGATCGCGAACACCCCGTCGAAGCAGGGCTCGGGAAAAGCCTGGCCCCAGGGGCCGCCGTCGCGCAGCGCCTGCGCGGTTTCCAGAGCGATCTCGTCGCTGGCCAGCTCGCCATCGGTCTGCACGCGGTTGCAAGGCACCGCCGGATCGCGCCAGCGCGCCACTTCGGTGTCGAATGCGCGCGCGAAAGCGTCGAGATGCCGTTCCTCGATCGACAGCCCGGCGGCCATCGCATGCCCGCCGAATCGGCTGATGAGCTCCGGGTGCCGGGTCGCAATGCCATCGAGGACATCGCGGATGTGCACGCCGGGCACCGAGCGTGCCGAACCGCGCAGAGTACCGTCGGCGTTGCGGGCAAACGCCACGACCGGGCGCCGGACGCGATCCTTGATGCGGCTCGCCACCAGGCCTACCACGCCCTGGTGCCAGTCAGGATCGAACAAACACACGCCGTCGCGCGTCGGCCCTTGCGCCGGCTCGCGCAAACTACTGACCGCGGCCAGCGCGACGCTCTGCATGCGCGCCTCGATCTCGCGGCGCTCGACGTTGAGTTGATCCAGGCGGGTGGCGAGCGCCAGCGCTTCGGCGTCGGTGTCGGCCAGCAGGCAGCGGATGCCAATCGACATGTCGTCCAGCCGGCCGGCGGCGTTCAGGCGTGGGCCGATCGTGAAACCGAGATCGGCAGCGGTGAGCGTCGACAACGGGCGCTTGCCGAGCGCCAGCAGCGCGCGGATTCCCGGCACCGCACGGCCGGCGCGAATGCGCCGGATTCCCTGCGACACCAGCACGCGATTGTTCATGTCGAGCGGCACGAGGTCGGCCACCGTGCCGAGCGCGACGAGGTCGAGGAAGTCCGTGACCGGCGGCATCACCACCGTGCCGCGCACGTCGATCTCGCGGCGCACGGCCGCCATCACGTAGAAAGCCACGCCGACGCCGGCGAGCGCGCGCGAACCAAAGCTGCTGCCTGGGACGTTGGGATTGACGATCACATCCGCGGCCGGGAGCACCGCGCCCGGCAGGTGATGATCGGTGACCAGCACCTGGATGCCGCGCGCGCGCGCCGCGTCGACCCCGGCATGGCTCGAAATGCCGTTGTCGACCGTGATGATCAGCGACGGATTGCGTTCCGCGGCAAGGCCGACAATTTCGGGAGTGAGCCCATAGCCGAACTCGAAGCGATTCGGTACGAGGAAATCCACCGAGGCAAATCCCCAGGCGCGCAAGGCTCGCACGATCAGGGCGGTGCTGGTGGCGCCATCGGCGTCGAAATCGCCCACGACCAGGATGCGTCGCCCGCGGTGCTGGAGAATGAGCGTCACCGCGGCTTCGATGCTGTCGAGCGTGCCCACGGGCATGAGTTGATCGAGAGTCAGCGCGAGCTCGGCGCTGCCGCGGATGCCGCGCGCGGCATAGGCGCGACGCAGAACCGGATGAAGGGCGAGGTCGGTGATTTCGCCACCGCGTGCCGCGCGCCGTTCGATGATCAGTTCCATTGGCGCCCTTTCCATGTCGGCAATTATGCCTTGCGGGTGAGCTGCGCCAACCACGGCGAGCGCCGGCGCCAGATGCGCCAGGCCGGACGTGCCGCGATGCGAAACCAGCGGTCGTTGGCGATGAGGTCGACCGCATCCAGCGCACCGCTGCGCAGTGCATCGCGCGCCGCCGAGAACCAGGTGACATCGAGCGCGGCGAGCGACTCCGTTACCGCGCCGGTCATGGGTGCGAGCTCGACAATGGATCGGGTCGCGTTGCGGTCGAGTGCGGCGAACGATGCCGGCGATGACGACACTGGCAACGAGAGCGTGCGAGCGAGCGACATGAGAAAAAGGTCGCCCCCGTAAACCTTTACCTCCGCCGCGGTGGATGCTGTGGGCCGCGTGTCGGGATCGCCGACTCCGCCTCCCCATAACCACAACGCCGACACGCGGCGCTGACGCGCACGTTCGCGGGCGCTGTTGACCGCGGCCCCGTGCAGCCACATCTCGATTTCCGTGCCCAGTCGGCGCAACTCGCCGGCCGCAGGCACCGAGGGCAACGCCTGACCGATGTCTGCGTCGAGCAAACGCGCCGGATCGACGCTGGCGACCTGCGTCGCGGCAGGTCCACTCAATAGAAAAGTGCGCTCGCCGGCGTCGTGGAGTGCGTATTCGGGTCCGAAGGCGCGCGCGAACTCCAGGATCCATGCCCCACGTTCGCCGGCGGACAGACGCAGCAGACCGCGATCGGCGAGGCGCACGTGATCGAGCCTTGCTTCGAGGTGGACTGGAGTCGCCAGCCAGGCAGTCGCCGCAGCGGCGCCGGGCAGGACGCCGAGCGCGCACACGTGCGCCACTGGCATTTGCGTCAGGCCCGCCGCACCCAGCTCAGTGCTCAGCCACGAACGCCAGTGGCGGATGCGGTCGACACCACCGGCGAATCGCAGCAGCCAATCGAGGTTCGGCAGATCGAGCACCGCGCCTGTGCCGACGCCACGAGCGGGTTCATCCGGCCCGGATTCTTTCGGAATGTAGAGGTCAGAGAGAATCAGCGAGAGCCGGCGCATGGCGGTATCGTATCGGACCCATGAAGTTCACTCAGCAACGCCCCGAGGGCGCCAACGTGATCCGCCGCTATGGTGCCGACTTCATCGCCATCGGCGACGAGGAGATTCGTGCGAGCTGCATCGTCAGCGCGAGTTCGATCACGCCATGGAAGCCGCGCTCCGTCGAAGAGCTCGCTGTCGAACATCTCGCGGCGCTGTTCGAGCTCGATCCCGAGGTCGTGGTGCTCGCCACCGGAGTGCGGCAAACCTTCCCGCGCGCCGCGTTGCGCGCCGAATTCGCGACACGAAGAATCGGCTTTGAAGTGATGGAGATCGGCGCGGCATGCCGCACCTACAACGTGTTGGTCGCCGAGGAGCGCCGCGTGCTGGCGGCGATTTTGCTGCCGGATCCCCCGAAGGGGCCCGAGTGAAGACACAGGGGGAGAAAGTTGTTTAGCGAGGCCAATGGTTCGAAGCTGACAGACTCGAATTACTGGCGAATTTTTTTTTCTTCTATTCGGCTTGTTCTTCTTATTGCCGCGACTTCCCCGTTCTCCCCTGTGCCTTCACCCGGGACTCCTCGCAAACTCTTACGAGGGTCTCTGTCGGCGGGCGGCGACATCAAAACATGTTAAATCCCGACTGACAAGTACTCCCTGATGCCGACTGGCGCGTTCCACACTTACAAGGTGCGCTTAAAACTGAACACACTCTTCTGAGTCGAAACAATGGGTTGTGAGATATATCGTATCCGAGGATTTACTCGAATACCGGGCTGCAGCGCTGGTCAGGCTGTCCCGCCCAGCATGGGCACGAAAGCCACCGGGCCTAACACCTCGCGATCGATGTGCTCATCGCGGCGCGTGAACCGGATGAGCTGTTGGGAGCCTTCGGCTCCAACGGGAACGATGAGCCGCCCGTGGTTGGCGAGCTGTGCGAACAGCGCGTCCGGAACCGCCAGCGGCGCGGCGGCCACCAGGATCCCGTCGAAGGGCTTCTGCGACTTCCAGCCCGTGGTGCCATCGCCGTGCTTGAGCATCACGTTGCGGATTCCGAGCTCCTTGAGCGTCGCCTTGGCACGTTTGGCGAGCGGTGCGATGCGTTCGATTGAATAGATTTTCCTGACCAGCGGTGCGAGCACCGCGGTCTGGTAGCCACAGCCCGTGCCTACTTCCAGCACTTTGCCAAGCTTGCGCCCGCCTTCAATGAGCGCTTCGGTCATGCGCGCCACGATGTACGGCTGCGAGATCGTCTGGCTGAAGCCGATCGGCAGCGCGGTATCTTCATATGCGCGGCTCGACAGCGCTTCGTCGACGAAGATGTGGCGCGGCACATTGCGGATGCGATCCAGCACCGCGAGATTGGTTATGCCCTGCTCCTGGAGCCGTTGAATCAGACGATCGCGCGTGCGCGCCGACGTCATGCCGATGCCCGCGAGCCGGTTGACGTTCACGGGCTCACGGCCCGAACCAGTTGCGCAAGCCATCGAGTGCGGCATGGTTGGTGAGATCGATGGTCAATGGCGTGACCGAAACGAACCCCTGCGCGATCGCGTGGAAGTCGGTGCCGGGACCCGCATCCTGGCTCGCGCCGGCAGGTCCCACCCAATACACCGGCCGGCCGCGCGGATCTTCGGCCTTGATCACCGCTTCGGAGCGGTGCCGGTTGCCGAGTCTCGTGACCCTGATCCCTTGCACGGCGCTCACCGGGATGTTCGGGACGTTGACGTTGAGAATGGTGGCCCGTCCCATCGTCACGGCGAGCGGCGTGGTGATGAGCCGTTCGACGATCACGCGCGCGAAGTGCGCGCCGGTTTCGAAATGACGCTCGGCGTCACCGCGCAGTCCGTCGGTATGCAACGAAACCGCCACCGACGGCTTGCCGAGGAAACGCCCTTCGGTGGCGGCCGCGACCGTTCCTGAATACAACACGTCGTCGCCGAGATTGGAGCCATCGTTGACCCCCGAGACGACCATGTCGGGTTCGAACGCGAACAGCCCCGAGACGGCGAGATGCACGCAGTCGGTGGGGGTGCCCTCGACGAAATAGACGTCCGCTTCCGCCTGGCCGACGCGCAAGGGCAATTCGAGCGTGAGCGAATTGCTGGCGCCGCTGCGGTTGCGATCGGGCGCGACCACCGTCAGATCCCCCAAGCCCTTGAGCCCTTCGCGCAGCGCGTGAATGCCGCGCGCACGGTAACCGTCGTCGTTGGATATGAGGATTCGCACCGGCGCGCAATATACTCAAAGCGTCAGCGCGGAGGAAATCTTGAGCGGCAAACGCACCGATCCCGAGCAGGAGCTGTTTCGCGAGGCGATGCGTGGCGTCGAGCCGATCAAGGCGCGCCCGCGCGCCGTCGTCGCCAAGCGCAAACCACCGGCGCGCGCGCGTTTCACCGCCGCGGATCGCGCAATGGTGCTGGTGGAAAGCCTGCAGGGATTGGGAGCAGGTGAAATCACCGATACGGGCGACGAAATCTCCTTCCGCCGCGTGGGTGTGCAGAACAGCGTCATGCGCAAACTCAAGAACGGTGAATACCGCGTCGAAGAAATCTGCGACCTGCACGGCCTGCGTGCCGATGAAGCGAAGGCGGCGTTGCGCGAATTCCTGGCCGAGGCGCTCGCGCACAATCTGAATTGCGTGCGCATCATCCACGGCAAGGGCAAGGGTTCAGGTTCCCGCGGCCCGGTCATCAAGACCGTGGTCAACATGGTGCTGCGAAAGACGGCGCCAGTGCTGGCGTTCACTTCGGCACGTCGCGTCGACGGCGGCACCGGCGCCATCAATGTGTTGTTGTCGAAGCGGCAGCCTCCCGTCAGCGCTTTTTGAGGAACATGGCCTTCAGGCGCTCCTGCGTCGCGGGAACGAACCACATGTCGGCTGCGATCGCGGCGAACTCGCGCTCCTGGATTGGTGCGTGACCCGGATCGCCAAAGAGCTCGATGAGATCCCGGCGAGCCAGCGCCCGCGTGCGCAACATCGGCTCGCGTGGCAGCGCGCAGATCTCGCGCGCCACTTCGAGACCACGCGTGGTTACCTGGGCTGCATCGCAGAGCTCATCGACGAGGCCGACGCGCAGGGCCGTGGCGGGATCGACCATCGCACCGCGAGTCAACAGCTGCGCGGCGTGCCCGCCGACCAGACGCTTGAATGCACCGTAAATCGGCGGACCTGGAAACAGTCCCACCTGCACTTCGTTGAGCCCGAGGCGAAAATCGCCCAGCGCCATGACGCGATAGTCCCCGTGAAGCGCCAGCACGGTGCCACCTGCGGGTGAATGGCCGGTGAGCGCAAACACGACCGGCACGGCGGACATGGCGATGACGCGCTGCACGCGCCACAGGTCGACGAAGACGGCAGTGAGCGCCTCGCGGTCCAGTGTGAGCAGACCTGGCACGTCGAGCCCGCCTGAGAAAATTCCAGGCTGGCCGGTGATGACGATTGCCGCTTCTTGCCTGGCAGCGTCGATCGCCACGATGAGGCTGCGCACCAACTCGCCATTGAGTGCGTTTACCGGCGGGCGCGCGAGCTTGATGACGCGAATGCGCCCGGCATCGGGCGGCGCTTCGGCTTGCTGTGGTTCGTCGACGATGTCGAGCATGCTCATTCTCCCGTGGCGGCCTGCGCAATAATCTCGCGAAGCACCGTGGTCGCAAAGCTTCCCGCCGACAGCGTAAAACGCATCCGCAGTGTGTCACCCGAATACTCGTGATCGAGCTCACGCACCCTGATCCGCAGCGCACGCCGCTCCGGTTTCATGCCTTGCGCGTGGATGACGGACAACGCTTCGGGGAATTGCGCGCAGACGGCCTCCTCGAGCGCCAGGATCGCGCCCGTGGCAAGGGATGTGCCCTGACCGGCTAGCGGCGCCGTGGGATGCACGGCGAGCGAGGCGCACCGCTGTTCGAGCTCGGCGTCGACCTGGTCGACCGCGAAGACACTGCCGCGGCCATCGAGGTTCGCCACGTCGCCCACTGACAGCCGGTTCCAGTCTCCGCGCGTTACGCGCTCGGCGAGGATGGCGTTGAAGATCACGCTGCGCGCCGCGGACAACATGAAGCCGGCGTCGCCCCTGCCCCGTGCGGGGCGCCGCGCCTGGCCCGGTTGCGCCCCGGCCAGAACCTGCTCGAGATTGCCGGCCTCACGTCCAAAACGCTGCTCGCCGAAATAGTTAGGGGCGCCACCCGTAGTCAGCCGCTGCATGCGTTCCACCAGTTGGTTCGGATCGCAGGCGAGACCGCGCACGGTGATCACGAAGCGATTGCCTTCGAGTGCTCCGCGCGGCAGCTTGCGCTGGTGCGCGGCCGCGCCGATCACCTCGAACCCAACACCCGACATTCCCATGAATTCTTCGGCGGCACGTTTGCCGCGCGGCACGGTGAAATGCTGGGTCGTGACGGCATTGCGGTCTTTCATGCCGGCGAAGCCGACCTCGAAAGGCTTGACGCCCGCGGCGCGCGCCAGCTCGCGCGCCACCCATTCGGTATTCGCACCTCGCTTGCGCACGCGCAGCAGCGCGTGCGGGCCCACGCCGGAAGCGGCGAACCCCAGGATCTCATCGACTTCGAAGTCTTCGGGAACGGCACGCAGCACTCCGCCGCCCAACGGCTCACCCCACGCCGCCGGCGGCGCGAGCGCCGCCCGGCGCCAGTGTTCGGGGATCATCAGGCTGGTACGGGCTCTAACAACACGATGGCCTGCGCAGCGAGTCCCTCATTGCGGCCGATGAAGCCCAGGTGTTCGGTAGTAGTCGCCTTGATGTTCACCTGGTTTTCGGTGACTCCCAGCATCTGCGCCAGCGAACGCCGGATCTCCAGACGATAGGGCGACACCTTTGGTGTCTGCGCCAGCAGGGTGATGTCGGCATTGCCTACCTTGAGCTTGCGGACGCTGAGCATCTCCAGCGTGGCCGCGACGAAGCGCCGGCTGTCGGCGCCCTTCCAGATCGGGTCCGTGTCCGGAAAATGCATGCCGATGTCGCCGAGGCCCGCGGCGCCCAGCAATGCATCGCAGAGTGCATGCAACACCACATCGCCATCGCTGTGCGCAATGACGCCGCGCGAGTGCGGAATGCGCACCCCGCCAAGCACGAGGGAGTCCCCGGGACCGAAAGCGTGCACGTCAAAGCCCGATCCGATACGCATCATTTGATCTCCTGCGACGGACGCGAGTTGAGTATGGCGGCGGCGAGCGCCAGGTCGTCGGCTGTCGTGACCTTGATGTTATCGCCTCGTCCGGCGATGAGTCTTGGCCGGTGACCTGCCCATTCGATGGCCTGCGCTTCATCGGTGGGTGTGCGTTGCGAATCGAGCGCCGCTTCGAGCGCGCGCAGCAACATGCCGCAGCGAAACACCTGCGGCGTCGCCGCGCGCCACAGTCCATTGCGTTCGATGGTCGCATCGACATGGACGACCTGTGAGCCGGGCTCGAGCGCGCGTTTCAGTGTGTCAGCCAGCGGCACGGCCAGCAGCCCGCCGACTGGATGCGCGGCAAGCTCGCCCTTGAGCGCTTGCAGGTCCAAGCTCGAAAAACACGGCCGGGCGGCATCGTGAACCATGATCCAGTCGTCGTCGCGAACGCGCGAGGCGAGTGCGCGTAACGCGTTACGCACCGAGTGCGCCCGCTGCTCACCACCCGTGACACCTTCGATGAGACGCGAGCGGCGCGCCGCGATCGCCGGCCACCAGACATCGTCGGAGGCAATCGCGACGATGATCCCGGCGCAATCGGGATCGCTTTCAAACGGTGTGAGCGCGTGCTCGATGACAGTGGCGCCGCCCAACGCGGCGTACTGCTTGGGCAAAGACGATAGAAACCGCCGGCCACTGCCCGCGGCCGGGATGACAACGAAATAGCGCATTGACTCGAAGCTTAAACGCTTAGGTCAGCGCGCGGCGGTCTGCCTGCGCTCGGCCGGACGCGCCGGCAGTGCCGTGCGCGGCCGCACGGGTACAACCTGATAGAAAGTTTCGTTGCGGCCGATCATGCCGAGCTCGCTGCGCGCGCGTTCTTCGATGGCCGTCATGCCGGCCTTGAGATCGGCGACTTCGGCGATGAGCTGCTGATTGCGCGCCACGGCTTCGCCGTTGTCCGACTTCTGGCGCTCCACGGCCTCGGACAGGCGCGCGAGCTCGCGCACGCCGTCGCCGGACAGCCAAAGGCGGTACTGCAGCAACAGCACCACGGTGAGCAGTGCGCCGGCCAGCCACTTCATGGGCGGCGGAGCCTCGCAAACGAATCGGCAAATAACTTCCCCATGACCACTAGACTAAACTAAACTAAGTTCACTGTGAAGACCGCCAAGATAAACATTCACGAAGCGAAGACCCACCTGTCGAGGCTCATCGAAGACGTCGCGGGTGGGAATGAAATCCTGATCGCCAAGGGTGGCCGGGCCATGGCGCGGCTGGTACCGCTGCGGCGCGACGACACGCCGCGCCGTCCCGGATTGCTCAAGGGCAAACTGCGCATGGCCGAAGACTTCGAGCGACCCTGGACCGACGGCACACCGCCGCTCTGAGCCGCTCCGGGCCGCCCTCCCCTACCCCGCCATCCATGCGCCTGCTGCTCGATACGCAGATCTATCTGTGGTGGCTTACGGACTCACGCAAGCTCGCCAAGGCGACACGCGAGCGCATCGAGGCCGCCGACGAGGTCTACATCAGCGCGGCGTCAATCGTGGAGTGCGAGCAGAAGATTTCTTCCGGCCTGCTCGAGGCGGACGCGCAAGAGCTGGTCCGCGGAATCAAGGCGAGCGGCTTCACCGAATTGCCCGTGCGCGCCAGACCCGCCGCGGCCGCTGCTTCACTCAAACCGCAGCCGGGCGTCGATTTCTTCGACCGCCTGCTGATCGCCCAGGCGATGCACGAGCCGCTGCGGTTCCTCACCGCCAACGCGGCGCTCTCGCAATACTCCGAGTTGGTGGAGCTCGCCTGACGCGACTAGCGCGGCACTGTCTTCCCGTCTGTATCGATCACCGTCACCTCCCCGAGATTGAGCGCGCGCACGCCCTTCTCGATCTTGGAAAGGTCCCCGACCACGACCCAGGTGAGTGCATCCGGATGCACCAGCCTGCCCGCCGACTTGTTGAGTTCCGCGGTGGTGAGCGAAGTGAGATCGCCGACAAAATCGTTCCAGTAGCTGTCCTTCAATCCATAGGTGAGGATTTCGCCATAGGAGTTGGCGATCTCGTCCGAGGTCTCGTTGTTGCCGGGCAATCCGATGGCGATGCTGTCCTGCGCAAACTTGAGTTCAGCGTCGGTGGGCTTGCGGTCGGCGAGCACATCCCGCAGCTCCTTGCGGATCTCGACCATGGACTCGGCAGTCTTGTCGGTCTGCACGGAAGCGCCGGCGCGGAACGTCCCCTGGCCGATCGCATCGCTCACGCGAGTGCCCGCGCCGTATGCCCAATGTTTATCTTCGCGCAGGTTCATGTTGAGGCGCGAAACGAAATTGCCGCCGAGGATCGTGTCGAGCGCCACGAAACGGATGTGGTCGGGATCGGCACGCGTCGGGCCCACGGTCGCGGCCACGATCTGCGATTGCTCGGCTCCTGGCCTATCTACCAGATAGACACGCGGTTTCGCGGCCAGCGCCACTTTCGTGAGATTTTTCTGCGGCTTCGCCTCGCCCGGGGCACGCCACGCGCCGAAGCGCTGCTCTAGCATCGGTTGAATGGCAGCGAGCGTGGTATCACCCACCACCAGCAGCATCGAGTTGTCGGGCCGTACCCAGCGCTTGTAGAAAGCCTGCAACTCGGCGCTGGTCAGACTGTTGATGGACTGCTCGTTACCCGTGCCTGACGCAGGATTCGAGTACGCGTGCCCTTCGCCATATAGCAGCTTCGGCAGCAGGCGGTTGACGATGGCCAGCGGCTGCGCTTTCTCCTGCTGGATGGTGGCCAGTGTCTGTCCGCGCAGTCGGTCGAACTCCTTCGCCGGAAACGTGGGATTCAACAAGACATCGGCATACAGATCGAGCGAGTCGCCGAGGCGATTACTGAGCGCATTCATGTTGAGGAACGAACGATCGAGCGTGGAGCCCACCGCGATCGGCGCGCCGAGAGACTCCGAGCGCGCGGCGACCTCCAGTGAGCTCATGGTCTTCGTGCCCTCCTGGATCATGAGCATGGCGAGCCGCGCGGTCCCGGGTTTGCCCTGCGCATCCGCCGCGAAACCGGCGTCGGACATCAGCGTGAAATCGACGACTGGTGCGCTGTGCCGCTCGACGACGACGATTTCGAGCCCGTTCGAGAGTTTGGCGCGCGAAGGCGCCGGGATCTTCAACGATGGCGGTGCGCCGGTGGCCGGTAGTTTGCTGCGATCCACGTTGCTGGCGACGGTTTTGTGAACCGGCACGGGTTCGACGTTGACCACGAACACGCCGTCGGAGATCCAGCGTTTGGCGGCGGCGAGCATATCGGCCGGCGTCGCCTTGGCAATCCAGTTGAGCCGCGCCTTGTAGAAATCTGGCGAGCCGCCGTACACCTGGCTCTCGGCGAGGATGGAGGACTTGCCGTCGAAGCCGTCGATCCGCTCCATGCCGCGTGCGAAGTTGGCGAAGTTGGTGGTACGGATGCGGTCGAGCTCCTCGGGCGTCGGTCCCGCGGCGAGGTAGCGCGCCACTTCTTCATCGAGCACTTTCTCGACCGCCGCCGGATCACTGCCGGGCTTCACGGTGACGATGACCTGCAGCTGCGAGGCGATTTCGAAGGGTCCTACGCCGGCCATCACGCTCGTCGCGGTCCGGTCGGTGTAGACGAGCCGTTTGTACAGGCGGCTGTTCTTGCCGCTGGCCAATAGGTCGCCGGTCATCTCCAGCAGCGTGTAGTCGCGCTGATTGTAGCCAGGGATATTCCACACTTTATATATGCGCGCCTGCGGCACGTTGTCCTGAAGCATGGCGCGCCGCGTGCCCGACATCTTCGCGATCCATTCCTGCTGGCGTTTGATCACCGGCCCTGCGGGAATGTCCCCGAAGTATCTTTCGACCTTCTGTTTGGCTTCTGCGACCGTGACATCGCCGGCGATAACGAGCACCGCGTTTGCCGCGCCGTAGTACGTGCGGAACCACTCCTTCACGTCCTCGAGCGAGGCAGCGTTCAGATCTTCCATCGAACCGATGGATTCCCATGAATAGGGGTGGCCCGCCGGGTAGGTGCTCTGCGTGATGAGCTCGGAAACCTTGCCGTACGGGCGGTTCTGTCCCTGACGCTTCTCGTTCTGCACCACGCCGCGCTGTTCGTCGAGTTTCTTCTGATCGATGACACCGAGCAGATGGCCCATGCGATCGGATTCCATCCACAGCGTGAGGTCGAGCGCCGAGGTGGGCACATTCTGGAAGTAGTTAGTACGATCGAACCAGGTGCTGCCGTTCAGCTTGGTGGCGCCGGCCGCCTCCATGGGTCGAAACCACTCGTCGTTGAAATTCTCGGAGCCATTGAACATCAGGTGTTCGAACAGGTGCGCGAAACCGGTTCGGCCAGGACGTTCGTCCTTGCTGCCGACGTGGTACCAGATGTTCACCGCCACCACCGGGGCCTTGTGATCTTCGTGCACGATCAGCGTGAGCCCGTTGGGGAGCACGAATTTCTCGTACGGAATGTCGATCGACGGAAGCGGTGCGGATTTCGGCGCTGCGGCCCAAGACGAACCGGCGCACAAAGTGAGAACAGTCAAAGAGGCGCAGAGGCGCATGGTTTTCATGGCGATCCTAATTTTTCCGATTCCGAATGCTAGCGGGAAGCCAGCAAGGCGGGTGCGGAGGACGACGAACCGAGACGGCATTGAGCCGAAACGAATCCGCCCGGCGGTTTCGGGCCAATCATTGTCCTGGCGCCGAAGTGAAGCCGCGGCACACCACCGCGAGCTTGTTGCCATCGGGATCGCGAACGTAAGCCGCGTAGAAATCCGGGTTGTACAGCAGGCGCAGTCCCGGTGACCCTTCCGACGTTCCGCCATGCGCGAGCGCGGCCGCGTGAACGGCATCCACCTCGTGCCAACTCCTGGCCCACAGCGCGACCATCGCGCCGTTGCCGACCGTGGCCGGCGCACCGTCGTATGGCTTGCACACCCACAACGCGTCCTGCACGGCGCCCTCTTTCTCATAGCGACCCCAGCCCAGCCACCCGTTCCAGCTCGTCTCGCTCTCGGCCGATGTATCGCAGCGCGAATATCCCAGCACACGGAGAGTGGCGTCGAAGAACCTCGCCGAGCGCGCCAGATCGTTGGAGCCGAGGCAGATGTACGCGAACATCGATCTGTTTGGCTCACGCATTCGTGCGCACCCCGAAACAGTGCGAGTAGCCGTCGTCATCGGTGACGAAGCACTCGGTCTGACCGTACTCACGTTCGACGACCTCGGACACCTTGTAGCCCAGGCGCTCGAGGCGCTCCCGCGTCTCCACCAGATTGGCGGGAGCCCAGTAGAGACGGATGCCTTCGTAGTCCGCGGGCGAGTTCGGAACTCCGCTGCGTTGATTCAGCATGAAGCACAAGGTGCCGCTGCGCAGCATGGAGAACACCAGCCGGTCTCCGTCACGCATCTGCGATTCCACTTCGAAGCCGAGACCCTCGACCCAGAAACGCAGGCTCTTGGGCAGATCCGCGCTGGGAATGACGGGAATGCAGGACCTGACCCTTTCCATACGCGTCCCCTGAGCATTGGCTACGCACGAGAGAGCAAATAGAGTATTCCGCCGCGCGCCGGGATGCACCCGGCGGCGATGAAACATGGCAGCTCAACCGTCAGATCTTGACGGGGAACGCGTCCTGACCGGCGTAACGAACCTTGCCGCCGAGCTCGCCCTCGATGCGCAGCAACTGGTTGTACTTGGCGATGCGATCCGAGCGCGACATCGAACCGGTCTTGATTTGTGATGCGGTGGTGGCCACCGCGATGTCGGCGATCGTGGAGTCCTCGGTTTCGCCCGAGCGATGCGAGACGATCGATGAATAGCCGGCATCCGCCGCCATCTTGATGGCGCTCAGGGTTTCCGTGAGCGTGCCGATCTGGTTCACCTTGATCAGGATGGAATTGGCGATCTTCTTGTCGATGCCTTCCTTGAGGATCTTGGTGTTGGTGACGAACAGATCGTCGCCGACGAGCTGGATCTTCTTCCCGAGCGCAGTCGTCAAGGTTGCCCAGCCGCTCCAATCCTGCTCGGCCATGCCGTCTTCGATGCTGATGATCGGATACTTGGCCGCGAGCTTCGCGAAATACTTCACGAATTCATCCGAGGAGAATTTGCGGCCTTCACCGTGCAGGTCGTACTTGTTCTTCTTGTAGAACTCCGACGCCGCGACATCCATGCCGAGGTAGATCTGCTTGCCCAGCTTGTAGCCAGCCTGCTCCACCGCCTGGATGATGACCTTGATGCCGGCTTCGTTCGACGACAGGTTCGGCGCGAAGCCACCCTCGTCGCCCACGGCGGTCGTGAGCTTCTTCTTCTTCAGGATGCCCTTGAGCGTGTGAAAAATTTCCGCGCCGTAACGCAGCGCCTCGCTGAAGGTGGGCGCACCCACCGGAATGATCATGAATTCCTGCACGTCGAGCGAATTGTCGGCATGGGCGCCGCCGTTGATGACATTCATCATCGGCACGGGCATGACCGGTTCGCGACCCTTGGCGAGGTAACGCCACAGTGATTGCTTCGTTTCTTTCGCGGCCGCTTGCGCGTTCGCCAGCGACACGGCGAGCAGCGCGTTGGCGCCGAGCTTGCTCTTGTTCTCGGTGCCATCGAGCTTGATCATGATCTCGTCGAGTGCTTCCTGCTCGAGCGGATCCTTGCCTAACAAAGCGCCCCTGAGCACGGTGTTGACGTTACCCACGGCCTTGCGCACGCCCTTGCCGAGGTAACGCTTCTTGTCGCCGTCGCGCAGCTCGACCGCTTCGCGCGTGCCGGTCGACGCACCCGACGGCACCGCCGCCCGGCCCATCACTCCGGAATCGAGGATCACGTCGGCTTCAACAGTGGGATTGCCGCGCGAATCGATAATTTCGCGCCCGACGATATCAACGATACGACTCATAGAAGCGATTCCTCGAATGGTTGTTGTTTGACAGCTTGGTCCAACGCCTTGAGCGTCGACAGTAAGATTTCCATGCGCCCGAGCGGCCAGGCATTGGGCCCGTCACTCAGCGCCTTGGAAGGATCCGGATGGGTTTCCATGAACAGGCCCGCGACGCCGGCGGCGACCGCGGCCCGCGCCAGCACCGGAATGTGCTCGCGTTGTCCGCCGGAGCTTGCGCCCTGCCCACCGGGTAGCTGGACCGAATGTGTGGCGTCGAACACCACAGGCGCGCCGGTGGCGCGCATGATGGCCAGCGAGCGCATGTCGCTCACGAGATTGTTGTAGCCGAATGAAAAGCCGCGCTCGCAGACCATGATCTGCTGGTTGCCGGTGGAGCGCGCCTTGTCGACCACGTTCTGCATTTCCCAGGGCGAGAGGAATTGGCCTTTCTTGATGTTGACCGGCTTGCCATGCGAACACACATTGACGATGAAGTTCGTCTGGCGGCACAGGAAGGCCGGCGTCTGCATGACGTCGACGACGCTCGCGACTTCCGCGAAGGGCGTGTCTTCATGCACGTCGGTGAGCACCGGAACGCCGATCTTGGCGCGCACATCCGCGAGGATCTTGAGTCCCGTGTCGATGCCCGGACCGCGGAAGCTGGTCTTGGAAGAACGGTTCGCCTTGTCGTACGACGCCTTGAAGATGAACGGCACCTTGAGGCGCGTCGTGATGTCCTTGAGTTTGCCCGCGATTTCCTGTGTCAAGGTCTCGCCTTCGATCACGCACGGACCGGCGATGAGGAAGAACGGACGGTCGATACCGACCTGAAAGTTGGCGAGTAACACGCGGTTGGGGGCCTCGAAAGAAGTGGCGAAGGATACACGGGGCGGCCCGATCCGGGCCAATGTCCGGCGGGACAGTTATGGGCGGCTGGACGGGCTCGGCGCCAAGGGCCATTTCGGGGGAGGCTTCACGAATGCGCGCAGGATTTTCAGATCCGCTTCGCCTTCCACATCGAGCGGAGTGGTGCGCGAACACTGATGCAGCATATACGGCCCCGGCCCGTCGCTGTAGATCAGCCAGACCTTGGAGAATACCGTGGGTTCGATCACTCCTTCGTCGTATTCCGTGGCGGGTATCACAAGAGTTTCGCTCCACACCGGATCGTTCGTGCTGCTTCGTCCGCAAGTACCATCGCTGACATTTTGCTGCACGAGAATGGGTTGACCCAGGAACAGCGGACCCTTGAGAACCTCGATGATCACGAACTGCGCGTCCTCGTGGATCATGTCCGGATATTCCTTGTCGGGGCTTAGTGTCGAGGTGCGCAGCCGCGCGACGAACACGACCTCGGCGTCGTTGAGCGCCTCCAGGACCTGCTCTTCCCGCGTACCTTGGTGCATCCCGCAGGAGCACGCTTCGGCTCGCGGCGCGATTGCCATCACCAGGGCCAGAGCGAGCCCCGCCAAGAGACGAAGCCTCGCTATCGCGCTCAATCCGGAATCTCCGGCTCGACTAGTTTGGCGAGCTGCTCGAGCGATTCCTGCCAGCCGAGGTAACAGGCCTCGACCGGAATCGCATCCGGAATGCCGGTCTGCTCGATCTCGATCTCGGTGCCCACCGAAACCTTCTTGAAGGTCACCGACACCTCCATCGTGCCGGGCAGGTTCGGATCGTCAAAACGGTCGGCGTATCGCAGCTTCTCGGCAGGCTCGAGTTCGAGGTACTCACCGCCAAAGCTGTGGCTGTTGCCGCTCGTGAAATTGGTGAACGACATGCGGTAACTGCCACCCACGCGCGCATCCGATTCGTGCACCTTGCCGGTGAAGCCATAGGGAGGCAGCCACTTGGCCCGTGCGTCGCCATCGAGGAAGGCCTTGTAGACCCGGGCCGGCGGGGCCTTGAGCACCCGATGAAAGCGGACAGTTCCTGGCATGTCGGTCTCCTTCGCTGCTTCGGTCAATCTTCGAGGCTACTCTGCGCGCTGACATAGACCCATGCGCGACGCCCCGAAGTCAGGGTAATCATCGCCCGCTGATACCCGGCATCGTCTTCGTAACCATCGCTGGCTGCCAATTCCGCATCGCTCACCTCGAGCACCGTTCCTTCAATGATATCGCTCGAAGATTGTGAACGCTCGAGGTTGGCGTAATGGGTCGTACCCTGCGCCGCGGCCTTGTGCCATTGGGGCACCTCGATGAGCGTGCGCACCCAGCCGACGAGTGCATCCCTGTTTGCGCGCAGGGCACGGCCGTAGACCGCAAGCTGCACGGCTTCTTCCTGCAATGAACCGTAGGAGAAGATCAGCGGCATGACATGGCCCGACAAGCCGCGACGAGGCGTCGCGACCTCAGCACTTCTCAGGCGCTCGCCACTTCCGGCAACTGGGCCGTGCGATGCTGGCGCGCGGCTTTCACGAATCCTGCGAACAGCGGATGGCCGTCACGCGGCGAGGACGTGAACTCCGGATGGAACTGCGTGGCCACGAACCACGGATGGCCCGGTAGTTCGATGATCTCGACGAGATCGTCCTTCGACAGGCCCGAGAACCTGAAACCCGACTGCGTGTAGCGGTCGCGGTAACCGTTGTTGAATTCATAACGATGGCGATGACGTTCGCGCACCGTCTCGTCGCCGTAGATGGAACGCGCCAGCGTGGTAGCACCCACGAACACATCCTGCGCGCCCAGGCGCATGGTGCCGCCCTTGCCGGTGGCGTCGTCGCGCTTCTGTTCGCCTTTGGCGGCGTCCTGCCATTCCGTGATCAGCGCGATCACCGGATGCGCGGTGGCGCGGTTGAACTCGGTGCTGTTGGCATTCTCGAGTCCGAGCACATGGCGCCCGTATTCGATGACCGCAAGCTGCATGCCGAGACAGATGCCGAGATACGGAATCTTGTTCTCGCGCGCGAAACGCACCGCGGCGATCTTGCCTTCGATGCCACGCTCGCCGAAGCCACCGGGAACCAGAATGGCATCCATGCCCGAGAGCGCATGCGTGCCGTGTTTTTCGATGTCGGTGGACTCGATGTAGTGCACGTTGACGCGCGTGCGCGTCTTGACGCCGGCGTGCGTGAGCGCCTCGTTCAATGAGATGTAGCTGTCCTTCACCTGCACGTACTTGCCGACCATGGCGATGTCGACCTGGCCGTCGGGATTGGCCTTGGCGGCGACCACCTGCTTCCACTCCGTGAGATCGGCGGGCGGCACGTTGAGGCGCAGCTTGTCGACGACGATGTCGTCGAGGCCCTGTTCATGCAGCAGCATGGGAATCTTGTAGATGTCATCGGCGTCGACGCCGGAGATGACCGCGCGCTCTTCCACGTTGGTGAACAGCGCGATCTTGCGGCGCTGCTCATCGGGCAGCGGGTTCTTGCAGCGGCACAGCAGCACGTCGGGCTGGATACCGATGCCGCGCAATTCCTTCACCGAGTGCTGCGTGGGCTTGGTCTTGATCTCACCCGAGCCACCGACGATGGGCACGAGCGTGAGATGCAGGAACACGCAGTTGTTGCGGCCGAGCTCGACGCCGAGCTGGCGGATGGCCTCGAGGAACGGCAGCGATTCGATGTCGCCGACCGTGCCGCCAATCTCGACCATGCACACGTCCGCATCGCCGGCACCCAACTGGATGGAGCGCTTGATCTCGTCGGTGATGTGCGGAATCACCTGGACGGTGGCGCCGAGGTAGTCGCCGCGGCGCTCTTTCGCGATCACGCGTTCGTAGATTCGCCCGGTGGTGAAGTTGCTGTGCCGGCCGGTGGTCGTGCGCACGAAACGTTCGTAGTGGCCGAGATCCAGGTCCGACTCCGTGCCGTCATTGGTGACGAACACTTCACCGTGCTGGAACGGGCTCATCGTGCCGGGATCCACGTTGATGTACGGGTCCAGCTTGACCATGGAGATCTTGAGGCCGCGGGCCTCGAGGATCGCGCCCAGCGATGCGGCGGCGATGCCTTTCCCCAATGAGGAAACGACGCCACCAGTGACGAATACAAATCGTGTCATGAGGGGGGCCCGCCGCGTGAGAGAAGAAGGATCGCGTCGGGCCGGCAGGTTAACAGGGGACACTCGCCATTTCCAGAAAACGGGGCCGCACCTCTCGCGAGAACTCTGCCGGAGTTGCGCATCGGACGAGGTGCGGCCCCGTTTTCAGGAAATGGCGAGTGTCCCCGACCACTTGAGCCGCCCTCGTCGCCGGGATTTGACAGTGGCGGCGATCGACGCGTCGATCCAGCGATCACTCACCGCAATCAGGAGCTCACCCGCGAACAGCAGCGGCAGGTGCGCGCGTTTCCCGGCGGGAATCCTCGCGGTTTGTAGCAGCGACTTGAGTGTCTGGGTTCGCGCCTGTGGACCGGGGCGCAAGCGCTCACCGCCGCGGCGCGGACGAAGGGCCAGGACTTTCGGCAGGCGCGCGAGGTCAATGGGCCCGGCAATATCGTCGATGAGTTCGAGCACGCCCGCGCCTGGCCCGAGAATCAGGCGGCGGTCGTCGTGCCACCGCCATGATTTCGCAGCGAATTGCGCGGAAGGTTCACGTGATTTCTGAAGTTCGACGCGGCCGTGCGTGCGCACCATACGCGCCTTCGCCCAAGCCACTTCGGGCTGAGCATCGACGCGCGCGTCGAGCAGCGGTCCGGACATTTCCTTGAGGCGCGAAGCCTCGGGCATTTCCACGCCGTGCCTTGCGATGAAGCCGCGCAACGCATTGCGGCGTCTGCCGGCCGGGAGCGCGCGTAGTGCCGTCACGGAAAGGCCCGCACCGTCGGCGAGGCCGGCGAGATCCTGCGCCGCACGCTCATTGAGCAACGCGGCGGCCGCGGCCATGTGCGCGGCGCTGCGCGCCAGGGCCTTGTCGACGCCCACCCAGTGTTCGCGGATCAGGGGCATGACACGCTGGCGCAGGAAATTGCGCGAGAAACGCATGTCGGAGTTCGAGGGATCGTCGATCCAGCGGAGCCGCGCGTTTCGCGCCACCACTTCGATCTGGGCGCGTGGCACGTCGAGCAAGGGACGCGCGATCGGCCCGGGGCCGAAAGGCGCAATCGCGGGCATGCCGGACAGTCCCGAGACGCCCGCTCCACGGAACAGCTGGAGCAGCAGAGTTTCCACCTGGTCATCGCGATGCTGGGCGGTAACCAATATCTCGCCTGGTTTCATGGCTTCGGCCAGCAACTTGTAGCGTGCATCGCGGGCAGCGGCTTCGGGAGATTCGCCGCGGTTGCGTTCGATCTTTGCGTTGAGCGAGATCAGCGGGATCCGCCAGGCGCGGGCTTGCCGGGCGCAACACCGGCTCCATTCACCGCTCGCGGCCTGCAGACCGTGATCGACGTGGACGAGCCGCAGGCTGCCCAGTTTGCGGCGCTGCTGCACGAGCAAGTGGACAAGCACTGTGGAATCGACACCACCGCTGAATGCCACGACGACACGTGGCTTCGGTCCCGCGAGCTCGATGAGCCTGGTGACGGGATCAAACATCAGGTCCGGCCCCTTTTGCTAGGAAATGGGGTCTGACCCCATTTAGTTGGGGACTTCGCTGTACACGCCGAAGCTGTCGATGCGCGTATTGCGCGCGGCGCGCAGCTTGTCTGGCGGCAGTTGCTGCAGCGGAGCCAGATGCTTGAGCAACGCTGCCTTGATCGTATCGGCGACGGCCTGCGCGTTGCGATGCGCGCCACCGACGGGCTCGGGCAACACCTCGTCGACCAGCTTGAGCTTGAACAGCCGGTCGGCCGTGAGATTCATCGCGTCCGCGGCCACTTCTTTCTTGTCGGCGCTCTTCCAGAGTATGGACGCGCATCCTTCGGGTGAGATCACCGAGTAGGTGGAGAACTGCAGCATCAGCAACCGGTCGCAGACACCAATCGCGAGCGCACCCCCCGAGCCACCCTCGCCGATCACGCAGCTGATGATGGGAATGCCCATCACCGACATCTCGAAAAGATTACGGGCGATGGCTTCCGACTGGTTGCGCTCTTCCGAACCGACGCCCGGATAAGCGCCCGGTGTGTCGATGAAGGTGATGAGCGGCAGCCGGAAGCGCTCGGCGAGCCGCATGAGACGCAGCGCCTTGCGATACCCCTCGGGCTTGGGCATGCCGTAGTTGCGCCGCACGCGTTCCTTGGTGTCGCGGCCCTTTTGATGGCCGATGAGCATGACGGGTGTGTCATCGAGACGCGCGGGACCGCCGACGATGGCGAGGTCATCGCCATACATGCGATCGCCGTGCAGCTCCTGGAAGTCGGTGAAGATGAGCCCGGCGTAATCGAGCGTGTAGGGCCGCTGCGGGTGGCGCGCCAGTTGCGTGATCTGCCAGGGCGTGAGATTCGCGAAGATGCTCTGCGTGAGCTGCTCGCTCTTCGCCTGCAATCGCGTGATCTCTTCCTGAATGTTGACCGCGGAGCCAGAAGGAACGTGTTTCAGTTCTTCGATCTTCGCTTCAAGTTCGGCGATCGGTTGCTCGAAATCGAGGAAATTCACTGCCATAAGGGCGGGGAGGATAGCAGAAGGGGGCGGGCCTTAAGGACCCTGGTGGCACCGCGCATTGACCATTGAAATCGCCGCGCAGATAGGGCAAATGGGCGGCAAATTCCCGGTGAGCTTGGCGGCTACGAACAATGAGCGAAAACCAGGGAACCCTGATTGGCGCTGCCCTGTTGACGGCACTACTGGCCGCCGGTGCCGACCGGCACCTACGCGTTGATGGAGGAGACGCTGGCGCTGGCCGGCGGCGGGCTGTAGAGCACGGCGATCCGGCCACGGCCTAGCAGCTTCTCAAGATCCTCGATCAGCGCGGGCGTCGGCCGGACGTTCCACTCGGTGCCGAACGACAATGTGCCGCGCGCCCCATTGGCAAAGAACTGCACGGCCACCTGGCAACTTCCGCCGCGATACTGCGTGAGCAGGGTCTGCAGCTTCTCGAGCGGCAACGTGTCGGCTGACTTCACCTTGAGCACGATGCGGCGGGCTTCCTTCTCGCGCATGCGCTCGAGCTCGCTCACCTTGTTGGCGCGCAGCACCCAGGTGTTCGCGAATTCATCGAAGCGCAACTTTCCCTCGATGAGGAGCAGCGCGTCCTTCACGAGGATCTCGCGATACTGCTGGAATGTCTCGTCATAGAAGCCCACCGAGATTCGGCCCGAGTCATCGTCGAGTACCACCTCGGTTCGCGGCCCACGTTTACGCAACTCTTCGACCACGCCCGCGATGGCTACCGGCTTGCCGCCGAAAAACGCGCGGCCTCCATCGGCGCTGGCGGCGGGTTTGTCGGCGTCGATGTAATCGACGATGCGGCCGGTGATGAAGCGCGGCAGGTCGTTGACGAACCGGTCGATGGGATGGCCACTGATGGCCCGCCCCAGTGTCTCGCGCTCGGCGCGCAGGCGCAGACTGTCGGTCCATTCCGGCTGATCGGGAGCGCTTGCACGTACCGCTTCGGGAACATGGGCGGCATTCAAGCCGAAGATGTCGTGCTGGCCGGTCTCGTTGGCCTTGCTGTTCTGCTCACCCAACGCCAGCGCGGCATCGAGGCGATGCATCAGCGTGGCGCGATTCGCTGCGAGGCCGTCAAGGCTGCCGGACTTGATCAACGCTTCGAGCACGCGCCGATTGATCTTTGACAAATCCAGACGGCGGCACAGATCTTCGAGGCTTGCGAAGTCGCCGTTCGCGCGGCGCTCATTGACGATGGCCGCAACTGCGCCCTCGCCCACGCCCTTGATGGCGCCAAGCCCGTAGCGAATCGTCCGATCGTCGACCACCGCGAATTCGTAGGATGACAAATTGACGTGCGGCGGCAGGATCGTCAGGCCCACTTCCTTGCGGCAGTCGTACAACATGCCCACGACCTTGTCGGTGTGGTCCATGTCCGCCGACAACACCGCGGCCATGTACGACGCCGGCTCGTGGGTTTTCAGCCATCCGGTCTGGTACGACAACAAGGCATACGCAGCCGAGTGCGACTTGTTGAAGCCGTAGCCCGCGAACTTCTCCATGAGGTCGAAAATGTGCGCGGCCTGATGCTCCGGCACGTTGTTCTCGACCGCACCGGCGACGAAGATGCTGCGCTGCTTGGCCATCTCCTCTGGTTTCTTCTTGCCCATCGCACGGCGCAGCAGGTCGGCGCTGCCGAGCGAGTAGCCGGCGAGCACCTGCGCGATCTGCATCACCTGCTCCTGGTACAGGATCACGCCGTACGTGGGCGCGAGCGCCGGCTCGAGCGAGGGATGCAGGAAGTCGATCGGCGGCGCGTGCGGATCGTGACGGCTGTGCTTGCGATCGATGAAGTCGCCAACCATGCCCGACTCGAGCGGCCCCGGCCGGAACAGCGCCACCAGTGCGATGATGTCTTCGAAACGGTCGGGTTTGAGCCGCCGGATCAGATCTTTCATGCCGCGCGATTCGAGCTGGAACACCGCGGTGGTCTTCGCCTCCGCCATGAGATCGTAGGTCGCCTGGTCGTCCATCGGCAGTTGCGCGATGTCGAGCAGCGGCCCGCCCGCGGCCTGGCGGCGGGCATTGATGATCTTCACCGCGCGATCGATGACTGTGAGCGTGCGCAGCCCCAGGAAGTCGAACTTCACCAGGCCCGCGGCTTCGACGTCGTCTTTGTCGAACTGCGTGACCACGCTGCCGCCCTTGTCGTCGGCGTACAGCGGAGCAAACTCGGTCAACTTCGACGGCGCGATGACCACGCCGCCGGCATGCATGCCGGCATTGCGCGTGAGGCCCTCGAGCGAGCGCGCGAGGTCGATGAGATTCTTGACCTCTTCGTCTTCCTTGTAGAGCTTCTTGAGCTCGGGTTCCTTCTCGAGCGCGTCATCGAGCGTGATGCCGAGCTCGAATGGAATGAGCTTGGCGATCTTGTCGACGTAGCCGTAGCCCATGCCGAGCACGCGGCCGACATCGCGCACCACCGCCTTGGCCGCCATCGTGCCGTAAGTGATGATCTGCGAGACGCGATCGCGGCCGTACTTCTGCGCGACGTATTCGATGACGCGATCTCGCCCGTCCATGCAGAAGTCGATGTCGAAGTCCGGCATCGACACGCGTTCCGGGTTGAGGAATCTTTCGAATAGCAGGTCGTATTTCAGCGGATCGATGTCGGTGATCTTCAGCGCGTAGGCCACCAGCGATCCGGCACCCGAGCCGCGGCCCGGCCCGACCGGCACGCCATTGGCGCGCGCCCAGCGGATGAAGTCCGCGACGATGAGGAAGTAGCCGGAGAAGCCCATCTGGCAGATGACGCCGAGCTCGCGTTGCAGCCGGTCGCGGTATTCGGCGATGCGCGCCAGTTGCGACGCGTCGAAAGCCGCCTCGCGCTCCGCGAAACCGCGCTGCGACTCCTCGCGGATGTGCGCCTCGACGGTCGTTCCTTGCGGCAGCGGGTAGTTAGGCAGGCGGGACTCGCCCAGCTTGAGCGGCAGGGAGCATCGCCGCGCAATCCCGACCGAATTGAGCAAGGCCTCCGGGATGTCGGCGAACAACTCGGCCATCTCTTCGGCGGATCGCAGGTACTGCGCCGCGGTATACCGGCGACGGCGGTTGGGATCGGTGAGCTGGGCGCCGTCGGAAATACACACGCGCGCTTCGTGCGATTCAAAATCGCTGGCGGCGAGAAAACGCACGTCGTTGGTGGCCACCACCGGGATGCCGGTCTCCTGGCTCAAGCCGACGGTCTTGGCCACCAGGCTCTCATCGTCCTCGCGCCCGAGGCGCTGCAACTCGAGGTAGTAGCGATCGCCGAAAAGCATTTGCCAATCGCGCGCCAGCGTCAGCGCATCGGCGTCGCGCCCGTTGGTGAATGCCCTGCCGACGTCACCTTCGGCAAACCCCGACAATGCAATCAGCCCCTCGGTGGTTTCCGGCGTGAGCCAGCTGCGGTCGATCATCGGTATGCCACGATCCTGGCCCTCGAGCCAGGCGCGCGTGACGAGGTTGGCGACGTTCTGGTAGCCGCCCGGATCCTTGCAGAGCAGCGTGAGGCGATTGGGTGCCAGCCGTTCGCCGGCGCGCAGCAACACATCCACGCCGATGATCGGCTTCACACCGCATTTCAGGCCTTCGCGATAGAACTTCACCATCGCGAACAGATTGTTCTGATCGGTGACGGCAATCGCCGGCATGCCAAGTGCCGCGGCGCGCTCCACCAGCTCCGGGATCCGCACCACACTGTCCTGCAGCGAAAACTCGGTGTGCAGGCGAAGGTGAATGAAGGCCGGGGACGACATTGCGCGCGAGTTTACACACGAACGCGCGCGTTATTCCTGTTGGCAAAAAGATTCAAGCAGATGCGGCGGGAAGCTTGCCTTCGGCGGCAGGTCATGGAAATGCGACCGCCATCACACTTGGTGCGGCCGTGAAATCGGTGCCCAAGGGCTGCGGCTCACGTCGCGTCCCGACGGCGACGGAAATTCCGCGAACTTGTGAGTCGTTTCAACGGGCTAGCGTCTCGGCAGGCCGATAATTCCGCTCTCCTCCGAAACAAACGAAGTTCCAGTCACGTGTACGCCCTACCTCCGGGATTGGCTGCCGGTTTCGCGCTGCTCGTGAACGCGCCCGAAGCGACCTCGTGATGCGCATTCGGCGACTGCAGACCCGCGTCATCCTGTTCTTCGTCGCGCTGCTGGCGTTGGTGCAGGTGGCCGCATTTGCGTTCGTCAATGCCGCCAATTCGCGCAATGCGCAGAGCAAGATCACAGAAGAGCTCAACGTCGGTCAGCGCGTATTCGAGCGGTTGCTCGATCAGAACGCCGAGAAGCTCAAACTTTCCGCGCGTGTGCTGGCTGCCGACTTCGCGTTCCGCGAGGCCATCGCCACGCATGACACCGGCACCATCGCCTCGGTGCTCGCCAATCATGGCGCACGCATCGGCGCTGCGGCGATGGTGTTCGTCGATCTCGAGGGCGGTGTGGTTTCCAACACGCTGAGGCCGCAGGCAGCGCCACGCTCGTTCGAGTATCCGGCGCTGCTCGGGGACACCGCCACCAACGCCAGCATGGAAGTGCTCGATGGCCGCGCGTTCCAGCTGGTGTCGGTCCCGGTGCTCGCACCGCTGCCCATCGGCTGGCTGGTCATGGGCTTCGCCGTCGACGACGCACTGGCGCGTGACCTGCGCAAACTCACCGAGCTCGAAGTCTCCTTCACGCTGGACGCGGCTGCGGGCCCGCGAGTGCTGGCCTCGACCCTGGACTGGCGCGACCAGGCGTCGCTGCTCAGCCACATGCCGGCGCGCTCCGCTGCCACGTTGCCGCTGGTCATGAGCATCGGCGGCGCCGAACACCAGGCGTTGGTCATCCCGCTCGACGACAGCGACGCTCAAAAACAAAATGGGCGCATCGTCGCGGTGCTGCATCGCTCGCTCGGCGACGCGCTGGCGACGTTCGAGCGTCTGCGCAACACGCTGATCGTGCTGGCCGCGCTCAGCCTGGTGCTGTCCATCGTCGGCAGCGTGGCGGTGGCGCGCAACATCACGCGTCCGCTGGAGGCATTGGCCAGCGCCGCAGCGCGCATCGAACAGGGCGACTACTCCGCGGCGGTCGACCTCAAGCGCTGCGACGAGATCGGCGTGCTCGCCTCGAGCCTGAACCACATGCGCAGCGGCATCGCCGATCGCGAGATGCGCATTCTCAAGCTCGCTTACGAAGACCCGCTCACCGACCTGGCCAACCGCTCCCGTTTCTCGAGCGAGCTCGAGCTCGCGATCACCCAGGCGGCGCAAGGCGAGCTCAGGCTGACGATCCTCATGATGGATCTCGACCGCTTCAAATACGTGAACGACACGCTCGGCCATGGCGTCGGCGACCACGTGCTGCGCGAAGTGAGCGCGCGCTTGCAACGCACCGTCATCGACGCCGAGTGTATCGCCCGCCTGGGCGGCGACGAATTTGCCATTCTCGTGCGCCACACGGAAGACATCGATTTCACCGAGACTGCACGCCAGATCATCACCGCGCTCGAGGCGCCGATCCTGTACGAGGGACAGCCGCTCGACGTGGGCACGAGCATCGGCATCGCGCATTTCCCCGATCACGGCCGGGATGCGCAGACCCTGGTGCGTAACGCCGACATCGCCATGTACGCCGCCAAGCGCAACAAGACGGGCTTCGCCACCTACGAACAACATTACGACACCAGCCAGCAGGAACACCTGTCCCTGCTCGGCGAGCTGCGCCGCGCCGTCGAGCGTAACGAGCTGCGCCTGTACTACCAGCCCAAGGTATCGCTGCGCTCCTCGCACATCAGCGCCGTGGAAGCGTTGATACGCTGGGAGCATCCGACCCGCGGCCTGGTGCCGCCGGCGCAGTTCATCCCGTTCGCCGAGCACACCGGCTACATCAAACTACTGACGCGCTGGGTCATCCGCGAAGCGGTGCGCCAGTGTGGCGAATGGCTGCGTGAAGGCCTGACGCTGCAGGTATCGGTGAACATTTCGGCACGCGACCTCATGAACCGCGAATTGCCGGAGCTGGTCGCGGAACTGCTGGCCGAACACGACGTGACGCCGGGCCTGTTATGCCTCGAAATCACCGAGAGTGGCTTCATGGAAGACCCGGCCCATGCCCAGAAAGTACTCGACCGGCTCGACGAGCTCGGCGTGAAACTTTCCATCGACGACTACGGCACGGGTTACTCGTCGCTGTCGTACATCATGAAGCTGCCGGTGCAGGAGCTGAAAATCGACCGGTCGTTCATCTCGCGCATGGCGGACCCGGAGATTTCGACCATCGTGCGCTCCACCATCGACCTCGGCCACAACCTGGGATTGCAGGTCGTGGCCGAGGGTGTCGAAGACGCGGCCGCGTGGGACATGCTGCGAACGCTGGGCTGCGACGACGCACAGGGTTACTTCATGAGCCGGCCGCTCGAACCGCACGCGCTGGCGGCGTGGATCCGGGATTATTCAGGCTTGAAGGCCACTCTTAACGCCGCCGAAGCGGCGGCGACCGTGAAAATCGCCAAAACCTCTTAGTAAATGTCGACGTCTTCGAGGTAGTCGCTGACGCGCACGGGCGAGAAACTGCGGCGATGCAACGGGCTTGGCCCGAGCGTGTTGAGCGCGTCGACGTGCGCACGCGTGCAATATCCCTTGTGCCCGGAAAGCGAGAATCCCGGATAGCGGTGATCGAGGTCGCGCATCAGCGCATCGCGCGTGGTTTTGGCGAGGATCGAAGCTGCGCTGATGGAAGGCACGGTGGCGTCGCCCTTGATCACCGGCTCGAACAGGCAGTCGAAGCCGAGCCCTTCCGTGCATGGACAGCGATTGCCATCGACGAACACCTGTTGCGGCGCCACGGCGAGGCCGAGCAGTGCGCGGCGCATGGCGAGCATGGTCGCCTGCAGAATGTTGATGCTGTCGATTTCCTCGGCATCCGCCCAGGCCACGGCGTAACACAGCGCTCGCTCGCGGATGAGCAGCGCGAGCCGCTCCCGCTCGTCGGGTTCGAGAATCTTGGAGTCCGCGAGGCCGCGGATGGGCCGCGCCGGATTGAGGATGACCGCCGCCGCCACCACCGGACCGGCGAGCGGCCCGCGTCCTGCCTCATCGACTCCCGCGACCCGCAGGCGCACACGAAGTTTCATGGCATCGCCGTCCGCGCTTCGAGCAGCGCGGCAACTTCGCCCGCGGCGCGCTCCGCCCCATTGCAACGCAACCGCGCATGGATGGCGGCGAACTCCCGCTGCACGCGTGCGACTTCAGCGGGTTGCTCGAGCCACCGCGCCACGGCGCCCGCGAGATTCGTGGCGTTGGCCGCTTCCTGGAAGAATTCCGGCACGAGCTCCTTGCCAGCGAGCAGATTCGGTTGCGAGAAATATGGGATCTTCACCATCCGCAACGTGCGCAACAGGAATGCGGTGACGAAGCCCAGCTTGTAGGCCACCACCATGGGGCGCCTGAACAACGCGGTCTCGAGTGTCGCCGTTCCCGAGGCAACGAGCACCACGTCGGCGGCCGCCAGCGCGCGGCGTGCCTCACCGTCAAGCAGCCGGATGCGCGCGGTGGGTGCCAGCAGCGCGCAGCGCGCTGCGAACAACTCGCGCAAGGCCGGCGTCACCATCGGTGCGATGGTCACGAGGCCTGGGAACCGCGCCGCCAACAACTCGGCGGCGCCGGCGAATACGTCGGCCAGCTTTTCGACTTCGCCGCGCCGGCTGCCTGGCAACACCGCGAGCACACGCACGCCGGCGTCGATGCCGAGCTCGACACGTGCCGCGGCCCGATCGACCTCGAGGGGAATCTGGTCGGCGACCGGATGGCCTACGAATGCGGCGCGCACGCCGTGTTCGCGATAGAAATCCGGCTCGAACGGATACAGGCACATCACCAGGTCCACCGACTCGCCAATGGTACGCACGCGCCCCTGGCGCCATGCCCACACCTGCGGACTCACGTATTGCACGGTGGTGAGGCCGGCGCGTTTGAGCTGCCTTGCCAGCCCCAGATTGAACTCCTTGAAATCGACGCCGACGAACACATCGGGCCGCCAGTCGACGAGCTGCCGGCGCAACGCGGCGCGCAGCCGCATGAGGCGCGGCAGATGCGTGAGCACCTCGGTCAGGCCCATCACCGCGAGCTCGTCGATGTGGTGCCAGGCGATGCAGCCGGCCGCTTTCATTTTCGGTCCGGCGACCCCGGCAAACTCGGCGGCGGGAAACTTGAGGCGCAGTGCGTCGATGAGCGCGGCGCCGAGCGTGTCTCCGGAGGTTTCGCCGGCCACCAATGCGATGCGCAATCGGGGTGATCCCAAGTTAACGCACGAGGCTGCGCGTGGACTCGCCGATGAAGTCGACGAAGATCTTGAGCTCGGGCTGAGTCGGCACGCGTGACCGTAGCTCAGCGACCGCGTCGGCGAGCTTCATGTCGGAGCGGTACAGCACGCGATACGCATTCTTGAGATTGCGGATCTGCTCGGCCGTGAAGCCACGGCGCTTCAAACCTTCCGAGTTGATCGAGTGCGGCACCGCCGGCGTGCCAACGGCCATGACGTAGGGCGGCACGTCGCGCGTCACCGCGGCGTTGTTGCCGATGAAGGCGTGCGCACCCACCTTGGTGAACTGATGGGTGCCGGAGTAACCGCCCATGATGACCCAATCACCGAGGTGCACATGACCGGCGAGCGTGGCGTAGTTCGCCATGACGCAGTGGCTGCCGACGCGGCAGTCGTGCGCCACGTGTGTATAGGCCATGAAGAGATTGTCACTGCCGATGGCAGTGATCCCGCCGCCGTGCTGGGTGCCGCGATTCATGGTGGTGAATTCGCGGAACACGTTGCGGTCGCCGATTTCCAGGCGCGTGGGCTCGCCCTTGTACTTGAGGTCCTGTGGCGCATCGCCGATGGAGGCGAACTGGAAAATCTTGTTGCCGGCGCCGATGGTGGTCGGCCCCTTGATGACCGCATGCGGCCCCACCCAGGTGCCGGCGCCGATGCGCACACCGGCCTCGACCACGGAAAAAGCGCCAACCGTCACGTCCGCGGCGAGCTCCGCATCGGGGGAAACGATGGCGCGCGTATCGACTCCGCTCACGCCTGCGGTGCCTTCGCCGAAGTCTTGTTGGTTTCGGGCGCGACCATCATTTCGGCGGAAGTTACCTCATTCTCACCGACGTAGGCGACGGTGGTGAACTTCCAGATGCCGCGCAGCGAGCGTTCGAGCTTGGCGGTGAGGATGAGCTGATCGCCCGGCTCCACCGGCTTGCGGAAGCGCGCCTTGTCGATGCCGACGAAGAAGAACCGCGTGAAGTCATCCGGCACCACATCGGCCGTGATGAAGGCCAGCAGGCCCGCGGTCTGCGCCAGCGCTTCGATGATCATGACGCCGGGCATCACCGGCCGGTTCGGAAAATGCCCGGTGAAGAACGGCTCGTTGACCGTGACGTTCTTGATGGCCCTGATGCTCTCGCCCTTGACGCATTCGATCACCCGATCGACGAGCAGAAACGGATAGCGGTGCGGCAGCAGACGCCTGACGCCCATGATGTCGAGTGAAATCGACTCGCTCATTTTAGTTAGTCCTCGGAAGAATCCCTGTCCGCCGCGCTCAGACCCAAGTGTTTCTCCACGGCTCGAAGGCGCCTGGCCATCTGATCGAGGCGCTTGATGCGTCCGACGATGCGGCGCCAGAGACCCGCTTCCTCGCTCGGCAGCGCCGAAGAATACACGCCCGGCTTGTTTATGTTGTGCGAGATGAAGGAAGTGCCCTGCACCACCACGTCATCGCACAATGTAATGTGACCCGAGAGACCGACTTTGCCCCCGAGGATGCAGCGTTTGCCGACCACGCTGCTGCCGGCGATCGCAACGCAGGCGGCGAGCGCGGAATGCGCGCCGATGCGCACGTTGTGCGCGATCATGATGAGGTTGTCGAGCTTCACGCCCTCCTCGATGACGGTGTCCCCGAGTGCACCGCGATCGATGGTGGTGTTGGCCCCGATCTCGACGTCGTCGCCGATGTTCACTCCGCCGATCTGCGGCACTTTGATCCAGGTGCCCTTATCGGGCGCGTAGCCGAAGCCATCGCCGCCGATGACCGCGCCCGGCTGCACCACGCAGCGCTGCCCGAAGACCACGTGATGTCCGACGTACGAACCGGCGGCGAAGCGCGCGTCGTCGCCGATGACGGCACCGCGCTCGACGATTACGCCGGGACCGATGAAACAGCGCATGCCGATGCGCGCTCCCTCACCCACGTATGCCTGCGCGCAGATCTGCGCGGAAGCATGGATGCTGGCGCCGGCCTCGACGACAGCCAGCGCATGCACGCCGGGACGCAGTGGTGGATCGGGGTGCAAGAGCGTGGCAATTCGCGCGTAGGTGGCGTGCGGATTGGCAACCACGAGCACCGGGACTGGAGAAGACGCCGCCGACTTGGCATCGAGAATGACGGCGCCTGCGCGAGTGCCCGAGAGTTGCGCAACGTATTTGGGATTGGCGAGAAAGGAGACGGATCGCGGCCCCGCCAGCGACAGGGCGGCAACGGAATCGACCGTCACCGCCGGATCGCCACGCAGTTCACAGCCGAAGCGTACTGCCAGTTCGCCGAGCGTCACCGTCATGGCGGCCCGCGCGACTTCGCGGCCCTTTACGGCTTCGGCGCGGGTTTTGCGGGAGCCGGAGTCGCCGGTGCAGTCCCGGCAGCTGGCTTCGGAGCCCGGGACTGCAGACCGCTCAGCACGGCCGTGGTGATGTCGACCGTGGGCGTGGCATAGATGACGCCTTCGGCGATCACGATGTCGAAGTTCTGCGCCTTGGCGTAGTCGCGCACTTCACCGAACAGCAGGCGCTGCAGCTTGTTCATTTCTTCCTGGCGCTTGGCGTTCGAGTCGTCCTGCAACTCAGCCTTCTTGCGCTCGAGCTCGCGAGCGCTGTCGCGCAGGTCTTTCTCTGCCTTGGTGCGCTGATCGGCGGCCATGGTCGCCAGATCTTTCTGGTATTTGTCGTTGCGGGTCTTCAGCGTCTGCTCCTGGGCAACGAGCTGCTGCAGACGTGGTCCGAACTCGGCGCGCAGCCCTTCCTGCACCACCTTCGCCTGTGGCGATTCCTCGAACAGCCTTGCCACGTCGACGACACCGACCTTGAGTTGGGCGGCAGCGGGCATGGCGAATGTCGCCGCGATCAGCGAACCCAGAAAAACTTTGCGGAAAGAAACCTGCACAGGAATTACCTCTTAGAAAGCCTGGCCAACCGAGAACTGAAAACGCTCTATCTCGTCCGGATAGGTGTTGATGTCGCCTTTGTAGGCGTTCAGGGGTACGGCGTAGCTGAAGCGGAACACACCCAACGGTGCGAGCCATTGAACAGCAATGCCCGTCGAATGCTTCAATTTATCATACCCGAACTCGTAATCGACCTGCTGGCCGCTACGGCCGGCGAACGTGTACCGATTGCCCGTCGAGAAGATGTTGCCGATGTCGTAAAACCAGGACAGGCGAGCCGACGTTTCGAACTTCTGTGGCAGCGGGATGAGAACCTCGGCCCTGCCCGTGACCTTGAGGTTGCCGCCGAAAGGCCTGCCGAAATCGTCTTTGGGGCCCAGGCGACTCTCTTTGTATCCACGCACGGTTTCCGGACCGCCGCCGTAGAACTGCCGGTACGGTGGCAGCGCCGTGGTATCGCCGATATCCATGCCATAGGCGATATCCGCGCCCACCTGCAGCGTGAACCGCCCGAAGAGCGGGATGTATTTGATGCCCTCATAGCTCGCAACGTAGTACTCGACATCGCTCACTCCCGGCAACGTGTAGGAGACCCCGAATGTATGGCGAGCGCCGCGGCTGGCAAAAAGCGATCGGTTGCGGCTTTCGTAGCTCCACGAAGCCGTGAATTCCAACGCGTTGTAGTCCGTGCCGAAGAACTGGAGCGCAATGGGTTGGCCGGGCAAGCAAGGGACTTCGGTGCGATCCGGCGCGATGCAGCGTTCGTTCGGATTACCATTCATTCTCACCCACTCCGTCGCCTGCCGCGCGCTGCCACCGGAGGACGTCAGCAGACTCGACTGCGTGAACTGCAGCCCCATGCGCAGCCCTTGGCTCTCACTGATCGGGTAACCAATGTCGAAGCCCGCACCGATGGTCTCGGACGAGAAGTCCGAGGATGCCGACACGAACTGCGTCTGGTCGCGATACGTCACGTTCCCGGTGAGGCCCACGTTATCGGCCGTGAAGTACGGCTCGGTCACCGAGAGTCCATACACCGTGCTGTAGCGACCGCGGTTCAGATCGATGGCCACCCGGCGCCCGGTGCCGAGGAAGTTGGCGTCGGCGTAATTGCCGCTGAGGATGAACGACTGCGACTCCGAGTAACCGATACCGCCACCCAACTGCGCGGACGGGCCCTCCTCGATCTCGTAGGTGACGTCCACGAGATCGGTCGAGCCGGCGACCGGCTTGGTTTCCGACTCGACCTTCTTGATGTACGGCAGGCGTTCGAGACGCTGCTTGGACCGATCGAGCGCCGCGTTCGAGAGCCAGCCGCCCTCGAGCTGCCGCATTTCACGGCGTAGCACTTCGTCATTGATCTTGGAGACGCCGTTGAAAGCGATGTGGCGCACGTAGACACGATTGCCCGGATCGACGAAGAACGTGAGTGACAACTCCTTGTTCTTCGGGTCGCCCATGGTGGTGGGGACCGGGTCGACTTTGGCGAACGCGAAACCGTCCTCGCCGAGACGGTGCTGCAGCAACTCTTGGGTGGCCGTGATGGTCTTACGCGAGAACTGATCGCCCGGCTGCACCAACAGATAGCGCCGCAGCAGCGGCTCGGGCACCACGAACGTGCCGGCGAGCTTGACCTCCTTGACCGTGTGCACTTCTCCTTCGTTCACGTTGACCGTGATGAAGATGTCGTCTTTTTCCGGCGCGATGGCCACCTGCGTGGATTCCACTTCGAAATTGGCATAGCCGCGGTCCATATAAAAGGAGCGCAGGTTTTCGAGGTCGCCCTGCAGATCCTCGCGCGAGTAGCGATCATCCTGCTTGTAGAACGACAGCAGGTTGGGCGTCTTGAGCTTGAAGGCCTCGAGGATTTCCTTTTGCTTGAACGTCTGGTTGCCGACGATGTTGATCTGCCGGATCTTGGCGCGCTTGCCTTCGACGATATCGATCTTGATCTTGACGCGGTTGCCGGGGACTTCCTCGACGTTGGCGTCGATGCGCGCCGCGTACTTGCCGCGGGCGCCGTATTGATCCTGCAGGAACGACTTGACGTCTTCGAGCACCGAACGGTCGAAGGTCTTGCCCTGCGCGAGGCCTACGTTGCGCAGCGACTTGGACAGATCCTCGGTCTTGATGTCCTTGTTGCCCTTGAGCTCGAAGCTCTCGATGGTCGGCCGCTCGTTGACCACGACGATGAGCGTGCTGCCGTCACGGCGCAGCTCGACGTCGCGGAAGAACCCGGTGTCGTACAACGCGCGCACCGCCTCGCGAATGCGCTGCGGCGAGAGCGTGTCGCCGATGTTGATCGGTAGATAGTTGTAGACCGTGCCTTCCGTGACGCGCTGCAGACCTTCGACGCGGATGTCGCCGACCGTGAACGCCGGCCCTTCCTGGGCGCGCAACGGTGCGGCCAGCACTATGGCGCTGGCAACACAAAGACTCGCGAACCTCATGGTCAAGATGATCCCCTGGATTGAATGTTTTTCTAAGGACGCGCGGCGATGCCGGAAATATCGTTGAACAATGCGACGCCCATCAGCAGCACCAGCAGCAGCAGGCCGGCCTGCTGGCCAACCAGATAAGTACGATCGGACAACGGGCGGCCCTTCACCCATTCAGCGAGCTGGAACACGATCTGTCCGCCGTCGAGGATGGGGATGGGCAGCAGGTTGAGGAACCCGAGCGACAACGATAGCAGCACCAGCAGCATGATGAAGTTGCTGGGGCCCGCGCGCGCCGACTCACCGGCGTATTCGGCGATGGAGATTGCCCCGGACAGGTTCTTGATGGAAACCTGGCCGGTGAGCATGCGCACGAAGAATTTCGCCTGCGTGACCGTGAGCTCCCAGGAACGGTTGACGGACATGCCGAGCGATTCCAGCGGCCCCAGCGGTACGCGGGTCGTCAGCGCTTCCGGATACTCAGTCAACGCCGAGGCATCTTCCTTGATGCGGATTCGGCCGATGGTGCGCTCGCCGTCCTGATCGCGAGCCACTTTCACGCGAATCGAAAGGTTTGCGTCCCCACGACGCACCTCGAATTGCACACTTTCATCCGGGCGCGCGTTGATGTACTGCGCCAGCTGCTCGTAATTCTGAATGCGCGTGCCATTGGCAGCGACGATGAGATCGCCCGGCTTGAGGCCGGCGAGCGCGGCCGGACCGTCCGCAATGACCTCGCCGATACGGGCCGGCGACGGTGGCCGCCAGAAGCCGAAGCCCAGCCCGCGAAACAGCGCCTGCGGCTCGGTGAGTTTATGGCGTTGCCCGGCGTCGGGCACGGTGACCTGCAGATGACGGATCCGCCCGTCACTGCCGCGTACGTCGACCGCCGCGCTGCCCTGGTCGCTGACCATGTCTAACAACCCGAGCACCACGTCGCCATGATCTCGAGTCGGCTTGCCGGCAATGCTCACGAATTCGTCACCGCTGCGCAGCCCGGCGCTGGCCGCGGGTGAATTGAGCAGCACGTCTCCGACCAGCGGCTTGTGAAAAATCTGGCCGCTGCTCCAGAACACGCCCCACAGCACGAGGATGGCGAACACGATGTTCGCCGCGGGTCCTGCCAGCATTACCAGGATGCGCTGCCACGGCGGCTTGCTCGCGAATGCCCGCGGCAGGTCTTCGGGCGACACCGTGCCATCGCGCTCGTCGAGCATGCGCACATAGCCGCCTAGCGGCAGTGCGGCGATGACGTATTCAGTGTGATCGGGCGCGGCGCCCACCCATTTGTAGAGCGGCTTGCCGAACCCCACCGAGAAACGCAGCACCTTGAAGCCGAGCTTGCGCGCCACCCAGAAGTGGCCGAACTCGTGCACGGTGACCAGCAGACTTACGCCGATGATGAACCAGAGGATATTCCAGCCGATCTGCATCGAGTGCCCTTAAGCGTGCACGGCGCGAGGCCGGATAAAGGAGGAAGCGCGGATGCGCGCTTCGGCATCGGCCGCCAACACGTCGTCGAGATCGCGAATTTCGCCACCCGCTGTGTTTGCCATCACCGACTCAATGACTGCCGGAATCCGCGCAAAGTTCAATCCGCCCTCGAGAAACGCCGACACGGCCACCTCGTTGGCGGCGTTAAGTGATGCGGGCCGCAAGCCCCCCGCCCGGGCGGCCTCCTGCGCCAGCGCCAGCGCCGGAAATCGGCGCAAGTCCGGCGCCTCGAACCGCAGGGTCCCCACCTTGATGAGGTCGAGCGATTGTACACCGGAGCTGAGCCGCTCCGGCCAAGCCAGCGCATGTGCAATGGGCGTGCGCATGTCCGGCGCTCCTAACTGCGCGAGCATCGAACCGTCGACGTATTCGACAAGCGAATGGACGATGCTTTCGCGATGAATGACCACCTCGACCTGCTGCGGTGTCACGCTGAAAAGGAGGCAGGCTTCGATGAATTCGAGCCCCTTGTTCATGAGGGTGGCCGAGTCCACCGATATTTTGCGTCCCATCACCCAGTTCGGATGCGCGCAGGCTTCGTCCGGCGTGACGCGATCGAGCCGCGCGCTATCTGCATCGAGAAACGGTCCGCCGGAGGCGGTGAGCAGGATGCGCTTGACGCCGGGCGGCGGCTCGCCGCACCTCGTGTTCGGTGGCAGGCATTGAAATACTGCGTTGTGCTCGCTGTCGATGGGCAGCAGCGTGGCGCCGCCGGCGCGCACGCTCTGCATGAGCAGCGGACCCGCCATGACCAGCGATTCCTTGTTGGCTAACAACAAGCGCTTGCCGGCTCGCGCGGCGGCGAACGTGCTGCGCAGTCCCGCGGCGCCGACGATGGCGGCCATGACGCTGTGCACTTCGGGAAGGCTCGCGATCTCAACCAGCGGATCGGCACCGCCGATGACGCGCGTGGGCGCGTTACGCGCGCGCAGCTCGGCTTCGAGACGGGCCGCCGCGACCGGATCAGCCAACGCGGCGTACGGCACCGCGAAACGCCGGCACTGATCGCTGAGTTTCTCGACGTTGCGATGCGCGCCGAGTGCAATGACGCGGAAGCGGTCGGGATGCCGCGCGATGACATCGAGCGTGGCCTCGCCGACCGAACCGGTCGAACCCAAGATCGCAACGCCCAGGGGCTCGTTGCTCATGTCAGCACCTTCATGCCGAAGAGCGCGAACACCAACGCCGGTGCCGCCGCCGTGACGCTGTCGATGCGGTCGAGCATGCCGCCATGGCCGGGAAACAGGCTGCCGCTGTCCTTGAGTCCCGAGGCACGCTTCAACATGCTCTCGGTGAGATCGCCGACGATCGAGATGGCGGCCACCGCGACGCAGGTCACGACGAACGGCAGGACATCCACATCGAACAACCAGATCGCGCAGACCCAGGCGACGACGCCGCTCAGCGCCACACCGCCGAGCACGCCTTCCCAGGTCTTCTTGGGCGACACGCGCGGCGCGAGCGGTACGCGGCCTAACCACCGGCCGGCGAAGAACGCGCCGGTGTCGGCAGCCCATACCAGACCGAGCGTGAACAGGACCCAGTGCGTGCTCTGAGTGGCCAGGGTCACATACACGAGCGCCAGCCAGCACGGGACGAGCGACAGCAGGCCCGCCAGCGCCGCCGTCATGGGGTTCACCCGCGCGGGCGCCAGGCACAGCCACAGGAACGCCGCAAACCACCACGCGAGCGCGACCGTCATGGTGATTCGAACGAACCCGGGCGAGCCGTCAGATAGATAGAGGCAGGCAACCAGCGCCAGCGCCACTGTGATCGTGAAGGCCGCGCGTGACCCTAAGCCGCCCTTGCCAAGGAATCCGGCCCATTCCCACGCGCCGACCAGCACCAGGATGGTGAGCAGCCAGACGGTGGCGATGGCCGGCAGGCCCAGCATCACGCCGAGCACTACGATCGCCATCGCCACGGCGGTGAGCACGCGTTGTTTAAGCACGCTGAGTGGTCTCGCGTGCCTGTTCACGCGCCTGTTCGCGCGTCAGGCCGTAACGGCGTTCACGGCCCGCGAACGACGCGAGCGCCGCCTCGAACTGCTGCACGCCGAAATCCGGCCACAACGCGTCGCAGATGTGCAGTTCGGTGTACGCCAGGTTCCACAACAGGAAATTGCTGATGCGGTGATCACCGCCGGTGCGTATGAACAGGTCCGGGTCGGGCAGGTCGGCGAGCGCGAGCTCACGACCGAAGCGGGCTTCGTCGATGGCGTCCAGCGGCAGCGCACCGCTCGCCACCTGCGCGGCGAGGCGCCGCGCAGCCTGGACGATGTCCCAGCGGCCGCCGTAACTCACCGCCACCTGCACGTTGAGCCCGGAATTCGCGGCGGTGAGCTCTTCGCCCGCCGCCATGCGCGCCTGCAGCTTGACGCTGAGCGCATGGCGATCGCCGATGAATCGCAGGCGCACCTTGTTCTTGTGCAGGTCGTCGATCTCGCGGTCCATTGCCTCGAGGAACAGCTGCATCAAACTACTCACTTCCACCGACGGCCGTTGCCAGTTTTCGCTGGAGAATGCGAACAGCGTGAGCGCCGACACGCCGCGTTTGGCGCATTCCTCGATGACCAGACGCACCGGGCGCACCCCCTCCTTGTGGCCGGCATGGCGCGCGAGCCCGCGGGCCTCGGCCCACCTGCCGTTGCCGTCCATAATGACTGCGATGTGTTTGGGAATGCTCACGGGCGGCTCGAGTGTTGCGCGGCCTGCCGCCTACACCTGCAGGAGTTCTTTTTCCTTGGCTGCCAGGTGCGTTTCGATGTCGCCGACGTATTTGTCGGTGAGCTTCTGGATATCGCCTTCGGCCTTCTTTTCGTCATCCTGGGTGATGAGTTTTTCCTTCAGCGCCTCTTTCACGTCGGCGATCACGTCGCGGCGCACGTTGCGCACGGCGACGCGCGCGTTTTCCGCATCGGCACGCGCCACCTTGGTGATGTCGCGGCGTCGCTCTTCGGTGAGCGGCGGCAGCGGGATCCGGATGACCGTGCCGGCGCTGACCGGGTTCAACCCCAGGTCCGACTTGTGAATGGCCTTCTCGATGGCCTGCACCATGTTCTTTTCCCACGGTGAAACCACCAGGGTGCGGGCGTCCTCGACGCTGATGTTGGCCACCTGCTTGAGCGGCGTGTCGGTGCCGTAGTAATCGACTTTCATGTTTTCGATGAGCGAGGGATGCGCACGGCCGGTGCGCAGCTTCTTGAGGTCGCCCTGGAAATTCTCGACGCACTTGCCCATGCGGGTCGCGGCGTCCTTCTTGATGTCGTCTAACATGTTTTCTCGCCCTCGTTAACGTCAGTCGCTGGTGACGACCGTACCGATGTCGTCGCCGCGCACCACGCGCGGCAGGTCGCCCGCGTTGTTGAGATTGAAGACCTGCAGAGGCATGCGGTTGTCGCGGCACATCACGATGGCGGTCGCGTCCATCACGTTGAGCCGGTCGGCCAGCACCTTGTCGTAGGTGAGCGTGGCGTAACGCTTGGCCTGCGGATTCTTCATCGGGTCCGAATCGTAGATGCCGTTGACCTTGGTCGCCTTGAGCAACACATCGGCGTTGATCTCGATGGCACGCAGCGCGGCCGCTGAATCGGTGGTGAAGAACGGGTTGCCGGTGCCTGCCGCAAAAATGACGATTCGCCCCTTCTCGAGGTGGCGCATCGCGCGACGGCGGATGTAGTCCTCACAGACCTGGTTGATTCGCACCGCGCTCTGTACGCGGGCCACGCCGCCCAGGTTCTCGATGGCATCCTGGATCGCGAGCGCATTCATGACCGTGGCGAGCATGCCCATGTGATCGGCGGTCACGCGGTCCATGCCGGCACGCGCCAGGCCGGCGCCGCGAAAGATGTTGCCGCCGCCGATGACGCAGGCCACCTGCACACCGCTCTTCTGGATCTCCAGCACCTCGCTGGCGATGCGCTTCAGCACCAGCGGATCGATGCCGAACTCCGTCGTGCCCAGCAGCGCTTCTCCGGAGAGCTTGACGAGAATGCGTTTGTACGGCGCGGTCATTGGTTCCTCCACTTTGCCATAAAGAAAACCCCGCGAAAGGCGGGGTTTTCGTATCGGCTAGTGCTTCGTCGCCGGCGGATCGTTGCCATCGGACTTCTTGTCGTCTGTCTTGGCCTGGGCTTTCACCTGGGCCATGACTTCCCCGACGAAGTCGTCCTGACGTTTTTCGATGCCCGCGCCGACTTCGAAGCGCTCGAAGCCCTTGACGCTGGCCTTGGCGTTCTTGAGCAGCTTTTCGATGGTGAGCTCGCCGTCCTTGACGAAGATCTGGCCGGTGAGCGCGAACTCGTTGAGCGACTTGCGCATCCGGCCTTCGATCATCTTGGCGACGATCTCGGGCGGTTTGCCTTCGGCGAGCGCCTTGGCGGTCTCGATTTCGCGTTCCTTCGCCACGTGCTCGGCCGGCGCGTCCGCCGGAGTGAGGTAACGCGGGCTGGCGGCAACCACCTGCATGGCGAGGTCGCGCGCGAGGTCGGCGTCGCCGCCTTCGAGGGCAACGAGCGCGGCCTTCTTGTTGTCGGTGTGCACGTACGAACCGACCAGGGTCGGCGCCGACACGAACGCCACGCGGCGCACGTCGATTTTTTCGCCGATCTTGGCAATCAGCGCACCGCCGCTTCTCGTCGACGGTTTCGCCGCTCGCGAGCTTGAGACCATTGACGGCCTCGACATTCGCCGCGCGCGCGGCCAGCGCCGCCTTGGCGACATCCGACGCGAAGCCACGGAAGTCATCGCCACGCGCCACGAAGTCGGTCTCGCTGTTCACTTCGACCAGCACGCCGGTCTTGCCGTCCGCGGACTTCTCGATGACCACCACGCCCTCGGCCGCGACCCGCGAGGCCTTCTTGTCGGCCTTGGCGAGGCCCGACTTGCGCATGTTCTCGGCGGCCACATCCGCGTCGCCGTTGGCTTCGACCAGCGCCTTCTTGCACTCCATCATGCCGGCGCCGGTGCGCTCGCGCAGTTGCTTCACCGCTTCCGCAGTAATGTTCATGAGCTCTTCCTCGAATCTTGAGACGCGATCATCCGCGACGCGGACCACCACCACCGCCGCCACGACCACGGCCGGGCGCATTGCCCGTGCCGGTGCGCGAACGACCGGCGCTGGCCGTCGCGCTGCGCGGTGCGGCGTCGCCGGTGTCCGTGAACACGGCCGGATCGGCGCCGTCTTCCGGATCGGCAGCGACACTCGCCACGACTGGTCGGCGCCGTGCCGTGGTGTTGGCGGGCCGGCCGCGACGCTGCGGCGCAGCTGCCTTCGGCGGCGCGCTGCGTGCGCCCTTCTTGCGCGGAACGCCGTTCTCGTCGAGCTCCACGAATTCGTCTTCACCGACCGCCACGGCCGGAGCCTGCGAACGGCCTTCGATGACCGCATCGGCAATGCCGGAGGCGTACAACGAGATCGCGCGCATGGCGTCATCATTGCCCGGAATCACGTAATCGACGTTGTCCGGCGCGCAGTTGGTGTCCACCACCGCGACGACCGGGATGCCGAGCTTCTTCGCCTCGAGAATGGCGATCTCTTCGTGACCGACATCGATGATGAAGATGACGTCCGGAGGCGATTCCATCTGTTTGATGCCGCCCAAGCTCTTCTCGAGCTTGTCCTTCTCGCGGCGCATCATCGTGCCTTCTTTCTTGCCACGCTTGCCGAGCGTGCCGTTTTCGGTCATCTCGGTGAGGTCCGCGAGGCGCTTGATCGAGCCGCGGATGGTCTTGAAATTGGTGAGCATGCCGCCGAGCCAACGCTGGTTGACGAAGGGCATCTCGCAGCGGCGAGCTTCTTTCTCTACCGCTTCGCGCGCCGAGCGCTTGGTGCCGACGAACAGCACTTTGCCGCCGTCCGCGACCACACCCTTCACGAAAGTCGCCGCTTCCGAATACATCGGCTGCGTCTTCTCGAGGTTGATGATGTGGATCTTGTTTCGTTCGCCGAAGATGAAGGGGGCCATCTTGGGGTTCCAGAAGCGGGTCTGATGTCCGAAATGGACGCCCGCTTCCAGCATTTGTCGCATTGACACGCCGGACATCAAAGTCTCCTTGGTGGGTTAAGCCTCCGCGCCGCCCGGGTGGATATTCGTGGATCGCAGGTTCGATCGCGCGCCGAACACCCATCCACCCGTTATGCCGATTGCCTGGAGAGGCCCTTGCCGTTTCCGGCAAGTCGACAGGTTGCGCGTGTGGTTTAAGTGAGTTTCATTGCCAAAAAAGGCCGCGCTTTATACCATCCCTCCCCCGTCAAAACAATGCCTTACGCAGGTGCATCCGATGGACTCCCTCGTGGGTCGCCATATCACCATTAAGTCCCCGGCCGAGCAGGAAAAAATGCGCGTGGCCGGGCGTCTGGCGGCCGAAGTTCTCGACATGATCGGGGAGCACGTGAAACCCGGGGTTACCACCGAGGAGCTCGATCGCCTGTGTTTTCAGCACATCACCGAAGTGCAGAAGGCCATTCCGGCGAACGTGAACTACCGCGGCTTCCCCAAGACCATCTGCTCCTCGGTGAACCATGTCGTGTGCCACGGCATTCCGAACGACAAGGTGCTCAAGGCCGGCGACATCGTGAACATCGACGTCACGGTGATCCGCGACGGATTTCACGGCGACACCAGCCGCATGTATTACGTCGGCAAGCCCGCGCTGCCCGCGCAGCGTCTCGCGGAGACCTGCTGGGAGGCCATGTGGCGCGGCATCGAGCAGGTCAAACCAGGCGCGCGTCTCGGCGACATCGGCCACGCGATCCAGACCTTCGTCGAGGGGCGCAACTTCTCGGTGGTGCGCGAGTACTGTGGCCACGGCATCGGTCGTGTCTATCACGAAGACCCGCAGGTGCTGCACTACGGCGAGCCCGGCACCCTCGATGAGCTCAAGGCCGGCATGACTTTCACGATCGAGCCCATGGTGAACGCCGGCAAGCGGCACGTGCGCTTGTTAGGTGACGGCTGGACGGTGGTCACCAAGGACCACTCGCTCTCCGCGCAGTGGGAACACACGGTCCTGGTCACCGAGACCGGCGTCGAAGTTCTGACGCTCGGCGCGCTCAGCAAGCGCCCGACGGCGTCCCTCTAGATGGCCTCGCTGGACGAGGACATCGAGGCATCCGAAACGACGGTCATGCGCAGCGCGCCCTGGTTGCGCCTCGCGCACCTGCCCGAGCGGCTCGCCGCGGCGAGTTATTCACCGGAAAGCTTTCGCGCCGAGCTCGGCCAGGCACACACCGAGCTCACCGAGCGTTTTCGCGTCGACGAATCGGTGGAAGTCCTGGTGCACGCGCGCGCCGAGCTCATCGACGCCATCCTGCGCGAGGTGTGGCGCTCGCAGCTGCCTCCCGGCTATGAGAGCTGGACGCTCGCGGCGGTCGGCGGCTATGGCCGCGGCGAGCTGCATCCGCACTCCGACATCGACATCCTGATTCTCGTACCTGCCACTCCCGATGATGCCGGTCGCGGCGTGGTCGAACGCGTGGTCACGTTCCTGTGGGACATCAACCTCGAGGTCGGACACAGCGTGCGCACCGTGCCCCAGTGCGCCGAGGAAAGCGCCGCCGACGTCGGCGTGATGACCACACTGGTCGAGGCGCGTTTGCTCGCCGGCGATGCCGGGTTGTTAGCCGACATGCGCGAGGCCGTATCCGCTGACCGCGTGTGGTCGATCAGGCAGTACTTCGAAGCCAAGGTGGCCGAGCAGCAGGACCGGCATCTCAAGGCCAATGACACGGCGTACAACCTCGAGCCCAACGTCAAGACCGGCCCCGGCGGACTGCGCGATATCCAGACCATCGCCTGGGTGGCCAAACGCCACTTCGGCGCGAGCTCACTCGACGAGCTCTTGACCCACGGCTTCCTCTCCGCGTCGGAGCTGCGCAAGCTCAAGCAGGCGCAAGCGTTCCTGTGGAAGGTGCGTTTCGGCCTGCACGTGCTCACCGGACGGCGCGAAGACCGTCTGCTGTTCGATCACCAGATCCGCCTCGCGCAGAGCTTCGGCTATGAAGACGCCTCGTATACGCTGGCCGTCGAGCAGTTCATGCAGCGCTACTACCGCACTGTCATGGACGTCATCCTGCTCAACGAGCTGCTGTTGCAGCTGTTCCGCGAAGCCATCCTCACCGAGACGGCGCCGCCCCGGCCGCTGAGTCCGCGCTTCCAGGTGCGCAACGACTACCTCGAGGCCGTGAACGAGGAATTGTTCGCGCGCACGCCGTCCACATTGTTGGAACTGTTCGTGGTGCTGCAGCAGAACCCGGAGGTCAAGGGCGTGCGCGCCTCGACGATCCGCGCGGTCAACAAGAACCTGTGGCTCATCGACGAGGAGTTCCGTCAGAACCCGCGCAACCACCGCCTGTTCCTCGAGATCCTGCGCGCTCCCGCAGGCGTGACACACGAGCTGCGCCGCATGAACACGTATGGCGTGCTGGGCCGCTACATTCCGGCGTTCGGGCGCATCGTCGGCCGCATGCAATACGACCTGTTCCATGCGTACACCGTCGATGCGCACACACTGTTCGTGTTGAGCAACCTGCGCCGCCTGTCGCTGCCGAAGTACGACCACGAGCTGCCGCAGCTCTCGGCCATCATGCAGCAGCTGCCGAAACTCGAGATTGCCTATCTAGCGGCATTGTTCCACGACATCGCCAAGGGGCGCGGCGGCGATCATTCGCAGTTGGGCGCCGTAGACGCCGAAGCGTTCTGCCTGGAACAGGGTTTGTCGCGCTACGACGCGCGCCTCGTTGCCTGGCTGGTGCAGAACCATCTGGAGCTGTCGGTGACCGCGCAGAAGCAGGACATCTCGGATCCCGAGGTCGTCAATGCCTTCGCGCGCAAGGTCGGTGACGAGACTCACCTCGACTATCTATATGTGCTGACCAGCGCCGACGTGCGTGGCACCAATCCCAAACTGTGGAACTCCTGGAAGGCTTCGCTGTTCCAGGAGTTCTACGAGCGGGTGAAACGCGCGCTGCGCCGCGGCCTCGAGAGCCCCATCGATCCCGACGAGCTCATGCGCGAGACTCAGGACGGGGCCCGCAAACTGCTCGCCGCCAGCGGCCGCATCACCGCGCCCGAGATCACGCGCGCCTGGGAACGCCTGACAGCGGCATATTTCCTGCGGCACACACCTGAAGAAGTGGCCTGGCACACGCAGTTGCTGGCCGACCGCGAGCCGGGAAGCGAAGATCCGCTGGTCGCGGTGCAGTCGAGCAGCGAGCGCGGCACCACCGCGATCCTCGCCTTCGCACCACACCGCTACAACAGCTTCGCCATCACCACGGCGGTGCTCGATCAACTGGGCCTCAACATCGTCGATGCGCGCATCACGCCCACCGGCGACGGCTTCAGCCTCGACCTGTACCACGTGCTCGAAGAGGATGGCGCGCCGATCGCCGACGCCGAGCGCATCGGTGAGATCGAACGCGCACTGTGGCGCGCGTTGCAGCACCCCGACGAAGCGCCGGTCACGGTCACGCGGCGGGTGCCGCGCCAGTCACGCATGTTCCGCACCGCCACGCAGATCGCGGTCACGGTGGATGAACGCAACCGCCGCTCGGTGCTCGAGCTCACCTCGGGCGATCGTCCCGGCCTGCTGTGCGACGTCGGCAAGGTGCTCATGGAAGAGCGCATCGACCTGCTGGCCGCGAAGATCATGACGGTGGGCGAACGCGCCGAGGACGTGTTCTATCTCGCCTCGCTCGCGGGCCAGCCGCTGGATGACGCTGCGGCCACGCGGCTGCAGCAGCGCCTGTCCGGCGCACTCGATCGTCGCGCCGCTGCGTGAACGGCCGCCTCGAACTACTCGCCGCGTATCCGTTCGAGCGACTGGCACGGCTCAAGGCGGGTATCACGCCGCCGGCATCGCTGCCGCACATCGCCATGTCCATCGGCGAACCCAAACATGCGCCACCGCCCTTCGTGATCGAGGCGCTGCGGCGTGAGCTTTCGAAACTCGACAGCTATCCGGTCACCGCGGGACTGCCGGAGACGCGCGCGTCGTTCGCGGCCTGGCTCGAGCGGCGTTTCAAGGTGCGCGTCGCGCCCGAGAGCATGGTGTTGCCGGTCAATGGCACGCGCGAGGCACTGTTCTCATTCGTGCAGACGGCGGTGAGCAGCGGCGACACGGCGCGCAAACCCGTGGTCGCGATGCCCAACCCGTTCTACCAGATCTATGAAGGCGCGGCGTTGTTAGCCGGTGCCGAGCCGCTGTTCCTGAACACCACCGCAAGCAACCGCTTCCAGCCCGATCTCGATGCGGTGCCGGCGAGTGTGTGGAAACGCTGCGAAATCCTGTTCCTCTGCAGCCCGGGAAATCCCACGGGCGCCGTGTTGTCGCTCGATTTCCTGCGGCACGCGCTGAGGCTTGCCGAGCAACACGATTTCGTCATCGCCAGCGATGAGTGTTACGCGGAGTTGTACCGCGACGAAAACGCCCCACCGCCCTCGCTGCTGCAGGCGGCGCTGGCCAACGGCCATGACGCGTACCAGCGCTGCGTGGTATTTCACTCGCTGTCCAAGCGCTCGAGTGTGCCGGGACTGCGCTCGGGTTTTGTCGCCGGCGACCCCCAGCTCGTCGCGCCTTACCTTCTATATCGCACCTACCACGGCTGCGCGATGCCCGTGCCCACCCAGCTGGCGAGCATCGCCGCCTGGAACGACGACGCGCATGCCGCCGCCAATCGCGCGCTGTATCGGGAAAAATACGCGCGCGTGCTGCCCATCCTGCAGCCGGTTCTCGATGTGTCCGAGCCGGACGGCGCGTTCTACTTGTGGCCCGAAGTGCAGCGCGACGACGAAGCTTTCACGCGCGACTTGTTTGCGACCCAGAATCTCACCATCCTGCCGGGCAGCTACCTGGCGCGCGACACGGTCAGCGGCAATCCCGGCAAGGGTCGTGTACGCATCTCGCTGGTCGCGCCCATCGATGAATGTGTGCACGCCGCGCAACGCATCCGGACTTTCGTGGAGAACAACTAAGTGACCGAACTCACCACTCTCGCCGCCACCATCGACGAGGCCTTCGAGCGCCGCGCGGATCTCACCGCGAAGAATTCGCCGCCGGCACTGCGCCATGCCATCGAAGAGTGCATCGAGCTGCTGGATTCCGGACGCGCGCGCGTGGCGGAAAAGAAGAACGGCGAGTGGACGGTCAACCAGTGGCTCAAGAAAGCGGTGCTGCTGTATTTCCGCACGCACGACAACGCGGTGATCGACGCCGGCTACACGCGTTTCTTCGACAAGGTGCCGTTGAAATATGCCGCGCGCTCGCAGGCTGACGAAGGCGAGGCGTTGCGCAACGGCGGAACACGCGTGGTGCCGCCCGCGGTCGCACGTCGCGGCTCGTACGTGGCCGGCAACGTCGTCCTCATGCCGAGTTACGTGAACATCGGCGCGTACGTCGACAGCGGCACCATGGTCGACACCTGGGCCACCGTGGGATCGTGTGCGCAGATCGGCAAGAACGTGCACCTGTCGGGAGGCGTCGGCATCGGCGGAGTCCTCGAGCCGCTGCAGGCTGCACCGACCATCATCGAGGACAACTGCTTCATCGGCGCGCGTTCGGAGGTGGTCGAAGGAGTCATCGTCGAGGAAGGCTCGGTGATCTCGATGGGTGTGTTCATCGGCCAGAGCACCAAGATCTATGACCGCGCCACGGGCCAGGTTCTGCAGGGCCGCGTGCCCGCGGGCTCCGTGGTCGTCGCGGGCAACCTGCCCTCTTCCGACGGCAAGTATTCGCTGTACTGCGCGGTCATCGTGAAGCGCGTCGATGCGCAGACGCGCGCCAAGACTTCGATCAACGAACTGCTGCGGGCCGACTGACATGCATGCGCGCGCGACTGAGCTCATCGAGCAGCTCAAGCTGGAGCCTCATCCGGAGGGCGGCTATTACCGCGAGATCTTCCGCTCCGCGGACCTGGTCGCGCCCGCGGACGGCCGTGGACCGCGCGCCGCGCTCACGACTATCTACTTTCTGTTGCCGGCCGGCATCGTCAGCCGCTGGCATCGCGTCGCTTCGGACGAAGTCTGGCATCTGTACGAAGGCGGGCCGCTCGAGGTGCTCGGCGTCGATCCTGCCTTCAGTGCACTTTCACGCCACAAGCTCGAAGCGCACGCGCCGGTATGCACGGTCGCGGCCGCACACTGGCAAGCCGCGCGCACGCTCGGCGACTACGCGCTCACTGGCTGCACCGTGGGCCCGGGATTCGATTTTGCCGACTTCGCGATACTGGCCGACGACGCCGGCAGCGCGTCGCGCCTGCTCGCGACCTGGCCCGAGCTCGCGTCGCTCATCTGATCCGTCCCCGCTCTGATGACACCCGCCGACGTTCTGCACCTGCGCATGGAGAACCAGGCTCTGGCCCGTGCGTCATTTCGAAATCCTGAAGCCGTCGTTGCCTGGTTTGGCGCCGTCCAGGCTCAGGACTACCTGGGATCGCTGTGGGCGCTCGGACAGCGCTGTCGCAACGCCACCGAATCACTGGTCGAAGCGGCCGAGTCGCGCCGCGCCATCATTCGCACTTGGCCGATGCGCGGAACACTGCACTTCGTCGCCGCCGCCGACGCCAGGTGGATGAGCAAATTGCTCGCTCCGCGGGTCATTGCGCGCAACGCCGCGAGGCTCAAGCGGCAAGTCGACGTGGACGCGTCCCTCGTGGCGCGCGCCCGTGAAATCGTTGCACGCGCACTCGAGGGCGGCAAACGTCTCGAGCGCCGCGCGCTTTATGAAGCTTTGGAATCCCGGCGGATCCGTACCGGTAAATCGCGCGGGCTGCACATTCTTCTGTGGCTGGCGTTGGACGGCGCGATCTGCCTGGCCGGCAGGAAAGGCAGACAACACACGTTCGCGCTGCTCGACGAATGGATTCCCCGCACTCATGACCTCGAGGGCGAAGAAGCATGGGCTGAGCTGGCGCGGCGCTACTTCACCAGTCACGGGCCGGCGACACTGCGCGACTTCATGTGGTGGGCTGGAATCACCGCGAAGGATGCGAAAACCGCCATCGACGGCGCGCGCGAATTTCTCGCGCAGGACACGATTGAAGACCGCCTCTATTGGTGGGGCGCGCGCCGCGCGTCAGCTCTCCGGCCGGGCTCGCAACGCTCGGCGATGCCGGTTGTGCGGCTGCTGCCCGCTTACGATGAATACACCGTTGGCTACCAGGATCGTTCGATGCTGGTCGCGACACCGCGCACGCGCGCCGAGCGTGGGTTCGGCCTGTTGGGTCCGGTGGTGGTCCTGGATGGCAGGATCGTCGGAAGCTGGAACCGGACTATGGCTGCCAAAGACTCGGTGCACATCCGCACAACGCTTCATCGCCCATTGAGCAGCGCCGGCAAGAAAGCGCTGCGCATGGAGTTGGAAAAGTTCGCGATGTTTGTCGACCGCGACGCGATAGTCAGCGGCTGACAGCACCGCCCAGCTTTCTACGGTGCCGGAGCCCCGAGTACCAGGGCCAGGTCGGCCTGCACGCCCGCACTCACCCTGGTCGATGTGCAGCGGTGTAAACACCGCGAGCTCGAGATCGGCAGCAATCCATTGGACGTCACCCGGCGCATCGCGGCGGCTAACTCATCGGCCAAAGCGAGTGGAAACTGCGCTAGTTAGCTCACTACGGAGAGCGCATCGGGGTGAATGTCGTGTCCGGCAGCACACCGGTCGCGGTCGGATCGACTTCGCCGCCGACAAAACCCACGTGCCGCGCGATGTTGCGCGCGTGGTCCCCGATACGCTCCAGCGAACGCATGATGAAGGCCGCTTCGATCGCCGCCTGCACCTGGCGTGCGTCTTCCATGGCCCGGGTGAGGATTCGCCGCAGCGCCGCTGCGTATTCCGCATCCATTTCCTGGTCCTGATGGATCACGGCCGCGGCTGCCGCGGGATCGAGCCGGTCGAAAGCCTGAAGCGCCGCGCGGATCATGAGCACCGCCAGCCGGCCTAACTGCCGTGCCTCGCGCGCGGTGGCCGCGCCCGGACGGAAGCCGTTGGACTCGGAATCGGCGAGCACCGCCAGTGCGAGTTTTTTCGCCTCGTCGGCGGCGCGTTCGAGCTCGGTTACCACCTTGTCGATGGCGAACACGGCACGCAGGTCCTGCGCCATGGGCTGACGCCTGGCGATCACCTGCAGCGCGGCCTCCTCGATCTCGGAGTCGTAGGAATTGATCTTGCGTTCGCGCTCGAGCACCAGCGTGGCCATCGAGCGGTCCCAGCCCGAATACGCGTTCACCGCCAGTTGCACCTGGTCGATGACCAGAGCGCCCATGGCCACCGCCTGCACGTGCAGCGACGACAGGTCGCCGTCGAATGCGCGTGCGGTGTGGCCTTCGAGACTGAGTGACATGGCTGGCGCGATTCCGTAGATAGTTAGCCGAAGCGCCCCGTGATGTAGTCTTCGGTCAGCTTGTGGCGCGGATTGGTGAAGATGCGATCCGTCTCGCCGACTTCGATGAGGTCGCCGAGATGGAAGTAAGCGGTGCGCTGCGAGACGCGCGCGGCCTGCTGCATGGAGTGCGTCACGATGACCATGGCATAACTCTGGCGCAGCTCTTCCATGAGATCCTCGATGCGCGCCGTGGCGATCGGATCGAGCGCCGAGCAAGGCTCGTCCATGAGGATCACTTCCGGATTGACGGCAATGGTGCGCGCGATGCACAGGCGTTGCTGCTGGCCGCCGCTCAACGAGGTTCCGGGCTGCTGGAGGCGGTCCTTCACCTCTTCCCAGAGACCGGCGCGCTGCAGCGAGCCGTGCACTATCTCGTCGAGCTCGACGCGATCGCCGGCGAGCCCATGAATCCGCGGACCATACGCCACGTTTTCATAGATCGATTTGGGAAATGGATTCGGCTTCTGAAACACCATGCCGACGCGCGCGCGCAGCTGCACGACATCCTGCTTCTTGTCGTGGATGTCCTTGCCGTCGAGCAGGATCGAGCCCTCGACGCGCGCTCCTTCGATGGTGTCGTTCATGCGATTGAGGCAGCGCAGGAAAGTCGACTTGCCACAGCCAGAAGGGCCGATCATCGCCAGCACCTGCTTCTTCGCCACGTCGATGCCGACTTTCTTGATGGCGTGTTTCGAGCCGTAATACACGTCGACGTCGCGGCAGCTGAAGATGGGATCGTCGACCACGATGTTGCCCACGGTCTTGCCCGGTTCGATGGTCTCCTGCAGCGAGACAGGCTCTGATGTCCTGCCGCTCGGTTTCAGGTTGATTCCAGCCCGTTCCACTTGTGCTGCTTCCATGATTTCACCAACGTCGTTCGAATCGTTTACGAAGGATTACCGCAGTGGTGTTCATCACCACGAGAAAGGCGAGCAGCACGATGATGGCGCCCGAGGTCTTTTCGACGAAGCCGCGCTCGGGACTGTCGGACCACAGGAATACCTGCACTGGCAACGCCGTTGCCGCGTCGGTCACTCCTTTGGGGATGTCGACGATGAAAGCCACCATGCCGATCATGAGTAGGGGCGCGGACTCACCGAGCGCGCGCGCCATGCCGATGATCGTGCCGGTCAGCATGCCGGGCATCGCCAACGGCAACACGTGGTGCGCCACCATCTGGATCTTGGATGCACCCATGCCGAGCGCCGCCTCGCGAATCGACGGCGGTACGGCTTTGAGCGCCGCGCGTGACGCGATGATGATGGTGGGAAGCGTCAACAGCGTTAACACCATCGCGCCCACCAGCGGGGCTGAACGAGGCAGCCCGAAGAATCCTATGAATACCGCCAGCCCCAGCAGGCCGAACACGATGGAGGGCACGGCGGCGAGATTATTGATGTTCACCTCGATGAGATCGGTCCAGCGGTTGCGGCGCGCGAACTCCTCGAGATAGATAGCCGTGGCGATACCGATGGGGAAGGACAGCAGCAACGTCACGGCCAGCATGAAGAACGACCCGACCACCGCACCCCAGATGCCCGCGTTCTCGGGCTCGCGCGAATCGCCGCCGGTCACGAATGTCTTGTTGAACTTGAGCGCGAGAGCACCTTCAGTGCGAAGCTTGTCGGTCCACGCGAGCTGCTGATCGGAGAGCGGACGCTCGGCTTCGGGAATCGCGCGGTCGATGTGACCCTTCTGCAGCAGATCGACGGCGTCGCTGGCCACCAGCCAGGTTTCGCCCGTGGTGCCGATGAGCGCGGGATTCTCGGTCACCCGCTTCTGCAGCACGAACGCAGCGCTGCCACTCACCAGGCGCGTGAGCTGCCGCGATGCCGCGCGTCCTTCGACCTCGGGAAACTTCGCCTTGAGCGCGGCGCGAATCACTGCCTGGTAGTCCGCGTTGTGCAGCTCGTCGGCATTGCGGTTGCCCGATGGATCGATGATCTGCGGATCGTAGTAGATGGGAACGCGCACCTGCGTCTGCTGAAACGCGCCAAGTCCATTGGAAAAGATCACCAAGAACAGATAGACCAGGAACAGCATTCCGGCCGTCACCGCCGCGAGGCCATAGGCGCGAAAGCGCCGCTCCGCCCAGTAACGCCGGCGCAGGGTGCTCTCGACGATGGCCTGGGTTTCCGCGGGCGTGCGCCGCGGCTTATTCGTATTGCTCACGGTATTTCCTGACGATGTGCAGCGCGAGAACGTTGAGCGCCAGCGTGACCAGGAACAACACCAGGCCGAGCGCGAAGGCAGCGAGCGTCTTGGGGCTGTCGAATTCCTGATCGCCGACCAGCAGCGTGACGATCTGCACGGTCACCGTGGTCACGGCTTCCAGGGGATTTGCCGTGAGATTCGCGGCCAGGCCTGCCGCCATGACCACGATCATGGTCTCGCCGATGGCGCGCGACACCGCCAGCAGGATGCCGCCGACGATGCCCGGCAGCGCGGCGCGCAACACCACCTGCTTGATGGTCTCCGAGCGCGTCGCGCCGAGCGCATAGGCACCGTCGCGCAGGCCCTGCGGCACGGCGCTGATCATGTCATCAGCCAGGGAGGACACGAACGGAATGATCATGATGCCCATGACGAAGCCGGCGGCGAGCGCGCTCTCCGAGGCGACGTCGAGCCCCAGACCCTCGCCCCAGCCGCGCAGCGCCGGTCCGATGGTCAAGGCGGCGAAGAAGCCGTAAACCACCGTCGGCACACCCGCCAACACCTCGAGCAGCGGTTTGGCCACGGTACGGAACTTCGGATGCGCGTATTCGGCCAGGTAGATAGCCGAGAAAAGTCCGATCGGCACCGCGATGAGCATGGCAATGAAGGAGATGAGTGCCGTTCCGGCGAACAGCGGCACAGCGCCGAACGAACCCGACGAACCCACCTGATCGGCACGGATGGCCGTCTGCGGACTCCACGAGGTACCGAACAGGAACTCGAGGGGCGAAATCATCGAAAAGAATCGGAACGCCTCGAAGGCCACCGAGGCGACGATGCCGATGGTGGTGAACACAGCGAGCGTCGAGCAACCGATGAGCAGCCATTCGATCACGCGCTCGACGCGATTGCGCGCGCGCAGCTCGGGAGTGATGCGGGCGCGTATCGCAATCACGGCGCCGATGGCCATCACCATGACGAGCACGGTGAGCGCCATGCGGCTGATGCCGCGCAAGTGCAGGTATTCGGCGGAAGCCGCGCGCACCGCCTCGCTGACCGTCGACCCCGGAACGTTACCCGCGACGAGGTTGCGCACATCGTTCATCACCAGCGACAGATCGTTCGCCGAGAGGTCCCTCACACCCGCCGGCAGGTGATCGACGACGAGCCGCAGGATGATGGCGTCCTGGAAAATGAGCCACAGACCAATGACCGCCAGCGCGGGCAACGCGCACCACATTGCCGTCATCAATCCGTAATGGCTGGGTAGCGAGTGAAGGTGGCGCACGCCACGGCTGCCGCCGACCAGCGCGAGCGACCGCGATTTGCCGATCCAGAACGCGCCCACCGAAAGCAGTGCGAGCGCGATGAGTAGAGCCGCCGGAGTCATAGTGTTGTTTGGTTTCCTGGCAGGGGGCGCGAACCCTTTGGCCCACCGTTTTCAGTTAGGGGGCCACCTATGTTTAGCGCCGCTTTGTGACAGCTTCGTGAAATCCCATCCAGACAGTTGCGGGGCAGCGTCCGTGCCGCCCCGCGCCGACACTTAAAACCGGAAGTTCAGATCCAGCTGTAAGCGTTTGTAATCACGATCATTAATACCGGTGATTACCTGGGTGTCGTAGGGCGCCGGCGTGGCGTCGTTGAAGACCGTCACGGACTGCGGCACGTCGTTGGACAGATCGTTCATGAAATACGTCGCGTTGATCGTCCAGTTGCGCGCGACCGTATACGCGCCACGCAGCACGATGCCGTCGGAGTCGGTGTTGCCGTCACCGAAGTCGGAATCGACCATCTGACCGAACAGCGCGTCTTTTTCCACCTTCTGTGACAACACACCGAATTCCCAGGTGCCCTTGACGGCCGATGCCGCACCGTAGCTGAAGCCATACGCGATGGCGGTGTCTAACTTCTCCAGCGCGACGGGATTGATCTGCGCTTCGGAATTCTTGGCGTAGTCGATGTAGAAGCGCAGCGGGCGTCCGCCCACCGAGGCCGTGAGGTCCGCATAACCTTCGATGATGTCGTAGTCGGACAGCAGGCACGCGGTCGCGGGCGTCGAGGCCAGGGTACGGCTGCATACGGCGGCACTGGTGGTCGTGGTGTTACCAAAGGAACTGCCACCGAACAGCGGGTTGTAGCCCTGCACGCCATCGAAGTTGAAGTATGTGCCGGCGAGCGTGAGCGCCACGCTGTCCGAGAACGGAATTTTGTATCCGAGTTGCGCGCCATACATGATGGAGTCGGTATTGGTGCCGCTGGCGACGTTGCTGAAGGACAACGCGCGCTCGGCGAGCCAGTCGTAGAACACGCCTGTGAACAGGTTGCCCTTGGTGTAGTTGATCGCGATGCCTTCGGGGTTGATGTCACCGTCGAAGAACAGGCTCGGCGTGCGCTGCCAGGAATAACGCTGCTTGCCTGCCGTCACGCGCCAGCTGGCGGTCGGCGCCCACTGCACGAAGGCCAGATCGAGCTCGAAGTCCTTGCGCGAGTTGGTGTCCGTCAGAGTCTGGTTCGACGATCGCGGATCCGTGCCGCCGGTGGCGATGCCGAACACACCGGTCACCGTGTCATTGACGCGGTAGGTGGCGTTCAGACGCGCGCGCACGCGGTCACGCTGGCGATTGCGGTTTACGTATTGCACGTCGAAAGACTCGTTGCGGTAACGAATATCTCCGGCAAACGACAGGCGCGCATTGCCTTGCGCGACCACGTCTGCGGTTTTGTCGGCGGTCGCCTGCGTCTCATCGACAGTTTTCCTGGTTTGGGTCTGGGCCTTCTCGAGCTGCTCGATCTTCGCGGAGAGCGCGGCCAGCTGCGCCTTCAGCGCTTCGATATCGGCGCTCTGCGCGAGCACCGGCAGCGGCGCCAGCGCCGCCGCGCAACCCAAGGCGCTGGCCACGGCCAGGGAAAGTAGTTTGCGTTTCATGTTTGTTCTCTAACTTCTTTGGAATGACGTCTGTCTTACGCTGTGCTGACAGGCCCGCGCGGAGTTGCAGCTGCGCGCGGGCTCTGGCGCGTTTTCAGAGCTTGAACGGTTTCATGGCAGTGGCATCGCCGCGAATCTTGCCGATCTCGTTCTTGAGCGGCGGCACCAGGCCCTTGTCGGCGAGATAACCTTCTTCGCCCAGCGCCTTCTCGCTGGTGTATTCGGCGACGAATTCGGCGATGCCGGGGATCACGTTCACGTGCTGCTTCTTCACGTAGATGAAAAGCGGGCGCGAAGCCGGGTATTTTCCGGACGAGACGGTTTCGTATGTCGGCGAGACGCCGTCGACCACGGCACCTTTGAGCTTGTCGAGGTTCTCCTCGAGGAAGCTGTAGCCGAAGATTCCGACGGCATCCTTGTTGGCGTTGAGCTTCTGCACGATGAGGTTGTCGTTCTCACCCGCCTCGACATACGAGCCATCCTCGCGCACCGTGTCGCAGGCCCGCTTGAAACGCGGTTCGTCCTGGGCCCGAAGCGCATTGAGCCAGGCAAAGGTGCGACAGCCCGCTTCCATGTACAGCTCGACGAACGAATCGCGCGTGCCCGAGGTCGGCGGCGGCCCGAGCACTTCGATCTTCACGGCCGGCAGCGCCTTGTTGATGTCCTTCCAGGTGGTGTAGGGATTCGGGATCAGGTTCATCGGATTCGCCGGATCCGGAACGCTCTTGGCGAGCGCCAGGTAGACATCCTTGCGCGTCGGCGCGAGCGTGGTGCCCACTTTGCTCTGCGCGAGCACGATGCCGTCGTAGCCAACCTTCACCTCGACGATGTCTTTGACGCCATTCTTCTGGCAAGTGGCGTATTCACCCGCATTCATGCGTCGCGACGCATTGGCGATGTCCGGGAATTGCGGACCGACGCCGTTGCAGAAGAGCTTGATGCCGCCCCCGGTACCGGTGCTCTCGACCTTCGGCGTCTTGAACTTGCCGCCGCGCCCGAACTGTTCGGCCACCGTGGTGGTGAACGGATACACCGTCGAGGAGCCGACGATGTTGATCGAATCGCGCGCAGCCTGCGCCTGCGCGGTGCCGCTCATGGCGCAGACGATGACGGCCGCGAGCGAAGAAATCAGGATGTTGCGAACCACTGTGTTGCCTCCGGTTGTGACGCGCGGCAGTTTGTGACCGCAAGGTTGCGGAAATATTTCACCCGGGCGGGTTTCACTGAACCGTCACAAAACTCCTTGCTGCTGCAGGCTCAGTTCCGTATAACGCGCGCACCGATGTCAGCTACCGTCGATCTCACGCTCGATCTCCTCGCGCGTAACTCCGTTACCCCAGCCGACCAGGGCTGTCAGGAAGTCATGACGCGCCGTTTGAGCGGGGCGGGTTTCGACATCGAAAACCTGCGTTATGGCAGCGTGGACAATTTCTGGGCGACGCATGGCAAAGGCGGTCCTGTGCTGTGCTTTGCGGGCCATACCGATGTCGTGCCCACCGGCCCCCTCGAAGAATGGAAGAGCGATCCGTTCAAGCCTGCGGTTCGCGACGGCCTGCTGTATGGACGCGGCGCGGCTGACATGAAAAGCGCGCTGGCCGCCATGGTGACCGCCACCGAAGACTTCGTGAAGGCGCACCCGAAGCACAAGGGCACCATTGCCTATCTGATCACCAGCGATGAGGAAGGCCCGTCGGTCGACGGGACCAAAAGAGTGGTCGAGACCCTGCGCGAGCGCGGCCAGAAAATCGACTGGTGCATCGTCGGCGAGCCGTCGAGCGAGAAGGAACTCGGCGACACCATCAAGATCGGCAGGCGCGGCTCGCTGTCCGGGCGCCTCACCGTGCACGGCGTACAGGGGCACATCGCCTATCCGCAGTTCGCCGAGAACCCGGTGCATACATTCGCCCCCGCGCTGGCGGAGCTCACCGCGCGCACCTGGGACAACGGCAACGAACACTTCCAGCCCACGAGTTTCCAGATTTCCAACTTCAACGCCGGCACAGGCGCGCCGAACGTCATTCCCGGCGAGCTCAAGGCGCGTTTCAATCTGCGGTACTCACCGGTGCAGACCATCGATGGCTTGAAAACCATCGTGGAGGACATTCTCAAGAAACACGGCGTGCGCTACACGCTCGAGTGGTACATCTCCGGCGAGCCGTTCTATACCCCGCCCGGCGCACTGTCGGCCGGCGTTACGCGCGCCGTGGAGGCCGAGACCGGCATCCGCCCGAAGTTCTCCACGGGTGGTGGCACTTCCGATGGCCGGTTCATCGCGACGCTCGGCTCGCAGGTGGTCGAGCTGGGCGTGATCAACGCCACCATCCACAAGGTCAATGAAAGTGTGAATGTGGCCGACATCGACCGCCTGCACCGCATCTACCTGAATGCATTGACGGAAATGCTGGCCTGAGCATTCGTGGGCGATTGAATACAGTTTTGTGACAGCTTCGGTCCGAGGCACTAAACTCCGCGCCTGATTCCAGGGGCCTGCCGGCAAAACAATGAACTTCATCTCGCGTCTCATGCCCCGCGAGGGGCGTTTCTTCAGTCTGTTCGACGGCCACGCGAAACTGATCGTCGATGGCGCCCTGGCACTGGCCGACCTGCTGCGCCACTACGACACCGTCACCGACAGATCGATCGGCATCAAGGCCATCGAAGATGCCGAGCATGCCGCCGACCGCATCACGCACGAAACCGTGCAGCTGCTGCACACCACGTTCGTGACGCCGTTCGACCGCGATGACATCCACCGCCTGATCTCCCGCATGGATGACGTGCTCGACCTCATCCAGGACACCGCCGAATCGCTGGTGCTCTATGACATCCAGAAAGTGACGCCCGAGGCGACGCAGCTGGCGGAGCTGCTGCTGCGATGTGCCGAACGCGTGCAATCGGCCGTGGGTCTCATGGCGTCGATGGCCGACGCGCCCGCCATCCTCAAGATCTGCCAGGAGATCGACAAACTCGAATCCGACGCTGACAAGGTCATGCGCGGCGCCATTTCCGAGCTGTTCCGCAATGAAAACGACGTGCGCCAGCTGATCAAGCTCAAGGCGGTGTACGAATCGCTCGAGTCGGCGACCGACAAGTGCCAGGACGTCGCCAACGTCATCGAAAGCGTCGTGCTCGAAAACTCTTGATGGCTTATTTTCGTGATGGACTCGGCCTGATGGACTCCGCCTGATGGACTCGGCCTGATGGACGGGGGCGCGGTCTCGCTGACGCTGGTGCTGCTGGTGTTGCTGGCGCTGGCTTTCGATTTCATGAATGGCTTTCATGACGCGGCCAATTCCATCGCCACCGTGGTCTCCACCCAGGTGCTCAAGCCCTGGCAGGCGGTCATCTGGGCCGCAGTGTTCAACGTGCTGGCGTTCGCGTTCTTCGAGCTCACCGTCGCCGCGACGGTCGGCAAGGGCATCATCGATCCGGCTTTCGTCGACAACCGGCTGATCTTCGGTGCGCTGATCGGCGCCATCTCGTGGAACCTGATCACCTGGTACTACGGTATTCCGTCCAGCTCATCGCACGCGCTCATCGGCGGCATGATCGGTGCCGCGTTGATCAAGGCCGGCACGGCTCCCCTGCTCGCACCGGGCATCATCAAGACCGCCGCTTTCATCATCGTCTCGCCGATGCTGGGCATGTTGCTCGGCTCGTTGCTGATGCTCAGCGTGTCGTGGATTTGTTTCAGGCAGACGCCACGCCGGGTCGACAAGTGGTTCCGCCGCTTGCAGCTCGTCTCCTCCGCGGCCTACAGCATGGGCCATGGGGGCAACGACGCGCAGAAGACCATGGGTATCATCTGGCTGCTGTTGATCGCCGGAGGCGTCACCACCAAGGATCACCTGCCAACCTGGGTGGTCGTGAGCTGTTTCCTCGCGATCGGCCTCGGCACCATGTTCGGCGGCTGGCGCATCGTGAAGACCATGGGTCAGCGCATCACCAAGCTCAAACCAGTCGGCGGATTCGCCGCGGAGACCGGCGGTGCAATCACGCTCTTCGTGGCTACCGCTTTCGGAATTCCCGTATCGACCACGCATACGATCACCGGCGCCATCATCGGCGTGGGCGCGGCGCAGCGTTCCTCGGCGGTTCGCTGGGCGGTGGCCGGAAACATCGTCATCGCCTGGATCGTCACCATTCCGGCATCGGCCGGCATTGCCGCCGTCGCCTGGTGGCTGGGTGGCTTGATCCTCTGACCGACGGCCTATCTACTGACTGCTATCGCCGCGCGCGCACCGGGTAGATGGCGTTGTTGAGGATGCCGACCAGGCCGAGCGAGACCGCCGCGATCAGCACCCACCCGGGCATCGAGATGCCGAGCATCGTCCAGTCGATGATGCCGCACTCCCCGCCCCCGGTCATGACTTTGCGGATCACCTCGAGCAGCGGGAACATCTGCATGAGGTTGTCGAGCGGCGCACCGCACGAGGGTACAGTGCCGGCCGGCTGATGCTGTATCCACACGTGGCGCCCGGCCACCCAGGCGGCCGCGGCCGCGGTCAGGAAGATGAAGACGCCATAGACGATGGCGCCTGTATGCCGCGCGCGATGCAAGCCGGCGATTAGGAATACCAAGCCAAGGGCTGCGATGCAGACCCGCTGGAACATGCACAGCGGGCACGGCAGGTAGCCCAGATACTTCTCGGCGTAGATGGCGTAACCCACCATCCCGGCGCAAATGAGTGCGCAGAGCAGGTTGAACTTTTGTCGGCGGTCAAACATGGGGTATTGCCCGGCGCTCGCGCACCGCGACGGAAAACGCCGGCGAAGCGCCGGCGTCCGTGAGTGTACAAGAGATGAGCCGATCGGCCAGGCGTCGGTGGCGCGGCTAGGCGCCGGTGGCGCGATCGCGAAGATCGCGCTCGATGTCTTCGAGCTTGGTGTGCCGCACGTCCTTGCCGTGCACCATGTAGATCACGTATTCGCAAATGTTCTTGGCGTGATCGCCGATTCGCTCGAGCGCGCGCACGATCCACATGACATCGAGCGCGCGGCGGATGCTGCGCGGATCTTCCATCATGAAGGTGATGCACTGACGCTGGATGGATTCGTATTCCTCGTCGACGACGCGATCCTGGCGCGCCACGCGTAACGCGGCTTCGGCGTCCATGCGCGCGAAGGCGTCGAGCGCCTGGTGGACCATCTCCGAGACGATGCGGCCAAGGTGCTTGATCTCGCGATACTTGTCCGCGGGGCGCTCCATGGTGGCGAGCCTGGAGGCGATGTAGCCGATCTTCTCGCCCTCGTCGCCGATGCGCTCGAGATCGGTGATGGTCTTGATGATGGCCACGATGAGGCGCAGGTCGCCGGCGGCCGGCGCGCGCGTCGCCAGGATGCGCGAACACTCCTCGTCGATCGAGACTTCCATGCCGTTGACCTTGAGATCGTCGCGTCCGACGGAAACGCCCAGGTTGCTGTCGCCTTCGATGAGCGCGGTCACCGCGTTGGCGAGCTGCTGCTCGACCATGCCGCCCATGGTGAGGACTTTGTTGCGCACGCGCTCGAGGTCTTCGTTGAAGCGGCGCGAGATGTGATGCGAGAGATCGGCGGTTTCCATGGCAACCTCAGGATACGCGGCGCGGACGGCCGGGCAGTTTGTTAGATACCGGTGACGGCATGATGACGGTTCGTGGCATGCGCTCAGGCGCTCGCCGCCACGCGCCGCTCGAGCACCCGATCGCGCGGGAAGTGGCAGGTGAATGTACTGCCCCGCCCTTCGCGGCTGTCGATCTCCAGGCGGCCGCCATGACGATGCAGCGCGTGCTTGACGATGGCGAGCCCCAGCCCCGACCCGCCGGTCTCGCGTGAGCGGGCGGGATCCACGCGGTAGAAGCGCTCCGTGAGGCGCGGCAGGTGTTCGGCGGAAATCCCGGGGCCCGTGTCGCGCACGGAGAAATGGCCGCCGTCGTCGTCGGTCCACCAGCGGATCTGTACGCTGCCATCGGCCGGCGTGTATTTGGCGGCATTGTCGACCAGATTCGAAAATGCCGATTGCACCATGGCTTCGTCGCCGATGAGGCTGGCCGCGGACTCGATGCTCATGGTCACTTCATGCGGATGCGCAGTGCGCGCCAGAACGTCCTTGCGCAGCATCGCGGCCATTGCCGCGACGTCGATGGGCAGCCCTTTGATGGGCGCGTCATTCGCCTCGAAGCGCGACAATTCGAGCAGGTCTTCGATGATGCGGGTCATGCGGTCGGTCTGCCGGCGCATCTCGGCGATGGGCGCCGCCAGTTCGCCGATCTGCGGATCCGCACTGAAGTTCTCGAGATAGCCGGCAACCACGGTGAGCGGCGAGCGCAACTCATGCGACGCATTGGCGACGAAATCCTTGCGCATCTGCTCCATGCGCACTTCACGCGTGACTTCGCGCAACATGAGCAGCCGCTGGTCTTCGCCATACGAGATGAGCTGAAAGGCGATATGCCGCTCGACCGGCGTGTCGACGCGCACGATCACCGGCATGGAGTATTGCCCGCCGCGCAGGTAACTCACGAAATCGGGATTGCGCACCAGGTTGTCGATTCGCAGCCCGAGGTCCGCGCGCCGCGAGAGGTCGAGCAGTTCCCCGGCCTTGCGGTTGAACCAGACGATCTCACCCTGCGGATCGAGCATGACGACGCCGTCGGGCATCGCGGCGGTTGAACGTCGCAGCTCACGGAACAATCGGGTGAGCCTCTCCTTGTGGAAACGCTTGCGGCGGTGCAGCCGGACCACCTGCGCGACCACATCGCCCCAGAGGCCCATGGTGTCGGGTGGGTCGGCCACGCTGCGGTGTTGCAGCCAGAAATGCAGCGAGCGCAGCTGCCAGAGATTCCAGGCGAGGTACAGCGTGAGCGCGCCCACTACCCCGAGCCAGGCCGAGCCTGCGAACCAGCCCGCCGCCGCACCCACGGCGAGCGCCACCAGCAGGCGTATCGCAACGTAGAAAAAGGCGGTGGTACCTGAATTCATCAGGGGTACTGTGCCTAACTAAAGAGGTTTTGACGAGAAGCGATAACCCGACCCGCGGACGGTCTGAATGAGACGGTCGTAGCCGAAGTCCTCGAGCGCCTTACGCAGGCGCCGGATATGGACGTCGATGGTGCGCTCCTCGACGTAGACATTGCCACCCCAGACGCGGTCGAGCAGCTGCTCGCGCGTGTACACGCGTTCAGGATGGGTCATGAAGAAAGCCAGCATGCGGTATTCGGTGGGGCCGAGCGCCACGGTGCGTTCTCCCGTGCTCACCCGCTGACTGCTTTGATCGAGCACCAGGCCCTCGATGTCGATGCGCTCGGTGCCCTCGACGGGCGCGGTCCGCCGCAACACGGCATTTATGCGAGCCAGCAGCTCGCGCGGCGAAAAGGGCTTGGTGATGTAGTCGTCCGCCCCGCCTTCCAGGCCCGCCACCTTGTCGCCCTCTTCGGCGCGCGCGGTGAGCATGATCACCGGCAGCTCGCGCGTCTCGCGATCGCGTTTCAGCGCGCGGGTGAATTCCAGGCCGCTCAGGTCGGGCAACATCCAGTCCACCAGCAGCAGGTCCGGCATCTTGTTGGCCACTTCGGCGCGCCCGGTGCGCGCGTCGGCGGCCTCGCGAACCTCGAAGCCCGCGCGGCGCAACCCGAAAGCGATCATCTCGCGAATCGGGCGCTCGTCTTCTACGACCAGGATCTGTTTGGCTGACATGGTTGCTGACACGGCATCACAGGTGACGTTTTTGTGGCGTGCGCATTACAACGGCAGTCTATTGCACTTTGATTACAGCAAGGATTCGGCCACGTGATCCCTGACATAAACCGGCAACGCCATGGCCGGATCGAGAGTCTGGCGGGCGGCGACTGCCGGACGCGCCAGTGCGAGCACCTCGCTGGCGCGAGGCAACAGCTCCAGGTGCAGCGCTGCACCGGCCGCGCGGCAACGCTCCGCGAGCGCCGGCCAGGCCTTGAGGCCACGTCCACCTGCCGCCCAGCTGCCGGCCACCTCCGACACAACGACGTTCGATGCGGCGCTGACGTGTTCCGGCCCGGCAAGCGCTACGAGGCCTTGCACCTCGAAAGCCGCCCAGTACACCTCGCGCATGCGTGCGTCATTGGCAACCAGCACGCGACTGACGCCCGGCTGCAGTTGTACGACCCGTTGCGCAACGGCCGCCAGATCGGAAATGGGCACCACGCCAAGGCCGGCACCGAACGCCAGCCCTTGCGCGACACTCGCGGCGAGGCGAACGCCCGTGAAGCCGCCAGGACCGCGACCGAAGGCGATCGCATCGAGCGAGGTCAAAGCGATGCCCGCTTCAGCGAGTACGGCGTCGACCATCGGCAGCAATTGCTCGGCGTGACCGCGCTCGAGCTCGACGTAACGATCGATGCTGCTGTCGCCGATGCCGAGCGACACCGAGCAGGCCTCGGTGGCGGTGTCGAGCGCCAGGATTTTCATGCGGGCTCGCCATCCATTTCATTGTGCAGCGCTTCGCGGGTGAGCGCGGCAGGCGCGGCAGCGGGCGCTGTGCCCGCAATGCGCCGCAGGAATTTTTCGGCATCGGCTGCCGCGCGTGTCACCGGCATCGGCGGCAGGCTGGCGCGAAATACCCGGCCATAAGGTTTGTCGATGAGACGGGGATCGCAAATGACCACCACACCGCGATCTGCTTCGCTGCGAATGAGCCGGCCGACGCCCTGCTTCAGCGCCAAAGCGGCCTCGGGCAACTGATATTCGCGGAACGCGTTGCCGCCATTCGCCTTCAGGTGCTCGATGCGGGCCTTTGTCAGTGCATCGTCGGGCGAGGAAAACGGCAGTTTCTCGATGATGACCAGCCGCAGCGCGTCGCCTTTGACGTCCACACCCTCCCAGAAACTCGCCGTGCCCAGCAACACCGCGTTGCCTGACTCCCGGAAGGTGCGCAGCAGCTGCTCGCGGGGCGCTTCGCCCTGGACCAGCAAGGGAAAATCGGCAAGCTCCGTCCATCGATCGCGCAGCAGCTGCGCGGCGCGCTGCAGCGCGCGGTGACTGGTGAACAGCACGAAGGCGCCGCCGGCCGACGCTTCGATGAGCGGCACGGCGACCTCGATCAGCGCATTGGTATGGGTCGCGGCCGCCGGATCCGGCAGTTGCGAGGGTAGATAGAGCAGCGCCTGGGCCTCGAAATCGAAGGGACTGGCGATGGCCAGCGTCTCGGCGTCGTTGAGCCCCAGGCGCGAGGTGAAGTGCGCGAAGTCCTCACCGACCGAAAGCGTGGCCGAGGTGAACACCCAGGCGGCACGAGTGCCACTGGCCATGGCCGCGAAGCGTGCGGCGATATCGAACGGCAGCAGGCTCACGGTAAATCCGCGCTGCGTGATCTCTACACTGCGCGCACCCTCGTTTTCCTCGGCGTGCACCACGGCATCGAGCCTCGCGGCGAGCTCGGTGGCACGCGCCGCGCATTGCGCAATGCCAGCATCACGACTGTGTTCGTTGAGCGCTGCCGCGAGCTCACGCATCGAGCGCGACATGTCCTGCGCTGCATCGGCCAGCGGTGTGTCCGCCGCCAGCCAGTCTGGCCGGGGCGCATCGCGCAGGATGTTCGCGAGCGCCGCCAGGGTCTTTTCGACAAGGCCGATTTCCGCGGACAGCGCCGTGACCGGCGCGCGCGTCTGCACGAGCTCGTGGCGGGCATCGCGCACCAACAGCTCGACCTGCCGGCTGCCGAGGCGCGTGCCGAAAAATTGTGTGGCGAGATCGGGGATCTGGTGCGCTTCGTCGAGGATCACCGCATCGGCCGAGCCCAACAAATCACCAAAACCGTCTTCCTTGAGCGCGAGGTCGGCGAGCAACAGATGGTGATTGACGATGACGATATCGGCGTCGATGGCCTTGCGGCGCGCGTCGACCACGTGACACCTGCCGATATCCGCGCAGCGGGCGCCGAGGCAGTTGTCCCGGGTGGAGGTGATCTGCGGCCACAACGGGTGGGCATCGCCCATGTCCGGCACTTCGGCGAGATCGCCGGTCCTGGTGATCCCCGCCCAGCGCTCGACGCGTGCAAGCGTGCGATCGCGCGTGCCGGCGAGGCTCTTCTGGCCACCGACCTGCTTCAGCCGGTAGCTGCACAGATAGTTAGAGCGCCCCTTGAGCAGCGCGACACGCGCCGGGACGCCGATGGCGGCGGCGACCAATGGCAGGTCTTTGTTGAACAGCTGGTCCTGCAGGGTGCGCGTGCCAGTGGAGATGAGCACCCGCTTGCCGGAAAGCAACGCGGGAACCAGGTAAGCGAACGTCTTGCCGGTTCCCGTGCCCGCCTCGACCACGAGCGGCGCGCGGTTTTCCAGCGCCAGCGCCACGCGGCTGGCCATGGCCAGCTGCGAACGGCGCGGCGTGAAATCCGGCAACGTGCGGGCCAGCGGCCCGCGCGGTCCGAATACTTCGTCGAGTGAGTGCATTGGCAGCCCGGGAAACGCGCTCCCAGGGAGCGCGCGGGCAAGCTATCGCGATGGGCGCAGGCTGTCGAGGCTCAAATCTTTGAAAGTATCCTGATCAGCCTTGATGCGGATCTTGAGATAGGGGCCCTGCGCGGTGTGGCGGCTGGCCGAAAAATCCTGGTCGCTGAAACCCGCGAAGTTGTAGCCCAACGAGACCCAGATATTCTTGGCGATCGTCGTGCCCACGTCGAAGCCCGTGGAGTAATCGAGGACATCCGATTCCCAAGAATGCAGCGCGGCGGCGTGCACGCCCAGATCGAAGCGGCGCGTGAGCTGGCGGCGCAGGTCGGCACCGACGATGTCGGAGATGCCGGCGTACTTCTCGCCCTCGAAGCTGCTCTCGACGTACCGCACGCCGTATTGCAGGCCCAGCTGCAGCCTGGGGTCGAGCTGCCAGTTCGCGTGCAGGTTGTTGACGATGCGCGAGGACTCGAGCGCGCCGAACGCGCCGTCCTGCTTGTCCGACTTGAGCTCGAGGCGGTCGAACACGATCCACTTCGACGAATCCGGACGGAAGGCCCAGGCGAAGCGGCCGACAGCCTGCATGTCGTCGCCCTGCGCCGCGCTCGAGTCGAACGCCTGCAGCGACACCGACATCGCGTGCCCTTCGATGGGCTCGCGGTACCAGCCGGTCGTCGAGATCCAGCGCTCTTCACTGTCGGAATTGCGATGCTCGAGCCGGCTCGTGAACTGCCAGAGCTCCCGGCGATAGGAGGCGCCCAGGAAGGCCGCGAAGAAGTCGTCGGTCATACTGCCCGAGGCGAGCGGGGTATTCGGATCCAGCGGCTCGAGTTCGGGACCGCGCAGCGTGTTGGTCTGGTCGACTCCGACGTCGAACGCCCACTTGTCCTTGTACGTGAAGCCTTGCGTCAGGCCGAAGTTCGAGAAGGTGCGCGGGCCGTATTCCGTCGCCTGGGAGCTGATGCTCGACTTCACCTGCGTGCGCTCCCACGGGCGCGTGCGCACACCGAAGCGCGTGACGTCGCTCGCGAGCTGGGCGCCTTCGGCGTGTTCGTACTCGGTGAACAACGTGGTCTCGCCCGAGATCTTGTAGTCGATGCCGACCATGCTGCGCGCCGGATAGTCGACGCTCGCGTCCTTGCCGCCGAGCGAAGCATCGTACTCGCCGCGCAGAGTCAACCGGTCTTCCCAGAGGTCAATGCTGCCGGTAACGAACGCCTGGTCGGAGACGCGCTCGTCGCCGTCCGCATGCTCGTCCGCCACGTGGCGCACGCCGGCGCCGACGCCATAGCCGTCCTTTTGCAGGTTCAAGTCGACACTCGCGAGCAGCCGCGTGGCATCACTCGTCAGTACGCGCTGTTGCTGGAGTTCGCCGTTGAGCATGACGTTGCTCGTCAGCTTGTAGCGCGCATCCGCGCCGATGTCGCGCGAACCGGTGTCGGCCGTGAGCTGTTGACCGACGCCGAAGCCGTTATCCGCTTCGCGGGCCCAGGCGCGCGCCTCTATCTTCTCGGAGACATGCTTGCCTTCGACCAGCCACGCCATCGACGAGCCCGGGCGCAGCGCATCATCCGACTGCGACTGCGCGACTTCCGCGCGGATCTTGGTCTCGTCGGAGACACGCCAGGTGAGGTCGCTGCCGACGACGTGCGTATCGCCAGCCTGCGCGCCCTCGTAAATCGCGCTCGCCGCGACCTCGAGCCGGTCGCCCGCAAGCTTGGTCGCGACCCGGACGCCAGCCGCCGTTTCGTCTTCGCCACCCGTGCGCACTTCATAGTCGACGACGATGAACACCGGATTGAGATTGCGATCGCGGCTCTGCACCGGTTCCTTGAAGAAGATCGTGCCGCGGCTGTAGTCGAGGTCGTAGTCGATGAAGCGCGACAGCTCGTGCGACTCGACTACGCGCGTGATCTCGAAGCGGTCGCGCACTTCGATGCGCAGCTTGTCCGAGCCGATGACGATGGGAGCGCGCGACAGGCGGTAGAGGCCCGAGGTGCCGTCGCCGCGTAGCTCGTCCTGCACGAGGCCGGTGTCGGTGCGCGCCGCGAAACCCGATACGGAAATGCGCTCGCCGGCGAAGTCACTGCGCAGGCCCGAAAGGCTGCGGTTGTACTTGGTGAGCTCGGTCACCGTGAACCCCGTGTCGAAGTCGCCGAACAGCGCGACGAACTGGCGCCGCTCGATCTTGAGATAGAGCTTGCCCTGCGAGGCGGCTTCGAAGCGTTGCTCCGTGCCGTCGCCGTACAGCAGGTAGTAGCGGTCCGGCTCGATGGTCCCCTTGAGACGGTCGCGCGCGTCCTGCTTCTCGCGCGCCGAGTCGTAAGCCATCGTCAGCAGGAAATCACCCTTGACCCGGCCCTTCGCGAAGAATGCGACGCGGCCATCCTGCTCGAAGCCCTGCTCGCGGTCGGCGGCAGTCGCGGTCTCCATGTTGCCGGAGATGCGGTTGTACGCCGCCGTGCCTTCGGCGATACCGACGAGAATCCAGTCGCGCGGCGCAGATTCGAGCCATACCTTGACCTCGTCGTTCTGCCGGTCGTTGAAGCGCAGCCGGATGATTGCATGGCCCGTCACTGTCGTCGGCTCGAGCTCGATGAGCGCGATGCCACCGTCGAGCACGTCCGCCTGCGGCGTACGCGGGCCGGTCGCGAGGATCTGATTGTTGTCGAGCTGCTCGACTTCCCACCATGAGCGGTACGGCGAATCGACCGAGTATTCGACTGCGGTGCCGGCGCGTGCCGGCTTGCCGTACTGGTCGAACATGCGCAGCGCGATGACCGGGCGCGTGCGGCCGTCAGCGACGAGCTTGGATGCCGCCTTGTCGAACTCGACGCGCACGGCTCCACCGCCGAAGTGAACCGTGCGCTGGGCCTGCCACACCACCGCGCCATCTTTCGCGAGCACGCGCGCGGCGAATACGTTGTCTCCGTCCACGAGGTGCACGCCGCGCCAGCGGCTCAAGCCCACCGACTTGGCGTCATTGAAGAGCACGCCGTCGAAATTGAGTGCATCGACCGGCATGCCATTGTTCATGAGCTCGACCGTCTGCCCCGGCTCGTGCTGGATCGCGACCTTGGCTGCCGCGATCGGCGGCGTCGCGTCCGCTTCGGGCGTGAGCCACTTGATGCCCGGCGAGAGCTTCTCGACGTCGATGAAAGCCGGCGCCACCGTTGTCTCGGGCTTCGAAAACTTGCGCGGGCTGCGCGCGACGCTCGCGCCGCGCAGAACGAGGCCCTTGGTCTCGACGCGCGGCGCTGAACCGCCGGCTTTGACCAGTTCGAGAGGCGCATTGGCCTCGAAGCGTGCGCCCTCGATCACGATATCTACGCGGCGATTCGCCGCGAGGCTGGCCGGGTCCTTGCCCGCGTTCAACGGCTCGTCCGAGCCGCGGCCGACCACCGTCACGCGCGCCTGCGGAACATTCAACGCATTCGCGAGGTAATTGGCGACGGCGCCCGCGCGGGCTGCCGACAACGCGTAGTTGTCGGCGAACACCTTGCGGTTGCGGCCGGAGATCGGCTGCGCATCGGCATGTCCCACGGCCCGGATCGACAGCTCGCGCGCGCCGCGCCAGGAATCGATGAGCGCGCGCAGCGCGTTCTCATCGGACGGCTGGAGTTCGGTCTTCAGCACGTCGAAGCGCGGAGTGAACGTGAACTGCGAGCGGCCGAAGCGCGCCGCGCCGCGCGCCAGCTGCGACTCGACCGGCTGGGTGCGCAGGCCCGATTTCGACGGCGAGTCGAACATCACCGCCGCGCGCACTGTCATGGCGCCGCCGGCCTCGGCCGTGGAACGCGTCGTAAAGCGGAATGTGCGCGTCGAGCCGGCGGCGAGCTCGCCCAGGCGCGCGACGACGACGCCCTCGCTCGCGCTCACCATCGGGGCGCCGACGCCGAGCTGCTGATCGTTCGAGTCAGTCGCCCTCGCGCCGTCGACGGTCGCACTGCCCGGCACGTATTCGAAACCGGCCGGCAGCATGACCATGGCGCGGGTATTGCCCGAGACCACCCCGTTCACACGAACGACGGCTTCGTGCGCGGCCAGGCCCTCGCCGTTCGGATCCGGCAGAAGGCTCGAATTGAAGTCGAGCGTGACATCACCGACGGGCGCGGCCTTCTGGCGCAGCACGAAATCGCTGCGCCACAGCGTGCCGGCGCGCAGCTCGGAGAACTGCGAGTAGTCGCGACCCGCGTTGCCCATGCGTTCGCAGGACGCGACCTCGAGGTAATCGGGCAGCGTGACCTGGTCGAGCTGCACGGTGTGTGTGCCGGGGTCGAGGCCTTCGAAATGGAAGCGGCCGTTCTCGTCGGTGATTCCGTAGCGGCCGTCCTCCAGATAGACGCGCACGTTCTGGACACCGTCCTGCTCGCGACCGTCTTCCTCGCAGGTGCCTTCGAACACGCGGCCGACGATGAAGGCCTTCTGCGAGAACAGCTCCTCGTTCATGCGCACCACCGCGCGGGCCTCGTTCGAGCGCACGTTGCCGGGCGCGAATGCCTGCGCGGTGTTGATCGCGTCCTTCGTGCCGCGCATCGCGATGGTGTATTCGACGACGTAGCGCAGCTCGATGGCCACGCCGGCGTCGATGCTGGGCTGGATGTACGTGAAGCTCATGCCGTCGGCCGAGAGCACCGGGTCGGCGACGTGCGCGCCGTTGACACGTAACGAGCCCGGACGATAGCGCGAGCCCGCGGGCAGCCGGTCGACGACGCGCACGTTCGTGAACGCGCCCGATTCGCTGTTGTTTCGCAGCGTGATCGAGTACTGCACGAAGTCGCCCGTCGTTGCGATCTGCTGGCCCGCGCTCTTGCGCAGCAGCAGCGTGTCGCCGGCGGGGTCGAGCGGCAAATCGACGGCGACGGCCGGCGCCAGAGTGACGATGAAGTTGCGGCCGTACGAACCATCCTGCAGCCGGAACGGAGCGTTCGGCAGTGTCTGTAGATCCGCGATCGTCCGCTGCGAGGGGAATGCAAAGTTGCCGGGCGGCAGCACTTCGAGACGATACGTGCCGGGCGCGACCAGCGGAAATCGGAACACGCCCGTCGGAAAGGTGTACTGGGTGCCGCCCTGGTCGGTCACGGACTGGCCGGTGACCATCTCGCTCGGGTACCGGCTCACGCCGTCGTCGCCGAAGACGGTTGCGGCGAGACCCGTGGTCGCATCGATCAGGCGTACGCGCGCGCCATCGATCGGCGAACCGGTTTGGGAATCGAATACGAGACCGAACGGATCCACCAGCGCGTCGGCCTGCGCCGCATCGTCGGCATCCGTCGGGTCCACATAGGTCGCTTCGACTTCGGCGTTGCGCTCGACCTGCAGCGCGCAATCGCTGGACGCGGCGTTCGTCAGTGTGGCGATGTAGCCGACGAACACGCCGGTGTTGGCACCGGTTTCCGACAGACGTAAAACCTCGGAATCGCGCGTCACCGGCGCGCTCACGCGCACGTCGACGGTTTCGGCCACGGTCGCATCGCGGTTGCGGTCGAGATCGACCACGCGCACGAAGATCGGATCGCCGGCATGCGCGATCGTCGTGTCCTGCATCGGAATCGGCACTAGCGGATCGAGCGTGCCCGCGCCCTGCGGGGCAGGAGCGCCAATCGGCACGAACGCATTGCCGGCGCGGCATTGCGTGGGACCCGCCGTGAATGTGCTCTGGCTGTTGCCCTCGTAGCGCGCGAGCTGGATCGTCGCGCGCGTCGGCAGCGGCTGCACCGCCAGCTGCACCTCGTTCGAAAGCGTCGTGCCCGGTGACCCGCCCGGCAGCGTATAGGCCACGCTGCCGACGTTTCGAACCACTGTTCCGGGCGCCGTGACCTGCGCCACGGATTGCTGGGTCATCATGAGACCCGCAGCAAATAACAACGAAATTCTCAACCACGAATTTACGCGGGCTCCAAACGCGCCGAAGGCGGGGTAGCTAGTCGCTACCCCGCCCTCTGCGTGAGAGTACCCGTTGTTGCGGGCGTGGGACTTGGGTCGTCCCTTCGGGCTCCAGGCCCGTTTACCCGCGTCAGTGAACATCATGACTGTGAACCAGCTCCGTTCCGATCCGTTAGTTGATCGTCACGCGGAAGCGCACGGTCACCCGCGTGGCCGCGCCACCCTGAGCCACCGACGACACCGCCGGGGCGCCGACGGTCAGCGTGCCGTTGAGCGAGGTCCGGAAGCAGCCATCGCCGTTACCGTCCGTACCGGTGGCTTCGGCGATGCAGAACGTCGGTGCGCCCGCGCCCACCGTGATGCTCACGTCGGATGCGCCGGCGTTGTACTGGCCGGCCGCGAACGCCGTGTTGGCCGGAACCGCGTCGGTGATCGACACGACCGCAGCGTTGGCGCCGCCCGTGTTGGTCAGCTGAACGGCGTACTCCATCACCGCACCCGGGATGGCCTTCGGGAACACGCCCGGGCCCGCTGTGCCGAGGAACGGATCGCTGATGATCGAGCTCGTCTTCTGGACCGACAGCGCGGCCGTCGAGACGACGTACGTGCCTTGCGCGATCTCGCGACCATCGCGAGTGGGCAGGGCATCGGCGAACACGACGTCGACACCGGCAGTGTCGGCACCCGCTGTCTGCGTCACATCGACCGTAACGCCCGAGTTGGCGGCGCCGGCGACGACGGTGACCGCCGTGAGCGACACATTCGCGAGGTCACCGTTGGCGCGACCGGCTGGCGTGTCGGCGACGATGTAGACCCAGCGGCAGCTGTCCGCCGTGAGCGTCTGCACATAGTCGGCCGTGTCCGTGGCGGACGCGTAGCCACCCGCGGGCGGTGTGGTCGAATTGAGCGCGCAAGTCGCGTCGGCCGACACGCGCACGCGCATGGTGACGGCGGTCATGTCGAAGTTGTCGCCCGCGAGGTTCGCGGGCAGGAACCGATAACCCTGGGAGGTGTTACCAATGTTCTCGACGCGGAACACGACCGTCTGGTTCAGCTGGCCGGCGGCGACCGGCGTCTGCGCGAGGCCGACACGGGTGACCGTGAGGTTCACCTTGTTGTCGACCACGAACTGAGTCGGCGAACCGGCCCCGGCGGAATTGCCCGTCGGCGACGAGCCGATAGCGGCCTGCGGGACTCCCGACACGCTGTAGTTGACCGTCGCGGTGTTGTTGATCGTCACGCCCGAAGCGGTGCCGGCAGCCAGCGCCATCTCCGAGCCGAAGATCGACCCTACCGCAACGAAGGCGAGCCCGGCCCGCCTGAGTTGTCTATGAAACGATTGCATGGGTACTCCTAATTACTCTCTCAAGAAACAAACTAATTCAGCACCGCGCGGAAGCTCGCAGTGACGCTCGCGCCCGGCGGCAGCGGGTTCGCGAACACCCAGCGGATGTGCTTGTACTCGGCGGCGGTCGCGGCGCGCTTCACGCCGTTCTCGGCGACAGTGACCTCGGCCGGCGATGCGAACGTTTTGCCGTCGAGCGAATACGTGACCTGCGAGCCCACACCCACGGAGGAATTCGCCACGTAGGCCATGTGCTCGGGCACGGGGTTGTTGATCGTGACCTTGTCGGAAGGCTGCTTGCAGACGTTGGTCGCGCTCACGGTCCAGATGACCATCGCGCCCGGCACCACTTTGTCGGCCTGCACGAGCTGCACCGACTTCTTGCCGGCGGCGTCGGTCACTTGTTCTTCGACCTGCGCGCTCGACTTGAGCGAAATGCAGCCCGGTGTCTGCGCGAACGCCTGCGCGCTCAGGCTGCAGGCGACGAGGGCGACGGCGACAATCTTCTTTCCGAGGGTCATGTTGTACTCCTTCACTTCTAACTTCTCCGATTCTTCAATTGATGGTCACGGCAAACTGGATCGTCTGCGACCCGCCCGCCTGTGTCAGGGATCCGAGCGCCACGCGGACTCGCGCCGTGGGTGCCGCTTCGTAGGCACCCGCATCCGCATCCGCTGTGTCATCGGACAGCGCGATGGTGTTGAGGCGCAACGAGCCCGCCACGTACGATGTGTTCGCGGGGATGTTGTCGGTGAACTGCGCGGCCGCGGCGGTGCCGGTGCCCGTGGCGCTCACGACGACCGTGTAGTTGATGGTCGCGCCCGGAACCGGCCGGCTGCCGCCCCATCGGTCCACGACCGTCTGCGTCTTGTTGGCCGAGATGTCGATTGCATCGACGCGATACACGCCCGTGCCGGTGACGCGCGCAGTCGTCAGTCCGACGACTGCATCCGTGCCGGCGACGCCCTGGCCCGCGAAGGTCGTGCCCGCGGCGCCCGTCCCGGTGCGCGCCTCGGCGGTGAGGTTCGAGCGGCCGGTGTTGGTGTCGACGACCGCAAGCGGGATGTCGTTGAGCACGAACACCGTGACGAATCCATCGGCATTGAGCGCCGGGTCGTTCGTGCCGGCGGTGTACTGCGCATCGCTCGCTTCGAGCGTGCCGTTGTTGTTCGTGTCCAGGTAGATAGCCGGAGATGCCGCGACCGGATCGAACTGGTCGGAGCCGAGGGCGTTGTCCATCAGCAGGCGGAACGTCTCGGGGCCGTTGCCGGTATTCGTCACGCGGTAGCGCAGCAGCTGGCCGGCAGCGCCCGGCGCGACACCCACGGTCGGCGTCTGCACCGTGACTTCGACGTCGAGGATCTCCGCAACGGTGACGCTCACGGTGTTCGACGTTTCGGTGGCAGTCACCGTGCCGACGCTGTAGCTGACTTCGGCGGTGTTATTGATAGCCGTGCCTGCCGCGACGCCGGCCGCCTGCGCGTTTGACGCAAATGCGGACGCGATCGAAATCGCGCAGAGAGCTTTCAGAAGACCATGTGCCGACACGCCAGACTCCTAGTTATGCCTAGTGGTTGAGAGCCACTTTTCCCGCGACCGATTGCGGGAGAAGGCGTCAATCCCCTGACGTTTCAGGGTTTGGCCGCCTTACTGATGTGCATAATAGGAATCGAGGGCCTTAGGCCACGTGACTAGGGTCACGTGGACCCTGTCGCCACTGCGATCCGGATCACATATAACGAGTGCAGCCCTAGTGGAGACCGCTCATGGCCGCCAAAAAACCCCGCCAGTCCCGGGAGAATGTGACGGAGGTCCACTCCGTGGGCGGCGAGGCCGCCAACGAAAATTCCGCTCAAGATGGCTTCGCGCCGGCCGATAACGGGGGACAGCCCGAGCTCGAACATGCCGCCGCCACCGAGGCCGCCGAACAGATTCTCGGCGCCAATCCACTGCTGGGGCTCGACCGCGAAGAGTTGTTAGCCGCCGGCAAACGCCTGCTGCGGTTGATGGCGCTGAATCCCCAGGTGCTCCTCGAAGAGAACCTCGCCTTCGGGCGCGAACTCCTGGCGATTGCCATGGGCAATTCGAAAATCGCTGCCGATCCCCGTGACCGCCGATTCAGCCACGTCGTCTGGCAAAAGAACGGGTACTACAAGCGGCTCATGCAGGGATTCGTGGCGTGGCGCGACATGCTCAACCGCGTGCTCGACCGCGCCGATACGAACACCGAGGATCGCGAACGTGCGCGCTTCGTCTTGCAGCTGTTCACCGAAACATTCGCGCCGACCAATTCGCTGTTCGGCAACCCCGGAGCCCTGCAGCGCATCAGCGAGACGCGCGGCAAGAGTCTGTTCTACGGCCTGCAGAATTTCATCGACGATCTCAGCAACAACTTCGGCATGCCGCGCCAGGTTGACGAGCGCAAATTCCAGGTCGGAAAGAACCTGGCCGTCACGCCGGGCGCGGTGGTGTTCCGCGGCGAGGCCTTCGAGCTCATTCAATACCGTCCGCAGACTGAACGCGTCCACAAACGGCCGCTGGTCATCGTGCCACCGCAGATCAACAAGTATTACGCCACGGACCTGTCCCCCGGCCGCAGTTTCGCCGAATACGCCGTTCAACAAGGCATCCAGACGTTCTGCATCAGCTGGCGCAATCCCACCGCCGCGCAACGCGACTGGAACATGGAAACCTATTTGTCCGCGTGTAAACAGGCGATCGCGGTTGCCTGCGAAATCACTGGCGCGGATCGCGTGAACACCATGGCCGCGTGCGCCGGTGGGTTCACGCTGGCGACGCTGCTTGGACACCTGGCCGCGAAAGGCGAAGACAAAGTGGCGAGCGCCACGCTGCTCGTCACGGTCCTCGACACGGCGGCACCCACGATGCTTGGGCAGTTCGCGTCGCGGACCGGCGTCGCCGCTACCATTCAGAAATCGCGTGCCAAAGGAGTGCTCGAGGGCAGCGAAATGGCCCGCGTGTTCGCCTGGCTGCGGCCTAACGACCTGGTGTGGCTGTTCGTAGCCAACAACTGGGTGATGGGAAATCGCCCGCCCGCATTCGACATCCTCTATTGGAATTCGGATACGACCAGGCTGCCGGCGGAGTTCCACGCCGACCTGCTGCGCATGTTCATGGAGAACCCGCTCAAGTCCGCCGGCAAGATCGCCGCGCTCGGAACTCCCATCGACATGTCGAAGGTCAACGTTCCGGCGTACGTGGTCGCTGGCGTCACTGATCACATCACGCCGTGGCAGGCGTGTTATCAATCGCGCAACATCCTGCGGGGCAAGATCGACTTCGTTCTCTCATCGAGCGGCCACATTCAAAGCATCGTGAATCCACCGACCAATCCCAAAGCGAAATACTTCCTCAATGCGTCGTTGCCCGACGATGCTGAAACCTGGCTGTCGGGTGCGAGTGAACACCGCGGCAGCTGGTGGGAGCACTGGAGCCAGTGGTACGCGCAGCACGGCGCGGGCGAAGTTCCGGCACCGGACGCGCTGGGCAGCGCGATTCATCCTGCCGGAGACCCGGCGCCGGGGCGTTACGTTCACCAGCGATGAGTAAACCCCTGGTCGAATTTGTCGAAGTCGACGGCGTCAATCTGCGTGTCGCAATCCAGAAAGGCGGTGGGCTGCCGTTGCTGTTGTTCAATGGCATCGGCGCCAACCTCGAGCTGTGCTTTCCGTTCATGGAAGCCATGCCGGAAAAGGAAATCGTGATTTTCGATGTGCCCGGCGTCGGCCGTTCGGAGATGAGCTGGATGCCGCGCCGATTTTCCGGCCTCGCCCGGCTCGCCGAAAAGCTGCTCGACCGATTGGGCTACCGCGAGGTCGACGTGATCGGCGTGTCATGGGGCGGCGCGCTGGCGCAGCAGTTCGCGCGGCAATATCCGCAGCGATGCCGCCGGTTGGTACTGGCCGCGACGTCCCCGGGCGCCATCATGGTTCCCGGCCGCCCGTCGGCGCTGTCGAAGATGCTGACGCCGCGCCGCTATCTCTCGCCGACGTACATGCAGAAAGCCGCAGGCGACATCTATGGCGGTGAAGCTCGCCGTGACCCGAAGCTCATGTCGGCACACACGGCGCGCATCATTCCACCGCAGTTCATGGGCTACGTTTATCAACTGCTCGCCGGCATGGGATGGACCAGCATTCATTGGCTGCATCGGATCCGGCAGCCAACCCTGGTGATGGCCGGATCGGAAGACCCGCTGGTGCCGCCGGTGAACTCGCGGATCATTGCCATGCTGATCCCGAACAACCGGCTGTTCATCGTGCCCGGTGGCGGCCACCTCTTCATGCTCCACTCCATAGATAAGGTGGTGCCCATGATCCGGGCATTTCTCGAATCCGAGGCGCCGTTGACGGTTTAACGCCCGGCCTTGACATCGGCTCGCGCGCAAGTATGATGCATCGCAACATTGCTGCGCCGCAGCACAGGAGCCTCCATGAATTTCCAGGAAAAAATGTTCGAAACCACGGCAGACCTTCGTGGCCGCGCTGCTGCCCTGGCCGCCAAGCGTGTCGAGGCGCTCAAGGGATCGCTGACCGCGCTGACGGTTGCCGGCCGCGAACTCAACAAGGTCGCGCGTCGCCATGCGGTGCGCTTCGTGAAAGAGAATTCGTCACTGGCGATCGATGCCGGCAAGGACGTCTCCGCGCTTGCGCGCAGCACTTACGCGACGCTGGCCAAACGCGGAACCGTGAAACAAAAAGCCCGCAAGGCGCCAACCGTCCGCAAGCGCGCCGCGTCGAAATCCGCCTGACCGTCCCCCGTCGCGCGCCCTTGTTGAGGGTCCACGACACCGGTGCGCCCGCTCGTGGGGGCGTGCCACCTTATTTTTGCGTTGACGGTTTACCCAAACCGTTTCTCCGGACTGTTAGCGCTATCGTCAGGTGATCGCCGCGGCATTGTTCGCCGCTATACTTCAATGTCTCGTCAGGACAGACAGACATTTTGAAGGATACGTGATGGCCACAGCGCCCCAGTCGTTCGCCTCGCTTGCAGACATTTCTCCCGCGGTCGCCGATTGGGTTGAATCCGTTCGCCAACTCACCCTGCCCGACCGGATCCAATGGTGTGATGGCTCGGCGGCCGAGCTCGCCCGGCTCAAGCAGACACTCGAGAAATCCGGTGAGCTCAAACAGCTCAACCAGGCGACCTTTCCAGGGTGCCACATCGCGTACTCGCACCCTTCCGACGTTGCTCGGGTCGAGCACCTGACCTTCATCTGCACCCGGAACCGCGACGACGCGGGGCCTAATAACAATTGGATGGCCCCCGCCGAAGCCCACGCCAAGATGCGCGACCTGTTCAAGGGGTGCATGAAGGGCCGCACCCTGTACGTCGTGCCGTACTGCATGGGCCCGATCGATTCACCCTATTCGCGCTGCGGCGTGGAGATCACCGACAGCGCCTACGTGGTCATCAACATGGCCATCATGACGCGCATGGGTCAGCCGGCACTCGAACGCATCGCGCGCGACGGTAAATTCGTCAAGGGCCTGCACTCCATCGGCGAGCTCGACCCGAATCGCCGCTTCATCATGCACTTCCCGGAAGAGCTTGCGATCGAGAGCTTTGGTTCGGGCTACGGCGGCAATGCGCTGCTCGGCAAGAAATGCCATGCACTGCGCATCGCCAGCTGGCAGGCGCGCGACGAAGGCTGGCTCGCCGAGCACATGCTCATCGTCGGTATCGAAAATCCGCAGGGACAAACCTACTACGTCGCCGCCGCCTTCCCCTCTGCCTGCGGCAAGACCAACCTGGCCATGTTGATTCCCCCCGACTCGATGCCGGGCTGGAAGATCTGGACGGTGGGCGATGACATCGCCTGGCTGCACCCGGGACCCGATGGCCGCCTGTACGCCATCAATCCCGAAGCGGGCTACTTCGGCGTAGTACCCGGAACCAATCGCGCCACCAATCGCAATGCTTTCGACATGATCCACCGCGACACGTTGTTCACCAACGTCGCGCTGACGGCTGACAACGAGCCCTGGTGGGAAGGCCGAAAGCTGAATGCACCCGTCCTCGACTGGCAGGGCAAGCCGTTCGATGCGGCGAAGGGCGGCGTCTCGGCGCATCCGAATTCGCGCTTCACGGTCTCCGCCCAGAACAATCCTATCTACTCGCCGCACAGCGAAGATCCGGACGGTGTTCCCATTTCGGCGATCGTGTTTGGCGGCCGGCGACGCGAAGTCGCACCGCTGGTGTACGAGGCCCGCAGCTGGCAACACGGCGTGGTGGTCGGCGCCTCGGTGGCATCGGAGACGACGGCGGCGGCTACCGGCGCCGTGGGTGTGGTGCGCCGCGATCCCATGGCCATGAAACCATTCGCCGGCTACAACTTCGGCGACTACTGGGGCCACTGGCTGGCGATGGGCGAGCGTCTGAAGAATCCGCCGCGCCTGTTCCATGTCAACTGGTTCCGGCGCGACGCGTCGGGCAAATTCCTCTGGCCCGGATTTGGCGACAACCTGCGCGTGATGGAGTGGATCCTGAAACGCTGCGCTGGCCAGGTCGGCGCGGAAGACTCCCCGATCGGCTACCTGCCGAGGCCTTCGGATCTCAACCTGCAGGGTGCTGATGTCAGCGAGGCGACCATGCAGGAACTGCTGGCTGTCACGCCTGCGGCATGGCGCAAAGAAATCGCCGAAATGCGCGAGTACCTGAAGGAATTTGGGCCGCGAGCTCCGGCGCAGATGTCGGCGGAACTCGGCGAAATCGAAAAGCGCCTGGGTTAAGCCTCTTCGCAGTAGAAGCGGATCGTCAGTGGTGAATCGCGCTCCGGTACGCGCCCGAGACCGATGAGCCCTTCGCCCTTGATCTGCACACTGTCGCGGCGCACGAAGAGCTCTTCGCCACCTTCCGCCTGCACGAACGTGCCATTGGTGCTCTGATCGATGAGCACGAACTTGTTGCGATTGATCTCGATGCGCGCATGCAACCGCGAGATGAGATTGCCGCGTATCACGAGATCGTTGTCATCGGCACGGCCAATGGCCACATTGGGACGCTGCTCCGTCAGCATGACCTCGCCACCATCGAACGTGAGCCGCAGGCGCATCGCGCGGCGGCCTTCGGTAGCGGAAATGGCGACCGAGGGCAGCATGCTGGTGATGTCTTCGGTCTGCCAGAGCACTTCGAACAACGTCACCTCGGCGCCCTGCCCCTTGAGCGTGGCCACGTCGATCTGTCGCACGGCCGATTGCCAGTCCGGCGACAACAACGCGACCATGGCTTCGGTGGTGATGATCTGACCGGCCTTCGCCTGGCTGGTCATCCGATTGGCGGTGTGGACAGTGGACCCGAACACATCGCGATTCTCGACGACCACCGGCCCCGCATGACATCCGATGCGGATGGCAACGTGATGCCCCTCGGCGGTGAGCTCAGGGTTGCCGGTGATGGATTTCTGCATCTTCGCGGCGGCGTTCAACGCGTCGTTCGCAACCGCGAACGTCGACATTACTTCGTCGCCCATGGTCTTGATGACCGTGCCGTGATGCTCTTCGGTGGCCTGGCGCATGATATCGATACAGGTCGCGACCACCTCGCGTGCGCGCTGATCCCCGAGCTCCTCATAGAGCCGCGTCGAGCCGACGACGTCGGCGAACACGATGGCAAGTTCGATATCTTTGGCCATAGAGAACAATTGGATGAACGCGGGGGATTATATACATATGACCTAGAATGGCAGCCCATTCCCTAAGGACCCGACCAAAAGACGCCACATGCGCAAACAAAATTACCCGGCTTCCGCCGCAATTCTGCTGGTGCTTTTTGCTACGGCGACCGCGGCTGACAAGCCCCCAGCCTTCGCGCGCGCGGACCTCGATGCTGCCGCGACGCTGCGCGAGCGTGCCTTCGCGGATGCGACGCCCTACCAACTGGTCGAGTCACTGACCACCGAAGTCGGCCCACGCCTGTCCGGTTCTGCGGGTGACAAAGCCGCGGTGACCTGGGCCTTGCGCGAAATGCGGCGTCTGGGATTCGCCAATGTGCACACGGTCGAGGCCCTCGTGCCCCACTGGGTACGCGGCGAATCGGAATTCGCGGTGCTCGCGCCCTATCCGCAGGATATGCCGTCACTGGCGCTCGGCGGCAGCGTCGGCACGGATGTCGAAGGCATCGAAGCGGATGCGGTCATGGTGAAGGATCTCGCGGCTCTGGCGGCTCTGCCTGCCGACGCGGTGAAGGACAAGATCGTGTTCTTCAGCAATCGCATGGAGCGCACGCAGGACGGTACAGGTTACGGCAAGGCCGTACCCGTGCGCGCCGCGGGCCCCTCGGCGGCGGCGGCGCTGGGAGCGAGCGGCGTCGTCATCCGCTCGATCGGCACCAGCAATCTGCGATTTCCGCACACCGGCGCGACCCGCTATACGAACAGCGCGCCGCGCATTCCGGCGCTGGCTTTGTCCAATCCAGACGCCGATGCGCTGGTGCGCCAGTTCGAGAGTGGCAAGACCGTGCGCCTCAGAATCCGCAGCAGCTCGCGCGACCTGCCGCCGGTGCGCTCCGCGAACGTGGTAGGTGAGATACCCGGCGGCGATAGGGCCAACGAAATCGTCCTGCTCGGCGCCCACCTCGATTCCTGGGATCCGGGCGTCGGCGCCATCGACGACGGATCGGGTGTCGCCATCATGATGGGCGTGGCGAAGCTCATCAAAGAGCTCGATGTGAAACCGCGGCGCACCATCCGCGTGGTTTTGTTTGCCAATGAAGAATTCGGCGGCTCGGGCTCACAGGCGTACCTGGCCGCGAACGAAGCGCATGTCGAGCGCCATGTGCTCGGCTTCGAGGCGGACTTTGGCGCCGGCCCGGTCTGGCGCCTATCTAGTCGCGTGAATACCGCGCAATTGCCCGTCATCGATCAGATTTTCCGCGCGCTTGCGCCGCTCAAGCTGGTGCGCGGCGACAACCAGTCGCGCGGTGGCGCGGACCTGGAATCGCTGAGCAAGCGGGGCATGCCCACCATCGAGCCTGGCTTGGATGGCACCAACTACTTCGACGTGCACCACACCGCCAACGACACGATGGCGCAGGTAGACCCGCAGGCGCTGCGCCAATCCGTGGCTGCATTCGCCGTCAGTGTGTGGCTGGGCGCCCAGTATTCGGGGTCATGGGAACGCGTGACGGAGCCCAAGGCACCACGTCGCTGACGCGCCGGCGGAAATTACGGGAACCGCAACATTCCGGCGTCGCGCCGGCGCGCAGTCAGATCGCCATCGGCAGGGGCGCCGGAGCTGCCGCTGGTGCGGGCATCAACCGCCGGCGTTGTTCGGCATGCACTTGTTCGAGAGTCAGTCGCGTAGCAGCAGCTACCGAATTCAATACGGGGTGCGACTCGCCGCGCGGCAGGCTGAGCCCATGCGTGCGTTCCCAGGCGCGAATTCTGGCTTCCGGCGCGTTGGCAGTTGCCGTGAGCTCCGACAGTTCCGCCCGGCGGCGCTCGTCCGCGTGCACCTGTTCGAGCGCGAGTCGAACGCGGTAATCCGAGATCAGTTCACCGGGAATCATCGGCGGCACATTGTTCAATGCAAACTCCAGCGTGTGTAATGCGCGGCAGTCTGCGCGTTTGGCGTAAAGATTGACACCATTGCGGAAGATGTCCGCAATCCAGGCGTCCGCTGCGCCTGTGCCGCAGCCCTACGAGCTCACAGCCGGCGCGATCGTGTCGCTGAGTCGTTCGCAATTCTCGCCGGCGGTCAGCAGTAACTCCGCGGGAGCATTGGGATCGCGCGCGCCTTCCGAGAGCTGCCGACGGAATTCCTTGGCCCCCGGTAGCCCTGCATACAAGCCGAGCATGTGCCGCGCAATCCAGCTCAGCCGCTCGCCGCGCGCCATCTCGCCGCGGGCGTACTGCGTCATGCGTTCGAGCAGTGCCATGCGATCGGGCATCACGGCCCCGCCCGCGGCCGACAGCTCCGCCAGCAGCATCGGCCGGTGGTAAACCTCGCGGCCGAGCATGACGCCGTCGGCCCAGCCGAGTTCTCTAACTACCTGATCCGGCGTGCGCAGGCCGCCGTTGAGTATCACCGGCACCGGCGCGACGCTCGTCTTCAGGTCGCGAACCACGTCGTAGCGCAACGGCGGTATCTCCCGGTTGTCGCGTGGCGACCACGCGCCCAGCACCGCCTTGCGCGCGTGCACGATCAATGCGTCGCAACCTGCCGCAAGGATGCCAGCGGCGAACATCGCCAGCGCCTCGCGTTCGGGTTCGCCGAAACGCGTGGCCGCCTCGCGTGCGGATTCGCGCCGGGCGAGCCCTGATCCCTTGAGGTCCGCTGCGTCGACAACGCCGATGCGAAGTTTCACCGTCACCGGAACCGACACCGCCTCGCACATCGCGGCCACGCACTCCGCCACCAGCGATGGCCGTTTCATGAGACAGGCGCCGAATGCACCCGAGTGCACACGATCGCTCGGGCAACCGCAATTGAGATTGATCTCGTCGTAACCCAGGTCCGCGCCGATGCGCGCGGCGCTGGCGAGGTCGCCGGGGTCACTGCCACCGAGTTGCAGCGCTACCGGGTGCTCCTCCGGGGCGAACGCCAGCAGCCGTGCCCGGTCGCCCCGCAATACGGCGCCGGTCGTGATCATCTCTGTATAAAGAAGAGTGTCGGGGGCGAAGCCGCGCAGGAAATACCGGCAGTGCCGGTCCGTCCAATCCATCATGGGGGCCACGGAAATCCGGCGATTCAGCTTCATACGCCTATTGTTGCCGACTTCTTTGGGGCCAGCACGGACGCTGTGACGTTCTTGGTTTCCTTCCCGGTCATTCGATCGCCTGCAGGTACGGTGACATGGGATTTTCGACTCGTAGCAGCCGTGCGTAGTGCAGCAGCCCCCTCATCCGGGCTGCCTCCCGCCGGCAACGACGATGGGTTCACTGAGCGCTTGCTGATATTCCTCCTCGCCGATCGCATCCACCGACCGCAGCTTCGCCAGCAGTCCGTCGATTAGCGAACGCAGCCCAGGCCGCGGAGTGCCGTGAGCGAATGAACTCTGATACTTGATCGGCCCTGGGATGATCGCGACCAGGAAGGCCATCTGGGCCGGCGTCAGCTCCCGGGGTTCGCGATCGAAATACCTGCGAGCCGCGGGCCGCAGGCCACGCAGGTCCGGTCCCCATTCGATGATGTTCAGGTAGATCTCAAGAATACGATCCTTGCCGAGAGCCGACTCGAGCAAGAACGTGATCGCCAGTTCCTGCAGCTTGCGTCCGATCTGCTTGTCACGCGACAGGAACAGGTTCTTGGCCAGTTGCTGGGTGATTGTCGACGCGCCGCGCGCGGCGCCACCGCGCGACCAGTTGGTGAGCAGCGCGGCCGGTAGTTCGCGAAGGTCGATGCCGCGATGCCCATAGAAGCCTGTGTCTTCGGCAAGCAGCAGAGTGCGCACGAACAGCGGCGGAACGTCGCGCAGGGCGATGAAGTCGGGGGATGCGAGCGAGACGTCGATGGGGCGGTGCGGCCCGGCTCCCTCATTGGATTTGAAGACGAAATCGCCGCGCAGGCGCGAGATCGCCGGCGGCAGCTGACGTGGCGGCCTGAATCCGATCTTTTGGCTCACCGAAACGGAGGCAGGGTCCGCCGGGCGCCCGCGTATACGCACGTCGATCGTGGTTGAGCCAAGATCACGGCCGCCGCCGGGCGGCAATCCCAGGCTATCGGGAACCGGAATGCCGGAGGCGCCGAGCAGTTGCGCGAAGTCTAGATTCCGGACGCCGAGTACGAGATCGACCATCGGATCGGAGTCGACTTCTTGCAGCGAGATCGAGCCCGACAGCACCGCACCGGCCAGCGTCGCGCGAACGTCGGGGATCTCGATCGTGTTCTCGGCCTGCCGCCAGACCCCATCGAATCGCGTGGTCACGTCCGTCGGATCGCCAAACTGCGGTTCGTCGGCGGCGCTATCCGCCAGCACTCCGAAGTGCGCGCCGCGCACGCCCAGGTCCACGTGGAAACGAAGCTCATCGGTGCTGGCCCGAAGATCCATGCGGCCATCCGCAATACCTCCCTCGAGCAGCGGGTGAGCGTCGCGCCGCACGTCGAGCAAACGCCCTACGTCGAGACCACGTGCCTCGACGATCCACGCCCTGCCCGCCGCATCCGCCAGCGCGCGAATCGACAGGCCGGCCTGCGGCTCTATCAGCGTGAGCTGGAAGTCCTCGTGGAGAATGCCCGCCACGTGCCAGGCAGTGACCGGCGAGCTGACCCTGACTCCTGCGGGACCCACGAGATTGGCGGTGCGAACTGCGAGTCGCAGGCGGCCGGCCCACGTGGCCGCGATCGAGTCGGCATGCAGTCGCACTCCATGACCGAGGTCGAGATCGAATTCCGTAAGGCGCAGCAACGGCCAGACGCCAACGTGTACCCGCCCAATTCGGGCAACCATGCCGTGGCGCACGGCCGCGGACTCGATCCGCGCGCGCACCGCGTGCTCGAGTCTGGGTCTCAGCAACAGCGCGGCCAGGCTTACAACCAGGGCCGCAGTGATCGCACCTCCGAGCCACCACCGTTGTCCGCGGGTTCGAAACATAACCATCGACGCAGGATGCCACAGCCGGTTTGCGCGCCGGCAGGCGGGCGTCGAGTCAGACGGCGTCGATCAGGTCCGCATTCAATCTGGCCGTTCGGGTCGTCAACGGCCGGTGTTGAAATACTGCCAAGTTTGGTTCGGAGGGCGGCAATCGGCCGAGGCGGATATAGGAGAGGCGGCTCTATCGCTTGAGCAAGTCTGTGACTTAGCGAATGAAAAACAGACCGTCCGTCCAGTCCCATCATCGGGGCGACGGAGATCCGGCGATCAATCGGTTGCTTCGGGGTTGCCCATTCAGGGCATCTCGATGCTAGTTAGGCGCCAGGATTCCGTAGCCGCGCTTACGCAGACTTTCGAGATAGCCACCGTCCCCGAGCAAATCGCTCATCGGCACGAAGGCAAGCGTGCTCTCATTCTTCGTCAATGCCTTGCCTGCCGCAGCGAACCACAATTCGTCCATCTGCTCGCGCACGTCGGTGGGGACTGGGGTGGTCATCGCCAGCGCATTCACGATGGCATTGTCGCATGCAGACTCGCGATCCGGCAGCGGCGGCAATTCCTGCAACTTGGCGAGGTCGCCCGTGCCCCACGCGCGGGCGCGGGCGTCTTCCAGCGGTTTGTTTGACAGGGCCTCGATGAGCTCGACGGTCCGCGCGAAACATTCCTCGTCGGCGAGCTTCTCGCGCGAGAACGCCTTGATCTGGCCACGCAAATCATCCGTCTTGAAGGTGAATCCGAGGGTGGGGTACGTAACGGGAATCTTCTTCTTTTCCGAGAGCTCCCAGACCACTCCCCAAGCCCCGCCACCGCCGAGCTGCAATTCCTTGATCGCCGCATCGTGCAGTTTTTCGGCGACGAGGAAGGGCCGCATTTTCTCAACACCCGAGTCGCGACCGAGGTAGAGTTTCTTTTGCACCAGCCAGCGCGCGTAAATGTCGGGCGGGATCAGTTCCTGCAGCGTGGCCTTGCCGGGATTCTTGCGCAGCTTCATCGCCGCCGGCACCAAGGTAAGCATGCGGAACACGCCAACCTTTTCGTCGGGTTTCAGCGCGAGCTGCACCTTCTGGATAATTTCCTGCGATTGCGACGCCACGCGCGCCACCTTCTGCGTACTAAAGCGCATCCGCATGGGCAGTAATGGCGGTTCACCGACTATCCAGAGCGTATGGCCCGAATGATCAGGGTGCGTGACCTGCCACATTCCAGGTCCCGCGTATTCGCCCGTGACGATTATTTCTTCGAGCGGCTCCTCGGATGTTTGGGCTTGGGAAATATCGAGACTAAGTCCACAGGCGAGCACCAGCAGGGTTGTTAGAGTTTTCTTCACGCGCAGCGTTGGAGCATGCGCGTTGATAAAGAGTTCCCGGTTTGAACGCGCCCCAAGTTCAACCGGCGCTCCGGCGTGAAATTAGTGACGCTGCTGTCCTGGTGGAGAGCGGATCAATTCAGCCATGAATGCTGTCGAGTCGGGACTAGTAATCCCGCGAGCATTCAGCTCGCGTGAGATTGCAAAGGATGAGAGCCCTTCCAGAAAGCGCTGAAAATCTCGAGGACAATCGCAACCTGCTCATGGTCGATCTCCAGCACCGTCCCTACGCGTCCGGCAGCGAAGGCAGAACCGGGCAGGCGACGCTGCGCCGGTTTCAGTCGGCTGTGCGCTTCGCCGTTTGGGCATTGTGTGCGAATATCCCGCCACTGCCGGTAAACAAGAAAAACACACGTGCACTCGTTCTTTGCGGAACTCAAGAAGCGCGGCGTTCTGAAGCTGGCCACAGCCTATCTGATCGTGAGCTGGCTGGTGCTGGAAGTCGGCCACACGCTGTTCCTCATTTTCGAGCTGCCGCACCTGGGCATGCAGATCGTATTCGTGCTGCTGGCGCTCGGGTTCCCGATCGCCGTCGGCACCGCCTGGCACTACCGGTTTGCCGCTACCGATCAGCCGGAAGAACACGCGCATGAGAGTCACGGCGGCTCGCAGCTGGCGATCGTTTTCGGTGTCGTCGCCGTATTCGTGATCGGCACCGTGATCGTCATGCGCTTTCTTGGCTACGAACGTCACGGCTCAGGCCACGGCGCGCCGGTGGCCGTTACTGCGGGTGCCCACGCACCGGCCCCACCGCCAGCGGAGAAATTTGCGCCGCCGCAGCATTCGGTCGCGGTGATGCCGTTCGTGAACATGAGCGGCGATGCAAAGGACGAGTACTTCTCCGACGGACTTTCCGAGGAGCTGCTGAACTCGCTGGCGCGCATCAATGAGCTGCAAGTGGCGGCCCGCACTTCGTCGTTCTCGTTCAAGGGGACGGCCACGGACATTCCCGCAATTGGCCGCAAGCTGAATGTCGCCGCTGTGCTCGAAGGCAGCGTCCGCAAGGCCGGCGAACAGGTGCGCATCACTGCCCAGCTCATCAACGCGGTCAACGGCTATCGCCTGTGGACCGCAACCTTCGATCGTGAGCTCAAGGACATCTTCGCACTGCAGACGGAGATCGCGACGGCGGTCACCGCCGCCCTCGAGGTGCAACTACTGCCCGCCACCAAGGCAAAGGTGGCGCTCGGCGGCACCCAGAATCCTGACGCTTATGACGCTTACCTGCGCGGCATGAACCAGCTGAATAACCAAGTCGATGAAGCCGGCATACGGTCTGCTGCAGCGGCTCTCGACGAAGCGCTACGCCTGGATCCTGGCTTTGCGCTGGCCTATGCGGCGCGCTCGAGGGCCAGGTCCCAGCTCGCCAACACCTGGGCGACCGAGGTCACCATAGCCGAAAAGCTTTACGCGGATGCGCGTTCTGATGCGGATCGTGCCATCCAGCTTGCGCCGCTGCTGGGCGCCGCTTACGAGGCGCGAGCCACCCTCATCTCGGGTTCGTCGCTGAACTTCGCCGCAGCCGAGGCCGACGCGCGGCGCGCCATAGAGCTCGAGCCGGGAAGCTTGGGCGCCCTCAGGACGTTTTCGAGAATCGCTGCCTCGCAAGGTCGTATGGCGGAGGCCTTGGACGCAGCCGCGCGCGCCGTGCAGCTGGATCCCCTGTCGCACAGAACGTGGCGCCTTCAGGCCATACACCTCTACTTTGCGCGTCGCCACGACGAAGCCCGCACGTCCTACAAGCGCGCGTTGGCGCTTCGGCCAGGAGACTTGAACACTCAGAGCTGGATGGCGCTGAACGAGCTGGCTACCGGCCATTGGAAGGAGGCCGTTGGGTTGTGCGAGCCCGATTCATCCTGGAACGGCAGACAGTGCCTCGCCATCGCGTATCAGGAGCTGGGCCAGCGCGCTGAGGCCGAGCAGCTGTTACGCGGGCTGAAAAAGGAGTTCGGTGATGCGCTCTCCTATCAGTATGCCCAGCTATACGCGCAATGGGGCGAGCGGCAACAGGCTCTGCAGTGGTTGGCGACTGCCGTGCGAGTCAAAGACCCGGGACTGGTGGAATTGAGAACGGACCCGCTACTCGACCCGATCCGCAATACGCCGCAGTTCAAGGATGCCGAGGTACGGCTCGCCGCCATGCAGTGAGATCGTTCGGCTCGCGGGCTGCAGTCCCGCAAGCCTGTCTGTAGATGGGTCTACAATTGGCTGCGCCGCCACTGCATGACACGCCCTCCCACATCTCCAGAAAATGCGGAACACCCACGCCTCTCCAAGCGCATGGGCGAACTCGGCCTGTGCTCACGACGCGAGGCGGACCGCTGGATCACCAGCGGCTGGGTGAAAGTGGATGGCCAGGTCGTCGACACACTCGGCGTGCGGGTGTCGCCGAACGCACGCATCGAGATCGATCCGGCTGCACGGGAACACCAGAGCGGACAGGTCACGATCCTGCTGCACAAGCCGGTGGGCTATGTCTCCGGCCAGGCCGAAGACGGCTACGAACCCGCCATCGTGCTGATCCGTCCGGAAAATCGCTGGGCGGCGGATCCCTCACCCATCCAGTTCCAGCGAGAGCACCTGCGTTCGCTCGCCCCCGCCGGCCGACTCGACATCGACTCTACCGGTCTGCTGGTGCTCACCCAGGATGGACGCGTCGCGAAGCAGCTGATCGGCGAGGATTCCTCGGTCGAGAAGGAATACCTCGTACGGGTCGAAGGCAATCTCTCTGCCGACGGCATGAAGCGCCTGCAATACGGCTTGACGCTCGATGGTGTGAAGCTGAAGCCCGCGCAGGTGTCATGGCAGAACGAACACCAGCTGCGCTTCGTACTGCGCCAGGGCCGCAAGCGCCAGATCCGCCGCATGTGCGAGCTCGTGGGTCTTTTCGTAACCGGATTGAAGCGCGTTCGCAGCGGCAATGTTCCGTTGGGAGGGTTGCCGGTGGGCAAGTGGCGGTACTTGCGGCCCGACGAGAAGTTCTGAGAGACCCTTGCGACGCTCTCAGCGCGGCGCGAGTCGCCAAAGGGAGGTGGTTTCAGCGGCGCGCGCATGATGGAGCACATCGGTCTTGTCAGCAGCTCGCGGATGTCGCGGCGGCACATCGTGTCGCCCCAGGACGCGCAATCCGCAAGCCTCGAACTCTTCGAGCAAGCTTTCGCGGGTGCGCAAACCAAGGTGCTCCGCCAGATCAGAAAGTATCAACCAACCTTCACCGCCCGGCTCCAGATGGCCTGGCAGCGCTCTCAGAAATCCTCGCAACATCCGGCTTTCCGGATCGTAGATCCCATTTTCCATGGACGAGCTCGGCCGCGCCGGAATCCATGGCGGGTTGCAGGCCACGAGTGCCGCGCGACCTTCGGGAAATAGGTCCGCGTGCACGACATCGATGCGTTCGATGAGCCCCAACTGCCGCAAGTTCTCCCGCGCACAGACCAGCGCGCGCGGATCGAGGTCGGTCGCGATCACGCGTGCGATACCACGCCGTGCCAACACCGCGGCGAGCACGCCCGTGCCCGTGCCGATGTCGAAAGCAACGCTATTTGCAGTGCACACGGCTGGCAGAGACGTCGTTGCGATGAGGTCCACGTACTCTCGGCGGATTGGCGCGAAGACACCAAAGTGCGGATGAATGCGGCCGCCTGCTTCGGGAATCTCGAGGCCTTTCGTGCGCCACTCGTGCGCACCGATCACACCAAGCAAAGCTCGCAGTGAGGTGACTGATTCCCTCTGCGGGGGACCGAAGGCTTCCACACAGGCTTGCCGGATATCCGGTGCCCTTTGCAGCGGAATCGAGTAGTCCTCGTTGAGCGGGATCAGCAATGCGTTGAGCGTGCGCGCTCGTTGCGATCTGGCTTGGCGGTGGAGATTAAACGCGTCGGCCGAGCTAGTCGGGGAAGTTCCTGCCAGAGAAGTTGCGACTGCCGTTGGCGATCGACGCGTCCGGCGATCAGCGCGTCTACCCAACGCAGTCAACATCTGCCGCGCCTCCTGAAAGTCACCTCGCCACAGCAGCGCAGTCCCCTGACAGGCGAGGCCATAGGCCTCGTCTGCTGTCACTTTCCCGTCAGCGACAACGACGCGCGTGGCAGGAGGCGTGCCGCTGAGGGAGCGCCACTGGGCCTCGAATTCCTTGCCGTCTTCGATCCAATGAATGATCGGGCTAGACCCTTGGTCACTCACAGTCATTTCAGCAACGGGTGATCTTCCGGCAGCTGCTTCGAATACCAGATAGCCAGCTTGTGCCTCATGGTGTTCTCGGCGACCTGGTCTTCCGGCAGCGGCTGGATCATCTTGTCGTGCACCAGAAGCCGGTAGACGTACAGCAACTTCTGGCTCGCAGAATCCGTGGGCTCGAATTCAACGGCGCCACGCTCTTGCGCATACTTCATCGCAGCGAGAAGGCCCGCTTTGAACAGCTCAGCCTCGTGTTTCAGTTTTTTCATCGGCAGCGGCTCCTCACTTGCTCGCGCCCAGACGCGCGAGCATCGCCGAGAGATCTTGGGGTGATATGTAGAAATGCTCGCAGACCCTTCCCCACAGCATCGCCGTCGGGACATTTCTCCCGCCGCGTTCTTTCTGCGTTTCGTGCAAGACGTAGAGCACGACGCGCTCCTCGTGCGTGAGCCCATCGCGAACATCCGGAATGCCGGGGTAGCGCATGAGACGCAATGTTATCGCTCCTGGATCAGGAAAAGGCGCGATCCTCAGATCAGCTCTTGCCGGGATGACCCGCCTTGGGTCGCTCCTGCCCGCCGGCAGATTCATTGCCTTTCTTTTCAGGGTCCTTCTTTTCAGAGCCTTTGTTCCCGGGCTCATCGTTCGGATCGATGTCCTTCAAGTTCTTCTTCACGTCGCGCAGCGTGATCGACCCTTCGAGCGAGCGCGCAAACGCGCTCACGAATGCATTGCGCAAAACGCTTGCGATGGTGGCAAAGAGACTGGTCTCGGGATCCTTGATGGTGCCCGAGAACGGAATCCGCGCCGCCACCTGGTCTGCCTGCTTGTTTTCCAGCGCATTCGCCGCAAAGTCGAGCACGCCTTCCCAGACGCGTTTGAGCGCGCTCTGCTCCTCTTCTCCTGAGCGGTAGAGGTCGACGTCCTGCAAGATGGGCTTGGCGTAACCCGTGAATTTTCCGTCGGCGGCCGCGAGCTCCAGGTACAGCTCGAACTTCCCTGCTTCGGCATCGGCCTTGATGTATTCGCGCAGCCATGGATTGACCTGAGGCAGCTGCACTTTCTTCACCTCGAGGTTCACGTCGAAGGTGGGTTGCGCGGCGAAGGCGTTGGCGCTCCCGGCAATCGACGCGGGCGCGCCATCGAGCACTTCAGCGGTAACGCGGAAGTCGGCGAAAGTTTCTTTTTTCGACTCGACGACGTTGGTTAAATTGGAGATCGCGCCGTTGACGTGACGCGCCTTGATCGCGTCGCTCGTACCGATTCCCGGTGCGAGAAAACGTACCGTGCCCTCTTTCACTTCGATGGTGTTGAAGCGGAAAGGGAACAGGCGCTCCAGTTGCGTGTTCCAGTTTTCTTCCCTGCCTAACTGTGAGCTGGCTGCCGACTTTCCCTGCACCAGGTTGACCTCCGGCCGCTCGAAAGTGGCTTCCGAAACGACCGAGCCCTGCAGCAGGCTGCGCCATTGCACCGCCAGGTCCACCCGGTCGGCACGAAAAAACGGAACCGGGCGTGACGCGCCGGTCTTCACGATTTCGATGTCGTCGATGCTGTACGCCCCGCGCCAGAGATGAATATCGATGTCGCCCACACGACCATCGTAGGAATCGAGTCCAGCGAGCTGTTTATTGACGTAGTCTTCGACCAGATCCGGTAGTGCAATCCGTACCGCGACCAGCAGCAGCACGACAGCCAATACAGCAATGACAATCTTTCGTTTGCGTGTCATGGGTCACCAATAAAAGAGGCCGCGCGAAGCGGCCCCCATGTGGATCCAGGTTCGCGCCGTGAAGCGCCTGTTTGCATCCACGCGCATAGCATGGACCTGAGTGGCCGGTGACCCAAGCGGCGATCTGCCGTAGATTCCGTCGCTCGATTCTTACAAGTTGAGGGGATTCCGCATGAATCGCGCCGACAATTGGCTGGCCTGTTTCGCATCCGCGGGCGTCATTTGCGCCGGTCTGGCGAACGCCGCCGACGCCGACTGGCCAAACTACGGCGGCGGCGACGCCAAGACTCGCCACTCGACGCTCACGCAGATCAACCGCAAGAACGTCGGGCAGCTGACGCTCGCGTGGCAATACGACACTGCGGAAAAAGGCGACACGCAAACCCAGCCCATCGTCGTGGGCCGCACGCTGTTTGGATACACGCCTGCTCACAAGACCATTGCGCTCGACGCCGCGACTGGCAAACAACTCTGGGTCTTCGACTCCGGGCTCAAAGGTGTGGGCGCGAACCGCGGTCTCATGTACTGGTCGGATGGCAAGACCGCGCGAGTGTTCGCCGCCGTGGACAATTTCGTCTATGCGCTCGACGCGATCACCGGCAAACCCGCCGCCGATTTCGGCAACGACGGCCGCATCGATTTGCGCCAACACCTTGGCCGGGATCCCGCCACGCAATCGGTACGGCTCACCTCACCGGGCGTCGTCTATCGCGACCTGCTGATCGTCGGCGGGCGCGTGAGTGAAAGCCTGCCTGCATCGCCGGGGCACATTCGTGCCTACGATGTCAGGACCGGCGCGCTGCGCTGGAGCTTCCACACCATTCCACAGCCAGGCGAGCCCGGGTACGACACCTGGCCGACGGATGCCTGGAAATACATCGGCGGGGCCAACAGCTGGTCGGGCATGACGCTCGACGCCAGGCGCGGCCTGGTGTTCGTGCCCACGGGCTCGGCGGCGGCGGATTTCTACGGCGCGAATCGTCTGGGCGACAATCTGTACGCCAACTGCCTGCTGGCGCTCGACGCCGCCACTGGAAAGCTGCGCTGGCATTTCCAGTTCGTGAAACACGATGTGCTCGATCGCGATCTGCCCTCCGCCCCCACGCTGGTAACGTTGCGCGTGCGCGGAAAACCCCTCGACGCGCTGGTGCAGACCACCAAGCAGGGATTTGTGTTCGTGCTGAATCGCGACACTGGCAAACCGGTGTTTCCAATCGAGGAGGTTCCCGCCGCGCCTTCCGATGTTCCCGGCGAAACCAGTCACCCGACCTATCTGCGGCCGAAGCAGCCGGCGGCTTATGCCCGTCAACAATTGACTGCCGATGAGCTCACCACGCGGACCCCCGAAGCGGCCAAATGGGCGCGCGAGCAGTTTGCGCAGCTTCGCAGCGACGGACCGTTCAAGCCACTGGGCGTGGGCGTCGACACCACTATCTACCCGGGCTTCGATGGCGGCGCGGAGTGGGGTGGCCCCGCCTACGATCCGGAATCAGGGTTGCTGTACATCAACGCCAACGAGATGGCATGGCTGGGCTCGCTGGCGTTCAATGACACCGGCCGCAGCACTGGCAAGTCCATCTACCTGCGCGACTGCGCCGCCTGTCACGGCGATTCCGGCCAGGGATCGCCGCCGCAGTTTCCGTCGCTGGTGGGGCTCGCGAAACGCATGACCCCGGCGGATTTCACCGCGATCGTGCGCAAGGGCGGCGGGCGTATGCCTGCTTTCACCAACTTGCAGGATGAAGCACTCGCCGCAGTCGCCAGATTCGTGTTCGACGGCGCGGACCTTCCTGCCGGCGAGCCAGATCATTCGCCGATCAGCCAGGCGTACCGCTTCACGGGATATCGGCGATGGCTCGATCCGGACGGATATCCCGCGGTGGCCATGCCCTGGGGTACGCTGAACGCCATCGAGCTGTCCACCGGCAAATACGCGTGGCGCATTCCTTTCGGGGAATTTCCCGAGCTGGCGGCGCGAGGACTCAAGGACACCGGCAGTGAGAATTACGGCGGGCCGCTGGTGACTTCCGGCGGCTTGTTGTTCATCGGCGCCAGCATCCACGATCGCAAGTTCCGTGCGTTCGACAAGAGCACCGGCAAACTACTCTGGGACGCGGCGCTGCCCTACTCCGCCGACGCCACGCCCATCACCTACCAGGTGGACGGACGCCAATTCGTCACGATCTTCGCGAGCGGAGGCAAAGAGCGCGGAGGTTCGCCCGGCGGCGTCTATCTGACGTACGCGCTGCCAGAAAAATAATCCTTACGCTTTCGCGCGCGGTACGAAGGTCAGCGCCACTGAATTCATGCAGTACCGCAGGCCGGTTGGATCCGGCCCATCCTCGAACACATGCCCCAGGTGCGCGTCGCAACGCTTACACTCCACCGCGGTGCGCTCCATCATCATGCTGTTGTCGACGATCTCGCTGACGTTGGCGCTCGAAATCGGCTTCCAGAAACTGGGCCAGCCGGTGCCGGATTCGAACTTGGTTTTCGAGTCGAACAGCGCGGTCTCACAACAGATGCAGCGATAGATGCCGTCCTCATGATTCGCGTTGTATTGTCCGGAGTACGGCCGTTCGGTGCTTTCGTGCCGTGCGACGGCGAAGGAATCCGCAGACAACTGCTTGCGCCATTCTTCATCGGTCTTGACGATGCGCGCCACGGTGACCTTGCCGAGGCTCTCGCCCGCGGTTGAAAAATTCTCGATCACCACAGTCACCGACTTCGGCTTGTCGGCGGCACGCGCGCAGGCGCCGATGGCGAGCATCACGGGTGTCGTCAATGCGCCTAACAGGAATCCGCGCCGTGATCTCATTGCCTCGTCCATGACTACCTCCTCATCAACCGAACGTGAATGAATAGGCGTCAACGCCCGGGTCGAGGAATTCGATGACGAACTCCTGCTCGGTGACCGGGCCCTTCTCGCGAATGAGCTGATACAGCCGGTGCTCGCGCACCACACCGTTGCCATTTGCATCTACGTCCATGCCCGCATCTTTCTTCGGCGGCGCGCCACCGAGGGTGACGCGAAAGCGCACCGGCTTGCCCGCCGTTGCCGGGCCCAGGACTAGGTGAAGGTCGCGCGCCTTGAAACGGAAGGCGATGCGGCCGGCCGCACCGTCGAGCCGTGCGTGTTCGCGTGCCACCTGCCAGGAGCCGCTCAGCGCCCACTGGTTGAGAGTGAGCGACTGCGGAATCGCGTAGTTTTTCTTCGCATCGCGCGCGACAGCACCCGGCGAAACGAAGTTTTCCGCGCGCGCGTAGCCCAAGTATGTCTCCGGCGACGCCACGCTTGCCATGTCCGCAGGCGCGGCAACACCCTGGCCCGCCGCGTCGTCGAGCGGCTCTGGCAGGTTCTTCGCGCCGGCCTCAATGAGCAGCCGGCGGATCTCGCGCTCGGATCTCGCGTATTTACCTTCGCCGAAGTGGTGTCCGCGGATCTGCCCCTTCGCGTCGACGAAATAGTGCGCGGGCCAGAACTTGTTGTTGAAGGCCTTCCAGATTGCGAGATCGCTGTCGAGGGCGACGGGATATTGGATGTCGAACTTCTGGACCGCCGCGCGCACGTTCTCGATGTCTTTCTCGAACGCGAACTCCGGCGAGTGCACGCCGAGCACGACGAGACCCGAATCCTTGTAGTGGCGATACCAGGCGTTGACATACGGCATCGTGCGCAGGCAGTTGATACACGAGTACGCCCAGAAATCGACGACCACGACCTTGCCGCGCAGGCTCTCGCGCGTCAGCGGCGCGCTGTTGAGCCAGCCGGTGGCGCCGGTGAGAGGCGGCAGCGGACCTTCGGTCTTTGACGGACCGCTCGCGCCCTGCGCCGACATCATCGCGCCACCTTCTGCGGGTTTTTCCGCGGCAGCCATCATCATCGCACCGCTACCCACCGGAGCCGCCGGCGCGGCATTGGTCGCTGCCCGCATTCCCGAGCTCTTCTTCGACGCACTCACGGTCACCGGTACTGCGACGTACAGCGCCGGAAATAGACTCTGGAAGTTGCGCACCTTCGGAAGATCGTTGATGACGATGTAAGAGTTGTTCGGGTGGTTGATCAGGTAGTCCTGGTGATAGCTCTCGGCTTCGTAAAACCTTTTCAAGGGATCGACTCGCGTCACGATGCGGCGTGGATATACACCGGCCTTGTCGAGCTGGGCGATATACGTCTCGGCAACCTTCTTCTGGGCCTCGTCGGCATAGAAAATGGCCGAGCGGTACTGCGAACCCGTGTCGGGGCCCTGGCGGTTCAATTGCGTCGGGTCATGCGCTACTGAAAAGAACACGTGCAGAATCTGCCCGTACGTAACCTGCGCCGGGTCGTACACAATCTGCACCGATTCGGCATGGCCCGAGTCTCCGGCGCTCACCGATTCGTAGTTCGCGCGCGAGCGCTCACCGCCCGCATAGCCCGACAGCACGCTTTTGACTCCCTTCAGGTGTTGATAGACGCCCTGCACGCCCCAGAAACATCCACCCGCAACTACCGCCGTCTGCAGTCCGCCAGGAGCTCCGGTCAGGGGTTGATCGAATGCCGGCGCTGGAATCTTCATTGCCGCTTCCGAGCCGCAGGCATTGACGCTCAGCGCGCCAGCCAACAGCACCAGGGAAAAGAATCGCAACATGTCGGCTCCTGAGTGTCGAAGTGCCGGGAGTGGTTACGTATGAGACCGGCGCTCCCGATGCATTATTTCGTGCAGGAGGCCGATTCTGTCACCACTTCATGAGACCCGGCCCAGCAGTCACAATTCCCGGACCGCCCCCGTCTAGAGCTCGATTTCGGTTGCCAGCACGATGACGCCGCGGGTCGGCATGCGGAAGAATTCCGCCGCCTGCGCGCTGCGACGCTGCAGGAACGCAAAGGCGCGCGATTTCAATCCCGGAAACCCCGGACGCGGACGCGCGCGCACCAGATGCCAGCCGAGGAAAAACGAAGAGTCCTCGGCGAACACGTTGAGTCCCTGGCGCCGCGCGTTACGCAGGGCCTCACCCACGTCCGGTGTCTCCATGAAGCCAAATCGCGCGCGCAGGTCAAACACACCGGGAATCAACTCTTCGACCACGACGCGACACAGCGGGTCGGTACGCGGGATGCGCTGAATTTCAATGTGCAGGATGACGATTTTTTCGTGGTGCACCTTGTTGTGCTCCAGGTTGCGTAGCAGCGCGGTGGGCACAAAACCGCTCTGGCTCACCAGGAACACCGCGCTACCCGACACCTTGGCGGTGGGCTGCAGCAACTCCGGAAGGCGCTTGATGGGGACGGCACGCTCTTCGAGCTCGGCGCGCAATCGCAGCCGGCCATCGCGCCAGGTGATGAAGATGGCGAACATCACGCTGGCCAGCGCCAGCGGCACCCAGCCCCCGCTTGCGATCTTGGTGAGGTTTCCCGCCACGAAAGCCAGGTCGACCAGCAACATCAGGCCGAACAACCCCGCCACACGCCACACCGGCCAGTTCCACAAGGAACCTGCGACCAGCGCTCCTAACAAGGTGGTGATGATCATGGTGCCCACCACCGAGGCGCCGTAGGCCGCCGACAGCGCGCTCGAGCTGCCAAAGCCGAGCACGAACACCACCACGGCGATGAGCATGAAAAAATTGGCGGCGGGCACGTAGATCTGACCATGCGCTTCCGCCGAGGTCTGCAGGACGCGCACGCGAGGCAACAGGTCCAGCTGCACCGCTTCGCGCGTCACCGAGAAGGCGCCCGAGATGGTCGCCTGCGAGGCGATGACAGTCGCGGCGGTGGACAGCAACACCAATGCCGGCAGCAGCGACTGCGGAGCGAGCGCATAGAAAGGATTGGCTATCGGCGTCGCCGACTGCAACAGCAGCGCGCCTTGACCGAAGTAGTTGATCAGCAGCGCCGGCCAGACGAGCACCAGCCAGGCGAGCTGCACCGGCTTGCGCCCGAAATGCCCCATGTCCGCATACAAGGCTTCGGCGCCCGTGACGACCAGGAACACGGCGCCGAGTATCACCAGCGCCAAGCCCGGGTGCGCAGCGAATAATTGCACCGCGTACCAGGGGTTCACGGCGGCGAGAACCTGGGGGGCGCGCAGGATTTCCATGGCACCGAGCACTGCGAGCACCACGAACCAGAGAATCATGATGGGACCGAACAGGCGCCCCACTCTTTCCGTGCCGCGGCGCTGGATCGCGAACAGCACCACGATGATCCCCACCGTGACCGGCAGGACCGCGCGCTCGAAGCTGGGATTGAGCATCTCCATGCCTTCGACGGCGCTCAATACGGAAATCGCCGGCGTGATCAGCGCATCGCAGTAAAACAGCGCCGCGCCGAGCACACCGAGCGCCACGGCGCGGCGCGCCCAGGGCTCGGCGTTGCCGAAGCGCTGCTGCACCAAAGCCACGAGGGAGAGAATGCCGCCCTCGCCGTGATTGTCGGCACGCATGATCACCGCGAGGTATTTCACGCTCACCACGACCGCCAGGCTCCAGAAGATCAGCGACAGCAGCCCTAACAAGATGGAAGTGTCGCCCGGCTGAAATCCCGCGGCGCCAAGCGACTCCTTGAGTGCGTACAGAGGACTGGTGCCGATGTCACCGAACACGACGCCGATGGCGCCGATCATTGCGGGAGCGAGGGCTTGCGGGGACTTCATACCGGAGGCGCGCATTCTAGAGCCCGCAGCGCCGCAATTTGTGTCAATTCGGGTACCCTCGCGCGTATGCCCGCGGAATTACACGAAACTTCGCTCATTGCACTATTAGCGGTCGGCTTCGCCCTTGCATTGTTGTTCGGGCTGGTGGCGAGCACCCTCAAGGTGTCGCCGATCGTCGGCTATCTGATCGCCGGCATTGCGGTCGGTCCGTTCACTCCCGGATTTGTCGGCGATACGGGCCTCGCCGGCCAGCTCGCCGAAATCGGCGTGATCCTGCTGATGTTCGGCGTAGGGCTGCACTTTTCCATCAAAGATCTGCTGTCGGTGCGCTACATCGCGCTGCCCGGCGCCGTCGCTCAGATCGTGACCGCCACCGTGATCGGTGCCGGCATGGCGCACATGCTCGGCTGGAGCCTCGGTGTCGGTCTCGTTTTCGGATTGTCTTTGTCAGTGGCCAGCACGGTGGTGCTGCTGCGCGCCCTCGAGGAACGCAACGCGCTGCAATCATCGGAAGGCAAGATCGCGGTGGGCTGGCTCATCGTCGAGGACCTCGCCATGGTGCTGGCGCTGGTCATGTTGCCGGCGCTCGCGGACACACTGGGCGGCGATGCGAGCGCGCTCGGCGCCCGGCCGGGACCGTCGAATACCTGGCTGGCGCTGGCGTTCACGCTCGCCAAGGTCGCGGTGTTCGTGGTGCTGGTGTTGGTGGTCGGCAAGCGCGTGGTTCCCTGGCTCCTGATACGTGTCACGCGCACTGGCTCACGCGAACTGTTCACGCTGTGCGTGCTGGCCATTGCGGTGGGGATCGCCTACGGATCGGCAGCCTTGTTCGGTGTGTCGTTCGCGCTGGGAGCGTTCTTCGCAGGTGTCGTCCTGTCCGAATCGGAGATGAGCTCACCAGGCCGGCAACGACTCCTTGCCGCTCAAGGACGCGTTCGCCGTATTGTTCTTCGTGTCGGTGGGAATGCTGTTCGATCCCACCGTGGTGATACGAGAGCCGCTGGCGGTGCTGTCCGTGCTGGCCATCATCATGGTGGGCAAATCGCTGGCTGCGTTCATCATCGTGCTGGCGTTTCGCCACCCCGTGCGCACCGCGCTCACGGTATCCGCCAGCCTGGCGCAAATAGGTGAGTTCTCTTTCATTCTCGCCAGCCTCGGCGCGACACTCGGCCTGCTCCCGCCCGACGGTCGCGACCTGATCCTCGCCGGCGCGTTGCTGTCGATCGCGTTGAATCCGCTCACCTTCGCCGGCGTCGGGCCGCTCTCCCGATGGCTGGAGGCACGGCCCAAACTACTGGCGCTGCTCGAACGGCGTGGTGCGGAAAAACATCGCATCCCGGTCGAGAGCACGCAGAGCCTGCGCCAGCACGCGATCGTGGTCGGTTATGGACGTGTCGGCGGTGCCATTGGCCCGGTCCTGAAGTCACAGGGCCTGCCCTTTGCCGTCATTGAACGTGATCACCTCATGTTGAGCGCCGCGCAGACCCAGGGCATTCCCACCGTCGAGGGCGACGCCGCCGCGCCTGGAGTATTGGAGGCTGCCGGCATCGGCGAAGCGCGCCTGCTGGTCGTCGCGACACCCGACAGCTTCCTGGCGCGGCGCATCGTCGAGCTCGGGCGCGAATTGAACCCGACCATCAACGTGGTCGTGCGCACCCACTCCGAAACCGAATTCAAGGCGCTGGAGGCGCTCGGCGCCGGGCGGGTGGTCATGGGCGAGCGCGAGTTGGCGCGTGGCATGCTCGAGTACGCGCTGCGCAGCCTCGGCGTCCCGCAGGAGCGGGCCCGCGCGATTGCCGGGCGCGATCCGCAGGTGAATCCGGAAGGGACGTAAATATCGATGATGTTGTCGCCCGAAGAATCGGAAGCCGTCGCGCTCAGCCTGTCGATCGCCGCGCGCAGCGTGGCGCTCAATCTGCCATTCGCCATCGCCGTCGCCTGGTTGCTGACGCGCACGCGTTTTGCCGGGCGCACGCTGTTCGACGCCTTCGTGCACCTGCCACTGGTGTTGCCGCCGGTGGTCGTTGGCTATCTATTGCTGGTGTTGTTCGGGGTGCGCGGTCCCATCGGCGGCTGGCTGTACGAACACTTCGGCATCCGGCTGGCGTTCACCAGCACAGGCGCGGCCTTGGCCACGGCAGTCATGTCCTTCCCGCTGGTGGTGCGCGCGATCCGCATTTCGCTGGAGAACGTCGATCGCGGACTCGAAGACGCCGCGCGTACGCTGGGTGCCGGCCCCATGGACCGATTCCTCTCGATCACGCTGCCGCTGATGGCCCCCGGAATCCTGGCAGGAGCAATCATTGCATTCGCGGCGGGACTGGGTGAATTCGGGGCAGTCATTACCTTCGCGTCCAACATCCCGGGCGAGACACGCACGCTGCCGCTCGCGCTGTATACCGCGCTGCAGACGCCCGACGGCGACGCGCTGGCCGCGCGTCTCGCGATCATCTCGTTGTCGCTCGGACTCGCCGGACTGCTGATCTCAGAGTTCCTGGGCCGCGTCATGCGCCGCAGGCTGGGTCGCTGATGCTACGCGTCGAGCTGCGCAAGCGCCGCGGCGACTTCACGCTCGACGTGGCGTTCAGCGCGCCGACGCCCGGCGTCACCGCGCTGTTCGGACGCTCGGGCTGCGGCAAATCGACGCTGATTTCGTTGATCGCCGGCCTTCTGCCGGCCGACGGCGGACGCGTCATGCTGGGCGACGATCTGCTGTTCGACGGCCTGCGCCACCTGTCGGTCGATGCGCGGCATCGGCGCATGGGTGTCGTATTCCAGGACGGGCGGCTGTTCCCGCACTTGTCGGTACGCGCCAATCTCGACTACGGCACGCGGCGCCTTGCGCGCAACGCGGCGCGGCCGATCACTTTCGACGACGTGGTTGGCTTGTTAGGCTTGGAGAAGCTCGTCGCGCGCCGGCCGCACGAGTTGTCCGGCGGCGAGAAGCAGCGCGTGGCGCTGGGGCGCGCGCTGCTCGCGCAGCCGCGCCTGCTGCTGCTCGATGAGCCCCTGGCCTCGCTCGACCTGGCGCGGCGCGAGGAAGTCCTGCCATACCTCGAGCGTCTGCGCGACACCGTCGCGATGCCCATAGTCTATGTGAGCCATCAGTTCGATGAAGTGCTGCGGCTGGCCACGCGCGTCGTGTTGCTCGACGCCGGGCGCGTGATCGCCGAGGGTGACATCGCCACGGTGAGCCGCGATCCGCAATTGCGCGCCATCGTCGGGCCCGATTCCGTGGGCGCGGTGATCGCCGGCCTCGTGGAGCGTGTCGATGCGGCCGGTCTCGCCGCGGTGCGCGTCGGCGATGCCGAAGTCACGGTGGAGCTCGACGGCGCCGCGGTGGGTCAGCGAATCCAGATCCAGGTGTTGGCGCGCGACGTGATCGTCGCTGCCGAATTGCCGCGTGGCTTGTCGGTGCGCAACGTGGTGCCGGCGCGAGTGGTGTCCGTCACGCCCGATGCCGGCCGCTCGGTCATGGTCGAGCTCGATATCGGCCGCACTTCCACATTGCTGGCACGCGTCACGGCGCGCGCGTCGGACGAGCTGGCGCTGGCGGCGGATAAGCAGGTCTGGGCACTCATAAAAGCAGTCTCCTTGCGCGGGCACGCTTTCAACGTGCCCGCGCCTTGACGGGGTTAGGCGAAGATCGATTGCTGACCCAGGGCGACCGCAACGGCTACGAGGGCGAAACCGAAATTTCGAACGAGTCTTTCGATGCACATGATTGCCACTCCCTGATCGAGAACAATGGTTGAGGACATGTGCGTCATATTGCGAGCCGCGGGCACGACTAACAAACGCGATGCCTGAATGCGGCATCAACAAAACTTAAGCAGGAATGTCCACGCCTATCCCTTTCGGGGGATGCTCTTCACCTGGCGCGGCGTGAACAGATCGTGTGGCTTGGGAAATGCCTTGGCCATGTCGAAAATCCAGTCGCGGAAGCGCCTGACCTTGGGCATCACGAGATAAGGCTCGGGGCACACGAAGTAGTAGGAGAAGCGGAACGGCAGCAGCGCGTCACCCGCCAGCACGACGCGCCCCTGCTCGAGAGAACGTTGCACCAGCGACCAGCGCGCGAGCGCAAAGCCGATGCCTTCCTCTGCCGCGGCGATGACCCCGGCGGAGTCATCGATGATGGGCGCGCGCGCCAGCCACTGCCCTTCCTGTCCTTTCTCGATCCACGCCTGCCATGGCTCATCCATGCTGCCGAGCAGCGGGAACTTCTGCAGGTCTTCGCCGCGCGGCACGGGACCGAACCTGGCGAGCAGCGATGGCGAAGAAATCGGGATCACCCATTCATCGAGCAGTTTTTCGACGTGCAGTCCGGGCCATTTGCCGAGTCCCATGCGGATGGCCACGTGCATTTCCGAGCGCGAAAAATCCACCGGATCGCGGCCGGTGTGAAACCGCAGTTCCACGCCCGTATCCAGATCGTTGAAGGTGCCTATGCGCGGCAGCAACCAGCGTTGCAGGAACGACGACAGCAGCGTGATCTGCAGCGGCCCCTCGGAACGATGCTGTTTGAGGTGCTGCATGGATGATTCGAGCTCATCGAGGCCGCGGCGGACGCCCGGCAGAAGTTGCTGGCCTTCGGCCGTGAGCTCGATGCGTCTTCCGGCCCGTTTGAACAGCTGTACCTGCAGGTAATCCTCGAGGGATTTGACCTGCTGACTGACCGCCGCCGGCGTGACATGCAGCGCTTCCGCGGCGTCCGCAAACGACAGGCGGGAGGCCACGGCCTCGAAGACTCGCAGCGCATTGAGCGGCAGGCGGGCGTAAGCGGCAGTCACGTCAGTTTTCCTTATGCGCGCTTCAGATAGCGCGTTTGTTCGGATTGGCACTCTAGCGCAGATTGCATGCATCGCAACTTCACGCCAGGAGACCTCAAATGAGCGGCACAAACCACATTCCGGATACCGTCGCGGCCAGTCTCGATGCTCGGCTTGCGCCGTTTTGCGGCGTACCGCAGGGACCGGCGCTCGGCGGCCTCGAAGGCGAAACCTCGCGGCGCGTCGCGCCGGGCCGGCAGCGCTCGGGACGCCTGAGCCTGATCAACGATCTCAAACTACTGTTTGCCGCGCTGAGCGCGGGTGGACGCGTCGTGCCGCTCGGTGACAACGGCCGCACGGCGCGACTCCTTTCCGAGTACGCCGCCGCGCTGCGCGAGCATTGAGTGACAATTGCTCATATGTTCATAACCAACTCGACTGGGTGCATAACCGCCACGTCACCAGCCCTCGACTGACGGTATAACCCTACGTTCTTAAGCTCTCCTGGCCTTGTGGCCACATGACCAGGAGAACCAGAGTGAATTTCAAGCGAGCAGCAGCGGGGGCGTCAATCGCGGTGCTGCTGCCATTTGCGGGGATGGTGCACGCGCAGTCGTCCACCGACGGCAACACCGATCTCAGAGAAGAGATCGAACAACAGAAGCAGCGCCTGCTGGTCCTCGAACGCAAGCTCGAGCTACAGGACGAAGCGGCCAAGGCCGCGACTGCCAGCGCCCCGAGAATCACGGCCAGCGCTTCGCGGTTCCAGATCGGTTCCGCCGACGGCGGCAACTTCATACGCCTGCGCGGCACGCTGCATGCCGACGCGCGCACATACGGCGGCGAATCGGTGCCGGAAACCGCCGACACGTTCATCTTGCGCCGCGTGCGTCCGACCATCGAAGGCACCTTCGGCAACATCTTCGATTTCAAATTCATGCCGGACTTCGCCGGCGGGCGTTCGGTGATCGTCGACGCGTTCGTTGCCGCGCGTTTCAATCCGGCTGCCGTGGTGACCGTTGGCAAGTTCAAACCGCCGGTGGGGCTCGAGCGGCTGCAAAGCTCCGCCGACATCCGGTTCATCGAGCGCGCTCTACCCACCGCGCTGGTTCCGAACCGCGATCTGGGCGTGCAGCTTTCCGGCGATCTGGGTGGTGGTGCGGTGAGCTACCAGGTCGGCTACTTCAACGGCGTCACCGACGGCCAGAGCAGTGACAACCTCACGGCTCCGGATGTCGAAGCCGACACCGCCGGCGACTATGCCGCGCGGCTGTTCTTCCAGCCGTTCGTCAGCTCCAGCAACTTCAACCTGCGCGGCCTCGGATTCGGCATCGGCACCACCTGGATCGACGTGGGAGGCAGCGCCGCCAGCACTGCGCTGTCCGCGTACCGCTCGCCGGGACAGCAGAGCGTATTCGCCTATCGCGCCAACACCGCCACGGGAGTCACGCCTAACAACGCGACATTCGCGAACGGCCAGCGCCTGCGCCTGGCACCGCAGCTGTACTACTACCGCGGCAGCTTCGGATTGCTTGGTGAATACACCCAGGTCGAACAGGACGTCTCGCGTGTGGTCGGCGGAACTACCTGGTCCGACACGCTGACGCACTCGGCGTGGCAGGCGCAGTTCTCCTGGTTCGTGACCGGCGAAGAAGAAACCTTCCGCGGATACACGCCCGGCAGCACCTACCAAGTGGGCAAGAGTGGCTGGGGCGCGCTGGAACTCGTGGCGCGGTATCACGAACTGGATATCGACGACGACACCTTCGCGGGCGGCGCCAGCTCGTTCGCGAATCCGCTCAGCGCCGTGTCCAAGGCGACCGCATACGGCGTCGGCGTGAACTGGTACCCGTGGAACACCGTGAAGCTGTCACTCAATTATGAGAACTCCAGCTTCGAAGGCGGCGCCGCCGCCGGCGACCGTGCCGACGAGAAAGCCCTGCTCTCTCGCTTCGCGATCAACTTTTGAAGCATCTGGAGTAATGACATGGCAGACACGAATTGGAAACGCCGACTGCTGCTCGCACTGGCCGCCTCGGTCTTCGTCGGTGGCGCCGGCAGCGTCGCGCAGGCCGCTGAGGTCACGCTGCTCAACGTCTCGTACGACCCGACGCGCGAGTTGTACAGCGATTTCAACAAGTCGTTCGCCGAATACTGGAAGAAGAAGACCGGCGACACGGTGAAAATCAACCAGTCACACGGCGGCTCGGGCCGCCAGGCACGGTCGGTCATCGACGGCCTCGCGGCCGACGTGGTCACGCTGGCGCTCGCCGCCGACATCGACGCGATCGCCGCCAACGGCAAACTACTGCCCGTGAACTGGGAAGAGCGTCTGCCGGATCACAGCGCACCCTATACCTCGACGATCGTTTTTCTGGTCCGCAAGGGCAACCCGAAGAACATCAAGGACTGGGGCGACCTCACGCGCCCGGGCATCGGCGTGATCACACCGAACCCGAAAACCTCAGGTGGCGCACGCTGGAATTTCCTCGCGGCCTGGGCCTGGGCGAAGAAGCAGCCCGGCGGCAGCGACGCGACCGCCAAGGAATTCGTGCGCAAGCTGTTCAAGAACGTGCCGGTCCTCGATACCGGCGCACGCGGCTCCACCACGACGTTCGCGCAACGCGGCATCGGTGACGTGGCGATCTCCTGGGAAAACGAAGCATGGCTCGCGACCAAGGAGCTCGGCCCGGACAAGTTCGAGATCGTGATCCCGTCGGTCAGCATCCTCGCGGAACCTTCGGTTGCCGTGGTCGACAAGGTAGTGCTGCGTCGTGGCACGCGTACCGTCGCCGAGGAATACCTCAAGTACCTGTACACGCCCGAAGGCCAGGAAATCGCGGCACGCAACTACTATCGGCCGCGCAATACGCAGATTGCCGCGAAGCATGCGCAGCTGTTCCCCAAGCTCGAGCTCGTGACCATCAAGGATTTCGGCGGCTGGCCCAAGGCGCAGAAGGAACACTTCGGCGACGGTGGCACGTTCGACCAGATCCAGACGCAGTGATACCGATATGGCATTTGTACAGAGGAAATAGTTAGTTGGGACGACGCCGGCGGCGTCGTACTGTTCACCCGGGCCGCGGAGGTCCGTGAGTGAGCTGAAAAGATCCCCCTCATGTTTTCACTCTCACGGCCTCCGATGGCCCACCAACCGGGATGAGATCGAGTCGATGAAGTTGCTACCGCTGCGCTACCTGGTCGCAGTCGCCGAGAACGATCTCAACATCACGCAGGCCGCGCGCGGCTGCCATGCTACCGGTGGCATCGCGCCATCGTCGTGCCGAGCGGGAAGGACTCGGCGTCGGCATTCTCGCCAACGTTGCCATCAATGGCGAAGAAGACGCGGATCTGAAAATCCGTGACGCCTCGCATCTGTTTCCGGCAGTCGATCGCGGATTCGCGGCGGTGAAAATTCCGTTTCTTCGCTAGCGGCGCGACGCGCTGCTACGTCGGCGCACTCACCAGCAAGGCAAGCGGGCGCCTCTGCCGAGAGGCGCCCGACTGTGCCGTAATTCTCAATTCGCCTGGTCGACCAGTTGCAGGACTCTGGATGTTACCGACTGCACCTGGAACTGATCGACGCCCACGGCCGGGTTGTTGGCCATGGCCACGACCACGAAGGCGCCCCGGGCATCACTCTCGATCATCCAGGAGTGCGTCAGCACCACGTACCCCGCGCCACTCTCCAGGCTGCCGCCCTTGTACCAGACGCGCTCCCACTCGTCTCGCACGAAAGGCTGCGCAGCTTGGGAGCTCAGCGCCCGGTCGACGAGCTGGAACGCCGCCGATTGATCGTTGAACTGACGCAGGCCGGCGAATGCGTTGCACACATCCATCGGGCTCGCGCGCCACGACACTGGCAGCCACAAAGACAGATTGCTGGGACCGGTACCGGTCCACGGGCCGCGCGGCGCCAGCATCGTCTCGAGATAGTTGCGCTGGTGCGCCTCGGTTCCATCCACATAGCCCTGCGCCTCCACGAGTGGAACTCCGATGAGCAGGTGGAACTGCTCGTTGACCGACAGGAACGGCGTCATCAACTCCGGCGACGCGTGATGAAACTGCGTCAGCATGGCTTCCACGCGGGTGCGGCCCACGAGCTCGTGCAGATGATCCGTGGAAGTGTTGTCGCTGTTGCCCATCATCATCGTGGCCATATCGCGCAGCGGAATCGAAGCGCCCGTGGGTTCGGCTCCGAGGACGGTGCCCGCCATCACCCTTTCAGCGGCGACCAGAGGAACGGCTGTCGAAGGATCGATGTCGCCCTCTTCGATGGCCTGTCCGAGCGCTCCCAGTACCCAATGCTTGAAGATCGAACCGGTGCCGCGCGCCGTCGTGCCACTGCGCTGCTCGATCGCCACGCACTGGTTGTCGACGATCTCGGCCACCAGCAAGGAGTTCTGCGGCGCCAGCGTCTGGAACTTGTCGGCCGCCTGCGCCAGGGTCAGCGAACTGTCTGCCGCGTACTGCAGGCTGCCATTCAGCGCGAAGTTGTTAGCACTCAGCGAATTGATGAGCCCGGTACCGTAAGTCGTCGTGAGCGAAAAATAAATCCCGGTAGCGTTGCTGCCGGGCGTACCGATCAGCGCCGTCACCGAAACCGGCGTCGCGGCGACCAGGTCCACGACCAGGGCGTTTGGCGCGCGCGTGCGCATGGTCTGGAACAACGATTGCCATTGCGCCGCTGAAGTCGCGGTCAACGCCTGCGGCGTGAAGTGCGCGTTGATATCGGCGAGCGTCGTCTGTGTGGCGGCGAGTTGCGCGAGCACCCAGGCCAACTGATCGGTCGATGGATAATCGGGCAGTTGATAGATCCCCGCGACCTTGGGGAATGCGGGCTGGATGGCCGTCGAACGCGCCGGGTTCAGGGGAAACGCGTCGGTCACGTCCGGCACGCTGTCGTTGTCATCGTCCGGATCGGTGGCATCGGGCAAGCCATCGCCATCGGAGTCCACCGCCGGCGGCGCAGCGTTGATGGTGAGTACAAAACTCGCAGGCGAGATGGTCACACCGGTGCCGCTGGCGGTGACAGTCACGGTGACGGCGCCCGCCGCGGCGGTCGTCTCTGTGGCGATGGTGACGCTTTGCGTCGCGGCGCCTGCCGCGATCACTCCCCCGGTCACGGTGACGCCCGCCGGCGCACCGGTCCCGGCAATGGTGACCGCGTCGGCAAAGCCGCCGCTGCGAGTGACGGTCGCCGTGGTCGTCGTGCTGCCGCCGGCCGTAACCGTGGCGCTGGCAGGGCTGATCGTCAGTGCCGCGGCCGGAACGGGGGGTGGCGGAGGTGGGGGTGGTGGTGACGGGGCCGGATTGTCGGATCCCCCGCCACAGGCGGCCAGCACAGCAAGGAGACCGGAGAGGCCCCAGGTTTTTAGTTGGATGCAACGTCTCATGATCGAACTCCCATATTGGTGGTCGTTTCGATACGCGACGTCTCGCCTCCAAAAGGCTCATCTCACACTTGCGATGGTCCGTTTCCCGAGGTCAGTGCTCCGCGAGCCTGGCGAAGACGCTGCTCTCGTACCAGCGGGGCGCCTCCATTCGATTCGCAACCCGCAACGCCAGCCGCTTCATGAATTCTTCGTAGTTGCCGATGGCGGTGAGGTCCACCGGCTGATCCGGGGAATCGGAAACTGAGTGATAGCGCTCGGCCAGCCATATTCGGTCGAGCTCGGCCTGCGGCGACCCCTCGCCGTAGCCGATCTTGAGCGCGAGCGCGGGGATCCCGACACGGATGAAGCTGTATTGGTCGCTGCGAATGAAGCGGTTGCGCTGCGGTTGCGGATCCGTCTGAACCTCGATGGTGAGCTCGCGCGCAATCGCGCGCGCGTCTTCGCCAAGATCGGACTCCTCGAGTCCGAACACGAGCACCTGTTCCATGGGAAAGAGCGGCATGAACATATCCGTGTTGATGTTCGCCACGATTCGCTGGCCGCGTGACTTCGCGTCGGCAACGAACGCGCGCGAACCGAGGAGTCCGAGCTCTTCGGCGGTCACGGCGGCGAAGACCACCGAGCGCCGCGGAGCCTTCTTCCTGCGCAGATCTCGCGCGATCTGCATGAGCACCGCGATTCCCGCGGCGTTATCGACGGCGCCGTTGAACACCCGATCATCCGCGACTTCGCCCTGGACTTCGCGCCTGATACCCAGATGGTCGAGGTGCGCGCTCAGCACGACGAATTCATCGCGCAATGCGGGATCGGATCCCGGGATGACGCCGATGACGTTTTCGGAGCTGAGCTCAGCCACCTGCGCGTCGACGGTGGCGGCGATCCTCGTCGCAAGATCGAAATGCGGCAGCGGCTTTCTCTCTTTGAGCAGCGCCAGCAGCTCATCGGCGTTACGCCCGGTACCGTCGAGCAACAGCGGGAAGCGCGCCGGATTGAACATGACCCCCAGGCGCAAGCCGGCATAGAGGTCTTCGCCACCCTTGAGCACCATGGACGGCTCGAGACGGTTCTCCATCGCGCGTTCCCATGGCAGATCCATGGCGTGCGGGTTCGGTATGAGCATGACACCGACGGCACCAGCCGCCTTGTAGACCTTCCAGCGCTCCGCGGCGGAACCAAAATGGGCACCCGCGGAACCCGGCAGCGACGCCGGCACCGCGTTGAACATGACCACGACCTTGCCCTTGAGATCGAGTCCCCGCAGATCGTCGATTCCGTATTGCGGCAGCACGAGCCCGTAACCCACGAACGCCAGTGGCGCCTCGATGTCGCGCGTGATGTCGCCGCGAAGCATCAGCGCAGCGTCGTCACCGAGCTCGAGTGGGCGCTCCGGCCCCGCCGACCGCAGCTTGAGCGACGAGTTGGACTCGACGACCTTTCGCGACTCGAGCCGCACTTCCTGTAGATAGCCGCCCGCGCCGGGCGTAAGGCCGGCCTTGCGGAAACCGTCCGCGACGAATTGCGCCGCGCGCCGATGACCCGGACTTCCGGCACGCCGGCCTTCCATCTTGTCATCGGCGAGCACGCGCACGTCCTGCCAGCAGCGCGCGCCAATGCGTTTCGCGCGCGCCCGATCATCCGCCGCCAGCGCCGAAGTCGTCACGAGTGCAGCGATCACGCCAACCGCCAGTGTCAGTGCCCTCATCGTCTCTCCATGCTCGGTGTCGTGATCGCCGTTGGGACGTAACCTAACACGGGGCGTGCGGTCCTCATGATCGCGTGACCTGGCTCTGACGCGGGACAGGTTCGATTTCCACCGTGATGTGCGCGAGCTCCTCGTGCACGCACAACGCGCGCCGGAAGTATTCGCCGCTCTCGCCGGAATTCGTGGCGATGCTGACGACGACCGCGTATTTGGCGCGTCCGACGCGCCACACATGAAGATCGGTGATACGCGCCGGCACTGTGCCGCTCTCGATCACCTCGCGAATTTCGGCCACGACCGGCGCGTCCATCTCCGCATCGAGAAGGACGCGTCCCGAATCGCGCAGCAGCCGCCAGGCCCACACCGCCACCAGCACGGCACCCACCAGTCCCATCGCCGGATCGAGCCAGGCCGCACCGAGGAACCGCCCGCCGAGCAACGCGAAGATCGCGAGGACCGAGGTCACCGCGTCGGCGAGCACGTGCACGTATGCAGCGCGCACGTTGAGGTCATGGTGAGCGTGATCAAGCTCGTGCGCGTGATCGTGACCGTGATTGCCGCGCAGCCACCACGCGCAGATGAGGTTGACGAACAAGCCCACGACGGCGATCACGATCGCTTCATCGTAGTGAATCGCCTGCGGCGTCACGAGCCGCTCTATCGACTGCCAGGTCATGAGTGCCGCGATCCCGAGCAGGAACATGGCGCTGCTGTACCCGCCCAGCACTTCTACTTTCCAAGTACCGAAGGCGTAACGCCTGTTGCCAGCATGGCGGCGCGCGAATGAGTAGGCGAACGCGGACAACCCAAGTGCCAGCGCGTGCGAGCTCATGTGCCAGCCGTCGGCGAGCACCGCCATCGAATTGAACCACCAGCCGCCGGCGATCTCGACCACCATCATGGTGGCGGTGAGCCACATCGCACGCCGGACGTTGCGCTCCGCGAGCGGATTGCCGGCGTCGAGGCGTGGCGTGTGGCAGTGGTGTTCCCGGGTGTCCATGAGCTGCCTCAAGGGTAGCCGAGACGCCGGGGGATGTTCGCGGTTCGATCATCCCCGCATCACGCGCCGGCCATGAAGTCCGGTTAGCATTCCAGCGCCACAGGCTGCGGCGTTGATGCCTTGACGAATGTTCCCGTGTCCTTTCTCGAGGCCACGCGCACCTGGGCGCGCATCGGCCTTTTGTCGTTCGGCGGACCCGCCGGACAGATCGCCGTCATGCACCGCGTCCTCGTCGAGGAGAAACGCTGGCTCGACGAGCCGCGCTTTCTGCACGCGCTCAGCTATTGCATGCTGCTTCCGGGCCCGGAAGCCCAGCAACTCGCCACCTATATCGGCTGGCTGCTGCACGGCACGCGCGGCGGGCTCGTGGCGGGAATCCTGTTCGTGTTGCCCGGGTTCCTCGCGATCATGGCGTTGTCGGTCATCTACGTGCTGTGGCAACAGCACCCGCTCATGGAAGGCCTTTTTCTCGGCCTCAAGGCCGCGGTAATCGCGCTCGTGATCGAGGCAGTGATACGCATCGGCCGGCGCGCAGTGAAAAGCCCGGCCGAGCGCTGGATCGCGTTGCTGGCCTTCATTGCCATCGCGTTCGCTCGTCTGCCCTTTCCGCTCATCGTGCTTGGCGCGGGACTGGCCGGCTATCTGCGCGCGCGCCTCGGCCCGCGCTCATTCGCCGCGACGCTCGCCAACCCACACGCGACCGACGCATCTTCACCTTTGGCCATCGACTCAGGCCAGCTTGGCCGTGCGCAGCCTTCGGTCAGACGCAGCCTCAAACTACTCGCCCTGTGGCTGCCGCTATGGTTTGCGCCAGTCCTGCTGTGCGCGGCGCTGCTGGGCGCTGCCAGTACATACACGCAGCTCGGCGTGTTTTTCAGCAAGATGGCCGTTGTCACCTTCGGCGGCGCGTACGCCGTGCTCGCCTACGTGGCCCAGCAAGCGGTGGAACGTTTTTCCTGGGTGACGCCGGCGCAGATGCTCGATGGTCTTGGCCTCGCAGAGTCGACGCCCGGACCATTGATCCTGGTGCTGCAGTTCGTGGGGTTCCTCGCTGCCTATCAGGCCGCGGGCAGCGACCACCCATTGCTGGCGGGAGTCCTCGGTGCGGTACTCACCGTGTGGGTCACGTTCGTGCCCTGCTTCCTGTGGATTTTTCTCGGTGCGCCCTACATCGAGGCACTACGCGGCAACGCCGCACTTTCCAGCGCCCTCTCGGCTATCACCGCGGCGGTAGTCGGGGTCATCGCCAATCTCGCATTGTGGTTCGCCTCGCACGTGCTGTTCGCCCGACTCGGGCGCTATGGCCTGCCGGACTGGTCGACCCTGCAGATTACGCCCGCGTTGCTGACCGCTGTCGCCCTGACGTTGTTGTTCGCGCTGAAATGGACCCTTGCGCGGACACTGGTGGCGTGCGCCTTCCTGGGCGCAACTTCCACGATGCTGGGCTGACCGTGGCCATCAGCGCCCTCATTCGATCGCCGCACGCAGGTCGGCAATGCCCTGCACGGCGCCATGCAACGGTGCGATGCGCTGCACGTCGAGGTTCAGTCGTTCGATGTTGCGGTAGAGGTTGATCCACAGCGGATTGACCACGGCCGGTGGCCTGGCGCCTGGTGGAGTGGGTGTCCACGCATCGGCTTCGATCAGTATTTTCTGCGCCGGAAGATAGACGAGCGCGAACGCATCGTTGTGCCCGCTGCCCTCGATGGTGTGGATTTCGATCGGACGCGCGGCGTCTTCGAGCACGAGCTTCGCCGTGAACGTCTCGAAGCGCGGTTTACGTTTCGACTTCGACAGGCGGTCGGGCTTCAGCGTGCGCGGCGCCTTCCAGACGCGCTCGTAGTAGCTCGCGTTGCGCTCATGGGTGACCACCGTCGCGCCCCGGGCGACGAAGGTCCGCAATCCACCCGCATGATCGAAATGAGCATGCGTGTTGATCACGCGCCGAATCTTCGCCTTGGGAAACAGCTCGCGCACCTTGGCAATCACCGCATCGGAGCGCTCTTCGTTGAGCGGCGCCTCGATGACCACGATGCCGTCCTGCTGCTCGACAATCACGCTGTTGTGCGAACCGCCGCCCAAGCGGAACACGCCTAAGGCGAGCGCCGTCACTTCCACCTTGCCCATCGCCGGCGTGGGATTGGCCGCGACTTCCCCGGGAATCGAAAACGGCACGGCGTTGTTGATGCGCACTGCACTGACCGTGAGCTCGTACCATGGAAGGTCTGCCACACGGCGCTCGATGCGCGCCGGAAAATGGACGCCGCCAAAGTCGCCAGGAAAATGACGATAGTCGTGATACCGCCACTCGATCGGTGTGTCGCCTAGCACGGGTGAATCCATGAACGTGCGCACCAGCGTGACTTCGCCTCGAGCGTCAATGCGCCCTTCATAGGGATGCTTGCCGAGCCTGAACCTGACCCACGCGCCACCCTGGTCGTTCCTCACCGACGCGCCGCTGGCCAGCGCCGCCTTGATGAATCCTTGTGGTGATGCCCAGAGCTCGGCATTGCGTTCGGCGAGATTGGCAGGGATGGGCGTGGGAGTTGGCAGCAGGTTCCAGCTGACGCCTTCGACCGCGTACTGATCCACGAGCGCCTCGGCATGCGGCCGTCCACGGCCGTTTTCCTGCACCTGTACACGATGGTATTTCGCGTGCACCGCCGAGCGCGCGTAGTCGAGCGTCGCCACATAGCCATCGACGGTGAACGGTGGCCAGGGCAGATCCGGAGCCGGCGCCTGCGTGAACTGAAAATACTTTCCGCCGGCTTCGAATTCGAGGCTCTGGATACTTGCGACGCCCAGTACCTGCGCGGCGTTTTCAAGCGTGGTTGCAGCGCCCGCATCGACGCGAAACGTTCCGAGCGCGACCAGAAGCGTCGCCCGCGCGATTCTCTTCTTCATGACCCCTCCCTCCGGGCGGCTACCGATGCTTCATCGCCGGCCCTTCCGCCACCTTGATGATGAGCTTGCCGCGAGTATGTCCTTCGCGGTTCTTGTCCCAGGCTTTCGTTGCGTCAGTCAGCGAAAATTCGCTTTCAACGAATACCTTGAATTTTCCGGCGTCGGCCAGCTTCACCACCTGAGCGAGCAGGTCCGCATTCGACGCGCCGGTGTTCCGGTCGGGACGCGCGCAGCGGATCTTCGCCGCCGCGCAGGCCGCACCGTTTGGCGGCCCCACGATGGACACCAGCACGCCACCCGGCCGCACGACACCAATGGAACGCGCGTTGGTGGCCGCGTCCACCGTGTTCAACACCAGGTCGACGTCCTTCACCAGATCTTCGAATTTCTGGCTGCGGTAATCGATGACCTGATTGACGCCGATCGAGCGCAGGAAGTCATGATTGTTAGGCGAGGCCGTGCCGATCACGCGCGCGCCCGCCGCTTTGGCGATCTGCACGGCGGCCGAACCGACGCCACCCGCGGCGCCATGGATGAGCACCGTCTGGCCGCGCGCGACCTGGCCGGCTTCGTGCAGTGCGCGATAGGCGGTCTCCGCTGCGATGGGCACGCCGGCGGCTTCTGCGAAAGTCATGGAGCGCGACTTTTTCGCGAGGCTCGCGACGGGAATCACGGCGTACTCGGCGTAACTGCCGCTCTGGCGCGCAAACCCGAGCACCTCATCGCCGACTTTCCAGCCCGTGACGCCCTGACCCAGGGTGTCGATGATTCCGGCGACATCCGTGCCGGGCACCATGCCGAGGCGCCGCAACGCGCTTTTCCAGTCAACCGGATTCACTCCCGCCGCGCGCACTTTGATGAGTACTTCGCCCGCGCCGGGTTGCGGGACCGGCCGGATCTGCACGGAGAGCCGCCCGCCTTCACCCACCTCGGCAGCTTGCATTTTGTCAGGCGCGGCCTGCGTTGCCAGATTGAACGACAACGCCAGAGTTGCGAGTGCCAGGAGGTCGCGGGGGCTCGAACGCATGCAGGCACTCCTTGACTTACGCGGGCATGATCGCCCACCGGGATGAGACTGGCCATTCGACCAAAAGTGCGAGGGTGATGCCGACATAACCATTTTCAAACCGTCCGGGAATCGACCCCGTCACCCGGACCTGCCGATACTGCCGCGCATGCAGGTGAGAAGCCACGAAGCGGTGAGTGCCGCGCGCGCGACGTCGAGCGCGGATGGGGCGCAGACGGAAAACGTCATCGTCATTGTTGGTGCGGGATTTTGCGGCACGGCGGTAACCATCCACCTCTTGCGCCAGACAGCGCGCGCGGCTCCGCCGGGTGCGCTGCGCATCGTGCTCGTCGATCCGCGCGGGGAGATCGGCGCGGGGGTGGCTTACGCCGCGCGCGACTCCCCGTATCCGCTCAACGTGGCCGCGGGACAGATGTCGCTCGACGGCGCAACGCCGCACGATTTCCTCGACTTCGTGCGCGGCCAGGGCATCGAGGCGCAGGGTGGCGACTATCTACCGCGGCAGGTGTATGGCGACTATCTGCGCACGCGATTCGCGCAGGCCCGCGCCGGCGCCCCCGCGAATGTCGAATGCATCCACCACCGTGCCAGCGCCTTGCAGCTGCACCGCGATGGCGGCCACTGGTCACTGTGGCTCGACGATGGCAGCGCCTTGCGTGCCGGCGATGTCGTGCTGGCGACCGGCAACGCGCCGCCGGCCTGCCTGCCCGAGCTTGCGCCGCCGGCCGCCAGCGAGCGCTATGTTCGCGACCCATGGAGTATCGGTTCAGGCGCGCACCAGGACATCGGCAGCGTGCTGCTCGTGGGCAGCGGCCTCACGATGATCGATGCGGCGCTGCGGCTCGCCGGTAGATAGGTTGTACTACCTCGGGCCATGGCTCAGGTCGCGCGATTGGGAGGCGACCGCGGTTCCCGAGCGGCGCGAGCGCGCGTCGCGCCTGGCGGCGCGGCTCAGTGCGGAAATGCGCGCCGGCCGCAGCAGCCGCACCCGCTGAACTCACGCCGATCCCACACGCTCGGGCTTTGCTGCTAGGCTCCGCTCCGCATTTTTTGCGCTGGAGCCGGGCATGTCGAGAAGCGGAATTCGAGCAGGCGTTGGCGGTCTGTGCGCGGCATTGATGCTCACCGCCTGCGGCGGCGGCGGACCGGCGAGCGAGGTAACCCTGCTCAACGCCTCGTATGACCCGACACGCGAGCTGTATTCAGACGTCAACGCCGCATTCGCCAGACATTGGAAAGCGACCGCCGGGCAGGACGTGCGCATCAATCAGTCACACGGCGGCTCCGGGCGCCAGGCCCGCGCGGTCATCGACGGGCTGCCTGCCGACGTGGTGACGCTCGCGCTGGGCGGCGACATCGACACGATCGCCGAGCGGGGCAAGCTGCTGCCGCTCAACTGGGCACAGCGCCTGCCGCACAACAGCGCGCCCTATGTGTCCACGATCGTGTTCCTGGTCCGCGCCGGAAATCCGAAGAAGATTCATGACTGGGGCGATCTCGTGCGCGGCGACGTCCAGGTCATCACACCCAATCCCAAGACTTCCGGCGGGGCGCGCTGGAATTATCTGGCAGCCTGGGCCTGGGCAGAGCGCCAGCCTGGCGGCAATGCGGACAAGGCGCGGGAATTCGTGCGTGAGCTCTTTCAGCACGTGCCGGTCCTCGACACTGGCGCGCGCGGCGCACTGACGACGTTCGCCCAGCGCGGCATCGGCGACGTCGCCATCTCGTGGGAGAACGAGGCGCACCTCGCACGCAAGGAGCACGGCGGCGGACTGTTCGAGATCGTCGTGCCGTCGATCACCATGCTCGCCGAACCGTCGGTCGCAGTGGTCGACAAGGTGGTCCTGCGGCGAGGCACACGCGCGGTTGCCCAGGCATACCTGGAGTTTCTCTACACGCCGGAGGGACAGGAGATAGCGGCGCGTCATTTTTACCGCCCGCGCGACGCCACCATCGCCGCGAAATACGCCAGTCAGTTCGCGAGCGTCGAGCTGGTGCGCATCGATCACTTCGGCGGATGGAAGGTCGCTCAGAAGGAGCATTTCGCCGCGGGCGGAGTGTTCGATCAGATACAAACCGGTGCGGCGAAGTGAGAAATGGGGACATTCCTGATTTGCTAGGAAACCGGGACGCGGCTCACTGTGCGTGGGTGTGCGGGGATGTTCGGGTGGAAGGTTCCAGGCGCTCGCTGGTGAGCGCGCCGGACGGCGTTCGCTTGCGCGAGGCTGCGCGCCAGAGCTGTCAGCGGTCGATAGCGATCAGCGCAAAACGAGCACGTAGATAAGAACCACCAAAGAGTACCTGCGCGCTGATCGCCCCGCGCTGCGCCGCTCACACGCTCGCGCCTGGAACATTCCACCCGAACATCCTCGCGCGCCCACGCACGTGGAGAGAGAGGATCCTTCTAGCAAGCCGGTGTGGTGTGCGACGGCTAGCGGAGAGAAGAGCGCAAGTCGGAAAGCTCGCGCGAGCAACCTTCCGTGCGGCTCCGATCTCATCCAACGAGTAAACGGGCACGCGGCTCCATCGAAGTGTGAGCTGGCGTTGCTGGATCGCTCAGGGTCGAGAGCGAGCGTCTGAGCGGCGAGCGCGAGGCGATCAGCGCGCAGCTCCTCTTTGGTGGTTCTTATCTACTCGCTCGTTTTGCGCTGATCGCAATTGATCGCTGACAGCTCTGGCGCGCAGCCTCGCGCGAGCGAACGCCGTCCGGCGCGCTCAGCAGCGAGCTCTCGACCCTGAGCGATCCAGCAACTCCACCTCCCACTCCCATCCAGCCGCCTCCCCGTTTCCACGCCGCTCTTAGTCCACCACCAACTTGTATCCCGACGGCGCCGCTGTCTGCAGAACCTGTGGGACCGCCGGATTCGCTTCGATCTTGTGGCGCAACCGGTGCACGAGCTGCTTGAGCAGCTGCCGGTCGCCTGAGCCGCGATGGCCCCATACCTGCACCAGCAGGCGATCGGAATTGACCGCGCGGCCAGCCTGGGCCAGCAGCATCTGCATGAGCCGCAGCTCGAGCTTGGTGAGCGTGATCGGCTCGCCACCGCCAATTCGTACCGAGTAGCCCTCCAGATCGAGCGCCACGCGCCCGGCCGACAGCGGCGCATGCGCGCGATCGGCGCTGGCGCGGCGCAGTAGCGCCTTGACGCGCGCTAACAAAGTCTTCGGACTGAACGGCTTGGTGAGGTAGTCGTCGGCGCCGAGCTCGAGCGCCTTGACCAGGTCCTGCTCCTCGCCGCGCGCCGTGAGCATCATGACGGGCACGTCGCCGCGGGCACGAATCGCGGTACACACTTCGAAACCCGAACTTCCCGGCATATTGATGTCGAGTATCACCAAGTCCGGCGATTCGGCGTCGAACGTGGCGAGCGCGGCGTGGCCGTCGCTGGCTTTCACCACCAGGTATCCGGCGTTCGACAGGGAATAGGCCACCAGTCCCAGCAAGTCGAGGTCGTCGTCGGCGATCAAAATTTTCATGATGCACGCACCGGCGCGGGTTCCACCGGCAGCGTCAGCGTGAAGCGGGTACGGCCTTCGGACGTCCGGCCGGCCGTGATGCTGCCGCCGTGGCGTTCGACGATCGAGCGTGAGATCCACAATCCCAATCCCAAACCGCCCGGCTCCGGTTCCTGCGAGCCACCGCGCTTGAAACGTTCGAATATGCCTACCGTGTCGCCTTCGGGCAGACCCGGACCCGAATCCTCGACCCACGCGCTGACGACGCCGCCTTCGCTCACCGCCCCAACGCGAATCGGCGCGCCTTCGGGCGCAAACTTGCTGGCGTTGGCGATGAGATTGACGAACACCTGAGTCAGGCGCGTGCCATCGCCCTGGAGCTCGAGCCCCGCTGGCACGTCCACCTCCAGCGGCTGGCGCCGCTGCCGCAGCAGTGCTTCTACCAGCACGCGCGCGTCGTCGACCACGTCGCCGATCTCGATACTCTGCCGGCGCACATCGAGCTGTCCCGACTCGATGCGGACGCTCTCGAGAAGATTGTCGATCAGGCGCGTGAGCCGCAGCGTGCCACGCTCGAGCGACAGCACCAGTTCTTCGAGCTGCTCTTGTGGTGCTGTTTTCAGTCCCTCGCGCAGCAGCTCGATGGAGGCGAGCTGCGCGGCCAGCGGCGTGCGGAATTCGTGCGAGACATTCGCGAGCACCGTGTCACGCGCGCGGCGCACTCCTTCCAGCTCCGTTTCGTCGCGCAAGACCTGCACCTGCATCCCGTTGACGATGCGCGAGCTGGTGATGACGGTCTGCCGCGTACCCGAGCTGGTCTGCAACCGCTCGACCGCCTGCGCACTACCCGCCTGGCGCGCGCGCAGGATGGGACACGCCGTGGTGGCGCAAGGCCGGGTGCCGCCTGGACCTGTGGGTTTGAGCACATCGCCGCAGAATTTGCCGATGGCCTCCTGCGCCTCGACGCCTAACAAGCGCGCCGCCTGCGGGTTCAGATAGCGGATATTGCGTTCCTGGTCGACGGCGTAAACGCCCTCCACCACCGCTTCGAGCACCACCTGGGCTTCCGCCTCGCGATGCCGCAGCTCGGAGTTGAGCTCCACGAGGTTGCGGCGCATGTCATCCATGGTGCGCGCCAGCTGGCCGATCTCGGCCGGACCGGCGGTCGGGATGGAGGTGGCGAAATCACCCTGGCCCAGCCGCACCGCGGCGTCGGTGAGCGCTTCGGTCGGTCTGGTGACGCGCCAGCCTAACAACACCCCGGCGATGAGCGCGAGCAATGCGAATACGAAGGCGGTGACTATGAGGCGCCAGATCAGCGTGCTCACGGCCTGGTCGGTTTCGGCGGCCGAAGCGCGGGTTTCGATCAGCGCGATGCCCTCGCCGCTCGATGAGAACACCGGAAAGCTCGAGGCGTACAGGTCGAGGCCGTCGATGCGCTGCACGGCAAAGCGTCCATCGGCGAGCGCCTGCGAATGCAGCGACGTGAATTCGTTGTCAGGCGTGGCGTTGAAGGCGCGATAGTTGACCAGGCGCACCGGCAGGCCGCTGTGTTCGGCCAGGACCTGCGCCAGCGAATCATCGAGCAGGTGCGCCACCATGACGCTGAACGAGCTGTACTGTCCGGGTAGTTTGGACACCGCGCCGACCACCGAGAATTGCGTGCCGGCCGGAACGGCCATGAATCGCTCACCCTGCTCCTCGGAAAGCGCAAACAGCTGCGACCACGGCAACTCGGCACCGCTCGACGCGACTACCTGCGCGCCGTCGAACACAGCGCAGGCATCGAGCTCGGAGGTTTCGCAGAAGCGCCGCAGGAATGGCGCGAGACCCTGGCGGCCGGGCTCGGCGATCAGGCGCCGCAGTGGCGGCCGTTCGGCAAGCACGCGCGCGTAGGTGAGCGTGTCCTCGGCCATGCGGTTGATCTCGGCGCGGGCATTGGCGCCTGCGAGCTGCACGCGAATTTTCTGCTGGCTGTCGGCGAGGCCGCGCAGCATGTCGATCGCGAAGTAGGAAATACCGGCGGCCACCAGCAGCACGATGGCCACGTTGCTGGCCGCGAGCCACCACCCGAGGCTGTTGCGCTTCATCGGCGCCGGTACCCCGCCCGCCCTTCCACCAGCGTCTTGATCACGAGCGTGGCCACCGCGAGCAGCGACAGCAGCGAAGCCACGGCGAACGCACCCACCATGTTGTACTCGTTGTACAGCGATTCGATCTGCAGGGGCATCGTGTTAGTCAGGCCGCGGATGTTGCCGGAGACCACGGAAACGGCGCCGAACTCGCCCATGGCGCGCGCGTTGCAGAGAATTACGCCGTAAATCAGGCCCCAGCGAATGCGCGGCAGCGTAACACGGAAGAACGTGAACCAGCCGCCGGCGCCGAGCGTGATGGCCGCCTCCTCCTCGTCGTTGCCGAGCTGCTGCATGAGCGGAATGAGCTCGCGTGCCACGTACGGGAACGTCACGAACATGGTGGCGAGCACGATGCCGGGCAGTGCATAGACGATGCTGATTTCATGGTCTTGCAGCCAGGCGCCGAACCAGCCGTTGAGGCCGAAGAGCAGCACGTAGATCAGGCCCGACACCACCGGCGAGACCGCCAGTGGCAGGTCGATGAGCGTGATGAGGATGCTCTTGCCGCGAAATTCGAACTTGGCGATACACCAGGCGGCGGTGATGCCGAATATCGTGTTCAACGGCACGACGATGGCAGCGGTAGTGAGCGTCAGACGGATCGCGGCACGTGTGTCCTGGTCGGCGAAACTGCCGAAATAGGCGCCCCAGCCCTTCTCGAGCGCCATGGCGAAAACGGCCGCGAGCGGCGCGGCGAGCAAAGCGCCGAGGAACGTGAGCGAGACGGTGATCAGCAACCAGCGCACCAGCGTCGAGCGCAGCGTGGCATGCCCCGGGCGGGTAGCTAGCTCGGCGGCGACGTCAGCATGGGTGGATGGACCCGCCATGGCGTTATCTGCTCACCATCATGCGCTTGCGGCCCCACACCTGGATCAGGTTGATGGCCAGCAGCATCACGAAGGAAATCACCAGCATGACGAAGCCCAGTGCCGCAGCGCCGGCATAGTCGAACTCCTCCAGCCGGATCACGATGAGCAGTGGCGTGATCTCGGTCTTCAATGCCTTGTTGCCGGCGATGAAGATGACCGAGCCGTATTCACCGACCGCGCGCGCGAACGCCAGCGTGAAGCCGGTCAGCAGCGCCGGCAGCACCGTCGGGACGATGATGCGGCGAAATACATAGAAACGGCCGGCGCCGAGCGTCTCGGCCGCATCCTCGAGATCGCGTTGCACCTCCTGCAACGCGGGTTGCACGGTTCGAACGACGAAGGGCATGCCGATGAGGGTCAGCGCCACGGTGATGCCGAGCGGCGTATAAGCGACGAAGATGCCGCGCGGCTCCAGATACTGACCAATCCAGCCGTTGGCGGCAAAGATGGTGGTGAGCGCGATGCCCGACACCGCCGTCGGCAACGCGAACGGCATGTCGATGATGGCGTCGACCAGCTTGCGGCCCGGAAACTCGTAACGCACCAGCGTCCAGGCGAGCGCGAAGCCGAAGACCATGTTCACGCAGGCGGCAACCAGCGACGCGCCGAACGACAACCGGTAGGAAGCGAGAGCGCGCGGGCTGGCGATCACTTCGACGAAGCGCGACCAGTCCATGCCGGCCGTCTTGATGACCATGGCGGACAGCGGCAGCAGCACGAGCGCCGACAGAAAAAACGTGGTGAATCCCAGGGTGATCCCGAACCCCGGAATGACGTTGGGCTCGCGCTGCCCGACGTTCTTCATGCGGCCGTTCCCGCTGCGACGACCTCGGATGCCGGGCGATGCTCGGGAGGCCGATAGACGATGAGCACCGGCCAGCCGGGCTGTGCGGCCAACAAACTGCGATAGGCGCTGCCCGCGTGCGGGATATCGGTGATGCCGAGCACCAGCATCTGTGCGCTGCCCGTGGACAGGTTGCGCGTGAGCTCGGCCACTGTCTCGCCGATGGCGAGCTCAGTACGCATCTCGAGCCCGTGATGCTGCTGGGCGTCCGAGCGCGCGTCGAGCAGCGCGCGCATCGGTGCCGCGCGCCCGCTCCCCGGCCGGCCTTCGGGCACGATGCCCAGGTACACGGCTTCCGCCGACACGTGCCGCAAAAGGCTCGCGGCCACTGCCAGCGTCGCGCGCCGCGCCGCTTCGTCGGTCCAGTGAATGTAGACGCGCGTGGGACTCGGCGCATTGCGCGGCAGCACCAGCACTTCGGCCGCGCCATGGCGCAGCAGCCACTCCACGGTCGCGGCGGCATCGGCACCCCCGGCGATGGCGGCGACGCCCGCGAACGGCTGGGTCGGTTGGCCTGCGGCCTCAGCCGCTGGCGCAATGGCGCGCAAACCCACTCGCGTTTTCATGCGCGTCGACAAGCTCTCGAGCAAGGGTTCCTGCGCGAGCGCTGCGGCCTGCGCCTCGGTGGCGGCGCAGGCCAGGAAGCTCGACAAGGGCGTCGGCAACACGTGCAGGCGGCGTGCACCAATCGCGATCTGCGCTCCCTGGGCAAGCGGCAACGCACGGCGCTCGTGCTGGGTGCGCGTGATCTCGAGACGGGCATCACCGTTGCCCGACGGACCTAACAACTGCGCCGCGCTCGGCTCGTCGAGCAGGCGAACGCGCAGGCGCTCGAGCGCGCCGGTGAAGACGATTTCCTCGACCGCGCCGCGCGCGAGGTAGTTGGACGTGAGCTGCTCGCGTGTCGCGACGATCTCGACCTCTTCGGGGCGCAGCACGGCGACAACTTCATGCTCGCGGCCCGCTGGCACGGGTTCGGAGTGTTCGGCGTTCACCGGCGTGGCGCCGAAACGGATGCCGTCCGCGCTCTGGCGGGCCAGCAGCAGGTTGGCGGCTCCGAGGAAAGTGGCGACGAAACGCGTGGCGGGCTGGGCGTACAGATCATGCGGCTGACCCACTTCGAGCAGGCGACCGTGATTCATGACGCCGATGGTGTCGGCCAGCGCGAACGCCTCTTCCTGGTCGTGCGTCACCAGGACAGTGGTGATCCCGAGCTCGCGTTGCACCGAGCGGATGGTGCGCCTGAGCTCCTCGCGGATTTTTGCATCCAGCGCGCCGAAAGGCTCGTCGAGCAGCAGAACCTGCGGCTTGTGCGCGAGCGCGCGCGCCACGGCAACGCGTTGCTGCTGGCCACCGGACAGTTGCCCTGGCAGCCGTTCGTCCATGCCTTCGAGCGAAACCAGCTTGAGCAACTCCTTGCGCCTGGCACGCCGTTCGGCCGCCTTGGTGCGCCGGACGCGCAGTGCGAATTCGATGTTGTCGGCCACGGTCATGTGACGGAACAGTGCATAGTTCTGGAACACCAGGCCGACCCCGCGATCCCTGGCACGTACGTGCGTGACGTCCCGCCCGTGCAGCGAGATTCGACCGTGATCGATGCCGGTGAGGCCCGCGATGGCCCGTAACAGGGTGCTCTTGCCGCTGCCCGAGGGCCCCAGCAAGACGAAGAATTCACCCTCGCCCACGTCGATGGACACGTCGTTGACGACGGGCTGGTCCTGATACCGTTTGGTGACTTGGTCGAGCGCGATGGACATGGCTGGCGGGCGGGCTAAAAACCGGCGGCAATGCTATCAGCTTGGAGGTATTGGCCCGAGTAACCCGCTGGTTACAATGCGGTCACAAAGGGTCTGGACGCGGCGGAACTAAATCGTTCACGTTCACGACTAACGAGTACACTTTTTGCCTTCTTCCCGGAGCGAGAAACCCTGCATGGCAACCGAGAACGCGCCTCTTGGCTTGGAAAAAACCACGGCGGAGAAGCGCGCCGAACGGCCGCACTGGGTGCTCGATGACGCGGTCTACAGCATCAGCGCGCTGCTGCTCTCGGTCATCATCATCCACAGCATCTGGACGCTGATCATCCGGCCGCGCGCCGAAGCGGTGCTTTCGCAGCGCGTGACCGTCACCAACTCGAGCAACGTGAAGCAGCAGGTGCTCCAGCTGCGCTCCGTCTACGTCATCCTCAAGGACCACGAACAGGAGCTTTGCATCATCCTCATGTTGTGGTCGCTGCTGCTGCTCGCCCGCCAGGCGCACGACACCCGGCTCGCCCGCCAGCTGCTCGATCGTGAATACGTAAAAATTGGCGATGGGCAGGTGGTGTTGCCGGAAGACGCGCGCGTGTATTCGCGGCCGCTCGAATCACTGCCGCGCGACGAACAGAGCCGCTTCCTGCCGCGCCTCCTCATGGTCGCGTACAACCGGTTCGGCGCCACACGCAGCGTGCAGGATTCCGCCGAGGCCGTGCGCGACGAGTGCGATTTCGAAACCGCCAGCATGGACACCAAGCTCTCGATGGTGCGATTCACCGCCTGGGCAATCCCGGCCGTGGGATTCGTCGGCACGGTGCGCGGCATCGGCGCGGCGTTGCAGGAAGCCCAGGGAGCCATGGGAGGAGACATCTCCGGCGTCACCATGGGCCTCGGCGTCACCTTCAACGCCACACTGACGGCGCTCGTGTGCTGCATCGTCGTGATGTTCTGGATGCACCAGCTCCAGCAATTCCAGGATCGCCTGGTGCTCGACTGCCGCACCTACGTCGACCGCCAGCTGCTGCGGAAACTGCGTGTCGTGAACAAGTAAACACGCGCCAAGCCGTCGAACTCCCCCGGCTAATTCCCGAGTCAAGAAAACATCCGCGCCGAGCGGGTAAGATGCGCGCCGTGACGCGACTCCGCTCGGCCCGCTTCTGCTCTTATGTAATGCCGCTGCTGCTCGGCACATTCGCGTTGCGCGTATTGCTGCCCGGCGGCATGCCGCTGGCCGACACGATGAGCCTCGAGTCGCCGATGTGCGCCACCCAATCGGGGCGCGTCGAGACCCTCGAAATTCCGCTGGGAGCTGCGCAGGCGCATTGCGAGCAATGCTTCGCGCCGCCGGTCGGTGCGCCGTTCGCGTCGCTGGCGCCCGGAATTGCACCGCTATCCCAGCATTTCCTGCTGCCGGATGGAGCTTCCCAGCGAGGGAAGTCTCCGTTGGTCCGTGCGCAGAATGCACGGGGTCCTCCTCCCGCCTGACGTTCCTTCGGAACCGTTCGGCTGTTTCGCGCGACTCACGCCTGGCGGGATGAATTGCGCGTGATCAAACATGTGCAGGGAGCTCTCCATGCTTCGTTTTCGTTTTCGTTTTGCGCTGTCCGCGCTGCTGCTGGCCGCGTCCGTGCAGGCGCGCGATTTCAGCGGCGGCAACATGACCATCGACCATCCATGGTCGCGACCCACGGCCGAAGGGATGCCGATGGGTGTGGCTTACTTCACGCTGACCAATCGCGGCAAGGCCGAGGACGCGCTGACGGCGGCGGAAACCCCCGTGGCGGCGCGCGTCGAATTCCATCAGACGCAGCTCACCGATGGCATGGCGCGCATGCGACCGCTCACGCAGATCGCCATCGGGCCTGGCAAGACGGTGAAGGTGGAGCCGGGCGGCATTCACCTGATGCTGGTGGACCTGAACCGCGCGCTCGAAGCTGGCGACAGCATTCCAATGACCCTCACATTTCGCATCGCCGGCAAAGTCGAAGTGCAGCTCAAGGTCGAGTCGCGCGACGTCGCCGGCCTCGAGAACGAAATGACACGCACGCTCGGCACCGTGACCGTCGTGGCGCGCCGCCCGAGCACCTTGCCCATCGGCCTTCCCACCACGGTCGAAGGCATCACCGCAGCGACGCTCGCGCGCAGCGTCAACGCGATCGACAGCGAAGACGCACTCAAATACTTTCCGAGCCTTAACGTGCGCAAGCGCTACACCGGGGACTTCGATCACGCCGTGCTCGCCAGCCGCGCCCCCGGGTAGGCCGCCGAGAACGGTCCATACAGAACATCGACGCGCTCGATTTCTTCGGGTGTGACCATCCGCCATCCGGCAACGGCGGCACTGCGGCGACGGGCGCCGTCGCGGCACGCAATCTGCGCAACCAGGACTGGTGGTTGTTAGGCGCGACCAATGCCTCCATTCGGCGTTCAGGACGATCGATATCGACTGCGCAGCAGCGTGCGCGACACCGACGACTGGCAACGCGGGGCCGCCGGGGCACGCGTGGCCGCATTCCGCGGAGTCACCAGGGCCAGCAGTGTGAACGCGCAGGACAGTTTGGACGCGCCAGCCTAACTACGTTGACACGCGGGGCGGCAGGCTATCGACCCTAGTCGGGCATCCTCTGGCCGCGGGTCTCGATGACCCAGTGAAGCAGCAGGAGACCGATGATCGGGACAAAGCCGATCATGCACATGGTTTTCATGATGATAGCCGGATCGCCCTTGGCACCCTGGGCGATGGCGCCCACGGCGAACACGCCGCCGGCCGTGACCACGCGCCCGATGTTGTAACAAAAGCCGGCGCCGGTCGAACGCAGGCGCGTCGGGAACAGCTCCGGTAGATAGAAGGTGAAGCTGCCGAATACGCCGAAGACGGTGAGCCCGATGAAGAAGTACATGTAGAGGCGCGTTTCCGACGGCAGATCGAGCCCGAACGTGGCGAGCAAGGCCGCGGCGGAGCACGCGAAATAGATGCCGTACATCGTGCGCCGGCCGAGGAATTTCGCCAGCGGGATGGTGAGCAGCGTCCCCAGCAATCCGCCCCAGTTGAAGCAAAGAGTGGCGAGCTTGATCCAGCTTTGCTTGAGGGCGGCCGTGGCGGTGGCATCGAGCCCGCGCGTGACGGCTTCCGCGCCCGCCAGCGTATTCGCCAGCGACTGGATGAAAGCGTTGCAAGTCCACCAGGTGATGAGTGCCACGAAGGTGACGATGAGGGCGCTCACGGTGCGTGCACGCATTTCGGGCGAGAAGATCTCGCGCACGCGCGCGGGCGCGGCCGTCGCGGCCGCGGCAGTCCACTTTTCGGGTTCGTGTATGAACATGCGCACGACGAAGGCAACCGCCGCCGGCAAGAGACCGAACAACAGTACGTAGCGCCACGACATCGCCGGATCGTGAGCAAACCATCCGCCGGCGACCTCGGCGTTGACGAATGTCGCCAGGAACAAGCCAAACGGGGCGGACGTGTAGAGCAGCGCGCCGGCCTCGACGCGCGATTCTTCGGGTACGACCTCGGCGACCATCGCCGAGCCCGCTGCCCACTCGCCGCCGATGCCGAGGCTGGCGATGATGCGGCACAGGACCAGCTGCCACATCTCGGTGACGAAGGCACAGGAAGCGGTGCCCACCGCGTACAGCAGCATCGTCAGCATGAGCACCCGCTTCCTGCCGAAGCGGTCGCAGATCGGGCCAAAGATGACGCCGCCAGCGGCCCACCCCAGCAACAGCAGCGAGTTGAGAATGCCGGTCCAGTATGGCAACGCCTGCTTCGCGGCCTCACCCCCAATGGGGATGTCTAACAAGGTGGGAATGGCGTTAGGCGCCACGAAGTTGAACAGCAGCCCGTCGAAAATGTCGAAGCCCCAGCCGAGCCAGGCCGCCGCGAAAACGGTCCACTGATAACGCGTCAGTTTGATCACGCGGCGCAGGTTAATGGGGTCAGACCCCATTTGCTAGCAAAAGGGGCCAGAGCTGTGGCAGTCGTCGGCAGGCGATCCCTGGAAAAGCACGCGTTCGCGCCAAATTCGTTTGCTTCGCGAGACGAACACAACGGATATTTTTGTCCGGGTGCCACGCCCTCCCCGCCAGATATTCGCCGGCCAGTATTACCACGTGCTCAATCGCGCGAATCGCAAGCTCGAGGTATTTCACGAGCCCGCCGACTATTCCGCATTCATGCATCTCATGGCGAAGGCGCAGGAGTACGTGGAACTTCCGCTGCTCGCCGCATGCCTCATGCCAAACCACGTCCACCTTGTTGTAAGGCCGGGCGCCGGGGGCGATATTGCTCGCTGGATGCAATGGCTGTTTACGACCCACGCTCGCCACTATCACGAAAAACATGGCACCACCGGTCACGTATGGCAGGGGCGCTACAAGCACTTCGCCGTTCAGGACGATCACTACCTGTTGACGCTGCTCCGATACGTTGAGCGCAACGCACTGCGCGCAAGACTGGTGTCGCGCGCGGAGAACTGGCGCTGGGGAAGTTTGCACTGGCGGACGCAGCGCGATTCGACGCTAACTCTGACACCACCGCCGCTCGCGCTGCCATTGTGGTGGGCGGAGTTCGTGAACCAGCCGCAGACAGCCGTGGAACTCGCGGCGATTCGAACCAGCATTAACCGTCAGCGGCCATTCGGCGATCCTGGGTGGATTGCGGAAAAGGCCCGTTCCGCCGGCCTCGAGCAAACACTGTGCAGCATCGGCCGGCCTCGCCGATCCAGGTCTGGCCCCTTTTGCTAGGAAATGGGGTCTGACCCCATTACGCGTGCTTGAACATGATCGGGATGCCGGAGGGCGTGGTGTACGTCTGGTTGTCGGTGAACGGGCGCTCGCGCCCACCTGGCGCGCGATCCGCCACCGCCGCCAGCACATCATCGAGCGGCCCCGGGCGGCCGAGCGCGAAACCCTGTCCGAACTGGATCCCCAGCGTGGCGAGCCGATCGCGGACTCCGTTCGACTCCACGTACTCGGCCACCGTGGTGATGCCCATGGCATCGGCGAGCTGCACGATGGCGCGCACCAGCGCCTGCGAACGCGTATTGGTCAGCACGTCCCGCACGTACGAGCCATCGAGCTTGATCGTGCTGATTTCGAGATTCTTGAGATAGGCCAGTGAGCTCACGCCCGTGCCAAAGTCATCGAGCGCGAACTTCACGCCGTGACTGCCGAGGCGGCGAATGAAGTGTTGTACCTGCTGCATGTTGGCCGCGGCAGCCGCCTCGGTGATTTCGAACGACAGGCAGGTGCCGTCGATGCCGTGCTTGGCCATGGACGCAAGCAGCCACTCGAGGAAGTCCGGGTCCGAAAGCGTCGGGCCCGAAAGATTGATGGAGACACGCAGCGGACCGCTCGACGAAGTGTTGCGGCTCAGCTGCTCGAAGGCGCGTTCGCACACCGCACGGTCGATCTCGGGAAGGATCTGGTAGCGCGTGGCGGCCGACATGAAGTCCGCCGCTTCGACGATGTTGCCTTTGGCGTCGATGATGCGCACCAGCAGCTCATAAGTCGTCGGCAGGCTGCGGTTGATCAACGGCGTGATTGGCTGCGCGTACACCACGATGCGCTCGAGGCGCAACGCTTCGCGGACGCTGCCGATGAGACCGATCTCATCGTGGCGGCGAATCATGCTCTGATCGGTGTCCTGATAGACCTCGACGCGGCCGCGGCCACGATCCTTGGCAGTCTTGCAGGCGATCTCCGCCTCGGCGATGCGGTGGTCGAGATGCAGATCGGTTGAGCTCGTCGACACCACTCCCCATGACATCGAGACCGGGTGGTTAGGCTCTTTCTGCGCGACGAGCCCCGTGCTCACTTCCTTGCAGATGCTGTCGGCGAGCAGGCGCGCCTGCGCGAGATTCATGTGCGGCAGGAAGACGGTGAAACGGTCGCCTGACAGGCGGCAGGCGAAACTCTCCGCACCCACCAGGGCGCGACGGATCGCAACGCCACAACGGCCGATCACGCGGTCACCATCGGAGAATCCGGCCAGGTCGTTGATGAGATGCAGGCGATCGATGTCGCCGTACAGCATCGATACCATCGCGCCCGGCGGCGCATTGCGCTGCCAGGAATCGACGCGGGTCTTGAAACCATCCCACGACAGCAGGCCTGTCAGCGAGTCGAGATCCTGCGTGGCATTACGCGCCAGCAGCCGCGCGAAGCGCGCCAGGCGGCGCACGGTGAACTCGTCGAAGCTCGGTTCTTCCGGGCGATTGAAAATGATGAGCGCGCCCGCAGGCCCCCCACGGGCGATCAACGGCACGGCGATGAGCTTGCAGGCGATGTGCCCGCCGCTCACGTGTTTGAGTTTGTTGGTGGCGACCGGCTTGCGTGTATCGATGGCGCGGCGGGCAAGCTCGTCTCCGACGATGGACAATTGCTCGCGCGCGAATGCGAAGTCGGCTTCCGATCGGGCCCACACGACACGCGATTCTTCGCGTGGGAAAACGGCCGTGGCGGCGGTGCAGCCGAGCCGCAGACATACGGCGCGCAAGACACTTTCAGTGCTGCGTTCGGGCGCTGCGCCCGCTTCGAGCGATTTCATTTCTGCCGACTTCACCGTGACTCCGATTGCTGTTGTTCTGGTTTTGCCGTCCGTTGCGGGGAGGAAGAGTAGACGAGGGCCCTAGGAGGAAAGACCACGCATGTCTCAGGTTTTCCGCCATCCAGGCGGCCGGATTGGCAGGCGCCGGATTATGAGAAGCCGCCCCAGAAGTTATGTCACTTCGGTGAGGCGCACGAAGACTCAAGTATCAGGCCTTGTCCGCCATCCCGCGGAATCGCCCGGTCGCCGAGTACTCGACCTGCGCCGGCACGTTGCCGGCGAGTACCGTGCGGCGCCTGGTCACGGCAGCCTCCAGAATCTCGTCGACCGGCATGGCCTTGCCGAACGAATAACCCTGGCCGGTCTTGCAACCGAGCCCTAACAAGGTATCGCGCTGCGAATCGTATTCGATGCCCTCCGCCACGGTATCGAGGCCGAGCGCATCGGCCAGCGAGAGAATGGCGCGCGCCAGCGCGACAGCGTCGACGCCTGCCCCCGCCTCCCCCTCGCCTGCCAGGCGTTCGACGAACGAGCGATCGATCTTGAGGATGTCGATGGGAAAGCGGTGCAGGTAGGCGAGCGACGAGTAGCCGGTGCCGAAGTCATCGAGGGCGAGCCTCACGCCGAGCGCCTTGAGCTTGCGAAAGGTGCGCTCCAGCCGCGCGGAATTTTCCAGCAGCAGGCTCTCCGTCACCTCGAGGATCAGGCAGACCGCCTCGAGGCCATTCGCCGCGAGCGCGTTGCCCACGTCTTCGACGATGTTGCCGTGGTTGAGATAGCGGCTCGAAACGTTCACCGACATTCGCAGCCCACCGCCGTGCGGGATCTCCTGCTGCAGGCGCGCGAGGTCTGCGCAGGCGCGGCCCAACATCCATTGTGTCATCGGCACGATCTGTCCGGTTTCCTCGGCGAGCGGAATGAAATCGACCGGCATCACCAGGCCGCGCGTCGGATGGCGCCAGCGCATCAGCGCCTCGACGCCCACCAGGTGCCGCGAGGTGAGGTCGACGATCGGCTGGTAGTGCGCCTCGAGCTGCTGCTGCTCGATCGCCGTGGCCAGCTCGTTTTCGATGCGCATTCGTCGCCGCGCGGCACGCAGCATTTCGGGCTGGAAGACCTCCGCATGTCCCTTGCCACGCGACTTGGCCGAATACATGGCGGCATCGGCGTTGCGCATCAGCCGCTCGACGTTGCTGACGCGATCCGCGAGCGCGACACCAATACTGCAGCCGACGCGCAGCGGGCGGCCGTCGATTTCGAATGGCTGGCGGCAACCGTCGAGGATCTGGCGCGCCACCGCCATCGCCGCGTCGGTGTCGGACGCGTGATCGATGAGCACGGCGAATTCATCGCCGCCGAGACGCGCGACGGTATCGCCGGCGCGCGTGCACTGGACCAGGCGATGCGCGAAGCTGCGCAGCAGCTGGTCGCCGGCGCTGTGCCCCAGGCTGTCGTTCACCGTCTTGAAGTTGTCGAGGTCGATGAACAGCACCGCGGGCGTCATGCCATCGGAAATGTGCTTGATGGCCTGGTGCACGCGATCGGAGAACAGCGAGCGGTTGGCCAGCAGGGTGAGCGAATCATGGAACGCAAGGGTACGCAGCTGGTCGTGCAGGCGCGTGGCATCGGAAACGTCGCGGATGTTGAGCGTGACGCCGCGGATCGACTCCACGTGACAGAGGTTCGCGATCACCATCTTGAAGGAGCGTTTGTCGCCTTCGCCCTGCGGGATCGAGAAGGTGGCGGTCTGTTCGGAATGCTCGGCGCGTATCACCTGCTCGAAGACTTTGCGCACGTGGGGCGATTCCGGGCCGAGCACGTCATCGAGCCGCTGGCCGGCCAGCTCGCCGGGTTGCACACCCAACAACTGTTCGGAAGATGGGCTGGCGTAGCGAATGATGCCGTCGGTGTCGCAGATGGCGATCATGTCGCTCGAGCGGCGTACCAGCTCCGTCAGCCGCTCGTCGAAGCGGCGCGTGGCGATTTCGCGATGCAGTCCGATGACTTCGCGCGTCGCCAGCGCCTGCCCGGCCACCACCAGCAGCGTCGATGCGACCAGCACACCGATCAGCAGCGGTGACTGGCCGCTCACAAGATTCAGGCGGTCGTCGAGCAAGGCGATGATGCCGACCCCGAGCGCGACGATCGGCAGCGATCCACGCAGGTCGCCCTGCAAGCCCAACGTCGATGCATGTTGCTGGCCGTGGCCAAGCTGAAACCGCGCGGCCGCGAACATACACAGATAGAACACGAAGTAGCCGACATCGCTGGCGCCACCGATGACGTAGGTGCCGCGCAATTCGGCGCCGACCCACAGCAGGTCGGAGACCAGCGTAACGACCATGGCCACCAGCAACCAGACGATCGGCCGCTCCGCGCGCCAATCGGTGATCTGCATCGCGAGCATGGCGCCGGCGATGATGGCGATGGCGTCGCCGAAGCCGTAGCCGACCACCGACCAGTTCTCGAGCAGGTCGGCGCCCGACATGTCCGCGACCGGCGCCAGCACGGTGAACCACAGCAAGGAACTGAAGCCGATGGCAACGGTGGTGAAATCGATGAGCGAACGGGCCGTGCGCACGCGTCCGCCGAGATCCAGGTACAGCAACGCGAATGCAAATGCCGCCAGCGGGTAGTAAAAGATGTAGAGCAAGTCCGGCCACGAGCCGAAGGTGACGTTCTCGGTGAGCGCGCTGTAACCCCAGCCGATGCTCGCGATCAGGTCGAGCACCAGCGCGGCGAAAATCAGGCGCCATGCCAGGCGGCGGCGGCGGCTCAGCGTCGCGTCGACCAGCGACGGCCACAGCACCACGCAAATGACGACACTCACCGGGAACGTGCCCCACGCGCCGATGAATTCGCTGGCTGCCGACCCGCCCCAACCGCAGACCATGACCAGCGTGCAGACGGCGCTGTAGAACACCGAAATGAGGAATGCAGGGCGCGCCCACCGCGCCACGAGCCTGGCAAAGTTCGAATTCATCGCTACGCACATGCTTGCAAAGCAGCACAGGAGAAGCGCTGATCACAGTCACAAGACGAGGGCCTGATTTTCGGAAAACGGTTGCCAGCTACCGGAACGACTCGGCAGACTGCCCGCCGGCATAAGGAAGGCCTTGAGAGAAACCCTGCCTGTGATTCGACGCGCGCGAACACTCATTGTGATTGGCTTCACAGCATCCGGCCTTTCACACGCCATATCAGCCAATGCCGACTCGGTGCGGGTGCTCACGGGCAGCCTTGGCGGCACCTCGGATTTCGTGTTCCGCGGGCTGTCGCTGACGCGTGGCAAGCCAGCCGCGCAGGCCTCGCTCGACATCGAGTTCCCCAAGGAATTCTACGTGGGTGCGTTCGTTGCCACCGCCGATCCGAACCGCGGCCCAAGTCCTGCCGTGGAAGTGGACATGTGGGCTGGCCATTACTGGCAGATCTCGGAACGTTTTTCGGGCGATCTGCGACTGTCGCAGTACACATACCCCGATGACCCGCGGCGCGTGAGCTACAACCGCACCGAGGTCACCGGGACACTCGGGTACCGCAACCACTTATTTGTTGCCGCTATCTACTCCCCTAACACCCGGGCCGTCGGTTCCTCCGCCGGCTACGAGGAAGGCAACTCCTGGGCGGTGGAGGTTTCCGGCCGCCGGCCGTTCAACGAACGCCTGGCGATTTCCGCGGGCATTGGTCACTACGGGCTCAACGAGATCTACCACGACAGCTACAACTACTGGAATGTGACGCTGACGGCCACGCTGAAGCCTTTCGAGCTACAACTCGCCTACCTAGGGGTGGACGCCGACATCGAGCAGCATTTCGACCCGGATTCGGTTGGCGATCGCGTGGCTCTGACTGCCCTGTGGCGATTCTCGTCGACTCAATAGTCGCCTTGGTCCCCCGGGAACCGGAAGCCGGCCCTGTGTTACTCATGGGCAGTAGGTCTCGCAAGGTTGACTGCCGTGACACTAAAAAGCGTTGAAACCCAATCTCCGCGGGCACCTGGACCCGGTCCCGACGCATCCGAGCGCGAGCTGCTCGAACGGATCGCCAGCTCGAAGGACCAGGCCGCTTTCCGCACGCTGTACAGCAGCTACTACCAGCGGCTGTCGCGCCTGCTGGCGCGCATGTCGGTTCGTCGCGAGGACATCGAAGAGGTCATCAACGACACCTTCTGGGTGGTCTGGACCAAGGCCGGCGAGTTCCGTGGCGCCTCACAACTATCCACCTGGATCATCGGCATCGCCTACCGCCGCGCGCTGAATGCGCTGCGGCGCGCGAAAATTCGTCCGGTGTCCGACGAACCCTTTGACGAAGACTCGATCAGCGTGGCTTCCACCGACGCCGCCGAAACCGATGGGCAATGGCTGGCGCTGGGTCTCACGCGCTTGCCGGTCGAGCAGCGTATGGCGCTCGAACTCACTTACACTCTCGGCCATTCCTGTGAAGAGGTGGCCGCGATCCTCGACTGCCCGGTGAATACGGTGAAGACCCGGTTGTTTCGCGCACGCGAGACTCTCAAACAAGTATTGCCTGCTCTGGCAGGCATGTCCGGAGAAAAATCATGAGCCCGCGCATTCCCGATACCCACGCCGAAGCCTGGGCGCTGCTGCCCTGGCTCGCGAACGGCCGCATCCAGGCGTCCGATCGTGAATGGGTGGAGTCGCACCTCGCCGGCTGCGCGGAGTGCCGTGCGGAGCTCGCCGCGCAGCGCATGATGGCTACGCAGATCAATCGCGACTCGGCCTCACCTGAATCGCCCGCCAGCGACGAACAGCGTTCGTTCAACAAGCTGTGGGCGCGCATCGAGGCATCCGAAGCCGTCTCGGTACCGGCCAACGGCACCGTCGGTACGATGATTCCGGTGCGCCGTACCTCGCGTACGGTGCGTTGGCTGGCGGCAGCCGTCATCGTCCAGGGCTTCGGCCTCGCGCTGTTCGGCTTCAATGCGCTGAACGAGACCGACCAATTCGTCACGGTGACCCAGGTGCCGGCGCGTCGTGCCGATGCACCCGCAGTGCGCGTCGTGTTCGCTCCCGATGCCTCCATCGGCACGATCAACACGCTGCTCTCGCATCAGGGACTCACCATCGTTTCCGGCCCGGGCACCGCGGGTAACTTCACCGCGGAATTGTCCGCCGATGCGGTAGCCTCGGGCGCTTCGGCTGATTCGGTCGCGGCGGTCATTTCGAAGGATCCGAATGTCAGTTTCGCCCAGCCGGTTGCGCGTTGACTCGCTCCCGACGTGGCGGCTAGCCGCCGCGGGAGCGCTCGCCGCGCTTGCGCTCGTCCTTTGCGGCGCGGCCAGTGCTGCGGCGCCAGTGCTGACGCCGCCCGAGGTGCGCAGCGCTCCCGGGCAGTTCATCGTGCTGGCGGTCGCCAATCCGGTCACCGGCAGGCCCGGTGCGGTTGGCGGCACCGCTCACGGTTACGGCAGCAGCACTAACTACCGCGTCAGCGCCTCGGCTGCGGCAGCCATCGCCGACATCGCCCGTCAGTATTCACTGACGCTGGTGTCCGAGTGGCCGATCGAGCAACTGCAGATGCACTGCGTGCTGTTGCGCATTCCTCCCGGCACGACGCGCGAGGCGGTGATCGAGAAGCTGAAAACCGACCGGCGGGTGCTCATCGTCCAGCCGCTCAACGAGTTCGAGTCGGCGGCGCAAGCCGATCCTCCGGCAGGCGGCATCGACGACCCATACGCCCGGCTGCAATCGAACGTGAGCGCGCTCGACGTGGTCGAGGCGCATCGGCTGAGCCGCGGTGCCGGCATTCGTGTGGCCATCATCGATACCGGCGTGGACACGAGCCATCCCGATCTCGCCGGCCGCACGCATCTCACGCGCAACTACATCGACAATGACGATGCGGCGTTTCGCAGCGACCGGCACGGCACCCAGGTGGCGGGACTCATCGCGGCGGCTTCCAACAACGGCATCGGCATCGTCGGCGTCGCCCCGGACGTGAGGCTCATGGCCTACAAGGCCTGCTGGCAGGCCTCGGCGAGCAGCGCCGGCCGCTGCAATTCGTTCACCATTGCGCAGGCACTCGCCGATGCGCTGACCGCCAGGGCGCAGGTCATCAATCTCAGTCTCGTGGGACCGAGCGATCCGCTGCTCGAGGCGCTCATCGCCAAGGCTACCGAGTCCGGAGTCATCGTGGTCGGTGCGGTCTCCGACGATCCGCGTTTCGGCTTTCCGGCGACGCTGCCGCGCGTGCTGGCGGTGGCCGAAGCGGAGATGCCGGGCCGCGGTGGTGACGGCGATAGCCGCATCCTGCGCGCGCCTGCGCGCGACATCGTCACGCTCGTGCCGAACGGCCACTATGATTTCGCGTCCGGCAGCTCGCTCGCCACCGCACAGATCAGCGGTGTGGTTGCATTGTTGTTAGCCAGAAACCAGAAGCTGACCAGCGCGCGCATGCACGAAGTGCTGGCGCAGTCCACCGAGAAACATGACACCACGCGCGGCCCATTCCTCTCGGTCAATGCGTGTACTGCGGTGGCGCAGCTCGTGCGCGGCGCGATTTGCGCGCAGTAGTCAGTCGGGCTTCGGCGGCTTGGGCGGCTTTTTCAGGATGATCAGCCGATCGACCTGACCGTTCTCACTGATCGATGAGGACATGGTGAGCAGCAGCCGCTGCCTCCACTGCGGCGTCTGCAAGGTGTCCGACCACCGCGACATCGCCTCACCCTGATCGTCTTTTCCCGACAGCCGGATCTCGCATGCCGTGGCGCGGCAAACCACGTGCTCGACGGTGAAGTTGCCGATGCTGGAGTCAGCCACGAGAGAGTTCTGCAGCTCGGCTTCGAGTGGATACGACCACGAGTCGTCACGCATCTCGCGCTCGAGCGCGCGATGCGCATCCGCGAGTGGATTCACGGTGCCGGTCAACGGCGAGGCCGCCAGGGTCTTGCGAAACACCGGCCCTACTTCGATCGGCTCCAGATAGCCGGTGTACTCGGCCGCGACTTCCGGCACTGGCTTCGCGGCCGGCGGCGAGTCAGCGGGGCTTTCGTCACCGGCTTCGGCTGGTGCAGGCGTTGCATCCCGCATCGGTTCGGTCCGCACCTCGGGCGCAGCCCGCCGCTCTGGTGCCGCATCGATCGTCACCACCGGCGTTGCGACTTCGGGCTTGCCGCTACGCGCCAGTAACAAGCCAACCGCAATCCCGCCTGCGAAGGCCACTGCAATCCAAACCGGCTTGACCATGACGCTTCCCTCGTATTAGCCGCGTCCCCATCAACCAACGTCGCAGGTCTTGCGCGCCAGCCACCCAACCACTGCGGACAATGCTTCGCCATCGGTGGCACCTTGCGACCGCGCTGTCTGGTAGACGTCCATCTGCTGGTGGGCGCTCGTGCCGCGCTTGAGCAGTACGCGGGCGTGCTGGGTTTCGGCGAGGCACCCCAGGGCCTCGGCGTCGTCGTGCGTGATGGCGAGCAATTCTTCGAGCAACTCGGGAAACGGCACCAGCTCACCGCGCGCGAGATCGAGCAGGCTGGCATCGCTGCCGAAGCGCATGGCGCGCCAGCGATTCTCGGCGATCAGCATGCGCGGATAGCGCCGCCACATCTTGTTCTCACGCCGCAGCCGGTAAAGCATGCGCACCAGCGACAGGTTCAACGCCGCCAGGCACACGGCGTCGTCGAGATGCGTGCAGCAGTCGAACACGCGTGTCTCGAGCGTCGGGTAGCGCGAGCTCGGGCGAATGTCCCACCAGATCTTGGTGGTGTCTTCGATGAGGCCGTTGCGCACCAGTGCATCGAGATGGCGGCGAAACTCGCCATAACTTTCGAAGCGCTCGGGCAGCCCGGTGCGCGGCAGCGACGATAGCAGCATGAGCCGGAACGACTGCATGCCCATGTCATCGCCCTCCCAGAACGGTGACGAGCAGGACATTGCCAGCAGATGCGGTATGAAATAGGTGAGCTGGTTCATGACGTCGATGCGCAGTTCGTCGTCGTCGAGCCCGACGTGCACGTGCATGCCGCAGATGATCATGCGCCGCGCGCCGCCCTGGACCTCGCGCGCGATGTCCGCGTACCGCTCGTGATCGGTGTGCGGCGGCCGGTTCAGGGAACGTGCGAACGGATGCGTGGACGCGGCGATGGGCGCGATGCCGTAGTCGGCGGCGATTTCGCACACCTTGCGGCGCAACGCCGCGAGCTCGCGCCGCATGGCGTCGACCGACGCGCAGACTGAAGTCTTCACCTCGAGTTGCGAACGCAGGAATTCCGGGCTCACGCGTCCGTCGGTCTCGGCGATGCAGCGCTGCAGCAGTTCGGCAGGGGGATCGGCAACCAAGTCGCGCGTGGCGAGATCCACGAGCAGATATTCTTCTTCTATCCCCAGCGAAAACGCTGGCTCAACGTTCCCCGGCGTTGGCATGCGCTCAGTATGCCTAAGGGCCTAACCGCGCGTCAGTCCCCGCAGGCGAATACTTCTTCGATCGCGCATGGCTCGGCCAGATGGAAACCCTGGATGTAGTCGACGCCGATCTGTTTGAGCACCTGGAGCACCTCGGCGCTCTCGACTTTCTCGGCGATGGTCGCCACCTGCAAGGCGGCACCGATCTTGGCGATGGCCTCGACCATGCTGCGATCCACCACGTCATGGGCGACGTGCGCGGCGAATTGACCATCGATCTTGAGGAAGTCCACCGGCAGGGTCTTGAGGTAGACGAAAGACGAAACTCCGCTGCCAAAGTCATCGAGCGAGAAGCGGCAGCCCCGCGCCTTGAGCTCACGCATGAAATAGGTCGCCTTCGACAGGCTGGCCACCGCGGCAGTCTCGGTGATCTCGAAACACAGCGCCTGCGCCACCCGTTCGTCGCGCAGTCTCGATACCACGTATTCAAGAAAATCCTCGTCGTTGATCGAAGTGCCGGAGAGATTCACCGCCACCAGCGGCAGCCGCCGTCCCCGGGCAAGACAGGCTTCGAGCAGTTCGATCGCACGATTGACCACCCATCGGTCCACCATGACCATGACGTTGTAGCGTTCCGCGGCCGGAATGAATTCATTGGGTGGAACCAGCGACCCATCTTCGTCGCGCAGCCGGACCATGAGCTCGAAGAACAGGTGGTCGCCGGCGTTCGCCGAAATCCCGACGATGCGCTGCGCATACAACTCGAGGCGTCCATCTTCGACCGCGCGGGCAATTCGACCGACCCACTGCATCTCCCGATGCCGGCTGGTGCCGTGATCCTTTTCGTAGATCTGCACGCGGTTTCGGCCTCCATCCTTGGCCGCGTAGCAGGCGATGTCGGCGGCGGACAGCACCGAGGCGGCGCTGGAGGTGTCGCGCGCGATGCGCACCACGCCAATACTGGCGCCAACCGACAAGCTGTTGGCGCCCCAGAGGAAGCGATATCCGTGAATGGCCTGGCGGATGCTGTCGGCCACGCGCTCGGCCTGTTCGATCGAGCAGCGTTCGAGCAACAGGCCGAACTCGTCCCCGCCGAGCCGGGCGATGGTGTCGGACGCGCGAACCCGTGTCTGCAGCAGGCTGGTGATGTCTCGTAACAGGCGATCGCCGGCACTGTGTCCGCAGGTGTCATTCACCACCTTGAACTGGTCGAGGTCGACGTACAGCAAAACGTACTCGCCTTCGCCGCGTTGCGCGGCGATTACCGCCGTCTCCAGGCGCGTGTCGAATTCACGCCGGTTGATGAGACCGGTGAGCGCATCGTGGCTGGCCTGGTACGACAGCGCGCGCTTGAGGCGCCGCTCCTTGGTCACGTCACCGAACACGATGACCGCCCCGATCGCCGCCCCCTCGCGGTTCCGGATCGGGGTGGCGGTCTCCTGGATCGCGAGCTCTTCGCCGCGGCGATTCACCAGCAGGATGTGATCGGCAGGCACCATGGTCTCGCCGGCGATGAGCACCCGATCGAGCGTATAAGCGACCGGGCTGCGCGTGGATTCGTCGATGAACTGCAGAACCTCACCGATGAGCCGGCCGCGTGCTTCTTCGAGCGACCAACCCGTGAGTCGCTCGGCCACGGGGTTCAGATAGTCGATGCGCGCGGCGGCATCAGTGGTGATCACCGCGTCGCCGATCGATTGCAACGTCACCTGCGCACGATCCTTTTCCGCGAAGATCGCCTGCTCGGCGCGCTTGCGTTCGGTGATGTCGGAGACCGTGCCTTCGTAGCCGACGATGCGGCCGCTGCCGTCGCGCACGCCGCGCGAATTCTCCAGCGCCACCACCGAGGTGCCGTCGCGGCGCCTCAGCACCACTTCCATCGAGCGGACTTCGCCGTCGGCGTCCACGCGCCGCACGAAGTCGGTGCGGTCGGGCGCGCTCCAATACAACATCACCGAGCTTGGCAACGCATACATCTCTTCGGCCGAGCTGTAGCCGAGCATCTTCACGAACGCGCTGTTCACCGAGACCAGGCGACCATCGCGCGTGCTCTGGTAGACGCCTTCGATGACGCCTTCAAAAAGGCCGCGGAACTTGGCTTCGCTGGCGCGCAACGCCTCCTCGGCGAGGTTGCGCTCGATGGCGAGCGCCGCCAGGCGCGTGGCATGCGACTGCAGCACCTGCTCGCGCGAGTCGGGAAGGCCCGGCTCCGGGCGGTAGATGGCCACGGACCCTAACAACTTGCCGCTCGCACCCTTGATGGGCATGGACCAGACTGCGCGGTAGCCCGAATCGAGCACCACCTGGCGCCGGTCGGCCCAGTGCGCATCGTTGGCAACATCCGGCACGAACACATCGCAGGCCGAATACACCGCCGCTGCGCACGAACCACGCCGAGGCTCGATGGGAGTCCGTTCCAGCACCGCGGCCAGCATCGGCGGCAGGTGCCGCGCGATCGTCAACGCGAAGCAACTGGCATCGGGCGAGAGCACCGAGATCGTGCAGCGTGCGCGTGGATACACCGCCTGCACCAGCGCCGAGATCACGTCGAGCACCGCTGGCAGGCCGGCGTTGGAGGCCAGCAGCGCGAAGAAGGCGCGCTCGTTCTCCATGATGATTTCAGCGCGTTTGCGCTCGGAGATGTCGGTGATACTCGCCCGCACCAGCGGCTTTCCGCCACCCTGCAGGCGAACCAGGCGTACTTCACAGGGAATGTCGCGCCCGGTCGAGTCGCGATAGATCCAATCGAAAACCTGTGACTCGCCGGCCGCCGCCAGCTTCAGATGCTGCCGGTGCGGCGACAACGGTGGCTGGCCATCGGCTTGCACCTCGGCGCTCACCGATCCCAGGTTGCTCGCGAGCAGCTGATCGCGTGTCAGTTTGAACAGGCGCAACGCCGGCTCGTTCGCCTCGATGAACCGATGGCTGTCCGGATCGATGACCGTGATGGCCTCTGGCGCGTTGTCGACGAGTGAGCGATATCGCGCCTCGCTGTCGCGCAACGCCTCCTGTGTCGTATGACGTTCGGAGATGTCGCGCAGGCAGATGACGAACAGGTCGCCGCGGCCGGAGCCGGCGCGGCTGACGGAAACTTCGGCGGGAAACAGTGTGCCGTCGCGGCGGCGCGCGGTGATTTCCGGAGCCACGAGCCTGCCGCGGAACGTGTCGCTCGAGCCCGCGAGTCTCTCGAGGCCCGCGGCGATCGATCCGTCGACTGCGATTCCGGGCACCAGCACATCCAGCGTAAGACCTAACAACTCGCCGGAAGGATGGGAGAAGGTCCTCGCGGCTTCAGGATTGGCGCGATCGATCACGCCCTCGGCGTTGACGGTGATGACGACGTCCTTGATGTGGTCGAGGATGATCTGCAGCTGCGCGGCTCCCTGCTCGGCGATCTCCACTCCGAGCGAACGCGCTTGGTCCGACATGAGTTGCATGGAGCGCGCCATCGCGCGGCGCTCTTCGTCCACCTTGTGATAGTGACGGCTGAGCAGGTCGAGCAACTCGTGCGGACTGACGCGGCCACTGGCCGCGAGCAGCTCTTGCAACTGTGCCTGCAGCATAGGATGCAGGCGGCGCAGCGAAGACTTGCTCATGTCTTCGCGCGCACCGGAAGCCATGGCGCCACTCCCCGTGGGCGGCACGGCGGAGTCGGAGCTGTCGGCTGGTGGAGTGCCCTCGGCGGGTTTTGACATAACCATGCAAGCGGAGACCAAATTGCATGATATGTCCGGGGTTTGCGGCCACCCGTGAACCGGCTCCCGGTTTTGAACGGAGCTAGTTCGTAGTTGGGTCAGCCGGTACGGAATTCGGCTTAACTGCTGCTGCGGGCGCCGGCTGCGTGGGACCAACGATTACGGGTATGGAGAAGCTGCGCGTCACGTCGCCCTCCTCGCTGGTCGTGTTGACGCTGACGGTCAACATGAAGATCCCGTCCCTGGCCGGCAGCAGCACGACTTGATGCTGGATGGATGTTTCCGCAGCAACGTCGGCGCGCGGCCCGAAGTTCTCACCAACGGTGACATTGAGGCCCTCGGGGCCTTCGAAGTGCGCTTGCACGGTGGCGAACTTGCGATGCGGCACGATCGCGATTTCCATCGGCAACGCCTCACCGACCGTGGGGACTTTGCCGAGCGAGAAATGAACGCCGATGGCGGTCGCGGTCTTGCCTGCCGACACCGCCGCGACCATGTCACTGGCAATCTGCGCGACTTTCGGTGGCGACGCAGGCGTTGCGCCCGACGCAGGCTGGGGCTGCTCGGGCGGAGCGTCATCGCAGGCCGCGAGCATGCAGGTGCCCGCCATGGCGAGCGCGCCCATGGCGATTAGCGCAGACACGCGAGCAGCAAGAACCATCAGGAAACCTCCGCGGCCAATACTAACAGGCAAGGTTTGCGGCAGCTCATCGCGAGAGGATGGGAGGATCGTCCATGGCAGACAGCTGTTCGAACAGATCGGCGATGTGCCGCTCCCAGAACCGTGCATCGCCGAACCACGGAAAGGCGCGTGGAAAGGCCGGGTCATCCCAGCGGCTGGCGATCCATGCGGCGTGGTGCAGGATGCGCAGCGAACGCAGTGCCTCGACCAGCGTGAGCTCGGCGAAGTCGAACTCGCCAAACAACTCATATCCTTCCATGATCGCGGCCCACGAAGACTGCTGGCTGGCCGCATCGCCGGAAAGAAACATCCACAGATCCTGGATACGCGGCCCGGACATGCAGTCGTCGAGGTCCACGAACAGCGGCCCGTTCTCCCGCCACAGGATGTTGCCGGCGTGGCAATCGCCATGAATGCGCAGCCGGGGCAACGGCCCGAAGTTGTCCAGGCACTGTCGGACTCTTCCGATAACCTGCTCGCTGACCCGAGCGTATTGTTCCTCGAGCGCCTCGGGAACGAATCCGCTCTGCTGCACCGTTTCCTGGGCGTCGGTACCCAGCCTCTCGATGGTGAGCGCAGGCCGGTGGCTGAATCTCTCGCGATTGCCGATGGCGTGCATGCGCGCGAGAGTGCGTCCTAGCAAAGTGAGCGTAGCCTTGTCGTCGAGCTCGGGTGCGCGGCCGGCCAGGTAGGGAAAAGCCGCGAACCGCAGCTGCCGGTGCTCGAACAGGCTCGCACCGTCGCGTTCGATGGGGGCCGCAACCGGCAACTCCGCCGCGGCGAGTTCGTGGGTGAAGGCATGTTCTTCGTCGATCTGCGCATCGGTCCAGCGCGCCGGCCGATAGAACTTGAGCACCCAGAGAGCACCGTCGTCGTCACCCAGTTGATAGACGCGGTTTTCGTAGCTGTTGAGCGCAAACAGGCGCCCGGACGGTTCGAGGCCAATAGTTTCCGCGGCCTCGAAGACCACATCGGGACTGAGAGCATCGAAGGGTGCGGGTGCAGAATGCGTCACAGCCACCACGGCACATTAATGTAAAATCCCGCGGCCTAAAACTCTTCTCTTCGATCTCACGGATTCATCCCGCATGCCTGCAAGCTCAACGGTCCTCGTTACAGGTGGCGCCGGCTATATCGGCAGTCATACCGTCCTGCAACTGATCGCGCGCGGCGAACGCGTCGTGGTGCTCGACGATCTATCCACCGGCTTTCGCCAGGCGGTTCGCGATGTGCCGCTGGTCGTCGGCAATGTCGGCGATCGCAAACTGGTCGATCAGCTGCTCGCCGAGCACGGCGTCGACACCATCATCCACTTCGCCGCGCACACGATCGTTCCGGAATCGGTGGCCAATCCACTCAAGTACTACGGCAACAACACCTGCGCGACGCGCGTCCCTGCTGGAGTCCGCGTCGCAAGCGGGCGTCAAGCATTTCGTCTTCTCGTCCACCGCGGCTGTTTACGGCATTCCGCCGGTGAGCCTGGTCTCGGAAGACACGCCCACCTCGCCCATCAATGCGTACGGCACGTCAAAACTGATGTCGGAGGCGATGCTGCGCGACCTGTGCGCGGCCACGTCCATGCGCCACGTCGTCCTGCGTTACTTCAATGTCGCCGGCTCGGATCCGCAGGGCCGCATCGGCCAGTCGACACGTGCCGCGACCCTGCTTGATCAAGGTTGCCTGCGAGGCGGCGGTGGGCAAGCGGCCATACCTGTCGGTGTTCGGCACGGACTTCCCCACCCCCGATGGCACCGGCGTGCGCGACTACATCCACGTCGAAGACCTCGCTACCGCGCATCTGAATTCCCTCGACTACCTGCGCGCCGGCGGCAAATCGCGGTGGCGAACGTCGGTTATGGCCACGGCTACAGCGTGCGGGAAGTGCTGTCGTCGGTCGAAAAGATCGCCGGCCTCAAGCTCGACATCCGCGAGGAACCGCGGCGCGCTGGCGACCCGCCCTCGCTGGTCGCAAAATGCGACCGGGTCCGCGAGCTGCTCCAGTGGCAGCCGCGGCTCGACGACATCGACACCATCGTGCGCACCTCGCTCGAGTGGGAAAAGCGCCTGCAACGCGAGCCCTGGTAGATAGGAGCCGCCGAGAGCCACCATATGCGATGGCCGAGACCAAAATCGCTGAGCGGGCTCATGCTGCTGGGTCTCGCGCTCATCGCAGGACCGCTGCTCGTGGCCGTGGTGGATGCCGCGATCCAGATCCGCAGTCTCGCCCGCACCAGCCAGCAACTGGTGCTGGAAGGTGTGCAGAGCGCGCGACTCACGCGCAGCCTCAGCGCCGACATCGCCTCGCTCGAACGCACGGTGCGCCTGTACCAGGTCCTGGGCGAACCGAAGATGCTCGACAGCTATCGGCGGACCGACCAGAGCCTGGCGGCGACGCGCAGCCAGCTCGCCGCGCTGCTCACCGAGGACCCCACGCGACGCAGCCTCGAAGACTTCGCGGCCATGCATAACGAGATCGCCAATTCCGTCAGTTCCACGCCTCCTGGCAGCACCGCTTTCGCCACCATCCTGGCGCGCATCGACCGGCTCAACGATCTGGCCGATTCCATCGCCGCCAGCGGCAATCGCCAGATCGACGCCCGCCTCGCGGAACTTCAGCGGCAGACGGCGAGCACGCAGACGTCGCCTTTTCTGGCAGTCCGCGCTGCTGGCGCCGCTCACGCTGATCGCCATCCTCGCGCTCACTTTGTCGATCGGCAGGCCGCTGCGCGCCATCGACCGCGCCATCAGCGAGCTCGGCCGCGGCACATTTTCGCGGGCCATCGACGTCCAGGGGCCGCGCGACCTGGAGCGCCTCGGCGCACAGCTCGAATGGTTGCGCCTGCGCCTGCTCGATCTTGCCCAGGAACGCAATCGTTTCCTGCGCCACATGTCCCACGAGCTCAAGACGCCGCTGGCGAATATCCGCGAGGGCGCGGAACTGCTCATGGATGGGGCGGTCGGACCCCTGGACAACTCCCAGCGCGAGGTCGTCGCGATCCTGCGTGACAACGGCATCAAGCTGCACCGGCTCATCGAAAACCTGCTTTCCTTCAGTGCCTGGCAGAAAGAAAGCGTCGGTCTCGACCTTTCCGAGTTCCGCCTGCGACCGCTCGTCAAACAGGTTCTCGAAAGCCAGCAACTCACTGTAGTCTCGCAACGCGTGCGGCTGGAGGTTAAGGTTGACGACCTGACGCTGCGGGCCGATCGCGGCAAGGTCCGCCTCATCATCGAAAATCTGCTGTCGAATGCCATCAAATACTCACCCAAGGGCGGCACCGTCTATCTACATGCCGCGAAACAGGACACCCAGCTCGTGATCGACGTCGCCGACGCCGGCGCAGGCATTCCGTCCGAAGAGCGCGCGCGCGTGTTCGAGGCGTTCTACACCGGCCGCCCGCCCGCGGGTGTCCAGGTGAAAGGCACCGGCATTGGCCTGTCGGTGGTGCTGGAATTCGTGAACGCCCATGGTGGCACCATCGAGATCATCGACGGCGAGTACCCGGGTGCGCATTTCCGTATTCGCATGCCCGTGTTGTCGATCACCAGCCCGGTCCGCGCGCATGCGGCATAAACACATCCTGTTAGCGAGCGCCGCGTGCGTCGTGCTCAGCACCATCATCGGGTGCGCCAGCACCTTGGCGGCCAAGCGGCCGCGCGACGCGCAGACATTGCCGATCGACCGCAACTCCACCGAGGCGAGCCTCATCGCGGCTTACCTCGATACCTGCCTCAAGGTCGCGCGCGGCACCCCCGCCGAACAGGCCGAAGTGCTGGCCACCGCCAGCAACGACTACAGCGTCGCGCCCTACTCCTAGCAGGGTGCTGCGTTATGCCATGGTGCTTTCGACTCCCGGTCACGCCGGTTCCGATCCTGTCGTCGCGCAGCGACTTTTGCGCGAAGTACTGGCTAACCCTGAGACTCTGCTGCCTGCGGAGCGAGCTCTCGCGTTCCTGCAGCTGCAACAGGTCGAGCGCCAACAATCGCTGCAAGCGGATGTGCGGCAGGTTGCAGACAGGGGCCGAAAGAAACGCGAACGAACGCATTGCGCAATTGACGCGGCGCCTGACCACCGAGAGCGAGGAAAACAACCGTCTCAAGAAGGCTCTTGCGGACGCCCAGGCCAAGCTGGACGCCATCGCAAACATCGAAGGCTCGTCGAACAACCGGCGGACCCCGACGCCTGAGGGACGGAAACCGTAGAGGTTTCTGATGCACGCCGCCATGCAACTCGTCCACACCGCATTCCACCAAGCGCAAAGCCCGCATCCTGGTCGTCGACGACGATCCGGGCCTGCTGCGCCTGCTGACGATCCGCCTGCGCGCGGAAAATTACGAAGTCGAGGCGGTGGAGAGCGCGGCGCTGGCACTCGCGGCCACGAGCCGTTTTCGGCCCGAGCTGGTCATCACCGACCTGCGCATGGACCAGATGGATGGCATCGGCCTGCTCAAGGAACTGCAGTCCCGCTATCCCGGACTGAAAGTCATCATCCTCACCGCCCACGGCACCATTCCCGATGCGGTGCACGCCACGCAGCTCGGCGCCTTCGGCTTCCTCACCAAGCCGGTCGACAAACAAGAGTTGTTGGACCAGGTGCAGAAGGCCTTGCGCATCTCCGGGTTCGCCGATAACGACGAGGACTGGCGCGCCGAGATCATCACACGCAGCTCGCTGGTCGAAGAAAAGCTCGCGCAGGCGCACATGGTGGCGGGCACCGATGCGCGCGTGCTCATCACCGGTGAAAGCGGCACGGGCAAGGAATTGCTGGCGCGCGCCATCCACAATGCGAGCCCGCGCCGCGCCAAGCCGTTCGTCGCCATCAACTGCAGCGCCATGGCCGAAAACCTGCTCGAGTCCGAGCTCTTCGGTCACATCAAGGGTTCGTTCACCGGCGCCGTGCGCGATCACCAGGGGCTTTTCCAGGCGGCCGACGGCGGCACGCTGCTGCTCGACGAGATCGGCGACATGCCCATGCGCCTGCAGGTGAAGCTGCTGCGCGTGCTCCAGGAGAACAACATCCGCCCGATCGGCGCCACCGACGCCATTCCGGTGAACGTGCGCGTGATCTCGGCCACGCATCGCGACCTGCAGCAGCTCATGATGAGCGGCCAGTTCCGCGAAGACCTTTACTACCGCCTGAATGTCGTGCACATCGAAATGCCGCCGCTCAACCGCCGGCGCGAAGACATCCCGCTGCTGGTGTCGCACTTCCTCGCGCAGATCAGCAACGAGAGCGGCGTGCGCAAGATCTACGCGCCCGAGGCCGTGGAGTTGTTAGCAACGGCGGACTGGCCGGGCAATATTCGCCAGTTGTCCAATGTGGTCCGCCAGAATGTCGCGCTCTCACAGACGCCCATCATTCCGGTCGAGCTGGTGCAGCAGTCGCTCGGCGGAACGCAGAGCAAGCTGCCATCGTTCGATGAGGCGCGCGACGAGTTCACGCGCAGCTATCTGTCGCAGATCCTGCAGATCACGGGCGGCAACGTCAGCCAGGCAGCGCGCCTCGCCAAGCGCAATCGCACCGACTTCTACAAACTGCTGTCCCGGCACCAGCTGACACCGGAAGATTTCAAGGGACGCTGACCCGGCGCACTCGTAAATGAAAAGAGCCCGTCAGGGACGGGCTCTTTTCTGCATCCGACAATCTCGCTTCAGAGAGTTGCGGCGCCGCGCATGCGGCGGCGGTTGGTAAGCCAGAAACCCACCAGGCCAAGTCCGAGCAGGCTCAACGTGCCCGGCTCAGGAACCGAAGCCTGCGGAGTGAACACGGCGCGGATGATCATGTCGTCATGGTTGTCATCGGGACCGGCACCCGAATCGTCCCATAACAGCCAGGCCGAATCGCCAACGATGCTGAACGCAATCGATCGCAGCGATTCATAGCGAAGGCTGTCGTTCTGGTGGTTCGATACGCAGGCTGGCAGGGAGATCGGCGCGGTGAATGCGCAGAATCCGAAGTCGAGGCGGCCGGCGCCGACCGAGACGGTTCCGAGAGCCAGGGGCGCGGCGAAATTGTTCTGATACGACGAGAAGCCGGTGCTGTGGACTATTCCGCCTGAAGCCAGGAACACATTGCTGTATCCCGCTTCCTTGCCGTAGTAGTAGTAAGACACGGAACCCGCGGAGTCGGTGCCGAGAGATGCACCGAGCGTGTAGGTGGTAACACCTTGTGTAGCCAGAGCGCCGAGGAAGTCGTTGTTAGACGCGACCGCCCTCGTTGAGCTGGCATAAGGAACGGTGTCCAGCGGAATGAATCCCGCTTGCGCCGCACCTGCTGTCAGTGCCAATCCCAGCAATCCCGTTCTAATCATCGCTTTGTTCATTGACCTTATCCTCGTTGCCGAATCTGCTTTTCGTGGTGAAAGAGGTGCACGGTACGTGCCACTTCCAACTACTGATCTGGAATCATTTAGTTAGAGCATGGCTGCGTTATGCCCGACACCGGGCTGTCAAGAAACTCGACAAAAGAGGCGTTTTGGCGGGCCATAAAGTGTGAAGTCCGTTCGATTTGGCACCTCACGAGGCGCCCTCGGCGGGATTGCCACCCCCTCTGCCCGGTGCCCTGATCGGGTCTCCGGCAAGAGCCGGTTGGCCTGTAGCATGCGATGTTCCAGGCCCGCAGGGCCTTCCCGGAACCACATCGATGAAAGCGCTGATAAGCAACCTGATCGTGCCCTCGGGCTTCGCATACGCCCTCTGCGTTCTTGGCCTGCTTGCGTTTGCCTGGCACAGAACCCGCCGTGCCTCCTTCTGGTTGTTCGCATCCTCCTGCGCGGTGACCCTGGTCTTCTCCTCGGGCATGGTCGCGGCAGCGTTGATCGGACCGCTGGAGTACGAGTATCCCGCCGTCCATGACGCGCGATCGGCGCCGGTTGCAAAGCAGATCGTGGTGCTCACCGGATACGCGGCCGACGATCCGGACATGCCGCTGACCGGACGACTCAATGACTCGTCGGCATTCCGCGTGTTGATGGCGCTGCAGTTGCACGGGGATCGGCCGGACTGCACCGTCATCGTGAGTGGCGGGCCCGATACCGCCCGCGTCATGGGCCAGGCGCTCGTGAAGCTGGGCCTGCCGGCGGAACAGCTGGTGCTGGAGACCGGCTCGACGAACACCGCCGACAGTTCAATCAACGTGCGGCCACTGGTGAATGGGCCATTTTTTCTCGTGACTTCCGCCGGTCACATGGCGCGCGCGCTGGCTGTCATGAAACGGCAGGGCCTCGACCCGATTGCCACACCCACCGATTTTCAGATGCCGAAGGACTGGCGGCGCGCCGAATGGCGTCCGTCGCCGCAATCGCTGTACGTATCGGATCTCGCCGTACACGAGTACATCGGGCGCATCTGGTACCGGATTCGCGAAGAGGGATGATCGTGCCGGCAGTCGGCCGATTTGGATGTCACGCGCATTAGACGTACATTTCCGCAATGCGCTCCAACAAAAAGTTTCCAGGACTCATCACTGCGCTCGTCTGCTCACTCGGGCTTCTCGCCGGCTTCGACGCACGTTCCGCCACGCCACCCATGAATCAAACACCGCCGCCCAAGAAACTGATAATCATTGGAGCGTCGTACGCGGCCGACTGGGGCAGCCCGCCGCTGGCTGGCTTCGCGGTAACCAACAAGGGCGTTGGAGGCCAGGAGTCCTCGGCAGTGCTGGCACGCTTCGAGCGCGACGTCATCGCCACGCCTCCCGACACCGTGCTCATCTGGGGTCACATCAATGACATCTTTCGTGCACCACGCGACCAGTTCGATCAGGTGAAACAGCGGGCACGCGACAACTATCGCGCGATGCATGAGCGCGCCAAAGCGGCCGGCATCACGGTGGTCCTGGCCACCGAGGTCACCATGACCGTCGGCGACAGCTGGATCGACGAGATCAGAGGTTTTATTGGCCGACTTCGAGGCCGCCAGAACTATCGCGTGATGATCAACGACCACGTCAAGGATGTGAATGCCTGGCTGCGGGAATACGCCGCGCAAAATCGGCTGAGGCTGCTCGATTTCGAGCGTGCGGTGGATTCAGGCAACGGCAGCCGGCGAGAGAATTTCTCCACGGAAGACGGAAGTCATATCAGCCCCGAGGGTTATCAGGCCCTGACAGACTACACCCGCCAGCAACTCGGACCGGCCAGTGCGGCCGCGCGTTAGTCAGCGGCGCAGTTTCTCGGCAAGTGCCGTGGCGGCGTTGTGGAGCCGGGTGACGATGGCGCGCGCCGCATCAGGGTCCATCGAATAGGGATCGGCGATCTCGAGGTTGTCCGGCAGCAGCGCACCGAGCCAGACCAACTTCGCGGGGTCCGCACCCAGATCGTCGAGGGCCGCCCAGTTGTGCCGGTCCATGAGCACGATTGCGTCCGCCCATTCCAGGTCGCCCAGCCCCACGAGCGCGGAATGGTGTCCGGACAGGTCGACGCCAAACTGCCGGCTCATCGCAACATGTCCAGTCGGCGAGGGACGGCCCACCACCTGATGAAAACCCGCGCTTCGCACTTCCACGGAATCGCGCAGATTGTCCATCAGATACTGACCGACGAACGCACTGCGGTAGATGTTGCCGTAGCAAATTACCAGCACCCTGCGGATCGAACCACGGTCAAGGCGCTGCTGTGTCGTGCGGCGCGCACGCAGACGCGCCCACGTGCTGCGAATGCGGGTGCGCAGCGCCCTGTGCGCTCTCGAAGCGAAGCGCGCGATCATTTAACCGTGATGCCAGCTGCACGCGACGGGTTGTTGCCCGCGACGCCGGGGTCATACCACTCCCTGGCCAGCGCCAGCCGATCGTGCTTGCCGTTGGTGTTGCGCGGAATTTCTTCGCACACTCTTATTTCGACCGGCACCATGTACGACGGCAACTGGCTTCGGCAATGTTGCTGAACACGCGCGACGAGCTCACCGCGAGGTTCGCCAGGAACCGTGACGATGGCGATGGCGACTCGATGACCCAACGCGGCATCGGCAAGTCCGACCGCGCACGATTCACGCACGCCGCCGACTCCGGCCACGACTTCTTCGATTTCCGCGGGACTGACGCGATAGCCTGAAGTCTTGATGAGCGCATCAGTTCGTCCCACGAAGTACAGATACCCTTCTTCGTCAGTTCGCACCTGGTCACCTGACCACACGGCGATGTCATCGCGCACTCGCCCCTCGGCCACGGGCAAAGGCCGGAAGCGCTGGGCCGTGAGTTCCGGCGCATTCCAGTAGCCGAGCGTCACCAGTGAACCGCGATGAACCAGCTCGCCGATCTCGCCCGGCGCGCATTGGGTGCCGTCCGGCCGCAGCACCAGGATTTCCTGATCGGGAATCGCCTTGCCGATCGAACCCGCCCGGTGATTGATTTGCGCTGGCTCCAGGAATGTCGAGCGGAAAGCCTCGGTGAGCCCATACATGCAATAAATCTCAGTCGTGGGCAGTTGCTCGGCCAGGGAGCGCTGCAGCGCGCCGGACAGGGCGCCACCGGAATTCGTGATGTATCTCAGGCTGCGCGTGGCAGCTTCGGGCAACTGAGTGCCAGCCAGATGTGTCCACATCGTGGGAACGCCGGCGAGGCCGGTGATGCGTTCACTGCCGAGCTCGTGCACCAGGGCGCCAGTCAGCGTGAAATTGGTGAGCACCGCGCATGCACCCACGCTCAAGGCGGTGGTCACCTGACTAAGCCCGTAGTCAAAGCTCAGTGGCAGCGCGGCGAGGATGCGATCCTCGGCCGTGTTTCGCAGATAACCCGATACGATTCGCGCGCCACACACGAGGTTTGCGTGAGAGACCACCACCCCTTTCGGACCGCCCGTGCTCCCTGATGTGTAGAGAATCGCCGCCGGATCACGCTCGATGACTGAGGCCTGCGCGGTCCATGGCCCAAGCCCGAACAGATCTTCGTATCGCAGCATGTTCAGCGCACTTGCGCTGGCGGCGTCGGCGGCATCGCAGGCGACGACCACCGGTACACCGAAGTTCAGCGTGACGCTTTCGTCGCGCGCCAGTGACAGGACCAGCAAGTGCGGGCTGCAATCGCGCAATACATGCGCCAGCTGGCGCGCGCGCAAGGCGGCGTTGGCGGGCACGAATATAGCGCCCAGGCGACTGCAGGCGAGTGCGATCTCGACCATCGCGGTTCGATTCTGTAGATAGGTGACCACGCGCGCTCCGCGCACGACGCCCAGGCGTGCCAGCGCGCTCGCAAGGCGTCGACTGCGCTCGGTCAACTCACCGTAAGTGATTTCCACGCCACGGTGGCGCAGCGCGGGCCGGTCTTGGCGCTGGGCTGCGCTGTCGTCGATGAGCTCATGCAGCAGCGTCATCCTGGCTCTCGCTTTTCCTGCCGGTGCATCGCGGGCAGTGCAACGCGAGCCTTCGGCTGCAGCGATTTGCGAACCCAGTGACGTGCTGGCAGTTCGAAGTTCCGGTAGCTCAACACCGCGAGGACCACCATCAGGGCAATGAATCCAAGGAAGAACCAGGGTGACGTCACGACGTCACGGCCAATGCGCAGTTGATTCATCACGAGGATTATCAGGATCTGCACCGGCACGTGCAGCAAGTACAGGCTGTAGGTCATATTGCCGACCATAGCGAATCGCGCCGCTGTGTGCCGCTTGTCCCAAAAGTCGATGGATGCAGCGGTCAGCACCAGGCCGCTGAACAGGCAGACGCGGCCCGCATCGTCGGTGTGGGGAGCATTCCAGCGGAGCAGTAGTACGCCACCCACCATGGCGAGCACCCCTGCCAAGGCGCTGGCGAAGTTGCGCTCCCGGAATTTGATCAGCCAGATGTAGACACCGCAACCGGCGAAGAAGTAGGTGCCGCATTGCCAGAACGCTCCTGGAATATCCACAGCAAACAGCAGCGCAAAAAGAGCCGCCATGAGAATCGGACCGATGATGCCGAGCGTGAACAGGAACCGCAGCGACAGGAAAAAAACGATGTAGACGAAGATCTCCACCGAGACCGACCAGATCGGCGCATTGAAACTGTCGCCGGCTTCGAATCCCCAATGCGAGATGAACAGGAGGTTCAGCAGGAAATGCTCGGCGTCATTGTGCTCGTAGATCTGGTGCGCTCCCTCGAGCTGATAGCTCAGGAGTTGCAGCAACGCCACGAGGATGAGGGTGGCGAAATGGAGGGGATACAACCGCGCGAACCGGTTTACAAAGAACTCGCGGCCCGAGGGCGCAGTACCGGCATAAACACTGGCAAAGACAAAACCTGAAATGAGCCAGAACAACTGCACGGCGAAGTAACCATGGCGGTAGAAGAGCTCCAGTGCATCGTAGAACGGTTGCGACTTCGGGTCGTAGACCACCACGCCGAGCTTGGTATTGAAATAGAAATGCGGGTAATGCCACACGAGGATGGCGAGCGCGGCCAGCCCGCGGATCAGATCGACGCAATGGAAATACCGACCCGGCCGCCGCTCGGGGAGCACAACGAGCCCGCGTATTGCCGTCAGGAATTTGGTCATAGTGGACGCTTAATTCGGGGCTGCATTGTGACAATATCCGCGACCGAATTCTGCGAATTGGACCAAGACTGGAGCCGGGGAATTGCACCGTTCGCGACGGAGAAAACCAAACCAGTGAGCTACGTCACACGTCGCGAATTCGCGCCACCTTTATGATGTAAGGTCGCGGCTTCGCGGTGCACCCTGCCACCCGGGCACCCCTGGAGACCTTGAGTTTGAAAGCCGTTGCGACCCATTCGTCGACTCGTGAAAATTCCCCAGAGGCATCCGCAAGGCGCGACGAAGAGCTAAATGGCCTGCAACGGCGTCGCGTGCTGATCGTCGCCTCCACGCTGCACATCGGTGGGGCCGAGCAGGTCGCGGCAAATTTGTCGCGCTACCTCGATCCCGGCGGTTTTGAGGTGACGGCCTGTTACCTCAAGCAGAACGGCATCGTCGGACAGCAAATGCTGAGCCACGGCGTCGACCTCGTACCCATCCCCGGAATAAAAAAGGCACGCGACTACTTCACCGCGTTCAAGCTCATGCGCCTCATCCGGCAGCGCGGCATCCAGCTCATTCATACCCACGACATCCACGGGTTGATCGACGGCGCCATCTGCCGCACGTTGATGCGGGGCCTGCGGCACGTGCACACATTCCATTGGGGCAACTATCCTGTGCGCGATCCACGTTACGCGCGCATCGAGCGCGCCCTGTGGCGCGTACCCGATGCGCTGGTCGCGGTGGGCCACGTCCAGGCCGCCGCCATCCGCGACTTCTACGGCATTCCCGCCGAGCGCCTGCGCGTCGTGTGGAACGGTATCGCGCCTCCCAAGGGCGCGGCATCACCGGAGATGATCAGCGCCGTCGCGACCGCCAAAGGACCCGTCATCGGCAGCATCAGCACACTGATCCGGCAGAAGGGACTGGAACACCTGTTGGATGCCGCAAGGCTCATGCGCGATGCAGGTCATCAGTTCCTGCTGCTGATCGCGGGTGAAGGCGTACTGCGCAAGCCACTCGAACAGAAATGCCGCGACCTCGGTCTCGACGACTACGTGCGTTTCCTCGGTTGGGTGCCCGAGGCATCCCAGCGTGCCCTGCCCGCCTGTGATGTGTTCGTGCAATCCTCGCTGTGGGAAGCCATGTCGGTGGTGGTGCTGGAGGCCATGGCCGCTGGCAAGCCCATCGTCGCGACGTCCGTGGGCGAAAACATCCATGTGCTCGTCGACGGCGGCAGCGGCCTTATCGTGCCCCCTGCTGATCCGGCAGCGCTGGCCGAGGCCCTGGGCAAACTATTGAGCGATAGCGCCTTGCGTCAGCGTCTCGGGTCCGAAGCCGAGCAGCGCTACCAGGAACATTTCACGGTCGAACAAATGACGCGCGCGCACCAGGATCTGTATGGCCAGCTCGTACGGCCGCCGGCTCGCAGAACTTCGGGCGCCCGCACTTGAGATCCCTTACCGATTCGCCAGCTGACGCGCTTCGCATGACGTCTTCTTCGCCTGCCCCTGACGAAGCCCACGGGAAACTCCCGTCGACAACCCGCGCACTGGCGATCAGCTGGGAAGACCATCGCCGCACGCGCGAATTGTGCGACTGGTTCGGCCTGCCACTGCACGTGTTGGCATTCGATGTCGGGCGGCTCAGACGATACCTGCGGCTGGGAACGTCCACGATCGCGCTGCTGTGGCGAACGCGGCCAGCTTTGGTCTTCATGCAGACCCCATCGGTGGTGCTCGCCATGCTGGTGGTCGCAGTACGTCCTTTCTGTGGCCGCTATCGCATTGTCATGGACGCGCACAACGAAGCGGTGGCGCCCTACGCTTACACGCAGTGGCCGGTTCCGCTCATGCACCGCTTCACGTTGCGTGCAGCCGACCTGGTCCTGGTTACCAACGCGGCTCTTGCCAAGGACATCGAGCGCATCGGCGGCCGGCCGCATGTGCTGCCCGATCGCATTCCCACCGCACCCATCCCCCCTCGGCAACTTCCGAAGGAAGTACCGTTTCGCGTGATGGTCGTCGCCACCTACGCGGCGGACGAGCCCATCACCGAGATCATCGAAGCTGCGCGTGCGCTCGGTCCAGACTATCTATTCAGCATCACCGGCCGCGAGACCAAGCTGCCAGCCGCGCAGCGGGCCACACTGCCCGCCAACGTGCGCCAGACCGGGTTCCTGCCTGAGCATGACTACTGGGTCCTGATGGGTCAGAGCCACGCCATGCTGGATTTCACGCTCAAGCCGAATTGCCTGGTGTGCGGCGCGTATGAGGCGCTGGCGCTGCATCGCCCCATGATCCTCAGCGACAATCCGGCGACGGTCGCCCTGTTCGGCGAGGTCGCGGTATTCCCCGCCTCCCATGCCGCGAGCGACATCGCGGCCTCGGTGCGCGAGTGCGCGCGGCGCTACGACGAACTATGCGCCACCGCGGCGACCGAACAAATACGCTTCGCAGCTCGCTGGCAACAACAAGCGGATGCGCTCGCCTCACGCATGCGCGCATGGCTCAGCTAGAGAACTCGGTCGTAGATTTCCTGCACCCGGGTCGCGTTGGTCTTGGCGGTGAAGCGATTGGCCAGGGTGTTGCGGCCCGCCGCGCCCATCGTTGCACGGCGCGCGGGGTCGGCGAGCAAACCACAGAGTTCGGCGGCAAGCTGATCCGCGTCGCCGGGTTTGGTCAGCAGCCCATCCACGCCGTGAGTGATGATGTCCAGCGGACCGCCATGCGCCGTCGCCACCACCGGCTTGCCCAGCGCCATCGCCTCGAGAATGACGATGCCGAATGGTTCCGGATCAATCGAGGTGTGGACGACGACGTCCATGGCCGACGCCAACATGGCCGGGTTCTTCTGATACCCGGTGAAAATGACACAGTCCTGCAACTGGCCGTCGACGATTTCCTGCTGCAGCTTCGCATGGTAGACGGAATCGACGATCGACCCGACTATCAGGCAGCGCGCCTCGGAGTACTGGCGCACCACCTGTTTCATAGCGCGAACCAGTGTGATCTGGCCCTTCCATCCCTTGACGTTGCCGACCACACCCAGCAGCGGGACATGCTCCGGAATGTTGAATAGCGCGCGCGCGGCGGCCGGTGCCGCCTGCGCCTCGATGCGCTGCGGATCGATGCCATCGTGGATCAGCTCGACACGCCGAGTGGAAAAACCTTTTGACTTGATGTTCTCGGTAACGGCGTTCGAGATGGAAATGATGCGGGCGAAACGGCGGGCGAGGAACTTGTGAATCGCCCCGGGATACGGCGGATAGCCACGCTGGTGCGCGATGCAGGGAATGCGGCAGCGCATGGCCGCCACCAGCAGATCGTGATCCGTGCCACAGCTGTTGTTCAGGTGTACGAGATCGATGCGCAAGCGTCGCAACTCTTTCGCCCACAGGCTGGAGCGCTCGACCAGTGTGCGATACGCGTTGAGAAACGATTGCAGCGGCGCCAGTCCCGCGCCCGCGGTCTTGTGCCCGGTGAGGTGCACCGGGTCTGGAAACGCATGCACCACCACCTCGGCGACAGCACGAAACTCATCGAGCAACGTGTTCTCCTGGTAGAACCAGACCACGGGCTCGAAGCGCTGCCGGTCCAGGCCACGACAGATCTCCAGCAGACAATAATGGGAGCCTCCGATGGTGCCATCGGTGTTGTGCTCGAGAAAAAGTGTGCGTCTCGTCAACCTTGTAGTCTCCTGTTCGGCCCCGGTCCGGGTCGCTCATGCCCGCGGTCGAGTATGATGGCGACGAAGCATTGGGTGCCGGCAAGAATACTCGTAGCCATACGAGGTTGGGCCATCAGCCTGCCGCAGATCGAACTTCGAGCCCACCGCACCGTCACCCCGTAAACATGGCCCAACTTCAAAAGACCGTTCGCAGCCTGACGAGCAACTGGCTGCTGCTCGCGATCAACATCGCCCTGTCCTTCTTCATGTCGCCGTTCATCGTCGGCAAGCTGGGCAGTGTCTATTACGGCATCTGGGCCATCGCCATGCAGTTCACAGGCTATCTGTTCCTGCTGGACTTCGGCGTTCGCGAATCCGTGATTCGATACACCGCCAAGTACGTGGCACGGCAGCAGGGGCGGCAGCTCAATCGCGTGCTCAACACGGCGCTGCTCATCTATCTCCCCATCACTATTCTTTGCGCGCTGCTGGCCGGCGCCTGCGCTTGGGCTGTACCTCACTGGTTCAACATCGACGAGGCGCACGCCACGGAAGCGAGGCTGGCGGTTTTCTTCGTCGGTCTGACCATTGCGCAGAACTTCGTCTTCAATGTGTTCACCGGCATCCTGCAGGGACTCAACCGGTTCGACGTCGCCAATGCCGCCGCGCTGGTCTTCACCTTCATCCGCGCGACCCTGGTGGTCGTGGCCTTGTCGCTGGGCTACAAGCTCGTAGCGCTGGCCGCGATCAACCTGACTCTGGCGATCTGCGGCGGCATCGTGACCACGATTGCCGCGACCCGCCTGCTGCGCAAGGCCGGCGTGCCGTTCTCGTTCAGCATTCCGAGTCGGCGGCATTTCATCGCGCAGGGCAGGAAAGTCGCCGGCTACGGCGTCCATGTGCTGGTCAACAACGTCGCGCAAAAGATCAATTTTGCCTCCGACGCCATCATCATCGGCCTGTACCTGCCGATCGCAGCCATCACCCCCTACGCAATCGCGGGCAGTCTCATCGACTACCTGCGCTCGCTGATGATCTCAACCGCCCAGGTGTTCAGCCCCCTCTCGAGCACGCTACGAACTCAGGGGCGCCCTGGAGACCTGGCCACGCTGCTGGTACGCGGATCGAAACTCGTGGTGCTCTTTTCCCTGCCCATCGGCATCACATTCGCCGTGCTCGGCGGTCATTTCGTCGGGCTGTGGATGGGCGAGGAATTCGCCCATGCCGCGGGGCAGGTGCTGCTGGTACTCGGCATCCTGCAGATCATCTCGGCGCCGCATTACGTGGTTTCGAGCGTGCTCTATGGAATGAGCAAACATCACCTGATGGGCATGCTGCGTGCCGGCGAAGCTGCGGCCAAGCTCGCGCTGAGCATCTACCTGGTGCAATCGATGGGCATCGTCGGCGTGGCGGTGGCCACCGCGATCTCGCACTCCGTGGTCGTGCTGCTGCTGCTGCCGGTGCTGGTCTCGCGGCTGGTGGAATTGCGCATCAGCCAGTACATCGTCGGGGTCTATCTACGACCCATGCTGGCGGCCGCGCCTTTCCTCGTGGGGGCCATGTGCGTGAGGATTTATCTGCCGGCGCGGAACCTCATCGAGTTCTTCGCGGAGGTTGCGGGCCTGTGCGTCGTCTACCTGGCGACGGCTTACTTCCTGGCCCTGGATAGCGATGAGCGGCAGATGCTCAGGCGACTCATTCAGAAAAAGAATCAGGCCCAGCCGGCCAGCTGATCACGTCAGGTCGTGGGGGCCGGTCGAATGTGCTTGCGAGGCAGCAGCCGTTTGCGAATGCCATCGGTCATCTGTCCGATCCATCGCGAGTACACCGGAAACCACTTCCACTTATGCGACAGCGCGGGGTCCGCCAGGCATTGCTCGTAAATCGCCTCGAGGCGCCGCGATGCGGCTGGCGCGACCATTTCCGAGAGCACGCGCGCTTTCAGGGTCTCGCCCACGCGCTGCGCCAGCTGCGGCTCGCTCATCAAGCGATTCATCGCCACGCTCAGCGCCTGCGGATTCTCGGGCGGCACGATCAATCCGGTCTTCTCCTGTTCGATGAGTTCCGCCACGCCGCCGACCGCGGCGCCGATGCAGGGCAAGCCGAAGAATCCGGCTTCGATCAGCACCAGCGGAAACGCCTCGACGCGCGAGGTGAGCACGAAGGCATCCGCGATATCCCGCATCAGCGCCGGCGCGATCGGTGTCTCGCCGAGGAAGCGCACGCGTTCGGCCACTCCCAATGTCCGCGCCTGTTCCTCGAGCCGGGCGCGCTCGGGACCATCACCGGCGATTACCAATACGGCGCTGCGATTTGCGGTTTGCAACTTTGCGAAGCCATCGATCAACAAGTCGAAGCCCTTGCGCTGAATCAGCGAACCCACCGCGAGAAAGACGAAAGCCTGCTCGTCAATGGCGAATGTGGCGCGCAGTTGCGGAGCGGCAGAGCTCAGCCGCCGCGAATCGACGCAGTTGTAGACGACGCTGGAAGCGCTCTCCGGGAATCCGTCGTTGATCAGGGGTTGCAGCGTGGCGCGAGAGACGCCCGTGATCCGCGACACCTGGTGCAACAGGCACACGCAACGCAGCCTGACGGTGTAATCGAGATGCAGCTGCAGGATCACGGGAACCCGCCGGCGCTTGGCGATGGGCACCACCCATTGGCACGGCTCCGGCGCATTGCAGTGGATGATGGATATCTGGTGCCGTTTGATGATCTGTGCCGCACGTCGCCGCAGACGCAGCGTGCTCAGGAAGTCGAACTGCGGCTTCGAGTAAGTGAGCGCGACTCTGAATATGTCATGGAGCACTTCTACGCCCGCGGCCTTCATGAGCTCCACGAGTGGCATATTGTTGGTCCAGACGATGGGCCTGAATCTCGCGCGGTCGAGCTCGGCGATGTGATCGATGAGCACGCGCTCGCTGCCTCTGATCCACTGCGCGCCGTCATGAACGAACAGGATCGGGAGAGGGCTGGGGAGCTGCGACATCGGCGGTTTCCAGGGGGTCGTATATCTGCACGAACTCTACAGGGGTCCGGCGCTCAAGCAAGAAATTCGCCGCGGTAATCCGGCATTTTCGTGGCATAGTTCCGATTGCAGGAAATCGCCGCGTACCGCGCGTTGTGCGACTTACCAGAAGGCCAAAGAAAGAATGTTACCGGACGTGCAGGGGCTGTGGATCGGAGGCAGCCTTTCCAAGATCGAACAACTTTGTATCCGGTCTTTCCAGGATCACGGGCACAAGTTCATTCTGTACGCCTACGAGAAGTTAGGGAACATTCCCAGCGGCACGGAAGTGCGCGATGGCAACGAGATCATTCCGCGCGAGGCGTCCCTGCCCTTTCTCAAACGCGGCAACATCGCGAATTTCGCCGACTGGTTCCGCTGGGAGCTGCTGCGCGTGCACGGCGGTTACTGGGTGGACATGGACATGGTATGCCTGGCGCCATTCGACTTCCCCGAGAACGAGATCATCTTCGGCTGGCAGCAGGACAACGGCCCGGCGATCGGCGTACTGCAATTCCCTCCCGGTCACCCCGCGATCGAGGAGATGTTGGACAGGTCCTGCAATCCCAATCGCCTGCGTGACGAGGACCGGTTCCGCCGCAAGATCAGGAAGACCGTGCGGCGGCTGCTCGGCAACTCACCCGCAATGATCGGTTGGTCGGAGGCCGGCGGTCCCGACGGTTTCCGCACCGTCATCCGCAAATATGACATCGCCAAATTCGGGAAACCCTACCCGGTTTTCTACCCGGTCTTTCACACGCAATTCTGGAGCATGTTCGACGAGACGTTCGCCAATGACACGAGGTTCTTCTCGACGACCAAGGCAATACATTTGTGGAACGAGGTCGGCCGCAAGTATTTCAACTGGGACAAGAACGCCACTTTCCACCCGGATTCGCTGGTGGAGCAACTCAAGCGCAGGCACAAGGTCGCCTGAGCGCAGGTCCGCAAGGCGCTCTTGCGCGATCCAGTGAAGCGCGACAGTCGCTAGCCGGCGGCGCGGATCGGAACCACGCGATTCCCGGATAGATCCTGCTTCGGCTTCGCGTCGGCCAGGTTCATCGTTTGCAGCAGCTTGGCCTTTACCGCGGTCAGCGGCAGCTTGCCGGGTTGCACGCTGTGTCGCCGATCGGCACTCCGAATCCACAGCAGCCCGTCGCGATGATGCATGCCGCTCTTGATCGCCTCGATCTGGTAGAAGAGATCCGTGAAGCTCGCAGTGCGCGTGTCCGCGACAATGCGCACACCACCGGGCAGGTCGCCGAAGATGGAGCAACCGGTGAACACGCTGTCCGCTTCGAGACGCGAACCAAAAACGGAACGGCCCGAATCGATCTTCACCGCGTCGAGCTGCGCCTTCGCCTGGGCCGCCGCGGCGTGGTCCGCGAAGCGCAGATGGAACTGTTCCGACATGACCGGATCGATACGGCATTCCGAGGTATTGATACCGACGAATTCGAGTAGTTTGCGCATATCGTGGGGCTTGTAGAACGTCTTGCCGCCATCGCCTTCCCACGCAAGGCATGGCTGCTGACTCAGCGCCGTGGCGAGGGCGATGACGGTATCCGCACTGGCCATCTTGAACACTTCGCCAACCAGGCGATCCATCGACTGGTAACCGAAGAGCACCGCATTGGCTTTCGCTTTCTGCTCCTCGGCGCTGGGCTTGATCGTGAACAGCTCGGGCTGCATGTTGCGCCAGAACGCGTGTTGATAGTGCGCGGTGCTGTTGTAGAAGAGTGTCGAGAGCAGCGGTTTGTGCTTTTTGTAGATGCTGCGGAACACGTCGAACTGCAGCAGGTCGAGGATGGATGCCCGCTTCCAGCTCGAGTCACCGAATCGTTCGCTGATCAATTGACGCAGGATGCGCACGACGGTTCCCGCCGACAGGCCATTGCGCACCATGAAAGCCAGGAAACTGCCGATCGTGCCAAGCGTCACTGGACGCTTGCCGCTGGTGTGTTCGAACACGTAGGCACGCACCAGCTTCATGTATGCCTCGAGATCGTCCGGGCGCGCCGTCGTAGTCGCGTCCCAGGGATCGGGAAGGACCCAGCCCTTGAAGCCCGGCTGCACCGCGATGTTCATGCTGCCGCACACCCAGGCGGAGTTTCCCGAGGCGCATATGTCGTCCCAGATCATGGGGACCTTGCGGCTGGCGGCATCGCCGAGGTGGAACACGCCATGTTCGGCGTATGACTGGCCGCTATGCAGAGTGACCCACTGGATCCATGGGTTGAGCTGCGGCGGATCTTCCCCGGCATCGGTGATGTAGTTGGCGGACTCGTCGCGCAAGCGCGCAAAATTGGGCAGCAAACCCTCGCGGATGAACCGGTCCATCAATGGAGGACTCAGTTCGTTGAATTCGAGCAGGATGAGAGGTCGCGCAGCCATCGATGTTTTTGAGCCCCGTTTGAAGAGGCCACATGCTAGCGCGGAGCACGCAGCAGATCGAGCTACGTCAGGGTCGCGTCGTGCGCCAGCTGTGAGGTCCGCAGCGGACTTAAGTCACACTTGGGCAACTCGCCTTTGTGTAAAGTTTTTCGGCAGTCCTGCGGCAACGCGTGTCAGACCGGTCGCGCGACGATATTCGGCGAGGATGCGTGGACCTTGCTGACCGTGTAACCATGGCCCACCAGCCATTCGGCGATAGGCCCCTCCAGAGGGGATTCCACGATGAGATAGGGCTTCTGCGTCGCCAGGATGCGCTCTGCTCCCATCAGGACCTGCAGGTCGTGGCCCTCCGCGTCGATCTTGATCAGCGTCACAGGCGCCGACAGCGGCAAGGAGTCGAGCGGCACGCACAGCACGGAGCGCTCGCCGCCGCTGACGATGTGCGCGCGATAGAGGTTGTCGAGGCCCGAGCCTTCGAATTTGGGCACGCTCATGCGCGCCTCGGTGATGGCCGACGACGCGGCGGCGTTGATGAGGGTGACGTTGTTGAGGCCGGCGGCCTGCACGTTTGCCGCCAGCAGCGTGAATGCATCGAGGAGCGGCTCCAGCGCAACCACACGGCCGTCAGGTCCGACACATGCGGACAGATGACAAGTGTAGTGGCCGACGTTCGCCCCCACATCGAGCACACAGGCTCCGGGCCGCGCCAGCTCGGTGATCACGGCCATCTCGGCCTCTGCGGGTATGAATCTGCCGCGACGAATCTGCCGGCTGAAATGCAGGCGTTTCATCTCCCGCTGGAAACTCGCCGGCGACAGCGCCAATGCCTTTTTCGCCAAACCCGTCAGCATCCCGATCTCTCCCGCGTGTGCCCATTTGTGCGGCGAGTCAATCACGAAAGGGCATTTCGCACAATCTACGGCAGCACGCTTGCGCAGGCCAAGAGGCCTGCGCATCGGGTACGTTCGGCGGGAGACGGGTCAGGTCAGCGGGCGTCCTGGAGCACCGGCGGATTCGGCCTGACCACGGCGGTCTCGGCATCGGCCTCGCCCAGGTAAAAGTTATCCCACTTCTGCACACCGGCGGTGGTCGTGTCCGTCGAGTAGTTGACCATGAGCAGCTTGTTCGGCATGTAGTTAGTATCTTCGCGCACCGCGATGTTGGTGTATTCCGCTTTCAGTTCGCCGTTGACCCAGAAACGAACGATGCCGTTGGCGGCGCCCGGTGTATTCGGCTTGATGAACAGCTTGAGTTTGTCCCACTGGCCGAGGCGCGCCGCGACCGGCGTTCCCACGTTCTGTGTGACCCCAGGCATTGCGCGATTGAAACTGCGGTCCGCATTCCACTTGAGATGCTCGACGAAATACTGACGGTTCGCGGTCCACACATTGATGATGAGCTGGTACCGCCGCCGACCATTCTCGTCCTCGAGATTGATGAGCGCGATCTTGTGCAGGTTGGTCACCGTGCCGAAAGAAAAGCCCGTATCGAACTTGCTGTCCAGGCTCAACCAGACACCGCGTTCGACCGTCACCGGCACGCGGGGCCCGCTGAGGCGAATGTGATCGCCGAAGAGATATTCCTTGTAGTTGTCGGTGACCACGCCGCGCGTCATGGTCGCATGCGTGGCGTAGATGCCGTCGGTCGAATCACCGGTGGCCACGCGCATGCTCGCCTCCAGCCCGCCGTTCCAGTCACTGAAGTTGCCGGTCTCGAAACTGCTTCGGAAGGGAAGCCGATCGGCTGCCGCGACAGCGCCCGCGGCACCCATCAACAAACATGCGACACCGGCGACGCGACGAAAATTTGGTGTGTGCATCGAAACTCTCCGTTGTAATTTTTGCGCGCGCCGTGCGAGGAAACCATCGTGGTTTCACAGTTGCCGAAAGACCGCGAACTAGTGGCGCATTCCAACACCGAAAGACCTACGTGTCATAAGTCGCAACTCGACGACGCACGCCGGCCAAAGCAATTTTTGGCTCCAGAATTACCCCTACTATGTGGCGCACCGAAGCGCTGTTGCCGAAAAAACGCAACGTGGTGATCGATATTCGCAAACCCGGTACTCGCTTGCGGAAAGTCGAGGCGAAACCTTCAGGATTCCCCCGCCGGGTTATCATCGGGCACCCGGAAAAACCAGCGCATCGGATGACTTGATGTGATGGATTTCACATTCTCCAAATGGCTACAGGTTGTGTATCTAGCCACGGCGAATTACCGTCGCCGTAATGCCCACCTTCCGAGATCAAAGTCAATGAAAAAAGTCTTCTTGTTAGTCGCACTGGTCTTCCCGGGCTTCGTGTTCGCGCAGCTGCAGCCGCGCCCCGCAACCACCGTCACAGTCGAAGGTGGCGCGCCATACGTCCCGCCGCCGCCTCCTTCGGGCGGGTCGCGTACTGTGGGTAACGAATGGTTCGCCGAGAACATGACAGCCAGTCCTTCGTTCGGATTCACCTCGAATGGATTGGAATGGGACAACTCCGCGACTGGCAATGAAATTGCGGTCACGCGCACAGCCAGCGGCGGCCCACAGGGTAGACCGTACATTCGTCAGACCATTGCCAACACCTCTCTGTACGAGTTTGGCAGTGGCTGGCGCAGGCAACCAGCCTCGCCCGCGACGTACGGCCAGCGGATTTATCTTCGCTTCTCTTTCCGGCTGATGGGACATTACAACCAGACTCAGAAAGTCATGATCTACAACCGCGGCACTTCCGATAGCCGCGGCCGTTCAATCCTGATCATCCAGCCTTGGGCAAATGGCTACGTGTGGCGCATGGCCATCGACGGTGGATTGAATTGCCAGACCGACGGCGGCCGCTGGACAGGTACCGGCTGGCAAGGTGGCAACACTGCTCACACCGACCTTGGTCAATGGAGCGACATCCAGGTCGAGATCAGATTCTCGAGCGCTCAGGACGTGCCTGACGGCGGCTACAAGATCTGGCGCAACAACAATAACTACGATGCGCCTGACTGCATGTCGACCAATCACGTCGTGAACGCGGGCACGTCGAACAACTACATGAGCTGGAGTGGGTACCATCAAGCTGACGTCGCCGGACGATTGCCACGAACCTTCGACCATGCCGACCTGCGGCTTGGCCCGACGTTCGATCCGAACTGGCACCAGTAGACGGTACGTCCGGGCTGTGGCGTGTCGCGCTCAGCCCGGGCCTGCAGTTGTCGAGGTGCGGTTGCGACGCAGCCAACGCAGGCCGACACGCCGCAGTAGCCTCAACCGCCGCTCGAACAGCCCAATCCGATAGGTCATACGGCTGCCGAAGACACGCACGTTGGCATTGGCGCGGCGCTGGTTCGTGAACCGATCCTTGAACGGTTCCTCGCCAATCGTGAAGTCGAGCTCACCGCAACCCGACCGCAGTGCGTAGTCGATCAGATTGCGTATCAGGACCAGGCCGGGCGAATGTTCCGCGTACGCCGGATCGAACGAAGGCTTGTACCAGATCAATTTGTCGTCGTAGCGGAACCCGAAGTGATACGCGACGGGCTTGCCGTCCAGCTCGAGCCGGCAGAAATTGAGCACGCCGCTGCCAGCCAGCGAGTGCACCAGCTCGCGATAAAACGCGCGCTGCTCGGGCCGCAGAAATGGACTTGGTGACGCCGTGCCAGTCCAGCGCGCGACGTGTTGATCGAAGAAATTGTCCAGGTGAGCCTCGATGTCCGCCGGACTGCAATCGGTGTGGAAACTGACTGCACCGAGCTTCTCGAGCGCTGAAACCTTGCGTCGCAGGCTGTACTTGTTGATGAGGGCGCCGACTTCCTTTTCGCAGCCGCGGATCACCAGCGCCGGGCAGGCAATCGTGCTTTCGAGCACCGGAAAAAGTCCGGCATGCGTGAATGCGGGTTTCAGCAGCGCGAAATTGCGCGAATGCGCCGGGACATTGCGCAGGTACATCTCGTCCCAGCGATGGCGGTTGTGCCGCAGGAACTGGGCGATCGCCGTCAGCGCTTCTTCGTGCCTGCGCACGAGGACGAAATCTAGATAGTCGGCATTCATGGAAGCGGCGAACTGAAGTTCTTTTTTGCCGCGCGAGCCCGGCGCGATCATCAAGGGGGCGAATCCGACCCAACCGTCGGCGTCCTGCAGCGACAGGAAGAACATCCGCTGTTCAGGCGGATGGGAACGACGCCAGGCATCGAACCAATCGAAGGACTGGAAAACGGTCCTCACGTCGGCCTGTGCCAGCAACGATGTCCAGACCTCCCGGTCGACCGGCAAGTCCGAAGGCTCCTCACAGAGCTGGATTTGCAACAGAAACCCCTCAGCCCCGATCGCCCGCTCTTATGTATGCCTTCTGCGGGGCCGCCACGAATGTAGCAGTCCCCGCCAACGCCGTATGGAATTGCGTCACGCCGCTGCACATTGGTTTCGGGCTAACATCGCGGGCTCCGCCCGCCCCGGCCCATCTCCGTAAATCCGCGCATGAAAGCGACGTCGACCGCATCGGTGCACCTGTTCTTCGCGCATCAGTCCGTCGGTGCGGACGTCCTGGCAGGCGCCGCAGAGCTTGCCAAGGAACGCGCTGTGCCGGATATCCAGGAACTCAGCGCTCCGCAGGCACCCCGGCTACCCGGCCCGCTGGTGTCACATGCCCGCCTGGGCAACAACGGGGATCCACAGTCGAAGCTCGACGCGTTTGCGCACTGGATTGACGCAGGGATGGGCGAGCGCGCCGACTATGTGATGCTCAAGTTCTGCTACGTCGACATCACCACCGAAACCTGCGCGGATACCCTCATGGAAGCCTACGAGAACGTCATGGCGGGTATTCGCGCGAAACATGCGCAGCTGCGCCTCGCCCACTGCACGATCCCGTTGCGCAGGTTGCCGAGCGGCGCGTACGCCACTCTTCGGCAGCTTCTCGGCCATCGCCATGCGGAAGTTTCGCGCAATCAGGCGAGGGAGAAATTCAATGACTACTTGCGCAGCCATACTCACGGCGAACCGTTGTTCGACCTGGCACGCGCACAATCAGCACACGAGCGCAAACGCGTGCCCGGACTGCGCGCGGAATTCACATCCGACGGTGGCCACCTCAATGCGACCGGCCGTAGAATCGTCGCCACCGCGTTTCTCACCTTCTTCGACGCCTTGGAACTCACCTGATGGGCGATCTGTCCGTGCCTCAATCTCCGCTGCCCGCGCCCGCCTCCGGATCCTCCATTCGAGTCGATGAGTGCCACCCTGCGGGTGCCGCGGCCTGGGATGAATTTCTTGCCCGGCAGCCGTCGGGCTCCTTCTACCACCAGTACGCCTGGAGCCAGGTGAATTCTGCCGCGCTCGGCCATCAATCGATTTTCCTCATCGCGCGCCGTGGCAGCGAGATCTGCGGAATTCTTCCGCTGACCCTGGTCAGCAGCGCGCTGTTCGGCCGGATCCTGTGTTCGATGCCTTTCGTCAACTATGGCGGCCCCTGCGCGAGCGATGCTCTGGCAGGCGATGCGCTGGTTGCCGCGGCCCGGGAATGCGCGCGTGCGCGAAAAGTGAAGTACCTCGAACTGCGTTGCAAGGCGGAGCTGCAGACCGACATGCAGCTCTCGAAGCGCAAGATCAGCATGACCATCGCGCTCGATCCGGATCCCGAAGCGTTGTTTGGACGCTTCACGACCAAGCACCGCACCAACATCCGGCGCAGTTTCAAGAACGGCCTCGAGGTTCGCAGCGGCGTCAAGGACCTGTTGCCGGTGTTCCAGGACGTCATGGAACTTTCCTGGCGCATGCTTGGCACACCCTTGTACTCGCGCAGCTATTTCGAAACCATCATCGACAGATTCCCGGATCAGGTACGCATCTTCGCCTGCTATCGCGGCAATGAGCCGGTCGCCGTGGCCTTCAACGGATACTTCGCCGGAACCGTCGAAGGTATGTGGGCCGGTGGCACAGCCGCGGCCCGCGGACTGCAGGCTAACTATGCGTTGTATTGGGAGATGATGAAGGACGCCTGCACGCGTGGATTCAGTCGCTATCATCTCGGCCGCTCGACGGCCGAGTCCGGCGCCGAAGATTTCAAGAAAAAATGGAACGCCACGAGTGATCAGCTGTACTGGTATTTCGATCGGCCCGGCGGCGGACCTTTGCCCGAGTTCAACGTCACGAACCCGAAGTATCGGCTCGCCATCGCAACCTGGCAGCGCCTCCCGCTCGCCGTGACGCGCCTGATTGGCCCACCGATCGCACGCGCCATTCCCTGAGCTGCCATGAGCTTCATCGCACCTGCGGGCACGCCACTTCCGGTGCTGCTGTACGCCAGCGCACTGCTCGAAGGACTGACGGACTCAGGCGCGGCGGAGCGGCTGGCCCGGACGTTTGCGGATCACAGCGGCCATACCCGTGGATATCTGTTCTCCACGGGCCGTGCCGCCATGGTGGTGGCGCTCGACGCCTTGCGCGAAGCGGCGAACGACCCGCGGCGATCCGAAGTCATCGTTGCCGGGTACACCTGTTATTCGGTACCGGCATCGGTCTTGCGCGCGGGGCTGAGGCCGCGTTTGTGTGAGGTCGATCCGCGCACACTGAGCTTCGACCTCGACGATCTTCAACGCTTCGATGCCTCCAGAGTACTGGCAGTGGTCAGCGCCAACCTGTATGGCCTGCCAAACGCGATGGATCAGCTCGCATCGTGGGCGCGGAATTCGGGCGTGGCGTTGCTAGACGATGCAGCGCAGGCCCTCGGCGCGCGCCTTGCCAATCGGCCCGTGGGCGGTTTCGGTGATGTCGGGCTCTTCAGCCTCGACAAGGGCAAGAACATCACCAGCCTGGAAGGTGGCGCGCTGGTCGCCAGCACGCCCGCCATTGCCGACGCCATCGAGCGCCGATGGCGGGAGCTGCCGGCCGTGAACGCGGTACACGCGCTGACGACCGCCGCGAAACTGGCGGCCTATTCCCTGCTGCTGCGGCCCGGCCTTTATGGCATCACACGCAAGCTGCCATTTCTGGGGCTGGGCTTGACTCGATACGAGGACGATTACCCCTTGCTGAAGTACCCCCGCCTGCTCGCCGGATTCGGCAACCGGCTCTACGCGCGACTGCCCGAGCTCACACGCATCCGCAGGGCGAACGCAGAGCGCCTGCGCCACACACTGCGCGACGTGTCCGCAGTGGAGTTTGTCTCACTCCTGCCAGGCGCCGAACCCGGGTACACCCGCTTGCCGGTATTGGCGAGAAATCCCGAGACGCGCTCGCGCCTGATCGGCGCGCTGCAGGCTGCCGGCATCGGCGCCACCGCTTCGTATCCCGCCGCCTTGTGCGACGTTCCCGAACTCGCCAGCGAATTGCATGAAAGCGATCGACGCCTTCCCGGCGCACGCGATATCGCAGCGCGCATCATGACTCTTCCGGTCCACCCGTATTGCCCGGGCGATCATGCCGAAAGGGTTGCGCAAGTCCTGTTGCGTGATGCCGCGGGTCCCAACCATGCAGCGCGAGCGCACTCGCCATGACGCGCGAATCGCCAACTTCCCCGCCCGCGCGTGGCGCCATCGCGCTGGTCGCGAACTACGAATCGGATGTGGGCTACGCCTGGTGGCTCATGGAGAACTTCTGGGCGCTGATAGCGCTGCGCGCCGACGGCGAGGGCCGAAAATGCGTGCTGGCATATCCGCGCATCGGTGTCATCCCGAGCAAGGTCCGTGAAGCACCGATCGATATCCACGAGTTCCGGTTTTCGCGCCGGAACTGGCGCGAGGCGATGACCACCGCGCAGTTCCTGCGCCGGCACGGAGTCACGTCCGTCTATCTCACCGACTGGCCCTACCTGCACTGGTCCTATCTACTCTGGCGCTGTTACGGGGTTCGCCGCATCGTCATGCACGACCACACTCCCGGAATGCGCCCGCCGATCGGCGGATTGCGGGGCATGGTGAAGCGTATTGCCTTTGCGTTGCGTGTGTTCTCGTGCCACCAATACGTCGCCGTGTCCAAGTACGTAGGCCAACGGCATGTGCAGAACGCGCGGGTGCCGTCGAACCTCGATGTGGTCGTGGAGAACGGGATCGTGCCGTTCGACCCGCGGGGCGTGGCGCGTGGCGCCGTGCGCGAGCGCATCGGCATACCCGCCGACGCATTTCTCATCGTGCTGGTTTCGCGTGCGACGTATTACAAGGGCCTCGATTTCGCGGTGCGCTGTGTCGCCGCTCTGAAGGACAAGGTTCGCGACCGGCCGGTTTACGCCGTGCACTGCGGTGATGGTCCGGACCTCGAGGCCTTTCGCCAGCTGGCGACCGAACTGCACATCGCCGATCACTTCCTGTTCCTCGGGCGCCGCACCGATGTCCGCGACATCCTCGCGAGCTCGGACGTCGCGTTTCATCCCTCGCTGGGCGAGGCGATGTCGCTCGCCATTCTCGAGTTCATGTGCGCGGGGTTGCCGGTGGTCGTGCCCGACAACGCATCGGTCTGCACAACCATCGAGCACGGTCACACAGGGATGGTCTACCCGGCGAGGAATGAGGCGCAGGCCACGCAGGCGCTCGTTGATTTATGCACGGACCGTGCGTTGCGCGATCGCCTGGGCGCACAGGCACGGGCGGTGTGCCTCGATCGTTACCTGCTCGAGCACACCAACGCTTCATTCATGCGTCAGGTGGTGACGCTACTTTGAAGCAGCCGGGCCGCGGCCGGTGAGCTCGCAAAGTACCGGCTCCAGTTCGTCGGCGAAAATCGCAGCATCGTAGCGCTGCTGCACGAGCCGCGCGGACGCCGCCACCGCGGGTTCGTTGGCAGCGCCGCGATCGAGGCCGAGCAGAATCGCCTCGCGTAGAGCGGCCACATCGCGTGGAGCTGCCATGGCGCCGTGCTCCCCTTCGGTCATGTATTCCTGCAGCACTTCATTGCGCGTGGCGACGAACGGGCGCCTCATGACCATGGCTTCGAACAGCGCACGAATGCCTGACGGGTAGGTGATGCCGGGCTTGAGCGGAATCACGACCAGGGCGCAGTCGCGATACAGCTCGAACAGCGCCTCGTAGGCGATGCGCTGGTGGACAGTGATGTTCGGATTGCCCGCCACGTCCACTCCGCGCAGCAGGTACGGCAGGGTGATGAGGTCGAGCCGTACATCCGTGCCACGAATGGCTTCCACCAGCGTGGCGTAGTCGCGGCCCACGTCGCGTCCGACCGCGAGAATCCTGCGATTGGGGGCAGGCTGATCTTGTGTGACGAACCGCTGATAGAAGGCCACGTCGATGGTATAGGGCAGCACGCGGATGCGCTGCGCCAGGTTGCCATAGCGTTCGATCCACACCTGCTTCTGAAACTGCGAATAGCAGATCGTCTCGTGCGCCAGGCGCAGACTGACGCGCGTGCCCCACGATTTCCACCATCGCTGTGGCGGCGCGAACATGGAATCGAGAAAGATGAGTTTGCGGCCGAAGACCCGCGTCGCCAGGGCCGCGGCGGCTGAAAAGTCGTCCTTGACGATCACCACGTCACTGCGGGCGATATCGCGCAATGTGCCGAAGCCGATACCGATCACCGAGAACTGCCGCAAAAATTTCAAGATGCGGCCCGTCACGCCGCTGAAGCGCGAATCGCTGAAGGCCACCTGCCAACCACGGCGCCGAAGCTCTTCGGCACCGTAGAGGCGCTCGGTGGGGCTCGCGCCCGAAGCGACGTTGCGAGCCTCATCGGCAATCGGATGCGGAAACAGAAACAGCAAACGTGGTGCGGGGCCGGCGGCGGACGCCCGCGGGGCGGGGGCTTGAGCGTCTGCCATCAGGGGTTCCAACTTATGTGCAACAGTGTCAACTCACGGTACGCGGAGCGGCAGTTTAGTCGATTTGGTCCGCTGAAACGATTTGCTGCACCACTTCCGTGTGGGCACACTCTCTGCCGCCCACACCTCTGTCCGGAAACATCTTTGCCGCTTCGATCCATATTCAGGCGACTCGTCACCCAGGTGCTCTACGCGAGCGGCCTCCTGTGGTTGCTTCTCAGGTGGCGTACCCGCCGCCGCCTGTTGGTACTCACCTATCACCGTGTGCTGCCGGACGAGGCCCGTGCCGAATCGTTCTCGGCGGATGGCATCGTGGTGACTCCCGACACCTTCGATCGGCAGATGCGCTTGTTAGCCCGCAGGTTCGAGGTGCTGACCCCCGACGATTTTTTCGCCGTGCTCGCCGGTCACCGCTCCTGGCCCACGCGCGGCTGCCTGGTGACCTTCGACGACGGCTGGTGGGACAACCTCGAATATGCCGCCCCGGTGTTATCCCGGCACGGGGTACCTGCGTTGTTGTTCGTCGCCACGGATTACATTGGCAGCGGCGGCGTGTTCTGGCAGGAGCGTCTCTCGAACATGCTGATGCAGGCTCGGGCATGCGGCGAACCGGCGCGCGCGTTCCTGCAGCAGTTCGACGCTACGCACCTGCTCGCCATGAAGGAGGCCGACCTCCGTGCCGCGATTCGCAGCGTCATCGATCGGCTGAAGCGGCGCCCGCCCGCGGATGTGCAACAGGTATTGCTCGCCGCAGAGACCTTCCTGGCGAGCCAGGGCGTGACACCACGCGCCGCGGCTGCCGATCGCTTCATGTCCTGGCAGCAGCTGGCGCGGCTGCTCGGCGAGTCGCCGTTCCTCGTCGGCTCGCACGGGTGTTCGCACGTGCCCTTCACGCAACTGTCTTCCGAAGAACTCGAGGCTCAACTGCGAGTCTCGCGCGATCGCATCGCCGCGGAAACCGGCGCTGCCGTGCAAGATCTCGCTTATCCGAACGGGGATTGCGATGGTGCCGTCGCGCAGAGCACGGGAGCCGCCGGGTATCGCATGGCGTTTTCCACCGAGCGTGGGTTCGTGGCCAGCAGCGACGACCGGCACCGGCTGCGCCGGATCAACATTCACGAACACGGGTCGAATACCGACGCGTTGTTCCTCGCGCGCCTGGCCGGCCTGACGTAGCGGGGTGGAAGTTTTGCGAGTTCTAGTCACCGACAGCAACAACCGTTCTGCGCTCGCGGCCGTGCGCGCCCTGGGCCGCAAGGGCCACGAGGTCATCGTCGCCGGTGAAGCCCATCCCTCGCTCGCCTCCGTCTCGCGCTACTGCCATGCGTTCGAGCGTTATTCGTCGGCCCAGCACGACCCGCCTGGCTTCGTCGCCGATGTCGCACGAATCTGCGCCTCGCGGCAGATCGATGTGCTGATGCCGATGACCGAAGTCAGCACGTTGCTCCTGACTACTCACCAGGAAAAACTGCCGGCGCACACTCGCCTGCCCTTTCCCGGCGCCGCGGCGGTCGCCGCGGCCGCCGACAAGGCGCATGTCCTCGGTCTCGCGGAACGCCTTGGCATTCCGATTCCAAAAACCGTGGTGTGCCACTCCGCCGAGGAAGTGCGCTCGGCCGCGCGCAGCCTGGGACTGCCGGTGGTCATCAAGGCGACGCGCTCACGCGTGTGGACTGGCACGCAGTGGTTGTCGTCCTCCGTGCGGTATGCGCCCGAGGCGACGGCGCTCGAGGGCCACTTGGGCGAAATACCTCAAGACATCTATCCCCTGCTCGTGCAGGAAAGGATCGACGGCGACGGCGCCGGCGTGTTCCTGTGTTGCGATGAGCAAGGAGTGGTCGCGTCCTTCGCACACCGCCGCATACGCGAGAAACCACCGTCGGGCGGCGTGAGTGTCCTGAGCGAAAGCGTGACTCCCGATCCGGCGGCACTGCAGCACGCCAGCCGGATCCTGCAGGCAATGGGCTGGCGTGGCATTGCGATGGTCGAGTTCAAACGAGACAACCGTGATAACACGCTCAAGCTCATGGAGATCAACGGCAGATTCTGGGGCTCACTGCAGCTCGCCATCGATGCCGGCGTCGATTTCCCCTCGTTGCTCGTCGAAATCGCGAATGGGGCGCGTCCGCCGACGCCGGCGTATCGAACGGGTACGCGCACGCGCTGGCTGCTGGGCGACGTCGATTCGCTGTTGACTGTTCTGCTGCGCAGTCGCGCACGCGCGAATTTGCCCGCGTCGCATCCCGGCAAGTTGCGTACGCTGCTCAGCTTCCTGCGGCCGCACCGTCATACCCGGTTCGAGCTCGAGCGCCTGGACGACCTGCGCCCTGCGATGCTGGAAGCGCGACGCTGGCTGTCAGGTCAGCGCTGATCCTCGCGACACCTGCGTTGACCAGGCGCTGCGCTGCGCCGCGGCAGCAGGTGCGGCCGGCTTCCTGCCACGCGCCATCTTCTTCTCCGGCGCCAGGCTGATACCCGACTGGTTGATCACCACGCCGCGATACGCAACCGCGATCCCGATGAGAACGAAGATGTGCGGGTAATACAGCACCGAAAGAAATGCTGCTGACACGATGAAGCCTATGAAGCAGGCACTCAGCATGAACAAGGTGCGAATCTGGTGCGTGGATTCCGGTGTTTCTCCCTTGAGCTCCAGCGCCCGCCTCATGCGCGCGTGCAGGCGGATATTGCCGAGCATCAGCACCAGCAGTAACACCAGGCCGGGGAAACCGAATTCCCCGAGCATCAGGAAGTACATGGAATGCGCCGTCATCCAGCGCACCGGAGCATTGGGTCCCCGATATATCGGAAAGTTGTTAGGGAAGTTTCCCGCACCCACTCCCACAGGATTCTTGAGCGCCATGCGGGTTGCCGCCTTCCAGGCCTCGATGCGTGACTGCGCCGAACTTTCGTCCTGGTACGCGGTGATCGTACTCATGCGGTCGAAGTAGACGGACGGTGCGAACATCAATGCGATCAACGCCACGAAGCCAATGGCGACCATCGACAGAGCCTTGCGTGAGCTGCGCAGCCACATGTAGCCGAACACGGCGATGATGCCGAGGCTGGCACCGCGCGATTGCGTACCAACGATGGCAAGGATGAGCAGCATGAACGCCAACCACCATAGTCCCTGCTTGAACTTGGACTTGCTGATCAGCGCCATGTGAATGGCCGCGGGCACCAGCAGACAGATCGACAGGGAATAGTCGTTGCCGTCGCCCATGAACGGCGCGCCCTTGACGTAGTGGCGAATGCTCGCGTCGGTGATGATCTGCGGATTCATCATCACCAGGTACAGGTGGCAAAGAATCAACGTGACGAACATTCCGAGCACGCGCTTCTCGGTGGTCACGATGCGCACGATCATCAGGAACAGGAAGAAATACCCCAGTGCGTTGTTGAACGTGTTGACCGATCGCTGGCGGTTGTCGGCCCAGAGGATCGACAGCGGAATGGCGATGATGAACACCAGCAACCACTTCGTCTGCGGGTCGCGGAAGATCTCGCCCCAGGGCCTCACCCCCTTCACGAAGAACTGCACCACGAACAGCGCCAGCGGAATCATGGCGTTGAGTGGGATGGCCTGCAGAGGCGCCCACCACACACCCGGGCGCGTGTACTCGAATACCAGCACCAGCAACAACCAGGCATACAGGAAGCCGCCCTGCTTGCTCGAGTCTTGCGAGTGCCAGCGCGCGATTGCAGCCACCTCAGGCCACCCCGGCCAGGTTTTCGTAAATCCGCGTCAACCGCTGCGTGCGAACCTCGAACGAGAAATTTTCCAGCACATCCGCGTGACCCGCCCCGGCCATGCGCACGAACTGCGCGGGATCTTTGAGAAACCGCTCGATACCGGCAGTGAGCTCATCGATGTCGGGCCGGATCAGCCAGGCGCTGTGCGCGTGGCGGACGACTTCATCGGTACCGCCAACCGCCGTGGCGAGCAGCGGAACTTTCAGGAACGCACACTCGAGAATCACGTTGGGCAGGCCTTCCGTGAAGGAGCTTTGCACGATCAGATCGGACTCGAAATAGAGGTTGGGCATGTCGGCAACATAGCCGTCGAACTGGACCCGGTCGCCGATACCCAGCGACTGCGCCAGTTCGCGGAGCTGCTGCTCGAGCGGGCCGATACCGGCGATGCGCAGGCGCAGCCCGGGCCAGCGGCCGGAAAGTCGCTGTACCGCACGGATCAGCATGTCCTGGCCCTTCTCGGGTGACAGGCGCCCCACGTTCAGCAGCGTGATCGGTCCGGCAGGATCGATCGGCCGCCGCGGGCGCTCGAGAATCTCGCGACCATATGCCGAAGTTACGAGCGCGTTGTGGAGGATGGGCGCGCGGGCAGCCGGCAGCCACCACAAAGGAACCAGCCTGCGTATGGCGTGTGAGACGAGAATGACCTGCTTCGAACCACCCAACAGCACCTTGTCCACGAATCGCACGACCTTACGCTTGGCGGAGTTGGCTATCCAGCCATGCGCGGTGGTCACCAGGTGCACTCGCCGACGCAGGCGGCAGCGCTGGGCGATCAACCGCGAGCGGAATTCACTGCTGTGCAGCACATTGATGTCGAGACGATCGATGACCTTGACGACCTCGTCGACGACCGGACCGCCGAGGCCACCTAAGTCTTCGAACTCGAAGACGCTCAGGCCGCGTAACCGCGCAGTGTCGACCAGAGGATGATCGTCGTCGCGGGGAGCCACGAACGCGCCAATGTGGAACTCGATGCGGGCGGGATCGAGGTGTGATGCGGTTTCAAGGATCGTGCGTCCCGGTCCGTCGATCCACGGCGAGTCTCGCAGGTGCAGTACACGCACCGGTGCGCGGCCGGCTGCCGCCGCGAGCTTCACTTGCCCGCTCCGAAGCGCGAACGCAACCATGCGGCGGTGAGTTCTCGTGCCTGGCCGATCCAGGCCGGATCGCTCAGCACATGGTTCGCCTGGGGTATGAGCGACAGCTCCACCAGATCACCATGGCGTGAAAGCGGTTCGGCCCAGGGCGTGGCGAACTTTTCCTCGTACTCGAAATGAAGCCGATCGGCGCCACTGAAAATCATGAGCGCCGGTTTGCGCAGCGTCAGATGGCGGAACATCGCGCGCACGAAATGCATGTTGAGATTCGCCGCCGGTGGCGTAAGCGGTGCCGGCACCTCGGTCACGGTTACCTTGCGTCCGCTGCGCGGCTTCAGGCCGACCGCCACGAGAATTGCGCGCAGGATGGTCCGATAGTCGCTGCGCGCCGTCAGCAGGCGACGCCACGACGCGGGATCGAATAGTTTGCGCAGGTATATGCCCTGCACGCGCTTCAGCTGCCCCTGGGTCATGACATCGGCTGCGTGCGCGCCGGAGGCGTCGAGGATCACCGGGAGACCGAGGGCATAGAGCCCCGCCACGCGTTCGTCATGTTCGGCGGCTAGCAACCCGGTGAGCGCGCCGCCACACAAGCCGCCAACGATGAAACGCTTGATGCCGTACTGCACCGCGAGCCAATCCATCGCCGCGAGCACATCCGGTACGTGCCTGCCGAGTTGCACCTGTCGATAGAGCTGATCGAGCTGCTGCTCAGGCAGGTCACCCTCGGAATCACCCAGCCCGTGGAAATCGACGCGCATCACCGGTATGCCGGCGCGCAGGAACTCCGGTGCCAGTTTGCGGTACAGCCGATGAGGTGCCACCCGCATCTTCACGCCGGGGGACAGCAGCAGGCAGGCGATGTCGGACTGCGGGCCCGATTCGGGCAGCGTCAGCAAGCAATGCAGGGCATGCCCTGCGCGATTGCGAACGGTGACTATTTCTTCGCGGTCGGACATTCAGGGCGCCTCACGGAGCCAATCGAGCGACGCCTTGGTGAAATTCCCGGCACGCCGGTGAAACTGGCGGGTTTCGCGCCAGAACGGCGGCTCCGTCACGAGCTGCGCGCGCGATCTGGAATGCGCGCTGAGCAATTCGACCAGCACGCTCGAAGGTTGCTGCTGATCCCCGCGCGGAACCTCCAGCGCCAGAAGCGGACGGCGGAAGAAATCCGCGCGCTGAGCCCATTGCAGCGACGCCACGCCACGATGCATGGATGCGGTGAGCCCATATCCGTCGGCCACGATCACTTCGCCGTCGGACATCGCAGCGATCAGGGCATCGCGCGTGCGCGTCACCTTGCCGGCCGTGGCCATCTGCGTAGCCATGTTGGAACGCAACAACGTGCCGAAGTAATCGGCGCCGTCGAGGATCGGGTCCCACACGACGACCTTGTCGATGCGATCGGGCATGCGGCCCGCCGCGGCAGCGGCAATGCTTCCGCCCAGCCGATGCCCCACGAGACTGACCCGCGTGACGCCGCACTGCTCGCACGCCGTGTCGATCGCCCGCAGGGTATCGGCGATGCGCGTGTCGATGTCTGTCTGTTCGAACTCGCGCGCGCTATCGCCTTCTCCGCGCATGTCGAACCGCAATACGGCGAAGCCGGCATCGGCGAGCTCGCGGGCAAACGTCACGTATACGCGATGGGACCACAGCTTCTCTTCGCCAAAGGCGTGGCACATCACCACGACACCGGCGAGGTTGCCATGCGCCCCATGCAGAAGACCGAACAGCCGCTCGCCATCCAGATCGAAGAAGAATGGCCGCTCGTGTGAGCGCGTACCCGCACCGCTCATTGTGGTCTCTGGGTCGGTTGCCAGACTTCCAGACGCGCACCACTGACCCACAGTGCCAGTGCCTTGAGCGCCGCTGCGTTGACGAGCACGAAGAACGTGCTCAGCCGGACCAGGCCGAATCGTTCCGCCAGCGCGGGCCGCAACAAACCGCAGACCGCGAGCCCGTAGAGCGCCAGCTGGATCGCCAGCAATACCGCGTATGGCGGCTGGGCGCGGAGCAGGAACGCCAGGATGAGACATCCGAGCATGGGCAGCGGCGCCAGCCAGCGCATCAGCTTGTGGGATATCAGAATGAAACTGAACGCCGGGTAGCGCAGTGGATTGATCAGGCCGGCGTTACCTAACAAAGCGGTGATGCCGCGCAGGAAGGTGCGCACCTTGCGCGTGAACTCCGCTCCCTGGCTCGAGGTCGCCGCCATCACACCGCGAGCCGCCGGTTCGGCCAGCGCACGTTTGCCCTTGCGGACCGTGTTGAGCACCGACAGGAAATCGGGCGCCATGCCCGCCTTGAACGGTTCTATCAGCTCACGCCGCTGCGCATAGAAGCAGCCGCTGGCGCCGGCAATGGAGTGCAGCAATGCTTCTTCGCGCCGCAACAGCAGTTCGAGCTTGCCGTACAAACCTTCGGTTTGCGCGCCCTCGATGTAGTCCTCGCCGGATACGCAACCAATGGATGGGTCGCTGAAATGCTCGACGAGCCGGCGTAACGACGGACGTTCCAGGATGATTCCGGCATCGGTGAAGACGACGATCTCGCCGCTGGCGCGGGCCAGCCCGGCATTGAGCGCGGCCGCCTTGCCGGCGCGCCGCGGCAAGGGAATGGCAACCACCTTGTCCCCACCCGCACGGCTCGCCTGTTCGAGCGAATCGTCGGTGCATCCGTCGCCGATCACCAGGATCTGCAGACGATCGTGCGGATAGTCGAGCTCGAGAAGGTTGTGCACCTTCGCGACCACACGCACGGCTTCGTTGTGAACCGGCAGGATCACCGAAACGCTGGGCAGATGCGCACCTTCACCGCGGTGCGTAGGCCGCCCCGACAACCGGTTCAGCAACACCAGCAGCGCCGGATAGATCGCGTACGGATACGCGACCGCCAGTGCACACAGCCAGAATAGTAATTCCACGAACCGGAATCAGAACTTGAGCTCGGCCACGTCTTCCACGAGCACCGGCTTCAAGTGCATGTAGCGGGTAGCCCGGCGCTTGGCGTGGATGTCGCGGTACACGTTCTCGGCCTGTTGCGGCGTGATGCCAATGGCAGTGGCGAGCGCCGCCGCGGGGAAGCCATGGTTCAGGCCATACAGGGCCAGGTCCATCTGCTGGTATGGCAGCGCGAAATAGAACTCGTCCTGTCCCTGCGCCAGGCTGTAAGTGTCGGTGGTCGGTGTGGCATTGCAGATCTCGGCGGGCAGATCCGAGGTGCCGCGCGAGCGCGTAGACCTGGCACTTGTACAAGTGTGCGATCGGCTTGACGTCGGCGCTGCCGTCACCGTTCTTGACGAAGAAACCCTGGTCGTATTCGACCCGGTTGGGTGTGCCGATGACTGCGTAGTTGAGCCTGTCGGCATGGAAATATTCGACCGTCTTGCGAATGCGCTGCTTGTGATTGGTCGCGGCGACGATCTGCAGGTATTCCGGCAGTGGCAGGCGCTCGGTCTTCAATTCGCCCTGGGGAGTCTGCACCACCAGTTCGAAGTGATTGATGCGGCCTTCGAGGCCGCCCTTGATGACGATCTTGTTCTTCCAGCCGTCGCCGTATTCGGGGAACACACGGCGAATGGCTTCGTCGCGTTGGCGATAGCAGCCGATGCCTTCGAGCGCCGCCGCGATGTCGAAGACCTCGTGGCGGATGCCGAGATGCTCGGCGAGCTGCCGGCCGCGCGCGGTGCTGAAGCCCGAGGAATCCTTCTCCGGCAGCATGATGCCGTAGACGCGGTCCTTGCCCACCGCCTTGACGCACAGCGCCGAGCTCACCGAGCTGTCGATGCCGCCCGACATGGCCACCACGTAGCCGCGGCGGTTCACGTCCTTCGCCAAGATCTCGCGCAGTCGCACGCAGATCCGCTCGACGACATCATCGTTGTTCATCTCGAGCACGCGGGCGTCGAGCACCTTGTCAGCTGCCATGTGAAATCCTCAAGCCAGTTTGAAGCGTTGAATCTTGCCCGAGGCGGTCCGCGGCAGCACGCTCGCGAATTCCACCACCTTCGGAACCTTGTAGGAAGCGAGCAGTTGCCGGCAATGAGCCTTGACGGCCCGCGCATCGAGTTTGGCGCCGGGCCGCGCGACGATGACCGCCTTGATCGCCTGGCCCAGCATCTCATCGGCAATCGCGGTGACGCCGGTTTCCTCGACGCCCGCCAGTGCGGCGATCACTTCCTCGACCTCCTGCGGAGAGACGCGGAATGCACCCACCTTGATCATGTCGACGGCGCGGCCGTCGATGTAAAAGTATCCGTCCGCATCGCGATGCCCGAGGTCGCCGGTATGCAGCCAGCCGTCGCGCAGTACCGCGCCGGTCGCCGCCGCATCGTTCCAGTAGCCGAGCATGATATTCGGGCCGCGCGCGCAGATCTCGCCAATCTCGCCGACCGGCAGCGATTGCTCGCCGGTGCGCACGTCGAGCTCCACGCCCGGAACCGGCACGCCGACCGAACCGAGTTTTTCGCCGAGCCTCTCCGGGCGGTAGATAGCTCAGGCGCGCGGTCGCTTCCGTCTGGCCGTACATGATGAAGATCCGGACATGCGGCAGCTGGGCGCGCAGTTGCTCGATCAGCGGCCGGGGCATGGCGCCGCCCGCCTGGGTGATGTAGCGAATCGATTTCAGGTTGTAGTCCTGCAGGCGGCATCGACCGAGCAGCAGCGCGAACGTAGATGGCACGCCCGCGAATCCGGTCACGCCATCATCCTGCATCCGCTGCATCACGACGTGCGGAAAAGCAAAATTGTCTTCGAGAAGCAGGTGCGCGCCGCTCAGCAGATGACTGTGCAGCACGGAATTGCCATAGGAGAAATGAAACGGCAGCACACACAGCCCGCGGTCGCTCGGGCCCAGCGCCAGGTACTCGATGATGCCGGCAACGTTGGCCGCGAGCGCGCCGTGGCTGAGCATCACGCCTTTGGGGTGCCCGGTCGTACCTGAGGTGTAGATGATGCTGGCCAGTTCGTGCGCGGCGAGAGGGACTTCGGCTCGCGCAGCGGAGCTGTCTCCCAGATCACTGGCCAGCTGACCCATGGCGCCCTCGTCCTGGCCCAAGGTGACGGGCAGCACTTTCACCGTTGCATCCGAGACTGCCGCCGCCAGCGATGCCCACTCAGGATGTGCCGCGTCCCCGATCAGCATGCGCGCCGCGCAGTGTCTGACCTGCCGCGTCAACACACTGGCACGCTCCTGCGCGTTGAGCGGTACCGCCACGCAACCTGCCGCCAGGGCGCCGTAGTACAGCGCTACGTATTGCGGTGAGTTGCGTACCAGCAGTGCGACGCGCTCGCCGCGGCCCAATCCGGCGCGGACCAGCGCTTGCGCGACGAGATCTACAGCATGCTGCAGCTCGCCATACGTCCAGCGCACGGAATGCCATGACAGCGCAGGCGAGGAAGGCCTGAGCCGTGCAATAGAGTCCAGGCCGTGCACGATGGGAGCATGCATGCGATATCAGGCAGCCTGCCGCTTGGACTGCACGAAGTTCACGATCTTGTTCACGCCATCGAGGTTCTCGGGAATCATGTCCTCGTCCTTGACCTTGACGCCGAGCTGCTCTTCGATGAAGAAGATGATCTCGAGCATGCCGGTCGAGTCGACGATGCCGCGCCCGAGCAGGGAATCATCGAGTCCCAGTGCCGCGGTATCGCTGGTGAACAGGTAGTTCTCCAGGATGAAGTCCCGAATTTTCTCTTGCAGTGTGTCTGCCATGTTGCCAAGTCCTCGTTCAGTGATTTGTCAGAAATCGGTGTGCCCGGCCACGAATCTGGCGTGCCAGAGCTGCGTGGAAAGTATGCCCACCAACGCCATATTGTCGCGGGCCGCCGGCGCCTTGGCGCGCATGAGCTTCGCAGTCAGCTTCGCCACCTTGTCCGGATCGAAGTATCCGTAGCGCGCAATGGTCTCGCGGCTGGTCAATTCGTTCACATAATCGGGGGCGCCCGGCCGCATGAAGGCCGCCGCATCCGGGGCGCGGTATGGCTGCTTGTGCCGCTGCACGATGCTGGCCGGCAGGCTGCGGCTCATCGCCCGCTTGAGCAGGTCTTTCTCGCGCAGCACGCGCATCTTGTAGCGCGGGTGCAGGTCGTTGGCGAACTTGATGAGCCGATGATCGAGGAACGGGAATCTCCCCTCGACTGAGCTCGCCATGAGCATGCGATCGCCTTGCGACGACAAGAGATAGGTGGGCAACAGGGTCTTCGCTTCGACGTACTCGGCGCGATTGAAGCGGTGCAAACCCGCGAGCTTGCCAGCCAGCGACTCGCGCAGGCGGCCGAGCGCATTTCCCTGCACCTGGGCACGAAAATCGTCGGACCAGAAAAGCTTGCACTGCCCGGTGGTCGCCCAGCGTGGCAGATGCGAAAAGCAGGGATCGCGCGGATCATCGAGGCCGATGCCGAAGAACTCTTTGAGGTATGCACTGCTCTGGGCGGTCGTCAGATCCAGATAGGGGTACAGCCTCTTGAGCAACATCGGCCGCCAGGTCGAGCGCGGCTGCTGCGCCCAGAACTGCCTGACCTTGGCTTCCTTGAAGATGTCGTACCCACCCAGCACTTCATCGGCGCCTTCGCCCGTGAGCACGACCTTCACATTCGATCGGCGCACGAGGCCCGACAGCAGCTGCATGGGAGCCGGCGCCGTGCGCAGCACCGGGCTCTCGGTATGACCGATGGTGCTCGGGAAAACGCGCGCGATGTCATTGAGCGAGCACTGCACGTGGTTGTGCACGGTCTGCAGGTGTTGCACCACCGTGCGCTGGTGCGCCGATTCGTCGAGGCCTGCGTCATCGAAGCCGATCGAGAATGTCTGCAGCGTCTGCGGGACCCGTTCCTTCAGCAGCGCGACCAGCGACGAGGAATCCAGGCCGCCGGATAGATAGGCGCCCACGGGGACATCGGCGCGCAGGCGGATCTGCGTGGCGTCGCTGAGAATTTCGCGCAGCTCTTCCTGAAGGATTCCGACCTCGCCCCGGCGATGCTGTCCATCGGCTGGAAAGTCCCAGTCCCAGTAAGTGCGGCGATCGAGCTTTGCCCCTTCGAGGATCAGCATTTCTCCCGGACCCACCTGCTCCACGCCGCGAAACACGGTTCGCGGCGCGATCGGAGCCCAGAATGTCATGAGCTCGTCGAGACCATCCGGATCGAGTGCCGCGGAAACCAGGCCGCTGGCAAGAATGGCTTTGACCTCGGACGCGAACACCACTCCACTGGCGGTGCGCGAGTAATACAGCGGAAGAATCCCGGCGCGGTCACGCACCAGCAACAGGCGACCGCGCTGCCGGTCCCACAGTGCGAACGCAAACTGACCATTGAGCTCTTCGACGAAACGATCGCCCAGTTCCTCGTAGAGGTGCACGATGACTTCGGTGTCGCTGCTCGTATAGAACCGGTGTCCGCGCTGCTCGAGAAAGGCGCGTAGCTCGATATAGTTGAACACCTCGCCGTTGTAGGTGATCCAGACGGTTTGCGTTTCGTTGTGGATCGGCTGCGCGCCACCACCGAGATCGATGATGCTGAGTCGCGCGTGCCCGAGGCCGATGCCCGCTTCCGTATGAAAGCCGGTGCCATCCGGCCCGCGGTGACCGATGGCGGCGACCATCCGCGCGAGCAGGTCACGGTCGGGAGTCGACCCTAAGGTTTGTATGCCAGCAATTCCGCACATGGTCGTTCAGCCGTCGTTCGCCAGGCGGCGCATTGTGTCAGAGTTGGCCGCGAGCGCCTGTGATGGCCTGCTCGTCGACGCAGGCCGCGACCACGACCCGGTGAGCTTTCCCCGCAGTCGCGCGAAGCTGTCGGCCAGCAGTGCGCGCATTCCCGCCAGGTTGCGTGGATAGAAAAGCAATGTCCGGTATGGACGCACTACGCCTGTCCATTCGCGGATCCACGGCTGCGCGGTTCCCAGGAACTCATAGCGCTGCAATCCCTGTTCGAAGGACCAGCGAATGACGGCCATCTGCAACTGCAAGCCGATCAGCTGCTTCGCATACTGCTCGTCGTAGCCGATCTTCAGCTGCCAATAGGCGTTGCCGCTGATGTTGGCGAACTGCATGGCGACCGGTTCACCGTCGAGGTGCAGAAACGCGACGAGCAACTCGTGCCGTGCCGCGAGGCGCCGGCCATACGCGAAGAAAAAATTCCGCAGGTCGGGTCTGCTCAATACCGCGGACCCGGCGCGCCCTTTCCAGCTGCGCGACTCGATGCGGAACGCGCGTTCGAGGAGCGCATCGATTTCATCGGTGCCGGGCCGGATGAACTGGCAGGTCACGGAGCCCGACTTCTTCAACTGCCGCTCCCCGCGACGGATTACATTCTTGAGCCGCGAAGGCAACGACGCATAGTAAGACTCCCAGCCGCCACCAAGTTCGATGTACGGTGTGCCCGAGGCGCTCGGCTGCATCACGAAACCATTGGCGCGCGCGCGACGCTGGAAGAGCTCGGTGAAAACGCCGCCTTCGGCAATACGCGTCAGCAGCAGCGGATGTTCGAGTGACGTCAGGGCGTCGACGAGCTGTGCCGCAGCCTCCGCGGAGGCAGCCAGGATGTTGGCGGGTTCGTACAACGCACGGCTGCCAATGATCTCGAAGCGAGGCCTGCCATTGCCTCCCGTCAGCACCAGCGGCGCTATGCCGACCAGCCGATCTGCCGACCACAGCGTCACGATATGCAGCCTTTCGCTGGCGGAATGCACGTAGCGGTATGCACAGCCGTGCCACAGGGGTGCGTCGAGCGGTCTTCCAAGGGCTGCGGCCAGTGCTTCCCATTCGGACCCAATCGCTTCGAGCTCCTCCAGGCTGGAGCAGATGCGCAAATGAAAATTCGTCGCGGCCATGACCTTCAAAATCCTCGCGGCGCGGGGTTGCGCAGGCGCCCCCGGACCGTGCGGAGAAGTTGAACGCAGCCGTCGGCGAACGGCATCCACGAAAGTGCCCAGGACACTCGGTCGGCCAACGTGACCCGGCCGGGTATGGCGCGCAATTCCTGCAGACAACGGCGCGCATCCGCACTGTTCCCGGAGGCGATGCTGAGCTTCGCGAGACGCCGTAAGCAGCCCGCCTCGACTTCGTTGACATCGCGCGCATGCGCGCTCATGAAACCCGCGTCCTGCCTCCACAATTGACGCAACAGCCCGATTCGCCGTTGCACCCGGAGGCGTGGATCGGTGCGGGTCAGGCGCACCGCATCGTCGTGGCTGCGGTTCAGGGTCGTTTCCCGCGGCACGAAAACGGCGCCGGTCCGGTGCGACAGCCGGGCGAAGAATTCCCAGTCGCCCACCGAGTCCCTCTCGGGAAACCAGGTGTCCGTGCCCAGCGCCGCGCGCCGGATGATGGCGGTACTCGGGAGCACCATTGGAGCGAACAGGCTCCAGTAATACAAATCACCGCAGTAGGCATCCGCCGCCTTGTTGTACTCGGAGTAAATCTCATCCCAGCGGAAAGGCCGTGGAAACCAGCTGCGCAGGCCATCGTCACGAAACTCGTCACGGTCCGGCTTCCAGATGCGGAAATTACTGTGGACGAATCCGGCGCGTGGAAACTGGTTGAGCGCGGCGAGCAGCATGGAGGTCTTGGATGGCAACCAGACATCGTCATCATCGAGCAGCGCCACGAGATCCCCCCGCGCCAGTCGCAGGCCGTGGTTGCGGGCGGGGTTGAGGCCACGGTTCTCCTGGCGCACATGACGGATCGCCGTACCGAACCGCGACAGCGCCTGTGCCGTGTCGCTGGTGGAGCCGTCGTCGATGACGAGCACGTCGAATTGGTAGGCGCCTTGTTGATTCAGCACGCTCTCGACTGCCTGCTGCACGAGCGCGGGCCGGTTGAAAGTCGGAATGATGACGCTGACAAACGGTTTGTTCACGCGTCCACCGCGGACTTCACGGGCCTCTCTCTGCGCAAGACACTGACCCGATCATCGTCGAACAACGGCCGAAACCGGCTGGTGCGCTCGAACACGTGCCGGTGCAGCGGATTCACATACACCACGATCAGTTCGCTGCCGTGCGCGACGCCGTCGACGAGCCTCGCGACAAACTGTTCGAGCAACGTCGCATCGAACGGGTTGTACAGGTACGCAACCAGGTCACCTTCGGGCGGATCGAATCGCAGTGCGTCCTCGCACCGCAGCGAGCTGGGTGCCCTGCGTGGATGCGCACCGCCAAACAAGTCGAGATTGCGCACAGCGATCGCATGCAGGTCGGGCGCCATCTCGACACCCTGGACCTGCCGGAACTCGAACAACGACGCCATCATCACCACGAGTCCCTTGCCGGAACCGAAATCCACAAAACTGAACTTTGACAGGTCGCGGCCGAGCTCCCGCCGCAATATCGTCAGCGCGCGACGCACCTTCGGGATGGCGCTGGCTTCGTAATGCACGGCATGCCTGGCGAGGGCGGGCTCGATTCCGCGCATGGCCGCAACCGGCATTTGCGCCAGCGTATCGGTGCCATAGCGGCGATCGAACCTGCGACCGAGAAAGGCCGCACGTTGTGAACGCCAGAACTGCGCGCTCAATAACGGTTCGATCAACTTCGTGGGGCTGGGAATCATTCGAGGCCTGAATTTCGCGAGCTGCCGATTTCCAACTGGCAGCTGGTGCATGCTGTTCACACGGCGACGGGCGTCGCCTCGAGGCGAATTGGATCTTCGAGTTGCGAGCCCAGCACGTTGCGCACCGTCGAGAAACGGAAATCTTGGATCAACCGCTGCAGGCGTGCTTCACACACGTCGAGGTTGTTGTAGTGACGAAACCGGGACAGCAGGTTCGCCTTGAACCGGGGTTGTTCCGCATCGATTTCCCAGGGATGCAGATAGAAGATGAAGGGAATGCGGTCATCGCGATTGATGGAGGCGAGCGCCCGGCGCGTGAACCAGTAAGGAAACAACCGGAAATAGCCGCCGCCCGCGACCGGGATGCGCATACCCAGGATCCGCGTCGTGGACAGCGGAAATTCCACGATTCGCTGCCCCGAGGGGGCTTGCAGGATGCCAGGACGGGTCGAAGCGCCGGGAATTCCATAGCGATCGTGAGCAATCGGAAAGATGCTCGAGTCGTAGCGGAACCCGAGCTCGCACAGGATGTCGAGCGCCCAGAGCGACTCGGCGGTGATCGAGTAGCTAGCCGCCCGGTAACCGATGACAGGCGCGCCAATCAGGTCCTCGAGCATCGCCTTGGAGCGGCGGGTCTCATCGCGAAACGTGGCGGGCGTCTGCCGGTAGACGAGCTCATGCGTCAGTCCGTGACAGGCGACCTCATGCCCTTCGGCGTGTATGCGTTTAATGAGATCGGGAGAACGTTCGGTCACCCACCCCAGCACGAAGAAGGTCGCCTTCAACGAATGACGATCGAACATCTCGAGCAGGCGCTCGGTGCTGCGATGCGCGCGATATTCCATCTTCGACCAGTCATTACGGCTGATGACTTCCGACAGGGCCGAGACGTGAAAGTAGTCTTCGACGTCCACGGTCATGGCGTTGATGAGTCCGCCCGATTCGTGGACGCTCATGGACCGGCCCCTCGGGGGCGAAACACCAACCTGAGAAACACGCGATTTTCCACGTACTGGCCGGCGCTGTCCGTACTGTCGCGGTCATACCTGTCGAAGGCAAAACGCAGACCCAAGGTGCGGGCCATTTGCCAGGTGAGCGTTGCGCCAAGGCGCAGCTCATCGGCGCTCATGTTCGTCGTGTCGAATTCATCGTTGATCAGGGAGGCCTGGAGGCCCGCGCTCAGGCGTGGCGAGATCTTGCGTTCGATCGAGGCATCCCAGTTGAGGGAGGTACGATCGAACAGCGTTTGCGTTTCGTAACGGTCCTGCACCAGGCTCGCGCCGAGCGCGATCACCGTGCGCCTGCGAGCGAAATTCCAGCTCAACGAGGCGAACTTATTTTCGAAAGGATCGGCCGCCGCGGTCTGGATGGCGCCGCCACCCGTTCCAGCGATGGAGCCGCGCAGCGCATCGCTGGAGTCCGTCAGCTGGGTTCCGAGAGTCATCGAAAGAGTCGACGCGGTGGACACTTCACGGGTCGCGGTAATCCGCACCAGTGGCCCATCGAATTCTGCTCCGGTCGTGGGCTTCACCACCGTGTATCCGAGTTCCGTCGACAGATCGATGCGCCCGCCCGTGCGCTCGAGGCTCAGGAAAGCGCTGTGGCGGTCATATTGACTGGCGGGGACATCATCGAATTCGATGCGCTCGGTCAGGACATTGAGCGCGATTTCGCTGGCTTCGCTCGGGCTGCGTGCAAAGACCAGTCCCGCGGACTTCCTCTCGCCATCGAGCAGGCTGCGCTCGTAATCCGTGTTCGAGTAAAGGGCGAACAACCGCAATCGCCCGGTCTGCCCGACATTGAGCGACAGATTGGGGCCGGTGGTGAAGTAGTTGACGTTCTCGCGATTGTCCGGAGTCACGGGTGCGAACGGATCGCCAAGGGCCTGACCGAATGAATCGCGCACCACCCAGGTCAGCCTCTGGGGAATCAGGCCGAAGTTCAGGTTTGCGTCCGCCGTTCCGACGACCTCGCTTTCGTAGGTGTCATCCAGGTAGTCGAAGTAGTCGAGGTTGATCGTAACGTCCGCATCCAGCCGGCGTCGTGTTTCCTCCCAGGTGAGGTCCAGCCCGGCGGTCGCGATCGTCTCGTCGACTTCATCCGTAGCCACCCGCGTGAGATTGTCGGAGTGCCCCACCCCGGCCTCCACGCTGTAGTCGATATCAGCGAAAGCCGCAGCGCCGCTGAAGCTCAGGGCCGCACTCACAGCCAGCATGTTCTTGATATTCACGATCGGCGCCCTGTTCATTTTTCGTTGTCCGGGCTGCGGCAGTCTTCAGCGACGCAGCAACTCCACTTTCACGTCACGCGCGTGGCTCTCAACCGGTTTTCACGACGCTGCCTGCTGCCCGTAGTAGTTGTAGTAGCCCGTGCGGGTCTGTTCGTCGCTCTGGTTGAGTACCAGGGAAATGTTCTTGCCTTCACCGAGGAATTCCAACGCTTCGAAGACCGCCTTTTGTGGCGTAACTCCCGCACCGACCACCATGACGATCTGACCGACGATGGCGCTGAGCGCCCGCGATTCTGTCGTCAGCAGCAAAGGCGGCGAGTCGAACAGCACGATGCGGTTGGGATCACGAGCGCCGAGCTGCGCCGCAATGGCTTCCATCCTCGCGCTGGCGAGCAGTTCCGTTGCCGTATCCGACATCCGGCCCGCCGGCAGGACGCTGAGTCCCTCCACGTCGGTGGACATCACGACCGACTCGACATCCATTTTTTCGTCGCGCAGCACATCGAGCAAACCTGGTTCCTGAGCGACACCAAAAATCGTGCTGATGTGCGGCTTGGCGACGTCAGCATCGACGAGCAGCACGTTTATGCCGGACTCCAGCGCCATCGAGAGCGCCAGGTTGACGCTGGTGAATGTCTTGCCGTCGCCCGGCAACGCGCTGGCGAGCATGATCAGATGTCCGTTCGGCAGCGCTGTGCCCCCGCGTCCACTGACGGCGGCTATCAAGGGTCGCTTGATCTGGCGAAAGTCCTGCGCCAGCGCCCGCTCGTCGCTTTCGGGAGGAAGCACGCCGGCGGCCTGCAGCGCAACGCGATCAATCTTGATGACGCGTGTCGAGCGCTGGACTGGCGGCGGTGCCGGTCGAGGAGCGGGCGGGTCTGCCGGCGGCGCCTTTCCGGATGGCGAAAATACCGCGACCGCCGCGGCGGAGTCCGCCTCGCGCCGCGCCAATTGCATTTTCTTCAGCGCCTGTTCAACCAGACTCATCAGTTACCTCTCATGTACCAATCAGACGCCGCAGCATTCGCGAGGCGGGCTCTTGGACCAACACGGCCGTCACGAACAACAGCATCAACAGGCCACAAGCTGCCGAATAACGCATGAGTCCACGGCGGAAATCCTGCCGCTGCTGGTCCACCCAGGTTCGCGTCACGGAACCGAGTACCGTCAGACCAGTCGCTTCGGCGAGGGAGCGGGCATTCGGGAATACGGCCTTCACCATGTGCATCAGGTACGCGACTCCACCACCCGCCGCCAGGCCGAGGATGAAAACCAGGATCAACATCAAGGGGCGGTTCGGAAAGATCGGGCTGAACGAAGCCGCGGCTGGATCGACGACATTGAACTTGACCGAACCACCGCTCTGCTCGGCATCACCGGACAGGCGCGCGCGTTCGAGCCGTTCGAGCAACGAATTGTACTGAGCGCGCGTCACCGTATCGTCGCGAGTCAGCCGAGCATATTCGGCTTCCACTTCCGGAACGGTGTCCACGAGGCGGCGCAGCTCAGCGACGTTGCGATTGCGGTCGGCGAGCCGCGATCGCAGCGCGGCGATTTCCACTTCGACCTGGTTCAACTGCAGCTGGATGTTTTGATAGACCGGATTGCTGTGTGCGCCGGACACCGCGGCCGCGCCGGCATCGCCACGACGCAATGCAGCGAGTTCTTCTTTCTGGCGTGCACGCAGCTGCTCGAGCGTTTCACGCATCGCGATGACATCCGGATGCCGGTCGGTGAAACGCAGCAACATGTCGTCGAGCCTTGCCTGCGCCTCCTGGAGCCGGCTCGATGTGTCCTGCGAACCTCCGGCACCGCCGGCGGTGCGCGGTGCACCACCCGACTCCGTCAGCGGCACGAAAGGCGTTTCACCGCGAAGCTGGCGCTGCAGTTCCGCCCGTCGACTGGTGGCAACCGTCAGCTGCGACTCGAGCTCCTCGGCGCCCTGAATGTGTGAATTCAACCGCTGGAAGTAATCGCCCTGGTCACCCGGAACGAGGCCCACATTGTTTTTCTTGAATTCCGCCAGGCGTCCTTCCGCCTCGGCCAGCCGCCGGCCGTACTCGGCGAGCTGCTCCTGAAGAAATCGCTGCGCCGATGCGGTGCCGGTGCGATCGGCACCCAATGTGCCTTCCATGAAGCCGTTGAGCAGCACATCCACGACCTTGATGGCGCGCTGGCGATCGCTGTCCCGGATGGTGATGCCGTAGAGAGTGTTGGGAACCCGCGGGTCACGGCTGGTCGGCGGTTCGAGCGCGATCTGGATGCGTTCGGACAGGCTGCGCAGTGCTTGCTCACGCTCTGCCGGCGCCATCGCCGTGAGATTCATGTCGACTTGCTGTGCGACGTATTCGAGATTGGCCCGACCCAGCAATGCCTGGCGGATCAGGTTCAGCTGCGCATCGAAATCCTGACGGATCACCTGTCCATCGAGCACGTTGCTCAACGCGGTTTTCGTGTCCACGTTGACGCGAGCCTTCGCCTCGAACGTATCGGGTATGGCGTAAACCACCAGCCATCCGCACAGGCAGACGCCCCAGGCGACTGCCAGCGCATAGCGCCGGAAACGCCAGGCGCCGCGCAGTTCACTCCACAAATTATCCAACAACGCTTGCATGTTTTTACGAAAAGCCTTTGAACGATCAGAACCGGGATTCGGGGATGACCAGCACGTCGCCGGGCTGCAGATCGAGATTTTGCGTCATCTCGCCCTTGTTGATCAGGTTCGCGACGCGAACCTTGATCTCGATTTGCTTGCCGTCTTTCTTGCGCATGATCTTCGCTCGATTGCCGGCGGCAAACTCGCTGAGCCCGCCGACCGCCAGAATCGCGTCGAGGACTCGCATCCCTTCGCGATAGGACAGCGATTGCGGGTTGGTCACCTGGCCGATCACCTTGACCTGGCTGAATGCACTCATCGGCAGGCTGACGATGACGTTGACCTGCGGCGAACGAATGTACTCGGCCAGCTTGGCTTCGATGTCACGCGCCAGCTGCGAAGGCGTCTTGCCAACCGCGACCATGTCTTCCACCAGCGGTGTGGAAATCTTGCCATCGGGGCGGACAGGAAGGGTCGTCGACAATTCCGGATTCCGCCACACGAACACCTGCAGCGAATCGCCGGGACCGATCATGTAGTTAGGGCCGACGGCGGGGGCCGCGGCCGGTGGGGTCGAAATCGCTGGGGCCGTGGGCACCGTCTGGCACCACGCAGCGACGCCCCAAAAGAGCGAAAGCAGCGCAGCGGGGATGGTCGTCGTCAATCTCATTAGCGTGGGGCCTGCTTGGGGTCGAGCGGTGCGGTCGCCGAGGGGTCGACCACTACCGAAAGTGTGCTTTGAAAGCGCCTGCGAGGCCAGCAGAAAAGCAGCGGAACTCGCGGAATTCCCTCGAAAACGTGACGCGAGACCCATGTCGGTTTGCCTTACATTTGTGCCTCAACCACCGCGTGCAGGCGCCTGCAATTCCGCGTTCAATTTCTCCGCTTGGGCGCGGCTCGGGAAGGCGGCCGGATCGCGTAGCAACGCCGCCAGCGCACGTTGCGCTTCGGCCCGCCTGCCCGCCCTGGCGAGCGCTGCCGCGTGGTGAAAATGGACCTCCGGCTCCGCGCCGGGCTGCTGCAGCGCCTTCTCAAGGACCGCCAGGCCTTCCGCGACCTGCCCGTTTTCGACCAGGATCCAGCCGAATGTGTCGTTCACGGCGGCCGACTTCGGGGCGAGCGCGCTCGCCTTGCGGGCCAACTCGACGGCGCGTGGATCGCGCTGCTCGTAGTACAGCCAGGCGACGTTGTTCAGCGAAGCCACGTGTTGCGGCTGGGCACGCAGGATTCGCTCGTACTGGGCGATTGCAGCGGCGCGATTGCCGCCCTTCAGGTACCCCTCCGCGAGCATCGCCACCAGCGACAGATCCTCGGGATGGGTACGCGTCCATTGCTCGACGAACTGGAGCGGCGCCGCAAGTTTCCCGGCGTCGCGTGCCGCGTAGATCTTTGCCGCCAACGCAGCCGATGGCTGGAGGGCGAACGCTGCTTCATACGCTGCCGCGGCCGCGGGGTATTGCCGGATGACGGAACGCACTTCGCCTTCGAGCTGGAGCACCGAAGCGTTGGAAGGAAGCTGCGTCTTCAGTTCCGCGATCCGGCGCAGCGCGGCATCCTGGTCTCCGGCCTGCAAGTCGATGAACGCCAGGGCTCCGCTCGGCGCGATCCAGCCCGGCTTGAGCTCCAGCGATTTCGCGAAGGACGCGCGCGCCGCACCGGCCTGGCCGAGAGCCGCTTGTGCGCGACCCAGGGTCAGCCAGATTCCAGGATCTTTCGCGTCGAGCTTCGCGGCTTGCAGCAACACTTCGAGCGCGGCATCGAAACGGCCAAAGCCCAGATACAGCAGCCCGACGTCGCGCTGCGTCGACGCGTCGTTGGGACGTGCGGCCAGGATTTCGGACGCGAGTGAATGCGCCTGCTTGGCATCATCGCGTCGCAACGCCAGTTGCATCAGCGCGATGCGCGGCTCGATCGCCTGCTTGTCACCGCTGCGCAACGCCTCCAGTAGCTGCGCGGCGCGCGCCTGGTCGCCGCGCGCCATCTCCACTTCGGCCAGTGCAAGCTGTGCCGTGGCATTTTGCGGTTGGAGCGCGAGCACTTGCTGCAACGCCGCGCGCGTCGCATCCGGTCGGCGCGCCACCCACTCCAGCTGCGCGAGTGTGAATAGCAGCGGCACTTTGTCAGGGTTGCCCTGGAGCGCGGCGCGAAGCAACTCGCGTCCCTTGTCAGTCTCTCCCGCTCGCGCGTGGAACGCCGCGGCCAGCGCCAGCACCTGGACATCGTTTGGGCGGCGCCGCAATACCTGCAGCAGCTCCGCCCTCGCCGCCTCCAGCCCTTCGGCCTGCAGCAGCGCCTGAACCAGCAAGCCGGCTTCGCGCGGTCCGTAATCTTCCGCGCCACCGCCGCGCAACAGGTCGATGGCCCTGCGCGGCTTACCCGCCTGCAAATACGCGCTGGCCAGCTGCACCTGCAGACTACGGGTATCAGGGCTGGCCTTGAGCGCGCGTTCCAGAACCTCCACCGAGCGTGCATCGCCGGCAGGCATACGGATTTTGTCCAGCAGCGCCGATAGTTGCGAATTGTCGTCGTCGGACTGCACGGCCGGCACCAGGACACGCAAGGCGCCGTCCGGATCCTGCTGGCGCATGCGAACCTGCGCGAGCATGTGGCGCGCCTCGAGATTCTCCGGCATCTGCTCGACCACGGTGGCGAGTTCCTGGCTCGCCTGCTCCAGGTTACCCTGCGCGGCGAGTGCCACTCCCAACATGAAGCGCGCTTGCGAGAACTTCGGCGCGGAATTCACCACGCGGCGCAGCTCCGTGGTCGCCGTCGCGTAGTCTTCGGCGGCAATGGCAATGCGTCCAGCCATCAGCATGCCGAGCGTGGAACGCGCGGCAACACGGCCGAGGATTTCGTTGGTCGCGCGCGCGCCCGTGATATTTCGTTCTGCGAGCTGCGCCTCTATCAATGCAGCGAGCACCGAGGCGTGCCGCATGACGGTAAGCTGCCGCGGCGCGAGATCGGCGGCGCGCTGCAGCGCGTTTTCGGCCTGTGCCGCCTTGCCGTCACGCGCGAGCAACATACCGTGCGCGTACCAGGCTGCGGCCGCCTCCGGATGCTTGTCGACGGTCGCGCGCGACGACTCGAGCGCCCGCGTCGATTCTCCGCGGGCGCTCAGCGCTTCGGTGATCCCCACCTTCGCCTGCACGTCGTTTGGATCGCTCGTCAGTACCTCGCGGAAAGCAGCCTCGGCCTCCTGCGGCTTGCCGAGATTCTGCAGAGCAAGACCGCGATACAGGGCGCGTTGCTGCGCCGGAATGACGGCGGGTTCGTGGGCCATCGCTTCGAGGACACGCCCAGGCCGGCCCAGCTCGAGATCGATGAGCGCCTGCAACTCTGCGACTCGCGGCGCCAAATCGCTCGCCTTCACCTTCGCCAATTCGAACTCTGCGGAGCTTGGATCACCGAGTCGAAATGCAGTCTCAGCGAGCATGAGGCGCGCTTCGGCCAACTGCGGCTCTTCCTGCAAGGCATTTTTCAGCTCGACGAGCGCGCGACGCTGGTCTCCCTGTTCGATGAATTGACGAGCGCGTTCCGTGCGCGACTGCGGCGAACGAAAGTAGTCGCATCCGCTCGAGGCGGCTAACACGCCTAACCAGACGAAACCTGCGACGATCAACCTCAACCCCGTTCGTCTCATCCTTCACCTCCAGTCCGCCAGCTGCTCGCCGCGAAATCCTCGAGCGCCTTCTTTGCGCCGGTGCAATCCTCGCCTTCGCAACGCGACCGGAGCACCACGATCGACGCCAGCGGCGACCCGAACAATGAGCGTACGGCGTAATTCAGTTGCAAGGGCAATGCGCGGGAGTGCCATGCATCGTCCACGCGATACGCGTGCCACAGCAGCCAGTGGTCGCCGCGCGCGTCAACGACGTGCGAGGCCGACCATGGCGCGGGCGAGGCCTGCCGATCCCGCTGCCGCGTCAGCGCCGGGCCCAACGCGGAATTGCCATAGCCAATAAGTTCTTTGCCCTGGTGCTGGCGCGCATACACGGCGCTATACCCCTGCACCTGAGCCGAGTCGCTGCTGAACAGGGCGTTGACCTCGCGATCGGCACCGACGAATACCGGCAGCCAATCATTCGGGGAGACAGCACTGCGACTCCATCGGCGCGAGTCGGCGGGAAGTGGATCGGCCAGCGAATCGGGCATGCTCCCTGCGGACTTGAGGTAACTCCAGACCGGCACTGCGGAGAGCGCCACGAGCATGAGCGCCACCGCCGGGCGCGCAATGGCGGTGGAATCCGCGTGCTCGGGTCGCAACTTCTCAGCCACCGGTCCTGCCGGCCAGCGTCGTGCGATGAGGAAGTAGACGGTCATCGTGCCCACGAACATGAACCAGCCGAACGAGTAATGCTCCTCGGCGACCAGGTAGTGCCGCATGTTGGTGACATGTCCGACGACGACGATGATGAACACGCGCACCCAGTTGGTGATCAGCGCCAGCACGCAGGCGAGCATCACCAGTCGCCAGCGAAGCTTCCACGTATCGCGGTTGATCTCCCCGTGCAGGACGGCGATCGCGCAGGCGACGATGAAAAAGTGCAGGCCACTGCAGCCGCCGGCGATCTCGAAGATGCCAGCGGGTATCTGGATGTTGTTGCCGACGAAGAACGCCGGGATATCCGCCATGCGCAGCATCGCGCGCACCGCAATGACCGAGGTCCACTGCAGCAGCGGATTGATCGCGCCCCACACCGGGATGGCGAAGTACAAGTACAGCACGGGCAGCGTCATGCCCCGCGCGATCTGCACCCCCATGCAGGTGACCAGCGCCGTGAGCACCATGACCGGCAACAATGTCTGATGCACGATTTGCAGACTGGCGCGGTAGGCGATCACCCAGACGAGCCCCTGCAGCACCAGCACGGCAGCAGCGGCCGGCACCGCGGCCAGCTTCTGGTGCCCCCATCGATCCCGGCCGCGCCACAGCAGCCAGAAGGTGATTGCCAGGATGGCGTAACCATGGGTATACGCGCGCTGGACATTGTCTTCCCAGCGCTCCATCAGTGAGAGCGTGGTCGGCCACAACACCAGCAGACTCGCGAGCAGGATGCCGATGGCCAGCGCGGCACGCGCGATGCCGCCGGTCATGACGCGAACGCGAACAGCCGACACGCGCTCCGGTGACTTCAGGAGCTCTCCCTCGTGCATGTTCAATTGCTGATTCCGTACTTCTCGAGAAGGTCGTACAGCGTCGGGCGACTCACTCCCAGCAGCTCGGAGGTTCGCGAGATGTTGCCTTCCGTGATCGCCAGCGCATGCCGGATCGCCTGGCATTCCGCGCGCGTCCGCACCTCTTTGAGGTTGAACAGCAGGTTGCCTTCCACGTTCCCCTTGAGCTGCAGGTCCTCCGCCGAAAGCATCGGCGCATCGCTCATGATCATCGCGGTCTTCACGCGATTCTCGAGCTCGCGAACGTTTCCCGGCCACTGATAGGCCTCCAGGGCCGCGATTGCATCTTCAGTGAACCCCCGCTTGGGTTTGCCCTGCACGCCGCTGAACTTGCGCAACATGGTGTGCGCCAGCACGGTCGGCCCACCCGCCCGATCCCGCAGCGGCGGAACCTGGATCGTCACTTCGCCGATTCGGAAATACAGATCCTGGCGGAACTTCTGCTCGAGTATCAGCGCCTGCAGGTCCTTGTTGGTCGCGCACACCACGCGCACATCGACGGCGATCTCCTGCCTGCCGCCCACCCGCTCGATGACGTGATCCTGCAGAAAACGCAGTAGTTTGGCCTGCAATGCCATGGGCATGTCGCCGATCTCGTCGAGGAACAGGGTTCCGCCGCTCGCCGTTTCGATCTTGCCGATCGTCTGCTTCTGCGCTCCGGTGAAAGCGCCCTTCTCGTATCCGAACAACTCGCTTTCGAGCAGCGTCTCGGGGATGGCGGCGCAGTTGATGGCCACGAACCGCTTGGCCTTGCGACCGCTCTGCGAATGCACGGCGCGCGCGATGAGCTCCTTGCCGGTGCCGCTCTCGCCCAGGATCAGCACCGAAATGTCGGCCGGCGCCACTTTCTCGATCATGCGACACACTTTCAGCATCGCATCGTCGGTGGCGACCAGACCCTCGAACGGCGAGCGAATCTGCCCTTCGAAGAGCTGCCGGTTCTGTTGTTCGAGCTCGTGCAGGCGGAAAGCGCGGAGCACGATCAGCCGCAGCACGTCGGGATCGAGCGGCTTCTGGTAGAAATCGTAGGCACCGAATGAAATCGCGCGCATCGCATTGTCGCGGTCGGCATTGCCCGTGACGACGATCACGCGCGTGTGCGGCATGAGGCTGAGGATTTCCTTGAGCGTGCGCATGCCTTCGCTCACACCTTCGGCGTCTGGCGGAAGGCCGAGGTCCTGCAGTACCACCGCCGGTTCATAGCGGCGCAGGTGCGCGAGCGCCTGCTCGCGGTCGCCGGCGATCAACACTTCGTATTCGTCGAAGCTCCAGCGCAGCTGCTTCTGAACACCGATGTCGTCCTCGATGACGAGCAGCCGCGGCTTGCCGACAGTCTCGGTCTCGCGCGCGACGTCGGTCATGAGGCCACCGGCAGGATGAAAGAGAAATGCGTGCCCGCGCCCGGCCGACTTTCGACTTCCACCTCACCCCCCAGACTGCGGGCCAGCTCGCGCGCCTGGTAAGCGCCGATACCCATGCCCTTGGAACCCTTGGTGCTGTCGAATGGGCGGAACAATCGTTGCTGTACGAATTCCGGATCCATGCCGACACCGTCGTCGCGCACGGTGAGCCGTACATGGGCGCCGGCGCGTGCGGCGTCAACACTAACGCTGCCGGACTCCGATGTCGCGTCCTGCGCGTTCCGCAAGACATGTTCGATCGCCGTTACCAGCTGCTCTCGCTCCGCGGCAACCAGGCAGTTGAAATTGGCGCCGTCCGAGAAAGTCGGATTCGGCCGACGCGCCTTGCATCGTTCCACGGCCAGCGAGACGACGTCGGCCAGCATGACCGGCGGCGTCGCACGCTTCTCTTTGCCGCGGCGGCTCAACTGCTCGATCAGCCGGGTGATGCGCTCCGACGTGTTGGCGATGGTCGCGATCGCATCGTCGATGAATTCCGGGTTGTGCCGATGCTTGACCGCGTTGCCGACCACCATCGTCAGTTGCGCTGCGCAATTCTTGAGGTCGTGCATGACGAACGCCGTGAGGCGGTTATACGTCTCGAACTGGCTGAGCTCGGTGACCCGCCGATCGGCATCGTGTTGCGCGAGCAGCGTCGCGACATGCTGGCCCATGGTATGAAGCAAGTCGCGGTCCTCGAAAGATAGTTCGAAAGGCGGCGGCGGATCGAACAGCACGAAGAACCCGACCAGCGTATCGAGCCGGAAGATCGGCGAGACGATGCGCAGGCGCGTGTCGTCGTCGATCCACGGTGGTACCGCGACACTGTCGTAGAGCAGCGGCTTCGAGCGCCGCTCGGGCAGGTCGATGATCCAGCGCCGCTGCTGCATGAACTGCACCATGTCGTCGTCCTGACGCACCGGCGCGGCGTTGGGAAATTCTGCCGGCGCGATCGGCCAGCCGGCCACCGCCACGAATCGCTTGTCGGACTGTTCGCGAATGAACAGCAGGCCGCCCGGCGAATCGAGCGTCTGCGCTACGGCATGGACGCAGGCGCGATGGACATCGGGCTCCACGGAGCCGGACAACGTCTCGCTGAACCTCAACCATTCGATGCGGTAGTCGTACTTGTTCGCGTAGAAATGCTTGCTCAGGAACACGCGCAGGCGCCTGTGCATCGCAGCCGAGGTCACGAGGATTATCAGCACCGCGAATGCCCCGACCAGGAATACACCGCGGGCGAACTCGCCCCAGTCGCCGCCGAGGCGCCGGATCGCATAGCCCGCCGCCGACATGATCAGTAGATAGGCGCCAGCGGCCAGGAACGTGGTCGTGTAGAAGGTCGCCTGGCGCGAGACGAACATGCGCAAGTCGGTGTTCGGCAGCCGCCGCGCGCCGAGTGCGACGAACGGGACGAGCATGGCATTCACGAAGCCACGCGCGTACCAGCTCACGCTGTCCAGGCCGCCGAGCAGCTCGGCCTGCGAGTACAGGAACAGGTCATAGGTGGCCAGTCCGCCGACGCCGATCGCCAGAAACTTGAGTCCGCGCTGCGCACTCGCGCCGGAATTTCGATATAGCTGCTCGATGATCAGCAGCGTCAGCAGCGCGATCGCGACGCCGCCGGCGGCGACCGCCAGTTCGATCGGCCGCCAGAGCACGCACGCCAGGATCCAGGCGGCGAACATCAGACAAGCGACCTTGGTGAGAAAGCGCGGCAACACGACCGGCGCGATGCCGAGCAGCGCGTAGACCCAGGCGGCATCGCGCGCGATCTCGAGAGTCACCACCACCCAGGCAGTGACTCTGAAGTTCGACATATCGAGTGTCAGGACCACCGCCCAGAGCACTGATACCACGGCGGCGATCAGGAAGCGGCGTCCGGCGCGCGTGACATCGTGGCGCAGCGCGGTTATCAGCAGGCCCGCCAGCACCAGCCATGCCACGCCTGCCAGAGCGTGACCGGTCAGCCCAAGCACGTTCATCGGCTGGCGCTCATTTACCGGGCACCTTTGCCCAGCAACACGACCTCGACTGTCTGCAGGAGAATCATCAGGTCGAAGAGCAAGCTGTGATTCTTTACGTAGTAAAGGTCGTATTGCAGCTTCTCGAGCGAATCCTTTTCAGACGATCCATACGGGTAGCAGATCTGCGCCCAGCCGGTGATGCCGGGCTTCGCGCAGTGGCGTTCTTCGTAATAAGGGATGGATTCCGAGAGTTGCGCCACGAACTGCGGGCGCTCGGGTCGCGGGCCGACGAAGCTCATGTCACCGCGCAGAACGTTGAGGATCTGCGGCAGCTCGTCGATGCGCAGTTTGCGAATGAAGCGGCCGACGCGCGTGATGCGATCGTCGCCGCCTGTCGCCCAGCGTGCCTGGCCGTCGCCCTCGGCATCGACGCGCATGCTGCGGAATTTGAGCACCTCGAAGTCCTGCGCGTCGAGCCCGACTCGGCGTTGCCGATAGAGCACCGGCGCCCGCGGCCCGTCTTCCAGCATGATGGCAAGCGCCGTGAGCAGCATGAACGGCCAGGTGATGAGCATCAGCGCCAGCGAGGTGAGGATGTCGAACGCTCGCTTGGATGCCTGACGCATGCCGTCGCGCCGGAAGCCGTCGGCGAAAATGATCCAGCTCGGATTCAGCACGTCGAGGTGCACGCGCCCCGTCTCACGTTCCAGGAAGCTGACGATATCAACGACCTCGACGCCGGCCAGGCGGCAGTCGAGCAGTTCGCGCACCGGGAATTCGCGGCGGCGATCGTCCATGGCGATCACGATTTCGTCGACTCCCAGATGTTTGGCGAGGTCGTGCAACTTCTGCACTTCGGAGCTCAGTACCTTCGCGGGCTCCACCAGCACCTGCTCCCCGGGAACGGGCAGATAACCCACGGCGACGAAACCGCGCTGGTCCGCCCGGCGACGCAACTGCGCGAGACTCTGCGCGCGCTGCCCCGCGCCGTACACGAGCACGCGCCGCTTGAACGCTTCTTCGTCCAGAAACGCGCCTTCGACAGCACGGATGACGACGATGAGCACAAACGACAGCGTGATCCAGGCTAGCAACTGGCTCGGCATCGGCCGCAGCAGCGGGACGAAGTAGGCCCCGATGGCGAGCAACACGAGTGCGAGCAGGTGCGCGACACCCGCCCGCAACAACAGTCCTAACGTTCGTGCGCGCTGACGGGAGTTGTACAAGCCCATGGCGCTGAGTGCGATACCCACGCCGAGCGTGAAGAAGATGACCTTGGGGAGCATGTCCTGCCAGTCGGCCAATACTTCGTCGATCGAGCGCCCGTATGCCAGGACCTCGACCGTAAACGGCGCGAAGAAGATGAGCAGAGTTTCAAGCGCCGCAAGGATTGCGAGCGACAAGTTCAGGTACTGGTTGAGAATTCGGATCTTCATCGACTACGTGAGCCCCGCATCCTTCGGCCTTTGCTTCCTGAGTCAGCAACTATGTTAACAACCCGCCGCAAGTGCTTACGGACACTGTGAATGTCTCGCGAGCACCGACGCAGGCGGTTTTGGAGCGCCGAAGGCGCAGCGAGTGTCAAATTCCCCGACAAGCGACGGTGGGGCGGCATGATGCCTTTGTCTTCAGGGTTTGTTTGAACACCCGGAGCGTGCGATGCGGCGATTCAGAGCGCCATCACACTTTTTGATCGGATGGCGTCCCCAAGGGGATTCGAACCCCTGTCGCCGCCGTGAAAGGGCGGTGTCCTGGGCCTCTAGACGATGGGGACGCAGGAATCAAAAAAACTTCGACCAAGTGGTGGAGCCAGACGGGATCGAACCGACGACCTCTTGCATGCCATGCAAGCGCTCTCCCAGCTGAGCTATGGCCCCACGCGAGGCGCGGCAAATTACGGTCCAGTGTCAGGTATGTCAAGTAAACAGAAGCGATTGCATCACATCGTGACAAATTCGCTGCATAGCACCCGTTCACTTTATTTCCAAGTCCCGAGTCCCCCTGTGTCTGCGGGTAGTGACACGTTGCTCAATGTGTTTTTGCACGTTCTACTCGCCGCCAGAGCAAAGGCATACCCGTCGTGAGGCGGGGACGCAAAGCTTCCGGTCTGAGGCGCCAACCTGGCGACAGATAGCGGGGTTGCCGGCAAGAGCGATGCACCTAAGTGCGTTTTCTTGTCGTCATCCCGAAGTCGTGGTCGCCGCTACAACGCTTCGGTGCTCCGTCAAGACTAACGATCGGTAGGACGAAACTTGAGAACTTGCGGCCCACACCTCGCGCTGATTGCATTCACCTCCCTCGCTCTCGCCGCCTGCGGCGGCGGAGAGGACACTACCGGCGGCTCGAACTCCGGAGCCAATCTGCCGCCGATCATCACCGGATCCCCGCCGACCGCGCTGGCAGCCGGAACGCCGTATTCGTTCACACCGGTAGCCGCCGATCCCGAGGGTGATTCCCTCACGTTCAGCGCCACGAACGTCCCGGCCTGGGCCACCTTCAATGCCGCCACCGGATCACTGACGGGCACGCCGGGCGAAGCCCACACCGGCATGACGCAGATGATCTCCATCGAAGTCAGCGATTCGAAAGCGGTGGCGCAGCTGCCGGCGTTTCGCATCCAGGTAAGCAGCTCTGCGACCACGCCGCCAGGTGCCAATCGCCCACCGACCCTCGCAGGTGTGCCGGCAACGGCCGCCAGAGTCGGGCAGATCTATACATTCGCTCCCGTCGGTGACGATCCCGACGACGACTCGCTCACCTACACCATCCAGAACCGTCCGAGCTGGCTCACCTTCACCGCAGCGACTGGTCAGGTGAGCGGCACCCCGGCGACGGCGAACATCGGCAGCACCGGACCGATCGTGATCACCGTGAGCGACGGGCAAGCCTCGGCCACATTGCAGTTCACGCTCACGGTATCTGCGGCGCCCTCGACGCCGCCGGCGAATCGGTCGCCAACGATCACCGGCTCGCCCGCGACCGCCGTCACCGTGGGCAACTCGTACGGCTTCTCGCCGGTCGGCAGCGACCCGGACGGCAACTCGCTGCGCTATTCGATTCAGAATCAACCGAGTTGGGCGTCGTTCAGCACCAGCACCGGCCGCCTCTCGGGCAGGCCGGCCGCAGGCAACGTCGGCACGTCGGCTCGCATCACGATTTCCGTGACCGACGGCACCGCGACCGTATCGTTGCCGTCGTTCACGATCCAGGTGGTGGCAGCGGCGAATCGCCCGCCGACCATCAGCGGCAATCCGCTGACTTCCGTGCTGATGTTGTTGGGCTATTCATTCCAGCCGAGCGCCAGCGATCCTGACGGCAATACCTTGACCTTCAGCATCCAGAATCGCCCGGCCTGGGCCACGTTCAGCACATCGACCGGCCGGCTCTCCGGCACACCGGGCCTCGCTGACATCGCCACCTACTCCAACATCACCATCTCGGTGTCGGATGGCACGGCGATCGCTTCGCTGTCGCCGTTCTCGCTGTCGGTGCTGCAGACCGCCAGCGGCACGGCCGCAGTCAGCTGGGTTCCGCCCACTAACAATACCGACGGCAGCACGCTCACGAACCTGGCCGGCTTCCGCATCGCATACGGCCGCTCAGCGGACGATCTGGACCAGTCTGCGAACGTGACCAATCCCGGCCTGACCACGTACACGGTCAACAACCTCGCTTCCGGGCAGTGGTTCTTCGCGGTTCACGCGGTGAACGCCGCGGGCGTCGAAAGCGATATTTCCAATGTCGCCACCAAGACGATTCCGTAACTTCAGATTGCCCGGTCGAGGCGCGCGAGCGTGCGCGCCTGGCCGAGCAGCGCCAGCGTGGCGTCGATGGGCGGCGACACCGTTCCGCCCGACACCGCGACGCGCAGCTGGTTGCGCGACTTTGCCGAGGCCGAGCGCCTTCTCTTTCGCGAAGCCCTCGAGCGCGGCATGCACCGCCGGAGCATTCCAGGTCTCGATGCGCCGCGAATCGCGCGCGCAATTCGCCCAGCAATGCTCTGGCATCGGCCGTGAGGTGTTTTTCCGCCGCCTTGGGGTCGATGCACGATTTCCTCGGCGAAGAAGAACCGGCTGTTCTCGGCCATTTCCTTGAGCGTCTTGGCGCGCTCGCGCTGCGACGAGCGACGATGCCTTCGAGCAGCGCGTCGTCCTGCGAGTAGACGCCGAGCCGCGCCAGGTGCCAGCGCAGGTGCGGCACGATGTCCTTCGGGTTGCGCGCGCATCATGTGCTGCTGGTTGAGCCACAGCAGTCTTCTCGAGGTTGAGCGCCGACGCCGACTTGTTGATGTCGCGCACGTCGAAGGCCGCGATCATTTCCTCGCGCGTGAAATACTCCTGGTCGCCATGCGACCAGCCGAGGCGCACGAGATAGTTGAGCAGCGCCTCGGGTAGATAGCCCTGCTTCCTGGTATTGCAGCACGCTGACCGCGCCGTGGCGCTTGGAGAGCTTGGCGCCGTCCGGGCCCAGGATCATGGGCACGTGCGCATAAACCGGCGGCGTCTTGCCGAGCGCCAGCAGCATGTTCATCTGCCGCGGCGTGTTGTTGAGATGATCGTCGCCGCGGATCACGTGCGTGACGCCCATGTCGGCGTCGTCGACGACCACGCAGAAGTTGTAGGTCGGCGTGCCATCGGAGCGCGCGATGATCAGATCGTCGAGCTCCTTGTTCTGGAACGTGACCTGGCCGTGCACCACGTCTTCGACCACGGTCGCGCCCTCCTCCGGATTCGCGAAACGCACCACCGGCGGACGGCCGCTCGCGGCGCCCGGGCCTTTGCCATGGCGGCAACGGCCGTCGTAACGCGGCTTTTCCTTGCGCGCCTGCTGATCGGCACGCATGGCGTCGAGATCTTCCTTGCTGCAGTAGCAGTGGTAGGCCGTGCCCGCCTTGACCATGCCGGCGATGCACTTCTTTGTACCGGTCGAATCGCTGCGTCTGGTAGAACGGCCCTGGCATCGTGCTCGCAGCCCGAGCCAGTCCATGCCCTCGAGGATCACCTTGCACCGCGTCCGGCGTCGACCGCTCGAGGTCCGTGTCCTCGACGCGCAGGATGAACTGGCCCTTCATGCGGCGGGCATACAGCCAGCTGAACAGCGCGGTGCGCACGCCTCCGATGTGGAGCAGGCCCGTAGGGCTGGGGGCGAACCGGGTGACGACAGAAGTCATGAAGCGGGATTTCCTGCGCAGAGGAGCACTTTTTGGGGCGCGAATCGTAGCATTCGCGCGCCCGGCGCGGCTGCCCGGCTATTGCTCGGGCGCTGCGCCAGGCTTGAGCACGGCGGCCTCGTTGAACGCCATGAAGCCGTCGAGCGATTCGGCCGGGCCGCCTTCGACGATCTGCACCTCGCTGCCACGAACCTGCACGCGCGTCGTGCCATCGGCGCCGCATTTGATTCGTCGGCGGACGCTCTTTAGACTCTCGCCCCTCTCGGCAGGACGACAAGTCCCGGCGGGCGGTTAGCTCAGCGGTAGAGCACTGCTTTCACACGGCAGGGGTCACAGGTTCAAGCCCTGTACCGCCCACCATTCAACTTGCGATCATCGCGCCGCGGGCGTCGTCTTCGGATCCAGCACAATTTCGAGCAGCTTCACCGACTGACGCGGCAGCGTGACGCTCAACGTCGAATTACCTGCGGAACTCTTTCTTAGGACACGGGAGACGGCACCCATCTTCGCCGCCGCGTGCAGCCTGGCGATCTGCCCGGCCGTGGGAGCCTGCGGCGAACCCATCGCAAGCCACGCGGTATATGCGTTGCCTGAAGTCTCATCGATAGTGTGCTCGACGGCGCTCGCGCCTTTGCCCGCACCCGGAAGACCGGCGAGTGTGAGCTGAATGTCGCGGCGATCATCGTAGCCGCCGGCAACGTCATGATAGTTCCACAGCAGAATCGTCAGGCGGGCTCGCGCTTCATCGGTGGAAGCAATCACACCGACATCGGGTTCGCCGCGCACGCCGTTGGCGATGATCGCGTCGACCGGAATCATGGCGGGCGCGTCGACGGCGAGGCGTTGCGGCGCGAGCCGCGCAAACAGCTTGAAGGTGTTCAGCACCGGCAATGCGACCTCGTTGGTCGTGAGAGCCCGCAGTCCGTTGAACCAGGGCTGCTCTGAAAACGTGAACGCCCATGACACGGCGCCTTGCAGGTTGCCGCCGGTGCGCGCGAGCAGGTCCTGTTTGCGCATGAACGACGCCGCGGTGTAAGCCGCGAACTGCGAGGTGCGGCGATAGTCACGCTCGGGATCGAGCGTCGCGGGGCAGCCGGCGCAGCCCTCCGGGTCGGACTCGCCGATGTAGATAGGCAGCCGCGCGAATTCCGGGAACCCGGCGATGATCCGGCCGTAGGTGTCGATCGACTTGAAATGATTGCGCAGATTCATTTCCACACGCCCTTTCTCGTCGAGCCGTGTGGTGCCTTTGGCATGAAACGCCACGAAGTCGAGCGGCGCTCCGCTGCCGCCGGTCGCGGCGTTCTTGCCTCCGCGGCAGTGCTCGAGAAATGCCTGCATGAAGATGTCACCGTTTTTCCAGCCCGGATCGGTCACGTGCGGTCCGCCGACGCGCGCCCCCGGCAGGGCGCGCTTCACGGCGGCGGCGAAATGATCGTAGAGCCGGAAATATTCCTCCTTCGTCCCGCGCCAATACGGCGACTCGGGTTCGTTCCAGAGCTCCCAAAGCCATGAGGATGCGCGCGCCACGCCGTAGCGTTCGCCGCTGTGGCGCGCCCAGGCTTCGATCAGCGCTTCCCATTTTTTATAGTCTTTGGGCGGATAAAACGCGCCACCGGAAACCATGTCGCGCGGCAGTCCCGATTTCACGAGTTTCGGCGTGTAGGGCTCAGGCTGCGACGACAGCGCCTGTGGCATGAAGCTCGCCTGCACGAACGGTTCGATGCCGGGGCGGGTGAGCTCGTCCATGATCGCGTCGAGCCGGGTCCAGTCGTAGCGCGCATTGCCGGCGGCATCTTCCGTATAGACATTGGTGCTCGACCATTTCAGCGCCAGTGTGCCGTCGCCACTGGTCAGCAGATGGTGGACGCGGATGCGGATCGGCTCGTCGCTGAGCATGTTCAGCTCGCCCAGCAGGTGACGGCCTTCCCGGGTCAGCGTCGTGCCCGCTTCGTCGTAGCCGAAATAATTCCAGATGGGGCGGATCTCGCCGATCACGCGATCAGCGTGAACCGTTACCGGAACCGGTCGCGCGTGGACCGTGACACCGAAGGCGAACAGCAGTGGGACCAACCGGCGCAGGGGTTTCATCGGGCAGCTCTGGCTCAGGTGTACGGGGTTGGAAGCGTACAGCGTTGCAGTGCTTCGATGTACGCTGCCCAAGAAGGATTGACGCCCCGGGTACCTCAACGATGAACGTCTCCGAGATCACCGCCATTCACGAAGCCGCCCACGCCGTCGCAGCGATCCGCACCGGCTTGGTATTCGAGAACGTCTCTGCCGTTCCGGACGACGACGGCCAAGTCGACGGCGCGTTGTACTGGACCGATCTCCACAACGAACTTGGCCTCACGATGCCGCCCGAATCGCTGGCCCTGGTGCTGCTCGCCGGGCCCTGCGCCGAAGCCAGGGCGAGACGCTTGCGCTTCGATCGCATGCTAGCGGGCGAGGCTGCCATGGATGATCGCGACGCCATTGCGACGCTCGGCTTGAGCGACGATCAATTCATCGCTGCGAGCCGCGAGGCGCTGGCGCTCATCGAACGCGATTGGCCAGCCATCGAGCGCGTCGCACACGCTCTCGTGGACGGCAAGCAGCTCAGCTTCGACGAAGTTGAGAACATCGTCGTCGGCGGAAGCGTCTGAGCAGGGGACTCAGTCGCCGAACGAACCCTCATCCCAGTTCCAGGTGTCCCAGTCGTGTGACTCGGCAGGCGGCGGCGGCACGGCCGCCGAAGTTGCCGTTGAAGATCCACCACCACCGCAAGCTCCTAACAAACTGGCGGCGGACGCCACCAGAATCACGCACACGAAGCTTTTCATCGTGTGGGCGCTCACGGCTGCGACTCGTTGGCACCGGACGCAGTTTGTCCGTTGCCACCCAGAATGCTGCTGTTGAGGCCGGAAGCGACATTGGTGCGTCCACCGCTGACGTTCGCGCCCGGCCCGGAAGACGTATTGAGCAGGCCACCGGTGACTGTCGACGTGCGTCCCGTGGCGGTATTGCGCTCGCCGCCGGTGATCGACGCGTTCTCACCGCGCACCACGTTGCCGACGCCGCCACTGATCGAGCTGTTGCGGGCCAGCGCCTGGTTGCCGATGCCGCCCAGCACCGTGGTGCCACTATCCTGAGTAAGGTGCCCCTGCCCACCGACGATGACCGAGCCGCGTCCGCTGGCGCGGTTGTCAACGCCGCCGATCACGTTGGCGTAGGCCTCGTTGGTGAAGTTCAAGCGTCCGCCGATGATACCGCCGAAGGCTGAATAGCCGTTCTGGATGCCGAGCACCAGATTGTGGGATCCGGATTTGTGCTGTGTCGAGAACACACCGCCGGCCGCGAGACATCCGGCCTCGTCGTTGATCTCGCTGCCGTTGATGGCGGTCGCGCGCGAGCAGACGGGCCTTGATGTCGGGGAAATATTCGGTTCGTCGTACCCGATGATGACGTTGCCCGCTCCGTTGATGATGTCGGTGGCGTTGCGGCCATTGACCACCTGCAAGTTCACGCCCGTGAGCCGCACGGTGTTCACCCTGTTGACCTCTTCGATGCTGAGAACGTTGTTGAGCGCGCGCACGTTGGACAGCGCCGCCTCGAGGTCGCTGATGCGATCCAGCAGCTCGGCGTTGCGGCGCTCCGCCGCTTCGATCGCGATCCTCAGATTGTTGAAGTTTCCATTCACGTCCGCGGCGCGGGCACGTTCGCCCGGCTGGAAGGCATGCAGTGCGATCTGGGAATGGGCCGGCTGGGAGATGCCAGCCACGAGGACGGCGATCGCTGCTGCCAGCTGTGTTCTTGCGCTCATGAGTCTCGTCCTCTTCCAGGTGCTCCACGGCGGAGCTTTGATTCATGAGTAACGCGTGCTGCGGGGCGCGTTCCGCAGTGACACCGAACTGCTAAGGGAAAATACCAGGCGTTGTCAGGTCCTTCCCGGCACTGTGCGCGGCGTTTACTCTGCGCCAGTGCAGGACGCCGCATCGAAGAAACCCGCGAGCCCATGGCCGCGCTGGCGCGCCTATGTGCTCGCCGTGGCCCTCACGGCGGCGGTCCTGCTGCTGCGCTCGGCGCTGACGCCGTGGGTCGGCGATCGGCCGCTGATCATTCTGTTCATCATCCCCATCGTCATCGCGGCTTATGTCGGCGGACTGCGTCCCGGGCTGCTCGCGACAGCGCTGGTCGGCGTGCTGACCGCTTATTTCGTGTTCCCGCCGGTCGGCAGTTTCTGGTTCGACAAGACACTGGATTTCGCGCAATGGTTGTTCACGCTGCTCGAAGGCGTTTTGATCAGCGTGCTCTTCGAGGAATTGCAGCAGTGGCGCGACCGGACGCGCGTGCGCAGCGCCGAGCGTCAGAGTGCGACCACGGAACGCAAGGTGCGCGCGGCATTCGCGGTAGCACTCACGTTGCTCGGCGCGATCGGCATCGTCAGTTACCTGAGCGTCGCCCGGCTCAACGAAAACTCGGTGCAGGTTGCGCACTCGCATGAAGTCATGGCCGTCATCGACGACATGATGACCAACGCGACCAGCGCGGAAAGTGCGCACCGCGCGTTCATCATTTCGGGCGAAGAACAATTCGCGCGCGACTTCGAGGAAATTGCCAGCCGCACCGATTCGCTGGCGCAGCGCCTGCAGGCGCTGGTCGCCGACAACCCTGCCCAGTCATTGCGGGTCGACCCATTCGCGGAGGCTCTTGCGACGCGGCATGCTCACAGCCGCGGGGCCATCAAATTGCGCCGCGAGGGCGGTCTGGACGCGATCCTGAAAATGGGCAAGGGCCCTCGCCCGGGCGTCGCGCTGCAGACCCAGCTGCGCACGCTGGCCGCGGAAATGAAAGGTGCGGAGCAACGCCTGCTCGACGAACGTGCGCGCAGCGCACGCGGCAGCGCCGTGACGAGCCAGGTCGTCATCGTCGGCGGCAGCGTGTTCGCGCTGATCTTCGTGTCGTTGGCGCTGTACGCCATTCGCCGCGATTTCGCCGGCCGCGAACGTGCCGAGTCCGAGCTCAAGCGGTTCTTCGATCTGTCCATCGATCTGTTCGTGATCGCGAGCGGCGATGGGTACTTCAAGCGCATGAGCCCCGCCGTGACCGACATGCTCGGCTACTCGCTCGAAGAGGCGCTGGCGATCGGCTACATGGAAATGATGCATCCCGATGATCATCCGCGCGCCATCGTCGAGCTCGAGCGCCAGATGCGCGACGGCGCGCGGGTCGACAATTTCGAAGCCCGCTTCCGTCACAAGGATGGCAGCTACCGCGTGTTGTCCTGGCGATCGATGCCGCAAGGCGACCTGATGTTCGCCACCGCGCGCGACGTCACCGATGCGGCGGCCGCCGCGGACGCATTGCGCGAGGCCAAGGACCAGCTCGAGGAGCGCGTCGAGCAGCGCACGCGCGAGCTGGCGCAGGCCAACGAAACCCTGCGCAAGAGCGAGCGGCGTTTCCGCGCGCTCATCGAACACGGCTCCGACAGCATCGCGCTGATCGACGCCAGCAACAGGATTCTCTACCTCAGCCCGGCGGTCGCCAACGTCGAGGGGTACCAGCCCGAGGAGTTGTTAGGCCGGCTCGGCACCGAGCACACGCATCCCGACGACCTGCCGGTGATCAACGCCGCCGTGGAGAAACTGCTGGCGCATCCGGGCAAACCCATTCCGGTCGTCTGGCGCCGCCGCCACAAGGACGGCCGACTGGATCTGGCTCGAGGGCGTCGCCACCAACCTGCTCGACGACCCTTCCGTGGGCGCCATCGTCACCAACTACCGCGACATCTCCGAGCGGCTGGCGCACGAGTCGCGCATGGGCGAGCAGCTGCAGCGGCTGGCGTTGCTGTCGCGCATCACGCGCGCCATCGGCGATCGCCAGGACCTGCGCAGCATCTTCCAGGTGGTGGTGCGCAGCGTCGAGGACGAACTGCCGGTGGATTTCTGCAGCATCGGCCTGTACGACGTCGGCGACAACTGGCTCACCGTCGACCTGCGTCGGCGAGCGCATCGGCGCCGGTCGCGACCGCGCTCGGCTTGAACGAGGATTCGCGGCGTACCCATCGACGAGAACGGCACTCGCGCGCTGCGTGCAGCGGGCACCTGGTGTACGAGCCCGACATCACCGATTCGCAGGTTTCCGTTTCCAGGCACGGCTCGCAGCGGCCGGCATGCGCTCGCTGGTCATCGCTCCGCTGCTCGTGGAGAGCCAGGTATTCGGTGTATTGGTGACGCGCGCGCCGCGCCGCCAACGCCTTCAGCAGCGGCGAATGCGAATTCCTGCGCCAGGCCAGCGAGCACACGGCGCTGGCCGCGCACCAGGCCCAGCTCTACAGCGCGTTGCAGCGTGCCTACGATGACCTGCGCACCTCACAACAGCAGATCATGCAGCAGGAACGGTTGCGCGCGCTCGGGCAGATGGCGAGCGGCATCGCGCACGACATCAACAACGCCATCTCACCAGTGGCGCTGTACACCGAGGCACTGCTGGAGCGCGAACCGCATCTGACTGAGCGCGGCCGCTCAGCAGCTCGAAATCATCCAGCGCGCCGTGGACGACATCGCGCAGACCGTGGCGCGCATGGGCGAGTTCTATCGCATGCGCGAGCCACAGGTGTCGCTGCTGCCGGTGGATCTCAACCAACTCGTCCTGCAGGTCATCGACGCTCACGCGCGCGCGCTGGAACGACATGGCGCAGCAGCGTGGCGCCGCGATCGACATGCGTACCGAGCTCGCGACGGACCTGCCCGCGATGGCGGCGGTCGAGAGCCAGATTCGCGACGCGCTGGTGAACCTGGTATTCAACGCGGTCGACGCCATGCCCGATGGCGGACCGCTCACGATCCGCACCGGACTCGCGGCCGGCAGCCGCGCCCAGATCGTGCTGCTGGAAGTCGAAGACAAGGGATCGGGCATGGACGAGGACACACGCCGCCGCTGCCTCGAGCCCTTCTTCTCCACCAAGGGCACGCGCGGTACCGGTCTCGGACTCGCCATGGTTTACGGCGTGGCGCAACGTCACGGCGCCGGTCTCGAAATCGACAGCGAGCCGGGCAAGGGCACGGTGGTGCGCATGAGCTTCGCCATCGCGCCGCCCTCGTCTGCGGTCGCGGTCGGCAGTGGCAGCCATCGCAAGCCGGCGGCACCGCTGCGCATACTCATCGTCGACGACGATCCGCTGCTGCTGAAGTCGTTGCGCGACGCTCTCGAGAGCGACGGCCACCAGGTCACCAGTGCCAGCGGCGGCCAGGCGGGCATCGATGCATTCGTCGAATCACACGCCGAGGGCAACCCGTTTCCGGTGGTCATCACCGACCTCGGCATGCCGCACGTCGATGGGCGCAAGGTGGCGTCGACCATCAAGGCAAGCGTGCCGCAGACGCTGGTGCATCATGCTCACGGGCTGGGGCCGCCGGCTGGTCACCGAAGCCGACGTGCCGCCGCGGTGTGGATCAGGTCCTGAGCAAGCCGCCCAAGCTCATCGAGCTGCGCGCCGCGTTGGCCCGGGCTGAAAGAGACTAGCGGTCTGAAATATCACGGACGGCGGCGTCTCGCCGACGTTTCCATCGTGGCCGCAGGCCTCAATGACTATCGCGCGAGACGTCGGCGCCGCTGCCACCCACCAGAACGTCGAGGTCCGCGCCGAGATGCGCCTGCTGCACGTGATCGACGTACAGCTTGTACCAGCCGCGGGCCGGGCGACGGCGCCGGCTTCCACGCCGGCGCGTCGCTGCGCGAGCTCTGCGTCGCTGACGTCGAGATGCAGGCGTCGCGCGGGCACATCGACTTCGATGAGATCGCCGTTGTGCACCAGTGCAAGCGGCCCGCCGGCCGCCGCTTCGGGCGAGACGTGCAGCACCACGGCGCCATAGGCCGTGCCACTCATGCGCGCATCGGAGATGCGCAGGATGTCGGTGATGCCCCGGCGCAGTAGTTTGGGCGGCAGCGGCATGTTGCCGACCTCGGCCATGCCCGGGTATCCCTTCGGGCCGCAGCCCTTGAGCACCATGATGGAGTTTTCGTCGATATCGAGATTTTCGTCGTCGATGCGCGCGTGCAGATCCTCGATGCTCTCGAACACCACCGCACGGCCTTTGTGCCGCAGCAGGTGCGGCGATGCGGCGGACGGTTTGATGACCGCGCCATCGGGCGCGAGATTGCCGCGCAGAACCGCGATGCCGGCATGCGCCTTGAACGGCTGCGTCCAGCGGCTTGATGACTTCGCGGTTCCAGCACGGCGCGTCGGCGATGTTCTCGCCGAGCGTGTGTCCGTTCACGGTCAGCGCCTTGCCATCGAGCAGGTGCTTGATCTCGCGCATCACCGCGGGCAATCCGCCTGCGTAGTAGAAGTCTTCCATGAGGAACTTGCCCGACGGCTGCAGGTTCACGAGGCACGGCAGCTCCGAGCCGATCTTGTCCCAGTCGTCGAGCGTGAGCGGCACGCCGATGCGCCCGGCGATGGCCAGCAGGTGAATCACCGCGTTGGTCGAACCGCCGATGGCGGCATTCACGCGGATCGCATTCTCGAACGCGGCGCGCGTGAGAATCTTCGACAGCACCATCTCTTCATCGACCATCTCGACGATGCGCCGGCCGGTGAGCTGCGCCTGCCGATAGCGCCGCGCATCGACCGCGGGAATCGCCGCATTGCCGGGCAATGCCACGCCGAGCGCTTCGACCATGCTCGCCATGGTCGATGCCGTGCCCATGGTCATGCAATGGCCTTTCGAGCGATGCATGCAGGATTCGGCGGCGGTGAATTCTTCCTGCGTCATCTTGCCCGCCGCGCACGTCCTCGGACATCTGCCACACGCCGGTGCCGGAACCGATCTGCTTGCCGCGGAAGTGGCCCGACAACATCGGTCCGCCGGAAATGCCGATGGTGGGCAAGTCGCAGCTCGCCGCGCCCATGAGCAACGCGGGCGTGGTCTTGTCGCACCCCATGAGCAACACGACGCCGTCGAGCGGATTGCCGCGGATCGATTCTTCGACGTCCATGCTGGCGAGATTGCGGAACAGCATGGCGGTGGGGCGCAGCTGCGTTTCGCCCAGCGACATGACCGGGAACTCGAGCGGAAATCCGCCGGCCTCGTAGACGCCGCGTTTCACGAACTCCGCGAGCTCGCGGAAGTGGCCGTTGCACGGCGTGAGCTCGGACCAGGTATTGCAGATGCCGATGACGGGACGACCGTCGAACAGATCGTCGGGATAGCCCTGGTTCTTGATCCAGCTGCGATGCAGGAAGCCGTCTTTGCCTTCTCGGCCGAACCAGCCTTGACTGCGTCGCGCTCGTTTTTTTGGAACGTCCATCGCGCGTCAGCCTACAAGGCGCAAACATACGCGAGTAATAGTTTTCTAATTCAGAGCCATACCAGCTTTGGCATGGTTGAGCCGATCAAGCGCGATCACGAAAGATTTTTCATGTCCAGCGTGCAGCCATAACTACTCACCGCCGAAGTCTTCAGCGCACGCAACAGCACGGTGGCCGCCGGCGACAACAGCCAGTCGGTGCGCGTGATGATGCCGAAGGCATCCATCGTGCACGACAGCTGCATCGGCAGCATTGCGATCATCCCGTAGGTGGCGTAGTAACGCGCGACTTCGGTGGGTACCACGGCGATGAAGTCGGTCTGCTGCAGCATCTTGGTGACGAACAGCAGCGACGCGGTCTCGATGAGTTGCGTGGGCGGCGCGAAGCCCGCCTCGCTGAACATGAGGTCGAAGCGATGCCGCAACACGCTGCCTGCCGGCGGCACGATCCACGGCTTGCTGCTCGACTGCGCCAAGGGTGAGCCCCGCCACGTTCAGCAGCGGATGACCCGGGCGCACCACGGCGGCAACCGGTTCTTCCGCCAGCCTCTCATAGCGCAGGCCGGTTTTCTCCTGCCGCTCGAACAGCCGCCCTATCATGATGTCGATCTTGCCCTGCGCCAGCGACTCGATGAGCACGTTGCTCGACTCCACGTGCAGCTCCACGCGCAGCTTCGGGTTCTCGCGCGCGACGATCATGATGGCCTGTGGAATCAGGCTGAGCGCGGGCCCGGTGATCGCGCCGAGACTCACGTGACCGGAGAGACCGGCCTTCAGCGCGTCGATCTCCTGCCCCGCCTCGCGCAGCGACGACAGCGCGATACGCGCATGGCGAATCATGGTCTCGCCGTACCAGTTAGGCCGCATGCCGCGCGGCTGCCGTTCGAACAGCGACACGCCGAGCATGTCTTCCAGATCCTTGAGCAGCTTCGACGCGGCGGGTTGCGACATGTTGAGCACCTCCGCCGCGCGATGAATATTTCCTTCATCGCAGATGGCGGTGAGCAACATGAGCTGGCGCGTCTTCAGACGCGCGCGGATGAACCAGGGCGTGGGCGTCGGCATGTTCTTGTTCCCCCTCGCAGGCATCTATATACCGATGAATATAGCTCCGTAGCAATCTCGGGCTTGTTGGATATCCATACGAATCCCATGATTCCTCGCTTGAGACTCATCCAATTTCTTGAAGAGAACGGCCGGCCGCGGGTGGGCTGGGTAGCGGACGATGGCGCAGCCGTCGCCCGCGTCGGCACGTTTGAGTCCACGTATGCGCTGGCGCAGGCGGCGTCCGCCGCGGCCGGCCCGCTGGAAGCGTTCGCCATGGGCCAGGCACACGCCGCAGACCTTGCCTACGCGCCGCTGCTGGCCGAGGGCCGCCTGTTGCCGCCGCTCACCCATCCCGATCCTGCACGCTGCCTGGTGTCGGGCACCGGCCTCACGCATTACGGCAGCGCCGCCGCGCGCGACAACATGCATCGCAAACTGGCTGGTGCCGCCGATTCGTTGTCCGACTCGATGCAGATGTTCAAATGGGGCGTTGACGGCGGACGCCCGGCGGGCCCTGAGCCGGGCGCGCAGCCCGAGTGGTTCTACAAAGGCGATGGCGATTGCGTGGTCGGCTGCGGGCAGGAGCTTCCCTCGCCCGGCTTTGCACTGGATGGCGGCGAAGAACCGGAAATCGTGGGTCTATATCTCATCGGGCGCGACGGCACGCCACAGCGGCTCGGCTTCGCCATCGGCAATGAATTCTCCGATCACGTCACCGAGCGCAAGAACTATCTGTACCTCGCCCATTCGAAGCTGCGTCCCTGCGCCGTCGGCCCGGAGTTGCGCACCGGCGCTCCACCGGCTCATATGGAAGGCATGAGCCGCATCCGTCGCGCCGATCGCATCCTGTGGGAGCGTCCTTTCCTCACGGGCGAGAGCAACATGTGCCACACGCTGGCCAATCTCGAGTATCACCATTTCAAATACGCCGCGCACCGCCGCCCGGGCGACGTGCACCTGCATTTCTTCGGCACCGCCACCCTGAGCTTCGCGGATGGCATCACGGCCGTTCCCGGCGATGTCTTCGAAGTCGACCTGCCTGCCCTGGGCGCTCCGCTGCGAAACCGTCTGGCTCGCGTGCCCGGCGGCTTCGACTTCGGCGGCGTGCGAACTCTCTAGCGATACTAACTACCGTAGATGGGGGAAAGATGAAAACTTCAATTCGACTGGCGCTGAGCCTCATGGTTGGCACGTTGCTCGCGGCCTGTTCCGGCGGAGGCGGAGAACCGGCGTCCGGTGACGGGAAAGCCGCCAAACCCATCGTGCTCGGGTTCAGCCAGATCGGCGCCGAAAGCGAATGGCGCACGGCCAACACCACCTCCGTGCAGAGCGCAGCCGCCGATGCCGGCATCACGCTGCGTTTCTCCGACGCACAGCAGAAGCAGGAAAACCAGATCAAGGCGCTGCGTTCGTTCATCGCGCAACGCGTCGATGTCATCGCGTTCTCGCCGGTGGTCGAAACCGGCTGGGAAACCGTGCTGCGTGAAGCCAAGGCCGCAAAGATTCCCGTGATCCTCACCGACCGCGCGGTCGAGGTGCCGGATGACACCTTGTATCTATCGCTGATCGGTTCCGATTTCGTCGAGGAAGGCCGCAAAGCCGGGCGCTGGCTGCTCGAAAACACCAAGGAAGTGAAAGGGCGACATCAACATCGTCGAGCTGCAAGGCACCGTGGGCTCGGCTCCGGCCAACGATCGCAAGAAGGGTTTCGCCGAAATCATCGCTGCCGACCCGCGCTACAAGGTCATCCGCTCGCAGACCGGCGACTTCACGCGCGCCAAGGGCAAGGAAGTCATGGAGGCTTTCCTGAAAGCGGAAGGCAAGAAGATCAACGTGCTGTTCGCGCACAACGATGACATGGCCATCGGCGCGATCCAGGCGATCGAGGAAGCCGGTCTCAAGCCGGGCACCGACATCACCATCATTTCCATCGACGGCGTCAAGGGCGCCTTCGAGGCGATGATCGCCGGCAAGCTGAACGTCACCGTCGAATGCAGCCCCTTGTTAGGACCGCAGCTCATGGCGGCCGTGAAGGACGTGGTCGCGGGCAAGCAGATACCCAAGCGCATCGTCACCGAGGAATCGGTGTTCCCGAAGGAAACGGCCGCCCAGGTATTGCCGACCCGCAAGTACTGAGAACGAGCCAGGTTTTTTAAAGACAACCATGATGCGTTCGTTCGGATTGCTCGACGGACGGCCGCAGCATCGAGGCCATCACGCTGGGTGACCCGTCCGGCCTGCAGGTGGAAGTACTCACCTACGGCGCCATCCTGCGTCGCCTCACCTACCCGGTGCACGGAGTGCGGCGCGATCTCATCCTGTACTTCGACCGGCTGGAGCAGTACGAGCGCGATCGGGCCTACGTCGGCTCGCTGGTCGGCCGGTTCGGCAACCGCATCGGCGGTGCACGCTTCGATCTCGACGGCCGGACTCACGAGATCACCGCCAACGAAGGCGTGAATCATCTGCACGGCGGCGCGCTGGGTTTCGGCAAGCGTGTGTGGCGCGTGCTCGATGTCAGCGAGCAGCAGGGACGCCGGGTGGTGCTCGGGTACCGCTCTCCCGAGGGCGAGGAGGGTTATCCCGGCGCTGTCGAAGCCACCGTCGAGCTGGTGGCGAAACCAGACGCGCTGGCCATCACTCTGAGCGCGCGCAGCGACGCGCCCACGCCGATCAACCTGACCTACCATCCCTATTTCAATCTGCCGATGCCAAAAAGCCGGCAACTGATCAGCGGTTGCGCATTCCCGCGGCACACTATCTACCCGTCGGTCGCGGGGTTGATTCCTACCGGGGACGTCGCCGCCGTCGAGGGCACGACGTTCGACTTCCGCGCCGGCCGCCGGTTGCATCCGCCCGCGCTGCAGTCACATCCGCAACTCGGGCTCGCGGGCGGTTACGACCACTGCTGGGTGCTGGATGCGGACGCCGACTGCGCCTGCGAGCTGGCCTCGCCCAACCGCGATGTCACGCTGACGATGTCCGGCGGGCCCGCGCTGCAGTTCTACAACGGGCAATTCCTTGCACGCACGCATCCGGCGATCGGCAGCGGCGTGATTCTCGAGCCGCAGGGTTTTCCGAATGCGCCGAACGAACCTGGATTTCCCGGCGCAATCCTGCGGCCCGGCGAAACGTATCGCTCGGAAATCGAGTACCGCCTGAGTGCGGACCTCCGATGAGGGCTGGGCCCGGCGCCGCCGCACAGCTGTTGCGGACGACGGCGCCGGTCTCATTCCACGGTTGCATGTGTGAACCGGAAGAAAGTGCGGGTTCTTCCGGCACATGCGCAACGCCCGTTGATCGTATGCAGTGGAAACGGCAGCGTCCACGTGTGGTAACGGTACCCTCGAAAAAATACTTGGCGCGCAACTGCGACCTTGGTCGTAATGCAAATTGTGATCCCCACCGATACGCACGCGTGTATCGCAGGGCGGGATCTTCCGGCGACTCGATTTGCGTTGACTATACTGGCGAAGTTTTCGCGCCCCCTCCCGGAGTAAACAATGAAAGGTCGATTCGAGCCGACGCAGCTTCCTTTCACAGTGCCGGTCTCGCCGGGCGCCGGTATCGCCGCCGTCCTCCGTATTCGCGCTGCCTAGCTACTCGCAGGCACGCGGGCGCACCGCGCGCGCCACGCTCGGCCTCGTCGCGCCGCGCGCGGATTTCGACCGCGCCTGTTCGGCGCGTTCCTCGAACACCTCGGGCGCGCGGTCTACACCGGCGTCTACGACCCGGGCAATCCGTTCTCCGACGAGCGCGGCTTCCGCAAAGACGTCATCAAGGAAGTGGCCGACCTGCACGTGCCCATCATCCGCTACCCCGGCGGCAACATGGTCTCGGGCTACAACTGGTGGGAGGGCGTGGGGCCGAAGAAGGATCGACCCACAGTGCTCGAGCGCGCCTGGAACTCGCTCGAGACCAACCAGTTCGGTACCAACGACTTCATGGACTGGGCCAAGGCCGTGGGCACCGAGCCCTTGCTAGGATTCAACCTCGGCACCGGCACCTGCGGAAATGGCCGTCGCCTACATCGAATACTGCAACTACGCGCAAGCGGCACCAAGTGGAGCGACCTGCGCCGCTCGCACGGCTACGAACAGCCACACAAGGTGAAGTACTGGTGCCTCGGCAACGAGATGGACGGACCCTGGCAGATGGGCCGGCATGACCGCGCGCGAGTACGGCCGCAAGGCGCGCGACATCGCCCAGCAGGCGCGCGTCATCGACCCTGACGTGCAGCTCATCGCCTGCGGCTCGAGCAATCCGCGGCTGCCCACCTACCTCGAGTGGGACCGCGAGGTGCTCGAGGAATGCTACGACATGGTCGACGGCATCTCGCTGCACAACTATTTCGGCAACGAGCCCGCGCTCTCGGGCGGCAAATCCGAGCGCTTCCTCGCGCAGAATCTCGACATGGAACGGCAGATCCGCGAAATCATCGCGGTCGCCGACTACGTGCAGGGCCTGCAGCGCTCGCCGAAGCGGCTGTGGCTGTCGTTCGACGAGTGGAATGTCTGGTACCGCGCGCGCGGCACTCCGGAACACCTCGACGGCAAGGGCGCAGTTCGCGCCCAAGCTGCTCGAGGAGGTCTACAACCTCGAGGACGCGCTGCTCACCGGCGGCTTCCTGAACACGCTCATGCGCCAGTCCGACCGCGTGCGCGTCGCCTGCCTCGCGCAGATCGTCAACGTCATCGCGCCGCTGGTCACCAACAGCAAGGGCACCCTGCGCCAGTCCATCTACTATCCCGTACCAGATGGTGCTCAAGTACGCGCGCGGCCGCATGCTCGACATCCAGGTGGAGAGCGAGACCTACCCGATCCGCGCCGCCGGCCTGCGTCGCCGACTTCGCGCGCGACGAGGAAGTGCCGTTCCTCGACGTGGTGGCCACCTACGACGCGAAGGAAAAGCGCGTGGCGGTGTTCGCGCTCAATCGCGACCTCGGCAACGAACGCGAGCTGGCGCTCACGTTCGAAGACATCACGCCATCGCAGCGTGCTGGCCTGCGAGACAGTCACCGGACCCGACCTCAAGGCGTTCAACACCTTCGAGAGCCCGAACAAGGTGGTGAGCACGAAGCTCGATGCGGCGAAGGCCGGTGCGAAGATGACGGTCAAGCTGCCGGCGCGCTCGTACACCGTCGTGCACCTGTCGGTCTGAGTTGCCCGATGACCAGCACTCTCGCCGTGATGCGTTGAAGTTGCTCGGCGCCGGCGCGGCGGCGGCGGCATCGCCGTGGTCCGTGCAGGCAACCGCGCCGCGCATCGTCCTCGCCAGGCGTGCGGTATTTCGGCCTGACGCAGGTGCGCCTCGGTGAAGGGCCCTTCCTCGCCGCGCAGAAGCTCGACGAGGCCTATCTACTGCAGCTCGAGCCCGACCGCATGCTGCACAACTTCCGGGTCAACGCCGGCCTGGCAGCCCAAGGCGCCGGTGTACGGCGGCTGGGAATCGGTGGAACCGTGGATCGGGATCCGTTGTCACGGCCACACGCTGGGCCACTACCTCACGGCCGCGGCGTGCATGTACGAAACGACACTGGACAGACGGTTCGCGGACCGCGTCGATTACATCGTCGGCCGAGCTCGCCGAATGCCAGGCGAAGACCGGCGGCTGGCTCACGGCTTTTCCGGACGGCGTCGCGCCGCTGACCGACAGTCTCGCCGGCAAGGAATTCGCCGGCGTGCCCTGGTACACCACGCACAAGGTGCTCGCCGGCCTGCGCGATGCGCACTTGCATCGCGGCAGCAAGCCCGCGCTCGCGGTACTCGACGACGTTCGCCGACTGGGTGGATCGCGCCTGCGCCGACGTGCCCGAGGATCGCTTCCAGAAGATGCTCGACCGCGAACACGGTGGCATGAACGAAGTGTTCGCCGATCTGTCGGCAGCTGACGCGGAGAGGCGCGCTATCTGCAGCTGGCGCTGCGCTTTTCCCACCGGCGCTTCTCGATCCGCTGGCTGCAAGGTATCGACAAGCTCGACGGCCTGCACGCGAACACCCAGATCCCCAAGGTCGTCGGCTTCAGCCGCATCGACGACGTGGGCGGTGCCGACGCCAAGTCCTACGACCGTGCCGCGCAGTTCTTCTGGCGTACCGTGGTCGAACGGCCGCTCCTTCGCCACCGGCGGTCACGGCGACGGCGAGCACTTTTTTCCCAAGGACAAGTTCGTCGAGCACCTGGGCTCGGCGAAGACCATGGAGACCTGCTGCACACACAACATGATGCGGCTCACGCGTTCGTTGTACGCGCGCGATCCACAGGTCGGCCTATCTCGACTATTTCGAACGCGCGTTGTTCAACGGCATCCTCGCCGTCGCAGGATCCGGAGACGGGCATGAACACCTATTTCCAGGCGACGCGACCGGGTTACGTGCGGCTCTACCACACGCCGTTCGATTCGTTCTGGTGCTGCACGGGATCGGGCATCGAGAACCACGCGCGTTACGGCGAGTCCATCTACGCCCATGACGCCGACGCGCTGTACGTCAACCTGTTCCTGGCATCCACGCTCGCACTGGCGCGAGCGCGGCATCACGCTCACGCAGGTCACGCGGTTTCCGGACGCCGATACCACGCGACTCGACGTTCACGGCCGCGACGCCACAGGCCTTGAAGCTCGCGATACGCCAGCCCGGCTGGTGCGCGGCAATGACGGTCACGGTCAATGGCAAACGCAGGCAGGTGAGCCGTCGGCCCGGCAGTTACAGCACCTTGAACCGCACGTTCCGCGCCGGCGACGTGGTCGAAATCCGCCTCCCCATGGCGCTGCAAGCTCGAGCTGCTGCCGAATGCATCCGACCACGCGGCGCTGATGTACGGCCCCATCGTGCTCGCGGGCCGCATGGGCACGCAGGGCCTCGCTCCGGGCGCGCAACTCATCGTCAATGAGCGCGAGTCGGGCGAACATGCTCAACGCAGAGGTGAAGATTCCGAGGTGGTCAAAGCCGCTCGCCGAACTGGTGCGCGCACGTCAGGCGCACGAACCGGGACAAGCTCGAATTTCGCGCCTCGGGCTTCGATGGCGGCGCCAGCTGTCGATCTCGTGCCGTGGTTCCGCGTCACGCACGAGCGCTACAACCTCTACTGGCAGCGGAACTCCGCCTGAGCCCGTCCAGCCGCGCGCCTAACTGATCGTCCGCCTGAGACCCAGTTCGCGAGCGGAACTGCGCCGCCGCGATGCATTGCGGGCCAGCAACCTCGCCACGGCGCTGCCGCGCCTTCAAAACGCGAGAAAGCGCGAACTGGAGCCTTTCCTAGGGACCCCCCGTGTGACCCGCGTCACCGTGGTTTTGTCACATACCCGCCAAGATTCCCCTCGTGCCAATGGGAGAAACCGTCCGAAGCGGTCGGCGGGGCCCTATTGCGCGAGGGAATAACTGTGGCCATTCATAAAGTTTTGATCGTCGACGACGCACGCCCCGATCTCATGAATCTCGAAAAGATCGTGAGTGGCGCCGGCTACATCACGCTCACGGCAACCAATGGCCAGCAGGCCGTGGAAATGTCCAAGTCGCAGATGCCCGACGTCATCCTCATGGACGTCAACATGGACCAGATGGACGGCTTCGCCGCTACTCGCGCCATCGGTGGCGACGCGACGACCAAGGGCATTCCCGTGGTGCTGGTCACCAGCAAGAACCAGAAGGCCGACCGCGTCTGGGCGCAGATGCTCGGCGTGAAAGGCTACGTCACCAAGCCCTACACCCCGGACCAGATTCTCGGCGCCATCGCCGCCTGCGCCTGAGGCGAGGCGGCAACGCATGAACGCCCACTTCGCACTGCCGCTCGGACTTCCACCGCTGCCCGCGGAGCTCGCGGCTCTGGGCGCGCCGGGGCCGGCCGAGGTCAACCCGAACGACATCGTTCGCCAGGCGTTCCGCATCGGTCACATGCGGCTGCTCGCGCCGTTCGCCGCGGCCAGCGAGCTGGTCGAAATGCCCAACGTCTATCCACTGCCGCGCATGCCCGCGAACCTGCTCGGTCTCGTGAACCTGCACGGCCGCATCGTGCCGCTGTTCGATCTGGCGACCCTGTTCGAGACCACGCACCTGCCGCGCGAGAAACGCATGCTGCTGGTGATCGGCCACGGCAACGCCGCTGCCGGCATCGTCATCGACGGGCTGCCGCGACGCATGGTCTTCCAGCCCGAAAACGAAATCATTCCGCCGGCATTGACGGCCGCGGCGGCCACCGCCGTGGTGGCGGCCTATTCCCAGGGCCAGGACGCCTGGTTCGAATTCGACTACGCGCAACTACTCGATCAACTCGTGAGCTAACCCATGGCCGATCGAAATTTTTTCGGCGCCCAGTCCATCCGGCAGAAACTGCTGCTCGGCACGCTGTTCCTCGCCATCATCCCGGTGGCGGTCACCTCGATCATCGTCGGTCGCGAATCGCTGAACTCCGGCCGCGCCGCGCTCGAATCGCAGGCACGCGAGGCACTGATCGCGCAGCGCGCCTCGAAGGCCGCGCAGATCACCGACTACTTCGACCGCCCTGTCCAACCAGGTGCAGGTGCTGTCCGCCTCTCCGGACGTCGTCGCCGCGATGCGCGAGCTGCCCACCGCCTACGACAACTCGGTGATCAACATCGCCGACCTGCCGGCCGAGCGCGCGCGCCTCGCCAGGTACTACACCGGCGATTTCATGGCGGAATTCCAGAAGCGCAACACCGGCAAGATGGTCGAACATGGCGGACTCGGTCGCCTCGCTGCCGGACCTGGCGATGAACCTGCAGTACCAGTACATCGCCGCCAACCCGAATCCGCTGGGCGCGAAGAGCGACCTCGATCGCGCCAACGACGGCACGCGCTACAGCGAGCTGCACGGCGCGATGCATCCCTACCTGCGCACCGCACTGAGCCAGTTCGGCCTGTACGACATCTTCCTGGTCGAGCCGCGCAACGGCACCATCGTCTATACGGTGTTCAAGGAGCTCGACTTCGCCACTTCGCTGGTGACCGGGCCCTTTGCCAAGTCGAAGCTCGGCGACGCGTTCCGCGCGACCTGGGCGCTCGACAAGCCCGGCACTGGTCGCGCTGTCCGAATTCGGTGAATACCTGCCCTCGTACAACGACCAGGCGGCCTTCCTCGGCACGCCCATCTTCGACGGCGGCAAGAAGATCGGCGTGCTCGTCGTGCAGGTGCCGATCGACAAGATCAACTCGGTCATGACGCACGAAGGCAAGTGGAAGGAGCGCGGCCTCGGCGACTCCGGCGAAACCTATCTGGTGTCGGCGGCCGACGGCACACCGCGCTCCATCGCGCGCCTCGCCGTGGAAGACATCGATGCGTATGCCAGGAGCGTGAGCGATGCCGGCTTCGCGAAGGGCCTGGCCAATGCCGTGCAGGCCAAGGGCACGAGCATCGGTCTCGTGCCGATCAAGACCCAGGCCACTCAGGACGTATTCGAGAAGGGCAATGCCGGTTTCGGCGTTTACCCCAATTACGCCAAGACTCCGGTGCTCGGCGCGTACGCGCCACTGTCGGTACTCGGCCTGAAGTGGGCCATCGTCGCCGAGATTGGCGCTACTGAAGCGTTCGCGCCCGTCGCGAAAGTGCGCGAGAAGGTGGTCGTGTGGTCCACCGGCATCGCCGTGGCGCTTGTTGGGTCTGGGCCTGCTCATCGCATTCTCGCTGCTGCGCAGCGTCACCAGGCCTATCACCAAGATGCAGGCTACCGTGACCGCCATTTCCAGTGGTGACTACGCCGCGCGCTCGCAGCTCGGCGGTGACGACGAATTCGGCCAGCTGTCGCGCGCCTTCGACAACCTGCTCGACGATCGCGTGGCGCGTCTCGCCGAAGCCGAGAACGAGAACGAAGACCTGAACAACTCGGTGGTGCAGCTGCTGCAGGCCGTGGCGCAGCTGTCCAACAAGGATCTGACGGTCAAGGCGCCGGTCACCGCGAACGTGATCGGCACCGTGTCCGACTCCATCAATCTGCTCACGCACGAAACCGGCCGCGTGTTGTCCGAAGTGACCAGCATCGCCGCGCAGGTGAAACTCTCCACCGAGCGCGTGAAGCGCCAGGGCGAATCGGTGACGGCGACTGCCGCCGCGGAACGCTCGGACGTGGAGCGCGCGGGCGAGAACCTCGCCAACGCCTCCAAGGTCATGACCCAGGTGGCCGAGCTCGCCGCCGCTTCCAACCGTGCCGCCGAGCAGGCGACCTCCTCCACCGTCACCGCGCTTGAGCTCGGTGAACGAGACCGTCAAAGGCATGGAGGGCATTCGCGAATCCATCGCCGAGGCGGAAAAGCGCATCAAGCGCCTCGGCGAGCGTTCGCAGGAAATCACCGGCATCGTGAACCTCATCAATACGATCGCCGAGCGCACCCACGTGCTGGCGTTGAACGCCTCCATGCAGGCCGCTGCCGCCGGTGACGCCGGCCGCGGTTTCGCGGTCGTCGCCGAAGAAGTGCAGCGCCTCGCCGAGAGCTCACGCCAGGCGACACAGCAGATCGCGCAGCTCGTGAACAACATTCAGATCGAAACGTCGGACACCATCAACACGGTCAACAAGACCATCGCCCAGGTGGTGCTCGGTTCGGAAATCGCCGCGCGCTCCGGCGCGCAGATGCGCGAGACCCAGCAGTCCACCGCATCGCTCGTGGAGCTCGTGAAGCGCATTACGTCTTCGGCCCAGGTGCAGATGAAGATCACCACCGAGCTGCGCAACCGCGTGCACCAGATCGGCGCCAGCACGGAAAAGACCGCCGCGGAAATTCTGCTGCAGTCGGAAGCCACGGCGGACCTGTCGAAGTCAGCCGACCGGCTGGTGGAATCGGTACGCGTGTTCAAGTTGCCGGTCGTGGTCCGCGCGGCCTAAAGAGGAAGGTAGATAGCTCAGATGCGGGGACAGGATCTCCTCACAGCTTTGGCCGACGAGCTCCTGGGGCTGGCTCCCGAGCTCACGGCTGCTTACGACTCGGGTTCATCGGAGGATCCCGCGGCCGTCGAGCATGCCAATCATTCCTACATAACGTCCGTCACGCGCCTTTCTGAAGCAGCGGGCTACATGGGCCTCGACGGCGTGCAGCGCATCGCCGCCTGCGTGCTCGGCAATCTCGAACACCTGAACGCCGATGACCAGGACGCGCGCGTGCTGGTCCGGCCCTTCTTCACCGACTGGGCGCAATTGCTGGAGGCGCACCTGCGCAATGCCACCGCAGCGGCACCCGTCGAATCGCTGATCGCGCATTTCGGTGGCGGCTGGGTGCCGCTGCCGCTCGACGATGCGGCGTTGCACGAGTTGCGCGCCGAGCTCGGCGCAGCCAGCAGCATCGGCGCCGCGCTCGATGAGACCGAGCAGGCGGCTCCGGAAGCCCTCGAGGCCTCCGATCTCACGCTCGACGTCTCACCCGACGTCGACGGCGCGCTCATCGACGCCTTCCTGCACGATTCGCCGCCGCAAGCGGCCGAAGTCACGCAATCACTACAGGGCTGGATCGCCAACCCCGCGCACACCGAGCTTCTGCTCCATGCCAAGCGGGCAGCCCACACACTCAAAGGCTCGGCCAACATCCTCGGCATCCGCGGCGTAGCCAAGCTCGCGCATCGCCTCGAAGATATTCTGGAGATCTGCGAAGCGCAGCGCGCACCACCTTCCTCCAGGCGCGCGCAGGCCCTCATGGCGGCGGCCGATTGCCTCGAGCAGATGGTGGCCACGGTGGCGGGCGAAGACACGGCTCCGGAAAACGCGCTCGCCGTCATCGAGTTGCTCGATGCCGCGCGCAGTCACGACGCTTCCGACACCGTGCAGCCGCGCGCGCCCGAACCGACTCCGGCGCCTGCCGGCGAGATTGCCGAGCCGGTAACGCCTGCGGCCCGCGCCGAATCCAAGCCGACGACTCGTGTCGCTACCGAGTTGCTCGAAAACCTGGTGCGCATGGTCGGCGAAATCACCATCAAGATCGGCGAGCTCGAGCAGGAGCTGAAATCCGCCTCGAGCCATTCGCGCGACTTGATCGATCGCGACCGCGCCATCCAGAAACGCCTGTTCGAGCTCGAGAACTCCGTTGATATCCGCGGCGTCCAGGCGCGACACAAGTTGAACGTGGTGCACGCTGCCTCGGATTTCGACTCGCTGGAAATGGACCAGTACAACGAGGTGCAGTCCATCACGCGCGCCTTGATCGAGGAGGCCACCGACGCGCGCGAACTCGGGGTCGGACTCAAGGACGAGCTTGCGGGCCTCGCCGGCATCCTGCATCAGCAGCAGCGCCTGATGCGCGAGCTGTCGCATCTGACTTCGCAGACACGCATGGCGCCCGTCGAGACCATCGTGCCGCGCCTGCAGCGCAACGTGCGCCAGACGGCCGCGGCGACCCACAAACAGGCCACGCTTCTGGTCGTGGGCCAGGACATCCTGGTCGATGCCGATGTATTGAACCAGTTGATCGACCCGCTGCTGCACATCCTGCGCAACGCCGTCGATCATGGACTCGAATCACCCGATGATCGTGCGGCCGTGGGCAAGGCACCGGGCGGCACGATCAAGCTGACAGTCGCGCGCCGCGGGCAGGTGGTCACCGTGCAGGTCGCCGACGACGGCCGCGGACTCGATCTCGCCGGCATCCGCGCCAAGGCAGTCGAACGTGGCCTGCTGGACGCCGACGCCACGCCGTCCGACGCCGAGGTTGCGCGTCTCACGCTGCTGCCCGGCTTTTCCACGCGCGACGCGGTCACCGAAATCTCCGGTCGCGGCGTCGGCCTCGACGTCGTCGCGACACGCCTGCGTGCGTTGTCGGGCTCCATCGACATCCGCTCTGAATCCGGTCACGGCCTCACTATCGAGCTGCGCTTCCAGGCATCGCTGGTTGCCACGCACGCGCTGTTCGTGCGCGACGGCGGCCAGGTGTTCGGCATCGCCAGCCACGCGGTGCGCCGCGCCGTGCCCGCAGTTGCGGTCGAGCTCACACAAGAGCAAGGGGTCGCGTATGCGCTGGTCGACGACGAACGATATCCAGCGCACGAGCTCGGGGCGCTGACCGGCATGCGCCCCGCTTCGACTCCGGAACGTCGCAATCTCGTGCTGGTCGACAGCGAATCCGGTCCGATCGGCGTGCTGGTCGACGCGGTGCTCGATGCCAGCGAGCTCGTCACCCGCCCCACCGGCCGTTATCTCAAACGCATTCCCGGCGTCGCCGGTATCGGTCTCACCGGCAATGGCAGCGTGATTCCGCTGCTCGACATCGCCGAGCTCGCGCGCACGCCGCGCGACCACGCGATTCGCGCCGCGGCGGAAGCGCGCTCGCAGGCAAAGGACGTGCGCCGCTCGCGCGTGCTGGTCGTCGATGACTCGATGTCGGTGCGCCGCTCGGTCGCCACGTTGCTCGAGGATCAGGGCTACGAGGTCGCGCAGGCGCGCGATGGACTCGAAGCCGTGAAAGCCATCGAAGCCGCACGCCCCGACGTGCTGCTCACCGATCTGGAAATGCCCAACATGAACGGCCTCGAGCTCGCCGCGCACGTACGCGCTCGTCCCGAGCTCGCGCACCTGCCGCTCATCATGATCACCTCACGCTCGATGGACAAACATCGCCGCCAGGCGATGGTCAGCGGCGTGGATGTCTATCTCACCAAACCTTACACCGACCAAGAACTGCTGCAACACGTGGCCAGAGCCGTTACCGGGCGCGTTGAAAAACGCGTCGCCGCCGGCTGACCACACAAGGGTATGTCATGAGCACTAAAACGCGCGTCCTCAACGTCCGAGTCGTCGGCTTTTCCGCTCCCGAGCGGCAAATGCTGAACTCGATCTTCCTGCTGTCGGTCGCCCCGGCACGGCAGATCGGCTACAAACTCTGGAACCCCGAGGCCGGCGTGGCACCGGACATGTACTTGTTGGACGGTGACAGTGACAGCGCGGTCGCAAGCTGGCAGGCCACGTTCTCCAGCACGCAGGACCGGACCCTCGTGGTCGGCTCGAAGAACAACGATCTGGGCATTGCCTCGGCAGCACGGCCGCTCGGACTCAAGGTGGTCGGCGCCATGGATCGCCTGGCATTGCTCATCGGCAACGCGGCGCGGGAATCCGCGCTGCACGATGGGTCCGAGCCGCGCGCCGCCGGCACCTTGTTCACCGCGAGCTCGGCCGCGACCGGGCCGGGCACGACGCACGTGCCCGAGGCGAGCCTGCCGCGCGTTGCCAGCGGTATGACCGCTCAGCAACCGGCCCTGTCGGCCAGCATGAATTCAATGGTGCCGATGTCAGCGGGTTCTCCTGCGATGACCGCGGGCACGGCCGCCGCGCAATCCGGCGCGTTCCCGGCGTCGATGACCGCGGCAGCGCCGGCGGCCACCGTGCTGCCCAGCATGACCTTGCAACCCAACGTCGCCCCAACGCTCGACAGGTCGATCAATGAAAAGCCAGTCACCGAAAGAGCGGTCGACCGGATCCTGAGCGACCAGCCGACGGAGAGAGATTCGCCGGAGAAAGCGTCGTCAGCCGCCGCTGCACTGGTCTCCTCAGGCGTCACGCCACTGTCGCCGTCGGCACTATCCGCCGCGGTCGCCCCGACGCCGGCGCGCGCCAACCTGCGCATCGTGCCGAACCCGACATCGCTGGCGGCCTCGTTGCCTGCCGCGGCGCGCATCGCCGACGCACCCCTGGTGCTGCCACCCGGCGCTGCAGGGCCGCCGACCGCGACGGTGCCGTCGCTGCCGTCGATTGCCACGCAACCCATGACGCCACCCGCTCCGGCCGCACCGCCCGCGCCGGTTGCTCCCATTGCGGTGCCGACGCCACGCCACGAAGAACATCAGTTCCGCGTACTCGCAGTGGATGACAGTCCACTCATGCGCACGTTCCTGCAGAACAAGTTGCAGCCCTACGGGATTGCGCCCGAGTTCGCCTCTTCAGGCGAAGAAGCGCTGTTCAAGATCTCCAAACAACACTTCGACATGATCTTCCTCGACGTGATGCTGCCTGGAATGGACGGCTACGACGTCTGCAAGATGATCAAGAAGAACAAGGACAATTCGCTCATGAAGGTGGTGATGCTCACCAGCAAGGACAAGACCTTCGACAAGATCCGCGGAACGATGGCCGGCTGCGATGGTTATCTGACCAAGCCGGTCGATGAGCTCAAGCTCCGCGCCATCATCGAACGGCACACCGTCACCAGGAAGTGACGTTTACACGGACAGTGACATGACGGAACGCGTACTCATCATGCGTCACGCCAGCGGCCTGGTTAACCGGGCCCGGCGCCTCGCCATGATCAAGTGGCCGGCCGCCAGGCTGGAAGTGCACGACCTCGCCGCGTATGGCAAGCCACCCGCGGATTTCCGCTGGGATCGCTACGCGCACCTGCTCATCGATGACGAGTATCTGCGCAAGGAAGGCCTGCTGTGGCTCTCGGAGCTGCGCGCCAAGCCTAACTTCCCGAAGATCGTGCGCGTGTTGCCGGAGGCCGGCCGACCGGCGCCGCCGGCGGAAATCGCGATCAAAGCGCCGCCAATGCCCGCGCGCAGGACCGAGAGCCGGCCAGCGGCTGCCGACATCAAGCCGATGCCGAAGTACGCGCCTGCAAAATTCGAAAAAGGGGCCGCGACGCGACCCGAGCCCGCCGATGACAGTGCCGGCAGGATTGCGCGCGTCGAAGCTCGCCGGCTCGCCGACGCCGAGTTGGTGCTCAAGTCGGCGGGCATTCAGGGTTTTTCGCTGGTCAAACCGCTCGGCAGCGGCGCCACCGCCAACGTCTGCCTGTGCGAGCGCCCCAACAAGGAACAGGTGGTGCTCAAGATTCTCAAGGGCGAAGGCAGCGGCGATTCGGATCTGCTGTCGCGCTTCGTGCAGGAATATTTCGCGACCTCGAGCATCGACAGCCCGTACGTGGCCAAGGTGTTCGAGCACGGGTTCACCGACAGCCACGCGTACATTGTCATGGAATACTTTCCCGCGGGCGACCTGCGTGCTCGTCTGTCCCGCGATCGCCCCTCGGTCGAGGAATCCTTCATCATCATCGGCTCGATTCTCTCGGCGCTGGTGTCCGTGCACGCCGGCGGCATCATCCATCGCGACCTCAAACCCGCGAACGTGATGTTCCGCGACGACGGCACCATCGCTCTGGTGGATTTCGGCAGCGCACGCCGCGATGCCGACCCGGTCGCCAAGACACTTGCCGGGGTGGTCATCGGCACGCCTTACTACCTGTCGCCTGAGCAGGCGCTCGGCGGCACCGCCGACGAACGCTCCGACCTCTACAGCGTGGGCGTGATGTTGTACGAGCTGCTCACCGGGCAGCGGATGTACGCCGCCGCTTCCCTGGTGGCGCTGTTCGAGATGCACAAGAACGCGCCGATCCCGAAACTTCCCGACGCCTTGTCGCAGCACCAGCGCTTCCTCGAGCGCCTGGTGTCGAAGAAGCCCGACGAGCGTTTCGCAAACGCCACCGAGGCGTTCACGGCACTGATGGAATATTCGACGAGCGAGACAGACACCGCCGCCGCGTAGCAGGCTGACGCAGGCTGTCTGGGTTGCAGGAACCGCGGACGCCGCAAGCCTGCGGTCCTCGTCAATGATTGGCTTTGACTGCACCCATGGAATCGAGGAACGCCAGGAGATCCGCGGTCTTCTCGTGCATCAGCGCCTCGTTGCCGCGCGATTCGACATTGAGCCGCACCAGCGGTTCCGTGTTGGACGCACGCACGTTGAAGCGCCATTCCTTGAATTCCACCGACAAACCGTCGGTGTGATCGACAGCCTCGGCGCCCTTACCGTATTTCGCCTCCGCTTCGGCGAGCACCTTCTTGGCATCCGGAAGCTTGCGGTTGATCTCGCCGCTCGACGGGAAAGCCTCGATGCGCGCCGCGACCAGCTCATCGAGCGACTTGCCGGACTCGCACACGCGCTCGAGCACCAGCAGCCAGGGAATCATGCCGCTGTCGCAATAGGAGAAGTCGCGGAAGTAGTGGTGCGCGCTCATCTCGCCGCCGTAGGCGCCATCGACCTCGCGCATCTTCTGCTTGATGAAAGCGTGGCCTGATTTGCTCATGACCGGTATGCCGCCGAGCCGTTTCACGGTGTCGATGGTGTTCCACGTCAGGCGCGGGTCGTAGACGATACGCGCGCCGGGTTGTTTGGCGAGGAACGCCTCGGCCAGCAATCCAACGAGGTAATAGCCCTCGATGAAGGCACCCTTGGAATCGTAGAAGAAGCAGCGATCGTAATCGCCGTCCCAGGCGATGCCGACGTCCGCGCCGGATTTGCGCAGTGCCTCGAGCGTCGGTCCGCGATTCTCCTCGAGCATGGGATTGGGCACGCCCTGCGGGAACTTGCCGTTCGGCTCGTGACGCACCTTGATGAACTCGAACGGCAGATGCGGCTCCAGTTTGTCGATGGTCAACCCCGCGCCGCCGTTGCCGGCATCGACCACGACCTTGAGCTTGCGCAGGTGCTTTCGGTTCACATAGCCGAGCAGATGCTCGATGTACTTGGCTGACGTGTCCAACGCCTCGACTTTGCCCTTCACGGCAGCCGGTGGCGGTAGTTTGCCGCCGGAAATCATGGCGGCGATTTCCTTGAGCCCGCTATCTGAGCCGATGGGCTTGCTCTGCTCACGCACCAGTTTGAGCCCGTTGTAGTCCGGTGGATTGTGACTGGCGGTCACCATCACGCCGCCGTCGAGCTTCCAGGCGAAGGTGGCGAAGTACACGCCTTCGGTGCCGCAGAGCCCTATGTCGAGCACGTCGACGCCGGCGTCGGTGAGCCCGCGGATGAGCTCTTTCGCGAAGACGTCGCTGGTGAGCCGGATGTCACGGCCGACCGCCACCTTCTTCGGCTTCACGAAAGCCGCGAACGCGCGCCCTATCTGGTAGACGAGATCTTCGTTGATCTCTTCGGGAATTTTTCCCCGGATGTCGTAAGCCTTGAACGCGGACATGTTGATCACTAGGTCTTTCCTTGCACCGGTTGAGCGTGCGACACGTGCTCGAGGCGGCCAGCCGCCTTGATGCGCGCCACGAGTTTCTTGACGTCCTGCACTCTACTCCGCGGCGCCACCAGAACGGCGTCAGCGGTTTCCACGATCACCATGTCTTGCAGGCCCAGTGCCGCCACCAGGCGGCTGTCGGCGTGCACGTAGCAGCCGTCAGCGTCCTCGAGCAACACATCCCCCCGCGACACGTTGCCACGCTCGTCTGCCGGCAGGACTTCATGAAGCGCTGCCCAGGAACCCACATCGTTCCAGCCGGCATCGAGCGGCACCATGACGGCGTCGCGGGTTTTCTCCATGACGGCATAGTCCACGGAGTCGCTGCGGCAACTGGCAAAAACAGCCTCATCGACGCGCGTGAAGTCCTTTTCGCGGACCGCCGTGGCGCTGGCACGCGCGCACACATCGGCGATGTCGGGCGCGTACGCCGCGAGCTCGTCGAGATAGCGCCGCGCGCCAAACAGGAACATGCCCGAATTCCAGAAGTAGTCACCCGAGGCAAGGAATTCCTGGGCCCGCGCCGCATCCGGCTTTTCGACGAACTGGGCGATGGGTGCCACCACGCCCGCGCCGCGTCGCCCTCCTTCCATCCGTAGATAGCCATAGCCGGTTTCGGGAGTGCGCGCCACGATACCGAACGCCACCAGTTTCCCGCCCGCCGCGGCTGGAATGGCCAGCTTGATGGCCGCCTGGAAGGCCGCCAGATCCTGCAGCACGTGGTCGGCGGGCAGGACCAGCATGAGGGCGTCCTCGCCCGCGAGCTGGCGTACGGCGTGCGCCGCCAGCGCAATGGCGGGCGCGGTATTGCGGCCCACGGGCTCTAACAAGATGGCCGACGGCGGCAGATCCATCTCGCGCAACTGCTCGGCGACGAGGAACCGGTGCGCTTCGTTGCACACCACCACGGGCGCCGTGGCATCCGGGAAACCGACGAGGCGCGCTGCCGTGTCCTGGATCATGGTGCGTTCACCGGTCAGCGCGAGCAGCTGTTTCGGCAGCAGCTCACGCGACAGCGGCCACAGGCGGGTGCCTGCTCCACCGGAGAGAATCACGGGTACCAACTTCATGCGACGAATCGTACCGCAGGCGCGCGTCAGGCGGGTTGCGAGTCCCCGCGTCCGATGGCGTAGTACGTGAACCCTTGTTTCTTCAGTGAGGCGGGGTCGTACAGATTGCGGCCGTCAAAAATTACCGGTGCCTTCAGTGTTTTCTTCAAGTGGTCGAAATCCGGGCTGCGGAATTCCTTCCATTCGGTGACGATGATCAACGCATCGGCCCCGTCGAGCGCTTCACGCGAGCGCGCGGTCAAAGTGAGGTCAGCACGCTCGCCCCAAATACGTTTGGCTTCCCTGGCGGCTGCCGGATCGAAGGCACGAACCTTGGCGCCGGCTTTCCACAGATCTTCGAGCAGCACGCGGCTCGGCGCTTCGCGCATGTCGTCGGTACCCGGCTTGAACGCGAGCCCCCACACCGCGAAGGTCTTGCCGGTGAGGTTGCCGCCATAGTGCTTGGAAATCTTGCCGAACAGCACCTGCTTCTGCGACTTGTTGACCGCTTCGACCGAGTCGAGCAAACGCGGCTCATACCCGACCCCGCGGGCCGAGCGCGCCAGCGCCTGGACATCCTTCGGAAAGCACGAGCCGCCGTATCCCAAGCCCGGATAGATGAAGTGATAGCCGATGCGCGGGTCGGAACCGATACCGACTCGAACCTTTTCGATGTCCGCTCCGAAACGCTCGGCCAGGTTCGCGAGCTCGTTCATGAAGCTGATCTTGGTGGCGAGCATCGCGTTCGCCGCGTACTTTGTTAGCTCAGCGGACTTGAGGTCCATGACCACGATCTTTTCACGGCTGCGCGTGAAGGGCTCGTATAGCGCGCGCAGCAGCTCGGTCACCCGCGGATTGTCAGTGCCGACCACGACGCGGTCGGGACGCATGAAGTCATCGATCGCCGCGCCTTCCTTGAGGAATTCAGGGTTCGACACCACGTCGAATTCGATCTCGGCCTTGCGCTTGGTGAGTGACGCGGCGACTGCCGCCCCGACTTTGTCGCTGGTGCCGACCGGCACGGTGGACTTGGTCACGACCACCTTGTACTCGGCCATGTGCTCGCCGATCGAGCGTGCCACCGCCAGTACGTATTTGAGGTCTGCCGAGCCGTCCTCGTCGGGCGGCGTACCCACCGCGATGATCTGCAGCTGGCCGTGGGCCACGCCCTCGGCGGCCGAGGTCGTGAACCGCATGCGTTCCGCATCGGCATTGGTCTTGATCAGCGCATCGAGCCCGGGCTCGTGAATGGGGATTTCTCCCCGCTTGAGACCTTCGATCTTTTTGGCGTCTACGTCGACGCAAAGCACGTCATTGCCGGCATCGGCAAGGCATGCGCCGGTGACGAGGCCAACGTAACCGGACCCGAAAATTGTGACTCGCATGTGTTCCCTGAACCGCCCGGGGTGGGCGCAAGGGGCGGAATTCTAACGAAAACCTTCCAGGCACGCGCGCCAAGGCGTTGTCAGAGGGCAGGAATTGCGGAAAGGGGCCACGCTTTGGCGCGCCCCGCCCTTTACACGGCCTCGACTTCGGCCGCGCGGATCCGGCGGAGCCGCTCCGGAACGATGTACCAGAGGATCCGGGCGTTGTGCATGAGGACGACCATTCCCAGGCCGGTCAGCAGCCACAACGCAAACGAAATGGCGTCGGGAACCTCGAAGTAGTGAATGGCGACTGCCGCCAGCGACAGCGCAATACCGAGGCAGATAAGCACGAAGAACGCACCGCGCACGCCGAAGCCCGCGTCGAGCAGCTTGTGGTGGAAATGCGCGCGATCGGGATTGAACGGCGAGCGGCCCTTGAGGATGCGGCGGATCGTAGTCCACAGCAGCTCATACAAAGGAATCGCCACGATCCACAACGTGGTCGTCGGACTCAGCTTGGGCCCTATCCCCTGCGAAGCGCTGATGCAGATGCAAGCGAGCAGGAAGCCAAGCAACGTACTGCCGGCATCGCCCATGAAGCAGCGGAAGCGGCGGTTGTACTTGGCGGGAATGTTGAAGATCAGGAAAGCCGCGACGGCACCGCACAGCACCACGCTCACACCGCCGACCACGAGGTCGCCGGTCAGAGAGGTCAGGCATCCCAGAGCTACCAGCGCATTGAATGCCATTGTTCCCGCGAGCCCGTCCATGCCGTCCAGCATGTTAAAAGCGTTGATGGCGCCAACGATTGCGACACAGGTGAACGCCGCGGCGCCCATCTCGGAGAACTGCACCACCTCACCTCCGAATGGACGGCCCAGCGTAGTGATGGAAAGATCCGAAGAGGTGAACAGCACGAGGATCGCTGCAACCAAGTGCGCGGTGAGGCGCGCGGTCGGCGATATCTCGAAGCGATCATCGAGCAGTCCGACCAGAACCACCAATGCCGCCGCCGAAAGCAAGGGCGCGGAAACGAATTCGCTGCTGGGTAGGAGCCCGACGCCAAAGACGCAGCCGACGAACATGGCGAGACCCCCGACCACGGGGATTTCACCATGGTGGGTCTTGCGACCACCGGGTTTGTCGACGAGCTCAACGGCAACGGCCACGGGACGCAACGCGGCCATTGCCAGCAATGTTGCGAAAAAGCACGCCAAGCCGGCGCCGAAATCGTTAACCAAGATATTCCTCAAATGCACAGCCGCAGACTCTGGCGGCCCGCTTACGCGTCGCTATGACGGCCGCGAGTATAGCCACAGGATCATCGTCTTACTAAGCCAGAAAGCAGACGGTGGCACTTCTCGTACAGACCTTTGCGCCCCTTGTGACACCCGTATCGGTCTGTGACCGGAACCAGCGTCCAACTACCCTCTGTCATGAGACAGGGCTTTCTCTCACGGCACACCGATAAATTTTTGATGACTGCTGTCGCCAGTTAGAGACAAGAGTCAATCTAAGTATTGCCCGGACGCAGCCCACTGAACAAAGTCACGCCCGGCGGTAGGGCGGCGTGCCGAAGGGGTTCTGGCCGTTGAGTAACGAATCGAATACCAGGGCCGGCAAGCTGGCGAGCAATATGGGTTTCGCCTCGGGATCGGCCCGGCGGCCAGTATCGATGAGATAGCCGTCCCCGTGATGCTCGCCATTCTTGAGCGCAACAAACGCGACCTCGGCGCGCAACCCGGATAGGCGCAGGTCGACGATTCGGCAGCCGGCGTCGGCGGTAATGTCCTTCGCATAGACGAACATGACAAATAGGTCCGTGCCGCGGTTGTCGACTTCGAACAACGGGCTGCCGTCGTCCGCCTGTGCCGTCAGCAAGCGCTGCTCGGCTGCTTTCGCCTGCTCCGCGCTATGGCAGGACACCAGAAAGTCCCGCGACATGCGCGGAGCGACCGCAGCGAACTCGACTCCAAGCTTGCGCAAGAACTCGGCGTGATTCTTCAAACGCCAATAGAACGTGAGCTTGGAATGCGGGTTCTGATGCAGGCCGGTACCGATCATCAGCCGCGCCTGCGGGAAGCGCCGCTGCACCGCTGCCACGATCTGGTCGTAGAGGGCGTAAACCTCGAACACCGGATCTTCGTCCGGATCGACGTACCACCCGGGATTGCGTAGAGGGCCCTCGTAGGCACTCGAGCAGAAGAGGTAGTGGTGCTGGATGTGTGCGGCTGCGTTCAGGAACAGCGTCGCGAAGTGCGGGCGCGTGCGCGCGGATTCGCGCACGAATACGTCGGCCAGCAACAGGTCGAGGAACATCGCCTTGCGCCACGGATGGCGCAGCGCCGTAGCCGCGTACTTCACGTAGGTAGGCCAGTTGCGAGGCGATGCATAGGCGAGGAAACCGCGCAGTAGATTGAATACGGACGCGGCCGAGATGCGCGACTGGGCGTTTTCATTCACCGCCTGGGCGACAGCCGCATAAAGCCCCTTGAGCGTCGGCGAAGCGTGGAGGGTCGTTTCCGTCCATGGATCTGGCACGAAGAACGCCGGGTCACGCAGTCGGTTCTTGGCATTCATGGGCGAGACGGCGCCGACGCGCAGCCCACGCTCTTCCAGACATTCCCAAACCTGCGGCAGATCGTGTTTGACGATATCGCCGAGCCGGAACACGCCGTGCTCGGCCAGGCTCATGCCCGTATGGGCAGTGACCCACTGGATCCAGGGCTCCAGTTTTTCATAAGACTTTTCGGATTCGGTAACGGCATAGCCATGGGAATCGAGCAGTCGCGCGATGGCCGGCAAACGCCCTTCGCGCACGTAACTGCGCACGAAATCGAAATTGACTTCATTGAGCTCGAGAAAAATGAGCGAGCGCTCGGTCGATGCCGTCATGTGCGCTGTCGAAACCTCGAAAAACAGGGATACAAGCGGCCGTAATTCTGGCACATAAGCGACCTCATGCCCGCTCCCGCCGCAGGACCTCGCTGAAGTCCTTGATCGTCAGGCGCATCAGCAGGCGCAGCCAGCTCGTTGGGTGGCCGTGTTGAATACAGGAACGGTACATTTCCCGGGCAATCCGCCATTTGCTCTTCCAGCCACGATTGCTGAGACTGCCGACTTCCATGTGAACCAGTACCTCGGGAAAATCGGCCGACCCAAAACTGCGAATCACGTGCCCATCTACCGGATCGACGATTGCGAGATCGGAGAAGACGATCTCGACGTTGTCGGATGCGTAGCCAACATGAGTCTGGCGAATGCCGGCAGCTAGCCTTCACTCGCATACTTGCGCACGGAGTCCAGGTTGACCTCGTTGAGTTGCAGAAAAATCAGGGAACGGGTCGATTGTTCGTCCATCGGTTAAACCGGGCACTTTGAATCGACTTTATCACTCGCTTTTTTGCTCCAGCCTTCGAAGTGATGGGCGCGATTCTGGCATAGAATTCGCTTCCAAATCCGAGGGGCAGTCACCGCTTCGAGATACAGCTCGTACTGGCTTTGGTGGTTCGTGTACCCTCGCGACCCCATGAAAAACATCCATCTGATCGCAGCCGCGCGGCCCAATTTCATGAAAATCGCGCCGCTGTATCACGCGCTGTCTGGCGAGCCGTGGTGCCGCACGCATATCGTCCACACCGGCCAGCACTACGACCACAACATGTCGGCCGCCTTCTTTCAGGACCTGCGGCTGCCGAGCCCGCATTTCCACCTCGAGGTTGGAAGTGGTTCACATGCGCAGCAGACCGGTAACGTGATGATCGCCTACGAGGCGGTCGCCCTGACGGAAAAGCCTGACTGGATCATTGTAGTGGGTGACGTCAATTCCACGGCGGCATGTGCCATGGTCGGCGCGAAGTTGTGCATCCCAGTGGTACACCTGGAAGCCGGTCTACGTAGTCGCGATCGCAGCATGCCGGAAGAAATCAATCGTCTCGTCACCGATTCGATTGCGGACGTGTTGTGGACACCGTCGCCGGATGCCGACGAAAACCTGCTGGCGGAAGGCGTCAATCCAGGACGCATCGACCGCATCGGCAACATCATGATCGACAGTTACGAAATGATGCGCGAGGCAATCGCCGCCGACGAAATCGTGAAGCGTCTTGGCCTCAGTGGCACTCGATTTGGAGTCGTCACGCTGCATCGTCCTTCAAACGTAGACTCCCCCGATAAGCTCGGATTGCTGGTAGACAAGCTACTGCAGGTGTCACAGTCGCTGCCTCTGGTATTCGCTGTACACCCGCGCACACGCAAGAAACTCCAGGAGTTCTCGCTGGCCGCGAAACTCGATGCTTGCCGCAGCATCACCACCGTGGATCCGGTCGGGTACGTACAGTTCATGAATCTCGTGAGCAATTCCGCAGCCGTCATTACGGATTCCGGCGGCGTGCAGGAAGAGACTACCTACCTGGGCATCCCCTGTTTCACGCTGCGTGAGAACACCGAGCGGCCGATCACCGTTACGCAGGGATCCGACCAGCTCGTGAAACCCGAAGACCTCGTGTCCCACGTGCAGGAAGGATTGTCGCGCGCCGGTCGCAGCAGCCAACGTCCCGACCTCTGGGATGGCAGGTCCGCGGAACGCGCAGTCCAGAGACTGAAAGAACGCGCACTTGGCGGAGGCTGAGAGTTAGCCGTCCGCGTCCGCACCCCTATCCGGCGCTCGGCACCGCGTTTCCGGAACCCACCGCGATTATCTCCTCGGCCATCATTCGGGCGATCGAGCTGCGCGAGTAACGCGCCACGAAGTCATCACGCGAAGTTTCGCCGAGCGACAGTCCGGCAAAACTCCGGAGGGCGCCTTCGGCGTCACAGGGCGCGAACACCGCTGCATTCGGAACTTCCTGGCGCAGGAATTCCGCTGCGTGACCGGAGACGCCGGCCCAGATCGGCTTTCTCATCGCGGCATACTCGAATATTTTCGAAGGCAGAACCTTTTCGAATGCCGCGTGTGCATTGAGATGCAGGAACAACACGTCGGCAGCCCGGTACTGTTCGATGAGCTGGTCGCGCTGCGCGGGCTTGCGCAGCTCGACGTTCGTCACGCCTGCAGCGGCAATACCCGCTTCGAGCGCCGCACGCCGGCCGCCGTCGCCAATGAGGTGAAGCGCATCCGGCCCTGAGTGGCGCGAGCGGCTCGGGAATGATGCGATGTAGTCCCTGCCCTTCTCCCATGTTGCCCGCGTACAGCACATGCAAGGGCGTTCCCGCGGTTGCGGCGACCGGGGGCGTCGCCGGCGCAGTCGTGAGGAATTCGTCGTCGATGCCGTTGGTGAACCAGGAGAACTTCGAGTGGGGGTATCTCTTGCGGAAATAGGGCTCGAAGCCGCGCGAGACGAAGTTGATGCGCTCGGCGCGCTTCAAGGTCCAGGATTCGAGCCCGCCGAACGCGAGTTTCATGGGTCCGGCAAACACACCCGGCAGGATGTCGCCGATGGTGTCGGCGAAGATGTCGCGGATGTCGAGATAAAGCCGGGTTTTGGCACGCCGCGCGAGCCACGCCCCGAGGCTGGCCGACATGAGCCGCGAGGACGTCGCGAACACCAGATCGTACGGCCGGCCACGTGTCGCACGAATGGCGCCGCGCGCGAAGTGCGCGAAGGTCCTCGCCTGCCCCCGCATATCCTGCGCATGGGCCGGCACCGGCATGCGCTCGATTTGCACGCAGCCGCTGCGTTCGACGGACGCAGCGCTGGTCGTGAAGGTGTTGTAGCGGTTCGGCTCCGTAGTCATGAGATCGATGCGACTGCCCGCGGGCAACGCGACCTGAAGCGCCTCGACTAGCGAGGTGGCTCGAAACGAGCCCGCACAAAGATCGGGGCGGTAGTAAAACGTGACGAAAAGAATATTGAGCGGCCTAACCATTCCAACTCCATACACAGGATGCCTTGCCCGATGCCAAAACCACCGCGAGGTAGTCGACTTCAACACTCGAGCCGAAGCGCGCGGCATGGCTGGATTCAACCACACGCGCGTCACCGATGGTCACATCGACTCGTGCCAGCGTCGCATAAGAGTCGCGCACATCCCAGGCGCCCTTTCCACAGGCCACCAGCTTGAGGCCGGGCGCAAGCTTGAAACGCGCAACGGAAGGCATCGCGGGCTGGACGAGGTCGTCGATGCTCAGAAGGCTGTCGGCGAGCACCCAACGCCTGCGGTGAGTGGGCGCACCCGCGAGGAAGCGATAGCCGTCGTGCTCGGCAATTACCTCCGTGGCGTCCACGGCGAGCGCCGTGATGCGTGCACGTCGTCCGACGCTGACTGTGGACACCTTCACCGGATGCCAATGAAAATCTCATCGCCGAGGGCGTACCGCGGCATCGCATCGCCTTCATTGGCAACATTATGATCGACAGCTACGAGATGATGCGTGACGCGATCACGGCCGACACCACTTTCAAGGCGCTGGGGCTTGAGCCGAGGAAATTTGGCGTGGTGACCCTGCACCGCCCCTCCGCAGCAGATGGGTGGCGACTGCGGGCGTGCTCACGCAGGCGGGGAACTTCGGCATGTAGAAGTTCTGGTTGCGCCTTCCTACCCGCTCCGACCAGTAAAGCACGGGCCCCGCGGACATGAGCTGACCATCAACGCCACGATTAGAATCGGAATCGCCAGCAGCAGGCTGGCGCACAGCGCCAGCACAAGATCAACGCGCGTTTCACTCAGGAGTCCTGTGACGGTCCTCGTCAGACCCTCTTCCAAGCTCACGGGAGGCGACCATCCCAGCGCACTGTGCGTGGCTGATACGTCGAGCGGAAGTGACTTGCACAGGCGCGAAATCGTAGCCGACTTTCCCACCAGCGCGGCGCCCAACCGCAGCAGCGCGGGAGGCACCGGCAACAAACGCGCTGGCCGCTGCAGTTTCAGACCGAGGCGCTGCATCAGTGCCTGGTGGAATACGCGCCAACCCTTCGAGCCCGGCGGCCAAGCGCCCAGCGGTGGCAGTGGTCGACGGGCTTAGTTGCGTGGCAATCGTCACCAGCGTCATGCGCATGAGCTACAATCCATCGGCTCATGACATCGTGCAAGCGGCCAGATAGAGATATTTACAATCATCCTGGTCGCAGGTTGGCTCTCGCGACTTGCGGAAAGCAGAGCCATGCGGTTTGGGCCATCACGGCCTGATGTCCCGCCAGAACAGGCATCGCCGGTTTAACTCCGGCCAGCCAAATGTCTGCCAGGTGCTATGCACTTCTTCAATTGCTCTGGGCACGGTGAACAGTGAGTACCCCGGAAGCCCATGTGAACGATGAGATTGACCTCGGCAGTGGACTCAGGCTGCTCTGGCGAAGGCGTTGGTGGATCGTCGCCGCAGCCGCGCTTGGTAGTTTGTCGGCTCTGGGTTTGTCCCTGGCGATGTCCCCGGTCTATCGCGCCTCGGTTGTAATGGTGCCGGTCGATGATGCCGGGGCAGCACGGGGTTTTGGGTTCAGCTGTGGGGCAGTTGGGTGGTCTTGCTTCCCTGGTCGGGTTGAACATTGGCGGCGGTCGATCCCGTACGCCCAAAGCGCTGGCTGTGTTGAGGTCCAGGCGATTTCTGGAATTCTTTCTTTGCCGAAGAGCATTTGCTTCCGATTCTCTTTTCCAAACGCTGGAATGCCACGAAGAATTCCTGGACCGTTACCGGGGACAAAGTTCCCACGGCGGGTGATGCATACCGGTTCTTTGCGAAGGGGGTATTAAATGTTTCCGAAGACAAGAAAACATCACTGGTAACCTTGAGTATCAAGTGGCGGAACCCTGATCAGGCGGCCGATTGGGCAAACAAGCTGACCTCCAGACTCAATGGCGAGATGCGGCTGCGCGCGCAGCAACAAGCAGATGCGTCTGTCGGATTCCTCAAGAAGGAGCTCGACTCCACTTTGGATATCGGCACCGAAGAGGCCGTCAATCGGTTGATGGAAGTGGAAATCAAGCGGCGCATGCTGGCAAATACCCGTCAGGAGTATGCATTCAGGGTGGTGGAGCGGGCGTTCGCGCCTGAACCCAAGGATAAGGTCAGCCCGAAAAAATTCCTTATGTTCGTGATGGGGCTCGTACTCGCACTCTTTCTTACCGTAGTTGGAATCTTCATGTACGAGAGCTACAGGAAAGATGCTCAGTGGAAAGCGCATTGAAGCCGATGCTGCCTTCGAAACGGCAGGACTACCGATAGACCATGGAAAAGAACATTTACGTCACCCAGCCCTTCCTTCCGCCGCTGGATGAATTCACTCCATATCTGCAGCAGATATGGGGCAACAAGATACTTACCAATGGTGGCCCATTCCACCAGCAACTCGAGCGGGCGCTGTGCGAGCATTTAGGTGTTCCGCATCTGGCGCTGGTGACGAATGGAACGATAGGCCTGGTAACAGCCCTGCAGGCGCTGCGAATAACCGGTGAGGTCATCACCACGCCTTATTCATTCGTTGCGACGGCTCACTCGCTGCTCTGGAATGGCATCACGCCGGTATTCGTGGATGTCGATCCCGCCACCCTGAACATCGATCCGGCCAGGATCGAGGCCGCGATCACGCCTCGCACGACGGCAATTCTGGCCGTTCACTGTTACGGACATCCCTGTGACGTCAAAGCAATCCAAGATATTGCCGACCGTTACAATCTGCGTGTTATCTACGATGCAGCGCACGCGTTTGGAGTGGCGAATCAGGAAGGTAGCGTCCTGCGCCACGGCGACCTTTCGGTGTTGAGTTTCCATGCCACCAAGGTGTTCAACACCTTCGAGGGTGGCGCCATCATCTGCCCGGACGCGAAGACCAAGACTCACATCGATCAGCTCAAAAATTTCGGTTTCACCGACGAGGTAACCGTTGTCGCGCCGGGCATCAACGGCAAGATGAGCGAGTTCAATGCCGCTTTCGGTTTGCTGCAGTTGAAATACGTCGACACGACCCGCTCGCGTCGCGCCGAAATAGACCGGAACTACCGTGAGCAACTGGGTGAAGTGCCCGGATTGCGTTGCCTGGCGCTCGCGTCCACCAAGGCAGAAGGTTACCGCGATAACTACTCGTATTTTCCTGTACTCGTCGACGATGAATACGGGGTGACCCGTGACGAGCTCTATTTGAAGCTCAAAGCGCACAGCATTTTTTCCCGACGATACTTTTATCCATTGATCTCCGATTTCCCGATGTATCGCGCCCTGCCCTCCGCGCAGCGGACGAATCTGCCTGTCGCGGCGACTGCATCCGATCGCGTGCTGTGCCTGCCAATCTATCCCGGGCTGGAGGCCGACGATCAGCAGCGCGTCATCGATCTGATACGTGGGGCGTGACATGGCTTTGCTGAGTGCCGAAGCGCTGGCCGCCATGGGCTTTGCGTCGGTCGGTAACAACGTGCAGATCTCGGACAGAGCGTCTTTCTACGGTGCATCCCGAATTCACCTTGGTAGCTACGTTCGCATAGATGATTTTTGCGTGCTGTCTGCAGGCAAGGGGGGGATCTGTATCGGGAGCCACGTGCACCTGGCGGTTTACTCCTGCCTGATAGGTGCGGAGGCCATCAAATTGGCAGACTTCGCGAATATTTCGTCGCGCGTCGCCATCTACTCAAGTAGCGACGACTATTCCGGCGCGACGATGACCAACCCAACTGTGCCCGACGAGTTCAAGGCTGTAGAGCATGCGCCGGTGACCATCGGTCGCCACGTTGTGATCGGCAGTGGTTCGGTGGTGCTGCCGGGTGCGGTGATCGAGGATGGAGTAGCCGTGGGTGCGCTCAGCATGATGCGCGGCCACAGCCCGGCGTTCGGCATCTACGTGGGGGTTCCGGCTCGGCGGCTCCGTGAGCGCTCCCGTGACCTGCTGGAACTCGAGCGCCGGTTCATGCGGACGAAGAGTGATGCCGGGTGACGCCATGTCGCTCAAGCTGAACGTCGCCACCCACTACGCTGCTCAGCTCTACACCACGCTGATCGGCATCGTTCTCGTCCCCTTCTATGACGATGCCTGTTTTCCAACTGGCTGCAAAGTGCCTGACCTGAAGGAAATCGCATGCGCTACCTGAAGTCTGTCGACTTCCCCATCCACCTGATGGCTTACTGGTGGCTGTTGTGGATTGGTATTTCATATACATCCCTCAATTGGTTCCTGAAGCCATCCTTCGAAACGCTCGCCCAGTTTTTGCTGCTGATCGGCTCATTCCTGCTGGGCCATCTGTGCATGAAACGATTGCGGCCCTACAAGGCACAAATGAGTTCCATTGGTACGCGGGGTCTGCGACTGGGTGCGACGCGCGTTCGGTGGGTGCTGGGGCTCGCGGCGATTGGCACGCTGTTCATGCTCCTGTTGAGCCTGTACATGGCGGGCGCCTTTGAGGACAGGTTCGTCGAGTATTTCGCCAGAATTAGGGTGTCACAGGCTCACGACGTTCCCGAGGCTACCGGATCGCACCTGCTGGATGTCCTTACGAAAATTCTGGCGTTTCCGCTCGCATATACGGTTCTCGTGACGGCTCTGGCGGTTGAGCTGTCGGGCTTGCGCAAAGTGTTCTTCGCTTGCCTGGCAAGCTTTCTCTGCTATTCCTATCTTTGGCAAATCAATTATCCGGTGATTCACCTGTTCTGGCTCATGGTGTTCTACGCCCTGATCGCCATGCAACGGCAAGGGCGGATCAATCGGAGGATGCTGGTTGTCGCGGCTATTCTTTGCGTTGGGCTGGTGGCGTCAGCCGCCAATCGGTTTGGTGGAGACGTCATGGGAGGTCTGCAACGCTACATTGTTGGGTACCATCTGGTGGGCTTCTCTTTCTATGATCAGCAATACCTCGATTCCGAAAGCCTCTTGCACGTTCCCAGTTTCGGTCGCTCCTCGCTCGGCTTTCTGGAGCAGGTGCTGGAAAATTTTCTGCAGCCGTTTTCGGTTGAATTCCTGGCGGCCAGTTCCGCCAATTCGGAGTTCACCAACACGGCGATCGATATTGGCTCGAACGATACGATGACCTTCAATGCTTTCGGGACGATACTTTTTACCCTCTACAGGGACTTGAACGTAGTGGGCATTTTCGTGGGCGGTGCTCTCTACGGCGCTGCTGTAACAAATGCCCGTTACCGCAGTCACTTGTCCTGGCGGCATGGAGCCCTGTTTTACATGTTGGCCTCGGCCTGGATGATGGGAATGATGGTCAGTCCGCTCGAGGCTGCGTATTTCTGGTTCGTCGTTGTCACGCTCTGCCTGCTTCAAATTGCGAATCGCGGCGTACGCTGGCGGACTGCTCAGCCAGTCCCTGCATCGTGAGTTACTCGCCTTGCGACCCTGAAGCCCTTCTGAACGGGTTGGGCGAGAAACTTCTGCCATGAAAATTGGTTACGTCTGCACAAACTTCAACAACTCTGCCTACACGCTTGCAGCTGTAGATAGTCTGCTGCGAAATGCTGGCCATGACATCCGTATTGTGGTTGTGGACAACGCTTCGCGCGAAGAAGAGGTTGAGAAACTGCGGCCAATGGCTGGCCGCGATTCGCGTGTGCAGGTTCTCGAGAGCAAGGAAAACGTCGGGTATTTCCGCGGCCTCAACGCCGGATTGGCGGCAATGCGTCAGCTCCGTGGAGATATCGACTGGGTGGTGGTGGGGAACAACGATCTCGAGTTCCCTTCGGACTTCTGCGACAGGCTGGAACGCCAGCAGTCTGAGTATCGAAATCATTCAGTAATTTCGCCTGATATCGTGACTCTGGACGGAGAGCACCAGAACCCACACGTAATCTCCCATATCAGTCCCGTCCGCGAACTTTTCTACGATCTCTACTTTTCGAACTACTACATTGGCTTGCTGATCTACAAGGCGGCCAAGCTGTTTCCGGGTGCAACCCGTCGTGGGGACGAGGATCAGTGGCAGACGGCCCGTCCGATATACCAGGGTCACGGGTCCTGCTATCTGCTCACGCCGAAGTTCTTCGCACAGTTCAATGAACTCTGGGCGCCGACCTTCCTGATGTCCGAGGAATATTTTCTCAGTCTGCAGTTGAAGCGTGCCGGTGAGCAGGTCTACTACTCGCCCGCGATCAGCGTGACCCACCACTGGCACGGAGCGTTGCAGAACCTGCCCAGCAAGCTTCGGTGGACCATGGCGCGAACGGCGCATCGCGAGTACCGCAAGTACGTGAAAGTCTTCAATGGTCCTGCCTGATGGAACCCACTCCCTTGAGAAAATTTCAGATCTGCACCCGATGCGTCATGGACACCACGGATTCGGCGATCGTGTTCAATGAGCGGGGCGTTTGCGATCACTGCAATACATTTGACGAGAAAATAAAACCCAACTGGCATCCCGACGAACGTGGTGATCGTGAGTTGCGCGCCTTGGTCGATCAGATCAAGGCGTTCGGCAAGGACAGGGAGTTCGATTGCATCATTGGCATGAGTGGCGGCATCGATAGTTCATATCTGACCTACATCGCCACCGAGTTTGGCCTTCGACCGCTGGTCTTTCACGTCGATGCGGGCTGGAACTCGCAGGAGGCCGTCAACAACATCGAGAAGCTGGTCGACAAGTTGGGGCTGGATCTCTACACGGAAGTCATCGATTGGGAAGAGATGCGCGATCTGCAGCTCGCATTCTTCAAGTCGGGCGTGCCCCACATCGATTCGCCACAGGACCATGCTTTTTTTGCAACGATGTACAAATTCGCCGAGCAACACGGCATCCGGTACATCCTGACAGGGGCCAATCTTTCCACGGAGTGCATCCGCAATCCGATCGAATGGATGTATTACCAGTCGGACTCGATCCAGTTGAAGGACATTCATCGCCGCTTTGGCGCACGTCCGCTGGTGAACTTCCCTACGACGTCAATACTGCGCCATAAAATCTGGCTGCCGTATGTCAAGCGTATTCGGGTTGTGCGGCCGTTGAACCTGGTGCCATACGACAAGGCCGCGGCAGTCAAGCTGCTGATCGAAAGGTTTGGCTGGCAGCCCTATCCACAGAAGCATTTCGAGTCGCGGTTCACCCGTTTCTACGAAGGCTATTGGCTGCCACGGAAGTTCGGCTTTGATACGCGCAAGGTGCAGTTTTCGAGTCTGATCGTCACCGGTCAAATGACGCGAGAGGAAGCATTGGAGAGACTCGAGACCCCGCCTCTGGACGACGCCACGGTGCGGCAGGAGTTCGAGTATGTCGCCAACAAGCTGGGCATCACGACCGATGAGTTGCAGAGTTACATGGATGCGCCTAACAAGAGCTACAAGGACTATCGATCGCAGGAGGCCTTCTACATGCTCGGCGCGAGAGCGATGAAGGCGCTCGGCCTGGAGCTGGGAGGAAAGCGTTGATCGTCATTGTCGACTACGGGCTGGGAAACATTCAGGCGTTCGCAAACATTTACAAACGTCTGGATATTTCCGTCACATTCGCCAGGAGCGCCGATGATCTGGTCAATGCAACGCACATCGTGCTGCCCGGCGTTGGCGCCTTCGATTGGGCGATGGAGCGGCTGAATGGCTCAGGCATGCGCGGCGCACTCGACCGTTTGGTGCTCGAGGAGAAGCGCCCGGTGCTGGGCATCTGTGTTGGCATGCAGATGATGGCGCGGCGAAGCGACGAAGGTACTGCTGCCGGCCTTGGCTGGTTCGACGCGGATGTGCGCCGCTTCGACGAGTCCCGCATCCAAGGGAAGACTCGCCTGCCACACATGGGATGGAACGATGTCGCCCCCATGAGCGAGCAGGATCTTTTCAATGACCTGGGCGACAGTGCGCGCTTCTATTTTCTTCACTCTTACTACTTTGCGCCGCACGACCCGGCTGACGTGCTTGCCACCGCCGACTATGGAAACCGCTTCGCCTGCGCCGTACGCCGCGGCAATGTCTACGGCGTGCAATTTCATCCAGAGAAGAGCCATGGCTGGGGCGTCCAGTTGCTCAAGAACTTCGCCGGACTCTAAGGTGCTGCGTCCCCGAATCATTCCATGTTTGCTGGTCCATAAGGGCGGGCTGTACAAGACGGTCGGCTTTGGGCAGCCGAAATATGTCGGTGACCCGCTGAACGCGGTACGAATCTTCAACGAGAAGGAAGTCGATGAGCTGATGGTCATCGACATAGATGCCAGTCGTCATGGAAAAGAGCCTGATTACAAGCTGATCGCCAATCTTGCGCTCGAGTGCCGCATGCCGCTGTGCTACGGAGGCGGCGTGAAGACTGTTGAGCAGTTCGATCGCATCATCGGCCTCGGGGTCGAGAAGGTATCGGTATCGTCCGCTGCGGTAGACAACCCGGAGTTGATAGGCCGAGCCGCTGCGCGCGTGGGCAGTCAGAGCGTCGTCGCCGTCGTCGATGTCAAGAAGACCGGTCTGTTCCGCAAGCCCGAGGTCGTGACATTGAATGCAACAAGGCGTAGCGGTCTTGAGCCTGCGGCGTGGGTGGCGAAGCTGCAGCAGCTCGGCGCAGGCGAGATCGTGCTCAACAACGTCGATCGCGATGGCGAAATGAAGGGCTATGACGTCGATCTGGTCGATGAGGTCCGCAAGGCAACCACCCTTCCGCTGACCGTGTTGGGTGGCGCGGGGTCCATCGATGACCTGCACGCGCTGGTCCGACGTCACGGCGTCATTGGCGCTGCCGCTGGCAGCTTGTTCGTCTTCAAGGGCAAGTATCGCGCCGTCTTGATCAACTACCCGGGCCGGGCCGAGAAAGACGCGCTCTGCTCGGCTGCCATGGCGAGCTCATGAAACAAGTACTTCAGAATCTCAAGACCGGCATCACCGAAGTTGCTGAACTCCCTGTTCCGGCGGTTCGGCGCGGCCAGTTGCTCATCGCCACTACGCACGCTCGCTGGTGTCGGCAGGCACCGAACGCATGCTGGTCGAGTTCGGCAGGGCGGGCTGGATCGACAAGGCGCGCCAGCAGCCGGACAAGGTGCGCAGGTGTTGGACAAGGTGCGGACGGACGGGCTGGTGCCGACGCTGGAGGCAGTCCGCAACAAGCTCGATCAGCCGCTGCCCTGGGCTATTGCAACGTCGGTCGCGTCATGGAAGTGGGCGCGGCGTGACCGGCTTCGCGGTCGGCGACCGTGTCGTCTCCAACGGCAGGCACGCCGAAGTCGTCAGCGTGCCGGTGAATCTCTGCGCGAAAGTCCCTGAAACGGTGTCGGACGACGAAGCCGCCTTCACTGTCCTCGGCGCGATCGGGCTCCAGGGCATCCGTCTGGTGCAGCCCACCCTCGGCGAGGCGGTCGTTGTCACTGGCCTCGGGCTGATCGGGCTCGTGACGGTGCAGCTGCTGCGCGCCCATGGATGCCGCGTGCTCGGGCTCGATTTCGATCCCGAGAGGTGGCGATCGCGCGCCGTTCGGCGCAGAGGTCGTCGACCTCACGGCGGGCGAAGATCCTGTGGCTGCGGCAAGGCCATTCTCGCGGGCGCGGCGTCGATGCCGTGATCGTCACGGCCTCGACGAAGAGCAGCGAGCCGGTGCACCAGGCCGCACTGATGTGCCGCAAGCGCGGTCGCATCGTGCTGGTCGGTGTGACCGGGCTCGAATTGTCGCGCGCCGATTTCTACGAGAAGGAGCTGACCTTCCAGGTGTCCTGCTCCTACGGTCCCGGACGCTACGACCCCAGTACGAGGAGAAGGGCCACGATTATCCGGTCGGCTTCGTGCGCTGGACCGAGCAGCGCAATTTCGAGGCCGTGCTCGACATGATGGCCGACGGACGTATCGACCTCGCGCCGCTGATTTCGCACCGTTTCCATCCAGGAAGCGGAGCAGGCCTATGAGCTGGTCGGCGGTGGAAACAGCTCCCTCGGCATCCTGCTCCGCGACCGCGCGAGCGGAGGACAGCGCCGCCCGCACCGTTACCCGCCGGCGGCCGGATCCACGGGCCACCATCAGGTGCACGCCGCGTGAGTTTCGTCGGCGCCGGCAACTACGCGACGGCCGTGCTGATCCCTGCCTTCAAGGAGGCCGGCGCGCGCCTCAGAACCGTGGTTTCGCGGCGGCGTCAGCGGCCTTCACGCCGGCCGGAAGTTCGGCTTCGAGCAAACGACCACCGACGCAGACCGCCTGTTCACCGATCCCGCCGAACAGGCGGTCGTCATCCGACGCGGCACGATAGCCATGCGCGATACGTCGTGCAGGCCTCGCCGCAGGCAAACACGTTTTCGTCGAAAAGCCCTGGCTGACGACGCGGAATTGACTGAGATCGAAGCCGCCGTTGCGGAACGGAGGCGCAGGGGCACCGCGCCTCTCCTCATGGTCGGTTTCAACCGGCGGTTCGCGCCGCACGTTCAAGGATGCGAAAAGCTGCTGGCCGGGCGTCAGGGCCCAAGACCTTCGTGATGACGGTGAACGCCGGCGCCATTCCCGCCGACCATGGACCCAGGACCTGAGTTGGCGGCGGCCGATCATCGGTGAAGCCTGTCATTCATCGACCTGCTGCGGTATCTGACGGGCAGCCCGATCACGTCGCAGGGCACCTGCAGCGGCATGGCTGGCGATACCGGCGACAGCGCCACCATCACGCTGGGCTTTGCCGACGGCTCGACCGGCACGATCCATTACCTCGCCAATGGCAACAAGGCCGTCGCGAAGGAGCGCCTGGACGTGTTACTCGGGCGGCAAGAATCCTGCAGCTCGATAATTTCCGCGCATTGGCCGCTTACGGCTGGAAGCATTTCGGCCGCATGCGGGGCTGTGGCGGCAGGACAAGGGACAGAAGGAATGCGTTCGGCATTTCATGAATGCGCTGGCTTCAGGCGGGCCGAGTCCGATCCCGTTGGAGGATGTTCTGGAGGTCAGTCGCATCAGTATCGAGATCGCGGGAGCGCGTGGTTGAGTGTGAAGCGCGCCGTCAGGTATTGGCACACGCTCAGGCATCTGAAGCCGGTCCAGTTCTATGGACGGTTGGGGTTCCGCTTGCGCAAGCCCAAGGCCGATCTTTCGCCGGCGCCTGCGCTACGAGCGTCATCGGGTGGCGCTCACTCGCCGGCGCGGCGAGCACCGAGCATGCGCGGCCCACACGAATTCTGTTTTCTCAATGAGACTGGTGGGTTGGAACGTGGCTGGGACGACGAGAGTCGCACGAAGCTCTGGCTGTACAACCTTCACTATTTTGACGACCTCAATGCTGAGGGGGCCGCTTCGCGAGACGCGTGGCACGTCGCGCTGATGGATGACTGGATCAGAAGTCACCCACCGGGTGGGGGCACTGGTTGGGAGCCGTATCCGACGTCACTGCGCATCGTCAACTGGGTCAAGCGCCACCTCGACGGAAGGCCGCTCAGCGACGGACAACGTGAGAGCCTGGCCGTGCAAGTTCGCTGGCTGGCGCGGCGACTGGAATGGCATCTCCTGGGCAATCACTTGTTCGCCAATGCAAAGGCTCTGGTGATGGCCGGGTTGCTGTTCGACGGCGCTGAGGCGGACCGGTGGTTAGCCAAGGGGTTATCGATCGTGCACAGGGAACTTCCCGAACAGGTGCTTCCAGACGGCAGCAACTTCGAGCTCAGTCCGATGTACCACTCGATCTTCCTCGAAGACCTGCTGGACCTGGTCAACGTCGCGCAGGCATTTCCTCACCCGACAATGGCGGCTTCCGTCGATCGCTGGCGCGAGACGGCCGGTCGCATGCTCAGCTGGCTCCATGCACTCTGTCATCCCGACCATGAAATATCGCTGTTCAACGATGCAGCCATCGGCATCGCTCCCTCTCCGGCCGAACTGGTTGCGTACGCCGGGCGCCTGGGAATCGTGGCGCCGACGTCGTTCGACGCCGCGGCCACAGATTCGCCGAAGGTCACGGCCTTGCCTGAAAGCGGTTACGTTCGTATGGAGAACGCATTCGCAGTAGCGCTGCTCGACGTCGCGGCCGTGGGGCCAGACTATCTACCGGCCCATGCGCATGCGGACACGCTGTCTTTCGAACTGTCCGTGTTTGGCCAACGGCTCATCGTCAACGGAGGTACCTCGGGCTATGGACTCAGCCCTGAGCGACAACGTGAGCGTGGCACCGCTGCGCACAGTACAGTGGTCATCGACGGTCAGGATTCGTCCGAGGTCTGGGCGGGATTCCGGGTTGCGCGACGCGCCCGTCCCTTCGATCTTGCCATTTCGACACGGGCGGACGAGGCGGTGGTGGCGTGTTCGCACGATGGCTACCGTCGCTTGCCCGGGCGGCCGGTGCATCGCCGCGAATGGTGTCTGCGCGCCGGGGGTTTGAGGGTGTGGGACAAAGTCGAGGGCGGTTTTCAAACCGCGGAAGCCCGCTACCACTTCCATCCCGAAATCCGCGTCAATACGCAGGGCGAAGGAAGACTGACACTGGAGCTGCCCGGCCGTCGGCAGATCCGTTTGCAGGTTGCCCGCGGCCGCCTGCGCACCGAGTCCTCGCGCTACGCGGATGCGTTTGGTGTCGTGCGGAATACGACTTGTGCGGTAGTCAGCCTGGTTGCGGGCGCAGGCGCCGCAGATGCCTGCATTGGCGTCGACTGGACTTGAAGCGTGCACATCCTGTTTTTGACTTGCAGAGAAGAAACCGATGAATACTGAACAATCGCCCGGCAGTGACGTACTACGCCAGGAATCATCCGCAATGCGACTATTGCGGGCGCTGGGGCTCGAGCGTGTGTCTTGGTCGTTGCGGCGCCTTCACTGTCCAGTCGCCAAGGACGCGCTCGTATTGGAGGTGGGATTTGGCGGCAAGCCGTATCCGCGCGCCGATGTATTGTTGGACGCGTATGAAAACTCGAGGGAGCGGAACTGGGCGCCGCTCATCGCGGATCGACCGACCGTTCTCGGGTTTGTGGAGCAATTGCCCTTCCGCGACAAGGTGTTCGATTTCGTCATTGCTTCACACGTCCTCGAGCACTCCGCGGATCCGGTGCAATTCATATCTGAGCTGCAGCGTGTGGCCAAGGCCGGTTATATCGAGGTGCCGGATGCGTTTTTTGAGCGCATCAATCCTCTGCTGGATCATCACCTCGAGATCACGCAACGCGACGGGCGGCTCGTGATTCGCAAGAAGCCGGCGCCAGTGTTTGATCACGACATCGTTTATCTGTACGAGGATCACGCAAAAAAGTATGTCACCACCGAACTATTCGTGGGACATCCGTTTGCCTTCCATGTGCGCTACTACTGGCAGGGGGAGAAGTAGACTTTGTGGTGGTAAATCCGGAGATCGATGCCGCCTGGTCCGCGCAGGTGACGGACGCGCCCAAGTTTGACACCAGCCTCCTGTCATCAAGTTTGCGTCAGCGCGTGCAAGGGGCTGTTCTCAAACTGATTCAAAAAATCGCTCGCGGACGCCGCCGTCAGGTCGAACTCAAGGAATTACTGCGTTGCCCGGCATGCAAGAACGAGCAGTTGGTGTCCGAGCCTGATCGAATCCTCTGCGGCAAGTGCCATCGAACTTACCCATTGAGTAACGGTCTCCCGGTGATGCAGGTGTCGGAAGCCAGTGTCACTTCATGACTGTGCTCTCGGCTGTTGCATCTGCGATCCTGTCTAACAAGTCGCTGAATGGACATTCAGTTTCGGCGCTTCAGATCGGCATTAGTCCGCCGAACTCGTGCAGCTTTTCCTGAGATGCGAGCTGATGAGCATACGGCATCTCACTCAGACTGAGCGTCGCCGCCAACTATGCCAGTCAGATCTATACGACGCTGATCAGCATCCTGCTCATCCCTCTGTACCTGGGGATGATGGGAGCGGAGGCTTCCGGCCTCATTGCCTTTTTTTCGATGCTGCAATCCTGGTTCATCGTGCTGGATTTGGGGCTTTCCCTCACGATCGCTCGCGAGTCTGCGCGCTACTTCGGCGGTGCGTTGGCGCAGCTGGACTGGGGGGCTGCTCGGCGCTCCATTGGCTGCTGGTTGCGGCGGTGGCAGATCATGGCCATTGGTGACGGACTCGGAGCGTTCGGCGCCTCTTCATCGCGAAACGCTGGCTGAATCTGCGCGAATTACCGGTCGACGACATCGTTCTGGCCCTGCAGATCATGGGCCTCAGCGTCGCGATGCGCTGGATGGGTGGCCTGTATCGCGGCGTTCTCACCGGCGCCGAGCGGTTCGTGTGGCTCAGTGGCTTCAATGTCTTCATCGCGACGATGCGCTTCGCAGCCGTGTTCGGGTCGATGGCGCTTTGGGGCTACACGCCCAAGGTATTTTTCCTGCATCAAATGGCTGTCGCCGCGATGGAACTGGGTATCTTGTTCATGGTGGCCAGAAGGCTCGTGCCACGGCCGGCAATCGGCGATGCGCCGACCGGCTGGTGATTCGCGCCGATTGCGATGCGGCTTCGATTCTCGCTCGCGATCGCGTTCACGTCCGCGGTCTGGATCATCGTCACGCAGATACAAACTCATCCTTTCGGGCGTGCTGACGCTGGCCGATTACGGTTTCTTCATGCTGGCAGTGCTGGTTGCGGGTGGTATCACGGCCGCGACCAACCCGATCGGAGCAGCTCTGCTGCCGCGGATGGCGCGTCTGCATGCGGAAGGCAATCACACCGAAATCGTGCGGCTCTATCATCGCTTTACGCAATTGGTCGCAGTGGTAGCGGTGGCATTGACCGTCACCCTCGCGAGTAGCGCCGAGTCGCTGTTGTTCGCCTGGACCGGTGACCACGAACTCTCGCGCGCCGCAGCGCCTATCCTTCGCCTCTATGCCATCGGCAATGGCCTGCTGGCCATGAGTGCGTTCCCGTTCTACATACAGTACGCGCGCGGCAATCTCCGCTATCACCTGATCGGCAATGTTGGCCTGATCGCGCTGCTGATTCCCGGCATCGTGTTCGCGGCCCTGCACTTCGGCGGTGTCGGTGTCGGCTGGCTCTGGCTGGGCATGAACGTGTTGTACCTGTTTGGATGGGTGGCCTTCGTGCATGGCCGACTCGAGCCAGGTCTGCATGTCGAATGGATCCAGCGCAACGTGCTGAAGATCCTGGTTCCGACCTCGTTGGTCGTGTCGCGGCAACGCTGTTACATCACGAGGATTTTGTTAGTCGCTGGACCGCAATAGTAGACGTCGCACTGATTTCGACAGCTTGCATCGCTACCGCTTGTCTGGCGTCCCCTGATATTCGGCGCCATTTACCCCGGAGTCGATAGCCCATGGAGCCAATAGCCGTGCAACCAACCGTCAGCGTCTGCATGATTTCCTACAACCACGGGAAATTCATCGCTCAGGCAATCGAAAGCATTCTTTCTCAAAAGGTCGATTTTTCGATCGAGCTCATCATTGGCGACGATTGCAGCACAGACAACACTTTCGATATCTGCGAGGTCTACGCCCGCAAGGATTAGCGGGTCAGGTTGCTTTCACGCGAAAGGAATCTCGGCGTAATGCCAAACTTCAGTCGTACCCTGCAGGCATGTACTGGAAAGTATGTTGCCTTGTGTGAGGGCGATGATTACTGGAGTGACCCGCACAAGCTAGCTATTCAAGTCGCGTTCCTGGACTCCCATCCGGACTGCGGCGGTGCTGCCCACCAGTCCGACGTCATCACGGACGAACGCTTCGTACGCAAGTTCAAATTGGGTGTCCCGGAAATAATCAGGACGAATGATCTGACTGCAGGCCGACTGTTCCACACTGCGTCGGTGGTTTTCCGTCGTGAAGCGGTTGATCTCTTTTGTCCCGCCCCTTTGGTATTGTCTTGCGATCGGCTCCTGAATTTTTGCATCACTTTCATCGGCAATATCCACTACAGCGACGAAACGATGTGCGCCTATCGACTTCATGGCGGAGGCATGTCGTCAACGTGACCGTCGAACAACTGAAGCTGGATTTGAGCTGCGTTGACTATTTCCGGTCGATCGAGCCGACCTCCCAAGCCAGCAATATCGATCCTACGTCTACGCCACTATTGGACTTTGTCGACGCGCCACATCGAGCCAAAAGGTGTACTACATGGCGATTTATTTCGTGCTTTCCTTTGCAACCTTTCCACGAAACCTCTGCTCTATGGAGCGCACTTGGGTCGGGCGTTTGGCAAAAAACTGTCACGCTCGTGACGGCAGCCAATCGCCGTCCTACTTGCGGATTGGCACCTTCGAACACATGCGGACGACGACGCAGCCTCGCATGAAGCATGGTCGCGAGCCACGCGCGCATCGCTGCGATCGCATCGGCCCACTGCCCCGGGCGCTTCCTCGCGAAGGTCTGCATCGCGTTCAACAGATCCAGCAGGTCTTCCAGCACGATCGCGTGGTACTTCGGACTCAGCTCGGAGTACCCGCCGTCGGACAGGACCTGCTCCGGCATCTCGTCGTCGAGAATGCTCATGCCGAGCGCGTACCAGCGTTCGGCCTCAGGGCCCTCGAAATGGCGCACGAGCTGTACTCGGAACGGAAAACTGCAGGCTGCCTTCCTTGTTGGGCTTCCGAAGCCTTTAGCTTCGCCCCGCATATTGCGTTTCGATCCATCGCTGGTACGAGCCATCCATGATCGCCCGCCACCAGGGCTCGTTCTTCACGAACCATCGAAACGTCTCGAGCAGCCCGTCTTCGAGCCGTGTGCCGGCTTCGAAGCCAAGCTGCGATTGAATCTTTCTGCAATCGATGGCGTAACGGCGATCGTGACCCGGCCGGTCTCGCACGTAGGTGATCAGCTGCGCGCAGGATTCGGCACGCGCAGCAGGCGACTTCGGAAAGCGCTCGCGCAGTGCGGCATCGCGTGCGAATTCAGTGTCAGCGATCCCGCAAAGGATTTGCACGAGGTCGATGTTGGTCGATTCGGCGCGGCCGCCGACGTTGTAGACTTCACCGGGTTTGCCTCGCTGCAGGACGGTGTCGATCGCCGCACAGTGGTCGCTCACGTGTAGCCAGTCACGGATGTTCTTGCCATCGCCATAGACCGGAACGGCGCGCCCTTCCAGCAGGTTGACGATCACCAGCGGTATCAGTTTTTCCGGAAAATGAAACGGTCCGTAGTTGTTGGAGCAGTTCGACGTGGTGACGTCCAGTCCATAGGTGTGGTGATACGCCCGCACGAGATGATCCGACGCCGCCTTGCTCGCCGAATACGGCGAGTTGGGTGCGTACGGTGTGGTCTCGCTGAATCCCGGATCGTCGGGCCCGAGCGAACCATACACCTCGTCCGTGGACACCTGGTGAAAGCGGTGCGGTGTGGTTGCGTCCTTGCGCAACCATGCTTTGCGCGCAGCCGTGAGCAGACTGTGGGTGCCGACGATATTCGTCTTGATGAACGCGTCGGGGCCGAGAATCGACCGATCCACATGCGATTCGGCGGCGAAATGCACGATCGTGTCGATCGCATGCTCGTCGATGAGGCCGCTGACGAGCTCCGTGTCGCAGATGTCACCGTGCACGAAAGTGAACGCCGGGTTGCCCAGCAATGATGCCAGGCTCGCCGCGTTCCCGGCATACGTGAGTGCGTCGAGCACCACGAGCCGGTCGGCCGGATGCACACGCGTCCAGCGATGGATGAAATTGCACCCAATGAAGCCGGCACCGCCGGTGACGAGCAACTTACGCAACTGAGACTTCTCCGATGACCTGTCGCAAATTCTCGCGCCAGTGGCGCGGGGCGAGTCCAAGTACGGCATGGGTAGCCGACGTGTCGAGGACGCTGAACGCAGGACGCTTCGCGGGTGTAGGGTAATCCGCGGTGCCGATTGGAATCACGTTTGCAGTGGCGCTGCCCTTGCCTGCCGCCGCGGCCTCCTCGGCGATCGCCACCGCAAAATCGTACCAGCTCGCCACCCCGGAGTCCGTCCAGTGAAAGATTCCGGAAACCGCGGGCCGCGCGATGATTGCCCAGATTGCCTCGGCGATCGAATGCGCCGCCGTGGGCGTTCCGAACTGGTCGGTGACGACGCGAACCGTGCCGCGCTCGCGCATGAGCCTCAGCATGGTGAGCAGGAAATTCCTGCCTTTGGCGTCATAGACCCAGGCGGTGCGAAGCATCACGGCTGACGGCAGCGCGGCCCGAACAGCGATCTCGCCGTCGCGTTTGGTGGAACCGTAGACGCTCAGGGGGTTCGTCGGATCGTCCGGCCGGTATGGTTTGGACGCTGCGCCATCGAACACAAAATCGGTGGACAGATGGACGAGACGAGCACGAACCGCGGCCGCTGCGCGTGCCAGGTTTGCAGGTCCCTCAGTATTTACGCGTCGCGCCGTTTCGGGCTCGCTCTCGGCTCGATCCACCGCCGTATACGCGGCCGCGTTTACGATCACATCCGGCTTTGCAACGCTCATAAACTGCTGGACGGCACTTGGATCGCCGATATCGAGCTCGCCATGCGTGACGGAGACAATCTCCGCGCTCGCGGGCGCCGCAGCGACGACGCCCCGGCCAACCTGGCCGTGCGCGCCGGTAATCAGCACTTTCATGGAAACGTATCCGCCGCGCTTATCCCGACGCCCGCGGCATCCTTCCTGGCGAGCAGCGGCGTTGCACCCGCGGGCAGCGGCCACTCGATGCGGAGATCAGGGTCGTTCCACAGAAGTGTCCGCTCGTGCGCCGGCGCGTAAAAGTCAGTGCATTTGTACTGAAAGTCCGCGGATTCGGAGAGCACGAGGAAGCCGTGCGCGAACCCGGGCGGCACCCAAAGCATGTGGTTATTGGTCTCGGTGAGCTCCACGCCGACCCAGCGACCGAAAGTCGCAGAGCTGCGACGCAAGTCGACTGCAACGTCGAATACCGCGCCAAGAGTCACGCGCACCAGCTTCCCCTGTGCCTGCTGCATCTGATAGTGCAAGCCGCGCAACGTGTGGCGAGCCGAACGGCTGTGGTTGTCCTGGACGAAATCCAGATCCAGGCCCGCATCGGCGAAACTCCGCCGATTCCACGACTCGAGAAAGAATCCGCGGTTGTCACCGAATACTTTCGGACGCAGTAGTACGACATCCGGAATTGCCAATCGCTCGACGTCCAAACTAGTGTCCCCCGGACAACAGCGACAGCAGATACTGGCCGTATTCAGTCTGCTTCAGATTCTGCGCGAGTCGCTCGAGCGCGGCATGGTCGATGAACCCGGCACGCAGCGCGATCTCCTCGGGACAACAAACCTTCAACCCCTGGCGCGACTCGATTGCCTCGACGAACATCGAAGCACGCAACAGCGATTCGTGAGTGCCGGTATCAAGCCAGGCAACGCCGCGCCCCAGCATTTCGACGCGCAATGCCTTGCGCTCCAGATAGGCACGATTGACGTCGGTGATCTCGAGCTCTCCGCGCGCGGACGGTTTGATGTTCGCTGCGATGTTCACGACATCGTTGTCGTAGAAGTACAGTCCAGTCACCGCGTAGTTCGATTTGGGCTGCTTCGGTTTCTCTTCAATGCCGAGCGCGACACTGTCGCCGCCGAAATGCACGACGCCGTAACGTTCGGGATCTTTGACGTGATACGCGAAAATCGTTGCACCGGCCGCACGTTGTGCCGCGCCGCGCAACTGCTCGGGCAGTCCATGCCCATAGAAGATGTTGTCGCCGAGTGCCAGGGCGACCGCGCCGGCACCCACGAACTCACGCCCAATGAGGAACGCCTGGGCGAGTCCGGCAGGGCGCGCCTGCTCGGCGTACGAAAGCGAAATCCCCCACTGGCTCCCGTCACCCAGCAATCTGCGGTACTGCGGAAGATCGATGGGGGTCGAAATGAGGAGGATCTCGCGAATACCCGCGAGCATCAGCGTCGTGATCGGGTAGTAGATCATCGGCTTGTCATACACCGGCAGCAATTGCTTGCTGACGCCGATCGTGACTGGATACAGCCGGGTTCCGGAGCCGCCCGCGAGCACTATTCCTTTCATTGGAATGAACTGATTGCGGCGGCCGATACCGTGAGGTTCGCGAGGATGGATGCAATCGCCTGCCAAAGCGGCAACGCCGGCAGGCGTTCGGTATCGAGCGGCACGACGATGGCATCGCCCGGCTTCATCGCCACCTGGCCGCTGCGACGAAACCAACCTCTGTTCTCGCTCGACACCACGCTGCCGTTGGCGCGCACGATGTATATGCGGCCGCGGTCCGCCTTTCGCGTGGCGCCGCCGCTCTGCCCGATGTAGTCATCCCGCGTAAGGTTCTCGCGATAGAAGTGCGACGTAGCGCTATGCACTTCGCCGATGACCGTCACCTCCTGCTTCTGCTTTGGAATGATGAGCCGATCGTCCGCTCGCAGTACGACGTCTTCAACCGAGCCATGCGGCGAGTTGAGTGTGCGATCGAGATCGATGACCAGACGCCCGACGGCCTTGGTTGCCTTGATCTGCGCCAGCAGTGACTGGCCAACCGTCAATGCCTGACCGGCCTGTCCCTGGTTGGCCGCCACGGCCTGCAAAGCCGAAGAGGCCAAGTCACTCTGCAAGCGTTCCGCCAAGCGATCGAGTTGTTCCTGCTCGCGCTCCTGCAATTCCTTACGCGTGAAAATCGAGCCTTCGGTGAATGCGAGGTTCGTGAGACCACCTGCTCGCGCGAGCACAGATCGCAAGGTCTCGCCTCGCTGGATGGGATAGATACCCGGAAAGCGCACTTCCCCAAGCAGCGTGACCTGTTCCTGCTCGCTCCATTCCGGCACTTCCTTGACGTTCAGGAAATCGAAGGGCTGCAACATCACGTCAGCGCTTTCGTCACCTTTAAGGATTGCACCCAGATCGATATCAACGAGCTGCGTCTTGCGTCCGTCGTCACCAATGCGATACCGCGTGAGCTCAGCCTTTGCTCCGTAGGCGGCATCCGCGAGGCCGCCTCCGGCGCGCAGCAGATCGCTGACGCGCATGTGCGGTTCCAGCGGGTAATCCCCGCCAGCCTTGACGCGACCATCGATGCGGACGATTTCACTCGGCTGATCGATCCGCGACTGGCGCCTCACTTCTTCGAGCAACGGGTCCAGCAAGTCGCGACGTCCCGACTCGACGTCGAAAACGATGATGCGGTCGCGCGGTTTGAGCTCGACATTCTTCGGCGAAGCGGGCGCGCGCAAAGCCGCGGAGAGGTCGGCCGAAAGTATCACGACGCGCCTATCTGGCGGTAATTCGCGGCGAATCAGTACATAGTTAATGTCGGCGTTCGGTTTGAGCTCATCGACCGAGCTCAGCACATCGACCAGCCGAAGTCCGTCACGCCATGCGAGCTGCCCAGGACGAAATACATAGCCTTCGAGAGTTACGCCCTGATCGAGCGTCGGGCGCAGCCGGAGCACCCGCAAGTTGTCGCCGCTGCGCAGCAACTCGCCGCGTCCGAGCGCGGCGTCGAGCGGGACATCGAGCACTACGCGGCTGCGCTGCTCGTTCACGCGCACCAGCGCGACACGGCTCGTATCCGCCTCCGTCGTTGGACCGCCGGCCAGCTGAACCATCTCCGCGACGCTCGTCTCGCCCTTGATCTCGTAAATGGCGGGCCGCTGCACTTCCCCATCGACCGCGACCGTAGCTGATACGGGTGGTATGAAGAGGACGTCGCCGGGAAGCAGGTTGGCATCGTCGCTCGTATCGCCACGCAGCAGCAGGTCGTAAAGGTCCAGTCGTCGGATTACTTTGCCCTGCCGCTTGAGCTGTATGTCACGCAGCGATCCGATGGGTTTCACTCCGCCGGAAGCAAACAGCGCCGAAGTCATGGTTGCCAGACCGCTGATGGTATAACTACCGGGCCGGTTCGCCTCGCCCATGACGAACACGCGAATGGAGCGCGTCTCCCCCATCGAAACGCTTGCGCGCACACCGATCATTTGCTGCGCAACGCGCTGTTGGAGATCCGCCGCCACCCCTTGGAACGTCTGACCTCCCACGTTGATCGGGCCGAGCTCTGGAAAGCTGATCCGCCCATCGCGGCCAACGGTGAGCCGAAGATTGCGATTCTGGCTGCCGAACAGCTGGACGCTGATCTGGTCGCCCGGACCGACGATATAGTCGGACGGCACCGGAACATCGGAAAATGGCGCGAATGTCGACGCGCTATCGCCCGTGAAGAGGTCATAACCAAAGGGTTTGAGGCCAGCCACGCCTGGCTTCCGAACGGGCAACTTTTTCAGCTTGATGTCGAGCTTCAGGAATGCATTGACGACCGCGAGACGGTGCGTCGCCTGTTTCTCGTCGAGGCCCGCAAGCATGATGGGTGAGAATCCAGGGAGCAGCAGATTGCCGGAATGATCAAGCTGATAGGGATTGCGCGACCGAATCAGGTTGATCCGCTGTTGCAGTTTTTCGCGCTCGCCTGGCTCGAGCTCCGGAGCGGGCTCTCCCGGAATGGTGATCGGTGGCAGATCGGAACCTTGACTCTCTATTCGAGGCGGTTTGGCTTTCTTGAAGTCGATGTCGATAAGCACTGAATCTTCGGGTTGGAGTATTTTGTCTGTCGGTTCGCGTTCCAATGACAAATTGCGACTGCGGCGCAATTCGCCATCCTCGTCATTGCGCTCCTCACGTTCACGCACCGAGTTCGAGCCCGTCGAAGTACTCTCGCCGAGCACAGAGCCGCCGATGCCCAACTGCTCCATGAGCGCCTCGCGATCTTCCGGACTCATGCTTTGCAGAAGCTCGAGCTGTTCCGCGGTCGGTACCTGCGCCAAAACGGGCCCTGCCAACGCGATGAACGCGGCTGCCGCCAGTGCCAACAATCCCTTACGCATCAGAATCCCTGTTGCCAGCTGAGGTAGCCACGTACGTCGGAGGCCGAATCTGCCGGCGCAGTCCGATCGTCGTATCCCAACCCGATGATAACTTTGCCCATGCCGAAGACCTTCGAATAGCGCAATTCTACATTGTCGAGGTCGGCCGGCGCTTCGCTGATGGCATGCGGACCGGTGCCGTCACGATTTAACTCCGCATGCCGCAGTTCGATGCTGAGGACATCTCCGTTGGACCGGGTCAGCAACCCGGCTAGCGAAAACATGCGGCTATCGTTGTCGAGCGAGTGGCCGATGACCCGACCGCGATGGGTGTAGCCCTGCGGGTAGATGCTGTGACGGTAGGCGCAGTTGAAATCAGGTATTTCGCGGGTGAAGGTGCAGGCGGTGTCGGCGTACTCGGCGCGCAGCCGGTATCCACCCAGCGAGGTCGAACCCCAGAGTTCGAGCCCCAGCTGGCCGAGGAACTTGCTCGGCATCCCGCCCGCCTCATCTTCGCCTATCCACTGGCTGTAAAAGGCAACCGGCAGAGCTTTCCAGGGTGAACGCAAGCGCATGTCATAACCGGCCATCTGGTTGCCGGGCTCCAGGCTCGGGTCATCGCCCGTCGAGGTGTTGTCGCGCCCGACCAGCATGTTAGCGAAAGTGTCCCAGTCGCACGGCCGCTCTCCGCCGCAAAACTGCGCCGTACGCGTCAGCCCGAACTCCAGCCAGGGGCGCGGCTTGAAGTTCACTCGCGCCGCGAGGAATCGCACGTTGGGAACGGAGACGTCATGGCCCTCCATTTCGCCGAGGGCAATGCTGGCGCGCCATGGACCGATCCAGGAGAGCCACTTGCTCTTGAACGGATCGGTGTAGTTGCGCTCCAGGGTAATGCTCGGAATCGGCCGGGCGTTCGTGGAGAGGATGAGGCTTCCATCCCAGCCCGGCCCCCACCAGCGCTCCATCAATCCCGCCGAGATCATGAAATTTCCGATGTTGACGCCAAGGTATGAGCCATCGGCGCGCAGCTGCTTGCCGTCCTCCGGATCGGCCACCACGGAGCCCTGCAGGTTGAGGGCGAGGTGATCGGAGAGCCAGCTGGCGCGTAGTGCGAGCTCCGCGTCTTCACGCGGCGTGTCCGTGAAGCTGCGCAAAGACGTTGGCTGGTTCGTGCCACGCAGGCGGACGCCAGCGCCAGCGAATCCCCGGGCGGACGCCTCGCGCGACAAGCTGCGGACGCGCACCAAGGCAGCCTCTGTGGCGGCATTGAGACCCTGGTCATTCGCGGCCTGTAAATCCCGCGCGAGATCGGGCCACGACATGGGCCAGGTGGTCACCGGTCCACGAATGATTCCAGCATCCGCGAGCAACTGTATGTCGCTGCGCAGGCCCGCGTCGCCCGGCGCAAGCCACGGATCGGCGCTCGCCACGCTGGCTGCGCCAGCCCCGAACAGCGCGAGCAGCCACGTGCAACGCGCGCGCATCCTCACGGCGCGAACGCGTGAGTCCAGCGAATGAAGCCGAAGCCCGAAAGGTCGCGTTCGCCGCCCTCGGGTTCGATCGACTCGACACCCAGGTCCACATCGATGCGCTCGCCAAACAACTTGCCGCGCCAGCCGAGCTCGATCGCATCGTAATCCGTGGGAACCGAGCTCACGGTATTGCGAACGTCGCCGAAATCGTCGCGGTTGAGCCGCGAGGTACGGGCCGTGGCCGACCACAGCTCGCCGTTGGGCGCCGTGTACGTGGCGCCCATCGAATAATTCTCGGCGTCGCGATCGGCTGTGTAACCGATGACGCGCCCGTGATACCGATAGCCCTCGGCATTGAACCTGCCCTGGTTATAGGCGCAGTTGTAGTAAGGACCGCGATCGGTGTTCGCGGAGCACGTTGTGGTCGTGTATTCGATGAATCCCTGAACAAGGCCACCGTCCGGCAACGGCTTCCAGACCTCCGCTCCGTATTGCGCGAGGTACTTCGCAGGCATGTAACTCGACTCGTCCTCGCCGATCATTTGTGAGTAGAGAGCATACGGCCAATTGCCGATCGGTGAGTTCCAGCGCAGGTCGAACCCGGCCATCTGGTTGCCAGGTTCGTTTTCCGGCGTCGCGTCGATACCGACATTATCGTTGCCGGCAATCATGTTCCAGAACACGTCCCAGGAACACTCGAGCTGCTCGCCGCAGAACTGCGCGGTTCGCGAGAAACCGATCTCCATGTCCTTGAACGGCATGATCACCACGCGCCAGGCCATGAACAACGGTGAATCGATGTCCTGGCGTTCGTGTTCCATCTGACTGATGCCAAAACTGAAGCGCCATGGGCCGAGCCAGCTCAACCACCGGCTGTCGAACGGCTGTGCGGTGGCGCGCTCGATCATCAGCGTGGGCATGGGCCGCGCATTGTTGGACAGGATGAGACTCGATTCATGCGCAGGACCCCACCAGCGATCGAGCGTATTGGCGCTCAGCAGCCAGTTGCCGAGCTGCATGCTCGCGTGAGATCCGTCAGCCCGCAATTCGTCGCCGTCAGCGGGATTCGCGGCGCCGGTGAGATTCACGGAGACTTCGACGCGCGAGCCGGAATACTTGGCGCGACCGCGAAGCTCAGCGTCATCGCGTCCGAGCGTGTCGAAGTCGCGCAGCAAGCCGGCGCTTCCGGCGGTGGCTGACGCATCGAACGAGAGGCGTCGCGCGTCCGACGGCGCGGTGGCATCGAGCCGCGAACGGACGCGATCGAGCGCGGCCGAAACCGCGGCATTGGTTGCGAAATGCGGTTTGCCGTTCTGCACCGCGTAAGCCACTGCGGCGCGTGGCATCGGCCACTGGTTCACAGGCAGTCGAATGATTCCGGCGTCATTGAGCAGCAGCAGGTCATTACGCAACACTACGTCACCGGATTCGAACCAGCCGGCATCCGCGGCCGCCGGCCGTGTGACCAGACCCAGTAGCAGCGCCGCCAGCAATGCCGCGCGCATCAGCGATTCCACAGCGCAAGGCGCGACAGCAACGGTCTGAGCATGGAACGCGTGCCGCGCGCTGCGTCAGGGGTCTTCACCAGCGGCAACACTTCCTCACACATTTTCTTTCCCAACTCCACGCCCCACTGATCGAAGGCATTGATTCCCCATACCACGCTTTGCGTGAACACCTTGTGCTCGTACACCGCGACCAAACTACCCAGGGTACGAGCGTCGAGTCGCTGAAAGGCGACGATGCTCACCGGACGGTTGCCTGCATGGACCTTGTGACGCGCGAGAAGTTCGACCCGTTCCGCCGGCAGCTTGCGCGAGGCGAGTTCCGCTACAGCCTGTTCCATCGAGTATCCGAATGCGAAGGCCTCGGCCTGCGCGAGACAGTTGGCGATCGCCAGCTCCACCTGAGCGGGATTGCCGCACGAAGACTGCGCCGGCAACAACAGGTCGAGTGCGGCGCGCGGCGTGCCCTGGTGCAGCATCTGGAAAAAAGAATGCTGCGCGTTGTTGCCGGGTTCGCCCCAGATAACCGGCGCGGTGGAATGCTGCAGCGGCTGGCCCGCCAGGTTCACCGACTTGCCGTTACTCTCCATGTCGAGCTGCTGAAGATAGGCCGGAAATCGACCGAGCCGTCCGTCGTACGGCAACACCGCCAGCGTCGGCAAGTCGAGGAAGTTGATGTTCCAGACTCCCAGCAGACCCATGAGCACCGGCAGGTTGCGCTCCCAGGGCGCGCTCCTGAAGTGTTCGTCGATCTCGTGCGCGCCGGCCAGCAGCTCGCCGAATGCGTCCCGGCCGATGGCGATGGCCAGCGACACACCGATCGACGACCACAACGAATACCGGCCACCCACCCAGTCCCACATGATGAAGCGATAGTTAGGATTGATGCCGAAGGCGTCCATGGCCGGGCCATTGGTCGAGACCGCGGCGAAGTGTGCGGGCACGGCGGCCTCGCCGAGCGCAGTGGCCAGCCAGTGGCGCGCGGTACGAGCGTTGGCAAGGGTCTCCTGCGTGCTGAAGGTCTTCGAGGCCACGATGAACAAGGTGCTCGCCGCGTCGGCATCTTCGAGCGCATTGGCCAGATCGGTTCCGTCGACGTTGGCGACGAAGCGCACACGCGGCGCGTTCACGGTGAGCGCATGCAACGCCTGGACCGCCATCGCCGGTCCGAGATCGGAGCCGCCGATACCGATGTTGATCACCGTCGTGAAAGGCGCGCCACCCGAACCGCGGACCACACCCGCGCGCACGTCTTCGGCGAACGCCAACATTCGTTGGCGCTCGGCAAGCACCTGGCGCGCAATGTCCTCGCCACCCGGGCCGTCGGCCGAGACGCCCGGGACGCGCAGCGCCGTGTGCAATACCGAGCGCCCCTCGGTGGTGTTGATGAGTTCTCCGCTCCACATGGCCTCGATGCGCGCGCGCAGCCCGGCAGCATCGGCCAGGCTCGCGAGCAGGTGCAGGCCGTCGTCATCGATGCGCTGGCGCGAGAAATCCAGATAGAGCCCGGCCGCCTCGTGCGCAAAGCGGCTGCCACGCGCCGGATCGCCGTCGCGCAGCGTGCGCAGGCTCACGGTACGGGTTTGAGCGGCGCGCGCCTGAAGGGCATGCCACGCGGCGGTCAGGTTGTCATGGGCCATGGGGCCGCGATGGTATCGACAACCTAGTCAAGTTGCGACTCAGCGGGAGCCGCCACGCCGAAACGGCAGGCGGTGAAACTCGCTGATTCCATGAGGTTTGCGCGCATATATAAATGTGCCGGCGTGTTACTTTTTTGGGGCATGACTGGCAAATTGATATGGGTACCCATATACAATAGGATGGCTGCCCATATGAAGACCACCCTGGAAATCGCCAGCCCGTTGCTGAAGGAAGCGAAAGCTTTGGCGCGCGTGGAGGGCACGACTGTGCGCGCGCTCGTGGAGCGCGGACTGCAACTGGTGCTGTCGGAACGCCGCACGCGCCGCGCGTTCAAACTGCGCGATGCAAGCATCAGCGGCAAGGGCATGCATCCGGACTCTGCCAGTCACTCGTGGGATGAGATCCGCGCGCGCAGCTATGAAGGTCGTGGCGATTGATCGCGGTCGATACGAATATCCTGGTCTACGCACATCGCCGCGACAGTCCTTGGTACGCCCCTGCCGCTGCGTGCATGCGGGAGCTCGCGGAGGGCACTGGTTCGTGGGCACTGCCATCGGCCTGTCTGCATGAGTTCCTGGCGATCGTTACTCACGAACGCATCTTTTCTCCACCGACACCGCTGCCGAAGGCGCTGGAGCAAATCTCCGCCTGGCTCGAATCACCGACTCTGGTGGTGCTGGCGGAGACGGCAGGCTATTGGGAGGTCCTCGGTCGCGTCCTGGAACGGGCAAAGGTAACCGGGCCTCGGATTCACGATGGCCGCGTCGCGGCGCTCTGCATTCATCACGGCGTGCGTGAGCTTTTGACCGCAGACCGGGACTTCGGCCGGTTTGGTGAGATCAATATCCGCAATCCGCTCGCTGCCCCGTAACGCGTCTCTTGCGCGTTGTTACCTGCGAAACAGGGCCGCGACGGTGTCGACAACGTACTGTAATTGCGACTCCGACAGCTCCGGGTAGATCGGCAGCGCCAGCGTCTCCTGCGAAGCGCGCAATGACTCGGGAAAGTCCTGCGGCTTGTGACCGAGGTATGCAAAACACTGCTGCATGTGCAGCTGCTAGCGGGTAGTAGATTTCCGCGCCGACACCGTGCTCCGTGAGCCAACCGCGCAATTCGTCACGCCGTTCGACGCGTATGCAGTACTGGTTGTAGATGTGGCGCGCGCCGCGTGCCGGCGGCGGCGGGGTCATCACTCGGCCGCGCAGGCCGGCGGCCGCGAACGCCGCGTCATAAAACGCCGCATTGCGCTGGCGCGCGGCACTCCATGAATCGAGGTGCGGCAACTTCACGTTGAGCACCGCGGCCTGGATTTCGTCGAGGCGGAAATTGCCGCCGATGAGCTCGTGGTAGTACTTCGGCTCCATGCCGTGGACACGCAGCTTCATCAGCCTGGCGGCGAGCGCCGCGTCGTTGGTCACGCAGGCGCCGGCATCACCAAAGGCGCCGAGGTTCTTGGTCGGGAAGAACGACAGGCACCCCACGTCGCCGATCGAACAGGCGCGCCGGCCGAGCTCGTCTTCCGAGCCGATCGCCTGCGCCGCATCTTCGATGATCGACAGTTGATGGCGTTGCGCAATCGCCTTGATAGGCGTCATGTCGGCCATTTGCCCGTACAGGTGCACGGGCATGATGGAGCGCACCCGCCCGCCCGTGGCGCGATTGAACAACACGCCCGCGCGGGTTTCGCATTGGGTGTCGATGAATTTTTCGATGGCCGCCGGCGAGATGTTGAATGTCTCGGGCTCGATGTCGACGAACAGTGGACGCGCGCCGACGCGTGCGATGGTGCCGGCGGTGGCGAAAAACGTGTACGGGCTGGTGATGACTTCGTCACCCGCGCCGATGTTCAACGCCATGAGCGCAACGAGCAACGCGTCGGTGCCCGAGGAAATGCCGATACCGAACTTGCAGCCCGAATAGGCGGCGGTGGCGGCCTCGAGCGATTTCACTTCCGGGCCGAGGATGAAATATTGCGATTCGGCGACGCGCAGCAATGCTGCATCGAGCTCGGGTTTGAGCGCCTGGTACTGCGGCTTCAGATCGAGGAGCGGGACTTTCACGGTGCCGCACTTTACCCGATCGTCTATCGAGAGCGGTCAACCGAGGTTGGTCACCCGGGTGGGCGGCTGCGCGTTGGTCTTGTAGTACTCGAGGTACCAGTCGACGAAGCGGCGGATTCCGACTTCCACCGGCGTCGCCGGCTTGTAGCCCACGTCGCGCACCAGGTCTTCGACGTCAGCGTAGGTGTCGGGCACGTCGCCAGCCTGCAGCGGCAGCATGTTCTTCACCGCCTTCTTGCCGAGGCAGTCTTCGAGCACCTCGATGTAGCGCGACAGATCGACCGGCGCGTTGTTGCCGATGTTGTAGATGCGGAACGGCGCGCTGCTGGTGGCCGGGTCCGGATTGTCGCCGCTCCACTCGTTGTTAGGCGCCGCAACGCGATCGCAGGCACGCACCACTCCCTCGGCGATGTCTTCGACGAAGGTGAAGTCTCGCTTGTGGTGGCCATGATTGAACACGTCGATGGGCTTGCCTTCGAGTATGTTCTTCGTGAAGAGGAACAGCGCCATGTCGGGCCGGCCCCACGGACCATAGACCGTGAAGAAACGCAGACCTGTCACCGGTAGTTTGAACAACGCCGCGTAGTTGTGCGCCATCAGCTCATTCGCGCGCTTGGTCGTTGCGTACAGCGACAGCGGATGGTCGACGCCGTTGTGCACCGAGAACGGCATGTTGGTGTTGAGGCCGTACACCGAGCTGGTGGAGGCGAATACCAGATGCTCGGCATTGTTGTAACGGCAGCCCTCGAGCACGTTGAGCGTGCCGGTGACATTGCTGTCGATGTACGCTTGGGGGTTCTCGAGCGAATAACGCACGCCCGCCTGCGCGGCCAGGTGGATGACGCGCGGAAATTTCTCGCGCGCGAACAGCGACTTCATGCCGCCCTTGTCGGCGAGATCCATCTTCACGAACCGAAACTTCGTCTGCCGCTCGAGGATCGCGAGGCGTGCGCGCTTGAGATTCGGATCGTAGTAATCGTTGAGGTTGTCGAGCCCGACGACTTCATCGCCACGCGCCAGCAGCTTCTGCGCCACGTGCGAACCGATAAATCCGGCGGCGCCGGTCAGCAAAATCTTCAAGGTTGTTCTCGCACAGTCAACTACAGGCGACCGTCAACTTCGGCGGCGGGGAAAAGGTACTTGATATCGTAGACCACGTGCGACTTCTTGCACGCCTTGCGGATGCTGGCAATGCCCTGATCGCGGAACTCCTTGTGCCCTACGGCAAGCACCGCCGCGTCGTAAGCGCCATCGCGCATCGTCTTGATCGGGCGGATGCCGTATTCGTGCTCGGCCTCGTCGCGATCGATCCACGGGTCGTAGACATCGACCTTGGCGCCGTAATTCTTGAGCTCGCGCACTACGTCCGCAACCTTCGAGTTGCGCAGGTCCGGGCAGTTTTCCTTGAACGTGAGCCCCAACACCAGGATTCGCGAGCCCTTCACCAGGATCTTCTTGCCCGACATCAGCTTCACGACCTGCCCGGCCACGTAGTTAGCCATGCTGTCGTTGAGACGCCGGCCCGCGAGGATCATCTCCGGATGGAAACCGATTTCCTGCGCTTTGTGGGTCAGGTAGTAAGGATCGACGCCTATGCAGTGGCCGCCGACAAGCCCCGGGCGGAACGGCAGGAAATTCCACTTGCTGCCCGCGGCCAGTAGCACTTCCTCGGTGTCGATGCCCAGACGGTTGAAGATGAGCGCGAGTTCGTTGATGAGCGCGATGTTCACGTCGCGCTGAGTGTTCTCGATGACCTTGGCGGCTTCGGCCACGCGAATGCTCGACGCCTTGTGAGTGCCGGCGTGCACGATGGATGAATACAGCTTGTCGACGAAGTCGGCAGTTTCGGGCGTCGAACCCGACGTCACCTTCTTGATCGATGGCAGACGATGTTCCTTGTCGCCCGGGTTGATGCGTTCGGGACTGTAGCCGGCGAAAAAATCCTTGTTGAACTTCAGTCCCGACTCGCGCTCGAGAATCGGAATGCAGATTTCTTCGGTGCAGCCCGGATACACGGTGGACTCGTAAATAACGACGTCGCCTTTCTTGAGCACCTTGCCGACCGTCTCGCTCGAGCGTTCGAGCGGCGTGAGATCGGGCCGGTTGTAGCGATCGATCGGCGTCGGAACCGTAATGATGAACACGCTGCAGCGTCCGAGGTCCTTCAGGCTGGTCGAATATTTCAGCTTGCGCGCCTCGCGAAGCTCCGCGGAAGAACATTCCAGAGTGCTGTCTTTGCCCTTCTTGAGGTCAGCGATCCGATCCGCCTTGATATCGAAACCTACCGTGTCGAACTGCTTGCCGAACTCGACCGCGAGTGGAAGCCCGACGTAGCCCAACCCGACAACACCGATACGACAGCCTCTCATGCTCAATTCCATGATTTTTCCGTTCTCTTTTAAGCGCTTGGGCGCAATTGCGGCGGCGATCTTGCAGGTGCGGAGGGGCAGAAAGCGAGGCCTTCGACCATCGGATCGATGATTTCTGTGCGTTCGATCGCGATCTGGCTCAGCAAGCGACCGAACTGGCTGCCCGCCAGACCGTCTTGCCACCGCTCGACTTGTGGATCAGGTCGAGCATCGCCTCGTGCTGCCGCAGCTCCTCGGCACTCGCGCCAGGAACCACGAGGATGATTCCTGGACCCCGCGCCGGCACCATCGCCACGCCGCTGCGCACGGCCTCCGCGCGCCCACCGCTCGTGTCGAGCGCCAGAGCGCTTTGCCCGCCCGTCATGGCGAGGTAGACGTCGACGAGAATGCCCGCGTCGAGCAATGCGCCGTGCAGCTCGCGCTTGGTGTTGTCGACGCTGTAGCGCTTGCACAGCGCATCGAGGCTGTTGCGCTGCCCCGGATGCAGGCTGCGCGCCAGCGCCAGCGTGTCGAGCACCTTGCAGATGCCGATGACCGTGCACGATTCTCCGAGCCGCGCGAACTCCGCATCGAGGAACGCGACGTCGAACGGGGCGTTGTGAATGATGAGTTCCGCGCCGCTGATGAAAGCTGTCAGCTCGGTGACGATGTCGGCGAATTTCGGCGCCTGCTGCAGGCGGGCAAGCTCGATGCCGTGCACGGCGAGCGCACCGGCGTCGATCTCACGTTCCGGATTGAGGAAACGATGAAATTTCTGGCCCGTCGGACGCCGATTGGCGAGCTCCACGCAGCCGATTTCGATGATGCGATGCCCGGCGCTCGCATCGAGGCCGGTCGTTTCGACGTCAAGGACTATCTGGCGCATGGGGCAAGTCTACTCAACGAGCGCATCGATCGCGCGATTGGCGAGCGCGTCGACGCGCTCGTTGCCGGCATTGCCGGAGTGGCCCTTGACCCAATGCCATGCGAGCTCGTGACGAAGTACGAGCTCATCGAGCGCCAGCCACAGATCCTGGTTCTTCACGGGCTTCTTGTCGGCGGTCTTCCAGCCACGCGCTTTCCACTGCGGCATCCATTCGAGGATGCCTTTGCGCACATATTGCGAGTCCGTATACACGTCGCCCTTTACAGGGCGCTTGAGCGCCTCGAGCGCGCGAATTACCGCCGTGAGCTCCATGCGGTTGTTGGTGGTCAGCGTTTCCGCACCGGAGATCTCGCGCTCATTGGTGCCGGCGATGAGCAGCGCCGCCCAACCTCCTGGTCCAGGATTGCCGCGACACGCCCCGTCGGTATAGATCTCGACCGCCTGGGCCATCAGCCACGGGCCATCAGGAGCTGGAACGCGTCGAGCTGGGCTCGACCAGTCCGCCGATGGGTTGCGCGCGCTCGCGCACCTTCGGCCGAATCGGCGTGAGCGTGTAGACGCGCTTGCGCGCCTTGATGAGATACGCACCGGCCGGCCAGGGCTTGATCCAGCCACGGCGCAGCAGCGATGAAGGCACGCCGGGACGAGGCGCGCTGCCGCCCCAAGGCGGAGTGAATAGATAGTTGCGCGTCAGCGATATGTCATATCCGAGCAGCTCGAGCCAGTCGGCGATTCGCCGCGCACCCAACATGCGTTTGAGGCCCGGTGGATAACCGCGGCTGATCGCGCGGCTGCGAAAGCCCCAGAGGCTGAAGGGCCGGAAACCCAGCACCAAAAGCTGTCCTTCGCCTGCGAGCACGCGATCCGCCTCGCGCACGACGGCGTAGGGATCGGTTTCGAATTCCAGGGTGTGCGGCAGGACCACGGCGTCAACGGCGCCGTTGGCGATCGGCAGTTGCGATAAGCGCGCGCCTATGTCGGCGTCAGCGATTTTTACCTGGCCATTGACCCGGCCGTTGGATACAACCGCGTGGCGGCGCGTGCGACAACCTGCCAGCAACGCCTCTCGAGGCCCCCATGTTCCGAGCTGAAGCAACTCCCAGCCGAAAACATCGTCCAAGGCTTCTGACATGAGCTCGGATTCCGCCTGTAGCACAGCCTGTCCCAACCCGGAACCTAACCAGGATTCAGCGGCAGCAGATGCGGTGGCGTGTGTCACAAACGGCGTGAATTAGATCACAAAAAAGGTAGCAATCTTGTGAACTTACGGCTTAAATACTTTACCTCGAACAAGTACCGTCATCGGTCGGAAAGACGGTCCTGCGGCGTTCCCCCTGGGGGTGTGAATTGAGCGAAGGGTTCACGAATTGGCGCTTGGGTGCGCCACTGGTTCTTATTGCCGCCACCCTGGCGGGCGGCTGTGCCACCGCTCCGAACTCCCCCGAGGAAGGCCCTGTCCCGGTTTCCGTGGCGGCCGACGCGCAGTCGCAGCCGGCCTCCTCGTCGATCCCGGCGACAACGACCTCGAAGCCCGCTCCGGTGGCGTCCGCAGGGACCGCCAAGCCGGCCGCCACCCTGGTGACGGCCGACCTGTCGCCCGACCTTGCCGTCGTGGAAGTCCCTGAGGCGGCCGCCCCGCCCGAAGATTCGTCGCACACGATCGCCGGCCTCACGCCTGAGCAATATCCGGATGTCTTCGATCGCATGCGCGCCGGCTTCAAGCTCGAAGATGTCGAATCGCGCCAGATCGACCAGCAGCTGGCCTTCTACGCCAACAATCCGCAGTACCTCGAACGTGTCTTCGGACGCGCGATCCCGTACATGCACCACATCGTCAAAGAGATCGAGGCGCGCGGCATGCCGCTCGAGCTCGCGTTGCTGCCGGTGGTCGAGAGCGCTTTCGAGCCGTATGCATTGTCGTGGGTGCGCGCCAATGGCCTGTGGCAATTCATGCCGGGCACCGGCGAGCGCTTCGGGTTGAAGCAGGACTGGTGGTATGACGGCCGCCGCGACGTGCTCGCCTCGACCCGCGCCGCGCTCGACTACCTGCAGTACATGCACGACGAATTCTTCGACGACTGGTTGTTAGCCATCGCCGCCTACAACTGCGGCGAGTTCCGCGTACAGCGGGAAGTCAACGCAAATCGCGCCGCGGGCAAGCCGGTGGATTTCTTCAGCCTGCGCCTGCCGGCCGAAACCCGCGCCTACGTGCCGAAGCTGATGGCAATGCGCCGCCTGGTCGCCAACCCGGAGGATTTCGGGATCGCATTCAGCCCGATTCCCAATGAGCCCTACTTCGTGCGCGTCGAAACCGGCGGCCAGCTCGACCTGACGCTGGCGGCCGAGCTCGCGGGCATCACGCTCGATGAGGTGTATGAGCTCAATCCGGGATTCCATCGCTGGGCGACGGATCCGGCGGGCCCGCACTTCCTGCTGCTGCCGCGCGATACCGCGGATGCTTTCAAGAGGAATCTCGACCTGCTGAGTCAGGACGAGCGCGTGCGCGTGTCCCTGCACAAGGTGAAGTCGGGCGAGTCGGTGGCCTCGATCGCCAAGAAATACAAGACCCAGGCGATCGTAGTGCGCGACATGAACAGTCTGGAAAACGGCGCGCCGCTCGTGGTCGGCAGCGAACTGCGTGTCCCTACGGCGGTGGTCAATCTACCGGCCAAGGTCATGCTCGCCGCGGCTCGCGTCGATGGCCATGGGGGTCGTAGTTCGCGTCGTCCCGGCGTGCACGTAGTGCGCAGCGGGGACTCGCTGTGGCGCATCGCCAAACGCAATCGCATGGATGTTGCGACGCTCGCGCGCCTGAACGGCATGGGCGCTGGCGACACGCTGCGGGCCGGACAGAAACTCGTATTGAATACGCGGGCCTCTGCGGCGAAGAAGCCTTCGTCTTCAGGCAGCTCGCGCGAGGTTTCCTACAAGGTGCGCAGCGGCGACACGCTGTCGCGCATCGCCAAGGTCTTTGGCGTCACCGTGTCGGATCTCGTCAACTGGAATGGCATCAGCAAGCAGACCACGCTGCGGCCCGGCCAGAAGCTCCTGGTGAACGTCCGCCGGCACTGATTTCGACCCCTGGCGATGGCGGGGCTGGCAGAATGCCGGCCTTCGTCAACTCCACATTGGGGATACACATGGGTTTCCTGAGCGGAAAGCGCGCGCTCATCGTCGGCGTTGCGTCCGATCGTTCCATCGCCTGGGGCATTGCCCAGGCCATGCACCGCGAAGGCGCCGAGCTCGCCTTCTCGTACGTCAACGAGAAGTTCAAGGAGCGCGTGCAGCCGCTGGCCGAGTCGCTCGGCTCCAAACTCACCATGCAGCTCGACGTCACCAACGACGCCGAGATCGACACCGCGTTCGCCGCCATCAAACAGGCCTGGGGCTCACTCGATATCGTCGTGCACGCGGTCGCCTATGCGCCCCGTGAGGCGCTGGCGGGTGGCTTCGTCGAAAGCACCTCGCGCGAAGCGTTCAAAGTCGCACACGATGTCTCGAGCTACAGCCTCACCGCTCTCGCACGCGCCGCACAACCACTCATGGCGGGCCGCGCGGCTGCCATCCTCACGCTGTCGTATCTCGGCGCGGTGAAGTCGATCCCGAGCTACAACGTGATGGGGCTCGCCAAGGCGAGCCTGGAAGCCAACGTGCGCTTCCTCGCGGCAGACATGGGCCCCAACAACATCCGGGTCAACGGCATTTCAGCCGGTCCCATCAAGACACTGGCCGCGGCCGGCATTGCCGGCTTCCGCAAGATGTTGAGCCGCGTCGCAGATGTGGCGCCGCTGCGCCGCAACGTGACTCTGGACGACGTGGGTAACGCGGCTGCGTTCCTGTGCTCGGATCTCGCCAACGGGATCACCGGCGAGATTCTCTATGTGGATGGCGGTTTCAGCACCGTCGGCATGAGTTTCCCCCAGGAAGCGGAAGGGTAGCCTGAGCTGAGGCGTATCCGGGCGCTACGGCGGGGAGTCGTAGTAGCCGGCGAGATCGTTGCCGTCATAGTCACGTGGCGTCGACGGCGGCAGTGGAAGCATCTGCGCGTTCCACGATTCCCATTGCGACTTGAGTGCGGCGAACCGCGCTGGCTCGTCCTTGCGCCGATTGGCACGCTCACGGGCATCGTTGGCGAGGTCGAAGAGGAATTCTGACTCACCGATGCGCAGGTATTTCCAGTCCCCGGTGCGCATCGCCGCCTGGCGGCGGTAGTTCATGCGCCAGTACAGCGTGCGCGGCACGACGCGCCGCGCACCGCGCAGCAGCGCCGACAGATCCATTCCGTCGAGCGGGAAACCACCATCGGCGGCGCCCTCGCCCAACGCAAGCAGCGTCGGCAGCCAGTCCATGGTGATCATCACCTGGTCGGTGATCGATCCGGCCGGCAACTCGCCTTTCCAGCGCGCGATCTGCGGCACGCGTATTCCGCCCTCGAGCAGATCCAGCTTCTGCCCGCTGAAAGGCCAGTTGTCCGAGAAACGCTCGCCCCCGTTGTCGCTGGTGAACACAACGAGCGTCGAACGATCGAGTTTCGCCAGCCGCAAGGCGGCGAGCACGCGCCCGATCCCGGCGTCCATCGAGCGCACCATGCGCGCGTACAGGCCGAGCGATCCGCCTTCGAAGTGAAACAGCGCCCGCTCCTTGGTTACCGGTCCGTCGCCTGGCGCCTGCCATGGCCAGTGAGGCGCCGTGTAGTGCAACGACAGCATGAAAGGAGCGTCGTGGCGATGCGCGTCCCGCACGTATTCGACGGCCTTGTCACTCAGCAAGTCGGTGAGATACCCGCTTGCTTTGGTCAGCTGCTCCCCGTCGTAGAGATCCGGCGCTCCGCGCGAAGGCGAGGTGTGCGACACGTAGTCGGCACCGCCTCCGGAAATGCCAAAGAACGTGTCGTAACCGCTCTTGAGCGGGCCGTAGTTAGGCAGCGCGCCAAGGTGCCACTTGCCGATCAGCGCAGTGCGATAGTTCGCGCGGCGCATCAACGACGGCAGCGTCGGAAGCGCCGGCGACAGGCCCGGCGGCACTCCCCCGGCGTTCGCGCCGCCAATCGGTTCCTCGAGCCCGGCATCGAGCCGGTACTGGTAGCGGCCGGTCGCCAGCGCGAGGCGCGTCGGCGAGCAGACCGGCGAATTGGCATACGCCTGCGTGAACCGCATGCCCTCCGCGGCAAGCTCATCGAGTACCGGCGTCTGGTAGTCACGCCGTCCGTAGCAGCTCAAATCCGCGAAACCGAGATCGTCGGCGAGAATGAACAGGATGTTAGGCCGCTGCCGCGATGCGGCTGCCGCGCGGAGTCCGCGCGACAACGCGGCAGTGGCGGCGCCCGTTCCCAGGCAGGTGAGAAAGCGCCGGCGCTGGATGCGGGCCATCAGGCCGACGGCACGGCTGGTGCGACCGACGGCTCTGGTGCTGGGAGAATTCCCGTCTCGCCTTCGAGACGTGCAACGATCACCGTGCAGGCCGCGTCGGCGAGCACGTTGATGGCCGTGCGGCACATGTCGAGCAGGCGATCGAACACCAGCAACACGCCGATGGCCTCGGCGGGCAGCCCGACGGCGGCGAGAATGATGGCGATGCCCACGAGCGAGGCAGCGGGAATTCCCGCGATGCCCATCGAGGTGATCAGCGCAAGCACCACGACGGTGAACTGCGTGCTGAACGACAGGTGGAGTCCGTAGGCCTGGGCGATGAACATGGCCGCGGCGCATTCGTACAGCGCGCTGCCGGCATGATTCACCGACGCGCCGAGCGGCATGACGAAGCCGGCGATGCGCTCGGAAACCTTCGCTCGTTTCTCCAGGCAATTCAGTGACAGCGGCAACGTGGCGGACGACGAGGCCGTGGAGAACGCGGTCAGCAGCGCGGGTGCCATGGCTGGGAACAACCGCCACGGATTCACGCGCGCCACGAGCGCGAGCAGGATCGGCAGCGCGACGAACCCGTAGATGAGCAATCCCGCCACCACGCAGCCGGCGAACAGCAGCAAATGCGGGGCGCCGGCGAATCCTGAAATGGCCACCACCTTGGCAATCAGCGCGAACACGCCGATGGGTGCGAGCATCATCACCCAGCCGGTGATGCGCATCATGATCTGGAAAATGCCCTGCCAGAAACTCATGACCATGCCCTGGTGAGGCTGCTCGATGCGCGCAAGGAAGAAGCCGAAAAGCACCGAGAAGAACACGAGCGCGAGCAACTTGGTGTTGACCGCGGCTTCGAGGATGTTGGACGGCACGATGCCCTTGATGGTGTCGAGCACGCTGGTGTCGGCGCGCGCCTTGACGCCTTCGGTCACCTGCGCAGCGTCAGCGGTGAGCGCGAGCTTGTCGCCTACCGGCACGCCGTCTTCCATGCCGGGCTCGATGAAATTCACCAACATCAGCGCGATCAGCACGGCGATCAGCGTGGTGATCACGTAGAAGGCCAGGGTCTTGCTGCCGAGACGCCCGAGGTCTGGCCCGGAACCCAGCGACGCGACGCCGGTGATCACCGACGCGAGGATCAGCGGCACGATGATCATCTTCAGCAGATTGATGAACATGGTGCCGACGAGGTCGAGCAGCGACAGGAAGTCGAAGCCGCCCAGATGGGCTCCATACTTGCGCAGCAGCCAGCCGGCCAAGGCGCCGGCGAACATTGCGACCAGAATCGGTATGACGGGAGCCGGTTTCGAGTCCGTGCCTGACGCCCCCATTTGGAGTTACTCGAAAGCGCTCAGATTCTTGACGATCTTCGCCTTGCGCTTGGCCTCGGTGACATATGTGGCCAGCTCGCCTTGCGCCAGACGCTGCTTCAGCATGGCGTCCTGCTGTTGCGCCAGCATCGGATTCGCGCTGGTGTCGGCCACGCGCGTGCGCGTGACGACGAACAACGCGGTTGAACCGTCATCGAGCGTTGCCGACTTGATGACGGGAGTTTCAGTCGGTCGGGGGGCTTCGAAGATCGCGGTGCGCAGCGCCGCCGGGATCGATGGGTCGCCGCGGCTCACGAAGCGCGCCGGCTCGACGGCGATGTTCAGCGTCTTTGCCAGCGCGTCGAGCTTTTCGCCCGCGGCGAGCTTGGCGAGCGCAGCGTCCGCGGCGGCCTTGGCCGCTGCGACTCCGCGCTCCTGCTTGAGCAACGCAACGATTTCGTCGTTGACGACGGTGAGCGGTTTGACCACTGCCTTGTGATGCGCGGTGACCTTCACCAACACGAGACGATCTTCGCCGAGCCCGACCGGGCCGCCGATCCTGCCCTGATTGAGCGTGGCGTCGCTGAATACCGTCTGCTGAAGGTCGACGCTCGAGCCCAGCGGCTCCGCGCCACCGCCGCGCAGGAATTCCGGTATCGATCCACGCGTGAGACCAAGCTCCTGTGCCAGATGGTCGATGTCGGTCGCGCCTTTTTCGATGCGCTCGGAAATCTGCTCCTGCCGTTCACCGAACAGATCCGCGGCGCGGTCCTGGCGATACTGTGAATCGAGCTCGGCGCGCACTTCGGCGAACGGCTTGGCGATACCGGCCTGGACCTCTTCGAGCTTGAGGATGTGATAGCCGAACTGCGACTTCACGGGCGCCGACACCTCACCCACCTTCATGGCAAAGAGTGTGTCGCCAATCGGACCCTCGAAATCTTTCTTGAGCACGAAGCCAAGATCGCCGCCCTGGCCCGCGGTCGCGTCGGCGGAGTATTTTTTGGCAAGCTCGGCGAAGTCCTTGCCGGTGCGCGCCTCGGCGGCAACGCTCTCGGCCTTCTTGAGAGCCGCGGCGTCACCAGCGTTCTGGTTTTCGCCATTCTGGTTTTCGCCATTCTGGGTTTCGCCATTCAGGGCAATGACGATGTGCCGGGCACGCCGGCGCTCATCGAGTACGTAGCTCGCCCGATTGTCGTCGTAGATTTTCTGCAGGTCGGCCTCGGTGGGCGCCACCTGGGTGGCCAACTGCTCCAGGCGCAACTCGGCGTATTCCAGCGCCACCGATTCGGTGGTCATGAAGCGATCGCCGTTCTTGTCGTAGTACGCCTTGACGGCCGCATCGTCGATGGGTTCGGTGCCGGCGAACTTGTCGGCCGCGAGTTGCGCGTACTGCACCTCGCGCTCTTCGTTCTCGAGGTTGAACAGGCGCTGCGCTTCCGAACGCGTGAGGAAATACGACCCGCCGATGCCCTGCTGCAATTGGTTGATCAGAATGTCCCTGCGGGTATCGGCGAAGTACTCGGTCTCCGACTTGTTCATCTGCGCCAGCGCCAGGCGCGCCGTCGTGGCATCGAACTTGCCTTCCGGCCCCTGGAAATTGGGATCTTTCTGGAACTGGGCGAGCACGTTGGCCTGACTCACGCGGTAGCGCTCGTCGTGCATCCGTTTCTCGATCAGCTTCATCAATATCAGGCGATCGAGAATGTTCTGCTGCATCGCCGCGCGCTGCTCGGCCGGAATCTCGGTGTTGAATTGGCGCGACCAGCGCGCCTGAGTTTCGCTCCATTCCCGGTTGGCCTCGGCCGCGGGAATCTCGATGCCGTCCACTTCGGCAACCGCACTGTTGGCGACACCGGAGGAGTCGAGGGAACTGGTGCCGCCCCAGAAAACGAACGTGGCGCCGATGAGGCCGAGCAGCCCGAAGGCAAGCCATTTCTGGCCCTGCAGACCATCACGTATTCGTTGCAGCATCAAAGGTCCCGAAAGCAAGCCTAAAAGATTGGCGGAGCGGACGGGACTCGAACCCGCGACCCCCGGCGTGACAGGCCGGTATTCTAACCAACTGAACTACCGCTCCAATTTTGGTGGGTGCTGAGGGTTTCGAACCCCCGACCCTCGCCTTGTAAGGGCGATGCTCTACCGCTGAGCTAAGCACCCGCTCGGCCGCCCGCGAAAGGCCGCGCAGTCTATCGGATCGTTTCGGGGGACGGAAGGGCAAGCCGGGCGCAGCCCGTGACAAGCCTCAGTGCGCCTGGACCTGCTTCGTGCCGCGGCGGCCCGTGCGTCGCGTACGCTTTTCCGCGACCACCGGTGGCACCGGCAGGCGAGGTGTGGGCTGGCTGGCCAGTGCGATCTCGAACACTTCATCGATCCATTTCACCGGTCGGATTTCGAGCTTGCCCTTGATGTTGTCGGGAATCTCGGCCAGGTCCTTTTCGTTGTCGACCGGGATCAGCACGGTGGTGATGCCGCCGCGATGCGCCGCGAGGAGTTTCTCCTTGAGGCCGCCGATCGGAAGCACTTCACCACGCAGCGTGATCTCGCCGGTCATGGCGACGTCAGAACGTACCGGAATCTTGGTGAGCGCCGACACCAGCGCCGTGCACATTCCGATACCCGCGGACGGACCGTCTTTCGGCGTGGCGCCCTCGGGCATGTGCAAATGCACGTCATGCTTCTGATAGAAGTCCGGATCGATGCCGAGCACATTGGCGCGGCTGCGCACCACCGTCATCGCGGCCTGGATCGACTCCTGCATGACCTCGCCCAGCTGGCCGGTGTGCTGCAGCTTGCCCTTGCCGGGCACCACAGCCGCTTCGATGGTAAGCAGCTCGCCGCCAACTTCCGTCCAGGCGAGACCGGTGACATGACCGATGCGGTTTTCCTCTTCGGCCTTGCCGTAGCGGAACCGGCGCACGCCCAGGAACTTGTCGAGATTCTTCGCGGCGACGCTGATCTGCTTGTCGCCGGCCTTCTCCGATTTTTCTCCCTTCTTCGGCTCCGCTTTCTTCGCCGCCATCAGCAGCTGCTTCACGGCCTTGCGGCAGATGCGCGCGAGCTCGCGCTCGAGATTACGTACGCCCGCTTCACGCGTGTAGTAGCGAATGATGTCGAGGATGACGTCGTCGTGGACTTTGAGCTCTTCGGGCTTGAGCCCGTTTTGCTTGACCTGCTTGGGCAGCAGGTACTTCTTCGCAATGTTGAGTTTCTCGTCTTCCGTATAGCCGGGCAGACGAATCACTTCCATGCGATCGAGCAGCGGCGCCGGGATGTTCAGCGTGTTGGCCGTGCAGACGAACATCACCTGCGACAGGTCGAGATCGACCTCGAGGTAATGGTCGGCGAAGGTGGAGTTCTGCTCGGGGTCGAGCACTTCGAGCAGCGCCGAGGACGGGTCGCCGCGGAAGTCCATCGACATCTTGTCGATCTCGTCGAGCAGGAACAGCGGATTGTGCACGGCGGTCTTCGCCATGTTCTGCACGATCTTGCCGGGCATGGAACCGATGTAGGTGCGCCGATGGCCGCGGATTTCGGCTTCGTCACGCACGCCACCCAACGACATGCGCACGAACTTGCGATTCGTGGCGCGCGCGATGGACTGGCCCAACGAAGTCTTGCCGACACCGGGAGGTCCGACGAGACAAAGGATCGGTCCCTTGATCTTGTCGACGCGCTGCTGGACGGCCAGGTACTCGACGATGCGTTCCTTGACCTTCTCCAGGCCAAAGTGATCTTCCTCGAGCACTTTCTCTGCTTTCGCAATGTCTTTGAGAATCTTGGTGCGTTTCTTCCACGGCACCTTCACCAGCCAGTCGATGTAGTTGCGCACCACGGTGGCTTCAGCCGACATGGGCGACATCATCTTTAATTTGTTGAGCTCGGCACTGGCTTTCTCGAGCGCCTCTTTGGGCATGCCCGCTTTCTTGATGCGGTTCTCGAGGTCGGAGAGTTCGTTGCCGCCCTCTTCCATCTCGCCGAGCTCTTTCTGAATGGCCTTCATCTGCTCATTCAGGTAGTACTCGCGCTGACTTTTCTCCATCTGCGCCTTCACGCGGCCGCGGATGCGCTTCTCGATCTGCAACACGTCCATCTCGCCTTCGATGGCGACGAGCACGTGTTCGAGACGCTTGCGCACATCGAGGATCTCGAGAACCTTCTGTTTCTCGGGGAGCTTGAGCGCCATGTGCGCGGCCACGGTGTCCGCCAGGCGGCCGGGCTGCTCGATGCCGGCGAGCGCGGTGAGCACCTCGGGCGGCACTTTCTTGTTGAGCTTCACGTACTGCTCGAACTGCGAGATCACCGAGCGCGCCAGCACGTCGAGCTCTTTCTCGTCGTACGTGTCGGCGTCCGGTTCGGTGGTGACATCGGACGTGTAGTGCTCGCCGGTGTGCATGGCTTCGATACGCGCGCGGTCGACGCCCTCGACCAGCACCTTGACGGTACCGTCGGGTAGTTTGAGCAGTTGCAGGATCGAAGCGACGGTGCCGATGCGGTACAGGTCGTCGGCTTTCGGATCGTCGACGTCAGGCTGTTTCTGCGCGATGAGCATGATGCGCTTGTCGGCCTTCATGGCCACGTCGAGCGCGTGGATCGATTTTTCGCGCCCCACGAACAGCGGGATGACCATGTGCGGGTACACCACTACGTCGCGTAGCGGCAGGACCGGCAGGCCCTGGATGGAAACTGATTTAGAAACAGATGGAGAGTCGGTCACCAGTGCACCCTCACGAAGCCGTGACGCTGCAAAATGCAGCGGCGTCGGCTGGATTTAGTCAAAGTGTAGCGCGGGAGATGGGGCTACGCCGGGACGTTTCAACGCCTGCGACGTAGTTCGCGATCCGCTGCAGGACAAGTCGGCAAGAAATCGCCGCGTAGGTGCAGTGGCGTCAGCGAAATCAGCGCGGCCCGTCGCTCGGAGGCCTAGCTTAACCCTGCGCCCGAGGCGCGGCGGGGCGCGGCGTCGTCAGTAGTGGTGGCGGTGTCGGATTTGTAGACGACATAGGGCTTCTGATGCCCTTCGATCACGGTGTCGTCGACCACGACCTTCGACACGTTCTTCAATCCTGGCAGCTCGTACATGGTGTCGAGCAGCACGTTCTCGAGGATGGTGCGCAAGCCGCGCGCGCCAGTCTTGCGCTGCATGGCTTTTTTCGCGACCGCGCTCAGTGCCTCCTCACGAAACTCGAGTTCGGCCCCTTCCATGTCGAACAGGCGCCGGTACTGTTTGGTCAGCGCGTTCTTCGGCTCGGTGAGAATGGAAATCAAGGCCTTCTCATCGAGCTCTTCGAGCGTCGCGACCACTGGCAGGCGGCCGACGAACTCGGGAATGAGGCCATACTTGATGAGATCTTCCGGCTCGACTTCTTTGAAGATGTCGGTGCCGTGGGGACGCGTATTCACGTCGCGCACTTCGGAAGTGAACCCGATGCCGCCCTTCTGCGTGCGGTTCATGACGATCTTCTCGAGGCCGGCGAAGGCGCCACCGCAGATGAAGAGGATGTTAGAGGTGTCGACCTGCAGGAATTCCTGCTGCGGGTGCTTGCGGCCCCCTTGCGGCGGCACCGAGGCGATGGTGCCTTCGATGAGCTTGAGGAGCGCCTGCTGCACGCCCTCACCCGACACGTCACGCGTGATCGACGGGTTGTCGGACTTGCGCGAGATCTTGTCGATCTCGTCGATGTAGACGATGCCGGTCTGCGCCTTCTCGACGTCGTAGTCGCACTTCTGCAGCAACTTCTGGATGATGTTTTCGACGTCTTCACCGACATACCCGGCTTCTGTCAGCGTGGTGGCGTCGGCGATCGTGAACGGGACATTGAGCAGGCGGGCCAGAGTCTCGGCCAGCAAAGTCTTGCCGCAGCCGGTGGGGCCGATCAGCAGGATGTTGCTCTTGGAGATTTCGACGTCGTCTTTTCCACGTCCGGCGGTACCGCCACGCGTCTGCAGGCGCTTGTAGTGGTTGTATACGGCTACTGACAGCGTCTTTTTCGCGCGCTCCTGGCCGATCACGTATTCGTCGAGGACCTTCTTGATCTCCGAGGGCTTGGGAAGCTTGTCGCGCGCTCGCTCGGCGCGGTCTTCGAGCTCTTCACGAATGATGTCGTTGCAGAGCTCGACGCATTCGTCGCAGACAAAAACCGACGGACCGGCAATCAGCTTGCGTACTTCGTGCTGACTTTTGCCGCAGAAGGAGCAGTACAACAGCTTGCCGTCGTCGTGCCGTCCGCGAGTGTCCTCGGTCATCGTCGCTCCGTGTGGCGCTTGCAGGCCTCGCCCGCATGCTTTGGGAATCTATATATCACGGCGTCCGCGCAGAACCCAAGGGGCACGCTGGCGGAAGCCGTTGTTTATACGGGATTTGTCGAGAACTGCGAGCCGGCTCGCAATTGCCGCCTGCGCCGGGCTCGTGGTTGGGAATCTTACGGCGTGGCCGGTGTCGGAGTTCCCACGCGCTTGTCGAGTAACTTATCCACGAGGCCATAGGCTATCGCCTCGGTGGGACTCATGAAATTGTCGCGTTCCGAGTCCAGCTTGATCTTGTCGACCGTCTGCCCCGTGTGGCGCGCCAGGATCTCGTTGAGCCGCTCGCGAATCTTCAAGATTTCCTGCGCCTGGATGTGAATGTCACTGGCCTGGCCCTGATATCCGCCCGAAGGCTGGTGAATCATCGCGCGCGAATTCGGCAGCATGAAGCGCTTGCCCTTGGCTCCCCCCGCCAGCAATACCGCGCCCATCGAGGCGGCCATGCCGATGCAGATCGTGCTCACGTCGGGTTTGACGAACTGCATGGTGTCGTAGATCGCGAGCCCGGAGCTCACCGAGCCGCCCGGCGAATTGATGTACAGCGCGATGTCCTTATCGGGGTTTTCCGATTCAAGAAAGAGCAGCTGGGCGACGATGACGTTGGCCATGTAGTCCTCGACCGGACCCACGGCGAATACCACACGCTCTTTGAGCAGACGCGAATAGATGTCGTACGAGCGTTCGCCACGCGCGGTCTGCTCCACGACTATCGGCACCAGATTCAATGCGCGCTCATTCATCGTCGACTCCTAGGTTTCTTCGTCTCTCGTCTTCAATTCTGGCCCTGACCGAACTGCGTGAGCTCGGTGAAGGTGGCGGGCTTATCGGTGACTTTCGCCTGACTGAGCACCCAATCGATGGCCTGGGCCTCGAGTACCTGCGCCTCGATTTGACGCATGGTGTCGGCATTCTGCAAGTAAGCGCGTCGCACTTCCTCTGGGTTGGAATACGACGCCGCCAGTTCGTTCAACTTTTCGCTTACGGCTTCGCGGCTGACCTTGAGGTTCGCCGTGCGCACCAGTTCGCTCATGAGCAGGCTGAGCGCGACGCGGCGCCGCGCCGGTTGCTCGAAAGGCTCGCGCGGCGGCAGTTGTTTGGCATCACGCACGCCGGCGCGACGCAGCATCTCGACCTGCAATTCCTGGATCTGCTCTTCGACGAGCTGGCGCGGCAACTCGAGCGGATTCTTCGTGTACAGGCCTTCCAGCACCTGCGAACGCAGCTTCTGACGAATCGCCTCCTGGAGCTCGCGGTCCATGTTGGCGCGCACTTCGTTGCGCAGACTCTCGATGCTGCCGTCGGCGATGCCGAAACCCTTGGCGAACGCTTCGTCGAGCGGCGCCGGGGCCTGTTCTTCCACCTTGAGGAGCTTCACGCTGAAAGTCGCGGTCTTGCCGGCGAGTTTCTTGTTGGTGTGGTCGGCGCCGAACGTCGCGTCGAACTCGCGCGCATCTGCGGCCGAGGCACCCAGCAGTGCGTCTTCGAATTCCTTCATGACCTGATTCGCGCCGATGACGATGGGCACAGCCTGGCCGCTGCCGCCATCGAACTCGGCACCGTCGATCTTGCCGGTGAAATCCACGGTCACACGATCGTTGGTCGCTGCGGCGCGCGGCACCTCGTTGAACACGGGCCGCTGCTTGCGCAGTGTGTCGATCATGGCGTCGAGATCATTGTCAGCGACCTGCGCCACCGGACGCTCTACGGCAAGGTCGCTCACCGGTTGCAGCTTTACTTCGGGAAGCACTTCGAACACGGCGGCGTACTTCAAGTCGGCGCCGGGGTTCATCGCGATGGGTTCGATGCGCGGGCCACCGGCCGGGTTCAGCTTTTCGCGCGCCACCGCTTCGGAGAACGACTTACGCATGAGGTCGTTGATGACCTCGCCGTGCACTTGCTCACCGTACTGCTGGCGGATCACCGCGAGCGGCGCCTTGCCGGGGCGAAAGCCCTTGAGTCGCGCCGTGCGCGAGATCTTGTTGAGCCGTTGCGACACTTCGCCATCGACTTGTGCCGCGGGGATCGCCACTTCCAAGCGACGTTCCAATCCGCCCGTGGCGGTCAGAGAAACCTGCATATCAATTCCTTCTCGTCCAACAAATAACACCGGCGAATGGTGCGAAAGGAGAGACTCGAACTCTCACGGGTTACCCCACTGGAACCTAAATCCAGCGCGTCTACCAGTTCCGCCACTTTCGCTTAAGGCCACATGTCCTGATCCGTCGAAGCGGCTGGCCACGCGCGAGGGGCGCGGATTATAGCTAAAGCTACAGCCCGGACGTACGCGTTGCGCGCCGTGGGCGCACCTGCCGGGATTTGGCTATGCTTCCGCCGCCCCAGGAGGAGGGACATAAGATGGGTCAAATAGGGAATCTCGTCGTGGTGGGGCTTCTGACCATCGCCTCCGGTCTGCTCGATGCCCGCGGCTTTGTCTGCGCCTCGCGCGCCTGGCCGGCCGGACGGCTCGATCTCCCGGTCGCGCTGACATCCCTGGCCGCATTTTGCGGCGGGATCACTGCCTACATCATTGCGATCAAGTTCATGCAGAACGCCGGAATCATGAGCGTCACGCTCCAGACCGGCATCTGGTTCGTGATTACGGCGGTAGGCATATCCGCCATGGACGGCACCATCGTGCAATGGACCCGCGGTCAGCAGGTGGTCGGCATCGGAGTCGCGTTGGCCCTTGGCTGGCTCATCACCACAACGAGAGCGGCGCAAGGCTGAACAAACAACTATTCTTTGCCCATGGATTCAAGACTCATCGAAATGCTCGCCTGCCCAGTGTCGAAAGCACCGGTGTTCTTCTCCGAGGCGCGTCAGCTGATCGTCTGCCCAACGAGCAAGCTGGCGTATCCGATCAAGGACGGCATCCCGGCCATGCTTCCTGAAGACGCCATCAAGCTCGAGGACAACGACCCCGTGTTGCAGACCAGCTAAGTACTCGGCTGCGGGTTGCTCTTGTAGAACTTGAGCAGCTTCCGCTCGACGCGATCGAAATTCTTGAAGCGCTTGAGTTTGCGCAAGTCACGGGACTCACGTCCCAGGAGCCCGAGCTTCAGCGCAAGACCGATGAGAGGATTCTGCGGGCGTTCGGTGAACGGAATCTGGTTGAAGTCGAACAGCTTCGGCGTACCGGCGCCCCGATCGACCATCACGTTCATTGCGTGCAAGTCGATGTCGTAGAGTTTCGCCTGGTGGCTCAAGGACACGAGCTCGGCGAGATCTTCCATGAACCGCGGTGAGATGAAGTCCGCGTGGTCGCGCTGCGCGAAGTAGTACACCTCGCCGTCCAGGCACTCCTGCAACGACATCTGGAATCCTGGCTCAACGACGAACCCGAGCGGCTCGGCCACGTACTTGGCCATTCCGTTCGCCTCGAAGAACGCCTTGTTGCGGCGATGCTCGAACTCCGCCAGCGGCAGCTCGTGTTTGCGGGCGTGATTGACGATGGCGGCGGGCTTATAGACCTTTAGTCCGATATCGCGGCCGCGCCAGCGGGCGCGATACACCACTGAACGTTTGCCTTCACCGAGTTTATCGGTGACCGTGAGGTCGGCGTACTGGGTTCCCTGGAGCTTGACGGTGAGGCTCGCTGGATCGACGTGCCCCGCCTCGGCGAGCACCACCCACTTGTCCGAGAGCCAGCGGCGGACCGCAACGATTTTCGCGACGCGCAAACCAGCGTCTTCGAACTCAGCTTTCATGCTCTTCACGGAGACGCGCTCGAACGGCCGCTTGGTGAGCCGCAGGGCGCGCGACACCTTCCACACGCCATAGCGGAAGGAATATTTGTGGCGGTAGTCGGCAATGATCCAGCGGCGCGACACCCTGCCGAACTCGCGCAACATGCGCCGGCGAGTCTCGCTGTCCACGTGGAATAGGAAACGAATGCTCATCAGGCAATCGGCCGACTTGGTGGCGAACGGCAATGCCTCGGCGTCGGCGCGCACATAGCCGGCGATGTTGGCGTGCTGCACGGACGGCAGTTTGGCTGCCTGCTGCATCATCTCGATGGAGATATCGCTGCCGACGACCTGGTAGCCCGCACGCGCGAGATTGCCCGTGAAGCGGCCGGTGCCGCAGGGCAGATCGACGATGGTTTTCACACCTTGCGTGAGGCTGAGTGCCTTCTGAATCGCGTTCCACTTGCGCGCATTGCGCCGCTGGCGCTTGGGGGTCCGAAAACGATGCTCGTCATAGTCGGCCGCGACGTCAGCGCTTTGATAGAACTGCTTCTTGTAGGCGTAACCGTGCGCTTTTGGCTTGGAAGGGTCGTCGCGGGAAGGTTGCTTTGCCATTGGCGGAATTTACCTGCCGCCTCAGGAGCACGCGCGCGAAATAGTGGTGGGGCGTGTAGGGGTCGAACCTACGACCTACTGATTAAGAGTCAGCTGCTCTACCAACTGAGCTAACGCCCCATATTTCGGGGGCGCGACTGTACCAGAGTGATTTGCCGAAGCCTATGCAACCCCGACGCATATATAAGAACGCCGGGCGATTGCCGGCTGCTGTAACGCTGGCACAAATCGATCAATTACGATAAAAAGCAATCAAACTCGATCGAAGCACAATCGTACGCGGGCGGGGGAGCCGAGCATGAACATGAGGGGACTTACGGCCGTCGTCGGCTGCTGCCTCCTGTGCCGGACCGCCTTCGCCGCACCGGTGTCCTTCGACTTCGATTTCTCGGCACATGGGAATGCTGCCGGGCATCCGGTTTTTAACGCGGCGCGCGGATTCGGCTTCGAGCCCGATGCACCGGCGAAATTCTCGGTACGTGTTCCCGAAGGTAACTACCGCGTGACGCTGCGTTTCCCCGCGAGCCGTAACCGCACCGAAATCCGGGTGTTGGCCGAGCAGCGGCGCCTGATGCTCGTGGACACCGCGGTCGACGGCCCGCTCGAACGCAGCTTCATCGTGAATGTCCGCACACCTGACCTCCCCAAGCTGCCTGCAAATGCCACCGGCGGCTCAGCCGTCCTGCGCAAGCCGCGCGAGTTGGACAGTGCCACCTGGGATGACAACCTCACGCTGGAATTCGCAGGTAACACATCGCCGGCTTTCTTGAAAATCGTGGCCGCGGCAGTACCGACTCTATACCTCGCGGGCGACTCGACAGTGACCGATCAGGGCACCGCTCCCAACGCGAGCTGGGGCCAGATGCTGCCGCGATTCCTTGCCTCAGGCATCGGCGTCGCCAACCACGCCGAGTCGGGCGAGACGCTGAAGTCCTTCGTCACCGAGCTGCGTTTCGACAAGGTGCTGTCGACGCTGCGCCCGGGCGACTGGGTGATGATCCAGTTCGGTCACAACGACCAGAAGACGCAATGGCCGCAGACCTATTCGGAGGCGGCGACCACTTACCGCTCCTGGTTACGCACCTACATCGCCGAAGTGCGCCGCCGCGGCGCGACGCCCCTGCTCGTGACTTCGCCCGAGCGCCGGAATTTCGATGCTTCGGGACACATCATGCCCAGCCTCGGGGAATATCCGGACGCCGTCCGGGCAGTGGCTAAAGAAGAATCCGTCGCGCTCGTCGACCTCAACCGGATGAGCACCCGCTTCTACGAAGCGCTGGGACCTGAAACATCGGCGCGCGCGTTCGCCGACGACGGCCGCGACAAGACGCATCACAATGAATACGGCGCGTACGCCCTCGCCCGCATGGTGGTTGAAGGCATTCGTACCGCGGACCCGCAACTCTCAGGCGGACTCGCCGCGCACATCGCAGCAGATGCCGGCCGTTTCGATGCGGCGAATCCCGATCCACCCTCACGTTGACGCCACCATGACACATCGCCGTTCACTGTCCGTTTTCGCCGGTATTGCCTATCTAGTTGGCGCCGCCACATCGATGGCCGCGACCGCGCCGGTGACCATCACCGTGCGCGCGGATACGCCGGGTGCCGTCATCGACCCGGCCATCTACGGACAATTCGCCGAGCATCTCGGCCGGCTGATCTACGAAGGCATCTGGGTCGGCGAAACCTCCACGATCCCGAACACACGCGGTTATCGCAACGATGTGATCGCCGCGCTCAAGGAACTGGGCGTGCCGGTATTGCGCTGGCCCGGCGGCTGCTTCGCCGATGAATACAACTGGCGCGAAGGCATCGGGCCGCGCGCGGACCGTCCCCGCAAGGTCAACACTCACTGGGGCGGCGTGGTCGAAGACAACTCTTTCGGCACTCACGAATTCATGGACTTCGCGGAGCTCATCGGCGCCGATGCCTACGTGAACGCCAACGTGGGCACGGGCACACCGCGGGAAATGGCGGAGTGGCTCGAGTACATGACCTCGGATTCCACCTCGACGCTCGCCGAGCTGCGCCGCAAGAACGGCCGCGCCAAGCCGTGGAAGGTGAAGTACTTCGCGATGGGTAATGAAACCTGGGGCTGTGGCGGCGGCATGCGGCCGGAGTATTACGCCGATCTCTATCGCCACTACATCACTTTCATGAAAGCGCCCGAAGGCGCGAAGCCCTTGAGGATCGCGAGCGGCGCCAATGGCAGCGGCCTGCCCTGGACCGAAGTGCTGATGCGCGAGGCCACGAAGTTCATGGACGCCATCAGCGTGCACTACTACACGCTGCCCACCGGCAAATGGGACATCAAAGGCACGGCGACGAAATTCACCGAAGACGAATGGTGGGCGACGCTCGTGCGCACCTGGCGCATGGAGTGGATAGTCACCGAGCACTCGAAAATCATGGACAAGTACGATCCGCAGAAGCGAGTCGGCTTGTACGTCGATGAATGGGGCACCTGGTACGACGTCGAGGCTGGCACCAACCCCGGCTTTCTCTACCAGCAGAACACGCTGCGTGACGCGGTGGTGGCGGCCATCAATCTCAACATCTTCCACGCGCACGCCGACCGCGTCCGCATGACCAACATCGCGCAAGTGATCAACGTGCTGCAGGCCATGATCCTCACCGACAAGGAAAAGATGCTGGTGACGCCTACCTACCACGTGTTTCACATGTACAAGCCGTTCCGCGGCGCGACGCAGCTGCCGGTGGAGCTTGCGGCGCCGCAGTACAAACTGGGCGAGATCAGTGCACCGACGATCACTGCCTCGGCTGCACGCAGCGCCGACGGCAAATTGCACATCGCGCTGGTGAACCTCGATCCGCGCGAAGCGGTCACCGGAGTCATCGATGTGGCGGGCGGTTCCGCTGGCAAATTCCTGGGAACGATCCTCACGGCCAACGCCATGGACGCGCACAACACCTTCGACAAACCAAACGCCGTCAAACCAGCGGCATTCAATGGGGCGCGCGTTGAAAACGGGACTCTGCGCGTGGCAGTGCCGGCGAAATCCATCATCGTGCTCAGTGAGGTGGGCAAATGAACTACGCGTTCCGCATGAAGCTCAAAGCCGGCAGCAGCGCGGAATACAAGCGGCGCCACGACCAAATCTGGCCCGAGCTCTCGCAACTGCTGCGCAATGCCGGCATCTACGACTATTCGATCTTCCTCGATGAGGAAACGCTGCACTTGTTCGCGGTGCTCAAACTCAGAGACGGGAATACGCGCGAGACACTTCCGAGCCATCCGCTGATGCGCAAGTGGTGGGACTACATGAAGGATCTGATGCATACCCACCCCGACGGACGGCCCGATGAATGGCCGCTCGTCCCCGTATTTCACCTCGATTAGCCTTTCCTCCAGGAGTTTTTCGTGCCCAATCTGGTTCATGGAATCAAGGCTGCCGACATCGACAGCAACATCCAGCTGCTGATCCGCAACCTGGTGGAGATCAAGGACACCTCCGGCGAATTCCTGCTGCGCCTCCCGGACGGACGCGTCATCGACACCAAGGGGTGGAACGACTGGGAATGGACGCACGGCGTCGGCCTGTACGGCATCTACAAGTTCTACCAGCAGACGCAAGACGAGCGCTGCCACGAAATCATGCTCAGCTGGTTCCGCGACCGGCTCGCTGCCGGCCCACCCACCAAGAACATCAACACCGTCGCGCCGTTCCTCACTCTCGCCTATCTATACGAGGAGAACCCGAATCCTGGCTGGCTGCCCTATCTCGATGAATGGGCCGAGTGGCTCATGGACGGCCTGCCGCGCACGGAGGAGCGGGGCTTCCAGCACATCGTGTTCAACTCCGAGAACCGCGAGCAACTCTGGGACGACACGCTGATGATGAGCGTTCTGCCGCTCGCCAAAATCGGCAAGTTGTTAGACCGGCCGCACTACGTCGAAGAGGCGCGCCGCCAGTTCATGTTGCACATCAAGTACCTGGTCGACCGCAAGACGGGGCTGTGGTTCCACGGCTGGACCTTCGATGGCCGGCACAACTTCGCCGACGCGCTGTGGGCGCGCGGCAACTGCTGGGTGACCATCGCCATTCCGGAGTTCATCGAGCTGCTCGATCTTCCGCGCGGCGAGGGCCTGCGCGAGTTCCTGCTTCAGACGCACCTGCAGCAGATCCGGACGCTGGTGAAACACCAGGATGCCGGCGGCCTGTGGCATACCCTGATCAACGATTCCAAGTCATACCTGGAAGCCTCGGCCACCGCTGGTTTCGCCTACGGAATCCTGAAATCGGTGCGCCTTGGGTACATCGGTGCCGAATATGAAGACGCCGGCATCCGCGCCGTGAAGGCCGTGCTCGCCAACATCGACAAGACCGGCGAGCTCAAGAACGTGTCGTTCGGAACGCCGGTGTTCAACGATCTGGATGGCTATCGCAATATCCCGCTGACCTCGATGCCCTATGGCCAGGCCATGGCCATTCTCGCGCTCGGCGAGCTCAAGCGCGCATTCGCATGAACGCATCGCAGCGCAAAGTTCACTTCGGGCACTACCTCGCCTACGGCAGCAACGACTTCCTGGGTGCCGGTGCGATGTCGATCATCGGCTTCTGGATCCTGTTTTTTTACACGACGTTCTGCGGCCTCACGGCTACGCAGGCCACCATTATTTTTGCGACGGCGCGCCTGCTCGATGCGTTTTTCTCGCCCGTCATCGGCTACATCTCCGATCACTTTCACAACACGTGGCTCGGCAAGAAATTCGGCCGCCGCCGCTTCTTCATCCTGCTGGCGATCCCGCTGGTCCCGAGTTTCGCGCTCATGTGGGTGGAGGGGCAGAGCTTCTGGTACTACCTGATCACCTACTGCTTCTTCGAGCTGGTGTACGCGATGGAGATCATCCCGTACGAGACGCTGGCCGCGGAGATGTCACCGAACTACCAGACCAAGGCGAAGTTCGCGGGCGCGCGCATCCTCTGCGGACAGATCGCCAACATTGCGGCGATGTGGCTGCCCGGCGTGATCATTGCCTATCTGGGCGGCAAGGAATCGGGCGCCACCTTCCTCTACCTCGGCGTGATCTTCTCGGTGTTCTTCGTGTTCGTGGCGCTCGCGGTGTTCCTGTTCACCTGGGAACGGCCGCGTGCGGAGATCGCGAGCATCGCACCCCGCGCCGATGAAGCGACGCGCTCTCCGTTCCACGTGATCACCGATCTGTTCGAGGAGTTGTGGGCGACGTTGCGCATCCGCGCATTCCGCCTGCACCTCGGCATGTACATCGGCGGCTACATCAGCCAGGACGTCCTGAACAGCGTGCTGTCGTACATCATTGCCTTCGTGTTCCTGGGCTCGGTCGCCACCGCGTCTTCCATCACCACCTGGATGGCGTTGGCCCAGCTCGTTTCAGTAGGGCTCGCGATCTGGCTCACCCTGCGCATTCACGCGGCGGCTTCGTACCGCATCGCGCTCTGCTTCTTTGCTCTCGGCATCCTCGGCTTCGCGTTCCTGTACTTCACGCAGGTGACCGACATCCGCTGGTTCCTCGTGGTGGCCTTGATCGCCGGCCTCGGGCGCGGCGCTCTCAACTACATCCCCTGGAGCGTCTACAACTACATGCCCGATGTGGATGAAATCGTCACGGGCCGGCGGCGCGAAGGCGCATTCGCCGGCGTCATGACCTTCATCCGCAAGCTGTTGCAGTCCGCCGTGGTTTTCGCCGTCGGCCCGATCCTCGATGCCAGCGGCCTCATTCGCAACGTCAAGATCCAGCCGGTGCAAGTAGTCAACACGGCCGTGGCCATCATGATCATCGGCAGTCTCGGACTCATGCTCTTCGGCTTCATCGTCTCGTTGCGCTTCAAGCTCAATCGCAACACGCACACCGTGCTCATGGACGAGATCGAGCGCTTCAAGAAGCAGTCGGGCACGGCGCCCACGGCCGAAAATCGCGCGGTGGTCGAGGACCTGACCGGCTGGAAGTACGAAGAGCTCTGGGGAAAGTCAGTGCGCCGCTAACGCCGCGCAGACCGATTCTCCGGTCCTGCCACGGTCGGCCGGGACGGCGCGCCCACGCGCCGACAGCATTGATCGGAACGGCAAACCCTTGAGCGTGCGCAAACCGCCGACCGCGTCCCTGGCGTTCGCCTCGGCGCCAGTGACATTGGTGTGCACCGTATCGTCGATGAACTGGGCTTGCACCGTGTCCGGCCCTGCACGCTCAAATCGGTCGGCGATGATGCGCGTGAGATCGATGAACGAGGTTTTCTCGTTCGCCGCTGTCTGCCAGGTCCACAGCCGATAGCCATCGGCGGCACACGGAATTCGCCCGTCATTCCAATGGTTGGTCTTGGTCAACGTGAGCAGGATCGGGGTCGCACCCTTCGCGCGCGTGTCCGCGATCATCTTGCGCAGATACCAGCCGAACGAATACACGGTTTCGTGTTTGCCCGTGATCACGTTATCGATTTCTTCGGACTCATCGCCAATCCCCGGGATGGTGCCGCGCGCCCGCAGCGGGCGCGTCGAGCCTGGCGGTTCCTGGTTGAGCGCGCCTGAATCGTTGTGCCCGAACTGGATGATCACGAAATCGCCGGCGCGCATCCGGGCAAGCATCTTGTCCCAATGACCTTCGGTGATGAACGTGCGGCTGCTGCGACCGCCGCGCGCGACATTCACGACCTCGAGCTTCGTTTCGTCGAAATATGGCTGCAACACGGCGCCCCAGCCCTGCTGATTCTTCGCATTGGTGTTGTACGAGGATGCGGTCGAATCGCCGGCCACGAAGAGCTGCGGGACCGGCGCAGCGTGGCCGCTGGCCACGCTGCCGGCCAGCAGGGCAATGCCGGCAAACCGCCGCAGAACGGGCTTGATGCGGAAAATGGGGTGGACGATGGGACTCGAACCCACGACAGCCGAGATCACAACCCGGGGCTCTACCAGCTGAGCTACGCCCACCATAGAAACAAAACTCTCTAAACCTTCAAATGGCGCGCCCGGCAGGAGTCGAACCTGCGACCACCGGCTTAGAAGGCCGGTGCTCTATCCAACTGAGCTACGGGCGCAGCCGGAACGGAAAGATACCCTACACGCCCCCTGGCGCTCATCGGTTGGTCGGGGCAGCAGGATTCGAACCTGCGACCCTCTGCTCCCAAAGCAGATGCGCTACCAGACTGCGCCATGCCCCGCGCCGATGCCTTACTAACCCCGCCAGGGACATACCCCGGCATACGGGGGCGCGAATGATACGGAGCCCCCCGTGGCCGGTCAATTTGGCCTCTCAACCGCGGCGCCAGACGGTCACGCCGCCCGATTTGTCTTCCAGGATCACCCCACCTGCCACCAGCGCGTCGCGAATGCGATCGGATTCGGGCCAGTTCTTCGTCTTGCGTGCCTCGATGCGCGCCGCGACGAGAGCATCGATCTCCGCATCGCTAAGGCCGGGCAGTCTCGGCGCGCCATCGTGGCCCTCGCCCGCAGGATTCGGCGCCGAGCTGCGCAGGAATTTCCCGGCGTCCTCACCGAGCAATCCGAGCACGCCGCCGAGCGCCCGCAATTCGGAGGCGAGCTGTTTGGCCCTGGCACTGTCGCCCCCGGCGGTCCGTTCGGTATTGAGCTCGCGCGCAAGTCCCTGCAGCACGGCAATCGCTTCGGGAGTGTTGAAGTCATCGTCCATCGCGGCGGTAAATGCGTTGGTGGCAACGCTCGGTGTATACAACTCGCCGCCGTATGCCGGCATGTCGCGCAGCGCCAGGTACATGCGTGTCAATGCCGCCTCGGCCTGATCGAGCTGCGGTGGCGAGTAATTCATCGGCCCGCGGTACTGGCTCGACAGCAGAAAGAAACGCAGCACCTCCGGATGCTTGATCTTCGCCAACACTTCGCGCGTGGTGAAGAAATTGCCCAGCGACTTCGACATCTTCTCGTTGTCGATGTTGAGGAAACCGTTGTGCATCCAGATCTCGGCGAACCGCCCGTGCGTGGCGCCGCAGGTCTGCGCGATCTCGTTTTCGTGATGCGGAAATTTGAGATCGAGCCCGCCACCATGGATGTCGAAATGTTCGCCGAGCTCCTTGGTGGACATCGCCGAGCACTCGATGTGCCAGCCCGGACGCCCCTGCCCCCACGCTGACGGCCAGGACGGCTCGCCCGGCTTCGCGGATTTCCACAATACGAAGTCGAGCGGATCGCGCTTGGCAGTGTCCACTTCCACGCGTGACCCGGCGCGCAGGTCTTCGAGCTTCTTGCCTGACAATCTTCCGTACGGCGCGAACCTGTGCACGTCGTACATCACATCGCCGTTCGTTGCCTGGTAGGCATAGCCGTTGGCGATGAGCTGGCCAATCATCGTGAGCATCTCGTCGATGTAGTCGGAGGCCTTGGGTTCGAGCTCCGGCCGCAGGCAGCCGAGCCGGTCGAGGTCCTCGTGCATGGCCGCGGTGTACTTGGCGGCGTGCGCGCGCCAGTCGACGCCGGCCTCTTTCGCGCGAGCGATGATCTTGTCATCGACGTCGGTGATGTTGCGCGCGTAGGTGACGCGCAAGCCGCGGTGCCGCAGGTAACGGCTGACCATGTCGAACACCACCAGCATGCGGGCGTTGCCCACGTGAAAGTAGTCGTAGACCGTGATGCCGCAGCTGTACATGCGCACGTGCCCGGGCTCGACGGGCTTGAGTTCCTGTTTCTCGCCCGTGAGGGAGTTGTGTATGCGGATCATGCGGCGAAGCGGTTGAGACGATCGTGAATGGCCGAATCCGGCATGGCGTGCAACAGTGGCGCAAGCTCGGGACCTTCCGGGGATCCGGTGAGGGCCAGTCGCAGCGGCTTCCACAGCGCCTGGCCTTTCGCGCCCGTGGCGGCCTTGACCGCGCTGACGATCGCGTCGAGTTTGCCGCCCGAAGCCGCGGCGTCGGCGGCGGCACGGAAAAACTGCGTGCCCGCCTCGCGCACCCGCGCCAGGGAGATTTCATCGAGCGCGGGCGCCGCGCCGAACACGACCTCGCGCCAGCGCGCCACGTCGGATGGCAACAGCACGTTGGGACGGATGGCGACGATGAACGCGCGGCGCCGCGCAGCGTCGATGTCAGGCGGTGTCTCGGAGCTGAGCCACTTCTCGCTCTCCTCGAGGGGCAGGTGGTGCGCGACTTCGCGCTGCCAGACATTGAGCTGCGATTCCTCGAAACGCGCCGGCGCACGCCCGAGATGCTTGACGGTGAACGCACGCGCCATGCCTTCGAGCGTGAGCACACCGTTCTCGCCGCTCGAATGCCCGAGCCGGAACAGATGGTTCGTCAAGGCCACGGGTAGATAGCCGCGGTCGCGGAACTCGCGCACGCTGGTGGCACCGTGGCGCTTGGACAGCGGCGTGCCATCCGCGCCCACCAGCAATGACAAGTGTCCGTAGGTCGGCGCGCGCAGCCCCAGCGCCTCGAGCACCAGCAACTGCCGCGGCGTGTTGGTCAGGTGATCCTCACCGCGCAGCACATGGGTGATGCCCATCTCCGCGTCGTCGATGGCATTGCTGAAGAAGAACGCTGCGCTGCCGTCTGCGCGCCGCAGGATGAAATCGCCGATGTCGTCGGTCGCAAAGCTCTGCGGTCCGTGCACCATGTCGTTGAACTCGACGCGCCGGCCCATGGGCACGCGAAATCGCGTCGTCGGCGAGATGCCCTGGGCACTCTTGCGCACGCGGGCTTCGGACGAGAGCTCACGGCAGGTGCCCGCATAGCGCGGCGGCCGTCCCGCGGCCAGTTGCGCCTTGCGTGACAAATCGAGCTCGAGCGGCGTGCAATAACAGGGATACGTGAGACCACTCGCATCGAGCGTGGCCGAATGGCGCGCATAGACGGCCCCGCGCCGTGACTGGTGGAATTCCTCACCCGGCTGCGCGAGCCCGGGACCCGCATCCCACGCGAGCCCCAGCCATTGGAGATCTTCCATGAGCGCGGCGCTGTAGCTGTCCTTGCTGCGCTCGGTGTCAGTGTCCTCGATCCGCAATACGAACCGCCCGGCGTGGTGGCGCGCAAACAGCCAGCTGAACAATGCGGTGCGCGCGTTGCCGAGATGCAGCTCGCCAGTCGGGCTGGGAGCGAAGCGGGTGGTGATGGGGCCCTGGGACACCGGCGGATTTTACGGGATAGAATCGCCGCCCATGAAAAAACTGACCTTGTTGCCGGCACTGCTCGGCTTCTTCCTGTCGTCCCAGGCCTTGGGCGCCAGCACCGAGCGCGTGCGCGTCACCACCAACTTCGGCGCTTTCGTCATCGAAATGCAGCGTGACCGCGCGCCACTCACCGTGGAAAATTTCCTCGGGTACGTACGTTCGGGCTACTACACCAACACGCTGTTCCATCGGACCATCTCGAACTTCGTGATCCAGGGCGGCGGCGTCGGCCCCGATTACAAGGCCAAGCCGACGCAGAAATCGATCCCGAACGAGGCCGGCAACGGGCTGAAGAATCTGCGCGGCACGGTCGGTCTCGCGCGCGCCAGCGGCCCACATTCCGGCGATGTCCAGTTCTACGTCAACGTCGCCGACAACGCGGATCTCGATCCGCTGCCCACACGTTGGGGTTTCGCGGTGTTTGGCCGCGTCATTGAAGGCATGGAAGTCGTCGACCGCATCAGCGTCTCGCCCACCGGCGCCATGGGGCCGTTCAAACAGGACGCGCCCATGCGGCCGGTGGTCATCCAGAAGATAGACCTGATCACCGATTCGACCATCGTCACGCCGGCCACCGTGACACCGCCTCCGCCTGATGGCGCTCCGCCCGCCGGCGCCCCGCCAACCGAAGCCGCGCCCGCTGATGTTCCGCCCGGCGGCCAGCCGCCGGCAGCGACACCAGCCGTGCCACCCGATCCGGCCGCCGGTGCACCACCGCCGAAGTGAGCCTCGCCAGCCACAGCCTGTTTGCTTCCGACCTGCATCTCGACAGCGAGGCCCCCTGGGCCATCGATGCGTTTCTCGCCTTTCTCGACGGTCCGGCGCGCGCGAGCGATGCGCTCTACCTGCTCGGCGACCTGTTCGAAGTCTGGGTGGGCGACGACGATGACAACTCCGACAACGCGCGCGCCTGCGCCGGCCTCGGCCGCCTCACCGCGAGCGGCGTCGCGGTGTACGTGTTGCACGGCAACCGCGACTTTCTGCTCGGCGCGGAGTTCGCGGCGCGCACCGGCGTCAAACTACTGCCCGACCCGGTGTTGATGGATCTGCACGGCGTGCCCACGCTGCTCAGCCACGGTGACGTGTTCTGCACCGAAGACCCCGCCTATCAGCAGCTGCGCAGCATCGTGCGCCGGCCCGCCTGGCAGAGACGCTTTCTGTCACTGCCGCTGGCGGCGCGCCGCGAGCTCGCGACCGCCGCACGCGCCGGCAGCAAGGCGCACACCCAGCGAACCATCCCGACCATCATGGACGTGAATCCCGATGCCGTGATGCGCGCCCTCCGCGCCACCGGCGCGCGACGGCTGATCCACGGCCACACGCATCGCCCGGCGGTTCACCCGGTCGTGTTCGATGGCATTCACGCCGAGCGTGTCGTGCTCGCGCCGTGGTACGAGGCGGCGAGCTGTGTCGCCGTCGATGCCGAGGGTGTCCGCGAGGTCCCGCTGCCTCGCTAGGTTGGCGGACCGGAGTGGAAGCGCAGCTCACGATCGGCGCTGGTCGCGAGCTCGGCTTCGCGCGTGGCGATGGTTTCCATCCGATTGGCGATCTCCGCGGCGTCGAATTCCCGCTCCGCGAAATTCAGGTACAGCTCGAAGTGACGCGCCTCGGAACGTTCGAGCTGATCGTACAGCTCGCGCACCGGCGCCGGCATGCGCTTGGCAAGCAGGCGGAAACGTTCGCAGGAGCGCGCCTCTATCAACGCGTGCACGATCATGAGATCGAGCTTTCGCTTCGGCTCGTGGGTACGCACCAGCTTGCGCAGCTCGCTCGCGTATCGGCCGGGCTTCATGCGCTGGAACGGCAGGTCGAGTTTTTTCATGAGTCGCTCGACCTGCTCGAAGTGCTTGAGCTCTTCGCGCGCCAGCCGCGACAGTGCGACGCTCAACGCACGGTCTTCGGGGTAGGCGAAGATCAATGCCATTGCGGTCGACGCCGCCTTCTTCTCGCAGTTGGCGTGGTCGACGAGCAGCGTCGGCAAGTCCGCGAGCGCGGCTTCCACCCACGCGCGCGGCGTCGCACTCAACAAGATCGATTTGCTGGTAGCGCGCTCGAAGCGTTCTTCTGCCACGGTTTCGCGCCTGGTACTCACGGCGCAGCACTCGCCGCGGCGAGGCCATTCAGCGCCGCGTCGATGCGCTTCGCGGCTTCTTCGGCGGAGGCGGGTCGATCCGCCGGATCTTTGGCCATGAGGCTGTCGATCAACGGTTGAACGAGGCTCAGGCGGTCCGCCAGCTTCGGAATGGGCGCCTTGGCATGATGGACTAGAACCGCCATGTGATTTTCGGCGTCGAAGGGTTTCCTGCCGGTGAGCATCTCGAAGAGCATGATCCCTAGGCTGTAGATGTCGCTGCGCGCGTCGATCTCCTTGCCATGCCCCTGCTCCGGGCTCATGTAGTGAGGCGTGCCGAAAATCAGTCCCTTGTCGGTGACTTCCATCTTGAGCGCCACGTGTTTGGCGAGCCCGAAGTCGATGAGCGCGATGCTGCCATCGTCGCGCAGCATGACGTTGCCGGGCTTCAAGTCGCGGTGAAAGATACCCACTTCGTGTATCGCCTGCAGCGCATAGGCGAGATCACGGGCGAAGCCCAGCGACTGCCGCGCGGTCAGCCCTTCGGACATGCGCTTGCGAAGGTCGCCGCGCGCGAAGTACTCCATCGCCAGGAACAGGTGATCGTCGGTGATTCCGAGATCGTAGATGCGCACGATGTTGGGGTGGCGGATCTCGCGCAGCATTTCGAATTCCTGCAGGAACCGCTCCATCGACTGATCGATACCGGTTTCCTTGCGGATCGCGGGCGTCACCTTGAGCACCACCACATCGCCGGTGGTGGCGCTTTCGGCGAGGAACAGCTCCGAAACGGATCCTTTGGCGATGAGCTCGATACGCCGGTATCCCTTGAGGCGCGCTCCGGCGAAATCCTGCGCCGCGCGAGCGGCGGGTGACATGCGCCAGCGGCTTTGGGCTTTGGCCTGTTCATCGGCGGCGCGGCGGATCGCGTCGTTGAGCTTGACGTGCTTGATCTTGATCTTGCCGATCACTTCGAACGCGCCGGTGGTGCGTGCTTCGACCGCGTCGGGCGATTCATTGTCGGCGGCGAGAAAAATGACCGGGGCGAATCCGTCGCGCGCCTGGAAATCCTTGAGCCAGTCGAGCCCGGAACCTCCCTTCCACTCGTGATCGAGCATCACCACGCTGTAACCCTGCGCGAGGAAACCCGGCGTCAGCGGGCCGCGCACGCGCGGGTTGTAGCTCACGATCTCCACGTCCGGCCAGTCGCAGGAGATGTGGTGGCGCAGCAGCGTGCGATACCGCGGGTCATCGTCGATCAACATCAGACGCATGTGGAATTAGAGCACGCGTGGCCTGAGTTGGCCACGCGCTGGAATTGCGGATTGTTTGATGGCGATCAGGATATCCCCGACATTGGTGCCCGTCGGCCCCGTGTGCACGAGATCTTCCGCAGCCTCCAGAGCCGCGCCCGAATCGAACTCACGCCACGCGCGCTCCACGTCACAACCAGCGAGAGTCGCGCGATCGATACTGCCCGCATCGACGATCGCGCCCGCGTCGCCGGTCGGGCCGTCCGTGCCGTCGGTGCCTGCGGCCAGCAGCAGCCACGGTTCGCCGGCGCGCAATTGACGCGCGAAGGTCAACGCGAGGTGCGTATTGCGGCCGCCGCGGCCGGGCGATGGCGGCAGCTTCACGGTGGATTCTCCGCCCCACACCAGGCCGGCGGATTCGCAGGCGCGCGCGGCCTCGAGCAGGTTGTTAGCGACCTCGGCGGCGTCGCCGTCGACCCGGCGCGCACGCGTCTGCAGCTCGATGCCGTGCGCGTGCGCCGCCTGCACGACGGCATGGACGGCGTCGTCGATGTTGGCGACGACGTGACGTTCGATGCCATCGGCACGGCCTGCGTCGCGGCCTAGCAACCCTGAGCCGATGACATCCGGATCGTCCCCGGGCACATCCGAGATGAACAGCGCCAGCGCGGGACGTCCCGCGAGCATGCGCCCCACACCACCGGCCTTGAGTTGCGACAGGCCGGCCCGCTGCGCATTGAACGTGGCGATGTCCCAACCGGCCGCGAGACCGCGCTGGTTCAGCGAGCGCAGGTCATCGAGCGTCGCCTGATCGCGCAGCAATTCCGCCAGACTCGAGCTGCCGCCCGACACCAGGAACAACGGCGTCACCTCGGCGCGCAGCGCCCGCAACCGCCGCTGCAACTCAGCACCAGCAGCGAGGCTGCGCCCATCCGGAATCGGATGTGCACTTTCGAGGATCGTCACACCGGCCGTACGTTCGAGGTCCGGATCGACATGCCCATCCTTGGTGATCGCGAGCGTCGCGACCATGCGGTCACCGAGCGCATCGCGCGCGCCAAGCGCCATGGCGCTGGCGGCCTTGCCGATGGCGAACACTTCGAAATCGCCGGCGGGCCGGGCGGCGCCGAGAAACCTGGCGACGCAGGAGCGCCCGTCCACCGCGCGCAGCGCGGCGTCGAACAGTTCCAGCAGGATGCGGCGCGCGTTCATGGAGCGCGGGCTGGCGCGCCCGCGGGCGCTTAACTTTTCACGGCCTTCAGGACGTTCCGATCACCATCGCGCCGTGAAGCCTTGGCGAAATCCGAACGTTCGGATTGCAGCCGCCCGAGGTACTCGGGCGACACATCGCCGGTGACGTAGTGACCGGAGAAGCACGAGGTGTCGAATTCCTTGATGCTCGAGTGATCGTGCACGCAGGCCTGGATGAGATCCTCCAGGTCCTGGTAGATCAGCCAGTCGGCGCCAATCACTTCGGCCACTTCGGCGTCGGTGCGATTGCTGGCAACGAGCTCACTCGCTGCCGGCATGTCGATGCCGTACACGTTCGGGAATTTCACCGGCGGCGCCGCCGACGCGAAGTACACGCGCTTGGCGCCGGCTTCACGCGCCAGATCGATGATCTGCGCCGAAGTGGTGCCGCGTACGATGGAGTCGTCGACCAGCAGGACGTTCTTGTTGCGAAACTCCAGATCGATGGCGTTCAACTTGCTGCGCACCGACCGCTGGCGTTGTTCCTGCCCCGGCATGATGAAGGTGCGCCCCACATAGCGATTCTTGACGAAACCCTCGCGGTATTTGACCGCCAGGTGCTGTGCCACCTGCATGGCGCTGGTACGGCTCGTATCGGGAATCGGAATGACTACGTCGATGCCGTGGCCGGGGCGTTCGCGCAGGATTTTCTCGGCGAGCCGGTCACCCATGCGCATGCGCGCGCGGTGCACGGAGATGTTGTCGATCAGCGAGTCGGGACGCGCGAAATACACGTATTCGAATATGCACGGCGCATGGTGCGTGGTGGCCACGCACACCTGCGAGTGCAGCCGGCCAAGCCCGTCGATGTAAATGACTTCACCCGGGGCCACATCGCGTACGAGCTTGAAGCCGAGCATGTCGAGCGCGACGCTCTCGGAAGCCAGCATCCACTCGGCGCCCTTCGGCGTTTCGCGCTGCCCGAGAACCAGCGGGCGAATGCCGTTCGGATCGCGAAAGGCCAGCAAACCGTGGCCGATGATCATGGCGATGACCGCGTAGCCTCCGCGGCAGCGACGATATACGGCGCTCACCGCGGCGAAGATGTCCGCCGGCGTGACCCGCGGCGTGCCCACACGCTGCAGCTCGGAGGCCAGCACGTTCAGCAATACTTCGGAATCGGAGCTCGTGTTGAGGTGGCGGCGGTCTTCGCGCTCGAGCACTTCGCCAAGCTCGCGTGCATTGGTCAGGTTGCCGTTATGCGCGAGGCAGATGCCGTATGGCGCATTGACGTAGAAAGGCTGGGCTTCGGCGGCGCTGTCGCACCCGGCCGTGGGATAGCGCACATGGCCCATGCCGATGTTGCCCTTGAGCTCCTGCATGTGGCGCTGCTCGAATACGTCGCGCACCAGGCCCTGCCCTTTGCGCACGAACAGCTCGCCGTCAGCGACCGTGGCAATGCCTGCGGCGTCCTGCCCGCGATGCTGCAGCACCGTGAGGGCATCATAGATCCGTTGATTGACTCCGCTGGTTCCGACGATTCCGGCAATGCCGCACATTCGGTGGCGATCCTCAGGTGGAAGCGGGAGGTTGATTCATCTTCATCTCGAGGCGCTCGAGTTTTTCGCCGACGATACCGCGCAGCGCATCGGCGACGCCGATGGCGTAAGGCATCAGGCGGGAGTTTTTCCAGCGCGGATCTTCGTCCATGCGCATCGCCTGAATGGCGATCGTGAATGCACCCACCACGACAACGCCGCGGATGATGCCGAAGACGAACCCCAGGAACTTGTCCATGCCGGCGAACATGGAGACGCGAACGTATTGTGCAAGCACTACGCTGATCGCGCCGCCCAGCAGCAGGACACCGACGAAGATGGCAATGCGCGCCACCCAGATGCGCATCGGCGAGCCAACCAGCACGCCACCGAGTAACGGCTCGACCGAGGGGCCGAAGGTCCAGGCGAGGATGATGGCCAGAAACCAGGTGATTACCGCGATGGCTTCGCGGAGCAGGCCTCGTACCAGGCCCATGACGGCGGAAATGATCAGGATGGCGAGGATGATGTAGTCGACTGCGATCATTCGGTCCAAGCCCAGCGAAGCAGGCGCGGCATTGTACTCGACGCCTCGCGCCGAAAGCAGCCAACTAGACGCTGGGATTCACGAAATCGGCACGATGGCGCCAGACTGGCCCACACGCCGTAACTGGAGAGCCAGGGCTTCGGCCGCCGCCCGGTCGCGTGTCGGGCCCACGCGCACCCGGTAAAGCTCCCGCCCGCCACTGGTGATCGGCGCCACGAAGGCAGCGAAACCCTTGGCGATCATGTCCCGGACGAGCCGGTCGGCATTGTCGCGGCTGCCGAAGCTGCCGAGCTGTACGACGAAACTGCCGCGCGCCGCCGGCGCGGCGGTCGGCGGCGGCGCCTCGGTACGCGGCGCCGGCGTGGCTATGGCAGGCGATGGCGATGGAGCAGGTTTCGTCGGCGCCGCAGCCGCGATCTCGGGCTGCGTTTGCGGCTCGCGCGCGGCGGTTGCTGCCGATTCCCCGGGCACAGCGCGCGGCGCCTCTTCGTTCGCCGGTCCTTCGTTCGATGGAGATACCGGCGGCAGCGCGACAGTGGGCTGCGCTGCCTGCGAGCTCGCGGGCTGCGCCGATGACGCCGTCGCGCTGAGATCGATGGTGTAGCGGCGCATGCCCTCGTCGGTCGGTGTGCCGGCCGGGACGTCGGTGGCGCCTGGACCTGTGAGTAGTTCGGGCACCAGCAGGACGAACAGCGCGACGAGAATGACGGCGCCGGTCAGTCTTTGCTTGGCTCGCGAATCCATGGCTGAACTATATCCCAATGAATTCGTGCTCAAGGAAATCGAGCGCCGGGCCGACGGTGAGGAAGGATCCGAATACCAGGACACGATCGCCGGGCCGTGCACAGTCGCGCGCCACGCGGCACCCGCTTTCTACGTCAAGCGCATGCGCGATGATTGCGGCGCCGGGCGGCAGGTGTTTCGCGAGTTGCTGGGTCGACACGGCACGAGGCCCGCCAAGAACCACGAGCACCCACGCGTCGATGGCATCGCCCACGGCTGCAGCGATCCCCTGGATGTCCTTGTCACCGAGAATGCCGCACACGGCGATCGTGCGTACGCGCGGCAGCGCGCGCAGGTTGACGGCCAGACCCAGGGCGGCCGGTACATTGTGCGCGACGTCGAGAATCCACTCGACCGCGCCAGGTAGGCGTTGGAAACGGCCCGGGAGCTGCACGGTGCGCATCGCCTGGGCAACGATTTCGCGTGTGAGCGTGACGTCCACCCCCACTGCGATCGCCGCCAGCGCGGTGGCGGCATTCCCCAGTTGATGCAGGCCCGCGACCGCGGGCATCGGAAGCTCCCGCAGATTCATCGCGCCGCACTCGAAGTCCCATCCAGCCTCGTGCGTGCGGACGCGATAGTCGCGGCCGGGCACCACGGCTGTCGCGCCGATCTCAGCGATCCGGCTGAAAATCGACGCCGGCATCTCCTCGCTGCCGAGCACCGCGGGGCGGCCCGGCCGGAAGATGCCGGCTTTCTCACGGCCGATGGCCTCGAGCGTGCCGCCTAACCAGTCGGCGTGATCGAGGCCGATGGAGCACACCACGGCGACGTCGGCGTCGATGATGTTGGTGGCATCCAGGCGGCCCCCCAGCCCGACTTCGAGCACCGCCACGTCGACCTGGGCGAGGCGAAACAGATCGAGTGCCGCGAGCGCGTTGTATTCGAAGAACGTGAGTGTGATGTCACCGCGTAACGCATCGATGCGCTCGAACGAGGCGATCAGGCTCGCATCGGTGGCCTCGACGCCGTCGATGCAGATGCGCTCGTTGTAGCGCCGCAAATGCGGGGATGTGAACCGGCCGCAGTGCAAGCCGGCGGCGCGCAGCACCGCGTCGAGCCAGGCCACCGTCGAACCTTTGCCATTGGTGCCGCCCACGGTGATCACGCGATGGGTCGGCGACAGCAGATCGAGACGCCGTGCCACTTCGCGCACGCGACTCAAACTGAGGTCGATCGCGCTCGGGTGAGACTTCTCCTGGCGCTCGAGCCATTCGGCGAGCGAGCGCATTCGTTCGGAGCTTACTGCGCGGGCGCGGATGCGGCTGCGGACGGGGCGACCGCGGCGGGCTGGCGCATCAGCATGCGCAGCACCGCTCCCAGGCGCTCGCGCATGTCGCGACGATCGACGATGAGATCGAGCGCGCCGTGATCGAGCAGGAACTCGCTGCGCTGAAAACCTTCCGGCAAGGTTTCGCGTACCGTCTGCTGGATCACTCGCGGGCCCGCGAAGCCGATGAGCGCGCGCGGCTCGGCCACGTTGAGATCGCCAAGCATGGCGAGGCTCGCGGACACACCCCCGGTGGTCGGGTCGGTGAGCACGGAGATGAAAGGGAGCCGCGCCTGCGCCAGGCGGGCGAGCGCGGCGCTGGTCTTGGCCATTTGCAGCAGCGAGAACAGCGCTTCCTGCATGCGCGCGCCGCCGCTCGAGGAAAAACAAACCAGCGGTGCACGGTTTTCGATGCAGTGATTGACGGCGCGGCGAAATCGCTCGCCCACCACCGAACCCATGGAGCCCCCGAGGAACTTGAATTCGAACGCGCAGGCGACGATCGCGAGCCCTTCGAGCGTGCCGGCGACGGCGATCAGTGCATCACGCTCACCCGTCGCCTTCTGGGCCGCGGCCAGTCGATCGCGATATCGCTTGCTGTCACGGAATTTGAGCGGATCCTCGGGCGAAACTTCAGCACCGATCTCCACCTGTTCGCCTTCGTCCAGAAAACGCGCCAGCCGCTCGCGCGCGGTGATGCGCATGTGGTGGCTGCATTTCGGGCAGACATTGAGATTGCGCTCGAGCTCGGCCCGGTACAGCACCGCGTCGCACGCCGAGCACTTGATCCACAGGCCTTCCGGGACCGAGCGCGTGCGCCGCTCGGTCTTGATCCGCGAGGGCATGATTTTCTCGAACCACGACATGTTTGACGGCAATTCCTACTCCAGGGTGCGGCCGATAATAGCGGATTGCGGCGGAAGCCCGAACTCGGGCGGATACCGCACGGCCTCCAGGTACAGGCCCTCGGGCGGCGCAGTCGCAGCGTTGCTCTGGCGATCCCGGCTCGCCAGCACCATCGCCACGCGTTCCGGTGGCGACTCTCCATGGCCCACGGCCATGAGCAGTCCGGCGACGTTGCGCACCATGTGATGCAGAAAGGCATTGGCGGTGATCGAGAGCGTGACCCACACATCGCTGCGCGTGACCTCGATGCGGTCCACGCGCCGCATCGGCGACTTGGCCTGGCACTCGATGGAGCGGAACGCGCTGAAGTCGTGCTCGCCCAGCAAAACCTGCGCCGCGGCCTGCATGCGCGCGGCATCGAGCGGCCGACGTTCCCAGGTGGCGCGGCCCGCGGCCAGCGCCGAGCGCGCATCACGATTCAAGATGAGATAGCGGTAGCTGCGCGCCAACGCGCTGTAGCGCGCGTGGAAGTGCGCCGGCACTTCCTGCAACCAGGCGACGCACACGTCCGCAGGTAGATAGGAGTTGGCGCCCAGGCGCCAGCCGCGCTCGCTGCGTACCGCGGCGGAATCGAAATGGGCGACCTGCGCGCTGGCGTGTACCCCGGCGTCGGTGCGCCCGGCGCACACGCATTCCACGGGCGAATCAGCCACGCGCGCGAGCGCGCGCTGCACAGTGTCCTGAACGGTTTGGAGCCCGGGCTGGAACTGCCAGCCCTTATACGCGCGGCCGTCGTACTCGAGGCCGGCCGCGAATCGAGGCATTCAGGAGTCCCGACGCCCCGCGCGGACTAGCCGGGCAGCGACTCTAACAAGCGTTGAGCTTCTTGCTTCTGCGAGGCCGAGCCTTCCGACAGCACTTCGTTCAGGATGTTGCGTGCCCCGTCCGGATCACCCATGTCGACGTAGGCACGGGCCAGGTCGAGCTTGGTGCCCACTTCCGAGAGCGTGACCGGTTCGAGGTCGGGAACCGCGAGCTCTTCGGTGGGGCTGCCCGGAAGGTCGTAGCCATTGCCGAGATCGAGGTCCACCTTGCCGCGGCCCATGGCCGGCTGTTCCTGGGTGGGTTCGACCGGGAAATCGAGGTTGTCGCGATCGATGGCCGCGAGCCGTGAAGTGGACGAGGTGTCGAAGCCGGCCTCCGGCATGTCGAACTTCGCCAACGACGCGGTGGCGTTGGGATCGATGGCCCGGCCCTTGGTGAGGTCCACATCGCCGCCGAGCTCCCGCTCGGTGAGGAACCACGTGCCGCTGGCGCCGTGTTCCGTGAGCTGCGAATCACCGGCGTCTGCGCCGGTATGGCGCGCCGCCGCCGCCGCCAATAGACGCTGGGAGTTCTCATCGAGGCCCGCGACCATGGTCGGCGCGTTGGCATCGGGGCCGCGCGGCATTCCACCCACAGGCTTGAGCCCGATCTGCGAATCCGTTTGCTCGAGCGATCCGAGCTCGAGGCCGAGATCGTCGAGCGCGAGCTCCGCGGTCTGATCCGAGCTCAGCTTGCGGCGCATGGCGCCATCCACTTTTTCCCGGATCGTCGGTTCATCGAGCGGACGCATCGCGGGCTGCTCCACGGTCGGCGCTTCCGAGCCGGCCGGGGGCATCTTGACGGTCATCTCACGCGTGGTCTGATTACCACTGCGATCGTTTGGCATCGCCAGCCCTTCACCGGTGGCGTCCGGGTCGCCCAACGCGTTGCCGAGATCGAGATCCACGCCCTCAGGATTGCCACCGCCAGTGACATCCATACGCTGGCTCACATCGAAAGGATCGAAGTCGACACGGCCCGAGCCGCCGGCGTCGAGGTTCAGGTCCACACCCACGGAGCTGCCGGCGCCTCCATCCGAGAACATCGGATCTTCGGGGGCGATCTGCTTGCCCATGATGACGATCTTTTCCCATTCGCCCGGGGCCGATTCGTCGCGCGAATCGGCGAGCTCGCTCGCCATCGTGAGGAATTGATCCTTGTTGCCCCAGACGAAGAACACTTCGAGAAGTTTGAGCTTGAGATCCCGGCGCTCGGGCTCGCGCTGAATGGCGATGCGCACGAGATCGGCTGCCTGGTCGTACAGACCATAAGCCATGTGGAAATCGGCTTCCGCCAGCGCGTCGCCCTGATCGAGATTGACGGCAGTCTCGCTGCTGATCGTCTCGTCGGTGCGTACCGTGGGCGCGAGCGGAATGTCCTGGGTTTCCTGCAACGCGCGATGGCTGCCCGACTCCTCGACGAGAATGTCGTCGGAAATCCCGCCCATGTTTGGCGCGCGCATGCGGCCCGTGTCGGATAGTGAGTCGAGCGGCTGGGTCAGGCGGTCTTCGCCCACATCCGCGAGCCGGCCCAGGTTGTCATCGAATTCCGCGGACTTGCGCTTGCCGCGCGACTTGGCAAACACCAGGCCCAGGATCAGCAGGGCACCGGCGGCGAGGATCCACCATTTGTCGAGCAGGCTGTCGAGCAGCGACGGCTCTTCCGTTTCGCTGGTCGCGGCAACCGGCTGCTCCGAGGGTTCGGGTGTCGTCGCGGGAGTTTCTGCCGGCGCGGGCTCCGGCGTCGGCGTGCTCGCCGCTGTTTCGGGGGCGGGCTCCGCCGCTTCGGGCTGCGCAGCGGGCTGTTCCACCGGCGCCTGCTCAGGGGCGGGCTGCACGGCCACTGGTTGCTGCGAGGCGGCTAATTTCGCCTGCAGATCGGCAAGCTCGGTGTTGCGCAGCTCGAGCATGCGCTTGGATTCGTTGACCTGACCTTCGAGCTCGCGGACGCGATTCTGCAGCGCGGCCACTTCAGCGGAGCTTCCGGCGGTGGCGCCCGGGCTGGATGCGGAGTCACCGGGCGGCACCAGGCGCAGGCGGCCGCTGCTCGCGGCACCACTCGAGGCGGCATAGGCACCGGTCTGCCGGCGCACTTCACTGCTCGCTTCGGACGGCGACACGGCAGCGATCTCCTCGCCACTCGGAATACGCAACACCGATCCGGCGCGCAGGCGATTCATATCGCCTTCGAAAGCTCCGGAGTTGGCGCGGTAGATGGACACCATGAGCTGCGTGGTTCCCGCTCCGGTGCTCGCCGACAAACGCCGCGCGATGGCCGACAGGCTGTCGCCACGCTGCACTTCGTAGCTGTCGCCACCACCAGCGGCCAGTGGTGCGGCCACTGGTGCGGCGCTCTGGGGTTCGGGCTGTGCGGGACGGGAAATCTGGCCCGAGGCGGCCGCAGCACCCACGGACGGCATCGCCTGCTGTACCGGCGCCACGCTGTTAGGCGCAAACACCGGCGGATCGAGCAATACCGTGTATTCGCGCACCAGGCGGCCACGCGCCCAGGACGCTTCGATGAGCAGCGTGAGGAACGGCTCGGTAACGGTTTCGGTCGACCTCAAACGCAGCACTTGCGCGCCGCTCGCCGAGCGATCGCGGGTGACCGTGATCGACGACATGAATGGCGGCCACTCGAGCCCGTAGCGCGCGAACGTTTCTTTCGTGGCTAGTTTGGCTTCGAGTGTCGCGAGATCTTCGGGGGTCGCATTGACCAGCTCGATCTCGGCATCGAGCGGCGCGTTGAGCGGTGAATTCAGGTGAACGTCACCGAGACCCAGCGCGTGAGAGATTCCGGGTAAGAGCAACAGCGCCAGTAAACCCCGGGCGATACCAATACGCAGCATTCGCGTCTCCACATCCACCGTCGGCTATGAGATTTCTTTATCGAAACAGAAGCTTAGAGCCGAAACTTCCCGCTCTAAGCTGAAACCGCCCGCAATATAACTTAAATATGCTCTCGCACCAAAATCTCGGCGATCTGGACGCTGTTCGTGGCAGCACCCTTCCTGATGTTGTCCGAAACGATCCATAAGTTAAGTCCGCGTTCGTGACTTATATCTTCTCTAATGCGTCCGACATAAACCGTGTCCCGGTTCGCGCCTTCAGTGGCTGCCGTGGGGTAACCGCCCGGCCGGCGCTCGTCTAACACCTCCACCCCAGGGGCCCGCCTGAGGAGCCCGCGCGCGGTTTCGGCAGTGATTTTCTGCCGGGTTTCGACGTTGACCGCCTCGGAATGGCCGATGAACACCGGCACCCGGACCGCCGTGGCGTTCACGAGGATGGACTCGTCGCCGAGGATCTTCCTCGTCTCCCAATGCATCTTCATCTCTTCTTTGGTGTAGCCGTTGTCCATGAACTTGTCGATCTGCGGCACGCAATTGAAAGCGATGCGCTTGGCGATGATTTTCGGCTTTCCGGGCTCCTGGCCGCTCATCAGCGCCGTGCTTTGGGCGGCGAGCTCATCGATGGCTTCCTTGCCGGCACCCGACACGGATTGATAGGTGGCGACGTTGATGCGCGTGATACCCACGGCGTCGTAGATAGGCTTGAGCGCCACCACCATCTGGATGGTCGAGCAATTCGGATTGGCGATGATGCCGCGCTTCCTGTAGTCCCCGATCGCCTTGGGGTTCACTTCGGGCACGACCAGCGGAATGTCGTCTTCGTAACGGAACTCCGAAGTGTTGTCGATGACGATGCACCCGGCGGCGGCGGCTTTGGGCGCGTACTCGCGCGAGACCTCACCGCCGGCCGAGAACAGGCCGAGTTGCGCGCGCTTGAAGTCGAAGGTGGCCACGTCGATCACCGGGATGTGCCGGCCGCGAAATTCCACGCGCTTGCCGAGCGAGCGGCTGCTGGCGAGCGGCAACAGCTCGGCCACCGGGAAGTCGCGCTCCTCGAGCACCTTGATCATCATTTCGCCGACGAGGCCGGTGGCACCGAGCACGGCCACGGTGAAACCTTTGGAAGTATCCTTCGTTTCGTTCATCGGCTAACTAGTCTTCGTGATGACCGGCGTGGCGGAACGGACCTCGGCGTTCTGGCCGCGATGCCGCAGGTAGTGGTCCATGAGGACGATCGCGAGCATCGCCTCGCAAATCGGCGTGGCGCGCACGCCCACGCAGGGGTCATGCCTGCCGGTCGTCACCACCTCCACAGGATTGCCGGCGACGTCGATGGACTTGCCGGGAACCTGGATGCTGGAGGTGGGTTTGAAAGTCACCTGTACGAGGACATCCTGTCCAGAGGAAATGCCACCGAGGATGCCGCCGGCGTTGTTGCTCAGAAAGCCGGTCGGGGTGAGCTCGTCGCGATGCTCGCTGCCGCGTTGCGCAGCCGAGGCCACCCCGGCGCCGATTTCCACTGCCTTCACCGCGTTGATGCCCATCATCGCGTGCGCGAGATCGGCATCGAGACGGTCGAACACCGGCTCGCCCAATCCGGGCGGCACGCCGCGCGCCATCACGGTGATTTTCGCGCCGACGGAGTCGCCGTCGCCGCGAATTTTCCACATGAGGTCTTCGAGTTCGCCAACACGCGCGGGGTCGGGGCAAAAGAACGGATTGTCGTAAGCCGTTTCAGGTTTGACCGGATCGAGGATCAGCGAGCCGATCTGACTCAGATAACCGCTGATGCTCACGCCGAGCCGCGCGTGCAGGTACTTGCGCGCGATGGCGCCGGCGGCAACCCGCACGACGGTTTCACGCGCCGAGGAGCGGCCACCGCCGCGGTAGTCGCGGAAACCATATTTCTGCTGGTAGGTGTAGTCGGCGTGCCCGGGCCGGAAGCGATCCTTGATCTTCTCGTAATCGCGCGAGCGGGCGTCGGTGTTCTCCACCACGATGCCGATGGGCGTACCCGTGGTCTTGCCTTCGAACGTGCCGGAAAGAATTTTGACTTCATCGCCTTCGCGGCGCTGACTCACGAACTGCGAAGTGCCCGTGCGGCGCCGGTCTACATCGGCCTGCAGATCCGCCGCGGCGAGCTCCAGGCCCGGTGGACACCCATCGACGATGCAGCCGAGCGCCGGACCGTGGCTCTCGCCAAAGGTGGTCACTGTGAACAATCGGCCTATGGAATTACCCGACATCAGCTTTACGCCTTTTCCAATTGCTCTCGCATCAACAGGAATACACCGCCGCCGCCACGTTCGAAATCCAGCCAGGTGAACGGCAACTTCGGAAACGCACGCGCCAGCGCTCGCTCGGTATTGCCGACTTCGACCACCAGCAGGCCCTGCGGCTGCAGGAACTTGCGGGCTTCGCGCAGGATAGTCCCGACCGAATCGAGACCGTCGCGACCTGATTCCAGAGCGCGTCGCGGCTCGTGGCCGTATTCGCGCGGCAGCCCGCGCATTTCGCGCATGCCGACATAGGGCGGATTGCTCACGATGATATCGTACGAATTGCCCGAAAGCGCCGCGAAATGGTCCGATTCGATGAGCTGCACGCGACGTGTTAGTCGCAAGGCGCGCCGGTTGATGGCCGCGACTTCCAGCGCGCCCGCGTCGATATCCACCGCATCCACGCGTGCACGCGGAAACGCCTTGGCGGCCGCGAGCGCGATGCAGCCTGAGCCGGTGCCCATGTCGAGCACGTGGCGGACCCGCGCGGCGCTGATCCAGGGACGGAATCTGTTCACGATGAGCTCGGCAATCGCCGAGCGCGGGATCAGCACGCGTTCGTCGACGTAGAACGGTAGCCCCGCGAACCAGGCCTGGTGAGTGAGATAGGCCAGCGGCAGACGCTCGTCGATGCGCCGGCGCAGCAGAGCTTCGACGCGTTCTCGCCCGGCGACCTTCACCTGCCTTCTCAGCACCCGGGCGGGCGCGTCGTAAGGGAGGTCCATGGCGTGCAACACCAGCGCCGCGGCCTCGTCACGCGCATTGTCGGTGCCATGCCCGAAGTACACGCCCGCCCGCCGCAGGCGCCGCGCCACGCTTGCGATCAGCTCGCCGACGGTGATGTGGAATAATCGCGCCATGTCGAATCGTTATTGGATTTCCGTGGCGGCGATCGCCGTGGCAGCCGCACTCGCCGGCGTATACGTTGCTCGCCTGGTGAGCCAGCCGGCCGTGGCATCGCTCGAGTCGGGCACGGCCTTCCCGCAGCCTCGTGCGCTCGCGGCGTTCGACCTGATCGACACGCAGGGCGCGCCTCGCGATCCGGCTTCGTTGCGCGGGCATCCGACCCTGGTGTTCTTCGGTTTCACGCATTGCCCCGATGTGTGTCCCACGACACTCGCGCTGCTCGCGGGCGTGCAGAAACAGGCGGCGCTGCCCGGACTCAAGGTGGCGCTCATCAGCGTGGATCCGGAGCGCGACACGCCGCAGCAGCTCGGCAAATACATCTCGTCATTCGGCGGCGATCTTATCGGCCTCACGGGCACAAAGCCTGAAATTTCGAAAGCCACGAAGAGCTTCGGCGTGGCGGCGAGCCGCGTCGATCTTCCCGGCGGCGGCTACACCATGGATCACTCCGCCGCCGTGTTCGCGCTCGACGAAGGCGCGCGCATCGTCGCGGTGTTCACGCCGCCCTTCAATGCAGCGGCGCTCACACGCGATGTGGGGCGACTGGCGCCCGTGCTCGCGAGTGGCTCATGAACGAGCCCCTGGGCGACGCCGGGCCCGGCGCCGGCGGGCGCGCGTTCGTCGCGCTTCAGCACCTGCTGCCGCAACACGGAATTTCGCGCCTGGTTCTGGCCGCCACGCGGTCGCGCGCGCCGGCTTTCAAGAACTCGCTGATCCGCCTGTTCGTCCGCGGCTTCAGGCCCGACATGTCCGACGCGGTGGAAACCGAACCCACGGCCTATCCGAGCTTCAACGATTTCTTCACGCGGGCGCTGCGGCCGGGCACGCGCCCGGTGGATCCGGATCCGCGCGCCATCGTCTCACCGGTCGACGGTACCGTGAGCGAAGCTGGATCGCTCACCGCCGACAGTCTGCTGCAGGCCAAGGGTCACCAGTACACGCTGCGCGCCCTGCTCGCGGGCAACCCCGCTTGGGAGCGCACTTTCGACGGCGGCTCGTTCGCGACTATCTACCTCGCCCCGTACAACTACCATCGCATTCACATGCCACTCGCCGGTGAGCTGCGCGAGTGTTTCTACGTACCCGGCCGCTTGTTCAGCGTGAACCGCACCACGGCGCAGCTCGTGCCTGGCCTGTTCTCGCGTAATGAACGCGTGTTCTGTGGATTCGATGCGGGCGGCATCCCGTTCGGCGTCATCCTGGTCGGTGCGCTCAACGTCGGCAGCATGGCCACCGTGTGGCATGGTGACGTGACGCCGCGCAAGCACCGCGAAGTCACGCCGCTGCCGGTGACCGACGCGCTCGCGGACACCACGCTTCCCAAAGGGGCGGAAATGGCGCGTTTCAACATGGGATCGACGGTGATCCTGTTGTTGCCGCCGCGTGCTGCCCAGTGGAACAACACCCTGCGCGCCGGAAGTACGGTACGGATGGGCGAACGCATCGGCACCTCGCTTGCCTGGAATCCGGCAGGTCCCGGTGGCAGCTGAAGCCGGGCTCTGGCGCCCCACCGCAAGCGTGGCGGCGCTGCGGCGGCGCGCGCAGGCGCTGCGCACCACGCGCGAGTTCTTTCACAGGCGTGGAGTGCTCGAGGTGGAAACGCCGGCCATGGTCAACGCCCCGGTGTCCGACGTGAATCTCGGCAGCGTGCGCGTCGATGTGCCGGGCCGCGATGCGCCGCTGTTCCTGCATACCTCCCCGGAGTACGCGATGAAGCGTCTGCTGGCGGCCGGCAGCGGCGACATCTACCAGATCTGCCATGTGTTTCGCGGCGCCGAGCGCGGCCGGCAGCACAATCCCGAATTCACGATGCTCGAGTGGTATCGGCTGGGGTTTTCGCTCGAGGACCTGATGCGCGAAGTGGCCGACCTCGCGCGCGAGTTGTTAGGCATGCCGCAGTTGCCGTCGGAGCTCGTGAGTTATCGCGAGGCGGTGCTGCGGCACGCGGGCTTCGATCCGCTGGAGGCCGACCTCGGTGTCCTGCAACTGGCCGCAGGAAAGCTGGGCCTCGGCGCCGCGCAGGCGGGCACGGCCACCCGCGACGAGCTGCTCGATCTCATCGTCGGTGCCAGGGTCGGCCCGGCGCTCGGGTTCGACGCGCTGACGTTTCTGGACCGCTATCCCGCGTCGCAAGCCGCTCTGGCGCGCCTCGATGCCGGCGACCCGCGCGTCGCGTTGCGTTTCGAGCTCTATCATGGCGGCGTCGAGCTCGCCAACGGCTACCATGAGCTCGCGAGCGGCGCCGAACAGCGCCTGCGATTCGCAGCCGATCAGAAGAATCGCGCGTCGCGCGGCCTGCCCACCTTCCCCCTCGATACGCACCTGCTGTCCGCGCTCGATGCCGGCCTCCCCGATTGCGCCGGCGTTGCGCTGGGGTTCGATCGCGTGCTCATGCTGGCCTCGGGCGCCGCCAGCATCGATGATGTCCTTGCCTTTCCCGTGGAGCACGCCTGAATGAGCCACGCCAGCGGCAGTTACGACTTCACCGATGCCGGCAGTGCGTACCGGGAGCTCGCGCGCGACCTTTCCGCGCTGCTCGACGGCGAGCGCGATCTGATCGCCAATGCCGCCAACACGGCTGCTCTTATTTATGGCGCTCTGCCGGGCCTCAACTGGGCCGGGTTCTACTTATATAAGAGTGGCGAACTGGTCCTGGGACCGTTCCAGGGCAAGCCGGCCTGCGTGCGCATTGCCATCGGCAAAGGAGTTTGTGGCACAGCGGCGGCGCGCCGGACCACGCTGCTGGTCGAGGATGTACACGCGTTCCCGGGGCACATCGCCTGCGACACAGCGTCGAACTCGGAGATCGTCATTCCGTTGGTGCGCGGCTCCGAACTACTGGGCGTGCTCGATCTCGACAGCCCGCATCATGCCCGCTTCGGCGCCGCCGATGCGAATGGACTGGAGGCGCTGGCGAAGATCTTCATCGACAGTCTTCAGGAGCTGCGCTCCACAACGGAAAACGCCGGCCCTTCTTTGTGAAGAAGGGGCCGGCGTCCGTCAGGTGAAGACTGGTAGAAAGGCCTCTCGCCAGCTACTAGCTTTTCGCGCGCGAGACGTATTCACCCGTGCGGGTGTCGATGCGCAGCATTTCACCTTCATTGATGAACAGCGGTACGCGCACCACGGCGCCGGTCTCGAGCTTGGCGACCTTCTGGCCGCCGGTGGCGGTGTCGCCGCGCAGGCCCGGGTCGGTTTCCACTACCTTCAGGTCGATGTGCGGCGGCGGCGTCACCAGCAAAGGCACGCCATTCCACAGGGTGATGATGCAGACGATGCCGTCCTTGAGCCACTTCGCGGCATCGCCCACCGCGGCCTCACCGGCCTGCAACTGTTCGTAGCTCTCAGGATTCATGAATGTCCAGAAGTCGCCGTCCTTGTAGAGGTACTGCATCTCCGAGTCCATGACGTCGGCGGCTTCGATGGACTCGCCCGAGCGATAACTCTTCTCGACGGTGCGTCCGCTGCGCAGGTTCCGCACCTTGATGCGGTTGAATGCCTGGCCCTTGCCCGGCTTCACGTACTCGTTTTCGATCACGGCGTATGGATCGCCATCGATCAGCAGCTTCATTCCACCGCGGATTTCATTGGTCGTGTAACTGGACATGGGGCTTCCCGTGATCGCCCATGATCTGGGCCTGCAAAAAAGACCGCGCATGATACCCACCCCGGGGGTCCCTGCACAGGTTCAGGGGGAAACCCTCGCCTTGCGATTCATCGCGGCCAACTGTGAGCCTGCTCGCAGGCAGGACCCCGGGTAGTGGGTGTTAAACTCGCCGCGCTTGTTTGACGCTAGCTCGCCGCGCCGGAACCCAAGGAAGTTGCTCTTGACGGACAATTCAGCCGTTCCGCTCATCGTTTTTTCACCGCAGCGTGAGCCCGCGGAGTTCATCAACAGCCTGATGCGCAAGGCCGGAGAACCCGTGCATTGCACTTGGATTCCGGCGGTTCGCGACCTCGGCGAGGCGCTCGAACAGCTGAATCCCGAGTTGCTGGTGTGTGCCTATGTCGCCGAGGGCGAAGCCAAACAGGCGGTAACGGTGCGCGATCAGCTCGCGCCCCAGGTGCCGATGGTGCTGGTGCGCCCACAGATTTCGGAAGGCGACATCGCCAACGGCATGGCTCTCGGTGCCCGCGACGTGGTTTCGCTGTCCGCCACCGATCGCGTGCAAGCCGTCATTTCGCGCGAGTTGCGTTCCTTCCGCCTCGAGCGCGCGCTCAATTCCACGCTGCAGTCCGCCAGCGATTATCGACGCCAGCTGCAATCGGTGTTGCAACGCTCCAACGACGCGATCCTGCAGGTGCAGGAAGGCATCGTGGTCGACGCCAACCAGACCTGGCTCGAGCTGTTCGGCTATGCAGAAGCGAACACGGTGGTCGATCAGCCATTGATGGATCTGTTCGACGACCGTTCGCATGCCGCGCTCAAGGGTGCCCTGGTCGCGTGTGCGCAGGGGAAATGGACCGACCATCCGTTGAAGGTGACCGCGCTGCTCGGCGATGGCACGCAATTGCAGCTCGACCTCGTGCTGACGCCGGGCGAATTCGAGAACGAGCCCTGCGTGCGCATCATGGTGCCCGCGCGCAAGCGCGACGACCGTCAGCTAACTACCGACTTGAGCGACGCCGTGAAGCGCGACGCCACCACCGGCCTGCTGTTGCGCCGCCCCCTGCTGGACGCCATCGGCGTGCGCATTGCGGCGCCGCCCGCCGGCGGCGTGCGCTTCATGGCCCTGGTGCGGCCCGACAAGTTCGCCGAGCTCGAGAAAGACCTCGGCGCGCGCGCCAGCGAACTGCTGCTCGCGGAATACGCCGCCACGCTCAAGTCACACCTGGGACCCAATGACATCGCCGGCCGCCTCGCCGGCGTTTCCTTCCTGGCGCTGCTCGAGCGTGGCAACACGCACGATGTCGAGGCCTGGGCGGAAGCCGTGCTCGCGCGCTTCAGCGAAAACACCTCGACCGTCGGGCAAAAAACCGTCCACTCGAGCTGCACCATCGGGCTCACCACGGTGCCGGTTGCCGGCTCGGGCATCGATGCCATCGTCGCCGATGTCGTGGAAGCCGTGCGGCGCGGACGCGGCCAGGGTGGCAACCAGATATTCCATCTCGACAAGGCCGACACCGACACTCGCGTGCAGGCCTACGACAAGATCTGGGTCAAGCACATCAAGTCGGCGCTCATGGAAAACCGCTTCCGCCTGGTGCAGCAGCCGGTGGCAAGCCTGCAGGGCGACGATCCCAACATGTTCGACGTGCTGGTGCGCATGCTCGACCACCAGGGCAAGGAGGTCCTGCCCGCGGAGTTCATGGCAGCCGCCGAGCGCAACGACCTGCTCAAGAATATCGACCGCTGGGTAGTTGGCGCGTCGCTGTCATTCGCCGCGCAGAAAAAACCCGGCTGCCTGTTCGTACGGCTTTCGCAGGACAGCGTGCTCGACGCCGGCTTCACCGAGTGGCTCAAGACCCAACTGGCCACCGGCGCGCACAAGCCCGAGCGCATCTGCTTCCAGATCACCGAGAGCATTGCCGAGCAGTACATGAATGCCGCGCTCGCGCAGCTCGGCACCCTCAAGAAGATGGGTTTCCGCATCGCGCTCGAGCGCTTCGGCTCCGGACGCGATCCGCACAAGCTGCTGGGCGCGGTGCCGCTCGATTTCATCAAGATCGATGGCGCGCTGGTGCAGGACTTGGCCGGCAACTTCGAGACGCAGACCATCGTCAAGAAGCTGGTCGAAAACGCCATCAAGCTCAAGATCGAAACCATCGCCGAACGCGTCGAGGATGCCAACACCATGGCAGTGCTCTGGCAGCTCGGCGTGCAATTCATCCAGGGATATTTCGTCAACGCTCCTGAAGAAGTCGTCATGGCCGAAGGCCAGGGCCGCCGCTGACGACATGCGCCCGATCCTGATGCTCGCAGCGGCGTTGCTGCCGCTGTCTGCAACCGGCGCCGTGAATGCCGGCACTGTTGCCGAGTTGCCCGTGGAACGTAATGTGATCTACGGCATGTATTCGGGCCTGGCGCTGTTGCTCGACGTGCATCGCCCCGCGAAGCCGAATGGCTTCGGCATCATCTTCGTGTCCGGCAGCGGCTGGCAGGCCGGCCTCGAATACGGCGCGGCACCTCTGAAAGATCAGCAGATCGCCATCTGGGGACCCCCGCTGCTGGCGGCCGGTTACACCGTGTTCGCGCTCAATCACCGCGCCGCGCCGCGTTTTCACTATCCCGCGGCGATCGACGACGTGCAGCGCGCCATCCGCTTCGTGCGTTTCCATGCGAAAGACTACGGCATCGACGCCACCCGCATTGCCGGCGTCGGCGGCTCGTCGGGCGGGCACTTGTTAGGCCTCGCGGGCATGCTTGGATCGGCGGGCGATCCGCAAGACAGCGACCCGGTGAATCGCCAATCCGCGGCGCTCGCGGCACTGGTCCTGCGTGCGCCGTTGCTCGACCTTCGCGACGTGGGCACGGTCGAGGGCACGGCCTATGTGGTCTCGTTCATGGAATCGCCGCCGTCGAATGCCTCTGCCGCCAGTTCGTACACCGACGCGTCGCCCATCACGCACGTGAGCGTGCGATCTCCACCGGTACTGCTGTTGCATGGCGACGCCGATACGCTCGTGCCCATCGCCCAATCAGTCGCCATGCAGGCGGCACTGCAAGCGGCGACCGTGCCGGTGAAACTGATCGTCGTTCCGGGCGGCATTCATGGCGCCGATTTCGGCTCGCCGAAGCTTCGCGACGGTTGGCCGGACTATTACGGCGAGACGGTCGCCTGGCTCGATCGCCACCTGCGCGGCAGGTAGCCCGGTTACTTCGGCCCTTTCGGACCAGGTTCGTTCGAATAGATAGCCGTCGCCGCCGACGCGCCGCTCGCCACCCAGCCGCGATACATGCCGCTCGAGTTCATCGCGAAGGCGATGTTGCCCTTCCCATCCATGGCGATCACACCGCCGTCTCCGCCAATGCCGCCGATATCGGCGATGGTTGCAGCCGCGGCGGCCTGCACGGTATCGCCGCGCCAGGCGACGCGGTCGCAAAGCTGGCGCGCGGCGCTGGCGCGAATGAAAAACTCACCCGATCCGGTGGCGGACACAGCGCAAATTCCATCGGCGGCATACGTGCCGGCGCCGATGACCGGCGAATCACCGATCCTGCCCCAGCGCTTGCCCGTCATGCCGCCGGTGGATGTGCCCGCGGCGAGGTGGCCATGCACGTCGATGGCCACGGCACCCACGGTGCCCCGCGAATGCGTCGGCTCGATAATCTTCGCGTTGTCGCGCCGCCAGTCGAGCAACTGCTGCCAGCGCAGTTCGGTGCGGAAGTAGCCGGGATCGACCTGCACCAGTCCCTGCTCGACGGAGAATTGGTCGGCACCTTCGCGCGCCAGCATCACGTGGCGTGATTTTTCCATGACGGCGCGCGCAAGACTGATGGGATTGCGCGTTCGTGTGACTCCGGCCACAGCGCCGGCCTTGCGCGTCGCGCCGTCCATGATCGACGCGTCGAGCTCATTGCGCCCGTCGGCCGTGAACACCGCCCCACGGCCGGCATTGAACAACGGATCGTCCTCGAGCACGCGGATTGCCGCCTCGACGGCGTCCAGGCTGGGCCGTCCCTCTTTGAGCACCTTCGAGCCCGCATCGAGAGCGGCGAGCAATGCGGCGCGGTAGGCAATCTCTTTTTCAGTGCCGAGATCGCCGCGTTCGATGACACCCGCCCCACCGTGAATCGCCAGTGCCCAGGCGTTCGCACCGTCCTTCGCGTGAAGCGGCGACGCGAGCGAGCAGGCAAGCATCAGCAGACCCGAAGCAAATCGCATGGACATAGATGACGACTCTTGACTCCAGCGGCGCCAGACGATTATGCGCCCGCGCTCGACCACGCGTCCCGGGGCTGACTAGAATCCGGTCACGAGGAGAAACCATGACGATCTACGGACTGCTGACATTCTGCGCGGTGTACGCGCTGGCCGTTGCCTCGCCGGGTCCTGGCATCGCGGCAATCATCGCGCGCGGACTTGCGCATGGCATGAAAGGCGTTCCCGCGTTCATCGGCGGCTTCGTGATCGGCGATCTCGTGTGGTTCGCCATCGCGGCGACGGGCCTTGCGGCGCTTGCCAGGACGGCGGCAACGCTGTTCGTGGCCATCAAGTGGGCCGGCGTTGCCTATCTGCTGTATCTCGCCTGGAAACTCTGGACCGCATCCGCGGCGCGCGTCGACCTGGACTCGGCCGATGGCCGGCAGCATGGTTGGCGCGCATTCCTCGCGAGCCTCACGCTCACGTTGGCGAACCCCAAGGCCATTCTGTTCTTCCTCGCATTGCTGCCGACGGTCGTGGACTTGGCGTCGATGAATCTCGTGCGTTTCCTCGAGATCTCGGCCGCCATCATCGTGGTGCAACCCGCCGTGCTCGTCGCCTACGCCCTTCTTGCCGCCAGAGCGCGCCAGCTGTTCACGACGCCGAAAGCCGTGCGGCGATTGAATCGCAGTTCCGGCATCGCAATGGCCGGCGCCGCCGTGGTGGTCGCGACGCGCTAGCCCCGCCTACTTCGCATCCTCGCTCGGCGACACCTCCGGCGCCGTGCCGTATACCGTCGTCGATACCGCCGACTATCGCGGCAATCCCGTCGAGCTCGGCCACGCCGAGCACCAAAACGCAGGCAAGCATCGAGATCGTTGGCATGCAAGACATGTCAATCAGTCTTTCGTTCTTCTTATTCGGTTTCGAGCGTATCGACGCTGCGCCATCCGCGCGGCAACACTGAGCCACGCTGCGCGCGCTGGCCGCGATAGTCCTTGAGGTCCTTCCACTCAATCGTCATCTTGCGATCACCGGATCTCACCACCAGCGATTTGTCCCTGCCCACCACCGCCATGCCGGTGAGGAAATCTTCGCGTGCGGCGAACTTCTTGGTCGGAATGTCGAACAGCTTGTTGCCCTTGCCGCGCGCCAGCTCCGGCACATCCTTGACGGGGAAGACGAGTAGTTTGCCACCCTCGGACGTGACCGCGACCAGCGCGTCGTCGCCCGGCACGGGTGCTGGCGGCAGCACCAGCGCGCCTTGCGGGATGTTGAGCAGCGTCTTGCCAGCCTTCTTGCTCGCGTAGGCTTCCTTCAGGCGCACCGTAAACCCATAGCCTGCGTCGCTCGCCACCAGCCACAGGTCCTCGGGCTCGCCGATCATCACGCCGCGCCATTTGGCGCCATCGGGTGGATCGACGCGCGATGACAGTGGCTCACCGAGTCCGCGGGCCGAGGGCAGCGAGTGCGCCACCACGCTGTAGGCGCGTCCCGTGGAATCCAGGAAGACGGCCTGCTGCACGCTGCGGCCCTTGGCGGCATGCTGGTATTCATCACCGGCCTTGTAGGTCAGCGTGCGTGCGTCGATCTCGTGCCCTTTGGCGGAACGCACGAAGCCACCCTTCGACAGGACGATGGTCGCGGGCTCGTTGGCAACGAGCTCCGATTCGTCGATGGCCTGCGCAGCTTCGCGCTCGACGATCTTGGTGCGGCGATCGTCACCATATTTCTCGGCGTCGGCCTCGATCTCACTAGCGACGAGTTTCTTGAGTCTCGCCTTCGACTTGAGAATTCCCTCCAGCTCTTCACGTTCCTCGGCGAGCTTCTTCTGCTCATCGCGGATCTTCATTTCCTCGAGCTTGGCGAGGTGGCGCAGCTTGGTTTCGAGAATTGCCTCGGCCTGCTCTTCAGAAAGCTTGAAACGCTTCATGAGCACTGGCTTGGGTTCATCCTCGCGGCGGATGATGCGGATCACCTCGTCGAGGTTCAGGTACGCCACCAGCAGGCCATCGAGAATGTGCAGACGCCTGGCAACTTTGTCGAGCCTGAATTGCAGGCGGCGCGTCACGGTCGTGGTGCGGAACACGAGCCACTCGTTGAGCAGATCGCGCAGTCCCATTACCTTGGGCCTGCCCTCGAGCGTGATCACGTTGATGTTCACGCGATAGTTGCGCTCCAGATCCGTGGTCGCGAACAAATGCGCCATGAGCTGACCGACGTCGGCGCGTTTCTTTGGCTCGATGACGATGCGGATCCGCTCTTCGTGATCCGACTCATCGCGGATGTCCTCGACCATGGGCAGCTTCTTCTCGCGCATCTGCGCGGCGATCTGCTCGATCACCTTGTTGCCCGACACCTGGTAAGGAAGCTGGTCTATGACGATGTTGTCGTCTTCTTCCTTGTAGGTGGCGCGTGCCTTGAAGCTGCCGTTGCCGGTGTTGTAGATGTCGAGCAGGTCAGACTTGGGCGAGACGATTTCACCACCCGTGGGCAAATCCGGACCGCGCACGTACTTCATGAGTGTGCGCGTCTGCGCATCCGGCTCGTCCAGTAGATGGATGCACGCCTGCGCGATCTCGCGAAGGTTGTGCGGCGGGATATCGGTGGACATACCCACCGCGATTCCCTGCGTGCCGTTGAGCAACACGTTCGGCAGGCGCGCCGGCAGGAACGCCGGCTCCTCGAGCGTACCGTCGAAGTTGGGCTGCCAGTCCACGGTGCCATCCGACAACTCGGACAACAGCACCTCGGCGTAACGGGTGAGCTTCGACTCGGTGTAGCGCATGGCCGCGAACGACTTCGGATCGTCGGGCGAACCCCAGTTGCCCTGCCCGTCGACGATCGGGTACCGATAACTGAAGTCCTGCGCCATCAGCACCATGGCTTCGTAACAGGCCGAATCGCCGTGCGGATGGAACTTGCCGATCACGTCGCCGACGGTGCGCGCGGACTTCTTGTGCTTCTGCCCCGAGGAGAGGCCGAGCTCGCTCATGGCGTAGATGATGCGGCGCTGAACTGGCTTCAGGCCGTCGGACAGCGCGGGCAACGCGCGATCGAGGATCACGTACATCGAATAGTCGAGGTACGCCTTCTCGGTGAAGGTGCGCAGAGGTTGTTTCTCCACGCCTTCGAAATTCAGTTCGTCTTGCATGCCTTATCCAACCTTCAGGGGGTCACGTCGGCGAGGTTGCCCTTTTCTTCCAACCAGTCACGCCGGTCGGAGGCGCGCTTTTTGGCGAGCAGCATGTCCATGAGCTGATCGCTGTCGTCCTTCGCGGAGATCGTCAGCTGTACCAGCCGGCGCGTGCGCGGATCCATGGTGGTCTCACGCAGCTGCGAGGGATTCATCTCGCCCAGGCCCTTGAACCGCTGGACATGCGGCTTCGCCTTGGTCTTGCTGTCGTTCTCGATCTTCTTGAGCAGCGAGTCGCGTTCGGCATCGTCGAGCGCGTAAAAGATGTTTTTGCCGGCGTCGATGCGATACAGCGGCGGCATGGCGACGAACACATGGCCGTTGGCCACCAGCGGACGGAAGTGCCGCAGGAACAGCGCGCACAGCAACGTCGCGATGTGCAGTCCATCCGAATCCGCGTCGGCGAGGATGCAGATCTTGTGATAGCGCAGATTCGCCAGATCACTCGTACCTGGGTCGATCCCCATGGCGACCGAGATGTCGTGCACTTCCTGCGAGGAGTTGATCTCGCCCACCGACACTTCCCAGGTATTCAGTATCTTGCCGCGCAGCGGCATGATGGCCTGCGTCTCACGGTCGCGCGCCTGCTTGGCGGAACCACCGGCCGAATCGCCTTCGACCAAGAACAGCTCCGAGTGCCTGGGGTCCTGGTTCGTGCAGTCCGCCAGCTTTCCCGGCAGCGCAGGTCCCGCGGTGACTCGCTTGCGCTTCACCTGCTGCGCGGCCTTGGTGCGTTCCTGGGCGTTCTCGATCGCGAACTGCGCCACGCGTTCGCCGGCGTCCGGATGCTGATTGAGCCACAACGACAGCGAGTCATGCACGAAGCTCTCGACCAGCGAGGCGGCATCGCGCGAGGCGAGCCGTTCTTTCATCTGCCCCGCGAACTGCGGCTCCTGGATCTTGATGGACAGCATGAAGCAGCACTTGTCGAAGATATCTTCGGGCGTGAGCTTGATGCCGCGCGGCACCAGATTGCGGAACTCACAGAACTCGCGCACCGCGCCCGCGACACCCGCGCGCAGACCGTTCACGTGTGTGCCGCCTTCGACGGTGGGAATGAGGTTCACGTAGCTCTCGCCGAGCGCGCGTTCGGCATTCGGGGTCCACACCAGCGCGTATTCCACGCTGCCCACGCTCTTCTCGTCGTTCTTGGCGAAGATGGGCTCCGCGGGAAGCAGATCTTCCTTGCCGATCTCGTCCTTGAGGTAGGCGGCGAGATCACCGGTGAAGAACCATTCGTCCTTCTCCTTGGTGGCTTCGTTCTCGAATGTGATCTTGAGACCGGGGCAGAGCACCGCCTTGGCCTTGAGCATGTGCCGTAGCTGCGGCACCGAGAACTTGTCGCTGTCGAAGAACTTCGGATCCGGCCAGAAGCGCACCGTGGTGCCGGTATTGCGCTGGCCGACGGAGCCGACCACTTCGAGCTTCGAGGAGACTTTGCCGTCCTTGAAGCTGATGTTGTATTCCTTGCCGTTGCGCTTGATCCAGCATTCGAGCTGCCGGGACAACGCATTCACCACCGACACGCCGACCCCGTGCAGACCGCCAGACACCTCGTAGGTATTCGAATTGAATTTTCCGCCGGCGTGCAGGCGCGTGAGGATCAGCTCGACACCGCTCACCTTTTCTTTCGGGTGAATATCCACCGGCATGCCGCGGCCGTCGTCGGCCACGGACAGCGAGTTGTCCTTGTAGAGGACGACGTTGATTTCTTTGCTGTGCCCTGCCAGCGCTTCGTCGACCGAGTTGTCGACTACTTCATGCGCGAGATGGTTGGGCCGCGTGGTGTCGGTGTACATGCCCGGGCGGCGGCGCACGGGCTCGAGACCGGATAAGACTTCGATATCGGATGCGGTGTAGGACATTCTCTGGCGCTGAAATTGAAGATGCGCGCGGAGCAATCGCGCGGCGCGCAGTCTACCAGCGAATTCCCGCGCGGGAGAGCCGCGCGAGCTCGAGGAGTCAGGTCAATTCTGCTCGCAGCCTGCGACCGAGCGGCGTGAGCAGCAGTCCGAAGACCAGCGCCACCGCGCCGATCGCCTGACCGGCGATCGCGAAGATCTGCGCGCTGGCAGCCGCGGAAATTTCCGGCGTCGGCACGCTCACCGAGACATCGGCAAAAGACCGCAAGCCAAAGATCACGACCAGCAATACCGCGACTCCCACGCCGACGACATTGCTGATGAACAGCCAACGTGCCGATGATCGCGACTTGCGTTCCAGTACGGGATTGGTTGCACGTTGCTCCGCGGCCTCGATGCGAGCCCAGACCGCGGCATCAAAGCTTCGACCCAGGCGCGGCGCCTTCACCTGATTCGCAAGCGAGCGATCGAGCTTGGTTTCAATGTCGAGATTGCGTGTCATGACAGGTTCTCCATCCCGCCCGCCAGCGCGGCGAGTTTCTTGCGCCCCCGATGCAGCAGCGCCTTGACTGTACCCGTGGGCATCGACAGGAGCTCGCCGACTTCTTCACAGCTTCTGTCTTCCAGATAGAAGAGGACTACGACCCGCCGATAGGGTTCCGGCAATTGCTCGAGCAGCCTGGCCACGTCGTATTCGGCCGCGGCTTGCCCAGCCGATTCCGTGCTGGCCTGTCCGCGGCCAAAAACCATGGGATCGCCATCGTCGTCGGCCGCTTCGGCGAAGTCTTCGAGCGGCACGAGGCGGCGTTCGCGCTCGATGGCCGTGAGGCAGGTATTGCGGGCAATGGTGTACAGCCAGGTCGATAGTGCTGCACGGCCATCGAACTTCGGCAGCGCCTGCCAGACCTTCACGAAAATGGTCTGGCACATGTCTTCCGCCAGCGCCTCACTGCGCACGATCGAGAGCGCCAGGTGCATGACTTTCTGGCGATAGCGCTCCATGAGGCCCTCGAGCACCGCATGGCGGTCGCCACGGCGCAGCGCCGCAACCAGGTCCGCATCGCGTTCCATGGCAGCCGAAATTGCCGGGAGGGTTGTCCGGGCGCCCGAATTCATGTTTACCGCTGCCTGCACGCCCTTGATACTGCCGAGCGGTATAGCGGGTTGCAGACAACCGCTGCAACCGGATTCCGGCCTGGCCGGTATCAAGGGCGTACACAACGCTCAATCGGAGTAATCGATCATGGATCCTGGAGTCATCGGCGTCTTCATCCCCATCGTGGCCATCGTGATGGGCATCGGCATCGGCATGCTGTCCGTCTGGTCCGAGCACAAGCGCAAGGCGCAGCTGCTGGAACAGAATCACCGCGAACGCATGCACGCCATCGAGAAAGGGATCGAGCTTCCGCCCCTGCCGCCGAATCTGGTCGGCCTGAGCAACGGACCCTCGACCGCCTCGGCAGCCAAGTCATTGCGCAGCGGCATCATGCTGGTGTTGATCGGCATCCTGTTGTTCTTCGCCATCGACATTGCGGGCGGGCGCGAAGGCGCACTGTTCGGGCTGATCCCGGCCGCGGTCGGTATCGCGAACCTGGTGTATGCCGCGATCCAGTGGGACAAGGAAAAGGTCTCGAAAAATACCGGACCGGAATAGGCAGCCGGCAGCGCCGTTCAGTCCAGGTCGGACACCAGCGCAACGCGGACGTTGTCTGCCAACGGCGCGATCTGGTGCCGGTAGTTAGGGTGGTCGATGCCGACGGACAAAGCGGCACCACCCTTGAGCTTCGCCGCCATGGCGGGCTCGAGCTCGAATCGCAGGAAGTGCACGGCCGAGGTCTTGACCTCGTTCTCGCGTTCCAGGTCCTCATCGGCGATCGCGAAGACTGGTTCGAAACCGGCCACCTGTACCCAGCAGCGATCTTCGATGCCTTTCAATTTCTCGAGCTGCACCCGCCGGACCTCCGCGTCCGGGTATTCGATGAGGAATGTGGCCTTCCAGTTGCTGCCATCGGGGACCAGCGGGTTATAAGCGGCGAGCTCCTCAAGGACTCCCTCGGCCTCGAAGATGCGCTCGGTGCGCAGCATCTCCTGGACCTGGTATTGCACCGTGAGCCGGTCTTCGAACAGCCACATGCAGTTTGGCCCGACGTTCACCTGGCGATTCCGCTTGTGCGCCATCACCCGCGCCCGGAAGTCGTCGCGTTCACGCGAGTAGCGTTCCAGGGACAACAGCTCGGTTTCGGCTAACTTCTTCATGGCGATCAGAGCCCGTAGGCCTTGCGCACGAGGCTCATCGGGTGCTCGGGCTGACGCGTCGCGCCGGCTGCGTCCGCGGAAAGTCCGCTTTCTATCTGGTGGCCGGCCATCGGACAGTCGCTCGAATAGTGATCCGCTTTTGCCTGTTCCACGCGCGCCATCACCGGCCGGCCGATCTTCACGGACGCCGCGCGGTATTCTTTTTTCACCGCGTAGGTGCCGTTGTGCCCCGAGCAGCGTTCGATCACATCGACCGTGGTCTCGGGCACGAGCTTGAGGACATCGCGGGTCTTGAGGCCGATGTTCTGCACGCGCAGGTGACAGGGCACGTGGTAGCTGACCTTGCCTAACTTCTCGGTGAAGTCGGTGCGCAACAGACCGGCCTTGTGGCGCAGCATCAGGTATTCGAAAGGGTCGAAGATCCTCTCCTTGACCGCCTGCACGTCGGCGTCCTCGGGGAACATGAGTGGCAGCTCCTGCTTGAACATGAGCACGCAAGAGGGAATCGGCGCGACGATGTCGTAGCCCGCGTCGATCAACCGCTTCAGCTGCGGAATGTTGAAGTCCTTGTATTTCGCCACGGTTTGCAGGTCACCGAGCTCGAGCTTGGGCATTCCACAGCATTTTTCCTTGCCCACCACTTTGACCGGAATACCGTTGTGCTCGAACACCGCCGTCAGGTCTTCGGGCAGGTGCGGCTCATTGCGATCGCCGTAGCAGGTGACGAACAACGCCACCTTGCCGCGCGTTGCATCGGTGGGTGTTACCTCGCTCGCCTTGCCTGCGAGGCGCCGCGCGCGTTTGCCGCCGGTATTCGAATGAAATTTTGGTATCGGTGCGGTCGCATCCACGCCGAGCGTGGCTTCCAGCAGTTTGCGGCCGAGCCTGGTGCCGTTCACCGCATTGACGATCTCGGCCACCACCGGAATCCCGGCGATGCTGCCGAGGCCGCGCGTATTCGACAGCAGCTTGTCGCGCACGCTATGCCCGCCCTTGCGATGCTGCACGTGTTTGGCGCGCAGCATGAGATGCGGGAAATCGACGTTCCACGGATGCGGCGGCACGTACGGACACTTCGTCATGAAGCACATGTCGCACAGATAACAGTGATCGACGACGTCCCAGTAGACCTTCTTGTCGACACCATCGAGCTCGAGCGTCGGCGACGCGTCGATGGCGTCGAACAATGTCGGGAAGGAATTGCACAGGCTGAAGCAGCGGCGACAGCCATGACAGATGTCGAAGACGCGCTCGAGCTCTTTCTCGAGCGCAGCCTCATCGACGAACTCCGCGCTCCGCCAGTCGAGAGGATGGCGCGAGGGCGCCTGCAGGCTGCCCTCGCGTATTCCGGTTTCTCCCGAGCCCACGGCGCTCGCCGTCAGATCGAATCGAGGGCCTTCTGGAAACGATTCGCGTGCGAGCGTTCGGCCTTCGCGAGCGTTTCGAACCAGTCGGCGATCTCGGAGAACCCTTCTTCGCGCGCCTGCTTCGCCATGCCCGGGTACATATCGCTGTATTCGTGCGTCTCACCGGCGATTGCCGCCTTGAGATTCGCCTTGGTCTCGCCGATCGGCAGACCCGTCGCCGGATCGCCTACGGTTTCGAGGTATTCGAGGTGGCCATGCGCGTGACCGGTCTCGCCTTCGGCGGTGGAACGGAACACGGTGGACACGTCGTTGTATCCCTCGACGTCAGCCTTGGCTGCGAAATACAAATAACGGCGATTCGCCTGCGACTCGCCAGAGAATGCGTCCTTAAGATTCTTCTCGGTCTTGCTGCCTTTGAGGTTCACGGCTCTCTCCTTCAGTTACCCATTCGAGAATTGCTCTCATTTAGACTTGTTCTAAGAGTGGCGGCACTCTACGACCGCGCCGGCGCGGGCGTCAATCAGGACCTTCAATTGGCTGAACCAACAGCATCTATCGTTGCCCTCATCCGCCGCGACGTTTAACGTCGCGCGCGTGAAACCAAACCTCGAAAAGAAAGACCCCAAAGAGAACGCGAAGTCACCCGACTTCGAACACTCGCTGGCAGAGCTCGAAGCCCTCGTCACGAAACTCGAACAGGGCGACGTTCCGCTCGAAGACGCACTCAAGACCTTCGAGCGCGGCGTCGCGCTCACGCGCCAATGCCAGACCGCGCTGCGTACCGCGCAGCAAAAAGTGGAAGTGCTGCTGACACGCAATGGCGACGAATCGATCGAAGCATTCGCCAGCGGCGAGGATGACGCCGATGACACCGGGCGCTGACGCCGCGCTCGCCGCTCCGCGAAATTTTCTGAGCCTTAGGGTCCCGCTTTATCAGCATCGTATCGAGGGCGTGTTGGCTCGCGCGCTCGAAATCGACAGCGCAGCCACACCGCGCCTGCTCGAAGCGATGCGCTACAGCACGCTTGCGGGCGGCAAGCGGGTGCGCCCGGTGCTGGTATATGCCACCGGCGAAGCGCTCGGCGCGCCGCTGGAATTGCTGGATGCCGCCGCGGCGGCAGTCGAGCTCATTCACGTCTACAGCCTGGTGCACGACGACCTTCCCGCGATGGACAACGATGATCTGCGGCGCGGCCGGCCTACCTGCCATCGCGCCTACGATGAGGCGACGGCGATCCTGGTCGGCGATGCGCTGCAGGCACGCGCTTTCGAAGTATTGGCGCACGCGCCGGCGAGCATCGCCGCAAACGCGCGGCTGGAAATGCTGCGCGTCCTGGCCGACGCCATCGGCACCCGCGGCATGGCCGGCGGCCAGGCCATCGACCTCGAGGCAGTCAAACAAACGCTCGACGAAGCCGCCCTCGAGCGCATGCACCGGCAGAAAACCGGCAGGCTCATCCAGGCGAGTGTGCTGCTCGGCGCTATTTCTGCCGGTGCGGAGGACGCACCGGAGCGCGCCGCGCTCGTGGAATTCGGCGAGGAAATCGGCCTCGCGTTTCAGATTCAGGATGACATCCTCGACGTCGAAGGCACCACCACCGCGCTCGGCAAACGCGCTGGCGCCGATGCCGACCGCGTCAAACCGACCTATCCGTCGGTGCTCGGGCTTGCCAAATCGCGCGAACAGGCGCTCGCGCGCCGCGATCGCGCAATTGCTGCACTCACGCCCTGGGGCTCGCGATTTGCACCCCTCACCGAATTCGCGAATTTTCTGGTGGCGCGCATCAACTGAAGATTTGCCCTGCTTCCCCGACTGGCCCGGCGTGTAAACTTCGCGCGAATATGCCCAACGCCCCGGATCCCTTCGCGCTGCTGCGCTCGCTCAATTCACCGGCCGATCTGCGCGCGCACCCGGAAACACGGCTTGCAGAAGTCTGCGCGGAGCTGCGCAATTACCTCATCAAAAGCGTCGCCACGCGCGGCGGACACTTCGCCGCGGGACTCGGAACCGTCGAGCTCACCGTGGCGCTGCACTACGTCTTCGACACGCCTCGCGACCGGCTGGTCTGGGATGTCGGCCACCAGGCCTATCCTCACAAGGTGCTGACCGGAAGGCGCGATCAGCTCGACACCATCAAGCAGAACGGTGGGCTCGCGCCCTTCCCGGCACGCGCGGAGAGTGAATACGACACGTTCGGCGTCGGCCACTCGAGCACCTCGATCAGCGCGGCGCTCGGCATGGCCGTGGCCGCCGAGCTGATCAAGGACGACCGCAAGGTGGTGGCCATCATCGGCGATGGCGCCATGACTGCGGGAATGGCCTGGGAAGCGCTGTTGAACGCCGGGATCCGCAAGAACACCAATCTGCTCGTCGTGCTCAACGACAACGACATGTCGATCTCCGAGAACGTCGGCGCGCTGTCCAACTATTTTGCCAAGGTGTTGTCGGGGCGCATGTATTCGACGCTGCGTTCCGGCGGCAAGAAGATCCTGAAACCCATGCCCACCATGTGGGAGCTGGCGCGGCGCTCGGAGGAAATGATGAAGGGCATGGTGTTGCCCGGCACCATCTTCGAAGAGCTCGGCTTCAACTACATCGGCCCCATGAACGGCCACGACATCAAGGAGCTGGTGGCCACGCTGCGCAACATGCGCAATCTCAAGGGCCCGCAATTGCTGCACGTGGTCACGAAGAAGGGCAAGGGTTACGACCCGGCGGAGAAAGATCCGATCAAGTGGCACGGACCGGGCCCGTTCGACCCGGTCAGCGGCACCATCTTCAAGGAAAAAGCGACCGGCCCCACCTATTCACAGGTGTTTGGCCAGTGGTTGTGCGACATGGCGACGCGCGATGAACGCATCGTCGGCATCACGCCGGCAATGCGCGAAGGCTCGGGCCTGGTGGAATACTCTAAAAAATTTCCGCAGCGTTATTTCGACGTCGCCATCGCCGAGCAACACGCGGTCACGTTCGCGGCGGGCCTCGCCTGCGAGGGGCTGCGGCCGGTGGTCGCTATCTACTCCACATTTCTGCAGCGCGCCTACGACCAGCTGATCCACGACGTCGCACTGCAAAACCTGCCGGTGCTGTTCGCGCTCGACCGTGCCGGCCTGGTCGGCGGCGATGGCGCCACGCACCAGGGCAGCTACGACTATTCGTTCCTGCGCTGCATTCCGAATCTCACGGTCATGGCGCCGTCCGATGAAAACGAGTGCCGGCAGATGCTGTACACCGCCACGACGATCAACGGTCCGGCCGCGGTGCGTTATCCGCGTGGCCAGGGCCCGGGTGTCACGCCGGTCGCGGAAATGACCGCATTGCCGGTAGGCCGCGCGGAGATACGCCGCGAGGGCCATGGAGGCTTGTTGATCCTCGCCTTCGGTGCGCTGGTGAAGTCGGCGGAGATCATCGGCGAACGGCTCGATGCCACGGTCGTGAACATGCGATTCGTCAAACCGCTGGACGAAGAGCTGGTACTGCGGCTCGCCGCGAAACACCGCGCGCTCATCACCATCGAAGAAAACGCCATCGCCGGTGGCGCGGGTTCCGCTGTCATCGAGCTGCTGGCGAGCTGTGCGAATCCGATGCCGACGCTGACGCTCGGCATCCCCGATCGCTTCATCGAACACGGCTCGCGGGAAGATTGCCTGGTACAGGCGGAGCTCGATCAGCTGAGCCTGTCGGCCGCGGTGGAACGCTGGTGGAGCCCGCTTGCGGGAAGCCTGGCGCGCTCCGGGACATGAAGCGCGAGCCTGAAACCACGCAATCGACGGGCCGCAGGCGCAGATCCAGAGCTTTACCTCCAATGAGGGGTTGATCCGGCTGGCAAAGCCCGCAAACTGTGCCGGCCTTAAGAGCTACACCTTCCAGGCTTCCTAATGAACACTGTCGCTGCCCCAGAGGCCCGCGTCGTCTCCGTCGAAGACGTGCAGAGCCGCGCCGATACCCGCCAGATCCCGATCAACCAGGTCGGCATCAAGGACATCAATCACCCCGTGAAGGTGAAGGATCGCTCCGCGGGCGAGCAGCACACCGTCGCCAACTTCAACATGTACGTGAACCTGCCGCACAACTTCAAAGGCACGCACATGTCGCGGTTCGTCGAGATCCTGCACCGGGAGCGCGAGATTTCCGTGGAGTCCTTCGGCAGCCTGCTTGCCGAGATGACCGAGCGCCTCGAGGCGGACGCCGGGCACATCGACATGTCGTTTCCTTATTTCGTCATGAAGAAGGCGCCGATCTCCGGCGTCGAAAGTTACATGGACTACCGCGCCAGCCTCATCGGCAAACGTGTCAGGGGCGAAACTCAGATGTGGGTGAAGGTGATCGTGCCGGTCACCAGCCTCTGTCCTTGCTCCAAGAAAATTTCCGAGCGCGGCGCGCACAACCAGCGTTCGCACGTGACCATCTCGGCCAGGCTGCGCGAGCACATGTGGATCGAAGAGCTCATCGAAATCGCCGAGAGCGAAGCCTCCTGCGAGCTGTACGGCATCCTCAAGCGCCCCGACGAGAAATACGTGACCGAGCGCGCCTACGACAACCCGAAATTCGTCGAAGACATGGTGCGCGACGTGGCCGTGCGGCTCAACGACGAGCCGCGGGTCGCGGCCTATGTGGTGGAGTCGGAGAACTTCGAGTCGATCCACAATCACTCGGCGTACGCCCAGATCGAGTGCGACAAGGACGCGGTCGCCTCAGGCGTGTAGATAGGCCGGCGCGCGGATCGCGCCCACTGCGTAAACGCGCCCTGCGGATGCCGGAACCCGCATCGGCGGTGCGAACCGCGTCACAGTTTGGAAGCGGCGCTGCCGCGCGCGGGTCGGCACGAGAAGTCGGTTAGCGCCACCGCCCGCCGCATCGGATCGAATGCGCTGCCTGACCTCAAGGCTCATGGAGTGAAATGTCGCGCATCCCGAGATCATCCCGTATCCGCTGGATGAACGCGGCCGGACTCGCGTCGCTGGCGCTTTGCTGCCTGGCGCGGGCACAGGGAGGCGCGCTGAGCGTATCGGTCAAGCAGCGTGACGACAAACCGCTGATCGGCGCGGTGATCACGCTCGAACCGCAGTCGATGGCGCTGCCGCCCGCGCCGCCGGTGAAGGCCATCATGGACCAGGTGAACCTGGCCTTCGTCCCGGATGTGCTGGTGATTCCGGTTCACTCGAGCGTGCAGTTCCCCAATAGCGACGCGATCAGCCACCAGGTGTATTCATTTTCGAATGCACGGAAGTTCCAGCTGCCGCTGTATCGCGGCAAGCCCTATCCACCGGTGGTCTTCGACCACGCAGGCGTCGTCACACTGGGCTGCAACATTCACGACAACATGCTCGCCTATATCCTGGTGACCACCGCGCCATTCTTCGGCCGCACCGACAGCGCCGGCTCGTGGACCGCTGCGAGTCTGCCGGAAGGCACGTACCAACTGCGGGTCTGGCACCCGTTGCTCAATGAGCCGAAGGAGCTGCAGCGCATCGTCCGGGCAGGGCCTGCGCGCGACGCCATCGAGCTGCGCCTCACACGCGCACTTCGGCCTGCGCCGCTTCAGCAACGCCCGCACTCATGGGAATACTGACTAACAAGAATCCCTGGTTGCTGGCCGCGTTCCTCGCTGGCACGCCGGCGTTTGCCGCCGAATGGGAGATCGCCCTGGACGCGCGCGCGGTAAGCTCCGACGGTCGCGACTCCTTCCTCGACAATGGCCAGGGCAAACTGCGCTTTGACGAGGATCACCAGGGCGTGCAACTCGGCCGGTTGCGTGCCGCTTTGACGCAGCCGCTCGGCGACGTGTTTTCGGCGCGCATCGAGGCGTCCACCTGGGACGCTGACGACAAGAACCCGATCGACTTGACCGAGGCCTACGTCGAATACCGGCCGTACCCGCGCGCTGGCATGCGAACGCGCCTGCGGCTCGGTGCGTTCTATCCACCGATGTCGCTGGAGAATCGCGCGCTCGGTTGGGAGACTCCGTACACCATCACGCCGTCGGCCATCAGCAGCTGGATCGGCGAAGAAATCCGCGCCGTCGGACTCGAAGGCCAGGCCAACTGGTTAGGCACGCGCACGGGGCACAGCTTCGACCTGCAGCTCACCGCTGCCTTGTTCGGCTGGAACGATCCGGCCGGCACCATGATCGGGGCACACGGCTTCGCGTTGCACGACCGGCAGACCACGCTGTTTGGCCGCGTGGGCGCACCGCAGCCCGATGTCGAATTCGCCAAGAAAGAACTGTTCCACGAAATCGACGATCGCGCCGGCTACTACGTCGGGGCGCAGGCGCAGTATCTCGACCGCGCCGTGCTCAATCTCCTGCATTACGACAACCGCGCGGACCCGACCATCGAAGACCCTGCGATCCGCGACTTCGCCTGGCTGACTAAATTCGATGCCGCCGCGTTGCGTATCGAGAGCGGCAGTGGCTGGACCATCATCCTTCAGGCCCTCGAAGGCGAGACGTATATCGCCCCCAGAATCTGGCTCGACTGGATATTCGACTCGCAGTCCGTGCTGCTGGCCAGGCGCGCAGGTGCGCACATGCTCGCTGCGCGTTACGACAGGTTCGGCGTGGTTTTCCGCGGCGATCGCACCGCATCCGGCAGCGAGGACGGCCATGCATGGGCGCTGGCGTATTCGTATGAGCCCGGCAATCACTGGCGCTTCGCCCTCGAGTGGCTGCGTGTGGAGAGTGACGTGCCCGCGCGCGTCGAATTGCTCGGCGAACCATCGCCCGCCATTGAATCGAAGGTGGAGCTTTCCGCGCGGTACCTGCTCAGCGGCAGCTTCTAGCGACCGACTGGACGCGCTCATGCGCAATCGACACTAGGGACGCGCCAGCGTATACAGCGTGCACCTGTCGGGACACGCACATGAAACCCCACGCCATCGACCTGCTCCTTGCTCCCTTCCTTATCCTGTTTGGCTGCTGCGCAGCGTTGGCACATGCGCAAGACGCGAAGAAGCCCGCGCTGCTGGTTTTCGCTGCCGCATCGCTCACCAACGTGCTCGGCGAGATTTCACCAGCCTGGGAGAAGACTTCGGGCATTCCGGTGAAGCTGTCGTTCGCCGCGAGCTCGGTTTTGGCGCGGCAGATAGAAGCCGGCGCCAAGGCCGACGTCTTCATCTCCGCCGACGCTGAGTGGATGGACTACCTGCAGTCGCGCAATCTCATCGACAAGAGCGCGCGCCGCAATCTGGTGGGCAACCGTCTGGTGCTCATCGCACCGGCCGACAGCAAGCTCGTGCTCAAGATCGCCACAGGTTTCGCCCTCGCCGAGGCCCTCGGCGACGGCCGGCTGGCAACGGGCGACCCAGACACGGTGCCCGCGGGGCGATACGCGCGCGCCGCGCTCACGTCGCTCGGCGTTTGGGATGAGGTAGCCGACCGGCTGGTGCGCGCCGACAACGTGCGCAGTGCCATGTTGTTCGTGTCGCGCGGCGAAGTGCCGCTCGGCATCGTCTATGCCACGGACGCCGCCGTGGATTCCAAGGTCCGCGTCGTCGACATGTTCCCGGCCTCGACGCACGCGCCGATCACCTACCCCGCCGCCGCCGTCCGCGGCGCGAGACGCGAGGCGACAGCCCTCATCACCTATCTTGGTGGCGAACAAGCGCGCGCGGCATGGCGGAAGTTTGGCTTTGTGGAGCTACCGCGGTGAAACACTCCCTGGCCCTGCGAATCACCGCGACCGCGATCGTGCTGGCCGCCACCGGGCCTTCTTGGGGCGTCGACGATGCCGCGCTGACCGCCCAGGTGGAGGCATTGCGCACGGCCATCGCCGAGCAGCGTGCCCAGCTCGACGCGCAGGCCAAACTACTGGATGCGCAGCAGAAGCAGCTCGAGGCGCTCACCAGCCAGCTCGGCCAATCGAGAATTTCGACCCAGGAAGTACCCAGGCTCGCGCTCATCAACAGCCGTCCCACCATCACCGCAGCGGATGGCCGCTCGGCGATTGCCTTGCGCGCCAATGTTCAGCTCGATTCGGCCATCTACGGCGAGGCGCCGGAGGGCCCACTGTCCACGGATTTTCGCCGCGGCTCGCTGGGCGCACCGCCAAACCGTGATACGAACGCAGCGCGCGACTTCAGCGAAGGATTCTATTTCCGCCGCGCACGTCTGGGAGTGGAGGGCACCATTGCACGCGACTTCAACTACCGGCTGCTGCTCGAGCTGGGCGGCGCGGGCAGCGAAGGTCCCACGCGAATCAACGACGCGTGGATCGCGTACACCGGCCTCGCGCCGTTCACGTTTCAGCTCGGCGCGTTTTCCCCGCCCGCCAACATGGATGACGGCACCACGCCCGAAGACCTGCCCTTCATCGAGCGCGCCAGCGCCTCGGAGCTGTCGCGCGCGCTCGGCGGCGCGGATGGCCGCATCGGCCTCGGTGTCAAAGCCAACGGCGCGCGCTGGATGAGCGCATTCACGCTCACGACGCGCACCGTCAACGATGCCGAAGTGTTCGATTCGCAACTTGCCGCGGTCGCACGCGCCGGCGGATTGTTGGCAACCGGTCCTGACTACAACCTGCACCTGGGCGCCTCGGCGACCTACGTGTTCACGCCTGCCGACCAAGGCTCCTCGGTCACCTCGGCGCGCCATGCGATCCGCTTCCGGGATCGGCCAGAGATTCGCGTCGACAGCACGCGACTCATCGACACCGGCACCATCGACGCGGCGCACGCCGGCGTTTTCGGTGTCGAATTCGGCGGCAACTGGAAACGCTTCTATCTACAAGGCGAGCATTTCTGGTTTGACATCGCACGGCGTTCGCCGACCACGCTGCCCGATCCCGGCTTCACCGGGTACTACCTGCAGGGAAGCTGGATGCTCACAGGCGAGAATCGGCGCTACAACGCCGTCACCGGATCCTTCCAGAATCCACGGCCGCTCGTGCCCTTCTCGAGCGCCGGGGGATGGGGCGCGTGGGAACTCGCCGCGCGCTACAGCCGCATGGATTTGAACTTCGAGGAGGGGCTCGAGGGAATCACCGCGCTGCCTGGCAGCGTGCGGGGTGGCGATCAGCACGTGCTGACGTTTGGCGTCAACTGGTACCTGAACCCCAACTTCAAGGTGATGATGAACTATCTGCTCATCGACGTGGATCGGCTGAATCCCGCCGGCCCGGGAAACCTCACGCCGTTCGGGCCTTCGCCTTCGACACCACCGCCCGGCGTCGAGATCGGGCAGGACCTCGACGTCTTCGCCCTGCGAACTCAATATTCCTTTTGAGGCGATCGCGGAGACTTTATTCGAGAGGCTGGTCGTTGCCCTGCAAACGCCCGATCAAGGCCCTGAGGAACACACGGTTGAACCGCAGCTGGCAGGCGGCCGACACCTGCTCGAGCAGCGTCGAGCTCACGCGCAGCACGGACACCGTGGTTTCCGCCTTGATGGTCGCGGTACGTCGTGCACCGCGCACGTAACTGGTTTCGCCGAAACAATCGCCGCTGTCGATGGAGCCGAGCGTCCTGCCGTGACGTTCCACCAGGCACTTGCCGTTGACGAGAATGTAGAAACGATCATCCATCTCGCCTTCCTTGACGATCTCCTCGCCCGCCGGATAGTCCTGCATGGTGCTGGCGCGCAGCACCTCCCAGATCTCGGCGTGTGAGAAGTCATGGAAGAAACGCAGTCGACGCAACACGTCGAATTGCTCCTGCTGATTGATGCGCGCGTTCTGCTCGCGCAGGCGCTGGTGAACGCGCGTGAGCTCGGCCGCGAAATCCGCGCCCGACTTCTGGCGTTTGTCGGGTGTTTTGAGCATCGCCTGCGCGACGATCTCCTCGAGCTCCTCGGGCACGTCCTTGCGCTGGGTGTGGATTGGCGGCGGCGTGGCGTAGACGATCTGGTGCAGCAGTTTGACCAGGTTGCCGGCGCGGAACGGACGGATGCCGGTCAGCAGCTCGTACATCACTGCGCCGAGCGAATACAGGTCCGAGTGGTGCGTGAGCTCGAGGCTCTGCACCTGCTCCGGCGACATGTACGAGGGGCTGCCGGCGATGCCTTCGATGCGCGAGATTTCCGAATCCGCCACCAGCGCAATGCCGAAGTCGATGATGCGCACGTCCGAATCCTGCGTGAGCATGATGTTGGACGGCTTGATGTCGCGGTGAATGACCCCACGCGTATGAGCGTAGTGCAGTGCCTTGGCGCACTTGAACATGATCTCCACCACGTCGTCGATGCGCAGCAGGTTGTCGGGCCGGCAATAAGCCGACAGCGTTCGCGCCCCGTGTACATGCTCGGTGACGATGTAGCAGCGGCCGTTCTCTTCACCGGCATCGTAGATAGGAAGGATGTGCGGATGCTGCAACATGCCGACCATGTGCGCTTCCGAGAGGAACATCTTGCGGGCGATCTTGGCGCGTTCGTCGGTCGGATCCTGGTCCATGTTGTAGACCTTGATCGCCACGTCGCGGCCGTAATACGAATCATGCGAAAGATAGACGGTACCGGTGGAACCCCGGCCGACCTCATTGATGATTACATATTTACCAATCCGATCGGGAACGCGGTTTTCCAGGATCTTCTGCGCCTGGGATTCAGGGCCGGTGGTTGTTGCTTGCAGCGACATCTTTGACGACGTACCAATGCGTCAGCACGGGCTTCCCCGAACCGCGCAGTCCCATGAAAAAGGTATCGGCAGAATACGGCCGCAAGGCCGCATGGGATGTGACCCGTTTCCCGGATCACCGGTGGCGGCGCAACGGCTCAACGCATGTTCTAACGCGCGAAATGATCGAATCCGGTGCCCGAGAACTGCATCACACCACCACGTGCGAATACTCTTACACCGTTGCCCGCCACCAGGCTGCCGATTCGCGTTACGGGGCCCAAGCCCCGGGAAATGGCGATGGTCATCGCACCGAGCCGCGCGAGTGGCACGGTGAACAACAATTCGTAGTCATCGCCGCCGGTGAGTGCGTATTCACGCGCCAATTCGCGCCCTACTGCACCTGTCAGGGAATCGGACACCGGCAGCGCCGCCGCATCGACTTCCGCGCCGCAACCGCTTGCGGCGCAAAGTTTCTCCAGGTCGCCGCCGAGGCCATCCGAAATATCGATGCAGGCGCTCGCCAGGCCACGCAACGCAACGCCGATGTCGCAGCGCGGCGTGGGAAAGAGAAAACGATCGCGCAGAATCTGCGCGGACAACGGATCGGCGACGTGCAGGCGATGCTGCTCGAGCGCCAGCCCTGCGGCTGCATCGCCCGGCGAGCCCGTGACGAAAATCGCGTCGCCTGCCTGCCCGCCCTGGCGCTCGAGGGCGACGCCGATGGGTACGATGCCGATCAGCGTCACCGTGATCGCGAGTGGCCCCCGCGTCGTGTCGCCCCCCACGAGTGCGACTCCATGTTTGCGGCACAGATCGCCCGCGGCGCGCGAGAACTGCGTCAGCCAGGTTTCATCGGAGCGAGGTAACGTCAGTGCGAGCAGACCCCATGCCGGCTCTGCACCCATCGCGGCGAGATCGGAAAGATTGACCGCGAATGCGCGGTGCCCGATCGAGGAGGCGGCGGAGGCCTCCGGAAAGTGCACGCCTTCCACCAGCGTGTCGGTGACGACGACGAGCTCGCGCGACGCCGGCGGCATGAGCACCGCACCGTCGTCACCCACGCCGATACGCACGTCGCTACGCTCCGCGCCCAGGTTCGCGAAGTATTTGCCGATGAGCTCGAATTCGGATTGCACTCTTCAGGCGCTGCGCGCCACTCCTAACGGCGACGAAGCGTCGCCGAACATGAGCTATTAAAGACTCAGTGTTCCAGGGGGCGCAACTCGCGGGCGGCGGCGTCCAGCACGGCGTTGACGAACTTGTGGCTGTCGGTGGCGCCGAAACGCTTGGCGAGACCGACGGCCTCGTTGATGACCACGCGGTAGGGCACATCGGGCGCGGAACGCAATTCGTGCGCACCCACCCACAACACGGCGCGCTCCACCGGATCGAGCTCCGTCGGCTTGCGATCCATCCATGAGGCAAGCGCGGCGTCGAGCGTCTCGCTTCCCGTGCAGACATCGGTGATGAGCTGATTGAAGTAACCGCGGTCCGCCTTGCGCATGTCCTCATCGGTGGCGAACTCATTGACGACGTCCTGCCATGGCCCGGAATTGACCTGCCAGCGATACAAGGCCTGCATCGCGAGCTTGCGCGCCACGGCACGGCGCGCCGACGCCGGATTGAATTTCATGTTGCGCGACATCAGCGCTGCCTCGCGCGCGACTTCTTGCGCGGCGACCGTGGCGCGCGCGCCGGCGGCGCCAGCAACTGGATCATCTCCAGCGCCGCCTCCAACGATTCGCGACCCTTGTTCATGCGCCTGACGTCGGCGCGCTCTTGCGCCTGCTGCAGCGTCGCGGTGGTCAGCACGCCGAAGATCACCGGCACGCCGGTCGAGAGCCCCGCATCCATGAGGCCGCGCGCGCACTCGCCCGCGACGTATTCAAAATGCGGGGTGTCGCCGCGGATCACGCAGCCGAGCGCAACCACCGCATCCACGCCGCCGCTCGCGGCGAACATCTTGGCCGCCAGCGGCAGCTCGAAGGCGCCGGGGACGCGCTCGAGAAGCAGTCGGGCCGGCTCGCCGCCATGCTCGCGCCACGCCTCGCTGGCGCCGGCGATGAGCTGATCGACGAGCTCGGCATTGAAGCGCGCGGCAATGATGACGACGCGACGCTGCCGCGCGTCGAGGCTGATGTTGCTGGTGAGTGAACCGGTCATGGGCGCGGGAGTATACCTAGGGCTGCGCGCAGGGCTGCGCGCTTCATTCGGTGACGTAGCCGGTGATCTCCAGCCCGAATGCCGCGATGCCCTGCAGCTGCTTGGGAGCGGACAGCACCTGCATGTGGGTGACGCCGAGATCCTTGAGGATCTGCGCGCCGATCCCATACGTGCGCAGCACCTGTGGCGCATGGCTCGATGCTGCCTGCCCCGCGCGTTGTCCGAGCGCGCTCACCGCGTCGGCCAGCTCACGCGGCGTGGTGTGATCGCGAAGCACGATGACGATGCCGGTGCCTACCTCGGCGATACGCTGCATCGCTTCGCGCAGCGTCCAGGTGCGACCGAGGCCGCGCACACCGATGAGATCCGACAGCGTATCGATGGGGTGCACGCGTACCAACGGCGAGTGTGTCGCTTCCAGATTGCCGCGCACCAGTGCCAGGTGCACGTCGCGGTGCACGTGATCTTCGTAGGCTAACAACTTGAATTCACCGAATTCCGTCTCCACCTGCTGCTCGGCGATGCGCTCCACCGAGCGCTCCTGGCGCAACCGGTGGCGGATGAGATCGGCGATCGTGCCGATCTTCAGGCCGTGCTGCGCGGCGAAGGCTTCGAGGTCCGGGCGGCGCGCCATGGTGCCGTCGTCGTTCATGATCTCGACGATCACCGCTGAAGCATCAAGGCCGGCAAGGCGCGCCAGATCGCATCCCGCCTCGGTGTGTCCGGCACGGGTGAGCACGCCGCCGGGCTGCGCCATCACCGGAAAAATGTGTCCGGGCTGCCGCAAATCTTCGGGCCGGGCATTCGGTTTGACCGCGGTGATGACCGTATGCGCACGATCGTGCGCGGAGATGCCGGTGGTCACGCCTTCCGCGGCTTCGATGGACAGCGTGAAGTTGGTGCGATGCTCGCGGTGTGTGTCGTGCACCATGAGCGGCAGGCGCAATTGGCGGCACCGCTCGGCGGTCAGCGTCAGGCAGATGAGCCCGCGGCCGAATCGCGCCATGAAATTGATGTCGGAGGCCTGCACGTGCTGCGCGGCCATGACGAGATCGCCCTCGTTTTCGCGATCTTCGTCGTCCATGATCACCACCATGCGACCGGCGGCGATGTCGGCGAGAATTTCTTCGATGCTGTTGAGCGGCTTCATTGAGTTTCCATGCCTAACCGCTCGACGTAGCGCGCCAGCAGGTCGATTTCCAGATTGACTCGAGCACCTTGGGTAAGACCCCCCAGCGTGGTGACTTCGAGCGTGTGCGGTATGAGATTGACGGTGAACCTGGATCCATCGACCTCATTCACGGTGAGGCTGACGCCATCGAGAGTCACGGAACCCTTGCGCGCGATGTAACGCGCCAGCGACGCTGGCGCCGCGAAATCCACCCGCAGCGATCGCGCATCGCGCGCGGTGACCAGCACCTCGGCGACGCCGTCCACGTGACCTGACACCCAGTGCCCACCGAGACTGTCGCCGGCACGCAGGGCGGGTTCCAGATTCACGCGCGCCCCGGCCTGTTTGCTGCCCAGCGTCGTGACGCGCAGGGTTTCGCCGGAGACGTCGGCATGGAAACTGGCGGCCTCGAGCGCCGCCACGGTCAGGCAGACGCCATCTACGCAGACGCTGTCGCCCAGGTTGAGGCGCTCGCGCGCAATCGCCGCGAATCCGACTTCGATGCGCGAGTCCTCCATTGAGCCAGTTGACCGGCGCACCTCGACGCGGCGGATCGCGCCGATTTCCTGAACGATTCCGGTGAACATCTACTTCTCGTTCTGCTTCGGCCGAAGTCGCAGGCGCAGATCGGGGCCGACCTGTTTCGACTCGCACATGTCGAACCCGGGCGCGGCGTCGAGATTCGTGAGTCTCGGCAGGGTGGCCACCGGTTTCGCATCCTTGCCCAATAATTTCGGCGCGATGTACAGCAACCACTCGTCGACGAGACCCGCGGCGAACAGCGCGCCGGCGAGCCGCGAGCCCGCCTCCACCAGCACGTCGTTCACCTCGAGCTCCGCGAGGCGCGTGAGCACTGCGGCGATATCGAGATGCGAACGAACGACTCGTACGCGTTCCACCCGCGCGTTGCCCAGCCGCTCGTCACCCGGACCCGCCTTTTGCGTGGCCGTCGGCGCCGCAAACACCAGTACGTCGCCGGGCGGCGCCAGGATGCGCGCCGTCTTGCGCAGCGTCCGGCGACGATCGAGCACCACGCGCATGGGCTGACGCGGCGTCTCGATGCGCACGTCGAGACGCGGGTCGTCGGCCAGCACGGTCGCGGCGCTGGTGAGCACGGCGCTGCTTTGCGCGCGCCAATGCTGCACGTCATCGCGCGACGCATCGCTCGTGATCCACTTGCTCTTGCCGTTGGCGAGCGCGATGCGGCCATCGAGGCTGGCGGCCGTCTTCAGCCGCACGAATGGCCGGCCATGACGCATACGCATGAGGAAACCCGCATTGAGCTCACAGGCTTCGTTCTCACACAATCCCGACTGCACCTTGAGACCCGCTTCCCTGAGGCGCTTGGCGCCTGCGCCGTTGACACGCGGATTGGGATCCCCTACCGCATACACGACACGGCGCACGCCGGCGGCGAGCAGCACGTCGACACAGGGAGGCGTACGGCCATGATGGCTGCAGGGTTCGAGCGTCACGTAAGCGGTGGCGCCGCGCGCGCGATCGCCCGCAGCACGTATCGCAATGGGTTCGGCGTGTGGCTCGCCGGCACGCTCGTGCCAGCCTTCGCCGACGATTTCCTCGTCGCGCGCCAGCACCGCGCCGACGCGCGGATTCGGATGCGTGCTGTACAGGCCGCGTTGCGCGAGCTCGAGCGCGCGCCGCATCGCGGCCTCATCGAAGGCGCTGAATTTCATTTGCGCTCCTTCTTTCTCGGCAGTGTTTCGCCGGGAAGCAGCGAAAGCTGGTCTTCGCTGGGAATCTTGCCGCGCCGATGTCGCAGCCGATCGACTTCGTCGCGAAACGCCTCGACATCCTGGAAATGCCGATACACCGAGGCGTAACGCACGTAAGCGACTTCATCGAGCTTGTGTAATTCTTCCATGACGATTTCACCGATCTGGCGAGAAGTGACTTCGCGCTCACCGAGGCTGCGCAGTTTGCGCGTGATGTGACCGACGGCATCCTCGACTGATTCGCGCGACACCGGACGTTTCTCGAGCGCCTTGTGCAGCCCGCCACGCAGTTTGTTCTCGTCGAACGGTACGCGGCGCTGGTCCTGCTTGACCACCAATGGCATGACCAGCTCGGCGGTTTCGAACGTGGTGAAACGTTCGCCGCAGGCCAGGCACTCGCGCCGACGGCGAATCTGCGTGCCCTCAGCCGCGAGCCGCGAGTCGTTTACCTTGGTGTCGTCGTGCGCACAGAAGGGACAGTGCATGGCACGCCCTCGTCAGGTCGCCGGGCGCGGCGGCGCGGTCATGGGGACCGGTTCTTCATGGACCATAGACCGGATAGCGCCGGCACAGCTCGGTGGCCGCCGCGCGCGCCTTGTCGATGGCCGCTTCGCTGCCGTTCGCATCGAGCACATCGGCGATCCAGTCGGCGATGTCCTCGAACTCGCGCTCCTTGAAGCCGCGCGTGGTGCCCGCGGGTGTGCCGATGCGGATGCCGCTCGTGACCATGGGCGGACGCGGGTCGTTGGGCACCGCATTCTTGTTGACGGTGATGTGCGCTTTGCCGAGCGCCGCATCCGCATCCTTGCCAGTGATCTCTTTGTCGGACAGGTCGAGCAGGAACAGGTGATTGTCGGTGCCGCCGCAGACGATCTTGTAGTTGCGCTTCTGCAGTCGCGCGGCCATCGCCCGCGCGTTGACGACCACCTGTTTCTGGTAGTCCTTGAACTCTGGCTGCAGCGCTTCGAGAAACGCCACCGCTTTCGCCGCGATGACGTGCATGAGCGGCCCGCCCTGGGTCCCCGGAAACACCAGCGAATTGAATTTCTTCGTCAATGCGTCATTGGCGCGCGCGAGGATCAGACCACCCCGCGGCCCGCGCAGCGTCTTGTGCGTGGTGCTGGTAACCACGTCGGCGTACGGCACGGGGTTCGGATATTGGCCCGCGGCAACGAGACCCGCGACATGCGCCATGTCGACCATGAGGTATGCCCCGACCGAGTCGGCGATTTCACGGAATCGTTTGAAGTCGAGCACGCGGGAATAAGCGGAGAAACCCGCCACCACCATTTTTGGTTTCTCGGCGAGCGCCTGCGCGGCGAGAGCGTCATAGTCGATTTCGCCATTGTCCGGCCGGATGCCGTACTGCACGGCGCGGAACAACTTGCCGGAGAAATTGACCTTGGCGCCGTGCGTGAGATGACCGCCGTGATCGAGGCTCATGCCGAGGATGGTGTCACCGGGGTTGATCAGCGCGAGATACGCTGCGGCGTTCGCCTGCGAACCGGAATGCGGCTGCACGTTGGCGTAGTCGGCGCCAAAAAGTTTCTTGGCGCGATCGATGGCGAGCTGTTCGGCGATGTCGACGAACTCGCAACCACCGTAGTAGCGCCTGCCCGGGTAGCCTTCCGCGTACTTGTTGGTGAGCACCGACCCTTGAGCTTCCAGAACGCGCGGGCTGGCGTAGTTTTCCGAGGCGATCAGCTCGATGTGATCTTCCTGGCGCTGGCGTTCGTTCTTGAGGGCAGTCTCGAGTTCGGGGTCAAAGCCACCGATGGTCATCGCGGTACGGAACATTGAAAAGGCCTCACTCGGTCGGGCTCCGGGGGCCGCGAATTGTACTGGATATGGCCGCTTTTCTGGTGAAAACGATCTATTAGTTGTGTTTTGAGCTGAGCGCTGGGTCGTGCTTCGGGGCTGCGGGAACCGGCGTATCTACCAATCCCTGCACGACTCCCGACCAGGCCTGCGCGAGGTTGATGCGGTTGTAGCCACCGCCGCCGGTGCCCAGCAGGCGGCCATGGCCTAGCTCTTCCGCCAGTTGCGCGAGGTCGCGCGAAGCGCGCGTGTGAGTTTCCGCCGTGAAACGCAGGTGGGTGATGGGGTCGCCCTCGACGCTGTCGGCACCTGCCTGCAGCAGGATGAATTCGGGCTCGAACTTGCGCAGGTGAGCGAGCACGCGTGGCCACACGGCATCGAACACGGCGTTGTCCGCGCCGGGCGCCACGGGAATGTTGAGCTTGGTGCCGGCCGCGGCGCCACGGCCAGTCTCCTCCGCACCGCCGGTGCCGGGATAGAGATGGCGGCCATCCTCATGAATGTCGGCAAAGATCAGGTCCGGATCGCTTTCGAAGCCGTAGTACATGCCATCGCCGTGGTGGGCATCGATATCCACGTACGCAATGCGCTTCAAGCCGTGATTTCGCCGCAGCATTTCAACCGCGACACCGCAATCGTTGAATACGCAGAATCCGGCCGCGGAGCCACGCGCGGCGTGGTGAAGGCCGGCGATCGGAACAAAAGCGCGCCGCGCTTTGCCCGCCATGATCTGCTCGGCAGCCAGCAGCGTGGCGCCCACCACATCCGCGGCCGCTTCGTAGACGCCGCGCCATGCCGGCGTGTCGCCGGCGTCGAGAAACCCGTCACCGGTCAGCGAGGCTTTCGCGACCAGCTCGACGTACTGCGGCGTGTGAAAGGACAGCAATTCCTCGCGCGTGGCGGCGCGTGTTTCCATGATGCGCACGCGCTTGTCGAGTCCGCGCGCGGTGAATTCGGCAAAGAAAGCGGCGTGCCGGTCCGGGCCGAACGGGTGGCCGTCACCAAACCCATAACGCGCAAGGCGTTCGCCGGCTATCAAGAGCACGGACGGGGCCGGCACGGCGGACGGTGCGGTGGACAAGTGCCCTTCTCCCCTTGAAGCGGCTCAAAACGCGGGCAAACGTAGCACAGGCACGCGGCCCGTGGATGTAGAATTCCGCGCCTTTCCCGTCCCAAACTCTCCTGGAAACATGGCCCAATACATCTACACGATGAACCGGGTTGGCAAGGTTGTGCCACCCAAGCGCGTCATCCTGCGCGACATCAGTCTTTCATTCTTTCCCGGCGCCAAGATCGGCGTGCTCGGCCTGAACGGCTCGGGCAAATCCACGCTGCTCAAGATCATGGGCGGGATAGACACCAATTTCGAAGGCGAGGCACGCGCGCAAACCGGAATCAAGGTCGGCTACCTGCCGCAGGAACCGCAGCTCGATCCCGACAAGGACGTGCGCAGCGTCGTCATGGAAGGCCTCGGTGGTGCCTTCGCGCAAGTTGCCCGCTTCAACGAGATCAGTGACAAATTCGCGGAGCCGATGTCGGACGATGAAATGAACAAGCTGCTCGAAGAGCAGTCGAAACTGCAGGACGCGATCGACGCCGTGGGTGGTTGGGAGCTCGAGCGCAAGCTGGAGATCGCCGCCGACGCGCTGCGCCTGCCGCCCTGGGACGCGATCATCAACAAACTCTCGGGCGGCGAGAAACGCCGCGTGGCGCTGTGCCGCCTGCTGCTGTCCGCGCCCGACATGTTGTTGCTGGACGAGCCCACCAACCATCTCGACGCCGAATCGATTGCGTGGCTCGAGAAATATCTGGAGGCATATCCGTCCACGGTCATCGCCGTCACGCACGATCGCTACTTTCTCGACAACGTGGCTGAGTGGATCCTCGAATTGGACCGCGGTCACGGCATTCCCTACCAGGGCAACTATTCCACCTGGCTCGAGCAGAAGGGCGCGCGGCTCGCCGCCGAAGAGAGAACCAACGAAAACCTGCGCAAACAGCTCGCGACGGAACTCGAGTGGGTGCGCACCAGCCCGAAAGGCCGCCGCGCCAAGAACAAGTCGCGCGTCGCGCGTTACGAAGAGCTGGCCTCGCGCGAATTCCAGGAACGCAACGAGACCAACGAAATCTACATTCCGCCCGGGGATCGGCTCGGCGACCTGGTCATCGAGGCGAAGAGTCTCAGCAAGTCGTATGGCGATCGGCTGCTCATCGACAACTTGAACTTCCGCCTGCCCGCGGGCGGCATCGTCGGCATCATCGGGCCGAACGGCGCCGGCAAAACCACACTGTTCCGCATGATGTCCGGGCTCGAGCAGCCCGATTCCGGCGAGATCCGCTTGGGGCCCTCGGTCAAGCTCGCCTACGTGGATCAGTCACGGCAGTCGCTCAACGACAAGAACACTGTCTGGCAGGAGATCTCCGGCGGGCTCGACATAATCAAAGTCGGCAACTACGAGACGCCATCGCGAGGTTATGTAGGACGATTCAACTTCAAGGGCACCGGCCAGCAACAGAACATCGGTGAGCTTTCGGGCGGCGAGCGCAACCGCGTGCATCTCGCCAAGGTGCTCAAGTCCGGCGGTAACGTCTTGATGTTAGACGAGCCCACCAACGATCTCGACGTCGAAACATTGCGCGCGCTCGAGGAGGCCCTGCTCGCCTATCCAGGCTGCGCAGTTGTCATATCGCATGACCGCTGGTTCCTGGATCGCATCGCCACCCACATCCTCGCGTTCGAAGGCAACTCCGAGGTGGTATGGTTCGAGGGCAACTTCCAGGATTACATGGAAGACTTGAAGCGGCGTAAGGGCGAAGAAGCCACGCAGCCCCACAGGATCAAATACAAGCCTCTGACTAGATAGGTTCCGGTGCTTATGAACGTGTTCATCGACTCGACGGGATCGATGTACTTCGGAGACGAGCGCGAGACGGCACGCAACTGTCCGCACTGCCACGCGTTCTCGCGCATGAGTCCCACGGCGCAGCCGAGTTTCGATCAGCTGCTGTTGCAGAAGCCGCGCTCCGTCGGCGTGGTGTTGCGTTGCCATGCATGCACCGCGCCGGTCTTCCTGCGTTTCGCGACGCGCGCCTTCGCCAACAACCGGGTCGAGCTGTCACCGCAGGCTTTCGACGTCGAGCGGCCCATCGAGAAGTTCGCGTTCAACTACGTGCCCGAGGACGTGGAGACCTTCTTCCGCGAGGCGCTGTTCTGCTATTCGCACAACCAGGTGCAGGCGTTCGCTTCCATGTGCCGGCGCACCGCGGCCGTGGCGTTCGCCGACCTCGGTAATTCCACCAAGTTGCGGCTGTTCGATTCCTTGTCCGACGTGCGCGAAATGGCGGACATCGACGAAGATACGTTCGCGGTGGTGATGCGCATCATTTTCGCGGGCCAGGCGGATCCCGTGCTCGACCTGCCCTTCATCACCTCCTACCAGGCCGCGGTGTTGCTCGAGGTCATGAAGGACTTCCTTTACCAGGCCTACGTTCGCAAGGGCCGCATGCAGCACGCCATGAAGGTGCGCCGGTTCTTCGTCGAGGAAAATGCGGCGCAGCGCGCCGGCCGCGACGACTAAGTGAGTTCAGCCCACCCATCTGCGCGCGTTGGCGAACATCCGGTACCAGCCCGAATACTCGCCGGCGCCATCCGGCCGCCAGGAATTCTGCGCGTAGCGGAATGAGCGCTCGGGATGGGGCATGGTGAGCGTCACGCGCCCATCTTCATTGCTGATCGCCGCGATACCGAAGGGTGAGCCGTTCGGGTTGGCCGGGTATTGAGCCGCAACGCGCCGGTCGCCTTCGATGTAGCGCGCCGATACCAGGCCGCTCTGTGAAAACGCCACCGCAGCGTCGTCGCTGGCGAACTCCGCCCTGCCTTCCCCGTGCGCCACGGCAATCGGCAACATCGAGCCATCCATGCCGGCCAGGAAAATCGATGGCGAGGGCTGCAGCTCCACGAGCGAGAAGCGGCCTTCGAACTGCTCGCCGCGGTTGCGCACGAAGCGCGGCCACGCGGCGGCGCCGGGAACCAGTTCTTTCAATGCGGCGAACATCTGGCAGCCATTGCAGACGCCGAGCGTGAACGTGTCCTGCCGCTCGAGGAACCGCTGGAACTGCGCGCGCGCGCCGGCGTGATAAAGAATGGACTTGGCCCAGCCCTCGCCCGCGCCCAGCACGTCGCCATAGGAAAATCCGCCGCAGGCCACGAGGCCGCGGAACGCATCGAGCTGTACGCGGCCGGCGAGCACGTCGCTCATGTGCACGTCGTGTGCTTCGAATCCGGCTCGGTCGAACACCGCCGCCATCTCGATCTGACTGTTGACGCCCTGCTCACGCAGCACCGCCACTTTCGGTCTCGTGCCGCCGATGAAAGGGGCGGCGACGTCTTCGTTCGGATCGAAGGTCAGGGCGACATTGAGCCCGGGCGCACCGGTGTCGCAGGCGGCCGCGAATTCTTCGCGGGCGCAGGTTGGCTCGTCGCGCAGCTCGCGCATGTGATAGGAGGTTTCGGACCAGGCGCGGCGCAGGTCCTGCCACGACTCCTCGAGACGCTGGCCGCCGGCCTCGATGCGGATCCGCAATTCGCGCGTGGCCGCGCCCAGCGCGTGGCTGATGGCGCCCAGGCCGTGGCGAACGAAAATTGATTGAACCGCGGGCGCGTGCGCGGCCTTCACCTGCACCACCACGCCCAACTCTTCGCAGAACAGCGCCCCTGCGGCACCATTCGCCGCGCCGGCAGGTTCGGGTAGCTTGACGTCGAGACCGCAGTGTCCGGCGAAGGCCATTTCCACGAGCGTCGCGAAAACACCGCCGTCGGAGCGGTCGTGGTACGCGAGCACGAGATTCTGCGCGCGCAGCTCATCGAGCGCGGCGGCGAGTTGCGTGAGACGCCGCGGCTCCGCGAGGTCGGGCGGAATCGCGCCGAGCTCGCCGAACACCTGCGCGAGCGCTGAGCCGCCGAGGCGATTGGCGCCCGCGCCCAGGTCGACCAACAGCAGCACCGTGGGTCCAAGATCGGTACGCAATTGCGGCGTCCACGTCCTGCGTACGTCGCCCACCGGCGCGAACGCGGAAATGACGAGTGACACAGGCGCGACCACCGACTTGCGCGCCGCGCCCTCGCCCCAGACGGTTTTCATCGACAGCGAATCTTTGCCGACGGGAATGGCGATACCGAGCGCGGGGCAGAGCTCCTCGCCCACGGTGTGCACGGCGGCGTACAACGCAGCGTCTTCGCCGGGCTCGCCGCAGGCCGCCATCCAGTTGGCCGACAGTTTCACGTTCGAGAGCGAGCCGATGTCGGCCGCGAGAATGTTGGTGAGTGCTTCACCGACGGCAAGCCGTCCGGACGCGGGCGCATCGAGCACCGCCACTGGAGAACGCTCGCCCATGGACATCGCCTCGCCGGCATGTCCGAAGTAATCGGCGATGGTCACGGCGACGTCGGCCACGGGCACCTGCCACGGACCCACCATCTGGTCGCGGCTGATCATGCCGCCGACGGTGCGATCGCCGATGGAAATGAGGAATGTCTTGTCCGCCACGGCCGGAAAGCGCAGCAGGCGATACGCGGCATCGCGCAAGTCGAGCTCACCGGTGGCGAACGTGGCCTGCGATGCTCGCAGGCGGCGCACGTCACGCAACATGCGCGGTGCCTTGCCTAACAACACTTCGAGCGGCATGTCCACCGGCCGGTTGCCGTGCGGTTTGTCTTCCAGCACGAGCACGCCGGTGCCATCGATTTCGCCGATCACCGCGAACGGACAACGTTCGCGCCCGGCAATCGCGGCGAAGTCGTCGAGCCTGCCGGCATCGACGATGCAGACGTAGCGCTCCTGCGATTCGTTGCACCACAGTTCCATGGGTGACATGCCGGGCTCGTCGTTGGGGATGGCCGCCATGTCAATGCGCGCGCCGCGTCCCGGCGTGTGCGCCACCGACTCAGGCACCGCATTCGAGAGTCCGCCCGCGCCCACATCGTGGATCAACAGAATGGGATTGAGCGTCAGCGCCGTGCAGCGGTCGATGACTTCCTGTGCGCGACGCTGAATCTCCGGATTGCCGCGCTGCACCGACGCGAAATCGAGATCGGCGCTGGAGGCGCCGCTGTTCACGGACGACGCTGCTCCACCACCCAGGCCGATGAGCATGGCAGGCCCACCGAGCACGATGACTTTGGCGCCCACCGGGATTTCGCTCTTCTCGACATGGTTGCGCCGCACATTGCCGACGCCGCCGGCAATCATGATGGGCTTGTGATAGCCGCGAACGCGGCCGCCGGGATCGCCGTTGGCCGCCTGTTCGAACGTGCGGAAGTACCCACAGATGTTAGGCCGGCCGAATTCGTTGTTGAACGCGGCACCGCCAAGCGGGCCGTCCTGCATGATCTCGAGCGCCGAGACGATGCGGTCGGGCTTGCCCGGCGAATTGGCGGCCAGCTTTTCCCACGGCTGCTCGAAACCCGGGATGCGCAGGTGCGACACCGAGAATCCCGTGAGTCCCGCCTTCGGTTTCGCGCCACGGCCGGTGGCACCCTCGTCGCGGATCTCTCCACCGGATCCGGTTGCAGCACCTGGAAACGGTGAAATCGCAGTCGGGTGGTTGTGCGTCTCAACCTTCATGAGGATGTCGATGGCCTCGCCCACGGATCCGTAGATGTTGTTCTCGGGATCGGGGAAGAATCGCCTGCCGAAAGCCCCTTCCATGACGGCGGCGTTGTCGCGGTAGGCCGAGAGCACGCCCTGCGGGTTCTTCGCGTGCGTGTTGCGGATCATCGCGAACAGCGACTTTGGCTGGCGCTCGCCGTCGATGATCCAGTCGGCGTTGAAAATCTTGTGGCGGCAGTGCTCGGAGTTCGCCTGCGCGAACATCATGAGCTCGACATCGGTGGGATCGCGCCCGAGTGCCGCGAAGTTTTCCACCAGGTAGTCGATCTCGTCGTCGGACAACGCCAGGCCGAGCTCGGTGTTCGCCGCCACCAACGCATCACGCCCGCTCGCCAGCGACACGATGCGCAGCGGCCGGGTCTGCTCCTTGACGAACAATCGTGCCGCATCGCTGCGGTCGAGCAACGCGGTTTCAGTCATGCGATCGAAGAGCGGCGCGGCGAGACGCGCGGCTTCATCGCGCGGCAATTTCCTCGTGGTGTCGATGCCCCAGACGATGCCGCGCTCGATGCGCCGCACGGCCGCAAGGCCACACACGCGAGCGATGTCGGTTGCCTTGCTCGACCAGGGCGAGATGGTGCCGAAACGCGGTACCACCGTGATTTCGATGGTCGCTGCACCGCGCATCGCCAACGCGACAGGCTCGCGCGGCCCATAGGTCAGCAATCGCTCGAGCAGCTGGGTTTCGCGTGCATCGAGCGGACGCTCAAGATCGACGAAGTGAATGAAGCGCGCGGCGATGGTGCCAAGGTCCGGGTGCACGGCCTCGAGCGCCGGGCGCAGCTTGGCGATGCGGAACTCGGAAACTGCCTGGGCGCCGGGAAACTCAATCATTGGAGGCCGCGGATTGTACCTAAGTGGCGGCCGGATGCGCTCTTTTTCCCCCCGGTAGTCCACCCAGGACCTTCGCGCGGACGGCCGGCTATTGACATCCCGGGTCCTGCGCGGCGGTGCCGTTGGCCGGCAACGCCGCGAAGTCCCGCGGGCCTCAGATCAGGAAGTCATCCGCATGCAGTTGTGAGACGTTGACGCCTAACAAGGTGATCTCCTCGTCGCCGAAATCGAGCACCAGACCTGCGCGGCTGGCGCGCACTGCGTCCATGACGTCGCCGAAATCGCCGACGCCGGCAACGCCCCGAAGGTCGATGCGATCCTCGCTGCCCGCACCGGCACGGAACCCGATGACTGTGTAGTCGTCGTCGCCGACGAACAGGTCGTCGCCGCCGTTACCGAACAGCAAATCGCGGCCGCTGCCGGCATTGAGCACATCGGCACCTGCACCGCCAACCAGCAGGTCGTTGCCAGCGCCGCCGAGCAAGGTCGTGGCGCCACGACCGGCGAACAATGCATCGGCACCCGCGCCGCCGTCGAGCACCAGGTTCGCGACCCCTGCCGAAGCCGATGAGGCGTCGATGAGATCGGCGCCTGCGCCGCCGCTCACCGTGATGGTGTCCGTGGCATCCGCGTTGGCGATGCGCGTTCGTTGCACGAGTCCATTGATCGAGACGTCATCGCCGCTCGTGGACACTGCAATCACATCGCTGCGCGAACCGCCATTCACCGTCACGGAATCGGCGGCGCCGTCCCCGGTGGTTGCGCCGGCCGCGCCCGCGAGATCGATGTGCAACTCGCGGATATCGGTGGCGCGCAGGTCGCCGATCTCGATCGTGTCGGCGCCGCCGGCCGTCAGCAGTTCGACGCGCTCGACGCCGGTCTGATCCATGACGATGTTGCCGACGTCGCGCGTCAGGATGGCGTCGCTTCCGCCGGCATTCAGCGTGAAGCGCTCGTTGGCGTTCGAGCCGTTGAATTCATGCGTGTCGAAGCCCGCCTGACCGTCGATGACGTCGCTGCCTTCACCCGGATTCCACTGGAAGCGGTCATTGCCCGCGCCCATGGACACGCTGTCCGTGCCGCGCCCGCCATTGATGAAATCCACGCCGGCGCTACCGATCACGCGGTCGTCCCCGTCTTCGGCGAACAAGTTCAACGTGGCACGGCCGGCCGTGAGTCCGGATGCATCGATGGTGTCGTTGCCGGCACCCGCGTGCGCTTCGATGCGCTCGATGCCGTCGATGTCCATGACGATGTTGCCCACGTCGCGCCTGAAGCTCTCGCGCTGGCCGTTGGCTGAAATCGTGAACGTTTCGTTGGCGGCACTGCCGTTGAACAGCAATGTGTCGGTGCCCGCCTGGCCTTCGACCACGTCGCTGCCATCACCCGGATCCCACTGGAACAGATCGTCACCGGCGCCCATGAAGGCTACGTCCGTACCCTGCTGAGCCGTCGATGAAGTCGTTGCCGTCGCCGCCCAACAGCACGTCATTGCCGTTGCTGCCGAGCACGCGGTCGTTGCCCGCGCCGCCGTCGAGCACCAGCTGCGCCAGCGGCGCGATGTTGCCAGTGGCTTCGAAAGAGTCGTCGCCCGCATTGCCATGGATCGTCACGACGTCCGCGGCAAGTCCGGCCGCGCGTATGCCAACGCGGGCGCTGAGTCCTTCGACGATCACATCGCTACCCGCGGCGCTGATGCGGAATGTCTCGCCGGCGGCATCGCCGTCGAACTTGAATTCGTCGCCAGCGGTGATGACGCCGCTGGCGATGACGAGATCCTCGGCGCCGGCATTGAGCACCTGCACATCCGCGCCGAGCCCCGACGCAACCAGCGTGGCGCCGCTGTTGCGAAAACCGAACTCCGTCCCGGTGTCGCGTCCCTGCAGCGTGACCGTGTCCGCCGCAGCGCTGGCCTCGGCGAGGTTGACCGCCACTTCGCGCACGTCGGTGGCGGTAAGATCGTTGACGACGAAATTGTCGACACCGCCCAGCGTCAGCACATCGACTCGCTCGACATCATTGAGATCCATGGTGATGTTGGCCACGTTGCGCGTGAACAGCGCGCGGCCGCCATTCGCGAAGATCGCGAAGTTCTCGCCGACATTCGCGCCGTTGAACAGCATGGTGTCGCGGCCGTCCTGGCCTTCGACCACGTCGCTGCCATCGCCCGGGTCCCACTGGAACAGGTCGTCACCGGCGCCCATGAAGGCTACGTCCGCACCCTGCTGGCCGTCGATGAAATCGTTGCCATCGCCGCCGAGCAGCACGTCGTTGCCATTGCTGCCGAGGATGCGGTCGTTACCCGCGCCGCCGTCCACCGTGAGCGCGATGCTGCCCGCAAGATTTCCCGTAGCTTCGACGGTATCGTCGCCAGCGCCGGCGTTGATGACTACACGCTCCATGTCCTGCAGCGTCATGGTGATGTTGCCGAGGTTGCGCGTGAGCTGCACGACGCCGTCGGTGAGCGGGCCGAGCAACATGGCCTCGTTGCCGGCGCTGCCGTTGAATTCCATGGTGTCGGTGTCCGCGCCACCGTCGATGACGTCGCTGCCGTCGCCGGGATTCCAGATGGCGCGGTCATTGCCTGAGCCTAACAACATAGTGTCGTTGCCACCGCCACCGTTGACGACATCGTTGCCGCCGCCAGCGATGATGACGTCGGCGTCGGCGCCCACGGCGAGCGGCCCGGCGAGCGCCGTCACGGTGGGTGAAATGTTGCCGGGCAGAATGGTTTCGTCGGCGTTCGTGCCTAACAAGGTGCTCATTGAAAACTCCATTTTATGGGACGGGTCAGCCTTCGCGCATGGCGCGATTCGTGAACGCCGTGATCGGCTCCACGAGGTATTCGAACAGGGTGCGATGCGTCGTCGTGACGAACAGCTCCGCGGGCATGCCCGCCTTGAGCGTGAGCTGCGGGTGATGCTTGAGTGCGGCGGCATCGACTTCGATCGTGGCGGTGAACCACGACTCGCCGGTGTCGGCGTCTGTCATGCGATCGGGTGAGACGAACGTGACACGGCCCGGCAGCAGTGGCGTGGTGCGCGCATCGAACGCCGACAGCCGCACCTTGGCGCTGGCGTCCGCGTATACCTGGTCGATATCCTGCGGCCGGATGCGTGCCTCCACGACCAGCATCTCGTTGCTCGGCACGACATCGGCGATGGCAGCGCCCGCGGCCAGCACTTCGCCGGGAGCCGAGACGCGCAATCCCATGACCACGCCATCGACTGGCGAACGGATCGCCTGGCGCGCGACCTGGTCCTTTGAAGGGCGCAGGCGTTCTTCGATCTCGCGAAGCCGGGCCGACGAGGACTTGAGCTCTTCGTTCGCGGCCTGCTGGTAGCGATTGCGTGCGTCGGCCATGCGCGCCTGCAACTCCCCGGCGCGCTGACGCGCCAGCGCCAACTCGCCGCGGGATTCGCCGAGCCTGCTGCGCGCCTCGGCCTCGGAGCGCCGCAGCGGCAGCAGTCGCGCGCGCGGCACGTGACCATCGGCGGCCAGCTTCTCGTTGAGCGCGAGCTCCTCGGCCGCCAGCCGCGCGGACTCCCGCACCGATTCGATCTGGCTCTCGAGCGCCGCGGATTGCGCGCGCGCCGCGCTCATCTGCATTTGCAGCGCCGCGAGCTGCTCATCGAAGGTCCGGCGGCGCGTCTGAAACTGGGCGCGTTCGCGCGACAGGTGCCCCGCGGAGCCAGTCTCGGCGGCCGCAAGCTCGCTGGCGAGCGCGTTGTCGATGACGAAATCGCGCGCCAGCGTGGTCTCGGCGCTCACGCGCGCGTGACGAACGCGCTCGGCGCGGAATTGATCTTCGAGCAGCGACAGCTCGGCATCGCCGCGCACATCGTCGATGACCACCAGCACGTCACCGGCCCGCACGCGTTGTCCGTTGCGCACCTTGATCTCGCGCACGATGCCGCCTTCGCGGTGTTGCACGGTCTTGCGCTCCAGCTCCACTTTGATGCGCGCCACGGCGATGACCGCGCCCGAGATCGGGGCCAGAGAGGCCCACAGCATCAGCGCTGCGGCAACGATGCCGATTGGCACCAGGACCGCTCGCCGGTCCAGCCGCGGAGCAAGTTCGCCAGCAGGGCCATCGAGTAGCGCCAGGTAGCCGGATCCACAGGAAGGGTTCATGCGGACACCTGCAGCGCGTCGGTGGAGGGAAACGCGACCACTCTTGGTGAATCGCTCCTGGGCGATGCACGCGATTCGTTGATGCGCGCGAGCATGAGGCTCGACGGTCCGAAGCTTTCGATCTTGCCGTTACGCAGCACCGCGATCCGGTCGAGCCGCGAGATGAGCCCACGACGGTGACTGACGATCACGACGGTGACGCCGCGCGCCTTGAGCTCGGTGAGCGTGACAGCCAATGCAGCGTCACCCTCGTCGTCGAGGTTGGCATTCGGCTCGTCGAGTACGAGCAGGCGCGGATTGCCATACAGCGCGCGCGCCAGCGCAATGCGCTGTCGCTGGCCGCCGGAAAGCAGTGAGCCGCTGTCGCCAATTTCGGTGTCGTAACCATCGGGCAGCGAGAGGATGAGATCGTGCGCCTGGGCCAGCCGTGCCGCATGGATCACCGCCTCCGCGTCCGGTTTCTGCAACCGCGCGATGTTGGCGCTGATACTGCCGGCGAAGAGCTCCACGTCCTGCGGCAGATAGCCGATGGCACGACCGAGGGAATCACGATCTAGCTGCGCGATGTCGGCACCGTCGAGCCGCACCATTCCCGCCTGCGCGGTGCGGATGCCCAGCAGCAGGCGCAGCAACGTAGTCTTGCCCGAAGCGCTGGGCCCGATGATGCCGAGGCTCTCGCCCGGGAATACCGCCAGGCTGACGCCGCGCAGCAATGGCGCGCGCCGCGACGAGAAGGAATAGGAGAGCCGCTCGATTTCCAGCCTGCCCTTCGGGGCCGGCAACGCCAGCCGAGCCTTGCGCACCTGCAATGGCCGCACCGAGAGCCGGCGCCACGCCGCGCGGGCTTCGATCATCGCCTTCCAGCCACCAATCAGCAGCTCCACGGGTTGCAGCGCGCGCCCGAGCAGGATGGTCGCGGCGATCATGATGCCCGGCGAAGCTTCCCGTCCGATGACCAGCCAGGCACCAAATGCCAGCGCCAGGGCTTGCAGGAACTGACGCGCCATGCGGGCGATCGCCCCGAGGCGGGCGCTGGTGCCCGCCAGGCTTCCCTGCGCGAGATGCTGCTCATCACAACGTTCCTTCCAGTCGCCGATCGCGGCGCGGGTCATCCCCATCGCAATTACGCACTCGGCGTTGCGCATCAGCGCATCGGCCTGGCGCTGTGTCGCGCGCATGGCCCCGGTGGCGATCTCCGTGCGCCGCCGCGTCGCGTACTCGGTGAAGACACCCAGCCCGACGAGCGCCAGCGCGCCCAGCGCCGCGATGCCGCCGAGCAGTGGATGCATGACTGTGATCAACAGTAGATAGATGGGAATCCAGGGGGCGTCGAACAACGCCACCACGCCAGGCCCTGCGAGCAACCGCCGCAGCTGCGCCACGTCGCGCAGCGAATCGTCATCGCCGCGCGAGCCCGAGGCGCGCTGTTCGAGTTCGGCGGCGAGCGCTTCTGGGGCAAGACAGCCTTCGACCCGGCGCCCAGCGGCGGCGAGCATGCGGCCGCGAGCGGCATCCATGTAGTAGCCCAGCACCAGCATGATCAGCACCGGCACACCGAGCATGACCAGGGTTTCGATGCTGCCGCTGGCGAACACGCGGTCGAACACCTGCAGCATGTAGAGGGCCGGCGCCAGCAGGGCCAGGTTGAGGACCAGGCTCGCGACCGCGGCGAGCTTGATGAAGGGACGAATCTGTTGCGCCAGGAGCCAGTGCATCGCAAGTCCTCGTTATGTTTCGTCGAATGAGTCGCGACGAAATGACTTGCGGTTCCGCGCCACTCGCGCGAGCGGCGGAGATTTATTTTTCAGCGGGGAGGAACCGGGGCGATCCGGCGCGAGACTGCTGCCGGCTAACTAATGGGACAGGGTCCCGGGAGCCAGGGCTATTTCTTGGACGGCTCGCTGCCCGAGGGCTGGTACAACCCGACAGGAAATTGCGACACGTTGGCGTTTCCCTCGAGCGCGCTTATCTTGGCCTGACCTTGTTTCTTCACTTCATCGATACGCAGGATGGAATGCATGGGCAACATGGTGCACTTGACACCGGTGAACTCGGACTTGATCCGTTCCTCGCCCGGGTCCAGAACCACGGTGGAACGTTCGCCGAAAACCAGCTCTTCGACCTCGATGAAGCCGAACAAGCGACCCTGGCCCACTTTTCGGGCGTATACCTCGTAAACCTTGCCTTGGTTCACGAACATAATCTTGAAAATGTGACTGGATGCCATCTAGGGGATTAGGGGGGCGTTAACCTGCCTCTTCATACACGCATGGGCAGCGGGAAGCTAGGCCCAGAGGGTAGTTCATGGCGCTTCGTTTGCGCGTCATCAGCGATCATCGCCATCGATTAGGCGAGAAGAGTTCGTTTGTTTTTGGAGTCTCGGGCGGAAGCATTGGACGCTCGGCCGAGAACGACTGGGTGTTGCCTGACGATATGCGCTACGTCTCCGGACGCCACGCGCGCATCGTCTTTCACAAGGGGCGTTACCTCCTTCAGGACACCAGCAGCAACGGCACTTTCATCAATGACGGCGACAAGCCGCTCGGCGGCAGGAATCCGCACGAACTGAAATCCGGCGACGTGATCCGCATCGGCGAATATCACGTGCAGGTGCAGATCGACTCGGCCACCGATTTCACGCTCGACGACAGCGCGCTGTACGCCACCGGCACCACCAGCACGCGCGGCCGCCGCGTGCCGCAGCCCAAGGACCTCGGTGCATCGCTGCGTCTCGAGAATCTGCTCGAAGCCAGCAACGACGTCTCGAGCGACGAGCTCAAACCCGTCAATTCGTTCGGCCAGGCGGTCTCGGCGCGCACGCGCGCGCTGCATCAGACGCAGGACCTGCCCAAGGAAGCTTCGACCTCCCCCGAGATCGATATCGACTCCGAAGTCGTGGCGCGACGCATCGCCCGCCTCGCCAAGGCCGCGACCAAACAACAGCAGGCGTTGCAAGTGTCCGCGATACCGACGACACCTGCCCCGCCCGCGTACTCGGCGCCGGCCCACTCCTCACCCACAGTGGACAACACGCCGGGCCTGCAGGCGTTCTGCCGGGGCGCCGGCATCGGCGCCGAAACGCTGCCCGTGGATGCACACTCGCGCATGCTGCATCTGGCCGGCCAGCTCCTGCGCGAGTCGCTGCTCGGCCTGAAGGAAAGCAACCGCAACCAGCAGGAACAGCGCAACAAGCTCCATGTGACCCATCAAAAGGAGCCGGCCGACCTACTGCCCTCGCTCGAGCGGAACAGTGTCGAGGAACTCATCCAGGAATTGCTCAAGGCGCACGACAGCCGCCGCTTCGACGCCGTGCAGTGGCTGCGCGAGTCGTTCGCCGGTGGACGCAGCCACGATGATGCCTTGGTCGAAGCGATGCGCGCGGCATTCGTCGATTTCATCGGCCGCCTCGACCCGCGCGATCTCGCCGCGCGATTCGAGCGCAGCGCACGGCGCAAGACCATGGGCAACTGGGAACTGTACGGAGACTTCTATCGCAGCCTGTGCGAAATGCCTCCCGACACCCTGCCGCACATCTTCATCGAGACTTTCGCGCAACGTTACGAACAGATAGCACGCGACGCCGAGGACGGCAGCTCGCAGTCCATCGACGCCGCCTGATCAATCTTCGGTAGATCACTCCGGCAAGCGCGGCCGCCGCGCGGTCGCGGCGACCGCGTCGATCAGGGCCGGGCGCCAATCCCGTCCGCATCGTCCTCATCGTCTTCGGCTTCTTCGTCCTCGATGTCGCTCACCGGCCCGGTATCCTGCTGGGCGGGCTTGCGACGCTTCTGCGGCTCCTGTGCGCCGGCGCGCGTGGGGTCCGCTTCGAGGTTCTCATCGTCATCCGGCGAGTAGGTGCCGGGATTCTGGCGACCTTTCTGTTGCTGATCCTGTCCCTGATTCTGGTTGCGATTCGGCATGGCCCGTCTCCTCTTGGGTGATACACATCGTTGGCGGCGCCACGCTAGCAACCGGAAAACGTGTCCTTAAGTTGCGCCGCATCACCGATTCGAATAGTCCGGCGCTGACAGCGGGTGGGATTGCGCAGACGCGCCGCTTGTTTCCGCGCCGGGACGTGTCGAAACTGCGATGCGCCATTCGTTTAGGGCATGAATACCGGCGTGTTGCCGGCACGAAGGACCAAGACCATGAAGCAATACCTGCTTTCCGTGTGTTATCCGGCCGGCAGCACGCAGCCCCCGCCCGAAACGCTGCAACGAATCATGCGTGACGTGGACGCGCTCCATAAAGAGATGCAGGCCGCGGGCGTCTGGGTTTTCGGCGGCGGGCTCACGCCTCCGGGCTCGGCAACCGTGCTGCGAAACCAGAACGGTGACATCGTGATCACCGACGGCCCATTCATCGAGAGCAAGGAGCAGATCGGCGGCGTCTCGATACTCAAATTGCCGGATCTCGATGCGGCACTCGACTGGGGACGCAAGCTCGCGCGCGCCATCGGTACGCCCATCGAGGTGCGCCCGTTCATGGATAGCCACTGAGCGCGCAGATCGAAGCGATCTTCCGGCGCGAGTACGGACGTGCGGTGGCGGTGCTGGTGCGTTCCCTCGGCGACATCGAGCTTGCCGAGGAAGCGGTGCAGGACGCCTTCACCACCGCGCTCAGGCTTTGGCCGGGCAGCGGCATTCCGCCCGCGCCCGCAGGCTGGATCATCACCACTGCGCGTAACCGTGCGCTCGATCATCTGCGCCGCGAAGCCAGCCGCGACGTCCGACACCGCGCGGCGATGCAGCTCTTGGAACTGGAAACCGTGGAGGAGCCCGACGTGCGCGACGATCGCCTGCGGCTGATATTCACCTGCTGCCATCCGGCCATCGCGACCGAAGCACAACTCGCTCTGACGCTGCGGTTGTTAGGTGGCCTGAGCACGGCCGAGGTCGCCCGCGCCTTCCTCGTGCCCGAGCCGACCATGGCGCAACGGCTGTCGCGCGCCAAGGCCAAGATTCGCGATGCAGGAATTCCATATCGCATTCCGGAGAACCCTGAATTGCCGGCGCGCCTGCGCGCGGTGCTCGCCGTTGTCTACCTCATCTTCAATGAAGGCTACAGCGCGACATCGGGCGAAATGCTGCTACGCGCGGAGCTGTGCGATGAGGCGGTCCGCCTCGGCCGCCTGTTGGCCGAGCTGCTTCCCGAGGAATCCGAGACCTCAGGATTGCTCGCGCTCATGCTGCTCATCGACGCGCGGCGTGCGGCGCGTGTCGATGAGACCGGCGGCTTCGTGCGCCTCGCGGCGCAGGACCGTGACAACTGGAACCGCGCGCAGATCGAAGAGGGCCTGGCGCTGTTGCGCGCATGCCTGGCACGCAATCAGCCCGGGCCGTACCAGATTCAGGCCGCGATCAACGCCGTGCACAGCGATGCGAGGAGCGCGGCCGAGACCGATTGGGCACAGATCCTGACCTTGTACGACCACCTGCTGGCGATCGCGCCGAGCCCGATAGTGGCGCTGAATCGTGCCGTGGCAGTCGCGGAAACCGACGGCCCGGACACGGCGCTGCGGCTCGTAGAGGCACTCGAGCTGCCGCGCTATCACCTGTTTCATGCGGTGCGGGCGGATTTCCTGCTCCGGCTGGGCCGTCGGGCGGAGGCCGCGGCCGCGTATCGAACAGCGATCGAATATTGCGACAACGCGCGCGAGAAAGATTTTCTGCAGCGTCAATATGACGCCATTGCCTGAAACTGAAGCAGCTCAACCCGCCAGCAGTTGACGCTGCGGGGCTTCCAGCGACAACAGGTGCGCCTTGGCGTCGAGGCCGCCACCGAAGCCAGTGAGGCTGCCGTTCATGCCGATGACCCGGTGACAGGGGGCGATGATCGCGATCGGATTTCTGCCATTCGCCGCACCGACGGCACGAACCGCGGCCGGATTGCCGACCTGTTCGGCGATTTGGCCGTAGGTGCGTGTTTCACCGTAAGGAATGCTGAGCAACGCCGCCCAGACCCGCCGCTGAAAGTCCGTGCCGCGAAATTCGAGTGCCAGCTCGAATGCCCGGCGCTTGCCGACGAAATATTCGCCGAGCTGACGCGAAGCCTCGCGCAGAAGCGGATGACCCGGCTGCTGGTGTGCGTTTTCAAACGGGACACGACCGTGACCCGCCGTTCGCCAGACCAGCGCGACCAGCGCCTGGCCGGTGGCGACAAGCGTGAGCTCGCCGACCGGCGAGGCGATGACACAGCTGAAATGTTCGAGGTCTTCGGATGCGGACATGGGTCACCGGAAAACGATTCGTAACGTCGCGTCGGAGATTAGCGCGCAGGGCGCAGGCTGGGGAACTCGCATTTCTCGCCGAAATGGATCAGAAGCCGCTCGTGTGTCCAGCTTCGCAAGGCGAAGGTGTCGAACTCGTCTCGATTCATGCACGTGAGTTCTAATCTCACGGCAGGTCAGCGTACAAATAAATGGCGGAGAGGGTGAGATTGCTCGCGACCGCGGACGGTCGCTCGTCCCTCCCTTCGGTCGGGACCACACTCGCGCAACGCTCGTGTGTCCAGCTTCGCAAGGCGAAGGTGTCGAACTCGTCTCGATTCATGCACGTGAGTTCTAATCTCACGGCAGGTCAGCGTACAAATAAATGGCGGAGAGGGTGAGATTCGAACTCACGTGCCGGAATTACCCGACCATCCGATTTCGAGTCGGCGCCGTTATGACCGCTTCGGTACCTCTCCGCGCCCGAAAACTGACGACAACCGTGAAATTAGGGCCGCCCATCGAGGGGCGCGTATTCTAGCCGAACGATGCACAGAGCCAAGGGGCGGAAAAATTTGACCAATCGGAGGGGCTTTGTGGCACTGGCGCTGGCCGTCCTCGGTGCGCCATTGCGCTCGGTGGCAGCCGACCAACCCACCAAGCCGCCGGCCGTCAAGCCGCAGGTCCAGCGCGCACGGCTGCCCCGGCGATTGGCGGCCGATTTCCATAGCCACATCGAAACCCGGCTGCCCGCGCTGCGCCCCTCTTTCGAAGCCGCCGGCCGTGACACGGGACTCAACTGGCGCATGCTCGCGGCGCTCGGCTACCAGGAATCCCGTTGGCGGCCGGCGGCGGTTTCGCCGCGCGGAGCCCAGGGGGTCATGATGCTCATGCCCCTCACGGTGACGAAAATGGGTGTGAAGGACGTGTTCTCGGCCGACGAAAACATCATGGCCGGCGCGCGTTATCTGCTGCACATGAAGGAGCGTATTCCCAAACGCATCCGTGATCCGGACCGCACCCTGCTCGCGATGGCCGCCTACAACATCGGCATTGGCCATCTCGAAGACGCGCGCATCGTCACGCAGATGCGCAAGAAGAATCCGGATCGGTGGGCGGACGTACGCGCCAACCTGCCCCGTCTCTCCGACCCGCACTGGCATACCCGCGTCAAGCGCGGTTACGCGAATGGCCGCGAGACCGCGCAATTCGTCGAGCGGGTGTCGCAATTCGCCGCGATCCTCGAAACCACGGTGCCGGATGCGGTCGTCGCGAAAGACTGACTGACTAGAGCGGTTTGATCTTGATGCTGCGGAACGCCACTGCATCACCGTGATCCTGCAGCAGGATGCGGCCCTTCTGCGCTTCGCCGAATCCCGAGGTGGACTTGAACTTGCTGGCCGCGACGCGCGCGCGATAGTCGTCCGAGCCGCGCTTGAATTCGAGCACTTTGACACCGTTCAACCAGTGCTCCACCGTGCCGTCGGCGCGTGCCACGATGCGCGCGTGCTGCCACACGTCGACCTTGGGCGCGATGCCCACGTTGGTCATGAGCTTGGCGCGCGGATAGATGTCGTACAGCGAGGCAATAGTGCGGTTGCCGTCGATGCCGAGCTTGGCGTCCGGATGACGCTCATCATCGAGAAGCTGGTATTCGAGCCCAAGCGGTGCGCCGCTGGCCGGATCGCGCGGCGAGGTGAGTAGATAGAAGATGCCGCTGTTGGCCCCGGCGGATATCTTGAATTCCATCTGCAGCTCGAAGGCCCCGAATTCCTCGTCGGTCATGAGGTCACCGCCGCCACCTTTGGGCGCCACGGCCAGCTCGCCATTGGCAATCGACCAGCCTTTGGCGGGAAACCCTTCACCGGCCGCGCTACGCCAACCCTTGGTGGTCTTTCCATCCCACAGCAGGCGCCAACCCTGGGCCTTCTCTTCCGTGTCGAGGTTGTTGGGCAGGTTGTTACGGATGAGGATGCCCATGGGCGGCTTGCGCTTGAGATTCTTCGTCTGGACCAACAGATTTTTCCAGGTCGTGGTGCGGCCTGCCTCCTCCGCATTGTTGATGCTGTGCACCTGCAATCCGAAGAACCCGCGCTTCTTGACATCGTCGATGACATCCGCCGCCGCGCCGTCGTTGATCCACACGCGCAGGCGCGGACCGATGGCCTCGATGCGGTAGTGATTCCACTCGCCGAATTTGTACAGCGCCTTGGCAAGCGGATTCATCTCCCCGGTGTAGAACCAGCCGCGTTGCGCTTCTTCGTAAATGCCACCGCTCCACTGCCGTTCGGAGGGATCGATGTCCGTCTGGTAGCCGTGCACACGGCCATTCTCGAAATCCGGGGTGCTGAGGCTGCGGAACTGCACGCCGGAGTTGGTCGGGCCAACGTTCTGGCGCACGTCGAACTCGAAGATGAAATCTTCGTAGTCCTTCTCGGTAACGAGAAAGCTGTTAGGAACTCCGGGACGCGACGAACCGACGATGGCGCCGTCGATCACCTTGTAGTCCGCTTCGCCGCCGAGCTGTTTCCAGCCGGCGAGCGTCTTGCCGTCGAATATCGGCGTACCGCCGGGCTCGGCCGCGCCGACCACTCCACCCAGCGCGATCAACGCCAGCGCACTAACAACTTTCCGCATTCGCAAATCCTCGTTTGATTCAGCCGGCTTTCAAGGCTTCCACCTGGATCGCGAGCTTGACGTCCATCTTGAACCCAAATGCCTTGCCGAAGCCGATGCCGAAGTCTTCCCGATTGATGGTGCCAGCAGCATCCGCGCCGCAGAACTCCAGTTTCTTCGTTGGGTGCGGCATGCACTTGAAAGAGCGAATGATGAGTGTCACCGGCCTGGTGACGCCGTGCAAGGTGAGCTCACCCTGCACTTCCGTGGGCGCGCCATCCTTGAACTTGACGAGCTTTCCCTGGTACGTCGCGGTGGGGTACTTCGCCACGTCGAATATGTTCGGGCCCGTGGCGTCCTTGTTGAGAGGCTCGTTCCCGAAATCGACAGACTTCGTCTCCACCTTGACGTCCACGGTGCCGGTCCCTGCTTCCTTATCGAGCACAACGGTGCCGGAACTCTGGTTGAACTTGCCACGCCACACCGACATGCCACCGAGATGGTCGGCTTCGAAGCTGGGATAGGTGTGCTGGGGATCCACGTTGTAGGTGACGGGCGCCGCCACCGCGGAGGCGGCCAATCCTGAAGCCGCAACTGCGAGGGAAAGGATGACTTTGTGCATGAGAACTCCCTGAGGGTTCCGGACGCTACAGCGGCGGACCTCTTGCTGCACCCCTCCGAAGGTGTAGGAACCCAGGAGGGGTTACGGAGATTCGCGCCGCCGGGCGGCGAAGAATCCATTCAACAGCCGCGCGCTCTCTTCCATCAGCACGCCGCCGAATACATCCACGCGGTGGTTCATCGAAGGCATGGCGAACACATCAGCGGTGCTGCCGGCAGCACCGGCTTTGGGGTCCCAGGCGCCGAATACGAGCCGCGCTACTCGCGCATGGACAATGGCGGACGCGCACATGACGCAAGGTTCGAGTGTCACGTAGAGAGTGGTACCGTTGAGCCGGTAGGAACCGAGTGTCCGCCCTCCGGCGCGCAACGCTTCGATCTCAGCGTGGGCCGTCGGGTCGTGGCCCGCAATCGGCCGGTTCGCGGCCACCGCGAGAATGGCTTCGCCCTGCACCAGCACGGCGCCCACGGGCACTTCACCGGCAGCTTCCGCGCTTCGCGCCGCTTCCAGGGCGAGGAGCATGAAATCGATGTCGCTGCGTTTTGCCACGTCAATTGGGGAAAAGTCCTTAGTGACTTAACCCTATCAAACTACTAGTGTTTTGTGTCGCTCGATCATCCGGCCCACGGGCCAGTTTTCGAAAGGCTGCCACCATGAACATCGCCAAAAACGACGCTGCGGCGTCAAACATCGTCGACCCGGGCGGCGAAACTCTGGCACAACGCGAGCGGTTGCTCGCCATCGGCCGCAGCGCCAGCGGAATCGCCGAGGAAATCGACAACGCGATCGCACCCATCGCGCTGTACACCGAGGCCCTGCTGGCGCGCGAAACGCTGAGCGAGCGAGCGCGGCACTATCTGGCGAGCATCCGGCGTGCCGCCGATGAGGTCGCTTCATCCGTCAGGCGGCTGCGCGAGACTCAACACCAGGAGACCCGGCGCATGCCGGCTGGGTTGGCGACTCCGCGAACCCTGCGCGTGTTGCTCATCGACGACGACCCGTCGCTCATCGAGGCGCTGCGCAGCTCATTGATCGATGAGGGTCACAAAGTGAGCGCGGCGAGCGGCGGACAGGCAGGCATCGATACTTTCCGTGCCGCCGTCAGTGCCGGCATGCCTTTCGACATCGTGATCACCGATCTCGCCATGCCGGATGTGGACGGCCGCCAGGTGATCGCCAGCCTGCGTGCCGTGTCGCCTGCCACGCCCATCATCCTGCTGACCGGATGGGGACAACACGTAGCGAATGATAGCGAACGGCTTCCACCAGTCGACCGGTTGTTAGGCAAGCCTCCGCGCATTCGCGAGTTGCGCTGCGCGCTGGCCGAGCTCACCGAAAGGCGCGTGCCGACGCGCCTGGGTTAACCGGCGCCGAAGGCGCTGAAGGATTGCTCCGCAGCCTTCCGCGCTGTTTTCCGACAGTGCCGCGCGTGTGGACGCGCGAAAGTGCCCGGCATGGCGCAGATTCGCATCGGAATTTCAGGCTGGCGTTACGAACCGTGGCGCAAGATCTTCTATCCAGCGGATCTGCCGCAGCACCGTGAGCTGGAATTCGCCGCGCGCGCATTTGCGAGCATCGAAATCAACGGATCCTTCTATTCACTGCAGACACCGCGCAGTTATGCCGCGTGGTACGCGGCGACGCCCAAGGACTTCGTGTTCAGCGTGAAGGGCCCGCGCTACATCACGCACATCCTGCGGCTCAAGAACGCCAGAAAGCCGCTCGCGAATTTCTTCGCGTCGGGAGTATTCAACTTGCGCGAAAAGTTCGGGCCGCTCCTGTGGCAGCTGCCGCCGTCGCTGCGATACGAGGAGCGCCAGCTCGACGATTTCCTTGCAATGTTGCCGGCGAATACAGAGCAAGCCTTGCAGCTGGCGCGTGCGCGGGAGTCCCGCATGCACGGCCGATCGAGCCTGCGCATCGATGAACGGCGGCCGCTGCGTCATGCCCTCGAAGTGCGCCATGAATCCTTCGCGGCGGAATCCTTCATCGCGCTGCTGCGCCGGCATTCGGTCGCGCTCGTGGTGGCGGACACCGCGGGCAAATGGCCGTATATGGAAGACGTGACGGCCGACTTCATGTACTTGCGGCTGCACGGCGACAAGGAGTTGTACTCCAGTGGCTATACCGAGGCGGCCATCGATCGCTGGGCGGACCGGGTGCGCCGGTGGCGTGGTGGCCAGGAACCGCGCGACGCGCAGCGGATCGCGGCGAAATCTCCACGCGGCACGACGCAGCGTGACATCTACTGCTACTTCGACAACGACGTGAAAGTCCGCGCCCCGTTCGACGCCGAGCGCCTGAGGCAGAAGCTCTCGATCAGGCGCACGGACTCGAGCTTCAAGTTTCCCGCGCGCAGCGCGCTGCGCAACATTCGGCCCGTCACGCCGTTGCCACCTTTTCGCTGGCGCCGCCCGAAACGAAAATCCGTCAGGGCGGCAGCGCGAGACTGATGACGCCGCCGACGATGAGCGCCGCGCCGACGATGCGCCACGGACCCGAATCCTCTCGTAGCAGGCGCGAACCGAACCACGCACCCACGAGCGTGGACAGTTCGCGCGCTGGCGCAACGTGGCTCACCGGTGCCAGCCGCATGGCGAACAGGACGAGTATGTAGCCGAGTGGTCCCAGCACACTGACGATGATCACGGGGCGGCGGTAGATACGCGCCTCGAGCGCCACGCCCGCGCGGTCGCGCCAGGCGCGCGGCGCCAGCACGAGCGTGCGGAACAGGTTGCCGGTGAAATCGATGACGAACGGGGAGATCAGCAACACCTTCACCGCCCAGCCATCGTTGAGCGTGTACGCCGCGATGAGCGCGCCGGTGAGCAGCCCGTAGAACACGCCGAGGCGCGGCGCGCGCCGGTGATGACCGACCAATCCTGCCACCAGCAGGATACCGCCAACGATGAGCAGCATGCCGACGATCGAGCGCGTGGTGAGCGCCTCACCTAACAACAATCCGGCACCGATGAAAGACAGCAGCGGACCAGTGCCGCGCGCAATCGGGTACACCACCGACAGATCCGAGTGCCGGTAACCGGTCTGCAGGCTCAGCGAATACAGCAGGTGCAAAACCGAGGTGGCGGCAAGCGCGAGCCAGTGCCGCGCCTCGAACACTGGCTGCTCGACGATCAGCACGGCAATGACGACCGGTCCGTAGACGAGCACGGAACCGGCCGAGAACAACCACACGAAGTGCCGCGATTCGGCGGCGACCTTGGCGGAAATGTTCCAGCTCGCATGCGTCAGCGCAGCCAGCAGCACCAGGGCGAGTGCGGCAAAGGTCATTCGGCGGGGTAACTCACTGGTTCGAACTTCAAATCGAAAGCGCGGGTTTTGCAAACCCGGTCGCTACCTCGACAAGCCGTCCTAATATGAATCTGCTTATCGCCGACGACGTAAAACGTCATTGACACAGGATTCTTCGCGGGCCAACATCAAAAACAATCAAATGCGATCAAGACTGGTCGTCGGGGACGACCACGAAGCTTCGGCTCGGGAGCTTCGAACGTCCGCAGGTCGAACAAAAAGATGCGCCGTGACAGCGGCATACGAAGCACGGTTCAGCGTTCGACCGCGCTTCGCCGGTCTCAAAGAAACGCGCAAAACATTGCACTCGGGGGAGGGGCAAGACATGCGGAATTCATCGCGTCAGCGCACTTTCGGTCGCCGTCCTGGTGATCGGTTCATTGGATCTTCGGCGGGCCTCGCGGCTCTGCTACTGAGTTCGACGCCGCTCGCCTCGGCGCAGGATGCCGACCCGGCGCCGACCACGCCGACCGCGCCTACCGCGCCAACTGCGCCAACTGCGCCAGCCGCGCCCGCGGCGGAGCTGGACGAAGTCACTGTCGTTGGGACGCGCGCGTCCCAACAAGCTTCGATCAATCGCAAAAAGACCGGCAAGACGGCGATGGATTCCATCTCCGCCGAGGATGTCGGCAAATTCCCAGATCAGAACGTCAACGAAGCCATTTCCCGCGTGGCGGGCGTCGCGCTCGATCGCGGCGACAATGGCGAGGGCCAGGGCATTTCGATCCGCGGCAACGGCATGGAGGCCACCCGCGTCGAAATCGACGGCATGGGCGTCTTGAACACCAATGGCGCGCTGTCAGGTGGCGCCGGAGCCGCCACCGGCGGTCGCGCGGCCGATCTGCGCGAATTGCCCGCTGCCATCATCAAGACCATCGACGTCATCAAAGGCACCACGGCGGACATGACGGAAGGCTCGCTGGGCGGCTCGGTGATCATCGAAACGCGCAGCGGTCTCGAGTTCGATAAACCGTTCTTTCAGCTCGCCACCGACGGCCAGCAGAATTCCATTACCGAAAAGCTGACCCCGAGCGGTTCGGCTTTTTTCGGCCGGACCTTCATGGACGGCCGCTTTGGCATCGTCGGCAACGTCAATTATTCGGAATTCGAGACCATATCGGATATTCAACAGCCGCAGACATCGGGCAATGCCGGGCCATCGCGCAGCGCCGATTTCGATCAATCACCGGACAAGACCTTTACCTACGATCCGAGCATCGTCGACCCGACCGCGACGGCCGGGAATTTTCGAGTTCTGGGACCCGGAGGCGTACCGACCTATGCGTCGCTGTCGCCCATCGACATCCTGACGAGGTCGGCTGCCGCCGCGTCGCCGACGGATTGCCTGGCGGCGTTTCCGGCGCTGACGACGGCGCAATTGAACGCCATTCAGGCGGGCGACAACGTGCTGGGCACTGTCCCGACCTCCGCCGTCACCGCCGCGAACAACCGCACCGCGGCGCAGCTCGAGCAGACGAACGGATTGCAGACTTGCCTGAACCAATGGAACGACTACGCGCCTTCGCTCATTCGGGCGTTTCCGCGCAAGGCCTCGGAGGAAAGGATCTCGGCCCAATTGCGTTTTGATTTTCGGGTGAGTGACGATTGGACGGTTTATGCCGCCTATCAGAAGGCGGACCGCCACGTCACCAACGTCGACAACACGCTCAATCTCGGCAGCCCGGCCTATAACCAGGCCGCCTCCTTCACCCAGACCGCGCCTGCGGCCAACTCGAATGCACTGATCACGCTACGCGCAGTCAACACCGGACTTGGCTACAGCTTCAACTCCACCGGCCTGTGCGGCGCTCCAACGGTGACCGGAACCGGCACCGCGCAGACGACGACTGGTTGCGGCGTGGCCAGCGACATGAGCAACGTCGTGGTCGACGACACCCACCATGTCACCTCGTTCCATTTGAACGACGGCAACGCCAACATCGACGCCATCAATCAGGATCTCGACATCGAAACCTGGAATTGGCAGACCGGTGCCCACTTCGAACGTGACCGACTCAAAGTCGATTTCCTGTATGGAGATTCCGGCTCGACATGGCAGCGCACGCAGCTTCGCACCGCCGTGAACTTCACCTACGGCGGCGTGGACGCACACATCACGCCCTCCGGTCTGTGGACTTACGATCTGCCGGCGGGGCTCGATCTCGCGACCTTGCCCTATTCAGCTCTGAACCCCGTCATCGCGCGAGCGGTGTCCAACGCCACCGCCGTTCAGGCGGGCTCGCCGGCCTATACGGCGGCTCAAGCGGCGCAATGGGGCAACAATTTCACGCTCACCTGGCGCCCGCAGATGACGGATGACGCCGAGAACCAGACCAAGCTGGATTTCGATTACGACGTTTCAGAGTCGCTGCCGTTCGTGACCCACTTCCTGACGGGCTGGCAGCACCGCAAGCACACCGGGAATGGATGGGCCGGCGGTGGCTACACGGTGCGGCCCGGCACGGGCAACGTGGGCGCGGCGGGATATGTGGCACCGGTCGTGGTTCCGACCGAAAACCTTACCGTCAACTATCGCTCCTGCATGCCGACGGCGACCTCCACCCAGCCCTGCCAATACGGTTTCGTCCCAGGGAGCACGATCGGCACCAACAACAGCCCCGTCGCCAATCTGAGCAACACACTGTTCGGCACGATGACGTTCACGCCCCAGGACCTCCAGGGTGTGATTTCGAACGCTTTGTACACGAAGGACTATCCGTTCCTGGGGGACTATCCGGACAAGGGCGATGTCATGACCAATTGGCCGTACATCAATCCGGCCGCCATCGCCGCGGCCATTCCCGAGCAGTTCTTTGACCTGCACTGCATGAAGTACTGCACGGCCAATGACGGCAACGTCTATGAGCAGCCGCACTCCGCGTACGACGAACTCACCGACGCCGGTTACTTCATGTTCGACTTCGAACAAAAACTGCCGTGGGACATGCTCTTCAACGGCAACGTCGGCACGCGCTACGTCACCACTGCGACGAACTCCACGGGCTTCATGACACTGGCCCACACGGCAGTGACGCCGGCTTACAACCCGGTCACCAATCCCGGCGCCGTGGTCACCACCACGGTCGCGATGAACACGTCGATCAAGGGCGACGATTCGAATTGGCTGCCGGCCTATAACTTCAATCTCTGGGTCTTGCCCGAGCAGCTGGTGCTCCGCTATTACAAAGGCGAAGTGATGTCGCGCCCGCCGCCGGGGTCTCTGCTGCCCTCGGGAACCTGCACCATCGACGAACGCAACACTGCCGACGTCAATGGGACCGTCGACAATCCGAACACCTGTTCAGGCCGCGTCGGCAATCCGGCCCTGCAACCGTTCCTGGCTAACAACATGAACATTTCGCTCGAGTGGTATCCCACCGAAGATTTGATGTTCTCGGTCGCCCACTATCGCAACAAGATTCGTGTTGGCGCCCCGATCAACGCCAATATGCCGGCCTCGAACCTGTTCGGAGGAAGTGACGCGGTTGATCCGGTAACCGGGCAGCCATTGTCGGAATTGGACTTCACCTATCCTTCTTACATCAACGGCCCTTCCGGGACTCAACTGGGCATGGAATACACCGCGAAAGTGGCCTTCACCTTCTTGCCGTGGATCTTGAGGCATACCGGCGTGGATGCGAACTACTCCGAATTGGACTTCGACAATTTTGCGACGTCGCGGGATCTGATCACCGGCGACTTCAACCCGCCGCAACTTCAGCGCACCTACTTCAAGAATTTCGCGGTGTGGTACGACGACGGCAAGTTCAATGCGCGCGTGTCCTATCAGGGCGCATCCGAGTTCTTCGACTTCATCTCGTCCTGTTCGAACGCCATCAACAATTACCCGACTTCGTTCGCGCAATGCCCGGGACAAACCATCCGTACGCCTTACAACCCGGGCGGCACGAACTATCGGGAGGCCACGGAGTTTTACGATCTGAAACTGGGCTACCAGTTCAACGAGCATCTCAATGTCTACTTCTCGGGACGCAACATTACCCGCGAGGCGACCTACCGCAGCATTCAACCCAACAATGTCTACTCCGACGGGGCGCCGACCCTTCAACAGTTCAGCTATGGCGGTGCGCGTTGGCAGCTTGGGGTGGCCTGGGAGATGTGACGGGACACGCCGCATCTCATAGACCGATCAGCTGACCCTCTGCGCTGATCCTGCGAAAGGCGCGTCGGTACTGCCGGCGCGCCTTTTCTTTTTGCGTTCGCTCTTGAGCTCACCGGGACATCCGCGCGATCAGTTTTTTCGGCGCCAGCACGCGGAAGCTTTCGCGGATCAGCTCATCGAGCTCATCCCAATCGGTGGCCGCATCGAGCTGCACACCGGCGATGTTTGGGAACCACACCGGACGGAAAAACGGCGCACGCCGGAAACGTGTCGCCTTGCAGGACTCGGCGGAGAGCCGAAAGGTCAGCACGCAGACAGGGCCCTGCGAGCCTGCGGCTGTGGCGTACGCCGGTGGCCAGCCGTCGGCAATCATCAACACGTGAGCGAAATTCTTCAGCCCGACGCGCGAGATAGTACATCGCACGCTCGCGTAGTCGCGGTAGGCTCTCGGCATCTTGCGGAGGAGCGGTATGGCAACACTGGTCCGGCTGGCGATGGCATTGCTTTTCTTGAGTTCCGCGCTGGCCCGCGCCGAAAACGGCGATTGGTCGGCGACGGTTTACGGCGCGCGAATTTCAACGCAGCCCGGTTGGGAAGACATCATCGTCGACCCTCCCGGCACTGAGTTCGTCGATTCCTACCTGTTCGCGGCGGCGGTGGCGCGTCAATACGCGCAGCGCATGGACGGAGCGCTCACGCTCGAAGCGGAAGGCCAGGTCGTACGTCACTTTCATGACCAGACACATTGGGAATTCAATGCAATTCCCATCGTGGTGCGATGGAACCGGTTTCCATGGAGCGCTCACGTCGCGACCTCGGCGGCTTTCGGAATCGGCCTTTCCTACGCAACAGAACTGCCGCCCGTGGAAGTGGAGCTCGAAGGCGAGAGCCACCGCTCCCTGGTGTACTGGCTCATGGAACTGACGGCGGGACCCGTTGATGCGCGCTGGGCAATATCCTTACGATTGCATCACCGCTCGGTGGCATACGGCCTCATGGGCGAGGAAGGAGGCATGAACGCCGTGGGGCTCGGCCTGCGTTATCAATGGAGGTAATCGCTCCGGCCATGAATGCTCTACGGCAACTCGATGCCCGCAATCTCGCCTGGCTGCGCGAGCAGATGAATCTCGCCTGCGACCTGTCCATATCGGTCGAATCGCTGCGCAAACTCGGGTTTTCCGACGAAGCCATCCTCGACGGCATCGAATCGATCCGCCCTCGCGGTGACGCGCTGACCGACGGCGTACACCTGCCGCCGCTCATTCGCCGCAAGCCAGCCAACCTGCACAAGGTCGACCACCCGGCGGTCGACATGTACACACTCGACGATTTTCTGAGCGCCAAGGAGTGCGGCCGCCTCGTTGCGCTCATCGGCCATCACCTGACACCTTCGACACTGTCGTTTCCGTCTGCCGACAATTACTTTCGTACCAGCCAGTCGGCGCACCTGTGCCACCTGCGCAGCCCGGTGGCCATCGCGATCGACGCCAAGATCTGCAAGACGCTCGGGATCCGCGCGGAATATTCGGAAGGCATCCAGGCACAGCGATACGACGTCGGCCAGGAATTCAAACCGCACTGGGACTACTTCGAACCCGGAACTGATGTGTACCGCCGCCTCGCCGGCGTGCGCGGCAATCGCACCTGGACCTTCATGGTCTATCTGAACGACGAGCTGGCAGGTGGCGCCACGCGTTTCACGGAGATCGATCACGCCGTGCAGCCGAAGACCGGCATGGCGCTGCTCTGGAACAACCTCAAGGAAGACGGCTCACCGAATGCACTCACGATGCACTGTGGCGAACCCGTGACGCGAGGCCACAAGGTGATCATCACCAAGTGGTTTCGGGTGCACGGCGACGGGCGGCTATTCCACGAGTAGCGCCCTCGCCCGGCCTCACTGACTCGACTTGGCAACCTCGCTGGCCACGTGATCCAGAAACTGCCGGGGACCGAAGTCCTCGAGTAGTTTGCCGTTCACGTAAAACGTCGGCGTGCGCTCGACCCTGAGTGCGCCCAGGTCCGCGGCTTCGAGGCGCAGCAGATCATCGACGCGGGCGGCACGCGAATCCTTGCGCGCCCTGGCCACGTTGAGGCCGACGTCGCCAGCGATCTTCCAGACACGCTCGGAATCCGGGGACGCATGCGACGCCCATTCTTCCTGCCGTTCGAACAAGGCGCTGAGCAGTTCGTCGAACTTGCCTTGCTGGCTGGCCGCCATGAGCAGACGAATCGCCTCTTCGGAGGGCGGATGAAAGTCCGCATATCGCACGACGACGCGAACATCGTCGGGATGGAGGAACAGCAATTGTTTGACCACGGGTGCGAACGCCCGGCACGCCTCGCAGGCTGGATCGAGAATTTCAACCACGGTCACCGGCGCCTTCGCGGCGCCGAGCACGGGCGAGTGCGGCCGCACCAGCCGCGCAAGCTGATCCGGCGTCAACGCAACTGCTGCTGCTTCGGCAGCCGGCGCCGGTTGAGCCACGCTCGCCGGTGCGGGCGGGGCAGACGCGGGCACGTCTGAGGATCGCGAGCACCCCGACACGGACGCAGCGCCCGCGGCGACGATGCAGACCAGCCGCACGACGGTATGCACTCTCATGGCTCTCCCACGTGCCAGGCACGCAGGTTGAGGAATTCCCGCCGCGTGCGCGGACCGTAGGTTGCGTACGACGGGTTTGGCCGCTCGGCATATTCCTGCTTCGATTGTGCGACCGAGTCGCTTGCCGTGTACTGGCGCAACTGGTCCGCCGCGAGTTTGTAGGGCCGCGTGGCATTGAGTCCGAAGACTTTCGCGCGCAGCTCCGGCGTGATTTTCGGGTACCCGTGCGGCTCGCGCAGCGCCTCGGAAATCTGAAACGTGCGGAACGCCTGGATCTGATCTTGCGGCGATCCGTACCAGATCGAGTCGGTGCCCCAGAGCACGTTGTCCTCGCCGATGTACTTGAATAGTTTGCCCAGCGCATGGGCGGCGGAGTCCGGATCGCGCATCGACAGAAAACGCCACGTGGAACCCAGCTCGGCGTAGACATTGCTGTTGCGCTTGATTCCGCTGTCCGTGACGGAAGTTATCAACGCATCGATGCCGTCGGTGCGCTTGGGGTCATAGACGCCTTCAGGTTTGCTCGTGACGAATCCGGAGTGATAGATGAGAAAGTTCATGTCCGGGAACTGCTTGGCGATCGGGCCGATGTCACGGCAGGTCGAGTGCTCATAGCTCTTCGGACCGAAGTCGAGGCCCTTGTGGATGCAGATGTTGCGCACACCGAGCTGGCGCGCTTTCTCGACGAACGCCACACCGACATCGTCCGTCATCCAGAAACCCTTGCCGGACGGACCCCACTGTGTGTACGTCTTGAAGGCGACGATGCCGAATTTCGCCAGGCGCTCCATGTCTTCCACGTCACCTTGCTGGTTGGGATTCACGCGGCCGTGCAACATCAGCCGCTTCGAACCTTCCAGCTTCTCGACGATGTCGCGCGTGGCGTTCGCTTCCTCGATGGTGAGCGGCTCGTCTTCACGAGTCGATGGCACGAAGCTCAAGACCATGAGGTCCGTATCCGAATCGAGGAACACGTCTTTGATGAACTCGTCCGGCCCGATGCATTTGAGATAGCTGCGCTCCCCGGCGCTCTTCGCGAGTTCACATTGCGTCTTCGGGAACTGCCAGGGCTTGGCTCCCGGCGGCAAATGCTTCGTCCACGCTCCGCTCGGATTCACGAAGTGGCCCTGGACATCGAAGATGAACTCGCGTTTGCCGAGCTGCGACGCGGCTAGTTTGTCGTCGAGCTTCGCGTCGTTGGCGATCTCGAAGAACCCGCCGCCATGTCCCGCGCGCGCGTGCGCGGCATTGAAAGCCAGCAACGTGGAGGCAGCGCCGCAGGCCGTCGTCAGAAACGCGCGGCGCGTTTTCGCCAGCTTGCGGGAAAGCGCACCAGCCCATTCATGGGCCAGGTGGTTTGCGTGATGCAAAGACGCGGTCAGAGGGATCGGCGCGAACTCGCCGTTCGTGGTCGTGTCGAGTTTGACCGGCAGGCGCTGGCCGTCCGGATCGAAATCCGGCGATCGTGGTATGAGGCGGGACATGGATCGGTCCTCAGCAAGCCTTGGAGCACGCAGTGTGCCACCCGCCGGCTCAAGACGCAGCCAACGTTATCGATTCTGACGCAGCGCTTCTCCATCGGACTCTAGCGCTGCGCTTGCGTCGCCGATGCCGGGTTCGCGGTGCGGGTGATAGCTTGGCCTCGAGTTTTTCACGAGGTGAAAGCATGGAAACCCAGGAATTGCATCGCGGCCGATTGATCGACCATCTTCAGCTCGTGGTCAAAGACCTTGCCGCAGCCAAGCGCTTCTATGCCGCGGTCTTCAAAGAACTGGGGATCCCCATGGGCGGCGAAGGCGACGATTACTTCTGGGTGGATGAACTGTTCGTCTCGACCAAGAACAGCGCCGCCGCGCAAGGCGCAGTCACCGGCCGGATGCACTTTGCATTTCAGGGCAAGAGCCGGCAAGCCGTCGAGCGCTTTCATGAGGCCGCACTGGCCGCGGGCGGGCGGGACAATGGTGGACCTGGCGAGCGCCATTATCATCCTGGCTATTACGCGGCGTTCGTCATCGACCCGGACGGAAACAATGTCGAAGCGGTATTCCATGGACCGGCAAAGAAATCAGCCGACTCGGTGAAGATCACCTTCGAGAGTTAGCCGGTATAGGCGTCACGGAAGGGCTGCAGGTGCACGCGGTATTTCTCGGCGGCGCCGACCCTGGTGGCGGTTATCGGTTCACGGACCTGCGCAACGCTCGCCGTCTGTACCGAACGCCTCCGCAAATGCGGCGCGAATGGAGCGGCCTGAAGGTCGAGCCCGGCGGCCCCGAGAATCCTGGTGATCCAGGTTTTCGGGTCAGTAGCCAGGCCTTCATAGGGCACGGTGAGAATGCGCTCGGGAAAGAGGCGGGTCCAATGCGCGTGAAGCGCGTCCTCGAGACGAAAGTGCCGGCCGATGTCGGCGAGCGAGCTGGACCAGGGCATGGTCCCCGTGCCAAAAAAGCTGCGGAAGCAGGAGATCGCCGTGTCTTGCGGATCTCTGCGCATCCAGATCACCTTCGCTTTTGGCAACGCATGCAGGATGAAGCCAAGAAAGAGCGAATGGTTGAGTGTCTTGTCGATGATGCGTCCCTCGCGCCCGAAGCGTTGCTCGAGCATCGACAGATAGTCCCGCGCGATCTCGCCCCACGGATCTGACGCTGCCGTGCGTTGTTGATAGTCGAGCCCGCCGCGGAAGGAGAAGTCGCCGGCAGGAATGAGGGCGTAGCAGAAGAGATTCACTTCCTCGCCGTCGTTCACGGCGGAATGACTGGCCAGGATCTGCTCGACCAGCGTGGTGCCGGAACGAGGCAGCCCGAACACGAATATCGCGCGATCGCTGTCGCATCCCGACGGCGTCAGGCGCTCGAGGTTCTCGAGCGTGAAGTCATCGATGACGGCGCGTACGAATCTCTCCATCGCCGGCGCGTCGAACGGCGCCCGCATCTTCGCGGCACCTTCGCTGTACGCCGCAAACGCGCGGTCGTAGTCGCCGCAGTCGTGCCGGGCCTTGCCGAGCGCATAGAAGAAAGGTGCTTGCGACTCAGCGGGCGTCCGCCTCATCTGCGCTGCGACCGCCTCCATACGCGCGAGGTCAGGGTCGCCGGGCGCGAACTTGTGGATCATCGCGAGGGCCAGCCAGTGGTGTCCCTCCTGCGGCGCGAGAGCAACCGTCTGACGCAGCACCGCTGCCGCCTGTGTGAAGTCGCCCAGCCGCGTGGCGATCGAGCCGCGCAATTGCAGCACTGCGGGATGTTGCTGAACGACCGCCGGCAGCGCATCGATCTCGCGCACGCAGGCATCGAGGCGGCCGCGAGCGGCAAGCGCGTTGCAGTAACGTAGCGCGCGGTCCAGCGTGCGCGGCTCGGTCGCGGCGTAGCGCCGCGCTGCTTCAATGGCGAAATTGATCTCACCGATCCGGTTGGCGATCGCCTCGACGTCGGCCCAATGCACCCCGGAGGGCGGACCTTCGCGCAGTTCTTCGGCGATGAGCGCCGCGACATTGCGGCGGTCAAAGCGCTGGAACGCGTCAATGACCTGCGTGAGTCTCGGCGGCGGGGGGCGATGCAATGTGGTTGCCTGCGAAAGTTTGCGGCGGATGGTACGGGTAAAAGGGCGCCGTGTAAGCCACCGGCGATTCAGATCATTTCGAGCGCTCTTCGCGTCTTGGGTGGCGGAAACGCGCGGTCGATGTCGGCGAGATCGCGCTCCGAAAGTTCGATGTTCAGTGCACCGGCGTTTTCGCGCACATGTTCGGTCGAGCTCGTGCGCGGAATGGCGATCACTCCGTCCTGGCGAATCGCCCAGGCCAACGCGATCTGCGCGGGCGTTGCCTGGTGACGCGCGGCCACCTGCTTCAGTGTGTTGTTGCCAAGGATTCGGCCCTGCTCGATGGGCGTGTAGGCCATCACGTTCAGGCCGAGTGCGCGCGCCTTCGGCAGCAGGTCGTACTCGATGCCGCGTCGCGAGACGTTGTAGAGCACCTGGTTGGTGGCGACTTGTTCGCCGTCGGGCAATCCTGCGAGCTCAGTCAAGTCCTCGACATCGAAATTGCTGACGCCCCAGTGGCGGATCTTGCCCGCCTTGGCGAGCTCGCCGAAGGTCTGCACGACCACGGCCAGGTCTTCGCCGTGTCGCCAGTGCAGAAGATAGAGATCGATGCACTCGACACGCAGATTGCGCAGACTGCGCTCGCAGGAAGCCATGAGGCGTTTCCTGCTGCCGGCATTGCCCGGCAGCACTTTGGTGACGATGAAGACGCGGTCGCGCCGCCCGGAGATGGCCTCGGCCACCAGCGCTTCGGCAGCGCCGTCGCCGTACATCTCGGCGGTGTCGATCAGCGTGAGTCCCAGGTCGATGCCGAGCTGAAGCGCCGCGACTTCCTGGCTGCGCCTCTCGGGACGATCGCCGAGTTGCCAGGTGCCCTGCCCCAGCACTGGAACCGACTCGCCGGCAATTTTCGTGAAGCGCATGCGTGGCGATAATAACCGCACGCGCCAGGCGTCGCAGCCGCGAACGCAGGCTGGTATGGTCGCGCACATGACCAAGCTCGTCATCGCATTGATTCTGGTCGGGGCATTGCTCTTCGGGGGTCTGATACGACTATGGCGAAACCGGCGCCAACCCATGGGTTCACCGGAAGTGCTCGAACGCGCGAAGCAGCGCAACCGCGAACTGGAAGAGCAAGAACGGCGCGAGAATGAAGACTAGTTAGCGCCAGGCGATTCGGGCGAGCGCCGGTCAGAGACGCCAGCCGAAGCCCACTTCGTACCGGGCCGGGTACCCGGGCGCCGATTGCAGGAACACCTGCGTGAAGTAATCCGCGTCGAGCAGGTTGCGCGCCGACGCGAACACGTACCAGCCACGACGGGACGAGTCGAAACGCAGATTGAGATTGAGCAGACCGAAGTCACCCTGAAATTGGACCGGAACGTTCTCCTTGGTGAAAAAGAACTCCGAGCGGTAGTTGTAATCGACGTCCGCGCCGATCTCGCCGAGTCCCGCGATTGGATGCCGATAGCTGATCGACGCCGAAGCCGACCACTCCGACGCGCGGCCGATCTCGTTGCCCGCCAGCGAATTGCCCGCCGCGTCGATGAACTCGACGAATTCGCGTCGCGGCAACCATACGAGCTTGCCGCTGAATGTGAGGCGCCCGGTGATCCGCGTGGTCGAGGAGAAATCGACACCATCGATGCGCGCGGCGGCCGCGTTGTCGACCACGGTTCTGGGCACACCCTCGATCACTGCCGTGGTGGTCACCTGCATGTCGTCGAAGTCGTAGGCGAATGCGCTCGCGCGCAGCGTGGAGCGCCCACTCCATAGCGTCGCAGTCATGCCCGCTTCATAGGCGATGATCTTTTCGGGATCGAAATCGTCGAACTCGCCGTCGGGCAACAGGTCGGTGGTGACGCCGCCGCTCTTGAATCCGGTCGACACGTTCGCGTAGAGGAACAGCCAGTCGCTCGGCGAGAAGTCGACGCCAAGACGCCAGGACGTCGAGTCCCAGGATCCCGTCGCCGCGAGCGGCGTCGGATAGTCGGCAACGCCCGTGCCCGAATCCGATATGCGCCGTCGCTCACGACTCAGGCGCAGCCCGCCGTTCACGTGCCAACGCGCACCGATCGCGTGGGTCGCGTCGCCGAACACGGCATATGCGCTCTCGTTGGAGTTCTCCGTGTAGTTGAAAATAGGCACGGGCGGCGCCGCCAGTTTCAGGTGGAAGTTCTGTGACTCGGCGCCATCGACGTAGTACGCGCCGAGGAGCCAGTCGAACGAATCGTCGGCGCGGGATTCGAGGCGCAACTCCTGGCTGTACTGCCTGTAACGAAGGGGCCGAACTCCACGGACGCAACCCGGCAGCTCGGCAACGCCGGCGCAATCGTCGAGGTCGCGCGTGCGGTTGCGGCCGTAGCCGGTGATGGAACGGAACGTCAGCCCGTCGAACTCGTAAGAAAGGTTGACGCTCGCGAAGTCGTTTGTCGTCGAATGATGAGGATCGGCGAGCGTCACCGTCGTGAGGTGGATGTCGCGAGGATCGGGCAGGCGATCCCGGCGCGGCAGCCAGAGCTCGCCGCTGGCGCCATCGTCCACGACGTGCTGGAGCATCGCGTCGATCGTCAGCGCTTCGGTTGGCCGCGCGCGCACCGAGGCGCGGAGCGCGTAGTAGTCCTCTTCGGCGAAGCGGCGCCCATCGATCGAGTTGCGGATGAAGCCATCGCCCTCAGCACCGGCGAACGCTATGCGCGTAGCCAGCTTCTCGCCCGGTAGATTGACGTGCCCGTGAATCCGGGCGGTGTCGAAACTGCCCCACGCTCCTTCCAGCGCGGCGCCGCGCGCAGGCTCCGGAGTCCGCGTGATGACGTTGAGCGAACCGCCCGTGGCGTTCCGGCCATAGAGTGTGCCCTGCGGGCCCTTCACGACTTCGACACGCTCAACGTCAAACTGCCGCGAGAGCGCGAGCGTGGCCCGCCCGAGATAGACACCATTCAGATGCGGCGCCACCGAAAGGCCGCCGCCGCCCTCGTCAGCGACGCCGCGCAGCGAGATGCCCGCGCCGAACATGCCACGATTGTTGAGGACGAGGCCTGGCACTTCGAATTGCAGATCGTAGAGGTTTGAGAGAGCGCGACGTTCGAGGAACTCTCCGGACAAGGCCTGCACGCTCATCGGAACCCGCGTGATGTCCTCCTCGAACATTCGCGCCGTCACGACGACTTCCTCGAGAGAGGCGTTGTCGGCGGAATTCTGCGTGGAGTTCTGGCATGACGCCCCGACGGGGAGCAGAAGCGCGACGGAAGCCAGGCTGGCGGGCAGGAAACCGGGCGGCGAGGCATTCAGCCTTGGGTGGCTAGGACGCATGAAGTTCTGGCTCGGCCGGGATGCGCGGACTGTGGAATACTCTGGCCCGCAGCACGTTGCGTCAAGCTCGCGCGCAGGCGCCCAGGAAACGCACAGCGAATGCAGATCTATCGTTTCGGTGAGTTCGAGCTCGATCTCGACGCCTTCGAGCTAAAGTTGCCCGGCAAGGCCGTGAAGCTCGAGCGTCGCGCGCTCGACTTGCTCGCGCTGCTCGTCAGACAGCCCAACCGCCTGGTGCCTCGCGAGGAGATCATCGCGGCGCTATGGCCGCCGAATGTCGTCATCGATTTCGAGTCCGGGCTCAACACACTCGTGCGCAAGGTGCGCGCCGCGCTCGGCGATTCGACCGGCAGCCCGAAGTTCATCGAGACCGTGCCCGGCAGGGGCTACCGATTCGTCGCGCCGGTCAAGACGTTCACGGAGCCCGCGCCGCCAGCGGTCCCCGCAGCTCCGCCTCCCGATCAATCACCCCCACGCCGGCCTCGCTCAATACTGATCGTCACTGCCATGGCATTGGTGGTGCTGATTACTGCAACGATCGCGTGGCTCGTGGCCGACACGCGGGTCGGCCCGACACGAATCGCCGTGCTGCCATTCGAAAACCTCACAGGAGACGACGAGTTCGCATACCTGGCATCCGGCCTCGCCGAAGAAACCGGCACTGCACTCGCGCAAATCGACATCAACAACCTGCGTGTCATCCGCGTGTCAGCGCAGGGTCTCGTCGAGTCTTCGCTCTCGATCGGCGACTTCGGCCGCAAGTATGGCGTTGACTTTGTCGTGCATAGCTCGCTGCGGCTGGAACGGCCACGCATCCGGGTCACCTCGCGGCTCGTGCGGATCGCCGATAGCGAGCAGGTCTGGTCGGCGTCGATCGACCGCGAGCTCACCAACGTGCTCGGCGTGCAACGCGAACTCAGCACGGCGATTGCCGAGCAGGTCAGGATGCGGCTGTCACCCGAGTTCGCCGCCGCCATCGCCCGGCGTCAGACCCAGAACCCGACGGCGTATGCGCTCTATCTGAAGGCACGCTACGAGTGGAGCAAGCTCACCCCCGCCGCGACCCGGCGGGCGCTGGAATATTTCGAGCAGGCCACGCAGGCAGACCCGAACTATGCACTCGCCTGGGCGGGACTGGCGTTCGGCGCCATCACCTCGACGCGCACCGCCGACGTGGCGCCGATGACCGCCGTACCGATTTCGCGGCATGCACTGGACGAGGCACTGCGGCTGGGGCCCGATCTCGCCGAAACGCAGTACGCTCAGGGCTACTACAGCCTCTTCCACGAACTGGACGGTGCGGCGGCCGCGAAGGCCGCCCGCGCAGCCATCAAGCTGGATCCCAACAACGCCCAGGCCCACATGCTCCTCGGCGTTTCGTTGATGCGGGCCGTCGACGCGGTCGAGGGGCGCGAAATGATGCGCCGGGCGCGCGAGCTCGAACCGATGTTCGCGCTCGCCTTCGCCAACTCGGCCAACGTGGCGCTGCATACGGGCGATGTGCAAGGCGCGCTCGAGTTCTCGAGACAGACGATTGCCATCGATCCGGAATTCTGGCTCGGCCACTACTACCTTGGTCATGCCCAACTCGCGCTCGGCGATCTGAACGCCGCGCTGCAGGCATCGACGGATGCGGCGCGACTGTCGAACGGGCACTCGTTGACCTACACCGCTCGCGTCGAGCTGCTGGTACAGCTCGACCGGCGGGAAGAGGCGCGCAAGTTGTTGGAAGACGCGGAAGAACGGGCCGCCAGCCAATACATGCCTCCTTACTCGCTGGCAGTGCTGCAGGCGCTCGTCGGCGACAAAGACGCGGCATTCGCCCGGCTCGATCGCGCCATCGAGGTGCATGACGTGAATTTGCTCGGTCTCGAGGGTGACCCCAGCCTGCGTTCCCTGCACGACGATCCGCGATTCAAAGATCTGGTGCGCCGCTGCGCGTGCAGCATCAATTCCACCGCCAAACGGTAACAATCGCATCCCCGCGCGGCTTCAGCCACGCAGCACGAAAACTTCAGCCATTCTCCAGACCCCCTCCATGGTGATGGAGACCCCTACGTCGAATGCTCGCCCCGAACCTGGGCTCTGCTCGGAAGGGCATTCGAATGGAAACACACCGACAATGTTGCCGTGCAGCCGGGCTCGCCATGCTGAGCCTGGTGGGAATCGCGATGTCTGGTTGCGGCGGCGGCGCGGAATCCAACCCGCCGCCGCCGGCTTCTCAGCAGCCGCCCGCCGCCCTGCCGGCAGCCACGGGTTCAGGCACCCTCACAATCACCGTGACGGACCTCGATGGCCGGCCGGTGAGAGATGCCCGTGTCTCGGTCACAAACCGCTCGCAGACCGCTTTCGCCGGTAGCGCGCGCACCGATTCCAACGGATCTGCCACCTTTGGATCTCTGCCGGCGACAGTCGATGTCTCTATCGCCCACGACTTCGGCTTTCACGGCCTGGAGAACGTCAGTGTGGCGCAACGAGGCGGCACAACCGTCGCCGTGACCTTACTACCCGGCCGGCCGCAGCCGACAGTTGCGCTGCTGCCAGTCGAGATTCCGCCCGGCAGCGTCAATCCGGACCGGAACGAGCTGACCCTGCAGGTCACGATCGTCGCATCGCCCACGGCACCGTTGGTGCTCGCGGGATATGGAGACTTCTCTCCGGCCTCGACGCCTTCCCTGGGCTTGGAACTCGGAGAAAACGCCAACGACTCGCGGCGAGAGTGTTATGTCTGGCTCGATCGGCGGCGCACCGTGCCCTCTTGCGGCACGACATGGGGAACCAGTCCTTACACGGTTTCGGTCGAGCAGTTCAGCTACGACGCGGCTGGGCCCTCCCCGTTTCCAGCATCGGCTTCGGTGCAGAGCACGATGCTGGTCATCGACCAGAGCCGGCGCGTGTCGACGCTCGATGCGGGCGCATTCCGTTCGTACGCCGCCAGGCGATTCATCGAGCGCATCTTAAGTCCGGGCGAACCAAGAACGCTTTCCGTCGCCGGCTTCGCGGGCAGTGGCGGTGATCCGGCAACACCTCGCTCGCTGCCGACTGAGCCGCTCTGGGTTCCATCCGGGACCGCTTCGGTCTTCACGGCCGACGAAGTCATCCTGAAATCGAACGTCGGAGTTCTCGAGCCTTTCATTGGTGGTGCTGCCCCACTGTTCGACGCGCTCGAGGCCGCCGTCGCGCTGACCGCGGTGTCGGCGCCATCCGGTGATCGCGCCGTCGTGGCGCTGCTCGGTGGCGGTGACGACCGCGAATTGACCGCACCGGATCGGGATCGCGCACTCGCGTCACTGCGGCGGCAGCGGGATGACACCGGAGTACGAACGATCCTCATCGACGCGGCACCCACCGTGCCACTCGCCGTGCACCGGGAAATCGCGGAACTGGCGGCGGCGATGCGCGCGCCGACGATCTCGCTCGGAGCGACGATGGACGAACGTCAGTTCTTCGCGCAAACGTGGGCGTCGGGGTCTCTGGCGGCGCTGGATCTCGCGGCCGATCTGACCAGGGGATCGCACCTGCCGACCCTGTCGGCGGCATTCCGCGTGAGAGCAAACGCGGCCGGCGCCTTTTCGTCAGGCGCAATCCTGCGCGGAGTCCTCTACGTCGAAAGCGAGATCTGTCCCATGGGTTGCTGGGAAATACCGCTGGCGTTCGCGATCGAGATTCCGTGATCCCGGAACCCCCACCGCGTCGCGGGTTTGAGTCGAGTACTGACTAACAAAGTGAGGCCAATATGAAATCGTTCGTTTCAACCGGCGCGACGGCGCTGCTCATCTCCCTGATTGCCGGCGGCGCAACAGCGCATGACGGCGACAGCCGCGGTTCCCGCGACGACGGCAACCGCATCGTCGGCTTGTGGGGCACGGAAGCGCTCGTTGGTACGTGCGGCGCGACCCCGCAGACGCCTATTCGAAACACGCTGCTCTTCCACGCTGGCGGCACCGTTGTCGAAAACCCACGCTTCCCGCCCGGTGGCGCCGGGAACTATCAGCGCGGGCAAGCGCTCGGGACCTGGGTCTACGATTCCCGCAGCCGCCGGTATTTCATCCACCTGCGGTTCGACAACTACGTCGCTAACGCCTATCACGGCTACTCGACGGTCGATCGCGAAATCACGCTCACCAAGCGCGGGACGTATGCCTCAGGGCCCGTCCGGTCTGCGCGTTACGCGGCGGATCGATCGCTGATCAGTGAAGTGTGCGGCGACGCCGTTTCCACGCCGTTGTAGTGGGCGATGCCGCCCGTCACTCACCCGATGGCCGACGGGCGGCTTTCCCAAGATGATTCGCTCACACGAATCCGATCCAGCGCCCCGCGATCAACACCGCAAGCCAGAGGCAGAACGAGAGGCCCGCCACCACGCGGGTAGCTAGCGTGACTGTCGGCAATCTGTGAGCTTCACGCTTCAGGTGCTGGTACGCGATGTTGCTCAGGGCCAGCGCCAGCAGGGCCAGCTTCCACAAGAAGGCGGTGTTAGCCAGGTACTCGGCGGGATTGACCGAGAACAGCCACGCGCCGGTGAAGATGGCGAGACCCAAGCCGGCGGCGGCGCTGCGTCTCAGGAAAGGGCCAAGCACCTCGAGAGGGGTGTGGCGAAAGCAGCCCATGAGTCGCAGATCCAGGGGCAGGATCGCGCCCACCAGCAAGCCGATGCCGAGTATGTGGGCGGCATTCACCAGCAGATAGGCGGTAGCCGATTGCTGCAGCCAAGTCGAGGTTGGCCACGCGCTGATCCATTCGACCACGGGCCGCAGCGCCGCTCACTTCTTGCCGATGCGCTCGGGGTAGATGTCGAAGGTCTTGCCGGACACCGTGATGCGCACGGCCTTCATGTGCCTCTTGTCTTTCTCCAGTGAGCGGTTGCCGAGCACCGAGATGGCATCGCCCACCTTGGCGGACTCGCCCGTGAATCCGGATTTCGCCGTCTGACTGGGGTTGCCAAGGTCCACCTGCCACAGTCCGTCCTGCGCATTCACTTGCAGCACCGGATGCGGCGGTGACATGGAGATGGAACGAATCGTGCCCTGCAATTCGGATTGCTCTTCTTCGGCCCATGACCAGCCATGATGGGCAAAGGCCTGGACGGTGATGAGCGCGGCGGCGAGCAGTGTCGCGGCCAGCATGAAAAGGCGCGAACCTCGGAAATCACGGACTGGTGTGGACTGGGCGTGTTTCATGAGTCACTCCTGTGAGTCGGTTGGATTGAACGGTACGTAGGGCCCCTCATTCCCACTCGATGGTGGCGGGCGGCTTTCCGGAAATGTCGTACACCACTCGTGAGATGCCCTTCACCTCGTTGACGATGCGGCGCGAACAGATGTCGAGGAAATCATAAGGCAGCCGTGCCCAGTGCGCGGTCATGAAGTCCACGGTTTCCACGGCGCGCAGCGCCACCACGTAATCGTAGCGGCGGCCGTCGCCCATGACGCCGACCGAACGCACCGGCAAAAATACCGCGAACGCCTGCGAGGTCTGGTCGTACAGATCGTGGCGGCGCAGCTCTTCGATGAAGATCGCATCCGCGTAGCGCAGCAAATCCGCGTAGTCCTTGCGCACTTCGCCCAAGATGCGCACGCCGAGGCCTGGCCCCGGAAACGGATGGCGATAAACCATCTCGCGCGGCAGACCCAGCTCCACGCCTAACTTCCGCACTTCGTCCTTGAACAGCTCGCGCAACGGCTCGACGAGTTTCATGCGCATGTTGGCCGGCAAGCCGCCCACGTTGTGATGCGACTTGATGACGTGCGCCTTGCCGGTCTTGCTGCCCGCGGATTCGATGACATCGGGGTAGATGGTGCCCTGCGCCAGCCAGTCGACATCCTGGAGCTTCTGCGCCTCTTCGTCGAACACCTTCACGAACAGGCCGCCGATGATCTTGCGTTTCCTTTCCGGGTCGGTCTCGCCGCGCAGCGCCTCGAGAAAGCGCGCTTCGGCGTCGACGCGAATGACTTTCACGCCCAGGTTGTCGGCGAAGATCTTCATGACCTGATCGCCTTCGTTCAGGCGCATGAGGCCGTGGTCGACGAACACACAGGTCAGCTGGTCGCCGATGGCCTGGTGCAGCAGCGCGGCCACGACCGAAGAATCCACGCCGCCCGAGAGGCCGAGCAATACTTTTCCCTTGCCCACCTGCGCGCGCACGCGCGCGATGGCATCGTCGATGATATTGCCGACACTCCAGAGAGGTTCGCAACCGCAGATCTCACGCACGAAACGCTCGAGCAGCTGCTTGCCCTGCAACGTATGCGTGACTTCCGGGTGGAACTGTACGGCATAGAAGCGGCGCGATTCGTCGACCATGGCAGCCAGCGGCGCGTTCGAGCTCGCGGCGACTGCGGTGAATCCGGGCGGAAGTGCTTCCACGCGATCGCCGTGACTCATCCACACATCGAGGATGGCGCGGCCCTGAGCGTCCTTACGGTCGAACAGGCCGTCGAGCAGTTTGTTGGGCGCGATGCTCGCGACTTCGGCGTAGCCGAACTCGCGATGATTGCTGGGCAGCACGCTGCCACCGAGCTGCTGCGCCATGGTCTGCATGCCGTAACAGATGCCGAGTACGGGAACGCCGAGCTCGAACACCACCTGTGGCGCGCGTGGCGGCTGCTGGTCGGTGACGGACTCGGGCCCGCCGGAAAGAATGACTCCCCTGGGCTTCCACTTGCGAACGTCCTCGGCGCTGACGTCCCAGGGCAGGATTTCGCAGAACACGCCCTGCTCGCGCACGCGGCGCGCGATGAGCTGGGTGTACTGGGCGCCGAAGTCGAGAATCAGGACGCGCGAGGAGTGGATGTCGGTGGGTGGACTCATCGGACTCGCCGCAACACTGTTCATCGGTACCTCGGACAATTTCACGTATCGTCTGTCACGACACGCGATAGTTAGGCGCTTCCTTGGTGATCTGCACGTCGTGCACGTGGCTCTCACGCATGCCGGCGCCGGTGACGCGCACGAACCTGGGGTTGGTGCGCATCGCGGAAATGCTGGTGCTGCCGGTGTAACCCATGGCGGCGCGCAGGCCGCCGGCGAGCTGGTGCAGGATCGCCACCAAGCTGCCCTTGTAGGGCACGCGCCCTTCGACGCCTTCGGGCACGAGCTTCTCGAGCTCGGCGGCGGTGTCCTGGAAATAGCGGTCGGCGGAGCCGTGCCGCTCGGCCATGGCGCCCAGCGAGCCCATGCCGCGGTAGGCTTTGTAGGAAGCTCCCTGGTAGAGCTCGACGTCTCCCGGTGACTCCTCGGTGCCGGCAAACAGTCCGCCGATCATCACGCAATCCGCGCCGGCAACGATGGCCTTGGCGATGTCACCCGAGAAGCGGATGCCGCCGTCGGCGACCACCGGCACTTTGTTCTCAACCGCGGCCGCGACGTTCGACACCGCCGAGATCTGCGGCACTCCGACACCGGCGACGATGCGCGTGGTGCAGATGGAGCCGGGTCCGATGCCCACCTTGATGCCATCGACACCGGCCTTGACGAGATCGCGTGCGGCTTCGGCCGTCGCCACGTTGCCGCCGATGACCTGCAGGTCGCCCCACTTGGCCTTGATGCGCGCGATCATGTCGAGCACACCTTTGGAATGGCCGTGGGCGGTGTCGACGACGACCACGTCGACTCCGGCCTCACGTAGCGCCGAGACTCTCTCGAGAGTGTCCTGGGCTGTCCCGACCGCGGCACCGACCCGCAGGCGCCCGGATGGATCCTTGCAGGCGCGGGGAAACTCGGTGGCTTTTTGAAAGTCCTTCACGGTGATCATGCCGCGCAATTCCTGGTCGCTGTTCACCACCAGCACCTTTTCGATGCGATGCTTGTGCAGCAGCAGCAGCACCTCGTCCTTGGGCGCGTTCTCGCGCACGGTCACCAGGCGCTCTTTCGGCGTCATGACGCTCGACACGGGCGCATCGAGTTTCACTTCGAAGCGCAGGTCGCGATGCGTGACGATGCCGACCACTTTCGCGCCCTGCACTACCGGCACGCCCGAGATGCCCTTCGATCTAGTTAGATCGATGACCTGGCGGATGGTCATGTCGGGCGGCACGGTGATCGGATCGCGGATCACACCGCTCTCGAATTTCTTGACACGCGCGACTTCGCCGGCCTGGCCGGCGATGGTCATGGACTTGTGGATGATGCCGATGCCGCCTTCCTGCGCCATGGTGATGGCGAGGCGGGCCTCGGTGACGGTGTCCATGGCGGCGGACACGAGCGGCAGATTGAGGCGGATATCGCGCGTGAGCCGCGTGCCGAGATCGACTTCGCGGGGCAGGATTTCCGAGTACGCCGGGACGAGAAGAACGTCGTCGAAGGTCAACGCTTCTTCGAGGATTCGCAGAGGGCCGGGGGGGTGGGTAGGCATGCGGGATTGTAATGGGGACATTCCTGATTTCCTAGTAAATGGGGACGCGCCTTTTCAGGCGCGTCCCCATTTGCCGGAAATCAGGAATGTCCCCATTATCCGTCGGTGAATTTGCCCCTCTTCCCACCCGATTCGCCGCGTGCCGCGGGCCCGCCGCGCGCCGAGCGCGACGTGTACAGCGTCTCGCGGCTCAATAAAGAAGTGCGTCTGCTGCTGGAATCGGGCTTGCCGGTGCTGTGGCTGGAAGGAGAACTGTCGAACTTCGCCGCGCCTGCTTCAGGGCATTGGTATTTCTCATTGAAGGACAGCGCCGCCCAGGTGCGCTGCGCCATGTGGCGGCAACGCAATACGGCGGTTCGGTTTCGTCCCAGGGACGGCATGGCGGTGCTGGTCCGGGCGCGCGTCGGCCTGTACGAGCCGCGCGGCGAATACCAGCTGCTGGTGGAGACGCTCGAAGAAGCAGGCGAAGGCGCGCTCAAACGCGAGTTCGAAAAGCTCAAGGCAAGGCTTGCCGCCGAAGGATTGTTTGCCGTGGAGCGCAAGCGCCCGCTGCCTGCCGTGCCGCGGCGCATCGGTGTGGTCAGCTCACCGACCGGTGCGGCAATACACGACATATTGAGAGTGTTGCGCGCGCGATTTCCGGCGGCGGCAGTGTTGCTCTATCCCACCGCTGTGCAGGGCGCGGCGGCAGTTCCCGAAATCGTGCGCGCCATCGAGGCCGCCTCGAGGCGCAAAGAATGCGACGTGCTCATCGTCGCGCGCGGCGGCGGCTCGCTCGAGGATCTGTGGTGCTTCAACGACGAACGCGTGGCCCGCGCCATTGCCACGTGCGCGGTGCCGACGGTGTCGGGCGTAGGTCACGAGGTGGACGTGACCATCGCCGATTTCGTCGCCGACGTGCGCGCACCCACCCCTTCGGCCGCGGCACTGGCCACCGTGCCCGACAAACGCTCCTGGCTGGAAACACTCCTGCAATTCGAGCAACGATTCGCCGGCGCCGTAGGCCGCGTATTGCGCGCGCAGGCGCTCGTGATCGGCGCGCTGGCGCAGCGCCTGCAGGTCTCGCACCCCGGCGCGAAACTCGCGCAGCATGCGCAGCGGCTCGACGACCTCGAATTGCGCATGCGCCTGGCGCTGCGAGCGGCGGTTTCGGCCAGGCACCAGCGCCTGGAGACGCTGAGCACGCGGTTGTGGCGCGAGAATCCGCGCCATCGTCTCGAGGAGTTGTGTGCACGCGCCGCGGCATTGCGCCAGCGCATGGTCAGCGCCTTCAACGGCCAGCTGAACACGCTCGAGCAGCGGCTCGCGATCGCCGCGCGCACACTCGACGCGGTGAGTCCGCTGGCCACGCTGGGCCGGGGCTTCGCAGTGGTCACTCGCGCGGATGGCGCGCTGCTGCGTGATGCGGCCCAGGCGCCCATCGGCACGGCAATCGAAGCGCGCCTGGCGCGTGGCCGGCTGCGCGCGCAGGTGACCGCGCAGATCAAGGAAGGCGATGACTGACTGCCTTGCTCGGTTGATGTTGACGCTCCTGGCAACCGCCGCACCGTTCGCGGCCGTTTCCGGCGCCGATACCTTTGTCGCGCCGCGCGCCGCAGCCGTGCCCGGCGGCGTGGTCACGTTCAAACTACCCGGCGCGGCCGATGAACGACCGGTGGTCACCTACGCGGGCAAACCCGTGCTGGTCGCGCGCCAGGCGGCCAACTGGGTGGCCGTCGTCGGTATTTCACTCGATACCGAACCCGGTGAGTATCAAGTCGACGTGCAGCAGCCGGGCGCGGATCCACGACAGCTTCGGTTCAAGGTGCTCGGCAAGGACTACGCGATTCAGCAGCTCAAGGTACCGCCGGGCCAGGTGAATCTCTCGCCCGAGAACGAAGCGCGCGTGGCGCGTGAAACCGAAAAGATTCGCGGCGCGCTCGATGCCTTCACCGCGGACGCACCGCCGACGCTGCGGCTCGATCAGCCGGTGCCAGGGCGGCGCTCGAGCTCGTTCGGCTTGCGGCGCATGTTCAACGGCGAGTCGCGCAGACCGCATTCGGGCATGGACATCGCTGCGCCCACCGGCACGCCCATCAAGGCGCCGCTCGCCGGCCGCGTCGTCGACGTCGGCAGCTACTTCTTCAATGGCAACAACGTCATCGTCGATCACGGCCAGGGTCTGATGACCATGTACTGCCATCTGTCGAAGATTCGCGTCGAGGCCGGCCAGGAGCTCGCGCGTGGCGAGGTGTTGGGCGAGGTCGGCGCCACGGGCCGCGTAACCGGCCCTCATCTGCATTGGGGCGTGACGTTGAACGGCACGATGGTCGATCCGGCGCTGTTTCTCGCGCCGGCTCCCGCCAGGAAAACACCGGCGAAAAAGGCCTCGGGCTAGTCGCGGCTGCGGCTCCTCACTTGGGCGGAACGCGCAAGCGATAGACGAAGTCGCGTTCGACGCCTGCCTTGCGATGGCACGCAGCGCACGCCCCGCCATTCTCGGGCGACACCAGCGTGCTGCCGTCTGGACGATAACTCGCGAATTCCCATTCGCCGGCGCGGTTGTCGCCGTAGCCCTCGCCGTAGCCGCGCTCGCGCCGCATCACATCGATGCGCGCCACGTCGGCCTTGAGCGCGCTGCCACTCGAGTCGTGCATGAGCTGCTTTTCGCCATCGCGGACGCCGTGCGCGAACTCCATGGCGATCACGGTTCCGTAGGGATACGGAAGCTGCGTGGAAGAGGTAATCGAGGTGGCCAGATCGTTGCCATACGCCGTCATGACCGAGGGCTCTTCATCCTTGACGGAGATGCTGAGTAGTTTGAGCGCCGCACGATACTCGCGCGGGAAGCCGACGCGGTCCACGGCGGTCGTGCCAGCCTGCCCCGGCTCCGCGCTGACCGGTGCATCAGCGCAGATCGTCAGTATTGACACGAGGGCCAGCATGGCAAGCCTGGCGGTGAGATCGGTCGACGGTTTCGGTGTGTTCATGGGAGCGCATTGGGCGCTCCCCCCGGACCCACGCGAAAGTGATTTGCGACGAAGGCGACCAGCCGCACGTTGAATGTGCAATCTCGCGCGACCAAGAATTCCGCCGGCTGTCAGCCGCGTGCGCCGAGGCGCTTTTCGAGATCCTTGAGGCAGCTGTGACTGGCAACGAGGCGCACGCCGTTCTTCAGCACGACGACGGCATCGCGCTCGCGATCGGCGACGAATTCCTTGACGCGATTCCAGTTCACGAGGCGCGAGCGATGGATGCGCACAAACCCCGCAGGTTCGAGTGTGCGCTCCATGTCCGCGAGAGTGCCGCGCAGCACGTGCGACTCGGAGCCGACATGCAGGCGCACGTAGTCGCCGAAGGCTTCGATGAGATCGATCTCATCCGGCCGCAGCACCACCACCCGGTCGCGCTTCCTTACGAGAACGCAGGGACTCTCGCGCACCGCCGAGGTATGCCGCAGCAGGCCGGTCAGTTTTTTCTCCAGCCCGCGCTGCGAGCCCGCGAGGAAAGCGCGGGCGCGCTCCAGCGCCGTGTGAACGCGCTCCGCGCCGAACGGCTTCAATAGATAGTCCAGGGCCTGGGCTTCGAACGCCTGCAGCGCGAATCGGTCATGGGCGGTCACGAAGATCACGGCCGGCATGTGTTTCGCGCCGACGGCCGCAAGCACTTCGAACCCATTGATTTCGGGCATCTGTACGTCGAGAAACACCAGGTCCGGGCGGCGCTGCTCGATGGCTGCGATGGCGCTGCGACCATCCGCGCACGGGGCCAGCAGGCGCACGTCGGGCGCGGACTTCAGCAAACGCTGCAGGCGCTGCCTGGCGAGCGGCTCGTCGTCGACGATGAGAGTCGAGAGCTTCATGGTCCCGGGAAGGGTATCCGCACGATGACGAGCAGACCATCGTCGCCGATCAGCTCGAGCTTCTGCCGGTCGCCGTACAGGCGCTGCAGGCGGGCGCGGGTGTTGGACAGTCCGATGCCGGGCTGTCGCCCGATCGGCTGCGCCATGCCAGGTCCGGTGTCGCGTATTTCCAGGACCAGGGATTGACCGTCGCGGCGCGCGCTTATCGTGAGCACACCCGCCTTGGACATGGGCGCGATGCCGTGCTGAATCGCATTTTCGACCAGCGGCTGCAGTATCAGACTGGGAACCCGTGCCGTCAGCAACTCGGGCGGCACGGCCCACTCCACGCGCAAGCGTTCGCCGAGGCGCATCTGCTCGATGTCGATGTATCCCCGGATGAAATCGAGCTCGTCGGCGAGCGTCACTTCCTGCAGCGTCGCCGACTGCAGCACCTGCCGGAGCAATTCACCGAGGCGAACGATGAGTTTTTCGGCGAGCTTGGGGTTGTCGTGCACCAGTTCGGCGATCGAATGCAGCGCATTGAACAGGAAGTGCGGATTGAGCTGGCTGCGCAGCGCCTGCAGCTGGGCCTGGTGCAGCGACGACTCGAGCTCGAGCGCCTTCAATTGCCGGTCGCGCGCCTCGCCATAGTAAGTGACCGCATGCCAGGCCAGTACGAATCCCACGTACACCGCCAGGTTGATGCCGGCCGAACGTATCGCCCGCTCGACGAAGTATTGCGGCACGAAATTCAGGCCCTCCGCACAGGCCGTCAGGCACAGATCCAACGCTGCCAGAGCGCGCGCGATGCTCCAGGCGACCGCGGGTTGCAGCGCCGTGGCAATGATGGCGCCGAGCGTCAGTGCCAGCGCGTAACGCACCCAGCCGTGCGCGCCGCGATGCAGGTACCGGCACATCCACACAATGGGAAACGCCAGCACTCCGCACGACAGCCAGTAGACAACTTCCTGCACGAAGGCCCGCGACCAGGGCGTGACGTGTCCGGCGAAGTACAACTGCGAGGAAAATACGAAGGTCAGGAACAGCAGCAGGCCGGCGATGCACAGCAATCGCGGCAGCGGTCGTGCCCAGGCGGATGTCAGGTTCACGGCGCGACTCTAGCCCGGAAAACTCATCCCGCACAAAAAGAAGGCGGTCAGGAATTGTTCCTCAGGTCTGGCCCCTTTTGCCAGGAAATGGGGTCTGACCCCATTTCGCCTAACTAGAATGCAGGCACTGCCGAGCCCGACAGGCTCGTTATCGCCTGCCGGGTGGCTTGCCCGGCCGCTTGCCGGCCTGCTTGTTCGGGCGATTGCCGCGCTTCGCGGGCGCAATGGTGGTGCCTTTCTTCGGATTCCTGGCGCGATTCTTGGTGATGCGCCGGTCGCGACGTTCCTTGTTCGACGTTTTCAAGCCGCGCTTTTCCTTGGGCTTGTCCTTCAGAAATGGATTGGTGTCGCTGCGAAATTCCACCGCCACGGGCGTCGCGAACAGATCGAATTCCGCGCGAAACATGTTCGCGAGGTATCGCTTGTACGACTCGGGCACGTGCGCCGCCTGGCTGCCGTGCACGATGATGCGCGGCGGATTTCTTCCGCCCTGGTGCGCGTAGCGCAGGCGGATGCGGCGGCCGCGCACGATGGGTGGTTGATGCTGCACCATGGCTTTTTCCATGGCCTTGGTCAGCGCCGGCGTTTTCATCTGGCGCATCGCCGCTTCGTAGGCGCGGATCATGGACGCGACCAGCTCGCCCACGCCGGTGCCATGCCGCGCGCTCACGAAGTGCAGCGGCGCGAACGGCACGAAATCGATCTTGAGGGTGAGCAGCCGGCGGATGTCGTCACGCTGCTCCGGCGGAATGTTGTCCCACTTGTTCACGGCGAGAATCAACGCGCGCCCACGCGACAAAGCGAGCCCCAGCACGCTCGCGTCCTGCTCGCCGATGGAGTCCTGCGCGTCGACCACCATGACGACCACGTGCGCTTCGGCGATGGCCTGCAGTGTCTTCGACACCGACAGGATCTCGACCTCGTCGTCGATCCTGGCACGGCGGCGCACACCGGCGGTGTCGATGAGCGTGAAGTCGCGGCCGTCGCGCTGGAACGGCACGAGGATGCTGTCGCGCGTGGTACCGGCCACTTCGCTGGTGATGAGGCGCTCATCGCCGATGAGGCGATTGATCAGCGTGGACTTGCCGACGTTGGGCCGGCCGATCACCGCGATGCGGATGCGGCCGTCCGGGTTTTCATCTTCGGGTGGCGCCGGCGGAATCCCCGCCAGCACGATGTCCATGAGATCTTCGCAGCCGGAACCGTGCGTGGCGGAGATCGCATACGGCTCGCCGAGACCAATGCTGTGGAAGTCCGCACCCGCCATGCCGCTCAACAGTCCCTCGGCCTTGTTGACGGCGAGAAACACCGGCTTGCCCGATCGCCTCAGCTCATTGGCGAAGAACTGATCCTGGGTAGTGAGGCCGGTGCGCGCATCGGCGACGAAGATGAGCCGGTCGGCTTCCCTGATGGCATGTTCAGTCTGGATGCGCATGAGCGCATCCATGCCGCTGGGGTTTTCCACCAGACCGCCGGTGTCGATGCACACGTATTGCACTGGTCCCAGCCGTCCGTAGCCGTATTGCCGGTCGCGGGTGACTCCGGGAACGTCGGCCACGATGGCATCACGCGTCTGCGTCAGCGTGTTGAACAGCGTGGACTTGCCGACGTTCGGCCGCCCGACGATCGCGATGACCGGCAGCATGGGAAGCGGGATGAAAGAGAGCGCGGGTTCAGCCGCCCGGAGCGGGCGCCGGCGCAGGCGGCGGCTCTACCGCCGCGGCGCGAGCTGCGAGCGGCAAGCCATGCAGCGCCACGATGTCGCCCTTGTCGCTGATCACGTAAAGATTTCCATTGGCTGATAAAGGCGCGTTGGTGACGCGATCGCCGCCGGTCTTGACGCGCGCCGCTACCGTGCCCGTGGCGCGATCGAACCAGTGCACATATCCCTCGAGATCCGCGACCGTCACGTAGTCGCCCACCACGGCCGGAGCCGATAGGCTGCGCCGCTTGAGCGAATCGTCACGCCAGACTTCGACGCCGGTGCGGCGCTTGAGCGCCACGAGCTCGCCCTGCGAGGTGCTGATGTACATCTGCTCATCGTCCACGTCGACACCGCGGTAACTCGACAGGTCACGTGTCCACCAGATCTGGCCCGAGTCGAGCGCCAGCATCGCGGCGCGGCCCTGGAACCCGGCCACGAACACTTCTTCGCCCACGACCTTGACGGGAGCGTCGATGTCGTTGAGTCGTTCTAGCTCGGTGCGGCCATGCGAGGGGGAGACTGGTGAATCCCACACGGTCGCACCGTCCGCGAGGTTCACGGCGAGCACGCGGCCGTTGTCGAAACCCGAGATCGCCACGTCGCGCGCCACCACCGGCGCCGCGGCGCCGCGCAGCGTGAGGCGCGGGATCTGTTGTTCCGCGGACCACATTTCCACGCCATCGGAGAGAGCCAGCGCCCGCAGCTTGCCGTCGACGGTGCGCACGATGACCTGATTTTGGGCCACGGCGGGTGCCGACAGGATTTCGCCCTTCACGTCGGCGCGCCAGCGCTGTGCGCCGTTGTCGGCGCTGAGCACGATGACCTGCCCGTCTGCCGAGCCGACCGCGATGACGTCGGCGCCGACACCGGTGCCGCCCGCGAGCTGCAGCTTGGTTTCCACTCGCCAGAGTTGTTTGCCGGTCTTGAGATCGAACGCCGCCACGTCGCCATCACGGCCAGCGGCGAACAACTTGTTGCCCGTGGTCGCGAGCCCGAGACCAAGGCGCAGTTTCTTGCCGCCGCCGCCCACGCTCGCACTCCATAATTTCTGCACGCGAACCGTGGGACTCTTGATGTCGGTGAGCTCGGCGGGCTTGTCGGCTTTCTTGTCCTTCGAGGAACAGGCCACCAGCGCGAGCATTGCGGCCACTGCCGCCAGGGGAAAGAGACTGCGGTATTTCATCAGGATTCCCCAGGCGTGGCCGGCGGCGTGCCGCCAAGATCGCGGATTTTCAGGTCGAGAAGGTCGAAGTCGACACGACCATCGGCGGGCGCGGCGCGCGCAGCGAGGTATTCGCGCAACGCACCGTCGCGGTCGCCCTTGGCTAGCAATACGTCGCCGCGCGTGTCGGAGATACGCGGCGCGAACTCGCCCGCTTCTGTCACCTTGAGCGTGGCGAGCGCATCGTCGTGCTTACCCTGCGCGGCCTGCACTCGCGCCAGGCGCAACCGGGCAATCATTCTGAGCTCATCGTCGGCGGCGTTGTCCATGACGAACTTGAGACCGGCGACGGCCTTGTCGAGTTCATTCGCTTCCACCTGGGTTCGCACCGCAATCATGGTTCCGAGCGCCGCGTAGGGCGTCCAGCTGTATTCGCGCTTGAGATCTTCGAGCACCGTCATGCCGCGCACGCTGTCATTGCGCGAGAAGGCTTCGATCAGCTCCTCGTAGCGTGCCGAGGCGGTTTCCGCCTGCGCGTCGCGCCGGTCCTGGTACCAGCGCCAGCCACCCAGGCCCGCCGCGCCGATCGCGATACCGGCGACGATCCAGATGCCGTTTATCTTGAGCCAGCCCTTGGCCCGCTCCAATTGTTCCGCTTCGCTGTATTCGCTCACGTCGATCTCCTCAAGAACTCTTCGACCCGCGCGATCACTTCCGCGACGGGATATTCGGTCTGGGTGGATTCGGCACCGCGCAGCGGCTTGAGCGCGACTACGCCGCGCGCCAGCTCATCGTCACCCAGAATCAGCGCGACCCGGGCGCCTGATTCGTCGGCGCGGCGGAACTGTGTCTTGAACTTGGCCGAACCGCAATGGACCACGATGCGCCTCCCCGGCAGGGCGTCGCGCAGGCGCTCAGCCAGGCCCAGCGCGCTGCGCTGTGCCGCGTCGCCCTGCGCCATCACGAATACGTCGGGCGCCTGGGCCTGCGGTGTTTGTCCGGCCAGGCGCACGAGCTCGACCACGCGCTCCACGCCCATGGCGAATCCGATGGCCGGTGTCGGCTCCCCGCCCATCTGGGCGATCAGGCCGTCGTAACGGCCACCGGAACAGATGGCGTCCTGGCTGCCGAGCGCATCGGTGATCCACTCGAACACCGTGCGCGAATAGTAGTCGAGCCCGCGCACCAGCCTGGGATTCACCACGTAGGGAATGCCCAGCGCGTCGAGACCGGCGCGCAGCTCCGCGAAGTGCACCTTCGATTCGGCGTCGAGGTGCTCGGTGAGCACCGGCGCGTTGCCCACGATCGCCTGCGTGGGCGGATGCTTGCTGTCGAGGATGCGCAGCGGGTTGCCGTCGAGCCGGCGCTTGCCGTCTTCGTCCAGCGCGTGCAGATGCTGGCGGAAATAGTCCTGCAGCAGCTCCCGGTATGCCCGGCGCGATTCGGATGTGCCGAGCGAATTGATCTGCAGCTTGACGCGCGTCAGGCCTAACAACTTCCACAGCCGTGCGGTCAAGGCGATGATCTCGATGTCGACATCGGGGCCGGCGAAGCCGATGGCCTCCAGGTCGATCTGGTTGAACTGGCGGAAGCGTCCCTTCTGCGGTTTCTCGTGCCGGAACATCGGTCCCTGACACCACAGCTTCAGGCGCGCACCGCGCAGCAGTCCGTTGGAGATCGCGGCGCGCACGATGCCGGCGGTGGCCTCGGGGCGCAGCGTGAGACTGTCGCCACCCTGATCGGTGAAGGTGTACATCTCCTTCTCGACCACATCGGTGAATTCGCCGATGGCGCGTTTGAAGAGCTCGGTGTGCTCCACCACGGGCACGCGGATTTCCTCGTAACCATAGGCGTCCATGACGGCGCGCGCGCAACGCTCGACGTGCTGCCACAGGCCGATGTCGGCGCTCAAGACGTCTTTCATGCCGGTGACCGGCGGGATATTGCGACTCATTGGTGTTCTCAACGGGTTCGCGCAATCGACCCGGAGCGGTTCACGAGAAAGCGCGCGCCTTCTCCGTCGACGGCGCTGTCGGGAATCTGCCGCGCCTGCCCGTCCACTTCGACGGTGACGCCGGCAACATTGCCGAGCACAACGCGCAGCGGACCGCGGCCGCTCACGCTTTGCACGCTGCCCGCGCTGGCCACGTCGTAGAACAGCCGCTCGCCGCGCGCATCGTAGACTTCCACCCAGCTGTCGTTGTCGAGCTCGAGCTTGAGGCGGGTTTCGCGTACCGGCACGCTGTCCTCACGCTTTGGCGCTGCATTCGCGGCCACCGCGCCTGCTGGCGCGCTGTTGGTGGTTGCCGGAGCCGGGGCAGCGGGCAGGCGCGTCCCCGCCGCATTGCCGGGAGCGGATGGCGAAGACGAACCGGCCGGCAGAGCGGATGAGGCCGGCGGCTTTTCATTCGTCTGTACCTGGCTCGTCGGTACCGCGCTCGTTTGCCCGGCTCCGGAGTGCGAGCCCGACAATACCCACCAGATGGCGAGCAGCAGCACGGCGGCGCACACGAGACCGACGAGCGGAGTCACCAGGCGGCGTGGATCGGTGCGCCGCTCAGGGTGCGGCGCCTGCGTGAGATCGGGCGGCAGCGGTCGCGCCGTGAGCGTGGTGTAGTTAGCGACCAGCTCCGCGCCAGCCTCGCCGACGAAATCGGCATAACGGCGCAGATGGCCGCGCACGTATACCGACGCGCCGAGATCGGCGAACCGGTCCGCCTCGAGCGCCTCGATGACCTTGATGTCCAGGTGCAGCTTCTCGGCGGACGCGGCGATCGAGAGGCCCGCACGTTCGCGTCCCGCCCGCAGCCGTTCGCCAATCGAGCGCGGCGCGGGTGGAGGCGCCACCGGCGCGGGTGCTTCCGTCTCGTCCATCGCGCTCAGCTGCCGCGCTTCAGCGCGCGCGCCTGTGCGGACTCCGGGAATTCCAGTCGCAGGCGGCGCGAGTATTTATCTTCGCTCATCTTGTCTTTGGAGGCGCGCGCCACGGTGACCGCGGCGAACAACACGTCGGCCTGCGGCCGGAACGCACCTAGATAGGTGTCCACCACTTTGCGCGCCTCGGCCAGCTTTCCGCGCTCCATGTGCAGCGTCGCCAGTTGCACGGTGGCCTCGCTGTAGTCAGGCCGCGCCCTGATGGCCGCGAGGAAGCTTTGCTCCGCCTCGTCGGGCCGCTTGGCGTCGCGCAGGCAGGCGCCGGCGTTGGTGAGCGCCACTTCCGGCGTGCGGTAATACCTGTTGACGGCCACTGCGGCGAAGCGCTCCACGCCGTCATCGATGCGCCCGCGCTTGCACAGGTAGATAGCGTAGTTGTTGGAGATGTCCGGATTGTCCGGCGCCAGCCGCAGCGCCTCGCGGTAGTGCTGATCGGCCTTCTTCGTCTCGCCGACGCGGTCATAGAGCAGCCCTAGGCCGGTGTGCACGTCGGGGTCTTTGGGGTTCTGCTTGAGGGAGCGCTCGAGTTTCTCGCGCGCCACCGAATAATTGCCCTGCTGAAGATAGGCGATGCCGAGCTGTATGTTGGTCTTGGCGGCGGCCGCGGTCGGATCTTCCTGTTTGCGCTGCCTGCTGCCGTCGCTGTTGACGCAGCCGGCGAGGAGGCACGCCGATAGAACGGCAATCCATTGAGTTTTCATACGCCCACCTGCAACCCGAAGGTTTTCGAACCCAGCCGCACGATGGTGCGGTCCGTGACCTGGCCTGCGAGCTGCCCGCAGGCTGCATCGATATCGTCGCCGCGTGTTTTACGGATGGTGGCAATGAGCCCACGCTGCGTGAGCTCGTCGCGGAACTTCTCGATGACCGCCTGCGGCGAGCGGCGGTAGCTGGTTCCCGGAAACGGATTGAACGGAATGAGGTTGAGCTTGGCGGGTTTGTCCTTGAGCAGGACCGCCAGCTCGCGCGCGTGCCCGCAGCTATCGTTCACGCCATCGAGCATCACGTATTCGAACGTGACGCTGCGGCCGTTCTGCTCGTCGAGATAGTGCCAGCAGGCGTCCAGCAATTCGGCGATGTTGTGCTTGCGGTTGATGGGCACGAGCTGGCTGCGCAACTCGTCGTTCGGCGCGTGCAGCGACACCGCCAGCGCGCAATTCACTTCCTCGGCGAGCTTGTAGATCTGCGGCACGAGGCCCGACGTGGACAGCGTGACGCGGCGGCGCGAGATGTCGAACCCGAGATCGTCGAGAAAGATGCGGATGGCCGGGATCACATGGCGGAAATTCGCCAGCGGTTCGCCCATGCCCATGAGCACGATGTTGGTGATGATCCGGCCCTTCTTTTCCTCACCAGGCCCCACCTGCCAGCCGAGCTCCCGGTTCGCGAGCCACACCTGCCCGACGATCTCCGCGGTAGTCAGGTTGCGGTTGAAGCCTTGCTGCGCGGTCGAGCAAAACGAACAGTCGAGCGCGCAACCCACCTGCGAGGAGATGCACAGCGTGCCGCGGTCTTCTTCGGGGATGTACACGGTCTCGTAGGCTTGGCCATTGCCGCCGGATAGCAGCCACTTGCGTGTGCCGTCCGAAGCTATCTGCGTCTTCACGATCTCCGGAACCGCGACTTCCGCACATTGCATGAGCTCGGCGCGGAAGTCCTTGGCGAGATCGGTCATCGCGGCGATGTCGCCGCAACCGCGCTTGTACATCCAGTTCATGAGCTGGCGCGCTCGGAACGGCTTGCTGCCCATGCCGGCCACGAACGCCTCGAGGTCTGCTTTCGGCAGACCTAACAAGTTAGTCCGGGTGGCGATGGGGAGGTCGGTCATTGCAGATCAGCCGCGGGGGCAAAGCTCGGTCGTGCGGAAGAAGTAGGCGATTTCGATCGCGGCGTTTTCCGCCGAGTCCGAGCCGTGCACAGTGTTGGCTTCGATGCTCTCGGCGAGATCGGCGCGGATCGTGCCCGGCGCGGCCTTCTTCGGATCGGTGGCGCCCATGACTTCGCGATTCTTCGCGATGGCGCCCTCGCCTTCGAGCACCTGTACGAGCACGGGACCGGAGGTCATGTACTTCACGAGGTCCTTGAAGAACGGACGCGCGGCGTGCACGGCGTAGAAACCTTCGGCATCCCGTTGCGACAGGTGAACCATGCGCGCGGCGACCACCTTGAGGCCAACCTTTTCGAATCGGCCGATGACCTGGCCGATGAGGTTACGGGTAACGCCGTCGGGCTTGACGATGGACAGAGTGCGCTCGAGCGCCATGCGAGTGATTCCTTGTGGGGGTCGTAAAGGCGCGCGATTGTACCGGCTGGCAGGCTCACCTGCGAGTTAACCCGCTGAAATCCAAGTATTACTAAGGTATGTACGGCGCCGCCTCGGCGCCGTTTTCCGACGTGGCGCGTAAGCGCCTGGGAACCTAGACGTTGAAGCTCTCGCCGCAGCCGCACTCACCCTTGATGTTCGGGTTGTGGAAGCGGAAGGCCTCGTTCAGACCCTGTTTGACGAAATCGACCGTGGTCCCGTTGATGAGCGGCAGGCTCTCGGGGTCGACGAACACTTTGACGCCCTGATCCTCGAACACCAGGTCGCGGGCCTGGGCGTCATCGGCGTAATTCACCACATAGGCAAAGCCGGAACAGCCGGTCTTGCGAACGCCCAGCCGCAGGCCCAGACCCTTGCCGCGTGAGGCGATGAAGGTCTTGACGCGTTCGGCAGCCGCCGGGGTGAGCGAAATAGCCATTTCCATCCTGTGTTTCTACTCTGTTGGGGCGGCCATCGCCGCACGCCATGCATCTTCGACGATCAGCAGCCGCCCGAGTTTCTCAGGTGGGACTGCGAATTTCAGGGCCCAGTCGGCGGGGGTTCCAGGCAGGCCGGCGGAAAGCCGTGCCCCCTCGAGAATCTCGCAAAGCCAGGCTGTCACCGCCAGAGTATGGGGGCATCCATAGGCGCTGAAACGGGCGCTTTTCACAATCTCACTGCCAACCCGCAACTCAATGAAAACAGCGGTGCCGTCTTCCTGCCGCCCCGCCCGCCCGTGGCGCACCTGCGCCGGCGCGACGCCTTCAGGGAATTCCGGACGCCGCGCGGGCGCGAGGAAATAGCGGCGCGCGAGCGGGTTCAACACCCGCGCCATCAGGCTCCCGGCAGGGGCGCCCGCGGCAGGGTCAGATGCCCGCGCCGGCTGCTCAGCCGCCATCGCAGTGCCAGCCAGCGCATGCAACCGGGCGACTTCCGCCCGGATGGCGGTGGCCGCCTCATCGACATCCGCGGCGGTCGTAAATCGCCCCAGTGACAACCGCAACGAGCTTTGCGCGAGCTCCGTGCCGCGCCCGAGCGATCGCAACACGTAACTCGGTTCTCGCGTCGCGGAGCTGCAGGCGGAACCCGAGGACACGGCGATACCGGGAAGACCGGTGATCAGACTCTCGCCTTCCACACCGGCGAACGAAACGTTGATGAGCCCGGGAACCCGGTGCTGGTGATGGCCATTGAACGCGGCGCCTGGAATTGGTTCGAGCTCGCGCCACAGGCGCGCCGCGAGATCGCGCGCGTGCGCGGCATCGGCGGCCCCCTGTGCATGGGCGATGGCAGCCGCGGCACCCAGACCTACGATCTGGTGCGTGGGCAATGTGCCCGGACGCAGCCCGCGTTCGTGCCCGCCGCCGAATTGGATAGGCGCGATTTTCGGGCGCGCGCTTTCCCGTACATACAACGCGCCAATGCCTTTCGGCCCGTAAAACTTGTGCGCCGTCAGCGACAGGAAGTCGACCCCGAGTTGCGCAACGTCGACGGTGAGTTTGCCGACGGCTTGCGATGCGTCGGTGTGCAGCAGCACGCCACGGGCGCGGCAATGTCCGGCGCAGGCGCCAATGTCCGTGAGCACGCCGATTTCGTTGTTCGCGAGCATCAACGACAGCAGCAGCGTGTCGGCGCGCAACGCGGCACGCACCGAATCGGCAGGAATGCTGCCGCTGGTGTCCGGCTCGATGAGCGTCAGTGTGAAGCCTTCCCTCTCGAGCTGCCGCACGGTGTCCAGCACTGATTTGTGCTCGATGCGCGAGCTCACGATGTGGCTGCGGCCGGACGCTCGGCGCGCGGCGCGCGCCACGCCGAGCAGCGCCAGGTTGTTGGACTCGGTGGCGCCGGAGGTGAAGATGATCTCCGGCGGCGCGGCGCCGATCAGGCGCGCGACCTGCGCACGGGCGGTCTCGACCCGGTCGTGCGCGGCGAGCCCCGGCCCGTGGCTGACCGACGCCGGATTGCCGTGGCCTTCCATGCTGGTGAGGCACTCGGACATGACGGTCGCCACACGCGGATCCACCGGCGTGGTCGCGGCATAGTCGAGGTAGATAGTGCTCACGGTTTGCCCGCGCCGCGACGTTTGTTCTGCACCGAGGTGAGCAGGCCGCGCAGGATGTTGACCTCGTTCTGGTCCATCTCGCAGCGCTGGAACAGGCGGCGGATGCGCGTCATCAGCAGCGTGCCGTTCTGCGTGCGGTCGCGGAACTCCACCTCGTCCATGACCTCCTGCAGGTGCGCATAGAAGCGCTCCATCTCGGAGCCCGGCGCCAGCGGCACCGGCGATTCCGACAGCGGACGCTCGCTCGCCGGACTGCCGGCGGCGCGGAACAGCTCGTAACACACCAGCTGGACGGCCATGGCGAGATTGAGCGAAGGGTAGTCGGGATTGGCGGGAATGCGGATCAGCAGGTGCGCCAGCGCCAGCTCTTCGTTGGTGAGTCCGGTGCGTTCGGCGCCGAACAACACCGCGGCGGGGCCGCGCGCGCTCATGTCGAATATGCCTTGCGCCGCTTCGTGCACGTCGAGCGCACGGAAGTTCTGCTCGCGCGGCCGCGAGGTGGTGGCGGCGACGAAGCCGCAGTCGGCCACCGCGTCGGTGACGCTCTCGACGACCTTGGTCCGCTCCAGGATATCGCCAGCGCCTGACGCGCGGGCTGTCGCCTCCGGGTGCGGGAACGCCTTCGGGCGCACCAGTACCAGCTCCGCCAGCGCCATATTCTTCATGGCGCGCGCCACCGCTCCGATATTTCCCGGATGCGAGGGCTCAACCAGCACGATGCGAATGGCGGTCAGGGGCACGGCCTGTATCATAGCGGCCCTTTTGTAGCGGCCCCTCGGAGCCTCCCCCAACGTGCAGCCCCTACTCAATATCGCGGTCAAAGCGGCGCGCCGCGCCGGCGACATCATCGTTCGTGCCATCCCACGCCTCGAGGCCATCCAGGTTGAAACCAAGGGACGCAACGACTTCGTCACCGAGGTCGACAAGACCGCTGAAGCCGACATCATCCAGACCATCCGCCGCCTGCATCCGGATCACGCCATCCTCGCCGAGGAAAGCGGTGCATCGGGTGACAGCGAGGTCGTCTGGATCATCGATCCGCTCGACGGCACCACCAATTTCATGCACGGCTTTCCCACCTTTGCGGTGTCGATCGCCTGCCAGATCCGCGGGCGGCTCGAGCACGCGGTGGTGTTCGACCCGATGCGCCAGGAAATCTTCACCGCCTCGCGCGGCGATGGCGCGCAGGTGGAAGGCCGCAAGATGCGGGTCAGCAAGCAGATCACGCTGGAAGGCTCGCTCATCGCCACGGGCTTTCCGTACCGCACGGACGCGCCCTACCTCGATGACTACCTGGCGATGCTCAAGGCCGTGATGCTCAAGGCCGCGGGGTTGCGTCGCCCCGGCTCCGCTGCGCTGGACCTCGCGTATGTCGCCGCCGGCCGCGTCGATGGATTCTGGGAGATCGGTCTCAAGCCCTGGGACACCGCGGCGGGCACGCTGCTCATCACCGAAGCCGGCGGCCGTATCGGCACCATCTTCGGCGAAGAATACAAACAGGGCGGTCACGTCATCGCGGGCACCGCCAAGGTGTACGCGGCGCTGGTGGCCGAGCTGTCGCCGTTCGCCCCCGCGGCGCTGCGCGAAGCCTAACTAGCCGGCGGTACCTGGCCGGCCGCCGGTGCCCGGTTGCGCATCGGGCTCGCCCAGAAGGCGTAGCAGAAGTAGAGCGCGACCGCGGCCAGGATGAACCAGAAGAACCACCAGCGGATGTGCACCGGCACGCCTTCCCAGGCGAGCCAGAAGCAGATGAGCACGCCGATCGCCGGAACGACCGGGAATCCCCACACTTTGAAATGGCGCGGCAGATCCGGCCGCTTGTAGCGCAGCCACAGGACCGAGAAGCACACGAGACCGAATGCGACCAGCGTGCCCACGGAGGTGAGGTCGCCAAGAGAGTTGATGTCGAACACGGCCGCGGCCAGCGACACGACCACACCGACGATCAGCGTGTTGATCCAGGGTGTCTTGAACTTCGGATGCACCTTGCCGAGCATCTTCGGCATGAGCCCGTCGCGCGACATCGAATAGAACACGCGCGTCTGGCCGAACATCAGCACCAGCACCACGGACGACAAGCCGGCAATGGCGCCGATCTTGATGCACTTGGCGAGCCATCCCCACTGGGGACCGAAGGTGTCGACTGCCGTGGCGACTGGTGCGGCAACGTTGAGTTTCGTAAACGAAACAACGCCGGTGAGCACGGCCGCGGTCGCCATGTACAGGATGGTGCAGATGATCAACGATCCCAGAATGCCGATCGGCATGTCCTTGCGCGGATTGCGCGCCTCCTGCCCCGCCGTCGACACCGCCTCGAACCCGATGTAGGCGAAGAACACGATCGTGGCGGCGCGAATCACACCGTCCATGCCGAATTGATTCTCGACGCCGGTGGGCTCGGGAATGAACGGATGCCAGTTGTCCGGATTGACGAAGAACGCACCCACCCCGATGAAGGCGAGGATCACCGTGACCTTGATGGCCACGATGATGTTGTTGACCGTGGCGGATTCGGAAACGCCGATGACCAGCAGCATGGTCGCCGCCAGCGTGATGAAAACCGCCGGCAGGTTGAACATCGCCGTCGTGACGGCCGCCGCGGGAATCGACACGACAGTGGCGGCAGGCAACTGTGCGATCGACTCTGCCGGCACGGCGACGATTGCGCCGGCGGCGATGTCACGGAGGTTGCCGGTCGCCGGATCGAGCACCTTGGTCGCGGCGCCGAGCGTCGCCTGGACATCGGAGTTGATGGCGATGTCGACGGAGTTTATGAGTGTGAAGCCGTTGGTCGCTTCCTTGACGACATCGTACTGAGCGATCGCGGCGGTGTAGGTGCCGTCGATCGTCCACGGGACGTTGGTCAGCACCTGCACGGTGGTGCCGTCGGCCAAAGCGGCGGTAACGCCGTTCAAAGTCACCGACGGGTCGGTCACGCTGATGGTCGACAACGCCGCCACCACGAGCTCGCCATACGGCTGCGTGAACGCTGCCGGAAAGTTGACCCCCATGTCATGCAAGAGACTCACCGCGTATCCGGACCATCCCACAGCGACCACCGACGCCGCGAGGGCATACTCGAGCAACAGCAGTGCGCCCATGATCCACGCGCCGAATTCACCGACCGTGGTGTACGCATAGGTATATGCGGAGCCGGACACCGGCAGCATCGATGCAAGCTCGGCGTAGCACAGTCCCGCGAAGGCGCAGACCACACCGGCGAGGACGAACGACAACATGACGGCGGGTCCGGCGTACTGGGCGGCCGCCGTACCAGTGCGGACGAATATGCCCGCGCCGATGATGCAGCCGATGCCGAACAGGATGAGGTGGACCGGACCTAGCGTGCGCTTGAGCTCGCCGCGATCGAATTCGGATTGGACCTGAGCAATGGACTTCGCGCGCAGATTCCATTTCATCGGAGACCCCGCAATGTTGTAATCGTCCGGATTGTAGGGATGCAGATCACATTACGCGAGCGCGTTCGCCGTGGATTCAGCCGCCGTCACTCTCGTCTTTGCGGTGCCGGCGATCATCCATGAGGCGCCGCAGGCGGATATTCACCATTTCGACGCCCACCGAGAACGCCATCGCGAAGTACAGGTAACCCTTCGGCACTTCGAAGTGGAAACTCTCGGCCACCAGCACCACACCCACCAGAATAAGGAATGCCAGCGCCAGGATCTTGATGGTCGGATGGCGCTCGATGAAATTGCTGATCGAGCCCGACACCCACATCATCACGCCGATGGCCAGCACTATCGCGCCGACCATGATGGGCAGCTGATCCGGCTTCGCGAGCCCCACCGCCGTGAACACCGAGTCCAGCGAGAACACGATGTCGATGATGGCGATCTGCACCACGATCGCGGTGAAGTTGGCGAACACGCGGGCCTTGCGCTCATCCTCCACGCCTTCGAGCGTGCCATGGATCTCGGTGACGCTCTTGGCCAGCAGGAACAGGCCACCTAACAACAGGATGATGTCGCGGCCGGAGAACTCCTGCGTGAAGATCGAGAACCAGGGTTTGGTCAGGCGCGTGAGCCACACGATGGAGAACAGCAGCGCGATGCGCGTGAGCATCGCCATCGCAAGTCCGGTGATTCGCGCCGATTCGCGCCGCTCCGGCGGCAGACGGCTCACCAGGATGGAGATGAAGATGATGTTGTCGATGCCGAGCACGATCTCGAGCGCCGACAGCGTTATGAACGCTATCCACGCTTGCGGATCGGTCAGCAGTTCCATCACGGCACTGGACTCGCCTGCTTAGGGCAACTCGTCGATCGGGTCTTTGCGTACCGTCGGGAACAGGTGCTCGGCCTTCAGACCGCACGACAGCGCAATGGACGCCGAGATGTAGATCGACGAATAAGTGCCGGCGAGAATGCCGATGAGCAGCGCCTCGGAGAAGCCGCGCAGTGCCGACCCGCCTAACAACAGCAGCGCCACCACGACTATCGAGGTCACCACCTTGGTCATGATGGTGCGCGACAGTGTCTGGTTGATGGCCGCATCCAGCGTGACGTCGGAAGCCTGGCGGCGGTTCTTCTCGAAGTTTTCCCGGATGCGGTCGAACACGATGACGGTGTCGTTCAGCGAATAGCCGATGACCGCGAGGATGGCCGCCACCACCGACAGGTCGAACAGTGTCTGCGTGAAGGAGAACACGCCGAGCACCAGGATAGGGTCGTGCATGACCGCCAGGATGGCGCCGAGCGACAGGCGCCAGGTGTGGAAGCGCAGGATGATGTAGAGCCCGATGAGCGCCAGCGTCACCGCCAGTGACACGATGGCCGAATAGCGCAGTTCATCGCCCACCTGGGGACCCACCACGGCCAGATCGCTGATGCGCACCTCAGGATCGACTGCCGCGAGAATGGCCTGGAACTTCGGCCGCAGCACCTCGGCGGTTTCACCGGTGGACTGCAGGCGGATGGTCACGTCGCGCGTCGAACCGAAGGTCTGCACCTGCGGCTCGTGATATCCGGCGCCTTCCACCGCGGTGCGGATTTTCTCGATGCTGGCATCCTGCGGGAAGGCAGCCTCGACGCTGATGCCGCCGGTGAAATCGATGGCGAAATTCAGGCCGCGCGTGAAGAACGACGCGAACGCGCCGACCATCAATATGGTCGAGAGCGTGTACCACACCTTGCGGGTGGCCATGAACGGGAACTTGGTTTTCTTATGGAAAAATTCCACGGCGTGTCCTCTTAACCGATCGCCAGTCTGGTGATCTTGCGTTTGCCGCCGAACATCAGGGTCAGCAGGGCGCGCGAACCCATGAGCGAGGTGAACATGGAGGTGAGGATGCCCAGCGACAGCACGATGGCGAATCCCTTGATGGCGCCGGTGCCGAACACGAACAGCACCACGCCGGCGATGAACGTCGTGACGTTGGAATCGGCGATGGCGGAGAACGCCTTCTCGAAGCCGGCCTTGATGGCCGCCTGCGGCGAAACACCGTTGCGCAGCTCTTCGCGTATGCGCTCGTAGATCAGCACGTTCGCGTCGACCGCCATGCCGACGGTGAGGATGATGCCGGCGATGCCGGGCAGCGACAACGCGGTGCTTAACATGGACAGCAATGCGGCGAGCAGCACGACGTTCGCGAGCAGCACGAGGTCAGCGACCACGCCGAACAACTGGTAATAGAGAATCATGAACAGGAACAACGCCGCCATGCCGATGACCAGCGCCTTGACGCCTTTCTCGATGTTGGCCTGACCGAGCTGCGGTCCGATCACGCGCTCGTTGACGAGCGAGATCGGCGCCGCCAGCGCGCCGCCGCGCAGCAGCAGCGCCAGCTCACGCGCTTCCGCCATGCCGAGGCCAGTGGTCTGGAAACGACTGGCGAACACCCCCTGCAGTGTCGCGAGGCTGATGACCAGCTCATCCTTGACGTCGCGCTGCACTTCTTTGCCATCGACGACGACCGTCTCGCGGCGGTGCTCGATGAACACCACGCCCATGCGCTTGCCGAGGTTGGCGCGCGTGGTCTTGAGCATCTCTTCGCCGGCCGCGCTGTCGAGCGTGACTTGGACCTCTGGCCCGCTCTGCCCGGTGCTCGCGCTCGCGTTGATCATCTGGTTGCCGGTGGCGATGATCTCGCGCTTGAGCATCACCTTGTATCCGTCCTTGTGCATGTAGATCTTCGCGCCCGGAGGTGCCCGCCCGCTCGCCGGCATGGGCCGCGGATCTTCGAGCCGGTATTCGAGCGTCGCGACCTTGCCGAGCGTGCTTTTCACTTCCGCGGAGTTCTGCACGCCGGGCAGTTGCACGACGATGCGATCGGCCTGGCGCTGCACGATGGGCTCGGAGACGCCGAGCGCGTTGACGCGGTTGCGCAGCGTGGTGATGTTGGAGGTGATCGCGAAGTCGCGGCGCTCGCGGACTTGCTGCGCGGTCATCACGCAGTCGACTGCCGTGCCGCCCGCGGTCACGCCGTCGCGGCAGGCGAGATCGGGTTGCACTTTCTTGAGCGCGTCGCGCACCTTGCCGAGGTCCGCACCGTCTGGCAACAGCACGCGCAGCCCGTTCGGGATGTCGGAATCGATCGTGAGGTTGCTGATGTCGGTGAAGGGGATTGCCGCGGTGCGCAGCGCGCGGCGGAAGTCCTGGTCATAGGTCTGCAGCAATTGCGCCACCGCGCCGTCGACGTCCACTTCGTAGAGTAGATAGAGACCGCCACGCAGGTCGAGCCCCAGCGGCATGGCGCGCAGGCCCAGGGCCTGGATCCAGCGCGGCGCGCGCGACGCGTACATCATCGCGTTCACATAGTCTTTGGTGAGCCCGGTCTTCTCGTCCTTGACCACGTCGCGGCCGCGAAGCTGCGCATCGTTGTCAGGAAAGCGCACCACCACATCCCCGTCATCGATCTCGGCACTGGCGTACTTGAGGCCGGCGTCCGTGAGGGTCTTCTCGATGGAGGCGAGCTGCGTCGCATCGATGGGCGCGTGGTCCTTGCGCGCGATCTGCAGCGCGAAGTCGTCGCCGAACAGGTTGGGCAGAGCGAACAACAATGCCACGGCCAGCACGACGCCGACGAGGATGTATTTCCAGCGCGCGTATTCGAGCATGTACGACCCTCAGGCTCCCTTGAACGTGCCCTTCGGCACCAGCGAGGTCACCTGAAAGCGCTGCACCTTGATGCGCACGTTGTCGGCAATTTCAAGCGTGAGGAACTGATCACCCACCTCGATGACCTTGCCGAGAATGCCGCCGGCGGTGACCACTTCGTCACCCGTGGTGATCTTGCTGAGCATCGCCTGATGCTCTTTCTGCTTCTTCTGCTGGGGACGGATGAGCAGGAAATAGAAGATGACGACGAACACCGCCATCATGATCAGAGGGGTCGCGCCGGCGCCTGCGGAGGGGGCACCGGCGGCTTGCGCCATGGCGTCGGGGATCAATGAATTCATGGTGTTATCTCACACGTGACGGGTAAAACGGCACCGCATCGCGGCGCGGGGCGCGTATTTTGGCCGAAAAACAAATTTATGCCACTTCAGAGTTGCGAGGGCTCGCCGTCTCGCTGGCGTAGTCGCGGATCACCGCATCCAGCGACCCCGCTTCGATGCCTGCACGCAACCGCCGCATGAGCTCGAGGTAGTAGTGCAGGTTGTGGATGGTGTTGAGCCGGCACCCAAGGATTTCGTTGCAACGGTCGAGGTGCCGCAGATACGAACGCGAGAAATTGCGGCAGGTGTAGCAGGTGCAGGCTGGATCGAGCGGTCCCAAGTCTGCCTGGTGGGCCGCATTGCGGATGTTCACCACGCCCTGTGAAGTGAACAGATGGCCATTGCGTGCATGCCGCGTCGGCATCACGCAGTCGAACATGTCGATGCCGCGCACCACGGCGGCGATGATGTCTTGAGGCCGGCCTACTCCCATGAGATATCGCGGCCGATCCGCCGGCAAGTGCGGAACCAGTCCCTCCAACACGCGCAGCCGGTCTTCCTCGGGCTCACCCACCGCCAGCCCACCGATCGCAAACCCCTTCCAGGGCAGCTTCTGCAACGTCTCGAGCGAGCCGAGGCGCAGTGGCAGATGCATGCCTCCCTGCACGATGGCAAACAACTCGCCGGCGGGGTTGTTCCGATAGTAGTGGGTATGGCTGCGCTCGGCCCAGCGCATCGAACGCTCCATCGAGTCGCGCGCCTGTTGCTCGGTGGCCGGATACGGCGTGCAGTCGTCGAGCGCCATGGCGATGTCGGAGCCGAGAGCCAGCTGCGTATCCATCGAATCTTCGGGAGTGAGGCGCACGGCGCTGCCGTCGATGGGCGAGCGGAACTGCACGCCCTCTTCGGTGATCTTGCGCAGCGACTCCAGGCTGAACACCTGGAAGCCGCCGGAATCGGTGAGTATGGGTGAGCGCCAGTTCATGAAACCATGCAGCCCGCCGTGCGCGCGCAGCACGTCGTTGCCCGGGCGCAGCATGAGATGAAAGGTGTTGCCTAACACGATCTCGGCGCCCAGGCCCTGAAGCTCCTCGGGCGTCATCGCCTTGACCGTGCCATAGGTGCCCACCGGCATGAACGCCGGCGTCTGCACCGTGCCGTGCGCCAGCGTGAGCCGTCCGCGGCGCGCCGCGCCCGCGGTGCCTAACAATTGGAATTCAGCCGTCATGGCATTTCCATCGGATCAATGTGCGCCTGGAGCGGGGGTCACGAACATGGCGTCACCATAACTGAAAAAGCGGTAGCGGCCCGCGACCGCATGCCGATAGGCCGCGAGCACGGCTTCACGGCCGGCAAATGCGCTCACCAGCATGAGCAGTGTGGATTCGGGTAGATGGAAGTTCGTCAGCATCGCGTCGACGATCCGGAAGCGAAATCCGGGCACGATGAACAGCGAGGAATCTCCCACGTACGGCACGAGCTCGCCGCTGCCCGCGGCGCTCTCGAGTGCCCTCACTACCGTGGTGCCGACGGCAATGACCCGGCCGCCGCGCGCGCGCGCGGCGGCGATGGCCGCGCAGGTCGCGGCCTGCACCTCGACGAACTCGGCGTGCATCACGTGGGCGCCGACGGCATCGGTCCGCACGGGCTGGAAGGTCCCCGCGCCCACGTGCAGTGTGATGAAAGCGCGCTGCACGCCGCGCTGGTCGAGCCCGGCGATCAGCTCCTCGTCGAAGTGCAGGCTCGCGGTCGGCGCCGCCACGGCGCCGCGCTTGCGTGCGAATACGCTCTGGTAGCGCGTACTGTCGGCCGCCACAGGCTCGCGGCGGATGTACGGCGGCAACGGCATCTGCCCGTATTGCTCGAAGAAGGCGAGCGCGACCTCGGGTAGTTCGACGACCCACAGGTCGCCGCGCTTCTCGATCACGGTGATGGGGCCGCCACGACTTTGCAGCTGCAGACCCGGCCGCAGCGGCTTGCTGGCGCGCGCGTGCACCAGCGCGTTTTGCGATTCGAGCGGCCGCTCGAGCAGCAGCTCGACCTTGCCGCCGGAATCCTTGAGCGCGAAGAGGCGCGCGGGAATCACGCGCGTGTCGTTGAACACCAGCAGGTCGCCCGGTGCGAGCAGTTGCGGCAACTCGCGCATCTGCCGGTCGGTGAGTGCAGAGGTGGCGCCGTCGAGCGCCAGCAGGCGGCTCGCCGATCGCTCGGCGAGCGGTTGCTGGGCTATGAGTTCTTCGGGAAGTTCGTAGGTGAAGTCGTCGCGGCGCACGGCGGCAAGTTTACCGCCATGGCCGCTAGCGCGATTACCTCAGTCGAGAGTTCCGGTGCCACCGGACATGCCGGGCGCGGGCGGCGCCGGCGGCATCGGCAGATCCGGCGGGATGGGAGCTTGAAACTGGAAGGCGTCGCCGTCGAACTCCGGGCGCTCAGGCATGGTGACCGCGACGGTCACCGGCTTGCGCTGCCGCAGGACCGTGACATTGAGCTTCTCACCCGAACGGTAGGAACGCAGGATACGCATCGCGTGGCCGCCGTCATCGGGTTTGCGCCCATCGATGGACTGAATGACGTCGCCGTCTTCGAGCTTGAACACGTCATTCTGCGGCGCCTTCACCACCAGCACGCCTTCGTTCACTCCGAAGTACGCGCCGAGTTTCGGTGTGAGGCTGGCGAGCTCCATGCCGCCAAACTCGCCGGGGAAGAAACTTCGGAAGTGCTGCACCATCGGCATGGTGCCGAAGCTGCCGCCCACGGCGCCCACGCCGGCCATGGGGCCGACGCGATCGATCGCTCCCGGACGACCATGCACGCTGAACACGCGGTTCTCGAACATCATCGGACGCGTCACCACGACGAAGTCCTTGTTCTTGCCGGCGCGCACCACGCGCACTTTCACTTTCTGTTCCGGCTTCACATGGCGCATCTGCTCGACCACCGCGCGGCCGGCGTGGTCGCTGCCGGCGACGGATTTGCCGTCGACCGAGACGATGATGTCGCCGTCGCGCAGGCCGGCTTCTTCGGCCGGACCGCCGGGACTCACGCGCAGCACACGGGCGCCGCGCGAGTCGCCGCCATTGTCGATCTGCACGCCGAGTACCGCCTGACGATCACCACTGTCGATGAAGAACATGTCACGCCGGGCATTGCGGCCGAGCTCGTTGGAAAGCTCCGCCACCTCGCGCGCCGCCTTGTCGAGACGCGCGCGGGCTTCATCGAGCTTGGCGCGGGTCTTGGCTTCCTGCGCCTCGTTCTTCGCCACGTCCGCGGCGGTCGCTGCCGCGGCCGGGGGCGAAGTCTGCGCGGCCGCCACCGCGCTCGCGGCTAACAAACAAACCAGCATCAACTGTTTCATGGACTGTCTCCGGAAAAAATCAGAAGTTGGCGCTCACGAGTTCCGCGTAGCGCACCTGGGTATACGAATCGAGTAGTTCGGCGCGGGTGCGCTCGAGACGGGCGACCTCCGCCGGGCCGGCGCGCAGGCGCGCGACATTGAGCGCATCGTCGAGGCTCGCGATGTGATCCTCGAGCGCCGCCACCGCCAGATAGGTGTCGGCCCGAACGATGCGCGACTGCGTCGCCGGCTCGAACTCCACGGGCGCGGGCGCGCTCACGACTTGCGGCGTGCCCGGCGGTTGAACGAGGCGCCACAAGCTGGCGCCGAGCAGGGCGATGACCAGCGCGCCCGCCGTGCCGCGGGCGATCGCGAGCTGGCGGCGTGCCCGTACCCGTTTCGCGGTGTAGCGGTCGATCAACGTCTCGTAGCCAAAACTCACGGCAGCCGGTGCGGCACTGGCATCGAGCTTCCGCAAACGCGCAACCAGCTCGTTATTGATCGCGTCAGTGTCCATCGAACTCACTCCTGAGCGGAATCGAAACGCCGGATCGCTCCGGCGCCAGCAGGTCGGTGCGCAGCCGCGCGTGACCGCGCGCCAGCTGCGACTTGGAAAAACTCACCGTGCGGTTGAACCCTTTGGCGATCTCTTCGTGCGACCAGCCTTCAACGTCGTACAGCCAGATCACGGTGCGGGTCACCGGCGAGAGTCGCGCGAGCGCGCGATCGAGGTCGATGAGATCGGAGGTACGGCTCTCGGCTTCAGCAGGAGCGGCCCAGCCCTCCTCGGTCCACGATTCGAGCGCCACGCGCGCGCGGTGCCACGGCGAACGGAATGTCATGAGACAACGGCTGACCGCGATGCTTCGAACCCAGACACCGAAAGGAGCCTCGCCGCGATAGTCGTCCAGGTGCTCGAACATCGCGATCAGGGTGTCCTGCAACAGGTCCTCGGCCAGCGCGCGCTGTGTGACCAGCCGGCGGATGATGGCCAGCGTCGCCGGCGCCACCCGTTCGAAAAGCGCGCCGCGCGCGGCCGGATCACCGGCCCTGGCGGCGGCAAGCTCATCGTCCTGAATGTGGATTTCCGAGAGTCTTTGCATTTCGTATTGCTTAGATGCCGGCCGGCGGAGAAAGGTCGCAACCTTGGCGGGAGCCTTCGTTATACTTCCGGCCCCGCGCCGGGATGGCGGAACTGGTAGACGCGGCGGACTCAAAATCCGTTGCCCTTATAAGGCGTGTGGGTTCGATTCCCTCTCCCGGCACCATCAATCGACAGATGAACTTCTGCAGCAACTGTGGCTCCCGAGTCGTCCTCAAAGTTCCGGCGGACGACTTCCTGCCGCGCCATGTCTGCGACAACTGCGGGATCATCCACTACCAGAATCCCAAGATCGTGGTCGGCAGCGTACCTGTGTACCAGGGGCGCATTCTGCTCTGCAAACGCGGCATCGAGCCGCGGCTCGGCTACTGGGCGATCCCCGGCGGATTTATGGAAAACGATGAGACGCTCGAGGCCGGAGCTGCGCGCGAAGCCATGGAGGAGGCCCTGATCGACGTCGAGATCGGCAGTCTCCTGCTGGTCGCCAACGTTACGCACGCCCGCCAGGTACACGTGTTCTTCCGGTCGCGCATGCGCACTCCGGACTTCGGCGTGACACACGAAAGCCTGGAAGTGGCCCTGGTCGATGAAAAGGACATTCCCTGGAACGATCTGGCGTTCCCGAGCACCGAATACGCGTTGCGCCGGTTCGTCGAGGATCGGGCTGCAGGAATCGACCGGCACCATGTCGCCGAGATGCAGCGGCGATTCTAGTGATCGGGCAGAATAGCGCCCCGCAAAAACCCGGCAATTGACAAGGAATCTGATCGATGGCGTTCGTGGTTACGGAATCGTGCATCAAGTGCAAGTACACCGACTGCGTGGAGGTGTGCCCGGTCGATTGTTTCCACGAAGGCCCTAACTTCCTGGTCATCGATCCCGAAGAATGCATCGACTGCACGCTGTGCGAGCCGGAATGTCCGGTGGAGGCGATCTTCTCCGAAGACGAAGTTCCGGCGGGACAGGAAGAGTTCAAGAAGATCAATGCGGACCTGGCCAAGCAATGGCCGGTGATCGCCGAGAAGAAGCCCGCTCCGCCAGATGCGAAGCAGTGGGAAGGCGTGGCGGAGAAGAAGAAGCTGTTGGAGACGTAGGCGCGCTGCGTCTGGCGCGCGAGCCGAACCTTCTTACATCTTTCCCGTTTTCAGATATTTCGCGAGCTGCCTCGGCGGCGCATAGCCGGGCAACATTTCCCCACTGGCCAGGAAGATCGCCGGCGTGCCTTCGACGGCCAGCTTGTGACCCAGCTCGTAGTCGCGCTTGATGATGTCGGCGGGGCATTTGGGCGACTTGATGCTCTCACCGTTCTTGGCGCGCGTGAGCGCGTCGTTGCGGTTCGAGGCGCACCAGACGGCCTCAGCTTTATGCCATGACTCGGTGTCGGGACCCGAGCGCGGGAAGAACAGGTAGCGCACGCGGATGCCGAGGCGGTTGTATTCGGCGATCTGCGAGTGCAGACGGCGGCAGTAGCCGCAGTCGATGTCGGTGAACACCGTGATCGTGTATTTCGGATCTTTCGGTGAATACACGAGCATCTCGCTTTCCGGAACCGTTTCGATGATGCGCGCGCGGATGCCGCGGCGGCGCGTCTCGGAAAGGTTGTCGTCGGAATCGAGGTCGTACATGTCGCCGAAAATGGCGTAACGGCCGTCACCCGACACGTAGCTGATGTCCGACCCGCGCGTAATTTCAAAGATGCCGGTGACCGGCGAGATGCGCACGTCTTCGAGTTTGAGGCCGACGATTTTCTTGACGATGGCGGCGCGCGGATCGTCCTTGCCCGCGGGTACGGCCGTCTTGCTGTCGGCGGGAGCCGCGCCGCCTGTCTGGCCGATTGCCGCACCGCTACAGAGCCAGGCGGCAAACAGCATTGCGAGCGGACGGACGGTGATTCTCATGGGCGGCTCATACGACGGGTTGGCAGTTTCGACCTGCCCGCGCCGATGAAGTTCGCGCCGGTCGACGCGCCCGATCTTAGCTCAACCCCTCGGGTGATGCGTCCCGTGCATCTCTTTCATGCGCTCGCGCGCCACGTGCGTATAGATCTGCGTGGTCGACAGATCGGAATGGCCGAGCAGCATCTGCACCACACGCAGGTCCGCGCCATGATTGAGCAGGTGTGTGGCAAAGGCGTGACGCAGCGTGTGCGGTGACAGTTCCTTGTCGATGACGGCCTTGCGGGCGTAGCGCTTGATGATGTGCCAGAAGGCCTGGCGCGTCATGCGGTCGCCACGGCGCGTGGGGAACAGATAGTCGGTGGTACGGTCGAGCAGGATCTCGCTGCGCGGCGCGCGCACGAAGTCCGTCAGCCAGCGCACGGCCTCTTCGCCGAGCGGAATCAGGCGCTCGCGATTGCCTTTGCCGAGGATGCGGATGACACCCTGGTTCGTGTTGATCTGGTTGTACTTGAGGTTCACGAGCTCGGAGACGCGCAAGCCCGTGGCGTACAGCACTTCGAGCATGGTGCGGTCGCGATGACCCAGCGGGTCCGCGATGGCAGGAGCGGCTAGCAGCGACTCGACTTCTTCCTCGGTGAGGGACTTCGGCAGCGAGCGGCCGATTTTCGGCATCGCAATCTGAGCAGTCGGATCATCGCGGATCACTCCTTCGCGAACGAAGTAGCGGAAGAAGCGGCGGAACGATGAGAGCTGGCGCGCGGTGGAGCGCGGACGCGCGCCCGCTTCGACGCGGAACGCGATGAATCCGAGCAGATCCGCGCGGGTGGTCTTGATGATGGGCGTACCGCGTTCGGCCAGCCAGCGCGCGAGCGCGGTCAGGTCCGCGCGATAGGCGGCGAGCGTATTGGCCGAGAGACCGCGTTCCATCCACACCGCATCGAGAAACTTCGAAACGGTGGTGTCGGCGGTGTCGGTGGCATGCGCTTCGTTCTGCGCTTTAGCTTGATTGACCAAGACGTGATTGCCTTAATACGTATGCGGAATAACGCTTCGCGGCAGTATGGGTACGGAGGCTTGGGCTTAGGCGTGATGACCTTCACAGCTCGGCAAAACCGTTAACATAAAGAGAACCAGTTCACATGAAACGCCTCCCGGCCCGCAAAAAAAGCCGCGCATGACATCGATTTCGACCCCAGCGCGTGCTCCTTGGCCGGCAGCGTTATCGATTCCGCTGCGTTTCATCTATGGCATCTATGCCGCTGTGTTGTTCCTTGCGGTGGCACTGGCTGCCCTGTTGGCCCTCTTGCTGCTGCCCACTCTGCGGCTTCGCCGGGGCACCGCACGCATCGCGGCACGCGGCTTCTTCCTGCTCTCCGGCATGCCACTGCGCCTGCACGGCACGGAAAACCTGCCACCCGGCCAATGCGTGGTGGTCGCCAATCACGCCAGCTATCTCGACGGCGTCGTCATGGCCGCCGCCCTGCCGGCGCGCTTCGGCTTCGTGATCAAGCGGGAAATGAACGAGGTGCCAGTAGCCGGCCTGCTGCTGCGGCGTATCGGCTCGGAGTTCGTCGACCGCCACAATCGCCACAAGGGCGGTACCGACGCGCGCCGCGTGCTGCGCACCGCGGCCAGCGGCCATTCGCTGGTGTTCTTCCCGGAAGGGACGTTCAAGCCTGAAGTCGGCCTCGGAAAATTCCACACCGGCGCATTCGCCATCGCGGTGCGAGCCGCCTGCCCGGTGGTGCCGGCGGTGATCCTCGGCACACGCCGCAACATGCCGGCGACTCGTGTGCTGCCGCGGCCGGGGCCGCTGGAAGTGCGCTTCGGAGCGCCGATCACCGCCCTGACGGCGGCTGCGGGCGAAGACCCGGCCCTTGCGCTGCGCGATCAATCGCGCGCGGCGATATTGCAGCAGTTAGGCGAGCCCGATCTGGTGGGGACACTCCCCAATTCCTAGCAAGAGGGGACGCGGCTGGATGGGAGTGGGAGGTGGAGTTGCTGGATCGCTCAGGGTCGAGAGCTCGCTGCTGAGCGCGCCGACGGCGTTCGCTCGCGCGAGGCTGCGCGCCAGAGCTGTCGGCGATCAATTGCGATCAGCGCAAAACGAGCGAGTAGATAAGAACCACCAAAGAGTACCTGCGCGCTATACGCCTCGCGCTCGCCGCTCGGACGCTCGCTCTCGACCCTGAGCGATCCAGCAACGCCAGCTCACACTTCGATGGAGCCGCGTGCCCGTTTGCTCGTTGGCTGAGATCGGAGCCGCACTGAAGGTCGCTTGCGCGAGCCTCTGGGCTTGCGCTCTTCTCTCCGCTAGGTGGGGCGCGCCACACAGGCTTGCTAGGAGATCCTCTCTCTCCACGTGCGTGGGCGCGCGAGGATGTTCGGGTTGAAGGTTCCAGGCGCGAGCGTGTGAGCGGCGCAGCGCGGGGCGTATAGCGCGCAGGTACTCTTTGGTGGTTCTTTACCTACCGTGCTCGTTTTGCGCTGATCGCAATTGATCGCTGACAGCTCTGGCGCGCAGCCTCGCGCAAGCGAACGCCGTCCGGCGCGCTCACCAGCTCGCGCCTGGAACCTTCAACCCGAACATCCCCACTCACCCACACAATGAGGTCCGGGCCCCCTACATGTGCCGGCGATACTGCCCGCCCACCTCGTACAGCGCGCGCGTGATCTGCCCTAGCGAGCACACCTGCACGGTCTCGAGCAACTCGCCGAACACGTTGCCGCCACTTGCCGCGGCGGCCTGGAGGCGGCGCAACGCTTCCGGCGCTTCCGCGGCGTGACGCGCCTGGAAGGCATGCACGGAATCGACCTGGGCGCGCTGCTCTTCGTCGCTGGCGCGGAACAGCGGCGCGACCGCCTGCTCCCGATCGCTGTTCGCGCTGAGAAAAGTGTTCACGCCGACGATGGGCAAGGTCCCGTCGTGCTTGCGCGTCTCGTACAACATGCTCTCTTCCTGGATCTTGCCGCGCTGGTACATGGTCTCCATGGCACCGAGCACACCGCCGCGCTCTGCCAGCGATTCGAACTCGCGGTACACGGCTTCTTCGACGAGATCGGTGAGCTCGGCGATGGCATACGAACCCTGCCAGGGATTCTGGATCCGGTTCAGTCCGAGCTCGCGGTTGATGATGAGCTGGATCGCCACGGCGCGCCGCACGCTCTCCTCGGTCGGTGTAGTCAGGGCCTCGTCGTAGGCGTTGGTGTGCAGCGAGTTGCAATTGTCGAACAGTGCGTACATGGCCTGCAGCGTGGTGCGGATGTCGTTGAACTGGATTTCGCGCGCGTGCAGGCTCCGGCCCGAAGTCTGGATGTGGTACTTGAGCATCTGGCTGCGCGGACCCGCCTTGTAGACGTCGCGCATGGCGCGCGCCCAGATGCGCCGCGCCACCCGGCCGATCACCGCGTACTCCGCGTCCATGCCGTTCGAGAAAAAGAACGACAGATTCGGCGCGAAGTCGTCGATCTTCATGCCGCGAGCGAGGTAGTACTCGACGATGGTGAAGCCGTTGGCGAGGGTGAACGCGAGCTGCGTGATGGGGTTCGCGCCCGCCTCGGCGATGTGATAACCGGAGATGGAAACCGAGTAGAAGTTCTTCACCTGGTTCTCGCTGAAGAACTGCTGCACGTCGCCCATCATGCGCAGCGCGAATTCGGTGGAGAAAATGCAGGTGTTCTGCGCCTGGTCCTCCTTGAGGATGTCGGCCTGCACGGTACCGCGCACGCGTGTCATCGCATCGCTGCGCAGCGTCTGATACTCCGCGGCGCTGAGCAGGCCCGCGTCGACCATCCTGCGGCCGCTGCACCCCAACAATCCCAGGCCCGCGCCGTCGTGCCCCTCCGGTAGCTCGCCGCGATAACGCGGCCATTGTCCGTTGCCGGCGCCGGCACTCGCCAGCGCCGCCTCGACGCGCGGCCAGCGGCCATCGTCGCGCAGGAATTTCTCCACGCGCTGATCGATCGCGGTGTTCATGTACATGGCGAGGATCATCGGCGCGGGACCGTTGATGGTCATGGACACCGAGGTCGAGGGCGCGCAGAGATCGAAACCCGAATACAGCTTCTTCATGTCATCGAGCGTCGCGATCGAAACTCCGGAATTGCCGGTGCGGCCGAAGATGTCCGGCCGCAAGTCCGGGTCTTCGCCGTACAGCGTGGTCGAGTCGAAGGCCGTGGACAGGCGTGTGGCTTCGTGACCGGCGGCGAGATAGTGAAAACGCCGGTTGGTGCGTTCCGGCGCGCCCTCACCCGCGAACATGCGCGTCGGATCTTCCTCCTCACGCCGGTACGGGTATACGCCGCCGGTATAGGGGAAGGTGCCGGGCAGATTCTCGTTCTGCAGGAAATCGAGGATCTCGCCCCAGCCCGTGAGCCGCGGGGCCGCGAGCTTGGGGATGGGCGAGTGGCTCAGGGACTCCGAATAGTTAGTCCCGCGCACCTCGCGGCCGCGCACGGTATAGGAGTATTCCGGATCCGTCACGCCCTGCTGGCGCGCGGGCCAGCTCCGGAGCATCGCCAGATCCTCCGCGCCGATATCATCCAGCGCACGGTTGTAAGCCGCGCGCAGCGCGTCGAGCCCGGGGTTCCCGGCCGCGGCGCGCCCGGCTTGCGCCAGTGGTGCGGGAAGCGCCTGGTCGTCGAGCGCCTGCATCGATAGATAGAGGCCGTGCGCGCGGCGCGCGGCATCGGCGTTGGCACTGGCGGTCTTGCGCGTTTCACGTCCGGCACCGGCGATGTCGGCGAGATAGCGGGCACGCGCGGCGGGAACCAGGGGATCGCGTGTCAGAAACTCCGTAGGCATGACCGCGATCGCGTCATCGTGCCGGGTCCAGCGCCCAGCCTCGCCGCTTTCCTCATCGAGCGCGTTGCACAGCGCGAGGAACAGGCGGTTCACGCCCGGGTCGTTGAAGCGGCTGGCGATGGTGGGGAACACCGGCACCTCATCGTCCGGCAGCTTCGTGCCTGGATGATTCCGCCGCCACTGTTTGCGCACGTCCCTCAAGGCGTCTTCAGCGCCGCGTTTTTCGAACTTGTTCAACACGACCATGTCGGCGAAGTCGAGCATGTCGATCTTCTCGAGCTGGCTCGCAGCGCCGTACTCGGCGGTCATCACGTACAGCGACAGGTCGGCGAGATCGACGATTTCAGTGTCGCTCTGGCCGATGCCGGCGGTCTCCACGACCACGAGGTCGAAACCCGCGGCGCGATACAGCGCGATGACGTCGGCGAGCACCGCGCTCGTGGCCAGATGCTGGCGGCGCGTGGCCAGTGAACGCATGAACACGTTGGGCGCGCTCAGCGAATTCATGCGAATGCGATCGCCCAACAACGCTCCGCCAGAGCGGCGGCGGGTGGGATCGATGGCGACCACGGCCACGTGACGCTCGGGGAACTCGCGCAGGAACCTTTGCAACAACTCGTCGGTCAGCGAACTCTTGCCCGCGCCGCCGGTGCCGGTGAGACCGACGACGGGTGCGCGTTGCGGGTTGACGCTGCTGCTCAACTGCCGACGCAGGTCGTCCGCGCCGCTCCCGCCTCGGCTGTCATCGAGGCCGCCCTCGAGCAAGGTGATGGCGTGCGCGACGGCGCCGTGGTCGCGCGCCGAAGGTATGCCCGGATTCGCGTTGTCCGGCGAGCGGCGGCCGACGCGCGTGAACACATCGTCGATCATGCCGGTGAGGCCGAGCCGTCGACCGTCCTCGGGCGTGTAGATCTTGGCGACGCCGTATTCCTCGAGCTCGGCGATTTCCGCCGGTGAGATGGTGCCACCACCCCCCACCACGACCCGGATGTGCGCCGCGCCGAGCTCGCGCAGCATGTCGACCATGTAGCGGAAATATTCGTTGTGACCGCCCTGGTAGCTGCTGACGGCGATGGCGTCGGCGTCCTCGGCGATGGCCGCGCGCACGATGTCGGCGACGCTGCGGTTGTGGCCCAGGTGCACCACTTCGGCCCCGCCCGACTGCAACAAGCGGCGGATCATGTTGATGGCGGCGTCGTGCCCGTCGAACAGTGACGCGGCGCTGACGAACCGCAGCGGCCTTCCAGGCTCTGGTGGCTTCATGTTACTGGCTGGTAAGATGGGTTACCCAAGAGTAACACGAACGGTATTGCGAAGCCCCGTGGCCACCCCATCGCCCCGCCCCTCCGCCCGCCCGAAGCCGCGCAAGCCGCGGCACGAACCCGCATCGCCGTGGGCGGCCCGCGGCCGCCTGCGTGCCGGGCACGCGCTCAAGCGCGACGCGGTAATCCTTGCAGCGGCGCGCGCCTTCCGCGCGCGCGGGTACCACAACACCTCACTCGACGATCTCGCCGCCAGCCTCGAGGTCACCAAGCCAACACTCTATTTATATGTGCCCAGCAAGGAGGCGATCCTGTTCGAATGCTTCCGGGCGGGGCTGGCACAGATTCAGGAAACGCTCAAGCACTGCGAGAGCGCGCCCGGCGCCGCGCGCGAGCGGTTGTTTGCCTTCATCCGCGGATATGCCGCGGCTATCGTCGGTGACTTCGGCTGGTGCATGCTGCGCGCCGAAGACCAGCATCTCGGCGCCGCCATGAGCCGCCGCATCAAGGTGCTCAAAGGAGGCATCGACCGCCGCATGCGCGCGCTCATAGACGCTGGTGTCGCCGATGGCTCGATCCGGGCTTGCGATACCAAGATGACCGCCTTCGCGCTCGCCGGCGCGCTCAACTGGATGGGGCACTGGTATCGCGAAGACGCCCGTCTCAATCCCCAGGAAATTGCCGATCGCTTCATCGATGTGTTCAATCGTGGCCTTCGTGGCCGCGATTGATGGAGAAATCTCATGCCTACTGATAGCAGCAAACAACCCGTCATCGTCGCCGCCGTGCGTACACCCATCGGCGCATTTCAGGGCGTGTTGTCGGGCGCCACGGCGCCACAGCTCGGCACCGCCGCCATTACCGGCGCCATGGCGTCCGCCGGGATCGCACCCGCGGATGTCGAGGAAGTGATCATGGGGTGTGTGCTGCCCGCCGGGCTCGGTCAGGCGCCGGCGCGCCAGGCGGCATTGGGCGCCGCCATTCCGAAGAGCGTGCCGGCGACCACCATCAACAAGATGTGCGGCTCCGGCATGAAAGCCATCATGATGGCCGCCGACCAGGTCCGCACCGGCGACGTGTCGGTCGTGGTCGCCGGAGGCCTGGAGTCGATGAGCAACGCGCCCTATCTACTTCCCAAGGCGCGCGCCGGCATGCGCATGGGACATGGCGAAGTGCTCGACCACATGTTCTATGACGGCCTGCAGAGTCCGTTCGACGGCCAGCTCATGGGAGTCTTCGCCGAGAGCACCGCGCAGAAGTATTCGTTTTCGCGCGCCGAACAGGATGCTTTCGCCAGCGAATCCACGCGCCGCGCGGTGCACGCGGTGAATTCCGGGGTATTCGCAGCCGAAGTCGTGCCGGTGCTCGTGAAGGGCCGCAAGGGCGAGACCCTCATCGAGCGCGACGAAACGCCGTTCACCGTCGACCTCGCGAAGATCCCGACGCTGAAGCCGGCGTTCCGCAAGGACGGCACGGTCACGGCCGCGTCTTCGTCATCCATTTCCGACGGCGCGGCGGCGGCCGTGCTGATGTCGGCCGCAGAAGCCGAGCGTCGCGGCATCAAGCCGCTGGCGCGCATCGTCGGCTATACCAGTTTCGCGCAAGAGCCGGAGTGGTTCACCACGGCTCCCGCGGGCGCTATCCAGAAGCTGCTGGCGCAGATCGACTGGAAGCCGGGCGATGTGCAGCTGTACGAGGTCAACGAAGCATTTGCGGTCGTGGCCATGGCGGCCATGCGCGACGTCGGCTTCGACCACGCCCGCACCAACGTCAATGGCGGTGCCTGTGCGCTCGGTCATCCCATTGGTGCCACCGGCGCACGCCTGGTTGCCACGCTGGTGCACGCTCTGCGCGCCCGGGGCGGCGGTCGCGGCGTGGCTTCGTTATGTATCGGCGGTGGCGAGGCGACCGCCATTGCGATCGAAGTGCCCGCAGCGTGATGTAACGCCCCGCCTTCGATATGCTGTGCGCGCTTTGAACTGCCTCAGGGAAGGTCGATGAAATACGCAGACGCGCTCGCCGTGGTGAGCGGTGGCGCTTCGGGTCTCGGACTGGCCGTCGCACGCCACATCGTGGCGGCGGGTGGCCGTGTCACCTTGTTAGACGTGCAGGAAGGACCGGGCCAGGCCGCGGCCGCCGGGCTCGGTAAGAATGCCGGGTTCGCCAAGTGTGACGTCACCTCGGAAACCGAAGTCAACGCGGCAATGGACGCCGCGCGCACCGCCATGGGTGGCATCAACCTGCTGGTCAATTGCGCCGGCGTGATTGGCGCGGGCCGGGTGCTCGGCAAGAACGGCCCGATGGCCGGCGATTTCTTCACGCGCGTCGTGCACATCAACCTCATCGGCACATTCTTCTGCGACAAGGCGGCGGCCGCCATCATGCAGGCCAACACCCCGACCGCCGATGGCGAGCGCGGCGTCATCATCCACACCTCGTCAGTGGCGGCCTACGAAGGTCAGATCGGGCAAGCCGCATACGCGGCGACCAAAGCAGCGGTCGCGGGCATGACGCTGCCGATCGCGCGCGAGCTTGCCATGTTCGGCATTCGCGTCTGTTCGCTGGCACCGGGAATCTTCAGCACTCCGATGCTCGCCGGCATGCCGCAGGAAGTGCAGGACTCGCTCGGCAAACAAGTGCCGTTCCCGCCGCGCCTCGGACGCCCGGAAGAATTCGCCGCGCTGGTGCAGACCATTTTCGAAGTCGCGTATTTGAATGGCGAAACCATCCGCCTCGATGGCGCCATTCGCATGCAGCCCAAATAGCGCATGAACGGCGGACCGGCCCAGCGCGATGTCATGGAATACGACGTGGCCATCGTCGGCGGCGGACCGGCGGGCCTGTCGGCGGCCATTCGCCTCAAGCAACTGCGGCCCGAGCTCACGGTCTGCATCCTCGAGAAAGGCTCCACCATCGGCGCGCACTCCCTGTCGGGCGCCGTCATGGAACCCGGTCCGCTCGATGCGTTGCTGCCCGCCTGGCGCAACGCGCCGCTGCCCATCAAGGTGCCGGTCACGCGTGATGAATTCCGCGTGTTGGGAGCGAAAGGCAGCCGGCGCATGCCGTGGTTGCCGCGCTCGCTGCACAACGAGGGAAACTTCATCATTTCGCTCGGTGGCCTGAATCAGTGGCTGGCGAGCCAGGCCGAAGAGCTGGGCGTCGATGTGTTCGCCGGCTTCGCCGCGGCGGTACCGCTGTATGGGGACGACGGCTCGGTGTCCGGTGTGCAGATCGGTGACATGGGAGTGCAGCACGACGGCAGCCGCGGCCCTAACTACACGCCCGGGCCCGAGGTGCACGCGAGACTCACGATCATTGCCGAGGGCTGCCGGGGCAGTCTCGCCAAGCTGCTCATCAAGCGTTACAAGCTCGACGCGGCCTGCGACCCGCAGGTGTACGCGCTCGGCATGAAAGAACTCTGGCAACTCCCGCCGGGCCGCGTGCAAGCCGGCCTCGTCCAGCACACCGTGGGCTGGCCGCTCGATTCGCGCACGTACGGCGGCAGTTTCGTCTACCACCTCAATGACAATCGCGCGTACGTGGGCTTTGTGACAGGACTCGACTATCGGGATCCGCGGTTCGAACCATTCGAAGCCTTCCAGCAATTCAAGCACCACCCGGACATGCACGACTTCCTCAAGGGTGGCGAAATTCTCTCCGCGGGCGCGCGCAGCATCTCCGCGGGCGGCTGGCAGTCCATGCCCAAGCTGGAGATGCCGGGCGCCATGCTCGCGGGTGATTCGGCGGGCGTGCTCAACGTGCCCAAGATCAAGGGCATCCATCAATCCATTCGCTGCGGCATGGCGGTGGCCGAATACTTCGCCGCCAACGACACCAGCATCGGGTTCGATGCGCAGTGGCGGCGTTCCGATGCCGTGGCCGAGCTGCACGAAGTGCGCAACATCAAGCCGGGCTTCAAGCGCGGCCTGTGGACGGGCCTCGTGAACGCGGCGCTCGAGAGCGTGCTCGGCGGCCGCACGCCGTGGACGCTGCGTAATGCCGCAACCTATCCGCTCGAGAAGCTCGCCGACTACGAGTCACCGAAGCGCCGCTGGAAGGCCCGTGATCTGCCACCGCGTGACCGCTTGTCGTCGGTGTTCCACGCGGTCACCGCGCACGACGAGGTCCAGCCGGTGCACCTGCACGTGCGCGACCGGAACATCTGCGCCACCACCTGCGCCACCGAATATGGCAATCCCTGCACGCGTTTCTGCCCCGCCGCGGTCTATGAAATGGTCGACGACGGGGCCGGCGGCAAGAAGCTGCACATCAACGCCGCCAACTGCGTGCACTGCAAGGCCTGCGACATCAAGGACCCGTACCAGATCATCGACTGGGTGACGCCCGAGGGCGGCTCGGGCCCTAACTACCAGCTCTTGTGAGTTCTTCGCCAAACGTCCTCGGCGCGCTCTACGCCCAGGAGACCGCCAAACGCGGCTTCACCGCCGACAGCGCGCAGCTCGCCGCGGTGGCGAGACTCGAGCGCTTGCGCGCCGAGCTCGCCGAGGCCGCTTCCGCGCCGCTCGGCAAACGGCTGCTGCGCGGACTCACCAGCTCCGCAGCGGCGCCGAAGGGCGTTTATCTGTGGGGCGGCGTCGGCCGCGGCAAGACCTGGCTCATGGACCTGTTCTACTCGAGCCTCGCACAGACCTCGAAGCGCCGCACTCACTTCTACCGCTTCATGCAGGAGGTGCACGCCGACCTCAAGCGGCTCAAGGGCCAGCAATCCCCGCTCGACGGCGTGGCCGACAAGATCGCCAGGAAGGCGCGCGTGATCTGCTTCGACGAGCTGTTCGTCTCCGACATCGCCGACGCGATGATCCTCGGCAAACTGTTCGAAGGATTGGTGACCCGCGGTGTGGCGCTGGTATTCACTTCCAACGTGAAACCCAAGGACCTCTACAAGGGTGGACTGCAACGCGAGCAATTCCTGCCGACGATCGCCCTGCTGGAGAAGAATTGCGAGGTGGTGGCCGTGGACGGTGGTGTCGACTACCGTCTTCGCCAGCTGACGGCCGCACCTATCTATCTACCGAGCGGAGCGCCGGGGGCGCAGAAAAAGCTCGAGGAGCTGTTCGATGACCTGTCGGACGAAGACGTCGAATCCGGCGGCGCCATCACCGTCAACCATCGCAAGATCAAGGTGGTGCGCGAGAGCGAGAACGTCATCTGGTTCGATTTCGCGGCGCTGTGTGAAGGGCCGCGCAGCCCGGCGGATTACGTGGCCATCGCCAGCGAGTACCAGTCGGTCATCATCGCCAACGTGCCGGTCTTCGACGACACCAGCGACAACGCCGCGCGGCGGTTCATTTCAGTGATCGATGAGTTCTATGACCGAGGGGTCAATGTGATCGTATCAGCCGCGGCCGCCCCGGCCGAGCTCTACCGCGGCGAGAAACTCAAGTTCGAGTTCCAGCGTACTGCCAGCCGGCTGGTCGAAATGCAAAGCAAGGAATACCTGGCGCGCGCGCATCGCGCGGCGTGATCAACGTCCGACCGCAAACAACACCGCATTGTTGATCGCGTAGACCGTACCGTCGGCGCCGACCGCGGTGGGGGTGTAGGACTGCCCCAGGCCGTTGTTGAAGCGGATGCGCTCCGAGAGCTGGTTGGTCGCCAGATCCCAGCGGTACAGATAGCCATCTTCGTTGTTGATGAGCATCGATCGGGTGGCCGGATCGAAGGCCCCCGTGTTCACGCACCACTCCCGCACGCCACCGGGATTGTCGGCATCCGGCGTCGGCCCCAGGATGGTCATGACCTCGTTCATCGTCGCGACCCCGGAGATCGGATCGGTGTGCGCGGTCGATGGATCGAGCACCGCCATGCGATTCAGCCCGGTACCGGTGCCGGCACCGGCGTAATTGTTGAACTTGGTGGCAAGTAGATAGGTCGCCGCGCCGGTGTAGGACGGAACTGCCGAGGCCGGAACGATCGATGCGGTGTCATCCCAGCCGAACGCACCCGGAATCTTGGTTTGCGTCAGCGCGGCATTGAAATGCAGCAACCAGCCGCGGCCGTTGTTGGCCCGCGGTGTGGATTCCAGTACGCCGAAGTACACATCGCCGTCGGGCCCGATGGTCGGCGATGCCGTGCCGTCGCCGGCGATGCGCGCCAGGTTGCCGCTGGCCGGATCGCGCAACGCCACGCGGGCCACGGGTGTCAGGGTCGCGCTGTCGATCGCCAGCAGGTAACCCCGCTCCTGGGCAGTGCTCACCGCGATGTACAGCGTCGCCCCGTCTGCCGACAGCGCCGGCGCGCTGTTCATCGCGACGCGATCGATCGTGCCGTCGCTGGCGAGCACACTCGCCGCCTGCCAGGTGCCAGCACCGTTCGCGGAGATTCGCGCAACGCCGCTGGTCAATCCGGCGGAATTCACGGCGGTGACGAAGTAGCCGAACCAGGCGTTGCCTGCGGCATCCACCGTCACCGGTGTGCTGATGATCACCGCTGCGTCCAGTTCGGCGCGTGCGGCGGCGTACACATTGGCGCCGTAGAAGACCACTTCCTGCACGGTGCCGGTGGCCGAATCGACGTTGTCGCGATAGTAGAGCTTGCCGCCAGCCCCTGGCGCATAGACGCGGCCATTGGCTGTCAGCGTCAGATTGAAGCTGGGAAACCAGTTGTGCGGCGGGACGATGTAGTCGCTGGTGGCGCTCCACATCAGCCCGCCATTGACGCCGCTGCGTGCCTCGAACCGGAACGACCCCTGCGCGGCGGTCTTCACCGGTACCAGCACCGTGTTCATCGACGAAATGACTGGCGAACCGTAATGCGTCAGCAGGTATCCACCGCCGGAATATTGGGGCGCCAGATCGACGGGCGTCTGCCAGATGATGCGATTCAGCGGGGGCGTCGCAACGGCGCTGACCGTCGTATGTTGCGCATCGCGACTGAACATGGGCCACGCGGGGCCGCTGACAGGTGGGCCTGGCGGCCCACTCGGTGGCGGCGGACTCGGCGGTGGGCTGCTGCCACCACCGCCCCCGCCGCAACCGGTCAACGCCGCGATCAAGATGGTGGCAAGCGACAGTCGGCGGTTCTGCTGGAGAAAGGTGCGCATCAGGATTGAATACTGCTCATCGCCGCGCGCACGTGCAACCATCGCCTGCAGGGGGTCGGATTTCAGGTGCGCATGGCGTCGTCGGCCTCGGTGATGAGCGAATGCAACAGCCCGGCTGCCCGACGGTGTTTGAGCAGCGGCGCGCTCTGTCCCGACCACAGCGAAAGCCTGTCGGCGCGATTCGCGGCCAGTGCCGCGGATTTCAATTGCGCCGTGAGCCAGGCCTGCACCGGATACGGGGCGAACATCGCCTCTTTGCCGTGCAGCGCATCGATGAAGTCGTTGTGAATGCTGCGCGCCAGCCGCCCGGTGAACGCGCGCGTGAGCGTTGTACGGTGCGCATCGGCGCTGAACAGCTTGGCGCGATGCAAAGGCGACGCGTTCGATTCCTCGCATGCGAGAAATGCCGTGCCTATCTGCACGGCGGCGGCGCCCAGCTTCAGCGCCGCGGCGATCCCGCGCCCATCGGCGATGCCGCCGGCGGCGATGACCGGCACCTCCACGGTGTCGACGACCTGCCGGATCAGCGCCATGGTGCCGGTGAGGCACTCTTCGGGCTCGCGCAGAAACGAAATGCGGTGTCCCCCCGCTTCGAAACCCGACGCCACGATCATGTCGACGCCGGCTTCGGCAAGGACTTTGGCCTCGGCGGCGGTGGTCGCCGCCCCGAGCGTGGCAACACCGAGGTCGCGGCAGCGTTCGAGCACATCGGTGGCTGGCACGCCGAACACGAAGCTGAACACCGGTGGTCGCAGCTCGAGCAAAGTCTCGATCTGCTCCTGGTAGTGAGGCCCGAAACGCGCCGGGCGCGCCGGCATCGGCACACCGAGCTCGCCGAAATATGGCCGCAGCAGATCGCAGGCAGCGCACCATTGCTCATCCGTCAGCTTTGGATCGTCGCTGTCGCGCCACGGAATCCACAGGTTCAGCGCATAGGTGCGGCGCGTGCGCGCACGAATCTGCGCGTCGATCGACCGGATGCCGGCACCGTCCAGATGATGCACGCCGAACGAACCGAGGCCACCACCCTCACTCACCGCCACCACGAGATCGACGGCGGACAATCCGCTGCCGAACGGGCCTTGCACGATGGGCACATCGAGTTTCAGGCGCCGCGAGACTTCGGTGTTCTTCCACATGGGCGGAAGAGTAAGCTGACACGCTCGCTATTTTAAGTACGCACCTTCTGGTGCCTGGGGTGTCATGCCTAAGGCGGATCCGTTCAACTCCAGCTGCCCTTCACAGGAAATCCTGGCCTTGATCGGCAGCAAATGGTCGATGCTGCTGCTGTGCAGCCTGCGCAGCGGCCCCATGCGTACGGGCGCGCTGGCCCGGCGCGCCGGCGGGATCTCGCAGAAGATGCTCACGCAGACTTTGCGTGAACTTGCGCGTCACGGCATCGTGACGCGCAAGGACTACGGCGAGGTTCCGCCGCGCGTCGAATACGCGCTCTCGCCACTCGGCTGCTCGCTCGCGGCGCTGGTCATCGAGATCGAGACCTGGGTAACGGCTAACTACAACCGCATGGCCGTTTCCGCGCGCCGCTACGACGCCGCCTGAAGTCAGGCCGCCTGCGCCGCGCAAGCCTGCGCGAGCCCCGCCTGGATTTCCGCGGGGGTCAGATCCTTGACCTGCGTTGCGACCGACCACGAGTGGCCGTACGGGTCCTTGAACACGCCGTAACGGGCGCCCCAGAACATCTCGCACACCGGCATGAGCGGCGTCGCGCCCGCGGAAGTCGCGCGCGCGAACGATGCGTCGGCATCCGCGACCGAGAGGTGGACCGTCACGGGCGAGCCGCCGAATTGCAACGGACGGAAAGCGCCCATCTCCGGACATTCATCGGTGAGCATGAGCACCGAGTCGCCGATGCGCAGCGCCGCATGCATGAGCTTGCCGTCAGGTCCGGCGAGGCGCGACAGCTCTTCCGCACCGAAGGCGCGCTTGTAGAAATCCAGCGCTTCGGCTGCTCCCTTGAACGACACGCGCCGGAATCGACACCGCCCCGGGATTTTTTCCCGCCGCGGGCCACCTCAGGCGACGAATTGCGCGCCCGTCTTCTCGCGCACCTGCCCGGCAGTCACGCCGGGAGCCAGTTCGATCAGCTTGAACGGCGATTTGCGATCGGGCCGCTCGAACACCGCCAGATCGGTGATGAGCATGTCGACGCAATTGGCGCCCGTGAGCGGCAGCTCGCAGCGTGGCTTGAACTTGGCCGCGCCATCCCTGGAGTTGTGCTCCATGACCACGACCACGCGGCGCACGCCGGCCACCAGGTCCATGGCGCCGCCCATGCCCTTGACCATCTTGCCGGGCACCATCCAGTTGGCGAGATCGCCGTTCTCGGCCACCTCGAGCGCGCCGAGCACCGAAAGATCGATATGCCCGCCGCGGATCATGCCGAAACTGTCCGAGGACGAAAAAAACGAAGAGGTCGGCAGCTCCGTGATGGTCTGCTTGCCGGCGTTGATGAGATCGGGATCCTCCTCGCCTTCGTACGGAAAGGGGCCCATGCCGAGCATGCCGTTTTCCGACTGCAGCACCACATCCACGCCCGCGGGAATGTAGTTAGCCACCAGCGTGGGGATGCCAATCCCCAGGTTCACGTAGTAACCATCGCGCAATTCGCGTGCGGCGCGTCTGGCCAGATCGTCGCGAGTCCAGGGCATCAGGCGGACCTCTTGCGAACCGTGCGTTGCTCGATGCGTTTCTGGTAACCCGTCCCCTGGATGATCCGTTGCACGAAGATTCCGGGGGTGTGTATCTGGTCCGGATCGAGCGCGCCGGGCTGCACCAGCTCTTCGACCTCGGCCACCGTCACGCGTCCCGCGGTTGCCATCATGGGATTGAAATTTCGCGCCGTTTTTCGATAGACGAGGTTGCCTTCGGTATCACCTTTCCACGCCTTGACGATGGCGAGATCTGCGGTGAGCCCGGTCTCGAGCACGAACAGCTCACCGTTGACGTCACGCTGTTCCTTGCCCTCGGCCACCACGGTGCCCGCGCCCGTGCGCGTATAGAAACCGTAGATTCCCGCACCGCCCGCCCGGATGCGCTCGGCCAGCGTGCCCTGCGGGTTGAACTCGAGCTCGAGCTCCTTGGCGAGGTACTGGCGTTCGAACTCCTTGTTCTCGCCGACGTACGACGACACCATCTTGCGGATCTGCCGGGTCTCGAGCAGCAACCCGAGCCCGAAGCCATCGACGCCGGCATTGTTGGAGATCACGGTGAGATCGCGTGCGCGCGAGTCGCGCAACGCAACGATGAGGTTCTCCGGAATGCCACACAGGCCGAAGCCGCCGGACATGACCGTCATGCCATCGCGCGTGAGCCCCGCGAGCGCCGACGCGGCATCGGTGTGAACCTTGCTAGCTGGCATCGGGTTGCTTCGACGGATGCGCATGCTGGAAGGCCGACAGCGCGTTGCAATTCTCCGCGATCAGCGCCAGGCGCGGGTAGCGCGTGGGCTCGATGCCGAATCGCGACGCCGCGTACAGCTGCGGCATGAGACAGCAGTCCGCCATGGTGGGCGTGTCGCCATGCGAGAACTTGCCGCTCAGGTGATCGCGCGCGAGGTGCGCGTTGTAGGCATCGAGCCCGCGTGCGATCCATTCCCGCAGCCACGCGCTGATCGCCGCCTCGTCCTGATGCATCGCCTCCTTGAGATAACGAGTGGTGCTGGTGTTCTGCAGCGGCTGGATATCGCAGGCGATGATCTGCGACAACATGCGCACGCGCGCGCGATCGACGGGATCGCGCGGAATCAGGCGGTGATCGGGAAAGGTTTCGTCGAGATACTCGATGATAGCCAGTGACTGGGTAAACCTTTGCCCGTCGTGCACCAGCGTCGGCACACGGCTCTGCGGGTTCACCTCGCGATAGGCGGCGCTGAACTGATCGCCGCCATCGCGCACCAGGTTGACCGCGTGCATGTGGTACGGCAATGCCTTGAGATTGAGCGCAATGCGCACCCGGTAGGATGCGGAGCTGCGCCAGAAACTGTAGAGCTCGAGATTCAAACGACGCCCCTGCGGATCTGGTCGAGTTCGATGGACTCGAACAATGCCTTGAAATTGCCTTCGCCGAAACCCTGGTTTCCCTTGCGCTGGATGATTTCGAAGAAGATAGGACCAATCACGTTGGCGGTGAAAATCTGCAACAGCACCCCCTCGCTGGTGGTGCCATTGCCGTCGATGAGGATATGGCGGCGTCGCAGCTCCTCGATGTTCTCGCGGTGACCGGCCACGCGGGCGTCGATGCCTTCGTAGTAGGTTTCCGGAGTGTCCTGGAAGGCGACGCCGCGGCCGCGCAGCACGTCGACCGTGGAATAGATGTCGTCGGTGGACAGCGCGATGTGCTGGATGCCCTCGCCGCGATACTCGCGCAGGTACTCCTCGATCTGCGACTTGTCGTCCTGCGACTCATTGATGGGAATGCGGATCTTCCCGCAGGGGCTGGCCAGCGCGCGGGAAAACAAGCCGGTCTTCTTGCCCTCTATGTCGAAATAACGGATTTCGCGGAAGTTGAACAGCGTCTCGTAGAAGCGGGTCCACTGGTCCATGTTGCCGCGGTGCACGTTGTGCGTGAGATGGTCGACCTGCAGCAAGCCAGCCCGCTCGAGCGGTTGTGGCGCCACGGCGTGGAAATCGACGTCGTAAATCGAACGTTCGCCGTAACGATCGACGAAATATATGAGCGAGCCGCCGATGCCGACGATGGCCGGGATGTTGAGCTCCATCGGCCCGACGCTGCTGCGGTGGGGTTCGGCGCCGAGCGACACCGCGCGCTCGAAGGCCGCGGCCGCATCGCTCACGCGGAAAGCCATGGCGCACACCGACGGACCGTGAGCCTGGGCGAACTTCTGGCCGAAAGAACCCGGCTCGGCGTTGATCACGAAGTTGATGTCGCCCTGCGAATGCAGCGTGACGTTCTTGCTGCGATGCCGGGCAACCACCGGGAACCCCAGGCGCTCGAACAGGCTGCGCAGCAGCGTCGGATCGGGCGCGGTGTATTCGACGAACTCGAATCCGTCCGTGCCCATTGGGTTCGCAAGATCACTGGCCATGCTGGCCTCCAGCGCGAAATTGATTTAGTTTCAATTGTAACCATTCCGCCGGAATGCGAAAGGCGCAAGGACCCCATGCCCCGACGCGAGAAGCTTCACCTGGAAGGTTTTCTGCCGTACCGGCTGTCGGTGTTGTCCAACATCGTGAGTTCCGCGATCGCGGCGGCCTATTTCGCCAACTTCGGGCTGTCGATCCCCGAATGGCGCGTCATGGCAGTGCTGGCCGCGAATCCCGGCTTGTCGGCGGCCGAGGTCACCGCGCGGACCGCCATGGACAAGGTGGCGGTGAGCCGCGCGGTCGCCACCCTGCTGGCCGCCGGACGTCTGCGACGCACTACCGCGCCAGCCGACCGGCGGCGCACGCATCTAGCGCTCACCGTCGCGGGCGTACGCGTATACGCAAAGGTGGTGCCCATGGCACTGAAATACGAACGTCAGCTGGTGGCGCCGTTGTCGCGCAACGATCGCGACACGCTCGACCGGATTCTGCGAGTTTTGCTAGGCCGCGCCGTCGAGCTCGGCCCCGCGCACGCGCCATGATCGCGGTACGGTGCGTATAATCGCGCGCCTTCCCGGAGACAACTCAATGCTCGGCAAGATTCCCCCTGCCCGCCTCGCGCTCATCGAGAAGATAGTCGCGCAGGCGCTGAAGAGCGTGCCTCGCACGCAGATTCCGCTGACGCGCGATTTCCTGCGCGGTTACTTTCGTGGCGTCGCCGAAGAAGACCTGCGCGCACATCGCCCGGCGGATCTTGCCGCGGCCGCGCTGGCGCACCTCGAGTTCGGTCGCACGCGCGCCGGCAATCGCCTGCTCGTCGACATCGCCGCGCCGCTCGAGCGCGACGCCGCAACGGCGGCGCATCGCGCGCTGGTGCGCGTGGTGGCCTCCGACATGCCGTTCCTGGTCGACTCCCTCGGCATCGTCTTCAGCAGCATGAACATCGCCGTGCACCTCATCGTGCATCCGGTGCTCACCGTACGGCGGGACGCGCGCGGAACGCTGCGCGAGATCGGCGCCGACCGCAGCGTCGTCCGCCTCGAGTCATGGCAGCTCATCGAGATCGATCGGCCGCGTGACAGCTTGCAGGCGCGCGAGCTCGAGCGCCGCCTGCATGCCACGCTCGAAGACGTGCGCAAGGCGGTCGCCGATTTTCCGTCGATGCTCGAGCGGGTGCGGGCGGTGGCGAACCAGCTCGATCGCGCGCCGTTGCCGGTGCCCAAGTCCCACGCGAGCGAGGCTCGTGCGCTGCTCGCGTGGATGCTCGATGGCCATTTCGTCTTCCTTGGTTACCGCTACTACGGCCTGAAGCGTGGGCGTTCGCGCGATGCGCTGGTGCGCGACGCCTCGAGTGGTCTCGGCATCCTGCGCGAGATGAAGACACGCAAGACGCCCGCGCCCATCGTGCTGACCGGTCACCTGCGCAGCCAGGCACGCGCACCCGAGCTGCTGGTCCTGACCAAGGCGAACACCCCGTCCACCGTGCATCGCGCGAGTTACCTCGACTACGTCGGCGTCAAGACTTTCGATGCCAAGGGCCAGGTTTCCGGAGAGCACCGATTCCTGGGGCTCTGGACCTCGAGCGCCTATCACAAGCCGCCGGCCGAAATCCCCTTGCTGCGGCGGAAGCTCGAAGCCGTCATTCAACATTTCGGGCTGCCCGAGCAAAGCCACGACGCCAAATCCGTCGTCAATGTCATCGAGACCTTTCCTCGCGACGAGTTGTTCCAGACGCCGGCGAGCGAGCTCATTCCCATCGTGCGCGGCATCGTCAACCTGTACGAACGTGGCCGCGTGCGCCTGTTCGTGCGCCGTGACAGCTACGAGCGCTTCTACTCGTGTCTCGTGTATGTACCACGCGACCGCTACAACACCGAGGTACGCGAACGCATCGAGCGCATCGTGCGCGATCGCTTCGGCGGCACGCACGTGGAAACGCAGGTGCAAATCTCCGATTCGATGCTGGCGCGGCTGCACATGCTGGTGCGCACGCCACAGGGCGCCCGCGCGGTCGAAAACATCGCGGCCATCGAAGTGGAGATCGCCACCGCAGCCGCCAGCTGGGAAGACCGGTTGCAGCAGGCGCTGATCGCGCGAGGCGTCGAACGAAGCGCGGTCGAGCTTGCCACTAGCTACGCGCGCGCGTTTCCGCCAGCCTACCGCGCCGACGTCGACCCGGCTCAGGCGCTGGAAGACATCGTCGACCTCGAAGCGCTTGCCGCCAGCCCCGCCGTGCCGCAGCTGAACTTGCGGGTGCGACCCGGCGGCAAGCAAGACCGCCTGTCATTGCGTATTCTGCAATCCGGCGATCCCATTTCCATTTCCGACATCCTGCCGTTGCTCGAGAATTTCGGGCTGCGCGTGGTGGCCGAACACCCGTATCAGCTCGCGAGCCATTCCGCGAAAAATGCGGGGCTGGTTTCCATCCAGGACTTCGAGCTCGAAGCGCGCGATCTCAAGCGTGCCGATGTCGCCGCGCTGGAACCATTGTTCAAGGAAGCCTTTCTCGCCGCCTGGCTGGGCGACATCGAGAACGATGGTTTCAATCGCCTGCTGCTGTGCGCCGGGTTGAGCGCGCGCGAGATCGTGGTGGTGCGCGCCTACTGCCGCTATCTGCTGCAGACCGGCATTCCCTTCAGCCAGGCCTACATGGAGCGCGTGCTGGTCGCGCAGGCGCCCATCGCGAGGGCACTGGTGCGCCTGTTCCAGACGCAGTTCGCGTTGAACAATCGTGCGCGCGAAAGCGCTGCCGAACGCATCCGCCAGTCCATCGTGCGTTCACTCGACAAGGTCGCGAGCCTCGACGAGGACCGCATCCTGCGCAGCTATCTCACGGTGATCAGGGCGACTCTCCGTACCAACTACTATCAGATGACCGCCGAAGGCGCGCTCAAGAGCTGGGTGTCGTTCAAGCTCGATCCGCACGCCATTCCCGATCTGCCGCTGCCGCGGCCCAAGTTCGAAATCTTCGTCTACAGCCCGCGCGTCGAGGGCGTTCACCTGCGCATGGGCTACGTCTCGCGCGGCGGCATTCGCTGGTCCGACCGGCGCGAGGATTTCCGCACCGAAGTGCTCGGCCTCATGAAGGCACAGAACGTCAAGAACACGGTCATCGTGCCGGTGGGCGCCAAGGGCGGCTTCTATCCGAAGCGGCTGCCGGCCGGTGGCACACGCGAAGACGTGCAGAAAGAAGTGATCGGCAGCTACCAGACCTTCATTCGCGGCCTGCTGGATCGTCACCGACAACATCGTGAATGGCAAGACCGTCGTGCGGCCCGGCATCGTGCGGCGCGACGCTGATGATGCCTACCTGGTGGTGGCAGCGGACAAAGGCACGGCCACGTTCTCCGACATCGCCAACGCCATTTCCATCGAATACGGTCACTGGTTGGGCGACGCCTTTGCCTCGGGAGGCTCCGCGGGTTACGACCACAAGGGCATGGGAATCACCGCGCGTGGCGCGTGGGAGTGCGTCAAGCGGCATTTCCGCGAAATCGGCCGCGACATCCAGACGCAGGACTTCAGCTGCGCCGGCATCGGCGACATGTCAGGTGACGTGTTCGGCAACGGGATGCTGTTGTCGAAATACACGCGGCTCCTCGCCGCCTTCGATCACCGTCACATCTTCATCGATCCGAACCCTGATGTCGGTGCGAGTTTTCGCGAGCGCGAAAGGTTGTTCGCGCTGCCGCGCTCGAGCTGGGATGACTATTCGCGCAAGCTCCTCTCGCGCGGTGGTGGCATATGGCCGCGTTCCGCGAAATCGATTCCACTGAGTTCCGAGGCCCGCACCCTGCTCGGTTTCGAAGCGCTAGCGGCAACGCCTGTCGAAGTCATGCGCGCCATCCTGCGCATGCCGGTGGATCTTCTGTGGAACGGTGGCATCGGCACCTACGTGAAGGCCAGCGACGAATCGCATGGCGAAGTACGCGATCGCGCCAATGACGCCATCCGTGCCGACGGCCGCGAGCTGCGCGCCAAGGTGATCGGCGAAGGCGGCAACCTGGGCGCAACGCAACGCGGCCGCGTGGAGTACGCGCAATCCGGCGGGCCGGAAAAGTCTGGCGGCCGCATCAACACCGACTTCATCGACAACTCCGCCGGCGTCAACACCTCGGACGTCGAGGTGAACATCAAGATCCTGCTGTCGGAAGTCGAGCGCCGCGGGAAACTCACGCGCCCGGCGCGCAACAAACTACTGGCCAGCATGACGAGCGAAGTTGCCGCGCTCGTGCTCCGCAACAACTACCTGCAAAGCCAGGCCGTGTCCGTGCTGGAACAGCGCGCACCCGAGCGGCTGTCCGAATACCAGAGCCTGATACGCGCGCTGGAACGCGGCGGACATCTCAATCGCGCCATCGAATTCCTGCCGGGCGACGACGAACTCGCCGAGCGACGCAAGCAACGCCTCGGTCTCACGCGGCCGGAGCTTGCGGTGGTGCTGGCCTACAGCAAGATCTGGCTCAGCAATCATCTGCTCGACTCCGATCTGCCGGACGATCCGTACTTCGCCAGTGAAGTGCAGCGCTATTTCCCCGGACCCGTGCGCAATCGTTATGCGCGCGAGATTCCACGGCACCGCCTGCGCCGCGAGATCGTCGCCACGGCCACCACCAACAGCCTGGTCAATCGCATGGGGCCGGTGTTCGTGGCCCGGGCCCAGGAAGACACCGAAGCCAGTCCCGCGGCGATTTCCCGCGCGTATACCATCGCCCGCGAAATTTTCTCCATGCGCTCTTTGTGGGCCGACATCGAATCGCTGGACAACCAGGTCGCCGCGAACGTGCAGTACGCCATGCTGTATCGCACCGGCCGGCTGCTGCGACACGCGAGCTACTGGCTGCTGCGCGAACGGGCCCGCGACCTGCACATCGAAAACGCCGTGCGCGAATTGCGCGCCGGTGTCGAACAACTCACCAACGGCGGCGACCTGGGATTGGGCGGTGAGGCATTCGCAGTGCAGGACGCCACGTTCGCCGAGCTCACGGCGAACGGCGTGCCGGAAAAACTTGCGCGGCGTGTCGCCAGGCTGTCGTTGCTCGAACCGGCTCTGGATATTGTCGCGCTGGCGCGAAACGAGCGCGTGCCCGTGGCGGACGTGGCGCGCGTGTATTTCGAGCTTGGCGTCACGCTGGGCCTCGACTGGCTGCACGGTGAAATCGACCGGCTCGGCGTCGACGGCCCGTGGCAGGCGACCGCGCGCACCGGACTGCGCGATGCCGCGATGCGCGCGCATCGCGAAATCACCCAGCAGGTATTGAACGCACGCGGCGCGGCGCGCGCCCACGAACGGGTCGCACGCTGGGGGTCGCAGCGCAACGACGCGCTCGCCAGCTGGAAGCGCACGCTGACCGAGATGCGCGCCGTGGGTACGACCGACTTCGCCACTCTCACGGTGGGCGTGGATGCGGTGCGCAATCTCGCGAGCCTCTAGGCGCGAGCAATGCGCATCGCGCTGGCGATCACCACGTACGAGCGCCCCGACGCGTTGGCGGCCGTACTCGACAGCGTCGCGCGCCTGTCGCTGCCTCCCGACGAAGTGATCGTGGCCGATGATGGCTCGGGTGCGACGACCCGCGAGCTGGTCACGGCTTTCATCGCGCGGTCTGCCGTGCCGGCGCGGCTCGTCTGCCAGCCGCACCAGGGATTCCGGCTCACCCGCCTGCGCAACCTCGCGATCGGCGCGACGCAGATGGACTACCTGGTCTTCATCGACGGCGACATGCTGCTGCACCCGGATTTCATCGCCGATCACGCGCGGCAGGCGCGCGCCGGCTTCTACACTCAGGGCGTGCGTGTGCTCGCCGACGCGGCGCTCACGCGGGCGCTGATCGCGCAGCCGGCGACTCGACCGCGACTGTGGTCGCCCGGTTTGGGCGCCGTGCGCCGCGCCTATCTACTGCACTCACCGGTGCTGAGCACCCTCGCGCGCCGCCTCGGCAACCAATTCATCGCCATCAAGGGATGTAACCAGGGCTTCTGGCGCGCCGACCTCATGCGAGCGAACGGTTTCAATGAAGCCATCGAGGGCTGGGGACCGGAAGACAAGGAGCTCGCCGCGCGGCTCGAAAACGCCGGCGTGAAGCGCCAGACGCTCTTGTTTGGCGGCATCGCCATTCACCTGCACCATGCACCGGCATCGCGCAGCGCGCTGCCGGCGAATCTTGCGGTGCTTGCGGAAACCCGGCGGCAACGCAAGACACGGTGCGAGCTCGGGCTCGACGCGCATTTCCGCAATTGAGCGGTTAACATTGCGCTCCCCAACGGAGAGAGCCCGCATGCCAGGCAAGTCCAGTCCCGGAAAACTCATACTGGTTCGACACGGCCAGAGCACGTGGAACGTCGAAAATCTTTTCACCGGCTGGCATGACGTCGACCTGTCGGCTCAGGGACTCATCGAAGCGAAATCGGCGGGCGTCGAGCTCAGGAAGGCGGGCCTGGTACCTGACATCGCGTTCACATCCGTCCTCAAGCGTGCCATCCGGACTCTGTGGCTAGTTCTCGACGAGATGGATCTCATGTGGCTGCCGGTGGAGCGCAGCTGGCGCCTCAACGAACGTCATTACGGCGCGCTGCAGGGGCTAGACAAGGCGCAGACGGTCGCGAAGCACGGCGAAGCGCAGGTGAAAATCTGGCGCCGCAGTTACGACATCCCGCCTCCGCCATTGCCGCTCGACGATGCGCGCCACCCTGGCTTCGACGGCCGCTACGCCAGCATCGACCCGCGGCTGCTGCCAGCCTCCGAATCGCTCAAGGACACGCTCGCGCGCGTGTTGCCGTTCTGGAATGACCGCATCGTGCCGGAGCTGCTGGCGGGCAAGAACGTGCTGGTGGCCGCGCACGGCAACTCCCTGCGCGCGGTGGTGAAGATGCTCGACAACGTGAGTGAAGCCGACATCACCGAGCTCAACATTCCCACCGGCGTGCCGCTGGTGTACGAGCTCGACACCAAACTCAAGCCTGTGAAGAGCGGCTATCTCGGTGACCCGGAGGCAATCAAGGCGGCAGCGGAAGCCGTGAAAAAACAGACCGAGAAAAAGCAGTAGCTAGTCGGTGCGGGCCACTGGCTTGGCGGCCCAGCCGTCGTACCGCCCTTCCTTTTCCTTGGCCGCATCCGTGAGCCGGCGGCTCAGCGCCTGCATGTCGGGCACGGTGAGCTTCATCGACTTGTGGGCGTGCAGGCTGTAACGCAGATCGCCGTTCTCCGGCGAATCGACGACATCGGTCTCGAAGCCCTCGGCATTGAGCTGCGCGGCCAGCGACTCGGCGGAGCCTCGCGCAGGAAACGCCATGAAGAAATCCACGTCGTGCGGCTTGAAAGGGTCGGAGCCGTGTTTGCGCAACTGGTCGATGAGGCGCGCATCCCAGGTATCGTTCTTGCGCGTGCGCAGCTTGTTGAGGTTCTGCCAGATGCGCCAGATCGCGATGCCGCCACCGATGATGGCGAACAGGTACATCCAGGTCGAGGAAAAAGACATCGTGTTACCCGACTTGCTCGCTATTCGTCTTCGGCAATCGTGACCTTGAGGCCGGACAGCGCCGGTGTGATTTCGACCTGGCAGGACAGCCTGGAGGTCTCACGATAATGCGACAGCTCGGTGAGCAGGTCACGTTCGTCCGACATGGGCGGCGGCAGTTTGGCTGCCCAGGCTGGGTCGACGTAGACGTGGCAGGTGGCGCAGGAGCACATTCCGCCACAGATTGCCGCGACGCCGTAATCCAGTTCGCGCAACACTTCCATCACTTTCAGCCCCGGCTTGCACTCCACATCGTGGGAAACACCGTCCCGATCAATCACCTGCAACGTCGCCATTCCTTTTCTGAAGCCCCGAAGTTTCGCGCGAATCCGCGCCGCTAGTGTGCCGAGGTTGGCCGTCAGGCGCCAGCGCGAGCAGGCGGCGCAGCGCCGCGGATTCGAGCTGCAGGTCGGTCGCCGGCACGTTGCGGGACACGCGGCGTGCGCGGTACCAGAGGTATGTGATGAGGGTGAAAACGTTGGTGAGCTCGCCAAGCATCTCGGGCGTCGCACCGGTTTCGGCGAGCCCCGACGCCTCGAGCAGCAGCGCGGCATGTGGCACGGCGCGCGGGTAGTAGGCCATGACGCACGCGAGGTCGAGCAGCGGATCACCGACCTGTGCGTATTCCCAGTCGATGAAATAGACGCGATCGGCGGTGAGCACGTTGCCGTGATGCAGGTCGCTGTGCACGATGGTTGGCGCGCGCCGCGACGTTCCCGACCGCTCCAACGCTTCGGTGCCGCCGGCTAACAAGAACTGGATGCGCCCCTCATCGTCCTGGTGGTTGGCGAGAATGATGTCGGCGTACGCGCGCGCGGAAGCGATCGGGTCGAACCGGGCGATTGCCGGTGCCGCCACCGCTTGCAGCGAGCGCAAGCGCTGGCCAAGCGAGCGCAGGTCGCGCATGCGCGTGAAGTAATGCGGCGTCCAGAGCCGACCGTCCACATAGTCGGTGATCAGGCAGGACTGGTCGGGCGCGGCGTAGATGACCTGTGGCGCGAGGCCGGCGCTTGCAGCCGCCGTGTGCAGCGCGAGCTCGCGGGCGCGGTCGAGCCCCGGATCCGACACGGCATTTTCATTGAGGCGAACCACGAAACGCCCGCGGCGCGTGCGCACCAGGAAGCTGCGATTGACCTTGCCGCCACCGATGAGCTCTTGCGAATACGGTACATCGCCGTTTTCACAACCCGGCACGTGCTCGAGCAACGCTGCGTCGATCATGCGGTCACCGCCTGCAGATGCAGACGCCGGCGCCAGGCGATGAATCCCGCCGTCGCGAGCACGGTGAGCAGGGCGAACTGAAAGGCGATGTAGGGCAACTCCTGCACGTAGAAAAGAAACACCAGCACTCCATCGATGGCGATCCAATAAAGCCAGTTTTCGATTTTGGCATGGGCCTGCAGCCAGGTCGCGAACAGACTGAACCAGGTGGTTAGGGAATCCAGCAATGGCCACGCGGCCTTGGTTTTTTCGGCGAGCCAATGCGCACTGAGAAAGGACAGCAGCGTGATGCCGAGCGCAGCCATGATGTGCCAACGCAGCGGCCATCTGGCAATCGGCAACTGCCCGCCGGTGCTGGTGCGGGTCCATTGCCACCAGCCATACGCCGCCATGCCGACGTAGAACACCTGCAGACCAGCCTGCATGGGCAGGTCTTGCAGGCCAGACAACATGGCGAGGAATGCCGACCCGACCGCCCCGGCGATCCAGCACAGGCGGTTGCGGAGCGCGGCAAGCACGGTGTACGCCACGCCCGCGAGCAACGCGAGCATCTCGAAGATCTTGAGCACTTCGTTCGACAGGGTCACGATGTCGAGGTCAACTTCTTCTAGCCCAGCGGGCCGAGAACCTTCATGACGAATATCGCCTTGCCGTCGCGCTCGAACGTCGGGCGCAACTCGCGTGTCAGCGCGTCCATGACTTCGTCATAGCGACCGAAGACCTGCGTGCTCATGTCGTTGGTCATGACCTTGAACCGGCCATCGGCGTTGAGGCGGTCGATGAATCCTCGAATCGGCGGGATGTAATCGTCGTGCAGGGGGTACAGGCTGATCTCGACGCCGATGTTCATCTGTTCTCCGTCAGCGAAAAGTGTACGTCACCGTCACGCCCGCATGGCGCGGATCCCCAGCCTGCACGTAACGAGTCGGAATGGAATCCGGCGGCTCGAGGCCGAAACGGAAACCACGCTGCGAATAGTACCTGTCGAACACGTTCCTGACCCAAACTTCGGCGCGCCACCGGTCCTGGGCGAAGCCGGCCTTCAAATGAGTGAGCAATCGAGCGGGTGCACGCTCATCGTGCGAGGCATCGAAGTAGAAATCGTCGAGCCCGGCGAAATCGATGCGCGCGAACAGCCCTTTCGCACCACGATATTCCACGCCGACATCGAATTGATACTGCGGAGCGTGTGCCTGCTCCCGTCCACCGAGGCTGCGATCGCCGAATTCGTAGCCCAGATACTGCGTCTCCAGCCACGCTGCGCGCAGGTCTAGCAACAATGCCGGCACGGGTTGCCAGCGCAGCGTCGCTTCGAGCCCGAAGTTCTCGCCGCGTGCCGCATTGTCCGTGTACAGGACGAAACTCAGGGGATTCCCCGGTTCGAGTTGCTCGCCCGTCGGCACCTGCTGGTCCTTGCGACGCATATAGAAGAGCGCCAGGTCGACGGCCAGTGACTCGTCGGCATTCGAAGTACGCGCGCCCAACTCGAGACTGTGCAAAGTTTCGGTGTCGTAACTACGGCGGTCTTCCGGGACCAGCGCGCCAATGTTGAACCCGCCCGCCTTGTAACCGCGCGCGACCGTCAGATAGGCGCTGGCGCGCTCACCGATTGCGCGGCGGAGGCGGACCGAACCACCGAACATGCTTTCGTCCGGTGAAAAATCGGCACCCTCGGTGTCGCGGTAGGTGGCGCTGCGACGCTCGCCGCGACCACCTACGCTCAACACCGTTGCCGCCCCGAGCCGCCACTCGACCTCGCCGTAGGCTGCAAGATTGGTGGCGCGATAATCACTGTCACGCTGAAGCTCGCCGTCACCAAACAAGAGGTCGTGATAGACGTCGTGCTGCTGCACCTCCTCATCGGTACGCAACGCGTACACACCCGCGAGCCAGGCAAATTTAGCGCCGCGATCGACGTTGTCGCGCGAGACGATGCGCAGGTCCTCGCTGAGCGTCCGCCGGTCCCGATCGAAACGCTGGAAGTAGTCATAGGGCGCGTTCGTGCCCCAGGCGGCATCGTTGCCCCAGTCGCCATCGAAGGAGTACACACTGCGCGACGTGCCGACGCTGGTGCGGCTCACGAGGTCGAATGCACGGGCGCCGGTGTAGTCGAGGCGCATCGCCAGCGCACGCGCGAGCTGCGTATCCTGCCCGGGCCTGTCGGACAACGTGGTGCGGGAATTGTCCAACGCGAACGCGTCGTAACCGTTGTCCAGATCCACCCACATGGCGGTGAAATCCGCGCGCAGCGTTTCCGACGGCTGCGTGTGTAGTTTGAAGCGTGCGCTGGTTTCGTCGTAGCCATTGGTGTCGTCGCGATCGAGGTAGGCGTTGCGGCGGAAGCCGTCGCTGCGATAGTTGCCGGCGACCAGGCGCCACGCGGATTCTCCCTGGCCCACGGGTCCACCCAGAACCCCGTTCGCACCGTACGTGCCGTAGTCGCCAACCGTGGCATTCGCGTTGAGCTCGTACTCCCGCACAGGGTTGCGCGTGTTGATGGCGATGAGCCCGGCGAGCGCGTTGGCGCCGTAGGCGGTGCCTTGCGGTCCGCGCAGCACCTCGATGCGTTCGACATCGGACAACGTCGCCGGCATGCCGACGCCGGAGAAATCGACGCCGTCGATGAGGAAGGCCACCGACGGATTGGGTGCGCCCTGCCACTGTTCGAGCTCGCCAATGCCGCGCAGCTGGAAGAATCGCGGGCGCGACGTGCCGGCCGACCAGTTGAGATTTGGCACGAGCGCAAGCACGTCCTGGAAGTGCTGCACGCCGGCAAACTCGAGCGTATGGGCATCGAGCACAGTGGCGCTGGCCGGCAGATCGCGTAGCGCGCGATCGCGCAACTCGGCCGTGACCACCACTTCGTCGAGCGGCGAATCCGCAGCGGCCGCCGCAACTGTGACAAACAAGAATGGAATCGCGCACGCGGCGCGCAATGAAGAGTGCATCCCTATCCCTCCGCCGGTACTAGCCGGATCAGGTTCTACGGGTTCGCGGACCATCCGCGTCTCAGGCCGGTGCGGAACGCACTGGCCACCCCGAGGCGAGACGCATACTAACGGAATTGCAGCTTGAGTGACGCGGGTTTGCGGGTAGAATTCGCGCCCCGATGAGCCGCCGCATCCGCATCTTCCAGGTCGACGCCTTCACCACGGATCGCTTTACCGGCAATCCAGCGGGTGTGGTGCTCGACGCAGACACCCTGAGCGACGCGGAAATGCTCGCCATCGCGCGCGAGCTCAACAACGCCGACACGGCCTTCGTGCTCAAGCCCGACGGTGCGGATCACGATCTGCGCGTGCGTTTCTTCACGCCGCGCACCGAGGCGAGCTTCGTCGGTCATGCCACCGTCGCCACGCATTTCGTGTTGTCACGCGACGGCGCCCCCGGCCCTCATGGGAATGGCGGCCGCATGCGCCAACGCCAGAAATCAGGGCTCGTCGACATCGAAGTGCGCGGTGAAGGCGGTGCGCGCCGAATTGCCGTGCGCCAGCCGGCGCCACCTCTCGGCCGTCAGCTCAACGATCGGGAGCGTCTCGCGGTGCTCGACTCGCTGGCGCTATCCACCGGGGACATCGATACGCGTTGTCCATTGCGCATCGTCGGCGGCGCCGGCACGCGCCTCATGATCGGTGTGCGCAGCACCGAACAGCTGAAGCAGCTCAAGCCGGATTTTTCGCGCCTGACCACGTTGTCCGCCCAGCTCGGCGCCGCGGGCTTCTTCGTGTTCACGCTGACTCACGGACTCGCCGGCTGCCTGACCGAATCGCGCATGTTCTGCCCGGCGCTCGGCATACCCGAGGATCCGGTCAGCGGCAATGCGCACGGGTTGTTAGGCGCGTATCTCGCCGAACAGGGCCTGTTGCCACACGACGGCGCGACCGCGCAGTTCACCGGGGCGCAGGGCCATCACGTGCATCGTGCGGGCCGCGTCGACGTCGAGCTGGAATTCAGCGCCGGCAAGCTCGAGGGCGTGTGGATCGTCGGCCAGGCCGTGGAAATCTTCGAGACTTCACTGACCTTCGGCTGAGTGGTACCGGGTCGGGAATCTCGGGAGAAGCGCCACCGACAAACTTGCCTGTGCTGGGTATCTCGCTTCTCCCGAGATTCCCGACCCGGTACCACGCTCTTAGTGCGGGGCGAACTTGTTGGGGTCCACGCCCTCGCCTGCCTGCGACGGCTGCCAACCCTTCATGTTGCGAATGATGCTGTCGGGAATCATCGCCTCGTCCCAGCCTTGGGACTCCGCCGGTTCGGCGCCAACGCGCAGGATCGCCAAGCGCAGCGACGGCACCACCCACAGTCGCTGTTTGCCGGCCGCTTCGAGCCACGCCACATCGCGCGCAGCGAATCGGCCGCCCGTGCGTGTAAAGAATCCGACCGGTGAATTCTCATGCGTGGACTTCAGCATGAGGCCGACATAGCGCGGCGGGGTCAGTTGATTGCCTTCGAATACGCCATCGTTGGCGAGCGCCTCACCAATGCGCATCCAATCGCCGATCCGGGCGCGAATACAGCAACCGGCGCGCGCGCCGCGCGCCAGCGAAAAGTCCCCGGCACCGATCGGCTGCCAGACGCGCAGCGCCAGTAGTTTGTCGAAGGGCTGCTCTAACCTCTCGGCGAGCGCCAGCGCGAGGATGTCCGCGCTCACGTCCTCGGGCGACTCGCCCGCCCGCAGTGCCGGATCGAGCGGCCAGGCGAGCAAGGTCGCACGCAGATCGGTGCTCAGCGCATAACCCGCCGCGCGACTACCCGGCCACGGCCAGCCTGCGGCGCTGGCGAAACCGCTGGTGCGCGTGACCAGCTGCCGCAAGCTGATCGCGCCACGCGGATCTTCCGCCCATTCGGCGATGTAGCCGGCAAGCGGCGCGTCGAGATTGATCGAACGATCATCGTTCATGACTACGCCGAGCAGCAGCGCGGTCAATGCCGGGGTGAACCCGGACAGGTCCACCGGTGTCTCGAGCGAGCTGTCGTCCCAGTATTTCTCGAATACGATGTGTCCGCCGTGGCCGATGACGAGCGCACGCGTGTTGCGCGCTGCGGCATAGTCCACTGCCGCCTGGATTCCTGCCATGTCGATGCCCGCCTCGGCGGGGGAAACCTTCGGTTGCGTGGGGCCGGCAGTCAGCCGCACCACGACGCGCGGCTCCTGGTACGCGAGGCTTTCGCTGCCGGCGAACATGGCCACGGTCCGTCGGCGCAGGTCGGCAGGATTGAAGAGCAGTGCCGCTCCAACCGTGGCCACCGCTAACAACAACGACAGCTTCAGTATCTTCATGCCTCACCCAGCGCGTGATTCGAAACCGCGCGCCCACCGTCGAGCTCCAGGATGTGAGTGGTGTGCGCCGGCCACTCCTCGCGATGGTGCGTAGCGATCACGCAGCTCCCGCCCTCCGCCAGCCAGTCGTTGAGCCGGCGCGTAAGCGCCGCGCGCGTTTCGCGATCCAGCCCGGCAAATGGCTCGTCGAGCAACGCCAGCGAGGGCTCGCGTGCCCAGGCGCGCGCGAACAGTATCCGCCGCGCCTGTCCGTATGACATCTCGGCGAGCGTACGCGACCGCATGGCAAACATCCCGAAGCGCCGCAAGGCGCGTTCGGCATGAGTGCGGTCGCTGGCCGTGATGGCATCGTTCAACCCGATGCTCGCGTGCCGGCCCGAGGCCACCACTTCCATGACCGCCATCGCGGGCTTGTGCCAGGTCTGCAGGTGCGGCGCGACGTACGCGGTGCGCAGCTTGAAGGTCTCGAGCGGCACTCCCGGGACGATACCCGCGCGCGTGATGCTGCCGTGTGAGGCGACCGCGTGATCTCCATAGATGGTTCTCAGCAGCGTGGATTTTCCCGAGCCATTCGGTCCATGCACGACCCAGCAATCCCCACTGCGCACCTCCAGATCGATGTGAGAGAGAATATGCGCGTCGTCGACATGTACATCGGCATGGCGCAGGGCGACCAGCACGCGGCGCCTGCGCGGCCGGCTTCGCGCCGGCGTTTTGCGTGACAGGAATTCCTTCGCCTCCTGTTGCAGCAGCACGCGGGCCTTGCCAGGCCACATGGCCCCGCTGCTCTTCACTTCTCCGCGATCCAGCTCGATCAAGTGCGTCATCGAGTCGGGAACGTCTGAGCGTCGATGCGTGGCAAACACCCAGGGCATGCGCGAGCGGGCGGTGCTGTTCAGCCAGCGAAGAAATCGCGCGTGATTGCGCGCGTCGAGCCCGTTGGCGACTTCATCGAGCAGCAGCAGCTTCGGCCGGCTGGCGAGCGCCCGCGCGATGAGCACCAGCCGCCGCTCGCCGTACGACAACGTGAGAAAGCGGCGTTCGGCGAGCGCATCGATGTCCAGTCGCTTCATCAGCGCGCCAACGCGCACCTGCTCGGCGGGCTCGAGCTCGCGCATGGGAATATCGGTGCGCTGCGCTCCCGTGCCCACGACTTCGCGCGCGCGGAAGTTCCAGTCGTAATGTTCGTACCGGTCCTGGCGCTCGGCACCAACGTAGGCAATCTCGTCGGCAATGCCGGCGGGCGTGTCGAAGCTCTCGCCCTGGAAGCGGTAACGGCGCGCCTCGCGGCCTGTCGGCTTGGGCCACACGCTGCCCGCCACCAGCTTGAGCAGCTGTGTCTTGCCGGCGCCATTGCCGCCGATGAGCAGCCAGCGCTGCCCGGCATGAATGCGCCAGTTCACGTCGCGCAGCACTGCGCGCTCGCCACGATCGAGATCGATACGCCGGAGCGAGACTGAAAGTGATGACTGGGTTGCTCGCGCGCGCGTCGGCATCGGCGCCGGAGCTTACCGGCGAATGCCGCGCGGCGCGAGGCGCTTCAGGACGTGGAAATCGATGCGGGCTGGTCGGTGGGCAAGCGGGCATCCGGTTCGTAAGCCGGCAGGTCAGCTTGGGCGAACAACGCTTCGAAGTCGGCGGCAAGTACGCTGTCGAACAACTGCTCGATGTCGTCCAGCACGAAATAGGTTTTCTGGTAGGCGTCGATCAGGTAGTTGGTCCGCAGCACGCGGGGCAGATCGAAGGCAATGCGCGCGGGTCCGGTGGCGCGGGTGGCATAGATGGTCTCGCCACTCGAGGACAGTATGCCGGCACCGTAGGCGCGCAGGCCCCGCGACGTGCGCACCAGCCCGAACTCCACCGTGTACCAATACAGCCGGGCCAGCATCTTCAGCGCGGCCGGCGACCGCGCATGCGCGCCGATGGCGCCGTACGCCTGGATGAAATTCGCGAACACCGTGTGCGCGAGCATCGGCAGATGACCGAAGAAATCGTGGAACAGATCCGGCTCGACCAGGTAGTCGAGCTCATCGCGCCGGCGCATCCAGACCGTGACCGGGAATCGGCGTTCAGAAAGGTGCGCGAAGAAATCCGCCTCCGGAATCAAGCCCGGCACGCCAATCACTTCGAACCCCGTGAGCCGTTGCAATCGCTCGCTGGCCTCCTCGAGCACCGGAATCCGGTGCGCGTCGGCGCCTAACAATCGCAGGCCGGCCATGAATTCCGGCGCCGCATGTTCGGTGAGCATTCCGAGCTGGCGCTCGTACAGCGTGCGCCAGATGGCCTGTTCGTCGGTGGTGTAAGAGTCGTAGTTTTGCACCACCCGGAAATCGGCGGCGGAGTTGGCATAGTCGCCGCGCAGGGTCACGGGCGAATGGGTCGGGGCAGCGGGGAGTCGGGCCATGCAGCATCTTCGCCCGCGAGGTTTGCAGGAATATGGCTATTTCTGTCAGGGGAGGCTGTGAAAATGGGTGCTATTCGCTAATTTTTCGACGGATTGTGGTTAAATTAGCCACATATGAAGCTCGACAAGACGGATCGCCGCATTCTCGATGTGCTGCAACGGGACGGACGTATCAGCGTGACCGATCTGGCGGAACGCATCGGCCTCTCGGCCACCCCGTGCGCGCGCCGCATCCGCGCGCTCGAGACGTCGGGCCTGATCCAGGGCTACGCGGCGATCGTCGATCCGAAACGGGTCGGTCAAACCATCCAGGCGATCGTGCAGATAAAGCTGGAGCAGCACTCCGACGAGATCGTCGAGCGCTTCCGGCGCACCCTCATCGACCGACCGGAAGTGCTCGCCTGCTACACGATGACCGGTGAGATGGATTTCCTGCTGCACGTCATCGTGCGCGACATCGAAGCGTTGTCGGACTTCACCATGCGGCGCCTGCTGCGGGTCAATGGCGTGCGCGACGTCACCTCGTCTATCGTGCTCGAAACCGTCAAACGCTCGCCGGTCATCCCGCTGGAAGAGCTGGCTCCCGAATAAGACCCTTGCGGTAGTTAGGATGGCAGGTGCGCAAACACGTAAGCCACGACCCGATCGCAACGCTCGGCCCCGAAGTCGAAAATCTCAGTGCTTTCGCCATGCAGCCGCCGCGACAGCTCGACGCGCAGCAGGCGCTGCGCCCGGAACAGGCGCGTGCGTACCGTGGCGGCGTTGATATCGAGGCTCTCCGCGGTTTCGCGGACGTCGAGACCTTCCACGGCTCGCAGCACGAACACCGTGCGGAAATTCTCCGGCAGCGCATCGATGGCGTGTTCGAGAAGGGCGCGCGCATGCGCCGCCTCGACGAACTGGTCCGCGGTGGGCGCGTCGCTCATGGTGGCGTCTTCGGCCACGAGCGCGTCGTCGCCGACCTCGTCGAGCGAGATCGTGTCGCCACGCATGCGCCGGCGCATCATCAGCGCTTCGTTGAGCGCTACTCGCGTGATCCAGGCGCCGAATTTGCCGCGCGGCTGGTAACTGTCGAGATTGGTGAAGGCCCGAAGATAGGTTTCCTGCACAGCGTCCTGGGCCAGATCGCCATCGCGCAGCACGCTGCGCGTGACACGGAACAGCCGGCGATTGTGGCGACGCATCAGCGCTTCGAAGGCCACCCGATTGCGTTGCCGCGTGAGCTCGACCAGCCGGTCGTCAGGCAGGTCGGCCAGGGAACGCCATCCCGCGGGACGGTTGGTGAAGTCGGCATCGGAAGCTACAGCCATATCGCCTCAATGCACCAGGCGGGCAACATGTTCCCATTCAGTTAGGCGGGCATCGATCGCAACCAGATTGTGGCGCGCCCGGACGGATTCGAACCGCCGACCACTTGGTTCGAAGCCAAGTGCTCTATCCAGCTGAGCTACGGGCGCGTCGCGGGCATTCTAGCCGCACGCCTCAACGCCCGCTTCTGTTCTCGTTTCCGTCGTTTCTCAGCGGCCGGAAAAATTCGCGAATGTCCTCCGCCAGCGCCTCTGGCTGCTCCATGGCGGCGACATGCCCACCCTTGGGGAATTCGGTCCAGCGCTGGACATTGAAGAACCGCTGCGCCCATTCGCGCGGCGGATGCGACCGGTCCTTGGGAAACGTCGCGAATGCGGCAGATGCGAAACGGCTGCGCCGACGCGAGCGTTGCCAGGCACCGAGCGTACGCGGAGTGGTAATCATTCCGGTGCTCCTGCCGTGATTCGAATCTGACGGGCGGCAAGACAGCGTCTGCAGTGGCAGACGCGCCTTGCTGCACCTGCGTTCAGAGCATCGCCCGAACCATGAGGCGAACCTCGCGGCCCGGCATGATCACTTCGTCCTTGTTGAGAGAGACCGCATTACGCTGCAGCCGATCGGTCAGGTTGCGTCCCACGAGTGATATCTCGACATCGGGACTCTTCGCGAATGGACGCCAGAGCGCCTGCGCATCGAGCGACACGAAGCCTGAGGTCGCCGTCTCGGCCGTGCCCAGGTGTTCGTCGCGGGCTCCAGTGTATTTCACCAGGACGCCAGCGCCGATCCGCGTCCCATCCCAATCGAGTCCGACTCCCACGTGGTACGGCGGGATGCGCGGCACTTCACCGCCGCCCTCGAGTGACGCGCGCACATAGTCCGCCAGCGCGACGCCCTGGAGCTCACCCTTCGCTCCTTCGAACAGGTTGACAGTGGCCTTTGCTTCAGCGCCCCAGTAGGTCGCGTCGCGTTGCTCGTAGATGAGCTCGGCAAGCTCTGCGCTGTCGCCGTCAACGCAGTCCCCTTCGTCGTCGCAGGTGCGTCCGGTGAGGTTGCCGAAGATGTAGTCACTGAATGCCGACCTCCACACGGCAGCTTCGAATGCAGAGTTTCCTGCCTCATACCGCAGCGTCGCTTCCAGCGAATTCGCGCGCTCGACGTCGAACTCGGGGTTGCCGGTCTCGAACGTAGCGGTAGCCTCGTGCGGGCCGCGCGCGTACAGCTCGGTCTGCCCCGGCGCCCGCGCGGCGCTCGACAGCGTCAAGCCGAGTCGCAGCGCATCGGTGGCGTCGAACAGCAACCCGGCCGATGCGCTCACGGGCGTGAAGCTGCGCGAAGTCTCGGCCTCATCCGCGGGCGTCCCATCGACATGCACGGATTCGACACGTGCGCCCACATGCAGGTGCAGGCGCCCGGACAGCGGCGCATCCGCGAAGGCGAACGCCGCCGCGGACCTGGTTTCGGTGGGGAGTAGATAGTCCTCGCCCTCGCCCAGCGCGGAGAATTCCCGGTTCTGGAGTTGCGCGCCGAACGCAGCGGCGGAAAACGGGCCGATGGCGCTGAACAACGCTTCGATGCGTGCATCCCACTCGTCATCCTTGAACGTCGAGCCAACCTCGCCGGTCTCGATCTCGATTTCGCTGTGTTCGTAGTCCGCGTGGCCACCTTCGATCGTCAGGGTGTGGAACGCGCCGATCTGCGGTGCGAACGACGTGCGCAGCAGCTCCTTGGTCTGCTTCATGTCGATGAAGGCCTCCTCGCCTGGAATTCCATAGCTCGAGTCGTAGTGGATCAGGGCGGCGCCGACACGATTCTTGTCGAACAGATAAGAGCTGCCGAGCGAATAGCCGTCGCCCTCGAAGAAGGAGTTCGCCATCGTGCCGCCGGGGATGTCGTAGTCATCGGCTTTCCGCTTGAACCCGTCGGCATGCATGGCGAACGAACCTAAGCGCGCGTCGAGCATCGCCGACCCCTGGCGCGTATCCGCATTGATGCCGTACAGGCCGGTGAGCTCGGCGGCGAGCGGCTCGTCCGGCAGGCGCGAGGGAATGCGGTTGTTGATGGCATTGATGACACCGCCGATCGCCTGGCTGCCGTAGCGCAACGTGGCCGCGCCGCGGATGACCTCGATTCTCTGCGCGGATAGCGGATCGATTGGAATCCCATGGTCCGGACCGACGTCGGCGACATCGAAACTGCCGATGCCGTCTTCGAGCGTGCGCACCCGGCTCGAATCGAAGCCGCGGATGATGGGCCGGCTGGCCCCGGATGCGAAACCGGTACCGGTGACGCCGGGAGTTTTCGCGAGCGCATCCGCGAGATTGGCCCCGCCGGATCGCAGAATTTCGTCACGGTCGACGGATTCCACGATCGTCGCGAGCTTGTCCTCCGGCGTGATGGGTGAGGCGCTGACGACCACCGTGTCGATCGCCGATGAGGGGTCTGCAGCCGCAGCGCCTGCGCTGTAGATAGTGGTCACGAGCAACGCTGCGCGCAGCAGGGTATCGCCGCATTCGCCACGCGGCTGTGTACGAGCCCCGATGGGCATGGAAATCGTCATGGAATCTCTCCTCTGAAACTAACAAACACGCGACATCGAGTGCCGGCGTGAGTACTTGTCGGTCAGAGGATTGAAGGCGGTGCGCGGGAGCGGAATGCCGTGAAAGCCCTATGCGGGGCACGGGAGATCGGTGCGCAATCAGGCGCCCGATCGCGGGAAACGTTGACGGCGAGGGCGACCGAGGACGCATCGCCTGCCATGTTCTGCAGTGGCGCGAACGACAGGCACTCGCCGCAGAGCTGTTGCTGTGTCGGGGCGTGGGGATCTGCATTGAGATGCGCACTGGCGTGCACCACCATGCCGAGCTGCGCGAACAACAGCGCGAGCGACAGCACATGCACGAACCAACGGCGATGACGTCGAATCAGAAGGCCTCCGCGGGTGAGTATTCCCGCAACCCCAGCTATCGACAAGCTCGGCCCGGCGAAAGTTGCACGCCGAACGGCGCCCTACCTACGAAGTGAAAATAAATCGCATGGACGCCGCCGCCTCGGCGGCGTTAAGAGTCGCGGGACGCCTTTCAATGGCTGTCGCGCGTCACTGTCGTGCCGCTGCCGCCCACCAGGAAGTCCAGGTCGCAGCCCTTGTCGGCCTGCTGCACGTGCTCGACATAAAGCTTGTAGTACCCGCGCCTGGGCGCCTCGGGCGCCACCCAGGCGGCCCGGCGCTCCGCCAGCACGGCCTCGCTGACGTCCAGGTGCAAACGGCGCGCGGGCACATCGAGCTCGATGATGTCGCCGGTCTTGACCAGCGCCAGCGGACCGCCGGCGGCGGACTCGGGCGCCACGTGCAGCACCACCGTGCCATACGCGGTGCCGCTCATGCGGGCGTCCGAGATGCGCACCATGTCGGTGATGCCCTTGCGCAGCACCTTCGGCGGCAGCGCCATGTTGCCCACTTCGGCCATGCCCGGATAACCCTTCGGGCCGCAGCCCTTGAGCACCATGATGGAATTTTCGTCGATGTCGAGGTTTTCGTCGTCGATGCGCGCCTTGAAATCCTCGATGGTCTCGAACACCACCGCCTTGCCACGATGCTTGAGTAGTTTGGGTGTGGCGGCCGACGGCTTGATGACCGCGCCGTCCGGCGCGAGATTGCCGCGCAGGATGGCAATGCCGGCCTTCGCCTTGAACGGCTCGTCGAAGGCCTTGATGACTTCGCGATTCCACACCGGCGCGTTGCCGATGTTTTCGCCCATGGTCTTGCCGTTGGCAGTCATGGCGTCCTGGTTCAACACGCCGGATATCTCGCGCAACACCGCGGGCAATCCGCCGGCGTAGTAGAAGTCCTCCATGAGGAACTCACCGGAGGGCTGCAGGTTGACGAGGCATGGCAACTCCGAGCCGAGCTTGTCCCAGTCCTCGAGCGCCAGCGGAACTCCGAGCCGTCCGGCGATGGCTAACAAGTGCACCACCGAGTTGGTCGACCCGCCGATGGCCGCGTTCGCCTTGATGGCGTTCTCGAATGCCTTGCGCGTGAGGAGCTTCGACAGCACCAGGTCTTCGCGCACCATTTCGACGATGCGCCGGCCGGAGAGCTGCGCCAGCCGGTAGCGCCGCGAATCGACGGCAGGAATAGCGGCATTACCCGGCAGCGAGACGCCCAGCGCTTCGACCATGCTCGCCATGGTCGACGCCGTACCCATGGTCATGCAGTGGCCCTTGGAGCGATGCATGCATGACTCGGCAGCCGTGAATTCTTCCTGGCTCATCTTCCCGGCGCGTACATCCTCGGACATCTGCCAGACGCCGGTGCCCGAGCCGATCTGCTTGCCGCGGAATCGCCCTGACAACATCGGCCCGCCGGAAATGCCGATGGTCGGCAGGTCGCAGCTCGCGGCTCCCATGAGCAGCGAGGGCGTGGTCTTGTCGCAACCCATGAGCAACACGACGCCGTCCATCGGATTGCCGCGGATCGATTCTTCGACGTCCATGCTGGCCAGATTGCGGAACAGCATCGCCGTCGGCTTGAGCTGGGTCTCGCCCAGCGACATCACGGGAAACTCGAGCGGAAATCCGCCCGCTTCGTACACGCCTCGCTTCACGAATTCGGCGAGCTCGCGGAAGTGGCCATTGCAGGGAGTCAGTTCGCTCCAGGTATTGCAGATGCCGATGACCGGGCGGCCGTCGAACAGGTCGTCCGGATAGCCTTGGTTCTTGAGCCAGCTGCGATGGATGAAGCCGTCCTTGTCCTTCTTTCCAAACCAATCCTGACTGCGCAACCGCCGCTTCATCTTCGGATCCATGTCTCGCCTTGAGTGGGAAGGGCCGCACCTTCGCACAAGCGGCGCCGGAATATCTATACTTCAGCGCGTTTCGCGCACCTTAGCTTTTTGAGGCGGAAGTCCATGCCGGTCGATCGCAGAGACTCTTCCGCCGCCCTCTCGGGCGGCGCCAGCTACCCATCCTTGCGCGGCCGCAGCGTTTTCATCACCGGCGGTGGCTCGGGAATTGGCGCATGTATGAGCGAAGCATTCGCGAGACAAGGATCGCTGGTGGCGTTCGTGGACTACGCCGAGGCTCCGTCTGCGGCTCTGGTCCAGAAGATAGAGAAAGACGGCTTGCCACGGCCCTGGTATCGCAAGACCGACGTCACCGATGTGCTCGCGCTGCAGGCGGCCATCCGCGATGCCGGCAAGGCGCTGGGCGACTTCCACATACTCATCAATAACGTCGCCAACGACGATCGCCATGCGCTCATGGACGTCACGCCCGAGTATTACGACGCGCGCATCGCCGTGAACCAGCGGCCCGCGTTTTTCGCCATCCAGGCGGTGGTGCCCGGCATGAAGAAAATGGGCGGCGGTTCGATCATCAACTTCGGCTCGAACTCCTACGGCGCCAAGGGGCGCAACATGCCGGTCTATACGACGGCCAAATCATCGGTCATCGGCCTCACGCGCGGCCTCGCCGCCGAGCTCGGCGAACACCGCATTCGCATCAATGTGATCACGCCCGGCTGGATCATGACGGAGCGGCAGATCGACAAGTGGCTCGACGCCGAGGGCGAGCTCGAGATCAAGCGCAACCAGGTGCTGCCCGACAAAGTGACGCCTGAGGCCGTGGCGGCCATGGCGCTGTTCCTCGCTTCCGACGACGCCCGCGCGTGTTCGGCTCAGGAATACATCGTCGACGCAGGCTGGTTATGAGGCTCCTGCAATTCACCGACGCCGGACTGACGCGTGTGGCGCGCGTGGACGCCAATGGCACGGTGTTGCCGCTGGCGCGCTACGAGTCCACCTATCAACTCGCGCGCCAGGCGGCAGACGAGCGGTGCACCCTCGAGCAGCTGGTGTCCACCGAAACGGTTGACGCGCCCATTCCGTATCTGGACCTGCTGCGCGAAGGCCGGCTGCTGCCGCCGCTCACGCATCCGGATCCGGGACATTGCCTGGTGAGCGGCACGGGCCTCACCCACCTCGGCAGCGCCGCGGCTCGCGACAAGATGCACGTGAAACTCGACCAGCAGGATGCCGAGCTCACCGACTCGATGAAGATGTTCAAGTGGGGCGTTGAAGGCGGCAAACCGGCAGGCGCAAAGCCCGGCATGCAGCCCGAATGGTTCTACAAGGGCAACGGACACAACGTGGTCGGCGCCGGCGTGCCGATCGCCTCGCCCGACTTCGCCGAAGACCATGGCGAAGAGCCAGAAATCGTCGGCCTGTACATCATCGATGACAACCGCCGGCCACACCGGCTGGGGTTCGCCATCGGCAACGAGTTTTCCGACCACGTGACCGAGCGGCGCAACTATCTACTGCTGGCGCATTCGAAACTGCGCCAGTGCGGCGTGGGGCCGATGCTCAACACCGGCGCACTGCCTGCGCACCTGGAAGGCATGAGCCGGATCCGTCGTGACGGCGCGGTGCTGTGGCAGAAACCCTTCCTCACGGGCGAGGCGAACATGTGCCATACCTTCGCCAATCTCGAGTACCACCACTTCAAGTACAAGCAGCATCGGGTGCCCGGCGACGTGCACCTGCACTTCTTCGGGACCGCGACCGTGAGCTTCGTCGACAACATCAACGTCCAGGCCGGCGACGAATTCGAGATCGACCTGCCGGCACTCGGCTACCCGCTCATCAACCAGCTGCTCATCGAGCCCGGCGGCCTCGCGCTGCACGAGACCACCGCGCTGTAGAAATGGCCCAGAGGGAATCACGATGAAGTTTTCAAGACGACTCGCTGTGCTCTCGCTGGTGGCCCCGCTGGCAACACTGCTGCTCGCGAGCTGTGCCCGCGAACCGAAGGATCAACGCATCGTGCTCGGCTTCAGTCAGATTGGCGCCGAGAGCGAATGGCGTACGGCGAACACGGAATCGATCAAGGCCGCAGCCGCCACCATGAACATCGACCTGCGCTTCGCCGACGCGCAACAGAAGCAGGAAAACCAGATCAAGGCGTTGCGTAATTTCATTGCGCAGAAGGTGGATGTGATCGCGTTTTCACCGGTGGTGGCCACCGGCTGGGACACCGTGCTCATGGAAGCCAAGGCCGCCAACATCCCCGTGATCCTCACCGACCGCGCGGTCACCAGCGATCCGTCGCTGTACGTCGGTTTCCTGGGCTCGGACTTCGTCGAAGAAGGCCGCAATGCCGGACGCTGGGTCAGCGAGAAGTTCAAGGACGTGAAAGACGACGTGCATATCATCGAATTGCAAGGCACCGTGGGCGCCGCGCCGGCGATCGATCGCAAGAAAGGGTTCGAGGAAATCATTGCCGCAAATCCCCATTTGAAGATCATTCGATCCCAATCCGGGGATTTCACGCGCACCAAGGGAAAGGAGACCATGGAGGCCATCCTCAAGGCCGAGAGCCGCAAGATCCACGTGCTGTACGCCCACAACGACGACATGGCCATCGGCGCCATCCAGGCCATCGAGGAAGCCGGGCTCAAGCCTGGAAAAGACATCCTCATCGTGTCGATCGACGCGGTGAAAGGCGCGTTCGAGGCGATGATCGCCGGCAAGCTCAATGCGACCGTCGAGTGCAATCCTTTGTTAGGCCCACAACTGATGACCTCGGTCACCGAAGTCGTGGCCGGCAGGCCGATTCCTAAACGCATGGTCGTCGAAGAGACCATGTTCACCATGGAAACGGCGAAGCAATACATCCAGACGCGCAAGTACTGAACCGATGCCGCACGACGCCGCGATCGTGCTCCAGGCGCGCGACATAGCCCGCGCCTTCCCCGGCGTGCAGGCGCTCGCCGGCGTCGAGCTCACACTGCGCGCCGGCGAAGTGCACGCACTGATGGGGCAGAACGGCGCCGGCAAATCCACGCTCATCAAGGTGCTCACCGGCGTCTACGCGCCGGACACCGGCACCATCGAACTACTCGGCAGCCGGGTGAGGCCGCAGTCGCCGATCCACGCGCAGCACCTTGGGATCAGCGCCGTGCACCAGGAAAGTCACCTGCTGCCCAATCTGTCGGTCGCCGAGAACATCTGCGCCGGCCGTTACCCGCGCAGGCCCTGGAGCCGCGGCGGCGGCATCGACTGGCGTGAAACCGAACATCGCGCGCGCGCCCTCCTGGCCGGGCTAGGTATCGATCTCGACGTGACGCAGCTTGCCGGCGGTCTGCCGGCGGCCCTGCAGCAGCTCGCCACCGTGGCACGAGCCGTGTCGACGGATGCGCGCGTGCTGATCCTCGATGAACCCACTTCGAGCCTCGATGCCGATGAGGTGAAGGCGCTGTTCGCCCTCATCCGCCGGCTGCGCGACAAGGGTGTGGCGATCCTGTTCGTCACGCACTTCCTCGACCAGGTGTACGAGATCTGCGACCGCATGACCGTGTTGCGCAACGGCAAGTTCGTCGGCGAATACGCGTGCGGCAAGCTCGACGCACGCGGCCTCGTGGCCGCCATGGTCGGCCGCGAAGTCGCGGCCGTGGAAAAGGCGGCGGCACCGGCTCACGAGCCGGACGCCGCCGGCAAACCACCCGTGCTCGCCGCGAAGAACATCTCGCGCCGCGGGCAACTCAAACCCATGGACATCGAGCTCGCCGCCGGAGAAGTACTCGGGCTCGCCGGGTTGTTAGGTTCCGGCCGCACCGAGCTCGCACGCCTGTTGTTCGGGCTCGATGGACGCGACACCGGTGAGATCAGCATCGATGGCAAGCCGGCGAAGATCGACGATCCCGCCGACGCGCTGCGGGCAGGCCTCGGTTTCTGTCCGGAAGACCGCAAGCACAGCGGCATCGTCGCCGATCTTTCGGTGCGCGAGAACATCGCGCTGGCATTGCAGGCGCGCCTCGGGCTCAAGGAATTCCTGCCGGTTGCCGAGCAGCGGCAGATTGCCGAAAAACTCGTCGCCGCTCTCGGGGTCAAGACGGCCAGCATCGAGACTCCCATCGGCCAGCTGTCGGGCGGCAACCAGCAAAAAGCCATCATCGCGCGCTGGCTCGCGACTCATCCGCGCGTGCTGATACTCGATGAGCCCACGCGCGGCATCGACGTTGCGGCCAAGCAGGAATTGATGCGCGAGATCCTCGAGCTCGCGCGCGGCGGCACCGCGGTGCTGTTCATCTCCGCCGAGATCGAAGAAGTGGTGCGCGTCTCGGATCGCATCATGGTGCTGCGCGATCGCGCCAAGGCCGGCGAGTTGCCGCCCGGATCAGACCAGGATGCGGTGTATTCCATGATCGCCAGCACGCACAGAGCGGCATCATGAACCGGCTGATGCGCCATGCGCTCTTCTGGCCGGCGGTCACGCTGGCGCTGTTGCTCGTGGCCAGCAGCCTGTTCAACTCCTCGTTCCTCGCGCTGGCGTGGCGCGACGGCCACCTCTACGGCAGCGTCATCGACATCCTGAATCGCGCTGCGCCACTCATCGTCGTGTCGCTGGGAATGACTCTGGTCATCGCGGTGCGCGGCCTCGACATCTCGGTGGGCGCGGTGGTCGCCATCGCCGCGGTGGTGGCGGCGCTCATGATCGGTGGCAGTTTCAGCGCCACGGGCGAAGTGCAGAGCAAATACCCATTGTGGCTGGCGCTGCTCACCGCGCTCGGCGTGGCGGCGGCCTGCGGGCTGTGGAACGGATTGTTGGTCGTCGGCGCCGGCATGCAGCCCATCGTGGCAACGCTCATCCTCATGGTTGCCGGGCGCGGCATCGCCCAGCTGCTCACCGGCGGGCAGATCGTCACCGTGTACTACGCACCATTCTTCCAGCTCGGCAACGGCTTCCTGTTAGGCCTGCCCGTAGCGCTGTGGATCGCCGGCCTGCTCTGGCTCACGCTGCACCTGCTGCTGTCGCGCACCGCGCTCGGACTCTTCATTCGCTCCATCGGCGGCAACCCGGAAGCGGCCCGCGTAGCCGGCGTGCGGTCTTCCAAGATCACGTTGTGCGTGTACACCTTCTGCGGCTTCGCCGCCGGCGTCGCCGGTCTCATCGTGAGCTCGAACGTCAAGAGTGCCGACGCCAACAACGCCGGCCAACTGCTCGAGCTCGATGCCATTCTCGCCGTGACGCTCGGCGGCACCGCGCTCACCGGCGGGCGGTTCCAGCTCGCGGGAACCGTGATCGGCGCGCTGATCATCCAGACGCTGACCTCCATGATCTATTCGATGGGCGTTCCACCCGAGGTGAACCTCGTGGTCAAGGCGGCGCTGGTGTTCGCCGTGATGTTGCTGCAATCGCCGGAGTTTCGCGGCATCGTCGCGCGCGTGGCGCGCGGCGGCGCGAGGGTGTCATGAGCCGCCGCCTGCTCCCGCTCACCATCACCGTGCTGCTGTTCCTCGCCATGGCGGCGTTCGGCGCCATCCGTTATGACGGCTTCCTGTCGCCGCAGGTGTTTCTCAACCTGCTCATCGACAACGCCTTCCTGTGCGTGGTCGCGGTGGGCATGACCTTCGTGATCCTGTCGGGGGGTATCGACCTGTCGGTGGGCGCGCTGATTGCGCTGACCACCATGATCTCCGCCGCACTGCTCAAGGCCGGCTGGAATCCTTACGCGGCCATGGCGCTGGTACTCGTGCTGGGCGCGACGTTCGGCGCGCTGCAGGGATTCCTCATTCAGCGATTCAACCTGGCGCCGTTCATCGTGACGCTCGCCGGCATGTTCATGGCGCGCGGCTGCTGCTACCTCATCAGCACGGAGTCCATCCCGATCGACGACCCCACGTATGCGGCCATCGCCCAGGCGCGCATACCGGTGGGGTTCGATTCCTCGATCACCATCGGCGCGCTCATCGCGCTCGCCATCGTCGCCATCGCGATGCGCATCGCGCACTCGACCGAGTTCGGGCGAACCGTGTACGCCATCGGCGGCGGCGAGTCTTCGGCGCGGCTCATGGGCCTGTCGGTCGATTCCACCAAGATCGGCGTCTATCTACTGAGCGGATTCACGGCGGCGCTCGGCGGCATCGTCATGACTTTCTACATGCTCTCCGGCTACAGCCTGCACGCCGTGGGGCTGGAGCTCGACGCCATCGCCGCGGTGGTCATCGGCGGAACTTTGCTGGCCGGAGGCGTGGGCTACGTGTTCGGCACGTTGTTCGGCGTGCTGATTCTCGGCATCATCCAGACCCTCATCGCCTTTGACGGGACGTTAAGCTCATGGTGGACCAAGATCGTCGTCGGAGCTTTGCTCTTGCTCTTCTGCCTGTTGCAGCGGCTTTTCGAGGGGCGCACGCCCAAAGCGACGTGAATGGGCGCCTGACTCGATCGTTCGGCCATCTCCCCGACGGCCAGGAGGTCGACATCTATACGCTGGGCAGCGAGGACGGCCTGCAGGCGGAAATCCTCACCCTCGGCGGCACGCTGCGCAGTCTTTCGCTGCCGCCTCTGAACAACAAGCAGGGCAAGCGCATTCCGCTGGTGCTCTCGCTGCCCGACCTCCCCGCCTACCTCAAGGACACTTCTTATTTAGGGCAACTCGTCGGCCGGTACGGCAATCGCATCGCCGGGGCCGCGTTCGAGCTCGAGGGCAAGCAGTACAAACTGACCGCCAACAATGGACCGAACCTGCTGCACGGCGGCGAGGTGGGTTTCGGCAAGTACGTGTGGAAAGTTCTCGGCAGCGGCGGCGGCAGGAACACCTACCTGAAGCTAGGGCACCGTTCGCCGGCCGGCATCAATGGATTTCCCGGCAACCTCGACGTCACGGCGCTCATCAGTGTGTACGAAAACACGCTGACTCTCGCCTACGAGGCCACCACCGACGCGCCGACGCCGATCAGTCTCACGTGGCACCCATATTTCACGCTGTCCGGCGACCCGGCCAAGAGCATCGACGAACAACGGCTCATGATGAACGCCGGTCACTATCTACCCATCAACGAAAACCGCGTGCCCACGGGCGAGATCGCCCCCGTGGCCGGCACGCCATTCGATTTCCGCAAGCCGAGGAGCGTGCGCGTGCCGCCACCCGCCTCGCATCCGCAGATCGCGCTCACCGGCGGCTTCGACCATTGCTGGGTGATCGACGAAGGCGCACGCATCGCCGGCTCGCTGCATTCGCCCGCGAGTGGCGTGCGCATGCAGGTCAAGACCAACCTGCCTGGCTTGCAGGTATATGGTGCGTACCACCTGAAGACCGCGTATCCGGGGTGGAACGCCATCTGTATCGAGCCTGAGAATTTTCCGGATGCGCCCAATCATGCCAACTTCCCGAGCAGCATCCTGAGCCCCGGCGAGACCCACCGATCCTTCATGAGCTTTTCTTTCTCGGCCTGAACATGAAAGCCACACTACTGACCCTGACTCTGCTGTTCGCGGCCCACGAAGCCGGCGCGACCTGCGCGCAGAAGCGTTCACGCGACGTGTCGTTCATCGAGCTGGCGGTGCCCGAAGGCGCGCGGCGGCCCACGGGTGTGGAAGAGTTCGCATTCATCAGCGATGCAACCACCGTCGATGAGCTGGTGGCCAAGGTGGGCCCGCCCGATGCCGCGCAGGGCACGCGCGTCGCCGCCTTCATCTGGTGTTTCGCCGACGGTACCGAGCTCATGGTTTCCTCGCGCGACCGCGTGGCCATCGACTCGGTGCGCCACAAGGGCAAAGAGATCTACAAACGCGCCAAGAAGAAGAAATAGCCGCGGCAAGTCATCATTGAAAGCGGTCTTTCTCCATCCCAAGTACTGGCCCACCTGGCTCGGCATCGGCGTGCTTCGCCTCTTCGAGCCGCTGCACCACCATTTGCTCTATCTACTGGGCCGCGGGCTCGGGCAGTTCTTCTTCCTGTTTCCCACCTCGTTCAAACGCATCGCGCGGCGCAACCTCGAGCTGGCGCTGCCGGAACTGGTGCCGGCCGCGCATGAGCGCATCCTGCGCGAACACTTCGCCGGACTGGGTTGCGCACTGTTCGAGACAGCGATGAGCTGGTGGTCGTCGAACGAACGCATTCGCCACCTCACGCTGATGAACGGCCTCGAACACCTGAAAGCTGCCCAAGCCACCGGGCGCGGCGTGCTGCTGCTGTCGGCGCACTTCAACTCCATCGAAATCGGCTGCCGGGCGCTCGCCGCCCGCATGCCGCTCAACGTCATGTATCGGCCCACCAAAAATGAGTTGGTAGGCGAATTCCTGCATTCACGCCGGGCGGTTCAGACCAGGCGCGCGATTCCGCGCGATGACGTGCGCACTCTGATCAAGGCGCTCAAGGACGGCGACGTCGTCTGGTATGCACCGGATCAGAGTTTTCGCAAGAAAGGCGCGCAGATGGTCAAGCTGTTCGGCATTCCGGCGGCCACCAACACCGCCACCTCGCGTATTGCCGGGATGACCCATGCGCTGGTGCTGCCCTATTTCTTCGAGCGCCTGCCCGGTGGCGGCTATCGCGGCACCATCCACCCGCCGCTTGACGATTTCCCCACCGACGATCCCGTGGCCGACACCGAGCGCTTCAACCGGATCGTCGAGGCGGAGGTGCGGCGCATGCCCGACCAGTACCTGTGGATTCATCGGCGATTCAAGGGTTTGACAGAGGACTACCCGAAGTACTACGACTAAATGAGGTCAGACCCCGAGTCCTTGAAACCAGACGGAGATGGTGTCCGCCCCATTTTTATAGATCGCCGCGCGCGCCGCCTCTAAGATAGCCGCTCACTCAGAACCACCACGGGGATTCGATTCATGAAGCAGTTATTGAGCGCGCTCATCCTGGGATGCGGTCTGATCGCCGCGCAAGCCAATGCCGCTTGCGACTATCCGGTCGCGCCGGGCAAGTTTCCGGATGGCGCTGTCGCATCGCTCGATGAGATGAAGACCGCCAAGGCGTCGGTGGTGAAGTACAACGCCGACATGGACGCGTACCTCGTGTGCATCAACGGCGAATACGATGCCAAGATCGCCGCCGAAACCAAGATCACGCCCGAGAAGAAAGCGGATCTGGATCGCGTGCAGGCGCAGAAGCAGAACGCGGCCGTCAAGGAAGTGACCGACGTGACCGAGCGATTCAACGAGCAGTTGCGCGCGTACAAGGCCAAGGCCGCTGCGGAGAAGAAGACTTCCTGATCCGCCTCGGTTGGAAGAGGCGTGACGGGCGCAAAGGAAACCCAAGCCCATGTTGACGCCTGCCCAGGCCGAAACCCTGATCGAGCAGCACCTCACGTGTCTGCCGATCGAATCATTGCCGCTTACCCAGGCCGCGGGTGCCGTGCTGCGCGAGAACATCTATGCGGAGCGCGATCACCCTCCGTTCGACCGCGTCGCCATGGATGGCATAGCGCTGTGCACGACGGGCGCCGCGAGCAACGCCGGAAGGCTGCGCGTGGCGGGCATCCAGTCCGCGGGCGAACCGCCACAGACGCTGGCCGATCCTGACGCCTGCATCGAGATCATGACCGGCGCCATGCTGCCTCGCGGCTGCGACGCCGTGGTACCGGTCGAACAGGTGCAACGCAATGGCGCTTTCGCCGAAATCGGCCGCAAGGCGCCGCAGCCGTGGCAGAACGTGCATCGCCGCGGCTCGGATTGCCCGCAGGGTTCACTGTTGTTGACCGCGGGCACGCGTCTCACCGCCCCCGAGGTGGCCATCGCCGCGGGCGCAGGTATGGCGCGCGTGCGCGTGAGCGCACAACCCATGATCGTGGTGATCTCCACCGGTAACGAGCTCGTGGAACCGGGTGAAGTCATCGAGCCACACCAGGTGCGCCGCTCGAATGCCTACGGAATCGTGGCGGCGCTGCGCCAGCATGGTTTCACGCGCGTCGCCGACGATCACGTGCGTGACGACGAAGCGCAGCTTCGCGAACGCCTCGGATTTCATCTGCGCACGCACGATGTGCTGATCCTTTCGGGCGGCGTCTCGATGGGAAAGCTCGATCTCGTGCCGAATGTGCTGGAGCAGCTCGGAGTGAGCCTGGTGTTCCATCACGTGGCGCAGCGACCCGGCAAACCCATGTGGTTTGGCGTCTCGCAATCGGGACCTGCGGTGTTCGCGCTGCCCGGCAATCCGGTGTCGACCATGGTCTGCCTGGCGCGTTACGTGCTGCCGGCGTTGCGCACGGCCATGGGTCAGGCGCCCGCTGAAACACCGCGCATCGCGCTCACCGCACCCGTGGAGGTGAAAGCGCCGCTCGCGTTCTACCTGCCGGTGAAACTCAAGAGCGATGATTGGGGCCGCACTTCGGCGGAGCCAAGACCCACCAACGGCTCGGGTGATTTCACCGCACTCGCGGGCACCGACGGTTTCGTCGAGCTGCCGCCGGGTCCAAACACCTTGCCGAAAGGGTTCGTGGCGCGCTTTTTCCGCTGGTAGCACATGGACAAACCCGAAAACATCTTTCCGCTGACGGCCGGCCGGCTGCCCGTCGATACGCTGCGCCGTCCCATCCATGATCTGCGAATCTCCGTCATGGACCGCTGCAATTTTCGTTGCCCCTATTGCATGCCGCGCGAAACCTTCCACGAGGCGTATCGCTTCCTGAAAACCAACGAGCGGCTCGATTTCGCGGAGGTGCTGCGGCTGGCGCGGGTATTCGCGCACGCCGGCGTGAAGAAGGTGCGTATCACCGGCGGCGAGCCGTTGCTGCGTGCCAATCTCTCCGATCTCATCGGCGATCTCACCTCTTTGCCCGGTATCGAAGATGTCGCGCTGACCACCAACGGCATGCTGCTGGCGAAATACGCCACCGAGCTCAAGGCCGCCGGTCTCAACCGTATCACCGTGAGCCTGGACACGCTCGATCCGGAAATATTCGCGCGCATGAGCGGCGGCTTCGGCGGCGTGGCCGAAGTCCTCGAAGGCATCGACCATGCGCGGCGCGCCGGCCTGGCGCCGATCAAGGTGAACACCGTCGTGCAGCGGGGCGTCAACGACCACACGGTGCTCGACCTGCTGGCGTACTTTCGCGGCACGGGCGTCATCGTGCGATTCATCGAATACATGGATGTCGGCACCCGCAATCACTGGATTCCCGCGCTGGTGGTGCCTTCGAAAGAGCTGGCGGCGCGCATCCATGCCCGCTGGCCGATTCAACCGCGCGAACGCGAGTACCGCGGCGAAGTCGCCGAACGTCACGCGTTCGAAGATGGGATGGGCGAAATCGGATTCATCTCCTCGGTGTCGCAACCCTTCTGCGGCGATTGCTCGCGCGCGCGCATCTCTTCAGACGGCTCGTTCTACACCTGCCTGTTCGCGACGCAGGGCGTGGACCTGCGCGGACCCTTGCGTGCGGGCGCCACCGACGAGGAGCTCCACGAGCTCATCCGCGGCGTATGGAGCGGCCGGCGCGACCGCTACAGCGAGCTGCGGGCGTCGATGCGCGACACCGCCGACCTGCACAAAGTCGAGATGAACTACATCGGCGGATAAATGGGGTCAGACCCCATTTCCTAGCAAAAGGGGCCGGACCTCAGATTCGAACGCAATGGCAAAACCGACACAGAAACTCACGCATCTCGACTCCGCGCGCCGTCCCACCATGGTCGACGTAGGCGGCAAAACCGCGACTTCACGCGAAGCGTCCGCCGAGGCCACGGTCCAACTGCCGAAGGCGGTGGCACGAGCGTTGGCGGCCAGTGGCCATCGCACGAAGAAGGGTCCGGTGTTCGACACGGCGATCGTCGCCGGCGTCATGGCCGCCAAACGTACACACGAGATCATCCCGTTCTGCCATCCGCTGGCACTCGAGCGTTGCACCGTTGATATCGCCTCGAGGCCCGGCGGCCGCATTCACATCATTTGCAGCGTGGCCGTGCATCACAAGACTGGCGTGGAGATGGAAGCGCTCATGGGCGCGACCGCCGCCGCCCTCACCATCTATGACATGTGCAAGGCGCTGTCGCACGACATCGAGATCAGCGAGGTCCGCCTGACACGCAAGACCGGTGGAAAACGCGACTTTCAACGTATGACACGGAAGAAGAGATGAACGTCCCGCGTCTGCACGGACTGGTGCTGGCCGGCGGGCGCAGCTCGCGCATGAAGCGCGACAAGGCCGCTCTCGAATTCCGCGCCGGCGAGTCACAGCTCGACGCCGCCATGAAATTGCTGGAAGGTCGCGTGGCTCGCGCCTATGTCTCGGTGCGCGGCGATCAGCAGAACGACCCCGCCCGCGCACGCTATGCGCGCATCCTCGATCGCGGCGACATCGAAGGCCCCATCGCCGGCATCAGTGCCGCGTTCGCCAGCTACCCCGATGCCGCGTGGCTGGTCCTGGCATGCGACCTGCCGTTTCTCGATGCCGCCACGCTGGACACGCTGATCCTGGCGCGCGACCCCAGCTTCGACGCCACCGCGTTCCGTTCGAGTCACGACGGCCTGCCCGAACCGCTGTGCGCCATCTACGAGCCGCGGGCGCGCGCTGCGCTCGACGCCCAGATAGCCGCCGGCCGCAATTGCCCGCGAAAATTCCTCATCAACGCGCACACCCAGCTGCTCGCCCAGCCGAATCCGCGAGCGCTCGACAACGTCAACACCGTGGACGAGTATCGGCAGGCCATGACGGCTCTCACGACATCAGGGCAGGCCACTGCCGGGCAGGCCAAGTCCGAACGCAAGATCAGCGTGCAGTACTACGCGCTGTTGCGCGAGCAGGCCGGACGCAGCGACGAGATCGTTACTACCGGCGCGCGCGATGCGCGCGAGCTGTATGCCGAGCTGCGCACGCGTTATCCGTTCACGCTGCCGGCGGAAATGCTGCGCGTGGCCATCAACGCAGAATTCGGCGAATGGTCGCAGCCGCTTGCGGCCGGCGATGCGGTCGTGTTCATTCCTCCGGTGGCCGGCGGATGAGTCCCTTTCGCTTCAGCGAGAACTCGCTGGACACGGCGGCGCTGCAACTCGAAATGCGCGACGAGAGTTGCGGCGGCTTCGCGGCCTTCGAGGGTTGGGTCCGAAATCACAACGAAGGGCACGCCGTCACGCGCCTCGAATACGAAGCTTTCGTCGAGCTCGCTGAAAGGGAAGGCGCGCGCATCGTCGAGGAAGCGCGCGTGAAGTTTGGCGCCACGCGCGCCGCCTGCGTGCATCGCGTCGGCTCCCTGGGATTGGGCGATGTCGCCGTCTGGGTCGGGGTCAGCGCCGCGCATCGCGACGAAGCCTTCCGCGCCTGCCGCTTCATCATCGATGAAGTCAAACACCGCGTGCCGATCTGGAAGAAGGAACACTATGCCAACGGCGATTCCGGCTGGGTGAACTGCGAGAGGTGCGCCATGCCGTCAGCGCACACGCACGAGCATCCACACGAGCCCGCGCAGCCCCTCCACACGCCGGTCCCTGACTACTCGCGCCAGATCGCGCTGCGTGAAGTCGGCGCCGAAGGCCAGGCGCGACTGCGCGGCGCGTCGGTGCTGGTCGTCGGCGCGGGCGGCCTGGGCGTCCCCGTGCTGCAATACCTTGCCGGCGCGGGCGTCGGCCGCCTCGGCATCATCGATGCCGACCGCCTCGAGCCCTCTAACCTGCATCGTCAGACCTGGTATGCATTGAGCGAATGTGGCCAGGAGAAATCCACGCTCGCCGCTGCACGCGTGCACGCGCTCAATCCCGAGGTGCGCGTCGAGCCGCACGCGCTGCGTCTCGACGCCGGCAATGCCGGCCGTCTCGCCGCCGGCTACGACCTCATTCTCGATTGCAGCGACAACTTCGCCACCAAGTTCCTGCTCAACGACCTGGCGCTCGAGACCGGCAAGCCGGTGTTGTTCGCGAGCGTGTACCAATACGAAGGCCAGTTGCAGCTGGTGCGCGGCGACGACACCTCTGCCTGCCTGCGTTGCGTGTGGCCCGAGGCCACGCGTGATGGCCTGGTGGGCAATTGCGCCGAAGCCGGCGTGCTCGGACCCGTGCCCGGTGTGTTTGGCAGCCTGCAGGCACTCGAGGCGCTCAAACTGTTGTTAGGCCTACCGGGCTTGAACGCCGGCGAGATGCTCATCTTCGACCTGGTCACGCTGAACACGCAACGGCTGCGCGCGCGCCGCGCGCCGGATTGCGAGGCGCATCGCCGCGCGACCAACCCCGTCGCCGCCGAAATGCCGGCCGGCGAAGAGCTCGAGGTGCACTTCGCGTCACTCGCCGAGGCACAGAAGGCCGGCTTTCAATTCGTGGACGTGCGCGACGCCCGCGAGCGCGCCACCGATCCGCTGCCGGCGCCTGCGCTGCACCTGCCGATGTCCAAACTGCTGAGCGACGCCGCCAGTCTCGATCTCGTCGGGCGTTACCTGCTGATCTGTGCCACCGGCAAGCGCAGCGCCGCCGCCGCCGGGTTGCTGCGCTCGCAGGGCTTTCGCGCCTGCAGATCGCTCGAAGGCGGACTCAAGGGCCTGAAAACCTCCGCTTGAAACACGCGCTGTACGCCATCGTCGTGTGTCTTTCGGGGGTACCGGCTTCAGGCGCCATCGCCACCGGCGACACTGCCGAAACTTCCGAGCATCCCCTGCTCGACCTCGCGCGCGAGCTGCAACTCACGCGCAAGCCCGACATGCGCACGACGCCCGGCGCGCCGGCACTGCGGCAGGCCGAGCACGCCCTCGAGCAGGCTCACGCGCCCGCCGACAGCGAATGCGCTCAAAGCCTCGGTGCGCTGCGGTTCGCCGCGCTCCACATGGACGTCGGCGCCGCGTTGACCGGACAGGGTGATTTTTCAGGCGCCGCCGCCGCCTATCGCCGCGCTCTCGCCTGCCGGCCCCGCGATGCGCAGATACTCGCGATCCTCGCCGGTGTGCAGTTCGACGCCCGTGACTATGCGGGCGCACGCGCCACCATCGAGGCTTCGCTCGCCATTGCACCGCGCGCCGTGAATTCCAACCGGCTGGCCGGCAACATCGATTTCGTCGCCGAGCGCTGGGCGAATGCCGTGTCACGCTTCCGCTATGTCTCGGCCAGTGATCCCGATCGCGTGCAGGCCGCATACGGCCAGCTCATGCTCGGGTTGTCGCAGATGCGGGCGGGAGTCGCGAAACCCGAATTCGTCGAGCGCACGCCCGGTGAGGGATGGCCCCAGCCGTTGCTGCTGTACTTGCGCGGCGAATACACCGAAGCCGAGCTGGTGCTGCCCGTGCGCGAAGGCGACGAGGGCGACAACGCGCAACCCAACACCAGTACCGACGAACGGCTGTGCGAAGCGTTGTTCTATGTTGGCGAGGCGTACTGGGCGCGCGGCCAGCCCGAGGTCGCACGCGACTACTTCGCGGCGCTCGTGAACGTCAAGGTGATCTACTTTCTCGAACACGGCCTCGCACTGGCGGAAATTGCGAAGCTGCGCGAGCGCTTGAACGCGGCGACAGACCGTTGAGCGCGGGAAGCTAGGCCGGCGGCTCCCACAACTCGATGGGATTTCCCTCAGGATCGTGGATGCGCGCGAACCGGCCGGTCTCCGGCGTGTTCCATTCGGCCTTGGTAGTGACCTCGATGCCGGCGTCGCGCAACTTGCTCAGCAGCTCGTCCAACTGCTCCACGCGCAGGTTGAGCATCCATTGTTTGTCCTGTGCGTAGTAATCCGTGTCCCATTTGAATGGGGCGAACACGGTAGGACCTGCGGCTTGCTGCCAGAGAAACTCGCCCGCAGCCATGTTGGCGCCGACGCCCAGGTTCTCGAGGTACCAGGCCATGAGCTTGTCGGGATCGCGACTGCGGAAGAAAAACCCGCCGATGCCGGTGACTGCCATTCGTCGATCTCTTACGGCCTGACCTGCCCGCTGCCGCGTACCACGTATTTATAGCTGCACAGCTGCTCCACTCCGACGGGCCCGCGCGCATGGAAACGATCCGTGGAGATGCCGATCTCCGCCCCCATGCCGAACTCCCCGCCGTCGGCGAACTGCGTGGAGGCGTTGTGCAGCACGATGGCGCTATCTACCCGTTCGAGGAAACGCTGCGCGGTCGGCAGGTTCGACGTGACGATGCTGTCGGTGTGCGCGGAGCCGTACTTGCCGATGTGCTCGATGGCCGCATCCACGCCGTCGACCACGCGCGCGGCGATGATGGCGTCGAGATACTCGGTATACCAGTCCTGTTCGGTGGCGGCCTGCACACGCGCGTCCACTTTCTGCGCGGCGGCATCCCCGCGCACTTCGCAGCCGGCGTCGAGCAGATCCTTGATGACGGGCGCGAGGTGCGTGGCCACGCAGGCGGCATCGACCAGCAAAGTTTCGGCCGAGCCGCAGATGCCGGTGCGCCGCAGTTTGGCGTTCTTGACGATGGCGCGCGCCATGGTGAGATCGGCATCGCGATCGACGTACACGTGGCACACGCCTTCGAGGTGGCCGATGACGGGCACGCGCGCTTCCTGCTGGACGCGGGCCACGAGGCTCTTGCCACCGCGCGGCACGACCACGTCGATGTAGTCCGTCATCGATGACAATAGGTAGCCGACTGCGGCGCGGTCGGTGGTGGGCACGAGCTGAATGCTCGCGGCCGGCAGCTCCGCGGCGATGAGTCCCTCGACCAGGCAGGCGTGAATGGCGCGGCTGGAATGCACGCTCTCGGAGCCGCCGCGCAGGATGGCGGCATTGCCGGATTTCAGGCACAACGCGCCGGCATCGCAGGTCACGTTCGGGCGGCTTTCGTAGATGATGCCGATGACTCCGAGCGGCACGCGTATTCGCGCGATGTCCAGGCCGTTGGGCCGCGTCCATTGCGCAATCGTGGTGCCGACCGGGTCGGCCAGTGCAGCGATGTCTTCGACACCGCGCGCCATGCCCTCGACGCGCTTCTCGTCGAGTGAGAGGCGATCGAGCATCGCACCGGACAGACCCTTCGCCCGCGCCGCTTCCATGTCCTTCGCATTGGCCGCTAACAACTCAGGACTGCGGGCGCGCAGCGCGGCCGCGATCTTCGTCAACGCGAGATTCTTGGCGGCGGTGCTGGCCAGCGCCAGGACGGTAGCGGCCGCGGCCGCATCGCGGCCGAGCCTGTCCATGACGGCGGCGATCTCCGCGGTGCTGGCGGCGGCCTTCGAAGCGTTGGCGTTCAATCGGAAGTCCTCTTCAAACGGAGGCGAGATCGGCGCGCATGAGCACCAGGTCATCGCGATGAATCATTTCGGCGCGCCCGCGAAACCCAAGGAGCGCTTCGATATCCGAGCTGCGCTTGCCGATGATGCGGGCGGCATCCTGATCGTTGTACGCGATCATACCTCGGGCGATTTCGGCGCCATCACGGTCCAGCACACTCACGGTGTCGCCACGTGCGAACCGGCCGCTGACGGCGGTGACGCCCGCGGGCAGCAGGCTCTTGCCGGTACGCAGTGCCTGCAGCGCACCGACATCGATGGTGATCGCGCCGCTCGGGCGCAGCGAGCCGGCGATCCACTGCTTTCGCGCGTTCTCCGGGTTCGAGCCGGGCAGGAACCAGCTGCAATCGGCGCCCTCTTCGAGCCGGCGCACGGGATGCAGCGGCGCCCCGGCCGTAATGGCCATGGCGCAGCCCGCCGCGGTCGCGATCTTCGCGGCGGCGATCTTCGTGGCCATGCCGCCCGTGCCCAGTGCGGAGGCAGATGCACCGCCCATGGCTTCGATCTCGGGCGTGATGTCGCGTATTTCGGGAATCAACCGGGCTGTCGGGTCGAGGTTCGGGTCCGCGGTGTACAGGCCCGACACGTCCGACAGCAGCAGCAGGCAGTCGGCGCTCGTCATCTGCGCGACACGAGCGGCGAGCCGGTCGTTGTCGCCATAGCGGATCTCGGTGGTGGCCACCGTGTCGTTTTCATTGATGACCGGCAGTGCACCGAGCTCGAGCAACTCGGAGAGTGTGGCGCGCGCATTTAGATAGCGGCGGCGGCGCTCGCTGTCTTCGAGCGTTAACAGAATCTGGGCGACGGTGACACCGGAGCGCGCGAACAACTCCTTATAAACGTGTGCCAGCGCAATCTGGCCGACAGCCGCCGCCGCCTGGCTCTCCTCGAGCTTCAGCGGGCCGGTGGCGAGCTTGAGCTCGCGCCGGCCAAGCGCGATGGCACCGGAGGACACGAGCACCACTTCCTGCCGGCGGGCTCGCAGGCGCAGGAGGTCCTCGACCAGGGTTTCGAGCCACGGCCGGTTGACCTGTCCGTTCGACGGGTCGACGAGCAGGGCCGAGCCGACCTTTACGACGATTCGGCGCGCACGAGTTAGAGGAGATGCGGCAGTCATGAGCGGGACCGATCTTACGCAATAGCTCCCGTTGCCGCATTGGCAGGCACTCCGTAAACTCTCGCCCCTCCAACAGAGGCTTTAGTCTTGTGAGCAGAGAATACGCACCGACCCCGGGCAAGTGGTACGAGAACAAGGATGAGGAAGAAACCTTCCGCGTCCTGTCCGTGGACGAGGATGACGAGCTCGTCGAAATCGAATATGAGGACGGCGAGATCGAAGAGCTCGATCTCGACACCTGGCACGAGCTCGATCTCGAGCTGACCGAGGTGCCCGAGGGCTGGTCCGATTCGGCTGCCGCCGACGATGAGGATGAGGAAGACGACTTCGAGGATGATGACGACGATGATGACGACGACGACGACGATGATGATGACGAAGACGAAGACGAGGAAGAAACTTACTAGTTAGCAGCGGCCGCCGGCGCTGCTGACGGCTGGCGGCGCTCGGTCACTGCGGGTTGTACTGATGCGCGTCATCGCCATCGTCGGTCGCCAGGGTAGCGGCAAGACCACGCTCATCGAGCGCCTGATCCCGGCTTTGCACGGCAGGGGCCTCTCGGTCTCGACCATCAAGCACACGCATCACCACCAGATCGAGCTGGACAAACCGGGCAAGGACAGTTACCGGCACCGCGCCGCGGGCGCGTCCGAAGTCATCGTGGCCGCGGATTCCGGCTGGGCGCGGATTGCCGCCGGCGCGGGGCCCACCACCCTTCAATTCCTGCTCGGCCAGCTACGCCCCGTCGACGTGGTGCTGATCGAAGGATTCAAGCAACTCGAAAGCCTGAGACGTGTCGAAGTGTTCCGTGGGCAGGGCAGCCCGCTGGCGTTGGCTGACCCCGGCATTGCCGCGGTGGCCGTGCCCGCCGGCACCCCGCTGGCTGGATACCGGGGAATGACGTTACCGCTCGATGACACCGCAGGAATCCTCGAGTTCATCCTGAACGTCTGAGTCAAAAGTAAGCCTTGGCGGTATTGAATTCGGCAGACCCGGCGCCAGAATTGCCGCACCGGATTTGACGCAACCCAACCAGGAACCGCTCTCTAAGACCATGAAACGCATATTCCTTCTCGTTTTGACGAACATCGCCGTGATGGTCGTGTTGTCACTCGTGGTCCAGGTGTTCGGCCTCGATCGCGCCCTTGCAAACCAGGGCATGGACCTCACCGGCCTGCTGGTCATCTCGGCTGTCTTCGGCTTCGGCGGTGCGTTCATCTCGCTGCTGATATCCAAGTGGATGGCAAAACGTGCGATGGGCGTGAAGGTCATCACCGAACCGGCTAACGAGAGCGAGCGCTGGCTCGTAAATACCGTGCAGCAGCAGGCTCAGGCGGCCGGCATTGGCATGCCCGAGGTCGGCATATTCGAATCGCCGGACCCGAACGCCTTCGCCACTGGCGCCAACAAGAACTCCGCGCTGGTGGCGGTGAGCACCGGCCTGCTGCGCAATATGCGCCGCGAGGAAGTGGAGGCCGTGCTGGGCCATGAGGTCAGCCACGTCGCCAACGGTGACATGGTGACGCTCACGCTCATCCAAGGCGTCATGAACACTTTCGTGTTTTTCCTCGCGCGCATCATCGGCGGGATAGTCGACCGGGTGATCCTCAAGAACGAGCGGGACGGCGTCGGCATCGGCTATTTCGTCACCGTGATCGCGGCGCAGATCGTGCTCGGCTTCCTGGCCGGCATGGTCGTGGCCTGGTTCTCACGCAAGCGTGAGTTCCGAGCCGACGCGGGCGGCGCGCATCTGGCCGGCACCAACGCCATGGTCGGTGCACTCGAGGCGCTCAAGCGCGTCCATTCCCCTACGGCGCTGCCCGAGCAGATGAAGGCTTTCGGAATCCGCGAGGGCGCGGTCACGGGGCTGCGACGCCTCCTGATGAGCCATCCACCGTTGGATGAGCGGATTGCCGCACTGAATAACGCGCGGTAACTGCCAAGTACTTCAAAGCAGTCGCCAGTCGGAATCAGCAAGATTCCGGCTGGCAACGTGCCTGTTGGCACGCATCCGAAGTCCAGGCCCCGCCGTATGTCCAATCCATGAAAACCGAAACGCAATCCTCGAGCAATCCCCTGGTCCGCTTAGGCGCAGCGGTGCTGCATTGGTTCGACACCGGCCGTGCATCGAGCTTCGACACCGGGCATCCGACGGCCGACCGCATCGACTGGGTGCGAACACTGCCGTTCATCCTCATGCATGCGGCATGTTTGTTTGCCTTCGTGGTCGGCGTAAGCCCCATCGCCATCGTCGTATGTGCCGCGCTCTACTTCATTCGCATGTTCGCCATCACCGGCTTCTATCACCGCTACTTCTCGCACAAGTCGTTCAAGACCTCGCGCGTGGGGCAGTTCCTGTTCGGCGTGCTCGGCGCGTCGGCCGTGCAGCGCGGCCCGATCTGGTGGGCCGCTCATCATCGCGATCACCACCAGTATTCGGACAAGAAGGAAGACGCGCACTCCCCCATCCAGCATGGCTTCGTGCGCGCGCACATGAGCTGGTTCCTGTCGAAGAAAGGATTTGCACCGGATCTCAAGCGCGTTCGCGATCTCATGAGCTTCCCCGAGCTGCGCTGGCTCGACCGATTCGACATCATCGTGCCGGTGTTGCTGGCCGTGGCCGTCTTTTTCCTCGGCGTGGCGCTCGAGAAGTGGGCCCCGGGCCTGCAGACCAACGGCTGGCAGATGCTCATCTGGGGCTTCTTCGTGTCCACCGTGCTCACCTCGCACGGCACCTACACCATCAACTCGCTGTCGCATGTTTTTGGTCGGCAACGTTATAAGACCGGCGATTCGAGCCGCAACAACTGGTTTCTCGCGCTCATCACGCTCGGCGAGGGCTGGCACAACAACCACCACCACTATCCAAGCTCGACCCGACAGGGTTTCTACTGGTACGAAGTCGATATCACCTATTACCTGCTCAAGATCATGTCCTGGCTGGGCATCATCTGGGATCTGAAACCGGTACCCGTGTCGGTGCGTGACCATCACCCACGGCGAATCCTCCCTCGCCATCGAGCCGGTTGAGTAACGAGGCAACCCACCGCTAGTTGCGCGACGCGCGTTGCAGTTTCGAGTACACGGTGCAAATGCTGCTGCCAAGCGCCCTCGCTGCGCACCACCTTGACACCGGCGCCGGTTGAGGAAACTCAGGAATGCCGCGTTATGATCGCGGTGTGCTCGACGCCACTTCACTCAGCCACCAACTACGGTCACTGCTCGACGACGAAGGCCTGATCACCGAGCCGGAACGCAGCGCTCCAATGCTGCGCGACCATCGCGCGCTGTATCGCGGGCACGCGCTGGCGGTGGTGGCCCCGGCGGACACGGCCGCGGTAGCCCGCGTCCTCGCGTTCTGCAACGAACACCGCATCGGCGTGGTCCCCCAGGGCGGCAATACCAGCTATTGCGGCGGCGCCACGCCGGACGCTTCGAGCAGCCAGGTGCTGCTGTCCCTCGCACGCCTCAATGGCGTTCGCGCCATCGACACCGCCAACTACACCCTCACGGCCGAGGCCGGCTGCGTGCTCGCCCACCTGCAGGCCGCCGCAGCCGACGCGGGTCTCTATCTACCCTTGAGCCTGGGCAGCGAAGGCAGCTGCATGCTCGGCGGCAATCTGTCGACGAATGCCGGCGGCCTCAACGTCATCCACTACGGCATGGCGCGCGAGCTGGTGCTGGGACTCGAGGTGGTGTTGGCCGACGGTCGCGTGATGAACACCTTGACGGGGCTGCGCAAGGACAACACCGGCTACGACATCAAGTCACTGTTCCTCGGTGCGGAGGGTACGCTCGGCGTCATCACCGCCGCCTGCCTCAAGCTGTTTCCTGCGCTCAAATCGCGCGCCACGGCGTTCGTCGCGGTGCGTGATCCCGATGCCGCGGTTTCCTTGTTAGGGGCGTTACGGAACGCTAGCGGCGATCTCGTGACCTCGTTCGAGCTGATCCCGCGCATTGGCGTCGAGTTGACGGCCCGGCACATTCCCGGCGTGAGCGATCCGCTCTCCGCGGTGTCCGCGTGGTACGTGTTGTGCGAACTGTCATCCTCGCGAGCCGACTCGCCACTCGAGGCGGCGCTGCAAGGCTGCCTCGAGCGGGCGCTGAAAGACGGCTGGATCGCCGATGCCGCCGTGGCCCAGAACGAACGCGAGCGCGAAACGTTCTGGCGCCTGCGCGAGTCCATTCCCGAGGCGCAGCGCAAGGAAGGCGCGAGCCTCAAGCACGACATCTCGGTGCCCGTGTCGCAGGTGCCAAGGTTCATCGAGGTCGCCGGCGCGTGGGTGGCGCAGCATATCCCGCAGGGCGAGCTGGTCTCCTATGGCCATCTCGGTGATGGCAATCTGCACTTCAACATCAACCAGCGCGCGGGCACGCAGATCGCGCAGTTGCAGGCCGTGGAAGCAAAGGTGCGTCGCGCCATCCACGATTTCGTGCGCGACTTTGGCGGCAGTTTTTCGGCCGAACACGGCATTGGCCAGCTCAAAGTGTTCGAGCTCGAACGATATGCCGATCCGGTGGAGCTCGAGCTCATGCGCCGCGTCAAGCAGGCCTTCGATCCGAACGGCATAATGAATCCGGGCAAAGTGTTGAGCCGGAAATAGTCAGTGAGCAAGTCGGATACATGACGGATCAAGTCGAGTGCGTGGTCATCGGCGCAGGCGTGGTCGGACTCGCGGTCGCGCGCGCACTGGCACAGGCGGGACGCGAAGTGTTGCTGCTCGAGGCGGAAACGCATCCCGGCACCATCACCTCGGCGCGCAACAGCGGCGTCATACACGCCGGCCTCTACTACACGCCGGGCAGCTTCAAGGCGCGCTTCTGCGTCGGTGGCAATCGTGCGCTGTACGACTATTGCAAGGCACGCGGCGTGGACCACCACAATTGCGGCAAGCTCATCGTCGCCAATGGCGAGGAAGAAGAGCAGGTGCTGCTGCACCTGGTCGAACGCGCGCATCGCAATGATGTCGACGGCGTCCGGCTGATATCCGCCACCGAGGCGGTCAAGCTCGAGCCCGAGGTGCGCTGCTCGGCCGCGCTGCTCTGCCCCACCAGCGGCATCGTCGATCAGCATCCCTACATGCTCGCGCTCCAGGGCGACATGGAAAATGCCGGCGGCACGCTGGTGTGCGATTGCCGCGTGGAAAGCCTGACGCGCTCCGGCGATGGATTTCTCGTCACGACCGGCGGAGGCGCCGCCACCGAAATCCAGGCGCGCTTCGTGGTCAACAGTGCCGGGCTTGGCGCCGTTGACCTGCTGAACCGCATCGACGGTTATCCGCAAGAAAAGATCCCCGTGCTACATCTCGCGCGCGGCAACTATTTCACCGTGGCCGCGCGGTCTCCGTTCAAGCATCTGATCTATCCGGTACCGCACACCGCCGGCCTCGGCATCCACGCCACGCTCGATCTCGGCAAGCGCGTGCGTTTCGGTCCCGACGTGGAGTGGATAGACAAGATCGACTATTCCGTGAGCGCCGCGCGAGCGCCGCAGTTCTACGAAGCCATTCGCCGCTACTGGCCGGGGCTCGCCGACGGAGCGCTGATGCCGGACTACACCGGTATTCGCCCGAAGCTGCACGGGCCCGGCGAACCGCAGCCGGACTTCCGCATCGAGTCGGCTGCCGAGCATGGTCTTCCTGGACTCGTGAACCTGCTCGGCATCGAAAGTCCCGGCCTCACCTCCGCGCTCGCCATCGGTGACTACGCTGCCTCATTCGCCTAGAGTCACCGGCATGCGAAACACGTTCACCGCGCTCTGCGCCGCTCTCACTGTCTTCGCCTGCAGCAAGCAGCAACCGCCACCACCGGCCGCCACACCGAAGGTAGCCGAGCGCCCAGGCGAACCCGCCGAGGGAGCCGCACGAATCGCCATCGCCCCCGACGGCGTCCACGTGCAGTACCGCGTGTACGGCAGCGGCGAGCCGGCACTGGTGTTCATCCACGGCTGGTCCTGCGATTCGAACTACTGGCGTGAGCAGATACCCGCCTTCAAGAGCAAGTACACGCTGGTCATGGTCGATCTCGCCGGCCACGGCGGTACCGACGGCAACCGCACCGACTGGACCATCGCCCGCTTCGGCCAGGACGTGGCCACCGCGCTGTCGGCCGTGCCTAACAAGCAGGTCATCCTGGTCGGGCATTCCATGGGCGGACCGGTAGCCATCGAGGCGGCTCGCCTGCTCAAGGGCCGGGTCATCGGCATCATCGGCGTCGACACGTTCAAATCTATCGGCGCGCCCACGCCGAGCAAGGCACAGGTGGACGCCGTCCTCAAGCCGTTCGAAGCCGACTTCATCGGGCAGACACGCGCGCTGGTCGCCGATCATCTGTTTGTCAAAGGCGACAATCCGCAGCTGGCGCAGAAGATCGCCTACGACATGTCGCTGTCGTCGCCGCGTGTTGCCGTGCCCGCGATGCGCGCCCTGCTCGAGTACGACTTCCGCGAGCCGCTCAAGGACATCTCCGTGCCCATCATCGCCATCAATTCCGACCTCGGCGAGCCGGTGAACGAGACGCGCATCAGGAAGGTGCTGCCGAAATTCCGCGCTGTCACGCTCGTCGGCGATGGCCACTTCCTCATGATGGAAGACCCGGGGCGTTTCAATCCGATGCTGGCAGCCGAAGTCGCCACGCTGCTTGGATCGCAATAGAGCACGTGGACGCCGAAGTGAACCGCGGGGGTCCCGGTGACGACCGTGAAGAGCGCGGCCGCCGCGCGCTGCAGCGCCTGCGCGCCGTCACGGTGCTCTTCGACCAGGCGTTCGCCATTCCCGGCACCAAGTGGCGTTTCGGCATCGACGCGTTGTTCGGCCTGGTGCCCGGGCTCGGCGACATTGCCGGCGCGATCGCCGCGGTGTACGCCCTGCACGTGGCGCGGGCTCTTGGCGCACCGCAAGTCGTTCAGATGCGCATGCTCGGCAACATTGCACTCGACGCGCTCGTCGGCACGGTGCCCGTCATCGGCGACCTGTTCGACTTCGCGTTCAAGGCACAGACACGCAACCTCGCGCTGCTCGATGCCTACCTCGCGACACCGCAGCGCACCGCGCGCCGCAGCCGCCGTGGGCTGTTCCTCATTTCCATCTCGATAGCCGTCGTGTTCGCCGCGCTCACGGCACTCGGAATCTGGATGCTCTACATCCTGCTGCGGTGGTTAGGAACTCTTCTCGCCGGTTTCTGAAACTACCGGCGCACAGTCGACGGCCAGCCACCCGATGTCGATGCCGACGCGCGCCGCCCCGAGCGAAGTCCAGCTCGAGGCGATGGGTTCGCTGCTCGCCTTGCCGGCGGTGAGAATCAGTACCAGCGATTCGCGCCCTTCGGACAACGGCCAGTCGCGGCCGTGCAGCTCGAGCTGCAGCTCGCGGCCATCCGGCGTGCGGAAGCGCGCGCGACCGCCGCGATCGTGCAGGTCGACGTTGTCGATGAGTCTGCGCGGGCCCCTGTCCTTGGACGTCGCCCAGGAGATACCGCAGGAGAAAAGCCGCGCCTCATCGAGATCGGCATGCGGAAAACCGGCGATCTCCTCGGCGAGCTCATCATCCGGCAGCGTGAGATGGCGCTTGCGGTACCAGAAGAGTCCATCGCCGATGACTACGCGGTAGTCGAGCCAGCGCTTCTCGATGCCGTCCGTTTCCAGGCATTTTCTCTCCTGGGTGCCGCCGCGGAACTGCGCGCCTTCGCGCTTGAGAAAGATGTCGCAACCACTCACCGACTCGATGTCGGCGGGCGTCAGCGCCGCAGGATTGGCCGCTTCCGTCCTGCGGGTGTACTGGCGCACGCGCAAAGACCCTTCCGACCCGCTTGGCTCGATCGACAACAACACGCGCCGCCGCAGCACGAACGGCTCGTCATAGGGATACTCCTCGACGTACAACACGTGCGTGCCCAGCCACGGCAGTGGAACGCGCCGGACGTTGATCTGTACACGCGTGGTGACCGGCGCGAGCATGGAATCCGGCGCTTCGGTCGCCACCAGCTCTTCGGTCATGTCGTAGATGCCGCTCCAGAGCTGCGTCAACGCGTCGCGTTCATTGACATCGGCCGGAGCCGCGCCCCGGGTGCTGGCGCAGAACGCCAGTGCGCCGATCAGGATGGCGGTTGCACGAGTCGTATGAGCCCCTCTTGCGCGGTGCTCGCCACCAGCACGCCGCTGCGCGAATACAAACTGCCGCGCGCGAAGCCGCGCGCGCCCGAGCTGCTCGGACTGTCGAGACAGTACAGCAGCCACTCATCGACGCGCGCCGGCCGGTGGAACCAGATGGCGTGATCGATGCTGGCCATGACCAGATTGCCGCGCAGGAACGAGGAGCCATGCGGCATGGTGGCGGTGTCGAGCAGCCAGTAATCCGAGATATACGCCAGCAGGCAGCGATGCAACGTGTCGTCGTCAGGTAGTTTGTCGACGGCGCGCATCCAGATCTGGCGCGTCGGGGCGCAGGCCACGGGCGCCAGCGGGTTGTACTTTTGCACCGGGCGGAATTCGAACGGCCTCTCGATCGCAAGCCAGCGGCGCAGCTTTTCCGGCAGCTTGTCGATCTCCGGCTGCGGCGGCTTGGTCAACGGCGCGAGCTCCTCCGGCGGCGGCACCTTGGGCGCGGTGGCCTGGTACTCGAGGCCCTCTTCGGGAGCCTGGAACGATGCCGAGCAGATGAAGATCTGCTCGCCATCCTGTATGGCGATCACGCGCCGCGCCGAGAAGCTGCCACCATCCCGGCTGCGGTCGACGCTGTAGACGATGGGCTTGGTGAAGTCGCCTCGCCGCAGGAAATACGCATGCAGCGAATGCACCACGCGGCCCTCGATGGTCGCGTGCGCCGCCTTGAGCGCCTGTCCCAGCACCTGGCCGCCGAATACCTGCGGGCTGCCCGTGTCGCGGCTCTGGCCGCGAAACAGGTTCACCTCGAGACGCTCGAGATCGAACTGCTGCTGAAGATCGACCAGGCGCTTGTCCATGCGGGAGCGAACGCCCGGTCAACCGAACTTGAGCGCACCCTTCATGAGCGCCGAGTGGCCCGGAAACGTGCAGATGAACGTGTACGCCTCGCCCTTCTTCAGCACCGAGGTCGGGAATTTCACGCTCGTAGTCTGGCCGCCACCGATGATCTTGGTGTGGGCGATGACACGCGCGTCGCCCTTCTTGATGTGATCGTTGGCGAATCCGGCGCTCATGCCGTCATTGGCAACGCCTTGCACGTCGGCGGTCTTGGCGAGGACCCAGTTGTGGCCCATGGCCTGCGCCGGCAGCTTGCCGGTGTGCTTGAGCGTGACTTCGACTTCGGTGCAGTCGGCAGCCACGGCGATCTCTTTCTTGTCGAACTGCATCTGGTCGGTGCCGGCGATATCCACCTTGCAGACCTTGTCGGCGGCGAACGCGCCGGAGGAGGCAAGCAACAACGACAGGCAGGCAATTGCGCGGGTGGCTTTCATGAGTGACTCCAGGACAATGGCAATAGTTAGTGGGGAACGCCCAAGCGCTTCTGCATCACCGGGCTGGTGGTGGTGTACTGCAGGAACTGTTTCTTGGCGGGGTACAGATGATGCTGAATTCCGAAGGCGGCAAGCGCGGCTTCGTGAAATCCTGAAAGAATCAGCTTCTTCTTACCCGGATAGGTGTTGATATCTCCCACGGCAAAGATGCCGGGGATGCTGGTTTGAAACTTCTCCGTGTCGACCTTGAGCGCCTTTTTCTCGAGCTCCATGCCCCACTCGGCGACGGGTCCGAGTTTCGGGTGCAGACCGAAGAAGGCGAAGACATGATCGGCATCGACCGCGTGCATCGCGCCATCGTTGCCCTTCACGTTGATGCCGGTGAGTGCCCCCGCATCGACCCGCAGAGACTCGGCGAGACCTTCGAGGTAGCGCACCGATCCGGCCTCGACGAGCGAGCGCATCTTCGCGACCGACGCCGGCGCGCCGCGGAATTCCGCGCGGCGATGAACGTGCGTCACGCTGGCAGCCTTGCCGGCAAAGTCGATCACCCAGTCGAGCGCCGAATCGCCACCGCCGAAGATCGCGAGCCTCTTGCCGTGGTAGCTCGCCGCATCGCGCACGCGGTAGTGAATGGCCTTGCCCTCGAACACTTCCGCGCCCGGGACCCCGATGCGCCGCGGCTGGAAAGACCCGACGCCGCCGGCGATCACCACGGCGCCCGCATCGAATCGGGTGCCCAGGATCGTCTCCACATCGAAGCGGCCGTCCTCGCGCTTACGCAGCGCGGTGACTTCCTGGCCGAGATGCAACGGTGCATTGAACGGGGCGATCTGCTGCAGCAGGCGGTCGACGAGCTCCTGCGCGCCGCAGATCGGCAGCGCGGGGATGTCGTAAATCGGCTTGTCGGGATAGAGCTCGGTGCATTGGCCGCCCGGCGTGCCGAGCGAGTCGACGAGATGGCAGCTGATCCCCAGCAGTCCGAGCTCGAAGACCTGAAAAAGACCACAGGGGCCGGCGCCAATGATGACCGCTTCGGTGACGATGGGCGGCTTCGGGGAAATCTCGGACAAACTCAATTCCTTCAAGGGACTCAAGACAGTTTGGGGGCCGGAATTGTAACCCACGCTGAATGCGGCACCCCCCTCCTACAAACAACCCGACCGGCATATAGTCGGCGCCATTCGCCAGGTATCGAGGGGAGAGGCTCGTGACCAAGCTCAATGTGAATGGCACTGCGGTGGAAGTGGACGTAGATCCAGAAACACCCCTGCTTTGGGTACTGCGCGATTCGCTCGGCCTCACCGGCACCAAGTTCGGCTGCGGCATGGCGCTGTGCGGTGCCTGTACGGTGCACCTGGCGGGCCAGCCGGTGCGTTCCTGCCAGATCCCCGTGAGCGCCGTCGGCGACCAGGCGGTCACCACCATCGAAGGGCTGTCGAAAGACCGCAGCCACCCGGTGCAGAAGGCGTGGATCGAGCACGACGTTCCGCAATGCGGCTACTGCCAGTCGGGCCAGATCATGTCGGCATCGGCACTGCTCGAAACCAAGCCGCGCCCTTCCGACGCGGACATCGATGCCGCCATGGCCGGCAACATCTGCCGCTGCGGCACCTATCAGCGCATTCGCGCCGCCATTCGACGGGCCGCGGAGATCAAGTCCGGAGCCGCCTGAAGATTCGAGATCGACAAATGAGTTTCCGGGGAGGAGACCACCATGTCAGCGAACCTGTTGATCACCCGCCGCCACGTCCTGGGCGGCCTGGTGATTGCCATTGCCCTGCCCGCCTGCAAGCGCAGTCCGAAGTCGAGCGGTGACAACAAGCCCTTCGAGCCCAACGCCTGGTTGCGCATCGGCGCCGACAACAGCGTCACCTTCTTCTGCGATCGCGCCGAGATGGGCCAGGGGGTGTACACCGCGCTGCCCATGCTCGTGGCCGAAGAGCTTGGCGTCAGTCTCGCGCGCATCAAGGTGGAATTCGCTCCTCCCGGCGATCAATACATCAACAACATGATCGGCGCACAGATCACCGGCGGCAGCACCAGCGTGCGCGACGCCTGGGAGAAACTGCGCCGGGCCGGCGCCACGGCGCGGGTGATGCTCGTCAACGCCGCGGCCGATGAATGGGGCGTCGATGCACGCAACTGCAAGGTGGCCGATGGCGTGATCCTCTCGCCGAGTTTCAAGAAGCTGACATTCGGCGAAGTCGCCGAGGCCGCTTCCAAACTACCTGTGCCGAAAGACGTGCCGCTCAAGCCCGCGTCGAAGTTCACGATCATCGGCAGGGCACAGAAACGCAAGGACACGCCCGCGAAGGTCGATGGCAGCGCCATCTTCGGCATCGACGTGAAACTGCCGGGCATGTTGTACGCCGCGCTAGCGCAGCCGCCGGCGCTCGGCGGTTCGGTGAAGACCTTCAACGACGACAAGGCGCGCACCATGCCGGGTGTCACCGCGGTGGTGCTGACCAGCAGCGGCGTCGCCGTGATCGCCGACTCCTGGTGGCGCGCGCGCAAGGCCCGCGATCTGCTCAAGATCGACTGGAATGCGGGCCCGAACGCGGCGCTCAATGACGCGAAGATCGCGCAAATGCTGCGCAAGGGCGCGGCGGGTCCCGGCCGGGTGGCGCGCCACGACGGGGACGCCGCGGCTGTCATCAAGAGCGCGGCGCGCGTGGTGCGTGCCGACTACGAGCTGCCACTGCTCGCGCATGCCACGCTCGAGCCGCAGAACTGCACGGCCGACGTGCGCGCCGATGGCGCCGACATTTACGTACCCACCCAGGTGCCACAGATCGCGCAAGCCACGGCCGCCAAGGCGGCGGGGCTCGACGCCAAACAAGTGCGGGTGCACACCACCTTTCTCGGCGGCGGGTTCGGCCGGCGCCTGGAGGTGGACTTCATACCCGCGGCGGTCGAAGCATCCAAGGCAGTCAAGAAGCCGGTGAAGCTCATCTGGACGCGTGAAGACGACATGACTCACGATGCGTACCGTCCGCCGGCATTCGACCAGGCGACCGGCGCATTCGACGAGAAAGGCCGGCTCATCGCCTGGAATCTTCATCTCACCGGCCCATCTATCACCGCGCGCATGTTCCCTGCCGCGGTGGAGAAGGCGCTGGACCCGTTCGCGGTCGAGGCAGCCGCTAACTACCCTTACGACGTGCCGAACGTGCACGTGGATTTCCAGCAGCAGGAAATCGGCATCGACGTGGGCTACTGGCGTTCGGTCAGTCACGCGCTCAACTGCTTCGTGGCCGAGAGCTTCATGGACGAGCTGGCGGTGTCCGCCAGGAAAAATTCCTACGAGTTCCGCCGGGCGTTGCTGGAGAAACAACCGCGCTTTCTGCGGGTCATGGACCTGGTCGTCAAGGAGTCGCGTTTCGGTTTTCCACGGCGGGGGCATTTTCACGGCCTCGCGGTCATGGAGGGTTACGGCACCTACATGGCGCAGGTGGCCGAGATCTCCGTCGCTGGTGGCAAGGTGCGCGTGCATCGCGTGTACTGCGCCGCGGACTGCGGCCAGCAGGTGAACCCGGACACCGTGGTCGCGCAGATCGAAAGCTCGGTAGTGTTCGGCCTGTCGGCGCTCATGTGGGGCGAAATCAATATTCAGAACGGGCGCGTGAAGCAGAGCAATTTCCACGACTATCGGGTCGCACGCATGACCGACTCGCCGCGCATCGACTCCTACGTGATCGAAAGCGACGAAGCTCCAGGCGGCATCGGCGAGCCGGCCACTGCACTGGTGGCTCCGGCTGTCTGTAATGCTGTTTACACGGCTACCGGGCGTAGACTTCGGTCACTTCCGTTAGCACGCCACAAACTGGCGTAGGCCGAGGATTCCAATGTCGAAGAACGCCGATCTTCACCAGCGGCGAATCGCCGCCATTCCCCGTGGCGTGGGCAACTCGCTTTCGGTGTACGCCGAGCGCGCGCGCAACGCCGAGCTGTGGGATGTCGAGGGGCGCCGCTATGTGGACTTCGCCAGCGGCATCGCCGTCGTCAACACCGGCCACCTGCACCCGCAAGTGAAGGCCGCGATGGCGGCGCAGCTCGACAAGATCACGCACGGCTGCTTCCAGGTCACGCCGTACGAAAGTTACATCGCGCTGGCGGAAGCGTTGAACAAGCTCGCGCCGGGGCCGACGCCGAAAAAGACCATTTTTCTGACGACCGGCGCGGAGGCGGTCGAGAACGCCATCAAGATCGCGCGCTACGCCACGAAGCGTTCCGCGGTCATCGCCTTCAGCGGCGGCTTTCACGGCCGCACGCTGGGGTGCATCGCGCTGACCGGCAAGGTGCAGCCTTACAAGGCGGGCTTTGGACCAATGTTGCCCGAAGTGTTCCACGTTCCTTATCCCATGGCGTATCACGGTGTCAGCAGCGAAGATTCGCTCGCGGCCATCGAGCACCTCTTCAAGGCGGATGTGGATCCGGCGCGCGTGGCCGCGATCATCATCGAACCGGTGCAGGGTGAAGGCGGCTTTTACATCGCGCCGCCGGAATTCCTGCGAGCGCTGCGCGCGCTGTGCGACCGGCACGGCATCCTGCTCATTGCCGATGAGATCCAGAGCGGATTCGCGCGCACCGGCAAGATGTTCGCCATCGAGCACGCGGGCGTCGAACCCGATCTCATGACCGTGGCCAAGAGCATCGCCGGCGGCGTGCCGCTGTCGGCGGTCATTGGCAAAGCAGAAATCATGGATGCGCCGGTAGTCGGTGGACTGGGCGGCACGTTTGCCGGTTCGCCACTGGCCTGCGCTGCGGGCCTGGCTGTGCTCGAAGTGATCGAAAAGGAACAGCTGAACGAGCGTGCCGGACAGTTAGGCGCGAAACTCACCGCGAAGTTGAAATCGCTGCAGGCAAGGTTCAACTGCATCGGGGACATTCGTTCGCTGGGCATGATGGTCGCCATGGAGCTCGTGAAGAATCGCCGCGCCGACGCGCCGGATGCCGAGCTCACCAGAGCGCTGGTGCAGGCGGCGGGCCGTCGCGGACTGGTATTGCTGTCGTGCGGGATCTACTCGAACGTGATCCGCATTCTCGCGCCGCTCACCATCCCCGAAGCGCTGCTCGAGGAAGGCCTGGGGCTGCTCGAGCAATCGCTCGCCGAAGCGATCAATGCTCAGGCGACCGCGGTCGCCTGAGCATCATCTGACGACGCCGCTTCGGCGGCGGGTTGAAAGTGGCCGTCACTAATTCACGCGCGGGTTGAAAGGCGCAAACACGCCATCCTGGTTGTACTCGTAGATCCAGGCATGCAGCGTCCAGAGCTGGAACTGCTGATTGGCATCCCATTCATCGGCGCGGCCGATGAAGCCAGCCGGCGCCCGCTTGGATAACGCCAGCGGCACGGCGTATTCAACGGCTACGAGCTTGCGTTTGCCGCCACAGGGATCGTCGGCATACACCAGCAACTCGGGATGGGCGGCATCGAAACGCTCGTCCACCAGCTTTTCCTTCATGTAGTGCCAGCCCATCTTCGGCATGAACAGGCCGATGTCGACGTAGCCCGCGGCCACGGCCTTATCCACGTCGAGGAAGCGCGCGGTTGCATCGCGAACCTGGTCGAGCTGCAGTATCGCCAGCGGTGGCGGCTTTTGCTTTCCGCCGTCCGGATCGTGGTCGCCGTGCGCCCAGGCCGTCGTCGACACCATGGCCGCGGCGAGCGCCAAAGAAATCAGTTTCACCGAAATCATCTTCATGGCCTTTTCTCCTGATAGTTAGTCTTCTATTCGCCCCCATCTGCCGGGGGAAGACTAACCACTCAGGATTCTCGCGCGAATGATCGCGCGTCCGGCGTCGATGCCCGAACGTCCATGCGCATGCTCGCGCGTCCGCGATTGATGCCCGATCGTCCGGAGGAAACGGGGAGCTCAATGTCTGACGCGCCACTTCGCGTCTGTGGCGCGCTCCGGCGTCACACGATATGCGGCGGTCTCAGGCCCTGCCGGCGTTCGAATCCGTCGGCGTGTGGAAATACTCGCTCTCGGAGGCGAGCTGCTCGATGAGACGCTTGAGCTCCGACATGCGGCCTTCGGCCGTGCTGATCGGCATGCAGTCCTGGCAGCGCGTGTCGCCGCAGGGCTGGCGCGAGTACAACCAGTACTGGATGGCACCTGCGAGCATGCCGTCGGCAATGTCCCACAGGTCCGCGTCCTTGTCCTTGTCCGCCATCTTGTTGGCGAGATCCACGGTCTTGGAGAAAGCAGCGTCGAAGGTGTCAGCGATCGGTTCCATGGTGCGCAGTATAGGCATCGACGCCGGATGCGAAAACCCTCAATTTCCATTCGCCGCAGCCTATGTTCAACGCAGCACTATTCCAGCCGCAACGAGTGGACACGCAGCAGGCGCGAGCCGGTGCTGGCGCCTCGAAACAGAGTGATATCCGAGATATTCGTCATATCCATCAGCCGGTCCTTTGGACCATGGCGGATATCCTCGAGCAGGATCGACAGGGTGCGCCGTTCGCCCGGCTCGAGCTCAAAGCGCCGGTTGAAGCGGTCGTTGAACGCGCGCCGGTGCTTGTCGTCGTGTACGCGGACGCCAAGATTGAGCGGCAGGGAATCCGGATTGTCGACGTCGATCAGCAGCGTCTTGTAACCGCGCCAGTCGGGCACCGGTTCGTGAAACGAGACCCCGGGAAAACTGTCGGCGATGAGCTCGACCAGCAGCGCGTCGTCGACGATCTGGCGATTGACGCCGAAGCTCACGGTCCAATACAGCTCGATCCTCGAGTGGAAATCCGCGAGCACCGGAAACTGCCCGTTGCGGTGCACATAGGCGCGCGCCATCCTAACAATGGGCAGCACGAAGATCGCGAGGCAAGCGCACACGATTACGAGTGCGCCGAAGCGCCGCCAGCGCGACTGGTTCGACCGGCGATCGAACAGCGCGAACACCCCGAGCGCGCAGATCGTGCCGAGTGCGTCCGCGCCGACGTCTTCCCACGAGGCATCGCGAGCCAGCGGCATCTGGATAACCTCGCTCAGGAAACCCGCACCGACGCCGATCAGCGCGGCGGCGACATAGAGCCGCGCGCCGGCAAGCCGGGGATCGTCGCGGCACACGAACATGACGCCCAGCGTGACGAGGAAGAACAACGGCATGTGCCCGGCGTTCTCGATGGTGCGCGAGAAGTACGTGGGAGCGACCGGCAGCGGAACGTACAGCAGCAGTCCCGCCAGGGCGAACAACAGGATCAGGTAAAGCTGACGGCGGGACACGTCCCAGTATACTTCGGGCATGAACATCCGACTGACGGCAATCGAGGCGCGCATCATCGGCGCGCTCATCGAAAAGCAGATCACCACGCCCGATCAATACCCGCTGTCGCTCAACGCGCTGATCAACGCCTGCAACCAGAAGAGCAATCGGGAACCTCTCATGCAACTCGACGAACCCACCGTGAAGTTCGTCGTCGAGGGCCTGGGCCGCCGGCACATGGTCGTCGAGAAGTCGGGCTTCGGCAGCCGCGTCCCGAAGTTTCAACAGATTTTCTGCAACACCGAATTCGGCAGCCTGAAGTTCACGCCACAGGAAACCGCGATCGTCTGTGAATTGCTGTTGCGCGGTCCACAGACGCCGGGGGAATTGCGCAGTCGTGCGCCGCGGATGGCTGAATTTCCCGATCCTGGCGTGGTTGAATCCGTGCTCGAGGGGCTGGCTGCCCGCGCCGGCGGCGGCATCGTCGCGCAACTCGCACGCGAACCCGGTCGCCGCGATTCGCGCTGGGCGCAGTTGTTCGAAGAGCTGCCCGAATCGGTCAGAGTGGCCACGGCCGCCGATGTCGCGGAAAACAATGCGGCCAACGCGGCGGCGCCGCGATCGCCTAGCAACGCCGAGCTCGTCGCGCGCGTGGCCGCGCTGGAAAGCGAAATCGCCGCGCTACGTGCCGAGCTGGCCGCACTCAAGCAGGGTCGCGTCGAGTGAACCTGCCCGCCTGGGCACAAAGCGCGGGCCTGCTCTTGCTGTCGAACGTCTTCATGACCTTTGTCTGGTATGCGCATCTCAAGAACATGGTGGCCAAGCCCTGGGTGATCGCCGCGCTCGCGAGCTGAGGTATCGCGCTGTTCTACATGAAGCAGCCCCTCAAGCTGGACTTCCCCTGGGCCGGGTTGTGCCTGGTCGCGGCGGCCTACTTCATCTTCAGGAGCGACTAGCTAGCGCAGCTTCGCCAGCGCCGTGCACAGCGCATCCACGTCTTCCGCGGATGTATCCCAGGAGCACACGAAACGCGCTTCCCCCGAGCCCGCGGGACCCCAGGGATAAAACGCGAACTCGGCGGCCAGCGCGGCGATGCGCGCCTCGCCGAGCTTCATGAATACCTGGTTGGTTGCGAACGGCTCGCTCAGCAATTCCGGCGCCGCCGCGGCGATGCGCGCCGCCAGCGCATTGGCATGCTCGGCATTGCGCTTCCACAGTCCGGTCTGCAGATATGCGAGCAGCTGCACGGCGGCGTAGCGTCCCTTGCAGAAGAGCTGCCCCGCACGCTTGCGCCGGAATTCGAAGTCCGCGACCCGCTCAGGATCGAAAAAAACCACCGCCTCGGCATTCATGCCGCCATTCTTGATGACGCCGAACGACAGCACGTCGACGCCAGCCTTCCACGTGAGCTCGGCCGCGGAGACTCTCTGTGCCACCAGCGCGTTCGCAAAACGCGCGCCGTCCATGTGCACGGACATGCCACGCTGGTGTGCGACCTTCGCCAGCACGCTGATCTCCTGCGGTGTGTAGATCGCGCCGCGCTCGGTCGCCTGCGTGATGGACAACATGCGCGGCTGTACGCCGTGCACGTGCGGCTCGAACCAGGTTAGCCGCGCGAGGAGATCGTCACCTGATATCTTCGCGCCCGCGCCGCCGACCAGCGAGAGTTTCGCGCCGCCGGTAAAAAATTCCGGCGCGCCGCACTCGTCGCGCTCGATGTGCGCCTCGACGTGCGTGAGTACCGTGCCCCAGGACGGGCACAGAGTCGCCAGGGCCAGCGAGTTCGCCGCGGTGCCTGAAGACACCGCGAACACCCGCACCGGCGTGCCAAAGAATTCGGCGAAGACACCGTCGAGCGCATCCGTCCAGCGATCGGCCCCGTAGGCAGGTTCAACGCCGCGGTTCGCGTCGGCGATCGCACTCAGGATTTCCCCGCTGACCGCGGCGGTATTGTCGGATTTGAAGTAGCGCATCGCCGCGAATTCTACCGTCCGGCATGGGAACGAACCCGCAAATCCGATGGTCGACAGGTATCACCGCACCTATGACATGCCTGATCTGTTCGCGGGGACGGCAACGGTCTAATTACCCCAGGGAGATAACCCGCGGCGCTGACTCGTGACACTATCGCATGCAGGGCCGCGTTGCGAAGGCCGCGGCAACCATTTCGCTAAGGAAGGAAAATCGATGAAAACTCCGAATTGCTTCAGGAAGACCGCGTTGCACTGCGGACTGATGGCCGCCCTTGGCGTCAGCGCCAGCGCACCGCTGCTCGCGCAGGACGCACCCGCGGCCGAGCCGGATGAAAACATCGACGAAGTGGTGGTCACGGGCACGCGCGTGGCCGCGCGCACGCGCCTCGAATCGCTGTCGCCTGTCGACGTGTTGTCAGCAGAATCGTTGAATACGCAAGGCACCACAGAGCTCGCCGAAGCCCTGTCGAGTGCGGCGCCGTCGCTGAATTTCCCGCGGCCATCCATCACCGACGGCACGGATCACATCCGCCCCGCCACTCTTCGCGGTCTTGCTCCAGACCAGACGTTGGTGCTGGTCAACGGCAAGCGCCGTCATCAGTCCGCGCTGGTAAACGTCAATGGCTCGATTGGGCGCGGCTCCGCCGCGGTGGATCTCAATGCGATACCGCTCGCGGCGATCGAGACGGTCGAAGTGCTCCGGGATGGCGCGTCGGCGCAATACGGCTCGGATGCCATTGCCGGTGTCATCAACCTGCGTCTGCGCGACGCTCGCGAGGGCGGCAACGCCAGCATCACTTACGGCAAATACAACACGGACGTGCAGACCGAACGTGGCCAGCGTCACGAGGATGATGGCGGCACGATGACGGCGACCGGCTGGGTGGGCTTGCCGCTCGGCGGTGAAGGCTTTCTCACACTGTCGGGCGAGTATCGCGACCGCGATCCCACGAGCCGTGGCGATTTCGACAATCGCGTGCCCGGTTCGCCGGTCACCTCGCGTTATGGCGACGCCAACGTCCGCGACATCACTGCCTACGCCAATGCCGGTGTGCCGCTAGAGAATGACTGGAACATCTATGGCTGGGCTGGATACCAGCAGCGCGAGGGCGACTCGGCGGCCTTCCCACGCATCTTCAACGATGTGCGCAATGTGCCGGCTATCTACCCGAACGGATTTCTGCCGCTCATCACCACCGACATCGACGATTTGGCGGTCGGCTGGGGTGTACGCGGTGCGCTCGGCGGCTGGGAGGCCGATGTGAGCCTGGTCTATGGGTCCAACAAGGTCCAATACGGGGTCGAAGACAGCCTCAACACTTCCTATGGCGCGGCTTCGCAAACCAGCTTCGACGCCGGCGCCATGGAGTACAACCAGTTGACACTGAATGCCGCCATCGTGCGCGGCTTCGACTGGGGTCTCGCAGAGCCCGTGAACGTGGCGCTCGGCATCGAGGCCCGTCGCGAGGAATACGGCATCGAAGCGGGCGAACCCACCTCGTACGACCGGGGCCCGGTTGTCGGGGCGGCCGCGGGTGCGCAAGGCTTCCCGGGATTCCAACCGAGCAATGAGCTTGACGAAGACCGTACTGCATACAGCGCCTACGCCGACGTCGAAGCGCAGGTAACGGAAAAATTCCTCGCCTCGATCGCGGTGCGCGGCGAAGACTACTCAGATTTCGGGTCCGCGGTCACCGGCAAGCTTTCTGGGCGCTTCGACTTCACACCAGCCTTCGCAATCCGCGGAACGGCTGCCACCGGATTCCGCGCTCCGGGACTGCAGCAGGAGTTCTTCACCTCGACCGCCACCAACTTCATCAACGGTGTGCCATTCGAAGTGGGCACGTTCCCGGCAACTTCCGCCACCGCCATCGTGCTCGGCGCGCGCCCGCTCGATGCGGAGAAATCCCGCAACTATTCTCTCGGTACGGTGTTTCGATTCGGCGGATTCGAAGCGACCATCGATGCCTATCGCATCGACATCCGCGATCGCATCGTGCTGTCGGAAAATTTGAATACGCCGCAGGTGGCGGCATTGATCGCGCCCTTCGGCGCGAGCGTGGCGCGCTTCTTCATCAACGGCGTCGAAACCAAGACGGAAGGCATCGACGTGGTCGCGCGGTATCTGTTGCGCAGCGAAGCTGCCGGCAGGTTCGAATTCGTCGCCGCGGGCAACTGGAATGACACGGAAGTCGAGAAACTCCCATCGACCAATGTCATCGACAACATCTGCGTAGGTCAGCCCGCCCCGTGCACGCCGCCGGTGCTGTTCGGCCGCATCAACACACTGACATTCGAAGAAGGCACTCCGGACAGCAAGCTCAGTATGGCCGTGGACTGGTCCATGCCGGTGGGCGCGGCAAGCTTCGGCGTCAATCTCAAAGGCACACAGTACGGGGAGGTCGTTGAGCCTGGCGCACCGACCAACGCCGAAATCGCCGCTGGCCTCGCCGATGCGCGGGACGTCGACATCGAGGGTGACGTGCTCGTCGATCTCGCCCTGAATGCGAAGCTCATGGACGGCAAGCTCGGATTCGCGATCGGTGCCGACAATCTGTTCGATCAGTACCCGAACCGCATACCGAACAACCGCGTGCTGCCGACTCCCCCGGGCGGTACGGTGAACCTCAATGCGACCAATGCACTCGGGTTCTCTCGCTACTCGCCATACGGCTTCAACGGTCGTTTCGTCTACGCCCGCATGTCGTTCAACTGGTAGTTGAGAAGTCTGGAAAATTGGGGCCGTCCGCCGCGGACGGCCCCACTATTTGACGGTGATTATTTGATGTAGTCGGCACTCGGCGGCAAGCCGCTGCACGGCCGCCAGCCGCGAGGCACGGAACCGTGAACTGGATGCGGCCGGCCCCGATAGAAACCCTCAGGGTTTGCCCGTATCGTCCATTCGTGGGCACCACATACCGCATTCCGACCATGAGCAGCCGCCGCGAGTTCTTCCGGCTGCCGTACCCGATCACCAGCGGTGCGACGCTCGCCGTGGACGGGGCTAACTACAGGGTCGGTGAGCTTTCCGAGCGCGGCCTGCGGGTGATTTCGGGCGTGGGGCGTTTCCCGGTCGATGCGCGCATCCAGGGAACGCTGACGCTGGCCATGGGCGTGCGCTGCCCGGTTTCGGGGACGGTGCTGCGCATCGAAGACGACGCCTTCGTGCTCAAGCTGGAACGCGGGCCGACGTCATACGACGTGATCCGCGAGCAGCGATTCGTGGCCAAAACCTTCCCGGACTGGAAACCGACTCCGGAGTGAAAATGGGGACATTCCCTATTTCCTAGCAAAAGGGGACGCACCTCGATTGGAGTGGGAGGTGGAGTTGCTGGATCGCTCAGGGTCGAGAGCTCGCTGCTGAGCGCGCCGGACGGCGTTCGCTCGCGCGAGGCTGCGCGCCAGAGCTGTCAGCGATCAATTAGCGGTCAAGCGCAGAACCCGCACCGTAGAGACGAACCACCAAAGAGTACCTGCGCGCTATACGCCTCGCGCTCGCCGCTCAGACGCTCGCTCTCGACCCTGAGCGATCCAGCAACGCCAGCTCACACTCCGATCAAGACGTGTCCCCGTTTGCTTGGGTGCTGAGATCGGAGCCGCACGGAAGGTTGTTCGCGCGAGCTATCGGACTTGGCGCTCTTCTCTCCGCTAGCTGAGGGCGCACCACATCCGCTTGCTGTGGGATCCTTCCTCTCCGCTTGCGTGGGCGCGCGAGGATGTTCGGGTGGAAGGTTCCAGGCGCGAGCGTGTGAGCGGCGCAGCGCGGGGCGTCAAGCGCGCAGGTACTCTTTGGTGGTTCTTTCCTGACGGGCGCGTTTTGCGCTGTTTCCCATTGAACGCTGACAGCTCTGGCGCGCAGCCCCGCGCAAGCGAACGCCGTCCGGCGCGCTCACCAGCGAGCGCCTGGAACATTCCACCCGAACATCCCCACACACCCACGCAATCAAGTGCGTCCCCTTTAGCCAACAAATGGCGCGCTCCCCACGCCTGCGGCCACTTCGGAAAACGCCGGCGATGCGCCGGCGTCCAATGAGCTGAAAACGGCAATGTCCCAGTCTGTGGCGTGGGTTTTGGCCTTTCGGGGCCAACCTGTTACCCTGCGCGCCCCCTAGCCCCTGCCTGCGCATGTCTTCCCTCGCGTAAGCCTCTGAGTTGTATGGCAAATCGTCCCATTCGAAACATCGCGATCATCGCGCACGTCGACCACGGCAAGACCACGCTGGTTGACTGCCTGCTGCGCCAGTCCGGCACCTTCGCCGCGCACGAGAAAATCGCCGAGCGAGTCATGGACTCGAACGACATCGAAAAGGAACGTGGCATCACGATCCTGGCGAAGAATTGCGCCATCGAATACGGGGGCACCCGAATCAACATCGTCGACACGCCCGGGCACGCCGACTTCGGCGGCGAAGTGGAACGCGTGCTGTCGATGGTCGACACGGTGCTGCTGGTCGTGGACGCCGTCGAAGGCCCCATGCCGCAGACGCGTTTCGTCACGCGCAAGGCGCTGGCGCTGGGCCTCAATGCCATCGTCGTGGTGAACAAGATCGACCGCCCGGGCGCGCGCCCCGACTGGGTCGTCGATCAGACGTTTGAGCTCTTCGACAAGTTGGGCGCCACCGACCGTCAGCTCGATTTCCCCGTGATCTACGCCTCCGCGCTCGAAGGCTGGGCCAGCACCGATCACACGCGCCGCGAGCCCGACATGCGCGCGCTGTACGAAGCCATCCTGCACCACGTGCCCGCTCCCAAGAGCGAGCCCGATGCGCCGCTGCAGTTCCAGATTTCGACGCTCGACTACAACTCGTACGTCGGACGCATCGGCATCGGCCGCATTCGCCGCGGCACGGTGAAAGCCGGGCAGACCATCCAGTTGTGGAACGGCAGCGAAGACCACGGCACCGCGAAGGTCCAGCAGGTGCTCACGTTCAAGGGCCTGGCACGCGAGTCGGTCGAATCGGCCGTCGCCGGTGACATCGTCGCCGTGACCGGCATCGAAGACGTGCACATCGGTTACACCATCTGCGACGTCGACCAGCCGGACGCGCTGCCGCCGATTTCCGTCGACGAACCGACGCTCGTCATGAGCTTCCAGGTGAATACCTCGCCGCTCGCCGGCAAGGAGGGCAAGTACGTCACCAGCCGCCAGATCCGCGAACGCCTGATGCGCGAGCTGGAGAGCAACGTGGCGCTGCGCGTGGACGAAACCGGCGATGCCGACGTGTTCCGCGTCTCCGGGCGCGGCGAGCTGCATCTCACGATCCTCATCGAAAACATGCGCCGCGAAGGCTACGAAGTGGCAGTCGGCAAGCCGCGCGTACTGACCAAGACCATCAACGGCGTGGTGCACGAACCCTTCGAAGCGCTCACCGTAGACATCGACGAAGGCCACCAGGGTGGCGTCATGGAAGCGTTGGGCCGGCGCAAGGCCGAGCTGAAAGACATGTCCAATGACGGTCGCGGCCGCGTGCGCATCGAGTACCGCGTCTCCGCGCGCGGTCTCATCGGCTTCCAGAGTGAATTCATGAACGCCACGCGCGGCACCGGACTGCAGAGCCATATCTTCGATGGCTTCGCGCCCATGGCCGGGGAGATTCCCGATCGCCACAATGGCGTATTGATCAGCAGTGAACCGGGGTTTGCCGTGGCGTACTCGCTGTTCAGCTTGCAGGAACGCGGACGCCTGTTCGTCTCGCACGGTGAAGCGGTATACGAAGGCATGATCATCGGCATTCACTCGCGCGAGAACGATCTCGTGGTGAATCCGATCAAGACCAAAAAGCTCACCAACGTTCGGGCTGCCGGCAAGGACGATGCGCTGCTGCTCACGCCGCCCATCGAGCTCACGCTCGAGTACGCCGTGGAGTTCATCGCCGACGATGAGCTGGTGGAAGTGACGCCGAAGTGCATTCGCATCCGCAAACGCAAGCTGCTCGAGCACGAGCGCAAGCGCGCCTCGCGAGTCGATGAGGCGCTGCTGGCCTGAGGCCGCGAGGCTTCCGATGTGTCATATGCAGCGCGACCATCGGTGGCCGCCGCTGTGACGCGATGCGCGGAATTCGTGCGTTGTCGCGTCCGCGCCGTTCCCTGCCTCCCCGGTAGCACCTACCCTGAGATCAAACAAGTCCAGGGGCTGGATCAATGAAGAAGATGTTGTCGAATTGGCACGCCGTGAGCATCGTCATGCAGGAAGCCAGCTGCACGGCAGCGGCGCTGTGCAGCGATTACCGCTTTCTGTCCTCGCAGATCCCGCCGTTGCCGTTGCGCGAGTGCGACCGCGCCGCCACCTGCCCGTGCAAGTTCAAACATTTTGAAGACCGCCGTGGCGGCCTGCGACGCACCGACGATGTGCGCCACGGCTTGCGATCGGCGTTCACCGAGAGAAACCGGCGCGTCGTGCGCGGGCGCCGCGCGGTAGATGGCCGCTGACGCGTTGTTCCGCTATTTGATGCCGTAATCCACGGTGACCACGACCCGGGCAATCTTGTCGACCGTGGTCTTGTCATAGGTGCCGCCCCAGTCGCTGACGTCGGCGTTGGCACTGGCGGGCAGGATGTAGAACGCGCCCTGCGAGGCCGAGCGCATCGAGCCCACTTTCACGTCACCGTTCTTCGCGAATTCCTCGGCGCGCGCGTGCGAATTGCGCATGGCCGCGCCGATGAGCGACATCTTCACCTCTTCGAGGTTCGACACGAGAAACTGTGGCTCACCGTAGGCGACCGGGTGTCCTTCCGCCTCGAACTGCACGATGGCCTTGGCCGCGGCGATGATCCTGGCGATGTCGGTGGTGTTGATGGTGACTGACTGACGCGTCACGTGGCCGTTCTGCACCGAGCGCATGTTGCCGGTGGCAGTTTCCACCTGGTCGTAGTTAGGTTCCGCCGATTCGTTGGACTCGGCGACCGCCGCCTTGTCGAAACCGGCCGTGGCCAGGAACTGGTCGAGCGCCGGCCGTTCCTTGCGCAGTTTTCCCAGCGCCTCGCCGATAGTGGCTCCCTTGACCTGCAGGCGGATGGTCCATTCCGCGCGATCGGCCTTGATGGGTTTCTCGGCCAGCCCCTTGACGGAGATGGTCTCCCGCCCGCCGCCGACCTGTTTGACCTGGTACCCCAGGATGGCGGCGGCGATGATCAGCGCGATCGAGAAAATGACGGTGCGGATCATCTGGCGACCTCTTATTTGCAACGGCATGGGATGCGACCGCCGGCCTCGCCACAAGTTCAAGACAGGTCCGTTTGTGGCAGACTTCCGCCCCATGACCGGCGTCGACCTTCAAACCGAAAACGTCGCCCACCTCATCCAGCTCGCGCTGGGTCCGGTGTTTCTCATTTCAGGCGTGGGCATCACGCTCAGCATGCTGACCACTCGCCTTTCGCGCATCGTCGATCGCGCACGGACCCTCGAAGACAAGCGCGAGGAAACTGTCGCTCATGAAAAGCTCAAGCGCATCGATCGTGACCTGCGCGTCATCCTGAGGCGCGCGCGCTACATCAACAGCGCCATTGCACTGGGCACTACCTCGGCGCTGCTTACCGCGCTGGTGGTAACGCTGTTGTTCGCCAGCGAGTTCACGCCCATGAGCGTGGGCGGGATCATCGCCATCATGTTCGTATCGTCGATGGTGTGTCTATCCACCGCGTTCCTCATGTTCCTCATCGAGGTGCGCATCGCCACCAAGGCACTGCGCATCGGCGTCCACAAACACGACCTATGATGCGCCACTGCCTGATCACGATTGCCTGTCTCGCCACCGCTGGCGTTGCCGGCGCCATTGGACCGGACGATCGCGACAAGCCGCTGACGACAGAGCAGGTGATGAAGACCGCGAAGACGGAAGATTGGCGCCGGCCAGATCCCGCCAACACTCTATATATTGAGCTGGCAAGCGGCCGCGTGATCATCGAACTCGCACCCAGGTTCGCGCCGCTGCACGTCGCCAACATCAAGCGGCTCGTGACGCAGAAATATTTCGACGGCCTCGGCGTGATCCGCGTGCAAGACAATTATGTCGTGCAGTGGGGCGACGGCGAAAAGCTGCCGCCGAACGAGCATGCGGTTCGCAAGCTCGCCGATGAGACCGTGATCCCGTGGGGCAACGGGCTGCCGCTGATCAAACTACCCGACCCGGATGGCTACGCACCCGAGACCGGATGGATCGATGGCTTCCCGGCCGGCGTCGAGCGCAGGCCGTCGGGTCAGGCGTGGATCGCCCACTGTTACGGCGTCGTCGGTGTGGGACGGGGCGACTGGCCGGACACCGGCAGCGGTGCCGAACTTTACGCGGTGATCGGCCAGGCGCCGCGCCACCTCGATCGCAACATCGTCACGGTCGGCCGCGTCTTGCGCGGCATCGAGCTGATGACGTCGCTGCCGCGCGGTACCGGCGCGATGGGTTTCTATGAGAGACCGGAACAGCGGACACCCATCAAATCCATCCGCCTGGCCGCCGACGTGCCCGCCGCCGAGCGCACCACCATCGAAATCTTGCGCACCGATACGCCACTGTTCACTCGCTACGTCGAATCCCGGCGCAATCGCCGTGAGGCCTGGTTCGTACGACCCGCCGGTCACACTGACGTGTGCAACATCAACATTCCCGTTCGCGACGTCCCTGCCCCTGTCCGCGACGCCCCCACCTCCCTCCCTAGCAAGCGCGGCGACCGCCTGCCGGAGCCACCGCGGCGGCGCAGCGTGTGGCAATGCGACTTCGGGGCACGCAACAAGGCGGCGTGTTTGTAGACCATGGGGCCCCCAATGCTGGCGGGTTGGGGCAGCCACTTCCTCGCACAGCCTCCCCGTTTGCTGCCAGAATTCCCCCATGGGACGCATTTTCGAAGTACGCAAGCACACGATGTTCGCGCGCTGGGACCGCATGGCCAAGCAGTTCGCGCGCATTTCCAAAGACATCAACATGGCCGTCAAGGCCGGCGGCGCCGATCCGAATTCGAACCCGGCGTTGCGGCGTGCGATACAGAACAGCCGCAACCTCAACATGCCGAAGGACAAGGTTGAGGCTGCCATCAAGCGCGCGGCGGGCAAGGATGCGACCGCCTACGAACAGATCATCTATGAAGGTTATGCGCCGCACGGCGTCGCGGTCATCGTCGAAGCCGCCACCGATAACCCGACTCGTACCGTGGCGCAGGTGCGCGCCATCTTCTCCAAGGGCGCCGGCAACCTCGGCAGCACCGGCAGCGTCGCGTTCCAGTTCCGCAAGATGGGCGTGTTCCGCCTGAGTCCGGAGGGCATCGATCACGACGACCTCGAGTTGTATCTCATGGATCACGGCCTCGACGAAATGGGCGATAGTGTCGGCGAGAAGGGCGAGCCGCAGATCGTGGCACGCTGCGAATTCACGGAGTTCGGCCACATGCAGGACGCGCTCGAGAAGCGCGGTATCCACCCGCTGCTGGCGGCGCACGAGTACATCTGCACCACGCCGATCGAACTACCCGAAGCGCAGGCCACCGAAGTGCTGCAGCTCATCGACACTCTCGAGCAGAACGACGACGTGCAGCACGTCTACCATTCGCTGGTCTGACGGCGTGGACACCATCGAAGCGCTGAACACGCGCGCCACTGCCAAGACCTACGGGCAAACCGCGCCTTCCAGGGAACATCTCGCCATCGTGCTGCAGGCCGCGGTGCGCGCGCCCGATCACGGACGGCTGCGCCCGTGGCGTTTCATGCTCATCGAAGGCGGCCAGCGGCGCAAGCTCGGTGAATTGCTGGCGGCGTCCGCGTTGCGCCGCATTCCCGGCCTGAGCGCCGGCGACCTGCAACGCGAGCGCGACAAGGCGCAGCGCGCGCCGCTCGTCATCGTCGTCGCCTGCCGCATCGTGCCCGGCACCAAGATTCCCGCGATCGAGCAGATCCTCGCCGCGGGGGCGGCGGCGCAGAACATCCTGCTGGCGCTGCATGCGCTGGGCTACGCCGCGGCGTGGAAAACCGGTGAAGCGGCATACGACACCGAAGTGAAGAAAGCGTTGGGCTTCGCCGCCGACGATCACGTCGTCGGATTCATCTACACCGGCGGCGGCGCCGATGCCACGTTCGCAACCGGCAAGGCCGCGAACGTCCAGGATGCGATGCTCGCCTTCCCCGATTAGCTAGCCGCGTTCACCCGGAACCTGCGGCAGCTTCACTCGAGCACCCGAAAGTGTCGCGCCCGCAAGTCATATTCGATCATCATGTCGCGCACCTTCGGCGGAACCACCGCTACCTCCGCGTCCGCTCCCGAAAATGCATGAATGGCCGCCAGCGATTCCCATTGGGTAATGACGATGAATTCAACGCCCGCCGCTTGCTCACGGCGATGAATGGTTGCGCCGAGGCAGCCCGGCAATTTCCTGATCCCGGGAAAGGTCTCATTGCGAAGGTGGGACACGTAATCATCGGCGCGTTCGGTTCGTGCCAGCGCGCGCCAGTGACGGGAAATCATGGGTTATTTCTCCTCGAATCTCATGCCAGTCTGAGCAGTTCGACGCCTTCCTTCATCTGCTCGCCCACTTTACAGAGGATTCGCTCGACCTTCCCGGCGGAAGGGGCGGTCACCGTGTGCTCCATCTTCATGGCTTCCATCACGATGAGCGGCGCGCCGCGCGTGACGTCCTCCCCTTCCTTGACGAGGATGGCAATGACGCGGCCCGGCATCGGAGCGGTGAGGCCACCGTGACGGTCCGCGGCTTCGTCGGTGGGTAGATAGGGATCGATCCATTCGAAGACGTAGTGCAGTCCGTCGAGGAACAAGTGCGTGACGTTGCCGAGAGTGCGGGCGCGCGCGCTGATCTTTGTTTCGCCCACGCTGGCCACCAATTTTCCATCCCGACGCAGGTGGCCGGAAACGTCGTGGGCCGCGCCTTGCGTGTCGACGCGCACACCGCCCTCACGAAAGGACACTCGAACTGCGGCCACGGAATCTCCGCAGCGGAATTTCCAATGCTGCTGCCCACGCTCGCCGAGGCGCCATCCGCCGGTCTGCTGCCAGGGCGAGTCCTCGATTGCCGGCGGCGCGCGATGCCATGTCAGTGCGAGCACCGCCAGGTCCCAGGCGACGCGCGGCGCCGGCGCCCGCGCCGCGAACAGGTGAGCCCGTTCGCGCTCGATGAGCGCTGTATCGAGCCGCGCCTCGACGAACGACGGCGCGCTCATCAGCCGGCCGAGGAACTCGACATTGGTCGACACGCCCACGACTTCGTATTGCGCGAGCGCGTCGCGCATCTTCCCCACCGCCTGCGCACGCGTTCCGCCATGAACGATGAGCTTGGCGATCATCGGATCGTAGAACGGCGAGATTTCGTCGCCCTGCCGAACGCCGGTGTCGATGCGCACGTCGACGCCGGGCACCGGCGTCGCCAGGTGCACGAGCTTGCCGATCGACGGCAGGAAATCGCGCGCCGGGTCTTCGGCGTAAATGCGCGCCTCGATGGCATGCCCGTCAATCGAAAGCTCGCTCTGCTTGCGCGGCAATGGCAAACCGGACGCTACCAGCAGCTGCCACTCCACCAGGTCGAGTCCCGTGATCATCTCGGTGACCGGATGCTCGACCTGCAGGCGCGTATTCATCTCCATGAAATAGAACCCACCGTCGTCGACGATGAACTCCACCGTGCCGGCGCCGCTGTACTTGACCGCGCGCGCCGCGGCCACCGCGGCCTCGCCCATCTGGCGGCGCCGATCCGGCGTCATGCCGGGCGCGGGCGCTTCCTCGATGACCTTCTGGTGGCGCCGCTGCACCGAGCAATCCCGTTCGAATAGATAGATGGCGTTGCCGTGATTGTCACCAAATACCTGCACTTCGATGTGCCGCGCAGTGGTGAGATATTTCTCCACCAGCACCCGATCGTCCTTGAAGCTGGCCTCGGCTTCGCGCTGACAGCCCGCCAGCGCGCCCGCGAACGCGGCGGCGCTGTCGACTCGACGCATACCCTTGCCGCCGCCGCCGGCCACTGCCTTGATGAGCACGGGAAAGCCGATGCGTTCGGCCTCTTTCAATAGATAGTCGGCCTCCTGGCGCGCGCCGTGGTAGCCGGGCGTGAGCGGAACGCCTGCCTTCTCCATGAGCGCCTTGGCCGCGGATTTCCCGCCCATGGCGGCGATGGACTCGGGTGAAGGTCCCACGAACACGATGCCGGCATGCGCGCAGGCGGCGGCGAACTGCGCGTTTTCGGAAAGGAATCCATAGCCCGGATGTATGGCATCGGCGCCCGTGCTGCGCGCGGCTTCCAGGATGACATCACCGCGCAGGTAGCTCTCCTGCGGTCGCGAACCACCGATGTGCACGGCCTCGTCACAGGCCGCGACATGCGCGGACTGCGCATCGGCGTCGGAAAAGACCGCAACGGTACGAACTCCCAGACGGCGCGCGGTGCGCGCCACGCGGCAGGCGATTTCACCGCGGTTCGCGATCAGCAGTTTGGCGAACACCGCGCTACTTCTTCGGCGCCCACCGTGGGGCGCGCTTTTCGAGGAAGGCGGCAATGCCCTCGCGGCCCTCGGGCGCCACTCGCGCATCGGCGATGCATTTGGCAGTCGCCGCCAGCAGCACGTCGTCCATGGGCGCTTCGACCACGTCCGCCAGCAGACGCTTGGAGGCGGCCAGCGCCGCCGGACTTGCGGCCAGCAAGTGGTGCACGAGGCGCTCGACCTCGCGATCGAGGCCGTCGGCCAGGGTGACTTCGTGCACCAGGCCCAGCGCGCGCGCCTGCACAGCAGGGAATTTCTCGGCAGTGAGCATGTAACGCGCCGCCTGACGCGCGCCCATGGCGCGCACCAGGTGCGGAGAGATGGTGGCGGCCACGATGCCCAGTTTGACCTCGGACAGCGCGAAGCTCGCCGCTTCGGCGGCGACCACCAGGTCGCAGGCGGCCGCCAGGCCCACGCCACCGCCAAACGCGTCACCCTGCACGCGCGCAATCACCGGTCTCGAGCAGGAATGCACGGCGGCAAACATGCGGGCGACTTTCAAGGCGTCGGCGTGGTTCTCGGCGTGACCGAAGGCGGCCATCGAGCGCATCCAGTTGAGATCCGCACCGGCGCAGAACACCGGCCCGCGCGCCGCGATCACGACCACGCGTGTTTCGCGCGAGGCTTCGATCTCGGCAAAGGCGGCGGCAATCTCTGCGATCAACGAGTCGTTGAAGGCATTGCGTACCTCCGGACGATTCAGCCATAACCAGCGCGTGGCGCCGCGCTGTTCGACCTCGATGTGCTGGTAGTCAGTCATGCGTCACATGCGGAACACGCCGAAGCGCGTCTCTGGAATCGGCTGGCGAAGCGCCACACCGAGCCCCAACGCGAGGCACATGCGCGTGTCGGCGGGATCGATGACGCCGTCGTCCCAGAGCCGCGCCGTGGCGTAGTACGGATTGCCCTGCGTTTCATATTGCGCGCGAATCGGCGCCTTGAAAGCCGCCTCTTCTTCGGCGCTCCACGCGCCGCCCTTCGCCTCGATGGCATCACGGCGGACCGTGGCCAGCACATTGGCCGCCTGGTCGCCGCCCATGACGCTGATGCGAGAATTCGGCCAGGTCCAGAGGAACCGCGGCGCGTAGGCACGGCCGCACATGCCGTAGTTTCCGGCGCCGAAACTCCCACCAACGATCACGGTGAACTTCGGCACGCGCGCGCACGCTACCGCGGTGACCATCTTGGCGCCATGACGGGCGATGCCTTCGTTCTCATATTTCTTGCCGACCATGAAGCCGGTGATGTTCTGCAGGAACACCAGCGGCACGCGCCGCTGGCAACACAGCTCGATGAAGTGTGCGCCCTTCTGGGCGGACTCGGAAAAAAGAATACCGTTGTTAGCCAGTATCCCGACCGACATCCCGTGAATGCGCGCGAATCCCGTGACCAGCGTGGTACCGAAGCGTGCCTTCCATTCATCGAAGTCGCTGCCATCGATGATGCGCGCAATGATCTCGCGCGCATCGTAGGGTTTGCGGGTGTCCGCAGGAATGAGCCCATAGATGTCTTCGGCCGCATATTTCGGCTCTTCGAAATCGGCCGCTGCAGGTGCCGCGTTCGTCTGCGGGTCGGCCGGCAGACCGCCGATGATGCGCCGCGCGATGCCGAGTGCGTGGCTGTCGTTCTCGGCGAGGTGGTCCACCACGCCCGAGATTCTGGCGTGTACCTCACCACCGCCGAGCTCCTCGGCAGTCACCACTTCGCCGGTGGCGGCTTTCACCAGCGGCGGACCGCCGAGAAAAATCGTGCCCTGGTTGCGAACGATGATGGATTCATCACTCATTGCTGGCACATAGGCACCGCCCGCGGTGCAGGAGCCCATGACCACGGCGACCTGCGCAATGGCGGCGGCCGACATGTTGGCCTGGTTGAAGAAGATGCGGCCGAAATGGTCGGCGTCGGGGAAGACTTCGTCCTGGCTCGGCAGGTGCGCCCCGCCCGAATCCACGAGATAGACGCAAGGCAGGCGGTTCTCTTCCGCGACGCGTTGCGCGCGCAGGTGTTTCTTGATGGAAATGGGGTAGTAGGTGCCGCCCTTCACCGTGGGGTCGTTGCAGACCACCACACACTCGCGGCCGGCGACGCGTCCGATGCCGGTGATGATGCCGGCGCCGGGTGACTCATCGCCATACATGCCGAAAGCCGCCAGCGGCGAGAGCTCGAGGAACGGCGCACCCGGATCGAGCAGCATTTCCACGCGATCGCGGGGCAGCAATTTGCCGCGGGCCACGTGTTTGGCGCGCGCCGCCTCGCCGCCGCCCAGCGCGACCTTTGCCTGGCGGGAGCGCAACTCTGCCACCAGGGGCTGCATGACGGCCTCGTTGGCGGCGAATTCAGCACTTTTCCTATCGACTTTGGATTCGAGCAGCGGCATGATTGTCGGACAATAGTACAACCTGACATTTGAAGGCAAGCGTCATGAGCACCCCAAGATGAGCAAATTCGACCGGTGCGATTTCGACTTCGGCTTGGGGGAAGTCATCGACGAAGTGCGCCAGCAGGCACGGCGCTTTTCCCGCGAGCGCATCGCGCCGCGCGCCGAAGAGATCGATCGCAGCAACGAATTCCCGCGCGACCTGTGGCCGGAGCTCGGCGCCGCGGGCTTGTTAGGCGTGACGGTTCCGGAGCGCTGGGGCGGCGCCAACCTGGGCTACCTGGCCCACATCGTCGTCATGGAAGAGATCTCGCGCGCCTCCGGCTCGGTGGGCCTGTCCTATGGCGCACACTCCAACCTGTGCATCAACCAGCTCGTGCTCAATGGCAACGACGCGCAGCGCGATCGCTATCTACCGAAGCTCGTGTCGGGCGAGCACGTCGGCGCGCTGGCCATGAGCGAACCCGGCGCGGGCTCCGATGTCGTCGGTATGCAGCTACGGGCCCAGAGAGTCGAAGACAAGCGCGGCGACTTCTACTCCCTCACCGGCAGCAAGATGTGGATCACCAACGGTCCAGACGCCGACATGGTCATCGTCTACGCCAAAACCGATCCAGCCGCCGGCCCACGCGGCATCACGGCGTTCATCGTCGAAAAAGGATGGCCCGGCTATTCATCGGCGCAGAAACTCGACAAGTTCGGCATGCGCGGCTCGTCCACCAGCGAGCTCGTCTTCGACAACTGCAGGGTCCCCGCAGAAAACGTCTTGGGCCAGGTGAATGGCGGCGTCCGCGTGCTCATGAAGGGCCTCGACTACGAACGTGCGGTTCTCGGCGGCGGACCACTGGGACTCATGGCCGCGGCGCTCGATCTGGTGTTGCCTTACATCCATGAACGCAAGCAGTTCGGCGAGGCCATCGGCACGTTCGGTGTCATGCAGGCCAAGGTGGCCGACATGTACGCCTCGCTCAACGCAGCGCGCGCCTACTCGTACGCCATCGGCCGCGCCTGCGACGCGGGTCACTGTTCGCGCCAGGATGCCGCGGCGGCGATTCTCTTCGGCGCCGATCAGGCCACGCAGTGTTGCCTGCAGGCCATCCAGGCGTTGGGCGGCAACGGCTACATCAACGACTACGCGGCGGGGCGCCTGCTGCGCGACGCGAAGCTCTACGAAATCGGCGCCGGCACCCAGGAAATCCGCCGCATGCTGATCGGCCGCGAGTTGTACGAGGCCACTGCTTGAAGGCCACCCGCCAAACTACCGCCGCCGAGTTCGAGCCCATCCGCGTGGAGCCCGCCTATCGCAAGGTGGCCGCGGCCCTGCTCGATCGCATCACCAGGCGCTCCATCAGCGAAGGGGACCGCTTGCCGGGCGAGATCGAGCTGGCCCGCCAGTTCGGCGTGCATCGCGGCACGGTCCGCGAAGCGCTGCGCGAGCTCGAAACGAATGGCGTGCTGAAGCGCGCGCGTGGATCGAAACTCATGATGGTCACGCGGCCGGCGCGCGTCGATGTGGCTGCCGGCGTGAGCCGGGCCCTCGCGTTGCACGAGGTGAGCTACTACGACGTCTGGGAGGCGCTCACGGCGCTCGAGCCGCCGATCGCGGCGGCCGCCGCGCGGCACCGCAAGCCCAAGGACCTCGCCAGGCTCGACTCGGTCGTTGCCAGGCTTGCCGACGATCTCGATACCGACAGCGCCGTCGATCAGGCCGCGGATTTTTTTCATGCGGTCGGGGAAGCGACCCATAACGGCGTCTTCATGCTGGCACACGAGCCGCTGGTCCAGCTGCTGGTCCCATCGCTTGGCGCGATGATCGACAAGGTTCCGCAGGCACGCGCTCGCATCGCTGACGCTCAAAAGCGCATCGTCACCGCCATCCGCGCGGGCAGCGCGGCGCAGGCGGACGAGTGGATGGGCAAACATATCCGCGACTTCCGCCGCGGTTTCGAGATCGCTCGCATTGCATTGGAGCGGCGCGTCGGCAACGCATAGAATCGGCCCGAACCAACGCCACCGGGAGGGGCTGGTTTGTCGAGACTCCTCGCGCTACTGCTCGTCGTGTTCAACCCGGGGGTGCTCGCGCAAGCCCCGGCTCCACCTCCTTCGGCACTGACTTCGACAACGCATCCAGTCTCGCTCGACGAGCTCTACTCCGAGCGCGACATAGTGGACGTGGCCATCTCGCCCTCGGGTCGATACCTGGCCGTCATCGTGCGACGTCTCACCGACGATGTGCTGCTCGTCTGGGATCTGCAAACGGGCAAGAGGACTCCGATTCAGCAGGCGCGACTCGGTGACGCCGGCAAGAAGCTGCTCATGCACATCCACTCGGTCTATTGGAAAACCGATGACCGTCTGCTGTTCGGAATTTCGGTTCGTCCGGAAGAAGGTGCGCAGCTGACAGGCTTCATGGTGTCGAAGCTTTTTGCGATTGCCAACCGGCTCTTCGCCATCAACCGCGACGGCACGAACGTCACCACGCTTCTCGGCGAGAATCACAATGCCGCGCTCGCGGGCGCATTTCATTTTGGCGCGGTCTTGAGTTTCCTGCCCAAGGATCCGAATCATATTCTCATGGTGATCAACGGCTTCAGCGGCAGCAGCCTGTTCAAGGTAAACGTGGAAACAGGTCTTGGCGCACAGATCGAGCGACCCGACGACAAAGTGATCGGCTGGTGGATCGACGTCGATGGCAACCCACTCGTGCGCGCCACCGCTTCCAACGGAAGCGTGCGGCTCTATCGCAAGGATGAGGCGGGAAAGTGGCGCAAGTTCTACAGCATTCGTCTGCGGGAGATGAAGGAGCAGCCGGACTTCGAGGCCGTAGGGCCCTCCGATCGTCCCGGCGAGTACTTCGTGCTGGCGCGACCGCCTGGCAAAGATCGCATCGGTCTTTATCGATACCAACTCGAGAAAGAGGACTTTGGCGAGCCCGTGATCGAAAATCCGACGTATGACCTGACTTCGGCACAAGTTTCGCGCGATGGCACGCACGTGATCCACCACTGCTACCGCGCACACGTGCGAATCTGCAGTTTCGCCGATGCCAAGGTTGACGCGCACATGAAAGGCATCCGCAAATACTTCGAAGAGTCGGCCAACGTCAATACCGTCGACTCCTCCGAGGACGGCACCTCCATGGTGTTGTTCGTCGAAGGTCCGCGCAGCCCACCGGGCTATTACCTATACCTGACCGAAAAGCGCGGCATCGATTCCATAGGCACCGAGCGCGGCGCTCTGCTCAAGGCGGCGCGCCCGCAGGTCACCGTCATCAGTTACAAGGCGCGCGATGGCAAGGGCTTGACCGGCTATCTAACAGCGCCTGGAACCGCCGATTCGCAAGCAAAGCTGCCGCTGGTGCTCATGCCGCACGGCGGTCCGGAAATGCGCGACGCGATGACTTTCGATCCTTGGGTCCAATACCTGGTGGCGCGCGGTTACGCGGTCTTCCAGCCTAACTTCCGCGGCTCAGGTGGTTTTGGGAAGGCGTTCGCCGAGAGCGGATATGGCGAGTGGGGCCGCAAAATGCAGGACGACCTCACCGATGGCGTCAAAGTGCTCGTCGACCAGGGCACGGTGGATCCTGCGCGCGTCTGCATCGTGGGAGCGTCCTACGGCGGCTACGCTGCGCTCGCCGGTGCGGCGTTGACGCCCGACTTGTACAAGTGCGCGATATCGATCGCCGGGATTTCCGATCCCGACGATTTCATTGGCTGGCGCAAACGCAACTGGGGCATCGAATCGGAGGGTTATACATATTGGCTCAAGGCCATCGGCGACCCGAAGAACGACAAACAGCGTCTACGCGAAGTCTCGCCGCTCGCGCAGGCTGCCAAGATCAAGATTCCGGTCTTGCTGATCCACGGCAGTGACGACTTCGTCGTTCCGATAGCTCAATCGAAGGCCATGAAAAAAGCTCTCGACCAAGCCGGGCGAAAGACCGAGCTCATCACTCTGGCCGATGAAGGCCATTCCTATTGGTCGGCGAAAAACGAAAAAGTCGCATTGACCGGGATCGACAAATTCCTTCGGCAACACCTCGGCCCGGGTTTCGGCATTACCGAGCCGCCACTAGGCTTGGCGCCTTGATCAGCTAGGCCGGCGCGCCTGCAAAGCATAGAATCGGCACGAACCAACGCTTCTGGGAGGGAGCCGGTTTGTTCAGACCAGTCATATTGCTGCTGACACTGTTCAGCCAGCCACTACTCGCGCAATCTCCTGCACCAGCCTCGGCGCCAGCCGCACGACCGGCCTCACTCGACGATCTGTATTCCGGGCTCAACGTCGTGGATGCCGCCATCTCGCCCTCGGGCAGATATCTGGCGTTGGTGCTGCGCCGACCGGAAGACGACCTGCTGCTCGTCCTGGATCTGCAGACCAGCAAGAAGGAGGTGATCCAGCGTTCGATGCCCGGCCAGGCCGGCAAGAAGCTGGAGATGCACATCAGCACCGTGTACTGGAAATCGGACGAACGTCTGTTGTTCCGCGTCACCGTCTACCCGCAAGAGGATGCGTTCATCACGGCCGCTTCCTCGCAGGTCTCCAAGATGGGCGATCGGCTGTTCGCCATCAACCGCGATGGCAGCAAGCTGGTGGCGATGCTCGGAGACAACCGCAACGCGGCGCTCGAAGGCGCGTTCGATCTCGGCGCCATCATGAGTTTCCTGCCCAAGGATGCGGACCACATCCTCATGCTGCTCGACGGCTTCAACGGCCGCAGCCTGTTCAAGGTCAATCTGGAAACCGGACGCGGCGAGCAGGTGGAGCGGCCAAGCGAGCTCGTGGTGGGCTGGTGGCTCGATGTCGACGGCAACCCGGTGGTTCGCACCACGGTCTCCGGCGGCACGGTGCGTTTGTTCCGCAAGGACACGGAAGGCAAGTGGCGCAAGTTCTACAGCATGCGTCTGCGCGAGATGAAGGAACAGGCGGAATATGAATCCGTCGGGCCATCCGACCAGCCCGGCAAGTACTACGTGCTGGCGCGGCCACCCGGCAAGGATCGCGTCGGACTCTATCTATACGACCTGGAGAAGGAGCTGTTCGGCGAGCCGTTGGTCGAAGACCCCAACTACGACCTGATCTCGGCGCAGGTATCGCGCGATGGCAAACAAGTCATCCGTCACTGTTATCGCGCGCACGTGCGCATCTGCAGCTTTGCGGACGCGAAGATCGATGCGCACATGAAGGGCATCCGCAAGTACTTCGAGGAATCCGCTAATGTCTATACATTCGATTCCTCCGAAGACGGCAAGGCCATCCTGCTGTACGTCGAAGGCCCGCGCGACCCGCCTGCCTACTACATCTATCTGACCGAGAAAAAAGGCATCGACTCCATCGGCGCGGTTCGCAAGGCCCTGCTCAACGCAGCACGCCCGCGGGCCACGGTCGTCACTTACAAAGCGCGTGATGGCAGGGATCTGAGCGGATATCTCACCGCTCCCGCGAGCGCCGATGAGAAAACAAAAGTGCCGCTGGTGCTCATGCCGCACGGCGGTCCGGAAATGCGCGACACGATGACGTTCGACCCGTGGGTGCAGTATCTCGTGGCGCGCGGCTATGCCGTCTTCCAGCCTAACTTCCGTGGGTCGGAAGGGTTTGGCAAGGCGTTCGCGGAGAGCGGTTATGGCGAGTGGGGCCGCAAGATGCAGGACGACCTCACCGATGGCGTCAAGGTACTCGTTGACCAGGGCGTCGCGGATCCGGCGCGCGTTTGCATCGTCGGGGCGTCCTACGGCGGCTATGCCGCGCTCGCGGGTGCGGCGCTCACGCCAGACCTGTACAAATGCGCCGTGTCCATTGCAGGCATTTCGGATCTCGAGGATTTCATCGGGTGGCGCAAGCGCAACTGGGGCTCGGACTCGCATGGATACACCTACTGGTTGAAGGCAATCGGCGACCCGGACAAAGATGAGAAGCGCCTCCGCGAAGTCTCACCGCTCGCGCAGGCCGCCAGCATCAAGATCCCGGTTTTGCTGATTCACGGCAGTGACGACTTCATCGTTCCCATCGCTCAATCGAAGGCCATGAAGAAAGCTCTCGAAAAAACCGGACGCAAGACCGAGCTGATCACGCTCGAAAAGGAAGGCCACTCCTATTGGTCGGCGAAGAACGAAATGTTCGCGATGACTGCCGTCGACAATTTCCTCTGGCACAATCTCGGGCCCGGTTTCGGGATCACCGCCCCACCACCGTCCCGCGGAGACAAAGCGAAATGAAGCTTCCACGCCGAGAATTCATGCGCACCGCCGCCGCGACTGCAGCGGCCTTTACCATGCTGCCGCGCGGCGCGCAGGCGCGCCCGCGCAAGATCGCGCCCAGCGATCGCGTGAACATCGCGGCGGTGGGTGTGGGCGGCATGGGTCGCGCGAATCTGCAGGCACTCGCCAGCCAGAACATCGTCGCGCTGTGCGATGTCGACTGGAGTTATGTCGACACACGCTTCGGCGACATTCCGAAGCAGATCGAGAATGCGCAAAAACGTGCGCAGGAGGCGCCCGACGCCGTCCAGCGGGACCGCGCTCTGCAACAGGTGAAAGATTGGCAGGAGTTGCAGCCGAAACTTCCCAAGGCAACCCGCTACACCGACTACCGCGAGATGCTCGAAAAGAAAAAAAACATCGACGCCGTGGTCATCGGCACGCCCGATCACACGCATGCGCACATCGCGCTCGCAGCCATGGATCTCGGTAAACATGTCTATGTGCAGAAGCCACTGGCCTGGTCGGTCGAGGAATGCCGCCGTCTCGCCAAACGCGCGACCGAAACCAAGCTCCAGACGCAGATGGGCAATCAGGGCCACTCATCCGACGATGCGCGTCTGGTAAACGAATACATCCAGTCAGGCGCCATCGGCACCGTCACGGAAGTCCACGTGTGGACCAACCGTCCGCTCGCCTACTGGCCGCAGGGAATTCCGCGCCCCGCACCGCTGCCACCCAACGCAAAAGACCTGCCCTGGAACATGAATGGCGTCATGACGCGCGCGGCCGGCTCGTTCGGCACGTACCCGCCGCCCGACAAGCTCGCCTGGGACCTGTTTCTCGGACCTTCGCGCTTCATCGAGTACCACCCTATCTACCACCCGTTCAATTGGCGCGGCTGGACTGATTGGGGCGTGGGCGCCATCGGCGACATGGGCGCGCATCTCATCGATTCGGCATTCTGGTCGCTCGATCTCGATTACCCGACCGCCATCGAGACGACATCGACGCCCTATAACAAGGATACGTATCCGATGGCGTCGACCACGTACTATGAATTCGCGGCGCGCGGTGCACGTCCGGCCGTCAAGATGACCTGGTACGACGGCGGGCTCCTACCCCCCAAGCCTGTGGAAATCGGCGACGAGGAGCTCAACAAGGGTGGCGGCGTGCTGTACATCGGCAGCAAGGGCAAGCTCATGCACGACACCTATGGCTTCAATCCGCGGCTGCTGCCGAAATCGCTGCACGACAGCGTTGGCAAACCCCGGGAAACCTACGAACGCATCAGGACCAGCCACGAGATGAACTGGATCGACGCCATCCGCGGCACGCAAAAGACCACGAGCCCGTTCGAATATTCGGCCAAGCTCACCGAGATCATGTTGTTAGGTGTGGCGGCGCTCAACGCAGGCAAGAAGATCCAGTACGACGGCGCCAACATGAGGGTCACCAACGTGCCCGACTCCGATGCGCTATTGAAGCGCAGCTATCGGACCGGCTGGGCGTTGAGCTGAAGGCTTGGGGACGCAGGTTTTTTCATAACGCTGGCTGGATGCAAACAGGCATACACAGGGAGAACCCTGAGCTATGCTAGCTCTTAAGTTTCGGGCGGATGGACTTCATGGAATCTCCAGAGCTGCAGCGTTTACGCGCCGCCATCGTGCGCGATCCGGCTAACGCCGAATTGCGTTACCTGCTCGGCGCCGAGCTCGCCCAACGCCGCGAATATTCGGAGGCCGTGGCGCAGATGCGCACCGCGCTCGACATCGATCCCAAGCTGCATTTCGCGCGCCTGCAACTCGGCCTGCTCTACCTCACGATGGCACAGCCGCATGATTCGCTCGCCATCTGGGCACCCCTCGAAGACCTCGATGAGAGCGCGGCACTGAAAGCCTTCAAGCGCGGCCTCGAAGCCCTGATCCGCGACGACTTCTCCGCCTGTATTGGTTTCCTGCAACGGGGCATTGCGTTGAACAAGCAGAACGCGCCGCTGAATCACGACATGTCTCAGCTCATCGATCGCGTGCGTGATGGCAGCGTCATCGCCGAGCCCGAGCCGCTCGTGCCGCGTGCCGATTTCTCCGCCTACGGCGAGCCTTCCGGCACCAAACATTGACGGCAGGGCCCGGAGTCACCGCCGCCTTGCAGTTTCCAAAGCTCGACGCGCTGCCCTACCACCGCCAGCTGGTGGCCTATCTACGTACCGAAGAACCGGATGTGTGGCGCTGGGCCTGTTCGGCCGAAAGCCGTGAAGAACACGCGGCCAGCGTGCGCAACGCGCTGCTCAAGGAAACCTACCGGCTGGATCTCGATGCGCATCCCAAACTCCACGCGTGCTGTGAGATTGCGGTAACCCGCCTCGGATTGAACGCGCCGGTGACGCTTTACCAGGCCGGCGAAGGCGCGATGAATGCCAGCCTGTTCTTCCTGCCCGGCGAAGCGCACGTGGTGCTCTACGGCGCCATACTCGACCGGCTCAACGACGCCGAGCTCCAGGCGTTGCTCGGGCACGAGTTGGCGCACCATGTGTTGTGGACGCTGGATGGCGGCATTTTCCATGCCGCGGATCGCATCCTCAATGCCACCGAGAATGACCCACGCGTTGCGGCATCACATTTGCAGACAGCGCGCCGCTATCGGCTGTTCACCGAAGTCTTCGCCGATCGCGGGTCGGCGCTGGCTGCCGGGGCTCTCGAACCGGCGATCGCCGCGCTGGTGAAAGCGCAGACCGGGCTCACCGACGTGAGCGCCGCGAGCTATCTGCGGCAGGCGCGGGAAGTCCTGGCGCGCAACTCTGATGCCAGCGCGCAGCACACGCACCCAGAAGTATTCATTCGCGCCCGTGCGCTGGAGCTTTGGTGTTCGGCCGACGCGACGGCGGATAGCTGGCTGACGCAGGCATTGCAGGGCCCTCTCGCCACCGATTCCCTCGACCTACTGGATCAGCAAACCCTCACCGGTCTCACGCGCGACGTGCTCGCACAGGCGCTACGGCCCAAATGCCTGCGCTCCGACGCGATGCTGGCGCATGCGCGGCGCTTCTTTTCCGACATCTCTCCCGCGGCACAGCAAAACGAGGAGCTCGCGAGCCGCATTTTGACGACTCGCGGAATCCATGAGTATGTCGCGGCCCTGCTCATGGACTTTGCGCTGGTGGATCCCGAGCTCGATGACGTACCGCTGGCCGCGGCTTTCGAGCATGCGCGCGTACTAGGCATCGCCGACGCCTTCGACGACTTGGCGGCGAAGCACATCCCGGTTACCAAGGCACGGCTGGCGAAAATGAAGCGCGATGCCGCGCAATTGCTGGACCGCGCCGAGCGCCGTCATGGCTGAACGCGCGCCCCTTCTGGTGTTGCAGGTTGCCGCGCTCGAACGCGGCGGCCTGCAAAGCGACGACGTGCTCGCGCTCGTCCTGCCGCTGCTGCGCGAAGTGGCCTCCTTGCATGACAGCGGACGCGTCGCTGCGCTGGACGGCCCGCATGCCTACCTAGTCGACGAGACCGGCGCGCTCGTGCTCAAGCGACCCGAAGGCGCGCACCCCCGCTCGAACCTCGCCGCCCTCGAGCGGCTGCAGGGCCCGGTATCGTCGGTGCTGCGCGTCGTGGGCGAAGCACGCCTCATCAATGAGACCGATGCGGCCGTGCAGGTGCAGGATCTCACTGTTGCATCCGGTGGCATTGCCAATGACGCAAAACCGGCACCCGAGCGGCCTTCCTATCTACCGGGCTACCTCGCCTGGGAAAACACCGTTGCGCATCACGACGCGATCAGCGACATCCTGTGCCTCGGGCAGGTGCTCGCGGGGCTGGCTTGTGGGCTCGACCTGAGCGACGGCGAGGACCTGCGGTTGTTCGTCGCCAATCGCGAGAATCTGTTCCGCATCAACGAGCGGATTCACCCGGTCATCGCCGGCGTCATCGTCGAGATGACCGAGCTCGAACGCGCGCGCCGCACGCACGACCTGCCCTCGGCGATCCACCGGCTTGCGACCTATCGCGATCAGCCGCGGCGGCCGGCGATCGACCAGGCGGCGGCCGGCCAGGACAGCACCTCGGGAAAGCGGCGTGCCGTGCAGGCGCGTCTGCGTGACCGGCTGTTCGATCTGTCGCGGCGCAACCGGCTGCTGTATTTCCGCCCGACCAATTCCAGCGTCAACCTGACCATCGCCAGCGTGCCGCTGGTCATGGACATCCGCAACATCAAGGTAGACGAGCTGTGCGCCTGGGGCGGCGATTTCACCGCCGGCGTCCTCAGCGGAGAACGCATATCGCTCGGCCAATGGCTGCGTTTCGAGGATCAGCCCTATCTACCCGGCGCGCTCGACCAGATCATCCAGGAGTCGCGGCGCGACCGCGCGGAGTACGGCTTTTCGCAGCTGTCCCTGGTGGTGGCGTTCCTGCGTTGGCATGACCTCAAGGAGGCGCGGGACGAGCGCGTCACCACGCCCCTGTTGCTGCTACCGGTGGACGTGACTCGCAAGAAAGGCGTACGCGACCATTACCTGTTGCAGGCCGATACCTCGGAAGCGGAAATCAACCCGGTGTTGCGACACCGGTTACACGAGCTCTACGGCATCGGATTACCGGAGAGCATCGATCTGCGCACGACCACGATCCAGGCTTTCTTCGATCAACTGCAGGCGCAGATTGCGGCGAGCGAGCCCGGTGTGCGGCTGCGCCTGCAGACGCAACCGCAGATCCAGCTCATTCACCAGCGTGCCACGCAGCGCCTGGAGCAGTTTCGGCGGCGGCAGGCGGCCCGCGCGCCGGCCTTCGCTCCTGTTCGCAGCGTGGAATACAGCTATGCGGCTGGTGATTTTCGCCCGCTCGGACTCACGCTGTTCCACGACCGCGTGCGTGCGCAGCCACTGCCGTTGCGCGGCGCCGTCGGCGGCGCGCCGGGCACGCGTTTCCCACAGATGACCCCCTCTCAGGTCGAGCACACCACCTACGCGCTTCAAGAGGAGGAAGGTAATCCGTATGTGTGGGACTTCGATCTGACCAACGTCACGTTGGGCAATTTCAACTACCGCAAGATGTCCCTGGTGCGCGATTACAACGCGCTGGTCGATGAGGACATGCCGAATGCCGCGTTCGATCGCGTGTTCTCGTTGATGCCGCGCATGCTCGAAGGCGCCACGCCGGCGCCACTGCCTCTCGATGCGTGCTGGGCGGTAGCCACCGCCGATGCCACTCAGACGGCAGCCGTGGCGCTGGCACGCAGCGGCTCGAGCTACATCATCCAGGGCCCGCCAGGCACTGGAAAATCGCAGACCATCACCAACCTGATCGCCGACTACGTCGGGCAGGGCAAACGCGTGTTGTTCGTCTGCGAGAAGCGCGCGGCCATCGACGTCGTGTTTCATCGACTGCGTCAGCAGGGCCTCGATGAGCTCTGCTGCATGATTCACGACTCGCAGGCCGATAAGAAGGCCTTCGTCATGAATCTCAAGCAGACCTACGAGCACTGGTCGGCGAACGACGATGGGCTCGAAGAGACCCTGCGCCGCCGCAATGCGCTCATCAAGGCTATCAACAACGACCTCGCGGCACTCTCGCGGTTCGACGAGGCGATGCGCTCCGCGCCTGCGCACGTCGGCTCGACGACGCGCCAGCTGATTCACCGCATCGTCGAGCTTCGCGGGCACGAACGCCCGCTCGGTGCGTTGCAGCGCGAGGCGTTGCCTGTGTATTCGGCCTGGCTGCGCCATGCGGACCTCGCGACGCGCCTGCAGCGCACACTGACGGAAACCGTCGGCGTGGAATCCCTGGCACAACATGTTTTCGCCAACCTGGGCAACTCGCTGATCGCCCAAGACCGCCCGCTCGCGCGCCTCACTGCACTCACGGACCAGACAGAAGCGCTGCTCGATCAATGCGGCGCACGTCTCGCCAAGGCCTGGCCGGATGCGCCGGCGCTACAGTGGCGCGATCTCGTGCAAATCGCCGCCGGAGTGCAACTACTGGGCGTCATCGCGCGTAAGGGACACATCGAGCTGCTGGCCGGCGGCAGCGAGTCGAGCGCGCAACTCGACGCCGCAGCCGAGATTCTTGCCAAGCTCGTGCGCGCGCACACGGCCGCCACCGCCAGGACCACGCACTGGCGTGACAAGCTCGAAGCCGCCGACACCCTGGCCGCATTGCAAGCCGCGCGCGCCACCGAGCGATCACTGCTGCGATTCCTCATGCCGTCGTGGCGGCGCCTGCGAAAGATGCTCGAGCAGCGGTACGACTTCACGAGCCACGTCGTGAAACCGGCGTTGAGCCAGGTGCTGGCCGACCTGGCCGCCGAACACTATGCCCGGGCAACACTCGCCGATGCGCGGGCGGGCCTGGCGGATCGCTTCGGCGCCGAGGACGCCGGACAGTTCCTTCAGACCTTGCGTGGCATGCGGGAGGCTGCGCTGCGCGATTCGAATATCGCCGCGTTCCATCGGCACCTGATGAAAACTTCCGACGTGCGTGGCGCGGTCGAAGAACTGCAGGCGCTCGCCAGCACCACGCAGCAGCTGACGCCGCTGCTCGAGGAATTGCTGACCGACTCTGCGCGCCTCGATCTCGATGGTCTGGGCGAAGTGATGCGCGATTTGCGCGAGAACGCCGACAGCCTCACCGAGCTGCTTCCGGTATTGCAGGAGCTCGCGGAAGCGGAACCGGCCGTTGCCCTCACGCTGCGCACGGTATCAATGCCGGCGGATTCAATCGAGCGCGCCGTCGCCATGGAATCGCTCGAGCGAATACATGCACAGGAGCGATGGCTCGCTCGCTTCGACGCCGCAATGCTGGTCCGGCATGCGACGCGTGTCGCGCGCTCCGACCGCGAGCTGCTCGACCTCAATGCGCAGGCGATGCGTGCCGCGGTTCGGCGGCGTTTTCGCGAGAACGCACAGCGCGCGTTGCTGGCCGCCAGCCAGCTCGACGTGGCCGGCAAACTCTTCAAGAAAACCTACAGCGCGGGCCGCCGCGAGCTCGAGCACGAGTTCGGCAAGTCGATGCGCTTCAAATCAATTCGGGAATTGGCGAGCGCCAACAGCGGCCAGGTGGTGCGTGACATGAAACCGGTGTGGCTCATGAGCCCGCTGTCGGTATCCGACACGCTGCCGCTGACGCCCGATTTGTTCGACGTGGTGATCTTTGACGAAGCGAGCCAGATCCCGGTGGAGGAAGCCGTTCCCGCGCTGTATCGCGCATCTCAGGTCATCATCGTGGGTGACGAGATGCAGCTGCCACCGACGGACTTCTTCTCGTCGTCTCGCGGCGATGAAGATGAGACGCTCGAGGTGGAAGACGAAGGCGAGCGCATCTCCGTCGTGCTCGACGCTGACAGTCTGTTGCACCAGGGTGCACGCAACCTCCCCGCCACCTTGCTGGCCTGGCACTACCGTAGCCGATCGGAGTGCCTCATCGGCTATTCGAATGCCGCGTTCTATGCTGGAAACCTGTTCACGATTCCCGATCGCAGCACGGCGGCCGGTGGCCTCGCGGAAATCTCCGTGCGTCCGAAGGACGTCACACGCGAACAGGTGGCCGCGCACGCTTCTGACCTGCTCGATCGCGCCGTGAGCTTCCATGCCATCGAGGGTTCGCCCTACATCAACCGCGGCAATGCGGGCGAGGCCCATTACATCGCGCAGCTGGTGCGCGAACTGCTGGCCCGCAATGCCGGCAAGAGCATTGGAATCGTCGCGTTTTCAGTGGCACAGCAATCGCAGATCGAGGCGGCGCTCGAAGCGCTCGGCGCGAGCGACAGCGAGTTCTCGGCGCGGCTCGAAGCGGAGACGACGCGCGAGGAAGACGATCAATTCGTCGGCATGTTCGTGAAGAACCTGGAAAACGTTCAGGGCGACGAGCGTGACATCATCATCCTGAGCATCTGCTACGGACCAGGCTCTAACGGCCGCATGTTCATGAACTTCGGACCTATCAATCAACGTGGCGGCGAAAAGCGTCTCAATGTCATCTTCAGCCGCGCGCGGCATCACATGGCTGTGGTCTCGAGCATCCGCCACGATGCCATCACCAACGACAACAATACCGGCGCCGCGGCGCTCAAACACTTCCTGCGTTACGCCGAACATCTGTCTTCGGGACGGGCCCGAGCCGCGCAGCAGGTGCTTCAGGGACTCAACGTGCTGACGCGTACTGCGCTGGCAACCGGCGACACGCAGGATGCCGTGGTCATGCAACTCGCAGCTGCGCTGCGGTCGCGTGGTCATGAGGTCGATGAGCAGGTGGGCCAGTCGCGTTTCCGCTGCGACCTCGCGGTGCGCGAGACCGGACGCCCTCACTACTCACTTGGCATTCTCATCGACACGGCCGCGCACTACGCCAATCGCGATGTATTCGAGCGCTTCGTGTCGCGGCCACGCATTCTCGAGGCCTTCGGCTGGAACGTCGTGCGCGTGTTGTCGTCCGATTGGCTACATGATCCTGTGACCGTGTTGCGCCGGATCCAACGCGCGCTCGAACAAACCCCCGGCGAGCTCGCCGAAGCCGAGCAGGACGAGCAGCCCGACCTCGAAGCAGAGCTCCCAGCCACGACTGAACTCGTATCGGCGGCGGAAGCACCGTCAATTTCCGCAGCGCCCGATGCAGCGCCTGACCCGGCGCAGGCCATGCGGCGCTTCGAATTCATCGCCGGCGATTCGCGCAAGTTCTGGCAGATTGCCCGCGTCGGCGCCGACGTCACCGTGAGCTGGGGACGCATCGGCACGAAGGGGCAAACGCAGATCAAGCAGCTCCCGGGGGTCGGGCGCGCCGAGCTCGAGGTCGAAAAGCTCATTCTGGAAAAGCTGCGCAAAGGCTACCGGGAAGTCACTGCAGCCGCGTAGTTGCGCAGCCTGCGGCGTCTTGTTATCAAGGTGCCCCCGCTGACATCTTCAGGCCGTGCCTTGAGCCAGTTCACACCCGACGACTTCAGCCTGCCGTCCTGGGCCTACACCGATTCTGAATTCCTCGCACTCGAGCGTGAGCGCGTTTTCCGTCCGTCGTGGCAGATCATCTGCCACGTGTCGGAGATTCCCAATCCCGGCGACTACCAGTGTTTCGAGTTCATCGGCGAGATGCTGTTCGCCATGCGCGGCAACGATGGCGTGGTGCGTGCCTTTCACAACGTGTGCCGGCACCGTGCTGCGCGGCTGCTCGACGGGCCGCGTGGCACCTGCGCCCGGCGCATCGTCTGCCCTTACCATGCGTGGTCCTACGATTTCGAAGGGCGCCTCGCTTCGGTGGGTGACCGCTCGGCGTTCCCGCAGCTCGACATCGCGCGGGAATCCCTGGCGCCGGTCGAAACCGAGATCTTTGCCGGGTTCGTGTTCGCACGCGTGCAGCGTGGCGGCCCCACGGTGGCACAGATGATCGCGCCCTACGCCGATGAGATCGCCACGCATGAGTTCGAGAAGCTCGAGCCCGTGGGCCGCGTGACGCTGCGTCCCCGCCAGGTGAACTGGAAGAATGTGGGCGACAACTATTCCGATGGACTGCACATCACGGTCGCGCATCCGGGACTCACGCGCTTGTTTGGCGCCACGTATCGCGTCGAGTCGCGCGAGTGGATCGATCGCATGTCCGGGGAGCTCAACGACAAGCCGTCACGCAACTGGGCGGAGCGCATGTACCAGAAGCACCTGCCGCCGGCTGAACACTTGCCCGAGGCAAAACGCCGCTCATGGGTGTACTTCAAGCTGTGGCCCAATTTCGCCTTCGATGTCTACCCGGACCAGGTGGACATCATGCAGTGGCTGCCGGTTTCTCCCACCGAAACGTTGATCCGCGAGATAGGGTACGCGCGCCCCGATCAGCGCCGCGAGATGCGCGTGGCGCGTTACTGCAACTGGCGCATCAACCGGCAGGTCAACGAAGAAGATCGCGTGCTCATCGAACGTGTCCAGAACGGCATGGCCTCCGGCAGTTACCGGGCGGGCCCTCTGGCGGCGGGCGAAGTGGCGTTGCGCAGCTTCGGGAGGCGACTGCGCGGCCTGATTCCGCAGTGCAGCGAACCCGCACCACCAGAGGCGGGCTGGTCGCGCCGCGGCGCGGAGTTAGGTAGTTAGTGTCCGGTCGTCGCAAGTTAGGACCGGTTCTCGCCACGATGGTCGTCGCCGGCAACATGATCGGCTCGGGCATCTTCCTGTTGCCGGCCACACTCGCCACCGTTGGCAGTCTCACCGTGCTCGGCTGGGTCATCGGCGCGATCGGGGCAATGGCGTTGGCACTGCTGTTTGCCCGGCTGGCTCGGCGCAAGCCCATGGCCGGTGGACCCGCCACCTACGCCTTCGATGCCTTCGGCAAGTTCTGGGGATCGCAGTCCAGCCTCTGGTATTGGGCGGCGTGCCTCATCGGCAATGTGGCGATCGCCACGGCCGCTTCGAGTTATCTCGCCAACTTCTTCGGGATCAGCGCAGGCCCGGTACAGGGCGCATTGTTTGCGATGCTGTTGTTGTGGCTGGTCACTGTGGTGAACCTGGTGAGTCCACGCTTCGTCGGCCAGTTCGATGGGCTGTTGCTCATCGCCGGCCTCATTCCGCTGCTCCTCGTGGTCACCATCGGCTGGATGGCCTTCGACGGCGCGCAGTTCCGCGAATCGTGGAACGTGAGTGGACAACCCCTTTACCAGGCGTTACCAAACTCGCTGGCCCTGGTGTTCTGGGCATTCACGGGTCTGGAAAGCGCCTCGGTGGCCGCGGCCGTGGTCAACAATCCCGAGCGCAACGTCCCCATCGCCACATTAGCCGGCGTCCTCATCGCGGCACTCATATATATAGCCGCGAGCATCGTCATCTTTGGCCTGGCTCCGGCCGCTGACATCGCCGGCTCCAATGCGCCATTCGCGCTGGCGGCCGCGAAAATGATGGGGCCTGTGGCCGGTCCGCTGGTGGCATTGTGCGGCGGTTTGAAGGCGCTGGGCACACTCGCGGGCTGGGTGCTCATGACGGCGCAAGTGAGCCGCGCTGCCGCCGATCACGGGCTGCTGCCGCAGATGTTCGCGCGCACCCGGGCGGGCGACACGCCGGTAGCCGGACTCATCATCGCCGGGATGTTAGGCACCGCGATCATTGGGCTGACCATCGCCCCCACCCTGGGCAAGCAATTCGGTTATCTCGCCGAGGCTTCGACATTGTTCGCACTGCTCACGTATCTCGGCGCCTGCGCGGCGGCACTGCGCTATCGGGTTCGCGATGAGTTGGCGCTCGCGCTGGTCGGCGGCGCGTTTTGCGTGTTCGTGATCGCGTGGTCCACAGTGCCGGTGCTCATCGCCACGCTCATCTGCCTGGTGCTGTTCGCCCTGCTGTACCTGCCACTGTCACGGCGCAAATACCTGCTGCCCGACAACGCAGTGCGCGCCGGCGATGCCAGGAGCCGCGAACGTTTCGACGATTGAGCTTTGGTTATCTGGCGAGCAGGTGCGCATGCCAGGTCATGTGCTGCGACATGAAACTCTGGATGAAGAAGTACCCGTGATCATATCCCTCGCGCATCTGCAGGCAGACCTCCTGCCCTGCCGCCTTGCACGCGGCGACTAACAGCTCTGGCTTGAGCTGATCGGCCAGGAATTTGTCCGCAGAACCCTGGTCGATGAGGATCCCGCCCGCGAACCTGTGACCGGCTTTCACCAGCTCAGTGGCATCGTACTGCGCCCAGTCTGCGCGATAGGCGCCGAGATATCCCGTGAACGCCTTGTTCCCCCACGGGCTCTGGATCGGCGCCGCGATGGGCGCGAATGCCGACAGCGACTTGTACTTCTGTGGATTTTTCAGCGCGATGGTGAGCGCGCCGTGACCGCCCATCGAATGACCCATGATGCCGCTGCGCGCGGTGTCAGCCTTGAAGTTCTTGGCGACGAGGACGGGCAGCTCGTCGACGACATAGCTGTACATGCGGTAGTGAGCGGCCCACGGCGCTTGTGTGGCATCGAGGTAAAACCCCGCGGCAATTCCGAAGTCCCAAGACTCGCGATCTTGCGGCAGCACAACGCGCGGACTCGTATCGGGTGCGACCAGCATGATCCCGTGCCGTGCGGCATGCTCCAGCGCCCCCGCCTTGGTGACGAAAGTTTCTTCGGTGCAGGTGAGGCCGGCGAGGTAGTACAGGACGGGAACACGCCCAGCCGCAGCCTGGGGAGGCGCGTACACCGCAAACCTCATGTCGCAGTTGTTAGCCTGCGAGTGGTGCTGGTAGTACCCCAGCACGCCGCCAAAGCAGGCGTGCTGGGAGATCGTCGCGAGGATGGTCAATTTCTTCCAGTCAGGCCTTGAGAGTGCCTTTCTGCTTGGCAACGTGCGTGGCGATGTGGTCCATGAGCGGTGGCGACAGGCAGTCATACGGCGTAAGCCGCAACTTCTTGAGCCGGTCGCGGATTTTCGTCATTTCCTTCGGTTTCGCCACGCCCGCCTCGATGATGGACGACACGAAGGCGGCGAACTCGGGCTTGGACCACCCCTTGTCCTTCGACAGCTCCACGTGCACGAAATCGAGGCCGTAAAATGGATGAGTTGCGTTTTCGATGCGGCCATACATGTGTACGCCGCAACCGGTGCAGGCATGACGCTGGATAGCCGCGCTGGCGTCCACCGTGTGGAGCTTCTGCTCGTTCGAAGCGACGGCGAGATTATCGCGGCCGACTACTGCGACCACCGAGAACTTCGCGCCTCTGGGCTTCCAGCACTTGGTGCACCCGCAGGCGTGGTTGTGCGCCACGTTACCCTTGATGGTGACGGTCACCGGGTCGGTGGCACAGTGGCAGGTGAGCGTGCCGCCCTTGAATTTCTTGGCGGTGGGCTTGAGCCCCTTGTCGACGGATGGGTGAATCGAGACAGCCATGAGAACTCCCTCCGATTACTGGAATGTGACTACGGAACGAATCGACTCGCCTTTGTGCATGAGATCGAATGCATCGTTGATCTTGTCGAGCGGCATCACGTGGGTGATGAGATCGTCGATGTTTATCTTCTTGTCCATGTACCAGTCGACGATCTTGGGCACATCGGTACGGCCGCGCGCGCCGCCGAAAGCGGTGCCTTTCCACACTCGCCCGGTGACTAGCTGGAATGGACGCGTTTTGATCTCCTGGCCCGCGCCGGCGACGCCGATGATGACCGAGACGCCCCACCCGCGATGCGTACATTCGAGCGCTTGGCGCATGAGATCGACGTGGCCCACGCACTCGAAGGAGTAGTCCGCGCCACCATCGGTGAGCGACACGAGATAGGGCACGAGATCGCCCTGCACTTCCTTCGGATTCACGAAGTGCGTCATACCGAACTTCTCGGCCATGGCGCGGCGTGCAGGGTTTACGTCAACGCCGATGATCTTGTTGGCGCCCGCCATGCGCGCGCCCTGAATGACGTTGAGGCCAATGCCGCCAAGGCCGAACACGACCACGTTCGCACCCGGCTCGACCTTGGCGGTATTGATGACCGCGCCGATGCCTGTGGTGACGCCGCAGCCGATGTAGCACACCTTCTCGAAGGGCGCGTCCTCGCGGATCTTGGCGAGCGCTATCTCCGGCAACACGGTGTAGTTAGAAAACGTGCTGCAACCCATGTAGTGGTGCACCTTCTCGTTGCCGATCGAGAAGCGGCTGGTGCCGTCGGGCATGACACCCTGGCCCTGCGTGGCGCGGATGGCGGTGCACAGATTGGTTTTGTGTGAGGTACAGGATTTGCACTGCCGGCATTCCGGTGTGTACAGCGGGATGACGTGGTCGCCTTTTTTCAGCGTGCTGACGCCAGGACCGACGTCCACGACGACACCAGCACCTTCGTGCCCGAAGACCACCGGGAACAATCCTTCCGGATCGCCGCCCGAGCGCGTGAATTCATCGGTATGACAGACACCGGACGCCTTGATCTCGACCAGCACTTCACCGGTCTTGGGACCCGCGAGGTCCAGCGTGACGACTTCGAGTGGTTGGCCGGCTTTCCAGGCGATGGCTGCACGCGTTTTCATTCTTCGAATCCTGCCCACAAGGAGCGGGAGATAGTACACCGGTGTCCGACTTCCTATCATTGCGACCACGATTGATACCCGCATGCCACCTCAGTGCGGCCCCAAGCCTACAGCCACGGCGCGGATGCCTTTTCCGCGGCCGTCCGGACTTACCACCGCTGGTACTGGACTGGCTGCGCGGCCGAAACAGTCGAGTTTCCGTTAAGTAACGCGCGTCTATTGTTGCCGGGCGGACTGAGACCGCCGCCACTCACGCAGCCATCCGCCGGTCAGCACGAATCGCGGAAAGGTGAACCATTGTTCGAGAAAGATGCGGGCGATGACGTTGGCGGCGCCGGTGAACGGCTCTGGTGGGATGGACTCACCGCGATGTCCGCAGCCTTGCAGTGCGATCGAGGCCCCCATGAGTGCAAGGCCGAAGGCCGCCTCGATCCATGAGTTGCGGACACCGCCGACGACGACCGCGACGTTGCCCGCCAGGAACAGCGGTACTAACAAGATATGCATCATGAGATTGGCGCGAGACTGGTGATAGCGCGCATAGTCCCGCCATTGCCACGCTAACAACCCGCGAACACCCACAGTGGTCATTTCTTCGCAGACGCGGCATCCAGGAATGACGTGACGACCAGGAAGAAGGCGGTCGAACACCCGACCAGCATCAGGACGAGAGCGCCCACGAAAACCGAACCGACCAGCGGTCCGGCGAGGCCAGCGGACGCCACCGCCAGCGCCAGCACCACGATTCCCATGATCGTGAAATTGGTGACCATAGTGACCTTGTTGTAGCCCGCCAGTTTCCGGCGCGTACGGTCGCGCTTGAGCACGCCGATGGATGTCACAACCGCTGTGACCAAGGCCAACATGGACGCGATGCGCCAGGCCCATTGCCGGTCGAGCAGGTCAATGCGCAAGAGTACGAGCGCAGCAAGCGACAGCAGCATGACGACGATCGCGATGTGCAGAAGCCCGCGCAGCCGGATGGAATTCACCTCGGGATCGGTTTTCGAATAACCCTGCCCGACCACAGTCGCCAGCGACCCGAAACCGGCAACGCCGACGCCGATCTGCGCCAGCACCAGCAAGATGTCCGTTTGATCCGTCACAGTGAGAAGCCCCCCTTCTTAGAGTATCGAAGCACCCTCGTCGGCCGCCGTAGCCCCTTCACGCAGCCGCGTGAATAGCTCGCGCCCGACGCCATACGTCGTATCGGTCAGCCCGGGCTTGATGATCTCACGCGCCTGGAACTGCGCCGCGTCGACCTGCGCCTCGAGCACGCCGGCACGCGCGTCGAGCCGGATGATGTCGCCATCGCGCAGCCGCGAGATCGGACCGTCCGCCGCCGCCTCCGGTGTGAGATGAATCGCAGCCGGCACCTTTCCCGACGCGCCGGACATGCGTCCGTCGGTGACGATGGCGACCCGACGCCCCTTGGCTAACAAGGCGGAACAGGCCGGGATGAGCTTGTGCAGCTCGGGCATGCCATTGGCGCGTGGGCCCTGGCCACGAATCACGGCGATGAAATCACCGTCGATGCCTTCTTTGAGCGCCGCAGCCATGGCTTCCTGGCTCTCGAATATGCGCGCCGGAGCTGTGATGTCCCAGTATTTCGGATCGACGGCCGAGGTCTTGATGACCGACCGGCCGAGATTGCCGCGCAGCAGCTTGAGACCGCCGTCAGCCGAGAACGGGTTGGCCGCGGAGCGCAGAATCTTTTCGTCGTGCGACTTCCCGGCGGCGTCGCGCCAGACCAGCTGGTTGTCGACGAGAAAAGGATCCTTCGCGTACGCCGAGAGACCCGCACCCCAGATGGTCATTGCGGATTCGTGCGCCAGACCTGCATCGATGAGCTCACGCACGACGAACGACATGCCGCCGGCGGCATGGAACTGATTCACGTCCGCCTCGCCGTTCGGATACACACGCGCGATCAGCGGCGTGACGCGCGAGATGTCCGCCATGTCATCCCAGGTCACCGTGAGGCCAACCGCGCGAGCCATGGCCACCAGGTGAATCACGTGGTTGGTCGAGCCGCCCGTGGCCATGAGACCCACGATGGCATTGACGAACGAGCGCTCGTCGATCACCTCGACGAACGGCAGGTAGTCAGCGCCCAGCGCGGTGGTCTGGGCGACGCGCTGAGTGGCCGCCACCGTCAATGCATGACGCAACGGGGTGTTCGGGGCGACAAACGCGGCACCCGGCACGTGCAGGCCCATCATCTCCATGAGCATCTGATTGGAGTTCGCGGTGCCGTAGAACGTGCAGGTACCGGCGTCGTGATAAGAACCCATCTCGGCCGCGAGAAGCTCATCGCGCGTGGCGAGACCTTCGGCGTAACGCTGGCGCACTTCGGCCTTGGCCTTGTTGGCGATGCCGCTTGGCATGGGACCGCCGGGCACGAAGATGATGGGCATCTGGCCGAACGATGCCGCGCCGATGAAGAGGCCGGGCACGATCTTGTCGCAGATACCTAACAACATAGAGCCGTCAAACGCTTCGTGGCTCAACGCCAGCGCGGTCGCAAGCGCGATGACGTCGCGGCTGAACAGCGATAGCTCCATGCCGGCGCGGCCTTGCGTGACGCCGTCACACATGGCGGGCACACCGCCAGCGACCTGCGCCGTCGCGCCGGCCACACGCGCCGCGGCACGAATGACCTCCGGATACGGCTCGTACGGCCGGTGCGCCGAGAGCATGTCGTTGTACGAGGTGACGATGCCGATGTTGGGGATGACGGACTGCTGCAGCTTCGTCTTGTCTTCGCCGGCCGCCGCCATGACATGCGCGAGGTTCGCGCAGGCCAGTTTGCCGCGGGCTGGCTCGATGAGTTTTCGCCTGCGGGTGCGCTCTAGATAGTCAGCGCGCGCAGCGCCGGAGCGTGCGCCAATGCGCTCGGTGACCTCGACGATGACGTCATGGAGCTTCTGGGTGGACATGTTCATTCATACCAGCTATGACCGTGACGCTCGGTGAGTGCGATCGCGGCAGTGGGTCCCCAAGTCCCCGCGGGATACGGCTTGACCAGTTGGCGCGTCGAGCGCCAGCTGGTCTGGATGCCGTCGATCCAGTGCCACGCTGCCTCGACCTCGTCGCGCCGGACGAACAGCGTCGTGTTGCCCTTGAGCGCGTCCAGCAGCAATCGTTCGTAGGCGATGCGCGTGCGGCCACCACTCTCGTCCTTGGGCAGTGAGAGATTGAGGGGAACTTCGCGAAGCCGCACACCTTCCAGCCCCGGTTGCTTGCTCAAGATCTCGAGAGTCACGCTTTCCTGCGGCTGCAGGTGAATTACGAGCCGGTTGGCCTGCAGAACCGGTTCGTCTGCCGCGAAGATGTTGTGCGGCACTGACTTGAATTGAATGGCGATATTAGTCCGGCGCGACTGCATGCGCTTGCCGGTGCGCAGATAGAACGGCACTCCCGCCCAGCGCCAGTTGTCGATCTCGGCGCGCAGCGCGACAAAGGTCTCCGTGTCGCTGGACCCCTTGGCACCGGTCTCCTGGTTGTAGCCCGGCACGGCGACGCCACCGGCACTGCCGGCGGCGTACTGGCCGCGCACAGTGGTCGCGGCGACGGTGGCCGCGGTGATTGGACGCAGGCTACGCATGACCTTGGTTTTCTCGTTGCGAACCTCGTTCGGCTCAAAGAGGTGCGGCGGCTCCATGGCGACCAGCGCGACGAGCTGCAGCATGTGGTTCTGCACCATGTCGCGCAGCGCGCCCGATTCGTCGTAGTAGCCCCAGCGCCCTTCGAGGCCAACGGTTTCCGCGACGGTGATCTGCACGTTGTCGATGGCTGAGGAGTTCCACAGCGGCTCGAACAGCGAATTCGCGAAGCGCAGCGCGAGCAGGTTCTGCACCGCCTCTTTACCGAGATAGTGGTCGATGCGGAAGATGCGATCTTCGTGGAACACCTGGCCCACGGCCTCGTTGATCTCGACGCTCGAGGCGTAGTCCTGTCCGATCGGCTTCTCGAGCACGACACGGCAGAACTCGCAAGCGAGACCCGCGGCGGCGAGACTCAGGCACGTCGGCCCGTAGAACTTCGGCGAAGTCGCCATGAAATAGAGAATGCGGTTGTTGCCCGCGAGTGCCTTCTGCAGCGACTCGGTGCCCTTTGCGCTGCCGTCACCGGCCTCGAATGGCGCGTAAGTGATGCGTGTCAGCAAATCCGCGACCGCGTCTTCCTTGAGGTATTCGGCGGGCACGTGTTTGCGCAACGCGCCTTCGACGAGCTTGCGGAACTCTTCGTTGGGCATCGGATTGCGCGCGGAGCCGACGAATGTCAGCGTCGGCGGCACCAGCTTCTCGCGGCACAGATGATAGAGCGATGGCCACACCATGCGCTGCGACAGATCGCCGGTGGCACCGAACAGGACGAATTGTTGGACGGAATGTTTCATGAGTTGAGCAGCAGGCGCGCGGCGCCGAGCAGTTCGACGTGCGGATGGGAAATGGTTTCGACCGGAATACTACGCATCGCGGGAGTGAAACGGCCCTTGTACTCGAAGCCCGATCGCAGGCGGCGCTCGAGCGTGGCGCGGTTGAAATGCTGGAGCATGGCTCCGGAAATCAGTACGCCCTGCCAGGAACCGAGTGTAAGCGCCAGGTCGCCGGCGAACGAACCCAGCAATTCGCTGAAGAGGCCTACGGCTTCCTCGCAATTGGCATCGCCACCGGAGGTGGCGCGCGTGGTGATTTCTGCCGCGGAGAGCTCGGGATTGTTCACGCCCTCGAGCTCGCAAAGCGCCAGATATAGGTTGGCGAGGCCGGCCCCGCTCAATACGCGCTCGGCGGACACGCGGCCATATTTTTTGCGCAGCCAGCGCAAGAGCTCGATGGAGCGCTCGCTGGTGGGGGCGAAACTCGCATGACCACCCTCGGTGGCGAGCACGCTGAAGCTGCCGGCATTGGCGATGACTCCACCGACTCCGAGGCCGGTGCCCACGCCGACGATGGCGCAGACGCCCTGGGTCATGGGCAGCGACAACCGCTGCGAACCGATGGGACGAAGATCATCCGCGCGCAGCGCGCCAACTGCATGGCCAACGGCCTCGAAGTCGTTGATGACGTGGAGGTCCTCGAACCGCTGTGATTTGGAGAGCGCGCTCGCTGAAAACGACCAGGCGCTGTTGGTGAGTTGTACCTGATCGCGATCGACGCGCCCGGCGACAGCCACCGCCGCCCGGCTGAGCGCCGCCGGCACACCGGGCGTGACGCTGCGGTAATGCTGCGCTGCGTGAGCGATCGATTCGTGAGCGCGGACCGCATAGCGCCGCACGCAGTGAACGTCGAGGGCGTGGCCGGTGCTGCCTACCGCGATACCGAAGCGGATGTGCGTACCGCCTACGTCTGCTACCAGTCCGAGGACCGCGGAGTGATCGAACTGTTCACGATCGCCTGCGCCGGGGAGCGCTGAATTGACTGTCACTATTACCCTCTGAAAACAGGCCCTCTGAAAACAGGTTTCTAAAGAAGGCGCTCCGAAAAAGACTGCGCAGGCTGCGCCCGTAAAGACAACGCTGTCAACCGATTGGCTTGCGAATTCTACCTGCTAATTAACGTAACCGTGGTGTGTGACTTGCACGCCTTGACTCCGTTTGACAACGCTGTCTGACAACAAGACAATTCTTTGCCATCAGGGGGGCCTCGATATGAGCCGAATTACGATTCATGACGTATCCAAGGCTGCGGGGGTGTCGATCAAGACAGTCTCGCGGGTCCTCAACAGCGAGCCAAATGTGCGCAGCGAAACCCGCGCGCGCGTGCTCAAGCTGGTCGAAGAGCTCAACTATCACCCCAGCCTGTCGGCTCGCAGCCTGGCTGGCCGCAGCAGCAATCTCATCGGCCTGATCTATCAGAACCCGAGCGCCAACTACGTCGTCGACCTGCAGAAAGGCGCACTCGAGCGCTGCCACACACGTGGTTACCGGTTGTTAGTGCACCCGTGCGAGGGCACGGACCTGTCGAGCGTGCGCGACCTCGCCGGTCTGGTGCTCGAGTCGCACCTCGACGGTGTTGTGCTGGCCCCGCCGCTTTCCGATTCCACCGAAGTGCTCGCCGAGCTGCAGAAGCATCGCATCCGCTTCGTGCGCATCGCGCCCACGGTCGACCTCGACGCGTACTCGTGCGTATTCATGAACGATGTCGCGGCCGCGCGCGAGATGACCGAATACCTGATCGCCTTGGGTCATGAGCGCATCGGCTTCATCAATGGCCCGCCCGGACATCCGGTGACGGAACAGCGTTATCTTGGCTACACGCTGGCGCTGCGTTCACATGGTCTCGATGTCGATCCACAGCTGGTCGATCGCGGCGAATTCACGTTCGACTCCGGATTGGCCGCCGCGCGGCGCCTGCTGTCCCGCGCCACACGTCCCACCGCGGTGTTCGCCAGCAATGACGACATGGCCGCCGGCACGATCATGGCGGCGCACGAGATGGGCCTCACCATCCCGACGCGTCTTTCGGTGGCGGGCTTCGACGACAGCTATGTCGCACAGGTCATCTGGCCGCGTCTGACCACGGTGCATCAGCCAACTTACGAAATGGCGCACCAGGCTGCGGACATGTTGTTCCGCTCGATGGGCGACGAGGCGCCGCCCAAGAGTGTGGAAATTCCATATCGAATGGTATGCCGCGAGTCCACGGGACCTCGTCCGGCGAATTAGAAAACGATAGGTCAACCGAAACTCCGACTTGGGTGACACTCGCTCCAAGTCGTCGCCACCGTCGTTGATATCCACCCGCATGAACCGGTCGCAAGGTCGCCCGAATCATCGGCGTGCGCGCTCGCCATGAATCCAGTATTCGTCACGCTCGAAATCGCCACCCGCGAATACGTATACTGTCTTTGTTTATTCGGTCGCGTCGCGTTAATTTCGTGGAAAATCAACCCATTAAATCTGTCGTTATCGTCGGCGGCGGCACCGCTGGCTGGAGCGCGGCGGCCTGCCTGGCACGCTTCCTTTCGAAGCGCTCCACGACCATCACGCTGGTCGATTCCGCCGCCATCGGCACGGTCGGCGTCGGTGAGGCCAGCGTGCCTAACATCCATAACTTCAACGCCTGGTTGGGCATCGACGAGCTCGATTTCATCGAGAGCACCCAGGGCACGTTCAAGCTCGGCATCCGCTTCGATGACTGGCGTGAAATAGGGTCGTCGTTCTTTCATCCGTTCGGCAGATACGGCGTTAGTTTCGAGGGCATGGATTTTCATCAATGTCTCGCCAGGGCACGCGAGCTTGGCGACACCAGTGCGCTCGCGGACTACTCTCTGCCCATTGCATTGGCGCAGAGTGAGCGGTTCGCGCAGCCGCTGCAGGATCCCAAGTCGCCGCTCACGGACTACGGCTACGCATTCCACTTCGACGCGGCGCTGTACGCGCGCCGCCTTAAGCGCTACTCAATAGATCGCGGCGTCACTCACCTCGATCGGCGTGTCGTTGACATCAACCTCGCGCCAAATGGGGATATCGCGGCGCTTCAGTTCGATGACGGCTCGACACATGCGGGCGATCTGTTCATCGACTGCTCCGGTTTCCGCGCCCTGCTCATCGAAGGCGCGCTGAAAACGGGCTACGAGAGCTGGCAGCAATGGCTGCCCTGCGACTCGGCCGTGGCGCTGCCATGTGCGCGTGCGGCAGGCGCACTGAGTCCATACACGGTGGCCGCAGCGCGCGACGCGGGCTGGACCTGGAAAATACCGCTGCAGCACCGCGTGGGCAATGGCTACGTGTATGCGCGCGATCACCTGTCCGATGACCAGGCGACCAGCGCGCTGATCGCGCAGATGCCCGGCGCACCCGTTGCCTCTCCTAACTACCAGCGATTCACGGCCGGAATGCGCAGGCGCTTCTGGAACCGCAACTGCGTCGCGCTGGGTCTTGCGGGCGGGTTCATCGAGCCGCTCGAATCGACCAGCATCAACCTCGTGCACCGCGGGCTATCGGTGCTCATGGACTACTGGCCCGGACGCGTGATCGACGCGAGGCGGGCGGCCGCGGCAAATCGCCACTTCGAACTCGAGCAGAAACACATCCGCGATTTCATCATTCTTCATTACAAGCTTTCGCAGCGCCGCGATACCGAGCTCTGGCACCGGGTCAGCACGATGGACGTCCCGGATTCCTTGCAGCACCGTATCGACACATTCCACAGCTGTGGAGCGCTGCTCCAACACGACGCGGAATCATTCAAGCCAGAAAGCTGGCTCAGTATGTTCAACGGTTTCGGCGTCGCGCAGCAATCCTGCGATTCGCGCGTCGATGACATCGATGTGCCGCGCATGCGCGGCGCGCTCGGCGTGATCCGCGAATCGGTCACCCGTGCCGCCGCGACGGCAATGCGCCACGAGGATTTCGTGGCCAAGTTCTGTCCCGCGCCGAAGGAATAACCCGTGCACTCACCTGCGCCCTTACGCGAGCGGCAGATCCGCAGTCGCGACGAATTCGCAGTCGCCCTGCGCGAGTGCAACGAGCCGTTCGTCATGCGGGGCATCGTGCGAAATTGGCCGTTGACCGTGGCTGCGAAATCCGTCAGCGCATTGACCGCCTATCTGACCCCCTTTCACAACGGTGTGCCGGTATCACTCATGACAGGCCCGCCCGCCATCGAAGGCCGGCTCTTCTACGTGGAAGGATTTCAGGGGCTGAACTTTTCGACCCGGGAAGCACCCTTCGACGCCGCGATGCAGGCGATGCTTGCGACAAGCGGCCACGAGCGGCCTCCAACCATCTATATGGGCTCGGCATCTGCGGCCAAACACTGGCCGGGACTTGCGGCAGCCAATCCGCAGCCTCTGCTATCGGTCGAAATCTTGCCGAACCTGTGGATGGGAAATCGTGTTGTGGTTGGTCCGCACAACGATCATCCCGACAACCTTGCCTGCGTGGTCGCCGGACGACGCCGCTTCCGGCTGTTTCCTCCGGACCAGTTCGCGAATTTGTACGTCGGCCCATTGGAGCTCAACCCGGCCGGGCGACCGGTGAGTTTCGTGGCCGTGAATTCGCCTGACTTGGTCAGGTATCCTCGATATGCGCGCGCGCTCGAGGCGTCTCGCGAGGCAGAGCTCGACGCCGGCGACGCCATCTACATACCGTCGATGTGGTGGCACAGCGTCGAATCGCTCGAACCCTTCAATCTACTGATGAACTACTGGTGGGAGGCTCCAGGAGGCCACGCCGCGCGTGCCGAAGCCGCGTTGATCCACGCGCTGCTCGCCGTGGGCTCGCTGACCAAAGAGCAACGCCTTGCTTGGAAAGCGGTGTTCGATCATCTGGTGTTTCGCGTCGACGGTGACCCGGTAGCGCACATTCCGCCGCAGATGCGTGGACTGTTAGGTGAGCTCACGCCGGACCTGCGCGATCGCATGCGCAACATCATCCGCCATTCGCTCCGCGACTGAGCACACGGCCAAAACCATTGATCGTGAGGCGTCCCTGGCGCGCATCCTCGCTGAGCACGGCGCGCTCCGAGATATCGCCGGAATGCAGCGCATTGCCTCGGTAGATGATGAGCCGGTTGAACGCCGCATCGACCCGGTGGATACGCTCGAAAAAGCGAGTGTCATCCGCGACATAGGCGTGCGTGGGAGGCTCGCTCTTGAGCTCCGCCACCACCGCGTCGCGGTATTCCTCAACCCGATCGCGCGTGACACGCTCCAGGGCCGTCGCCCGATGACGATAAAAAGAAGTGCCGCCCTGGAAAGGAGCGCACAGGTAGTGAAGAAAGGCGATGCGCTCGGCGTCGGGGCCGTCAAAGTGCGGTATGCGTTGTATCGCTCGCAAGTGCGCGGGTGCCGTGGTTACCATGGAAAACGCGCACAGATCGAGCTCACGGTCGGGCAGCGCACCGAAAGTCCGCTCGACGAGTGGCTCCACAGCCGTGAGCATGGCATCGACGTAGGCCTGTGGCGCTGGCGCACGCACGCCGGGGTATACCGAACCCACGTCGATGAAGACCGCCTCCGTCGCGCGCGCGACCAACGCCGCCGGATCGAGCGAAAAGGCGTCGATCACGATGACCGGTGTTTCCTCGCGGCCGACTGTTGCAACACTCACGCGCCGCGCAGGATTTACCTTGAACTCAGACACGCCTGACAACTGCTCAGCCGCCTGCGGCAGCTTGAACCGGGATGGTGGTGGGGCAATTCGCGCGAATGAATTCCTCGTGCGTCGGTGCCGCGGCAACCGCGCTCGCGATACCGGCCGACATGTTCTGAAGCTCCGTGATGACGTCGGCTTCGGGAACGTCGTCCACCAAGGGGCTGTAGTAGCGCGGCAGGATGCCGAACCCCGCGAACATGGCGAGCCATGAGCTCGCGCGAAAGAATTCGATGGCCTCCTGGCGCAGGCGTCCGGTCTGCCGAAACAGTTCGATCGTCTCAGTAAGGCTGTCGGGAACGGCCATGTGCCGGCACTCATCCCAGAACGGCTCGCCTTCCCGCTTGTTGAGCTTGTAATGCAGCACGATGAAATCGCGGATGTGGTCCCAGTGTGCGCGGTTGCGCTGGTTCACGTTCTCCTGCAAGGCAAGGTTCGGCACTGCCTGCGGAAAGCTGCCTAACAGGTATTGCAGCCCGCGCTGCACGAGATAGATGCTGGTGGATTCGAGCGGCTCGAGGAAGCCGCTCGCGAGTCCCAGGCAGAAGACATTCCGGTTCCAGATCCTGCGGCGGATGCCGGTGCGAAACGGCAGCAGGCGTGGCTCGGCGAGCGCCGGGCCCTCCACGTTTTCCTTCAAGGTGCTCATGGCTTCGTCTTCGGAGAGGTGCCGGCTGCAAAACACGTAGCCGTTGCCGACACGATGTTGCAGCGGGATGCGCCACTGCCAGCCACCCTTCGAGGCGATCGACCGCGTATAGGACGCTGGCGCCAGCCGGCTTTCGCAGGGCATGGCCACCGCCCGGTCGCAAGGCAGCCAACGCGTCCAGTCGTCGTATCCGGTGCTGAGGGCCTTCTCGATGAGCAGACCCTGGAAGCCCGAGCAGTCGATGAAAAGGTCGCCCGCGATCACGCGTTCGCCCTCGAGCTCCAGCGCTACGACGTTGCCGGTCTCGCCGTTCAGGCGCACGTTGCCGACTCGGCCTTCGAGGTGTTTGACGCCTGCCGTCATCGACCAGCTCTTGAGATAACGCGCCACCAGCGTGGCGTCGAAGTGCAGCGCGTAGTTGAAGAACATGAACCCTTTGCCCGCGCCACCTTTCGGCACGGCAAACTTGCCAGCGCGCGCGAGCTCGGAGGACAAGACGTAGCGGTCGATGGGTTCGGCCTTGCCCAACTGCCGTGCTTTGACCCAAAAGTGTTGAAACGATGTCCCGAGCAAAGGAACGCCGTGCTCGGAAAATGGGTGAAAGAACTGCGTACCCTCGCCGGCCCAACCTTCAAAGCCGATCGCAAGCTTGAAGGTGGCGCTGGTGCGTTTCACGAAATCGACTTCGTTGATCTTGAGGCGCTTGAGGAAATCTCGCATGTGCGGCACGGTGGCTTCGCCCACGCCCACGGTGCCGATCTCCGGCGATTCAACCAGCGTGATGCGCGTGTGGCGATTTGCAGCGAAGCGCTCGATGAGCGCGGCGGCGGCCATCCAGCCGGCGGTGCCCCCGCCGACGATGACGATCGATCTCAGACGATTGTCGGCCATACGATTCCCGTGCCCGGAAAAATGACGGGGCAGCATAGCTGCCCCGTCGACCCGAGAGTACTTGGGGGATCCTCGAGCCTAGAACTTCGCCCTCACCCCGGCCGTGATGACGCGCTCGAACTGATTGAAGATGCGACGCGCCTCGGTCCATTGCACGTAGTTTACCGGCGCCTCTTCCGTCAAATTGGAACCCTGCACGAAGACCTGGAAATTGTCGTTCACGTCGAAAGACATGCCAGCGTCGATGAACAAGGTCTCGTCCTGGTAGTTCGCGAGGCCGGCATTTGGCGCTGTGAACGACCAATGGCTGAACGTTCCCTGGTACTGCTCACTGAGATAGTTAGCCGCAATGCGCGCCTGGAACCTGCTGTCCTGGTAAAACAGCACCAGGTTCACCTGGTTTTCGGCAGTGTTGTTGAACGGCGCCTCGGACCCATCGGCGAGGATGATCTCCTCGCCGGTAGCGGCGTCCTTGCCTGCCTGGCTTGGCGTGAACGTGTAGTTCAGATTGATGCCGGTGTTCTTGAGGAAGCCTGGCAGGAAATCGAACGTAGCCTGGTAACCGAATTCCAGGCCGTAGTAGCTCGCGCCTTCGCCTTGAGCGATGTCCTGCGTTTCGGCGCCATTGCGTGCCACGCCGTCGGAATCCGTGGCCGTCGGATCCTGGCCGAAGCGTGTGAACGTGTAGCTGTCGATGTCAGCGAAGAAGACTCCGAACGACAGCAGTGTGTTGTCACGGGGGTACCACTCCACGCCGGTGCTCAGCGTGCGCGAGAGCCAGGGCTCGAGCCGTGGGTTGCCGAGACGCTGGATGCTGCTGACGCGCTGGAACGTCTCGCCGATCTGCTCGCCGTTGTAGAACGTGATCGGGCCGCGGCCGAGGTTTTGCAGCGGCTGCAGCGCCTGTGTCTCGTAATACGCCGCCTTGAGGCGCCACTCGTCACCGAAATCGAAGTTCAGATTGAAGCTCGGCAGCGCACGGGTGCGATCTGTCGTCGTATAGACATCACCCAGGTCGGTGTACGCGCTGTGATTCGGATCAGCTCCCGAGAGGATGCGCTGGTCGAGCTGCGTGCCGTCCGTGAGATTCTGGAACACACGGATGTTCGTGTTGACCACGCGTACGCCGACGTTGCCGGACATCTCCACCGAGTCGGTGATGCCAGCTTCGAAGTTCACCTTGAAGAACAGAGTGGATTGCGCTTCTTCGACGCCGTAGGTGCGATCCGGCGCTGCGATGTACAGACCTTCGCCGTACAACGCATCGCGCAGGGCTTCGGGTCGCTCCAGCGCGTAGGTGTTGATCATCGGGAAGCCGGTCTGCAGACCGCCCACGCCGAAATCGTTTACGACGTGGACGAAATCCTGCAGCTGAGACGAACCGAGTGTGTAGCGCGCCAGCGGGTCGTAGTCGAAGCCGGCAGTGTTGGAGGTCTGGTTGATGCCGTAGCCGACCTCCTGGTACTTGGCGTACAGGCCGTTCAAGCCTGACGGAGAGAAATAGTCGGCACGCTCTTCGTTCATTTCGCGTTCGGAGTAACGTGCGCCGAACTCGAACGAGAACCCATCGTCGATATCGAGTTTGCCGTCGAACCGCAAGATGTCCTGCTTCGCCTCAGTGACATTGCGCTCGAGCCAGCTCGAGTGCAGACGCCACGCACCGGGCTGCGACGCGAGCGTGCGCAGCTGGTCGCCAATGACGAAGTTCAGCTGTTCATCGCCGAGGCCAGCGCTGATCGGGTAGATCAGGTTGGTCGGAATCGCGGTCGGATTGATGTCAGTGCAGTCGCCGAGATCGGCTTCGGCTTGCGATGTCGGGAAGCACTGTGTATCGGTCTGTTGCGCGATGGTGAGCGCTTTCTGGTTGCGCTCGGCATCGGCATGGACCCAGCGCACTGACCCGGAGAACTTCTCGCCCTTACCGAAGCGAAGCTCGAGATTGGTATTGATGGCCTCGGTATCGCGGAACACCGACTGCACGCCGCCGCGCAAACCATTGGTCAGGCCCGCAAAGTCGGTGACCAGGTTGTCACGGTCGGTGAGACCTTCGGTGTCGAAGGAATCGACTACCGAGGGCTGCCCAGTGCCGACTGTGTATGGCCGGAAAACCTGGCGCCCGCCGAAATTGCCGTTGACGAACAGCTGCTGGCCGTGCCGCCCCTCATCCATGTCGTTGTAGAACACATCCGCGACGATCTCCATCGAATCGGACAGTTCGGCGTTGAAGTTGTAGGCGAGACCCAGCCGTTCGCGGTCGAATTGCCGCGAGTTCACGAATGTGTTCCATCCCATCGGGATGATGAACTCGTCCGTGGCGTCGCCATCTCCGTTCAGATCGCCGGCTGGTAAATTGCCCGGGTTGATCCAGCCGGAGAATTCATCGACCAGGTCGAACTCAGCTTCTTGAAACGAGCTCGCGGAAGTTGTGTCACCGAAGGACGCCGCCAGCGACATTGCAAAGCGGTCGCCCCAGTTGTACCCCACCAGGCCCTCGACTTTCTTGTCGGTGCCATCCGCAAGGCTGCCCCAACCGGCCTGAACCGCGCTCGACAGCGTGAATCCTTCCTTGAGCTTGAGTGCGCGCACCGACTGAAGGTCGAGCAATCCGCCCAGGCCACCATCGGTGAGGCCCGCGTGCTGCGATTTGTATACGTTGACGCCAGTGATGAGGCTCGCCGACATGTCCTCGAAGCTGACGGTGCTGTCGAGAATGTTTTCTGCGGTGATGAAGCGCTCGCCGTTCATGGTGGCCATGACCTGCTGGGCTCCGCGAACGGAGACAAGCGACCCTTCGCCCGCCGCGCGGGAGATTTGGATTCCAGGGACCCGTTGCAGCGCGTCTGTGATGGTCACGTCCGGCAGCTTGCCGATGTCCTCCATCACGATGGAATCCACGATCTCCTTGGAATTGCGCTTGATATCGATAGCGGCTTCCTGCGCGCCACGGACGCCACGCACGACGATTTCATCGAGCGTGGTAGTGGTGTCTTCCTCGGTGTTTTGCGCATCCTGCGCGTGAGCTGGCAATGAAATGGCCAGAAGGTCGAGAGAAACTGCGGTAACGAATGCGGTACGGGCAGCGCGACGTACGCGCTTGACCTGGCGATGCGACATGAAATCCCCCAATGACAAGTTTCATGCGGTTCGCGGCTCGAACCGCACTGACCTTAAACAACCGCATGGCATTTCGAACTGGTGGCGATCTTGCGACGCCGGATTTCAGGTTGTCAATTAATACTTACATTTGGTTTCATTAAAAACACAACGATTGTGGCGACGCAGCAAACCGATACCGCTAACAACCGCGATTCATGTGTTCGACGAAAGGTTAAGAAAAGCGCGCGAGCGCGCTGAGTTCCGCGATCGCGGCAACCAGGTGGTAAAAACTGCTCGCGGGCGCGGGCTCGTCGACGAGATTTCCGTGCGCATCGATGCGGTCGTACCACAACCCGGGCATGGGACAGGCTAGATATCGCAGCAGGCTATCGGCGGCTGCCACCGCACTCGACAAGTAACGCGCCTCACCCGTACAACGCGCAGCGAGCGCCGCAGCCTTGAGCCTTTCGGTCTGCGGCCACAGTCGCGCGCCGGCATCGTGCGCCGAGAAATCGTCGAGCAGGCTGTTGGTGGCGAGACCATTGCGCACGCCATGTGTTTCACCGATCTCGATGAGCTTGAGCGCCGACGCGCGCGCTCGTGAATGCTTCGCGCCACCCCAACGCAGCAGCAACCAGGCCCACTCGAACTGGTGGCCGGGCTCGACGATGCGTCCCTGGACACCAGGCGCCGGATTCCAATCTCCGTCGAAGAATTCGCGCAGTGCACCGCTTTGAGGATCGATGAATTTCGCGAGTGCCAGTTCGGCAAGCTCGTCGGCGAGATGTTTCCACATCGAGCTGTCCGAACACACTTCGCAGCCCGCGAGCGCGGCTTCGAACAGGTGCATGTGCGGATTCGATTGCAGAGGCAAGCTCGCAGGCACGCCGCTCTCGAAGCCCTGCCCCGCCCGTTTCATGTGCTGCATCACCAGTGAGTGCAGCTCGCGCGACTGGCGTTCGCGGTCGGCGCGTGCATCGCCGGTCGCAGCGGCGACATTGAACGCCAGCAGGCCGAACGCTTGGTCGTACAGCAGCGCGCGGTCGTCCAGCACCGACCCGTCAGCCGCCACCAACGTGCGAAACAATCCGTCCGGTCGCTGGTAATGCGCCAGGAAATACTCGAGGCCATGCGTCACGAGGGCAGCCGAATTGCCACGCCAGCCGAGAAACGGTGCCACGGCGAAGCAATACGCCTGGCGCGGATTGACGCGCGATCGCCGTGGCTCGACGAGCGGCTCGCCGTTTTGTGCGAGCCGTTCGTGAAATCCGCCGGATGGATCGACGCCTTTCGTCGACCACAGTGGATAGGCGGCGTCACACAGCCAGCTGCAGAGCTGGCTGTGTTGCTGCTCGATGCGCGCCTTGTCGTCCATGATCTCCCCGATCAGTGTCCCGCTGTCGCGGTGGCACTGCCATGCACATAGGTTTTCGCCTTCGCCGACGCGAGCGCGAACACCACGATGATCGCGTAGGCGATCGCCGGCAGAAAGTACGCTGCGTGCAAGCCGGCCGCATCGGCAATCATGCCGTAGACATACGGCAGGATCGCGCCGCCGACGATCGCCAGGCACAGCAGGCCCGACGTCGCCGCGGGTGCGGCACTGGAACGCTCGAGCGTGAGCGTAAAGATCACGGGGAACATGATCGAATTGAACAGGCCGATGGACAGCGCGAGATACGACGCCGTCTCACCATGCAACTGCGTGACGGCGAGACACAATGTCGCCGCCCCGAGCGCAAACATTGCCAACAGATAGGAGGCACGGCCCTTGACGAGGAACAACAGCAGGCTGCCGATGAGCCGCCCGACCATCGCCCCACCCCAATAGAAGCTCACGAGCTTGCCGGCAGTCTCGAGCGGCACGTTGAGCATGTCCGGCTCGGCGAGGAAATTGGTCATCGCGCTGCCGATGGAAACTTCCGCTCCTACATACAGGAATATCGCCGCCGCGCCGAACAGTGCCCAGCGCGATTTGAGCGCGGTCATCACCGACGGTCGCTCACCCTCATCGACCGTCTTGGCGACGTCCAGGTGCTTGCGGAAAGCGAAAATGAAGATCGCCAGCAGCACGATGGCCGCGGCCATCAACAGGAACGCGATGTCGATGTTGCGCAACGACTCCGCGCGCTGCTCGGCGGTCACCGCGACGCCGTCCTTGACCGCGAAGATGCCGCCCGCGAGCAGCAATCCCGACACCAGGATCGGTGCAAGCCAAGTGCCCAGCGAATTGAAGGCCTGCGAGAACGTGAGCCGGAAATGCGATCGTTCCGGCGGCCCCAGCGCAGCAGCGAGTGGGTTTGCGACGACCTGCAAGATGGTGATGCCGCTCGCGATGATGAACAATCCGACCAGCACGAGTCCGAAGGTGTCGGCAAACGTCGCTGCCGGAATCACCAGGCAACCGGCCACCATCACGCCGAGCGCGAAGATGATGGACTTGCTGTTGCCGAGCCGCGCGATCAGCGCCGCGGCGGGCAAAGAGACCACGAAGTACGCCATGAAGAACGCGAATTGCGAGAGCATCACCTCGGCATAGGTCAGCTTAAAAATTGCCTTGAGCGCGGCAATGAGCGGATCGATGGAGACGGTGATGAAACCCCACATGAAGAACAGTGTGGTTACCGTGGCGAAGCCCGCCCGCATGCCTTTGTCGTTAGAGTTCATCGGACCTCTCGGAATGTGTCAGAACGGATAAAACGATTACAGCGCCGCGACTTTCATGAGCGCGTTGCGCGTCGGCAGCAGCCGATGGCTGAACGGCAGGATCGCCGCGCCTACCGCGGGCGCGTCGTCGGATAATGCGGCACGCGCCACGGGCGCGATCGCCGGCACAGTGCCGGCGTAAGACTCGAGCCGCTGGTTCAGGCGGTTGGCGATCTGATCGACGATACCGGCGGGCAGCCGTCCACCAATCAGCACGGCCTCGGGATTCACCAGGCAGTTGATGGCGAGAACTGTGTCGAGCAGCGTATCGACGGCGATTTCCACCCAGGCATCGATGATGGCCTGGCCGCTTTCATCGAGGCTGGTGAGTTCGTGCGGCGCGGACACCCGGATGCCCTGTGCCGCCAGGCGGCTGTAGAGAGCCGACAGCGACACGATGTTTTGTATCTGCCGCTCGTGACCCGTGGCATCGCGTCCGCGCAGCATGCCGAGCTCGCCGCTGCGGCCGCCGGCGCCGCGGAAATGATTACCGTCGATGACCAGGCTGCCGCCGAGCGCCGCGGTGATGAGGATGTAGAAAAAAGTCTGGTAGTTCTTGCCGAGGCCGAACTGCATCTCGCCCATGGTCGCCGCGGCGGCATCGTTTTCGACGAATACCGGAGCGTGCAGCGTTTCCCGCAGTAACGAGGCGACATCGGTGGATGCCCATATGCCGTAGTTTGCGGGCTGATTTGGCAACGCGGCGCGCGGCATGTCATCGGGCAGCGCGACCCCGATGCCCACCAGCCGGTCGCGCCCGATGCCCACCTTGGTGAGTAGTTTGCCGACACCCTTGGAAAAGAACTGCTGGACGTCCTTTGGCATTGCGAAGTTCTGTTCGCGCGAGCTTCGCGCGCGCACGCGCCCTTCGAAATCGAGCACCACCATGGTGATGTGGTCGCGGTCGATGTTCAGGCCTATCGAAAACCAGCTGTCCGGATTGATGATGAGCTTGGTCGCGGGCTGGCCGCGGCCGCCACGGCGGCGACCCGCATCCTGGATCAGGTTGTCGACCAGCAGGCGTTTGGTGATGTTGGCGATGGCCGGCGCGGTGAGTCCGGTGATGACGGCGAGCTCGCCGCGAGTGATCGGACCGTTGACGCGAATGGCGTGCAGCGTGACGCGTTGATTGTGATCGCCGGCGCGTTCGAGGTTGGTCCCCGACAAACGCATGTGCTTGCCGGACTTCTCGCTCATCGCGACGCGGCGGTGATCGCGGGAGCAATCGATTTGGCGCGCAGCTCTGCGTCGGCCGCGAGCACCAACGCTCCCAGCGGACCTGCCATCGTTCCAAGGCCAGGCGGGACGATGAACTGCGTGAGGCCCTGCTCCAGCTCCGGCGCTTCGACGTAGCCGTTCAGGCTTCGCTTGAGCTCCTGGTGAATGCGATCGAACAGGTGCGACTGGGCGCTCATCACACCGCCGCCAAGGAAAATGCGCGCCGGGGCGGTAGTGAGCACCATGGTGTGCAAGAGCTGTCCCAACCCATGAGCCACAAAGTCCCACGCCGGATGGTCGACAGGCAATTGTGATGGTGGCAGTCCGGCGCGCGCCTCGATGGCCGGCCCCGAGGCGAGCCCTTCGATGCAGTCGCCGTGAAATGAGCAGACGCCGGGAAATTTGTCGCCCGGCTTGCGGGCCACGCGGATGTGACCGAGCTCGGTGTGATTCATGCCGAACACCGACTTGCCGCGCACGATGGTGCCCACACCGATACCCGTGCCAACCGTGACATACGCGAAATCTTCGAGGCCCTTCGCAGCTCCCCAGCGTCCTTCGGCGAGCGCCGCACCGTTGACGTCAGTGTCGAACCCGACGGGAGCGCCGACGCGGCGGCCGAGCCGCAACGCGACATCGGTGTTGCGCCATCCGGGCTTGGTGGTCGAGGTTATGAAGCCGTAGGTAGGCGAAGCCGCGCGCAGGTCGACCGGACCGAACGAGGCTATCCCGAGCGCCCGGGGAGCACCGTGTTGCGTGCGCCAGCGATCGAGTACGGCTTCGATCTGGCGCAGCGTCTCTTCGCGCTCGCCGGTAGGCAGGCGTTCGATCGCGCGCACATCGTCAGGCGCGCTGCCGAGAATGCACACGCATTTGGTGCCGCCCAATTCGACACCGGCCAGTAGTTTGGTGTTCGGGGGTGCCACGTCAGGCGGCCGGTTGCGCCGGGGCCGTGGCGGCCTTGCGCGCCCCGGCGAGCTTCGCGTTCGCCTGCGCGAAGAAGCTGTCATGCGAGGGGGCGGAGGCGGCGTCCGCGGAGACTTTCTGGCTGACGGCCAGCATCAGGCGTTTGACCTGCTCGAAATCGACGGTGTCGACCAACGGATCGTAGTCACGCGGCGTGATGCCCATGCCTTCGAATATCCAGAACCAGTCGAGATCGGTGAACAGCTCCGCACGCTGCTGCACGACCCGCCCGGTCGCGCGATACATGTCGATGCGCTGCGCCAGAGAATCGGGCAGCGTGAGCAGTTGACGCTCCTGCCAGAACGGCGAGTCATCACGCCGCGGAAGGCAATAGTGCAGGATGATGAAGTCACGGACACGCTCTGACTCGTCGCCAATGAGGGCGTTGTAGCTCGCAATATTGGCCTGGTCAAACTGCTTGTCCGGAAAGTGGTCGAGCAGATTGAACAATGCGTTGGTGACGAGGTGCAGGTCGGTGGCCGCGAGCGGCTCGAGAAAACCCGACGCACTCCCAAGCGCGACGACGTTCTTGTCCCAGACCTTGCGGCGACGTCCTGCACTGAATTGCTGGCGCCGTGGCTCGCCGAGCGGCTCGCCACCCATCCTCGCCACCAGCTCCCGCAAGGCGTCATCGTCGCTTTGATGAGCGCTCGAGTAAACCTGCCCGTAGCTGAGATTCTGCTGCAGCGGAATGCGCCATTGCCAGCCGGAAGCTCGCGCGCCGATGTGCACATATGGCGGGCGTGCATCGCCGAGCGCGGCCGGCGCGTGCACCACGCGGTCGCAGGGCAGCCAATGCCTCCAGTCCTCGTAGGGCGACTCGAGTATCTCGCCGATGAGCTGGCCGCGCGCACCGCTGCAATCGACGAACAGATCAGCGCGCAGTTTGCCGCCGTCCTCGAACTGCAGCTCGTCGATGAAACCGTCTTCACGGCGGGTTGCGCTAACAACCTTGCGCTCGAGCCGGATGACGCCGGCGCGCTCGGCGAGCGAGCGCAGGTAGCGAGACGTGAGTGCCGTATCGACGTGCAGCGCATATCGCAGGTGCGGAGCCACGCCGAGTGAATTGGTGGGAAAGATGAAGCGATTGCCTACCGCCATCGCCACTTCCTGGCTGAACACTTCGATCCTCGGCTTGAGGCCGAGCGCCCTTCCCTTGTGCCAGAAGTGATAGAACGGGCGGCGCTCGATCAGCGCGCCGAAGCCACCGAACGGATGCCAGAAACTTTGTCCCGGCGCCGTCCAGTCGAGAAGCTTGGTTCCCAGGCTGTAGGTGGACTGCGTCTTGTCGACGAAGTCGTTCTGGTCCACCCCGAGAAAACGCAGCAGTTCGAGGATGGGCGGCAGCGTCGCTTCGGCCCGCCCCAGGAATGCCGGTTCCGGCGTATCGATGACGTGAATTGAACAATGTCCGCCGAGCTTGCGGCCGAGCATGACCGCAGCGGTCCACCCAACGACACCGCCGCCGACAATGGCAATTCGCCTGATTCTACGATCCGGTTCCATTGATTCCCTGACCCACCCATCCGCCCCGATGCGGCGGCGAGGCTATCCGCGCACTGAAAACGTGTCAACGAAGCCTCGAATTTCCGCCGCAGAGAGCATAGGCTGTTCGCGCTCAAAAACAGGAGTTTTCGATGTCCCCTTCCATGTCTCTTGTCCGCTCCAATCTTCCTGCGGCGTTGATGATGGTGCCGTTCCTGTTGATGCTCGGATGCAAAGACGCGTCCAAGGATGCGCCCGCCCCTGCCGCCGCTGCCGAAGATCCCGCCGCCGTCCACCCTGAAATCTGGCCTTCTCCCAAGTGGCCGCTCGCCAAAGACGACGCTCTCGAGGAGAAGGTTGCCGCCCTGCTGAAGAAAATGACGGTCGAAGAAAAGGTCGGGCAGGTCGTCCAGGGCGATATCGCCAGCATGACTCCCGCGGACATGAAGAAATACCACCTCGGGTCCGTGTTGAACGGCGGTGGCTCCTCACCAGGCAATGACGAATGGGCACCGCCGGCCAAGTGGCTGGCCCTGGCGGACGATTTCTACGCCGCGTCCATCGACACCAGCGATGGTGGCGTGGGTATCCCCATGATCTGGGGTACGGATGCCATGCACGGCCACAGCAACATCGTTGGCGCGGTGCTGTTTCCGCACAATGTGGGCCTCGGTGCCACGCGCAATCCGAAGTTGTTAGCTGACATCGCACGTGTCACGGCCGAACAGGTGCGAACTACTGGCATCGACTGGACATTCGCACCCACCGTCACGGTGCCGCAGGACGATCGCTGGGGCCGCGCCTATGAAGGCTACTCGGAAGATCCCGGTGTCGTCGCCTCGTTCGCCGGCGTATTCGTGCGGGGATTGCAGGGCGAGCCGGGCAGCGCGGATTTCCTGCGCGGTCCGCACGTGATCTCCTCCACGAAACACTTTCTGGCCGACGGCGGCACAGAAAACGGTCGCGACCAGGGAGATGCAAAAATCCCCGAGACCGAGCTGCGCGACATCCACAACGCGGGCTACGTACCGGCAATCGAAGCCGGCGTGCAGACCATCATGATCTCCTTTTCGAGCTGGAACGGCGCCAAGCATCACGGCAGCAAGGGACTGATCACCGACGTGCTCAAGAAGCGCATGAACTTCGACGGCTTCACGGTGGGCGACTGGAACGCTCATGGCCAGGTCGAAGGCTGCACGAACGACAATTGCGCGCAGGCGCTCATCGCCGGCCTCGACATGTACATGGCGCCCGATTCCTGGCGCGGGTTGTACGAAAACCTCGTCAAGCAGGTCAAGGACGGCAAGGTGCCGATGGAGCGTCTCGACGACGCGGTCACGCGCATCCTGCGCGTCAAGTTCCGCGCCGGCGTATTCGAAGCGGGACTGCCCTCGAAGCGGCCGCTCGCGGGCGACTACAAGATGCTGGCCGCGCCGGAACAGCGCGCGCTGGCGCGCGATGCCGTGCGCCAGTCGCTGGTCCTGCTCAAGAACAACGGCGGCCTGCTGCCGCTCGCGGCTAACAAACATGTGCTGGTCGCCGGCGACGGTGCCGACAACATCGGCAAACAAAGCGGTGGCTGGACCATCACCTGGCAGGGTACGGGCCTCAAGAACGCCGACTTCCCGGGAGGCACCTCCGTCTGGGGCGGCGTGAGGGCTGCGGTGAAAGCCGGTGGTGGCAGTGCCGAGCTCTCGAGCGACGGCAGCTACAAGAAGAAACCCGACTACGCCATCGTGGTGTTCGGCGAAAATCCGTACGCCGAGTTCCAGGGAGACCTCAAGGTGCTCACATTGCCGGGCTCGATGACCCAGCACCTCGAGATCATGAAGAAGCTGCAGGGCGAGAACATCCCTGTCGTCGCCATACTGGTTTCCGGTAGACCGTTGTGGCAGAACCGCGAGCTGAATCTCGCCAATGCCTATGTCGCCGCCTGGCTGCCGGGCACCGAGGGCGGTGGAATTTCCGATGTGTTGTTCCGCAAGAAGGACGGCGCCGTGAACTACGACTTCACCGGCAAGCTGTCATTCTCGTGGCCTCGCGACGCGACGGGCACGCCTCTCAACGTGAGCAAGGAGCCCTATGACCCGCTGTTCCCGCTGGGTTACGGCCTGACGTACGCGGCTCCCGTGGACGTCGCGGTCCTTCCGGAAGATCCCGGCATTGCCGCCGAGCTGATGTCCACCGGTTCGTACTTCGACAAAGGTCAGGCGGTGCAGCCCTGGTCGCTGCGAGTCTCCAACGGGTCCGACACCACGCGCATCACCACCGTACCGGTTGAAACGGTTGGTGGTCGCGTCAAGGTCACGGCCGTGGACGATACCGTGCAGGAGGGCGCGCGCCGCTTCGTGTTCGATGGCAGCGGCAGCGCCGCCGTCCAGATCACCAGCGAAGGCGCCGTCGATCTGTCGCGCGAAGCCAATGGCGACGTCATGTTGTTAGTCCGCCTGCGCCGGGAGGCGGACGCAGCGCAAGACGTGAAACTGGGCATGGCGTGTGGCGCCGGATGCGGTGGCTCACTACCGTTCGCCGATACGCTGGCCTCCTTGCCCAAAGGCAAGTGGCAGACCGTCGGTGTGCCGCTCAAGTGCTTCGCGAAAGCCGGCGTGGACGTGACCAAGGTCAATCAGACGCTGTCCATCGAGTCCGAAGGCAAACTCGACATCGCAATCTCGCAGGCAAAGCTCGGCACCGTTGCCGACAAGACCTACGCCTGCAACTAAAATGGGGTCAGACCCCATTTGCTAGCAAAAGGGGCCAGACCTCGGTCGCGGCTGATAGTTGAAATGAAGAAGGGGCACTCACGAGAGTGCCCCTTTTTTTGTTAGTGGCAGGTCTGGCCCCATTTCCCGGAAATGGGGTCTGACCCCATTTCAGCGCAGCTGGCTGTCCTTGCTGCCGCGGCGGTTGTAACCGCTGTTGGTTACGGCTTCGCGATCGTGCGCTTCCTGGCAAGCCACGCACAACCGTACGCCTGGTATGACCTCGCGGCGCGCCTCGGGAATTCTCGCGCCGCACTCCGCGCACGACTCGAGTGAAGGCCCGGTCGGCAGCTGGCTTTTCGCCCGCTTGATGCCGTCCTTCACCGTTGCGTCGATCTGATCCTGCACTGCGCCGTCCTGCGCCCATCCTGTCGCCATGGCATTTCCTCACGCGAAGGTCGTGGATTTGCCGCTATTTATGGCGGCCGCATCGACGAATGCAAGCGGCCAATGGCGCGAATTTCAATCCGGCAGCTTAAGCTCCGCGAGCACGCGGCGGAATTCCGGCGTAGTGCGGATGGGCTCGAGCAGCGGCTCCACTTTGATGGCAATGATTCCCGGATCGCGCACGCGATACGCGCGCGCCAGCCATTCGAGCGCCTCTTGCGGTTCGCCACGCTGCGCGTAGATCTGGGTCATCTGGAACGCCGCGGTATCGCCCAGCCCGCGCACCTTCGCAAGTTCCGCGTCCGCTTCGGCCTGGCGTCCTACTTTGTGGAAGGCGATCGCCAAACAGGTCTGCTGGAAGTAATCGTCCTTGCGCACACAACTCGTCACCGCCCGCTTTGCTTCCCCGGCATCGAGGTCGAGGAACGCAACCCAGGTGAAGTTGTCGGCATAGTCCGGATCGACGATTTGTCCCTGCCGGAACGCCGCGCGCGCTTCGTCGATGCGCTGAGCATTGCGCAACACCTGACCGAGCGTCTTGTACGACAGCGGGTTCAATGGGTCGAGAGTGACCGCGCGGCGAGCCGCCGCGATCGATTCTTCGACGTGCCCGCGCCAACTCAGCGTGGAGGCGATCGTACGCTGCGCCTCCGCATCACCCGGGGTGAGTGCCGTCGCCCGCTCCTGCGCGGCGAACGCGGCCGGGAAATCGAAGTACCCGTAATCGAGGACGTGGCCGATCGCGAGGTGCGCTTTGCCGAGTTCCGGCGCGAGCGCGAGAGCGCGTTCGGCAGAGCGGCGGGCCAGCGCAAAGTTTTCCTGCATCTGTTCGATGCGCGACGGCCACCGCGACGCGAATTCGGTCAGCGTGTATGAATGCGCCGCCCACGCCAGGGCGTAGCCAGGATCTCGCGTGGTCGCGGCGTTGAAGGCCGCCAGCGCCGCGCGATCGTCCGCCTCGGTGCCGCCGCGACTCAGCTTCGTCCCATGCAGATAGTCGTCGAAGGCCTTCGGATCCTTGGTGCCACCGAGGTCGAGCTTCGCGACTCCGCCGTCGATCAGGGTCACGCGCATGGCGTTCGTCACCGCGGTGGCAATCTCGGTCTGGAGCGCGAAAATATCCTTGAGGTCACGATCGTAGGTTTCCGACCAGACGTGAAAGCCGCTGACGGCATTGATGAGCTGCGCGGTGATGCGCACGCGCTCACCCGACTTTCGGACGCTGCCTTCGAGCACATTGCCGACGTTGAGGCGGCGGGCGATGGTGCTGACGTCCGCGTCCGTCCCCTTGAACACGAACGACGAGGTGCGTGCGGCCACCTGCAGCGTCTCGATGCGCACGAGCGAGTTGAGCAGCTCTTCCGAGAGGCCGTCGGAAAAATACTCGTCCTTCACATCGCCGCTCATATTCACGAAGGGCAGCACGGCGACCGATCGCGGCGGTGGCTTGAACGCGTTGTCGGCGATCGGCGCTGCAATACTGGCGGGTGGCGCATCCGCGGCAACGGATGGAGTGGCGCCCGCACCGCGTCCTATGTGCAGGTAGCGGACGGCGATCACGGCGGCGAGGACCGTGACCAGTGCCAGACAGACCGCGATGATTCGGATGTTCTGATCCGACAACCGTTCGCTCGCGCCGGGTTCGCCGTTGCTGAGCTTGCTGCCGAAGCCATTGAGCCAGGCCACCGCGACCAGCACCGGGAAGCCCAGCACCAGCAGCACGATCACGAGCTGCAGCGCCACGCGCGGCAGCTGAAAGACCTCGAAAAGCGTGTTGCCCAGCTCGGCCACCAACCAGCTGGCGCCGAGATAAATCGTGGCAACCTTGAGAACGCCTCGGTTCTTGATCTCGGCGAGGAGTTTCATGCGCCGAATAGTTGCACAGAACCCGGCCGGCAGTCCTCAGCGAATGGCAGCTTCGGCAACCGGACGCATCGCCGCGTAACCCTCCGGCGTCGGGTGCACTTCGTCCTTCGCGAGCTCCGGCTTCACTGCGCCGCTGGCATCGGTGAGCACCGCTGCGTAATCCGCGTACCTGGCGCCGATCTGCCTGGCGTAGTCACTGAGCCAGCGGTTCATCGCGAGGGCCTGTGGCTTGGGTTTGGTCTCCGGCTGCCACCAGTATTTCGATGCGGGCGGTACCGCGCCCAGCACGATGCGCAGCTTGTGCGCCAACGCGATCTCGCACATCGCCATGAGGTTGTTCTGCGAATCCTGCGCCGTCATCGACCCGGTGTTGTGGGCGATGTCATTGGTGCCGGCCATGATGTGCACCACGCGCGGTTTCAGCGAGATGACGTCTGCATGCATGCGCACCAGCAGTTGCGGCGTGGTTTGCGCGCTGATGCCACGTCCCACGTTGCCCTTCGAAAAGAATTCCGGATCAGTGCGCGCCCAGCCTTCGGTGATCGAGTCCCCCAGGAACACAGTGTCCACTTTCGTGCCACTCGCGATGAGCTTTGCGTTGTCGTCGCGATAACGGGCGAGCCACGGCCAGTCCGTGAGCAACAGCGGCGGTTGTAACGCGGGTGCGGTGTTGGGCCGCTCGCCACACTGCTCATCGGCGAGCGCCAACGCGGAACACGCCAATCCCGCCGCGCTGAGTGTCACCAGGCTACGTCGGTTCATACGATTCATGTGCTTGCTCCTGATTTCTTTTCGAGGGCCTTATCCATGGATTCGAGCTCCACACCGCGAGTTTCGGGGAAAACCGCGAGCACCACAAAAAACTGCACCACCATGCAGGCGGCGAAGAATACGAAGGGCAAAGCGGGCGCGTACCCGGACACCATGAGGAAAGTCTGCCCGATGATGGCGTTCATGCCCCAGTGCGTGGCGCTTCCCAAGGCCTGACCACGCGAACGAACCGCCGTGGGGAAAATCTCGCTGAGGTACACCCAGATCACCGCGCCTTGCGAAAACGCGAAAAACGCGATGAACACCACCAGCATCAGCAGCAGATATCCCTTGCCCTGCCCGGTGGCCATGATCAGCGCGACTCCTGCAAGTGCAACTGCCGTGCCGATGGAACCGATGAGCAACAGCTTCTTTCGACCCACGCCGTCAATGACGCGCAGGGCGATGATGGTGGCGATCAGGTTTGCCGCACCAACCGCCACCTGTTGAAGGTCGTTGGACAATCCGCTGAAACCGGCGGCCGCGAAGATATCTTTCAAGTAGTAGAGGATGGCGTTGATGCCCGACAGCTGGTTGAACGTAGCGATGAGAATCGCGAGTACGATCGGCCGGCGATAGGCGGCGACAAACAGTTTGTGCGCGGAATTGCGCCGCGTGGCTTCGGCAGCACGCGCGAACTCCGCCAGCATCGCATCCGGCTCGGCCACACCGACACGCTGCAGGCTCGCTTTCGCCTCTGCGATCCGGCCACGCAGTGCGAGCCATCGAGGACTCTGCGGAATTCCGTACATCAGGGCCAGGAACACCAGCGCAGGCACCACCGCGACGCCAAGCTTCACGCGCCAAGGATCGCCACCCAGGGCCTGCTGCACGATCGCGTTGCTCAGGAAGGCGAGCAGGATCCCGAACACGATGTTGAACTGGAACAGGCCCGTCAGCCGCCCGCGTCGATCGGCGGGCGCGATCTCGGAAATGTAGACGGGTGCTAGTACCGACGACGCGCCGATGGCGAGTCCGCCGATGAAGCGGAACACGTAGAACGATTCGAGGTTCCAGCAGAAGGCGCTTCCCAGTGCTGATACGACGTACATGAGGCCGACGACCTTCAGTGCATCGCGCGAGCCGAAAGCATCGCCGGGTTTTCCGGCGAGCAATGCGCCGAGAAACGTACCGACCAGGCCGCTGGCAACCACGAAGCCGGCCCAGAATCCGCCTGGGTCCAGATCGAAGAGCTTGCGGATGGAATCCGTCGCGCCGGCGATCACCACCGTGTCAAAGCCAAACAGCAACCCTGCCAGGCTCGCGGTGACGATTACCCCCAGATTTCCGCCGGCGACTTTGTTGGTCCCTGACATCTCTTCTCCCCGTCGCTGCCCATATAGAAGAGAGCAACCCTATTAATGAAAGACGCTTTAGTTATAGTACGGCATCGATCACGGGGGTGGAATCATGGCGAAGCGGTCCTGCGCGCAGGCTTGTGGGTCACTAACAATCTTGTTTGCGCTGCTTTCAGCCAGCGCTACCGCACAGGTCGCCGTTCGCGACGATCATTCCGGCCCGTACAACGTGACGATACTCGAAGGGGGCGAAGGTCTCACGCGCAAGCTCGAGCCGGGAACGGCCTCGCTCGACGCGAAGGGCAGCTGGTCGATGAGCGGCTGGGTCAATGCGAAACGCATACATTCCGGCGTCACGCTGCTCTTGTCCGTGGGCAGCTCACAGCAAGACGGACGCGCGCTCATGCTCAACGCCGGCAACCTGTCGCTGTGGGCGGGCGGCCAGGAATTGGGCAGTGATGCCGCCGTTGTGCCCAATACCTGGACATTCGTGGCAGCCGTGTACGACGGCAAGCGCGCGCGGCTGTACGTAAACGGCAGCGAAGTCGCGACGCGGGAGCTTGAGGTGGCTGCGACCGCCGCATCGATCCAGATCGCGCCCGTCGTCGAGGGCATCCCCAACGTCGGGCATTTCGGTGGCCAGCTTGCCGGGCTCAAACTACACAGGGAAGCGCTGAGCGCGAAGCAAGTCCAGATCCTGGCGCGAGCGAGACCGGATTTCGGCGGCATCGTTTTCTACGAAGTCGGCGGACACTGGCCATGGCAGGTCAAACAGTGGCGCGGACTGCAGGAGCCGCAGGATCCGTGGACTTTGCCTGTCGGCAAGGCGCCGTTCAGCAGACCCACGGCGAAAACTTTGGAACTCAAGCCCGAGCTCATCGAGGATGGCGCGAATACCTGGAAGCTCGGGCGCTGGAAGCTCGCCGCAGCTCCCAAGGTCCCGGAGGGAGGCGCCGAGATCTCCGCCACTAACTATTCAGACGCATCCTGGTACGCCGCGACGGTGCCTGGCACCGTGCTCACCACGCTCATCGACCGCGGCGTGTATCCCGACTACGACTACGGCCTCAACAACATGGCCATCCCGGAGACCCTGGCGCGCCAGGACTATTGGTATCGCACCGGTTTCGAGGCACCGGCGCGACTGGCAGGCAAACAACTCACCCTCACCTTCAAGGGCATCAACTACGCCGCCGAGGTGTGGATCAACGGCAACCGTCTCGGCAACATCCGTGGCGCATTCATTCGCGGTGTGTTCGATGTCACCGGCCGTGTCGCACCCGGCAAGCGCAATGTCGTCGCGGTTCGCGTATCGCCACCACCCCATCCCGGCATCCCGCACGAGGAATCCATTGCCGCGGGGCCCGGAGAAAACGGCGGCTGGGTGGCGCTCGATGGCCCCACCTTCGCCGCCTCCGAAGGCTGGGACTGGATCCCTGGCATCCGCGATCGCAACACGGGCATCTGGCAGGACGTGACACTCACGGCATCCGGGCGCGTCCGGTTGCTGGATCCGCAGGTCGTCACCCGGCTGCCGCTGCCGAACACCGACCGCGCCGAAGTTTCCATCCGCGTACCGGTAGATAGCTCGCACACCGCGCCCGTGGAGGTCACGGTCACCGCCAAATTCGAAGGCGTCAGCTTGTCCAAGGCCACCTCGGTCAGCCCGGGCCGCTCGGAAATCAAGTTCGCCGCGACCGAGTTTCCACAGCTGAACGTGGCCCAACCGCGCCTCTGGTGGCCGAATGGCTATGGCGCGCAGGAGCTGTATCACCTCGACCTCGCCATCAGCGATCGTGGACGTGCGTCCGACACCAAGTCGCTTCGTTTCGGCATCCGCCATGTGACCTACGAATTCTCGCTGTTCGACAGCAATGGCCGGCTGCGCCGCGTGGAGGTGGACGTCGCCGGTGGCAGTGCGCGCGGCGAACGCCTCATCGACAACACGCACGAGAAAATCAAGAAGGCGCCGGGTGGCTGGGCGGCATCGCTCACCAAAGCCGGTGAAACCTCGCCGGCAGTCCGCGAGCTCGACGATCCGCTGCAACTTCCGCACATGACCTTACGCGTGAACGGCGTGCGCATCCTCGTCCGCGGCGGCAACTGGGGCATGGACGATTCGCGCAAGCGCATACAGCGCGAGCGGCTCGAGCCCTACTTCCGGCTGCAGAAAGACGCCAATCTCAACGTCATCCGCAACTGGATGGGCACCAACACACAGGATTCGTTCTACGACCTCTGTGACGAATACGGAATGATGGTATTCAACGACTTCTGGGCCTCGACGCAGGACTTCCAGGTCGAACCGCAGGATCCGCAACTGTTCCTGCAGAACGCCGCAGACACCGTGCTGCGTTACCGCAACCACCCGTCCATCGTGCTGTGGTTTGGCCGCAATGAAGGTGTGCCGCAGCCAATCCTCAACGAGGGACTCGGCGAGCTGGTGGCAACGCATGACGGCACGCGACATTTCACCGGATCGTCCAATAACGTGAACCTTCAGGGCAGCGGACCGTATAACTACCGCCCGCCGGTCGGTTACTTCACCAATCTTGCGAGCGGCTTCTCGGTGGAAACCGGCACGCCATCACTCGCGACCCTCGAAGCCATCCAGGCCATGGTGCCGAAAGAAGATCGCTGGCCGCTGTCCGACACCATCGCCTATCACGACTGGCATTTCGGCGGTAACGGCGACATCAAGACTTTCATGGCGACGCTCGCCACGCGCTACGGCGAAGGCACCAGCCTCGAAGATTTCGAGCGCAAGGCGCAGATGATGAACTACGAGACGTACCGCGCCATATTCGAAGGCCTGCAGGCGCACATGTGGACCAAGAACAGCGGGCGGTTTCTGTGGATGTCGCATCCCGCCTGGCCCAGCAATCACTGGCAGATCTACTCGCACGACTACGACACGCACGCTGCGTACTACGGCGTGAAGAAAGCCGTGGAGCCGGTGCACGCGCAGATGAACTTGCCGGACTACAGCATCATCGTGGTGAACAGCACGCTCGGTTCGCGCCCGGGCCTAAAACTCGCCACACAAATCTGGTCGCTGGACAACCGCGTACTCGCGAACCGTGAGGATGCCGTCGACGCGAAGGCCAACGATATGACTCGGGTTGGCACCCCGGACATCGCCGGACTCATCGAGCAGGAGGGCATGGTGCTGGTTACGCTGCGGCTGCGCGACGCCGCGGGGAATCTGCTCTCCGACAACACGTACTGGCAGGGCAAGGACGATGCCAGCCATCAGAAGCTCAACGCGCTCAAACCGCAAAAGCTCAGGCTTGCGGCCACGGCAAGCACCGTTGGCGACGAGCGTGTGATCAGCGTGCAGATAGCAAACGCCGGCAAGCAGGCCGCGCTGGCCACCAAGCTCACGCTGGTCGATCACATGGGGGTGCGCATCCTGCCCGCGCTGTACAGCGACAACTATCTCACCATGCTGCCCGGCGAGCCGCGCACCGTGGAGATCCGCTATCCGGCCAGGCTCGGTGCGCGCGCGACGGTGAACGTGCGCGGATGGAATGTGCAGGCCGGGTCGGTGCGAGTGGCCGAAGCCCTGAGAGAGCGCCGTTAGTGCTCGTTGCGCGCGCGCTCGATGGCGGGACGAATCAGCTTCTCCCATTTAGGCGAAGCGCGGAACCACTGGCCTTCGACGCCGCGAAAAATGGTTTGCACGTTGAGCGCAAATTGCTCGTCGCCTGACGCGGGTATCTGGATGAAACCGCCCTGGCCATTGGCGCCCATGGCGTAACGCACGCCATAACATCGCCAGGTGTCGCTGCGTGCCGGCTCGCACGGCTCACAAAGAAAGAAGATATTGAAGACCGGCAACCCGTCCGGCGGCGTGACGGCGCCTGCGACCCATTGAGCCAGGTCGCCGGAGCTCGTCGACATGACAGCTTTCGCACCCAACCCCGTCAAAGTCCCCGGCCCGCTCCAGATGGTGAACTCGCGCGCCGCAGGGCCGTCGATGCTGACGACCGGCGTCGCACCCTCGACGACTTCAATGCGTTCGATGGGGCCCTTCGCCGCGCCCAGCGACGGCATCAACAGCGCGACCGCTGCCGAAACATACCAGGCACTGAAGATTCCTGATTTCGCGTACCGCATGGATCTGCCTCCCGGCCGGATAGACAATCCTGGCACGCGGAAAGTTGCGTTCTTGACGAAAAGGCAGCCGCGGGTTGACGCGGCGACCGCGGCGCGGGAGCCTTCGCGCCCATGCCCGCCCCAGAAATCGCGCGTGTCAGCGCCGAGATCGACAAGCTTTACCGTCGCGAATCGCGGCGCATTTTTGCGACCCTGATCCGCCTGCTCGGCGATTTCGAGCGCGCCGAGGAAGCGCTGCACGACGCCTTCCGTGCGGCGGTGGAGAAGTGGCCCGCCGAGGGCCTGCCGCAAAACCCGGTGGCCTGGCTGGTGTCGGCTGGCCGTTTCAAATCCATCGACAAACAACGGCGCGACCAGCGCTTCGAACACCTGGAAGACCGGCCCGATGTTGCAGAGAGCCTCACCGATGGTTCGGCTGCACTCGATGAGCGCGAAGAGCTGCTGGAAGACGACCGACTGCGCCTGGTGTTCACCTGCTGCCACCCGGCGCTGGCGCCCGATGCACAGGTGGCGCTCACGCTGCGCGAAGTCTGCGGGCTCGCCACTGAAGAGATCGCCGCCGCCTTTCTCACCCCCGCACCCACCATCGCGCAGCGCATCGTGCGCGCCAAGGCCAAGATCCGCGACGCCAATATTCCCTATCAGGTACCCGCGCGCGAGCAACTCGCGGAACGCCTCGAGAGCGTGTTGCGCGTCGTATACCTGGTGTTCAACGAGGGCTACTCGGCCAGCAGCGGTGAATCGGCCACGCGCGCGGACCTGTCGGGCGAGGCCATCCGGCTCGCGCGGCTCATCGTCGACCTTCAGCCCGAACCCGAGGCGCAAGGGTTGTTAGCCCTGATGCTGCTGCACGAGTCGCGCCGTGAAACCCGCGCCACGGCGGATGGCGAATTGATCCTGCTCGACGAGCAGGACCGCTCGCGCTGGAACCGCGCCCTCATCGCCGAGGGCGCCGCCCTGGTGCGCACGGCGTTCTCCACCCAGCGCGGTGGCGCATATTCGCTGCAGGCCGCCATCGCCGCCCTGCACGCCGAGGCATCGACCCCTGCCGACACCGACTGGGGCGAGATCGTCGGCTTGTACGATCTGCTGCTGAGGCTCGTTCCCTCACCCGTCGTGGCGCTCAATCGCACGGTAGCCATCGCCATGCGCGATGGCCCCGAAGCGGGGCTCACCCAGCTCGATCAGCTGCTGGCGGACGGCGGGCTCGATGCTTACCAGCTGGCGCATGCGGCGCGCGCCGATTTCTGCCGCCGCCTGGGACGCACTTCCGAGGCGCGGGCGGCCTATCGGAGGGCCATCGGCCTCACCGCCCAGGGCCCGGCGCGGCGGTTCCTGGAGAGACGGCTCGCTGCCCTGCCCGCCTGACCGCCGTTTTCCCAAGTTTCCGGTGGCGCTGTCGAAAATCCCGGCGCCCGTTCGACTATCTCTCAACCTGCCAAGGAGATCGCCGTGAAATACCTCTGCCTGGTCTATCTGTCCCCCGAACAGTGGAATGCCGCGCCCGATGAGACTTGCATGGCCTGCGGTAACGAGCTGCGCGCCAGCGGGCACCTTCTCGGCGGCACGCCACTGCATCCCACGCACACGGCCACCACGGTGCGCGTGCGCAACGGCCAGGTCTCGGTGACCGATGGCCCGTTCGCAGAAACCAAGGAGCAGCTCGCGGGGTTCTACCTCATCGACGCACGTGACTTGAATGAAGCCATCCAGATCGCCGCCAAAATTCCACCGGCGCAGTTCGGCAGCATCGAAGTGCGCCCCACCCGTGAGCTCGTGGTGAGCACACAGCAGGCGGCAGCGGCCGCCGCGCCCTGAAAACTTTCAAACCTTAAGGAGCCGCCGTCATGCATTCGCAGATTTTCGTCAATCTCCCGGTCAAGGACCTCCCGCGTTCCGTGGATTTCTTCACGAAGCTCGGCTACACCTTCAACCCGCAGTTCACCGACGAAAACGCGACCTGCATGATCCTCGGCGACAACCTGTTCGTCATGCTGCTGGTCGAGAAATTCTTCGCGAGCTTCACCAACAAGGCGATCACCGACACCGCGCAGTCAACCGAGGTGCTCACCTGCGTGGCCTGCGGCAGCCGCGAGCAGGTGGACCAATTGGTCTCGAAGGCCCGCGCCGCCGGCGCCAAAGTGCCGCGCCAGCCGCAGGATCACGGCTTCATGTATGCCCATGGCTACGAGGACCTCGACGGTCACACCTGGGAGCTCATCCATATGACCGGACTGCCACCGCAGCAGTAACGCGACGCGCGCAAGCTGTTGATTCTGTGATCGGCATCCGGCCCGCGGCAGCGGCCGGCCGCCACCGGTCAAGCGCCTGAATTCGCGGCCGTTAACGGAACGGGTCACCACGAATACCAGGCCATGAACAGCGCAGTGCAGGTTTCCGTTGCAGAAGATATCGACCGCGTTGTCCACGCGGCCATGGCCGACGAATCACTGGAGCTGCCGCCACCCCCGCAGGTAGTGGCCGACGTCATGCGCCTCACGCGCGGCGACGGCGCCGCGAACGAAGCTCCCGATCCGAGCACCACCGAGCTCGCGCAGTTGATCCAGCGCGACATGGCGCTCGCCGGCCAGGTGATGCGGGTGGCGAACTCCGCCGTGTACGCCCGCCGCACTCCGGTGGTCACACTGCCCCAGGCGATTGCATGGCTGGGAATCCGCGAAATCCGCAACATCGCCTTTGCCGTCGCGCTGCAGGGTCAGATTTTTGCGTCGGCATATTTTCGCAAGGAGATGGCCGAGCTGTGGCGCGAATCGGTGGTCACGGCGTTGTTTGCGCAGGAGATCGCGCGCCTCAAGCGGCGCAACGTCGAGTCGGCGTATCTGTGCGGGCTGCTCCATCGTGCCGGCATGGCGGTCATCCTCAACCGGGTCGGCTCCGCGGTCGCCAAGCTCAAGATGGCGCCCGATCCGGCGCAGGTACTCGAGCTCGCGGCGCGCCACGAGGCTCGTGTCGGCACGCATCTCGGCATCGCCTGGCAACTGCCGCCGTCCGTTTCCGCGGCCATCTCGCATTGGCGGGACCCGCCGGCGGCGGAGCTCGCGCGCATCGAAGTCATGGAAGTCGCGCTGGCGCGGCAGATCTCCGCTGAGCTGCGCACGCCCGGCGTCGGCGGCGAGTTACCGGATTCCATGCTGGGTCCGGTTTCGAAGTGGATGGACGAGTTGTCCATCTACCCGGACGAATTGTTCTCGATCATGGCGCAGCGCGCTGCCATCTACGCCACGGCGGAGAGCTTCGGGTGACCGTGAACGCAGGTGCCAGCCAGCACTTCGACGTGGTGGTGATCGGCTCCGGGCCGGCCGGGCAGAAGGCGGCCATCCAGGCCGCCAAGGCCGGCAAACGCGTGGCGGTCATCGAGCGCGACAAACGCGTCGGCGGCTCATGCGTGCACACCGGCACCATCCCGAGCAAGAGCCTGCGCGAGCACGCACTTCGCCAGCGCGTGCGGCACGTGGACCTCATGGACCAGCCGCTGCAGTCGCTGCTCGATGGCGTGGGCGCCACCATCGCCGCGCACGACACCTACATGGCGGCGCAGCTCGAACGCAACCACATCGCGCTGCTGCGTGGCCGCGCAAGCTTCGTCGCGCCCACCGGCCGCGTCGTGGACGGCAATCCGCGCGAGCTCCTCATGCGCAGGATCGATGGTTCGCGGACCGCCGTGCAGGCGAATGTGATCGTCATCGCCACTGGTTCGCGGCCGCGAACCCCCGCGCATCTCGCCGTGAACCACGAGCACATACTCGACAGCGACTCCATCCTCTCCCTCGCCTACCTACCGCGCAGCCTGCTGGTGCTCGGCGGTGGCGTCATCGGCAGTGAATACGCGGCAACATTCGCCGCCCTCGGCTGCAAGGTCACGCAGGCCGACCAACTCGATCAGCCGCTGGCATTTCTCGATCCCGAGCTCACGGCGTTCTACGTGGAAGAGCTGCGGCGCAACAGCGGTGAGTACATTCCGCGCGCCGTGGCCGTCTCCACGAAATGGGATGGCATCTCCCAGGTACGCACCGAATTCAAGGACGGCCGCAGCATCCTGGCCGACAAGGTGCTGGTGGCATTGGGCCGTACTGCCAATGTCGATGGGTTGAACCTCGAAGCCGCCGGCGTAACGCTCACCAGCCGCGGCCACATCCAGGTGGACGATCACCTTGAGACCACGGCACCTGGCGTATATGCCGCCGGTGACGTCATCGGTCCACCCGCGCTCGCCTCGGTGTCCATGGAACAGGGACGGCGTGCCGCCTGCCATGCGCTCGGGTTGTTAGTACCGTCGGATCCGGTATCGCGGCTGCCGACCGGCGTGTACACGATTCCTGAGATTGCCACCGTCGGGCTCGACGAACACGGCGCGCGCCGTCATTTCGGCGGCGCCATCGTCGGCCGCGCCCGCTTCGAAGAAATCGCGCGTGGCCAGATCAACGGCTGCCAGCGCGGCGTGCTCAAGCTGATCGCCGATCCGGGCGGCCGTCGTGTGGTGGGGGTGCAGATCGCCGGCGATTCGGCGACCGAGCTGGTGCACATCGGACAGCTCGGCCTCGCGGCGGAGCTCGACGTCGATGCCTACGTGGACAACGTGTTCAATTTCCCGACGATGGCCGAGGCGTATCGAATTGCCGCCTTCGATATCGTGAAGCAGCGGGGCAGCGTAACGGTGAGTGAGGCAGTCGCCGACGCGGTCTGCGTCTAATGCTTGCCTGAGGGCATGTTTGCCAGCCACTGCCGCGCCTGCTGATCCGTGCCAAAAAACCGCACCGCCGCGTGCGTCCGGTGCTCGTGCACCAGCTCGCTGAAGCGCCCGCCATAACTGGCCGGATCGCGAACGATGACCGCGAGGCGCGTGCGGTAACTCGAAAACTTCTGCAGGACCGTGCCGGCGAAGCCCGTACCCAGGTTGAAGAAGTCCGCGGAGAGGTCTTTCTCGTCGAGCACCAGCCCACCAAGCTCAACGCTGGCGGACAGCGCACGGGGGATGTCGCCAGGAGAATGAATGCCGAAAGTGCTCACGATTTGGCCACTATAGCCCCAAAGGGGCTGAGGGCCAGGGTGAACTTCGCGCCGTTGCCATGAGAACGGCGCCAACCAGCGCAGGGCTTCCCGATCTACTGGGTCAGCACTTCCCGGAGGGCATCTGCGACAGCCATTGGCGCGCAGTTTGTTCGGCGGTGAAGAACCGCACGGTCGGGTGAATCCGATGCTCATGCATGAGCTCGCCGAAGCGTCCGCCGTGAACCGAGGGGTCGCGAACGATGACCGCAAGTTTGGTGCGGTAACTGACGAACTTCTGCAGCACCTGCCGGGCGAGGCCGGTGGTGAGGTCGAAGAAGCCGGGCGACAGGTTCTTTTCATCGAGCACCAGCCCGCCACGCTCGACGCTGGCGGTAAGGGCGGCGGAGATGTCGCTGGCGGATTGGATGCCGGTGAATGTCATGGCGCGGAGTCTACAGGCCCAACGCGCTCAGGCTGAGGTGATTGTCGGGTCTGCGTCCCAGCTCCCAGCGAAACCTGCGTTCCGGGTCGCTAATCGCGAGGTCGTTGATGCTCGCGTACCTTGCGCGCATCAACCCCCGCTCATCGAATTCCCAGTTTTCGTTGCCATAAGATCGGAACCAGTGGTTCGAGTCGTCATGCCACTCATATGCAAAGCGCACGGCGATGCGCGCGCCGTCGAAAGCCCAAACCTCTTTGATGAGGCGGTAATCGAGCTCCCTCGCCCACTTGCGCTTGAGGAAGTCGACGATGGCGGGCCGGCCGGTGAAAAACTCCGCGCGGTTGCGCCAGGCGCTGTCGAGCGTGTAAGCGAGCGACACGCGCTCCGCGTCGCGTGAATTCCACGCGTCTTCTGCAGCCCGCGCCTTCTGCGCCGCAGTTTCGCGCGTATAAGGCGGAAACGGCGGGCGTCCCTGCCCTGGCGTGCTCATCAGAATTTCTTCGAGAAGGTGACTCCGACGGTGCGCGGGAGGGTCGTCACCGTGTACGGTTGCAATCCGCACAGCGGAACTTCATTTGGCGCGTCTTCTTCTTCTGGATCGAAGGGCTTGTACTCCGAACACTGTGTGAAGCGCGACAGCACGGCGCGCTCGTCGAATACGTTCTTGACGAATAATTCGAGACCCCAGCTTTCCTTTTCCACGCCAAACGCAAAGTCGACGATGTCGTATGACGGCTGCTTGCCGAGCAGCTCGCGTTCGTCGGTGCGCAGATCAGACCAGGCCGACCCTGAGTAAACCCACGCGACCTGCAGGTGAGAATCCATGCCGGCCATGGGGAACTCGTAGCGGCCCACGGCGTTCGCCTTGAACTTCGCCTGCACGGGAAGTTCCTGTCCAGCGGGCGCCTGCACGAACGTACCCACGGGCGCGAGTGGATCGTCGCAGTCGGTGACGATCTCTCCTTCGTTTGGTCCGGCGTCGTACGTGGTACCGCAATAGTCCTGCGTCGACTTCGCATCGAGATACGAGAATGCACTCGACAGCGTGAACGCGTCCGTGACTCTCCACAGGATGTCGGTCTCGATGCCCTTGATACGCGCCTGGCCGGCGTTGCGGATTACCGTGAGGCCGTTGGTGCCGAGGAATGAATACTGGAAATCGTCCCAGTCTTCCTGGAACACCGCGCCATTGATGCGGATGCGGTTTCCGGCGAGCTCCGTCTTGAAACCGACCTCGTAGTTCGTCAGGAAGTCTGCCTGGTAAGGCGGAAGATCTTCCTTGCGATTGATTCCGCCGGGCCTGAAACCTTCCGAGAAGGTGGCATACAACATCACGTCATCGGTGGCTTTCCAGGTGACGTTGAAACGCTTGGTATTTCCGTCCTCTTTCTGCGTTTTATCGAGGTTGGCACAGGGCGCGCGGCGGAACGTCTCGGAGTCCGTGCACTGCGACTCGCCGGAACCCATGGGCGAAAATCCGATGCCATAACCGAAGAACCCCCTGAGCGAATTCTCCGATTCGAAGAAGCGGATGCCGCCCGTGACGGAGAGCTTCTCGGTGATGTCGAACGTGAGCTCGCTGAACACCGCATCGTCGTCGTCCGTACGCTCCTGGTCGGTGAGCCACAGCGTTTCCGGATTTCCCGACACCTCGAACATGTCCGTCAGCCCATCGACGCGATATGACTGGTAGATGCCGTGGCTCTGACGCTGGGTGAATGCGCCGACCGTCATGCGCCAGCGGTTTTCCGCAGGCGACGACAGGCGAAGCTCGTGGCTGGTTCTCTTGTACTTGTCGCCACCGACGATGTACTGCGTGGGATCGATGAGCACGCCGTCGTTGTCGTACATCGAGGACCCATAACTGCAGCAGGTGTCGTAGAAGAACGAGTAGTCCGCGTAGTCCGATCGCGTGGTGTCGTCGCGGTCGAGATGCGCTCCTGCGTACGTAAGATCCCAGCTGCCGATCTTTCCCTGCAGAGTAAGCGCAGCCTGCACGAACTTGTCTTCGGAGTCCTCGTTCTTCGCGTGCGCGACCTTGAGATCGCCCTCGAGCGGATCGAACCCGAACGTGCCGTTCGTCGTGGTTTTCTGCGCCATCACACTCGGAGTCAGCGTCCAGGAATCGTTGAGGTCGATTCCGAGCGCAACGCGCGCGCCGTATTTCTGCCAGTCGTTGTAGTTGTCCTTGACGCGATCGCTGTTGTCGATTGCGATGCCGGAGGTGGGGAACACGCGCGTCGAGCGCACGTTGTCGATGTAACCGGGTTCGTCCTTGGACCAGCCGACGATGCGTATCGCGGCGCGTTCGCCCAATGGGACATTCACGAAACCTTCGCCCGTATATCCGAGATCGCCTTCGAGCGAGGTTCCCGTGACGTCGAAACCCGCCGCGAACGCGCTCGGATCCGGCTTGTTCGTGATGATGCGGATGGTGCCGGCCTGGGAGCTCGCGCCGTACAGCGTACCCTGCGGACCGGCGAGCACTTCGACGCGCGCAATGTCGTAGATCTGGATGTCGAGCGCACCCTGAATCGTCGTAATCGGCTGCTCGTCGAGGTACATGCCGACGGACGGCAGCGGACCGGAGTGGTTGGCGTTTTCACCGCTGGCGACGCCGCGCATGTAAGGCCGCGCGAAACCGGGGCCACTGCTCTGGAACGCGACATTCGGCAGAAATTTCACGTAGTCGTCGAAGGTCTCGACCTTCAGGTTCGTGAGTTGCTCCTGCCCGATCGCTTGTATCGATAGCGGCACATCTTGAAGGCTCTCGTCGCGCTTCAACGCAGAGACGACGACCTCTTCGAGGCGGACGTCGTCAGCCTGTTGTGCCGGTGCGACGCCGGTGCCCGCGAGCATGGCGCTCGCGAATGGCAGCGCACGCCTCACGGCGTCGGCAAGAGTGAGGTTCGCACGCGAAATAGGCCAGTTTCTGCTAGCTGACATGTGTTTCCCCAATTTTTTGTTCGACGGCGCTTCGACGGCGATTTCCGACGTGGGCGTAAGCCCTGGATAGTATGCCTTCTGCCACGGAATCAAAACTTCGGCGCAACCGGATAAAGCGTCGCTACGTCGCCGAGCGCCTTCTTCAGCGGGTCGAGCCACGGCTCGAAGTGCCGCCACTGATCGATGCCATCGCGAAATATCGGGCGGCGGACCTGCTCGGAGCTGGCCGTGCGCACCGCGCGCTGGTTTTCGTGAAAGCGCAGCACGCCTTCCTCGAACGGCAATCCGCAGTACTCGAGCAGGCGGCGCACCTCAGCCTCGGTGTCCTCGACCACGTTCTCGTAAAGCACACGGTGCACGCGGCCCGGCAGCACCGTATCGAAATGGCCCATGAGCTCAATGTAGTTGCGGTAATAGCGGCCGAGCTCGGCGAGGTCGTAGGTGAAATTCTGGCCACGCGCGAAGTGCTGCTTGAAGCACGAGAAGCAGCACCCCAGGGGGTGCCGCCGCGCGTCGACGATCTTCGCGTTCGGCAGCATCAGGTGAATGAGACCGACGTGGGCAAAGTTGTTAGGCATCTTGTCGATGAAGAACGGCCGGTCGGTCTTCCGCTGGATGCGCGTCTGCGCGAGGTACTGCTCGCCAAACGCGCGCAACTCGTCCGCGGAAAGCTTGTCGAGCGCGCGCGGGTAGGCGGACCCCTGCGCGCGCGTCGTCCGCCGGCCGATGATGCGCGCGATCATCGTGACGTCCGGCAGCTCCTGCGTACCCTCGACCTGCGAGTGCGTGGCGAGTATCTGCTCGACGAGCGTGGAGCCCGCGCGCGGCAGTCCCACCACGAAGATAGGATCGGGCGCGGCACAGCCCTTTCCCGCGTGCGCGGCGAAGAACTCGCGCGTGAACAGTTTCTTCGAGCGCGCCACGTGCGCCTCGTTGTCGTCGGCGTCGTAGCGGATCAGCTTGCGACGCAGCGCGTTGCCGCGCCGGTAGTGTTCGAACGATTCCGGGTACACGCCCGCGTCTTCGAGTGCCTTGGCCAAAGCGAAATCGAAGTGATAACGGTCGTCGTTGGTGAGGTCGGCGCGCTCGAGCTGCACGCGCATCGTCGCGATGTCATCGCTGCTGAAACGGTAGGTCTTGAGGTTGGCGAGGCTCCACCACACCTCGCCGAAGCGGGGCGTCAGTTCGATGCAGCGCCGGTACGCGTCGATGCTCGCGGCGTTCTGGCCCGCCGTCTTCAAAGCGTGCCCCAGACTCATCCAGATGCGCGGCTGCTGCGGGTAGTCCGCGAGTACCGCCCGGTATTGAGCAATGGATTTCTCGAACTCCCCGATGCGGCCAAGGATCGCCGCCTTGAGATTGCGCAAGCCTGGGTTCGTTGGATCATCCGCGAGCAACGCCTGCGTCTCGCGCAGCGCGGGCTCGGGCTTGTTGGCGCGATGCAGCATCATCGCGTAGTTCTGCCGCGCGACGGTAAACCCCGGCGCGAGCTGGAGGCAGCGAGCCAGCAATGTTTCCGAATCTGCGATGCGACCGATGCGCGCCGCGACTTCGGCGAGCATGCGGATGGCCGCCACGTCGGTGGGATAGTGCCGCAGGTGTTCGCGCAGCAGGGTTTCCGCCTCCGGGATGCGGTTCTCGCTCAACGCCAGCGCCGGAATCATGAGCTTCGGATCGCGCGTCGCATGCCGCAGATGCTGGGCAAATGCCTCGTCGGCGGCGTCACGCATTTCCAGGGCGCTGTAGTGATCCGCGAGCGCGAGCCAGGCATCCGGCAGCTCGGGCTTCAAATGCACCGCGCGCCTCAGCGCCTCGATGGCCTCATCGCCGCGGCCCAGGCGCCCCAGCGCCAACCCGTGCAGCGCGAGCGCGTCGGGCTGGTCGGGAATCACCTTGAGGATTTCCGTGGTCTGCTCCGCGGCCGCGCGCGCATCACGGCCGAGCATGCGCGTTGCGTGCAAGAGCGCCACCTCGAGGGTACCGGTCGTTTGCGCGCTGGTGCTCACGAGCTAGCTACCTGCGCCGCTCACTTCCTCTTGCCGGTGCCAGCAAGGTCCTTGACCAGCAGGTACCACATCTCCAGGCCCTCGTAGAACGACTTCACGGGAATCCTCTCATTGAGGCCGTGGGAGAAAGCATCCTTGTCGCGGATGAATGTCGGGTCGACTCCATACGTGGGTATGCCCGCGGCGCGAAATACCAGCCCGTCGGTGGCACCCGATGCCTGCTGCGGGACGATGGCCGCGCCCGGATAGAATTTGTGCACGACGCGCGTCACGGCGTCGACGACATCCTTGCGCAGCGGCGATGCGTCGCTCGACATCGGTTCACCATCCACGGCGACTTCAACACCCTGACCCACGACTCCCGCCAGCGCCAGCCGTACGTCCTCGATCTTTACGCCCGGGAAGATGCGGCAATTCACGTTGGCGACGGCACTCTGTGGCAAGGCATTTTGCGCGTGACCGCCTTCGAGCATGGTCGGCACGCAGGTAGTACGTGTCTGGCCAACGTAAGCCGGATTGGACGCGAGCACGGCCGCCGCGGCTTCGTCCTTGGGGTTTGCGGCGAACGTCGACATCGCCGCGCCGAGTGCGTCCGGCGTCATCGGGCCGGACGCGCGGAAGCCCGCGATCGTCGTGTCATTCCACATTACCGGAAAGCTGAACTGCCGCAGCTTGCCGAGCGCCGAGGCGAGATCGTAGATCGCGTTGTCGGGTTGCGGTTGCGAACTGTGCCCGCCGGGATTGCGAGTGGTTAGCTTGAAGTCCGCATAGGTCTTCTCGGCAGTCTGCAGCCCGAAAAACAGCGCCTTGCCGGTTTCGTCATCCAAGGTACCGCCACCGCCATCGGCGTTGAGCGCGTATTCGGCGTCGATGAGATCGCGATGCTTGTTCGCGACCGCCACCGTGGTGGCCATCGCAGTCTCCTCGTCGCCGCTGAAGAAGATGATGAGATCGCGCTTCGGAACGAACTTCTCGGCCTTGAGCCGCAGGAAGAGCGTCGTCAACTCCGTGATGCCGTGTTTCACGTCGTACGTGCCACGCCCGTAGAAGAAGCCGTTCTCCTCGACCAGCTTGAACGGGTCGCGCTCCCAGTCCTGCCGCTTCGCCGTCACCACGTCCATGTGCGCGAGCAGCAGGATGGGTTTGCCGCCCGTTCCGTCGCCCCGGTAACGCACGACCAGCGCAGCCGTATCTTCCGACTGTAGTTTGAATGGAACGATGGTGACGTCTGCGGCGGGGATTCCCGCGGCACGGAATTCAGCGGCGAGGTATTCGGCCATTTCCGGCACCTTGCCGAGGCCGAGCGAAGTCGGAAAGGCGATCAGCTTCTCGAAGATTTCGCGGGCCTTGGCGTCGAAAGGCCCGCGTGCGGGCCGGTCCGCGGCCGAGACGGATGCGGCGGCGGCTAGCAGGCCTGCGAGCGCCAGGCTGAACTTGCGTAGGTTGGACATGTGTTACCCCGAAGACGATGTGGGGAATCTTACCCACACAGGCCTTGCATTGGGGGCGTGGGCCTTTATTCTTCGTGTTCGCGCGCCGTTGCGCGCCGTTTCCCGGGAGGCTCCATGTTCGGCCGCATCGCTAACCTCTTCAAAGGTTTCCTTTCGCTGTTTGTTTCGGGCATCGAAAGGCGCAATCCGGAAGCGTTGCTCGAGCTCGAGCAGGAAAATCTGCGCAAGCAGGTCGGCAACTTCAACCAGGGCCTCGCCTCCCACGCCGGCCTGGCCGAGCGGCTCATGAGCCAGGTGCGCAAGCTGGAAGCCGAGCAGAAAGACCTGCGCGCCAAGACCACGGCGCACGTGCGGGCCGGCAACAACACCGCCGCCGGCCAATATGCGCTGCGCCTGCAGTCGGTCGAAACGCAGCTCGCCGAGAACCGCACTCAGCTCGAGCAGGCGGAGACCACCTATAAGAACCTCGTCAAAGCACGCGACGTCGCGGTGCAGACCGCACGCTCCAAGATCGAAGGCCTCAAGGGCGCCATCAACGACATGCGCATGAAGCAGGCCATGGCCGAGCTCCACGAAATGGCCGGCGGCATGATCACCACCATCGGCGGCTCCGGCGACACACTCAATCGCCTGCACGAAATGGTCGAGGAAGAGCGCAACAAGGCCGCGGGCCGCGCGCGCGTCGCCAAGGACTCCATCGACATGTCCCAGGTGGACCTCAAGGAAGGGGAAATGACCGCCCTCGCCGACCAGGCGCTGGCCGACTTCGCCGCGCGCGAAGGCATTTCGCTCAAGGGCGCCGCCGCACCTGCGCCGGCCGAGCGCTCCATGGGCGAGGCCGAAAAGCCCAGCTCGTAACGGTCAGTAGTTAGCTGAACACCATCTCGGGAGAATCGGGCGTGCCTGCTCCGTCCGCCACGCCCACCTGGGCTGCCGATCTGAAGCTCGCCTATGAGAGCGGCGCCTCGAGCCAGTTCATCCTCTTCGGCAATGTGCACGACCGCGTCGCCGTCGGCGAACGGCTGGTCGGCCTCGCCGACTTCCTCGAGGACACGCTGCTCGCAGCATTCGGCGTGGTGCTGTCCTACGACCTTGGCAGCGGCCTGAACATCGAGCGCGGCGGCGATCTCGTCGCCAAATGGAAAGGCGCCGAGCTCAAGCAGCAGATGCGCGAGCCGTTGCAGGCGGTGCAATGGATCGACCGGTACCTGCGCTACCTCGGCAATCTGCGTACGCTCGCCAGCAACGAAAAGACTCCGAACGTCGCGGTCATCGTGCGCAACGTCGATCACATCGTGCCCGCGGATGGCGCGGGTTTCGAACACGGCAGCATCACCAGCATGTTGCGCGCCTGGTCCTGCGATTCGCCGTTCGCCGACCTGCCGTTCACCAGCCTGCTGATCGCCGACAATCTCAACGACGTCGAGCCGCTGATCGCCAGCACCTCGCAGACCGTACGCACGCGCGTGCCGCTGCCCGACGCGCCGGCGTTGGAGCAGGCGCTCACCATCCTGCGCAGACAATCGCCAAAGGCTTTCGCGGCGGACGCGAACCTGCCGCAGATCGCAGGCATGCTCGCGGGCGTCACCGTGTCGAGCCTGGACAGCCTCACGCGGATTCGTCATCACGAGAACAAGCCTCTCGCCGATGCCGATCTCGCCAAGCTCAAGAAAGAGCTGGTGGAGCGCGACTCCGCGGGCCTGGTGGAGTTCATCGACTCCAAGCGCACTCTCGACGACTATCACGGCCAACAGGCACTGAAGACCTGGTTGCGCCAGGACATCGCGCTGTGGCGCGCCGGGGATATCAAGGCGCTGCCCATGGGCTATCTACTGTGCGGTCCCGTGGGCACGGGCAAGACCTTCCTGGTCGAGTGTCTCGCCGGCGAGGCCGGCGTGCCGGTGGTCAAGCTCAAGAATTTCCGCGATCGCTGGGTGGGCTCGAGCGAAGGCAATCTGGAGAAGATCTTCCGGCTGATCCGCGCGCTCGGCCGCTGCATGGTATTCATCGACGAGGCCGACCAGACTCTCGGCAAACGCGACTCGGGGTCCAACGACTCGGGACTGTCGGGCCGCATCTATTCGATGATCGCCCAGGAGATGTCGGACAGCGGCAACCGCGGACGCGTGCTGTGGTTGTTGGCCTCGTCGCGCCCGGACCTCATCGAGGTCGACCTCAAGCGCCCGGGGCGCATCGACGTGAAAGTGCCGCTGCTGCCCACCAGCACGGCGGCCGAGAGTGCGCAGCTCATCGGCATGCTGGCGAAGCGATATGGGCTCGACCTGTCGGCAGCCGATCTGGCGCGCCTCGAACCGCGCATGCCGGTCCTGCTCACCCCCGGCGCTGCCGAGGCGTTGGTGGTCAAGACGTATCGCCATGCGCGCACGCAGAACGTCGCCGGCGGCGCGGCGCTGGCGGCGAGTCTCGAGGGTTACCAGAACCCGGTACCCGCCGACGTGCTCGAATTCCAGATGCGCATCGCCATTCGCGAAGCCACCGATCTCGGCTTCGTGCCGCCGGCGTTTCGTGGCATGGCCCAGAAAATGGACCAGGGAACATGAATAAGGCGAAGGACAAGCCGTCCTATCTCGCCGCCGCATTCAACGCGCGGCCATTCGGCATGCCCATTCCGCCGAACTGGTTCGGCCTGGCGACCTTCGGTTTCCTCGGTGCCTTCATAAACCCTGGGTTGTGGCTCATCGGGCTTGGCGTCGAAGGTTTTTATTTGTGGTGGCTGTCGAAGAACCAGCGCTTCCGCAACACGGTGGACGCCGCGGCCGGCTTCAACGACAACACGTCGCGCTACGAGAACCTGCTCGCGCAGCTCGATTCGGCGGCGCAATCGCGCCAGTACGAGATCGAGCAGGAGGCCGCGGAAATCGTCGCGCTGCTGCAGCGAAGCGAGGCGCATGCCTCGCAGATCGGCGACGTGCGCCAGATGGCCTGGCTGCACCTGAAGCTGCTGGCCGCGCGCGCCGCCTTCGCCGAAGTCGTCGCCGTGGCCGAACGCGAGCGCAAGAAGCTCGAAGAGCAGGAACGCCGTGGACGCGAACGGCTGGCCGCGAGCGTCGATGATGAACTGCGCCGCTCGCTCGAACAGCAGATCGAAGTCATCAACTCTCGCCGTGCTGCGCACGCCGACGCCGAGCGGCGCATGGAGCTGGTGGATGCCGAGCTCGGAAGGCTGCGCCAGCAGGTGTCGCTGGTGCGCGAGCAGGCATTGCTCGCCACCGAGGATGGCAACATGGCGCAATCCCTCGACGCGTTGTCCGCGTCGCTCAACGAGGCCAACCGCTGGCTCAAGGATCAGCGCGAATTGTTCGCGGGCCTGGACAATTTCACCGACGAGCCTCCACCGGTGGATCTGCTGGTTTCGAAGCGCGGCGCCAAACGCGCAACGAAAATTTCCGAGTGAGTGTCTCGAGCATCGTCAATTGAGCAAGGGAGAAGCGACCATGTCTTCACGACGTTATTCACGCGGTTCGGCTGCCGGCAACCTCATCACGTTGCTGCTCCTGGTCGGCATAGTCGGCCTGGGAGTCTGGCTGTGGCTGGGCAAGAAGTCGGAACCGACCCCGGCTGCCAACGCTCAACAAGGCACCAGCACGAACGCCAAGGCCGACAACGGCGTGCCCAAGCCCACGGGTGATGCACCGGAACCCATCGAGCCCGTGACCGGTACGCCGACGCTCGAGGCGGCCAACACCTTCGTACCGAAAGACAATGTGCTGCGCATCGACATCAGCGAGTACGCGGGCTACGGCGGCCTCATCGTCGCAAACGGTGGCCTCGAGCCGAACGCCGATTCGTTTTTCGCGAAGGAATACGGCTTCAAGGTCGCGATCTCCATGAGCGAAAGCGAAACTTGGGGTCCACTCAACAACGGCAAGCTGGCCGCGACCGCAACCACGGCCGACGCGCTGGCCGTGCTCGGCCGGCAGTTCGACGCCATCGTGCCGATCCAGCTCGGCTATTCGCGCGGCGCGGACATGGTGGTCGTCGATCGCGGCATCGCCTCGGTCAACGCGCTCAAGGGCAAGACCCTTGCCGCATCGCAGTTCAACGAGAGCGAGTTCTTCATCCGTTACCTCGCGCAGGAAGCCGGTGTTCCCGTGACGGTGCTGCGCGACCTCGATTCGAAGCCGGCGGCGGGCTCGCTCGGTCTCGTGTTCTATGAGGATGCGTTCGTGGCCTGCGATGCCTATCAACACGAGCTGGCGGGCGGCGGCCGCCTCAATGGCTGCGTGGGCTGGACGCCCAAGACCGATGAGGTCATCGAAGCGTCCAACGGCGCCGCCAAGGCGCTGGTGTCGAACCGCAACTTGTTAGTGGTGGCCGACGTGCTGGCGGTGAACAAGGGCTTCGCCAAGGCGCATCCGGACATGGTCAAAGGACTGGTACACGGCATTCTCGAAGGCAATCGGCGCCTGCGCGACAACCAGCCGGAGAACATCGCGGTGGTGGCGAAGGCATTCAAGTGGAGTGAAGAAGATGCGCGCGACGAGCTCGCGCACGTGCATCTGTCCAACGCGCCGGAGAATCGCGCGTTCTTCGCCGGCACCATCGACTCGGCCGGCTCTTTCGGCGGCATCTTCCAGTCCTCGGTGCTGGCCTACGGCAGCCTCATCAAGAACCCCGCCGACCCGGCGCGATTCCTCGACACGACCTTCCTCGACGCGATTGCCAAGCGCAGTCCATTCTCCGAACAGAAGATCGCCATCGCGCCCATTCGCACGTCGAGCCAGGCGGCGCTCGAAGGCGATCCGCTGCTCAGCAAGGACATCCGTTTCTTCTTCGAGCCGAACTCTTCGAACCTCGACCGCAATGCACCGCAGAATCAGGAATACCTGCAGACCATCAAGCGTTTCCTGCAGGTGAGCCCGGGATCGACCGTGCTGCTGCGCGGTCACGTGGACAATGCGCGCGTCAACGAATTCCGCCAATCCGGCGGCGAACAACTGGTGCAGAGCATGGCGCTCAAGGCCATGGAGCTGTCACGTCAACGCGCGATCGCAGTCAACGATGCATTGCTGGCTAAATTTCCGGAGATCGGCAAAGAGCGCGTGGAATCCGTGGGTCGCGGCTGGGAAGAGCCGACTGGCGAGACCGACAGCGCGCAAAATCGGCGCGTCGAAGTGCAATGGTTCACGATCGAGTGATTCGTCAACGGGTTTTCCGCGGTACCGGCTTCGTACGTTTCGCGGCGAGCTTGAGGTCGGTGACCAGCAGCTGGTAGCTCGCCTCGCGCGCCGCCGCGTCGGGCGCGCGCAGGACCGCAGATGGGTGCAGCGTCGCGATGAGCGCCGGCGCAATGCTGTGCGCGATCACCTTGCCCCGATCTTTGCAGCCTGAACTTGCCGCGCGTCTCGAAATGAAAATGCTTTGCGGCATTGGTGACATACACCGCGCCACGCGCGAGGCCGGCCTCTTCCAGCGCGCGATCCAGCAATTTACCGGCCGGTCCCACGAAGGGATGTCCCTCGACGTCCTCGCGATCGCCGGGTTGCTCGCCCATCAGCATGATGCGCGCATCGCGCGGCCCTTCGCCGAACACCGTCTGCGTGGCGCCAAGATACAGCGGACACCCACGGCAGTCGGCGGCGGCGGCGCGCAGCTTCGGTAGCGTGAAGCGGTCGGGAAGAAAAGTCTCCGTCGGTGGATATTTCTCCCGGACCATCGCGATTTACCTCGACGTCTAGCTGCTGGCGCAGCGCGCAACCACCACATTGGAGCGCGGTGTGCTGCTGTACCTCGCTTGGCTGCGCGTCACTTGGTAATAGTTATTCCCGACCGTGAAGCTCGCCACGCACGGACTGCCGACCGCAATCCTTCCAACAGCGACGCCCCGCACGTATGTGCTACCGGAGCGCACCACGTCGTATACGGTGGTGGCATAGGTCCTCAGCCCCGTGGCGGGCGCGATGGTGATCCCCACGGTGTTGGCCGCGGTGGCGCCGGCAACCGTCTTCGAGGCGAGATTGCTGTCGTTCGACTCGACCTGACTTGAGTTGAAGGCGCGGACTTTGAAGTACCAGGTGCCGGGCACCAGCGGACTGATGGTGGCCGAGCGGGCCGCCATGTTGTTCACCGTGGTGCTCTGGGTGAGGCTGGTGCTGCTGGTGCCGTAGTAAACGCGGAACCCGGCAAGATTGGTCAGTGGCGTGCCATTGGTGTTGGCGGTCGGCGCAAGCCAGGAGACCACCGCCGAGCCGGTGCTCCACGAGCAGGTGAGCGTGTAGTTGGTGTTGGCGGTGATGGCCGGCAACGTCACGGTACCGGAGGCGGCGCGCGTTCCGGACCAGCCACCACTCGCGCGGCAGCTGCTTGCAGCCGGATTGGTGGACCAGGTCAGCACTGGCACGAAGCTTCCCGTTGCCGATGTCGAGTTGGCGCGCAACGTGACGATGCCACCGGTCTGCGCCTGCGCAGCGCCGCTGGCCATCAACAGTAAAACAGAAACGATCAGGCCGATATTTTTCACGCTCATGGCGTACTTCTCCCTTGGAATCGGTACGGAAGAGACGTCACCATCCGTGGCTATCTCTCCCGTCCGTTCTCGATTCATGGAACTGCTAGCTAGCTGAGAGCGCATCGCGCCACCAGCGTCGTGTTGCGCGGCGTGACCGTGACCGTCACGTACCCCGTCTGGACACCGTAGTAATCACCGCTGAGGTAATAGGTGCGGCAAGGCCTGCCGATCGGCACCGTGCCGACGACGCGCCCCAATACCCATCTGCCACTCGAATTGCGGACGACGTCGTACACCGACGTGGCAACGGTCCTGCGTGTCTGGGTGCCCGGCGCGATGGCGATGCGCACGGTGTTCGCCGCGGTGGCGCCGGCGACCGTCTTCGAGGCGAGATTGCTGTCGTTCGACTCGACCTGGCTTGCGTTGAAGGCGCGGACTTTGAAGTACCAGGTGCCGGGCACCAGCGGACTGATGGTGGCCGAGCGGGCCGCCATGTTGTTCACCGTGGTGCTCTGGGTGAGGCTGGTGCTGCTGGTGCCGTAGTAAACGCGGAACCCGGCAAGATTGGTGAGCGGTGTTCCGTTGGTGTTGGCGGTCGGCGCAACCCAGGACACCACCGCCGAGCCGGTGCTCCATGAGCAGGTCAGCGTGTAGTTGGTGTTGGCGGTGATGGCCGGCAACGTCACGGTACCCGAGGCGGCGCGCGTACCCGACCAGCCACCACTCGCGCGACAACTGCTTGCAGCCGGATTCGTGGACCAGGTCAGCACGGGCACGAAGCTTCCCGTTGCCGATGTCGAGTTGGCGCGCAACGTGACGACGCCGGCGGTTTGCGCCTGCGCAGCGCCCGCGGCGACGAGAAGGACGAGAACCAGCTTTCGAAGAGTGAATTCCACGCCGTCGACGTTGACGTGCCGCTGAACGCGCAGCAAACGCGCGAGAAATTTTTGCGGCCCAATCGCGCGGGAAACCCTGGCGCGGCTGAGCGACACTTTGGCCATGTCTCGCGCGAGATCGTCTGTGCAAGACGACAAAATGACCGATTGATTTAGATGAACCCCTTGAAGGCGACAGCTGCCGGGGATTTTTCTCAACTACGCAAGCGGCAAGCGGGTTTACCGCGCGTCAGATGCAGTGATGCAAACTGGCGACATCGCTCCTACAGCACCAGAGCCGACGCTAAATCCCTAAGGAATGACGCAGGCGGACGCGTCGACCTGCCGTTCCATTGCGGCCGCCTGCGAGAGGCGTTGCTGCGTGTCGAGAACCGCCTCGCGCAATGGCGACTTGAGCAAAGTCACCTCGATGGAGGCGAACTGTTCGCGGGCACTCCCGGGACATCCCATGTCGAGCAGGGTTTGCGCAAGGTTGTTCCGCGCGCCTACCTGTGCGCCATCCAGTCGCAATGCGGCCGCGTAGTCACGGGCGGCATCCGGCAACTTGCCGAGGCGGTACTCCGCGGTGCCACGCCCAATCCACGCCACGGGTTCCGCGGGCCAGCGGCGAATGGCGGCATCGAATGCAAGGCGCGAATCCTCCGGGAGCGCGCCGCGTTCGAAATCCGCAGCGGCCTCGAGATAGAGAGTCGGATTGGCGCTCGCCGGTATCTCCCCGGGACGAAGTACCACCATCGCCCAACGACGGCCTTGGTGCCACGCGACCATGAACGTTCGGGCACGCCACTGCGCGCGGCGTTTGGTGCCGGAGCGCAGCATGAAACGATCCGTCGTCGCGTCGTAGCCGATCACGACGGCGTAGTGCCAGCGCGGCAGCATCGGCAGGCCGTAGTTGTGCAGCACCAGCACCGGCCTGCCGGCGTCAAGCTCCGCGAGGATCGAATCCATGTTCGGCGACAATAGATAAGACAGGCGAGCGAACTCGCGTGGAGCCGCCTGCATCTCCACCTGCAGACTTCCGTGGCGCGCAGGAAGATAGACCAGCGGCACCAGCGCCTCGGGCGTCGCGGGAACGCCTGCTGCACCGAGCACCGTGGCAAGCGCCGCGGGCCCACACTGGTATTTGTCTTGCGGAAAAAATGGCGTCGCGTCGAGGTCCACCCGCGTCTTTGCACCGGGAGCGAGATTCTCGGGAATGAAAGGACCGCGCGCCACGCACGCGGACAGGAACGTAGTGGATATGAGGAGAAGCGCGCAACGCGCAGCGATTGCCGCTGCGCGCCCTTGCATGTCGACGCTCAAACCTTCTTGAAGATGTCGATGACGCCGACCAGCTCGAGGATGATCAGCACGACGAACACGGCGCCGACGATCCACACGGCGTCGCCGCCGGCCGGGGCGTTCTGCATGTCCACCGCCATGCGGTGCAGCTCGCGATCGTTGAGGCTGGCGATGCGGCGATCGACGGCCGCGGGATTCACGCCCATTTCCTCGAGCTTCGCGCGTACGTCCGCGCGCTCGAGCTGGGAGCGGACCGCGCTCAAGTCAGACGCGCGGTCGGTGCTGACCAGCGCCGCCGTGTCGGCGATCGCTGCCGACGCCGCGCCCGCCAGACCCATATTGAAGATGGCGACGGAAAGAACCGCAATCGAGGACTTCCGCCACAGTGAGAGCTTCATTGGTATCTCCATGAGATGTGCAAACGTCCACGAACATAAGCAAACCCTGCGCCTGAAAATGTAGGCGGAAAGGAGGCCTTGGGTAACGCAAAGCCATGGTCAGATTGTTTGGTCAGTTGCCGCTCCAGGTGAAGTTGGGTATCTCGGTGACCGGCGAGCCCACCTGAATCGTGATCTCGCGATGCGACAGCAACTCGATTTCACTCCAGTTGCCCGTGGCTTCGGTCACCACGCCATTGTTGTCGGTGACGTAGAGGGTCACCGGCATCCCCGCGAGACCGGCGACGTTCGTACTCTCGAGTGGCTGACCCCAGATGGCAAAGAGTTGCCCGAGCGTGAAAGTTGCAGGCGCGGCCGCCTCGACGTGGATCTTGCCGGAATGGTCGTGTGTATGCAGCGGGCTACTCGTTGCGCGAACAGACAGGCATCTATTCCACGACAACGACTACCACGACATGCGCCAGCCACGGACTTGAGCCTCTGTAGGTTTCACCGCGTGCGCTGCGGGATGCAGGAGCTGAAGGCTCCGATGATCGCCATCAGGCGCGCCCGCGTGGTGTCGTCACGCGCCGAACGCCACTCGTGAGCAATCAGTGCATCGCGAAATCTGCCCAGTGAATCGTACAAGCGCAGTGGTTCGGGCACTTCGCGCCCGAAGGCTGTGTACAACTCCGCGTGCGATCCCTTTTGATCCCGGAGCCGCTGCATGACCTGGCGCGATCGCTCCGCGTGCTGCTCTTTGGAAAGATTTGCCGACGCATTCAGCAAATCGACGTACAGCGGCGTCAGGTTGAACGCCCCGGCTGGCAAAGCCTGCAATTTCGCGAACACTCCACGCTGATGCGCGCTGACCAGTTCGATTCTTCCCATCATGACGCGAGTGATCTGCGCGGGGACCGAAATTGAGACCGGCAGATGTGTGTCTGTCCAGGCTTGCGGCAGCAGGAAAAACAACCGCAGACCTTCACTCGCGAAGTATGAAAGTTGCCAGGTCTCGAGCATCGCCTGCGCTTCATCCGCATAGAGGCCCTGCGCAACCAGCGCTCCGGCGAGCTCGCGGCGAAGTGCCGGCAGGCCGTCGCGCACGGCGTCGGCGTCTTCGCGCGGAAGCGAGACGACGCTGCCCAAGTCTGCGCCGGAATCGAGCCTGCGATACCACACACGGCCATCCGGCAGCACGCGAACCAGCCAGCTCGGCGGCAGCACCGTCAGCGATGCGTCGTCACGCAAATTGACCGTGAGCCCATCCCCGCGTTGCTTCACGACGAGCGGCGCATCGAGGTGGCCCACACCGCGATAGAACAGGTATTTCTCTGCTTCCTTGCCGTCCGCCGTGGTGATCACGGCGGATTTCACCTGGCGCGGCACCAGCCATACTCGTTCGGAAGTCGACGGAAGAATCGTGGATGGCTCCGGCGAAAGCCTCACGGACCGCCATTTGAGGCTGCCCCGCACTGACGCATTCAGCTGACCCGGAAATCCAGGGACGTCGGCCTCGGCCGCGGGATAGAACTCCGTCAGCCATCCCCCGGGAAAATTCGCTTCGACGTCGATGCGCTCGTCGAAGCGAAAGCCCGCGGGCGGATAGAAATAGAGTACCGGCGTTTCCAAGCGCAGCGTGACGTCGGCGTGGCAACTCGGCGCGCCTTGCGACCAGCGTGCCGGATAAGCCCCTGCCCTGCGAATCGGAAATCCCGGCATGCGATGCACGAAAGACGGAACGGGTTCGTCGTCGACGTTGATGCCCGGAATCGTGGCGCCGTCTGCGTCCTGGAACGAGGTGAAAGTGCCCCACTCGTGCACGATCAGCGCCTCGCTGGAACGGGCAGCTGATGGGGCAAAGAGCATGAGCGTCGCAGCGAGAAGAATCGATGCGGCAAGGATGCGCCGAACGGGATGTCGCTGGTGACGCATGGTTCCTCCCTGACCTCGCATGCCAGCGAGGTCTGAGTGATGTGACGTGCGCATCGCGCGAAAGTTCATGCGGCAACGCCGCACTGAACCAGATCTGGCTTGCTCATTGCTCGCGCTCGATGTGCGCGAAGTGACTCAGGAGCAGCCACTGGGGAAATGCGCGGCAATGGCGGGGCGGTCCATGCAACTGCATCGTGCCGGCCCGAAGCTCCGCCGTGATCGAGCGGGCTCCGCGCCAAACTTCAGCCAGCGTGCGCACCCGCGTCGACAGATGCACAGTCGTGTCGTAGCCGGGATCTTTCAGGCACATGTCGACATCGCCGTCGTGATGCACCAGCCAGTAGCGGCGTTGGCTAGGTCGTGCATCGACGAATTCGATTTCGATGACGGTCCTGCCGGGAGGCATGGCCCGTGTATTCAGGCGGCGATGCATGGTCCACAACATCCAGCTGGGATCTAGATCCTGCTTTTCGATATCACGTGCCCAGCGCTGGCCCCATTCGCCTATCGACATCACGATCGGCTGCAAAGCGAGTCCGCCTGGGGTCAGTAGATAGTCAACCCCCGCACCCACGCCGGGCCGTCGCTCGACTAGCCGGGCATTTTCCAGCGCTCCGAGGCGCTGCTTCAGCAAGGTGGCGGACATCCGCGGCACGCCGCGGCGTATTTCATTGAACCGCCGCGATCCCGACATCAGTTCGCGAACCACGAGCAGCGTCCAGCGCTCTGCAAGCACTTCCGATGCCAGCGCGATTGGACAAAACTGCCCGTACTCCTGACGCATGCCTCTAGCTTGGCTCTTCCGGCGCGAGCGAAGCAAGCGATCGCCAGTCCAGAGTCGTGACTAGTCAGAAGCGAGCTCGCGCGGAAAACAGGATGCAGCAGGTGGCGGCATGAACGAGAATTGATCTGCTTTCATGAGCCCAGACTGAGAACGGCGCCAGCGTCAACTCCACAGGCGATTGCAACCCTATGGCCTTTCCGCCCGTCTGAATACCACTCAGGAGGTACACATGCAGGGATTCAGGTGCGTGATGGTCTTGGCGGCGGCTTTTGCCATACCGGCCATGCCGGTGGTTGCCGTCACGATCGACGGCAGTGTCGACGCTGAAGAATGGAGTGGCGCGAAACACGTCACCGACTTCCGCAAGACGCAGCCGCTCAACGGTGAACCCGCCTCGCTGCAGACCGAAGCCTGGATTCTCGCCACACCGGACGGGTTGGCAGTCGCTTTCCGCAATGTCCAGCCTCCCTCGGTGCCGCGCACCCAGCAGCGCGTGCAACGGGATTTCGAAGCGCAGGTCGATCGCGTCAATCTCATGATCGACTTCGATGGCGATCGCCGGACCGGCTACAACTTCACGGTGAGCAGCACGGACGGCATCTACGACTCCATCATCACGAACGAGAACAACTTCAACTCCGACTGGGACGGCAACTGGCGTCATGCCGTGGCCGCGGATGAGGCTGCGTGGTATGTCGAGCTGCTGATTCCGTGGTACATCGCGCCGATGCGCGTCTCGAATGGCGACACGCGCACGTTGTCGATCTACCTGGATCGCGTCGTTGGAACCACCGGCGAGCGTGTCGCCTGGCCGCTCGCGAGCTTCGAGCGCCCGCAGTTCATGTCCGACTTCGAACCCATCCAGGTGGCAAGCCACAACCAGTCGCTGTTTGCCTGGACGCCGTTCGTCTCCAGTCTCTACGACAACGTCAACGGCAGTGGCGACGCCGATGCCGGCGTCGACGTCCTGTGGAAGCCGAACGGCCAGATGCAGTTGACCGCCACGGTGAACCCGGATTTCGGCCAGGTCGAGAGCGACGATCTGGTCGTCAATTTCGACGCCACCGAAACGTTCATCAGCGATAAACGGCCGTTCTTCACCGAGAACCAGGGAATATTCGAATTCACCACGCCGTCCGATTACAGCCAGCTGCTCTACACGCGCCGCATCGGCGGCCCGGCCGACGATGGCGTCGGCTCGGGCGATATCACGGCGGCTCTCAAGCTCAACGGCAGTTTGGGTGCGACCAAGTACGGCCTGTTCGCTGCCGACGAAAAGGACGTTGCGGGCCGGACTTTCGTTGCCGCGCGACTGGTGCGGGATTTCAGCAAGCAGAACTTTGGCTTGATGGCGACCCACGTCGATCGTCCCTACCTCGACCGCCAGGCGGCCGTCGTCGGCGTCGATCACAACTGGCGGCCCGGGACCCGCTGGAACATTCGCACGCGCCTGATCGGCAGCCAGATCGAGCAGCAGGGAGAGCGCACCAGCGATACCGGAGCGACGACGTGGATCGACTACGAAATGAATCACGGCTGGCGCCAGCAGTGGATGGGCATGCACTTCGGCGACGAGCTGCAGATCAACGATGCCGGATACCTGTCGCGCAACAACCTGAACTACACGCACTACCAAGTGAACCGCCGTTTCACCGAGCTGCCGGCCGCATCGCGCTATGCCTCGAAAGACTGGCGCTGGCGTGTGAGCAGCGTCTACAACGATCGCGGCGAGGTGCTCGAGCACCAGTACCGCATGAGCCGCGAGAGCAGATTGCGCAACGGCAGCTACGAGTATGCGCAGATCAACGTCAACAGCGCCGGTGTCGATGACCTGATCACGCGTGGCAACGGCTCCCTCAAACTACCGCCGAACTTCAATTCGTTCTTCCAGTACGAGCGTCCGCGCAAGGGAAACTGGGCGTACAACATAGAGGCGGAAGTGAACAGCGGCGGTCTTGCCGGCAATCACGAGGCGGGCTACTTCATCGAGGTGACGCCGACGTATTTCATCAGCGACGCTTTCAACATGTACGTCGGCTTGTCGGCCAGCCGGACCCCGGACTGGCTGGTGTGGCAGCGCGAAAACCTCATCGGCAGCTTCGATGGACGCGACGCACAGTTCGATGTCGGCTTCAACTGGACCATCGGCAACCGGCAGGAACTGCGCCTGAAATTGCAGGCCATCGGGGTGGAGGCGAGTTTGCGCCAGGGTTATCGCGTCGACGCGTCCGGAAATGCCGTCGAGAGCAGTGAGCCCATCGACGATCTCAGTGTGCGCACGTTCGCCTTCCAGCTCCGCTACCGCTACGAGCTCGCGCCCCTCTCCTATCTATACGTGGTGTATGGCCGCGGCGGATACGATCAGGACGTGGATCCCGACAGCTCCGCCAGGCTGATCCGCGACAGTTTCAGTCTGCGCGATGACGAGCAGCTGCTGGTCAAGCTGAGCTACCGGTTTGAGTAGCGACGGCACTCGGCGTGTGCAACCCGGACTAGCGAGGGATGGGCTTGTCGAGCGAATCCCAGCGGTATTCCGCCGCCACTCGCGCCTCGACCTCGTTGACCACGTCGGCAGCTGTCTCGCTGTTCGCCATGATGATGACGCCATATCCCTTGCGAACGTGGCCGATCAGGCGCGCGCGAAAACCCATGGTGTCTCCGCCATGATGGAAATACCAACCCTCTCCTCGTCGTTCAATTCGCAACCCGACCGCAAACGGGCCGCTGCCCGAGGGAGTGATCAGCTCGCGCGCCGTAGATCGCTGCAGGACACTGCCGCGCGGCCCGCGCAGCGCCTGCTGGATCTCGAGGACGAACTTCGCAAGATCGGTTGGGGTCGTCCAGAGTCCTGCCGCTGCTTGCTCGGGATAGATGTGCCAGCCCCCGCTCATGACACCGTCGCGATCGTGGGACTGCGCCGCATGTTGGGTGCGCGCGGCGGTCGGTGGCTGTTCGTAGGAGCTGTTGGACATGCCCAGCGGCCGCAGCACTTGCTTGGCGACAATCTGATGATACGGCTCACCCATCAGATCGGTGAGCGCGAGTTGCACGATCTGATAACCACCGCCGGAATATTTGTAGGCGCTGAACACGGGCCGCGCAAACGTGACTGGACGGGTGTTGGCCGGCGGCGCGCCGTCGAGAATTTGCACTAGCGTCGGGAGCGAAGACTTCTGGGCGTAACCAGGAAAACCCAGTCCATCGTCCGCACCGGACGTGTGACTGAGCAGCGCTCGCAAGGTAACGGGAGCGGCGCCCGTGGATGCATTGCGCCGCACCTTCCATGACTTGAGCAACGAATTGACATCGTCATCGAGCGAGAGCCGCCCGCTTTGCGCCAGGGTAAGCACTGCCAGCGCCGAAACCGGCTTGCTGATCGAGCCCGCCTGAAAAACAGTTTTCGTATCGACGGCCATGCCCGTGCCGAGATCCGCCGTCCCGTAACCCTTCGCCCACAGAAGTTTGAAGTCCTTGATCACCGCGACGCTCATGCCCGGCACTCCGGTTGCACGCATGATCTCCTGCAGGCTGAGCTGCTCGTATCCCTGCTCCGGCAGTGTTTGCTTGCCTTCGATGCGCAGGATCGACTCGCTCAGCTCATCGGCGCCAGCCGTTGAAGGGCCGCATACCGCGACCGTCGTGATCGCCACCAGAATTCGCAGCTTTGTTTTCATCCGGGTTCGACGTCCGGTGGCAGCGCAAGGTTTAACGTCGCGACTTCGACCTCGCTTGAGCCTGATTATCATGCGTCGACAGCTATCGGCGAAGTCCGGATCCCTCATGAGGCGGATCGGCCGCTGCCGATCCGCCCCTCCAGAACCCGGCTACGCGGCCTTGATGTTGTTGAACATACCGGGTCTGTAGTTGCCCGCCGGTGTGCGGAACGCGATGTTCAAGCGGTTCCAACTGTTGACGGTCGCGATGGCCAACGTCAGCACCGTGAGCTCGGCCTCCGAGAACAGCGCCCGCGCCTGCTGGTAGGCATCGTCCGGCGCGTGACCATTGCGGATGTCCGTCACAGCTTCGGTCCACACGAGCGCCGCACGTTCGCGCTCGGAGTACAAATGTGCGGCTTCGCGCCAGGCGTCCAGCAAATAGAGACGCTGCTCAGTTTCGCCGTCGGCGCGTGCATCCTTCGAATGCATGTCGAGGCAGTATGCGCAACCGTTCAGCTGTGACGCGCGCATTTTGACCAGCTCGAGCAACCTGTGTTCGAGGCCGCTTTCGTTCACGAAGGCCTGGAGTTTCAGCAGCGCGTGCCCGACTTCGGGCGCGACCTGAAACCATTCGATACGCTTGCTCATGACTTGCTCCTGTTTCACTGGTGGTTACGAACCATCAGACGAAACGACCATCAGCGGTGTGACAGGCTTGAGCCCGTGGAGCTTGTCGGGATTCAGAATGGCGTAGACATCCAAAATGTGGCGGCCATCGGTACGAATCGTGAGCACGGCGAGCGGCTGCCCGTCGTAGATGACTTCGATACCCGCCTCATCGTTCACCCTCACCGGCAGAAATTCGAGGTCGGCGAGATAGCGGTGATACACGCCGGTGGCGAAGCGGGCGACATGCTCCGCGCCGCGGATCACCTTCTTGGCTGCCTTGGTCTTTCCACCGCCGTCGGAAACCCACGTGGCATCCTTCGACAGGAGCCCGATCAACGCGCCGATGTTCTGCTGCTGGATGGCGGTCACCAGCCCGCCGAGCAGGCGTTGGCGTGCCTCATTGCTCACCTGTATTCGGGGCTTGCCCTCGCGAACCCGCTTGCGCGCGCGACTCACGATCTGCCGGCAGGTCGTCTCGCTCTTGCCGAGGATCTGCGCAATGTCGCCGTACTCAGAGTCGAACACTTCGTGCAACAGGAACGCCGCGCGCTCGTCGGGCGCGAGGCGCTCGAGCAGTGCGAGGAATGCCACGGAAAGATCCGACGCAAGCTCGCTCGACTGATCCGGCGGCGGCGTCGATTCATCGACCAGCGGCTCAGGCAGCCACGGGCCGACATAGCTCACGCGCTCTACGCGCCGCTGGCGCAGGCGATCGATGCACAGGCGCGTCACGGCGCGCACCAGCCACGCCTCGGGGACGCGGATTTCATCGACGGGCGCGCGGCTCCACCGCAGCCATGCCTCCTGCACCATGTCTTCTGCGTCCGTGGTTGAGCCGAGCATGCGATAGGCAAGGCCCCAGAGACGCTTTCGATGGGATTCGAAGGCGTTCACACGGGCGGCATCGGTGGCGGATGCTGAGTTCATGCGTCTTTGACGTGCGACTGAGCGGGATTGTGACAGCTTGCCGCCGGCAGGCGTTGTCGGCGAAGTTCACCGGCGCGAAGGCACGTGTACGTCCCTACTCCGTCAAAGGATCTCGAAGACCTCGTAAGTCGCGCCGTTGGGAACGCGTTCTCCAGTGCCGACGGCCACGACGCGATTCAGCCAGTCGTAGGCGGATGCCGCAGTCTCGAAGAACGGCGCGGTACGCAAGTAGTAGTGTTCAGGCGATACCGTTTCGCCGTGTGCGATGCGGCTCGCGACTTCAACCGAGCTGTGCCGGATACCGCGGTAGGTCATCAGAATCAGTGCGCCATCGTGGGTTTGCAGGGCGAGGCGCACGTCCTGCTGAAAAGCACCATCGGCGCGAGTCAGCAACAGATCGGAGCCGGCATGCGGCAGGATTTCGCCACGCAAGCGCTCCCCGCTGAAGCGGCCGCCCGATACCGGAACGATGCGCCGCCTGCCGGCCGGCGTGGCGCCGAGGTCGAGGATGGGATGCAGCTCGATGGAGATCGTCAACAGGTGCCGGGATTTCAGTTCTTTCATTCGTCGCTCCGCGCCTTGTAGCAAATCTGGTTTGGGTGGGCCTCGGGCTTGGCGGTCATTGTGCTTCGGGGTGCTGCGCGCGAGCGCGAGCATTCTTGCCCTTGACGACAAGCTGTGCTTGAAATGGCTGATGTCGCGAAACTTGCCGCCGATCGAATCGCTGCGAATACTCGAAGCTTGCGTGCGCCATTCGAGCTTCACGCGCGCAGCGAGGGAAATCGGTGTTACTCCTGCGGCCGTCAGCCTGCGCATGCGCAATCTCGAAATCGAGCTCGCCAAGCGGCTTTTTGTTCGCTCAGGGCCAAGGCTCGAACCAACTCCGTGCGCTGTCGCGCTTGCCGCGTCCCTCGCGGAGGCGCTGTGCATGATGCACGCCGCTGTTGCGGACTGCCGTCAGTCTCCACGGTCCCTGCGGCTCACGGCGGTGCCGTCCTTCGCAGCGCGCTTGCTCGCGCCGCGGTTGGCGTCGTATCACCAGCGGGCAGACGCAGCACCGATCCAGATCGATGTCTCGATCGAGGTGCGCAAGGCAACTGAATTCGACATGGCGATCCGCACGGGCCGCGGAAACTGGCCCGATTTCGAGTCGACGCAGCTCATGCCGGTCGATATCACGCCGATGCTCAGTCCGGCGCTCGCGGCGAGCGTGAAACTGAATTCTCCCGCCGACCTCGCGAGCTTGCCGCTCCTGCCGCATGGCGATTGGCCACATTGGTTTCGCCGAGTGAATGTGCGCCCCGCGCGTCTCCGCTTCTGCGCAGACGAGTATTCGACGTACGAGCTCGATGCGGCGGCAGCAATTGCGGGAACCGGTGTGGCGCTGCTTTCGCCAAGGCTCTTTGCCTCCCTGCTGCGCGAGGGCAAGCTCGTGCAACCCTTCGCCGAGGTAATGCGAGGTCCAATCTGGCACTACTTGTTGCTCAAGCCGGGCGAGCGGCGCACAGCGGTGCGCGATTTTCGCGCTTGGCTGCAGCAGGAGGTAGGTGAGCACAGCGACGCCGCGCCTAGCAGTTGAAACAGTCTAGTGGGCGATCTCGCGGGCTCGTACGGCATCCGTCGGATTTGTGGGCACCAAATGGATTTTTACCATTTTCCCGGAATACATCACCGCCGTTTCCACTCCCTCCGGCACCAGCTCGCTGCGACCGCAATTGAAAGACGCGACAGAAAGTGCATCGAGGTCAGCGTACCTCAGGTGACTCGCGCAGTGACGATCCAGGCGCGCGAGTCGAAAAAGACGCCGCCCGCGGTGAGACGGTCGACTAGCATCGCGCGGAGTTGCTCGCGCACACGTGCTGCCGCGCCTGCATCAAGCCTGGCGAGCACGTCCTTCGTGTTCTTGAAACTGCATACGATGGCGTATGCGGTGTCCACATCAGGGCCGTAATACACGGGCTCCTGCACCTCATGGAACGCGACGTCGGAGAAACCTGCCCTGCGGAGAATCCCTTCCACGACAGGCGTCTCGGCAAGCGAAAACAGGCCTGGACCCCAAAATGGGTCCTGCTGCGCCAGCGCCTCCGGTATTGCCGTCGCCCATTCGTTTCGCTCGCCACGCTGCCATACCATCATCACCAGGCGCGCCCCTCGTCGCGAGGCGCTTGCCAGGTTTGCGAACGCGGCGTCGTGGTCGGCAAAGAACATCGTGCCGAACCGGCTGATGAGCACGTCGAAATGGGCTTGCTGAAATCGATGGAACTGCGCGTCGCCCAGCTCGTAGGTGATGTTCCTGAGGCCTGCGTCCAACGTGAGACGGCGGGCTCGTTCGAGCATTTGTTCGGAAATATCCACGCCAAGCACACTCCCGGACGAGGCAGCGCGCGCTGCGTCACGGGTGGTCTGCCCGGCCCCACAGCCGACATCCATGACTCGATCGGTCGGTTTGATCTCCGTGGCCGCACGCAGGTGTTCGTCATGGCGGCGAAGTTCGGCGTCGTAGTGATCGGCAATCGTAAGTCCGGACATGCGCAAAGCTTACTATGGCGATCACGAAACTCCTGCTAAGGAAATAGCGGAAGTCCCTCCTTCGATAGACGCAGCGCATCCCGGTTCTTCGGCACAATATCGCCATGGCCCCGACCTCCGTTGCCAGCGTATCAACCACGTCGACGCCCCAGCTCCCGATAGGAACCACTAGTGATGGAGGCGGCAATGGTGGGTACGCGGCGGCGATTGCCGCGTTCGTCATCTGGGGGCTGTTTCCACTCTATCTAATAGGGCTGTTGAACGTGTCGGCGATGCAGATCACCGCCCATCGCATCGCCTGGTCTTGCTTATTCGTGCTCGCGTGGCTCGCCGTCGCGGGCGAGCTTGGAAAGCTGAGGGCGGCCGTGATGCGCAAGGGCGTTCTGATACGGCTGATGGCCAGCGCGTTTTTCATCGCCGTCAATTGGCTCGGCTTTGCCTGGGCGGTCAATCACGACCACGTACTCGAAGTGAGCCTCGCGTACTTCATGGGTCCGTTGCTCAACGTCCTGCTGGGCATTTTCGTGCTATCGGAGCGGCTGGATCGAACGCAGTGGACAGCCGTCGGATTCGCCGCCGCGGGAGTTGCCTATCTCACATTCATCGCAGGCCACACGCCGTGGATCGCGCTCATGGTCGGCAGCTCTTTTGCGTTCTATGGACTCATTCGCAAAACAGTGCAGATCGAAGCGTTGCCCGGCCTCGCGGTGGAAACGATTTTGCTCGTGCCGTTTGCCGTCGGGTATCTGATCTGGTGCGAACTGCAGGGAACCGGCGCGCTCGGCCATTCGGGCGGACGCGTCGATGCCCTGCTGCTGCTCAGCGGAATCGTCACTTCGATACCGCTGTTCCTCTTCTCCTACGGTGCACGCAGGGTCCCCTATTCGACGATCGGCGTGCTGCAGTTCATCGCCCCGACCATGCAGCTGGCCTGTGGTCTCATCGTCTTCGGAGAGCCATTCGAATCCGCGCGCGCCAGCGGCTTCGTGCTCATCTGGATCGGCTTGCTGATCTACGCGGGAAATGCGCTGTGGCGGGCACGCTCGCTCAGGCCTGCCTAGTCATTCCCCTGCAGAGAATTGCACGTACGCCCGCACCGGAAAAGTGGCTCCGCCACGCCACGCGATCGGCACCGCATGCAGCCGCCCGCCGTCCGGCGGCAGCGCGGCGAGATTGGTCATGTGCTCGCAAATCGGGATGCCGGCACCTAGCAGGATGGTGTGGGCCGGCCGAGCGAGGTCGCCCATGTCGTCGATGTTCACCGAGTCGATGCCGACAAAAGCGGCACCCGAACGCACGAGCAGCTCGCAAGCGTCCGCGGTGAGAAACGGATTCTCACGGCCATAGCGTTCTGTGCGCCAATGCTGACTGAAGTCCGTCCGCACCAGCACCGCTGCGCCTCGCAGATCTGCGCCCTTGAAAACATCGGGTCCCACGACACGCCCGGATGATCTGGCGTCGAAGAGGCGTACCGGCACATGCGCAACACGCTCGAGAGGCAATCCCGCAAGGTCGGTGGCGCCGCGATACCGATGCAGTGGGGAGTCGACGTAAGTCCCGGTATTGCCGCACAGATGCAGTGAAGCGATCAGGAACTCCGACTTGTTCTGATACCGGGCCCGCGAACTGTCGTGATCAACAATGACTTCGACCTCCGGCACCGGCAGCCCAGGGTAGGTCACCATGCGTGGCTCGATGACGTGGCTGATCTCCACGAAGCGGGGCGAAGTTCGTGACATGCGGGTCTCCTTCCAGGCTGCGGCGGATAGGCCGGTCAATAGCGAACGTCTTGTGATGCCGCCCATGTCGGACAATCTAGCCCGGCGCCGTGGGAGAAAGCGTGGGAAATCCTTCGGCTCCCGCTACCAGAGAATCGGGCTGGCTCCCCAAATGCCGGTTGCAGCGGTGCGGTCGTAGTGGTCCGCAAAGGTCCGGCCAAGCGCTGTCATCGTTTGCTGACACGCTCCGAACGAATGCCGGCCGGCATTGCCCAACTTTCAACCGCACCGACTCTCGTGCGTTGTTCGTTCAGTGATCGTTCAGAGGCCGTTCCTATGATGAACACCATGTCATCCAACGCAATTCGAGCCACGGTTCGGACAATGGCGGCCTTGTCGCTCTGTCTGGTGTTCGGCCTGGCTCGCGGTCAGGTTGACGCAGACCCCCCGGACCGCGCTGCGCGCTTGAGCCTCATCCGGGGCGATGTGTCACTGCAGCCGGCCGGCGAGGAAGAATGGACCACCGCCATCCTCAATCGACCGCTCACCACCGGCGACAGGTTGTGGACTGACCAAGCCGCACGCGCCGAAATTCAAGTGGGCCAGGCCGCAGTCCGCCTCGGCAGCAACACGGGCTTTTCTTTCCTGAACGTCGACGACGACACGATTCAAATGCGCCTCACCGCCGGCGTCATCAACGTGCGCGTGCGGGCGCTGACCGATGAACAGATCGAAATCGACACGCCCAACCTCGCGTTGTCGCTGCTGCGTCCGGGCAATTATCGCGTGGAAGTGAATGGCGACGGCGACACCACCGTCGTGAAGGTCAGCGAAGGCGAGGCCGAAGCGAGCGGCGGCGAGCGAACCGAGGTCGTGCGTGCCGGGGAGGCCGCCACGTTCACAGGCACCGAGCAGCTTGCAACCCACTTCGGCGCGCTCGGCGCGCCGGACGAGTTCGATGACTGGAGCCTCGAGCGCGACCAGCGGTCAGCTTCTTCGCAGGCCGCGCAATACGTTGCGCCCGATGTCACGGGCTCCGAGGACCTCGACGCCAACGGCACGTGGAGCACGGACGATGAGTACGGCAATGTATGGACGCCGACTCGCGTCTCAGTAGATTGGTCGCCGTACCGGTACGGCCGGTGGGTCTGGGTCTCCCCTTGGGGTTGGACCTGGATTGACGACGCCCCATGGGGTTACGCGCCCTTTCACTACGGTAGATGGGCGCATGTGCGCAATCGCTGGTGCTGGGTGCCCGGGCCGCGGCACGTGCGCGCCGTGTACGCGCCTGCCGTGGTGGGATGGGTCGGTGGCGGCGGAGTCGCGTGGTTTCCGCTTGGGCCCCGTGAAGTGTATGTGCCGGGGCGCCGCTTCAGTCATCGATACGTGGAGCGCGTGAACGTCACGAACACCGTGATCATCAACAGGACGCACATCACCGAGATCTACAACAACAGGGCGCGGAATGTGCCGTATCGGAACCGTGTAGCGGGCGCGGTGACGGCGGTGACGCGCAATGCGTTCACGTCGGCACAGCGCACTGGCGATCACCGCGTTCGCATCGATGATCGGGAGCTCACCCGCACGCGCGGAGCGGCGGTGGCTCCGCAGATTCAGCCCGTGCGCGAGAGCCGGCTGGGCGTGAGCGAGGCCGTGCGCAGAAACGTGCGCGTGCCTCCACAAACCGTGGCGAACCGTCAGGTCATCGTAAAACGCGAGCCGCCGCCGTCGGCTGCGCATTTCGCGCGCAATAGAGGCCACGCCGATGCGGTGCGCGAACAGGCGGGCCGGTCGGCTCGCCCAGAGGATCGCGTGGATCGTGGCGAAGCCACCAATCGCGGGCGGCCTGGCAACACCAACGATGCAAATTCGCGGTCGGATGCGATTCGTGGCGGCGCGCAGGCCGCTGAGCGTGATCGGGTGCGCGCCGCCCGCAACGCGCGCGCTGCGCAGGACGCGCGGGACAACCGGCCGCCGCAGGATAGGCCCCGTACCGATGGCCCGCCGCGCACCGATCGACCGCAGGTCGAAACCGCACGCGAAGCGCGCAGGGCACAACCTGATCCGCGCAACTCGCCGGATCAGCCGCAACCACGCCCGCTGCAGGAGCGTCTGCAACAAGAACGTCAGCGGAATGAAAGCCGCCCGGCCGAACTACAGCAGCGGGAACAGCGCGATCTGCGCCAGCAACAAGTGCAGCGGCAACAACTGGAGCAGCGCCAGCAGCAGGGACGCGAGCACGCGATGCGGCAGCGGGAACAGGCGCAGCAGCAAGCCGCTGCTCAGCAAACTCAACAGCGCCAGCGTAACGCCGAGCGCCCGCAGGTCGAGCGCCCGCAGGTCGAACGCCAGAATCGTCCTGAACCGGCAAAGCCAGCCGAAAACAAACCACAGCCGAGGCAGCAACAGAATCGCGGCCGGGAGCGCCCGCAGCAGGATGACCGATAGCCTGTTCTGGGGGGCTAGCCGTTTACTGTCGCCTTTTCAAACCGCCGCACCTGCCTGCGGATGCCATCGCGAATTTTCGTGAACACGCGATCCGGAAATGCTCCTGGCAGCATTGCCTCGACACGCTCCAGTGCGGGTGCAACGGACTCGACATGCGCTTGCATGCGTTTCCAGACGCCGGCCATGCCCGTGGTTTCAGCGAGAGCTTTCCAGTGGTGGGGTTGGATTTCATTGATTCGGTAGTGCGCGCTCTTGCCGCGCACCGCCATGGCTAGTTTGGCTTTCTCGACTGGCAACTGGTTCTTGCCATGGCCAATGATGGGCCAGGCTGAGAGCACGTCATACAGCGGCGTCATTTCGTAAGCGCCCCCGGCCCGATGATGCAGGGAAAAGTTTTTACCATGCCCGTCGGTTGCGGCCAGTAGCCAGAACGTCAACTGCGCCAGCACAAAGTTGGCCTGATCGCGCATCGCGCTTTCGCTGGTCGCGAGGAGTGCCAGGCACTCGCTGATCGAAGGCCCATCGTCAGCTTCATATTTCGCGGTTGGAGGACGCCCCGTCGCCTGGCAGAAGTCTTCCTGCGGGAGCCGCGCGATCCAGGTGTCATCAGCCGGCTTGAATCGCTTGCGCTGTTCGGCACCCTCCGCCACGCCGAACCAACGCCTGTCGAAGCGCGTGACGACCAGCACTCGCTGCTCGCCGAAAGTCGCGAGGCTCGACTCTGCGACGGGCAACTGCAGTTCGCGCAGGATGTTGCCGCAGAGCCATTCGTTTTCCACCGAATCCGAAAAATCACCCTGAAATCCTCCAATGGTGCCGAGTGGAAGTTTCAGGATGTGCGTGGTCGGCGTAGCGCGCAGCGGACGAAACCATTTGCCTGCCATGCCGAGCAGCGCCGTTTTCTCCTGCGCACCGGCCAGGGAGATTCGAAATTCGGCGTCTTCGTCCCGGCCAATCGGCGTATTGTTGGTCACTGCGCGCAACGCGCGCTCGACGCCCTCTTCTGTCAGAGGTTCGGCGTCGACGCGATTCCAACCCTCGGGTTCTTCGTCAGGGGGCAACAGTTGCACTGCACCGACGCAGTCGCGGCCGATTGCAGTCAGCAGGTCAAACGGATTTGACGATGGGGTCTGGAAACGAGCGCGGATCCTGCGGCGGACTCCGGGATTGTCGGGCAACAGGTTGTCGAAGTAGTTTTCGACCGGCGCGCCACGCAATTCGAGGTCGGCTGTCAGCGGTAGCGACAGCGAAAGCGCACGCGCGCGCGGGGAATTCACCCAGGAAACGGCGTAGCGAAAGACCGGGTTTCCACCACGGAGAGTGCCCCACTCGCCCACCCGCTCGCCGTTCATCCAGACATTCAGTGAGACCACGAATCGACTACCAGTCGGATTTCGTTTCTTTCGAGCTCGCGTCGGGCAGCGGATCGAGCAGGACCCGGACGCGGAGCGCGGACAGGAGTTGCATCAGCTGACCGACGCTGACGAGACTGGGGTCGCGCTCGATCTTGGCGATACGGGTCTGCTCGAGACCCACCAGCGCACCGGCTTGCGCCTGCGTCAATCGCCGCGCCTTCCTGAAGGATCGCAGGTGCGCCGAGAGCTGCGCCGGGGTCTGGAGAAGCAGTGTTTTCATGTGTGCACTATATGCCTTTTATGGCATATATGCAATACATGCCTTACACGTACTATTTGCACAGTATGCCCGCCGCGGCATGCCCACCCGGAACGTCGCGCCCGTTGCATCCTTTCCCCGGGTTCGGCCGTATTGTTGTCTTACGGCGATACTTCACTCACCTGCATCGAGGCATTCATGAGTCTCCGAAGCTCCCCGATGGCGTTCGCGGCCTGGTTGCTCGCCGCCTCCACCCTGACTCCCGCAGCGGAAGATAACGCCGAGCCCGGCATTCACCGCACGTACTACGGAAACTATCGAATTTCCGGCGATCACTGGTTAGGCATCGATCGGTTCGTCACCGACGACGGCCAGAACACCATGTTGATCTCCGACTACTCGTCCGGAGTAGTTCGCCGGTTGTTCCCGGCGTCAGCCGCGGAATTCGTGATGGGACCGGGGTTCAATGTTGCGTCGCCGGCAGAACTCACCGTTCGCTTTGTTAAAGATGAGCGCGGAGCCGTCACGGGCCTTTCCCTGCGGCACGCGAATGGAACACAAACTCCTGCCGAGCGAGTGCCGCTCAAGGACGAAGAGGTCTTCTTCGAACAGGCGGACGCGAAGCTGTCGGGCACGCTGCTGCTGCCTGCGACCAAGGGCCCTCACCCGGCCATCATTCTGTTGCATGGTTCGGGCGCGCTCACGCGCTACAAATTCGGCCCCTATCCACATTTCTTCACTTCGTTGGGATTCGCCGTCCTCATCTATGACAAACGTGGAACCGGAGATTCGACGGGGCGGCGAATGGACGCGTCGACGGGCACGGTGATGAAGTCCTCGTTCTACCCGGACGACCTCGCGAAAGACGCGCTGGCCGCCTTGCGCTTCCTTCGGCAACGCGACGACATCGATTCGCGGAAGATCGGCCTCTGGGGTTCCAGCGAGGGTGGAATGCTCGCGACGTACGTTGCATCTCGTTCAAAGGATGTAGCGTTCGCGATCAATTCCTCGGGCTTCATGGAGCCGTTGTGGAAGACGCTGCATTGGCAAGTCGGAGCCATTTTACGCGCCGCGGGCACTTCGGCCGCTGACATCGAAAAGCAGCAAGCCTTCGTGGACTTGTGGATGCGCGTTGCGCGAACGGGGCAAGGATGGAAGGAGTTCAAGACACGGGAGAAAGAGATAGTTGAATCCGACGGCTCGTGGATCTTCCAGTCCCGGGGACCGTTCACGTCGGTCGATCAGCTGCGCTGGGACTGGGATCACATCCTGACGTTCGATCCGCTGTCTGCGCTCGGCGAAGTAACCTGTCCCGTGCTGGGGGTGTTCGGCGAGTTGGACACTGCCACTCCCGCTCACAGAACCGCCGAGAATATGCGGCGGGTGCTGACACGAGCGGGGCACAAGGATTTCACCATCAAGATTTTTCCGAACGCCGGTCATTCTCTATCGGAACTTCCTGCAAAGAGTCGGATGGCGCCTGGAGTTTTCCAGACCTTGCGCTCGTGGTTGCTCAGCCGAGGTGTTGCCCGCGCCGATTCATAAGAACCTGGTCCACCACGACCGTGTGCGCGCCTTGATGCGCGCGAAGCCACGGCACGGGAAATAGAGGATGGCCAGAGCGACCGCGGTGGCAAGATACACCGCGGGCAATCCGAAGCCGTACTCGGGCGGCGCCCCGGTCGGAAATTCGCCGTTCCAACCCAGCCACTCGTGCGGTTGGCCGCTGATCAGCGCTATCAACAGGGCCAGCGTGTGCAGCACGAACAAGTGGAGCACGTAAAACAACATCGGCACCAATCCAAACGTGTGAACCACACCGCCGAGCGGGCCGAGCGGACGCCCGCCGTCGTAACGCTGAAAGACGGCGAGCAAGACCGCACTCACGCCCAGCGTCATCAGCAGGAATTGCAGCGACGGTGGATATTTCTCGACGTTGAGAAAGCCGATCACCGCATATTCGATGCTCGCTCCCGGCGGAAGGACGAAGTCACCCATCGCGCCTTGGATCGATGGCTGCGAGGGATTGCCATACGCATTCGTCAGGCGCAGTACGGCGAACAGCGCCAGCATTGCAACGCCCGCGATCAGCAGCATCCGGCGGCGAGTGGCGACGTCCCTGGAGAACAACGGACCCAGTCCGTAACCGAGCGCCGCGACGCCGATCCATGGGATCAGTGGAAACAGTACGACGAAGGTGTCACCCCAAGGAAGCTGCGCTACCCACGGCGCGTGCAACAGACTCCAGATCCAGCCCGCGCTCCCGAATTCGTCGGCTCGCAGCGGATCGAGCAGATTGTGCGCAGCGATCATCAGGACTCCGACGACCAGGGCAACGACGTGCGGCGCTAGCGACAGTAGGCCCACGAAGATCATTGCCCATCCCAGGCACCAGATGACGCCGGCAATGCTATGGCCCGGGTTGAAGCTCCAGGCGAAGCCCACGATCGTCAGCTCCAGTACGATCAACCATGCACCGCGCGAAACCGCAAACAAGACGGCCGATCCGTCAGCCATGCGGCTACGTGACAGGTGGATAGACAGTCCGGTGAGAAAGAAGAAAGCCGGTGCACACAGGTGCGTGACCCAGCGGGTAGCGAACAACGGCAGGCTGGTCGCCGCCATGTCCTCCGGAGAGACGTGCGCACCGGAGAAGTAATAACGCGCGTGATCCAGCGCCATGAGCACCATCACCAGGCCGCGCAACAGGTCGACCGACACGAGCCGGCCACGACCCAGCGTTACCGTTGGCGCTAGCGGCATGGCATGAGGGTCAAGTCGGCCAATACGGGAAAATGATCGGACGGCACGCGGCCTTCGATGGTTTGCGAAAACACCGCATACCTTTCCACGTCGATTCGAACGCCTAGCAAGATGTGATCGATGACCCGGGACTCGGTGGGCGCTGCTTTGAATTCGTTGAATGTCCCCTTCGGTCCGAATGGCGCCGACTTGGAGACTGCGCGCGCGTCGCGCAGCGCCCACGCCCCCTGCGTAAGGGCGCCCATGGGCTCGCTGTCGTATTCAGTGTTGAAGTCACCGAACAAGAGAACCGACTCGCAACGCCGCGCATTGGCCTCGATCCACGCTGCGATCTGCGCCGCCGATTGCTGGCGTGCGACGACCCCGACATGATCCCAGTGGGTATTGGCTGCGAGAATGACTTGCCGGCTACCGGGAATTCTCAAGCGCACCCACGTGACGATACGTGGATAGGCCGCGTCCCAGCCCTTCGACGGCAGCTCTGGTGTCGGCGACAGCCAGAAAATACCGCCCTCGAGAAAATCGAAACGGCTCTTGTCGAACCCGATGGGCGATGCCTCGCCCTTCTCTTTGCCATCGTCGCGCCCACCACCGAAGATTCGATACCGCGGCAACTGCGCGGCGAGATCGGCCTTCTGGTTGGGCAGGACTTCCTGCATCCCGAAGATATCCGGGCGCAGCCAGAGGACCTGCGACGCGACCCAATGGCTTCGATTCGCCCAACGATTGACGCCATCGGAGGCGAGATCCAGGCGGATGTTGTAGGTCATCAATCGAAGACCCGGCGGTTCGGCTGCCACCACCGCACCAGTGAGGGCCGAAAACGTCATCGCAGCCGCAACGACGAGACACATCCGGCGGAAGATCGCCGGTCGAACTAACAAGTCTTTCATGCGAAAGCTCCGGCGCACGGCAGGCGGCGCGTTTGCTACTGATTCTGGCGGCTGTGGCGTGACCCGATTGCCGAGGACGGCATGATGCGAACCTGGTGGCGCAAACGATGAATCACATCGGCGACCGCTGCAAGCCCGTGCTTACGGCAGCTGCCCAGGGCATTGCGCTTTTCCTTCGGGTGCGTCTTACAGCGCCAGGCCACTTTCTTGCCTCCAAAACCCTGTAAAGTTCGCCGCAGATGAAACCACCTTCAATCAATCTCAAGCGCCGCCTGTTGTTGGCGGCCTCGGCCGGCGGCGCGCTGTTCCGGGTTCCGGCGTTCGCGCGAGGCCGCGCGCCAAGCGAGGATCAGCAGCTGCGCTATCTGCAGCCCGCGGCGACCTGGAACGAAGCCTTGCCGCTCGGGAACGGCCGCCTCGGAGCGATGGTCTTCGGCGGTGTCGCCCAAGAGCGATTGCAGCTCAACGAAGACACGCTCTGGGCGGGCGCCCCGTACACGCCGGACAATCCGGAGGCTCTCGCGGCCATGGCCGAAGTACGGCGGCTCCTCGCGTCGGGTCACTACAAGGAAGCGACAGACCTGGCGAGCGCCAAGGTCATGGCAAAGCCGCTTCGGCAAATGCCCTATGGAACGCTCGGTGACGTGCTCATCGACTTCGCCGACGCGCGGGTTCCGACGAAGTATGCGCGCACGCTCGACCTGGCGTCAGCCATCGCGGCGACTAGCTACCGCTCCAACGCGGGTAGGTTCTCCCGGGAATGCTTCGTATCCGCGCCGCACCAGGTGGTTGTCCTGCATCTCGAAGCAGCCGACGCGCGCCTTGATTTCGACCTGGCATATCGCGCCCCGCGGCGGGCGAAGTATGCATCGCCGGACTATCAGGGCTCGGCGACGACGCTCGTCGCGGCCGCTTCCACCAACTGGCTGACCACCGAGCCTGTCGGCGAACCGAAAACCGATGTGCGCGTTTCGCCCGATGGTGACGCGTGCCTGCTGGTGAGCGGGCGCAATGAAGCAAGCGATGGCATCCCCAGCGGACTCACGTTCGCGCTGCGCATCAAGGTGATCTCGGACGGGAATATCGTCGTCAAAAGCGGACGCATCCAGCTGCGCGATGCGCGCAGCGCTACGCTGCTTCTTTCGGGCGCCACCAGTTACGTCAGCTATCAGGACGTCAGCGGCGATCCCATCGCGCGGGTCCGGCGCGACACCGACGCGGCTGCACGCATCCCCTATTCCGAGCTCAAGCGTGAGCATGTCCGCGACTATCAAACGCTCTTTAGGACCGCGTCGCTCACAATTCCCCCGACGGCTGCCGCCGGAAAGCCGACAGACGTGCGCATTGCAGAGTCCGAGACCGCCAATGATCCCAGCCTGGCCGCGCTCTACCTTCAGTTCTCCCGCTATCTACTCATTTCTTCGTCCCGTCCTGGGTGTCAGCCGGCAAACCTCCAGGGAATCTGGAATGAAGGCACGAATCCGCCTTGGGGCAGCAAGTACACCATCAACATCAACACGGAAATGAACTACTGGGGAGCCGATCCGGCCGGGCTCGGAGCGTGCGTCGCGCCGTTGTTGCAACTCGTCGAAGAGCTGTCGACTACGGGTGCCAGGACAGCGAAAACGATGTACGGCGCGCGCGGCTGGGTGGCCCATCACAACACAGACCTCTGGCGCGCTGCCGCGCCAATCGACGGTCCAAAATGGGGTCTGTGGCCGTGCGGAGGCGCGTGGCTGTGCAATACGCTGTGGGATCACTATGACTTCAGCCGCGACAGCGCGACGTTGAAGCGCCTCTATCCACTGATGCGCGGCGCAGCCTTGTTCTTCCTCGACACGCTCATCGAGGATTCGAATGGTCGCGGACTCGTGACCTCACCGTCCAACTCGCCTGAAAATGAACACCCTTTCGGTAGCTCGCTGTGCGCCGGACCTGCGATGGATCGCCAGATCCTTCGCGACCTGTTTGCGCACACGGCGGAAGCCGCCAAGCTTCTGAAGGTCAACGATGCGCTGGCCGCGGAAATCTCAGGCGCCGCGGCGCGCCTTGCGCCCGACGCGATCGGCAAACACGGTCAACTTCAGGAGTGGCTCGAAGATTGGGACGGTGACGCTCCCGACCAACACCACCGGCATGTATCGCACCTGTACGCGGTGTATCCGAGCTCCCGGATGAATGTGCGTGACAACGCCGCCTTCATAGAAGCAGCAAAAGTGAGTTTGAATCGGCGCGGGGATCTCGCAACCGGTTGGGGGACGGCGTGGCGCTTGTGTCTCTGGGCGCGCATGGGAGACGGCGAGCGCGCGTACACGATTCTGAAATCGCTGCTCGGCCCGCAACGCACATATCCGAACATGTTCGACGCGCATCCTCCGTTTCAGATCGACGGAAATTTCGGTGGCGGCGCCGGAATTCTGGAAATGCTGGTGCAGTCGTGGGGTGGCGAGATCACCCTCTTACCCGCCCTGCCGGCCGCGTGGCCGCGCGGTGAGGTCCGCGGGATACGCGCGCGCGGTGCGGTGCGAGTCGACATGGGTTGGCACAGAGGCAAGGTGCAGTGGCTCGAGCTGCTCGGGCCGTCGAACAGCTCGATCAAACTGCGACGCGGCGCCTTGGTGGAAACTGTGCGGCTGGATGCACGCGGCAGATATCGGCACGGGTAGTTCGAGCCGGGTCAGCGAGTATCTTTTGGTCGATAAACCTTGGCGGGAACCTGCGCGACCTCGATCGAACCGCCCGCCGCGAGATGCGGGCAGGTCTTGGCAAGCTTCACGGCGGCGTCGATGTCGTCGGCCGTGATGAAGCTCAGGCCAACGACAGGATTGGACCCGCCGCCGGCGCTGACCGAGCCATCGGGGTTTATCGTCTTGGCGACCGTCATCGGATTGTTGCTTCCCTCGAGCGCATCGCCGAGTTGGTCCATCCATGTCTTCCAGGCGCTCGACAGTTCGGATTGTTCGGTGCCGGGATTCGGTATTCGACTACCGTGATAGGCCAGCAGATATTTGGGCATTTCCAACTCTCCTGATCACAGCTCAAAACGCGCGGGTTGCGGCGTCCTTGCTGTGCTCTCAAGTGCAAAAGTGCGCAGAATGAAAGCACATTGTTGCGGCTGAAACGACGGTGCTCCATGCCTCGTTTTTGTAGGGCAAGGCCCACGGCCCCTGCACGCGGATCGCCTCAGTAAAAAAACTGTTCCGAGACGATTTGACCGTCCTTCACCTGGTACACCACCACTGCGCAACCGTGAGTAACCAGAACGTCGTGATTTCGCAGCCATTAAGGCGAGACTTGCAAGCCTGATGGGCGCGTAGTAGATTTCCCTACATCTGTAGTAGGACGAGACTCATGACATCCCGCGTTTTCAGCAAACTCGAACTCAAGATCTTGCAGGCGCTGTGGGATCGTGGCGGCGCGTCGGTACGTGAGATCCAGGAGACTTTTCCGAAGAAGAAGCGCCCGGCTTACACGACGGTGCAGACCATTGTGTACCGTCTCGAAGCCAAGAGTGCCCTGCGTCGCGTTCGCAAGATCAGCAATGCGCACATCTTTGAGGCGACCGTCTCGAGAGAGGCTGCTCAACGCCGTCTCATCGACGATTTGTTAGGCCTGTTCGGTGGCCGCACGCAGCCGGTCATGGCGCATTTCATCGAATCCGGGAAGCTCACGCTCGAAGACATCAAGGAAGCCGAGAAGATGGTGCACGCGCTATCGGCGAAGGAAAAGCGGGAATGAGCGCCGCACTCATCGATCATCTCTGGCAATCCTCGCTGTTCGCGGTCTGCGTTGGGCTGTTGACGTTGCTACTGCGCAAGGAAGCCGCATCTGTCCGGTATTGGATCTGGTTCGCGGCTTCCGTGAAGTTTCTGATCCCCTTCTCGCTGCTGGCGATGATCGGAACGCAGTCTGGTTGGCACCCGATGCCCGTGGCCATGCAAAATCCATTTGCACACTCGGCGCAGCAGGTCGCAGCGACGCTGATTGCGCCAGCGGCAACCATCGTTTCTGCCGGATCTGCCGACGCTGGTTTGCTGCGTCTCGCAGTCCTCGTATGGGCGCTTGGCTTTGCAGGATTGATGGCTCGTTGGCTGGTGCTGTGGCTGGGCATCAAGGCCACTGTACGTACGGCCTCTCTGACTGCGACAATCAAATCAGTGCCGGTCATGACATCGCCGACGCTTCACGAGCCTGGTGTCGTCGGGATTATCCATCCAGTGCTGTTGCTGCCCGAGGGGATCGCGAATCGCCTCACCTCCGAACAGCTGCAAACAATTCTCGACCATGAGCTGTGTCACGTGCGCCGTCGCGACAACCTGACGGCGGCAATTCACATGCTGGTCGAGTCAGTGTTCTGGTTCCATCCGTTGGTGTGGTGGATTGGCGCACGGCTGGTCGAGGAGCGCGAACGCGCTTGCGACGAAGCGGTATTGCGATCGGGCAACGAACCCCGCGCGTATGCGGAAGGAATTCTCAAGGTTTGTCAGTTCTATCTGGCGTCGAGACTGACATGCATAGCCGGAGTTTCAGGCGCTCATCTAAAAATGCGATTGGAGGTCATCATGAGGAATCGCGTCGCGAGTGAATTGAGAACCAGCAAGAAGATCTTGCTCAGCGTCGTGGCACTTGCCACTCTCGGTGTGCCATTTCTTGCCGGCCTGACAGCCTCGGCTCAGGCACCCGTGCCACAGGCCGCTACCAATTCAGTTGGCAAGATAGAGCTACTCGAAGGCAAGCGCGTGAAATTGAACTTCAAGAATGTTGAAGTTCGCGGGTTGCTGAAGGCGCTGGCGGATGCGGCGCATGCCAACATGCTGGTGAGCGACAAGGTCACAGGGACGGTGACGCTTAGCCTGATGGAGATGCCGTGGGAACAAGCGCTCGACGTCATCCTGGGGTCGCAGGGTTTGGTGAAGCGCGAGAAGGACGGCATCATTTTCATCGAAACTGCGGCCACGCTGTCGATAACCAATCTGAACTCTTGGCTCCAGCCGCTTCGAGACCCTCTTGCCCATTGCTGAACGTATAGACATCGGCAAACTCACCAACCAGCACGAGCGTTCACATCATGCCGCGGGTCCTGAGATTGTTGCCATAAAAGGCGGAGGAGCAACGATTCGCAATACTTTGCAAAAAGTGCACAGAGATTGAGTTGCTCCGGATGTCTGTATCGGACTACATCTCGCGCCGGATATCGGAGCTATTCTTGCTCTGTTGCGCTAATAGATAGCTTCAGCAGAGCCGATGGCCCGAAGGAGCGAGCATGAAATTCTCAAACATTCGTGCGGTGGCAATTTCGATTCCTCTGTCTTTGAGCATACTGAGTTGCGACAAGAAGCCGGTTCCACCACCCAGTGCGGAGGTGCCGCCTTCGCAACCCGCCACGCCGGTGCAAAACCCTCCAGCTGCACCAACGACAGCACCTGCGGACAAAACGCAGACTTCCTCCGCACTCGCCTCGGCTGAAGGAGAGCTGCCAGGCCTCACCGTCGAACTCCAGGAACTCAAGCGAACGGCCGGCGACACGCTGACGCTTAAGCTGACTTTCGTGAACACCGGCCAGCAGCAGGTAGCTTTGGACCAATTCGGCGGACCCGGGGTCAACATGTGGTCGATCTCCGGCATCAGTCTTGTCGATATCGTGGGCAAGAAGAAATACTTCACGGCCAGCGATGCCGAGGGCAAGTGCCTTTGCAGCATCGATATGCCCAGGCTGGAGCCCAATGGTCGCGTGAATTTGTGGGCCAAGTTTCCGGCGCCACCTCCCGACGTTCAGAAAATCAGCGTCTTGATTCCGCGCTTCGCGCCAATCGAAGAGATTCCGATCAGCTGATGAGTTTGCTAGTCGCATCCCTGTTGCTCGCGGCACTGGCAGATCAACCGGTCGGCCCGCCGCAGTTCAAGATTATCGATATCGTCTTCAGGATCGAAGATCTCGAGACCAAAGTCAGCAACCTCGAAGTGAAGGAAACGGATACCGAGCTGCGCATCGAGCTGGCGGCCGATGTGCTCTTCGATTTCGACAAGGCCGATATCCTGCCCAAGGCCGAAGCCACTCTCACGCAAGTCGCCGACGTGATCCGCGATCGAAGCAAGGGCAGTGTCCGCGTCGAAGGCCACACCGATGCGAAGGGTAGCGACCCATACAATCAGAAGCTCTCGAGGCAGCGCGCCGGGTCGGTCGTGGCCTGGCTTCGCAAACAGCAAGGTCTCGCAGACAGCGATTACGATACAAAAGGATTCGGCGCCACACGGCCGGTCGCGTCGAACACGAAACCGGACGGCTCGGACGATCCCGTTGGGCGCCAGAAAAACCGGCGTGTCGAGCTCATCCTAAGCAAACGCTAACCGTATCCATGGTTAGCATCCTCACGCGTTTTGCGCTCCTCTAGACTTTGTCCTGTGGGTCGAAAGCTTCGACGGCGGACGGAACATCGTTCCGGTTGATAGCGGCGTATGTCTCTTTCACCGCCTCAATCTCAGCGGCAAGCAAAGATGTTTGTTTGCACATGGCTCGCTCCAAAAGTTCGTCATTTGTTTTCAGCCGGCCGCCGGCTTGCCGATGTTGATCGCCAATTGGGCGGCGAACGCTCGCTTGTAAGCGGGTCGCGCTTCGCCGCGGGTCACATAGGCAGAAAGGCTCGGAAATTCGTCCAGGATGCCCGATGACCTCAGCCTGAGCAGTACCGACACCATCATCAGGTCCCCCGCGTTGAACTCAACGTCGAGCCAGTCGGCGTCGCCCAGGCGAGCAGCAAGTTGATCCAGCGCATCGCGGACTCGGTCCGCGACCAGGGGCAGGCGCTCCTTGCTCCAGGGCTTGTCGCTTTCCAGCAGCCTGGCGTTTGCGAACTCGAGGATCGGCGGTTCGACCGTGTTCAGCGCGGCAAACATCCAGGCGATCGCGCGCGCCCGCGCATTGGCATCCTCTGGCAGCAGGCCCGCATGGTGCTCGGCGATGAACAAGACGATCGCGCCCGTCTCGAACAGGACGAGGTCGCCTTGCTCATAGGTGGGGATCTTGCCGAAAGGGTGAAGCGCCCGATGAGCGGGTTCTTTCATCGCACGGAACGAAACCAGGCGAACCTCGTAGGGCTGGCCCACTTCCTCGAGGGCCCAGCGAACGCGCGTATCACGCGCCAGTCCCTTGCCACCATCGGGCGATCGTTCAAAGGCGGTAATGGTCGGGATCAACGGAGGGGTCACGGTTATTTCTCCTTAGTCAGGAAGCCATCACCTGCTAGTCGATCGACACAGGCCTGCATCGACATCACTGGGCAACTTTTGGCCAGTTCTCAGATCGGGCACGGTTCCGCTAGAGTGCGCCCTCGTTCACGAATAGGCTTCTTTCATGGCTGATGTGAGATGAGAGGATCGATGATCCGCCACTACCTGCTAGCTTCGTTATTGCTGACCCTTGCCTCGACGTCGCCGGCGGCACCGACCCATTCAGCCAAGGCGCGGCTCTTCGTTCTCACCGACATCGAGGCTGATCCCGACGATTCGCAGTCGCTGGTCAGGCTGCTGCTCTATGCCAACGAGCTCGATATCGAAGGTATCGTGGCCACCACGTCGATCCACATGCGTGACGAGATTCATCCCGGAAGCGTCGCAGCCATCGTCGACAAGTATGCGCAGGTGCGCGCCAATCTTCTGAAGCACGCACCGGGATATCCCGATGCCGACGCCTTGCGGGCGCTGGTGGCGGAGGGCCAGCCGACCTACGGCATGGCGGCCGTCGGCGCTGGCAAAGACACCCCTGGATCACGGCTGCTGCTCCGTGCGTTGGAATCCGAGGATCCGCGCCCGCTGTGGATAGCGGTCTGGGGCGGATCGAACACGCTGGCGCAGGCGCTGTACTCGTTGCGCAAGACGCGCGGTGTAGAAACTGCTGCAAGGTTGATCGGCAGATTGCGCGTGTACACGATCTCCGATCAGGACGACAGCGGCGCCTGGATGCGCAAGGAGTTTCCGCAGCTGTTCTACATCGTAAGTCCCGGAGGGTATGGGGCGGCGACCTGGACGGGCATCCATCACGTGGTCGAGGGGCTGGACAATCATCCAATCAACGAGACCATCACCAACCAGTGGCTGGCCGAACACATCCAGCAGGATCACGGCCCGTTGGGCGCGGCCTATCCAGACGTGGCCTATGCCATGGAAGGTGACACACCTTCGTTTCTGTCGTTGATCCCGAACGGGCTGAACGTTGCGGAACATCCGGATTGGGGCGGCTGGGGCGGACGGTACGAGCTCTACCTTCCGCCGCTCGAGAATCTCGACCCTAATGGGTTCACGGGTGGCGTACCGGTGAATCCCGAAATACGTCCAATCTGGACCAATGCCGTCGATCGCGTAGCTCCCGATATCGCCAGCGCCACCGGCAGGGCAACCCGACCTGGTGAGAAATCATTCAGCGGCTACCGCGAAACGATCTGGCGTTGGCGAGCCGCGATCCAGAATGATTTCGCAGCCCGCATGGACTGGAACATCAAGTCGCGCGCCGACGCGAACCACGCGCCGGTGCCGAAGCTTCACCATGCGAACGCCCTCTCGACTCGATCGGGTTCACGACTCGTGCTGGATGCTACCGGCAGCACGGATCCCGATGGCGACAGCCTGAGCTTCCGCTGGTATCACTATCCGGAAGCCGGCAGCTGGAAAACTCCTATCAAGATGGACCACGCCGACAACTTGCATCGCCGCAGCTTCATCGCACCGCCGGTGACCAAGGCTGAGACGGCGCACTTCATTCTCGAGGTTACGGACAAGGGAATGCCGGCGCTGACGCGTTATCAGCGGGTCATCGTGACGATCACGCCCTGAAGGAGAAATTGAACGCTCGCACCAGGATTCAAATCGCAACGGCGCCGCGAAGCGAGTTTATGCTTCGCGGCATGAATCACGCGCTGCCCGCCGACCTGTCGCCAACCGCCCTCGCCGCCGCGCTCAAGCAACGCTTTGGATTTGATTCCTTTCGTCCCGGGCAGCAAGAAGTCGTGTGCGACATCCTGTGCGGCCGCGACCTGCTTGCAGTCATGCCCACCGGCGGTGGCAAGTCGCTGTGCTTTCAACTCCCGGCCCTGCTTCGCCCTGGGGTATGCATCGTGATATCGCCTTTGATCGCGTTGATGCAGGACCAGGTACGCCTGCTCCAGAACAACGGCATCGAAGCCACCTTCATCAACTCCTCGCTCGAACGCCCTGAAGTATTGCAGCGCCTGGCGCGCCTGGAGCGCGGCGAGCTCAAGCTGCTGTACGTGGCTCCGGAGAGATTGCTGCAGGCGGAGTTTGAAAACGAAATCCTGCCAAGGGTGCACGCCTCCCGCGGAATATCCGCGCTGGTCGTCGACGAGGCACATTGCGTTTCGGACTGGGGTCACGATTTCCGCCCGGAGTATCGCCAGCTCCATCGCATACGCACGCGGTTTGCCGGGGTGCCAATCGCGGCGTTCACAGCCACTGCCACCGAGCGGGTCAGGCGGGATATCGTGGAGCAGCTCGCCTTGCGCGAGCCGCGCATTCATGTTGCGAGTTTCAATCGCCCCAACCTGTATTACGCCGTGCGGCCCAAGACACGCGCGACGTACCCGGAACTGGCTGAGCTTGCGCGCCGTGATGGCGGCTCTGGCATCGTCTATTGCCTCTCTCGCAAGCGCGTCGATGAGCTTGCCGCGCAGCTGCAAGACGATGGCATCCGCGCGCTGCCGTACCACGCCGGTCTCGATGCAAAGACGCGTCGCGACAACCAGGAAGCGTTCATTCGCGATGACGCGCAGGTAATCGTCGCCACCATCGCCTTTGGCATGGGTATCAACAAGCCCGATGTGCGATGGGTCGTGCACTACGACCTGCCAAAAACGCTCGAGGGTTATTACCAGGAATCCGGGCGTGCCGGCCGCGACGGCGAGCGCGCGCGCTGCATTCTCTATTTCGGCGCGGGCGACATTCGAACCGCCGAGCACATCATTTCGCAGAAGATAGATCCCGTGACTTTCGAACCCCTGGCTGACGAACAGCGCGTTGCCCGACAGCAGTTGCGGCAGGTGCTGAGCTACGCGGAGTCCGGAGAATGTCGCCGGGCTGTGCAGCTTCGATATTTCGGGGAAGTACTTTCCGGCAAGTGCACCGCCTGCGACAACTGCCTGGAGCCGCGGGCGACCATCGAGCGGACCATCGAAGCGAAGCAGTTCCTGTCATGTGTCGCGCGGCTCGCGCAGCGGCACGAGCGGTACGGCGTTGCATATGTGATCGAAATCCTGCGCGGCGCCGAGACTCAGCGAATCCTCACCCGCGACCACGCGGGCTTGAGCGTCTACGGAATCGGCAGGCATCTCGATGTGCAGGAGTGGCGCGACCTCGCCAGGGCCTTGCTGCATCAGGGCTTGATGGCACAGTCCCAGGATGGATATGCGGTTGTCACATTGAACAAGGAGAGCTGGGAGGTGCTGAAAGGCGAGCGGACCGTTCGGGTCGGCGAATCGGTCAAACCCGCCCGAAGTCGCAAAGCCTCCAAGGCAGTGAAGTCGAGCTCGGGCAACCCGCTCTTCGAATCGCTGCGCACGCTGCGCAAGCGACTCGCCGACGAAGCGGGCATGCCGCCGTACATCGTCTTCAACGATGCGAGCCTGTGGGACATGGCGCAGCGCCAGCCGACCACATTGCAGGAGTTTTCCACGATCGTGGGTGTGGGACAGGCAAAGCTGGCCCGATATGGCGCACAGTTCGTGGAGTTGATTCAGCGGCAAGCACAGGAATCTTGATTGCGCGCGGTCGCCTCAGTGCGGCTCTACGGTTCAGGTTGATTATCCCGGGATGTTCAGTGAGCATTCAGCGGCGGCCGCATATAAAACGCATCGGCTAGAACAATAACTACATGCAGCAAGAGGTCTGATCATGATCAATAAGCGCACTTTGCCACTGGGTCCTCGAGTGCTGACCTTGTACCCCATCACCGGCATTGTCTTGGCGAACAGGAAGTGGGCGACCACACACGTCCATGGCGGCGGTGGCGGCGGACATTCGCAGTCCGGCTCGGGCTATACCGCTCCGGTGCACATCAGTTCCACGACCACTGAACACGATCAGATTTTTCTCAAGACCGAGTCTGGCAAGGAGCTGGCATACGATTTCGCCAATTTGTCGGTTCCCTTTCGCGATGGCCACAAGGTTACGGTGGTGAGCGGAGGATTCGAAGGCGAACCTGCCTTTCCGAATTTGCTAGTTCGCAATCATGATCTTGGCGAAACCGCGTGGTTCGCTTCCGGCCTCAAACGCTTGGCCCAACCTGCCAAAGGTTTGAAAGCCCTCTACAGTACGGAAGACAAGTTGATCCTCATACTGCTGGCTGGCGGAGTCGTACTGTGCGTGATGACGGCATTCGCCTTTGGAATTGCGGCGATCGCCATGGGATTGTTCATTGCCAAGCGAGCTTTCAACCGCCGGCAGAAGCAGATCACCCGCGAACTCGAAGCGCTTCACGCCGACCTGGTAACGGTCGAACGTCAGGCCCCGGCGTCCGCACCGCTTATCGGCGCGAACGCGTGATCGGGTAGATTTGGCCGCACCAAGTCAAAGGTCTGCTTTGGCGGCAGGAGCGGCTTTTAGCCGGTCTTTTTCCTTGCGGGTGGCGACAATGACGCCGTGTTCCTTGAGCGCCTGCGAGTAGAGCTGGATCGACAGGCTGGCGGCCGACTGGCTTGCCACACCGCGGCTGACATCCCGTCCGATTCCCACGGTCATTTGCGGCGCATAGTAACTCTTGATGCTCTGATAATAGATCGGCAGCGTGTTGGGGCAATTCTCGCGCACCGCTCCGTCGCCGCGCGACACCCACAGTGCAGGCTGTGCGCTCGATTGCACCAGACCCGTCGCTTGATAGGCAGGTGCCTTGCGGGATGCAACTATCTCTTTGTAACACTGCTGGCTCGTCTTCGATTGCAGGTCGTTGAGGCTCTCTGTCGAATCGTAATACTTGAGGAGTAGCGCCGTTCCGAAGGGTTCTTGCTTGCTCGGCTCTCCGTATTTTTCCACCACCTGCTTGCGGATTGCTTCCTTGTCGAAAGAGTTCTTGAAGTGCTGCACGTAGTCGATGTACGCAACGATATTGGCGCCATCGACCAGGCTTTCCTGGATGCGCAGCTCGCGATAGTCAGAGTCAGCGCCGAGAACGAAAGTGGTCATCCCGCCGCCTGTGCCGTTGTTGCGATAGCCCTTCTTCTGCAGAGCCGTAGCCGCTTCGGTCATCTTCATGCCGAGGCGAATGCCTTGGACGTCCGCGCGGCCGACGCGGCTGCTCGTCACAGATTCAATGCCGGTGATGTCAGGAGGAATGAGGTCGGCCGCGGTGGGCGTCGAGGCAACTACCGGCGTACACAGAGCCACACAGGCCATTGCTGTCCAGAATCGGTTGGTACTCGTAACGTCCATTGTTCGTCCCCTAAAAATGTTGTGCCGGCCAGCGATCGAAGTGCCTGAAGAGAAGTCTCGCGTGCTCAGAATACGCTGGTGACTCATCGCCGGCGACACATCCGCGCTCGAATGGATTCTGTCACGGCCATGAGCCTTTCTCGTGGCTGTTGTCGCGTAACTCCGTGAGCCCATTTCACGTCTTCTCAGGGAGTCCACGAATGTTTCGTCTGGTCACACACAAATATAGGGCACTCGCTGCCATTGCCGCGATCCTCGCATTCACAGGCTGCGGCGGTTCCGGCGGAGGGTCCAGTCCGCCGCCGCCGCCTCCAGCTCCAACGCCCGGCGTCACGCTGAGTCTCAGCTCAGCGGCGGGAACCGTGGTGGCGGGCGCATCGAGCCAGGCTACTGCCAACATCACCCGCACCGGCGGATTTACCGGCGAGGTCACAATCGCCGCTACCGGTGCTCCAACCGGAGTGACCGTGACGGGCGGTACGATTGCGGCAAACAGCACGTCGCAGGTCATCACCATAGCGGCAGGCGCCAATGCCACGCCCGCCGTATCCAATCTCTCCATAACCGCTTCGGGCACGGGCGTGACAATCACACCCGCGCCATTCGCGCTTACGGTGGCCGCTGCGCCAGCCGCCACGCTCACCTTGAGTTCGGGCGCTGCCACAGCCATTGCCGGTGAGTCCACGACGGTGACTGCCACCATCACGCGAAGCGGCGGATTCGCCGCCGCCGTGACGATCGCCGCGACGGGCGCGCCTACCGGCGTCACGGTGACTGCAGGGACGATCGACGCTGCCAGCAGCACGCAGGTGATCACCATCGCGACGACTTCCGCGGCGGCCGTGGGTGTTCACGATCTCAGCATCACGGCCGTGGGCACGGGCGTGACGATCGCGCCGGTCGCGCTCGCACTGACCGTCACGGCACCTCCGAGCGGCCAGCTCGGCAACGACATTCTGGGTGAGGCGGATGACGATCAGTTCGGCTATAGCGTTGCGCTTTCGGCCAATGGTTCGCGCGTAATCGTGGGTGCCAACTTCAATGACGGCACCGGCAACAACGCAGGGCACGCCCGAGTGTTCGAACGCTCCGGCGACACCTGGGTGCAGCTCGGCGCCGACCTCGACGGCGAAGCTGCGGAAGATCGCTACGGCAGTTCGGTCGCGATCTCCGACGATGGATTGCGCGTCGCGGTTGGTTCGTATCTGAACGACGGTGGCGGCAGCGCCAGCGGCAACATCCGCGTATTCGATTGGGTTGGCGGCGCCTGGGTGCAGGTCGGTACCGACATCGACGGTCCCATCCATCGCGGCGCCGGCTGGGCGCTCGCCATGTCGGCCAGCGGTCATCGAGTGGTCGCGGGTGGCCCGACTTCCGGAGATGACGCCGGTGCTGTGATCGTCCACGAACTGATCAGCAATGTATGGACGCAGGTCGGCGCGCAGTTCTTCCAGAACAGTGGCGAGCTGGGTCACGCGGTGACGATGTCGGACGATGGCAATCGCATCGCCTTCAGCCTGCCCTCCGCAGGCGGCAGCAGCCTGCCGGGCACCACGCGCGTGTTCGACTGGAACGGCACTGCCTGGGTTGCGGTGGGCGGCAGCATCAATGGCGAAGACATCGGCGACAACGCGGGCAACTCGCTGTCACTGTCCGGCGCCGGCGATGTGCTGGCGATCGGCGGCCCCGGCAATGTCGGGCAGGGCCTCGCCGGCGGCGGCGGTTCAGGCGGACATGTGCGCGTCTATCGGCTGGTCTCCGGTGTGTGGACACAACTGGGTGCGGACCTCGATGGCCCGCCGGGTGCCGTGCTGGGTACCTCGGTTTCCATATCGGCGGATGGCACGCGGCTCGTGGCGGGTGGCCCGAGCGCTGGCATCGTGTACTTCTACACGCTCAGCGGCGGCACGTGGACGCAGAGCGCTGAGCCGGACTTCGGCAGCGGCGGGAGAAACGGCACATCGGTCGCGATTTCCGCGGATGGGACCGTCGCTGCTTCGGGCAGCATCTACCACGATTCAGCACGCGGCCTCGTGCGCGTGTATTCGTTGCCATAAAGGAACGTGAATTGCCGAGCACTATGGACTCCGGCGAGCAATCGCCGGAGTCCTTCTCATTGCGGAGCAATCGACGCATGGGCAGAATCGACGGAGAAAAATCAGTGCCCCAAGGCACGCAACATAACCAGAGGGACATTCGTCCCCCACGCTATTGGACGTCACCGCGATACTGCATGACCTTCAGGCCGGCGACGCCAACGCGCCCGATCGTCTGGCTGCCGTGGTGTATGACGAGCTGCATCGCCTGGCCAAAGCGGCGATGCGGCGCGAAAGCGCCGGGCACACACTCCAACCCACGGCGCTGGTCAATGAAGCCTTCGTGCGCATGATCGGCCAGCGCGACGTGAGCTGGCAGAACCGGGCGCATTTTTTTGCAGTCGCGGCGCAAACGATTCGCCGCATCCTCGTGGATCACGCGCGCAGTCGTCGACGAGTGAAGCGCAGCCACGGCGTTCGCGTGACACTCGATGAAGCCATCGCCGAGGCGCCATCGCGCTCACTCGACCTGGTCGCTCTCGATGATGCGCTGACACGACTGGGCGCACTCTCGCCGCGGCAGGCGCGCGTCGTCGAGTTGCGTTTCTTCGGCGGTCTCGAGATCGAGCAGACCGCGGAGGTGCTCGACATATCGCCCGCCACCGTCAAGCGTGACTGGATCTTCGCGCGCGCCATGCTGCTGCACATGCTCGAGACGTCGCCGAATGACTGAGCAACACCTCACGCCTGCGCGCGTCGAGTTGCTGCAGCAGCTTTTCGAACAGGCGCTGGCACTGCCCGAAGCAGACCGGGCGTCATTTCTGCGCGAGCACACCCATGGTGACGCATGGCTCCATGACGAAGTCTGCGCGCTACTGCAGGCGCACGCTCGCGCCGACGCCGAATTCAGCAGCCCGATCCGCACACTCTCGCCGCCCGATTTTCAGGATGACGAGGAACGGTGGAATGGGATGCGCATCGGCCCATGGCAGGTCATACGCCGCATCGGGTTTGGTGGCATGGGTACTGTTTGCGAAGCCGTCCGCGCGGATGAGCAATATCGTCAGCAAGTTGCGGTGAAGTTTCTGCACCGCCACGCCGGTGGCCCGGGTGCCGTTCGGCGCTTCAAGGCGGAGCGGCAGATCCTGGCGAACCTGAGCCATCCCAATATCGCCACGCTGATCGATGGCGGCGTGACGGATGACGGTCAGCCATACATCGTCATGGAGTACGTTGACGGCCAGGCGATCACGCGCTGGTGCGATGATCGGCAACTCGCGGTACGTGATCGCGTGAAGCTCTTCCTGCAGGTCTGCGCAGCGGTGGAAGCCGCGCACCGCAATCTCGTCATCCATCGCGACTTGAAGCCGGGCAACATTCTCGTGACGGCCACGGGCCACGTGAAGTTGCTCGACTTCGGCATTGCGCGCCTGTTGAAAACGGCGCAGGAGGACGGCAACAACGACCTGCCCGTCACGGCCGCCAACTTTCGTTCGTTCACGCCCGACTATGCGGCGCCGGAACAGGTGCTCGATGGGATCGTCGGCACGACCGCCGACGTCTATTCGCTCGGCGTGGTGCTGTTCGAGCTCTTGAGCGGCCATCGGCCATTCGATCTGGAATCCCGATCGCTGGTGGAGATTGCGCGCACGATCTGTGAGACGGCGGCGCCGCGACCTCATGTGAATGAAGACCTCGATGCCATCATCCTGATGGCATTGCGCAAAGAACCCGAACGACGCTATGGCAGCGTCAGCCTGATGGCGGCGGACTTGCGCAACTACCTCGACCACAAGCCCGTGTCAGCGCGGCCCGATGGGTTCGGCTACCGCATGCGCAAACTGGTCGGGCGGCACCGCGTCGCCAGCGTTGCTGCGGCGCTGACGGTCATCGCGGTGGTCACCGGTACGGGCGTCGCCTTGTGGCAGGCGCAGGTCGCGCGCCGCGCTGCGGGTGATACGGCGCTCATGAATACATTCCTTCTGGAAGTGCTGCAGACGGCCGATCCATTCGATGCCGGCAGTGAGCTCACGCTCAGCCAGGCGCTGGATCACGCCGCCGCGAGTATCGACGAGCGCTTTGCCGGTCGTCCCGACCTGACGGCAGAAATCCGTTTCGGCATCGGCTACAGCATGCTGAGCCGCTATCGGTTGGAACCTGCCGAAAAGCAGCTGTTACTGGCACTCGCGGAAAGCCGGAAGGAGTTCGGCAGCGACGATATCCGCACGTTGCGCGCGCTGGAAGGCGTGGCAGCTCTGCGTCACGAACAAGGCCGCGTGGAGGAGGCGCAGAAGCTGTACGAACAGGCGATTGCCAGTGTCGAATCGACCGGACGACAGGCCGATCCCCTGTACGTCGACCTGCTCGGTAACTTGGGAAATCTGCATCTCACGCAGGAGCGTTATCCCGAAGCCGACCGTTGGCTGCAGAGGGCGCGCGTGGCCGAGCAGGTGCAAGGTGGCGCGCTCACGCTCGATCACGCAAACCTGCTGAGCAATCTGGCGCATGCCGCTCACGGCCTCGAGGATCTGCATCGCGCCGACCGGCTCTACGGCGAAGCCCAACAGGCATTCGAGACGTTGCTTCCTGACGGCAGTCCGGACCTGGCAATCGTGCTGAACAATCGCGCCTTGCTGGCGGAGGAGCGCCACGAGAACGAGTCCGCGCTGTCTTTGCATCAGCAGTCGCTGGCCGTCCGCCGCCGTGTTTTCGGCGCAGAGCATCCGATGATCGTGGTCGCACTCACCAATGTCGCGCGTCTGTCGGTGGTGCTCGAAGACCGGGCCTCGGCGCTGTCGACGGCACAGGATGCCGTGGCCATGGCCGATCGCATCTTCGTCACTCCGCACACTCGTCACGCGGGCGCCTATGGAGTACTCGCCGAGGCACTCCTGACTAACAACGACATTGCTGGTGCCACGAGCGCGTGGCTGCATGCCGAAGAGCTTCTCGCTCGGGTCAGCGATGTGCCGCCGAGCGCCGTGCGCTACCTGCAGCGTGTGCTCGCCGCAATTTGCGCACGCGATCCTGCGGCGAAAGCCATGTGCTCACGTCCCGTTTCCCTGGCTGCGGACTGACAGAGGAAGAGCAAGTCGCGCGACTTGCCATCACGGCCGCCGCTTGACGCCGCGAAACGTCATTCGCTGCAAGGTTGGCACACGATCGAACCACTGGTGCTTGAACGCGCCGATGAGGTGCGCCGCGAGCAGCACGTACAGCAGATAGCTCAGCCAGACATGGGCCTTTCCGGCGGCGATGTCGAGCGCTTTCTTGGGCTCCGGTGGAAGATCCGCCACCCAGGCAATCCGCGGCATCTCGAACAGCCCGAAGACATCGATGGGCACATCGGCGGCATATTCCCACGCCGAATCGTAAATCCATCCGGAGAGGGGCATGGCGAAGATGATGAAGTACAAGGCTGCATGACCCGTGCGCGCGGCGATGATTTGCCAGCGCGGTATCGCCGGGCTGAAAGGCGGCGGTGGATGGCCGATGCGCCACAGCAGACGAAGCAGCGCAAGACCGAGAACGGTGATGCCAATGGTCTTGTGCGCGTTGGTGTACGGCTGTGCGATCTCCGCGGGTACGGTATGAAAAATCCAGGCCAGGATGAGGTTGCCGATCACCAAAGCGGCAATGAGCCAGTGCAGGATGATCGCAGTACGCGAATAGCCATCGCCGCCTGGTAGCTGCATGTGAGCTCCCTTCGGGACCATGCCCCTATTCTTCCTTGGCGAGTTTCTTCAGCATCTCGCCGATTTCGGGGTTCGACATGAACGAGCGCCACAACAGGCCGGTGCGATGATTCTCGATCATGGCGACGATCGGCGCCTGATTGAGGCCCATGTAGTGATAGGCGAGCCAGCTCTGACTCGGGTTGAAGTTGTCGCGAGGGCCGTAAATGCCCCAGAGCTCGGCTCCAAGATCCCGGTAAAAATGCTTGAACGCGGCCATCGACGCTTCGGGCGTATAGGGAAACGACGCCAGCGCACCGGTGAGCGTGATCGTGCCATCGTCGTTCCTCTCATCCGGCGCCGGCGTCGCGTAGCCGTTGGGACCGTAGCTCGCCGTCAATCCCCAGGCGTTTGGCCCGTAGCCCTCGAACTTCTTGGGATTCGCGATGCTGTAGGCGCGATTGATCTCGGCGATGCGGCGGCTGTTCTCGAAATACGACGCCGTGTAGCGATCCTTCAATGCACGCGGGTCGAACGCCATGAACATGTAATGCGTGAAGAACAGCGGTCCGCCGCTGCCGACTCCGACGTCGAGCTTGAGGCCGAAGTACGTCTGGCCGTTGGCAAAGAGCTTGCCGTCCGCGCTGCCTGACCAACCTTCCCGATAGCCCTGCGCGCGGGGGTCCTGGCTGGCCCAGCCGCTGTAGTACATGCTCGCCGGCACTGGATGCGTGGGCGAAGCCATCGCCAGTAGATAGGTCACCAGGGTCTCGTTGAAGCCGATCAGCGGATGTTGCAGCTGGAATCCCCATTGCGGCGACCAGTGCCAGTACAGAAACGGACTGTCGGCCGACATGCGATACCAGTCCCATTCCACCGCCTCCCAGAGAGCGGTGATGCGCTTGCCCAGTGATTGCTCGCGCGAGCTATTACGCGTGAAATACCCGCGCGCGGTCAGCAGTCCCTGGATCATGAATGACGTTTCGATGATGTCGCCGCCGTCGTCGTACATGCCGTAGAGCGGCATGGTCGCGCCGGTTTCCTCGTCGTAGAAGTGCGACCAGGCGCCGTGATAGCGCGGCGCGCGCTCGAGGAACGACAGAATGGTCTCGAGCCGCTCGAGACCCTGGTGGCGCGTGATGAACTTGCGGTCGACGGCAGCGATGAGGGCGCTGATGCCGAGCCCCGTAGCGCCCGTGGCTAGGATTCGCTCGTCGCCGGGAATGTTCTCGTGCGCCATGCCCGTACGAGCGCTCGAATGCTCCCAGTAATAGCGAAAGGCCGCTTGCTGCAACATGGTGAGCAATTCGTCGTCGGTCATCTCGCGAGTCGCGGCGGTCACGGCGGCCGACTGCGCCGACTCGCGGCCCTCCCAGTCCGCGGCTGCCACGCGGTAGCGCGCGGTGACGCCGGAACGGCCGATGAAGTCCGTCCATCGATCCACGCCCGGCCGTTGGATGCCGGCGGGGACGAACGGCTGGGAGTCGATCGAGCGATACACGACGTAGTAGTCCGCGCTGCCCGTCACGGGCGCGCGCCATTGCACGTCGATGTGACGGTCGTAACCCTTGGCAGCGACCGAATCAGGAACCGGCAGCGCCGCTACGGCGACCCGCGCCGCAGGTCCATCATCGACCCGAATGTCGTCGACGAACAGAACGTGCTTCGCACCGTCAGCGCGCCGCTGGTGGAAGATGATGCTTTGCAGGCGTTCCGGTTGAAACGGATACACGTACCCACGCAGCTTTGCGAGTGGGATGCGAACCGGCACCCAACGGTCTGCGGGCATGTCACCGATGTAGGTCGCCAGTGGTTCCGCGACGGTGAAGCTGCCAGGGACATTCGCGACCTGCTGGCCGCTGCTGGCGTCCGACAGCGTGACCGCCGGCAAATCGGCGGCCGCGATGAACTCGGGAGAATACAGCCAGAAATAGAGCGTGCTGCCGGACAGCGCAGGATATCGATTCGGAAAGTTGACGAGGTGAACCTGCGCATCCCAGCTGCCGCCGGGCGCCGATAGCCACCCGATGCGCAAGGCATTCGGCGGTGTGCGAAATCGCTTCGACTCCACCGGCAGGTGATTGCCCGCCGACTCGATTTGGCTCGGCGCTGTCGCAGCCGCGCCCGATTGCCAGTACTTGCCGAGCTGCTGGCTGTTGTCGAAAACCACGTGGCGGTAGTAATCGGCTTGCGCGGCGGCGGCACGAGCGAGGCACAAGCCCGCCAGGAGAAAGCAAAGGCCCAGCGCTGGATTCGCCCTTTGCAGAAAAGAAATCATTTGCTGAGCGCGAACTCGACCGCGTCGATATAGACCGCTCCCGGCTCGTTGGCGTCCTGGCCGAGGACCAGCGACAGCCGGGCCTCGACCGCGCCGGCAGGAGCCACCGCTTGCAGTTCGTAGTCGTGCCAGGCATTCGGCGGTGTCGCCGCGCCGGCAATCGCGCGCTCCGCAACGCCGAGCATGGCCGGCCCGCCGAAGTAGTCACCCCAGTGGTTGTAGAACTCGATTTTCATCGCGGCGCGAGCCAGGTCTTTTTCCGAACGCACCAACGCCGACAGCTTTGCACGCACCCGCTCGCCGGGTCCGACGCTGATGCTTTGAGTCACACCAGAGTAGTTTGCCTCGCCAATCGACTGCCCGGAGATCTTCAAGGCATGTGTGCCATCCCGCGCCGCCTCTCGATGAACGAGCACATTCGGAGTGTCGTCGATGCGATTGCCGTAGATATGCCAGCCCGCCGCTGAGCCGCCGTTTTCGTCGAAACTGCCATTGCGAAACGTCCGGGTTCCCGGTTCCTCGGCGAGCTCATAGACGCGCACCCAATCCACGAGCAGCCGCTGCGGCCAGTCAGTCGTCTCGTCCGGTGGAGGCAGGAAGCTGCCGCCGATCGCCGTCTCGATGACCAGCCTCATCGGCGCGGTGAGCTTCGGCAGGAAATATCCCACCTCATCGTTGTAGAACGTTCCGTGGTGCACATCGTCGACGTAGAAACGCAGTTGGTTTTCCACCCACTCGCACGCGAAGGTGTGAAAACCATCGGCGTAAGACACGAGTTGCTCCCCGATCGCCATCTGCTGCTCGACCGCGAAGGAATCGTGTGAATCGGGATGGCGCGTTCCCCAATGAAACGCGCTCGAGGTGATCGTCGGCTGATTGCCGCGATTCTCCATGATGACGATCTCACCCGCGGTCGGCCACTGCGCGTCTGGCAGCAACCGGATCGACGGCCACACGCCACGGGTTCCCGGTAGTTTGGCCCGCACTTCCCATCGCCCCAGCCGCTGCGCTTGTCGGGTGACGACTCTACCCGAGCGATACGACAGGCCATGCGACGGTTTGTTTTCGGACAGGATTTCCAACTTGCCGTCCTTGACCCTGATTTGCGCCGGCCGATAGTCCTGAAGCGAGTCGTTGTTAGGGGGCCTGCTGTCGATCCGCTCCCATTTGTCATGATCGAGGGTGTCGAAGTCGTCGCTCCATACCAGTCGCCACTTGGGCGGCGGCTCGGCAACCGGCGTCAACTTGACGAGCGCACCGCCCGCTTCGCTCAGGCGGAGGCTGATCTCGTCGGGCGGCATTACCCTGCGAGCTTCGCGTTTGAAGCCGTGTGTTGCGCCAGGCTCATCCCGGTAAATCTCCGCCTCAAACAGTCCCGGCGGCAGGAACGACAGCGACAGTCGCACTTCTCTGGCATGACGATCCGTCATCGCACCGATCCACCAGTCGTTGCCGCTGCGGCGCGCGATGACGACTTCTTCGCCCACTCGGGCGCTCAGCGCACGAGTCTCATCCCAGGTGGCGGGTACCGCGGCCATGACGCGCGCCAGCGGATGCCGGCGATAAGCCGACGGATAGTCGGCCATCATCGGCAAATGATTCTGCAGAACGACGTACGAAGCCAACATGCGGGTGGGTGTGCCGATCACCAATGGCTCAGCAACCCTGGGCTTGAATTGCTCGAGCGGCACGCCGCGAAGCGTGCCCTGGTGATAGTCGAGAGGTCCCGCGAGCATCCGCGTGAGCGGCACGGTGACGTCGTGCTCCGGTGTCACGCCGCCCTCATCCCATTTGTCGTACTCCAGATTTCTTACCGCCTCGCTGTTGAGCAGATTCGGAAACGTCCGCTCGAGGCCGGTCGGCGCCGCGACGCCGTGAAACGTCACGGTCAGGTGATTGTCCGCGGCCAGCTGCAGCAGCTCGCGTTGGAACACGACCATTTCCTGATCGTCGCGGTCCATGAAGTCGATCATCACGCCTTCGATGCCCCAGGCGCGATATTGCGGAAATGCCCGTGCCATGTGCTGCTTCGCCGCTTCCCAGTGCATCCACAGCCGCAGCCGCACTCCCCGCTGCCGCGCATGGTCGATGACTTGCGCGAGATTGAGCCCATCGATGCCTTTGGTGATGTCGGCACCTGCGTACGGCGCGATGCGCCCGCCGTACCAGGCCAGATCGTTCACGCCGTCGAGCGTGTGATACGGGATGCCGTACTCCGCGCAGAAATCGATGTAGTACTTGGCGGTCTGCGTATTGAGACCCATCTTGAACGGCACGCCAACTTCGTGGAAATCGTTCCACCACGGAAATGTCGTCTTGCCCGGCTTGATCCACGAAGCGTCTGCAATCACGCTCGGCGCATTGAGTTTGAGCACGGTGTCCGATTCGAGCAGTTGCCGTGCTTCGTTGCTGATCAAGATCAGTCGCCAGGGCGACTCATGCGGCAAGGGCGCGCGGACGGCGATCCGCGGCTCGTGCGGGCGCGGCGCCAGCCGACTAACTAGATGGCTGCCAGAGGCGTTGCCGCGCGCCAGGTACATGCCGGCGTAATCGGTGAGGTTGGCTTCCAGGACTGCGGCCCAGCCGACGCGTGGCACCTGCAGCAAGAGCGGCAACCCCAGCAGCCAGTCGGCGGGAATTTCATCGACACGCCGCTGTTCGTAAGTGTTCTCGTGCGAGGTGGTGAAGTTCTCCAGCGGCAGCATAGTAGCGACTGCATCTTGCGGGAACACGAACTCCGTCAGCTCGCCGGCAAGTTCCAGATCCGACCAGCCTGGTTGTTTGGGAAACTGATACCGGAGCGCAACGCCGTCGTCATACGCGCGCACGACCACGCGCCATTCCACTGGCTTCGCTCCGCGTTCGCGCAGCGTCAGCGTCGTTTCGGTCGCGCGATCGATCACCTGTCTGCGCTTGCCCGGGTATTGCTCGAAAGAGGAGTCGATCGCGACCGACCTCACGCCGGCGACCACGCTGTTGCGGCCGAGCTCCGAACCGTCTTTCAGGCGAACTCCCAGGTTCGACGCAGTGACGACGGCTTGCCCCGACAAGGAAACACGATATTGAAGCTGGCCCCGTGCTCCGGATGCAGCGCGCGTGAACAGCTCGATTTCGAGTCGTCCATCTGGAGATTGGACGACCACAGGGTCGCGATGGCCCTGCGCTGCGGTCGCGCAGGCTGGCGCCAATGCGCCGCAGAGCAGCAAGCCAAGGGAGGCGAGGCGCGGAAAAGCGGTGACTGATGCGGTCTGCATTACGAACGGAGTGTTTCAGTGACTTAGTAGATCAACATCCAGAAAGCCATGACGATCATCTCGTCTCGCCGGGCGCGGGAACGTGCTGGCCGAGGTGACGGCGAAGCTCGTCATAGCCGCCGATACGTTCGCCGCTGATGAACACCTGCGGTGTGGTCTCGACGCCGTGCTGCGCCTTGAACGCTTCGGTCTCGGACCTGGATCGCAGCCAATGATCGTTCACCAAGTAACCCTTCCTTAGGAGCAAGTTACGCGCCTTCAGCCCAAAGGGGCATACGTGCTCGGGCATGACCATTCGGTAGAGCTCGGCGATTTTGGGAGTGGGAATGTTCATTGTCGGCACCAGTCTTTCGAATCAACGCTTTTGGCTCGGCGGTCGTGTTCAAGCGCCTGCGAGCAGGATCAGGATCGCGAGAAAACCCAGAACTAGCGACACCACCCCGCCCCACAGACAGGCCATGATCCAGAAAGGAATTCCGGAAGCCACCGACATCCCGTCTTCTCCTTGCGTACCCGCGTAAGTACATCTCATAGCCTGCTGTCACGTGTCAGTCGGACGATCTGCCCAACAGCACGACGGATGGCATCGACTGTGGATTTCAGCCTGTCGCGCGCCGACGTGACCAGCTCAGGCGGGGCAATGTCCGGATGACCAACCCCGAACCGAGGGGCCGGCGCGTACTCCATGCGAAGCTCGATGGTTCGACGATGTCAATTTCGCGGGTGATCCATTCATCACCCCGAACATGATTGCGAGTCGTGAGGGTCGTGGCGGACCAGCAATCGTCGCCACGCGCCGCGGGCCGCTCGGTGAGTGGGTCGCCCGCCGGAATGTCATCTTGTAGTGTCCAACGAGTTGAAGCTGTCGTTGGGCCCTTGAGGCGCAGAAGTCCCAGCGTCTAGTCGCGAATCCTCATGCGTCTGCCCTTGCATCGCCGCCATCTCCGTTCTACAGTAGTAGTACTACACATGTAGAGAGTAGATGTGAGCCCCCGAAAACCTCTCCTACCCAATCCAAGGGACCTCGTCTTGAGCGACCTGCAGCTCATGCTGATGCGCGTGTTCTGGTCGCGAGCGAGTGCGAGTGCGGCGGAAGTCGTCTCGGAGCTGCGAACTACTCGACCGCTGGCGCACACCACGGTGGCCACCCTGCTCTCGCGGCTTGAAAAGCGCGGTTTGTTGCTCGCCACTCGTGAGGGCCGTCAGGTCACTTATCGTGCCGCTGTCTCGCAACAGGAAGTGCGGCGCTCAATGGTTTCTGCGCTGCTCACCGGATTGTTCGACGGCGAGGCCCGCGGCCTGCTGAGTCATCTCGTCGATCAGCGACGCATTGGCGCTGACGAACTCGCCGAGATACGCGCTGCGCTGACGCGCAAAGGCCGCTCGTGATCTCACTTTGCTTTCAGTGGTTGCTGACCTACCTGTTGCACAGCAGCGTGCTGCTGGTCTGCGCCGCGTTGCTGGACTGGCGGCGGCGCCTGACGGCACGCGGCATGAGCTCGCCGCTGTGGCGAATAGCGTTGTTCGGAGGTTACGTCAGCGCGACGCTGCAACCGGCGTTGCAGAGCGTCTTCGCCGATTTTCAACACACCGCCGCGCTCGCTGCCCATCCCACCTTCTCGGAGAATCCTTTCGCGGCGCTGGCCTTGCCGCCGTTGCAGGCAGACGCGATCGACATTGCGCCGCTTCTCATACCGGTTTGGCTCGGCATTGCCAGCTGCGGCGTAGTCTTTCTATTAGCGCGCTTTGCCCATGTCATGCGCGAGATAGGTCGAATGCCCATCGTGTCATCACCCGCCTTCCAGCTCAGTGCGCATCAACTCGCCGATCGCGCGCGCATCTCCGTGCCGCAGCTGCGTATCGGGGCGCACCTGCAATCCCCGCTAGTGGCACCCGGACGCGTCATCTGCATTCCCGCGTGGATGCTCCACCAATATGAATTGCCGCGTCTGAATGCCGCGCTTGCCCACGAAATGGGTCATCTGCGACGGCATGACAACGAATGGCAGATCGCCAGCCGCATCGCCACGATTGTCGGATGGCTGCAGCCGCTCAATCGACTCGCAACCAGACGCCTGGATGAATCCGCGGAGCTTGCCTGCGATAGCTGGGCGGCAACCGCGACCGGATTGCGCCGCGAGCTGGCTTTCAGCCTCGAGGATTGCGCCGTCCGTCTCGGTTCGTCACAACCGGATTTGGCGCTCACCGTCGGCATGGCGACAAACCGTTTCAGGTTGCTCGAACGAGTAACGAGATTACTGGAGGACCCTCACATGAACACACAACGTTTGCGGCGCGTGGCATGGTGGTCGAGCGCCGCATTGATTGCCATCGCTGTGGCGGGTTCGTTCATCGTGGTGCGCACTCTGGACGATGACGTGCCGCCGCGCTGGCTCGCGGCGAACGGCATCTATCAATCGCTGCAAAACAGTGGCCAGAAAGTGCATACGTCGCGTTCGGTCATCATCAAGTCGCCGGGGCACTACGTTTACATTCGCGCCACGGAAAACTTTTCATTAGGCAACCAGCAGCTCGCGCACGGGCGTGCGGGAATGGCAGTCATTTCAGAGACGCGCGGCGGCGTGACGCGCAGTTTGCGCTATGAGCGCGGCACTGAAAGCGGGCTACGGCGTACTTACAAGGTCAACGGTCACGTCCAGGCATTGGACGCCGCAGGGGAGCGGTGGCTGGAGATGATGCTGCCGCTCGCGGCGCCAGTATTTGACCGGTCGTAGTAGATCCGGCTCCAGCCAATAGCTGAGAAAAAATGGCGCGCCCGGAGAGATTCGAACTCCCGACCACTTGGTTCGTAGTTGGAGGGGGTGAAAAGCTCGGGCAAGACGAAGAGCGTAGATAGTTGATTTTGTTGAGTCATTCAATCGCGAGCTCGCATGGCATCCGTTGCATTTGTCACGACTGAGCACGACGAAGCACGACTAGGTCCCGCAAAACTCCCGCAAGCACCTGGCTTTTTTCGCGCCGCGATCGCCGAGTTGCAATCCAGGTGGTAGGAAGCCTCGCGAGAACGCGTTGAGCTTAGGTGAGACTAGCTAGCTTACTAATCCATCCGGGTGACACATCTTGTCGTACTCGGCCACATAGACGCCATCTCGCCTGTATCGGGCAACAACGACACAACCGTTGCATCCTCCGGGCTAAAGCGGTAGTTGCCTCCTGCAAATGCGCGCGGGTACCCGCCTTCGGAATCGACCCAGTCGCCTGCGTTGCCGACGGTGTCCCAAAGGCCGAAGGGACTTCGATATTCCTTGAACGCGTCCACTGGCGCTAGCGCATATGCCTCTCCCTTCTCCGGCAGCCCGATCACATTTGCCCGCCCTCTTACGAAGCGATTACCCCAAGGATAGAGTCGCCCGTCGACACCGCGGACCGCGAGTTCCCATTCCGATCGCTTGGGTACACGCAGCCCACGGCTAGCGCAATATTGGTCCGCCTCATCCCGGGTCATGAGCGCAGGGCACGCGTCGCAGGCCTCTTCCAGAGTGGCGACCTGCGCCGACTGCGGTTTACTCACATCGCGGCGAACCGTTTCATCGATCTGCCGAAGAGCGGGTTCGAGATCCTGCATGAGCTGCCCGAGCGAAGCATCGAGGCCTGTCGCCTTGAGACCTCCTAAGCGCGCGCGCGCGGACCCCGACTTGTGTCTGCATCGCATCGACTTCGCCGCGAGCGACGGCCTTGCGCAATACGGATAGGTATTCTTCGCTCGTCACTGGACGCAGATCGATCCAAAACCCTCGCGCTTCCACCACAGGCTCGCGAGCCACCCCGCTCAACCAGCGCACAGGCGGAACGTAGGCCATGGCGGCTCGTTCGCGGACCTGATGTTCATCCGGCAAAGTCCAGCGAATCCGTTTTGCAGCCAATCGCCAGCCCGGCGTGGTAACGACATGCAAGTTTAGAGCGCGTTCCTTTTCGTCCTGATATCTAGCATTGAATCTCAAGATCAGATCGCCTACCGGCACACGCAAGTTGACCACGCCGGAAGTCGGCACGAAGGCCTCCCGCAGGCTCTCCTCACTACCGACATCCAGATCAGCTCGATGCACCGTGATCACCGCGCCTTCGCTCATTTTCACGAGCTCGCGCAAGACCCGAATCTCGACGAGCGCATGTCCGTAGTAGTACGAAGCAGCGCTGATCACCGCAATAGCAAGCGAACTGCCGATCGTCACGAACAGTGTTCGAGCCCAAAGGTGGGGCTGAGGCAGGCGGCCCGAATTCGCCTTGTGCTTCGCCGAAAGCGTAAGCGCCTCGCCATCAATCCAGTAACCGACAGCCTGCGCTGCAACGACCTCGGTGCGTGAAAGTTGTCGGCGGGCCTGAATGTAGAGATCGAGTGCATCTAAGGCATCGCGCTTGCGAAGCCTGCGAGATGCGCGCAGCAGAGCAAGCGACATTCGCGATCCGCTGCCGGAAAACGAGAACGCCGATTCGTCGGCACCGCTCGCGAACAGCACAGTCCAGTGCTGCGGGCGCCGTTCTCGCAAGTCAGGTCGGTCAGTCGCGGCATGGCACGTATCGACGATGAGCAGTAACGGTCCCGTGAAGTGCGCGACCAGTTGCTGCACAGCCTCCCGTGCTCGCATTTCGCACGTGGCGTTTGCGGCGATCGTGAAAACCTCATCGGAAAGCCAAGCGTGCCCGAAGAGATAGACGATGCCTGGTGTGTCTTTGTCCGACAATTCTGTCAGCGAAGTCGCCTTCCAGTAGCTCGATCCAGGTATGCAGCGAAGGCATCTGCTACGCGTTCGCGGGTGGCATCGGCGCCTTCGAGCGGAAGAAGCCCGGTCGTCGCCGGCGGATCGCCCAGCGTGACGAATGCGCCCCACTCGAGCATGAGTGGCTACCAGCTGTAAAATGCGCGTAAGCCGGTCGAGGCACCCTGAGCCTGAGCAACGGCCGGCAAGGCGACGATCAGCTTCTGCAGAATCATCGGTGTCGCGGCCCCTAGGTGAAAGCAAAGGAGCGCACTGGCCACGCCTTCAATGTAGAGAATTGGAATCAAGGCGCCGAGCGCGATACATGAAGACCGTGCTCACCCAGTAGATCGGCCCGCCAGAAAAGCGCGCAGCCCCACCTGGCTGGCGCGAGAGCAGGTACCAATGCAGAACCTCCGCCGCCAAGCCGCCTACGCCGCCCCACAAAGCAAACTGCCAGAGTTCGGTCGCTTCCACTGGGCATCTCCAGATTGATGCCCGTAGCCTACTACACTGCCGTCCTTGTCCGCAGGAACGGATTGCTACAAGACCGCCGCCGATGACTTCGGTCCTAACGACTCCGTCCGCTCACCAGTCGATAACGCCACACATAGCTAGGTAGCCAGGCGTCCTTGGTCTGCTTTGGCATAAAGCCGGCCATGCAGCAACTGCGTGTGTTTTGAGACAAGATCGGACACAGAGTTGCCTCGCACTGTGGTTTCGAGGCGGTCGACCCACTTCACTCAAGGAAAGATGATGCCCACGGAGAAGCTACATGTTCATGATCTCCCCCAACAAACCATTGATGCGGTCTGCGATCAGATTGCCGGCTTTACCGTCAGGGACTCTTTCACATCAGCCATGTGCACGGACAGGAGAATCTGATCAGCATTGGAGCTGGAACACTTGTGACAACCGCAGGCCTGCATGGAGTGCTAACTGCGGACCATGTGGTGGCCGAGCTACGTAGCGATGAGCCGCTGGGAATGATTGCCGATTACACCGGCAAGGTGAGCCGCCTCCGATTCGAACCCCAACATCTGCAAGTCGACCGAATCGCCCGCGGTTCCGACGACTCCCGCGGTCCGGATCTCGGATTTATCAGGCTTGCGCAAAATGACATCGGGATGCTCAAAGCTCAGAAGACCTTCTTCAATATCGACAAGCGTACGCAGCGATTCTTCGCATTCATACATCGACAAGCAGGAGGGCTTCTGGTTTTGCAGCGGCTTGGTCGGCGAGTTCGAAACCTCACTGCCGCCAAGACCAGGGTATTCGTCAATCAAAGGCTGCCAAAGGTACTTTGTCGGGGCCTCCGCAAATCCCCGCGAGTATCACGAGGCGGAGTTCGACTATCTGGAAATCGACGTTCGCGGCATCTCGAAGAACCCCCAACTGCCAACCAGCTTTGGTGGCATGAGCGGCGGAGGTGTCTGGCAAGTTCTAATGCAACGAGGACAAGACAACTTCATCACCGCTCAAGAAGCAGATCTTGTCCGGTGTGATCTTCTATCAAACTGCACTGGTAAACGACGCCCGTACGATACGCTGCCACGGTAGGCAGACGGTTTATCGAAATCTCCCTGAGTATTTTCGCGCGCAACGACCTTGAACTCTTAGAAAGATATTCATGTGAGCTTTGACTGGCTGCCACTATGCCGAACACCATCGCCTTCTTCCCCTGGATCACTCTGCGCCAGCCCCTCATCGTCGGGAAGATCCGGCTCATCCCTTTTGAACGCAAGCATGCGCCAGCCGATGGGCCGCACGTGACCCAGGCCCGATATCGATGGAGTCCTGAAGGCATACGCCGTCCGCAAGAACGTGCTCTGTAGAAGCCGCGACTCTGATGGAGATCGGTCCCTGGCGTCTCGGCCAAGACGCCGACGACGCGACGCGCCGGCAACTGGTTCCGTGCACGCGAACTAGTTGCCTTCGCCGCCCTAGCTGAGCGGCAACTCTTCCGTGGACACTTCGACTACTGCAATTTCGACACGTATGCCTTCGTCATCCAGAACTACCAGCCTAGCAACAGCGGCGCCTTCTCATTCACGACCCGACACCGCGATGGAGATGCGAGCCGGATGTGGAGATCCGAAGAGTTCGCGTTCGTAATGCCGCTGCATGTCGAGTCGAAAGCCACCATGAAACTCGATGAATCCCTGCTCGAAGCGCTGCTCAAGGCAGACGAGGCCGACAAACTGCCCTATGAGGCAATCGTTGAGTTTGATCGCGCCAACACCGACTCCGAAAACGTCCCCACACACATCGAGATCGTGCTCACCAAGAGCGCCTTCGAATACTTTTTCGACATCGCACAGAACGTAAACGACTTCGTCAGCGAACTCCGCAAGGTCATTCCGGAGCGGGACGTGGCGACGAAGTCCGCAGGCCCACTCGCTCAGCGCTGGAGGGACGCGCGGCCGAAAGCGTTCCGACCGCTCGAGGCGTGGGCGCGCGAGTTTTGCGATGTTCGAGGTGGCGCGGCCCACGGCAAATCACGCGATAGCGCGCGCTTCGTCTGGTCCGAAGTGGCGCACCTGGCGTTTACGTCCATTCTGTTCCCGCTTCTTGTCAAGCAACGGCTCGCCAATGAAAACTTTCTCGCCATGGACGAACGTGACGCACTTGAGCTGGCCTGGATCGAGGACTACTTCATGCACGATCCATTCGCTGCCCTGCCACGCGATAGCGAACACGAACACCCGTGGAGCGCGATCTACAGCCACAATGTACTCGGCGAGATCATGAGGCGCGGCATTGAGCCAGAAATGGGGAAAATCGATTGGAACAACCTGCCGAGCGAACAAGATCCTAACGGCGGCACTGGCAGCGATCGGTGAATCGAACTCGCCTCACAATTAGCGCATCAGCTCCGGAGGTCGGGCATGAGCTCATACCACACGTTTAAGGAACACCAGCTATCAGCCGCTGAAAGACTCTGGCTTGAAGAAGCAGCGCACTCGGATTTCTCTCCCCGACGCGCCCTCGACAGACTGCGCGGGAAGATCCCAGATGATTTCCGCCCAAATTTGATTGATTCGCGGCTCTACGATGGCTCAAGGATCAAGCCCATTGGACTCTGGCATGTAGATCCAGCACACCCAGCGCTGCAGCTGCTCGACAGAGTCATCCGAGCAATTCGAGATCATATTCCCGTAGAGGATGTTGAGGTCATGTTCACTGCGGCTCAGGTTGCGCAGTTAGCCGGCGCAGAGGAACCAGCTGCTGCGCGAGCTTTCCAACAGCTCATGGATTTCGGGGCCGGTTTCTTCAATATCGGGCGTGAGTTGCCGAATGGTGCTCTGGACTCCACGCCATTGAATTCAGTAAGGGCAATCTCTTCGACTACTACCGGCAGTACAACGGAATCGAGGACCTGCTGGAGCGCGCGTACACGCGGCCCGGCAAAGATTTTTATGCAGCCGAGAGCCACGCCGTCGGCCAAGCATCCGCCGTGCTCACGGCTGACATCGGCTTGCGCCTCATGCAGTTGCTTCAGCTCTATGAGTTAGACACCGCTTCCACTGTGCAGCTGAAAAATGTGAGCCACGAACAGCTTGTTGCTGCCTTCAATCTGTTTGTGTTCCATCACAGCGCGAGACTCGGCATCAATGGATGGGCCGACAACATTCAATCGTTGCGTGACGGCGGAGTCGATGCAGTCTGGCAGTTTGAAGTCGATCGTCGACGAGAAGAAGTTCGGGACACAAGTCAAAAGCTGGGGCGATGTCGAGAGCACCGCCGCGACACATTTCGTCGAACGGTCATGGCGCAAATTGCCGAATCGCGGCAGATGGGCCTTTCCGTTTTTTTCCTCGCTTTGTCGGCGGACCTCACCAATCGCTCACAGGCAGAGAAAGCGCGCGGAATCATGGCAGATGTGCAACGGATGCAAGACGGGTACGTTCACGCCATATCGCCCGAGAAAGTCTCCGGCCTATGGCAATGGTCGCGACGAATTGACTCGAACGCTTTGGACCAAGCCCGTGAAGCAGGCTATGCGATGCTTACCGTGATCTATGACTCCCTCGGAAACAGGAATCAGAACTCGTGGGGTAGGGGTGGCGGTGGCGACTGGTCCCACCCAAAAGCCACAATCCTGAGAGCTGGCGAGATTGTTGACATCTCAGCCGGCAGCCGTCAGCCCGGGGGACGAAGCGCCTGAATATCACTTTGCCGTGCAACGGTCAGGCCGCGTGTTCGAGACTCGCCGGGACTGGGCACCAAAGCCTGATTGGGTGTGGCATGTATCTGCCGACGATATCGGAAAGCATATCGTTGTGAAGGTTGCTGCACGCCGCAAGAAGGCTTACTACCAGTTTCAGGACGCGGACGACTACACGTATGCCTTGTACGACGTACTGCCGTCGGCTAGCTAACAAGACCGCCGAATCCCTGCGAGCTGAAGTTAGGTCGCAAGAACTCGACGTGCGCATTAAGTACGCTTTGGCGGAGTCGACGCAAGACTCAGCGAAGCTTCCGGCGCTCGGGTCAATCCCGAAGCTTCTTACGTGCCGCCCGCACTACTTCTGGCGACCCTCACTGGGGCTCACCTGCCTCGCGGCCTGAGTAAGAGCGTCCTTGGCTTCCTGTTTCGTTCCTTAGGGAAATTGCTTTTGTAGTTGCCGTACTGCGTAGTCGAACTCGTATTTCTGCTTGAAGGAAATCAGATTGCGGTCTGGCTTCCCGACTTTTCCCTTGTCATCTGTCATGGTGATCTACTTCTGTGAATACACGTTGTGGAAAGCAATGTCGTCTGCAAGTCAGCCGCGTGTGAGCGTCACCGTTTCGGCCTCAAGAGAAACACCTCCAACGCAATCGATGAAGGAGCAGAGCTTCGGTACCCTTCGTAAAAGGCAACGGTACGCTTGTTGCCGTCCTTCATCACCAACTCCCCGCCAGTCTCAGTATGGTGACATTCATCTGAACAATTCCTTCCTGGACCGGTTCGATGAGCGATTCGATCTTCAAGAGAAGATGATCATCCTGAACGTCGCGATTGGCGCGCAGCGTTGGCACAAGCTCGCTAACCAAGAATTTACCAAGACGTGGACGGAGCCGCCCGATTTCCCCGAACTCAGTCCTCAGTCGGCCGAGATCTTCCATTCTCGCGACGATCCCTCGCCAGACGGAGAGGTGGCCGGAGTCAATCATGGAACTCAGCCGAGCCACAGGAGTGGCTGCCAGATATGCGCTTTGGCGCGTACTTCCTCCTGGCTACATTCGACGAGCTGAGCGATCGTAGGCGTCTTCATGATCCGATCAGACGCTCTTGGCGTGTGGTTGAACCGATCCAAGAACTCGCGTCATTTGCAGGCCTCCAATCTAGCGGAAATTCAAACCTCCCATCCCGCATCGCGCTCGTCGTCCGCGCGCTTCGCGTCAACTTTCCGATCGATCATGTGTTGCAGTTGCGCCTGCGCCCATCGCCGTACCGAGGCCTTCGCATGTGATTTCAGGTCACCCAGCGGCTTTTCGAACAGAACAAAGTAGTTCTGCAGTGAGCCCGACCAGCTGAAGGTGTGCATATTCGCCGAGAAGGCGCGCAGGCACACCTTCGCGATCGCCGAACTCATCCAACAAGCGAAGCGCCAAGGGATGGAGTTGCTGCTCGGCCGCGGCGGTCGAGCGATTCAACAAGATCGGCGTGATGGAGGCGACGAACGCGGCTGCCACCTCAGGATGCGCATGACACCACCCGAAAAGTTGATCTTCGCGCAGGCTCAAGATGGCCGGCCGCTTCTCGTCGGAAAATGAGTGCCGGTCACCCAAGGCGAGCTCGAAATTCCAACGCGCACTTTGATTGGTCACGACGGCGTCACCAATAATGGGCCAGCTGATGTCTCCGTAGGTGGATAGGAGCTTCGGTAGCAGGGGCCTCAGCACGCCTTGAGCGTCGTAGTCCGGATTGGCCGCGAGACTCTTGGCGAGAGATGCCGCAATGGCGCGCGCGTCAGGGTCCGACGGCCCTTTCTCCAGGACCCACTCCATCATTTCCTTGAAGTGATGGACGTCGGCGGCGCGAAGATGGCTTTCGTCATGAGTGGGAACATGCTCAGCGAGAAGGCGCAGCTGCGGGCGCAAAGTCCAGACGCTCGCGTTTCTTGAGGAAGTAGACATCCCGAGGAGCGCGGACGCTTGAACGAACCCCGCACTTCCCATCCGGATGAGATCTCCCATGATCGGCGCCACCGCCTCTTCGGAAACCTTGGCAAGTACACCTCCGAAGGTCCATTGACCGAGCACGTGCGGTTCGATGAATCCACCGGCAAGACTCTTGCGCACCAACGCGATGTCCCCAGGCGTGATGCCCATCGCAAAGCAGACCGCCGGAAGCGTCACGGCGAAAACGGGTGATTTCCAAGCCATTTCTTTGAAAGCTTGCACGGCCGCGGGGTCGCGGTCGGCGAGCCCGGACAGATATCCACCCAGAAAAACGAGGTTTCGTTTCTCGGGAGGCGTCGCCTCGTAGGCGCCGAGTATCCCCTCGCGCCAACGCAGCGGATCCGGCGAGAGCTTCGCGAGCGCCACGCCAAAAATCGAACCCCTTACGTTGTTCGCCCGCACTCACCTGCGAGAAATAGCCTGCAATGGCGGCCGGATCCTTGAGCAAGTCTTGGGTGAGCTCCTCGATCGCCGCAGTCTGCCGAGCATCGCGGTCTTCGAACGGCACTTTCTCGTCCTCTGGATAGTCCCAGGGCATCTCGCTGACGAGAAAGCGCACTCGATCGGCTTGCGCACGCGGCGTGAGATCCGCAATCAATTTTCGGACTCGGTCAGCGACTCCCTGCTCCAGGCCCTCTTCATCGTATTGAAGAATATCGCCCAAGGAATTGAGCGCCGGAGGCCAGTAGGGATGGGCACTGGCAAGCCGCTTCACGGTCGACTCGACGAAGTCGATCTGTCCGCGCGTGACGAGGCTTCTGAATCTCGAGCCGAGTTCAGACCTGGCAAAGCCTCCCACTTCATCGATTCGCTCCGCTAAGTCAACCAAGCGTTCCAAGCACTGATCAATATAGTCCCACGCGTCTTTCCAAAGCGGTGGCAACCACCTTTGCAGTGCCGGGCTCGATGGCCGTGCACTTCCGCGCCCACGGTTCGCATCGTCGATTCGGTCTGAGCACCTTTGATGAGGGCCTTGACGAGGATCCTCAGCTGAGCCAGGTCATCCGACTTCGCCGCCTCATCGAGCACCTGGAGTCGCACCCCCCCGCTGGCGGCGGTATTGCCGCCCAGCACCGGGAAAAAGCTATCGAACAGACCGGTGGCGTCGTCGACCACTTCTCGGTCCTCGGCCACCGCAAGCTTCAGGAGAAGCCGCGCGGCACGCTCGAACGCTCTGCGGCAAGAAGGCGATCTTTTCGAGCGCGTGACACAGCGTCCGGCGAATATCCTCGATCAACCTTCTTCAGGTCCTCCGAAGCGAGCCCCGCGGTTACGCGTTCCAAGAGCGTCAAGACAGTCTCGGCATCCAGTTCCGCCAGGGACTCCATGACGGTGCTTCGGCCCTCGATGCCGAGCTTCGTCATCGAGTCGAGCGGGCCGTTTCGCCGGCCAACATGTTTGGCCACCTGCACGGCGATCGCGTCTTTGCCATTGATCGGCTGCGTATTCAACTGTGCCAGGCGCCGCGCTGCGTGCACGCGCAAGTACACCGGTAGATCACCGGTGAGGACCTGATCCCACCGGCTCGACCCCCACTGTCGCCACTGCCGTTCGGCGAGCGCCAAAGCAATCGGCTGCGGCTGAATGGTTAGAAGCCGTCCGCGCCGCTGCGCGACACCGCGCCGCTCGAGTTCCTCGAGCGCCGCGCGCATTTCGTCCGCGCTCCGGGGCGTACCCAGGTTGGCGATGAGGTCTACGTCGGGCTCTCGCTCCTGGGACACGCCAAGCAATCCAAAGGCGCTCGCGCGGAGCGCCGCATCCAGGAGCGCAGCAGGGTTGCTTGGACGTCGGCCGAGCACAATGGAATCGGCCATCGAGTCTTCCGTCGCCGCGGATACCGCCTCTCCGCGCACCCACGCTTCACTCAAGAGCACTGCCATCAAAGGATTGCCGGATGAGAATTTCAGCAGTCGCCGAAGATCTTCGCTCGGCAATGCAGCAATCTTGTTGCTGAGGATTCCTTCGATGACGCTCGACTCGGCGGTGGAAACTTTGCAAGTCGCATCCGCCGCGCTCGCGCTTCCCAAGGGTTCAAAATCGATGATGACGAGCGAGAGATTGCTGCCGATGCGTTTGACGATCGCGGCCAGATCCCGATGTGTGTCCGGCGAGCAGCGGTCCACCACGACGATGGCGCGTTTGGAGGAGTCTGCCAACGACTGCACCGTGGACTTGATCTCGGCGCTGCCCACGTCGCTTTCGACCGCATAAATGACCTGATCGCTGATCGAGCTCAATAGTTCATCGCCATCGCCAGGCGCGAGCGCCTCGAGCACTAGGCGGGACTTGCCGACGCCCGATCCGCCCTCCACCCGCACGACCGTCCGACGCCTGGTGACGTGCTCGCGTATGGTCTGGCGCAGTTCTTCGAGCCTACTATCCGAAACGAAAGGAGAACTTTCGTGCTCGTGGCGCCCAGCCCAATGTGTCCATCCTCGAAATGGTCCGGTCAGGCCAGGCTGCGTGTGCTCCAACAACCAGGTGGCCACCGCCGGATGCGCGTTCACCCACATGGCGATCTGGCTCGCATCACGAAATACGATCTGCTCGGGTTGGACTGCAAGGCCTGCAGTTTCGAGCGCCTCGCAAATCTTCTTCTCCCGCGCCGTGCGCTGCTTGTTGGTGAGTTCGCGTGCACAGAGCACAACGTAGGTACCGCCCGCTTCAATCGCCTCGCGTATCGGCGGCTCGATTTCTCCTGCCGTGTTTCGGAGATCGCTAGCCGCCTCGGCCGGACTGACCTCGGTTGCTTTGAGCTGAAAAACGCAGTGATGCGACGGCAAGAAGTTAGTCTTCTCAGGACCGCCCACCCAAATGATGTGGGCATCCTCGCCCTGATCGGCCGCAGTCAAGTTCTCCGCGACGTGAATGCTTCCAGCGGGGATCTCATGCTGTTGCGCCTCAGCCGACAGCAGACGTCGCGCGAGCAGGACCAACTTCCGATCCGTGAGGACCTCCACGTGTCCGCCCGTCACGTGGAAAGGACCCGCATCGGCGTGCTCAATGGGTTGGGACTTGTTTCCGGTGAGCGTCGCCAGTGCAGCCGGGTTCGCCTCCAGGAGGCGTAGCAGGTTCGCCACCGCAGCCGTCGGTTGCACCTCCCCCTTTTCATACTTGATGAAGGCCTTTGGCCCGCCACCGATGATCTCGCCGGCCTCGATACTCGAGAGTCCCAGGCTCTCTCGAATTCGACGAATGTCCTCCCGCGCCAGCGGCCGGCGGCCGGTATCTGTCTTGGTACCATCTAGCGTAATATCGATCATGAGTACCATAATGGTACTTTTCATAAGACTCGTCAACGACCGGGGCTTTGTCGAAACCGCCGCCTAAACCAGCCTGCAGGGCACTTTCAGCTCAGTAGAAGCCAACCGCCCGAACGCGCAAATCTTGTCTCGTGTTCGCGCGGCCACCGTCGGGGCGCATCGCGTTAGCCTCTGGCGTTACCCCCTACCCTATGAATTTCGATGGGTGCCCTTCATGCAACGCGAATTCGATCGAGACAAGCCGCCGGATCGCCTGATCGAAAGCTTCGCTGCGAACCGACATACAAGCGTGTTCCGCCGTCGCGCAGTTCTCACGCAGGATGAGCAAGGAAAATGGCGGAGCTTGCGGGTTGCGTAATCGTCCTCGGAGATCCCGAGTCGCCTCCTCAACCCCGTCAGTCACTCAACTACCCGCGTGCGTGCCTGCACGAAGACTTCCTCACGGGCGAGGAATGCGAACAACTTGCGCGTGCGCTTCATCAAGGCCACGTGCAAATAGGTGACCTCGTCCTCGAGCAATCCCAGAATCCGCAATGGTCCACTGAATTCCTGCCGTTGGAGAACGACTACATGCATCGCGCCGGCTATGTAGTGAGCCTGCGCTTCTCGACGCCGAGCAACAGAATCAATGTGGGCCCGCTTCTGGCTCTACAGCTCCCGTACTATCCGGATATCAACGAGGCTGCTCAGGACTGGCTGCCGTTCAAGGTTCACCACGGCGACGGAGACGGGAAACGCGACGGAATTGTATTTCTGCTTCCGCAGACACACGCCTACTTCTCCAACGTCACCTTCCCGGATGATGGACTCATCTCGGTCGAAGTCTCCGGCACCGAGGTCGGCAAGGAGCCTTTGAACGTAAAAGGCGCGTATTGGCAGGCCCGCAAGATTCATCAACTCGACGTGGCGGTCGCCGATGCTCGGGCCGAGCTATCAATCCCCGAGGACGCGGAGCGTCTAGAGTACTACCTGATGGGCGCCGACGGAGCGACTTACGATTTTCAGCGCGAAGACCGATTCGGCCACTCCGGCCTTGGCAGGCGTCGAGTCGGATCCCCCGCGCGAGACCTCCTCGACCAGGTTCAACGCGCCTGCTTGGAGGCCGAAGGGCAGCAGATCGAGTTCAAGCCGTTCTTCGATCCGGCGCAACCGCTCGCCCAGAATCGTCAGGTAACGAAGCTCGGAGAAGTGGTCAAGACGGTGGTCGCTTTCGCCAACGCCGAGGGTGGCCGCATCTACGTCGGAATTGACGACGACTGTACCGTTGTTGTAGAAATAACAAGAGCTAGTCTCTTGGGGCTAGGTTAACGGACCGACCAACCGGCGATTCAGTCCTATATCGGATCCGCTCACAACACGCTCAAGGCGCGGATCGAAGGAGACATTGTCCTCCGGTTTTCGCATACGCACGTCGATGACATGATCGTTGTTGTCGTAGACGTGTCTCGTGGTGAGTTGCCGGTCACGATGCAAGGTGACAGCCACCTGTACGTGCGAACCGGGCCAAACAACCGTAAAGTCCCACCGCAGAGAATCGCTTACCCGAGCCAACATCGTGAGAATTGTCTGGCATTCGAGTGATGAAAGACGCTGCGATGGAAAACGAGACCACACGGACCCTGGACGGGCCCACGAGGCTGGAGCAGCTGAAGGCCAGTTTGCTCGGAAACGGCGCGACTTTTTATCGCGCCCAAAAGGTTGCGAGCGATCGGTTCGCGCCAAGACCAAAGCCACCTTCGGGCGCATGTTGGACGCACATCTGCTAGTTAGCGGCGTGCTCGCCGGCGTACTCCTGCGGACCAATGGCAAGCGAAGCCAAGACGGTCTCTTTAGCCAAGAACGAAGAGTTCTCTTCGCATCCTATGTCGTGGGTATGCCTATCTGCGAACTGGCAATCGAAGAAGGTCGCTACCTGCAAGCACTCACACTCCTTCGCCAGGAGATGGAGACGCTGGCTCAAATTGTGGCGTCTCATGCCGGGAATCAAAAAGCGAGAGAAGCGAGCGACCGTGGCTGTCCTCGGAAGAGACATTTCCCGTGTCTATGGCGACCTCTCAGCCGCCGCTCATGCCTCGAACCATGACATGGCCTCAGAGCTACTGACTGAGGTCATGGAGAGCGAGCATGCAATCTCACGGGCGACTTACTTTTACCCGGTCGAGAATCAGAGGCTCGCCCGACAAGCGTTCTCTCTTCATCTCGTCCTGACCATGAATTTGATTGGCCAGGTCGCCATCGACTACAACAAAGCGCATCCCGAGGATGGCTTCGGTCCCCTGGATCGGGAGGCGCTCGATGTCGCCTGGATCTCCTGAAAGCTGAGGGGATAGTAGCAAGAACACCCCCACCAAGACCAGCTTGGGGTCCTAACATGGCAAAGATGAAACGGAACCACTGGGTTCCGCAAGCTTATATTCAGGCTTTTGCGGCCGATCCGGACAGGAAGGAGAAGATTTGGCGATTCAGCAAGGAGGAAGGTGATCCGGAGCTGAAACCCATGGCCAAGTACGGACCTCCTGACCGCTCCTATCCTCCCCAAGGATATCAGCGGCCAGCGGGACTATTCCTTCGAGGTTCAGCTTTCGAGGCTGGAACAATGGTTTGGCGAGCGGCCATGGGAGCTCCTGTTGACAGAGTACGTAAACCTCGGTGACCAGACCTTCCGCAAGATGGCCTCGCTGCTGGCGGCAGTGATGTACCTCAGGAATCCCAGATCGCTTGAACTCTCCAACAATACTCACCGGCAAATGGTGGACCTCCTGAAGGATCTCCCGAAGCTGCCTCAATACTTCGAGCACAAGGGAAAGACATACCCCATTGATACGAGTAGTTGGGGCGAGTTCAGGGACGGGGATGACGAGGGGTCTCAAGATGGCCTGGATCGCCAGCGTAAAGGAGGCTGGATGGCTAGCCGAGTTGCTCATGACCATGCGCTGGTCCATGGTGATCTCGGACACGCCGGGATTTATCACGTCCGACCACCCGGTGACGGTCGTCCACCCTTCCCTTTCGTTCCGGGGATTCAACGACCCGCAGACACTCGTGATCTTTCCCTTCATCCCTATCGGCTCCTGATCATGGATCACCATATGAATGAGCCGGCAGGACAGTACTACCCGGCCGGAGACGCCCTGCCAAGTTGGAACTACTCGATATGGCGTAACTCCATCGAGCATATGTTCTGCCACCGCAATCCGGACGAGGTTCTCTCCGAGCTCATGCAGGATGCGAAGAAGCGAGGCTTTGCATGAAGGACACGTTTGCGATACCGCTGTCTCCGGAAGAGGAAGAACTGGTCCGAAAGATCGAGTTCGACGGCCTTCGTCAAATCGATACTTCGGAACACTGGCGGAAGAACGGTGAGCTGGCCTTGGAGCTTGTTAGATCAATTCAGGGCCGCAATGCGATCCCGGCACACCGCTGGGACTGGTTCGTAGAGCCCGAGTACAACGTCGGGGGGCACGGCTCATCGCATCGAGACATTTTCGAGAAGAACGGAACACGCGGAAACGACATTGCGCGCCACGCGCATTTCTTGCCCTTTCTTCACTACTTCATCTACGGCCCTGACCTGCCTGCGGCAGTGATCGATGCTTTTCAGGCGAAGGTGGACGAGTGCGGCATGGTTACCTCGGGCGATGTGATTCCGCTCGGGAAGACGGCGCGACAGCTGACCAAGAATGCCGGGCTCAACCGAAAGAAGGCCGCGGAGGAGTTCTTCAAGCTTGCGCTTGAGCTCGATCTCGGCGAGGGCACGGGGCTTTCGGTCCGTACTCAGGTCATGCGGGCGTAACTCCGAAACCGGCTACCTCCCGTGCCTTGATCGGTGAGTTCCTCAGCGCCGGCCTGAGACTCTCGTGTCAAAGTCAAACTTCGGTACGCCAATTTGCATCAGGCCATAGCAGGGACAGCCAAACGTGACAGGCGCGAGTACAACATTGTCGCTACTGCGGCAGATCGTCGCGAACATTCAGTCCGAGCCGTCCAACGCAAAGCCTGTCACGCAGGCGGACCTCAACCACCTAGATTTCGTAAGCGGGAAGATTGGCCCCGAAGGCATAGTCGGCATCCGGCGTGCGGCGACCGCGGCCATTGCTGATCTATCGGAACGTCTCTTCCGCAGCACGACGGACTACGAGCGCGGATGCACGTATGCAGCGTTGCGCGAGCAGGTCACCCATGCGATTTTGGAAGATTTTCTGGGACGTTCGCCTGATAGCCTTGGCGCCGCAGACATCGCGCGGGTTGAGCAACGTGTTGCAACCTGGTTCTCCACAGACGCAAGACGACTCGAGCATTTCATTCCGTGCATCCTGCCGCCGCGCGAGGCGCCTCCCTTTGCTGTAGGACCGGTGACGTTCACGTACGGCGAGTACTTCGTCGAACGTCAGTTCAAGCCGGACCCAGCGCTGCTCGAAGTCACGGTGCGTCCGCTGCTGGAGGCGATGAGTCAAGGCTCTGCGAATTGGATGGCGACGGTGTCCGTCGATCGCTGCCTAGCAGGTCGCTCGCGCGAGTGGGCGGATCTGGCCGTCAACCTCGCGTTGGTAGGTGTACAGCTAGCCATGCAGACCGATGACTCAAAATATGTCGCGCGGCTGAGCGGGCGAACGGTGCCCCGCTATCGCGTCTCACTCTCGCGCAGCACGGCCGCGACCGCCGGGGGGCTACAGAAGCAGATTCCCGGCGTCACATTCGGAGACGGTGTATTCGAACGAGTACTCGCGCAGCGCGACAACATTCTGAAGAGTGTGGGGCGCCGAATTGCAACGTTCATCCAGCCTACCGCAGGGTTTCGAGTGCTGGAAACTGCTTGGGCCGATGCGGCCTACTGGTTTCATGAAGGTTTGGCTGAGCCGCTGGACACGATTGCGGTCACGAAGTTAGAGACATGCATCGAAGTGCTGATGCGCGCTGAGAAGACCAGCGGCAGCGAGCGAGGCGTCTGCGAAGCCATCGCGGCGTTCTATGGAATTGCTGCCGACGAACTCGTCTCGCCGCAGTCGCAGCTCACCGTCAAACAACTGGCCAAAGACCTGGTCCGCGACCGATCGAGAATTCTGCACGGAACCTGGTCCACACTAACGCACTCGCTGCGCCTGAGCCGACTCAACTTGGAAACATTCGCCGGCAGCCTGCTGGCGAACTACACGTGGGGGACTTTAATTATACTCAAAGATTGTTCACGCCACCGACGCCCTCGAACCCTTTCTTGCGTTCGCCAAACTGCACACCGCGAAGAAGAAGCCGTCGGTGACACCAAGCGCCGAAGATGCACATCCAAGATCGGAACAATGATAGTAGTCCCGTTCGTGGCGTGCTGGGCGATTGCCACTTCCGAAGCACAATGAAGAAGAACCGTCAGTACTTTCGGACCGACGAGAAACTAGACACCGAGGGATGGCTGAGAAAGGCGGCGGAGACTCTCGCTCTCGTTCGCGCAGACCCATCCGAATGGAAGTGGGCATTGATCGCGATCCATTCAGCGGCTCAGGGGATGTTTGTCATGGCCTTGTCTGTGGGGAACACTCTGTCTACGCTTAAGTCGGGCCATGCCGCAGGCTGGTTGAAGGCCCACCGGTCGGGCGAGCCGTATCCTTCGCAACTCGACCTTGACTATTTCGGCGCGCTCTACAAGAAGGCTAAGCAACACTCGAAGTTTGCGGCTACCGAATATCAGGACGAGGCGATCGGACAGCTAAACGAGCTGCGCAACAATTTCATTCACTTCCATGCGCAGGGCTGGTCAATCCAACTAGCCGGTCTGCCTACGATTTGCCTGAACAGCCTTGAGATCGTGGAGCATTTGGGATGGAAGTTCGGCGGCATCCGGTGGCACACGGAGGCTCAATCCGAGCGCACCAGGCAGCACTTGCGAAAGCTGGTTGCGGAATTGAAGCATCTAGATGAGGACTGCAATTCAAAGTAAGGATGTGCGTCTCGGCGCCAGGCTAAAGCCGCCATTGACGAAGCGCGGCCGGTGCATATGGAGCTCAATGTAGGTGTGAGTAAAAGACACAGACGTTTAGGCGGCCATCCCTTGCGATATCCCATGAAGCCAACCGAATACCTGACAGAGCTCAATGTTCATTTGTCGCATCTCTACGCATTTGCGAGACAGCTTAACGAGCTCGATTTCGCAGCGTCATTGGGAGGAAAGTTGTTGGGGCGCACAAGACGCCGGATGGGCCACGACGATTACAGCCAATCAGGTCTTTGAGGAATTCGTCGCGATCTCGAACAGTAAGCAGCCCGTCTCGAGAATGCGGCTACGCCATATTCTGATGCTCTACTGCCAATTGGCCGAGGCTGGCGGAATTTACGAGTCGCTCAAGAACATGATGGGCGTCGTGACTCTGAAGCCCTATTTGCTATGGCCCTTCAAGGATCTCGTTCGGGTCCGTCAGGCGCCAAAAAGGGTAATCGGCCCGAACGCAAATGCGACCTTTCGTGACCTCGCTGTAACTGCCAAAGACATGGGGCTCGTCCGCCTATCGTCGCTGCTGGAACTAGCGTTCAGAGATGACATTCGCAACGGCATATCGCACGCTGACTACGTGATTTGGAATGATGGGTTGCGCCTGCATAACGGAACGGAGGCTATGCAGAATTGCTTTCTTTCGACGACGTGAACGACGCACTGACTCGCGGCCTCGGCTTCTTTCAGATGCTCCGGGAGTACAACACCGCATCGGTCCGCTCATTCGAGCCCGCCGAGAACAATCGTCGGTCGCTTCAGTGCCAACATACCGATGCCGTGGACTGTGTCTTTCGATTCCACCAAAGGATCTTTTGGAATCAGCGGTTCGTCCCCAGGAATCGTCCGCGGTCCGGAATACGATCGGCAATGTGAGATCAATGGGCGGTCGGAGGCAAGGTCATGGCGGTCTACACGAGCGAGCCGACATTAGGCTCGAAGGCGATCGATGCGCACATTCTTGCAAGGGGATTCAGCCGCATGAGGTGGTGTTGGATGACGATGGATTGACGGCGCTACTTGTCGACATCGACAAACTAGGACTCTGGGATAACGACACCACCATCAAGAGCGGGGCTACGTGCTGCTGCTGACCCCTTGGGGATTCCACTGGGTCAGAGCAGCAGCAGACTTTGATGAACTTCTTGGAAAGCCACTCCTAGACTTTCAAGTGGGTCCATTGGCGACCTAGAAACGGAACGCTTCACAGCATAGTTAGGCGAACGCCTCAGTGATGCGGATCTGCACGCCCGCCGCGATGCTTCAGCCGTAGGTCTCAATCTGAGTGGCGCTTCCGTTTGTAGTCTCGATGTAGCGGTGATCCTGCCGAGCCAGAAACCGATTCATACTCTCACTGATAGGCTGCTGAACGATAAATGGCCCCCATCTCTTGATGAGGTTCGGCCAACTCTCTGACAAGAATCCGCGGCGGCGGAAATGAGGGTGAAACCACACGAATGCGAGTTCGCGCATTGGAGGTAGATTCGAGTATTCCACCCAACGGCACGCGCCCGCACCCACGGCACGAACTCCCCCCCTGGGTATCGGCGACATAGATGAAAGCCTCGCGCCAACCTCGTTCCTTCCATACCTCGGGCTGAAAGGGTGCCCAGTCATAACCGAACTCGCGCTTCAACCAGTAGCCGGCCCAAGCTACCGCATCGTGAAGATGGCGATCATGAGTGGGGAGTACAAAGGTCAATCCAAGGGGCGCCTGGCTTTTAGGCGGGGGCAACAGGGGCTCTAATCTCTGCGCATCATAGCGTCGCAGCTGTCCGTCTGGCTTTTCGAGCTCGCGTTGCATCTCTTCCTCGCTGCGAAACTTGCGCACCAGATGGCCGAAGGGAACAGAATTCAGCTTCATTCCACTTAGCTCGGAATATCTCGGCTCGGTGACTCGGCATCCCAGTCGAACAGGACATCGTCCGTGGCCGCCAGCGGGATTTCCTGGCGATAACGCATGTCGGCTCCGAGCAAATGGAATTTGTGCTGCGGGAGGTCTTTTTCAAATGCCTCGGTGGCGACGTCATCACCAAACATCCCGATGATGCGCAGGTTCATGTTCCATTCGAGCGCGAAGGATCGGCAAACGGCACTCGGGTGTCGACGAATGAGGGCTTTGAAATAGCCGTTGGCGGTACGCACCGCGAAGGCCACGTCCCAAGCTGCCGTCGCCTGCGCAAACTTTCGCTGGATCACGTTGCCCCAATCCGATTGAAGGGCTGGTTGAATATTGAGAATGCTCCGCTCGGGAATCGCCCCTTTGACGTTTTGGTGTCAAACGTCGTGAGATACGTAAATGCGGTCACGTGATACCACGCAAGCTGCGCCGCCCGCGCGGAATCCAATTGAGGAGGCCCGACTAGCCCGAAGGTGAGGCGGCTTCGTGCATCCATTTCGATGGGGACAGAGAGTTTCGAGCGGCTGTCTTTGACAGATTGGCCCGTCGAGCGATGTTTGGATTTGCCCTTGCGGATAGCTTCCTGCGTAAGCTGCGGATCGTCGATCGGCCACTCTCCGAATCCATTCGCCTGCAGCAAAATGGCGGAAATGTCATTTTCCAAATCCGCCTTTTTTCCGTTGCAGGGGCTGCAGCATTGCGCGATCAAATTCCATCTCCCATTCAACGTGCCTTTCGGCACAAAGCGTCGGCCGATGACGTGCTCCCAGGTTGTTGAATCGGCGACTTGCGAAGTCCCACAATAAATACATGTCTTGTTCTTGAGATGAAGGACTTGGGCGCTGGGGCGTGCAGCGGCGGGATCTTCGAGGTCTTTAGGCATCCGCATTCCTTTGAAAGTTTGATGGACGGCTTGTCGTCCTCTGGCGCCGTCGGCTGAATATGCGCAGAACTCGATGGCTGTATGTTTGTACAGTACAGGGCTGATCGGAAGACTCACTCAGGATAATAGTCTTTATTAAGTCTCTTACGGTCGTTATAGTGAATTACGACCTTATTTATGTCTCTTATGAGGCGTCACTTGACCACATCAGTGGTCGGCGTATAAGAGACTTAAATATAGCTCTTCTATGGCCCTGCGCAGGCTAAAGATACATTTACGACCTTTATCCGGAATCACCATGGCAACACATGAAACGATTGAAGAGATGGAAGCCGCCTTAGGCGCAAATCTGAAGTCGCTTCGGCTAGATCTGAACATTGACCAGAAAACGGTGGCGGAAAGGGCCGGAATCAGTATTGGCGCACTCAAGAACTTGGAGAACGGCAGAGGCTCCACAGTGAGGACGCTAGTTTCAATACTGCGAGCCCTCGATCGTGCGGATTGGCTCACGACGATCGCTCCGGTTGCCTCAATCAATCCTCTCACCCACACCGAATCGGCAACCCCGAGACAACGCGCCGCCCCGGCGCGATCTACGCGCACTTGAGAAACATTGAATGGCGGCAAAGAAAAAGACGACGAAAAAATCGAAGGCCGGAAAACCGCAGCGAAGTGCTCCATCAAGGAACGCGCGTGTCACCAGCGTTGACGTATTCATGTGGGATGTGCGCGCCGGTGTAACGGTCCTGGATCCTCGCTACGCCTACTACGCCTTCCGCTACACACCGGAATTTCGAAAGCTGGGCTTCGAGCCGCGCCCATTCAGATGCCTCTTGAACCTGATCGAACTTATCTCTTCACCGATTTACCCGTCGAGACATACAAACGACTGCCGGCACTTCTGAGCGATGCGCTACCCGATGATTTCGGTAATGCACTCATCGATCGCTGGATGGCAGATCGCGGTATCTCTGCCAATGACATTACGCCGCTCGACCGCCTTGCTTACATGAGCAATCGCGCAATGGGTGCCCTGGAGTTCAAACCCGCTCGAGGCCCAGCCACCAAGACTCCCGTCGCCATACAAATGAGCGAACTCGTCAACGTGGCGCGCAAGGCAGTGACGGGCACGATTGAAGATGACGGCCACGCGAATGCCGCACTTCGCAGCATCATCGAGGTCGGCGTCGGCCGGCGGCGCGCGCGCGAAGGCGGTCATTGCTTGGAACCCAGACACCCAAGAAATCCGCAGTGGGCAGCTCGACGCTCCACCCGGATTTGAGCACTGGCTGCTCAAGTTCGACGGGATGGAAAAAGACAAAGACCTCGGCGCTTCAGAGCACTACGGACGAATCGAGTTCGCCTACTCCCTCATGGCAAAAGCCGCCGGCATCGCAATGTCCGACTGCCGGCTACGAGGAAAACGGTCGCGCACACTTCATGACTCGAAGATTCGACCGAGACGTCGGCAACGTCCGCCATCACATTCAAACACTCGGCGCGATGAGCCACATCGATTACAAGAAGAAGGGAACCAACAGCTACGCACAGTTATTCGACACGGCAAGCCTTCTAAAGCTTCCATATCCGGATCGGGAAGAGATATTCCGACGGATGGCATTCAATGCGATGGGTCGCGATTGCGACGACCACTCGAAGAACTTCTCATTTCGCCTGAAGCGTGGAAGCACCTGGGAGTTTGCGCCAGCATACAACGTTACCTTCGCCCACAGCCCAACAAGCGAATGGACACACCAACACTTGATGTCGATCAACGGCAAGTTCAAGGACTTCAATACAGAAGATCTTCTCGAAGTTGCAGACCGGTTTGGAATCGGCACAGCTCCGCGCGTCATCGATCAAGTACGCAAGGCAATCAAGATGTGGCAGAAATACGCCAACGAGGCTGGCGTTCCCGAAAGCAGACTCTGGAGATTCAGGCTTTGCTTCTGCCGCTTAGTTAGAGACGCGCGGCGGCCGCGAGCGCAAGTACCGGCAACGGGAGCGACGATGACGAATTCACAACTGATAGCAATGTTGAAGGCCGGCCAGACTGAAGAGCTCAGTCTCGTTGAGCGCAAGCCAGACGGATTCAAAGATCGAGAGGCGCGTAAAGTCATAGTTGCCTTCGCCAACTCCACACCACAGGGACAGGAGGCAGTGCTCTTCGTGGGCATCCACGACAAGTCAGGAGCAGTACTTGGAGTTGAAAACCCTGACGCGCTCCAAGCGCGCTACTCGAAGGTACTGGAAGAGTGTTATCCGCAGATCACTAAATCAGATGCACGTTCTCACGTTCGAAGGTAAGAACATCTTGGCCATCGTCGTTCCGGCGAGTACTCGCAAGCCCCACTTTGCGGGAGGCGCTTACATACGCGATGGATCGCGTTCCGTGCCTGCGTCCGATCGGCTGTACGAAGAACTCATCTTGTCCCGAACAGACAAGACTAAGGGAGTTGCTCAAGTATCGTGATGCGAGCCAAATCATCTCGGTTCGAGGAATCAACTATCACCTTGGAAGCAACAAGCCATTCTCGGGTGGTGGCCATGTTGGACGTCGCGAGTGCAAGGTGAAGGATTGTGACGGCTTCCGCGTGAAGCTCTACCATCTTGGCCCACGAGTCTATTTCTCGGAGGATCTGCCGCGCGTGTCAATCTCCTTCGACGACATGAAGAATCGCCCCCTGCTGCTTGTGACGGCACCGGACCGCTGACGCTTCAACGATCCTGGTCGAGGAAGAACAACGTGAGCAAACTAGTTGAAATCATCGACGCGTCACACAAGCAGCCCTTAGATCGACGTCAGAGCCAGAATCCACTCGAAACAAAGCCGTCAAGATAGGCTCTCGCTCATCGAACGTGACCACGCTGACTAACTTCCCTGCGCCTGGCTTCGCTCAGCAGAGCGGACGCAACCATTTCGCGTTCGGTGGCGACTGGAAGCATTCCCTCGACAAAGCGCCCCACAGACTCTGCCAAGTCACGGTAACCTTCCTTGGCAATTAGATCGGCGACTGAGCGCCAGCCGTCTTCAACAGCTTTGCGCGTTTTCGCGAGCGTTTGCTTTCCTTGTTCGAGTCGAATGCCGCCCTTGAGAAGCTCGGAAGCAACTGCTTCGGCCTGCGCACGAACGTACGTGGAATCTCCGCGCAGGCTCGCCCGGTAGATGCCGTCCTTCTTCGCCTTTTGGGTTTCGCCGCGAACCGCACGCTCGGTGGCATTCGCGGCAACGCCGAGCAGTCGTAGATTCCGCGCAAACTCCGACCGCCAGTGCCGCAGCGTCGCCTTCCTGATGTTCAGACGCACGCCCTGCTCACTCACGGCCTTCAGGACCAGGTGAACATGCGGATGGTCTTCGTCGGTGTGCAAGACAAACGCGTATCGGTGCTGACCCCAGAACTCCTCGCGCGCGAAATTGCGAACCGCCGCCAGCACCTTCGCCGGCGGCGTTCCGGGTGGCATCGAGAACATCAGTTTGTGAACGAGCTTCGGCGGCTGTCTGCCCTCGTGGCGGCGAGAGCGGACTGGCGTCGCACATCGTCGATGTCGAGATCCCAATCCTCCAGGAGCGCCTCTCCGATCTGCCCTCCCGCGACTCGCCGTCGTCGGTCTCGAGTCCAAGCTCTCCATATCGGCTGATGTAGTCGAGATGTTTCCCCGCCGCCTTCAGATCGTTGCTGGCGCGCGAGCAGGACCTTGACGACCACTTCCGGCGCACGCTGGACGGTTCGCCGGATGTGCTCGACCTGCGCCGGCGTCAGCCGACCGCCATTCTCGCGGGACCACCGCCGCCGTAGCTCACGATATCGAGCAGCGGCTCCTCCTTGGGGAGCCTAAACGTCTTCGCCATGGCCGCTCTCCCAGCTCGTGACGTTCGCCTTCAGTAGTGCCTTGGTGTTGTCGCGCAGCGCCTCGCAGACCTTGAGCATCGCCCGGAATTCATCCCGCACCGAACCCGGCAATCGGCCGCCTTCGTTCGCGGCCTTGGCGATCTGGTTGATGTTGCGGCCGATCGCCGCGAGCTCGCCGATGCTGCGCTTGAGCGCGAGCAGTTCGTCTTTGGGGAGCGGCGCGAGCTTGCGCAAGTGCGCGCGAAGAAGGACGGACGCATAGGTCGCCGGCCGCATTCCGCGCGCTTCCGCGCGGGCATCCAGGAGCAGCCGATCCTCGTTCCTCAGCCGCACGAACATGGGAGGCTACAACCACAGGCCTGCTGCGCCGTCGGCTCGGCTTGCGGGCATCACCGACGCGGCAGGGTTCACGTTCGCCAGCGTCCGCTCCGTGAGCAGCCCGAATCTCCCGGATGACCAGCCGCTTCAGCCACGCAGCCTCCGTCAGCAGCTCGCGCTCCGCGACGAATCTCACCTGCTGCTTGATCTCCGGCGAGACCCGCGCCTTCAAGATTTCCGTACAACTCATGGGACCCAATGTGTCCCAACAGCAAGCCGCAGGCTATCCTGCGTTTCACCCAGAATCTGGCCGAAACCTCACACTGGCACGCACCTGGGGTTCACCGTTGTAACTGAAGTCGGAGGGCCGCACTTCATCAACGGTTAGGTACTTCCAAAACACGACCCTGCCGATTCGCTTCGCATAGAGAGCCCCATGTCGAGACCGAGCCCCGCGCCGCCGGCCCGGAATCTGGTAGATGGGCTGCCAAGAACTAGGCTGACAGCTATGCCCCTGAAGCTCGGCCCGCCCGGCCGCTACCGGTGCTAAGACTGGCCTGCGGCTACTGCAGAACTGAACCGGCGCGGAGCACAATATGCCCGCAGACGCTCACGCGAATTGGCTAGGGAACCGGCGAAGGACTCACTACATGGCTATCGTAAAAGTATGACGACTCATCGCAATCACTACGTTCCTCAGTGGCACCAGAAGCGCTTCCTGACGGACGCAACGACTCGGCTTTTCTATCTGGACCTCGCTCCGCAACGAATACTCTTGCCCGACGGTAGGGAGGTGGGGCCTCCTGCCCTGCAGCAAAACTCACCGAGGTTCTGTTTCTGGGGACAGGATCTCTACACGACCGTTTTCGGTGGGGTCGAGAACGACGAGGTTCAGCGGTTTCTGTTCGGCGCAATCGACAACGATGGCGCAACTGCCACTCGCGCGGTCGTAGAAGGAGACCTGCGAAAAATTCACGACCTATTCCAGCGCTTCTTCGAATACCTCAACGCACAGAAATTGAGAACCCCAAAAGGCTTGGACTGGATTCGAGGTCAGTACCCACAGTTGGACCAGCTGCGCCTCATGATCGAGATGCAGCACCTCCGCCAAATGCACTGCACGATGTGGATGGAGGCGGTACGCGAAATCGTGTCAGCGGAAGATTCCGACATCAAATTCATCATCACGGATCACCCCGTCACCATCTATCACCCCGACTGCCCGCCCGGCAGTACTCAGTGCGCCTATCCAAGTGATCCGGACATCGCGCTTAAAGGATCGCAGACGCTGTTTCCGCTGGGGAAGGACCACTGCCTAATCCTTACGAACCTCGAGTATGCAAAGAACCCCGGGCGAAGCGACCTTCTCCTGGAACGGGAGAACGCGCGCCATTTCGGCAAGACCATCTCGCGAATAGACAAGTGGATCCGCACGCGCAAACTCAACGCCCAACAGGTTGTCTCCGTCAATCACATCCTGAAGTCACGTGCACATCGCTTTATTGCTGCGACCGAGGAGGCGTGGCTCTACCCAGAGAGAACGGCATCGCCTACCTGGAAGGATCATGCCGGAGTCTTGCTGCCCCCAGACGACGAACTTTGGCACTTTGGTGGCGAGACCTACATCGGCTACAAGGACGGAAAAACAGACTATCAAGATGCGTACGGCCGAACTTCAAAGGCTCACGAGTACCTGAAGAAGGACTCGCCTGAGTCAGAGCCCGGACCGGAGGATTGGTGCGTCTGCGGAAGCGGCCATCGATTCCGAGAGTGTTGTCGCGATCTCGATCTGGCGGATCGGCCGCCCGCGAACGTCTTCAGCATCCGCGAACGCAATCTGATGTTAATGCGAGCTATCGAGGACATCCTAGGCCTCGACAATGGCAAGAGTTGGGAAGACGTGCGACGTGAGTTGACGGACGAGCAGGTCGCCCGAATTCACACTGCCTATGCCTCCCTCTGGCCAAAGGACACGAACCTTGCAGAACTGCTGCCGCGGCCAGACGGGCGCAAGCTACGTGCGCTCTACATCGGACTCATTGATCCCCGAACGATCGCCGCGAGCGTTATCGGATGGATTCCGTACTTCGACGAGATCATTGTTCTCAATCCATTCTTGAACGGGGCGTTTGTCCGACCCGAATACAGTCCCATCGAGTCACCCCGTCAGTACAAGGAACAGACCATAAAGAATGTTGCGCTCTTTATGACGCTGATTCCGTTTGTGCAAGCCGGAATCGTGCAATGATTCCCGATCTACTCGAGATCAACGACACGTTCCGGCAGATGGCATGGAATAGTGCCAAGGCAAGGGCGGGCAATGTCGAGCTGTCTCAGGAAGATCGATCCCTGGCACGTGCACTCGGAAAGGACGACCTTCGTCGGGCGATAGGCAGACTGCCAGACGAAGCGTTAAGTCATCAGATACGACTCAGTTCCCCGAGCATCGGGGAAGACGAGCTGACGAAGACTGTCGCTTATTTCCGCAAGAAGCACGCGCGAGATCCACTGGCGCTGATTCAACTCGTGTCTGGCGGCGAAGAAGATGGCCAGCTCCAGCACTTTCGCGGAATAAATTTCGAACTCGCGATGTTCCTCGCTCAGCTCACTGGCGCAGCGCTCTACACAGATCAGCGGACAACAGCAAACACGTTGATGGCAGCTTCACAAGCCGAGAGCAGCGACGAACGCGGCGAAACGGAACAGGCCCTGAAGCTTCGGCTTTTCGTCGACACTACACCGGGCACGACAATGGACAGGCGAGCAGCTCCGGCATTCGTAGCCTTTCGTTCTGCGTTGACGGGGGTTTGGAAAGCGAGCGTTGCAGAAGGAGCAAATACGCCCGCAATTGCGGAGGCGCTGCGAGCGATTGAGAGCGTATCGAAAGTTCTCATGGCGGAGACTGCTGGAGTACCGCCGGAAGGCACCACCGATGCGATCTTTGAAATCGATGCAACTCTTACGATCCCGTCACGTGGCTACACCCTCGATGCCGCGAATCGTTTTGTCTTGGCATTTGGGCGTAGAAAACACATCGCGAATGTGCCTGTTGCGTTGCTATTCGGTCGAGTTTTGGCGAAAGCCACCGCCGTCAAAGAGCAGATGGATGTTTGAGCAGACGACACCGTGCTCGTCGGCAATCGTGCATAGCATCATCGCCCATTGCGATCCAGCTGAACCGTCGTGCTCGATGCTCCCCAGGCGCGAGCACCACGGCAGCGCGTCGCTTGCCGTGCGTAGCGAACACACCGGTGGTAGCGCGCCGGGTGAATCCTCGGGGCGAAACCAGTAGCTACCAAGGGACAGGTCAGGCTGGCGTCACCGTACATTCACCGGTGCTAACTAGATTTCGAGCGCCACACGTCATCAAGGTTTAGTCCGAATTTCCGGCGATACCTCATCTGACAGCGGATCTCACGGCGTGAAAACATCAGCCATGAGTGACAACTCGTCCTTGAGCGCCCAGAACCACACATCGCAAGCGCACACGGCGCCGCCACGCTTCATCCGATTGCGCGACGCCCCCGCCTATCTCGGCATGGACAAGAACCGCTTCAACCGCGAAGTGCGGCCGTGCGTCCTCACCCTGCGCATCGGCATTCAAGGAATCGCCTTCGACCGCGTTGACCTCGATGCATGGGCGGATGACTATAAGAGCCGCAACGGGTGCCATGCGGCTCGCTCACACAGGAGCAAGTTATGGGAACCCAGAAAATGTCAGGCCTCACCAAGCGCGGTGGGACCTGGCACATCGACAAGGTGTTCAGAGGAACGCGCATTCGCGAGAGCACTGGAACAGGCGAGATCGTCAAAGCCCAGGAGCTGCTAGCCAAACGAATCGACGAGATTCGTGCGGCGCAGCTCTACGGCGCAAGACCCGATCGCACGTTTCGCGCCGCAGCGACCAAGTTCCTGAACGAGAACCAGCACAAGAGGAGTATCGACGACGATGCGCTGCACTTGGCCCAACTCGATCCCTTCATCGGGAACCTGTTTCTCAAGCAAGTGCATCTGGAAAGCCTGCAGCCTTTCATCGCCAGCCGGCGAGCGGATGGCGTCAAGACGACGACGATCAACCTGGCGCTGGGCACGGTGAGGCGAATCTTGAATCTGGCGGCATCAGAGTGGCGGGACGAGCGCGGCATGACCTGGCTGGAACACGCAGCGAAGATCAAGCTGCTTCCGGTCAAAGACAAGCGAGCGCCCTATCCGCTTTCGCGCGAGGAACAGGCAGCTCTATTCCAAGAGCTGCCCGACTACCTCGCGCGGATGTCGCTCTTCAAGGTCAACACCGGCCTGCGCGAACAGGAAGTCTGCGGGTTGAAGTGGGCCGACGAGATCGAGGTTCCGGAACTCAACACATCGGTGTTCATCATCGAAGGCGACAAGGTGAAGAACGGTCAGGACCGCCTGGTCGTTCTGAATCGCGTCGCGCGTTCGGTCATCGACAGTGTCCGAGGTCAGCATCCGGAGCACGTCTTCGTTCGGTTTCCGAAGCCGAAGAAGTCGGAGGCTGGAAATCCGCTCGTGGCACGGAAAGGCTTTCCACTAACGGGCATGAACACGACCGCGTGGCAAAACGCTCGTGTTCGCGCCGCGGACAAGTGGAAGGAGCGAACCGGAGACGAGGCGGCCGATGGCTTTCGCAGAGTGCGGGTCCACGATCTGAAGCACACGTTCGGCCGGCGACTTCGCGCGGCCGGAGTGTCGTTCGAAGATCGTCAGGACCTGCTCGGCCACAAGAGCAGTCGGATCACGACGCACTACTCTTCAGCCGAGCTCACGAGCCTGATAGCTGCGGCGGAGAAGGTCTGCGACGGCGAGTCCCACAATTCCCCCGCAACCACCTGGTTACGGCGACGAGTGGGAGAAGTGAACCGCGGCAAGACGTTGTCGCGGTAAGAGAAATTGGCGCGCCCGGAGAGATTCGAACTCCCGACCACCTGGTTCGTAGCCAGGTACTCTATCCAGCTGAGCTACGGGCGCGTGGCTCAAATCGAAGGGCGGCGATCCTATCACAACGCATTTATGGGTCGCGAACAAAGATAAGCTCTGTCCAAACAGAGACTTGCACGCATCCCTTTGCGCCAGTCTCAACCGTCTTTTCGAGCGAACAGGAAGTCGTGGTGCGAGAGCGCCTCGATCATCGAATAGCGCGCACCCAGAAACTCGGTGACCGCCGTGAGCTGCTCGGTTTCGATGAGCAGGAATTTCGGCGCATGCCGAGACAGGTCGAGCCCCTTGAGCACTTCGAGCTCGAACCCCTCGACGTCGAGTGAGAAGAAATCGACCTGTTTGATGCCGAGCTCGTCGAGCACGTTCGACAGCGCCCGCACGCGGGTGCGCACCAGCTCAGGCGCCACGCCACCGAATTCCTGCGCGCCGATCGAGGCGTGTTGCCGCACGGAGCGCCCATGCAATAGTTTTTCGTCGACGGTCACGGGCAGGCTCATCAGGCCGCCGGACAGTATTTCCAGCTCTTCGCCATCTTTCTCGAAAGGTCCTAATCCGCAATTGACTACGTGCGCGCGGCGGGCACTCCGGCACATGCGGTAGTACTTCGGCACCGGCTCGACCAGCACGCCCTTCCAGCCATATTTGTTCTCGAGAAAATAGCTGTTCGACTGGGCGATGCCGTCGTTGGCACCGGCTTCGATGAAGACGCCGCCGCGGTAACCGATGTATTGCTCGAGCTTGCGGTCCATGCCGTACAGCGCGGTATACGGGCGGCCTATCCACACGTTCACGCGCATCGACGCGCGCCGCCAGTGAAACAACATCTGCTCGAGCGAGCCGCCGAGAAGGCGTGTGAGCGCGAACTTGATGGACTTGCGGAAGCCCGGTGGCTTCGCGTGCTGGGCTATTTCGATCGAAGCACTCATCTCTCTCTCCTTCAGACAGGCGTCCAGCGAGTGTCGGGCAACTGCTCGGACGATGGCTGCGGCTGGCGACGCAGCACCTGGGCATAGACGCTTTCCATGCGATCGAGCGACCGGCTCCAGTCGAACTCCTGCTCGACGCGGCGACGGTTGTATTCGCCCATGCTTTCCTGCAGCTGCCGATCGGCGAGGATTTCCACCAGCGCGTCGGCGAGGCGCCCGGCATCGCGCATGGGCACGACCCGCCCGCCCTCACGGTGCACGATGAAAGGCGGGCCGCCCGCGTCGGTGGTTACCACGGGTACGCCGGACGCCATGGCTTCTAACAAGGTCATGCCGAACGGCTCGCCGTACGAGGGCATGCAGTACACCGAATGCGAACGCATGATGCGCGCCACGTCATCGCGAGGCGCCCGTCCACGGCGGAAGATGCGCTCGCGAAACGGCGAGGCGGCGATGCGCGCATCCACCGCGGCGCTCTCGTCACCGTCCCCCCAGATCTCGAGCGTACAGTCCGCAACGCGTGGCGCCACGCGGTCGAACGCGTCGAGCAGGGTGAAGATGCCCTTCCAGTATTCGAGCACTGCCAGGAACAAGATCGTGTTCTTGATCGGCAACACCTCGCGGGGCGTGTATTCATGGCTGTGAATGCCATGGCTGATGACGTGCACGCGCTCGGCGCGCACCGTGGGCGAGCGGATGCGCTCGATGGCCGCGGGACAGGTGATCACGAGTGCCTCGGCCTGCCGCTGCTGCAGCGATGCCAGCGCGTCGCGCAGTCGGTGCTTCAGGCGTTTGGCCAGGCTGCGAGGTTTCGGTGGCCCGAATGCCTCGGCCGCCCAATGACCGGAGTACGGCCCGAGCACCAGCGGGATTCCGCTGCCGGCGACGCTCAAGCTCAGACCCGTCTCGACTGGCGTGAGTTGTTGCACGAGGTCGAAGCGCACGTCCTTGCTGAGACGCTTCAGCAGCCGGCGTACCCCGACCAGGTACTTGAACCGCGACAACGCGCCTGGCCGTCGCGCATCGGTGCCCGCGATGAGATGCAAATGCAGACGCGCGTGCGGCGGCGAGCGCAGCTCGATGCGCGGCGTGGCCACGTGCAAGGTGTGGCCGCGCTCGGCGAGTCCGTGTAGATAGTTGTAGTCGATCCAGCCCGCACCGTTCGGCAGGTGATCAGTCAGGGAGTCCGACGGGTGGACTATAAAGATGTTGAGTGGCTGCATAGTCAATCCACATAGCCGCGCGTGCGGCGGAAATATTCGGCATCGCGGTCGAGCGGCTTCACCGGCTGCGCCGGCACTCCCGAGTACAACGTGAACGGCTCCTGGAACGCGCGCGCCAGCGTCGATCCGGCGGCGAGCACCGAGCAGTCGGGCAGTTCGGCGCCCCGCAGCACCACACATGAGGTTCCAACGAAGCAATATCGGCCGATGCGCACCGGCGCCGAGACCTGACGATTGCGTTTGAAGTCGATGGCGTGCGTGAGGATCTGCGAGCGCGCACCACCCAGCGTGGCGAACTCACCGATCTCGATGCGGTTCGAGCAGTCGAGGTAGTGGCGCGCAGTCAGCGCCGCGTGCCGGCCCATCAAGAGCGCCGGATCCCGTCCGGGCTCATCGGCGAAGTGTTTGCGGTTATCAGCGCTCAAGCCCGAGATCCAGTTGAAATCGCCGATCGTGGCGCACTCACCCAGGTCGACGCGCATCCCCTTGATGATATTGAAGTGGCCGATACGCGAGGCGTTGGCCATCGTCAACGAGGTGCAGCCGAGCAGAGAACGGCCGACACGCGCCTGCGGCGCGAATGAATACCCGCAAAAGACTCTCAACAACCAGCGCCGCAGCGCCCAAGGCAATGGCCAGGCGATGGCGGACACGATGAGTGCGCGGCGCGGGCTGGTGTGATGATGAGGCGGTACGAAGCTCATCGCGCGATGTCCACAATGCTGAGGTTGTCGCCGATGGCGAGCCGCGGCGTGGCGTCCTCGAGAGTTTTCACACTCGCGCCGCCACTGCCCTCGAAAGTCATCACACGCCGGACGCGAAGATTCCGTGGCAGGTTCAAAGTCACGGTTTGCGTCGCGACGTCGATCCCTCGGCCAGTCTTCGGATCGGTGCTCAACGTCTCGAGCCACAACACCAGCCGATATGAACCGTCGCGTTTCGCGAACAGCAGGCTCTCGAGATTCTCGACTTCGCCATCGACGGCGACATCGAGCCTCGGCGGCTCGCCCTGCCCCGCCCGATCGTTGAGCTCATTCATGAGCGCGCTCAACTGACGCCACGCGGGCTTCTCGCTGCCGTCAGCGTTGAGCAATCCCATGGCGGCGCCCGCATCGCTGCCATGATCCGCAAGTTGATAGACGTAGGTGCGCACGACGCCGGCCTTCAGGTGCAGCATGAGCATGCGCGCGATGTAGCGCGCTTGAAGTTCCGGTGTCACGGCGCGAACCGACGGTCCGTTGCTGGCATAGCCGGCTTCGGTGCACGAAATGGGCTTGTCGCCCGAGATGCGCCGCACCTGGCACAACGCGTATGGTAACGAACCATAGCGCCACGCCTCACAAGGAGGCGTGCCCCGACGGCCATAGCCTTCCGTCCCGGGGTTGAACGCGCGGTAGTACTTGTGAAGGTTGCCGAAGTCGACGGCGCGCTGCTGGTCGCCTAACTTCCGCTGCGGGTCGCCGCCCAGATCGGCGATCGAGGGCCCGATGATCGGGTACCGCGCCGAGCGTTGATCGTCGCGCACATACCGCGCGAACAGCGGCATCCACACGCGCAGCGTCTCGGGCCACGGCAAGTTCTTCTGCTGGTTGAGCTCGTTCGGCAGTTCGTACGCTTCGAACGCCGGGCGCACGCGCTCCGGAAAGCCCTGCACGAACTCGCGCGCCACCATCGGACGGAACATGAACGTCACGCGAATGCCGGCTTCCCCGAGCTCGCGAAAGCGCTCGGCGCGGTCGCGTTCGTAGAATCCGCCGTCCAGGTCCGCGGCGCCGTCGCGGATGTGCGTGATGTGCGCCTCACGCAGGCGCTCCTTCAGGACGTCGAAATGCACGTCGTAAAAACTGCGCGCGTGCCGCAGGTGCGTGTTCACGCCAACCGAGTCGACGAACTGGTGCGCCCACAGTGCCTGGGGAACCTTCTGGGTACCCGCGCCGGCATCCGTAGACAGCAGCACCAGCAGAGCCAGCTGCACGCCACGGTTCATGCGCGCAACCTCGAGCGCACGTAGCGCCAGTCTTCGCCATTCAGATACAGCCGCGGCAGCGGCAGCTTGAGAATGGCGCGCACGCCGCCGAGCAGCAGCAGCCAGCGGACGACGCCCGCCGACAGCAATGCGGCAGCCGCGCCCACGGCCCCGAAGCGCGGCACCAACGTGAGCAGCAGCGCCAGCGAGATGGCCAGCGTGATCGATTGGATGGTGGACACGACACCCGGGCGATCGCGTGCGAGGTAAAGCTGGACGCTTACCTGCGCCAGCACGCCAAGCGATGCCTCGACGATGAGCAGGCGGAAAATGCCGATTGCCGCGGCGAACTCCGCGCCGTAGGCGAAGCCCAGCAGCCATTCGCCCGCCAGCCATAGCGCCACGCAGGCGATCGTCAGGCAGGCGATGAGGAAACGGCAGGCGATGTCGTGCACGCGCGGCGCCGCTTCACCCTGCCCCGACATGTGCGACAACAGAATCGATTGCAGCGCGGGCTGCACGAATTGCACGACGCGCGAGAAGCTGAAGGCCACGGCATAGAAACCGAGCTCGCGCGCCGACAGCAGCGGGATGAGCACCAGGCGGTCAGAGTGCAGGACGAATGCCGCCACGAGACCCGATGGCGCGGCGCGCAGCGAATACGAGCGCAGCTCACGCAGCTCGGCGCGGACGGCCGAAAATCTTGGCTTCAGGGCGCGCACGAACTTCGGCAATACGGCCAGCACCGCCACCGCGCCGGAGATGAACAGCGCGAGCGCCGCATCCTGCGCCGTGATCGTGGCCACGAGCATGATGCCCAGCAGCGCCAGCAGATGGAACAGCTGTGGCAACAGGTGGGTGAGATTGCAGAACCAGTACTGGCCGCTGCCCGCGAACGACTGCTTGATGACGATCTGCGTGGCGTTCACCACCACCGCGGCCAGGCAGAACTGTGCAAACAAGATGGTGGCGGACGAATAGCCGCTGAGGAACATAGGCAGGACCGCGACGCCCACCGCGATGAGGACCGCCGACCAGCCGAGACCTAACAAGAGCGCGGCACCGGCGACCGCGTCGGCCGCGGCGGGGTTCTTGCGCATGCGGAATATCACCGCGCTGTTGAGCCCGGCGGTGGCCAGCATCGCCAGCAGCGGCGGCCACAGTGTGATGGCGACGTAGACGCCGCGGCCCTCGGCTCCGAGCAGTCGAGCGGTGATGATGCCGGTGGCCACGTTCATCACCACGATGAGCACCTGCGTGCCCACGGACCGGAACATCGCGAACAGCGGCCTATCGCCGCGAGCGAGCTGCGAGGCGGCGCGCCGCAGTCGCGATCCGCGGGGCTGCAACACGGTGCTCAAAGGGCCTCGATGGCGCGCTGGAAGCCGAGAATCGTGGCGCGCGAAGAGAAGTTCTCCTCGGCACGCTGGCGCGCCTTCGCCGCCACTTCACGCGACCAGTCGGGATTGTCGAGGTAGCGGCGAATCGCGGCCGCCAGCGCTTGCGGGTCGTTGAGAGGCGTGAGCTGCCCGGTTTCACCGTGGTCGATGAACTCGGGCACGCCACCCGCATCGCTGCCGATCACCGGCGTGCCGGCGAACATGGCCTCGACGATGACCCGGCCGGAAGGCTCCGGCGCGGTGGAACAATGCGCAACGACATCGCAGGCCGCCATGAGCGTCATCGCATTGTCGATGTGCCCTGCAAAAATCACGCGGTCGCTGATGCCGAGTTGCTTCGCGAGGTCGCGCAGCTCGCCTTCGAAAACCTCCTCCTCGAACAGTGCCGCACCGGCGATCACGCCAACCGCCTCGGGCACCAGCGCCATCGCGCGCAGGAAGACGTCCTGGCCTTTCCAGCGGCAGATGCGGCCGAACATGCCGACCAGTGGTTTGCCCTGAGGGCTGAATCGCTGGCGGAAATCGGCGACGTGCGCCGAATCACCGAGCTGCCGCGCGATCTGAGCCGGATCGATGCCGGAGATGACCACGCTCACCCCGGTGCGGCGCCCGCCCGCACGCAACCACGCGTTGCGGCTTTCCTGTGAGACCAAGGCCACGCCGTTGGCGCTGAAGCGCGACAACAGAACGAGCATGCGGATCATCTTCGGATTGAAATGATCCGTCGAGAGGATGTCGTTCATGAACCATAAGATGGGCCGGCGCGTGAAAGGTTTGGCAAGCGAGGCCAGCACGAAAGACTTCTGCGAAAAGCACACCACCAACTCATGTGCGCGCGCCTTGCGCGCCAGACGCGCAATGGTGCCGAGCGAGCCCGGAATGGCGCGCAGCATGGAGAGCCACCCATCTTCGCGACGTACACCGCTTGTGTCTTCCGCCATCGGCAGCACCGAACAGCGAATCCCTGCTTCGCGCAGCAGCGTCTCCAGCGAACCGTGTTGCAATAGCAGCACTTCCGCCGACTCGCGCAAAGTGCCGGCGATGGCCAGCATCTTGAACTCCGCGCCACCAGGATCGCCCGCGTGCGTCATGAAAAGAATTCCGCGCGAAGGTTTCATGCACGCTCCATCGTCGCGTAATGCGTGGCGAGCCCCATGCCGATAAACGCCCAGGCGCAGAACCCCAGCTCACCCACGTGCACGGTGCCGAGCGGAAACAACACGAACAACGCGGCGACGATGGCGCGATCGTAGTAGACGTGATCGCCACCTCTCCTGGCGGCGCCGAACAGGCTCACCACCAACAGCACAATGGCGAGGATGAACGCTGTGCCGACGAACACCCCCATCGCCCGGAAGATCTCGATGATGGCGCCGTCGATCTCGATGGTCGGCCGATTGTCGAGGCGGCGCGAGGCGCCATTGATGGCCAGGCCCTCGCCGACGATCAGGTTGTCGTGGGCGAAGAATTCTTCGTACTGATCGATGCGCTTGCGCAGCGATTCGTCGCCCTCGAGCTCGGTGAGCGTACTGGCGCGCTGCACCACCGCATCGCGGATCTGCGGCGACAGCGCCGTCGAGGCGAGTGCCAGCCCGGCAAGGAACAACGCGAGAATGTTGGTCCGGCGCATGCCTGCACTCGGCGCAACGCCAACCAGCAAGATCGCAAACGCGGTCGCCGCCCACAACGAGCGGTACTGCGCGAGTGCGAGTCCCACCATCATGGGCGCGGCGCACAGCAGGAACACCGGCAGACGCCGCTTGAGCGCGAGCACGATGCCCGCCGACAGAATCGCGGCGAATGCGCCCGGCGAGTTCATGGTGCTGAATACACGCAGCTGGAACGGCTCCGCCCGGCCGATGGAATTGAAGCCAAGCTCGAAAACGCCGCGCATCCAGGTTCCATCCCAGGGCGCCGGGCTCACGAACTGCGCGATGCCGTACAGCGACATCCCGACGGCGGCCGCGATCAGACACGGCTCGAAGACACTGCGAATCTGCGCAATTCGCGCACTGTTCTGCAATAGATAGACCGCGAACAGCGGGCCGACACTCCACTTGAGCACATCCACCAGCGATGAACGAATACGACCGTCGAGCATCGCCAGCGCGGTGCCGTAGACGATGCAGGCCAGGATCACGAGAAACGGCGCAAGCCCCAGCGGACGGCGCCGCGCCCAATATTCGATGAACGCGCCGGCGGTCAGCAGGCAGCACAGGTACGGCGTGAGCAGCACGGGATTCGACGGATCGAAGCCCGCCTGCTGATCGATGAGGCGGCGCACCAGTGAGACGCAGCAGAAGATCAGCAGACAGTGCGCGGCATACCAGGGTGAGCGACGCTCATACAGATACGCCGCGACACCGAGGTTGAGCAGGGGATACAGCAGCCGTGCCTGCGGCGCCAGGTCGACCAGATACAAGGCGACCGGCAGCGCGAGCACCACCAGCACGACGGCGATGCCCTCGGCGACGAGCGACGGCGCTGCCCGCGCCGCGCCCGCCGATTCGCCGGTTCGCAGAATCTGTTCCATCAGCGGTGATCACTCTTCATGAATTGATGGCTGCAAGCGCCGTTCCATTTCGGCAGACGTTGTACCGCATGTGCCGCGCGCACGCATTCGTCGTTTGCCGGTGTCGTCACTCCAATTGAGTGCGTGTCGCCACTCACACGCATGCCCATAGTGCAGCCGTCGGAGTTGTCTGACGTCGCCTAACGGCGTCAGATGCACGCAATGCCGCAAAAAACAGGGTGGCAGCGCGATCGCTTCTCATGCATCGCCGCAATTTTCTCATCTTCGCACCCGCGCGTCGCCGGATGGCAACACCGCTGTCATCACAAGACTAACTACTCTGGTGGCATTCGCACCTTGACGGGTGCGTTCCGCCAGTGCAACGTGCGCACGCAATCGCTGAGAGAGTCGCAGCGGACGCGCGCGATGCAAATGCCAGTGCACCACGACGACGCGACTCGGTGGAACGGGACTTGCATTGCAAGTTGTAATGCTCGTTGTCGTTTTTCTTCGCATGGGGTGGCTATGAAGTACCTGGCAATCTGTCTCTTGTCCGTCGTGAGCCTGTTCACCACGGCTGGCGCCTGGCCTGCGTCTTCCTCGCAATTGCAAAAGCCTCTGCCTGCGCTGGCTCAGGTGATGAAACATGACGCCCCGTTTGGCGATCGGGCGCTCGCGGTCGTCGTGGCCGTGGCCCTTGTAGGAATACAGCTACGCAGGCGCCAGAAATCGCTGCACATGCCCCGTCCGCTCATCTGATGAACATGCGATCCGAAGCGCTGCATTCGCGCGAGGTGACAGCGCTGTCGACCACCGACTCGCCGGCGGTATTCGCCGTCAAGAGCCTGCTGCTGCCGATCATTCCGGTCATCACCTTGTTCATCTGCATGGCGGCCGCCGACACGCCGTTGCGCGGCGGCTACTTCCTGATTGCAGTGCTCACCTTCCTGGGGGCGCCGGATGTGCTCGGCCTTGCGCGGATTGGTGTAAACGATGAGAAGCGACCTCAAGGCGAGGTGCTGCTGGAGATCACCGCGCGCTGGCTCACGCTGGTGGCGCTCATCGCCGCGGTAGTCCATCTGGCCGGTCTTGCACCCACAATCGATTACGGGTTGATGCTGATCTGGTTCGCGGTCACCCCAGCGGTGTTGTTCGTCGGCCAGTGGGGCGCACGGCAGTGGCTCACGCGGCTCCTCCTGCGCCGAATGCCACAACGCGCGGTCATCGTCGGAGTCACCGACCTCGGCGCGCGTCTCGAAACCGCGCTGCGTTCGGATACTTTGCTGCGCACCGACATCGTCGGCTACTTCGAAGATCGCGTGGGCTCACGCCTCACCGCCAAGGTTCATGCGCCGGTGCTCGGCAGCTGCGCGTCGCTCGCGGAATTCGTGACCCATCACAAGATCGACCAGGTGTTCATCACGCTGCCGATGAGCCGTGACGCGCGCATCGTCACCATGCTCGAAACCTTGCACGATTGCACCGCGTCCATTTACTTCGTGCCGGACATCTTTGCGTTCAACCTCATCCAGGCCCGCTTCGACATTCTCGGCGGCGTGCCGGTGGTGGCGGTGCGCGAGACTCCTTTCTATGGAGCCGCGTGGCTGGTCAAGCGCGTGAGCGATGTGGCGATCGCCGGTGCAGCGCTCTTCTTGATGGCACCGGTGCTGGCGCTGGTCGCGCTGGCCATTCGATTCGAATCGCCGGGACCGGTGTTTTTCCGGCAGAAGCGTTACGGCCTCGATGGCCGTGAAATCCTCATTCTGAAGTTCCGCTCGATGAGCGTAGTAGAGGACGGCAAGGAGGCGTTCCACGCCGCGACAAGAGGTGATCCGAGGATCACACGCGTGGGCGCCTTCCTTCGCCGAACTTCCATCGACGAGCTGCCACAGCTCTTCAACGTGCTCGAAGGCAGCATGAGCATCGTCGGCCCGCGGCCGCATGCCGTGGCCATGAATGAGCAGTACCGGCGCGAGATTCCGAGCTACATGGTGCGGCACAAGGTGAAACCCGGCATCACGGGCTGGGCCCAGGTCAACGGGTTTCGCGGTGGTGACGATCTGGAGTCGATGCGCAAGCGCATCGAGCTCGACCTCGCGTACCTGCGCCATTGGTCGCTGTGGCTCGACCTGCGAATTCTCTTCAAAACCATCTCCGTCGTGCTGACGGACCGCCACGCGTATTGACGGAAGCAGCCATGAAAGACAAGCGAATTGCATTGATCTACGACAAGCTCGACGTGTTCGCCGGCGGCGAGCGCGTGCTCGAGCAGATGATCGCGCTGTATCCGCACTCCGATGTCTGCGTAGCGGTGGACATCATGAAGGCCGCGGACCGCGCTTTCCTGCGGGGCAAGGTACCCATCACCACCTTCGCTCAGAAGCTGCCGTTCGTGCGCCATCACCACCGGCACTTCCTGCTGCTGCTGATGTTTGCGATGGAGCAGCTCGACCTCTCCGACTACGAGCTGGTGTTGTCAGGCAGCGCCTCGATCGCCAAGGGCGTGCTCACCGGACCCGACCAGCTGCACATCTCTTATGTGCACTCGCCAATGCGTTACGCCTGGGACCTGCAACACCAGTACCTCGGCGAAGCGAACCTCGAGCGCGGATTCCGCAGCATGCTGGCGCGCTACATGCTGCATCGCGCGCGCGGCTGGGACTTGAAGACAGCCAACGGCGTCGACTACTTCATCGCGAACTCGCAGTTCATCGCGCGCCGCATCTGGAAGGTGTATCGGCGCGAAGCCACGGTCATCTACCCACCGGTGGATGTCGACAACTTCTCGATGCGTACCAACAAAGAGCCGTTCTATCTCACCGCCTCGCGCATGGTGCCGTACAAGAAGATCGCCGCCATCGTCGAAGCTTTCCGCGCGCTGCCGGACCGCAAGCTGGTGGTGGTGGGCGACGGGCCCGAGATGAAACGCATCAAGGCGCTGGCGGGTCCGAATGTGGAGATCCTGGGATACCAGCCCTCGAGCGTGCTGAGCGATCTCATGCAACGCGCGCGCTGCTTCATCTTCGCCGCGGAGGAAGACTTCGGCATCACGCCGGTGGAGGCGCAGGCCTGCGGCACGCCGGTGCTCGCCTATGGCCGTGGCGGAGCGCTCGAAACCATCCGCGGCCTCGACGACGAAAAACCCACCGGCGCGTTCTTCGACCGCCAGGAGGCTGCGGCGATTTGTGAAGCGGTACGGCATTTCGAGCGGCATGAGGACCGCATCGCCCCGCTCGATTGCTGGCAGAACGCGCAGCGCTTCTCGGCGCAGATATTCCGCGAGACCTACAGCAACTTCGTCGAGCGCTGCTGGGAGGTGTTCCGCTCCGTACCGCCCATGCCCACCGGACTGGATCGTCAGCTGGCACTCGAGAAAGCGACTCAAGGTTTACCGGGAGTTGCGGCATGAGAAAACTCTGCTATGGCGCGTTGCTGGGCGTACTGGTGCTCATCGCCGGATGCGCCAGCGGTACCGGCGGCCTGCCTGCCCTGGCGAACGATCAGACCACCGGCGCCTATCTACTGGGCGCGGGCGACACGTTGCGCATCACGGTGTTCGGCGAGACCGATCTGTCCGGAACATTCAAGATCTCCGACAATGGCACGCTGGTCATGCCGCTCGTGGGTCAGGTGCCGGCGCGGGGACTATCGGTGCCCGAGCTGCAGAAGCGGCTCGTGGGACTGCTGAATGTGAAGGCCGTGAAATCACCGGACGTCACCATCCAGGTGGAGGAATACCGGCCGTTCTTCATACTCGGTGAGGTCAAGAATCCAGGCTCTTATCCCTACGTTCCCGACATGACCGTGCTCACCGCGGTCGCCATCGCCGGCGGCTTCACGTTCCGCGCTTCACAGGATGAGGTCTCGGTGACACGCAAGCGCAATGGCACCGCCACCGAGGCGCGCGCGCGCCGCGATGCCCGCGTATTGCCGGGCGACGTCGTCTACGTCTTCGAGAGGCATTTCTGAGCGCCGCGCCCCGTCAGGCCCATGGCCAGACCAAGGGTCAGCGCGGCCGCCTGGCCTTCGGGCCCTGCACGTTCGCGGTCGTCTGCCTTGCGTTGTTGGTGGACCCGGTGCGCGCACAGTCGCTCGCCCCGCGCGCGTTGTTCGTCGACGACCTCGGCGCCGAGCTCTTCGACACGGATGGGGCCGAGGGTGGCATTCGCGCCGGCGTCTTCGAGGTGCGCGCTGCTGCCGGCCTGTCATACGGCGTGGACTCGAACGTGTATGCGGAGGCAGACGCCGCCGGGACCGAAGGGGTGGCCACCGGCGAGGCGCTGGTCCGCGCCGTCAATAAATCCGCCACGCGCGACATTCTTGGACTCGCTTTCGTGCGCGCGCAGCGCTACGAGAATGCGCGCGACCAGGACGCCACCGAGTACGGTGCGCTTGCGCGCTACGACGGCTGGCTCGGCCCGCAGAACCGGCTGATCGCCGGGTTCAGCGCCGAGCACAACATCGAGTCGCGCAACGACGTCGAGACGCCGACCACTATCGCCTTGAGTCCCTACGACGATGTGCGCGGCGCCATCAGCCACACCCACCTCTTCAACCGCTTCTCGCTCGAAGGGCGCGCCAACGCGCGGCGCCTGCAATACGATGCGGCCGGCCAGGAGCTGCGGGACCGCTCGCAATACCGCGGCGAGCTGCGCGGGGCCTATGCGCTGCGCTCCGATCTTTCATGGGTGGCCACCGGCTATTTCAATCGCGATGAATTCGACGACCCGACTCCGAGCTCGATGTCGGCCGACACCGCTGGCGGGCTGCTCGGCCTGCGCCTCGATGTCAACGAGCTGCTCGAGCTCGAGCTGGGTGCGGGCTACTTCGAGCGAACCTACGACGACCTCGACGATCCGCTGACCGGCGTCGCGCTTCGTGGGACGCTGCTGTGGCATCCCACGCGGCTCACCACGTTGCGGGCGCAGGCGCTGCGCACCGATGCTCCCACGCGCATCGAAGGCGCCTTCGCCAAGGTGCGCAACGATGCATCGCTGCAGGTGACGCATGAATACAGCCGCAACCTGCTGCTGCACGCCGGCGCGCGTTTCATCGCCGATGACTTCGAGACCATCGATCGCGTCGACACCACCTGGCTCGCCGAAGTCGGGGCGACCTGGGCTTTCGGCCGGCACTCGGTATTACGATTCGTCTACGACTACGGCACCCGCGACCATGAGACGCCGGGCCGCAACTTTGAACGCCATATCGCGAACCTCGCCTACATCGCGAGACTCTAGGCACAGGTAGAACGCAAAGCATGGACGACACTTCTCCTCTCAGTCTGCAAAGTCTGTGGCGCGCGATCCGTCAGCGCTGGCTGACGCTGCTTTTCGTCTCCACGGTCTTGTTTGTCGCCATCGCCGCGTACGTGTTTTCGCTGCGCCCGGCGTACACCGCCCAGGCGGTGCTGCTGCTCGCGCCCGTCACCGAGGAGCTCGGCGACGCGCCCACCACGGCGCGCGTGCTCTCGACCACGGACCCCTTCTTCATCCGCAGTGAAACCACCATCATCGGCAGCGACGAGTTGAGCCGCACAGTCATCGAAAAATTGCAGCTCGCGAAACAGTCGGAGTTCCTGCCGGCACCCGGTCTGCTCGAGCAGCTCGGGCTCGGCCGTGTGGCACCCGAGGACGCGCATCCATTCCTGTCGGCCGATGAGCTCACGCTCGACCAGGTGGTGCGCGGCTACCAGGAACGGCTCGGAATCTTCAACGACGGTCGCAGCAAGACCGTGGCCATCGATTTCACCGCGGGCAACCCGCGGCTCGCCGCCGCGGTTGCCAATGCGCACGCCGAAGCCTACTTGCACGAGCAGGCCAACCGTCGTGGCTCCTCGGATCAGAAATCGCTCGCCTGGCTCAAGCAGGAAGTCGACGCGCGCGCCAAGGAAGCCCGCGATGCCGACGCGCGCGTGCAGCAATACCAGCTGCAGCACGGCATCGTGACCTCCCAGGATTCCACCATGGTCGAGCAGCGACTCTCGCAGCTGTCGACGCAGCTCGTGGACGCCCGCCGCCAGCTATCTACCCACGCGTCGCTGCTGGCCGAGATCCGCGCGGTGCGCCGCGGCGCCGATCCCACCAATGCCGCGGCATTGATGGCCAATGGGCCGCTCAATGACCTCTTGATGAGCCGCGTGCAGGCCGAAGCCGCTGTGGCTTCCATGTCCAGCCGCCTCACCGACAACCATCCCACGCTCGTCAAACAGCGCGAGACGCTGGCCAGCATCAACCAGACCCTGGAAAAGCAGCTGGCGCGCGTGGAAAGCGAGGCCGCGGCCAGCGTCAGCTCGTGGCAACGTCAGGTGGGCGATCTGTCCGCCGCCGTCAACAGCGAGACCGGCAACAAGGAAACCCAGGACAAGGTCTCCTCAGCGCTGCCCGCGCTCACTGCCGAGGCGCAGGTGAAGCGCACCGTGTTCGAGACCGTGTTGAATCGCTACCAGACGCAACTCGCGGAGCGCGGCTACTCCGAGCCCACAGCGGTGATCGTGTCGCGCGCCGTGCCGCCGGCCAAGCCATCGTTTCCCCGCACTTCGCTGTTTCTCGCCGTCGGTCTCATTGCATCGCTGATCGGCGGCGCGCTCATGGCCGTGCTCGTCCAGGCGCTGCGGCCGGGAGCGCCCACCCTCAATTCGATCGCCGATGCGCTCGGCCTGCGCGCGCTGGTTGCCATTCCGCGTTTCCGCAACGAAGCGCGCGAGCTGGGCCAGGTGAAGATCCGCGATCCGCGGCTGTACATCGAAAGCATCCGCTCGCTTCGCCACGCATTGTTCGAGCAGCAGGCGGCGCGAGAAACCAAGGTGTGCCTGTTCACCTCCGTGGTTCCAAGCCAGGGCAAGACGCTGGTGGCCATGTCGGTGGCGCGGGCCCTGGCGCGTTCCGGTGTGCGCACGCTATTCCTCGAGATGGACTTGCGCTGCCCCGCCGCCAGCAAACTGGCGCGCATCGGAGAATGCACTCGCGGCGTGGCGGCGGTGCTGGAAATGCGCGCGGCGGTCAATGACGTATTGCAGGTCGACGACAGCACCGGTCTCGACATGCTCCTCGCGGAGAAAAACGCGTCGAATGCACTCGACCGCCTGACGGTGCACGGCTTCTCCGGCTTGATGGCGCGGCTGCGGCAGCGTTACGACGCCATCATCGTCGACAGTCCACCCGTTGGCCTGCTGTCGGACGCGCTCACACTCGCCAGCGTCGCCGATCAGACCGTGATCGTGGCGCGCAACGGTGAGAGCTCAACCGAGGAACTTGGCACCGTGACCAGGCTTTTACGGGAACGCGGCGCGACGCTGGCGGGCCTCGTGCTCACGCATGTCGAGCCGCGTGACCTGGCGTTCGCCGGCAAGTCCATGTCACGTTACGTAATGGGCATGCCGGCGCGCATCACCGCGGTACCGGATCTGAGGCGTGCGTAATGGGCTTGTCGGGAATATTGAACGGCGACGAAGACGACCTGCTGGCGAAGGAGCGCAGCGGCCGGTCAGGCCCTTCCTCAGGTATGCGATTGGTCTGGCGGGAGCTTGTGACGCCTGGCGAAGGAACGAGTTTCCCCGATCGCCACGATGATGAGCACCAGCGTCGTGGAGACACCGAGCGCGAGCGGGGTCAGCAACACGCAGAACGGCGCGATCAGTGCCAACAACCCTAGGCATCATGACGAACAGCGCGCAGCGTTCAGCCGTGTGGGCACCGTCCACCTTCCAGTCCGCGGTATTCGAGCGGCCAAGTCCTGGCACGAAGTAGCCGATCACCGGTCCGCCGATTTCGAGTCCCAGCGCCTCCAGAAGATCGCGGGTCGCGGCCACGCGTCGCCGCGACCATGAACAGTGAACGCGTGACCTGGATGAAGGTGTACGCGATCGCGAACAGCAGACCCTCGTGGCCGAAGGCGTTCGGGATCGCCGCGGACATCAGGAGACCCGCCAGCATCAACGCAAACAGCAACATCCGCACGGAAGCCTTGTCAGGGTCGATCCAGTTGCTGAACCAGCAGGTGTACTCCACACCCACACACACGGCGAGCAACAGAAACAGCGTCTGCAACGCGCGACCGGGCGTCAGGTGCGCGACCAGCGAGTGCGAGAGTTGCATCACCGCAAACACGAATACGAGATCGAAAAACAGTTCGACGAAAGTGACGCGCGCATGCGCCTCGCGCCAGCGCAGCAGGCTGGGTTTCATAACGGTAGTCTGGCTGAAACGCATTGCCGCTGCACGGGCGCGGGCTATAGGCTCCCCTGGTGTTCACCCGTCGCAGATTCGTACTCGGTGCCGCCGGCGGCGCAATGTGGCTCGCCCAGGGACGTGGTCGAGCGATCGCCGCCCTCGCCCTGCCAGCCCCGGAGCTGACCGGCCCCGACTTTCACCTCACCATTGACGAACTGCCGGTGAACTACACCGGCGCCGCGCGCCGCGCGGTGGCGGTAAACGGCCAGGTGCCGGCGCCGCTGCTGCGCATGCGCCAGGGCGACACGGTCACAATCCGCGTCACTAACAAGTTGCGCGAGCGCACATCGATCCACTGGCACGGCTTCATCGTGCCGGCGGACATGGACGGCGTTCCCGGACTGTCATTCGACGGCATCGCGCCTGGAACTACGTTCACCTATCGATTCAAGGTCAATCAGTCCGGGACCTACTGGTATCACTCGCACTCCCGTTTCCAGGAACAGGTGGGCTTGTACGGACCCATTGTCGTCGAACGCCGCGCGGGTGAACGCCACGGCGCCGACCGCGAGCACGTGCTGCTGCTGTCCGACTGGACCGACCACGATCCGGAAGCCATCTACGCCACGCTCAAGCGGCAGAGCGACTACTACAACTTCGGCAAGCGGACCGCGCGGGATTTTATCGCCGATGCACGCGAGCGCGGCTTCGCGGCCACGGTGGCCGAGCGGCGCCTGTGGAGCTCCATGCGCATGGATCCCACCGATCTCGCCGATGTCGGTGGTCATGCCTATACCTATCTACTGAACGGCCACGCGCCCGCGGCGAACTGGACTGGCACCTTCAATCCCGGCGAGCGCGTGCGGTTGCGCATCATCAACGGCTCGTCGATGAGCTTTTTCGACGTACGCATCCCGGGACTCGAGATGACCGTGGTGGCCACTGACGGACAGGATGTCGAGCCGGTCACGATAGACGAGTTCCGCATCGGCACCGCCGAGGTATACGACGTCATCGTCACGCCGGCTGATGGCGCGTATACGGTGTTCGCGCAATCCATGGATCGGTCCGGCTTCGCCCGCGGCACACTGGCACCGCAAGCCGGCATGCTGGCTGCGGTGCCAGCGCTCGATACTCGCGCGATCCTCACCGCGGGCGACATGGGCATGGACCACGCGACCATGGATCACGGCGCGATGGATCACGAGGCCATGCCCACGGCAAACCACGCGCCCGCCGAATCCGGTCCCATCGTCGACATGCGCACGTCGATGCCCAACACGCGTCTCGACGATCCGGGTGTGGGCCTGCGCGACAATGGCCGCCGCGTCCTCACCTACGCCGATCTCGCCACACTCGGCGGCCCCATCGACCGGCGGCGCGCATCGCGCGAAATCGAGCTGCATCTGACCGGGCACATGGAGCGCTATATCTGGTCGTTCAACGGCCAGAAATTCTCCGACGCACAGCCGCTGCGTTTCACGCACAACGAGCGGCTGCGCCTGGTGCTCGTGAACGACACCATGATGACGCACCCGATCCACCTACACGGCATGTGGAGCGAACTCACGGATGCCCGCGGCGAGTTCGTGGTGCGCAAGCACACGGTGACGGTGCAGCCCGGACAGCGCATCGTCTATGAGGTGACGGCGGACGCGCTCGGTAGCTGGGCGTATCACTGTCACCTGCTCTATCACATGGAGGCGGGAATGTTCCGCGAGGTGGTAGTGGCATGAAGCTCGCGCCCATGACGGCGTTGCTGCTGACGCTGGCCGGCGGCGCGTTCGCCCAAACGGACAGCGAACGCGAGCACGTGCCGCCGGATCCACCGCAATCTCGCGTACACGCCATGGCCTATCGCGAAATGGCGGAAATGATGGGCATGGACGATCGCCGCCGCTTCGGCAAGGTTATGTTCGACCGCCTGGAATGGCGCGACTCCGACTCTTCTATATATGAGTGGGATGCATCCGCTTGGTATGGCGGCGATTTCAACAAGCTGTGGCTCGAGACCGAGGGTGAGCATATCTCTGGCGACACCGCCGAGGCCCGCGTCGAACTGCTGTGGGACCGCATCGCGACAGCGTGGTGGAGCACGCGGCTCGGAGTGCGCCAGGACACAGGCGTCGGCCCGGCGCGCAGTTGGGCGGCGTTCGGCGTCGCGGGGCTGGCACCCGGGTTCATCGAGCTCACGGCAATGGCGTATGTGGGCGAAGGCGGCCGCTCCGCGCTGCGCCTGTCTACCAGCTGGGAACTGCTGCTCACCCAGCGGCTGGTGCTGCAGCCGCAACTCGAGCTCAACGCGTATGGCCGCGAGGATGCCGCGCGCAGTGTCGGCGCAGGTTTGTCGGATCTCGAGATGGGAGTTCGGTTGCGTTATGAACTGCGGCGCGAAGTCGCGCCCTACCTCGGCGTGAGCTGGTCGCGGCGATTTGGCGCAACCGCCGATCTGGCGCGGGCCGCGGGCGAAGACGCTCACGACCTCGCGCTGGTGGCGGGCGTCCGCCTCTGGTTCTAACGCGTTAATCGCATGACCATCTGAAAACTGCGCTACGCTCCGGCGTCGGGGGTTACGTGAATTCAGTGAGCACTGTTGCGACAGCAACGACTGGTGGCGCCGCAGCCACAGAAACGAAACATCCGCCCGGTCCGAAAGGGCTTCCGGTCATCGGATGTCTCCTGCCCTTCCTCAAGAATCCGATGGAAGCCATCACCGGCATCGCGAGGCGGTATGGCGGCCTCGCCCGGGTGCCGATCCGCGGCAAGTATCTCTACGTGCTCTCGGACCCCGAGATGCTCAAGGAAATGCTGATCACGCACCGCGCGAAGTACATGAAAAACATTCGCTACCGGCACATCCAGGCCCTGGTGGGGCAGGGACTGCTGCTCTCCGAAGCGGCGGAGTGGCGGCGCCAGCGAGTGATCACCCAGCCGGCATTCAAGCCGGAGGCCATCGACAACTCGGTGGGCTGGATGGGCCAGCACATCGACCAGTTTCTGAACCGCTGGGATGGCTACGCCGATCGCGGCGAGATCTTCGACGTCGAGCCGGAATTCAATCGCCTGGCGCAGCTGCTGTCGGGACGGTACCTGTTAGGTGAGCCGTTCGCCGATATTGCCGATGAATTCTGCACTGTCGCCGCGGCCGTCAAGAAACACTGGCCGCAGGCGCCGCGCAATATCGTCAGTGCCTTCATCCCGCACTCGAAAGCGTTGATCGCGCGCTTCGACGCTTCCATCGCCGCGCTCGATGCCTGCATCCTGGGTTTCATCCAGCGCCACCGCGCCACGGATTTCGAAGGGTGTGGGGTACTCAAGCGCATCGTCGCCACGAGCCGCGCCGAGGGCAATGAGTTCGACGACAAGTCGCTGCGCGATCAGATCTCCACGCTGTTCTTCGCCGGTCACGAGACCTCGGCCACGGGCTTGTGCTGGATTCACTGGGCGCTGTCGCGCCACCCGGCCATCCGCTCGCAGATGCGCGACGAAGTGGTGACCTTGCTCGGCAATCGCCTCGCCAGTGCCGCTGAAGTGCACCAGCTTCAGTACACCAGTCAGGTCATCGACGAGTCGCTGCGCCTGCACTCGCCCATTCATTCCATCTCGCGCGTCGCGATGGAAGACAATACCGTCGGCGGCTATCACATCCCGAAGGGCACCACGGTCGTCATTTCCATGTACGCCATTCACCGCCAGGCACACCTTTATCCGAACCCCGAGACCTTCGATCCGTCGCGTTTCTCGCCCGAACAGGTCGCGGCCCGGCACCGCTTCGCCTATCTGCCATTCGCCGCCGGCCATCGCAATTGCATCGGTGCCGGTCAGGCGCTGGTGGAGCTGCGGCTCATCGTGGCGCGCATTGCGCAGCGCTTCGAGCTCGACCTGGCGCCCGGCCACCGGGTGGAACCCGCGCCTGGCACCACGATGTTCCCGCGTTACGGCATGAAGATGAAAATCCGCCGCGCCAGGGCGATCGCATGAACGCACAAGCGGATTCACGCAGCGAACAGGCGCGCCAGTTCTACAACGCCGCGGCCAGTGCCTCCCAGGATTTCGCGTTCATGAATTACGGCTACGCGCCGTTGTCCGCGGAGCTCGCCGCCAGCGCCGAGCCGGAGAAATATTGCCTGCAGCTCTACCGCCAACTACTCGGCAACGCCGACCTGCGCGGCAAGAAGGTCGTCGAGGTCAGTTGCGGACGCGGCGGCGGCGCGGCGCATGTGGCAGCCACCTACCTGCCGGCGAGTTATCTGGGCATCGACATCAGCGAGAGAAACCTGAGTCTCGCCACACAGCGTTTCGCGAAGGTCCTGCCGCTGACCTTCCAGGCGGGCAACGCGGAAGCGTTGCCGCTGCCGGACGCGAGCTGCGATGCGCTGCTCAATGTCGAAGCCTCTCACCTGTATGACAACCCGGCGCGGTTTTTCGCCGAGGCCTTCCGGGTGCTCAAAAAAGGCGGCATGTTCTTCCATGTGGACCTCGCCTGGAAAGACAAGGATCCGCCGGCCATGATTGCCGCGGCGGGCTTCAAAGTGATCGAGGTCGAGGACATCACGAAAAACGTGGTGCAGGCGCTCGAGCTCGACAGCGTGCGCCGCGAAGCGATCGTCATGAGCTTTCCGGAGAACATGCGTAACGATTTCCGCGACTGGTCGGGCGTGCAGGGCTTCCGCGCGTACAACCGGCTCAACATCGGCGAGTGGCTCTACCGCATCACACGCGCCCGCGTTTAAATTGTCACGCTTGGCCCATTCGATTCACCGGCTCGCGATCATCGTCGCCTGCCACGTATTCGCAGGCGCCGCCTTGGCGGATGACACGCCCGCACCGGATTTCGCGCGCGATGTGCAACCCATCTTCAAGAAGCACTGTTACGAGTGCCACGGACCCGACAAACAGAAGAATGGTTTCCGGCTCGACCGGCGCAGCGTGGCGTTCAACGGAGTCATTCGCCACAACATCATTCCCGGCAGCAGCGAGTCGAGCCGCATCTACCGGCGCGTAGTCGATTCGCGCTTCGGAGCGCAGATGCCGCCCGAAGACGTGCTCGCGGACGACGAAATCGAGACGCTGCGCCGGTGGATAGACGCCGGCGCTCACTGGCCTGACGAGCTCGCCAACGAGAGCGATCTGCCGCCACCCGATGCGACGGCACTTCACCTTGCGGATTTGATCCGCACTTCGGCCTTCAACGCGGCGAGCCGCCGCGAAGCGCTGGCGCTGATGCGAAGAGAACCAGCCTCCATCAACGCCCGCGGTGCCTTTGGCACGACGCCACTCATGGAGGCCGCGCTCTACGGCGATGCGCGGTTGCTGGCCTCGATGCTGGACGCGGGCGGCGATCCAAATACACGCAACGATCGCGGCGCGAGCGCGCTCATGTGGGCCATCGACAGCCTGGCCAAGAGCCGCCTGCTGCTCGAGCGCGGCGCTGATCCGAACCTCGCCTCCGACTTCGGGCAAACCGCGTTGACGCTCGCGGCAGCGGCGCTGGACACAGCGCCGGTGGTGAAGGTGTTGCTCGACCGCGGTGCCGAGCCCAGCCAGGCAGCGCTGACCGCGGCCGCGCGCGCCAATCCCGGCGCGCTTCGCTTGCTGCTTGCGCGCATTCCCGACAAAGGGGAAGCCGCGATGGTCGCGCTGCGTTCGCGTTGTGACGAATGCCTGCGAATCCTCAAGGCCGAGACGACGCCGATGCCACGCGCGCTGGCGATCCTGCTGCCGGTCTCCCAGCAGGGTGATCCGCAGCGGCTGCGCGCCGCACTGCTGCGCGAACCCGACGTCAACGTGACCGACAACAAAGGCCGTACGCCGCTGATGACGGCGGCGATTTCCGAAACCGTACCGCCAGACATATTTCAGGAGCTCATTGCGCGCGGCGCGAACGTCCATGCGCTGAGTCTCGAGGGCCTCAACGCCCTCGACTACGCGCTGCGGCTCGGCCGCCCGCCCATCATCGACGTATTTACGCGCGCTGGTTCCAAACCGACGCGCACCGACACCGCCGAACGCGTCACCTTCGTGACCGGAAACGATGCACGCGCGGCGATCGCCCGCAGCACCCCGCTACTGCAGCGCAGTGCCGCCACGTTCTACGACAAGGGCGGCTGTGTGTCCTGTCATCACAATCTGCTCGGACTGATGACCGCGCGGACTTTGCGGCGGCAAGGCCTGGCGCTCGACGAGCAAATGGCTGCGCAAGAGCTGCGCGTCCTCGCGCAGGATATGCAAACCGCGCGCGACCAGGCCTTGCAGGGCATCGTGGTGCCGGGCGGTGCCACCACCACTACCGGCTACATTCTGCTGGGTCTCGCGGCCGCCGATCACCCCGCTGATGCCGCGACCGATTCCCTGGTACGGCTGTTGCGTCGCGCGCAAGCCCCCGACGGTCGGTGGACGAGCCCGGTGCGTCCGCCTAGCGAGGCCAGCGAATTCACGGCGACCGCGGTCGGCCTCCGCGGCATTCAGCTCTATGGCAATCCGCGCAGCGTGGCCGATCGCGCCGCCATCGCGACCGCGACCGCGTGGCTGCGCAAGTCGAGCCCGGGAAGTACCGAAGACCTGACGTTCCGGTTGTTAGGCTTGACGTGGGCAGCAGCGCCTGCCCGCGACAGGAATGCGGCAGCCGATGCCCTGCTCGCCGTGCAACGCGCGGATGGCGGCTGGGGACAGCTCGATTTCCGCGCCAGCGATGCGTATGCCACCGGGCAGGCGCTGGTGGCGCTGCACGAGGCGGGAATTCCCGCCCGGTCACCCGACTATCAGCGCGGTGTGCGCTACCTGCTCGACAGCCAGCTCGCGGACGGCTCTTGGCTCGTGCGGACCCGCGCGCACTTCACGCAAAGTTTCTTCGACAGCGGTTTCCCGCATGGCGCGCACCAGTTCATTTCAGCGGCCGCGACACATTGGGCGACGCAGGCGCTGGCGTGGAGCGTGACCGCACCGCTTTCCGCCAACTCTCACGACTGATCCATCCCGCGTTGCAGGCCCGGCACCACTGCCTCGATTTCCGCCACCGCGCGCAGACCGGACTCGATCGCGCCCTGCATCCAACCGGAGAAGTGCGACAAGTGCTCACCGGCGAAGTGGATCCGGCCCTCGGGTCGCTCGGCGTCCAGGCAGATGCCGGTCATCTGACCGGGTGCGGGCAACGCGTATGCGCCCTTTGCCCACCGATGCTTGTGCCAGACGTGCACGAACATGCCTTCGTAGTTCGCCTTGAGCGCAGGATGCGCGCGCTCCATTTCGTCCATGAGGTATCGCTCGCGTGTCTCGGGGTCCATGTTCCCAACGCGCTCGCCCGTGCCTCCGCACAGGAACGACACTAACAATCCACGCGGCCCCGGTTGATCGTGCGTGAAATGCCAGATCTGTTGCGGTGTGTCCGAGTGGCCGAAGCCATTGAAGCCGTCATTCTCCCAATATCGCGTGCGCGACTGGATCGTGGCGCGCACGATGTTGTCGTACGCGAGCTCCTTGATCACACGCCGCTTGCGCAGCGACAGTGACTGGAAGGTGACGTCGCGAAGCGCGGGGAAAGGAACCGTGCACAGCAGACGGTCCGCCTGGAAGGTCTCCAAGATTGCCCCGCGCGGCACGATCGCGCGCACGTGCTTGTCGTCCTGCTCGATCCTGACCACCGGCGCACCGTAGTGGATGGCTTCTTTCATCGTGGCCGCGAACGCACGTGGCAGGCGGTCGTTGCCGCCGACGATCTTCCACCGTGTCTTTTCCTGGGATTCATAGGCAATTTCACGCAAGGCCCACAGGAATGAATAGCGGTCGTCTTTGGCGGTGGACCAAGGCCAGCTCATCAGGTCGGTGGCGGCCTCCGACGCCCCCTGCTCCCGCAGGTATTGCGCCGTGGTGACCGAATCGAATTTCCTGGCGACTGCCGATGCGAAGTCGATCTTGTACGGATCACCGAGCTCCGTAAGCGCGCCGCCGATATATTTCTCGAGCAGCGCCCATTGCCCGAGCGTTCTTTCGTCCGGCTTCAGAGCGAGCGGCGCTTCGCCCGCAATCCACTCGCCATCGACGTCGGCACGAATGCGTTTGCCGCCGATGGAGTACATGCGCGAACCCGCGGGATAAAACGGGGTCAGCGGCAGGTCGAACTCGCGCACGTAACGCAGCGTGAGGTCGTGGTTGTCGGGGATGCGCGCGGCACCTACTTCGGCGTACAGGCCATCGGAAAAGGGTTCGCGTACCGTGAATATCCGCCCGCCCGGACGCTGCTGCGCCTCGAGGACGATGACGCCGTGGCCTGATTTGCGCAGCTCATACGCCGCGACCAGCCCGGCCAGCCCGGCGCCGATGATCAAGACCCTGTCGCGTTTGCCCGGGCGCAGCATGGTCGGCGCGCGCGGCGGTGATCCGGAGGCGCGCGCCGCCGAGGAAATCAGTCCCGCGGAAACGGCCCAGGCACCGAGCTTGAGCAGGTCACGTCGTGGAATGCGCATACTGTTTTGATGCAGCAGGACTGTTGTTATTAGCCACGCGCGAGTGTGTCACGGAATTCGTCACCCCGGAGCTGACCGGCGCGCCTTGATGCTCGACGGCAGCACCGTGAAATCGCTGGTTTTCTGCAGCAAATTCATTGCCGCCAGCAGCGCGGGCGGCGGCTCGATGAGCTTTCGCGCCGCCAGGTCCAGCCACCCGCCCGCGCTCGAGACGCGCGCGGCGAGCTTGCCATCGGAGCGGAAGATTTCGTGCCGCAGCAGGAAGCGGCTGCCGTCCGGCGCCTGGCCGGCCAATGCGTAATTCACCTCGATCTGCTGCTGAAGCCCGACTTCCCTGAAGTATTCGACTTCGTCTTTCATGACGACCGGACCGATTCGCAGGCGCAGGAATTCCTCCACCGGAAAACCGTTAGCCATCAGGAACATCTGCCGCACATCGGCGGCCTTGTCCAGATAGGCCGTGTTCTTCATGTGCGAGTTGAAATCCATGTCTGCCCAACCGGCATACAGAGTCTTGCTGTACATGCGTCCTAACCTCGTGGCGACCAATCCCCCGCTCCGAAGAACTGGTGGATCACGCCGCCCAGACTTCCTCCATACACTTTCAGCGCCGCGGATTCCCCACCATCCTTGAACGAGGCGGTTCGTGCGAATTCCGCGAATGCGGAACTGTCATGGGCCAATGCGCGCACGCAATAACGAGCCAGCTCGTAGCTGAGGTCGTTGCCTTCATCAACGCGTTGGAACGAGAGCCCACTCCAGAATTCCTGGATGGTGGCGGCATTCCAGAACCGCGCATGCTCGGCAAGTCGCTGCGGGTCCATGCGCAGCGGACGGTTGCCGCACAGGTCGTCTTCCATGCTGACGGCGAGCCCTTCATTGAGCCACAACGGAAGCGGCAGGTTGCGGAGGTAACAATGGGTGAGCTCATGCGCCAGCGTCGCCTCTGTCTCCGCGATGTCGAAGAAGGGAATGGCCGTGTGTCCATAATCCGCATTCAGAAACACACCCGAGCTCAGCGGGTGTTCACCGTCATCATAGAAATAGGCGCTGTATTCGTAGTACCTGTCGTGGGAATCGAAAAGCATCACCACGCATTTGCCGAGCGGCGCGGAGTCATCGACGCCGTGTAGTTTGATGCCGATCTGCTTCCACGCTCTCTCGGTGAAATTCCGCAACAAGGTCGTCTGGCGATCGTTCAGCGGACTCAGGAAGAAGAAATTCCCCGTCTCCGACAGCACGTAGGGTTTGTCCAGGTGGCGCACGGTTTGTTCCAGCCAGGCTCGCGCCGCAGCTGACCACAACGCGCCTGGCTCCTTTTGCGGCTGTTCCGATATCAGACGGTCGACGGCTTGCCAGTCCGGGCGGGGGAATCCACCGACAACGGGCATGGGTACGCGTGCAGCGTCCAACTGGGACGGTGACTGAAACATGGCGGGTAAGAGTACCCTTACCGCCGTGAACGAGCAGTTCTATCGCGAAACCGGCGCTAGTTGTCAGCGCAAGCTCAGGAACTGAAGATCGGTCCTGCCGGGGTGACAGATGACGGTGGGCCGGGACAGCTCATGCTGCGTGCTCGACGCGCCGAAAAGTCGCAGGCCGCGCCCCAGCAAACCTGAGATGACGCGGATCTTGAGCTCATCGCATAGATTCAACGCGATGCACTGATGGAAAGTGGATGGGCCACCGACCACCGTAACGCGCTTTTCTCCGGCGGCAGCCTGCGCCATTCTCACGGCTGCTTCGGGCCCGTCGGTGACGAACGAAATCGACAAACGCTCGTTCTGGCCTTTTGCCGCCTCTGCAGGGGGCTGATGGGTGAGAACGAATATCGGCACCTGGTACTCGTACCCCGTGAAATCGCCGTTCGCCATCTCGTAGGCGTTGCGGCCCATCACCACGGCGCCGGTCGCATCGATCATCTCGCGCAGCGCAGCCGTGCCGCGAAGTTCCTCGAGGGGATAAACGGAGCGCCCGGCTTCATCGGCGGCAAATCCGTCGAGCGTCATCGCCATATCCAGCATGACTGTTCCCATGTCATGACTCCTTAGTTAGGGCTCGCCGCGCCGTCGTTCAGTAGTCGACCTTGCCGAAGCGTGCAATCCCCTGATTCTGGCCTGGAGGATCGAGCACCGACTCATCGAGTGGCAATGGCTCGCCAATCCACTCCGCGAGGGTTGTATGGTCCGCCAGATCGTCGTCCGTGAGCGGATGGATCAACGCAGTGAGGCCGGTGGCGGCGATCATGGCGGCGATGTCCGGCACCGCGGAAGCCAGAAATTGAATCTCGAACTGGGGCTTGGGATGCGGTCCGACACCCGTGTCGTACATCTTGCCCACCAGCACCAGATCCGGAAGTGCGCCGCGTAACAGAAGGTCATTGAACTCCTGGTGCAACCGCTCCGCCAGCGGCCAGGAAAACCGGTCGTAGTAAACGTGCGCGTGATATGGGTCGGTTGGATTCGTCATGCTGGGGATCTTGCCCGAATTGGCACCGGCTTCGGGAACAGCAGCGCCAGTAGTACCGCGCCGATCGCCACCGCTGCCGAACCAATGTAGAGCCACGCGTAGGTGCCGAATGAGTCGAACACCCAGCCCCCCGCCACGGGGCCGATCGCCATGCCGAGGCTGGAAAGCATGGTTGCCGCGCCGAACACCGTGCCCATGATGTGCTGGCCGAAGTAGTCGCGGGCAAGTGAAGCGTACAACGGCATCACGCCTCCATAGGCGACGCCGAAAATCACCGCGAGCGCGTAGAATTCACCGAGCTCATTGACCCGAAGATAGGCGGCGATCGCGACTGCCTGCACCGCCAGCGCCGTCACTATCACGCGCTTCGCGCCGTAACGGTCCGCGAGCACGCCGAGCAACAGCCGCCCACCGAGCCCCGCGAGTCCCTCGACGCTATAGACGCTCACCGCCGCCATCGAACCGAGACCGCAATACATGGCGTAGCTCACCACATGGAAGATAGGCCCCGAATGCGCCGCGCAGCAGAGGAAGAAGGTGAATCCCAGTACGAGGAATTGTGGTGACGTCAGGGCCTCACCGACGGAAGTCTTGTTAGCGCGGACAGGTGTTCCCTGCTCCGAGGCGGCCGCGACAACCGGCGGGCGCCGCACACCCAGCGCCGCCGGAATCAGCAGCGCCCAGGCAAGCACCCCGATGTAAAACATCGCCGGCCGCCAGCCGTTCGCGGTGATCAACCAGCTCGCGAGCGGCGAGACCGTGAGCGGTGCCATGCCCATGCCGGCCGAGACCAGCGAAACGGCGAGGTTGCGGCGCGTTTCGAACCAGCCCGTGACCGTGGCGATCATCGGCGCGAAAAATGCGCTGGCCGCGAGGCCGACGAGCAGCCCATAGGTGAGTTGGAATTGCAGCAGAGTCGTCGTCCGGCTCGCCAGCGTGAGCCCAAGCCCCAGCAGCACCGCGCCACAGAGCGTGACGACGCGCGCGCCCCACCGATCGCTCGCCGCGCCCCAACCGAACGAGCCAAATGCCATGACGAGGAAGTTGATCGTCATGGCGAACGAGATACCCGCGCGCGACCAGCCCGACTCCGTGGACATCGGCGCCAGGAACACCGCGAGCGAAAACATCGCGCCGAGGGCGACGCAGCCCATGAGTGCGCCGAGCGCGACGATTACCCAGCGGTACGGAGATTCGGTCATGAAGCGGATTTCAGCACATCAAACAGGGAGACGGAACGTGATTCGTCGCTCAGGCGGCTGTCGGCCTTTTCCGTTTCCGCCATTTGCGCCAGATCCAGATGCCGAGAATCGCGAGCAGAATCCACGGCAGCAGATATGCCAACGCTGTGATGAACATGGCAATCGCTTCGGAAAGGTTCACGCCAAAATCCGAGGTGGATTCCCCGATAGGATTCCAGAACGACCGGCTGCGGAACGAACTGATCTCGACATTGAGGATTTCCGTCTCGACACGCTGAACGAGCTGAGCCTGGCTGCCAGTGAGGTTCTCGATTTCACTCTGCACCTGCGCCAGCTCGCGAGTCAGTTTGATCAATGCATCGACGTCAGCATTGTTACGGCCCTGAAGCGCTTCCAGCTTCGCGCGGTACTCGCTGAGCATGGCAATCTTTTTCGCCGTGTCCTCGATGGGACCCGCGAGGTCCTCGGCAGTGGTGGACCGGCTGGCGATCTCGCCCTGGGCGGAAAGAACTGCGATCAAACTACGGACGCCCTTGGCACTGGCGCGAAATCTGAGTGAGGCTGAGGTGTATTCGCCGCGGTTGATCCGCGCCTCGAGGACGGCGCAGGATTCGGCCGCCGCCGCGCGGCAGGTTGCCTGCACTGAATCGAACAAGGGTGCGATCTTGTCGTCTTCCGCTTCGATCGCGAGGTTGTGCTGGTATGCCAGGTAACGATTCGCGGCGGCGGTCGACTTGGCCTCTGATGCAGCGCCAGGCCCGGCGGCCGCGCGCTCCGCCTTCTGGGCGCAGCCGAATATCGGGACAAGCGCGACGAGCAAGACAAAGACGTGGCGCGTCATGAACACCCTCCCAAACACGGCCTAGCTAGATACTACGCCGTCCGGCCGCCCGGGGCACGTCCAGGATGCGGGATCGCCAGGGTCAGCGCCCCTTCAATGCACGCGAAACGAAGATGGCCGTCGGCAATCCCACCAGAACGATGTGCCAGAAGGCGCTCACGTGCAGTTGCGCGAGCGGATAGATGCCGCGTCCGATCGCCGAGAGCGGCAGGATGACGTAGTTCATGGTCAGCAGAACGGCAATGCCGTGGATGATCGCGAGCGCGAGCCACTGCCGCGGCAGCCACTTCACGCGGCTCACCACGAAATAGAGAATTGCGGCCGCCCCAAAGCAGATGAACCAGTGAAGTGCCGCGCCGAGCATGACCATTTCGAGTCCGCCGTCGCGCGCGCGCTGCCCCAGCAAACCACTGGCGACCCCTTTCCAGGGCTGCATCCACGAGCCGCCGGCCATCACGGTCTTGACCGTGGGATAGATGAAGTCCACCAGGCCCGCAAAGAATCCGCCGAGCAGGATGCCGCGCAACGCCGGGTTTTGGTAGTTAGATTGTGTGGTGGTCGCGGCAGTGGTGTTCATGTTTCGCCTCTTCGTTCCGAAGAGACTACATCGTGCGCGCAGCGCTGCGAAGTGGCGCTGTTCATACGTCCCGAAGCCGGGCCGAACGCTCTAACTGCTCACATTCGTTCGCCGGGCAATTCGCTGGCTTGTTTCACCCAGGCGGCAAACTGAGCTTCGTCGGGCTTGTCATCTTCATGGATATCGAGGTAGCGCACTTCCTTTTGTCTGGATGCGCCCGGCGGCACGGGACTCAGCGAGGCGCCGCGGAAGAACGCCACCTTGATGTACTTCGCGAAGACATGCACGCCGAGGAACCAGCCCTCTCCCTCGATGCCATAGAGCGGTGAATTCCATTTCACCGCCTTGTACACGCGCGGAACGGTGCGCGAGATGAGTGCGTCGAGGCGGCGCCAGGCGCCACTCTTCCAGCCCGGCATCGCTGCAATGTAGGCCTGCACCGGGGCCTCGCCATAGCCTTTCGCAATCTGCGGGTTGCCGCCCGAGAGCAGCTTCGGTTTTGCCGCGACGCGCTTCGGGCCGGACGGCTTCGCAGCCTTTTTCGCGACTCTCTTTACGGCCCTCTTTGCGACCCTGACCGTTTTCCTGGCTTTGCTGGATTTTTTACCGGCCATGCTCACTCCGGATTCTGGACTGCAAGACGAACATACGGCAGCGCGAACATATAAAGACCGGTGAGCAAGAGCAAGGCAAGCGGCAGCAGCGGCGAGTAAGTCACCCAGGCAGGAGGCGTGCCCCGTGACATGGCGATGAAGTTGGCGATGACGGTCAGCGTAAAGATGATGGACAGCCAGCGGTGGACCTGCCGGATCCACTTGCTAGTGGTGGAAGCCGTGTTCATCGAGCACCTCGCGCTTCCATCATCTTCCAACCGTTGCCGGACGGATCGCGGAAGTTGGCGTCCACGTTGCCGTAGCGCGCGACCGGTTCCTGTGTGAATTCCACTCCGCTGGCGCGCATTCGCTCGTAGGCGGCACGGCAGTCATCGACCTCGAGCACGAGCGGCGGCATGGCGCCCTTCGCGACGATCTCCCGGACAGTCTGCGCAGTGGCGACGTCGAGAATCGGTGGTCCCGGCTTATACAACCCGAGCTGGAAAGACGGCTGCTCCGGATGCTGCACCGTGAGCCAGCGGTAGTCGCCGTTCTTTACGTCCGTGTGGACGCGAAATCCGAGCTTCGCGACATAGAACTCCCGCGCTTCGTCCTGATCGCGCACGTACAAACCCACCAAACCGACACCTTGACCCATGGGACCTCCTTATTTCTTGCTGGCCCGTTTTATACCGGCCGCCTCCTGCCGCCGCTTCTCCGAAACTGCGATCTTGAGGTCGGGCCGGTGCGCGGCGATGAGGAAGCAGGCCGGCACCTGGTCGAGCGCGTACGGAGCAGCTTTCTCGCGCGCACGAAGCTCTCCCGGACTCTCGCCAATGACATCGCGGAATATGCGCCCGAACGTCCCGAGGCTTTTCCAGCCGGTCTCGAAGGCAATCGCGGTGATGGACAGCTCCGTGTCACGAAGCAACGCCTTTGCCCGCTCGAGCCGGCGCGTGAGCAGGTAGCGGTGCGGCGGCACGCCGAAGGCATCCTTGAACGATCGCGCGAAGTGAGCCGCAGAGACGCGGCTCACGCGCGCCAGCCGTTCGACGGACCACTCCTCGTGCGAGGCGACATCCATGCGGTCTTTCGCCCGCAGCAGGCGGCGCAACAGTTCGGGGTCCTGGCTCGTGTGCCCATTCATCTCGTACCTTTTATACCCGCAGCCCGGCACAATTTGCGCCTTCTCATGCGCAAACTCCTCGTGTTTCAACATTCCGCCCGCGAGCCACTGGGTGTGTTCGATCCCATGCTCCGCCGCGCGGGATTCCGCATCCGCTACGTCAATTTCTCGCGCCAGCCCGACCAGCGTCCCGACGTCAGCCGTTACAACGGACTCATCGTTCTCGGCGGACCGATGAACGTCGGCCAAGCCGATCGCTTTCCGCATCTAACCACCGAGATCGCCGCCATCCAGGAGGCGCTGGCACGCGGCATTCCGATTCTCGGCATCTGTCTGGGCGCGCAACTGCTGGCCGCGGCGCTCGGCGCCAACGTGCGGCCCAACAATGTGCGCGAGATCGGCTGGTATCGCCTGCATCCAACGGCCGCCGCCGGTGCAGATCCCCTGTGCCGCCACCTCGATGGCGACCCGCACGTGTTCCAGTGGCATGCATACACGTTTGACCTTCCGCCAGGCGCCGTGCACCTCGCCAGTACCCCGGCCTGCCTCAACCAGGCATTTCGATTCGGCGATCGCGCCTATGGTCTGCAATTCCACCTGGAAGCCGACGAGAATTTGATACAGCGCTGGCTGCACGTGCCCGAGTATCGAAGCGAGGCCGAGAATGCCGGTCCCGAACATCATCTCGAGCACATATTGCGCGACACGCACCACCACGCGCCGCGTGCGCTGACCTTGAGCGAGCGCGTCTTCGGGGAGTTCATCGAGTTGTTAGGTTGGCGGCGGCGGATGCGGCTCGGGAGCCTATGACGAGCGCCACGGTTTACTGTTTGCCTGCTGCATTTGGACGGCCAGGATCGCAGTGTACAAAGCCCAAACGTAGGAGTTGCGATCCTGCTCGAACCACCTCGAAGTGATCTATAGCGAAGTACACACGCTGGATCTCACCCGCAGAACGGCCTCTTGCTGGAACCGCTTCTTGTACTCGGCGATGAGCGTCTGAATCTCGCGCTCCGCCGACGCTTCCGCTGGATGAAACAGATTCAAGACGTAAGAATCTTCACGCACGATCTGCCCATCGGCGCCATGCCACTGTCCCGATGCCGGCCAGGCTGTCAGGCCCGCCGGGAAGCGCGGTGTCACCACCGCGCTCAAGAAGGCAGCCCACTCTTCGTGAGTCACGATGCCGCCGGTTGGCTTCGCCATTCCGAAGTAAAGCACGTCGCTGACGGCGGATTGCTCGCCCGCTGCGCATGCTTGCCGGTCGACGGCGACACACCCAGACAAAGCCGAGGAAGCCGCCAGACCGATCAGTACGCGACGCATGCGTTGTCTATTCCGCGACCCAGACGAACCCGTCGCCCTGCTTTTCAAACTTGCCGATGCCCGGATAGGGGAAGTGCACGGCGTAGACACGCCGTCCTTTCGCCGCCGAGTCGGCAATCAAAGCGGCGCGGCTCTTGGATGCAACCGCATCGTCACCGTCGAAGCTGTTGGTCCACTCCGGCTTCTGTACGGACACGACGTAGTGATGCATGGAGTCGCCGACATACAGCAGTGATTCCGGGCCCGAGGTGATCAGGTAACCCGAATGACCCGGCGTGTGCCCCTTGATGTCGACAGCCTTCACGGTGCCCTTGATGATCTGGGAGCCCGGCGCAAATGCGTTGACCTTAGGCTTGATGGCCGCCACGAGCCCGGTCTGCCAGTCGCCGGTGTTATCCGACAGAGACTTCCACTCGGCCTTCGACAGGTGAACGGTGGCGTTCGGGAAGGTCAGCGCGCCTTGTGCGTTCACGAGGCCACCCGCGTGATCGCCATGCGTATGCGAGATGAAAATGTCCGTAACGCTTTTCGCGTCGACGCCCGCCTCAGCTAGAGAAGTCTGGAGCTGGCCCGCGGTGGGACCGAAGGTGGATCCCGCACCCGTGTCGAACAGCAACACGCGATCGAGAGCCCTCACCAGCAACGGCTGGATGGTGAGGTGTAGTTTGTCCGTGGGTTGTCCGGCTGCGTTGAGAACCGCCGCCACTTCTTCGGGTGTACGGCCTGCGCCAAACACCTTGTTGTCGTTCGGGAGCTCGAGGGTGCCGTCACGCAAAGCCAGCGCCCTATATTCGCCGACCATGAATTCCTTGACGTTTTCCACCTTCGGAACGGCCGGCATTTCGGCTGCGGGTGTTGCTGCAGGCGCCTCAGCAGCCGGTGGCGGAGCGTCCGCAGTTTTCGAACATGCGGCCAATGCCAACGCCGCGACGAAGGAAATGAGAGATAGCGTCTGGGGCGTTGTCACGCGTTGCATTGAATTCTCCTGGCCTGGTGAAGACCCCATACTGGATCTTCACCAGGGGAGATTCAATTCAGAATCGCATGCTCACACCGAGGTTGAACGAGCGGCCGTAGCGGTAGTAGCCCTGCTGAAGCCACGGATTACCGTTGATGCTGTAGGTCTGCTCTTCATCGAGCAGGTTCTGTCCCTGCAGCGATACGGTGAACATCTCGTTGATGTTGTACGAGGCATGCGCCGTCACCCAGGTGATGGCATCAGCCTGCTCGTTGTAACCCTCGCCCAACACGTTGATGGCCGTGACGAAACCATCCGTGTGGTCGGCCGTGACACCCAGTGACAAAGGGCCGCGCTCGTACATCGCCGACACCGAATACACCGACGGCGCGATGCCTTCCAGCGGACGCTCGATGAGCTCTCCGTCGCTGCCAGGGACGAAGCTCTTCGACCAGTTGCGTGTGTATTGACCGCGCAGACCGAAGCCGTTGTCGAAGAAGTGCTGCGCACCCACCTCATACCCGTTCACCTCGGCGTAGTCGCCGTTGATGGGACGGGTGATGTTGAACAGGAATCCCGGCACGCCGATATCCACGTTCGGCTCCCAGCTCGTGGTGATCTGGTTCTCGATGCGCTTGTAGAACGTGGCCACGTTGACGATGGAGTTCTCGGCGAAATACCACTCCAGCGAGAGGTCACCCTGCTTGGCCGAGTAGGGCTGCAGGTCGACATTGCCGCTGTAGATCTGCGTGAACTCGCCCCAGGTGATGCTGGCCGTGGTGTTGGACGGCGCCAGCTTGTCTACGGGTGGACGTGCCATGGTCTTGGCGGCGCCGACGCGCAGCTGCAGTTCGTCGGTGAAACGCCAGGCGAAATTCGCCGAGGGCAGCACGAAATTGTAGTCGCCGTCCTGGGAGATGGGCGCCGGATCCGCATAAGTCGCCACGTAGTTGAACGGGCCGAGCTCCTCGATGTCGAGGATTTCCGAATCCCAGGCCTGCGCCGTGGTCTTGGTCTTCACGAAACGCACTCCCACGTCGGCGCTCCAGCGTTCGCCGCCGAGGTCCGCCTGCACGTAGAACCCCGTCGTCTTCTCGGTGACCCGGTAGCTCTCCATCTGGTTCCATTCCGGCGCGGCGTTCGAGTAGTCGTACGTGCCGCCGCTCGGGCGCGCGGTGCCGTCGTAGGCTTCGAGCGCCGCCAGGTAGTTTGGTACATCGAAGGCCAGGAAGCTGCGCGGGAAACTGGAACCCACCTCGTTCATGAAATGCGGCAGGTTGAACGAATGCGAGATGACGCCGTCGCCCAGGTCTTCGACGTTGACCGCGTCGCCACCGGAGTAGTAGTTGGCGCCGCCGCTCAGCGTGTTGTTGACCAGGTCGCGTGACTTCTTGCGATCCGTGTACTGCACGCCGAAGTTCAACGCCTTGAATCCGGTGTCGTTGAAGGCGAGCTTGCCACCCACGGTGATGCCGTTGATCTCGTCGACGATGTCGTCGCCACGCAGCTCCATGTAGTGCGTGTTGAAATCGGAGGCGCCGAATTCGTCACCGGCGAGGCCGTTGATCCACTCGCGGCCGTCGTCGAAGTTGATGGTCACATCGGGAACGGCCTGGCGGCTGAGCTCGATCCTCGCGGTGTTGGGCTGGTTCATGCGCAGCACCACGTAGGTGTCCTGACCACCCGAGTAGCGCTTGGAAGTCGAGCGATACAGATCGCTGGACAGCGTCAGCCGGTCGTTCACCGCCCACTCGCCATTCAGGCCGTACAGATCCGTGTCCACCACGCGATGTTCGGTGACATTCAGCAGTTCCGGATTCATCGCCATTTCCGGATCCGGATTCTCCATGGTGAAGCCGGTGACGATGCCGTCCTGGATAGTCATGTCCGACCAGCGATCCGGCGCGAACAGCGGGTAGTAAGACTGCTGGAAGCCGACCTGCGGCGCGTCCAGGCGTGTCTTCAGGCCATCGAGCGTGATCTTGACGCGGTCGCTGGGATGCCACTCCAACTTCGCGGTGATGGCGCGGCGCTTCTTTTCTTCGATCACCGAGCCCACGCGGAACTGGCCGGGGCCGATGAGGCCGTACTCCTCCTCGTCGAGCACACCGTTGCCGTTCGGGTCGATGGCGCCGCCCCAGGTATTGCCCCAGAGCCAGCTCTCGTCGTTCGGGTCCGCATTGCGCGACCAGCCGCCATCGTTGCCGGCGATGTCGCTGCGATCCTTGCGTTCGGCATAGACCACACCCACGAGTACACCGAAGGTGTTGTCCGCGAATGTGTTGCTGTACACACCCGAGAACTTGTAGCCGTTGAGCTCGGACATGAAATTGCGGTCGCCTTCGAAACGCGCCACCACCTGCTGGCCGTCCTGATCGAACGAGCTGGCGGAACGCAGGTTCACGAGGCCGCCGATGGCGCCTTCTGTCAACGAGGCCTGCGCGCCCTTGACCACGTCGGCGCCGGAGATCACATCCGAGGGCAACACGTCGAAGGCGAAGTCGCGACCGGCGCCATCAGTGGCGAGGATGCGTCCGTTGAAAGTAGTCAGCGTGTATTCCGGGCCCAGGCCGCGGATGCTGACCTTCTGGCCCTCACCACTTGCGGTACGCGAAATGGCGACGCCGGTGATGTGGCTGAGCGAGTCCGCGACGTTGTCGTCGGGGAATTTGCCGAGTTCCAGGGCGCTGATGGAATCCTGCACGGTGCCGGCACTGCGCTTCAGATCCACGGCACGGCCGAGGCTGGCGCGTACGCCGGAGACGACGACAGTCTCGAGATTCTCTGCCTCCTCACTACTCTGCGAGGTCTGGGCAAGTACAGCGCCGGGCACACACAGTGCCAGCGCAACGCCGCGAGAAATCAGCGATCGGGTGAGGTGCGCGGTCTTCATTCTTATCTCCCAGTGATCCCCGGTGGAAACTATACGCAACTAAACGAAACCAAGCGTAGTACATGTTTCCTTTCGCATCAATAGCGAAATTAAACGAAATCCTGCATGCTTGATTCACAAGGAGAACAGATGCCCGCAACCCGCGATACCAGCCAACGCCGGCTTCAAATCAGCGAACTCGTCCGTCAGCACGGCAGCGTACAGGTGACATCGCTCGCCAAACGTTTCGGGGTCAGCATGCAAACCGTGCGTAAGGACCTGCGTTTTTTGACCGATCGCGGGGTGATGGCGCGGGCCTATGGTGGCGGAATCGACAGCAAAGTGGTCGGCGGGCCCGCGGCGGAAGCGCCTTACGAGGCTAAACGCACCGCAAACCTCGAAGAAAAGCGCCGCATCGGCCAGCGTGCCGCCGCCATGGTGAAGCCAGGCGACACCATCGTCATCGACTCCGGCACCACCGGGATACAACTGGCCGAAGCCCTGCAGAATTTTGACGTGACGGTGGTCACCAACGACTTCGGTGTGCTCTCTGCGCTTGCCCCTAAGAGCAACATCAACATCGTGATGCTCGGTGGGGAGCTGCGCCGCAAGAGCATGTCCTTTTACGGCGGCCTGACGGTGGAAGCGCTGAACGCCATGCACGTGGACATGCTGTTCCTGGGCGTGGACGGATTCGACCTCGAGCGCGGAATCACCACCCACTTCGAACCCGAGGCCATGCTCAATCGCAAGATGGTGGAAAATGCCGGCAGGGTCATCGCGATCACCGACAGTTCGAAGTTCGGAAAAATCTGCCTGCACCGGATCATTGCCGTCGCCGAGCTCGACACGCTGATCACCGACAAGAACGCCCCCGAAGAGATCGTGCAGGCGATCCAGCAGCTGGGCGTGGACCTGCAGCTGGCCTAGTCGGCGGCGGCGAGCGCGAAGGCGCGCACGGCATTCCGGTAATACACCTTGTCGATCACCTCGCGCGGCAGCGCCAGGCCGCGCACGTCGGCCTTGATGATCTCGACGCGCTGGCTCTCGTCCGTGGCGAGATAACGCCAGTCGCGCGTCCACACATCGTGCGCGGAACGCTTGAATTCGAGCACATCGTCGCCTGGATTGAATGTGAGATCGGTGCCGTACAGCAGCCGGTCCTGGTAGCGGACGAAGAAATTGCGGACCTTCTCGAGATCCCTTACCGACTGGTACTGCACCTGGCTCATGCGAGCCGCCATGTCGACCGAGGCGTTCGGAAACTGGTCGAGGAACGCGCCGATACGCGCGACGTCGTATTCGAGGCTGCCGAGATGAGCGCCGACGAATCGCAGGTTCGGATGCGCCGCCACGAATCGATCGCGCGCGCCGATCTGATCTTCGTAGCCCGGCATCTCCGGGTGCAGGTACATGTGGTAGTGCGGGTGATTGCGGAAGTACTCGCGATCGTTATCCGTGGTCATCTGCTCGAGCGGTAACCAGCAGTTGTGCGGCTCGCCCTGGTGGCCAATCAACGTCAGGCCAAGCTTCTGGATTTGCTCCGCCACCGGCGAGATCGCGGGGTTGTCGAGCATGATCAGCTTGCCGCCGGCGTCCTTCTCGGCCATGCCCACGTTCTTCCAGATCTTGACGGCGGTCGCTCCCGCCGCGGCGTCCGCCGCCAGCGCGGTGTTCACCTTCCCGGCCCAATCTTTCTTTCCGAAACCCCGCATGGAGAAAGTCGTCGCCCAGTGCACGCGCGCGGCATCGGCCTTCACCTGCGCCAGGGCCGCGGCACGCTGGTCGGCCAGCTTCGGGAAATCCGGATAGTCGACGTTGATCGCCATCAGCTCGAAGTTGTCGTCGCGCGCCTGTTCGCGAAAAGCAGCATCGAGGACGTTGATGTGCACGTGCGCATCGAGCTTGCGCACCCGCGCGAAGTCTTCCATCGAATAACGCGCGGGCTCCGCGGGTTTCGCGGCCTCCGCCGGCGGAGGTGGTGGTGCGGGCTCTTGCTTCGCGCACGCACCGATCAGACCCAACACTCCCGCAAGGGCCCAGAAAATCTTCAAACGCGAGAGCTGGTTCATGTGGGTACTGCTATATAACGAAACTTATAGACAACATATCGCAACAAAAATGTTGCATCAAGGGGACCGCTGAATCAGAATAAAGCGCAATCACCTGCGGATGATCGACCAATGCCCCGAGTAGACCGCCGAATCGCTCTGAAGCTCGTCTCCGGAAGTTTCGTTTTGGCGAGTTTTGGGGCGTCTGGGGCTGCGCGGACTGCCAGCGACAAAAGTGCCTCGGACGGCACGCTCACCCTCGCCTTCGACGAGTCGCTGCGCACGCAAGTCTCCCTGCGCGGTAAGCCACTCACACCGTTTCAGAAGAGCGAATCGCTGCTGCTGAAGGACCGCGTGATCGACACCTTCATGTTCACCGGCCACACCATCGCGGACGTGGAGCGGTCTCTCAATGGCGCCGGCCGGCGCCATGCCATTTCCGGCAAGTCCAAGGAGGGGGTCGAAAAGCGGGTTGAAGTGACTTTCTACGAGCAATTACCCGGGTTCGCGGTGCTACAGGTTCACTATCGAAACAATGGCCAGCTCTCCCTGGATGTGAGCGGCTGGCACAACGGGGCCCACGAACTCGCGGACGCCCCCGGCGGCTTCTGGAGTTTCTCGGGTGCCACGCACGAAGACCGGCGCGACTGGGTGCAGCCGCTGGTGCCGGACTTCGAGCAACGCAACACGCTTGGCATGGCCGCGTCGGACTACGGCGGAGGCACACCGGTGGCCAACATCTGGCGTCGCGACGCGGGCCTGGCCGTGGGTCACGTGGAAACCGTGCCTCGCCTCATCGACCTGCCCGTTCGCAAGACGGCCACGGGCGCGAGCATTGCCGTCGAATGCCTGCAGTCGGTGAAACTCGAACCTGGCCAATCGTTTTCGACGGATCACACCTTCCTGTGCGCGCACACCGGTGATCACTTCGCGCCACTGTCTCACTACCGGAATTTCATGAAGGCGCAGGGTATCAGCGCGTCCAATGCCCCCGAATCCGCTTTCGCGCCGGTCTGGTGTGCCTGGGGCTACGAGCGCGAGTTCACCGTCGAACAGATTGTCGCCACGCTGCCCAAGGTGCGCGAGCTCGGATTCGAGTGGGCCGTGCTGGACGACGGCTGGCAGAACAATGAAGGCGACTGGCACATCGATACGCGCAAGTTTCCGCGCGGCGACGAAGACATGCGCGCGCTGGTCAAGGCCATCCGTGCGCAGGGCCTGCGCCCTCGCCTGTGGCTGGCGCCACTCGCCGCCGACCCCGGCAGTGACGTGCTGCACGATCACGCCGACATGCTGTTGCTCGATCAGTGGGGCGCATTCCAGAAAGTGAGCTGGTGGAACTCGCTCACGCAGTGTCCCGCCTATCAACCCACCATCGATTACTACGTGGCGCTGACGAAGAAAATCATCGGCGACTGGGGTTTCGAAGGCCTGAAGCTCGATGGCCAGCACCTGAACGCCGTCGCGCCCTGCTACAACAAGGCTCACAAACACAAGCACCCGACCGAGTCGTTCGAGAAGTTAGGTGACTTCTGGAATGCGATTCACCAGGCGGCGCGCGAAGCGAATCCGGAAGCGGTGGTGGAGCTCTGTCCCTGCGGCACGGCGTTCGCGTTCCACAACCTGCCCGCCACGGACCAGTTTCCGTCGTCCGATCCGCTCTCGTCCTGGCAGGTGCGCAGCAAGGGCAAGAGCGTCAAGGCGCTCATGGGACGCGGCAGCAGCTACGCGGGCGATCACGTGGAGCTTTCCGACAATCGCGACGACTTCGCCTCGAGCGTGGGCGTGGGCGCCGTGATCTCGACGAAGTTCACCTGGCCCAAGGACACGGAACACCCGGTCGAAACGCTGCCGCCAGGCGGCTATGTGCTCACGCCGGCGAAGGAATTGATGTGGCGCAAATGGGTGCAGATCTACAAACAGCACATGCTGCCGAAAGGCGAATACCGCGGCGACTTGTATGACATCGGCTTCGACAAACCCGAAGCGCACGCCATCGCGAAAGATGGTGCGATGTACTACGCGTTCTACGCGAAGACGTGGAATGGGCAGCTCCAGCTGCGGGGCTTGAGCGCCGGGCGATATCGGGTCCGCGACCTGTTCAACAATGCCGATCTCGGCGTGGTGGACGCGCAGTCCAACTCCGTGAACGCGCGCTTCGAGCGTTTCCTGTTGCTGAAAGCTGAACGCGCATGAATCGCTGGGTGGTCTACGCGCTGGTCACCGTAGTCCTGTGGGGAATCTGGGGCGCGCTCGCCGGCTTGTCGTCGCAACGCGGATTCCCGGACACGCTGGTGTACTGCGTCTGGTCGCTGACGATGATTCCTCCGGCACTGTGGGTGCTGGCAAGAAACGGTTGGAAGGTGGATTTCTCGCCGCAGGCGATCGTCTATGGCATGGCGATCGGGTTGTTAGGCGCCGGCGGCCAGATGCTGCTGTTCAAGGCGCTGACCATCGGTCCCGCGTATTTCATTTTTCCGATCATTTCGCTCTCGCCAGCCATCACCATCGCGCTGTCGTTCGCGTTGCTGCGCGAACGCACAGGAAAGCTGGGCGCGCTGGGCATCGTGCTGGCGCTGCTGGCGCTGCCGCTGTTCGATCTGTCGTTAGGCCAGGGCAACGCGCAGGGCCTCGGATGGTTTGCATTGGCATTGCTGATCATGGCCGCCTGGGGCTTGCAGGCGTACTTCATCAAGCTCGCCAATAACACCGTCAGCGCCGAGAGCATCTTTTTCTACATGATGATCGGCGGCCTGGTGCTGGCGCCCGTGGCCTGGGTCATGACCGACTTCAGCAAGCCCGTGAACATGAACTGGGATGGCCCGTGGATGACTGCAGGCATCCAGATTCTCAATTCCGTGGGTGCATTGACGCTGGTTTACGCCTTCCGGCACGGCAAGGCCATGGTGGTAGCTCCCCTGACCAATGCGGGCGCGCCGCTGGTCACCGCGGTGCTGGCGTTGATCTTCGCCGGCGCCGTGCCGGGCTCGCTCAAGATTCTCGGACTGACAATGGCATTGGTCGCCTCGGTGTTGCTGGTGCTCGAGCCGGAGCGGGTAGATAGCAGGAGCGGGTCGTGAAGGCCCTGCTCGACCTCATCGCGCGCCACCGGCAGGGCGATGCCGTGGGGGTTACGTCCATCTGCTGCGCGCACCCCATCGTCATCGAAGCGTCGCTTCGGCATGCGCTCCAGCGCGACGATGCCATGGTGCTGTTCGAGGCGACCTGCAACCAGGTGAACCAGGACGGTGGGTACACGGGCATGACGCCAGCCGATTTCGTGAAGTTCGTGCACGGTATCGCCGGGCACGTTGGCTTCGACACCGCGCGCATCGTGTTAGGCGGCGACCATCTCGGCCCGAATCCATGGACCAGCCTCCCCCCGGATGAAGCCATGGGCAAGGCTGAAGTGATGGTCGCCGCCTATGTCGCGGCCGGATTTCGCAAGATACATCTCGATTGTTCGATGTCCTGCGCCGGTGACGCGGCGCCGCTGCCCGAGGCGGAGATCGTGCGGCGTGCCGTGCGTTTGTGCCGCGCCGCCGAAGCTGCGCATGACGGTGAGCCGCCGGTGTACGTGATCGGCACGGAAGTTCCGGTGCCTGGCGGCGCGATGGAAGCCATCGAAGGCCTGGCGGTCACGTCGCCGCAGGCCGCTCTAGCTACCATCGAAGCGCACCGGCAGGCATTCATAGCCGCGGGGCTCGAGTCCGCGTGGAGCCGCGTGATCGCCTCGGTCGTTCAGCCGGGCGTCGAATTCGACCACCACAACGTCGTCGACTACCGCCCTGCCGGCGCGCAAGCCTTGAGCCATGCCATCACCGCGGTGCCTAACATGGTCTACGAGGCGCACTCCACGGATTACCAGACGCGCGGCGCACTGCGCTCGCTGGTTAAGGATCACTTCGCGATCCTCAAGGTGGGCCCCGGCCTCACTTTCGCGATGCGTGAGGCGCTGTGGGCGCTCGACGCCATCGACCAGGAGCTCACTCCTGAGCAGCAGCAGGCGCGCTTGCGGGACACGGTCCTGTCACGCATGCGTGAACACCCGAAATATTGGGAGCGTTACTACCACGGAGCCGGCAAGCCGCTCAGCGTCGACCTGCAGTACAGCTTGAGCGACCGCGTGCGCTATTACTGGCCGGACCCAAAGATCGAAGCAGCGCGCGTGAAGCTGTTCGAAAACCTGAGCCGTACGCCGCCGCCCATCTCCTTGCTCAGCCAGCACCTTCCCCATGCACTGCATGCCGTGCGTGAGGGAGCCGCGACCCGCGATCCTCTTTCCCTTGCCGTGGCGCATGTCAGCGCCGTTCTCGACGACTATCATCATGCCTGCCATCACCACTAAGAAAACCGAACACTTGGGAATTTCCGAGACAGAGCTGGCCGCGTCCGGCGCTTTGTGGACCGCTCGCGAGATCGAGCAGCAGCCGCACATGCTGCAGCGTACTCACACGCTGCTGTCCACACTGCATGCGGACCTGCAGCGATTCATCTCGCCGGTGGCTGACAACCCGCTGGCGCGCATCATCCTTACGGGAGCCGGCACGTCGGCGTACATCGGCCATTGCCTGGCGAATATTCTCGACGCGGAGCTCGCAGCACGCGTGGATGCCGTGCCCACCACCGACATCGTCAGCTGCCCTCACCTGCACCTGAACGCCAATCAGCCATTGCTGCTGGTGTCATTCGGGCGCTCCGGCAACAGTCCGGAGAGCCTGCAGGCCGTGGCGCTGGCCGAGTCGCTGGTCAAAGACGTGCGCCACCTGGTCGTCACCTGCAACGCCGAAGGCGCGTTGAATCAGGCACCTTTCCGCCAGGCCATGACGTTGCTGCTGCCCGAAGAGACGCACGACGTGAGCTTCGCCATGACGTCCAGCTTCAGCTGCATGATGTATGCGACGCTCAATGCCCTGAGCAAGCCCGGCGCGTTCGATCACCGCATCGGCGCGGTCGCTCAAGCCATGCGGCGCGTCATCCAGGAAACGCAGGACACCCTGCAGGAACTGGCGCGAAGCCGATACGAACGCGTGGTGTATCTGGGCAGCGGCCCGTTTCAGAGCCTCGCGCGGGAAGCCACGCTCAAACTCGGCGAGCTGACCAACGGTGCCGTCGCCACCTGTTTCGATTCGCCGTTGGGCTTCCGCCATGGCCCGAAGACCTTCATCAACGACCGCACGCTGGTCATGGTTTACGTGTCCAACGATCCGTTGACGCGCAAGTACGATCAGGACTTGCTGGATGAGCTGCGGCGCGACGGGCGCGCCGCCCGGATCATCGAAGTGACCACGCGCGCGCGCAGTGACCTGGCGCGCGACACGCTGCTCGTGCCCGGTATGGCCGATGCCCACGATGTGGAGCTGCTCTGGCCCTATATTGCGATCGCGCAGCTCTACGCCTTCCACCAATCGCGTACGCTTGGCCTCTCGCCTGACAACCCCAACAAGGAAGGCACCGTGAATCGCGTCGTCCAGGGCGTCCGGCTGTATGCGCCGGTGAAATGACCGACGGCTATTTCCTCGGCGTCGACGGCGGGGGAACCAAGACGCGTTTCGCGTTGATGGATTCCGACCAGAAGCTGATCGGCGAAGCGCAACTGGGTACTAGCTACTTCCCGGAAGTCGGCCTGGACGGTGTGCGCGACGTCCTGACACGTGGCGTCGCCAAGTTGCTGGTCGACGCGGGCATCGACGCAACGCGTATCGCTTTCGCATTCTTTGGGCTGCCCGGCTACGGCGAGGACAGCAAGGCCACGCCGGTACTCCAGTCCTTGCCGGCGTCGATCCTGCGCCATGAACGCTACGCCTGCGACAACGACATGGTCTGCGGCTGGGCGGGCTCACTCGGCGGCGCGGACGGCATCAACATCGTGGCGGGCACCGGGTCCATCGGCTACGGACGACGAGGGTCGTTCTCGGCACGCGCAGGTGGTTGGGGCGAGGTATTCTCCGATGAAGGGTCCGCCTACTGGATTGCCACTCAGGGCCTGAATGCCTATTCGCGCATGAGTGATGGGCGGGTGGCGAAGGGCCCGCTCCACGCCATCATCAATGAAGAACTGAAGCTTACGAACGATCTCGATCTCTGCGCACGCGTCTATGGCACGAACGCTGCCACGCGCAGTGAGCTAGCGAAACTTTCAATACTCGTCGCCGGGGCGGCGGCGATGGGCGACGCACAAGCGTTGGAAATCTTCCGGCGCGCTGGTCTCGAGCTCGCGCAAATCGCCGACGCCTTGCGGCAAAAGCTGGGCTATCAAACGGGCGAATCCGTGCGGCTGTCGTACTCCGGCGGTGCATTCGCGGCCGGCGACCTCCTGGTGAGGCCGTTTAGGGAGGCGTTGGACGCGGCGAGCCCGGCCTTTGAGTTGTGCCGGCCGCTGCACGACCCGCACTACGGCGCCGCGCTGTATGCGCAAAAGCTTTGGAACTCGCTGTCGCGTTAGCTGGGGTCACTGACTCGAGACGGCTCACTCCGGCTTGTGGAATCGCGGCTTCGAAGCAACTCGCGTCAGCCACGCACGCATCGTATTGAGATACGCGTCGATGAGGTGTGGGCTCGACCCGGTCATCAGATTGTGATCGGCGTTCTTGAACACCTTGATCGTCACCTTACGGTTACCGCCGTCCTTGAATGTTTGGTGAAAAATTCGTTTGCTCTCGCGCCAATTCACGAGCGCGTCGTGCTCGCCGAATAGCGCGAGAACTGGCTGATGCAACTCCCGCAGCGCGGTGTCCGGTCGATAGTGAAAGTCCATCGCGTCTTGCCACTTGCGATAGTTTTCCGGAGTACCGACGGTGATTCCGAGATCGCGGAGCGTCGAATACTTCTGCAGAGGCTCGACCGCAACCGAATATTCCGCGACCGCTCCGCCCGCGCGCATGATCGCGAAGGCGCGCCGAAGATGCTCTCCGGCGTCGTCAACCTCCGTTTCGGAAATCCCGCGCGCACGCAACTCGGCCAGCGCCTGGTACTCCAGTTGTGAGACAGCATCTCGCGCGGGCGCGCTCACCAGTATCAGGAAACTCACATCGTCCGTCTGCACGGCAACCATCGGACCGATCCAACCACCCTGACTGATTCCCCACAAACCCATCCTCGAGGCGTCGATGTCGTTGCGTTGTTTCAACGCGCGCAGCGCGGCCAGCGTCTCGAGTGCCCGCTCCCTGATCGGATTCCCATTTGCGTAACCGCCGGTGCTGCATCCGTCACCCGCCTTGTCCCAGACCGCGGTCGCAAAGCCAGTGTCGCGAAAGAGCTCGCGAAGGGTTTCGTATTGGCCGTTGTAGACACCAGTCCCGCGGAAAACGTCGGTGGTGCCCGAGCCGTGAACAATGAGCACGACTGGATGCGCGCCAGGTGCGGCAGGAATATCGATGAATCCGCGCAGGTGATTCTGGCCAGCGGCAAACTCAAACGGCAGAGTGCCATCGGGGACCTGGCACTTGTTGGGAACGCCAGCGGAATGTGTTGGCGCTGTGGCCAGCGAGAGTGCAATCAGCACCCACGGTTGCCTGGTTCGCATGAAGTGGGAAAGCTACTTCACGAAGGACATCGCAATTCCCATTGCGATGCCAATTCCGATGCCCATCGCCACATTGTCCATCGCCACTCCGATGGCGACACCGATGGCGACGCCCATTGCGATGCGCAGCCCAGGCTTCGTGTTATTTGCCATCGTCCGAGGATGCGGTCGCTGCAGTCGCGGCGATATCGGAACTCTTTGCAAAGCCTTGTAGGTGGGTGCGACGCGCGGACGATTCCATTTGCCATCGGGTTTTGACCGTTCGACCAAGTGGTTTGACCGCTCGACATCGTCCGGCTTCGCCGCCACCGCAACGTTGTAACCTGCATCGATGGCCAACTCGTTGAAGGAACCGACATGAATCGATCGATCGCTTTCGCCGCAATGGCAGGCGCCTGCTTTGCATTGCTGCCTCCAGGCGCAGCAGCGGCGGACAATTCGCTGCTCATCGAGAACGTCACGTTGTTGTCGCCGGAACTGGCGCAACCGCTCGGCAACCGGTACGTGCTGGTTCGTGACGGGCGCATCGTGACCGTCAGCGACCAGGCCATCCCGGTGCCCGACGGCGCCCGCCGACTGGATGGAACCGGCAAATTCCTGACACCCGGACTGACGGACGCGCATGTCCACGTGTCTGACGCCATCGGCCTGCCATTCGGATCGCAGGATCCCGCTCACGCGGCACTGCAGAAGGATTTCTTCGCGCAGCAGCCGCGCAGCTATCTTTACTTCGGTGTGACCCAGGTGCTCGATACGGCCAACCGTCCCGAGCAGGTCGCCGTGTTCGCCGCACAGAAACTGCATCCCGACATTTACCGCTGCGGCGCGGCACCGATCGTCGATGGCTACCCACTCGTGTTCGTGGACAAGGCCATCCGCCACACGATCTTTTCGGACTACATCTTCGAACCGGCGAATGCCGCGAAGCATCCGTTGCCGGCCGGCGCCAATCCCGCCGAGCACACGCCGGAAGCCGTGGTCGCGCGCATCGCCGCCAGCGGCGCGATCTGCGTCAAGATCACGCTGGAAGATGGTTTCGGCGACCGCTCCGACTGGCCGATCATGAGCACGGAGACGCTGCAGCGCGTACGCGCGGCCACGAAGAAGCATGGTCTCTTCCTCGCCGTGCACGCCAATGCGTTGGACATGCAGCGCATCGCGGTCGACGGCAATGTCGACCTTCTGCTGCACGGCATCTGGAATTGGAACCACCTGCAGGGCCAGGAGGGCGTGCCGCCCGCCGTCGCGGATCACTTGCGCGGCGTTCGCGGCAAGAAGATCGGTTATCAGGCCACGCTGCGCGTGTTGCCGGGCGTCTCGGACTTGCTGGACCGGGAACTGCTCAATGATCCGGTGTATGCGAAGGTGGTGCCGCCGCGCCTTCTGGCCTGGTATCGCACCGAACCGGCGCAGTGGTTCAAGCACGAGGTGTACGGGCCGAACCCGGATGCGGCGCGGATGCTGGCCGCGCGGCACGCCGAGAATGAGCGCTGGGCGACGTCCGAGCACGGCATGCGCGCACTGCGGCATCTCTATGAGCTCGGACAGCCAATGTTGTTAGGCAGCGATACACCCTCCGCTCCCACGTACGGCAATCAGCCGGGCTATGACACGTTCAAAGAAATGCAGCTGATGGTGCAGGCCGGGATTCCGCTGTCGGCGATCTTTGCGGCCGGAACGATCAACAACGCGCGACAGCTTGGCCTGGACAAGGACTACGGCACGATCGAGAAGGGCAAGATCGCGAACCTGCTGTTGCTGGAGGCGAATCCGCTGGCCAGCGTTGCGGCGTGGGCGAAGATTCATACCGTGATATTGCGAGGCGAGCCCATTGATCGGAATTCGCTGGCCGCCGACGCGAAGTAGCATGACGCGCACGTCCTTTCACGTCACGCTGGCGTGCTTCCTCATGCTGGTCGCCTGCGCCGAACAGACGAAGCCTTCAGGCCTCGTCATCGCCAATGTGACGGTGATTTCTGCCGAACGTTCCGCGCCGATGCCGCACGCCTACGTGCGCATCGTCGATGGAAAGATTGCGCAGGTGAGCGAGCACCCATTGCGCGGCGAGACGACGATTGCAGGCAAAGGCCGCTATCTCATACCCGGACTCATCGACAGCCACGTGCATCTGGCGTTACCTCCCGGCTTCCCGGCGGCCATGAATCCCGAGCAAGCTGCGAAACACCCCGGGATCGTCGCCGCCGCGCTCGAGCAAGACCCGAAAAGCTTCCTCTTCTTCGGTTTCACGACGGTGATCGACCTCGTGGGCACCGCCGAGCGTACTGCGCAATGGAACGCCCGCGAGTGGCGGCCCGACGCCCATTTCTGTGGTGCCGCGGTGATCATCGAAGGCAAAGTGCGGGCCGTGCTCTACCCGTACTTTTCCTACGGAATACCGTGGGAGAAGCGGATGGCTCCCGTCACCAGCGCTGCCCAGCAGACGGCCGAAGCGGTCGTCGGCCGCATCGCGACCGATGGCGCGATTTGTGTGAAGACTGTCTATGACGTCGGCTTGACGCCGAGCGTCGAGGAAGTTCGCGCATTGGTCGCCGCGGCCCATGCACGAAACCTCCCCGTGCTCATCCATGCCAATCGCAAGAAAGCCCAGGCATTTGCCGTGGCTGCGGGCGTGGACATCATCGTGCATGGCATGTGGCGCGATCCGGACGAGCCGCAAACGCTGGATGACGAAGCGCGCGAGGTCCTGGCGGGAGTCGTAGGCAACGGCATCGGCTATCAACCAACGACACAGGTGATCGCCGGCTTTGTCGACATGCAGCGCGACGACTACCTGGCACAGCCCGACCTGGCGGACGCCTATCCTGCCGCGCTGATCGATTTCTACGCGAGCAAAGAAGGGTCCGCTGGTGTGCCGGACTGGAATAAGAACGCCAGTACCGATGCGCTGGCTCATGCCCGTGATACCGTCGGCCGATCGATCGACGTGACCCGCATCCTGGCCGAAGCGGACGCGGCCTTGCTGTTCGGTTCGGATACGCCCAGCGACCTCATCTACACCAACCCGGCCGGGCTCAACGGGCGGCTGGAAATGAATCACTGGATCGCCGCCGGTGTCTCCCCGAAGAAATTGTTCCGCGCACTGACCCTCGACAACGCTCGCGCGCTGCACCTGGACGATAAGATCGGCACCGTGGAAGAGGGAAAAAACGCGAATCTGCTGCTGCTGCGCGCCAATCCGCTGGAGAGCGTCAGCGCCTACGACACGATCGAAACCGTGCTGCTGCACGGCCGGCCGATCCAGCGCGCCGAATTGTCAGCGCGTCGCACCTCCAGATAAGGGAGACCAGTCTGGCGTATTGGGCACTGCAGTTTTTAGGATGGGGCTTCTACTTCTATGCCCAGGCTTCCGGCGAGGTGATCTTCGCAGGCGTGCCGTGGTCCAAGGCCTGCACGTTGTGGGGTGTGGTCTGCCTGGCTGGCATGGGCCTCACGCATGTGCTGCGGTGGACGATGAAACATCGCGGCTGGCTCGCGCTGCCGCCGGCGGCGTTCGTAACGCGGGTCATTTCCGCGACGCTGCTCATCGCGACGACGTCCTATCTGCTCACGACCGGGATGTCGTACACGCTGCATGGCACCCCCGTAGCGCCGATCGGCGCGGCCTTCTATCACAAGCTGTCTTTTGGCGGCCAGCTTCGCAACCTGTACATCATCATGCTGGCCGTCCATGGCGCGTGGGTGGCGATCTATCTGGCGTTCGTCATGCAGCGCCGTCGATACCACGCGGAGTTGCGTCAGGCGCAGCTTGGCGAAGCCTTGCAGGCCGCGGAGCTGCGCTTGCTCAGGTCGCAGCTCAATCCTCACTTTCTCTTCAACGCGTTGAACGGCCTGAGATCGCTGATCGCCGACGAGCCGGGCCGTGCACGCGAAGCGGTGACGCAACTCGCGCGGACACTGCGCTACACCTTCGCCTCCGGTGAGGAGGATCTCGTCTCGCTGGCGCGAGAGCTCGAGATGGTGGACGACTATCTGGCGCTGGAGTCGCTGCGACTCGCGGATCGACTGAGGATCGAACGTGAAATTGCGCCGGAAGCGTGCACCGCGCGCATTCCGGCCATGCTGTTGCAAACCCTGGTCGAGAATGCGATCAAGCACGGCATTGCCGCGCTCAAGCAGGGCGGCACGCTACGCATCACCGCGAAGATCGAGGGGCGGGATCTCGTACTGCAAATCACCAACCCGCGCCCGGCAGACACTGCGCCCATACCTAACGAAGGTGTGGGGATCAAGAATTCCACGGAGCGTTTGCGGCTGTTGTTCGGTTCGCGCGCCAGCTTGCGTCTCGATCTTTCGCAAGCTGGCCGGGCAACCGCGGAGGTCCGGCTGCCGTCATGAAAGCGCTCGTCGTCGATGATGAACCGCTCGCGCGGCGCGAATTGCGTCGCTTGCTCGACGCGTTCCCGTGGATCCAGGTCGTCGGCGAGGCGGCCGACATCGACGAGGCGCGCGCCAGCATTGAAGAACTTTCTCCCGGCGTGGTGTTTCTCGACATCCAGATGCCGGGCGGCACCGGATTCGATCTGCTGACCCAGCTCGATCGGGTGCCGCGCATCGTCTTCACGACCGCCTACGATCAGTACGCCGTCAAGGCCTTCGACGTGAACGCGCTCGACTATCTATTGAAGCCCATCGAGCCGGAGCGGCTCGCGACGACGCTGCGCAAGATCCAGGCGACGCCGTTGCGTGAAGCGGCCGCCGACGACGCGCCGCTCGAGCAACTCTTCATCCGCGACGGACCGCGCTGCTGGTTCGTGCCGCTGCGCGAGGTGGGACTGATTTCCGCCGAAGGCAACTACGTCCGTTTGTTGTGGGGAAAAGAGCGGCCGCTACTCGGTCGTTCGCTGGCAACACTCGAGGAGAAACTGGATCCGCGGCGCTTCTTCCGGGCGAACCGGAGTCAGATCGTCAACCTCGATTTTATCGAGCAGGTGGAACTGGGCGAAGGCGGCCGGTTGCACATTCAACTGCGGGACGGACCGGAAATCGAAGTCTCCCGCCGGCAGGCACGGTTGTTCCGCGCCAGAACCTCGGTATCCCGGGCCGATTGAAAATGAGGACATTCCTCTTTTTCTAGGGCACCACCGGCAGCATCACTGCGGTCGACTTGGCACCGCCGTACCAGATGCTCTGCGTCGCCTTTCTATAGTCGCCGGGCTTCGCGAACATGATGTTGTCGACGTAGGTCTGCGGATTGCGATCGTAGAGCGGAAACAGGCTCGACTGAATCTGCACCATGATCCGATGGCCCGGCAGGAACACGTGGTCGACGTCGGGCAGCGCCCACCGGTAGTGCTCCACCTTGCCGGGCTTGAGCGGCACCGGCTTGGCAAAGTCTTTGACGTAGCGACCGCGAAAGATCTCGATGCCGATCGGAATCTCGGCACCGGCCATCGACGGCTTTCCGCCCTGACCGGCGCCTTCTGGCACGTCGTTGGGATAGACGTCGATGAGCTTCACGACCCAGTCGCTGTCGGTGCCGGTGGTCGAGGCGAAGAGCTCCACCATGGGCGCTCCCATGATGTGAACCGGTTTGTCGAGCGGCGCGGTTTTCCAGGTGGCGACGTCGGGACGGCCCGACACGAAGCGCTGGTCGTGCACCAGCCACGGCTTCCACTGCAGCGAGTCGCCCATGTCGATCGGGCGCGGGAGGAACGGCACTGGATGCGCGGGATCGCTGAGATAGTCGTAGTGCCCGGCGGCGGCCGGGCGCTCGAACGTGGCGGCGCCGTTCTCCGCCAGGTAGATAGGCTTGGGCGTGCCCATCGGCCAGCGCGGCGAAACCTGCCACTTGTTGATGCCCGTCGCGTAGGTGAGCACGGGCGGCGTCTTCGGATCGGGGCCGCCCTTCAGCCAATGATCGAAGAACGGCTTCACGTATTGCACGCGCCACTCGCGAGCCGTGTCGCCGGTGAAAATCAGGCTGCCCAGATCGTAGCCATAGTGATTGGCACCCGAATGCCGCCAAGGGCCGATGTGCAGCGACACCATGTTGTTGTTGGTGTCCTTCGGCTCCATCGCGCGATAGACCGCGGGCGCGCCGTAACTGTCTTCCTGGTCCCACTGGCCGACTTCCAGCAAGGTCGGCACTTTCAGTGGATGCGCGGCGAGCCACTTGTCGACCGCCTGCAACGACCAGAACTCCGTATAGGCCGGGTTGTCGAGGAACTTGCGGACACCGGGATACTGGGCGATCCCTAACATCTTCGCGAAGTCGCCGATGGAACCGGCTTCCAGGTAGCGCGTGTAGTCGTCACCCGCGCCGAGCGCGAACTCGCCACCACCCTTCGCCTTGTTGGTGCCCTGACCCACCGGGAAGCTGAACGTGTTGACGCGAAAGGCACCGTTGTGAAACCAGTCATCGCCCATCCAGCCGTCGACCATGGGGCTCTGCGGAACCGCCGCCTTCAATGCCGGGTGCGGATTGATCTCGGCCATCAACGTCGTGAAGCCGAGATAAGAAGAACCGATGACCCCGACTTTACCGTTCGACTCCGGGGTGTTCTTCACCAGCCAATCGATGGTGTCGTACGCGTCGGTCGACTCGTCGATGCCCGTATCGTTCAGCGGCCCGGCCAGCGGGCGGTTCAACACCCACGCACCCTCGGAACGATGCAGGCCGCGGATATCCTGGTAAACGCGGATGTAGCCGTCTTCGGCGAACTCGGCATCCATGATCTCGAGGATGTCGACGATGCGCTGGCTCGCGACGCGATGCGTCGACTTGTACGCGTCATAAGGAGTGCGCGACAGCAGGATCGGCGCCTGCGTCGTCCCCTTTTTCATCACGATCGCCGTGTAGAGCTTGGTGCCGTCCCGCATCGGGACCATTGCGTCGCGACGGATGAAATCCGCCGAGGGCAGGGTTTGTTCGTACTTGTCGATGACATCGGGTGTCATCGGCGTGACGCGGGGTGGATCTTGTGCAGCCGAGCTGCCAGCTGCGATGAGAAGGACCAGGCGGATGTAGGAATGTTTCATGGCGCCACAGCCTATGAGTCGAGTGACCGGCCCGCAAGGCTGAAAAGGCGGCATTCGGGCAGACCGGCGCTTCGCGGGGGGTAACTCGCGAGGACACGAGGTCAGACTTCAGCACGGCAAATGTCATCGTGGCACTGACTGCCTGCGAAGCGGACGCCGCGTACGGTGCGAGCGCTTGCCACAACTCCCTGGAGCACCTATGAGCACGAAATACTTGATACCTCTGTGCGCCGCTGCCGCACTGCTGGCCGCGTGCGGCCCGCGCGAAGATAAGGCGGGGATGGGCGACACGCCCGCCACGACCACCACACCCACGACTCCGCCGGCCGAGACCCCGCCCGCTGAGACGCCGCCAGCGGAGACACCGCCCGCCGAAACTCCTCCTCCCGCCGATACCCCGCCGACCAACCCGCCACCGTCCGGGGGCTAATAACGCGGCGATTTTTTGGCCAATCGATCTGCGGCCGGTGGCTGTGCCCCGGCCGCAGAGCAGGAGCGCAAGGGCTCCTCATTTCGGGTGGAGTGTGCCGGGGATCTCCGTCATCCAGTCGATCGGCAGATTGTTCCGCTTCGCCGCCTCGCGCACGGCAGCTTCGTTCGGTCCGGTATAGATGCAGAATGTCATCGTCTTCTCGGCATTGACATAGGAATGGTCCCAGGCGACGCCCAGCTCCCTGTTGTTCTCATTCACCACCTTCTTCACCTCCGCGTTTACGCCATCGAGTGCGCCAGCGGGGAAGGTTCTCTGGATCAGGTAACGACGCGGGGCTGCATCCATTTCTAGTCTCCTTGAATTGAGGTTGTCAGCAGAGAATAGGTGCGCGGCGAGACCGCTTGAATGCCTTACCGTCCGGCGATCTTGCTCGATCGTGTTGATCGTGTTTGGTAATGTGCGCCGCATGCCACGTGCCAAAACCAGAGCTGGTAGATCCGCGACACGTCCGGGGCGCGGCTATTCGGCGCCCGCCCTGGAAAAGGGCATGGACATCATCGAATTGCTTGCCGATTCGGAATCCGGCCTTTCAGTCACGGAAATCTCGCAGCGGCTGAAACGGCGCATGAGCGAGCTGTTCCGCATCATCGTCGTCATGGAGCAGCGACGCTGGCTGCACAAAGACCCGGAGACTTCCCGCTACAGCGTGACGTACCAGGTACTGAAGCTCGCCCATCGAGGCACTCCCGCGCAGACCCTGACATCCGCGGCCGCGCCGGTCATGCAGGACCTATCTACCAGCATCAACCAGTCGTGTCACCTCGTGGTGCGCGCCGGCACGCAAGGCCTGGTGATCCTGCGGCAGGAAAACCAGAGACGGCACGCGAATCTGTCGGTCAGGTTGGGCGCGATCATCGAGCTCGTCTCGAGTTGCTCGGGGCACGTGCTGCTTGCGCACCTCGAGCCCGCGGAGCGCGCGCTGCTGCTGCGGTCGATACCCCGTCATCGCGGAACGTCGGGTGCGCAGCTGAAAGCGAGACTGGAAAAAGTCAGGAAACGCGGGTTCGAGCTTCACCCGAGCCCGATCACGCCCGGCGTCACCGACATCAGCTTTCCCATTCGCGGATTCGATGGGAAGGTGATGGCGGCCCTCACCATCCCGTATCTGCACGCGCTCGACAACTCCCTGCCCACCAATGTCGAGAAGACCCGGCAGCTGCTCGAAGACGCCACCCGCCGGATATCGCAATCGCTCGGCTGGGCGCGCGCCGGCGGGCGTTCTCCTATTTCTTCTTGAACAGCCGTGAGGCGAAATCTTTCAGGTTTCGCCTCCAGGTCTGCCACTCGTGATCCGTTCCGGGCGATTCCCAATACACGTGTTCGATTCCGCCTTCAGTCAACGCGGTATGCAGGCCACGAATACGGGTGGTGAATCGCTCTGCCTCTGCGGTACCCACTCCGAAATAGAGCAGGTGAACCTTCTTCGCGAATGCCGCCGGGTCCGCGAATACCCCATTGAAGTCGGTCTTGAGGTCCAGCTTGCGATCCTCGAGCATGCCACCAACGCCACTGAACCCGCCGATGTGCGAGAACAGATCGAGATGTCTCGTCGTGACGTGGAAAGTCTGAAATCCGCCCATCGACAGGCCCGCCATGGCGCGGTGGTCGCGGTCCGCCAAGGTGCGAAAGGTCTTGTCGACGAATGGGATCAGCGCCTGGGTGACATCGTCCTCGAAGGTCTTGGCCATCTCTTCGCGCGCCTGCGCCGCCTGTGGCGATCCCGGCGCGGGCATCGGTGCGGGCAACCCGGGGCGGCGTGCATATCCGTACGCCATGACGATGATCATGGGCTTCGCCTCGCCCGCGGCGATCAGGTTGTCGAGAATGAAATTGGCGCGCCCCTGGCGGATCCAGCCGGTCTCATCTTCTCCGCCGCCATGCTGTAGATAGAGCACCGGATAGCGCTTCTTCGTTTGCGCTTCATAGTCGGGCGGCAGATAGACCATGGCATGACGCCATGAGCCGGTCACTTTTGACTCGTACCACACGTCCCGAACCTGTCCCTGCGGAACATTCTGGATGGAGTAATAGGTAGAGCCCGGTTCCGGGATTTCGACGGCGCTGGTGTAGCGGCTTCCACCAAAAAAAGCCTTGCTGCCGGGGTCGCTGGCATCGGCGCCGTCGATGTTGATGACGTAGTAGTGCAGGCCAGGCACCAGGGGAGTCGTGGTCACGGTCCAGAACCCGTCCGCCTGCTTCTCCATGTCGACTTTGGGCCCGCTCCAGAAGTTGAGCTTGACCTTGTTAGCCTCCGGCGCCTTGATGCGGATCTGCACGCGGCCACTTGCATCGATGCGTGGGTATTCCGCACCCCAGACATTCGTCTCGGCGGGTTGAAACTGGCTCGCCTCCTGAGCGAAAACGGTACCCGCAATCAGTGCGAGGGCGCAGCTGAGAATCTTCATGACCACTCCTGTTCTATGGAATCGTGAGAATAAAAATCGAGGCCGCCGTGCAGGGGGAACTGACACGGCAGCCTCGACGGTGACCGCGCTCGCAAGAGCAGACGCAATCCAACGGTCACCCCTCAACCGGTTGCACAATATTTTTCCAGCGCCATTTCATGCGCGGGCAACGCATCGGCGTACTCGTTCATCGCCCGGCGCAGCAATTCCAGTTTCGTTTCGATTTCGGGCACTGGTACCGCCGCGATCACAGGGTCGACTGCCCGCGGAATCACCCCCTGCCCGAGCATGACGGCGACCCAGCTCGCGTGTGGAAAGAGCTCGCCCTCATGGCGCAGAAAGCGCCCTCCTTCGAAGAACAGCGCCAGCCGTCGCTGCAAAGTCTCGGGGATGACCATGTTTGCGCAATGGCGCCAGAACGGCTCGTCGCGCTCATTGGCGTAGTAGTGCAGAACGAGAAGATCCCGCACCTGCTCGAAATCCTTCTGCATCCAGCGGTTGTATTCGTCGCGGAAGATGGGCGGCTGTGAAGCGTCGGGGAACAGCGCGATGAAGCGGCTGATGCCCTGCCGGATGAGATAGAGCGACGTCGATTCCAAGGGCTCGAGAAACCCTGCCGCGAGGCCGATGGCGACGCAGTTCTTTTCCCAGAACTTGCGGCGGTGGCCGGTGGCAAATCGAATGAGGCGCGGCGCGCCCATGACCGGGCCGTCGAGATTGCCGATCAGCATCGAAGTAGCCTCGTCCTCGCTCATGAACTCGCTGCAGAAGATGTGTCCGTTACCCGTGCGTTGCCGCGTCGGTATTTTCCATTGCCACCCGGCCGGCCTTGCGGTGGACCGCGTGAAAGGATTCGGTGGACCGTCGTGCTCACATGCCACCGCGAGTGCGCCATCGCATGGCAGCCAGTGACGCCAATCTACCCAGGGAACTCCGAGCGTCTTGTCCAGGAGCAGCGATCTGAAGCCCGTGCAATCGAAGAAGAAGTCCCCCGGAATGGTCTGCCCGCTAGTTAGACGCACGCCGGTCAGATTGCCACTCTCAGGCTCACGCAGCACTTCGCTGACCTTGCCTTCGACACGTTGCACGCCGCGCTTGCCGGCGTACTGGCGCAGGAAGCGGGCGTAGAGCGCCGCGTCGAAGTGATAGGCGTAGCGCAGGTAGGAAGCTGGCGCGCCGGCAACGCTCAGGTCTGGAAAAGCGAATTTTTTCTTACGGGCAACGATTTCCGTCAGGCAATAGTCGCCGATGGCGTGCGGATGCCCATTGGCGCGGCAGCGCAGCCAGTACTGGTGGAAGTCGACGCCATCGATGTCGACGCCATGAAATCCAAACGGGTGGAAATAACGCGCCCCCTTGCGCGACCAGTCCACGAATTCGATACCCAGCTTGAAGGTCGCCTGGGTGGCACGCATCAGATCCGCTTCCGCGATCCCGAGGAAGAGATTGAATTGCAGCATGTCCGGTATCGTCGCTTCGCCGACACCGATGATGCCGATCTCGTCCGATTCGACCAGTGTCAACGATACGTCGTTCGGCCTCAGCAGTTTCGAAAGCGCCGCGGCCGTCATCCATCCGGCGGCCCCGCCACCGACGATCACGATCTGCTTCAACGTGCTGATAGCTGGGCTCCTGTGAGGCTCGAAAGAGTCCGCTCCGCGTAACAGCGCGGAGCGGACCTTTTACAGGGAACCGATCAGAAGTTCGTGCGCACTCCGAGGGTGATGAGACGACCGACAGGGTTGGCGGAGTAGTTGTCGTATCCCCACGCACCACCCATGAAGCCGCCCAGATTTCCGTTGAAGAAGGACGGTTCCTCATCGGCAATATTGCGGACGTCCAGCGACAGGCTCATGTCTTCGATGATCCCGCCGAGTTCCAGGCGGTATGACAGGTGCAGATCGAACGTGTTGGTGGCATCGACCTTGTCGCCGCCGCCATTCGGATTGCCACTGGCATCCCGGGTCAGCGGGATGATGGTGCTGCCACTCCAGTTGTTGTAGCTGCCAATGTGGTTCCAGTACACGTCCGCGGACAGCTTGCCGATGTCCACGCCGCCGTAGGCACGGCCCTTGAACTGAACCGATGAGAACACGCCGTTGAAGCCCGACGTGTTGAGCACCGAGAACACCGGATTCGCACCGAAGTTCTGATCGTACTTGGTGAAGTGCGTGCCGTTCGCGCCGAACCGAGCTTTCACCTTGTCGCTCATATCGAAGGTGTAGTCGATCTGCGCGTCGATGCCTGCGATGGACAGATTGAGCCAGTTGCGGGCGTTCTGATCGATCAGGTAGTACACCGTCGGCGGGATCGACCCGCCGATGGTGGCGCCGTTGGCTACGTTGGCGAATTCCAGAATCTGCGCCTGCGTGCAACCCGTGGGGCAGATCGTGAGCAGATCAGACCCCGTGGCCACGATCGACGCGGGCGTCGGTGAGTTGACGCCACCGATGAAGTCGTTCTCCCAGTACGTCACCGCGGCCCTGAAGCCCGACAGCCATTCTGGCGCAAGGTCGAAACCGATCGAAAAGCTTTCGCCGAATTGCGGTCCCATCTGCGAGAACCCGCCACCGAGCTGCCGGCGCATGGCCGTGCCGTTCTGGCCGATGGTGCACTCGACCGCGGCCGTGGTGCAGGGGGTGGCAGTGTTGGGTACCACGGCTCCCGGCACGTTGACGACTTCAGGATAGTGAACGACCGGAACGTTGAGCGTACCGGTGCCACCGACGCTGCCCGATGCGTACAGGTAACCCTGCGAGGCGTCACCGATGACGGCGATGGGCGGTGCCACGAACGACTCGGCGTAGTTGGCACGGATGCGGAAACCTTCCGTGAGATTCCAGTTGATGCCGTACTTCGGATTGGTGGTATCGCCCACGTCCGAGAAGTCGTCGTAGCGCACGGCCAGACTTAGGTCGATCTTGTGCAGCAACGGAATATCCATGTCTTCCGAGACCAGAGGAACGGCGACCTCGGCGAATGCCGACACGATGTCACGATCGAAGTTGAACACACGGTAGCCGGAACCTTGTGTGGTCTGGCCCGTGTTGTTGCCGCCGCTCAGCTTGAACTGCTGCTCCTGCCACATGTGCTCGCCGCCAAAGGCGATCTTCAGAGGTCCTGCGGGCATTTCAAACAGGTCGCCCTGGATGACCGCGCGGAACTGGTTGAAGGTGTTGTAGTTGTTGTTCTGCGTGTTGTTGGTGTAGAGCGATTCCATCACCAGCGGATTGGTGCGGTTCGCACCGGGCGCGGTCCACACATCGAGCGCGTTGGCGGTGGTCAGCGGCAGCTGGGTCACGATCACGCTGCGTCCGGGGACACTCGAAGCCGTGGTGCTGCCACCCGACTGCGTCGTTCCATTGATTGCCAGCGTAGCGCAGGCGGCGCAGAACTCGTTGAAGCCGTCGCGCGAGGAACGATTCCAGCCAATCGAATCCGCGAGGGTCAGCGACCAGCTGTCGCTGATCTGGTAGTCCAGAACCACGTTGGCATAGGTAACGTCCTGCTGCGACTCAATGTTGCCGTACGCGCCGTCCTCCCGGGTGGCCAGCCAGTTGATGATTTCTACGTTGGCATTGGGCGCGCCTGCCGGAGCCGTGAAGAACGGATTCTGCTGACCCGCGACACCCGCACCGGCACCGTACACGGTCACGTTGTTGAGCTGCCCCGGACCGTTGTCCTGCTGCGCCAGATTGCGGTTGTAGAGCAGCGAAGCGGACACCGAGAGCTTCTCGGAGAAATCGTTCACCGCCTTGATCATTACGTTGGCGCGGTACGTCGAGGGAATGAACTGGTTGTAGAGCGAGAGATTGCAGGGGGCATTGAGCGCGGCGTTGTTCGCCACCGGAGTGGTGTCGCCGGGCGAAAGGAAAATCTGACCGCCGCCGGGCGCCGTGCCGCTGCTCACACCCGTCACGCGGATGGTCGCGGGTTCGCAGGTGAAGCTGTTGGTGTTCGAGCCGCCATAAGGGCGATAGTCGCCGCGGCTGGCCCAGTCGCGGTCGGCCACGTTCAGCTCCCCGGCTTGGCTGTACTGAGCGGCCACGTAGACGCCACCGGTTTCCCAGGTGTTGCCCCAGATGCCGTTCAGATCCCAGGTGTCATAGCTGTCGGCGTTGCCCAATGCCGCATTGAGCTGCAGACCATCGAAGGTCCGCCGCGTGATGAAGTTGACGACGCCCGCCACGGCGTCAGAGCCGTATACGGAGGATGCGCCGTCGGCCAGCACGTCGATGCGCTGCATGGCCGAGGTCGGAAGCATGTTCGGGTCGGTCTGGTTGAACTGTGCGCCGCCGCCAGGCGTGCGCATGCCGTCGATGACGACCAGCGTGGTGTTCGATGACGATCCGCCGAGCTGGTGAATCTGCGGTGAATAGAACGACCAGAGGTTCTCGCCTTGCGCCAGCGAGCCATTGGTCGACAGCGCCGGAATCGTGTTGACGAGCATCGACAGGTTGGTCGAGGCGGTTTTTTCGAGTTCGGCGACGCCGACGGTCTGAAGGCTGGAACCGATCGGGACCACGCCCTTGATGCTGGTGCCTGTGACTACGATCTCGTCTTCGAGCATCTCCGCTTCCGAGCCCGGTTGGCCGGTGGTAGCCGGGTCGGCGTTCTGGGCAAACACACCTATGCTCGCCAGCGACGATGCTGAAATCAGGGCCGCTGTCGAAGCCCTCTTGAGACGTTGCGTTCTGATCTTCATTGCTGCTCCCCTCGTTATCGTTGGCAAACGCGGGTGCGTGCACCCGTATCTGTGCTTTTTGAAAGTAAGAGTTGTTGCCGCCGGCCCACAGCCGCAGCGCCGACTATCGCGTCGGTGACTTCAGTTCTCCCCCTTCGACAGTGGACCAACTTCGCGGTCCTAACTATCAATACCCTCGGCAAGTAGGCTCGTTTCGACCCCGGCTGTTGTCAAGCAGTAATCGTGGCCAGTTTCGTTTCCACAGCAATTCCAATGACTTCCGTCTCTCGTGCAATATACGTTTTGCTATTTATCGATTCGATTAGTGAAAGTCTATTGCCATAGTGAAAGCCCTTTCGGGGTGCTACCTTGCGCAGCCGAACCCATTTTGCGGGGACTCCATGTTCAGAAAAACGCCGGCGCTCGCGAGTGCCACCGCCTGTCTTTTTCTCGCCAGCGCGACCGTTCCGGCCGCCGACGAACCCGCCCGGATATCGGTTGACGCCGCGCATCCCGGAGCGACCATCAACCGGCACATCTTTGGCCAGTTCGCCGAACACCTGGGCCGAGGCGTTTACGAGGGGGTCTGGGTGGGTCCCGACTCCTCGATTCCGAACACGCGCGGCATTCGCAACGACGTAGTCGCCGCGCTCAAGGCCATCAAAGTGCCGAATGTGCGCTGGCCCGGCGGTTGCTTCGCGGATGAGTACCACTGGCGAAACGGCATTGGTCCGCGTGACCGCCGCCCGGCCACGCTGAATCCCAATTGGGGCGGCGTCATCGAGCCGAACACCTTCGGGACGCACGAGTTCATGGACTTCGTGCAGCAGATCGGCGCCGACGCCTATCTATCCATAAACGTCGGCTCCGGCACGCCCGCCGAGGCCGCCGACTGGATGGAGTACCTGACCACTCCGCAGCCGAGCGCCCTGGCCAAGGAACGCGCGGCTAATGGACATCCGGAGCCCTTCGCCATTCCGATGCTCGGCATCGGCAACGAGGCCTGGGGCTGCGGCGGCTCGATGACGCCCGACTACTACGTGAGCCAGCTGAAGATTTATGCGCGTTATGCGCGCAACTACAACGACAAACAGAAGATGCAGCGCATCGCCGTCGGTCCTGACGGTGCGGACACCGGCTACACCAAGGCGGTGATGGAAGCGTGGAAGAACAAGGTCTGGGCCTGGGACATCGAGGGAATTTCACTGCACTTCTACACGGTCGTGAAGTGGCCACCGGCCTACAAGGCGACGGGCTTCGGCGAAACCGAATACGCCGCTCTACTCAATAACACGCGGCGCATGATCGACTTGCTGCGCACGCACAGCGCCATCATGGATCAGTACGACCCGGAGAAGAAGATCGCACTCATCGTCGATGAGTGGGGTGCATGGCTGGCACCGACGCCGGGCAGTCCTCAGGGCTTCCTCGAGCAGCAAAACAGCCAGCGCGATGCACTCATCGCCGCGCTCAACATCAACACTTTTGCGCGCAATGCGGAACGGGTGCGCGGCGCCAACATCGCGCAGATGGTCAACGTCCTGCAGGCCATGATCTTCACCGATAAAGAGAAAATGCTGCTTACGCCGACGTATCACGTATTCCGGTTGTACCTCCCCTTTCAGGATGCAACGCTTCTTCCAGTTACGGTGTCGGCTGGGGAGTACCGGCACGGAGACATCAAGTTGCCGCGCATCGATGCCATCGCCGCGCGCGACGCGCAAGGGAAGACCTGGCTGGCCATTTCAAACCTGGACCCCAACAACACCACGCAGGTCACGCTCGAGGTGCCCGGGGTGGCATTCAAACGGGCACGCGGCGAAACACTTGCCGCGCCACGGGTAGATAGCGTGAATACCTTCGCGGCGCCAAACACCGTCGCGCCGAAACCCTTCGTGGTCCAGGCGTCTGGAAAGCAATTGAAGCTGCCGCTCGCGCCCGCCTCCCTTACCGTTATCGTGCTGGAGTAGGCGGGTCTTCGATGACGTATCCAGCGGCAAAAGTCAGCGAGCTGTCAGAGCCCCCCGCCGTGCACCGACTGCGAGTCCACGGCTCAGTGGCACGTGAGATCGGTATATTGATCGTGTCGGGACGTCTGCGGCCGGGACACGTGCTGGACGGAGAGATAGAAGCGAGCTCGCGGCGCGGAGTTTCGCGCACGGCTTATCGAGAAGCCATCCGCATCCTGAGCGCCAAGGGACTCGTACACAGCCGGCCGCGCACCGGGACGCGAGTTAGCGAGATCTCCGCGTGGCATCTGCTCGATCCCGACGTGCTGGCGTGGCTGTTCAGCGGCGTGCCGGGGCCGGACGTGCTGCACGGCCTGTTCGAGCTTCGCACCATCGTCGAGCCGGCGGCGGCAGCCCTGGCCGCCACGCGCCGCAAACAAACGCACCTGACGGACATGCGCCGCGCGCTCGACGCCATGACAATCCACACTTTGCACAAAATGGAAGGACGGGAAGCGGACAAGTCGTTCCACGCCGCGCTACTGGCGGCCACGGCCAACCCGTTCGTCATCTCGCTCACCAAAGGCGTCACGGCCGCGGTCAACGCCCTGACCGAGTTCAAGCAGCGGCTCGCGAAAATCGAACGCGATCCGGTACCCGATCACCTGCGCGTTTACGATGCCATCGCGGCGAAGGACGCCGATGGCGCGCGAGATGCGATGATCAAGCTCATTCGCCTCGCCGTGCTCGACATGCCCGCCAAACAGAGGCCGCGTCCGCCTTCCCATTCGGCGGCTTTCGACGCCGGGAATTTCATATCGATTCAGAAGGGATAAGAGAATGACGAAGCGATCAGCCTCCTTTGCCGCATTGCTGGCAATGGGTTGTCTGTGCGGGCCGGCGTGGGCGCAGATGACCACCGAGATCCCGCCGTTGGTCACCGGCGCGCGACCCGCAACGCTCGAACGAATCCAGGTCCACGGCCGCGCGCTCGAGGGCAATCTGGAGGGAAATCCGGCCGATCGCGACGTGCTGGTTGTCCTTCCTCCGGGCTATCTCAAGGAACCCAAACGCCGCTATCCGGTGGTGTATGCACTGCACGGCTATTCGATCGGCGCCCAGCAATGGGCGGGCGAGATCCACGTTCCGCAGACGATCGAGGGAGCGTTCGCATCGGGATCCCGGGAAATGATCGTCGTGTTGCCGGATTCCAAGACCGTGCACAACGGCTCGATGTATTCGAGCTCCATCACCACGGGAGACTTCGAAAATTTCATCGCGCGCGATCTGGTGGCCTACATCGATAGCCATTACCGCACGTTGCCCAGGCGCGAGAGCCGCGGGCTCGTGGGCCACTCGATGGGTGGCTATGGCACGACGCGCATCGGCATGAAACATGCGGATGTGTTCGGTGCTTTGTACATCATGAGCCCCTGCTGCCTGTCCGTGCGCGCGGCCCCACCGGCGGAAATCGAGAAGGCACTCGCGCAAGTGAAGACTCCAGCGGATTCGGCGAAGCTTTCCTTCTTCGCCCGCGCGACCCTGGCAACCGCCGCCGCGTGGTCGCCGAATCCGAACAAGCCGCCGCTGTACCTCGACCTGCCAACCGTGGATGGCGTGCCGCAGCCCGACGTGCTCGGCAGATGGGCCGCGAACTCGCCGCTGGCTTTCGCCGACCAATACATCGGCAATCTGCGGCGATACGCCGGTATCGCCATCGACGTGGGCGACCAGGACGGTCTGCGAGCCGATACCGCCAAACTACAGGAAACTCTCCAACGCTACGGCATCGCCAGCACTTTCGAGGAATACAAAGGCACGCACACGAGCGCGATCGCTGTCCGGTTCCAGAACTTCGTCATGCCATTCTTCGACAAGCACCTGGGCTTCGAATGAAAAGCCCGCGCGCTCTTTTGGTCGCGGCAACGCTCGCCTGTCTCGCACCCGATCCTTCGCTTGCGCAGACGTTCGACGCGCGCATTGCCATCCAGGCCGACCGGCCCGGCGCCGTCATCAACCCGAACATCTACGGACAGTTCGTCGAGCACCTCGGCCGCGGCGTTTACGAGGGCATTTGGGTGGGGCCGGATTCGCCGATTCCCAACACTCGAGGTATCCGCAACGACGTGGTCGCCGCGCTGCGTAAAATCCGCATACCGCTGGTGCGATGGCCGGGCGGATGTTTTGCCGAGACCTACCACTGGCGGGATGCGATCGGTCCGCTCGCGCAGCGGCCGCGCGGCGTGAATACCGCATGGGGCGATGAGGTGGAGTCCAACCAATTCGGGACTCACGAATTCATGGACTTCATCGAGCAGGTCGGTGCCCAGCCCTACATCTCCGTCAATGTGGCGAGCGGAACGCCGGCGGAAGCCCAGGCGTGGATGCAATACATGACCGGACCCGCCAGCTCCGGCGCCGGCCAGGAACGCGCACGCAACGGCCGCACCGAACCGTGGAAAATTCCCTTCATCGGCATCGGCAACGAAACCTGGGGCTGCGGCGGGAACATGACTGCCGAGTACTACTCGGACATCTACCGCCAGTATGTCAGCGTCCTCAAGCCCTATGGACTGATGATCGCGTCCGACGCGAACTCCGATGATTACGCCTGGACCGAAACCTTCCTGACCCGCGCGCTGCACCGCCACCCCGCCGAAGTGCCGACTACGCTCGCCTACATCGCCAGGCAATCCCAGATCGACATGATCTCGGTGCACTTCTATACCTTCTCGGGAAACGATTGGGCAAAGAAGAGTCCTGCCACGGGCTTCAGCGCGGCAGACTGGGCGCGGTCGATGGAGCGCACCTGGAAGACTGACGAGATGATCACCCGGCACTCCGCGATCCTGGACCGCCACGATCCCGGAGGTAAGGTCGGCATCTCGTTCAGCGAATGGGGCGCGTGGTGGGCGGCCAACAAGGACCGCCCGTCGAACCTGTACCAGCTCAATACGCTGCGGGACGCGGTGATCGCCGGGCTTTCGCTCAACATCTTCCAGAACCACGCCGCGCGCGTGCGTATGGCCAATATCGCCCAGATGGTAAACGTGCTGCAGTCGCTGATCCTCACCGACAAGGACAGGATGCTGCTGACACCTACCTACCATGTGTTCGACCTCTATCAGGGTCACCAGGGAGCGACGCTGCTGCCCACGACGGTGGATGCGCCAGACTATTCCTCGGCTGGAGTGAAGGTACCTTCGCTGAGCGTCAGCGCCTCGCGTGCTGCCAATGGCGAGACGACGCTCTCATTGGTCAATCTCGATCCGGCACGCGCCGCGAAAATCCAGATCCGCGTCGACGGCAGCGGAATCCAGGCGGCATCCGGACGGGTGATCACCGCCGCGTCGATGGATGCGCGGCCCGACTTCGGCAGACCGGATCCGCTGATGCCGGCAGCGCTCAAGGACCTCGCCGTGCGTGGTGGTGCTGTTTCGCTGGTTGCGCCGGCGAAATCGGTGATCGTGTTGAAACTCCGCCCGCAGTCGCCGGGTAGCTAGGCGCTGCCGGTCGATCGAAAGCTGAGCGCGAAGACCGCGATCGCGGAGACCGCCGCCACCGGCACCATGTACTGCACGACGCTGGCGGCGCTGGCTCCGCTGCCGATCAACAGCCCGGCCAGCAAAGGACCTGCGATCGACCCCACGCGCCCGACGGCGATGCTGGCGCCGGAGCCGGTGCCGCGAATTGCCGGTGGATAGAAAGCCGGAGCAACGCCGTACAGCGCATAGTTGGCGCCGAGCAAACAGAAACCGACTGCACCGCTCAAGGCCGTGACCATCGCATGGCCATCCGCCGCGCTCAGGAGCATCAGCATCACGATCAGGCCCAGATACGCCAACGTCAACGGCCAGCGAAAGTGAAATCGATCGACGAGCCAGCCGAACAACAGCGCGCCCGCCACGCTGCCGAAGTTGAAGGCCAACGACGCCTGCGGCGCCACGGCACGTTCGAGTCCCTTGGCGATCACCAGCGTCGGCAACCAGTTTAGGAATAGATAGAGGATCAGCAGGGTGGGAAGGAACGCCAGCCAGAGCAACAGCGTCGGCGTCGCGCGGCCGTCACCGAAAAGCACTCGTAGCACGTTCATGCCGTGCGTGCGGATCGCAGCGGCCCGCACCAGGGTCTCGGGCATCCAGCGAAGCAGCGCGGGTATCAGCATCAGGGGAAGCACGCCGCCGAGGAAAAACAATATGCGCCAGTTGAAACCGGCGGGCAGAAGCTGCGTCGTGAGCGCCGCCAGCCCGCCACCGACGGGCATGCCGCAGAACATGACGGCCGCAGTCGACGCTGCCTTCTCCGGCCGGCTGATCTCGGCGGCAATGGCCATCATGTTGGGCAAGGCCGCGCCAAATCCCAGGCCTGCGCAGAATCGCACCGCCAACAGCGCGTCGTAGTCGCCGGCGAGCGCCGTGGCGATAGTGAAGCAGCCGAACGTGGCCACCGCACCTATCAACACTGGCTTGCGGCCCGAGCGGTCCGCCAGCCAGCCACCGAAGCTGGCGCCGATGACCAGGCCGAAATTGCTGATGCTGAAGACCCAACCCATCTGGCGGGCATCGAGTCCGAATTGTGGTACCAGGCGCGGTGCCGCCACGCCCATTGCCTGAATGTCGAAGCCCTCCAGAACAGCCACCAGGAAACACAGGCCCACGGTCACCGCCACGTGCTCGCGCGTGCTCATGATTTGGCCTCTGCTTCGATGACGACGACCTGCGCAGCGGGCACCGCCGAATACAGCTCGGCCACGAGATCCGCGCGGTGCGTCAGGACGGCGCGTTGATTGATCGAGCCCTTGTCGGTGACCTCGCCACGATCCAGCGAAGGCGCGAGCGGCAGGATGCGGGCCCGCCGTACACTGCGGCTGGTGCCGGGGTTGGCGCGCGCGTGCGCGGTCAGCCGCTGCTGGATCCACGAGAGCAGTCTCGGCTCGTCGGCCAGTTCGGCGCGGGTAAGTGTGCGTGGGCAGCCGAGTAAGGTCGCGCAGGCGTCGACATCGGGAATGACGAGGACGGCGAGGAAGTCGGCATCGAGGCCGGCAATCACCACGTCTTGCGCGGCCGGCGCCAGCACACCGATGAGCTCCGCGCGCAGCGGACCGACGCTGACCCAGGTGCCGTTCGCGAGTTTGAAGTCTTCGCCAATCCTGCCGTCGAATGTCAAGCCACGGGTCGGATGTTCGGGATCGATGAGCCTCACCGCGTCGCCGAGGCGATAGAAGCCTTCCGAATCGAATGCCTGTGCAGTGAGCTCGGGTTGACGCCAGTAACCGGGCGTCACAGCGGGACCGCGTACCCGGATCTCGAGTTTTTCTTCCACCGCCGCGAGTTTGACGAGAGTTCCGGCTGCCGGCAGGCCGATGACGCCACTGCGGCCCATCGCCGGAGTCGTGAACGTCACGGAAGGACCGGTTTCCGTCGCGCCGAGACCTGACAACATCGGCAGCTTGAGGCCAAGTTCCCGTAACGATGCGGCATCCAGTTCGTCCCAGGTGTGTTGCGCCAGCGATGCGCCCGCAAAGAAATACGCGCGCAAGCGCCGGTAAAACTTCTTGCGAAGCTGCGGGTCGTTGCGCAGGTGCGGTGCCAGCATCTCGAAGCCCTTCGGCACGTTGAAGTACACCGTCGGCGAAATCTCCCGCAAATTTCGCAACGTCTCTGCGATGCCGGCGGAGGTGGGCCTGCCGTCATCGATGTAGAGCGAGCCGCCGTTGGCCAGGACCAGCCCGATGTTGTGGCTGCCGCCAAAAGTATGATTCCACGGCAGCCAGTCGAGCAGCACCGGCGGCTCACCGGCAATGAAAGGCATGGATTGCCGCAGCATCGCGGCATTGCTGCAGCACATGCGGTTGGTGGTGATCACCGCCTTCGGCTGACCGGTGGAGCCAGAGGTCAGCAGGAATCTCACGATGGAGTCGGCATCGGTTGCCAGGTTGGCCTCTTCCACGCGGGCCGTATCCGGCTGCTCGAGCGAATCCAGGGTAGTGACTGCCCGGCTGACTGGCTGCGCGTCGCCGAGAATCTCCGCATCGGCGGGAAGCAGTGCCAGCGCGCGCGCATAGCGCGCGGTATCAAAAGCCGCAACCAGTCCCGGTGTGAGCAGATCGATCACATAGCGGAGTTTGGTGAGCTCCCCGGCCACCTGTGCGTACGCAGGCGATACCGGACAGTAGGGAATTCCGACCCACATCGCGGCCAACGCGAGGCTCAGATGCTCGATGCTGTTGCCGGACAGGATGACGATGGGTCGGTCGGCAGAAAGGTTTCGCGTGAGAAGCCCGCCGGCCAGTCGCTGTATGCGCGCCAGCATCTGCGCGTAGCTCACGCGCCGCCATGCACCGGTGGCGTCGCGCCGCGCGACCAGCACGCGGTCGGGCGCGGCGCGCGCCCAGAGCGCGAGAGAACTCACCAGCGTTTGCGGATACGGCGCAAGGTCGCCCAACGGCCGCAGGAGCAACGAACCGTCGTCGCGGCGTTCGATCTGCGTCGCGAATGGATCGGATGTCCAACTCGCCGCGACGGAAATCATGTCACGCGCGCTCGAGCCCGAGCGCCCGGATGGCGTTCTGCTTGAGAATCAGGTCATGCACCTCGGGACGGAAACCTGCCTCCTGGAAATCCTTGATCCACCGGTCGGGCGTGATCAGTGGATAGTCCGAGCCGAACAGCATTCGTGACTTGAGCTGCGTATTGGCGTACTTGACGAGCTGCGGGGGGAAATATTTCGGTGACCAGCCGGACAGATCGATGTAGACATTGGGCTTGTGCAGGCACACCGACAACGCCTCGTCCTGCCACGGCCACGAGGGGTGCGCGATGATGACCGTCATGTCGGGAAAATCCGCCGCGACGTCATCGAGGTGGATCGGATTGGAATACTTGAGCCGCAATCCGCCACCGCCCCGCATGCCGGCTCCCATGCCCGAGTGACCGCTGTGAAAGATCGCCGGCAGCTTGTGCTCGGCGATGAGTTCGTAGAGTGGATAGGCGATACGGTCGTTGGGGAAGAACCCCTGTAACGTCGGGTGAAACTTGAAGCCGCGGATCACGCCGTCTTCGAGCAGGCGGCGCGCTTCCCGCACGCCCATCTTGCCCTTGTGCGGATCGATGCTCGCGAACGCCATCATGATGTCGGCGTTCTCGCGTGCCGCATCCGCGACCTCTTCGTTGGGAATCCGCCGAGCGCCGATTTCGAATTCCGAATCGACCGTGAACATCACGAGCCCGATCTTGCGCTCGCGATAATACGCAATGGTCTCGGCGATGGTCGGTCGCTTGCCGGCCTTGAAATATTTCGCGGACGCATCCTCAAAGGTCTTCCACACCTCATCGGGCTCGTGGCGGCACGAAACCTCGGCGTGCGTGTGAACGTCGATCGCGACCAGATCCTTGGTGTTCATGGCTGCACGCCCGGCGCCAACTTCTGGCGCTCCCACTCCGCGATGGTCATACCTCGTTCGACCAGTTCCGCGAGCAGCGGTGCCGGCTTCCAGTGCATGGGCCCGAAGATGTCGCGGTAGCGCCGCATGCCATTCAGCAGTGACTCGAGGCCGATGGCCTCCGCATGGAACATCGGCCCGCCGCGATACCGGGGGAAACCATATCCGGAGGTCCACACCACGTCGATGTCCGCTGCACGCAGGACGATGCCCTCGCCGAGCACACGGAACCCTTCATTCATCAGCGGGAACAGGCAACGCTCCTGGATCTCTTCGACGCTGTGCGCGCGCGCCGGTATCTGCAATTCCCGCGACTTGCGGCGCAGAATTTCAATCGCTTCGGGGTCGTCGATGCGCGCACGCTTACCCGGCTCGTACCGGTAGTAGCCCTTGCCGTTCTTCTGCCCCAGACGTCCCGCCGCGTGGAGTGCGACATCCGCCTGGTAATACGCCGGGTCCGGTGGATATTTCGATGCATTGGCCTTGTGCACGTTGACGCCCACGTCGATTCCCGCCATGTCGAATACGGCGAGAATGCCCATGGCCATGCCCCAGTCTTCGAGTGCGCCATCCACCTGCCGTGGTGAAGCCCCTTCGAGCACGATGCGCTGGGCCTCGCGCGCGTACCCTTCCATCATCCGGTTGCCGATGAAGCCATAACAGACCTTGGCCAGGACCGGCGTCTTGCGCAGGGGTTTGGCCAGCTCCATGACCGTCTTGATCGCGACCGGTGATGTGCGCGCGGTGCGAACGACCTCGAGCAACGGCATCACGTTCGCCGGCGAGAAAAAATGCATGCCGATTACATCTTCGGGACGGGAAGTCACATCTGCGATGGCCTCGATATCGAGGGTCGACGTGTTGGTGGCGAGCACGGCTCCGCGTCGCGCCACGGCGTCCAGTTTCGTGAACACTTCGCGCTTGAGTTCCATGCTCTCGAACACCGCCTCGACGATGACGTCGGCATTGCCAAGCTCGCCGTAGTCGAGCGTCGTGCGCATCAGCGCTACGCGCTGCGCCATATCCACCGCCGTCAGCCGGCCGCGATCCACCATGGATTGATAGGTGCGCTCTACGTTGGCCACTCCGCGCGCGAGCGCGGCGTCGTCGGCGTCGAGCAGCGTCACCGGTATGCCGGCATTCGCGAAACAGATGGCAATGCCGCCACCCATGGTGCCTGCGCCGACGACCGCTGCCGATTTGACCGGCGCCGCACGAACTTCGTCACCCAGCCCCGGCACGCGGCGGCTGTCGCGTTCTGCGAAAAAAACGTGGATCGCAGCCCGTGACTCCACGCTGGACTTGCATTCATTGACCAGCGCGGTTTCGAACTCGAGTCCTTCGGAGAGGCTGGATTGTGCAGCCTTGCGCACGGCGTCCACGGCAACCATACCCGCCTGCCGATTGGGATAGAGCTTGCGGGCGAGCTCGGTGAGTTTTTGAAACGCTTCGTCCGTCGCCGTCGCAGGATCGACGCTCATCTGACCGGTGCGACGCGGACCCTTTCCGCCGGCGAGCAACGCGCGCGCGTAGCTGACCGCACCACTTTTCAAATCGCCTTCGAAGATCTGGTCGAGGAAACCCAGGTCCATTGCCTGCTCCGCGTCGACTGGTTTCGCGGACAGGATGAACTCGAGTGCGCGCTCGGCGCCGATGAGCCGTGGCAGGCGTTGCGTGCCGCCCGCGCCCGGAATGATGCCGAGCGTGACTTCGGGCAGCGCGAACCGCGTGGTCGCCGCGGCGATGCGGTAGTGACAGGCGAGCGCGATTTCCAGTCCGCCTCCCATGACCGTGCCATGCATCGCGGCGATGACCGGAAGGTCGAGTGCCTCGAAGCCGTTGAACAGCGAGCGATATTCGACCTCGCGCGGCGGCCCGCTGAACTCACCGAGGTCGGCGCCGGAAAAAAAGGTGGTGCCTTCGCACATCAACACGATGGCACGGACATCGCCGGCCGAGCGGATTTCCTGGAGTGCTTCCCGAAGCCCGGCGCGGACCTCGGCGGTGATGGTATTGACCGGCGGGTTTCGAGCGACGATCAGCGCCAGCTCACTGTCACGCTCGACGCGCACACATTGTGAGGACATTTTGAAACCTTGCTCCGGCACGGCGCGTGCGCGGACTCAAACCGGAGTCTGGAATTTCTTGAGAGCGCCGAGCAGCGCCGCGAGCTCAGCCGCCGTGAACATCGCACGGAATTTCTCTTCGTGCTCTGCAATACGCGACTTGCACTTCCGTAACGTGCTTTGCCCCGATGGAGTCAGGTACAGCTCCTGACGGCGCCGGTCTGTCGACGAACGCTTGCGGGTCACGAAGCCGCGATCCTCCACCCGGTCCGTCACCGCCATCATGGTGGCGCGATCCATGCCGAGCGCCGCCGCCACCTCGACCTGCGAGACGCCGCCGTTGGCCTGGATCAGCCAGAGTACGGCGGCCTGCTTTTGAGTCAGGCCGAAATCGGACACCGCTGCCAGAAAATCGCGATGCATCGCGCCCTGTGCGCGGCGCAGCAGATAACCGAGGAGGCTATCGAGCTCCGCGAACATCAATTCCGGCGCTTCAAAGTCTTCCGGCTGCTCACGCCGTTTCAGGTTGGAGTCACGCGGCATCTTGTCTCTGGGGTGATGAATGACCTGGCGCGAATCTACCCCGCTTGCCAAGTCGCTCGCAATACAAATAGTATGTGTTACGTACGATATTTCGACCCGGGGGGGCCATATGGAAATGTTTGACGCTTCGAGCCGCAAAAACAGAACACGGCGCTCGGCCACAAGCAGTCTCATGCTTGCCATCTCTCTTCTGCTGATCACTGCCGGGACCGCGATATCGCAGACGCCGGCACCGGCGGCAGGCGGTGAAGCGGAGGCGGAAACCATCGAATCCATCGTCATCACGGCACGGCGTCGCGCCGAAAGCCTGCAGGACACACCGGTCGCGGTGACGGCAATAAGCGCGGCCGCGCTCGAAAGGCAGCAGGTCGTCAGCACCACGGATCTCGACAAGGTGGCTCCTAACATCCAGTTCCATTCCTATGGAACCCTGACCGGCAACAACTCCGCGGCGCAGGTCTTCATCCGCGGCATCGGGCAGAGCGATGCAACGCCCGCTGTCGACCCGGGCGTCGGCGTCTACATCGACGACGTGTACATGGGGCGCGCGGTGGGCGCGGCCATGGAATTCCGCGACATCGCCAACGTGCAGATCCTGCGCGGCCCGCAGGGAACCTTGTTTGGCCGCAATACGATCGGCGGTGCCGTGTTGCTGACCACCAATGAACCTGGTACCGACGCAGGCAACTCCGTGCGAATCGGTCTGGGCGAAGACAACCTCCGTGAAGCGTTCGGCGCCTTCGACCTCCCGCTGGGCGGCGACTGGTCCGCGCGCCTGGCGCTTGGCATGCGCCAGCGCGACGGTTACGTCACGCGCGAGTTCGACGGCAAGGACCTCGGTGACGAGGACATGCGCACCGCTCAGGTCGCACTGCGTTGGAAACCTTCCGACGCGTTCAGCCTCACGCTGCGCGGCGACTACACCAAGGAAGACGAAAACGGATCGCCTTTTGTGTTCCGCTCCATGAACGAAGGCGCCACCTTCGTCGGCGCGGCGAGCATCGCCGCGGGTTGCCCTAACATCCTCGACCCTTTCCCGCCGCCGCTGCTGGTCGGTCCGCTGGCGGATCCACGTTGCGGAAACGACGCACAGGCGCTGGGCGAATTCCGCAATGGCGGAACCTATGCCGCGAGCAGCACACTGGAGAATCGCGGCGGGTCGCTGATTGCCAGTTGGAAGGTCAACGACAGCTGGTCGCTGAAGTCGATCACCTCGGACCGCCGCCTGGAGTGGACCGGCACGCGTGACGCCGACAATACGCCGTTGCTGATCCTGCATACCAACTACCGCAGCGAGAGCAAGCAGTTCAGCCAGGAACTGCAGGCCGTGGTCGAGGCCGACCGCGTCGATGGCGTCTTCGGGCTCTACTACTTCGACGAAGACTCCTTCGACCGCCTGCTGGTGCCGCTCGGCAATCCCGGCACGTCGTACGACACGCAACGCGTCGCCATGGATACCGAAGCGCAGGCTGCATTCACCGAGTGGACTTTCAAGTTCACCGACGCCTTCAGCGCCACGGCAGGTGTCCGCTACACCAAAGAGGACAAAGGGCTGCAGGCCACCATGTTCAATGTCGCGCCCGCCAGCGCGGCCGAACCTGCCGCGCCGACCGCGCTCTGCCCTTTCGCCGGCCCACCACCCACGCAGACCGGGTGCCTGTTCCTTACCACCAACCGTTTCGCTCGCGATTTCACGGCGACCACGAAATCCGCCAGCGTCCAGTACCGCTTCAACGAACGCGTAATGACCTACTTGAGCTGGTCGGAAGGCTTCAAGAGCGGCGGATTCAATCAGCGCTACAACGCGGCGCCGCCCGGAAACGCGCCGATCTCGTTCGGCGCGGAACAGGCGGAATCGTTCGAGATCGGTCTCAAGATGGATCCGCTCGATACGCTGCGCATCAACATCGCGGCATTCAGCACCGACTACGACGACATCCAGATGACGTACCGGCTCGGTGTCGTACCGCTGCTGTTCAACGCCGGCGTCGCGACCATCGACGGCGGCGAGCTCGAGCTGGAATTCGCGCCCACCGAAGACTTCAGGCTCGATGCGACGGTGGGATACCTCGATGCCAAATTCGACAGCATCACGGCGCCTCCGCCGTTCGGGCCCGTGTCGCCGACGGCGACAGCGACCCTGTCGAGCCGGCTGCCATTCACACCGGAGTGGCAGACACATCTTGGCATGTCATACACATTCCATCCGGCCGCGAATTGGTCGCTGACACCGCGTGCCGATCTCAGTCATACGGCCCGCCAGTTCTTCGATGCCGGCAATTCGCCCGAGATCGCTCAGGATGATGCGATCACACTGCTCGGCGCCTCGTTGACGCTGGCTTCCGACGACGACAAGTGGCGGTTCGTGCTCGGCGGCAGCAATCTCACCGATGAGCTGTATCCGGTGGCGGGCACTTCGTCGCTGACCACCGCCTCTGGGTACTCGGAAATCATTTATGCGCGTCCGCGCAGTGTGACTTTGAGCATTACGCGTAATTTCTGATCACCGCGAGCGTGCGACGGGATGTCACGAGCGGCGCTCGCGAAGGCGCGCAAGGCGTCCAATCTGCCGCAGCGACGCCGCCATCGTGTACGCAAGCTGCAGATGTCCGGCGCGAAACAGCCGCAGCGCGGCCGCGTCGTCGACATCCCGCAATTTGTCGAGACTCACGGTGTAGAGTCCTCGCAAGGACAGTTTCTCGCCCCCGAAGTCGAGCGAGATGTCGATGGGCTCGATGAGCTTGAGATCGGCCATGGCGGCAATGAACAACTTCGTCTGCTCGATACCCGCGTGGATTTCACCTAGCGTCCGCTGGATGGCGCGCAGAGATTTGGCGGGTTGCCGCGATTCGTCGAACAATGGCTCACCTTCGCTATCGCTGAATCGCACGTGGTCGCGCTCGATCGCGATGTGCCGATCGGACAGCATGAAGCCTTCGCGCTGGAGCATGAGCGGATCGAAACCGCCGCGATCGGTTACCGTGCCGAGCAGACTCTCGCCCGGTTTGAACCCGAACATGGCGCCAGCATAGAAGGCGCCGGTCGCTGCGTCCTTGGTGATCAGGACCGGGCAGCAGACTGCGGCCGCGCTGAACTCTGGCGCGACTACCTGCACGAAGTGCGGGATTGGCGTGTCTAGCCGGCGCAGGCGCAGATGGCCATGTTTGTCCGGGTTCAATAGTTCGATGGTCGGCATGGATCTTTCTCAGACTGCCTGCATGCCTTGTTCGACGACCTTGCGGATGAGATCACGATGCCGCGGCAGGCCTGCCAGCAGCCGTTGCGTCTGGACCGCATTCTCGCGCATCGCGCGCTCGGCCTGCTTCGCGTCGCCGCCGAGTGCCGAAGGCTCGACCTGCGTGCGGAAACCCATGCCATACAGCACGTACTGGTAACTCGCCGCCGGGAACACCTCTTCGACACGATCGAATTCATCGTGAAACCACGGCGATTGATAACTCCAGAGCAGCAGCAATTCCTCAAGACGCTGCGGAATGGTTTCCGGAAGCAGGTTGTCGCGCCAGAACGCGCTGTCCGCGCGCTTCGTCAGCACATAGTGCAGCTTGAGGAAATCGATGATGCGGCCCCACCGGTAGATTGTGGTTGCATTGAACCGCGCGGCGAGCACGTCCATCACTTCGCGGCACACCGGCATCTGTTCGGCGATGAGCTTCGCGGAAAGTTCGATGAGCACGATGGCCGACGCCTCGAGCGGTTCGAGAAAGCCTGCCGCGAGACCCACGGCCACGCAATTGCGCTTCCAGAAAGTCTGCCGGTGCCCCGAGCGAATCGCGATCTTGCGTGCCGACAGGTGCGTGGCGGCCGGCCCGACATAAGCGCGCAGTTCGCGTTCCGCCTCGTCATCGGAAATGTGCCGGCTGGAATATACGTGGCCGATACCCCGGCGCGAGGGAAGCCCGATGTCCCAGATCCACCCCGCGGACTGCGCGGTGGAAATCGTGTGCGAGGCGATCGGCGCTGCATCGCTCGAGTACGGGACCTGCATCGCCAGCGCACGATCACAGAACAGCACGTCGCTGCAATCTTCGAACGGAACGCCGAGGGTTTCACCAATGAGCAGAGCCTTGAAGCCGGTGCAATCGACGAACAGATCGCCTTCGATCCGCCCGGCCTGCACAGTATCGAGACTGTGGATGTCGCCATTTGGCGCGAGATTCACGCGCTGCACGTCGGCGAGCACGTGCCGAACGCCGAGCTTTTCGCAGGCATGCCTCTGCAGAAAGGGCGCGAACTTGGCAGCGTCCAAGTGATAAGAGTAGTTGGCGATTGCCTCGAATTCGGCCGTGGCGATCGTCTTGGGCGCAAGACCATCGTCGCAGAGGCGCCCCTGCGGCGTGACGGCGTCGCAGAAACTGCGACCGTCATCCCCTGCCAGCCAGTGCGGCACGAGATTCACCTGTGCGAAGCTCTGCGGCAGCATCAGCGGGTGGTAGTAGAAATCGTCCGGCTCCCCGGTCGTCCACCGCGCGAAGCGCGCGCCCTGTTTGAACGCCGCATCGCATTGCCGGAAAAGCTCCGTCTCCGACACACCGATGCGCGCCAGAGTGCTGCGCAGCGTCGGCCATGTTCCTTCACCCACGCCGATGATCGGCGTGTTGGGAGATTCGACCAACGTCACGGTGAAGTCCGCACCCATGCGGCCGCGGTGCTTGGCGGCTATGACGCCTGCAGTAAGCCATCCGGCGGTCCCTCCGCCGACGATGACGATGTTTCTGACCGCCTGAACCATGGTGAGATAAAAATCGAGGAGCGAGGGGATGTCAACATTGCAGTGTCGACATCCCCTCTTCCTGCGGTGCGCCTCCCTTACAGTCGGACGCGAGCGCCCAACGCGTAACGGCGGCCGTACGCGAAGACATCGAGCAATTGATTATCGAAGCGTCCGTGTGTGCTCAGCGTTTCATCGGTGATATTCAACGCCTCGAAGTACACGTTGAACTTCTCCGATATCTGATAGCTCGTCGACAGATCGATCTGCAGACTCGCATTCACGAAAGTCGGCTCGGCGCCAAACGCGGAGTTGTTCTGATTCTGACCGAACTGCAACAGGTACTCGTCGCGCCAATTCGCTGCCACGCGCGCTTCGAACCCGTTCTTATCGAAGAATCCGATGAAGTTCGCGGAATCGGCGAGACCCGTGACGGCAAATCCGCTCTGCGAAATATCGGTGCGATCGTACGGACGGTTGGTATCGACGATCGTCGCATTCGCGCTGAATCCGAAGCCGGAATCACCGAACACGTGTTGCAACGCGATTTCCCAGCCGTTCACCGTCGCGTCCGGACCGTTGACCCGTTGCGAGACCGTGTAGATAGCCGGCTGCCCGGTGGTCGGATCGATGACGTCGTTGATGGTCTGGCGCTGGGTGCCCTGTACGATGAAGTTGGTCACATCCTTCACGAAGGCATCGACCGACAGGTACGAGTTCTGCGCGTAGTACCACTCGACTGCGATGTCGAGATTGTCAGACAGATAAGGCTTCAGCTCCGGGTTACCACCCGTGGCGGTCAGCGCGCCGATGCGCGGCAGACTGCCAACGTTGAGTACCGGGGTCAGGAAGTTGATTGCCGGACGAGTCAAGGTGCGCGACGCGTCGAACCGCAGATGCAGTTTGTCGGTGAGCTCCAGCTTCAGATCGAGGCTGGGAAGCAGATACGCGTAGTCGCTGTCGGTCGTGATCGGTGCAGACTCGGAAAACGAGGTGGTCAGCAGGGTCGGATCAGCCCCATTCACCACCAGCAACGTCGGCAGACGCCCCACGCCAGACGACGAAATGTCGGTCGTTTCACGGCGGATGCCTGCGCTCACGTGGAAGGGCTTGTCGCCGAGTTGCGTCTCGAAATGCGTACTGATGAACACCGACCAGGTTTTCTCGGTGATGTCCTGGATGCTGCCCGGATCGAGCGCGAGATCGAGGGAACCGTGGTAGTTGCACAATGCCGCCGGGTTCGCGCCCGCGCAGTTTGCCAGGGAGTTGGCGAGCGTCGGAACAGCGCTGCTACCGTCGCCGGGATAATTGAATCCGTTGATCTGCTGCGTCCACGGATCACCAAGCCCCTGAAGGAATCCGTACAGATCGTACGGGCTGTACACGAGCAAACCCGGAGGCAACGAACCTGCACCCGAAAATCCAGGAATGAATCCCGACGTGTTGATCGTGCCGCGGTAAATGCTCGGCGGCACACCGACGCCGGACGTGCGACCCGACGGCGTACCGTAACCACCGTAGGCTTGCCAGAAGTTGTTGGCAAACGTGTTGCTGTTCTGCAGGGTGAAGTTGTCGTCGAGGTAAGAAGCGCCGGCATCGACTTTGACGTTGTCCTCCTTCCACGTCGCCGTGAATCGCGCCTGCTTCAGCGTGTCGCTGTTCTCCTGCAGCGTGCGCACCAGGACGTGCGAGCCGATGACGGACGGGTCGAGGAATCGTGATGTATCGCCGCCAGGACCAAACGTGGTCATTTCCGGAAAGTGGCTGCTGCTGTCGCCGGTCACACGCACACCAGTGTTGAAACCGAGCGCGCCGCCGTAGCCGATGTCGGCGCCGTCGAATCCGCCACCGCTCGGGTTCTGCTCGCTCTTGGCGTAGGAAAGATCCGCGTCGATGCTGAAGCTTTCGGACAGCGAATGCTTGAGATTGAAGCCAATCTGGTTGGTCACCAGCTCGCGATGTTCCGTGCCTCCGTTCAGATCCATCGGGGTCCCGGCCTGACGAAAGTCGGTCACTGTGCCGTTGTCATCGAGCTGCGCACTGCGCAGGTCGTTGAGCCCGAACCACAATCCGAAACCGAATGTGTCCGTCTGGATTCGCTGGCGCGAGAAGTTGTCGTCGAGCGTGAGCAACGTATCGTCGGTCGGTCGCCACTGGAAAGCGATACGCCCGTCGATGCGCTCGTCGGTCACCTGCGACTGCTCGGCCCCGTACTGCTGCTGCCACCAGCCGACAATCGTTTTGTCCGCGTCATCCAGATCCCCGGCGCCGCAGGTCGTGGTGAGCTGGCAGGGCGCGAACATGCCTCCTTCCCAACCCGATACGAACACGCGATTGGAGTCGGTTTCACGCTTGCTGTAGATCGCGTCAACGAGAAATCCGAGCGTGTCGTCGGCGAAGGTGTTGCTGAAGAGCACGCCGCCCGTCGGCTGCACGCTGCCCGCTCCGTCCTGCTGCGTTCCGGAAACGCTGGCCGCGAATCGCATGCCCGGCTGGTCGAAAGGTTTGGGAAACGCGATGTTGACCGTCGCGCCGATCGAACTACTCGACAAGGTGACGTCCGGAGTCTTCATGACGGTGAGCGCACCGACGAAGTCGGCACCCACGGTGCTGAAATCGACCGATCGTCCGCCGCTCGCCGTGGAAATCCGCCGGCCGTCGTACAGCGTTTCGTTGAAATCGCCGCCGAAGCCGCGCACGGTGATCCCGGTCGGTTCGCCGCGCGTACCCGAACGCTGGATGGAAACCCCGGGCACACGCTGCAAGGATGCTGCAACGTTCGAGTCCGGGAACTTGCCAATGTCCTCGGAAGTGATCACGTCGACCACGCCCGTCGCCTGCCGCTTCAGGTCGAGATTACGCTGCAGTGAGCCAATGATGCCGGTCACTACGACCTCGTCGAGTGTCTCGGCCTGGCTGTTGTCTGAAGTCTGTGCCTGCGCCGCCGCTGGAAGCGCGATAGATAGCGCTAACAAACTGGAGGTGCCGACGCCCGTGCGCACGGCCTTTTTCTTTCGCATTGGAAACCCCTTCGTAGTTCACATGTGGAACGACACCCCTGCCCTGCCGGTATCCGCGTATACCGCCGTTGGCAAATCGCGACCGATGTCGCGCGTCGCCAGTCAGCCATGGATGTCCGATCGGACACTACGCCTCCACCTCGGCACGAACCATCCGCGGAACTGTATTGGGCGATGCCAGTTTTCCCATCGCGACGAGAAAGATCATGAAGATAGGAATGCACGCTGTTGCCATATGAAAGCGAGTTTCATATAAGCAACTTGGCAACAGGCCTAAAAACACGGGGAATGTCCGACGCGGACGTTGCATCGAAGCCACGACGAAGGTGTTTGTCTTGTAGGATGTCCCGATTGAGGAACGATATGGCCCAGATCCCGGCGCGCCGTGGCGTCGATCGCGAGACGTTCGAGTCGCAGATCGTTGCCGCCGCCCTGCCCGTGGTTCTCGAGGGCCTCATCGAAGGGTGGCCCCTGGTTCGGGCCGCGCGCGAATCCCGCGCCGCCCTCGCCCAGGCCATCACTGCGTTCGATGCCGGGCGCGAACCCTTTGTCATCGAGGCTCCCGCCAGTGTCGATGGGCGCATCTTTTACCGCGACGATTTCGCGGGGTTCAATTTCACGCGGCAGCCTGCCGGCATCAGCGCGACGATCGGCCGCCTGCTCGAGCTCGCCGAAGAGCGTGACGCACCGGCAGTATTCCTCGAGTCGCTGCCGGCCAACGCCTATCTACCCGGTTTCGCCGGCGCGCATCGCATGCCATTGCTGGATTCGCGGGTGGAGCCGCGCGTCTGGATCGGCAATGCGGTAAAAATCAACACGCACTTCGATCTCGCCTACAACATCGCCTGCGTGGCCGGCGGCCGGCGCCGGTTTACGCTGTTTCCGCCCGAACAGATCGACAATCTCTATGTGGCACCGCTCGACTTCACGCCGTCCGGCGCGCCCGTGAGCCTGGTCCAGCTCTCGAACCCGGACCTGACGCGCTTTCCTCGATTCACCGAAGCGTTGCAGCATGCATGGCGGGCGGAGCTCGAGCCCGGCGATGCGCTATACATACCCTTCGGTTGGTGGCATCACGTCGAATCGTTGACGCCTCTCAATGTGCTGGTGAACTACTGGTGGAATGACGCACCCGACTTCGGTGCACCGCACGGTGCCTTGTTGCATTCGTTGCTCACGATCCGGGATCTGCCGGCCGATCAACGCAGCGTCTGGGAATCTGTCTTCCGGCAACTGGTGTTCACGGACCCGGAGCGCGCGCTGGCCCATCTCTTGCCGGCGCAGCGCGGAATGCTGGGACCGCCTTCGGCTGAGCGCACCCGCAAACTGCGCCAGACGTTGGCGAGTCAGTTCAAGAACAGCGAGGTCTAGCTGTGGCAGCCGCAGCCGACCGCCCCTCAACGCCTTGCGTCAACCGCCCAAATCTCAACCGCCACCGGTGCACCTCATGAACTTTAAGTTGAAAACATTCCTGCTGTGCGCCGCCATCGCACTCGCGTTGCCCGCGCCTGCGCTCGAGGGCGACATCCTGATTCACGATCCTTCCACGATCGCGCAACATGGCGGGCGCTACTACAGCTACGGCACCGGCAACGGCATTCCCGTTCTGAGCTCCGACGACGGCTGGTCCTGGAGTCGCGCCGGGTCCCTGATGTCGGCGGTACCCGGCGGCAAGGCTGGGCAGGCGGTGCTCGCACGCGGCGGCAATAACACCTGGGCGCCGGATATCATCCACATCGGCGATAAATACTTCCTCTATTATTCCGCGCCGGGCACGCAACCAAGGTCCGCGATCGGCCTGCTCGTCGGCCGCACGCTGGATCCGCAGTCGCCAGACTACCAATGGGAAGACGGCGGGCCGGTGGTCTGGTCCGACGGCGTCGAAGACAGCAACGCCATCGACCCCGGCGTGCTCCTCGATCCGGAGGGGCGCTTGTGGATGGTGTATGGCTCGTACTTCGGCTACATCCGACTCGTCGAGCTGAATCCGAAAACCGGTCAGCGCCTCCATCCTGATCGCAAGGCCACGGACATCGCCATCAACTCCGAAGCGGCCATCCTCATTCATCGCGATGGCTGGTATCACCTGCTCGTCACTCACGGCTCCTGCTGCCAGGGCGCGAACTCCACCTACAACATCCGCATGGGCCGGTCACGCAAAGTCACCGGCCCTTATCTCGACAACATGGGCGTCGACATGATCGAAGGCGGCGGCAAGTTGTTTGCCGCATCGCGCGGGCGTCACGTCGGGCCCGGGCACTTCGGCCTCCTCGATCTCGGCCAGGGCGTGCAGAAATTTTCCCTGCACTATGAAGCGGATCTCAATCGCGGCGGCGTGAGCGTGCTCGACATCCGGCCACTGCTCTGGCGCGACGGCTGGCCGGTGGCCGGCGACAATTTCGTGACGGGCACCTATAGCATCGAATCGGCGCGCACTGGCACCGTGCTGGAGTTGGCAGTACAAGGTTCACCCGTCGGCGGATTCCGGCTGCGCCGAGGCGGTCCACCGGGTAGCGGCATCGTTCCCAGTGGTCCACCGCCGAGTGGTCCACCGCCGAGTGGTCCGCCGCCTGGCGGTCCGCCGACGCCACCTCAGCCCGGCCCACCCATCGCTGATCAGGAACCCGCGCAGGTGGCCGCCAACTGGTCGGCCGCTACTGGCGTTCGCCTCGCGCCCGCGATGCTGCAGGCTCAGCAGAAATGGGCGATCGCGCCGGTGGCCAACGCCGGCGGATATCCGGGCGCGCCATTCTTCAGAATCACGATCGCCGATACGGAGCGATCGTTGACCGCAACGGCGGGCGGAGAGCTCAGCGCGATTTCGTTCACCGGCGCACCAGAGCAGCTGTGGCGCATCGACCAGCTTACCGATGGCACCTACCGCCTGAGTCCCAAGTCGATCCCAGGGATCACCGAGACTTTGGTGCTATCCGCCGTCGGCAGCAGTATGCCGACGTTGTCCAAATTCGATCCGGCCAGCGACCGCCAGCGCTGGCTGCTAGGAGCACCGTGATGACCGTTCCCGTGAACAGGATTTCCCTAACTATCTTCTCGCTTTGCCTCGCGGGTTCGTGCTGCCTTGCGCAGGCGCCGCAATCCACGCAGGTCCCAGCGGCGGAATCGGCCAAGCCGCGCCCCGCCGCGCCCACGCTCACACGCCCGAAGGGCAACACTCAACTCGTGGACACGCGCGGGTTCATTCATCGGTGGCTGGTGCTGGAGCCGGTGCCTGTGGCGGGACGGCTCACGGAGTCGGCAGTGCAGGAAGCCCTGCAACTGGCCGCCCTGCCCGATATCGCCAGTGCGCAGCCGGTCGACGGGGCAGCGGTCATCGTCAACGGTGCCGAACGGAAATGGCATGCACTCGATACGTCCAAGTACAACGTGAATCTGTACCACTTCGCGTGGGCGCTCTCGAAACCCACGTCAAACGTGTTGTTCTGGGCGGAGACCACGGTGGATTCGCCGCGCGAGATGGAGGGCGTGCGACTGGCCATTGGGTCGAACGCCGCTTCTCGCTGGTGGCTGAATGGCGAACCCGTGATCGCGCTCAACGACGACCGCCAGAGTGTGATCGATGACGGCGTCTCGCGTCGAATCACCCTGCGAAAGGGCCGCAACGTCATCCGGGCCGCCATTGTCAATGGAGGCGGCGCGACCGATTTCTGCGCGCGTTTCCTCGACAGCAACGATCGGCCTGTCCAGGGGCTCAGCGTGACGTTGGAGTCACCCACCAATCTTCGGGAATAGTGCCGCAGCCGGGAGGGCCTCTTGATACGAACTCATTTGCTTGTCAGCGCATTTCTCGCGTCTCTGGTGCCAGCCGCGAACGCAGCGCAACCTTGCGCGACTCTCACGAAATTCTCGGTGCCGGAACATCGCGTCATCATCCGGCAGGCGCAGAAGATAGAGGCCAGCGTCGCCGGAGTCTCTCCCGCAGTACCGGCGCATTGCCGCGTCGACGGCGTGATCGATGAGCGTACCGGCCGCGACGGCAAGCCCTACGGAATTGGTTTCGCCGTGGCGCTGCCCGTGGACTGGAACGGCCGATTCCTGTTCCAGGGTGGTGGAGGATTGAACGGCAGCGTGCAACCACCGGTCGGCGGCGGGTACGCCGGTGAGCGTTCGGCGCTGATGCGTGGGTTCGCGGTGGCCAGCACCGACTCTGGTCACAAGGGCGAAGGCTTCGATGGCAGCTTCTTTCGCGACCAGCAGGCCACACTGAATTTTCTCTACCAGGCCGTAGCCGACGTCACCGTGGTCGCCAAGGCCATCGTGGCGCGGCACTACGGCAAGCCGCAAGACCACGCGTACTTCGTCGGCTGCTCCACCGGCGGCCGCGAAGCAATGATGATGTCGCAGCGCTTCCCCAACTACTACGACGGCATCGTGGCGGTCGCGCCCGCGGCGCGCACCGGTTTTTCCAATCTCGGGTTGCGCAACGCCGCCGCCGCGCTCAACGCCATCGCGCCGCGCGACGCGCAGGGAACGCCACAGACCCGATTGGCGTTGAGCGACACGAATCGCCGCCTGATCATCGACAGTTTGCTCGAAGCCTGCGATGGGCTCGATGGCAACCGCGATGGAATGATATTCGCGCCGCAGAAGTGCCAATTCGATCCGGGCACGCTCGCCTGCCCCGGCGAGAAGAAGGACGGTTGTCTCTCGCAAGCTCAGGTGAATGCCGTTCGCACCGTCATGCAAGGTCCGCGCACGGCGGCCGGGCGGCAGGTGTATCCCGGCTACTACTACGACGCCGGCATCGCGACCACGCAGGGCCTGCCGGGCGTACTGGTGGGGCCGTTCATTCCGGAGAGCCGCCCGGTGGGCACCACGTTCGACGTCGATGCAGCCGCAGCTGAAGCCATGGATGCACGTGCCATGGCCGGCGACAGCAGTGCCTGGACGAACTTGAGCACTTTCCGCGGGCACGGCGGCAAGTTCGTCTTCGCGCACGGTGTCAGCGACCCCTGGTTCTCCGCGCAGGAAAGCGTGCGGTATTACGAGCTGCTCGGCCGCGACAACGCCGAGGTGCCATTGCCCGAGTGGAGCCGCCTGTTCCTCGTGCCCGGCATGGGCCACTGCGGCGGCGGCGCTCGTGCGCTCGACCAGTTCGACCTGCTCAGCGCGGTCGTGGACTGGGTGGAATCGGGTCGCGCACCGGAACGCGTGATCGCCACGGGCAAATCAGCGCCCGGCGAGAGCCGCCCGCTGTGCCCGTTTCCCCAGCATGCGCATTTCGGCGGCAGCGGCGATGCGCGCGAGGCGGCTAACTACACCTGCCGGGAGTGAGCGCGCCTATCGCGCGTACCGCGCCAGCAACCGGATATAGTGAGTCTGGTAGCCGTTGGAGTTCTCGGTCACCGACCACGAGTTCAGCGGCCAGCTGGTGTTGAAATCGAGATACGCCTTCTGCCGCGGCTGTCCCGCGGGCGGCCCCGGCACAGCGGCGCCGCATTGTGGCGAGACCCCCGGGCAGCGATCGTCCCAGTTGTAGCTGGGGTTGGGGCCTCCGACCAAAAATCCCGGCGGTGGTCCGAACGTGGAACCGCTGACGCTGTCCCACAGCGGGCTGCCGTCCGCGAACCACGAATGGTAGAACTGGTCGATGGAGTTCTCCGCACCGAATGTTCCCATGTTGGATAGATAGACCTGCCCGAGCGGATTGACGCCGTGCAGGTAGTGCAGGTACGCCGCTGCGGCGTCCAGTTGTTCGGCGGTTGAATGAGTGCCCAGCGAATAAACCGCCTCATCGAGGAACATGCCGCCGGCGAGCGCTTTCACGGCGTTGCTTCCCCAGGTGTAGTCGGTGATGAAAGCCCCGTACGGATCGCGCCGCGACGTAATCGCACCCCAGCCATCCGCGCCCTCCCAGAGGCTCACGTACCGCTCGCGGATCGCCGTGGCTGCGCTCGAGGTCGCGCCGGGCAGCGACGAGTAGTACAGCAGCGGCTGCGTCACGCCGGCGCTGAATGGCGACAGCCAGAACGAGGCGAACATCGGCGCGCGCGTGTAGTTCGCGTCGACGAAGTCGCGGTAGCCTGTGTTCCCGGTCAGCGCGAATAGATAGACAGCGGCCACCATCCGCAGATTGATGCGGCCGGCATCGTCCGTTTCCTGCTGACCGGCGCCGAGACCGCTCGAGCCGGTGGCTTGATCGTTGTTGCGGAAGATCACGTTGGGATTGGCGGTCGCCCAGTCCCAGGCATTCTCGGCGCGCGTGCGCAGCCCGGCGGCGTATGTATCGAAAGCCGGCGTACCCAGCGCTCCGAAAACGCGTGCCGCGTGCGCGAATGCGATCGCCGTGGATAGAGTCGCGGACGTGCTCGCATCGCCGTAGAGACTGGGCCCGGTCGCGCTCGACGGCGGGCTGGCGCAGGAAAGCCCGACGATGGAGAGCACGGAACCGTCGCCGTTCTGCATGCGTACCAGGTGATCCAGCCCCCATTTCACCTCGTCCAGCAGATCGGGCACGCCGTTGCCCGACTCGGGAAGGTTGAAGTTGTCGGTCCAGACTGTCGGATTCTCGGCGTAGGCATGCAGCAACTCAACGACGTAGCCCGCGGTCCAGTTCGTGTACTTGTTGCAGTCGCCGGCGTCGTACCAGCCGCCGCGCAGATCGCGCTCGGTGGCCGCGTCCTGAGGGGCGTTGTAACGGCGCGCGTTCGTGTCTTGCAGGGGGCCTAAGTTGCTCGCGCCGTCTATCCACCCGGCGCCCGCGAATGGTGCCGCCTTGGCATGACCTGCGCGCTGATAGAAAAACGTACGCACTGCCTGCACGAGCACCGGCCGATAGACGTTGTTGCCAATGTCGAATCCTGGGGAGCGCACATTGCGTTCGACATCGAGGATTTCATAACTACCGGCGGCCGTGACCGCGCTGAAGTCGAACAACCACGCGCGATCCCCCGATGACGCATCGGTGGCGCCGCCGTTCCAGGCAGTCGCGGTGCCGGTGAGCGCAACCGCAGTCGTGCCGGTGTTGATGACCTGCAGCGTGGCGCCGGGTGTAAAGGATCCAGTGCTGTCGAATCCTGTGACGGGATCTCGAAGCACGGCGATTTTCTGCTGGCTGGCTAGATAGCCAAACTGGTCCACCACGATGAAAGGCCCATCACCCGTCACGACCACTGGTGGCGGCGGCGGCGGCGGTGGTGGTGGCGGGTTGGATCCGCTGGGCGGCGGCGGTGAAGAATTGCTTCCGCCACCTCCTCCGCAGGACGTGATGAACCACAATATGCCCAGCAACAGTTTCCATCTCATCGAACTGGCTCCAGCGTCACAAGAACGGCCGCGCCCACCCAGGCGAGCATACGAAGGTGCTGTCGAGAATTCGTGGGAAAACCAGCGCGCGGCGGGCGACGCGCTTTTTTTCATCGAGTTTCCCCCCTTCGAGTCAGATTTGACCCTAGCGGCGAGGCTTCGCAGGGATAAAGTACAACTTTGTACTTTGAAGTTCCGTAGCCGGATTCGACGTACGTGACTGATTTGACTGGGCGTTGCACTTGGGGTAACACCGCAAACCGAACAAGGATCCGATCGTCTGTATGACTTCGCGGGAAGATGAACAACAGGAACTGGAGCGCGCCATCGGGCTGCTGGGTAGAAGCACCCGGCACGCACGACTCCTGGAATACGTGAGCGCAAAGTACTTTCAGCAGCAGGAAGAGCAACTTACCGAGTTCAATATCGCCACCGAAGTTTTCGGACGGTCGGCAAACCGTTTCGCCGCTACCCAGGACGCCGTGGTCCGCGTCGAAGTTCATAGACTTCGAAAAAAGCTTCGGGAGATCTACGAGAAGGATGTACGAACGGACGGACTGCAAATCTCGCTGCCGCCTGGCACATACGTCCCCAAATTCACAGACGTTCCAGGTCCGCCACCGGACGCCATTGCAGAGGCACCGCCCGTAGCGGTCAGATCGCCTCGCCCGCCGAAGTGGGCCTTGTATCTTTTTATTGTTGCCGCCGCGAGCGCGGTGATCGTCGCCCTCGTGATCAACAACGGATCACGCGCCGTGCAGAGTGCGACGCCACCGTCCGAGCCAGCACAATCCGGGCAACCTTCGATCGCCCGGCATGACGCGATCACCGAACTACATGTCCTGGCGGGGTACGGCGGCAGCGAGGTCATCGACAGCTCCGGTGTGCGATGGACCCCCGATCGCTTCTTCGTTGCCGGCGGCCAATGGTCGAGAGACAGTGGTCCCATACGGGGGACGAGCCGCCCATTTTTGTTTGCGAACTGGAGGACGGGAGAATTCGGCTACGACATTCCGGCGGCACCGGGAAGTTACGAATTGCGGCTCTTTTTCGCTTCCTCGCAAACGGTGGGCACAGAGAGACTGTCCGCGTTCAACGTGGCACTGAACGGCAAGGAATTGCTCGCAGCTTTCGACATCAATCTGAGTGCCAAAGGAGCCGACGTCGCCGAGGAGCAGGTGTTCAGGGACGTCAAGCCCGCTGAGGACGGATTCGTACATCTATGGTTCTCGAACCACGTTGGATCACCGGCGCTCAACGCCCTGGAGCTCGTTCCTGGAATTCCTGGCAAGCTCAAGCCCACCCGCATCCTCACGCAACCCATGTCGTTCGTCGATCACAAGGGCGAGCGCTGGCGAGCCGATGATTACTTCTTCGGCGGTTACAGCTCCACCGAGCGTCGCAAGGTGACCGGCACGGCAGATCCGGAGCTGTTCGGCACGGAACGCTTCGGGCACTTCAGCTATTCCATTCCGGTCGACAAACGCGGCCGCTATACGGTGATCCTGCACTTCGCCGAGTTGTATTACGGCCCGCAGCTACGAGGAGGCGGAGGCGTCGGCGACAGGATTTTTCACGTGTTCTGCAATGGGCAAACGCTGCTTCAGGATTTCGACATTTTCAAGGAAGCAGGCAGCCTGAAAGTCGTCACCAAGACTTTCTCCAACATCAGGCCCTCCGCGCAAGGGAAGATCAATCTCACGTTCGAGCCCGTCGTCAACAATGCAACAGTGTCCGGGATAGAAGTGCTGGACGAGACTCGCTGACGCCACTAGCTAGTCAGCTGGTTTCACGCTCAATTCGCAGCGAATGCCGCGCTCGGCAGCCGAAGCGCAGGTCATGGACTCGAACGGATTCACCGTATCGCCGGCCGGCGGCACCATGGCAACGAGTCCCTCCGGTCGGTCCGAGCATTCGAACTCCACCAGGTAGCGGCGCTTTGTCGATTCCCTGCCGACGATTCGCGCTCTCTTTGTCTTGCAGCTCACCCCATTTCGGCTCAGCGCTTGCTTGAACCAGTCGAGCGAGGGTCGCGAGTCGGTTGACGCAGAGGCCGATGAAGGCTGCGGCGACAGCCTGCAGGCGATCCCCTGTTTGGCTGCCTCATCGCAACCCACCACGTCCTGCTTGCCGTTCGACCCGGGCTGCGGACTGCGCAGCACATGACCGCCGCCGCTTTCGCAGGCCACTTCAATGTGTTCCAGGTTTGCGGCGCTGACGCCCAGCCACTTCACATCGCGCACCTTGCACGCGATGTTGTTGCGGGTCAGGAATGACCCGGCCATGACCTTGCTGTCGGCGTTGACCGGCAAGGCGCACTTCGCTGGCGGCTCCTCGTGTTCTGCCGACAGGCAATTAATTCCTCGCAGCGAGGTATCCTGCAGCAGGAGTAGATAGCCCATGCCGTCCTTGCAGGCCGCTTCATAGATGTGTCGATCCGCGGCATCGGACGCCGTGCCCCGGTATGCGGCTTCGGATACCTCGCAAGGAACATTGAGAACCTTGAGCATCGCCGCGGTTCGCACCTTGGCCACGCGCGGTGGCACGCCGGCCCCGTCGACGCGATTCCACTGGTCCATCTTTTCCGCCAGGCGTTTGAGGTCCGCCTGCGACATGGTGTCCCTCGTCGTCATTTGTTCTCCCGGTTCTTGCCTGCCAACGGCACCAGAGTTGGGCGGACCAGCCCCCTGAGAAAAACTTTCGACCGGCAATACGAGTACCGTAACAATTGAAAGGAGGGTCAAGAGCTTCATGGAGGTGAGTTCCCTGGCGGTGGTTTGGCAGCGCAATGCTTGGCGATGTAAGCCGCGTGATCCGGCATCACGTCCACGCAGCGCGCGACGATGCCTTTCACGCTGGCCAGATACGCTTCGACTTCGGTCTCGCTCGGGAGGTCGGCCAATGGATGGTAGGAACCCGCGCGTATTCCTTGCCCGTGCATGACTTGCAGCCAGGCCACCTCGGCAAAGAGTTCGTGGCCCTCACGGAAGATCCGGCCGTGGCTTTGGTATAGCGCCATTTTCTGGCGCAGCGTTTCCGGCACATCCATGTTCCGGCAATCGCGCCAGAACTTAGAATCGTCACGCTGGTTGGCATGGTAGTGAAGGATGATGAAATCCCGGATTCGCTCATATTCAAACTGCGACTCGCGATTGAACTCGGCGATATCCAATGGACTGAAGCCGCGATCCGGAAAGAACACCATGAGTCTGGCGATGGTGCTCTGGATCATGTGAATGCTGGTGGACTCCAGGGGCTCGATGAAACCACTGGCGAGTCCCACGGCAATACAGTTCTTGTTCCAGGCGAGTCGTCTGCGGCCGGTGACGAACTTGATCGTGCGAGGCTCGGCGGTCGGCCGGCCGTCGAGGTTGTCGAGCAGCACCGCCGTCGCCTCGTCCTCGCTCATGTGCCGGCTGCTGAACACATGGCCATTGCCCGTGCGGTGTTGCAGGGGAATGCGCCATTGCCAGCCGGCTCGATGTGCCGTCGAACGGGTGTATGGAATCAGCGGGCCGGCAGACTCGCAGGGAACCGCGACAGCCCGATCACACGGCAGCCAGTGCGTCCAATCTTCGTAGCCTGTGCGCAGTGTTTGCTCGATGAGCAGTCCACGAAAACCCGAGCAGTCGAGAAACAGCTCGCCTTCCACCTGCGCGCCGCTCGCCAGTTTCACGGATGTGATGTGGCCCGATTCCCCGTGTACCGCCACATCGACAATTTTTCCCTCGACGCGCTCCACACCGCGTTGCTCGCTGAACTTGCGCAGAAACTTGGCATACAGCCCGGCATCGAAATGGAACGCATAGGCGATTTCATTCAACGGCGAGTTCTTCACCTCGTTGGAAGGCCGCATGAACTTGTTTCCGCGCGAGGCGACCTGGGTGATGCAGTAGTCGCCCAGGTCGGGCGCCTTGCCGAGTCGGTGCATCCGCTGCCAGTACTGCTCGAATTCGATGGTCCACAAGCTCTGGCCAATGCGCCCGAAGCCGTGCATGTACCGCTCGCCGGTCTTTCCCCAATTGACGAATTCGATGCCGAGCTTGAACGAGCCGAGAGTGGCGCGAATGAAGTCGTTTTCGTTGATAGAGAGCAGCTCGTTGAAGGTCCTGATGTGCGGAATCGTCGCCTCGCCCACGCCGACGGTGCCGATTTCATCGGACTCGACCAGCACGATCCGATAGCGACCGCGGAGCACTTTCGAAAGCGCCGCCGCGCACATCCAGCCGGCGGTGCCGCCGCCGACAATCACGATGCTTTTGAGCAGCCTGTCAGTCATGCGGAACCGAAGTCTCGCGTCAGCGCCGAGTGCAGCAGGTCACGGTGCGCGGGAAGGTTTCGGCACGCGAACTGCGCCTGACGGCGAATTTCCGCGAAGGCGTCCCTGGCCTCATCGTAGTACTTGTACAGCCCAGCTCGTGGCGTCAGGTCGGTCTGGTAGCCCATCCCGTAAAGCACGTACTGCCAGCTATGTTCGGTAAATAGGTCGGCGTTCAGATCGAAATCGATCTCGGCGGGCGGTCGATGGCGCCATCGCGCGAGCAGATCGTGAAGCTCGTCCGGAATGGTTGCAGCTTCGATGTTGTCGCGCCAGAAAGGTGAATCCCGCCGCTCGCTGGTGCAGTAATGCGCTTTGATGAAAGCGAGCGCGCGCTCGAATCGTCGACCCATCTGCCGATTGAACTGCCGTGCGCCCACGTCGAAGTCCCCGCCCCATGGGAACAGCCTTACGAGCGTCGCCGCAGCCGCTTCGATCAGGATGATGCCTGTCGCCTCCAGGGGTTCGAAAAACCCGCTCGAGAGCCCGATGGCGACGCAGTTCTTGTACCAGTGCGTCTCCCGGTAACCCGAGTTGAACTGGATCTTGCGCGCGCCGATGCCATTCGCCGCGTTGCCGACGTACGCACGTAACACCTTCTCCGCTTGGGTCTCGTCGGTGTGAGCAGAGGAGTACACATAGCCAATACCCCGCCGCGTATCGAGGCCGATATCCCAGGTCCAGCCGGCCTCGTGAGCGGTGGAGATGGTGTAGGAGGCAACAGGATCCTTAGGCTGTTGATAGGGCACCTGTATCGCCAGTGCGCGATCGCAGAACAACACCGAACCACAAGATTTGTAAGGGACGTTGAGCGCCTGGCCGATGAGCTGGGCGCGGAATCCGCTGCAATCGATGTACAGGTCCGCCCTGAGCTCGCCGTGATTTCGCGATACAACGGAGCGAATGGCGCCGTCTTCCTTCAGGTTCACCGCGTCAATGGTATCGACCATGTGCTGTACGCCGGATTCGATGGCAACCTTTCGCAGTAGATAGGACAGCTTCATTGCGTCGACGTGATACGCGTAGGTCAGCGGACCCTTGAACTCCGCATTCGTGATGAGTTTTGGCGCCAGCGCAGCATCGGCAACGATTTTCTGCGGCGTGTTCACCTCGGCCCAACTCGATTCCTGGCCAGCAGCACCGAGCAGCCAATACGGCAGCAAGTCCAGGCCTGAGGCTTCCTGGGCACTTTGGAAAGAATGCATGTAGTGGCTGTGCTGCGCGGCCGGGTCGTATCGCCAGTCCACGAAGCGGATGCCCTGCTTGAAAGTGGCGCCGCACTCCCTGACGAGGCGGGTTTCCGAGACCCCCATGCGCTGCAGCGTGCGGCGAATCGTCGGAAAGGTTCCTTCACCGACACCAATGGTGCCGATGTCCGCGGATTCGACCAGGCAGATGCGCACACCGGCTGGAGAATTTGCGCCAAGCATGCGCGCCAGATAGCCGGCGGTAATCCAGCCCGCCGTTCCGCCGCCGACAATCAGGACATTTCGTACCATCACGCGTGACTCTCGGAGAAAGGGCGGCTTGTCTACACAAGCCGCCCCGGTCTCACCCTGTCACTGTTGTCTCGCTCAGAACTTGTACCTGACACCAAGCGTTACGCGACGGTCACTGACGAACCAGCTGCGAGGAACCTTCACGTCATACTTGCCACTGTCGGCATTGAGATAACCCGTGGTGAAAGTCCTGCTGATCTCGTCCAGCAGGTTTCTGAAGTCGAGAGAGATTGACAGGCTTTCCGTTGGCCGATACGAAGCACCGAAGTCGAGCTGACCGTACTCGTCCGACCAGGTTGGCAGCGCGATGTCGCGGAAGATCGGCACGGCGGTGTTCGCCGCGCCGAGATTCGGCGTGCCGAAGTAGGTGTAATCCCCATTCGTTCCGTTGGCGTCCGTGTTCAACAGATACTCGCTGCGCCAGCTCCAGGCCAGCCGCGCGCCGAACTTCGGCTTCTCGAACATCAGTTGCAGGTTGTAGGTGTTGTCGGAAAGCCCACGTATCGGCGCATCGCGGTGCTCGCCCCCGTCGATATCCAGGTAGCGCTCTCCGGGCGACTTGCTGTCGAGGTAGGTGAAGTTCGCTTCCACGCCGAATCCATTCCACGGCTCCGGCAAACGATCGAAGAAGATCCGGCCACCCAGCTCGATGCCCTTGATCGAGGACAACGCGGTTGAGTTGTTCACTTCATTGCGCGACGCCTGGATGTAGGTTGTACTGCCGTCGTTCAAGACCAGCCCCACATCCCGCACTTCGTTCGTGTAGATCAGCGCATCCGAGATCCCCTTGTGAAACAGCGAGAAGTGCGCCGAGGTGGCACCGCGATACCACTCGAACGAAAGGTCGCTGTTGCGGGAAATAACGGGCTTCAGCAGGGGATTGCCGGTGTCGGCTCTGAAGGGGTTGGTGAGGTCCAGCTGATTGTTGACGAGATTCAACCCGACGTTGCCCGTCGCGCGCAGATCGTTGAACTGCGCCTGGTCCATCGTCACGCCATAGGCAAGGCGGATCTGTACTGAGTCGCTGGGCTTGAAACGCAAGTTGATCGAGGGCAAACCCTTGGTGACCGTCGTGCCGTCGGAGCGGTTCAGAGAGCCGTCAACCACATTGGGAATGCCGGCGAGATTGACCCTATCGGTTATCTGATCGCCGTTTGGGTCCAGTATGGGATTGCCGTCCGTGTCCACTCTGGGCACGTTCACGAACATGCCTGACTGATCGTAAAACCCAGTGCTGGTGTTCTCGATTCTCACCCACCGCAGACCGATGTTGCCATCGATCGGCAGCGCCCCTTCGTCGAAGGCCGCGAAGCGGACCATGATGTACGCCGACTTATTGAGAATTTCCTGCTGGCGTTCGTCGGTGGGATTGAAGCCCCAGTTGTTGTGATTGATGGTGTTGGGATCTGTTGCGTTGATGCCGTATTGGGAGTCAATGGCATCCGGGTTGAGGTCGTTTACGCGCCCAAAGCTGGGCATCCACAGACCGGAAGGCAAGTTGGCATCGCCGCGGAAGAAATCGGGGAATTCCTGGAACTGAACGTCTCCGGGATCAGAAAGACTGAAGGCGCGTGTCGAGGGTGTGCAGCCATCCCAGCCGGCGCACAGATTGGTCCACCCATAGTAGCCGGCATCATTTTCGTTGCGGTCGGCGTGACGCACGCCGCCACGAACCGATCGGAAGAAGCCCTCGTCCGAGATCGAGAACTCGGCATCCAGGTTGAACGCATCCATGCCGCCCTTGTTGAGCTGATGGTTGGGCATGTGCGCATTCCAGTTCGTATTGACCGGATCTTCGACAGAGGACGGATTGTTGAACGCTACTTGTGGGAGATCACCAGTCAGATCGAGACTGAAGGATCCCGGAAGATTCATTGCAGGGAAAACGTCATAGCCCCTGCTGTCGTATTCCGACCTGACGAACTGAGCCGCGCCCCTGATCATCAATCGATCGGTCGGCTGCCACTCGAAGCTCGTGGCCATCTCGCGAGTCCAGCTTTCACTCTCGCCATGAGCGGTGTTGCCACCGGTCCTGATGAGGCCACCGGACGGTCCCCAGGTATTTGGATCTCTCAAGAAGACGTCAGGCGAAGAGGTGAGGATGCCATTGTCGTCAAACGTGCTCACCGCCGGATCGACGGCCAGGCCGTCGGTTCCGCCGTCGGCGAAACCGCCATGAAACATCGGCCCGTTGCCCCAGTCGGCGTATCCCCAGGTGCTCTGTTTGGAGGTGGCGAAGACTCCCATGCCGCTGCCGGTCGTCTCGTGGCGGGAATAAAACGCCGTCTGGGAAATCGACAGATTGTCGGTGGGCTTCCATTGCAGACCGACGTAGGCGCCCGTTCGAACGCGCTCGAACTCATCGAAACCGTAGTCAAAGCCACCCGGAATGAACCGATCCATGATGCCGCCGGAACCATCCGGCAGTGCGGTGCGGTAGTAAGGCTCCATGCGCAGAAAATTCGCCTGCTGTCTGAGCTTGCTGTAAGAAAGATCGAGGAGAGCTCCGAATTCGCCGATACCGGTATCCCATCGATTGCTGATCAATGCAGAGACATTCGGGTTGATCTCATCCGCCATGTCGCCATAGTTGGCTTCCGCGGAGCCGTGGAGCTGGAGCCCACCTTCGTAGTCAAACGGCATCTTCGTGCGCAGGTCGATCTGACCGCCCAGGCCGCCCTCGATCAGATCGGCGGTCGGGCTCTTGTAGACATCCACCGCCGCCATCAATTCTGGCGTCACGTCGCCCCATGACAGGCCTTGACCGCCGTTCGCGCTGAAGATCTCTCGTCCGTTCAGTCGCGCGGCAACACCGGACATGCCTCGAACCTGGATGCCATTGCCTTCAGTCGAGAAGTGATCGGGATCATTGAAGCGCGAAATGGTCACGCCTGACACGCGTTGCAGCACTTCGGTGATGCTGTTGTCCGGCAACATGCCCGCATCGTCAGCAACCACCGAATCGACCATCGATTCGGCGTTCTTCTTTCGCTCCGTCGCGTCTTGAATTGCCTCTCGACGCGCCGAGACGACCACTGTTTCGACGTCGTCTTCTGCCTGGTCTGCCTTCGTCGCATCCTGCGCCGCAACCAGTGCCGGCAAGAGCATCGCGCTCACGCCAAGGAGCGACGTGCGCCGCCAGAAAGTGCCGATTCGTCTCGAACGCGGAAGCGCCGTGGCGACGGCAACCGCCACTGGATTCGACTTACCAATGAAAACCGATCGATTTTGACGACTCATGAATGGACCCCCTGTGACCGCGATGCGCGGGTACGGCGGCTCATCGCCACGTCCCGCGTCTGTAGAGCATCGAACGTAGCACCGCCACTCTCTTCCACCTATGCAACAACCTTTTATTGGCATGCGCCGTCGGAATGGCTGGACGCGACTGCCCAAACAGCGAGTCATGACTACCGGGAATTCCTCGCGTGCTGACGCGCGCGGCACGGCGCATGCCTGGCGCACGCGATCCGCTGTCGTCATTGCAGCAACAGGTGTTGGCTTGCGTCTTGTTACCTGCGCTGACCTGCATGTTCGGCCCGAGCAGAAACATGCTCACAATCAAAGGCGTACGTTTGTTCTGCAGCTGAAACGAGCGCGTACGAGATAGAACTTTCTTTCCGTCGCGAATCTCCACTAGGTTCGACGAAAGCGTCTGGAAGGCTCCACTCATCATGATCACAGCCACGCCCTGGTTCATTCGCGCGCGACTGCGCACCCGACACCTGCTGCTGCTGACCGCGGTTGGCGAAGAGGGAAATATCTGCAGGGCGGCAGAGCTGTTGAACATGTCGCAATCCGCCGCCTCGCGCCTCCTGACCGATCTGGAGGACATCATCGGGTCACCGCTGTTCGATCGGCTGCCGCGCGGCGTTCGCGCGAACTGGTATGGCCAGACCATGATTCGTCATGCGCGCATCGCGCTCGCGAGCCTGAGTGAGGCTGCCAACGAAATCGACCTGCTCAAGTCTGGCCGAACAGGCCAGGTAAACGTCGGCACGATCCCGGGACCCGCCATCAGCTTCGTCCCGCGTGCCATCGCCCGTGTCGCCGAGGAATATCCGCTGGTCAGAATTCGCGTACAGGTCGAGTCAAGCGACCAACTGGTCGAGGCGTTGCAAGCGGGCAAGATCGAAGTGATGGTCGGACGGCTGCTCGAGCGCCAGGAGAATTCGAATTTCAACTATCAACGCCTGGCGGACGAGCCGGTGTGCGCAGTAGTCGGAAAGGGTCATTCTCTGCTCGAGCGAAGCAATATCCAGATTCAGGATCTGGCGTCTGCACCTTGGATCGTTCCGCAGGTCGGCAGCGTCCTTCGCCATCGATTCGATCTGATGTTTCGCGAAGCTTCTTGTTCTTCGCCAACACAAATCATCGAGGCGGTTGCGCCCATTGTCGTGATCCGGCTGCTCGAGGAAACCAACTACATCGCGGTTCTCACGAAGCGAGTGGCCGAGTATTACTCGGCATGTGGGCTCATCTCGATCCTCGACGTGCCGCTATCCTGCCACATGGATTCCTTCGGGATCATCACCCGCAAGGACTGGCTGCTTTCACCCGCCGCATGCACCATCTGCGAAGCGCTCGAAGAGGCGGTAGCAGACGCGAACAGGATCAGGCGGCCGTTGCTCAGGGCGATCACCACGGTGTCGGTTCAACCAGAGGATCCCATCGCCTCGGAGACTTTGCGGGCCGTTTCGGCGAGCAACTGACGAGTCTGCGCAATGGTGGTTGGCAGAGAAGCGTCGAGGACCCTGAGATAGGGAACTGTCAGCGCCGCGCTGACCCGCCCGTCCAGGCCACGAATCGGATAGCCGATATCAGTGATGCCATCGGTGCGGGCACTCGGTTTCATCTCATATCCCTGCTCGCGGACACGTCGGAGGAGTGCGCTCAACTTCGGCGTGGGCTTGTTCAATGGCGTGGGCAACAACTTCAGGACCGCGTGCAACTCGTCGGCGGACAGATACGCCATCAACAGGTGGCCGGAGCAGCTCGAGAGCAGATCGACGACCGCGCCCAGGCGCATCGCGAATCCCCCTTGAAACAAACTGATCGATTCCTGGCGCTGGATTACGAGTCCGTGTCCGCCCGAGCGCACCACCAGATGGCATGATTGACTCGTCGCGGCTGCCAGATCGCGCATCAGCGGGCCGGCAGCGATCGACAGATTTTCCGCTTGTGTACCGCGATGGGCGAGCTCCAGCACCCGGTACGTAACGCTGAAGCAATCGCTTTGCGGGTCCTTCTGCAACCAGCCCATTCGCTGCATCACGATGATCACGCGAAAGACTTCGTTGATCGAGCGGCCGAGTCGTGCCGCGATTTCCGAGATCGTCAGGCCAGGGGCTTCACTCGCCAGGAGCTCGACGATCTCGATGCCCTTCTCGAGGGCGGGTGCCGTGTACTCGCCTTTGCCGGCGGCCTTTCTCTTTTTTCTTTTTGTTGTATTCATCGGGGGCGCAAGAGTACCTGCGTGGCGCGCCCCGTGTCACGGTTCAGGTGTAAGACCCTGTTCGGTGCGCCATTCGAGCCTCACGCCATCGCTTCGATCCGGCCGCGGCCCTGGGCTCGTCGCATCGACTTTCCGTGACTGTGCATCGAGGCGAAGGTAGCGATGCGAGCGCACCGACAACAACACCAGCTCACCGGTGGGCGTCTCGATCCATTGAAACGACTCGCCCTCACCCGGTTTCGCGCGCGTGAGGCTGGCCTCGCCTCGATGATCGATGCTGAGAAAGCGATCGCCCCACTTGAACGCCACGCGGCCGAGCGACATGTCGACAATCAACCAGGAAGCTGCCGCGCCCGCTGCCGGTCGGGATCCAACGACCGCGAGCCCATAGTCATGCCCATCGGACACCAGGCGCACACGTTTGCCATAGGGAATGGGACGTCTCAGTCCTTGTGGATGCGGCTGCCTCACCTCGAAGGCATCGAAGCTCGCCGCGCCACCTCTGGTTCCCGCGTGGTTGTAGCTGAACAGCGCATAGCGCACGCCCTGGAAGGTAGTTAGCTGGAACACCATCTTGAACGGCACACCGATGGGTTCGAAATTCCGTCCGTCGGTCGAATACGAGAACGTCGCCTGCTCGGTCAGGAAATCACACTCGGCGCGCACCCAGACGCGGGCGGCCTTCAAGGCTCGACGGATGCGGGTGCCGGTCTGCTCGTCGAACTGCACGAGCTCTTTGTTGCCGGCGGTTTGTTCGATGCCGATCCAGGCGTAGGGTCGGCTGAAGAGCGCGAGGCCCGCGACGTCGCCGTCCACCATCGCACTCGCGTCGAGCAGCGTCGCGGCTGAGGACACGGGTCCGATGGAGCGTTGCGTCAGCGTGTTGCGCGCATCCCAGAGACTGGTTGCGGGCAGCGCCTGCAGCGTCAGATATCCATGGCGCTGGGCAAGTGACCACGCACCCGGGTCGGGGACATGGCTCCACTGCCACACGGGCTTCAGTGCCGCCGTAGCGAAATCGTCGTTGCGCTCGTACGGCGTTGCGATGGGTTGGTGCTCACGGGTTTTGGGTTTCACCCAGGTCCGCGGTGTACGGCCGAGGTTTCCAGGCAGGCCGAAATATGGCCAGCCGTCCTTCCACGTGACAGGAGACAACGCCGTCAATCTACCGACTGAATTGAAGTCCATCATCGAATAGCCCCACCACTCCCCCAGTGGCGTCTGAATGATGCCACCCTGATGCAGTGACATTTTGCCGGGCACACGCAGATCGCCGGGGCGGATGTCGTACGGCGGCTTGAGGCCGCGCATGTCGCCCAGGCGATTGCCTTGAGCGAGCCCGAAGTCTTCATCGATGCTGATGGCCTGATTCACTTCATACGGCCCTTCCGGGCGATTGGCGCGCGCCGCCGGCATGCGCATGACGTTCTCGTACCACGCGCTCGTGATGAAGTACTTGCCCTCGATCTTGTAGAAATGCAGGCCTTCGCCCATGCCCGCTTCTTTCGGAATGATTTCCCGCTGCGTGCCGGGCACGATGTCGGTGAGATCGGCTGTCAATTGAGCAAACTGTATCGATCGGTATCCAAAGATCGCATAAGCCTTGCCGTCGTCGAAGAGCACGGACAGATCGTGCAGGGAACGCTTCATCTGGCGGTGCTGCCAGGGTCCTGCTGGATTGGTCGCGGTGAAGAACTGCGTCTTCTCGCGGTTCACATTGCTGAAAATGTAGTAAGTGCCGGCGTGATAGCGGAAAGACGGCGCCCAGAATCCCTGACCGTAGATGTTCTTGCCGCCTTCGAGCCGGTACGCGGGCCCGAGATTCAAACTATTTGCGGCGTAAGCCACGAATTCCCAGTTCACCAGGTCGCGCGACCGCAGCACGGGCAGGCCCGGCAGCGAATGCATGGTGGTCCCGGTGAGGTAGAAATCCTCGCCGACGCGGATCATGTCGGGATCGGAGAATTCCTCGAAGAAAATCGGATTGGTGAAGGTGCCGTTGCCATTGTCCGGCGTCCAGGTGAGCGGCTCGGCGCACGCCGCGAGGGACAACCCCACGAGCATCCACCGCGTAAAACTCTTCATGGTAAATCCCCCATCCGGGCGCTCATCGCCGGCCGGCGAGCATCTGTACGACGTAGTTGCGAATCACCTGTGCCTTTTGCGACGAGGGTGTGCCCTGGAGGCCGCGCTGGCTTTCGGTGAGATGCGCCAGGGCTTCCTCCCCGCCCGAAAACACGAAATGCTCGAATGCACGCCGCCAGATGTCGCGCCTCTCGGGCGACAGGTTTCGCACCGCGAGAATGGAATGCATCAGCGCCAGGAACGGCGAGCTCTGCCACGCAGGCGCGTCATCCCACCAGTAGTTGATCAGCACGTTGAAAGTGTCGCGCGACTCGACGTGATGCCACCACATGTAGGGGATGAACAACGCGTCGCCCGGCTCGAGGTCGGCCGCTTGTGAAGCCGCCAACGCGGCGCGGAATCGCGGAAACTTTTCGAAGTCCGGCGCCTCGAGTCTCACCATGCTGACGGGCGGGCCCGCCAGCGTGAACTCGAGCGGCCCGACGTACATGTTCTCGAGCTGGTCAGGCGGAATCAGCGTGAAGCGCCTTCGGCCGGCCACCACGCAAGCGACGTTGTGCGACAGGTCGTAGTGAGTCGCCACGGTGACGCGATTGCCGAGCCAGATCTTGGCGTCCACCGTCGGGTCCACGTGCTCGAGCGGGTTGTCTCGGCTGAAACCGGGCAATTGGGTCGGGATCGGTATGGCGCCGCCATACAAAGCCTGGGGTGCGGGCTCGTCGAGGGCCCGCAACAGGCGCTCGAAGACATCGCGCAACGGCACAGAGACGTTTTCGAAATTCATACCGGTGAGCGCGCTGTTGTAGAAGAAGCGCCCGCCGATCGACGGATCGCCCACCATGAGGTGCACGGGCGCGCCCGTCGAGAAGGCCGCGAGGTAGTTAGTCATCGCGGCGGGCGACGAACGCCCGGCCGCGACCGCCGGCCAATGCTCGACCAGGCCGCGCAGCACGGCGGGAGCTCCGGCGGGCACGATCTCCTGCTGGAACTGCGCCGGCGTCACGCCACGCCATTGCGCGATGGGCGCGGGTTCAGGAATCATCGCGGCTCACACCTCGGCCTTGCAGTGCCGGTCGATGAACGCCTGGTGCGTCGGCATCGTCAAGAGGCACTTGCGGGTCACCTCGGCCATTTTCACCATGCGGCTCTCCATCTCCATCTCGGGCAGGACGTCCGCGACGGGATGATATCGCTTGGGCGCGACGTTCTGGCCGTGCATGACGGCGAACCAGCTCGTCTCGCTGAACAATTCGTAGTCATGCCGGTAAAGGCGCGCGTTTTCGCGATAGATGGCGATCCGCTCCGCCAGGCTCGGCGGAATCTCCATGTTGCGGCAGTAGTTCCAGAAAGGAGAGTCGTCACGTTCGGTCGCGTGGTAATGCAGTATGAGAAAATCGCGCACCTGTTCGAATTCCAGCCGCGTGCGTTGGTTGTAGTAGTCGATGTCGGGCTGGTTGAAAGACTTGTCCGGGAAATTCGTCATCAGCCGCGCGATGGCGGTCTGGATGAGATGGATCGATGTCGACTCGAGCGGCTCCAGGAAGCCGGACGCGAGCCCGAGCGCGATGACGTTCTTGTTCCAGGGTTTCCTGCGGATGCCGGCGCGGAATTTCAGGAAGTTCGGCTCGGAGATCGGCTCGCCGTCGAGATCGGCGTTCAGGCTCTCGAGCGCCGCTTCGTCGGAGATGAACTCGCTGCAGTAGACATGGCCGTTTCCGGTGCGCGACTGCAGCGGGATGCGCCATTGCCATCCGGCGGTCTTGGCGGTGGCGCGCGTGTAAGGAATCGGTTCACCGACCTTCCGGCAGCCGCGGGCGACCGCACGGTCACAGGGTAGATGGGCGCCCCAATCGTCGTAGCCACTCTGCAAAGTCTGCTCGGTGAGCAGCCCGCGGAATCCCGAGCAGTCGATGAACAGGTCTCCCCGGACCGCCTGCCCGCTTTCGAGCGTCACGCTCTCGATGAATCCGGATTCCCCGTGCTGCTGCACGGTGATGATTTTGCCCTCGGTGCGGGTCACGCCACGCGCTATCGCGAACTCACGCAGGTATCTGGCGTAGAGGGCCGCATCGAAATGGAAGGCATAGGAGATGGTTTGCAGCGGCGAGCCATTCAGCTTGCTCTCCGGACGCTGAAACCTGCCGGCACGCGCGGCGAGGACCTGCAGGTTGTACTCATCGATCGGCGGCGCCTTGCCCGACCGGGCGTAGCGCAGCCAGAAGTGGTGGAAGTGCAGGCCCTCCATGTTCACGCCGTAGGGACCGAAGGGGTGTAGATAACGCTGGCCCACCCGGCCCCAGTTCACGAACTCGATACCGAGCTTGAACGTCGCATTGGTGGTGCGGACGAAGTCGTCTTCCTTGAGACCCAGGAGCCGGTTGAAGTAGAGGATGTGCGGGATCGTCGCCTCACCGACGCCCACGATGCCGATCGCATCGGACTCGATCACCTGGATCTTGATGTCCGGGCTATTGAGCAAACGCGCGAAGGCGGCGGCGGCCATCCACCCCGCCGACCCTCCGCCGACGATCACGATATCGCGTATGCGCAGGTCGTTCATGACGAGCCCGGGCCGGCGTGACAATACCGGCGGATGAACTCCTCGTGCGTTGGCATCGCCGTGGCCGCTTGGGCCATCGCCAGCCGCATCGATTCGAGGCTTTCGTGCACCATTGCGTGCGGCAACGACGCGACTATCGGATCGCACTGTCTGGGCACGATGTTCTGCCCAAGGAGCACCGCGACCCAGCTGGGCTTGGAGAACAATTCCTCTTCGTAACGGAACACGCGGGCGGCCGTGCGGAACAATTCGATCTTATGCCGCAGCGTGTCGGGAATGCTCATCGTGCGGCAGTAATTCCAGAACGGCGTGTCGTCCCGCTCGGTCGCGGAGAAATGCAGGATGATGAAGTCCCGCACCTGCTCGAACTCCGTGCGCATGTGCCGGTTGTATTCGTCGCGCACGACGTCGGGGAGTGTTGCATCCGGGAACAGCGATATGAAACGGCTGACCCCTTCCTGGATCAGGTAGATAGAAGTCGATTCGAGCGGCTCGAGGAATCCGGCTGCCAGGCCGATCGCGATGCAATTCTTCGACCAGAAGATCTTGCGGTGACCCGCGGTGAAACGGATCTGGCGCGGCTCGGCCAGCGCTTCGCCGTCCAGATTGGCGAGCAGAACTGCCGCCGCCTCATCGTCGCTCATGAACTCGCGGCAATAGATATGCCCATTGCCAGTGCGCTGTTGCGTCGGGATGCGCCATTGCCAGCCGGCAGACCTTGCCGTCGCCCGGGTGTAGGGCAGCAGCGGTCCCGCATGGCGGCATGGCACCGCGAGCGCGGAATTGCAGGGCAGCCAATGGCTCCAGTCGACGAACGGCACGCCCAGGACCGATCCCAGGATGAGCGACCGGAATCCGGTGCAGTCGAAAAAGAAGTCGCCGGGAATCTGCCGGTCGCCGTCGAGTTGCAGTGATTCGATGTTTCCGCTTTCCGGCGCTTGCGAAACGCGCTGAATCTTTCCCTCGACGCGCTGGACACCGCGCGCCTGCGCATAGGTGCGCAGGTAACGCGCGTACAGGATCGCGTCGAAGTGATAGGCGTAGCGAATGTAGGTCAGCAGCGAGCGCGGATTCGGATCCGGCAGCGTGAACTTTCCGAGGCTCGCGGCCACCGAGCACAAGCTGTATTGCTGGATGGGATGCTGGCCGCCCCCGGCGCGCTCATGCAGCCAGTAGTTGTGGAAATCGATTCCCTTCATGTCCACGCCATGAACGCTGAAGGGATGAATGTAGGTATCGCCCTTGCGTCCCCAGTCGATGAACTCGATGCCTAGTTTGAACGTGGCGTTGGTCGCCTTCATGAACTCGCGTTCATCGAGGCCGAGCATGCGATTGAAATTGATGATGTCGGGAATGGTCGCTTCGCCGACGCCGATCGTGCCGATCTCGTCGGACTCGACCAGCGTGATCGAGACGTCTTTCGGATCCAGCATGCTCGAGAGCGCGGCGGCGGTCATCCACCCGGCGGAGCCCCCGCCGGCAATGACGATCTGCTTCAGGCGCGCTTGCATGATTTCATTGCTTGTTCTGTTTGAGGTAGCGCACCAGGCTGGTCATGTAGTCATGGTGAGTCGGCATCGTTTTCACCAGGTTCTCGATATCGCGCGGCATCGAGGCGAGCATTGGGCGCACCTCATTCTCGGGTGTGCGATCGGCCATTCGGTCGTGGCGCGCCGGCCGCCGGCGCATGCCGTGATGCAGGATGACCCAGTCTTCGGCAGTGAACGGCTCGAGATCGAAAGCCGCCAGCAATCCCCGGCTCTCGAACTGGGTAATCTTCTGAATGAGCTTCTCGTGCGGTGGTTCTGCGCGCGCCGCAAGCCAGAAAGCCGTCTGTGCCTTGGGCGGCGTTTCGAACAGCGCGCGATTGAAGAGGTGCGCGTGAGTGTAGTCTTCTGCGCTCTGCCGGTTGTACTCGCGTCTCTCCACCGACATGTCCCGCGAAAACGGCACCAGCGTCAGCAGGCGGTCGATCTCCCGTTCGAGCAGCAGCATCGGTGCATGGCTCAACGGCTCGAGAACCGAGGCGGCGTGCCCGATGGCGACGCAGTTGCCCATCCAGGCGTTTGCGCGGCGGCCAAGCGTAATCTCGCCCGCGTGTTCCGGAGAATCATCATGCGCTGCGAGCGCATCGCTTTCCGTTTCCGGCGCGTAGACGGTCAGGCGGGCAACACTCGCCTTCAGCGATGTCTCGGACTGCCAGCCGAAATCGCGCGCGATCACGCTTCGGCACGGCGGACCGATTCTTTCCGTGTGACGCAGGCTGAACGCGGCCCGCAGCCGCCGCCCAACCGGGGCTTCCGCCCCGAGGCGTGAAAGCAGTCGCGCATCCGGCCCGGTGCAATCGACAAACAGATCCGCGGCGATCTGTCGGCCGTTGGAGAGGCGGAGCGCGGAAATCGTGCCCTCGACGCATTCGACAGCAGAGATCTCTGATGCGACGACTTCCACCTGCAATGCCTGCGCCGCCGCCGCAAACGGCGGCCGATAGGAATAGGGATTGAATTGGTAGCCATACTCCGCGCGCGCGAGGAGCTTGGGTCCCTTGTCGACGGGATGTGCGAATACGCCACGGCGAGCGGCGATGGCCGGGGTCAGGAAGGGTTCGAGCTCGCCGGTTCCGAGACGCCACAGATAGTGATGGAACAGGACGCCATTGATGATGGGCAACGCCAGATGGGAGCACTGGACCCACGAAACGTTCCGCGCTCCCCAGTCCTGAAAATGCGTGCCCCAGGAGAAAGTCGAATCGGTATCCACCATCAGGCGCGGCTCTGAAACCCCTGCCGCGAGATTGAAGGCATAGGCCGAGGGTGCGGTGACGCCGCCGAAGAAGAGATCCGCATCCCGCGAATCCGCGCCATTGACCCAGATGATTCGAATCGTCGGTGGCAACTGGCGGGCGAGCGCCGCCGCGGTCAGATGAGCGGCAAGACCGCTGCCGCAGACGACGATGCGCTCCAGGGGTTTCACGACTAGGGTTGGCTCGCCACGTCTGACTAGCCCCTGGCGACCAGGGGCCCGGTGTCGGACGCGGCGCCGATCTGCCGCAGATAGGCAGCGTGGTCCGGGGCGTTCTGGGCCGCCGCGCGGACCCCCTGCTTGATCGCCGCGGCATTCCTGATGAGAACTTCCCTCGGTGCCGCATCCGCTCGCCGGTCGTAACCACGAGGCCGCAGATTTTGCCCTGTCATCACCGCGATCCAGCTGGGCGGCAGGAACACGCCGAATTCGTATTTGACGATGAAGCCGCGGGTCGTCCAGGCCTCGATCTTTTCCTGCAAGCTGTCGGGAAGCTTGAGGTTCCGGAAGTGCAGCCACATCGGGCTGTCGTCGCGCTGGGTGGCGACGTAATGCAGCAGCAGGAAGTCGCGCACGCGTTCGAAGTTCACGCCCATGCGCCGGTTGTATTCGTCGGCGTCGGATTGGGCAAACCCCTTGTCGGGAAACAGCTGGACGAGCTCGGTGATCCCTTCGTGGATCAGGTGAATCGATGTCGACTCGAGTGGCTCGAGGAATCCGGCTGCCAGCCCGATCGCCACCACATTCTTGTTCCAGAAGAGGCGCCGCCTGCCGGTGGTGAAGCGCAGCTTGTTAGGCGCGGCGAGCGCGGGCCCTTCGAGATTGGCCAGGATGAATTCAGTCGCATCGTCGTCGGAGATGAAATCGCTGCAATACACGAGCCCGTTGCCCACGCGATGCTGCAGCGGAATCCGCCATTGCCATCCTGCCTTGCGCGCCGTGGCGCGGGTCAGCGGCAGCAGCGGCCCGCGTGATTCGCACGGCACGGCAACGGCCCGATTGCAGGGCAGCCACTGGCTCCAATCTTCATATCCGGTCTTGAGCTGTTGCTCGATGAGCAGGCCGCGAAAGCCGGAACAATCCACGAACAGGTCGGCAGCCACCGTTTCGCCGCGGTCGAGCGTCACCGACTCGACGAAGCCAGACAGGGAGTCGAGTTTCACATCGACCACCTTGCCTTCGGTGCGCACGACTCCATTGGCTTCCGAATACTGGCGCAAGAAGCGCGCGTAACGGGTCGCATCGAACTGGTAGGCGTAGCGGAACGTGGACTCGACGCGCGCGGGGTCGGTGCCGGGCATCATGAAGCGCCCCATCTCCGCGAGGACGATCCCAAGCGCATATTCATCGAGACGCGAAGTATCCCCGAGCTCTCGCAGGCGTAACCAGAATTGGTAGAACGGGACGCCGTTGACGTTGGGCCCGAAGTCGCCGAACGGGTGGATGTAGCGATCGCCGATCCGCCCCCAGTCGCAGAATTCGATGCCGAGCTTGATCGTGGCTTCGGTCGCTTTCATGAGCGCCGGTTCGCTGATGTTCAGCGTATTGTTGAAATTGCGGATGTGCGGAAGGGTGGCCTCGCCGACCCCCACGGTTCCGATTTCATCGGATTCGACCAATTGGATCGAAACCGGAAGACCCTTGAGCTTGTGCGAGAGTGCCGCCGCGGTCATCCAACCGGCCGTGCCCCCTCCCACTATGCAGATTCGCTCGATTTCCATGCCAGTGTCGGTTCCCGACCGCGGCAGGCGCGCGTTGCGCCTGCCGCGACGCTTGGAAGATGCGGGCTTAGGGATTCATCTTCGCGCGAATGTCGCTTGCCACCGTCTTCGCGGAGAAAATCTCCGGCGCTTTGTCCAGCCCGGGAAACTTCGCCTGTTCGCCGCTGCCCATCTGGATGACGATGACGGTCTGCGGCACCGTCGGTGGAGTCCAGCGTTCCAGCACTTGCGTCGGTGGTGCGCCGCCACCGAATCCGCCGGCAGTCGCGCCGCCGCCTGTCTGTGCATCCGCGGTGCCACGCGACGCGGGCGCGCCAGAGCCGCCTGCCCCGGTGCTGCTGCCTCCCGGTCCGCCGATGAAACCGCCACTGCGGGTTTTCAGGTCGTCCTTCGACGGCACGAGCTGGACGGTCTGCGTCTTGGTGGCGATCACCGCAAACCACTCCTGCCCCGACTCCTGCGTGAACTCCGCCGCGCGCAACAGCGCAAACTCGGCCACGCGTTCGCGCGACATGCCTTTGGTGCCGGTGTAAGCGACCGCAAACCGGCCGTTCTCGGCCGGCGCCGTGAGATAGCCCGCGCTATTCACGTCGGTAGCCGGTTTGTAAACGGCGGCGGGTGGCGGCGCCGACGCGCAACCCCACAACACAGCGGCAATAGCCGCGACTGCAATGATTCGGTTCATGTTTGATCCTTCTGTTGGTCGCACTCTGGAATGAGAAGGGCGGAGATGATATCTCCGCCCTTCCGCAAGTCCCGATCGATTCAGCTCAGAACTGGTATCGCATACCCAAGACCATACGCCGGTCGTTCAGGAAGGCGAAGCGCGGCGCCATCTGGCCCGTCTCGTTCAACATCATATTGGCCTTCTCCTTCTTGTCGAGGATGTTCGACATGGAGGCACTGACCTGGAAATGCTCGTTGAAGTCGTACCGGAACGAACCGTCGAGAATTCCGCTCGGGGCATTGTAGATCGGATTGCCGGACACCCAGTCGCGGTAGGTCGTCAGGTACTCAGAGCGCCAGTTGTAGGCCAACCGGAACTCCATTTTCTCGTCCTGATAAATGCCGACCAGGTTGGCGATGTGCTCGGACTGTCCCAGCAAATCCCTCACACCAAAACGGAACGCCTGGGTGACATCCTCCGGTACTCCGTCATCGTTGGAGTCCACACCCATGCCCGGCGGATCCGCCTCCGCCTGGATGTTGGTGTAGTTGGCCTGCACGCCGAGATGAGACATCCAGCCCGGCAACCGGTCGAAGAACTGCTGGTACGCCAGTTCGAAGCCATAGAGATTGGCTTCCGCCTGGTTGATAGGGCCGTTGTACACCAGGTCGACCGTCTGTCCGTCGAGCGTAATTTGGCCCAGCGTCAGATCACCGGTCGTGATGATGTTCTTGAGATCCTTCTTGAACGCCGCCGCCGACAAGTAGCCACCCTGGAAATACCACTCGTAGGAGAGGTCCAGGTTGACCGCGGTCGTCGGCTTCAGGTCGGGATTACCACGCGTGATGGTGACGCGGCTGAGGTCGATGTCTTGCGCACCCCGATCCACGCCAAACAACGGGTCGTTCGGGTCCGTGATCCGCTCAAAGTTGGTGCGCGTCGTGGTGGCACCCAAGAGGCGCGTAGCACGCAGATCCTGGATGTTCGGACGCGTCAGAGCCTTGCTGGCGCCAAAGCGGATCAGGCTGTTGTCGTTCAGGTTCCACTTCACATTGAGGGACGGCAGCCACTTTGTGTCTTCCTGGTCGACAGCGTAGGCAGTTGGCTGCTGCTGCAGGAAAGCCGTCGCCTCCGGCAGGAAATCACGTGGATGGTCGTGGGCTTCGGCATCCGGAGTCCGGTTGCCGGTTTCAACTTGATCCGCATCGAAGTCGTCGTACGCGAGGAAGCCGTTCGATGAGAGATCAGACTTCGAGAAGCGAACGCCGACGTTCGCATCGATCGACATGCCATTGCTGCCGATGTCGTGACCGAAATCGAACCGCACGTATGCGTTTGAAGTTTCTTCGGTGATGTCGGAGATGTCTTCCGGTCGATAGGCGCCGGTTCCATCCAGGTTGCCGCGTGGCGCCCACGGATGATTGGTCCCGAAATCCGGCTCGTTGAGCAGGTAATTGCGCATTGCGCTGTAATTCATCAGCAGGTCGCTGCGAATGTACGGGAAACTGCTGTTGGCGCCTTGTACCACTCCGCCACGGAAGAAATTCTTGAAATCGACGAGCTCGAAAGCGGGCGTGTCCGTCTGCGACAACATACCGTAGCCGCCTGCCCATGCCGGAGAGATGCCGCCCCAGTTCCCGCCGATTTCCTTGTTGAGCTGCTCACGCTCGGAGTAGCGCACGCCGAAACGCACGGCCTTGAACCAGGAGTCTTCATCGAATTCGTAACGCGAATCGGCACGAAACGCCTTCAAATCGCCGGTGCCCTGGCGGAAAGAATCGGAAGCAAACAGCCAGTACGCATTGTTCGGATCCGCGGTCGAAGTCGGAGCCGGCAGCTGGCCGGTACCGCCATTTCGCGTATTGCTGGCGTTGATGGCGGTGCTCGGGTTGATTTCGAATCTGACCGTCGGGCTTTCCAGATCTGGATTCACGAACACGTCCGAGAAGAACGTGCCACCACCCCAGACTTCGACGAAGTCCGCGTCGGCCTTGGTCAGCTGGGCATCGAACTCCAGGAACAACTTTTCGGTGGCATTGAACTTGATGTTCATGCTGATGTCTTCGGTGGTCGCGTTCTCGTGCTTGCCCACGCCGAGCGTACCCACTCCCACTCCGTATGCACCGGTCCAGGCATCGATCTGGCTGGAAACCATGCCTGATTGCATCAGACCACGCGCCGGAACCATCGTTTCGCAGTCACCGGGGTTCTGTCCGTCGCCATTGGGATTGTCTGGGGTGCCGTTGATACGGCCACCATCGCCGTTGCACAGCGCGATCCCGGGCGTCGACCAGCTGTCGTCCATCGTGAGATCGCTCACCGTGAACTGATTTCCGCCGGAGTGATTCGGGAACCACTCCGTGGTGTGCTCGAGGCTGTCGATGGCATTCTCGACTTTGGTGTACTTGACCGTCGCGCGGAATGATTCCTTCTGCCACTGCAGCGCCATGTAGTAGCTGGTGCGGTCGCGATCGATATCGTTGGTGCGCAGCTGGAATCCCGGCACGTAAGCCTGGATGTCGTCGGCGGTCAGGCCGTCGTAAGCATCCGACTTGTCGAAGTCATTTGGGAATTCGGCTGTCGTCACCTGCGTGCGCGGAGTCGGCGCACCCTGCTGCCAGCCGTTGATTGCGGACTTCAGCTTCGATCGCGAGTAGGACGCCAGAACACCGAATTCACCGGCGGAGTCAGTCCCCCAGCGATTGCCGACAACGGCCGCGTATGACGGAGACCATTTTTCGCCGAGGTCACCATACGTGCCATCCGCCGAAAACGCGATGATGTGGCCGTCACGATCAAACGGCTCCAATGTGCGCAGGTTGATCGTGCCGCCAATGCCGCCTTCGATGAGATCGGCAGACTGGTTCTTGTAGACATCGATTCCACCGACGAGCTCGGGCGGAATGCTCGACCAGTCGAGCGCGCGGCCGCCGTTGGCGGAAAACGCGTCGCGGCCATTGAATTCAGAACGGATGAAACCCAAGCCGCGGATCAGGTTGCCGCGGCCTTCCGGGGACGGGAAGTCAGGCGAAGCGCCGCCCGTGGTGGGGAAACGCGAAACCGTCACGCCCGGAATGCGTTGCAACGCTTCGGCGACCGACATGTCGGGCAGACTCGTGACATCCGACGCTGTGACCGAGTCCACGAACGTATCGGCGCGGCGCTTGGTTTCAGCGGCGGTTTCGAGCGCGGCGCGAATGCCAGTGACGACAATCGTGCTCACCTCTTCATCCGACTTCGCCTCACTCGTCGCCTTGGCGGCGTCCTTTTGGGCGTTTTCCTGCGCCACAGCAATCGCGGACGCCACGGCCATGGCAATGGCTGACGTACCGACCAACAAACGATCGAACCTTGATTTCGCTTTCACGCGCACCCCCTCATTGTGCTTATCTTTGTCTTATTCGGATCCCCGGCGCTTCAGCCATCTGAGACCTACCGCGTTCGCCTTGCCGACGCGCCGACGGTTCCACCTGCAAAAGTGTCTTTCATAGTCCACCGCGAGACACGTGTCGTCTAATTGCTTTTTCGGGACGACCGATATCGGAATCCTCATCGGTGCGGAGAAATTCGGCGCTCTGTTCCCGGTGGCCAGGCGTATCCGCGCAAGTTCGCGCAGCAGCCGTCAGTCCTGAGCAATCAGGCGCGAAATGAAATCTTGAAGGCGCTCGCGTGGCGCGCCGGTAACTTCGCCGGCACGTCGACAATGAGCGCTGCATCCGTCTGCTGAAAACTCAACGGCTGCGCGAGCCCCAACAGACGCACGCTTTTCACCGCACGTCGCTCATGGCCACCGGCGCGGCCGAGCGAGGCGATCGTCACCTGTCCCGACGGCTCGCCCAAGGTGATGGCGTAAAGGGTTTTGTCCTTGGTGGTGAACCGAATGTCCTGGGCTGTGTATTCGGCCTTTTCCTTGAACGCCCCCGCCGACGTCTCAGTTGGACCCTCGCCATACACGGTCCACGGGCGCGTCGCATGGATCGCCTCGGCGTTGATGGCCATCCACGCCTTCAAATCGGCGAGCAGCGATTGTGATTCCGGCGGCAAGCTTCCGTCGGGATAGAGCACGACATTCAGCAGCAGATTGCCGTTCTTGCTGACGATGTCGGCGAGCATGCGAATCACATCGGGCCCGGTCTTGTACGCAAAGCCATCGGAGTAATACCAGTCGCCGTTCGAGGTGTCGGTTTGCCACGGGAGCGGATTGATGCCACTCATGACGCCTCGCTCGACATCCTGAACGCAGGCTTCGGGATAGAACTCCCCCGACCCCAGGGCCTTGCAGTTGTAGACCGTCTCCACGCGACCATGCTTGGCCACGCTACTGTTGAAATAGTGAGCTACCAGCGAGCGCCCAACTACTCCGAATGGCATGCCACCGTCTGAATAGAGCAGATCTGGCTTGTAGCTGTCGATGAGGTCGCGAATGCGCTTGAACCAAACCTGGTGATACTCGGGATTGGTGGTGTACCAGGTGTCGGAATTCCCCTTGAAGGGCTCGTCGTGCTTGGGGTGATACAGATCCGCATATTGGGGATCGGCGCCATCGTAGTTCACGCCGAACTTCGGCCAGAATTGGTCGTAGAAGTGGCTCGGATGCCACCAGTTGTGACTGGCGCCGAGATGCTCCGACACTCCAAATTTGAGGCCGCGCCGGCGTGCCGCGTCACGCCAGGCGCCGACGATATCCCGCTTCGGGCCCATCGCGAATGAGTTCCATCGATGATGGCGGGACTTCCACAAATCGAAGTTGTCGTGGTGCACGCCCATGCTGACGAAGTATTTCGCACCGGCCGCGGCGTAAAGATCCATCAATGATTCCGGATCGAACTTCTCCGCCTTCCAGAGAGCAATGACGTCCTTGTAGCCGAATTCGGATGGGTGGCCGTAGTGCTCGAGATGATGCGCGTAGTGAGGATGACCGGGGACGTACATCCATCGGGCATACCAGTCTCCTCTGCGCGGCACAGCCTGCGGCCCCCAGTGCGCCCAGATGCCGAACTTCGCGTCGCGAAACCATTGTGGCGCTTGATAGGTCTTCAGCGATTCCGCGGTCGGCTGAAACGGACCGTCGGCAATGGGAAGTTTGGTGGCCGCCGTGGAGCCGGGGCCAGCCTGGTCCGCCAGCGCTGGTGCTTCCTGCATTGCCGCCTGGGCGCCGAGCGCGGCCCACAGGGGCGTTCCTAACAGGACTCGTCTGGTGACCATGCATTTACTCCTTTCGATGTCAGCTCGTGAAGAGGCGTTCTCCAGCACGGGGTTGACAACACCTCCGTCATGGCGAAAATCGCGCCCCGCATGTCATTTTCATATATGACAGTTACTTTCTCAAATGTAATGGACGTTATGAGCCAGACTCTGATGGATGTAGTTGTCTGCGTAAGCCCGGGCACCCTGGTGATAGAGCAACGGCCAGTGCCGGAGCCGGGCCCCGATGAAGTGCTGGTGCGCGTGCGACGCGTCGGCATGTGCGGTACCGACATGCACATTTTCCGCGGGGTTCAGCCTTACCTCACCTATCCGCGCGTGATGGGTCACGAATTTTCAGGTGAGGTAGTCGTTTCACCTGCGGGCTCGGCCTTGAGCCCTGGCGAGCCGGTGTACGTGGTGCCGTATATCTCCTGTGGCGAGTGCAGCGCTTGCCGCAAGGGCCGGTCGAACTGCTGCATGGCGCTTGCAGTTCTTGGGGTGCACCGGGACGGCGGGCTCGCACAGTATGTCTGCGTGCCAGAAAAGTTCGTTTTTTCGGCTCGCGGCATTTCCCTGGACGAAGCGGCAATGATCGAGTTCCTGGCCATTGGAGCCCACGCCGTGCGTCGTGCAGATGTCAGGCCGGCGCAGCGCGTTCTGGTTTCGGGATGCGGGCCGATCGGGATCGCCTGCGCGCTGTTCGCGAAACTTCGTGGTGGCGAGGTCGCGGTAGTCGACTCGAGACCCGAGCGGCTCGCCCTTTGTCGCGACAAACTCGGAATTCAGCACGCCGTGAAACTGTCACCCGATATTGATGCGAGCCTGCTTTCGATCAGCGGTGGCGACAGGTTCGATGTTGTCTTCGATGCCACCGGAAATGCCCAGGCCATGGAGAACGGGTTCCGATACATCGCCCACGGCGGCACCTATGTGCTCGTCTCGGTCGTGAATGCCGACATCACATTCTCCGACCCGGAGTTTCACAAGCGTGAAATCACCCTCAAGGGCAGTCGCAATGCTACTGCGGAGGACTTCGATCTCGTGCTGCAGAGCATTCGCTCGGGAAACATACCGACCGCTGACTTGCATACTCATCGCGCTCCGATGCAGGACTTACCAGCGACCCTTCCCCAATGGCTCGAGCCGGAGTCGAAGGTGATCAAGGCGATGGTGGAATGCTGATCAGAACGCTTGGCGCAGGTACTCTCTTTCCCGGTACTCGAAGTAGTCGAAATCCGCCGGATGCGCCGTGCCCGACATGTCCTGGCAGGCCACGCCAACGAACGCACCGGTGAAATTCGCCGAGCCGAGTCCCGCGGCCTCATCGGAGAGGATGCTCGCGTCTAACAATTCCGGCAGAACATTCCAATCGCCGTCGACGCGGTATGCAAAGCGCAGCCGCTCGTAATCGACTTCCACACGCAATTCGATGCGGCCCGCCGGAATCGGAATCGGGGCCGTGAAGAAATCGGACTGCGACTGATCCGGCAGGCACGACATGACACGCAGGTGCCGGCCGTGCTCCTCGTCGTGCGACACGTGCAGATAGTGGAACTTCGAGGAGTTGTAGTAACACACCAGTCCAGCCGCCTGCTGGAAGTGCGCCGCCTCGAACTCCATCGCGGTAGTCACGCTGTAGCAGTGCGCCTGCTGGCGACGCGCCACCAATGACTGCCGGAAGACACTGCCAATGGTTTCACGGCCATACAGCCGCAGGTACCCGGGGCGTTCGCTCAAGCTGAACAGTTCTTCCGTCCACGGTGACCGTAACCACTGGAAGTCGATGGGCAAGTGATTGCTATCGAAATCCTCGCGAATCGCCCCAGCTGCAAACGGCGCCGCGGGTAGCGCCGGCGCCGGCGTCTCGAGTTCCGGCAGTCCGCTGCCATCGAGCGTGCGCAGCCAACCGTCGCTCCCCCAGGCCATTTTCTGTATCGCCGTTTCGCGGCCCAGCACACACCGGCCGCGGTTCGGCAGCGGGCGGCCGCATAGATAGACGGCGTACGTCTCACCCGCCTGCGTATCGACCAGGTCGCCGTGACCGGCACGATGCAGCGGCGCATGCGGACGGTCTCGCGCGGTAACGATGTACTTGTCCGGGTGCAGCTCGTATGGACCCGTCAGCGTGCGCGAACGAGCCATTGTCATCGCATGACCCCAACCCGTGCCGCCCTCAGCGGTGATCAGGTAGTAGTAACCGTTGCGCTTGTAGAGGTGTGGCGCTTCGGTGAAGCCGATGGACGTGCCCTTGAAAATGAGCTGGCGCTCGCCGATGAGCTTGCGTTGCGCGTGCGAGTACTCCTGCAGCACGATGCCGGCGAAGCGGCCTCTGCCCGCACGATGGTCCCAGAGTTGATTCACCCAGTACTTGCGCCCGTCATCGTCATGAAACAGCGACGGATCAAAGCCGCTGCTATTCACGTATAACGCATCGGACCAGTCGCCGTCGATGGTGGGACAGGTGACTAGATAGTTGTGGAAATCGCGCAGCGATGCGCCCGATGCGCCACTGACCGTCGTGCGGCCGTAGCGCTTGACGTCGGTGTAGGCGAGCCAGAAAAGCCCGTCGCTATGCGTGAGGCACGGCGCCCAGACACCGCACGAATCGGAATCGCCGAGCATGTTGAGCTGACTCGCCCGACGCAGCGGCCGGGTCAGCAATCGCCAATTCGCCAGATCCCGCGAATGATGGATCTGCACACCGGGATACCATTCGAAGGTGGAGGTTGCGATGTAGTAATCATCGCCGACCCGCAGGATCGACGGATCGGGATTGAAGCCAGGCAGAATCGGATTGCGGATCATTGTGTGCGGCCGACCGATGGCGGCGTGACGTCTGTCGACGCGGGTGTGCTGACGCGTTCGCGTACCACGGTCCAGAGCCAGATCGCACCGAGAATATCGAACACGGCCAGCGCCACGAAGAACGGGTCGTAACCAATGGTCTTGACCAGTCCGCCTATCAACAGCGTGAACAGCAGTACCCCGAGGTTGCCGCAGAACCCGCCAATGCCGGCCACCGTCGCCACCTCGTTCCGCCGGAACAGGTCCGAAGACATGGTGATCACTGTGATCGACAGCGTCTGATGCGCGAAGCCACCGAGGCACAGCAGCATGATCGCCACGTAAGGACTCTCGACCTTGCCGACGAACGCCATGCTGGTCATGAGCAGCGCACCGACGGTGAAGGCCCAGCGCCGCGCATTGATGAGGCCGATGCCCCGCCGCTGCAGCCACAAGACAATCGTCGGCCCGGCCAGGCAGCCGATGTCAGCGGTCACGAACGGCAGCCAGGCAAACATGGCGATCTGCTTGATATCGAAGCCACGCTCGGTCATTAGATAGAACGGCACCCAGAAGGCCAGAGTGCCCCACGTGGGATCGGCGAGCATGCGCGGAATCGCGATGCCCCAGGTATTGCGCTGCTTGAGCAGGCTCAAGATCGATGGCTTGCTGGTGCCGGCCGCGAGGTGTGCTTCCTGACCGGATTCGATGTAGTCGCGTTCCTCCGCCGAGATCGTTGGGTGATCCTTCGGCGAGTAATAGAACTTGAACCACAGCGCCACCCACACCAGCGCAGCGCCACCAGCAATCACGAAGGCGAGGCGCCAGTTGTGGAACAGGATGGCCCACGCGACCAGCGGCGCGGCCAGCATCGAACCGAACGAGGCACCGATGTTGTAGAAGCCACCAGCGAACCCACGTTCCTTCGCCGGAAACCACTCGGCGACTGCCTTCATACCGCCCGGCTGCGCCGATCCTTCGGCAAACCCCATCAACCCGCGCAGCGCCGCCAAGATCTGCCAGTTGCTAGCGACGCCATGAAGCATGGTGATCAGTGCCCACGCGATCGCGAACAGGCCAAAGCCGAGCTTCAGACCGATGAGGTCCATCACGTAGCCGGCGAATGGCTGCAGCATGATGCCGAGCTGGAAGACGCCCGTTATCCAGGAATATTCCTTTTCACCGATGCCGAGCTCTCCCGTAAGCGTGGGAGCGGCCACACCGAGCGTGGCCCGGGTGAGGTAGTTGAGGATCGTGCCGATGGTGATCAGGCTGATCATCCACCAACGCAGCGCATACAACCGCCGGATCACTGGCATGAATTTCCCCCGCTGATGTTACCGGTACCCTAGCATGGCTCCGTCAGACGCGCTGATTCCGACCGGCTGCTGGCGGAGCTATGCGCTCACGCGCCGCGGCGAAGGTAGTTGACGGGGTAACTCTCCGGCAACGGCGTGACGTGATTTTCGGCGGCCCACGTATCCCACTTCTTCGCCAGCGATTCGACCCGCCGCGGTTGCGCGTCGGCCAGGTCCGCGAGCTCCGTGCGATCGCGTTCCATGTCATAGAGCTTCCAGGACTCTCCACGAAGCGCGGTCAGCTTGTAGCGCCCCTCGCGGACAGCCCGAGTACCTTCGTGTTCGAAATAGAGTGTTCGTTCGGGCAGGCGTTCTCCTCGCAGTGCCGGAATCAGATTCGTGCCTGCCATCGGCGGGATCTGTCGCGTACCGATCCGCTCGGGGTACGCAGCGCCGGAGGCCGCGACGATAGTTGGCATCAGATCGATGAGGTGGCCCGGCGCACTCTCGATCGCATTCCGGCGCCGGAATCCGGCGGGCCAGTGCATGATGCACGGCGTGCTGATGCCGCCCTCATGCGAATAGTGTTTGTACATTCGCCACGGCGTATTCGACGCATTCGCCCAGGCAGATCCAACGCTGTGATAGGTCCCCCGACCACCCATCCTCGTCAAGTCTTCGCCACGGTGCAGCACGTTGTTCGGGCTCGAGCTGACGTCGAAGCCAAACGGATCCCACTCCGCACACGCGCCGTTGTCGCTCAGGAACATGATGAGCGTGTCGTCCAGTTCACCCTTGGCGCGCAGATCCGCCGTCACGCGCTCAATGTTCTGGTCCATGCGATCAACCATCGCCGCGTAGATCGCCATCCGCGTCGCCAGATCCGCGCGGCGCTCCGCCGGCAGGCTGTCCCACGCCGGGTTCTGTGCGCTGACGGTTTCGCCGTGGTTGGTGAACTTCGAGCGCGGCGACAGTCGTGTATCTGCCGCCACCAGCCGTAGCTGCTTCATTCGGGCGAGGCGCTCCTGCCTGATCAGGTCCCATCCCGATGCATATCTGTCGCGATACTTGGCGATATCCTCGGCGCGCGCGTGCAGCGGAAAATGCGGTGCGTTGAACGCGAGGTAAAGGAACCACGGCTGCTCCGGGGTCGTGCGCGCGTCCTCGAGAAAATCCATCGCGTAGTCAGTGAGCGCGTCAGTTCCGTAGAAGCCATCCTTGTCGTAGCTTCGGATCTTGCCACCCTGCGGCAGACGCAGGTATCGCTCGGGGTCCCAGAACGTCGCGGCGCTGATGAGCGTGCCGAAGTACTGCTCGAATCCATGACGGGTCGGATCGTCGGTTCCCACGTGCCACTTGCCGGACATGAACGTCCGGTAGCCGGCTGGCCGCAAGACTTCCGCAATCGTCACCGCATTCTCGGAGAGTCGTCCGCGGTATCCCGGGTGTCCCAGGTCCGTCACCATGTGACCGACGCCTACCCTGTGCGGATACTGCCCGGTGAGGATGCTGGCCCGCGACGGACAGCATCGGGCCGTGGAATAGAACTGCGTGAAACGCAGGCCATTGGTTGCCAGCCAGTTCAGGCCGGGCGTGTCGATCTCACCGCCGTAACTACCAAGGTCGCTGTAGCCAAGATCATCGGCAACGATCAGCAGGATGTTCGGCCGCCTCGGCCGCGCGGCCGACAATCCGGTCGCCGCAGCCGACAGCGCGAGAAACTCGCGTCGCCCCAGAAGCTTTGTGTTGCTCATATGGCCCGCGGTGCACTCACCGCGGGCAGATTCATGAGTTTGCTGTTAATGCCGAGGCGAACAATCGCCGCGACACCAGTTCCGCGCACCTTTCACATTCATCCGGATGGACTGGACCTTGGTAACAGGACCGGTAACGAACAGCGTCCTGCCATCCCGTCCGGCGAACGTGTTGTTGGTCGCCCCGCCGACGATCGGAATTTTCAAGACGTTGTTGCCGTGGCGATCGAATGCCAGCACGCCCTCGCCATTGCTGATGTAGACGTTGCCCAGTTCATCCATCGACATGCCATCGCCACCCCAGTCGGTGAACTTCCGCATGTTGGCGAGCGTGCCGTCGCGTTTGATATCGAAGACCCACGTTCCCCCGTGATTGTCGCCCGCCCACTTGTTGACGTAGAGCTTCCTGCCGTCGGGAGTGCCGACCACTCCATTCGGCCATGAGTCGGACTCCCATCCCAAGGCGTCCGACGTCACTCTCGTAAGCTTGCGTGCTCCGGAAGGTAGATAGTAGACGTGACCACCTTTGCCCTGCGGTGATTGCTCCGAATGGGTCGGCTCCCAAGGCTGCTGGCGCGGATCACCGGTCTCCCAATACGGCCTCGGAAAAATCGGATCCGTGATGTACATGCCGCCGTTCTTCGGATTGATCCACACGTCATTCGGGCCGTTCAGCAACTTACCCTGATAGTTGTCGACCAGCACCTTGTGGCTGCCATTCGGGCGGATCTTCCACAGCTCTCCATACATGTCCGCAGCGGCAATCAAGTTGCCATCTTCGTCGAAGGCCATGCCGTTGGCACGACCGGTACCTTCCAGAAACAGTTTTACCTTGCCGGTTCCGGCGTCCCACCGGTAAATCCTGTCGTTGGGCTGGTCGGTGAAGAACACGTTGCCACGACGATCAACCGCGGGGCCCTCGGTAAAACTGAAGCCTGACGCGATGGTGACGAGCTGCCCGTGTTTACCGTTTGATACCAGATCGAGGGGATCGTAAATGTCGCTCGGAGTTTCCGCGGAACCCGCCAAGGTGTGTGAGGCCCATGCCAACGAGCCCAGCACTGCCAGGAGCATACGTACTTGTGTCTTCATGTCTGTAACCTCAGTTGCAGGACGATCAGAACTTGACTCTGAACCCGGCGGTGTAGAAGCGCCCCATGTCGTCGTAGATGCCCAACGTGGAATAGAACAGGCCGGGCAGTCCCGAGTCCGACGGGAACAGCGGAGCGCGCTCGTTCAGCACGTTGTTCACGGTCAGGAAGGCCTCCATGTTGCCATTGCTGACCTCGAATTCCTTGCTGATCGTGGTATCGAGGACGTTGTAAGCGTCGAGCGTCGAGTCCGCGTAATACTGGGTGCCGAGCGGGCTGCTCGCGGAACCGTTGAGGTCATTGTCACTGGTCTCGAGATCGACCTTGCCGAGCCAACGGTTTTGCAGGGATACGGCCCAGCCGCTGTTCCTATACGACAGGAACGTGGTCTGCATCAGCTCCGGCTGCCGCGCCCAGGTATAGAACGTCGACAGCGGCGTGGTGAGCGTAGAGTTCGTCGGCTGATAACTCGCCAGATGGCGCAGGGCGAATTGGCCCCCTGCCATGTCCCAGCTGTAGTCGATCTGCATGTCATAGCCTTTGGTCTTCTGCAACGCCACATTGGCTGGCGCATTGCGGACTTCCGTCGGCATGTTGACGGCTGGGTTCAGGTAGTTAGGATCGGACGGATTCGTGATCGGGCGCACCGCCAGATCGCAGACCGACGAGTCGTAGGCAGGCGCAGAGGCCAGGCAAACGGCCTGAACGGCGGGGTTCGCATAGTTGAGACCGGTTATCGAATTGGTGAGCTGGGTCTCGTAGAAGTCGACCGCGAGGCTGAAGCGCGGCATGAAGCTGGGCGTGAGCACCAACCCTGCCGTGAAGGTCTTGCCCTCTTCCGGCGTCAGCAATGGATTGCCGCGCGAAGCCAGGCGCATGCCCTGAGAGCTACCACCGGTGAGCAGATCGGTGTAACTGCTCGAGGTAAGGCCGGACGGCTGGAACAGATCATTGAGGTTTGGCGCACGGATGTCCGATGACAAGGTGCTGCGGAATCTCACCGAATCGATGATCTGCCAGTTGAGTCCGAGCTTCCAGGATTCGACCGCTTCGAAGGTCGAATACTTGGTCCAGCGCCACGCCAGATTGGTCGAGAGGTCCTGGAACCCCGGCACTTCTTTGAGCAGCGGGACGTTGAATTCCAGCGCGCCTTCATAGACATGGTTCTTGGCATCGACTTCCGCGTTGGTGTTCTGCACCCAGCGTACCGGCGCGTTGCCCGTACCGCCGGCGAGGCACATGCGCAGGCCGGTGCAGTTGACGAAGTCCGTGGGCAGGAAATCGCTCTCCATGACGTAGGTGGCCCAGCGCGCTTCGCCCGAAAAATTCGCCACGATTTCGCCCGGCGGGAAGCCCGAAGCCCCACAGACCGCCGCCAATCGAGAAGCCGACGTCGTCCAGCTCCTGAGTCAGCAGCCAGGAAGTGCTGGTGCGCAGATAGTTATAGGCTTCCGCCGACGGGCCGTTGGGGCCGACGACATTCATGGGTACGCATCCGGGATAAAGGCCGGCGAACTGCGGCTGGGTGGTCACCCAGCACTGGATGGTGCCGCCGACGTTTACCGCGTCCAGGGCGGCCAGGTACTTGGCGTTGTCCGTATTGTTCGGGTTGGTGACCGTGAGCTCACTCACGCCGTGGTTGTAGTACACATCCCAGTTGAAACCGCCCAGCTCACCGGTGACACCAGTTTCCGCATTCCAGGTCTTCTGGTCGCCGAGAGTGCGATACAGGCGGTTCGGCTCTCCGTTGACTTCCAGTCCAGCGACCGTGTTCAAGTAGCGAGGCGCGCTGAAGAAGGGCGTGGTCGGCGGCGCCGGCGGCGTGGTGCCGGTTGCCGGTGAGGTCGGGGGCGTGCCCGGCAGACAGCGCCAGCCTGTCGCGGCAGGAGTTCCGCAGACGATACCCGAGCCCAGCTGGACCTGCGTGGCCGGCAAGAGGAATGGATTGTCGGCGAACAAAGTGTTGGGGCGATTGGCGTTCGGGCTAACTACCCACTGGATCCAGTCGGAGGCATTTTCAGCTTGCGCCCAGGACCCCTGCACATACCAGTTGGCGTTGTCGCCTAGATCCAGACTGAAACGCGCGAACACATCTTTCATCTCGACTTCCGAGCGGAAGGTGCCGTACTTGATGTACGCGCCCTCGCCACCCGATTCGACGCCGCCGCTGCCGGTAGCGGTGCCGTGAACCAACGGCCTGAGCGTCCCATTCGATTGGAACGTGTAGTTGTTGAAACCGCAGGCCGTACCGCATTGGATGTTGCCGTTCACGCCGCTGTTGAATACACGCGCGTAGGGAGTATTCGTGTATGGATTGGTCGGCGAACCATTGCCGGTCAGCAACCAAGCCTGGCCATCCTTGCCATAGGGGCGATCCTTCATCGGGATCATGTCCTGATGGCGGAAGCGGGCGGCGACCTCGAAGTGGCCGCGATCGCTGAACAGCGACGTGCCCCAGGCAGCGCCGACCTGATATTCCTCGCCGTCGCTGTACTTCGACTTGCCGTAGTCGCTCTTGAGCGAGAGCCCGGTGAAATCCTTGTCGAGCACGAAATTGACCACGCCGGCGACCGCGTCAGATCCGTAGACCGCGGACGCGCCGCCGGTGACGATATCGACCCGCTCCACCAGCATCTGCGGCAGGGTGTCGATGTTGACCGAACCGTCCTGGTTGTTCGGCGCGACACGGTGACCGTCCAGCAACACCAGCGTGCGCGAGGGGCCGAAGTTGCGCAGAGACAACGTATTGCCGCCGTTATTGGTGCCGCCGTTGCCCTGGGTGCGCGGCGTGCGGCCGCCCATGATGGTCGGCAATTTGTTGAGCGCATCGGCCGTGTCGCTGGGCGTGGTGACGGCGATCGCGCTGATGTCGACCGAGGTGATCGGCGTTGGCGAACGGACCGCTTCGGTGATCGTGCGGGAGCCGGTAACGGTGATGACGCCCATATCCTCGCCGGCGCCCTCCGGATCGTTGCCATCGGTCTGCGAAGGTTGGTCGGCGGTCTGCGCCCAAGCGGAACCGGACGCCAGAGCAGCCGAGACACCCAGCGCAATCAAGGACGCGCGGCGAAAATTCCGTGTGATCATCATTTATCCCCCCTGTCTAACTAAGCGAGGCAGGCGCCCCTGTTCTCGATCTCGGATCACGCTATCAGCATACTTTTACTTAGGCAACACGCTTTCATTACGCATACAAGTCGACTTCGGGCGTAGTGGATGGCGTTTTTGTTATCCATCGATTCCGAAAGCCGATTGGTGCGTGTAGCCGCGTTGGCCCACCATCCGGATCCATGAAAACTCAACTGCTTCGTTGCACCGCTCTGCTGTTCTGCTTCATCGTTCTGGCTTCAGTGGGCGCCCGCGCCGCCCCGGCCGCCGACAAGCAGACATTTGTCCTCGTCCATGGCGCCACGGCCGGCGGCTGGGAGTGGAAGAGCACCGGCAAGTTCCTCAGCGACGACGGTCACACTGTGTACCGGGCCACCCTCACCGGCCTCGGCGAGCGTATGCACCTCAACAGCCCGGACATCGACCTGCAGACCCACATCAACGACGTGGTCAATCTGATCCTGTTCGAGGACCTGAAAGACGTGGTGCTCACCGGCCACAGTTACGGTGGCATGGTGATCACGGGCGTCATCGACCGGATTCCCGAGCGCATTCGTCACGTCGTATTTCTCGACGCCGCCGTGCCCGACGATGGCATGTCGATCTGGGACCTCTTCGGCGGTGACGGCCCGCGCGACCCCGAGCGTTTCAAGGACGGCTTCATGCAGGTACCATGGGTAAAGCCGGACACCAAGCCGCCGCACAGCGTCAAGCAGTCGATCAAGTGCTTCAATCAGCCAGTCTCGTACAAGAACCCAGCCGCGCTGACCTTACCGGTGACCTACGTCGCCTTCGTCCCCAAGGACAAGTCGGCCGAGGAACGCGCGAAGACGGACAAGAGCTGGCAGCGCGCCGTGGCCCGTGGCTGGACGATCCGCACCTTCCCGGGCGGCCACGTTGCACAACAGGAGGATCCGCGCGGCGTCGCCACACTCATCGAGCAATCCGTCAACGACCGCAACGAGCTTCCCAAGAAGACCACCAACTAACTTCTCGCGACACCGGCGATTGCCGCGTGATGTCGCTGCGCGCACTGCTGATATTCCTGCTGATCATCATGGGATTGCCCGCAAGCGCGACCGAGCCGCGACCCATCCGCGTGCTCGTCGTCGATGGGTTCAGCAATCACGACTGGCGCCTCACTACCCGCTCGATCCGCGCCATCCTCGAACCCACCGGCTTGTTCTCGGTGGATGTCTCGACCTCGCCTGCGGACGCGGGCGCGCCCGGCTGGGAGCAGTGGCGGCCGGATTTCGCGGCGTACGACGTCATCATCCAGAACTGCAACGACATCAACGGCGGCCCGTCGTGGCCCAAACCCGTGCAGGCGGCGTTCGAGAAATTCGTGCGGGGCGGCGGCGGCGTGTACGTCTGGCATTCGGGAAACAACGCGTTCGCCGATTGGCCGGCTTACAACGACATCATCGGGCTGGGCTGGCGCAAGAAAGACTTTGGGTGGGCGCTGGTGGTCGCGGACGACGGTACGATCACGCGCATTGCGCCAGGTCAGGGTGAAGATACCGGCCACGGCAAGCGCTTCGACGCGTCGATCCGGCGACTCGCCGAACACCCTATCCACCGTGGCCTGCCGCGCGAGTGGGTCGCGGCGGACATCGAGGTGTATTACCACGTGCGCGGTCCCGCGAAAAAAGTCGAAGTGCTCTCCTATGCGCGCGAACCCCACACCGCGCTCAACTGGCCCATCGAATGGACTGTGCATTACGGTCGAGGCCGCGTGTACACCTCCACGCTCGGGCACGTGTGGCGCGGTGACGTCCAGCCGGTGACGGTGCGCGACGCTGGAGTGCAAACGCTACTGGTACGCGCCCTGCAGTGGTTGGCACGGCGGCCGGTCACTTGGCCGGTCCCCGCAGATTTTCCGACAGCGACATCGACCTCGATTCGCGGTGAGCTGCGCTTGCCGGACTGACGTTCGTCCTCGCATCGCAATCGAGGACCGTACTGTACGGATGAACAGTTCCGCCCGACACTCTTATATATAGTGTCTGGGTCAGATCAGGCGCTGCCCGCCATCGATGTGAATCGTTTCCCCGGTCGTGAATTCGCTCTCCATGAGATACAGGTACGCCCGCGCGATGTCGGCGGACGCAGCGATCCTCTTCGCTGGCAAGCGGGCCGCCATGCTCGCAAAGAAATCAGCTTTGGCTTCGCCAACGAGTTCGTCCCACATCGGGGTGTCGACCCAGCCTGGCGAGACGATGTTCACGCGCGTCGGCGCCAGTTCCAGCGCCAATGCATGTGCGAGATAGCCGAACGATCCGGCGATTGCAGTCACGACGGCGCCGCCCGGAACTGGCGGGCGGTCCTTGTTGATACCCGAAGTGAAGGTCATGGAACCTCCGCTGCGCAAGGTTCGTGCGGCGTGTTTCGCCAGTGCGATGGCGCCGATCAGTTTGTTGTCGATGAAGCGCCGCGCGACGTCCAAGTCGGTACGGTCGATGGGATCGCCCGGTGGCGGCGCTCCGGCCGTCGACACCAGGTGATCGAAGGGACCGACGTCACCGAACATCCGCGCCACCTCTGCTTCGCTCGTCATGTCGGCGGCGAAAGTTCTCAGACTGCGATTCGCGCCGAGCGAGCTGGCCGCGGCCTGCAGTTTCCCGGGGGTCCGGCCCACGATTACGATCTCCGCGCCCCTATCTAGAGCCGCCGCTGCGACGCCGAGACCGATGCCGGAGCTGCCGCCGACGATGACGATTTTCTGACCTTTGAGCGTTGACATGAGAGCCTCCAATTAATTTTCGTCCGCGTAGGCCGCTTCCAGGTCGGCCACGATGATCTTTTTCATCTGGTACATCGCCTGACGCACCCGATCCGCCTTCTTGCGATCCGGATCGCCCATGAGCCGCAACGTGACTTCCGGAATGACTTGCCAATAGACGCCGAACTTGTCGGTCAGCCAGCCGCAGGGTTTTTCGGCGCCGCCATCTGCAGTGAGTGCGTTCCAGTAGTAGTCGGTCTCACGCTGGTCCTTCGTCTCGATGTACAGCGAGAGCCGCTCGTTGAAGGGTGAGTTCGGTCCGGCGTTGAGCGCCATGAAACGCGAGCCCTCGAGCTCGAAGTCGAACGTCTCGATCGGAACGGTTTTCTTGCTGCCCGAGACCCAGTCGGTGAGCCGTGTGCCGCCGAGCTCCTTGGCGTTCTTGAACACCGACAGATAGAAATCCCGCGCTTCTTTCGCGTCTACGTCGAACCAGAGGAATGGGCGAATGGTTGCCATGTGTTTCTCCGTGAGCAGCAGTCACAAATCGTGGAGAAATATTGCCAGTCTTCCCTCGACAGACAACGCATCTTTCGGCAAGAATCTGTGACTATTACTCAACCATGAGCTTGCTCACATGGCGCGTAAACTGCCCCCGCTCAACTCCCTGCCGCCCTTCGAAGCAGCGGCTCGTCTGCTGAATTTTTCGAAAGCCGCAGAGGAGCTCAGCGTCACGCCCGGCGCCATCAGTCGCGCGATCAAGCACCTCGAAGATCAACTCAACGTGCAGCTGTTCGAGCGCGAGACGCGTTCGGTGCGTCTGAGTGCGGTCGGCGAACCCTTTGCGCGGGCGGTCCGCGACACGCTCGAGCAACTTGCCGCGGCCACTGCGATGGCGACGACCCGCCGTTCCGAATCCACGCTGAACGTCACCACCTCCGATGGCTTCGCCGGGCGATGGCTGGTGCCGCGCCTCTATCGCTTTCATGGCGCGCACGGTGACATCGACGTGCGCGTTTCGGCGACCGGCAGGCTGACCAACTTTCGTGGTGATGGCATCGACATCGCCATCCGTTACGGCGGCGGGAACTATCCCGGGCTCACATCGGAGTTCCTCATGGACGAAGAAGTGTTTCCCGTGTGCAGCCCGAGGCTGCTGAAGGGTGCGCATCCGCTGCGGCGCCCCGAAGACCTGAAGCACCACACATTGATCCGTGACACTTACCCGATCGACTGGGCGGCATGGCTTGCAAGTGCTGGTGTCAAAGGAGTGAATCCGCGCAGAGGCCTCACTTTTGATTCCTATACCTTTGCAGTGGAAGCCGCTGTGAAAGGCGACGGCGTGGCGTTGGGCCGCACGATGCTCGTTGCGGACGACCTGGCCGCGGGGCGATTGATCCAGCCGTTCAAGCACACGCTGAAGGCCGCCTCCAGCTTCTACGTCGTCTATCCTCCAGAGGCCATCCGTCAGCGCAAAGTGCGGGTGTTCAGGGATTGGCTTTACTCAGAAATTGCGCCAGCGCTTCGGTAGTTTGCTGTGGATGCTCCTCCGGGAAAAAATGCCCGCCCTGCATTCGCAGGCCACGAACGTCGGTGCCCCATCGGCGCCAGATCGCCACTGGCCCGCCTTCTTCCTCGTACCAGGAATCCAGGGCTCCGTTCGCGCTCCAGAGCGCCAGCAACGGACAGGTGATCTTGCGACCTGAGCTCAGATCCTCAAGATCGTGCGCCCGGTCGAGTGTGGAGCCCGCACGGTATTCCTCGCAGATCGCATGCGCATGATCCGGGCGACGAAGCGCGCTCACATAAGCAGCGCGGACTTCTGCAGGAAAAGTTTCGCCGCGGGTGCCCCAGGCGTTCAAGGCGTGGTCGACGATCGCCTCGGGCGTGGCCATCAGCAGTTGCTCGGGCAAGGGTTCGGGCTGGGCCAGCAGTGACCAGGGCCAGAACGACAGCGCGAACCGCCAATCCGCGCGCGCCCAGGCGTCGGCCGTCGGCACGATGTCGAGCACCGCGATCTGATGCACCTGATCCGGATGATCCAATGCCAGTCGGTACGCGACGCGCCCTCCCCGGTCGTGGCCGGCCACGGAAAATCTCTGGAAGCCTAACTTCTCCATGACAACCACCGCGTCAATGGCCATGGCCCGCTTGGAGTACGGCGAATGATCCGGGCGCGAAGGCGGACAACTACTTTGGCCATAGCCGCGAAGATCGGCGCACACCACGGTGAAGGTACGCGCCAACCTCGACGCCACGTCGCGCCACATCAAGTGCGTCTGCGGAAATCCATGCAGCAACAGCAACGGCGGGCCGGTTCCGCCAGACCGCACGAAGATGGACGCGTCCCCGGTATCGATGTGTGAAGAGGCAAAACCTTCCATGCACGCAAGAACACAGGAGTCGCCTGGGGCAAACAAGCGGCGACACGGCGCATCCGGCGTCAGGATGCGTCCGACGATCGCTGAAAATCTACGCGGCGGCCAGGTTGTCGTCGGCGATCCGCACGCGGTCACGCCCATCGCGCTTGGCCTGGTAGAGCGCCGCATCGGCGCTCGCGATCAACTCGTCGAGCGACTTGACGTTCGGCTCGATGGTAGCTAGGCCCGCACTCAGACGCACACGCAAGCCGGCGCCTGATGCGGGCAGCTGGATGGCCAACGCCAACGTGCGCAAGCGTTCGAGTGCGATCAGCGCCGTCTCCAGGCTGGCTCCCGCCATCACGAAAAGAAACTCTTCACCACCCCAGCGCCCGAGTACATCCGAGTCGCGGACGGACGCGCGGCATGCGAGCGCGAACTCCTTCAGCACCTGATCGCCCGCCGCATGTCCGCAGCGGTCATTGATGCTCTTGAAATGGTCGAGGTCGATGAGCGCCACGGTGAGCGGAATTTGCGTCGCGCCGGCATGTTTCATCGCCTCGGTCGCCAGTTCATAGACGTGGCGCCGGTTAGGTAGCCCGGTGAGGCTGTCCTGGTTGGCAAGCACCGCCAGTTGCCGGCGATGCCTCCGGATCGAGTTGATCTGGATCATCAGCAGTGCGATGACGATGGCGCCGGTGCCCACGGCGATCGCTGTCCAGCGTTTCTGCTGGGTCTGCCTTTCGCGAGCGGTGGCAAGCTCGCGCCTGAGCTCGGCGTTGCGTTGGAGCTCCCGATCAGTCTCGAAGCGCGCGCGCAGCGTCGTGGCCTGGCGCACCCGCCGTGCCTCATCGACGGAAGTCTGGCGTTGCAGGTATTCGTTGAGATCAAGGTAACTGTCGGCGAATTTGCCGAGCGCGGCATTGGCCCGCGACCGGAGTTTGAACAACGGCGGTACGCGCCGCGCCGGCATGTCGGCACCGCCCTTGCGCAACACATCGTTCAACGTGGATAGCGCACGCGCCGGATGTCCCGCCTTCAGATCGATGTGGGCCAGTGCCGCGCGCGCCTGTTGGGTGACGTCCGTCGCATTGGCGGCGGTGAATACCCGAAGCGCGTCGTTGCACCGGCGCCGTGCTTCTTTCAGTTCGCCGCTTTCGATCTGCAACCCGCAGATGTCGAGATCGCTGAAAGCCACGCCCATGGTGTCCTTGACGGTCACGCTCAGATCACGCGCTTTCTGGTATTCCTCGATTGCCGCCGGAAAATCGCGCAGCTCTGTGAGGATCGTGCCACGCAGGTACCGGGAAACCGACAGGCTCAACGTGGCATCCTGCGCGGTGTTCCAGTCGATGACCTCCGCGTTGAGTGCCAGCGCCTGTGCATAGTCGCCCATGTCGCGCATGACCGATGACAGGGCCGAGGCCGCCAGCATTCGCTGCTCCAGCCGTCCGAACGCCACGCTGCTTTCGTAGGCATGCATCAGGTTGCCGATCGCGAGGTCCGCGTGATCCTGCCGGGCCTGCAAAATTCCAAGAGTGATCCGCAGACACGACTCGGCGATGGAATCCGGAGCCTGACGCGAACGCGCCGCTTCGATCGACTTGATGGCCGCGTCGATGCCTGTGTGGTCGTAGACATTCTCGGCGTGGATGGACAGTAGCTCGAGATGAATCGCATTGTTTGGATCCGGAACGAGTTCCATGCCGGCGAGCGAGGATGCTCGCGCGTCGCCATCGAGCTCCAGCAACATATAGCTCTGCGCCTGTACTGCGAGCAGCGAGGCGATGCGCACCGGATCCGGCTGCGACGCGCGCTTGGCAACGTCCAATTGCGCCTGCACTTGCGGCAACGTGGCCGTTGCATCGCGAGCGGCGAGTGTCAGCAGCCTTTGGACCGCCGGATCAGCGCTCGGAAAGCATGCGGCTCGTGCGAAGCTCGAGATCAAAAGACTCGCCAGCACCAAAAAAACGCGTAAGAGTTTCCCGGAGGGCGTCGACGCGCGGCTCTCGCAGTGGGGGAAGCAGACCATTTGGGGCGAGCATAAGTCGGAGCGAACCGCGCGCGCGTGCGCGAAATTCACGAAATGGCGTCTCCGGGGCCACGCGGTTCACAGGCTGCCTATCTTAAGGGGTGCGCCCCGCTGACATATTGCGCCTGAGCCACTTCTGGAAGCTCGGGCGCGATCGACGCTAAGTGAAAAGCGCAATCAGGATGATGATCGGGATAGGTACGCCGAGAAACCATAAGAGTACGGAACGCATGTTTTGACTCCTGTCAGGTCTTGACGAGCACCGATGAATCTCGCAGCCGCCCGCCGAACGTGGCCGCGAGACTCGCCACGAAAGCGCCCACGAGCAGCGACACGACGAGCCACAGCGCGAGTGCGGCAGATGCCTTGCGCGCGTCGTCAGCAGCTTTCTTCGCCTTCGCGCTGGCCTGATCGAGATTCTGCTTCAGGCGCGTGAAAGTGTCGTTCACGCGCTGCTCCGCTTCCGCCGGCGCCAATCCAGTGTTCGCCTCTACCAGCTCGCCCAGATATTGACGGTCCGTGTCCGCGAGTGCCCCGGAATTCAGCGCATTCGTGAAGATGCGCGTGACTTCCGGAGTGCGACCGGGCGACGGCACCGGCGACGCCGGATTGTCAGGCGCCGCGTTGGTGGAGGTCTTACGGAACAGCGAGTCCACAAAATACCCTATAGGACTCTCGTCCGCTGTTGCCGCGCCGACGGTCACCGCAGTTTTCGCAATTTCACCGCCGGCTTTGAGGCTGGTCGAAACCGTGGTGGCGGCCGCAGACGAAAGAAGCGTCGCCATGAGCAATGTCGCCACAGCCCACGCCAGAAACCCGTGCGCTGTATCGCGAAAGAACACTTCGTTGGTATGCACGGTGATCCAGCGCGTACGCAAACGCCCTGCCAGGTATCCGCCCAACACTGCCGCCAGCAGTTGGACGATGGTGACCCAGACGATGGAGGACACGCCCGCCGCAGCAGCGGATATCCCTTCGCTGCCCCAGGGCGAGACGGCCGCGAGGCCCAGCCCCGTCCCTAACAGGAGCAGAACGAGAGACAGGGCCGCCGCGCCGACGGCGCCCGCGAAAACCGCACCCCAGGACACAGCGCCGGCTTCAGAATTGGTTGTCATGGCGAACTCTTCAGGAAGAACGTGGCCTGAAGGTGCGCGGGTTACGTAGGGTGGGATGCAGGACCCACTCACCCGTGCGTGTAGGCGTCCGGGTAGATTACGGCGTGAACTGAGTGGCCTTCGAGGTGGGCTGGTCCAGGTAAGCCTCGATGACGCGCGCGACATCGGGTCCCATGCCGAAGTTGTAGTGCGTGTAGCCCGGCACGATTGCGAGTCGCGCACGGGAGAATCGCGGCGTGCCTTCCCAACCCGCGTCGCGCACGCCACCTTCGAACAAGGCGAAGAACTCGGCGATGTGCCGCATCGAGACCGCATCGTGATCGGCGAACAGCAGCAGCGTCGGCACACGCAGCTTCGCGATCTCCGTGCGCCAGTCGTAGTCCTTCTTCATCAGCTCTCCCATGCGGTCGAGCAACTGCGGGAACTGCTCCGGATGCGGTGCGACGGGTGCATACCACTGTTGATACATCGGCGACTGCTTCATCTGCTCGGCCTGAGCCGAGCCCACCGATTCCATGCCTTTGAGAACCTCCGGATACCACCCGTCGCGCTCCGCGGCGGTGGAGATCACGATCAGATTGCGCACCATCGCGGGATGCTGGATCGCCAAGCGGAGCGCCGCATCGCCGCCGTGCGAGTAACCGGCGACGTCGGCCTTCGCGATTTTCAGGTGCCGCAGTACCGCGGCAACGTCATCGCCGTTCCTCTCGTGGCTCATCGCGGTCTTGCGCAGCGCCGTGTGGCCGTGGCCTTCGAGCTCAACGGCGATTACCTGACGTTGGCGCGACAGGGGGCCAATTGTCTGCGCCATCGACTTGGCATCTCCCAACCCACCGGCCAGCACCACGATCGGCTCACCCTTGCCGTGAATTTCGTAGTAGACAGCCAGGCCTTCGGCGGCGGTGGCGTAGCCTTTGGTTTCCGCAGCCTCACTCGTGAGCGGTGCGAACGTCATCAGCGACAAAACCGCGGCCGAAGAAAGCATCTGCAGTCTGGAACGGGGCATGATCGTTGCGCTCCTCAAACTAGTAAGTGTTGTGAGTGGCCCTAGTTTGGGTAACGCAGTGCACGGTCGCTGTCGGAATCTACCGCTTTACGAGTTCGCGTTAGACGCGAAACACCACGCGGAAATACTATGCGCATAACCGAAGCCGACAAGTCCAGGAGGACCACCCATGCCCACCCGCGCATTGACCCGAATCGTGCCCCACCTTTGGTACATCAAAGAGGCCGAACAAGCCGCCCGGTTCTATACCAAGATATTCCCGAAATCGCGCATCGACCGCGTCTGGTCGCTTGCTTCCGAATCCGGCGCGGGCAAATCGACCGACTGTGTCGAGTTCCGTTTGTTTGGTCAGCCGTTCTTCGCCATGAGCGCCGGCGAGCACGACCCCTTCAATGACGCCATATCGTTCGGCGTACAGTGCCGCACGCAGGGGGAAGTCGACCGCTATTGGAATGCGATCTTGAAGAATGGCGGCAAGGCAGTCGTGTGCGGCTGGATCCACGACAGGTTCGGCGTGCGCTGGCAGATCGTGCCCATCGCGCTCATGGAAATGATGGCTGATCGTGACAAGAAGAAGGCCGCGCGAGTCGCCGCGGAAATGCAGAGGCAGGTCAAGTTCGACATCGCGAAACTCAAGAGCGCGTTCAAGGGGAGTTGAGGTCGCACACGCTCGAACGTGGTCTCGAACTACCGAAGCGGGTTTTCGCTCGCCTGCGCCGACGCGAGCTGCACGAGCTTGTGCGATTTCTGGATGGCGGCCGCGAGCTCGAGCACCGCTGAGGCATAAAACGTCGACCGGTTGTAGCGTGTGACGACTTCGAAGTTGGTGAAGCCCGCCACGAACTTCGAGGGTTTGCCCGGCGTCGGCAATTCGAAGATTGAAATGAGGCCGGCCGGCGGATCCCGGCCCGAAAACACCACGCCCTTGCCTTGAACCTCCGATACGTCGTGGACGCGCTCCAACCCGCTGACAAGGTCTGCTTCAGTACCCAGCGCCAGTCGTACCGGCGCCGTCGGCATTTCGCCCGCCACCCAACCGAAGGCTTTCATGTAGCTGGCGATGCTGCCGATCGCATCGGACGGGCTGCCCAGCAGATCGATGGCGCCGTCACCGTCGTAATCCACCGCGTATCGACGGTAGCTCGAGGGCATGAACTGCGGCAGACCCAGCGCCCCGGCGTACGAGCCCTTGATGACGAGCGGATCGATCCCGGTGTCGCGCGCCAGCAGCAGTAGTTCTTTCAGTTCCTCACGGAAGTAGTCCTGACGGCGCACGCCGTCGAAAGCGATCGTCGCCAGCGCGTCGATGGCGCGGAAGGAACCCGTGTTGCGACCGAAAAAAGTTTCGACGCCAAGGATTCCCAGGATCACCTCGGAAGGAACACCAAATTCCGTTTCGGCGCGCGCCAGGTCTTCGGCATGGAGCGACCAGAAGCTCGAGCCGGCGGAGATCAGCTCGGGGGTCAGGAACTTCGAGCGATAACGGCTGTATGAACGAGCCGGCGACGGAGCGGAGCTCGGCGCCGGGCCGATCAGGCGCACGGCCGCCGGCGTATAGCGAACATCGCCCAGGATTCGCTCGAGATCGGCGCTCTCGATGCCGTGTTCTTCGCTCATCGACTCGATGAACGAGCGCACCTCCGGGCGGGAGAGGTAATCGGAGCTTGCGAGCACGGGCTGCGCCGCGAGCAGCCACCCGGCGACCAGGAACGACGACAACATCTTCGCTGCTAAGGGTTTCACCAGGACGCGCCCGCGGGAAATCGGAGTGACTTAAAGTTAAGCCGATACGCGCCCGCGGTCAGTGACCGCTTTCACAAGAGCGGCAAGCGTTTCAGCCTGCGTTCATCACTCTTTAGAGATAGTTGCATCCGTACCGTTTGAAGCCCCGTAAGTCGAACCATCGGGCGATGTTTGGCAACTCATGGATATGGATAGTCAACGGACGTCCGGGGAACCGCTGGAGACCGACATGAAACGCAAGGAACTGACCGCAATTATCCCGCTGCACGACTACCGCCCCGCCTTGGAGGGCGCCGTGTCCTGGCTTGGCGACAGGTATCTGCTCGCGGAGCCGGCGCTGCGGCTGAGCGAAGAGCGCCGGCCATATTTCGCCGAGCAACGTCGCTGGCACCCGGCGGTTGTGGCGGGCGCGCTCGCGAAAGCCTCGCGCTAGAACCCGCTTCGCGACCGCACCTAACTACAGAGCGACTTTCGTGATGCGTCCGGGAAACGCCTCGGTGATGAAGATCGCGCGGTGCTTGGCGGAGTACGCCATACCGCTGGCGCCGAGCAGCTCCGTGGCCACGACCTCCGGCTGCGCCGTCGGCGACGTGAATCGCAGCAGGCGTCCCGGAGCGCCCTGCTGCAGGTTGCTCGAGATCTCCAGCACGTAGATGTGCGGACCCACGACCAGCACGTCCGTGGCGGTCGTGAGACCGGAGATGAGTGTGGAGCGCGTGCGCTTGACCACATCGATGAGCTGAATGCTCGCGTTTCCGCTCGCGAAGGGCACGCCGGTGAGCAGGCTCACGAGATATTGACTGCCTCGATAATGACGCACCGAGGTCGGCACCGCGTCCGACTGCGGCGGCGTGACGCCAGGCGCGTTCGTGACGCGCGGAAAGCGGATCAGCGTCTTTGGCGGACCAAAAGCGCCAACCTCGACGATGCTGTTCTGCCCCGCATCGGCAACCAAGGCACCAAACAACTTGTTGCTGTCCGCGATCGCAAATGGATTGGACGCGCGCACGTTGATGATGGGGTCCGGCCAGAAGTCCTTGAAATCGGCCACGGGCTGCAGCCACAACTTCTGGCCGGAGACGTTTTCGACTTCAACGGACCGCCCATCGGCGAGCGTCGCGTGGTCCGCGACGGTCACGGCGAACGGTGCCGACACTTCGCCGACCGGGCGATCGAACACCAGCCGGACGACGGCGCTGAACAGCGGCGAGGATGCCGCCAGCGGATTGGGCACGGCGCGCGGCGGGACATCGATGCGCAGCGTGTCACCCTCGCCGAAGGTCACGTCCACCACGCAGCAACCCCGGGCGAGCACTCCCTGGGGCCCGGAGGGTGCGCCGGTTACTTCGATGCCGGATGGCAGCCCGGTGACGAGCGGCTGCACGGTCCCGACGCCGCCGACCAAACTCACGCGCCCATCGTTCACGCCCGTGCCCCGTTCGCCCACGACAAATTGGCCCCGCCCCGCGTTATCAATTTTCGTGGGAGCGATCAGACCGGTCGCGAAGATCTGGGGCGGTGGCGGCGGCGCGGTCTCCGCCAGGGCGGAAGCGGAAATCAACAGCAGGCAGAGCGCGTGGGAAATGGCAGATCGAAACGTCATGGCGGCATCCTCCATTTGTCGCGTCGTAGATTACGACTGCGCATCGGATGCAGCGATCAAGAGGCTGCGCGCCGTGCTGAAGGACGAAGCCGATACTCCGCGTCGCCAATGATTCCGTGGCAGATGTATGCTCCGTGCAAAGGAGCACTTCATGAAAAAGCTCGTACCAATTTTGCTGCTAAGCGGCGCAATTTCGACCGCCTCGTGGGCGCAGGAACAAACTGGCCAGTTGGAAGAAGTGCTCGTCACCGCCGAACGGCGCTCCGAGAACATCCGCGACGTCCCGAATTCGGTGTCGACCGTGAGCGGCGACGATCTGGATGTGCTGATCACCGGCGGCCAGGACGTACGGCTGCTGGCCGGTCGCGTCCCGAGTTTGAACGTAGAGTCGTCGTTCGGCCGCGCCTTCCCGCGCTTCTACATTCGCGGCTACGGCAACGGCGATTTTCGCTTGAACGCATCGCAGCCCGTCTCGCTCATCTACGACGACGTGGTGCAGGAAAACCCGATTCTCAAGGGCTTTCCCATTTTCGATCTCGACCAGATCGAAGTGCTGCGCGGACCTCAGGGCACCTTGTTCGGCCGCAACACGCCCGGAGGCGTGGTCAAGTTCGACTCGGTCAAGCCCGAGTCCGACTTCGGCGGTTACATCAACGTGTCGGATGCCACGTACAACACGTCGAACCTCGAAGGCGCCATCAACATTCCCTTCGGCGAGGGTTGGGCGGTCCGCTTCTCGGGGCTCTATCAACATCGCGACGACTACGTCGGCAACTCGCTCACCGGCGACGACGACATCTACGAAGGGTACGACGACCGCGCGGCGCGTGTGCAGCTGCAATACGAGCGCGGTGAAACGTTCAGCGCCCTCTTCAACGCGCACATGCGCAATCTCGACGGCACCGCGCGCTTGTTCCGCGCCAACATCATCGAGTCGGGCAGCAACGATCTCATCGATGACTTCGACGCCGACAGCCCCATCTCGGCCGACGGCGCCAACCGGCAGGAGCTGAACATCAAGGGTGGCAACATCCGCCTGCGCTGGGATTTCGGCGATCTCGCGCTGTACTCGATCACCGGCTATGAATCGATGGACGCGTATAGCCGCGGCGATATCGATGGCGGTTTCGGCTGCGGCTTCTGCGGTTTGCCGAACGGGCCGGGTTTCATTCCGTTTCCAAGCGAAACCGCGGACGCGATCCCCACGCTCGATCAGTTCACGCAGGAAGTACGGCTGGAGTCTCAGCTCGACGGAGCGCTCAACTGGCAGGCGGGCCTGTACTACTTCGATGAGGACTACGACACCGAGTTCTTTTCGTACGACAGTCTGGGCGGCGGCGTGCAGAACCAATATCTGCGCGCGAACCAGACCAACCAGGCCTGGGCAGTGTTCGGTTCGGTGGTCTACGACATCACTCCGGCATTCGAGTTGCGTGCCGGCGCTCGCTACACCAATGACGAGAAGGATTTCGTCACGGGCGCGCCGGTGGGGTTCACGTTTCCGGATCCGACCGGGCCCACCACCGCATCCTTGAGCGACAGCAACGTGAGCTGGGATCTCGCCGGCACGTTCTCAGTCAGCGATTCGGTGAACCTGTACGCGCGCGTCGCCAAGGGTTTTCGTGCCGCCAGCGTGCAGCCAGCGGGGCCCTTCGGCAACCAGTCGGTGGCCGAGCCCGAGACCAATACCTCCCTCGAGGTCGGTGTGAAGGCCGATCTCATGGACCGGCGCGCGAAGTTGTACTTCAACCTCTTCCGCTATGAAGTGCAGGACCAGCAGCTCACGGCCGTCGGTGGCGCCAACAACGCCGTGAGATTGTTGAACGCGGACAAGACCGTGGGCCAGGGTGCGGAGCTCGATTTCGAGGTTTACCTAACCCCTGAGTTGTTAGTCACGCTGGGCGCCAGCTACAACGACACCGAGATCGAGGACGACGGCATTTCGGTGGGTACCTGCTTTGCCTGCACGGTTACCGACCCGGTCGTGGGCGGGTTCGCCGCGATCGACGGCAACCGCCTGCCGCAGGCGCCGGAGTGGATCACGAACGTCACGCTGCGCTATGGCATCCCCGTCGGCAACGGTGAGTTCTTCGCCTACACCGACTGGGCCTATCGCAGTGAAGTGAATTTCTTCCTCTACGAGTCCATCGAGTTCACCGGCAAGGAATTGCTCGAGGGTGGATTGCGAGTGGGCTACAACTGGAGCGACGGCAAATACGAGGCCGCGCTGTTCGGCCGCAATATCACGGACGAGGTGGTCGCCGTCGGTGCCATCGATTTCAACAACCTGACCGGCTTCCTCAACGAACCGCGAATCTTTGGCGTGCAATTCAAGGCGAGTTTTTGAGCGTGCTGTCCGGCTGCGAACGTCCAACCATCGCCGCGACATTGATGATGAGCTCCTGTGCATCGACGGGTTTGGCCAAATGCGCCTGGAATCCGGCCAGCAAAGCCTGGGTCCGGTCTTGCAGGTGAGAGAAAGCGGTCAGCGCTATTGCCGGAATGCGGCTGATGGGTTCACCCAACAGCCGCACTTTGCGAATGAATTCGTAGCCGTCCTCTCCCGGCATGCCGATGTCGCTCAACAGCACGTCGGGGACCACACGCTGGATCGACACGAGCCCCTCGGCCGCGGACCCGCACACCACGACTTCCGCACCGCGTTCCGACAGGATGTGCCACAGCACATCGCGCGCGTCCTTATCGTCATCGACGACCATGATCTTGAGACCCCGGAGGCTGACGAGAGTCCGTGACGTGGAGTCGCCAACGGCAGATTGCGGATGACGGTCATTGCCTGCCTCAGCCGCCCGAACCGGTAGATTGACGACGAACGTCGAACCCTGGCCGACACCCGCGCTACGCGCTTCGATCGAACCGCCGTGCACCTCCACCAGGTGTTTGACGATCGAGAGCCCCAACCCCAGGCCTTCGGTCTTTCGCGCGGAACCGTCGGTGGACTGGCGGAATTTTTCGAACACATGCGCCAGATCGTCCTGTGACATTCCCTGGCCGCTGTCGATCACACGAACTTCGGTGTGCGAGTTCACGCGCTGCATGACCACGCGCACGAACCCTTCTTGGGGAGTGAACTTGACCGCGTTGCTCAAGAGGTTCCAGAAAACCTGCTGAAGCCGGCCCGGATCTCCAGACACCTGCACGGTGGGATCGAGAATCTTCTGCATGCGAATTCGTCGCGCCGTGGCGCTCGGCGCGACGGTCTCGAGAGCGGCGTCGATCACCTCCGCCAACGACACGTCCTGCACATCCATGCGCAACTTGCCCGCCACCATGCGGCTCATGTCGAGCAAGTCCTCGACCAGGCGTGATTGCAGTTTGGTGTTTCGCTCGATGACGTCGAGCCCCTGAGCGAGCTTGTCCGCCTCGTTGCCCGTCCGCCGCAGGATCTGGGTCCAGCCGAGAATCGCGCTCAGCGGCGATCGCAACTCATGCGAGATCAGGGCCAGGAAGTCGTCCTTCGCGCGGCTGGCGCGTTCCGCCTGCTCGCGCGCGAAACGCTCGGTCTCCCGGGCCTCATCCGCGATGCGCCGGGCCAACAACAGTTCCCGCTCGTACTGCCGGCGGTCCGTGGCGTCGAACACGAGGATGCGAAGCCGATGGGGCCGCCCGCCGGCATCGAGGGTCTGGATCGCATTCAACACGACCGACACAGTCTTCTTGCCCGCCGGAGCTTTGAGGTCGAAGGCGATTTCACGCACGAAGCCCTGCATGGCCAGCAGTGGCCGCACATGCGTGTCGTAATAAATACGGCCCGCCACCGTCAGCAGGTCCTGAAATCGCGACTGCAGGAGCACTTCGGACGGCTGACCGACCATTGCGCTCAAAGTGGCGTTGGCGCGGATGATTCGGCCATCCGCATGGGTAATCAGATAGCCGCAGGGAGCGTGCTCGAAGAGCTCCTCGGCATTTTCCTCGAAGGGCGGGCTATCCAAGGAAAGTCTTGATGGCCGCGATCGTTTCGTCAGGGTCGCTCAAGTGCGGACAATGGCCGCTGGCCTGAAGTTGGACGAACGTGCTGCCGGGTATCTGCTTCTCGACATAACGGCCGACGGCTTCTGGCGCGATCGCATCCTGCGAACACTGGAGAATGAGCGTCGGAATCTTCACGGACGTTAGGTCCTGGCGGTTGTCCGACAGAAACGTGACGCGCGCGAAATGCTTGGCGATGTCCGGATTGGTGCGGCAGAAGCTGTTAGCCAGTTCCTCGCTCAGCGCAGGCCGATCCGCGTTGCCCATGATGACCGGCGCCATCGTGCTCGACCAGCCGAGGAAGTTGGAGTCGAGGAAGTCGAGGAGCCCGTCGATGTCCCCTGCCGTGAAGCCGCCGACGTAGTCGCCATCATTCACATAGCGAGGCGAAGGACCCACCAGCACCAGACTGCTGAAGCGACGCGGATCCTCGAGTGACGCGAGCACGCCGATCATCGAGCTCACCGAGTGGCCGACGAACACCGCATCGTGGATCGCCAAGGCTTCGCAGATATTCAATACATCGTCTGCGTAACCGTCGAGACTTCCGTAACGCGATCGATCGAATGCGGACGCGTCCGCTTTGCCGTGCCCGACGTAGTCGAACAGCACCATGCGGAAGTCATTTTCAAATGCCGGTATCAGGTGCCGCCACATGCTTTGGTCGCAGCCAAAGCCGTGCGCCAGCACCATGGTTCTCGGGCCCTTTCCCAGGACTCGAACGTTGTTGCGTCGAAGGCTGTCCACCGCGCAATTGTGCACGGTTTTCGGAGTGGGCGAACGTAGTCTGCCGATCAGCGCCGCAACTCTCGCACCGACTCAGCTTCGACGGGCGCCGGCTGGCCACCGAACTCCTGGCGCAACCACGTGGCCAGCGCCGCGACTTGCGTATCGTCGAGGTCCGCGGCGAAACCAGGCATGTCCTGCATGCGCGCCAGCCCCGGAAAGTCGTGCTCGGGCAGGCCGTCGAGGACGGCGACGATGAGGTTGTGCGGGTTGGGATCGCGCATGCCGCTGTTGGCGCGCAGGCTCACGGCGACGTTGGGCACGCCGCCACCATCATTGCCATGGCATCCCGCGCAGAGGTTCAAATAGTGACGCTGCGCGGGAACGTCGGGACCGGCCGAGGCACTCGGCAGCGTGGCCGGCGCCGGCGGCGCGTCGCCGAGCAGGTAGATAGTCATCGCATCGAGATCACCGGCATTGAGCCGGCTCGTCGACAGGCTGACCACCTTGAGCATCTCATCGGAGGCGACCGCAATCGCGCTCGCGCCCGTGGCGAGGTATTCACGTAGCGCCGCGCGATCCCAGCCGCGCGCCGCCAGCCCGCGCGGAGTGATGTCGGGATTTGCGAAACGCCCCAACTTGCTGTTGCCGGCGAACGGCCGATCGCGATCGACCTGGCCGAGCACACCACGCGGACTGTGACACTCACCGCAGTGGCCGAGCGTTTCCACGAGATAGCGGCCGCGCTGCCATGCGGGCGAATTGCCGCGCGATACCGGGGTCGGGTCGGCGCCGGCGAACAGCAGGTTCCAGCCATGCAGGCCGGCACGGATGTTGGCCGGGAAGCGGACGTCATTGGACCGGTTCGCCTGCCTCACGGCGACCTGGTTCATCAGGTACGCATAAATCGCATCGCTATCGGCACGAGTCATCGACTTGTAGGAGACGTACGGCATCGCCGGATACAACTGGTGACCGTCGCGCGCTTCGCCGCGCGTGAGTGCGTGATAGAAGTCGTCGGCCGTGTAGCGGCCAATGCCGTGCTCCGGATCGGGGGTGATATTGGTGCCGTAGATAGTGCCGAACGGCGAACGCAGCGGCACGCCGCCGGCGAGCGGCGCACCGCCCGGCGCGGTGTGGCACGCGATGCAGTCCGCGGCGTCGAGTAGATAGCGGCCGAGTGAGAGCTGCTGCGCGCTGGCCTGCACCTGCTGCACCGGACCGCGGCCGGACCACCAGCGCGCGAGGATGGCGGCGAGCCACCACGCCACGACGATGACCAGCAACCCCAGCAGCAAACGCCTCCAGCCAAGCCGCGTCATGGCTTGACCAATCCCGGCGTGCTCAGCACCAGCTGTTTCACGGCCTGGTAGTAGCGCACGTAGCCGGTGCAGCGGCACAGGTGCGGGTTAAGTGCGTCGGTGATCGTTGCCTCGAGGTCATCCTTGCGCACCGGCGCCTTCGCCAATCGCTCCAGCAGCACCGTCGCGGCGTTGACGAAACCTGGCGTGCAGTAGCCGCACTGGAAACTGAAGTGGTCGAGGAAAGCCTGCTGCACCGGCGATAGCGCGCTGATTTCTCCAGCAGCGTCGCGCTTGGCGTGGCCTTCGATGGTGCGGATGGGCTTGCCCGAAAAATAGTGCGCCCCGGTAATACAGCTGCGCACCTCGCGCGGACCGCGCGCGTCGTCGACGATCACCGTGCATGCACCGCACTCGCCCTGACCGCAAACCACGCGTGTTCCGGTGAGGCCGAGGTATTCGCTCAGCACATCGACCAGCATCATGTCTTCCGGTACGTCGATCGGGCCGTGCTCCTGGCCGTTGATCTGCAGCTTGAGCATCGTCACGATGAATGCACCCCGGCGAGCGCCGCGCGCACCTTCTCCGCGGTCACCGGCAACTCGCGAAAGCGCAGGCCGGTGGCGTGCGCGATGGCGTTCACGATCGCCGGCACGATCGCAATCATCACCACCTCGGCCATGCCCTTGTGCGGGTCGCTGGCCGACAACGGCGGCAGCACGTCGCCACTCTGCTTCCACACCGCCACGTCGCGGGCCCGCGGCAGCGTGTAGCGATTGAAGTTCCAGGTGCCGTTGCCGGGGCCGTCCTCGTACAGCGGCAGATATTCATGCAGCGCATGGCCGATGCCCATCGCGAGGCCTCCTTGCATCTGGCCCGACACGAGTTCGGGGACGATCTGATTGCCGCACTCGAGCACTGAATGATGGTTGAGCAGTTCGACGCGGCCGCTGGCGGTGTCCACCGCGACCTCGGCAATCGTGCCGATGGCGCTGTAGTAAACGACGCCGGCGTTGTTGCGTTGCGCGGGCGGGTAATGAACGCGCGTACGCTCCAGCATCCGATAGCCATTGGCGGTAGCAGTACCGCGATCCGCGCCGCCACCTGCACCCCAACGCAATGCGAGGCCATCCAACGGCAGGCGCGCGTCATCACCCGCCAGCGGGAACTCGGCTTCCGCCCATTGCCAGCGATTGAAAGTGTGCACGATCGCGCCGGTCGCGAGTCCCAGCTCGTATGCCTTCGCCACCAGTTGCGCCAGTGGCAACGCGACCAAACTACCCGCGGTGAGTTTGCCGTCGACCCAATGCGCGTCCTCGCGCCGCACCGACAGCGGTGCCAGCTGACCGCCGCCGAAGCCCGCACCCCAGATGGCCAGCGCCGCCGGCCACAAGCCTTGCGTGAAAACCAACCGCGCCGCCTCGCGCGTCGCGTGGCCGTAGAAGTAGGCCGAATTGCTGGCACTGCTCGGCGTCACCCGGTACGGCGTCCAACGCGGATTACGGACCTGGGCGTCCTGCTCTGCCTGCTTCATGAGCCAGGGATTGCCGGTCGCGAACATCGGCAACTCCGGCCATTCGATCTCGCCGGTTCGCACCTCATCGGCCGGCTTGCCGAGCCATCGAACGCACAACGCCGCCTGGCTGGTGGCCATGCCGGTGCCCATGTCGATGCCGACGTGGCGAAGCAGCAGCTGTCCGTCGCGCCCCAGCGCGACTTCGGCGAACGCCGCCTCGGCACCAGTGCCGAAATCCTTCTGCACGCAACCGAAACCGACGCCGTAGCGCTTGCCCGCATGCGCCGCCTCGTATTCGCGCTTGCGCGTTGCGCGTTGCTGCCACAGCGGATGTTGACGACATTTTGCGAGGACCTCGTCGGCGCGCAGCGCGCCCGCAGGGATAGCGCCCTGCGTGTTTTTCATGCCCGAGGCGAACACGTTGCGCTGGCGCAGCTCGATCGGATCCATGCGTAGTGCCGCGGCCGCCTCGTCCACCAGCATCTCGGTCGCGCCCATGCTCTGCAACGTGCCGTAGCCGCGTGCCGATCCCGCGTCGAGTGCGCGCGAAGCGATCACCGTGCTCGCGAGGTCGCTGCGCGGGAAGTAGTAGATAGACTGCGCCGCGGTCGCCGCCACCAGGCACACCGACGGCGAAAAGTTCTGCCGGCCGCCGCCATCGCCAGTCATGTCGCCCTGGAAGGTCGTGAACTTGCCGCTGTCGCGGTCGATTGCGAGGCGGTAGCGGATGCGGAAGCTGTGACGCTTGAGACTGGACTGGAACTGCTCGTAGCGGTCGTTGGCCAGGCGCACCGGCCGCCCGTCGCCGTACAAGCCCGCCATCAAGGCGTAGAACGGGAACGGACAGTGATCCTTGGAGCCGTAGCCCACGGTGTAACACGGATGCACCACCAGCCGTTTCACGCCGAAGCGGCTGGCGGCCAGCATGCGCGCGCCATCCTCGGCGACTTCGTGCGGCGACTGCGTGGCCGCCACCAGGTGTACCGCACCTTCGCTCGCGTCGAACCAGCCGTTGCCGTTGTCGAGCTCGAACGCGGCGGTGTCGATGGATTGTGAGAAGTATTCGCGCGTGAGCAGCAGCGTGCCCGGGCCGGGTTTGTCCAACGCAGCCTTGATCGCCGCGGCGTGCGCCATGCCGCGCGCGTCGATCTCACCGTTCAGCTTCGCTTCCGGCCACTGCGGCGCGTTCTTGAGGAAGCCGCGCGGAAACAGCGGCGTGTCCTTGAGGCTCGAGTAGGCGTCATCGTCGAAAGGGGTGGCACCACCCACGCGCACGTAACGGAAGCTCCCCCACGGTGGGCGCTCCAGTGGCCCGGTAGATGCGCCCCAGCGGATGACATCGTCGTGGAACTTCAGCGCGTTCTTCGCGGCGCGAAAACGCGCGAAATCGTGCCAGATGAGCAGCGCCACGGCGTGGCCTAGATAGGCTGGCGTCGCGCCTTCCGGCAGCAGCATGTCCGCCCCGTAGAACGGCGGAAACGCGACGCCATCGCGCCGCAGATCAGCGGCGGTGACGACGCGGTCGGGCTTCGAGTCCGCGCCAAGTCGCGACAGGTCGACGCCCGCAAAGACGCGATCGGCGCGTGTGACCCGCAGCAACATCGCGTGCGCCTGCTCGCGCGGCCAACCGGGCAGGTCGCGGCCGCGCATGTCGAAACTGAAAATCTTCTCGCCCGTGACCTTCGCGGTGGCGTCGGTGCGGTAACGGATGCGTCCGCTCTTCGCGTCCCACGGCAGCGCGCGCAGCCGCTCCTTCTCCAACAACGCGGCCAGCGCATTGCTGCCGGGCCACGCGATGTACACGGTGATGCCTGCAACGACACTGGATTTCAGGAAGTCGCGACGCGTCGGATGGGTCGACATGGGGCAACAATAGCGCGGAATCGGCTATGTCGCCGTGCAGCATCGCGATTGCTGGTCAATGAGTCGGTCAACGTCCGACATCGAAGAAACGTTCCCGCTGGAACGTCGTCAGCCGTCAGCAGACTCAGTGCAGCTTGGTGTTGAACAGGTACTGACTGTCGAATTCCGTCATGTCGCCGGCCTTCTTGCCGGCGACCGGCTGCAACCGCGCCGACAGCGGCTTGTTCCATTTCCACGCCAGCGCCGCGACGTCGCCGTAGATCTTCACGAGCCGATCTTCGCTGACGTCACCCGGCAGCGGCACGGTGTCGAGCCCAGTGCCGCACACCGCGGAGTACGCGAGCACGGAATCGATGTCATAGGTGTTCTGGGCCCAGCGTTGCGCGAGACGCTTGTCTTCCATCACGGGCAGCATCAGTCCCGAGAAACCGACGTGCTTCACTTTCACCGCCTTGACGGCCGAGGTAATGGCCAGCGCGGCAGTCATCGTGCCGTTCTCGCCAAACTTCACGCCCGTGTAGCGCTCGATCGCATCACCGATCGACGCATCGCCCAGCGGCGCTGGCGTCGGATCGACGCCGGCGAAGGTCCAGCCACTCGCGGCGGCGACGGCGTTGCCCACCTCTTCGCCCACCTCCGCGTGGATGGTGAGCTGGCGCGTGAGCTCCGCCACCGACGCGTCGAAGTCGCCCTGGGTCGCGCCGAATACTTGCTGGACGACATTGGCGGACTCGAACCCCAGCGAGAACTGTTTGCCGGAGCCGACGTGATACGCGTTGGGATAGAAGGGCCCGAACGGCTTCAGCATGGCTGACGCGGAGAACTGGAAGTTGCCTTGGCTGCGCGGGCTGTTGTCCGTCAGGTAGCGCACGAGCTTCGCGGACTCGCGGATCGTCTTCCAGTGGATTCCGTTGTCGTCCGCGATGACGGCGCTCGAGTTCAAGTGCGGCAGCGTGGATAGCGCTTTCGCCAGGAGGCGCATCGCGGCGGGATCGTCGGAATCGCGCAGCATGGCCGGGCCGACGTTCGGCGCGAAGCCCTTCTTCACTGACAGCTCGTCGAACGCGCGCAGGAATGCCAGCGAATCCTTTTCGTCGAGCCCCTTCACCAGCTCCGCGAGCGGTTGGGTGACGATGCGGACCGTCTGCGTCTCGTACCCGCGCTTCGCGAACTCGGCTTTCGCGGCGTCGAGCACTTTCATCGTTTCGTCAATCTGGACTTCGTAACGCGCGCGATCGAGGTTCACGAACGCGGTGACCGTTCTTACGTTCGGCTTCGCCGCGTCGGGCGCGGCCTTGGCGGCGGTCGTGGAGACAAGAAGCCACAGGAGCGAGAGGGCCGACAACATGAAGCAACGCATCCGGGTTCCCTGCTGGCCGCGCCAGTCTTGTTGTGATGCGCGAGTGTAGTTGATCGAACTCGGGTTTGGTTCGCATCAGTCCTTGGGAACGACGAACACCTCGAGGCATTTGTGGTGGGCACCTGCGCTTCGCGATCGATCGAGCTCGCTCCTGATCACCTTCGTGGCGTTAGGACCGCCCTGCTCGATGCCGCCGGTCCTCAGGAGCAGCGTGGAACATACGTTGTCGTTCGGTCCTACTACCTGGAGAAACGCGGTCGTCGCCGTTTGAAGTCCGCACCGCCGGTCGCCACCGAACTTCGAACCCACCTCCAATGCAGAGATGAGGATGTCTTCGATCGATCGATTTGTTTGCCGGGCGGCGATGATCGCCTTGTGAACTTCTGCAACCACGTTCTGGCTGGCCAACGTATTGCCCTGAACCGACACTCCCGGCGATGTGGCCGTCGCGGAATTCCCATCAGCTGAGACGGCCTTTCCCGTGAACGTCGCTGGATTCGCGTAATGCGCGAACGTGACGATTCCGTACTGCCTGGATGAAAGCTCCCTGTCAAAGGTCACGTCCTGAAGTGTTTGCAGGATTTGCGCCGGCGACGCGTCTTTTCTCAACCGCTCGATACCGCGGTTCGTGACACCGTCATCGCTATACGCTTGGGCGACGATCGCTCCCTTGCCGGTGACGATCTTGGCGATGCCGGAAACGTCATTCGTGCAGGACGCTCCGGCGACACCAATAGTCCTGGTCTTTGCGTCCAGAACGATGACCGACCACGTTGCGAATGCCTTTGCGTGGCAAAGGAGCAGAAGAACACTCGACAATCCAAGGCGTAAGCATTTCATCCGGGGCTCCTTCGCGAAGGTGCGTTTCGACATCACTTTTGACGTACGAGTTGGCTGTTTAGTTATGGGCGGTTTCACCCAACGCGCGGGCAAAGTCAGACTGTCCTTACATCAATCCGAACCTGAGGCTCTTGAAAGCGTGCGAACGAGCTCCTATTTTTCGCCGCCGGGTCAGCAGCTGGTTGCGCAAGGAGGTGTCATGAACCCAATGGCAAAGTTGCAGTTCCAACGGCTTCCGGCGGAGGCGAAGCGTGCGGCGCTCTGGCGCCTGGCCTGGAGCGGTCTGGCTATTGAACAAATAGCGGATCGCACAGGATGGTCTGTCGAGCAGGTTCGTCGCGCGATCGAGGAGGAATCGATACCGTCCTCCATTTCGTGGCAACCGACGTCGAAATGGGCGGCTAGCAACATGACCGCATGCTGACGGCAGAACAACTCGATCGTTTCGCAAGAGAAGGTTTCATCAAGGTCGAGCGGGCGTTTCCGCGCGAGCTTGCGGATCAGGCGCGTACCATCCTGTGGAAAGACACCGGTTGCGACCCTGATGACAAGACCACCTGGACCCAGCCGGTAATCCGGCTGGGCATGTATTCGCAAGCGCCGTTCGTCGAGGCAGCGAATACACCAGCCCTTCACGAAGCCTTTGACCAGCTCGTCGGCCCGGGCAAGTGGCTGCGCTGCATGAGCATGGGAACATTTCCGGTCAGATTCCCAAGTGTTCAAGACCCGGGCGATACCGGGTGGCACGTTGACGCGAGCTTCGGTTCCGAAGACCCGGACTTTCTGTCGTGGCGCGTGAATGCACGCTCGAGAGGCCGCGCACTCCTCATGCTGTTCCTGTTCTCGGACGTGAGCGAACGCGACGCGCCGACTCGTATCCGCGTGGGCTCGCATTTGGAAGTGGCTCGCATGCTCGAACCGGCCGGTGAGGCGGGTCTGTCATTGCGTGAGCTTGCCGCCAACGGTTTTGCCGAGACGGCGCACTGCCACGAGGTGCTCGCCACCGGGGATGCCGGCACCGTTTACCTGTGCCATCCCCTTCTCGTGCACGCCGCGCAAATTCATCGCGGCTCGCAACCACGATTCATGGCGCAGCCGCCCCTGTTGCCAACCTAGCGAAGAGAGTATCGAGACACGAGGTAGGATAGCTGCCCACCGCCGGAGGTCTCATGTTCAAGCGCCTATGCACCGTTGCGTTGTTGATCTGTGTTGGGGCCAGCTCGACGATGTCGTTGGCCGCGGAACCGGCAAAGCCTGCGTTCGATGAGGCGCTCGCAAAACGCCTCGGCGCGGACGAGCACGGCATGCGGCAGTACGTGTTCGTGCTTCTGAAGACGGGACCGACGCCCGTGCCCAAAGGCCCCGAGCGGGACGCGATGTTCAAGGGGCATTTCGCCAACATGGAGCGGCTGGCCGCAGAAGGAAAGCTGGCGGTGGCTGGCCCGTTCGACGGCGTCGATGGCTGGCGCGGCATGTTCATCCTCGCCGTCAAGGACATCGAGGAGGCCAGGAAACTGACGGCGACGGATCCCGTCATCGCGAGCGGCGAGATGATCGCCGAGTTTCATGTGCACTATGGATCGGCCGCGCTGATGCAGGTCAACGAGACGCACAAGGTGATCGCGAAGAAAGAGATGTAGGTAGGAAGACCTAGTTCTTCGTATATTTTCCGTCGAAGGCCACTGTCCACCCGCCCTTCCCGTCGGCCGCTTCCCAGAGTTGCCGCACGGTTCCATCCGCGTTGGGCGTCCAGGTGATGCGCTGCTTGGTCATGACTCCTTTCTGATCCGGCGCAACACCTTCGAGGACCATGCTCTTGCCATTCCATCGGCCCTCGAGCGTCAGCAGCAACCCGGTGTTGTCCACCCAGCTCTGATGCCAGACCTTTCGCGCGGCGTCGTAGATGTTGAGGCTTTCGCCGCTGTAGCCCTTGCCGGTCGTGTAGTGCTCGTGGATCACGCAGCCGCCGTACTCCAGCGTGATCCGATTGATCCCAGCGAGTGAACCATCAGGCTTCTGCACCCGCCACTCGCCGACCCAGAAATCGAATTGCCGATGCTCAGCGCTCGTACACGGCGCGGGTGCCGGGGCCGCCTCGCTCTGGCCGGCCAGCGTGCCTAACAACATCGCGAACGCCGCGGCAACCGACCGGAACTCGATATTGCGGCGAGGGTATTTCATAGTCCGCGCAGTTTAGTGCGAATTCCCTTTGCTGGTCGATGAGTTGGTCGGCATCGAAGGTGATGACGAGGTCGCGGCAAGCAACCAGATCCTCCGATGTCGAGTGCAGAAAGATCTCAAGACTGCGCCGCCGGGCTCAGACCTTTGTCCGATCGCGGACTGAAAAGGTCCATCACGAACGTTCCAGCGGGAACATATTTTGCAACCCGTTTGGCGGCTGGCCAGTCTATCCATAGTCTGGACATAGGAGCCTGCCATGACCCGCTATTGCGCCATTGCCCTCATTCTGTTCGCCGCCACTGCTGCCGACGCAGCCGAAAGCACCGTCGAAAAAGCCTTCAAAGTGTCGCCAGGCGGAACGCTCATCGTGGATGCCGAGTCCGCATCCGTGCGGGTGTCAGCCGCCGATACCAACCAGGTTTCCGTCCGCATGATTGCCCGCGGCTCAGAACGCGAGCTCAGCGCCGCGAAACTCGAAGCATTCCAGAAGGCCGACGAAGTCACTGTCGTCATGCGGTTGCGGGAGAAGCGAAGCTGGTTGTGGGGATTTTTGTGGAACAGTGAGGGACAAATCCAGATAACGGTGCCGAAGCGTTTCGGCGTGACCATCCACACCAGCGGTGGAAGCGTGGAGCTGACCGGCACCGCTGGCGCCGCGACGTTGCACACCTCGGGCGGCAGCATCACCGTTAGGAACGTGAACGGTAATGTCGAGGCGAAGACTTCGGGAGGTGGAATCCTGGCGGAGACCATCCGCGGTGATGTGGATGCCAATACCTCGGGCGGAACCGTTCGCCTGCTGCACATCGACGGAAAAATCAGCGGTCATACGAGTGGCGGCGGCGTGCAGTGCAGCCTCGTAGGTCTCAACCGCGGGATTTCAGCGACGACATCCGGCGGGAGTATCGAGTTGACGCTGCCGCGATCGACCTCCGGCAGCATCGAAGCGACGACCAGCGGTGGCCAGATCAGATCAGAGCTTCCGATCGCGAAGACAAAACAAGAGGACGCTCATATCGAGGGATCAATCAATGGCGGTGGTCAGCGGATAGTTGCACGCACCTCGGGAGGCAGCATTTCGCTGAACGCAGCGGATTGAAATCGCGCCGCTGCGCCGCTTGCTCATGATTCAGCAGTCGCGGTTAGCCAACCCTTAGGCTGTTAGTTAGCGCCTTCTGTGACGCGTACACCAGCCAGTGGCGGGTGCACGCGATACGATCACGCTCATGGTACGCAATCTACTGCTTGCCGCGCTTCTGGTCGTATCGCAATCGCAGCCTGTGTTCCCGCATTCAGGCGGAACGAACTCGGATGGCTGTCACACGAACCGCAAGACTGGCGACTATCACTGCCACGGGGCGAAAAGCCCTGACCCGGGAAGTACAACCTACTGCCACGTGACCGACGGCGAGAGACGGTGCGGCTACGCTCAAAGTACATGCGATGACCTTGTTTCCACATACGGCGGCTATTGCCGGCAAGAGTGACGTCCCTGTCATGGGACGGCTGCTGTAGGACGGGCCTAACACGTTTGCAGCGAGACTTGGGGACGGCGGCGCGCTGGTGTCCGATGCCCGGACAGTTCGGGTGCCCCTAATGTCGCGTGCTTATGAGCAAACGCAAACTAACAGCCGCGGCTTTCCAGTCGCTCGACGGCGTGGTCCAGGGCGGCGGTGGTCCCGATGAAGACCGCTCCGGAGGGTTCACGCTCGGCGGATGGACCGTTCCACTGACCGACGATAGCGCCAGCCCGTGGATGGACAGGCTCTACAACCAGCCCGAGTACGATCTGTTGCTCGCGAAGAGAACCTACGACATCTTCTCAGCGGTTTGGCCCTACCAACTCGAAGATCCGATCGGCGCGAAGTTTGAGCGCATCAACAAGTATGTGCTGACGCATTCCGACGAGCCGCTGACCTGGCAACACAGCCACAAACTGTCCGGCGACACCGCCGATGTCGTGCGCAAACTCAAGAACACCGATGGCCGAGATCTCCTGCTCCAGGGCAGCAGCACCGTCTATCGACCGCTGTTAGCCGCGGGTCTCATCGATCGGCTCGTCCTCATGACCTTCCCCGTGGTGCTCGGCAAGGGAAAGCGGATCTTCGACGGGGCGGCGACACCCGGTACGTTCAAGCTCGTCGAGCACTTCGTGTCCGACAAAGGTGTGGTGTTCGCGACGTATGAGTTCGTCGGCGAAGTCAAGACCGGCACGTTCGAAACGAAACCGCCCAGCGAAGCGGAGTTGCAGCGGCGAGCGAACTGGCCGAAGTAGCCTCTCAGTCGAGGCTCGCGGCAAGCGTGTGCAGCGCCCCTCGCGGATCGACCTCGATCGGGTCTCCATGCGAGACGATGATCCGCTTGAGAGCGTCGCGCTCCGCCCAACGCCGGAATTGTTGCGCGACTTCGCTCTTGTGCTTGCCCAGCGCGAGCTTCACCGGCCCAGGGACATGCGGATCATCGCCCGCGAATCCCATGACCCGAAGCAGCCACCCGCCAACGCCCGCTTTCGCCGTGGATGTCACCGATCAGATCGTTGACGATGATGGTCAAGCCGTCGTCACCATCGACTTCCAGCGCCGAGTCGCCCGCGATTTCGACGTAGCGAACCGATGAATCGGCAAAGTTGGGCGTGCTGGTGTCGATGCGCACGACTTCGGCGATTTTCTCCGCGCCGGCGCGAGGTCCCACGACGGTCATGAGTGGATATCGTTGCGCGTAGCCCGGCGCGTCCAGCCGATGCCGCACGCTGGGCACGATCAGGAAGGCGGGACGCCCGAGCGCTTCGAGCTCGGCCATCTCCGGCTCGCGAAGTGCAATGGCGCTGAAGATGGCGAGCTCGCCTGTGCTCAATCGAATCACCGTCATGCGCCGGGGCAGCTCGAGCAGCGGCATCTTCAGCTCGCCAACGACGGTGACGATGCGTTCGTTGACGCGCATCAGTTTGCCGTGCGGGAGCACGGTCCATTGTTTGAAAGGTGCGGTCATGCGCGTATGAAACCGCGATCCCGAATTCCGCTGCATCCCTTGATCGCGCCAAGTCCTGTCGGACTTGGCCTCAGGTTTGGGTGCGCTACTCGCCGTATCGCTCGATGTGGCGCCTATAGGCTAACAAGTGCCGCAATGCGTCACGCGGCCGGTCGGCCTTCTCGTGCAATCTGGATAGATTGAAATGGGCATCGTGCAGCAGCGGATCCTGCGCCAGCGCCTCGCGGTACGCCGCGACCGCTTCCTCTTCCCGCTCGAGATCTTCGAGCAGGATGGCGAGGTTGAATGACAGCAGCGCGCTCGAGGTCTTCGCCTGCCGGTACAACCGCTCCGCTTCCTTGAGCTGACCATCCAGGTGCAGCAGGCGGCCCAGGTTGATTCTCGCCTCCAGGTGATCTTCCCGAACGCTCAACGCCGCAAGATACGCAGCACGGGCCGCGATGACGTCCGAGTCCTCGAGCATGTGACCGCGTTGGAAATGATCATGCGCGAGAGAAGTTGCCGACACTTCGGGTGTTGGCCGCAAATCGGCAACCCGCGCCGGTACCGCCGTGGGTATCAGCGGCAATGCATATTGACCGGAGGCTTCCCATTCTCGCGAGCCTTCCCGCACCGCGAGATCTTTGCCGGATGCCGCCAACGCGATGGCCGGCAGGCGACCCGTGGGCAGAGCGGTGCGGATCTGCTCCAACGCTTCTGCGATCTTGGGCGTGGAAATTTTCGCGGCCTTGAGCGCACCCGCGACGCGCAGCACCAGCAAATCCTGAAACGAGTATTTGCTCTTGCCGCGAGCAGCCGGCTGCGTGATGAATCCGGCCTGGCTCAGCTTCTTGATGAGTGCTGGTGGGAGACCAAAAAGCCTCTTCAGATCTGCCAGCGAGTATTCCTGCATCTCACTTTCTGGATTTCTTGGCCGAGGCGGCTTCCGCCGGCACCGGTGCCTTCTTGGGCGCCTTGCGCTCCTTTGCATCCTTGGTACCGCGAGCGTTCAAGCTCGCCTTGAGCACTTCCATCAGATCGACCACATTGGTACCGCCGGTCGTGACGGGTGCTTCCGCAAAGGACACTTCCTTGCCTTCCACCTTGCGCTGGATCGCGGCCTCTACCCTGCCTCGATGCTCGTCAACGTATTCATTGGCGTCGAAGCGCTTGGCCGCCAGTTGATCGATCAATTGATTCGCCAGCTTGAGCTCCGCATCCGAGACCGGCGCCGCTTCGACACCCAGATCCTTGATAGAGCGTACTTCCGCTTTGAAGTGCAGCTGGTGCATGGCGAGGCCGTCGTCCATCGGGCGCAGGATCACGATGTGTTCCTTGCCGCGCGAGATCCATCTACCTACCGCGCACTGCCTGACCTTCTTGAGCGCTGTCGCCAGCAACGAATACGGCTTGGCGCCGCCTTTGTCGGGCGCCAGGTAGTAAGTGCCGTCGAAGAAAACCGGATCGACGGATTCCAGCGGAACGAACTGGGTGATGTCGATCGTGTGGGTGGTGGTGTCCTCGAGCGCCTTCAACTCCTCGGGCGAGAACATCACGTACTGACCCTTGGCGAACTCATACCCCTTGGTCATCTCGGAACGCTCGACCAGCGTTCCATCGTTGACTGCGACGTATTGCTGCTTGACGCGCGAGCCGTCTCGCTGCCGCAAAAGGTTGAAGGACAGTCTCTCGCTCGAAATGGTGGCCGAATAAAGTTTGACGGGTATGGCGACCAGACCAAACGAAATCGTGAGGGAGGCGATGGCGCGTGCGTTGCTAGGCATAGGGCACGGATATTCGATAGTTGTTGGGGCAGCAACTGTACCGCGCAGACAGGTGTGTGTCGCAAGCTATTGACAATAAAAGGGTATTTGCTTTCTTGTCGGACGGTGGCGAGGCGAACTTCAGGTTCTGCGCTTACATGCACGGCCCGGATCGCGCATCCTAAAGTGGCCCATGAAAAAAGCCGCGGCGCAGCTCAAGACCTATCGGGCCAAGCGCGATTTCACCAAGACGAAGGAGCCGAGCGGATCGCGCGCCGTGCTGCCCGCCGAACATCGGCGGTTCGTAATCCAGAAGCACGCCGCCAGCCATTTGCACTGGGACTTTCGCCTCGAGTTGAACGGCGTCTTCAAGTCGTGGGCCGTGACCAAGGGGCCGTCGGTGGATCCGGCCGACAAGCGCCTCGCCGTGGAAGTGGAAGATCACCCGCTCGACTATGGCGACTTCGAAGGCACGATCCCCAAGGGCGAATACGGCGGCGGCACCGTGCAGATGTGGGATCGCGGTTTGTGGGCGCCGCAAGGACCCAAGAGTCCCGAGGACGCCATCGAGGCCGGAGACTTCAAATTCGTTCTGGCAGGCGAACGGCTGAAAGGTAGTTGGGTGCTGGTTCGTATCAGGAACAACCGCGGGCGCGACACGCGCACCAACTGGCTGCTGATCAAACACAAGGATGAGTACGCCGTGCCGGGCGGCACACCGGAGCTGATCGAGCAGGATCGCTCGGTGGCATCGGGCCGCACCATGGAGCAGATAGCGCGCGGTGTCGGCAAAGCGCCCCGCCCTTTCATGTTAGCCACGGCGAAAGGCGCCGATGCGGTGTGGCATTCGAATCGCACGGAGGCGAAGCCGACGGCACGCGCAGCGGCAGCGCCGAAGGTAAAGACCGCTCGATTGAAATCCCTGCCGGAGTTCATCGAACCGCAGCTGGCCAAACTGGTTGAACGTCCTCCGGCAACCGCCGGATGGGTGCACGAGATCAAGCTCGACGGCTACCGCGTACAACTTCGGGTGCAGAACGGCGAGGCGCGCATCCGCACTCGCACCGGTCTCGATTGGACGGAGCAGTTTTCCGCCGTCGCCAAAGTCGCTGACGCACTGCCCGATTGCATACTCGACGGGGAAATCTGCGCCGTGGACAAGAACAACATGCCCAGCTTCGCCGCGCTGCAGGCGGCGTTGTCAGAGGAGCGATCAGAAGGTCTGGTGTTCTTTGCGTTCGATCTGCTGGTCGAGGGCAAAGAGGATTGCCGCGAGCTGCCGCTAACCACCCGCAAGGCGCGGTTGAAGGCGCTGCTCGAGGAAGCCGACCCTGGCGCCGAGATCCGCTACGTCGAGCATTTCGACTCGAGCGGCACCGAGATGTGGCTGTCGGCCTGCAAGATGGAACTGGAAGGCATCGTCTCGAAGCGCCCGGATGCGCCGTACGTCTCCGGTCGCAACGGCGGATGGACCAAGGCCAAGTGCCGGGCTGGGTTTGAGGTGGTGCTCGGTGGTTGGACCACCGAGTCAGGCGGGCTTCGCTCACTGCTCGCCGGCGTCCATCGCGACGGCCGGCTCGAGTACGTGGGGCGCATCGGCACCGGCTACGGAGAGAAGGTCGCGCGCCAGTTGTTGCCCACGCTCAAGGAGCTCACCACTGAGGTGAGCCCATTCAGTGGCAAGGATGCGCCGCCGAAGGAACGCAATGTCCGATGGCTGAAGCCTGAGCTCGTGGCCGAAATCGGATTCGCGGGGTGGACGGATACCAGGATGATCCGTCACGCCTCGTTCAAGGGCTTGCGGCGCGATAAGCCCGCCAGCGAAGTCGTGGACGAACTACCGACGGCGGAACCGGAGCCTGAGGCGGAGAAGCCAGCCGCCAAGGTGCATAAGAAGAAGGAGACGGTTGGAGCCAAGGCTCCCGCCGCTCCTCGCGGGCCGACTGTCGTGATGGGCGTGACGCTCTCGAACGCCAACAAGGTGTTGTGGCCCGCTGGGGTTCAGGGTGACGCTGTCACCAAGCTCGACCTCGCCCGATATTACGAAGCCGTCGGCGAGTGGTTGCTGCCGCATTTGCGCGGCCGGCCGTGCTCACTGGTGCGCGCGCCGGATGGGATCAACGGCGAGCAATTCTTCCAGCGCCATGCGATGGCCGGTATCTCGGATCTCTTCACCCTCGTCAAGGTCAGGGGCGACAAGGCGCCCTATGTGCAGATCGATCGCGTCGAGACGTTGATCGCGGTCGCGCAGATCGGCGCGCTCGAGCTGCATCCGTGGAACTGCGCGGAAGGCGATCCGGAAGTCGCCGGGCGACTGGTGTTCGATCTCGATCCCGCGCCAGACGTGAAGTTCGGTGCCGTCATCGCGGCAGCATTGGAAATACGTGATCGCCTCAAGAAGGTGGGGCTCGAATCGTTCTGCAAGACGACGGGCGGAAAAGGATTGCACGTGGTTACGCCATTGACCGGAGGCAAGGACGCCGTGGCGTGGCCGGCCGCGAAGAATTTCGCGCATATCATTTGTGCGCAGATGGCGAGTGACTCGCCGACCAAGTATCTCGATACGATGGCGAAGAAGGATCGTGTGGGACGGATATTCCTCGATTACCTGCGAAATGACAGGACGTCCACGGCCGTCGCGGTGCTATCTACGCGGGCGAGACTCGGCGCGACGATTTCGATGCCGATTCATTGGAAGGAAGTAAAGGCGAGTCTGGACCCTGCGCGGTTCAACATTCGCACCGGGCCGGAGATTCTCAGGAAGTCGAAACCGTGGGCGGACTATGAGGAAGCGGCGAGATCGCTATCTGCGGCGATCGAGAAAGTACTTTCGAAGGGTTAAGTCAAACAACGATAGCTAGCGCGTTGTTTGTCGGCACCGTCTGACGGTGTCACGTCCAACATCTTCCATCGAGCAGAGTTAGCCTAACAACAAGTTGAGCACTGCCACGACTCATCTGGGGAGAACAGCGTGAAGACCTCGAAAATGCCGGGAAAGACAATTCCGCCGCACGACTACCGTCCCGCCCTGCAAGGCGCCCTGTCGTGGTTGGGCAAACGCTATCTGCTCGCTGAACCTTTGAACCGTCGCAGCGACGACAGTAAACGCAACATTGTCGAGCTGCAGCGCGCCTGAACCGTTCTATTGCCGGCGTAACGCCTTCAAGACGAGCGCAAATACATTGTGGGCTCTTGGTGCCCGTATCCCTGGCCATAAGCACTCGATGTCAGGGGATGCGGCAGCGAGGCTTCGCCGTCGCGCAGATGCACGTGCGTGTCGAAAACCGGCTCCGCGGATCGGGCCAGGCCTGACAGCGACAGACCGAGAGAGAGCACAAGGAGGCGGTAGTGTTTCATGTCTGCGAACCCTTCTATTGACTACTGATCCGCCAGCCGGACCGACTGCGGCGGAAGTTCGAGTATAGCCAAACCGACAAGTGATGCTTCACCGCGGTCGCGTTGAAGCTCGCCGCGAGCCTCGGCAGGCACCACGACGAATTCGATTGATATCCAGACCTAACTACCTGTTTCTCGACGAGCCGACGCGCAGGATCTCGCGTATACTTTCGACATTGACAGCCTCACAAGGATGTGACCATGCGTTCCGTCGACGAGCTCGCAACCGAGATCTGCACTCTCGCAGGCCACATCAACGCGGCGAATCACCGCTTCCTCGTGCTCGTCGCCGAGTTCGACCGCCGCAAGGGGTGGTCCGACAGCGCTACGCAATCCTGCGCTCACTGGCTCAACTGGAAGTGCGGCATCGCCATGGGCGCCGCGCGCGAGAAGGTGCGCGTGGCCCGCGCGCTCGAGAACCTGCCCCGGATCGCCGCCGCCATGGCCTCCGGTTCGCTCAGCTACTCCAAGGCGCGCGAGATCACACGCATCGGAAACCCGGGAAATGAGGAATACCTGCTGACTATCGCCGAGCGCGGCACGGCGGCTCACGTCGAGAACCTCGTGCGCGCGTATCGCCGCTGCCAGGAAGCCGAGGAGCTGTCGCGCGCGCAACGCCAGCAACAGAGCCGCAGAGTCAGCTTCCGCTACGACGACGATGGCTCACTCATTCTTATCTGCCGCCTGCCGGCCGAAGCCGGCGCCAGGGTCATGAAGGCGCTCGATGTGGCCGTCGAAGGGTTGCCGGTCTACGCGGACGTTCCCGCTGGAACGTCCAAACAAGTCGTGCCGTACAGCCAGCGCCGCGCCGATGCCCTGAGCTGCATCGCCGAAAGTTTCCTGGCGCACGACGTGCTGGAATCTCCCGGCGCGGATCGCCAGCAGATCGTCGTACATGTCGCCGCGGAGACCCTGCGCTCGCGCAGTGCCGGTTGTTGCGAGATCGAGCACGGTCCTTCGATTCCGGCCGAAACCGCGCGCCGACTCTCCTGTGATGCCAGCATCGTCACGCTGGTGGAGGACGAAGACGGCGAGCCACTCAACGTCGGTCGGAAGACGCGCCTCATTTCCACGCCGCTGCACCGTCTGCTGACCGCGCGCGACAAAGGATGCCGCTTTCCCGGCTGCGCCAACGCGCGCTACATCGACATGCACCACATCAAACACTGGGCTAACGGTGGCGAAACCAAGCCATCCAATCTCGTCTCGCTGTGCCGCTTCCATCACCGCGCCGTGCACGAAGAGGGATTCGACGTCCGCGTCCTTGATGATGGCGCGCTGCGCTTCGTCAGACCGAACGGCGAACCGGTGCACCGTGTGACGCCCGGCTGCCATCAGCCGCCCGGCGATTCGAGCGCGCTGCCGGCGGGAAAGTTCGCGGTTGGCTGGCGCGGTGACCGCATGGATATGGATCTCGCGGTTGATCTGCTAATTCAGAAGTCCCATAGGGAACGCGACGTTCCCGCTGGAACGTAGGGAGCGGCGCTGCCTGCGTAAGTGTTTCGCCACGGCGGCGCACCAGCGCGACGAGCAGCCGGCACGATCGACATGTCGATTCAGAAGATTTCCAGTCCCGGAAACGCGACGGACTGCGGATGGAGGCAATAGTGTAAGTAGAGAGCGAGACCGCCGTCGCCCGTCCAGAGTGTGTAACGACCCTGACCATACTGCTGTCGAGCGTTGCGGCATTGAATGATGGCATGCATTGCAAATTGGCGTGCTCGATGTAGCCACGCGACATCACCGGTGTATTTATGAAGCGCGAGGAAGGCAAAGCCATTGCCGGCCGTGCCGTGACATATCCCGGATCCTTTCTTGAGCGGACCGGCAATCCAGGTCTGCTCGCCCGCAGCATCGACCAGCGCCGCAAGTCCCGCCGAACTCTCGAACCCAAGTTGCCGTGCGCAAGCCAACGCAGTCACCACTCCGGGTGCGCCATGACACCATTGAACGAGCCGTTTTTTTCCGACCGGAGGTGGGTCGGCGCTCAGCGGCCAGTTCGCGCACATGTCGTTTCGAATCGCGCCCTCAGCCAATGTGTCCGCAGTTCGTCGGATGATGGTTTCAGTCCACTCGTCGGGTAGTAGATCCGCGCCCCGCAAGAGCGCGTGGGCGTTCCCGGCAACTCCGTGACATGCGCCGTAATACGAGCGCGTCGATCCGAAAATCTCGTTTCTCCACAACCATTGCCGCGTCGTCGGCGCGTACTCCCAAGCTTCCCACAATGAGTGTGCGGCTTCGCAGTACAGATCTTTCCACAACTCATTATGAGTTTGTCGAAACAGCGACAGAGCGGCATGCATCATGCCCGCTTCTCCAGACGTGATCTCTCTTGCGACGTGACCGATTGTCCGTTTCATGCAATCGACCAATCGATTCGTAAGGTTTCGATCGTCAGGGTCGACGAGAACTGCAGGGGTCAAGATGCCAATCTCTCCCAGCTGCAATCCGGTCTGATAGCCGTAGTCGGGATGTTTTAGATACGCATCGTGAATGCGCGGTAGTAAGTCGGAGTAGTCCAGCGCGAGGTAATCCGCACGCCGCAGGATGCGCAACGCCACAACTGCTCCGGCTGCACCCGAATATAGCGCCCACTTGGGTTCGGCATGGCCATCCTCCAGCGGGTGTGTCGGCCAATCTCCCGATGGCCGCAAGGCGAGTTTGAAGTCCTCGATGATATGAACAATTTCCTTCTTAACTACGTCCGCGTTCCATGCAGGACCTGCAAGGGCTTCGTGTCGCGAAGGCTCATAGATTTCAAGCATTAGCGACGCCATTCGCATGGATATGGATCTCGCGGTCGAACTGCTGATCCGGAAGTCGCAGAAGGCGCGCGACGTTCCCGCTGGAACGTAAGGGAATCTCGCCTGCCGCCAGTATTTAAGGTACCAATTTGGCACCTTAAAGAGACATGCTCAGCTCGCTCGCTCACTCGATGTCCGCGGTAAAACCAATCGGGCGTCCGGCCGTCGTTGGCGGTGCCATCAATTGCCGAATCGCGTCGAATACCACACGAAATTGGCGATCGTACTTGCCTTCGAGGACGGCGAGCTTTCGCGCGAGGTCAGCATTCGACGAGAGCAATTCGCGCAACCGAACAAACGCGCGGACGATCTCTACATTGACGAGAACAGCGCGCTTGCTCCGCAGAACGCTCGAAAGCATTGCCACACCCTGCTCGGTAAACGCATACGGAAGAAACTTTCGGTGCTTCCCGCGGCCAGATCTTAAGGTGCCAAATTGGTACCTTAAGATTTCGTGCTCTTCCACAGTAAGTTGGAACATGAAATCGGCGGGGAACGATCGCGATTTCTCTGTACCGCACGATTCAACGTTTTTGTCTCGACTCGATATAGCCGCGCGAGGTCGGTGTCGAGCATTACCTTTTGGCCGCGCACAAGAAGAATATTCTGCGCAATCGCGGACAACGATACAGCTTCGGAACGAGAAGGAACCATTCGACCACTTTAGGGAAGGAGTTCGGATGGTCAACAATAGAAACTGACCCCTTACGGCGGATTCGTCGACGACAAATCGCAGAAGGCTCGCGACGTTCCCGCCGGAACGTAAGCGAATCTCGCCTGCCGTCAGCCGGGGTGAATCAAGGCATCGACCACCCGCCGGCAACCGCTGACGGATTGCTCACCGCCTTGTTACCAATCGCCAGAACATCGCCGACCTGGCTGAGCGCATGGCTGCCCCAGCAGTCCACCTGCCAGTTTCAGGTACGGCGTCGGTGACGAGGGATTCCAGGGCCAGACGTGCATGGGAGTGTTAGAGAGGTACGGATAGTTCGGCTGCTGCCCGAGCTGCAGGTCTTTGTTCAAACCCCAGCACCAAGCTTCATCCGCCATATCGATGGCGCAGACATGTGCGCTACCCACGCTGATGGACTTGAACCGCTCCTTCGTCTGCACGCGCACCGGCAGATCCTGCTTGTCGAAGTTTCCATTGCCGAGCTGGCCGTAGTAGTTGTCGCCCCAGCACCAGGCGCTGCCGTCCGCCTGCAGCCCGCAGCTCTGCCAGGCGCTGCTCGATACCGTGACGAAACCCGCCGCCATCTCGGTCGGCCGCGACACGCTGGCCTGCACCGGCAGGCCGAGGCCGCTTCCCGTCTGACTACTCGTGTTGATGCCCCAGCAGAATGCCCGGCCGCTCGAGCCCAGCCCGCAGGTGAATCCCTCGCCGCCGTCGACTTGCGGCGCCGCGGGCGCGTCGTTCGTGAGGCCGAGACCGAGGAGAAGAAGGGAACAGCACCAAGTACGCATGACGAGCTCCTTGCGGCCACGCCGGATGTGGTGGTCGCTGTGAGGGGAGTGTCAGGGGTTGTAATGAGGACTGGTTAGCCGGGAAATGGGGGTTGTGTTTTGGGGGGAGTTGTGCGGCAGGAAGCTCAGCCAAGTTTCGCGAGGATCTGCTGGAACCTCGGGAAGGAATGCAGCGGCGCCAAGTCGTTGTCGTGAAGGATCCACTCTCGGTTTCCTCGGCCCGTGCCGACGGCGCGCTCCAGAAAATCGAGCGCGCGCTCGTAGTCGACGCCCAGCGAAAGCGTGCAGGCTGCGGTGTACAGGGTGCCGTACATCTTGTAATCGTCCATCACGTAGCGCCGCCGATGTCCACGACCATGGCATCGACGATCGTGAACCCCAGCCGCTCATACATTCGCACGGACGGATTGCCCTTGTTCACGGTGAGCCACAGGTGCGTCGCGCCGCGCTCGCGCGCCATGCGCTCGAGGAGCTCGAGAGTCTTCCGTCCCGCGCCGGAATTGCGATGTGCCGCGAGTACGTACAGCTTGCCGATGTACACGCGAGCGTCGGCCGCGCCGTGGCGGATCGCGGCGTAGCCGATGCTCGGCCGGAATGCTGGATCTGGAAATATTCGTAGACGGGACTCGATTTGGCTTTGCATCGCTGCCATCTTTCTTACCGTTTGATATCAGCGAAGACTCACGCCACTGATTCACGGCACCGAAGCTCATACTTATGTAGAACTATTCAAAGTCCTAGCAATTTGCCGAATCGAATCTTAACCCGTTCGCCTTCTTCTCTATCGCCTCAACAAACGCCAAGCCCCCGGCAATACCCTTCAACTCTTCGAGCGAAAATATAAGTAGGTAGACTCCATCGCGGTCAAATCTGCTGTGAATCTCTCTTAGAGCATCGGCACCTGAATCAACTCCCGTCACGCCATTCCTCGAGAAGATAATCCCAAGCCGAGTTTTGCACTTGTCGAGCTTTCCCATGAAGTCTCGCACCGGAGTTACACCGACAGGCTTGCTCCAGTTTTTACATTCCACCAGGCAGTATCTGCCCAGTTCTTCGAATATCGGGATCTCGCCTCGATTCCCGAGATACTCCACGACGATATCAATCTCGCTACTTCTCGTTTGAAGATTGCAATACTTGGCTCTAAGAGACGGCACGCTATTGAATAGAAATCTTGCAAGTGATTCGAGAGAACTTCCCTTGTCAGCGGCGGTAGTCGCCCGTTCGATTGCCTCGATAAGCTCGACTAGTTTTCCGGCAGGTTGCGTGGCGCCTGGCTTAGGTAAGGTCTGTGCGCCGCGCTTAAGTGTTGCGAATATCTGGCGAGCATCTTCAAGTGAAATCGAGCGAAGAATGAATTTCTTCGTTACGCCTCCTACAACCAGCACGAAAAGCTCGGGCGACACTATGGCTCCGACGTCGCAATTTAAGGCCGCTTGATATCTCTTGAGTTGGTATACCCAGTCACCTACGACGAGTGCCTTTGACCTCTTGATCTCGAGGATGACCCAAGGTGGATCTCCAGCCGCATTGCTCAGAGCGACGTCTGCACGCCACTGGCCGGCCGCGTATTCGTAAAAGGTTTCTGATTCGGAATAGCCAAGTTGGCTAACGAGACTAGGCACTACCTCGCGCGTGAGATCCAGTTCCGTATTGAAGTTCTTTTCGGGAAGACTTCGCAGCAGTTCAAGAAGTTCCTCTTCAGCTGACATTCTCACTCCTAACGCACACACTCCACTACCAACTGCCATCGCACACTATAGATCTGCGAAGCCATTGCCCTCCCTCTTTGCGTAAAAAGAAGGTTTGTCTGCGCGCCGTGACTAAGATTGAGCTGAGTTGAAAGCGACCCCTCAAGAGTTGGATGGACCCGCATTTCACATGCTACTTATCCGATCTTCGCAACCCTCGCAAATGTAATCGTCATGCTCGTCGTTCCACAGCGACATATTGAAGCGGCGATCGTCTGCCCCGCACACACAACATGCCAGTAGCGCATCGCTTTCCTCGCAGTATTGGCACCGATACGAGCGCTTTTGAAGTGCCGCCGTTTCGTTATCGCAATGCAGGCAGATTTCTGCCTCCCCGGTCTCCGAAAGTTTGCTGGCTCTTAGCTTTGCATCGCTGATTGCAGCCAGGTACGCATCGGACAACGCCTCAAATTCCTTCAAATTGTTGCCGTCGACGTGCTTGCGAATATCGAAGTCATCGAAATTGTCATTAAACTCCAGAAGTGCTCTAGTTAGTCGCCCGAGCGTAGTCTTGACCTCATCGAGATCCATTGTGAACTTGTGATGTTCGATGTTGTTTCTCAATCTCTTCAGCCACTCGAGATCGTTCTGAAAATCCTGTCCTATCTCATGTCCTTCGTTCTTGAGAAACTGAACTGCCTCCCATAGCCCGATTGTCATCTGGCGATGAACATCTTTAGAGAACGGATTCTTATAGATGAGCAGCGGATGCGCGCGCGTGACGTAATGCTTAAAGAGCAGTTCGAGGAAGTGGGCGAAGTTTGTTATGGCGAATTTATAGGCTGCGGCGTCGCCTTTCTGTGCGGCTCGATATTTCGACAATGCTTCGTTGAAACTATCTATCGCGTTCCCAAGCAGGTCCAGTTCGTGTTGCGGCATAGCTAACCTAACCTTGTGTCAACGACTAATCGGCGAACCGACCGGCTGTATCGCAATTGTGGCCTCATACAATCTCAAGAAGCTCTGAAAGCACTACATCTGCGTATGCTTTTATGTACTGAACTTCCTGCTTTGTAGTGCCAACATGTGCAGAAAGTGAGGATCTCGAATAGATCGAGCGCGCAAGCGCACCCACCCGCTCCTCAACAACTTGCACCGCATCTTCGGGTGCCGCACTTACGGTCTTGTTCTTACCCCTGGACTTCAGGATGTATCGCACTTTCTGTTTCATGGTCGGGAGGGTCTGACCAGATTCGGCCTTGTACCCTTCTTGGCTCTTGACGTCAGCATCCGGTGCAAGATGATCGAGAACCTCTCGTAGAGCCTCTCGAATTTCGCCGGCAACACCGCGATAGCTAAGGCGGGTCGAATCTCGCAGATCAATACAAGCCTGTTGATATGCGACCCCCGCAGTGGGAACGAGAGCGCTTAGAGTCGCGGCGATTCGCCTCTCTTTCCCATCAAGGCCATCCGAACGCTCTTGGTCGCGAGGCAGAGAATGAGCAGTGACAATTGCGACTTCAACTCCATTTAGCTCGAGGTTTATCGCCTTAATACCTTGCTCGTAGCTGGCTCTTAAGGCAGCACGCTGCGTGAGCACCAAGAGTTCTTGGGCCAGGGCGTCGAGCCCCGACAAACTTTCATTGTCGAGACCGGCGCGGCGAAACTCTGGTCGAGTGACATCGAAATAATATCTAACTAGCTCGCGCGCGCCTTCGATAATCGAAGTGGCCTGAACTTGCCTGGCCCGCGATCGCGACAAAAGCGACCTGAGGCGATTCAGCCGATTTCTAAGCTCACTTATCGGTGAAGGTTTTGCTTGGGGCACGACGCGAATCCCGCGAGCCAGCTTCTAGCGCTTGCCTTTTCCATGAGTCTTCTTCCAATTGCCCTCCGCAGAAGAACTAACACTTCGAGGAAGGCCATGAACTACGAGGTTGTGACCAACGGAATTAAGCTTGTACCGTCCTCTTTCGGCACTCTCTAGGTAGCCAGACTTCTTGGCGTTTGGAAGTGTGTATCTGTGGTCTGAGGGGAGCGGGTACCCTGCTTGGACGAAATATTTTTCAATGTCTTCCGCACCAACGGTATCCCTTCGCTCGTCTTCCGGCGCGAGGGTTTTCAAGTAGAACGCCACGACTGTGGCCATTTCTACATCCGAGGAGGGGCGCTTCTCAGCTTTGAGCGAGCGGATGTCATGGAGCCGGCTGGGAATCTGGTCCTGCTCTCTCGCGAGCTCAATTGGCTGCCGCGAATGTTCAAACTGATCCACGCGAGTCGGGTCCACCCTGTTCGGCGCCAAGATGATCTGCAAATGCACGATGGCGTAGCCCAAAACACGCTGTCTAGCATCCGCGTCCAATTCGGTGAGCGCCCCAATGATCGCCTTAATCGCGGTCAGTTCTTTGTCTATGTTTGAGTCAACCATGCGCCTACCCCATTGCAACTGAAGGATCCAATGCTGCATCTCTGGGAGTTGTATACCAAGGTCAATCACGACTAGATAGACCTTTTCTACCCAGCGCGATGCCTAACAAGCGCCCGCTTATACACACATGCTTGCCACTCAGTGGCGGACGGAGAGCTTGAATTTCAGACTTAGATTCATTGCGACCAGGCGGCAAGCTGTACCCTTAATGAGAGTGGCACACGCTGGAACTGAGGTCCCATGTCGATGACGTGCCGGCAGATAGACTTTCGCGCCGCATTCCCTGGCACCCACCCGGGCTCAAGCTGTTGATTTTGTTGACTCGGAAGCGAGAGTTGGAGCGATGCAACTCTCCCAAGCAATCCGCCGCATTTTTCTCTACCATTCGCCGCTCTAAAAACGCCCCGGGACCGGGCAAATCCGGCCCCAACTCTCTGATTTTTTAACGGAAATTTGCCATGGCCCGCACTACGCCGCTTGCTGACATTCGAAACATTGGAATCATCGCGCACGTCGATGCCGGTAAGACCACCACCACCGAACGCATCCTTTATTACACGGGCAAGAAGCACACGATCGTCGAGATCCACGAAACCAAGGATCTGAAGACGACGACGACGACTGACTACATGGAGCAGGAACAGAAGCGCGGCATCACGATTCAGTCGGCGGCCGTGTCGACGTTCTGGCGCAAGAAGAAGATCAACGTCATCGACACCCCCGGGCACGTGGACTTCACCATCGAAGTGAACCGTTCGCTGCGCGTGCTCGACGGCGCGGTCGTGGTGTTCGACGGCGTGGCGGGCGTGGAGCCGCAGTCGGAGACGAACTGGCGCCTGGCTAACAACTACAACGTGCCGCGCATCTGCTACGTGAACAAGATGGACCGCTCGGGCGCGAACTTCGTGCGCTGCGTGGACATGATCAAGACGCGCCTGGGTTCGCGTCCGCTGGTGGTGCAGCTGCCGATCGGCTCGGAAGACAACTTCAAGGGCATGATCGACCTGGTCGAAGAGAACGCGCTGGTCTGGGACTCGGACGACAAGGACGCGAAGTGGCAGATCATTCCGGTCGGCGACGGCAAAGGCCTCGCCGACAAGTTAGGCATCAAGGTGCCCTCGGATCGCAAGATCCTCGACGACTACGCCAAGTACCGCTCAGAGCTCGTCGACACGTCGCTCGAGATGGACGACGAGGCGATGGAAAAGTACCTGACGGACAACGTGCCGCCGACGGCCGACGTGCTGCGCGCCTGCATCCGCAAGGGCGTGATCCAGAGCAAGTTCAATCCGGTGCTCTGCGGCTCCTCGTATAAGAACAAAGGCGTGCAGCAGGTGCTGGACGCGGTGGTCGACTACATGCCGGCCCCGACGGACGTCGAAGCCATCAAGACGGTGGACGAAGACGGCAACCCGATCGGCGAGCGCAAGACCTCCGACGACGAGCCGTTCTCCGGCCTCGCGTTCAAGGTCATCAACGACATCTACGGCGCGCTGACTTTCGTGCGCGTGTACTCGGGCGTGCTCACCAAGGGCATGTCGGTCACGAACACCACGCGCGGCAAGCGCGAGAAGATCGGCCGCATGGTCGAGATGTTCGCCGAGAAGCAGAACCCGATCGAAGAAGCGCGCGCCGGCGACATCATCGCGCTCGTCTCGCTCGCCGAGACGGACACGGGCGACACGCTGTGCGACACGGATCACCAGGTGGTGCTGGAGCGCATGCGCTTCCCGGATCCCGTGATCAGCGTGTCGGTGAAGGCCAAGAACAAGGCCGAAGCCGAGAAGTTCGGCGCGGCGCTGGGCAAGATGGTTCGTGCCGATCCCTCGCTGCATCTGGAAACGGATCGCGAGACGAACGAAACCATCCTGCGCGGCATGGGCGAGCTGCACCTGGAAGTGACGCTCGATCGCATGCGCACGGAGTTCGCGGTCGAAGGCGTCATGGGCGAGCCGCAGGTGGCGTACCGCGAGAGCTTCACCAAGAGCATCGACGAGCACTACGTGCACAAGAAGCAGACCGGCGGTTCGGGCCAGTTCGCCGAGGTGTGGATCAAGTTCGAGCCGCTGCCGCGTGGCACCGGCTTCGAGTTCGTCGACGAAACCACCGGCGGCTCGGTGCCGCGTGAGTTCGTGCCGGCCGTGGAAAAGGGCTTGAAGATCCAGAAGGAAGACGGCGTGTTGGCGCACTTCCCCACTGTCGACTTCCGCGCCTCGCTGCACGACGGTTCGTACCACGACGTCGACTCGAACGCGCTGACGTTCGAAATCGCCGCCAAGGCCTGCTTCCGCGAGGGCATCCGCAAGGCGGCGCCGCAGTTGTTAGAGCCGGTGATGAAGGTCGAGACCGTGACGCCGGGCGACTATCTCGGCGACGTGATCGGCGACATGAACCGTCGTCGCGGCACGATCCTCGATCAGATCGAGCGTGGTGCGAACATCGCGGTGGTGGCCACGGTGCCGCTGTAGCGAGATGTTCGGCTACATCGGCCAGCTGCGTTCGATGACCTCGGGTCGCGCGAGCTTCACGATGGAGTTCTCGCACTACGATCCGGTGCCGAAGAACGTGGCGGATGAGGTCATTGCCGAAGTGGCGAAGCGTCGCGCTGCGTTGAACGCGTAATCGCGATTCGGTTCTCTTGAAGATCAAAGGGCGGGTGGAAAGTCACCCGCCCTTTTTCATTTCCGATTCCACTTGAACACCCGTGTGTACGGCGTGCCGTCGGGCAAGTGGCGGATCACAGTCTCCACCATGTGTTTGCCGTCGTCCGCCAATGTCCACACGCGGCTGCTCGAAGGATGGCCCGCCATCCCGGCGCCCATCACCAACATCCTTTTGCTGGGCATGGTCATCGAGACGATATCCACATCGTAGCTGCCCTGAACTCGCACCGCGGTACCGTCCGGTTTGAAAGTGCCTGCCGACAGGGTGCTCGTACCGTCCGCGGCCACGATGTCGACCGTCATCTTGTAGGCACCCTCTTCCGCTTCTGCCAACACGAGCGTGACGCTCTTCGGTGGATTCGGTTGCTGCACCGTCGACACATCCACCGACCAGGTGCCCAGCAGCAGGTGTTTATCGCCCGGGTAGGCGGGCGCGGAGAAAGCAAGCGATGCAAGAACGGCGACGACGAAAAAGGTAGCGTGGCGCGGCATGAATTGCTCCTGATGCGAAGTTAACGACAGTTGTAGTTTTTAAGACTACATCACAGCGCGGGCAAGGTCGTCAACCGCGGGGCGTGACCTGCTGAATCCGCGCTCGACCGTGATTTGTCCGCGTTCGCCCATGCGCAAATCCCACCTGCTCGTCTGTTCACTTTGGTTCGCCAGCGTGGCCGCATTGGCCGGATCCCCACTCGACACCGACGCGCTGGCCCACGCGCATCGGCAACAGTTGGAGTTCAGACAAGGCAACCTTGCGGTCGCGGCACCGCTCGTGAAATCGCTGGAAGCCGCCGTCGCTCGTTCCCCCCGGCAGAGGTCTGCTCTTTCCAGGTGGAAGACGGCGTCACGCCTCTCAGGACGGCCACGCGAATTGCTGCAGCTTTGAGGCCGCCACATTTGCGCGCTAAGCTCGCGCCATGGCCAAAATGAAAGCCGGCAAAGTTTTCGTGGGCGTCGGCGGCTGGAACTTCGCGCCGTGGCGCGACAATTTCTACCCGAAGGGACTGATACAGGCGCGCGAGCTGCACTACGCCAGCCGCCAGCTCAGCTCGATCGAGATCAACTCGACGTTCTACGGTTTGCAGAAGCCCGCGACGTTCCAGAAATGGCACGACGAGACGCCCGACGGATTCGTGTTCAGCGTCAAGGCGCCGAGGTTCGTGACCAACCGCAACGATCTCACCACGAGCGCATCGAGCATCGAACGCTTCCTCGGCAGCGGCGTGCTGCAACTCGGCGCCAAGCTTGGGCCGATCAACTGGCAGCTCGCGCCGACCAAACACTTCGACGCGAAGGAGGTCGCTGGCTTCCTCGCGCTGCTGCCGCGCAAGGCGGAGGGCCGCGTGCTGCGACACGCGCTCGAAGTGCGGCACGAGAGTTTCGACTCCGAGGAGTTGATCAAGCTTGCGGGCGATCACGAGGTCGCTGTCGTCGAAGCCGGCGATTCTGCATTATCCACGCATCCAGGCGCGCAGCGCTCCATTCAGCTACTTGCGCGTCATGGGTACGAAGGCCAGCGCGCCGAAAGGCTACGCGCCCGCCGCGCTCGCGCGCTGGCGGGAACCACGCGCAGACCCTGGCACGCGACGGCGACGTGTTCCTGTACTTCATCAGCGGCGCCAAGGAGCGCAATCCGCACGCCGCCATGGCGCTAATGGGGTCAGACCCCATTTCCTAGCAAAAGGGGTCAGACCTGCATGCGAGCGCACTGAAGCCGATGCCGGCGATCAACACCGCGTAAGCGGCCACCAGCCCAATCGCGCGGGCGCGATATTCCCGACTCAACAACATGCCTCTGCTCCTTCACTTGGGAGTGCGCATTCTCAGGCGCTGGCGTGGGAGCGAGCGTGGGAGGCCCCGTGGAATCTGCAGCCCCGGGATGGTTGCCAATTCAAGGCCGCATCGGCACCGCGTCGAGCGGTGACTCGAACGCAATGAACAACACACACGGCACCGCGCTGACGCAATCGCCGCCGTGCGGACGCTTCGCCGGACCATAAGCGTAAGTCCCGGGCTTCATGACCACCGCCTTCTGCCCTTCGTAGGTCACGTGCAATTCGCCGGCGACGAGCACCATTCGCTCCGCGGATGAATGCCAATGCATGGGCAACTTCGAGCGCGCTGGCACCTTGAAGAAGACGTCGACGTTGGGCTTGCCGGGGTCGCCGTGCAGCACGGCGATCTGGCAGCCTGCGGGAAGGAAATCCGGGCAAGGGCCCCATTGCAGGCCGGAACTCTCCGCGCTCCAGGCGACAGCCTCATCCGCCGCTTGCGCCGATGCCGGGAGCACGCCCAACACGCTGGCGATGATCGATGTCGAAAACAATAGTCGCTGTGCTACAGCGCGGCTCGATACTTTCGCTGACATGCTGGCTCTCCTGTGACATCTGGGTGTAGCGCAGGGAGAGACTGCCCCGCTATCGTGGGAGCGAACGTGGGAATTGCAGTGGAAACGGACGCCGGTCGGCTATTTCGCCGTCGCCGCTCCCGCGCTGGCGCTGGCAACGCCCGTATCGGTCTGCGCCTCCATCCACCGGCGGATGCGCCTGGCATCCGCGGTGCGCGTCAGCTTGCCGAACGAGTTGAGGAACACCATGACCACGGGGCGCTCATCGATCACCGCCTCCATCACCAGGCATTGCCCGGCGTCTTTCGTGTAGCCGGTCTTCTGCAAGTGGATAGTCCAGTCCGACTTGCCGATCAGCAGGTTCGTATTGCGATACACGCGCACGCTCTTACCTAACCGAACTTCCAGCGTGGGCAGCGTCGAAAAATCCCGGATCAGTGACTGGCGCGACGCCGCGTTGACCAGCTTCGCCAGGTCCCGCGCGTTCGACACGTTGAGGCTCGAGAGGCCGGAAGCATCGTCGAAGCGAGTGCGCGTCATGCCGAGCGCCTTGGCCTTGACGTTCATGGTGCGGACGAACGCCTTGATGCCGCCCGGATAGTTGCGCGCCAGCGTGCGCGCGGCGAGATTCTCCGACGCCATGAGCGCGAGACGCAGCAGATCGCCGCGTGTCACCTTGGCACCGACGGGGATGTGCGAGAAGGCACCTTTGCCCTTCCAGCGATCGTCGGCGGTGATCTTGATGACTTCATCGAGCGGCTGCTGACCGTCGAGCACGACGAGCGCCGTCATGAGCTTGGTGATCGACGCGATGGGCGTGACCACGCCGGCACCGCGCTCGAAGAGCACCGTGCCGTTGTTCGCATCCACCACCAGCGCGGCGGCGGAGCGCACCTCCGGCGTTGTTTGTTGTTTACTGACCGCCTTGCTGTCGGCGGCGTGCGCCGTAAATCCCAACCCCAGCAGCAGTGCGGCCATTCCGCTCGCCAACATCGCCGAGCGCGTGAGTCCGCGCCGCATCCACCACCATCGCTCCCTTCGGCCCATCATTCCTCCGTGGATGCGATGGTAGGCCGAAGCGCGACGCGGTGCACGTACATCAGTTAGCGAATTTCTTGAACCATTTGATCGTCGCCGCGTCGCGCTCGGCGCCGCGCCCGCCGATGGTGTGCTTCTGCCCATCGAACACGATGAACTCGTGCGCCTTGCCGAGCCGCGTCAGCTCCGCGTCCATGCGCTGCGACTGCGACAGCGGAATGTCATCATCCGCGCTCCCGTGCATGATCAGCACCGGCGCGTCGATCTTGTCCACCCAGCGCAACGCCGAGCGGGTGCGATACAGCTCGTCGCGATTGTTCTCGTACTCCGGCCAGATGACGTTGAAGAACTTGGCCTGAGGGCCTCCCGCCGCGAGCTCTGCGAGATCGGTGAACGCGCCCCACACCGCCGCGGCGCGCGCCGGGAATCCATCGCGCAGCGCCATGTAGACCATCGCGCCGCCGCGCGACTCGCCGGCCAGGAACAACCGTGATGCATCGGCGCCGCGAAGGCGCGCGATCTCGCGCGGCAGGTTCATCAAGTCGTGCAGCTCGGCACCGCCGAGCTCGTCACGGCCGGCCCAGCCGTTGCTGCCGCGGTAGTGAGGCGCAACGACGATGAACCCGGCCTGCGCGAAGCGATGCGCCATCACCAGCATTTCCCCGGCGAATCCGTTCGGCCGCGTGAAGCTCCCGCGGTTGAACACGATGACGGGCGCCAACTTCGGCCCGGGCTCGCGCGCGTGATAGAGATAGGCGCCGACGGTCAGCCCGTCGCTCACGTATGTGAATTGCTCCATCACATAGCGCGCATCCGCGCGCGCCGCGGCGTATTCCTCGGCGGTGGATGCCCAGCCGATGCCGCGGTCGCTGCCATAGTCGGGCAGCTCCACGGCTTGCAGGTTGCCCGGGTTCTCGGCCGGTGGACTGCCGACCGCGGCGCATCCCGCCAACATTCCCAGCCCCAGCACGAGGATCAGGTTCTTCATGTGCAACTCCCCGGTTGATTCACACATGACGAATGAGCCGTCATTTGCGTTGCAGTCACTTCTGCGGCGACAGCTTGAGCTTTGCGAGAATGCCCGCCATGCGCGGATCGTCGCGCACCGTATCGAACACCGGATCCATGGGCAGGTCGGCCGCCATGTCGTCAATGCCATCCGCCGCCTCCTGCAGGTAGCGAAAGGTCTCGTCGCGATCCCCGAGCGCCATATACACGCTGGCGATCATGTAGGGCTTCGCGTCGCCATCGCGGTTCTTGAGTTTCACCAGCATGCGCTCCGCGTCGGCGCGCCGGCCCGCCTTTGCATAGGCGTATCCGGCGGACGCGATCGCGAAGGGCAAATCCGGATCGAGCTTGAGCGCACGTTCCGCCTGCGCGATCGCCTCGGGCACCCGTCCGGCCTGCGCATAAAGCGCGGCCAGGTTGGCGACGGTCACCGTATCGTCGGGATCGAGCGCCAGCGCAGCCCGGTACTGCTCGATCGCCTCGTCGAACTTGCGCGCAAATGACAGCAATGACCCGTAGTTGGAGCGCGCACTGATGGATAGAGGATCGGTTTCGACTGCACGACGCCCTTCGCGCAGCGCCTCCTCGATCCGGCCCAGGCGGGCCAGCAGCCAGCCGTAGTAAGTCCGAAAGCGCGATGCACTGGGATTGAGCTCGAGTGCGCGGCGATAGTGTGCTTCCGCTGCGGCATAGTCGCGTTTTCCCCAGTCGGTCATCGTGCCGAGCACGGCGTGCGCCAGCGCCTCATTGGGGTTCGACTTCAAGGCGCGGTGCGCGTACCCGCCGGCCTGGGCGTAACCCTCCCTGGCGTTGATGAGCCCGACGTAAGCCTGCGTGCGGATCGCTTCCGCAAGGCCCGCCAGCGCCGCGGAATAGTCCGGATCGATCTCGAGCGCCTTCCTGAAGTTCCGCTCTGCCTTCGACAGATACTCGCGCGGCGTGCCCGTCTCCTGCATCGCCTGCGTGCCCTGTAGATAGAAGGCATAGGCCTCCGGCTCGGTGGTCTTCGAGATCGCGGGACTGTTGCCCATGCGCACGCGCAGCTCCTGGACGATCGCGCGGCTGATCTCATCCTGGACGGCGAAGACGTCTTTGAGGTCCCGGTCGTAGGTCTGTGTCCATTGCCTGAACCCGGTGCGCGTATCGATGAGCTGCACGGAAATGCGGATGCGCTCGCCGGACTTGCGAACGCTGCCTTCGAGCACGTGCGCCACGCGCAGCGTGCGGCCGATGACGTCGACGGTCTCCTGCTTGCCCTTGAACGCGAAAGCCGAGGTGCGCGCGGCCACGCGCAGATCGGGAATCTGCGCCAGCACGTTGAGCAGCTCTTCGGTGAGGCCGTCGGAAAAGTACTCCTGCTCCTTGGACGAGCTGATGTTCTCGAACGGCAACACGGCGAGTGAAGCGTCCGGCACTTCGTCGATATTCGTAACGGTCTTGTCGTCGGCGCTGGCCGTGGCGGCCACCGCGGGGACCGACGCAGATTCCGACGGGCCGACCCAGTACAACGCCACCGCGGCAATGACGAGCAGCGCAGTCAGCAGCCCGACTTCGATTCCGCTGACTCGCTGTGCCGCGCGTTCACCGTGGTACCAGCCGATGATCAAGGTGACCAGGAATCCCACGGCGACGAGGACGATGAGCCAGCGCAACCAGACGTCCGGCCAGCCGAATCGCCCGCCGACGAGGTCGACCACCTGAAGCAGCACCCAGGCCCCGGCGATGTAGGCCAGCGCCCAGCGCCCGAGCTTGCGGCGCTTGATCTCCTCGAGCGTGATCACCGGGCAGGCCGAGGACTGTTCATGGACCGCATCTTAGGGGCCCGCTGCCGTTTTCGCGACGTGTATGAACGCGCGCAACGCGCGCACAGTTTCATTCGCGCGCTGGTGGCCTCACCATAGCCGCTCATGTTCGCTCCGTCCGCCAACCCGGTCCGCATTGCGCTCGCGATGTCGCTAACCGCACTGCTGTCCTCATGCGGTGGCGGGGGAGGTTCCGGCGGCGCGCCTCCGCCGGACTCCGGCACTCCGCCGGCACCACCAGCACCGCCACCGACGCCCCCGGTCACGAACCGTCCTCCGGTGGTGACGCTGCCGAACACCACTCAGCAAGCCATCCACCTGCACTCCTTCGACTACGACGTCTCGCAGAACGGCCGCACGTTCACGGACCCCGACGGCGACGCGCTGCGCTACGAAATCACGCTGGGCGACGCTTTCAACCCCGCGGGAGATCCAGATCCGCCCCGCGGCCTCCGTATCGAAGGCACGCGTGTGATGGGCAATCCCGAGGAAGTGGGCTTCGTCGTAGTGACCGTGACAGTCAGCGATTCGGCGGGCCAGACGGAACGGAATCAGTTCCACATCATTGTCAATCCGAACGCCGTTCCGTACGTCCAACTTCCACCCGACGATCTCATCGTCGCGGTCAACGACAGCATCAGCCTGGATGCGACCATGAATGGCGCAACGTTCGGCGATACGAACGGCGATTCGTTGAGCTATGCGGTCAGTGTGCGCGGTGCGCCCGGCGTCACCGTAAACGGCACTCGCCTGGAAGGCCGTCTCACTACCGTCGGCGCGGTCGAGGTCACGGTCACGGCGAGCGATGCCTTCGGCGGCTCCTTGGCCGATATTTTCATGATCGCCGCTCCCGCACCGCTACCGGGTGCTCCGACGCTGCCGGCCACGAGTCTCGTCTACCAGGACGAACAGCTGCCGTTGCCGTTCGTGTATCGCATGTCCAGCGAATCACAGATTCCAATGTGGGACCAGCAGGAGGACAACCGCACCACCAACGCCGGGGCCACGCTGGGGCGCGCACTGTTCCATGACAAGCGGCTATCTATCACCAACACCGTCGCGTGCGCCTCGTGCCATCAGCAGTCGCACGGCTTTGCCTCGCCGGAGGCGTTCAGCACCGGCGTGCTCGGCATCCCGTTGAAGCGCAATTCCATGGCGCTCGCCAATGCGCGCTACAACACTCAACACTCGTGGTTCTCGGACATGCGCGCGTCGGACCTGTCGGAGGTGATCAGGGAGGCCATGCAAAACCCACTCGAGATGGGCAGCACGCTGTCGATGACGGTGGCGAAAGTGGATGCCACTCCTTTCTATGGCCCGCTCTTCCAGTCGGCGTTCGGCACTCCGGAGGTGACAGGCACGCGCGTCCTGCTGGCCCTCGAGCAATACGTGCAGTCGCTGATCTCCTACCGCTCGGAATTCGATCGTGCCTGCACCTCGATGGACAATGAGCCCATCGATTGCAGCCTGGTGCTCGACGCGCAGGAGATGCGCGGCCTCGAAATATTCCGCGGCGTGGGCAATCAGAACTGTAATTTGTGCCACGACCTGCCGGCCGCGGCGAATGTGTGGCACGCGAACAATGGCATCGATGCGGTGGTCACGGATCCCGGAACCACAATTCCGGCCTTGCAACGCGACGGGTCGCATGGCGTGTTTCGTCCTGCCTCGCTGCGCAACATCGCGCTCACCGCGCCCTACATGCACGATGGCCGCTTCGCGACCCTGCGCGAAGTCATCGATCACTACGATCACGGCGTGAAGGACAGTCCCAACCTCGATCCGCTTCTGCGCAGCCTTGACGGAACGCCGGCCCGCATGAATCTGTCAGAAGCGGATAAAGAGGCGCTGGAAGCCTTCCTGCGCACGCTCACCGATGAGGAAATGATCGCGGATCCGCGTTTCGCCGACCCGTTTCAATAGGACTACGCGGCCAGCGCAACCGCGAGCTCGCGCAACAGTTTTCCGCCGTCACCGCGCCAGGCGCTGCCGTGCATGCAAGCGAGCGTCGTCGGCTGCTCGAGCGCAAGCCGCGCCAGAATGGCCGTGGTCTGAGGCGCGTGTGCAAAGTAGTCGAGCGGCGCGCGAAAGGCCTCGCTCGGACCGAGGATGTCGGATTCGGTGAGTGCGATTTCGCCGCCGCCACCCTGCGTGAACAGATCACCACAGAAAAAAGTGCGCGTGGTCACATCCATCGCAAGCCCGCACTCCCACGAGTGCGGCATGTGCGGCGTGTCGAACCAGCGAAACGTATGCCGGCCAAGAGTGAGCTCCGCGCCGTCGGCCAGCGCGTGCGGCGCCCGATCCGCGAAATCACTGATCGACACCATGGCCGCCACCCTGCCGCACACGGGTACCGCCTGCGGCGCCGCGGCGAGAAAGGAATTCAGCGCGCCGCATTCGTCGGCTTCGAAGTGCGACAGCGCCAGGTAGCGCAGGTTCTCGAGCGGCATCACGCTGCGGATGGCTTCACTCACGACCGGAAACAAATGTCGCTGTCCGGTGTGAAACAACAACGGCGCGTCATCCACGATGAGGTACTGATTGAAGCTGAACTGCCCGACGTTGCCGGGCAGTGCGACCGGCGTGTTGATCCGGAAGATGCCGTCGGCGACCTCCTGAATGTTAGTTCCGGATTGCGAGTTGGTGATCATGACAACCTCCGTTTGACTAGTGCGCGCAGCGACCGCAGCAATCGATCGACCCCATCGATGGTTGTGAGGTTCCCCGGCGACAGGCGTAGCGTCGTTCCGCGGCAATCCGCGAACACCCTTTGCTCGCGCAGCGCGGCTACGACCATCGCTGGGTCAGACTCCACCGGCAAACGAAACATCACGCTGCCTCCGCGTTGCTGCGCTTCCTTTGGGCTCGCCAGCTCGAGCCCAAGGTCGTTGCAACCTGCCAGGATCGGCTCGATGAGCTGACGATTGTGAGTTTGCAGGTCCGCAAGATTCTGCTGCGCGTGCCAGTGGAGCGCGGGCAGGCAGGCCGCGCAGGCGAGGATCGAGGGCGTGCCGTGATCGAAGCGTCGCGCATCGCGCGCATACGCGAAGGAGTCGAGCGACCACGCCAACGGATCTTCCTGGCTGAACCATCCACGCAATTCCGGGCGGCACTCGCGCAGCAGGCGATCGTGGACTTGCAGCACCCCGGCACCGGCGACGCCGCACAACCATTTGAGCGTCGAGCCCACCACGAAGTCTGCATCCGTCGCTTGCACGTTGAACGGGACGATGCCGACGCCTTGCGTGATATCCACGCCCACCACGGAGCCCATCGCGCGACCGTGCTCGACCAGTGCGCGAAGGTTGCAGCGGTGTGAGGCGGTGGACGTCACCCAGGTCAGCAGCGCGACGCCCACTTTCGGATCCCAGCGCGCGAGAAAATCTTCGTCGCGCACCCAGGATTCGCCAGGCCGCATCGGCACGGTGTCGATGGTGAATCCGCGTCGCTCGGCCATGCCCGACAGCAGAAAATGCAGGCTCGGGAAGCAATCCGCGGCAATGAGCAGCGTGCGGCCTGTGAGGTATTGATCCGGGAGTCCGCCAATGATCGAGTACAGCGCGGTGGTGACATTCTCCGCCGCCGCCATGGTGCCGGCGGGCGCACCGATGAGATCTGCCCATCGGGCGAGGAACTGCTGCCGGATCTCAAGTGACTGCGGCCATTGAGCGTCGCCCGGTGTTCCCCAGAGCGTTGCGGCGCGTGCCAAAGCTTCGGAAATCCGCTCGGCCTTGCCCTTGAACATGCCGATGGAGTGGTAGAGGAAATAGCCGGAGCCATCGTCACTGGGGTTGGCCATTTGCAGAGCATGTCACGATTCGGCAGGCTGCTGGCATGAGCAACCTTTCGGACGCCTTCGACCGCTGGATCCGCGGCCCCTTCGCGGCGATCAATACGGAGCTCGAGAACCTCTACTTCGCGCAGGATGACCGGGCCGACATATCGCGAGGCGGTACGAACTTGAAGTCGCAACTGCGCGATGAAGGTCATGTGCACGTGATTGCGCTGCTGGCGGAAGGCGATACCGGCGACGGCTTCGAAACCGCATTCGGTGTTCTCGGAAACGTCGGCATGTACCTGGCGGCGCTGCGGCGTCACGAGCTGACGAATCCGGCCCGCGAGGAACGCTCGCCGTTTCCCGAGGCGTCGTCGCTGGCGATGCACGTCGGCGCGGCGCTCGGCATGGCGCCGCGATTCTCGACCGCACACATCGCGCACCTCAACTTCGCCAACGCCGGCGTGCGCAAGAGTTTCACCTCGCTGCCCGATGAAATCCTGTTCATCGACGAGAACACGCGCGGCATCCTGCTGCTGCAGCTGGCGGCCGACGCGCTGGCGAAAGTAGTGCCGCTCGGAATGTCGAGCCCGATCGTCGATGTCCCTTTCGCCGCCGCCAAACATGCGCTCGAGGCAGTCATCCACTCCAACCAGCGGCTGTTCGACCGCCTCGACGTCGATCGTTTCTTCTTCTCGGTGCGTCCTTACTACAAGCCTTACATGGTCGGCCGGCAGCTGTATCGCGGCGCGAACGCCGGCGATTTCTCCGGCATCAACGAGCTCGACCTGTTGTTGGGCCTGTGCCGCGCCAACGATCAGTACTACGCCCAACTGCTGGTCGACAAGATGTCCTTCATGCCACCAGCGGACCAGGCAAGACTGCGTGAAAGCATGAGGCACGAGAGCTTTCTCGATCAGTTGCTCGCGCTAGGCGCCGCACACGCGCGCGCGGACTGGTTTCAGCGCAATGCGCGCGTGTACCTCGAGCTTTGCGAGTTGTACGGCCGAATTGCCAGCCAGCACCATGACAACCTCGTGAAGCGCTTCATCGAAGTGCCGGCGGCAAAGTTAGGCGAGGTGCATCTCGAAAGTGTTACCGCCAGCGGCCCTCCGCTGCCGGTGCTGCTGCGTTCGCTCGAAGTGCTGCGCGACCTGCGGCTTGCGGCGAATCGTTCCGATATTGCGACGCGCCACGCGGACCTCGAACACCTCAAGAGCTTGATCGGTGCCGGGCACCACAAGCCGTAGTTGAGGAGGCAGCGGGCCACGCACCTGTGACTTGCACCGACGCTGTCGATTTGCGCGGGCGCCGTTCGGCTAACTCCCATGCGCCTCTTGACCCAAATTCGGGCTTTGTTCGTCCTCGTGATGCTGGCAAGCCATTCGCCGCTGGGCTTCGGTGTTGGTGGAACAGCGGAACTGCCCTATTTGGGACTGTCGACATTTACCGGCCGTTTCACGCGCTGCGCAGCGTCGCAGCAATTCGATCCGACGAAGCCGGCCGTTTCGCGCTGCCCTTCGCGGTATGTAAGGCAATCGGCCGCCAACGCCATTCATCAATAGGTTATTGCCAGGTGTTGGTCGCGGACTGGGTGCTGGAGCGCTGCCTGGCCATCGACGTCTTCTGCGCATCGCGCGGCGACCCGCCCCACTCCCGGTTCCACGCCCGGCGCAAATGCAGATCCGACCGGAAGCCGGCGATGTCGGCGGCATGCGCGACGCTGGCACCGCGCTCGATCAACTGCTGGGCTCGTTCCAGCCTGATGACGCGCAGAAACTTCAGCGGCGACACGCCGGCGTGATGAACGAACAATCTCAGCAGGTGCCGCCCGGTGACGTGGCCGATCTGCGCCATCGCGGGCATGTGCCAGTTCCGCCGTGGGTCGGCGCAGATGGCGTCCTGCACGCGGTGTACGGCGGAGTGCAGGTGGCGGCGGTTGGCGAGGAACGGCGACAGCTCCGGATCGCGCGGCGATCGCCGTAGATAGACCACCATGTCCTCCGCGACGCCGGCGGCCAGCGACTCGCCACATTCGGCGGCGATCAGGTGCAGCGCCAGATCGATGCCGGCGGTGATGCCGGCGCTGGAGGCGATCGGCCCGTCGACCACGAACACGCGGTTATCCACCACCTGAGTGCCCGGCGCGAGCGCGCGCAGCAGTGCGAGCAGATCGTGATGAGTAGTGCAGCGGCGGTTGTCGAGCATTCCGGCGCGCGCGGCTAACAAGGTGCCGGAGCAGATCGTGACCAGGCGACTTGGCGTGTCGATGGGCTCCAGGTGTTCGCGCACCACGCCGCGCAGCCACCGCGCAACGCGGTGCATGGCCGGCGTCACGTGCAGGATGTGCGCCGTGGGTTGGCCCACCAGGATCACCCAGGTCGGCGACTTGAGCGTCGCCGGCAATGGTTCCAACGCCGCGAGTGGCAACCCGACGGACGTGACCGGGCTCGCGACGGGGCCGGTGAAACGCAGGCGAAAATGCGGCGGTTGACGGGCCTGCGCGAGCCGCAGGTTGGCCAGGCGAAAGGCCTCGGCAGGCCCCGCTATGTCGAGCAGCAGCGAGTGCGGCGAAATCACGAACAGCAGATCGACGGAGGTGGCGCGTGCGTTCATTTTCAGACATCCCTGGGGAGCGGGTAGCATGCATCCGATCGAGGAAACATGCGACTTTGCGTGGCCGCCCGCGTGTCCGATTTTGATCGAATCTCGTCTGCCCGCGGCAGGGCCGTGGCGAACGAAGCTCTTAGCATGCGGCATGACCAACACATCGTTCCGGGCAACTCTGGCCAGCGCATTGCTGTGCGCCACCGCCACCCTGGCAAGCGCGCAGACGCCGGCTGACGCCGGCGTCGACGACAACATCCATCCTGGCGACGACTTCTTTGCCTACGCCAACGGCGCCTGGCTCAAGGCCACGGAGATTCCCGCGGGCAACACCCGCTGGAACGCGCGCCACGAAATTCGCGAGCTGACTGCACGGCAGGTTACGCAGCTCATCGACAATGCCGCGACGGCGCCCGCCGGCTCTGAGGCTCGCAAGGTGGCGGATTTTCGCGCCGCCTACCTGAACGAATCCGCCATCGAAGCGCAGGGCTTCACGCCGTTGAAGGCGACATTCGATCGCATCGCCGCGGTGCGTGACACGGCGGCGCTCAGTCGCCTGCTCGGCAGCGAGCTGCGCGCCGATGTCGGCCCTCTCAATTGGGGCGTATACCACTCCGCTCACTTGTTAGGCCTGGCGGTCGAGGTCGGCAATCACGGTGAGGCGTCGTACGTCGCCTATCTGCTGCAGGGAGGTCTCGGCCTTGCCGAACGCGGTCACTACCTCGACTCCTCGTCGGAAGCGCAGGGGCTTCGCGCCCGGTATCTCGCGCGTATCACGCAGGTGCTGGAGCTCGCCGGATTCGATCGCGCCGGGTCGCGGGCGGAGGGCGTGCTGGCGCTCGAAACCGCCATCGCCCAGAGCCACGCCACAAGCGAAGCGTCGAGCGACGAGCGCAACGCCGACAATCTCTGGACCCGCGCCGACTTCGCCCGGCGGGCGCCGGGCATGGACTGGTCCGCGTTTTTCGCGGCAGCCGGCCTCGCGAAGCAAGATTCCTTGGTCGTCTGGCAGCCGACCGCCGTCGAAGGCGCGGCGAAGCTGGTTGCCTCACAGCCGTTGCCGGTGTGGCAGGACTATCTACGTTTTCGCGCCATCGACCAGTATTCCGAAGTGCTGCCGCGCGGGTTCGCAAGCACACCCCTCGTGCCCGTCCCGCGCGCGCAGCGCGCCATGGAAGTCACTCAGCAGGCGATGAGCGGTCCGCTCGGACGCGCATACGCGAAGCGGTATTTCCCGGCGGAACAGAAAGCGCGCGTGCAGGCCATCGCCAACAACGTCATCGCGGCATTCCGTCAGCGCGTCAGCGGCGTGAGCTGGCTGTCGCCGGCGAGCAGGACCGAGGCGTTGGCCAAGTTGCAGGCCTTGTACTTCGGCGTGGGATATCCGAATGCATGGCCGGACTACTCGACGCTCTCGGTGAGCCCCGTGGATGCGCTGGGCAATCTGCGGCGCCTCGCCGACTGGAACTATCAACAGACGCTGCGCCGGGTAGGCCAACCCATCGATCACACCGATTGGTGGATAGCGCCACAGACACCGGGGGCAGTGCTGCTGTTTCAGCAGAACGCCTACAACTTCGCCGCGGCGCTGTTGCAGCCGCCGAAGTTCGATCCGGCGGCCTCGGACGCGGCGAACTATGGCGCCATCGGCGCGATCGTCGGTCACGAAGCCAGCCATTTCGTCGACACGCTCGGCGCGGATTACAACGCCAGCGGCAGCAAGGTCCACTGGTGGACTGCCGCCGACCAGGCTAACTACGAGGCCGCCGTCGCCCCGCTGCTCCGGCAGTTCTCGAGTTATCGACCCTTGCCCGATTTGAGTGTCGATGGCCGCAAGACGCTGGTCGAGAATGTTGCCGACCTCGGGGGGCTGGCCGCGGCGTTCGACGCCCATCGCCGCGCGCTCGGCGCCAAAGCCAACGACCGGGAATACGTGCGCGAACAGGACCGCCAGTTCTTCATTGGGTTCGCACGCAGCTGGCGGGGGAAAAACAGTGAGGACGGCCTACGCGCGTTGTTGAGCTCCGATAGTCACGCGCCGGAAACCTATCGGATCGCCACGGTTCGCAACCTGGACGCCTGGTACGTCGCGTTCGATGTGAAGCCAGGGCACCGGCTGTATCTTGAACCCAAGGCGCGAGTCAGCATCTGGTGAAGGTCAGTGTGTGTCAGCTGCCAGATGAGCTGTCGACGGACGACCTCGCCTGGAAGCGCTTCGCGCAGCGTCTCGAGCGTGAGCGGCCCGACGTCGCCCTGATGAATGAGCTGCCGTTCGGTCCCTGGGTTGCCCGCGAAAACACGTTTGATGCTTACCTCGCGGCGATCAGCATCGACGCGAACCAGTTGGCACTGGCAACCCTCGCAACGCTGCCGGGCGCCGTGGTGAGCTCCCGGCCTGTCGGCAACTCGAACCGGCTTGCCAATGAAGCTTTCCTGATGGCCGAGGGCGAGTATCGCGCCGTCCATCACAAGCAATATTTTCCGCAGGAGCCAGGATTCTTCGAAAGCTCCTGGTTCGCCGCGGGGCAGTCGGGCTTCGAGGCCTTCGAGCACCGCGGCGTTCGCTTCGGCGTGCTGCTGTGCACCGAACTGATGTTCACCGAATGGGCACGTCATTACCGGCGCCAGGGGGCGCACGTCATCCTCGTGCCGCGCGCCAGCGGAACCTCGATGCGCACCTGGGATGCCGCCGCGCGCATGGCGGCGATTGCCTCAGGCTGTTATGTGCTCAGTTCCAATCGAGTTTCCCGCTCCATCGACGCCGAACCGCGCTTCGGCGGGCGCGGATTCGCGTACTCGCCGAGCGGTGAGCTCATTGGCGAGACATCCGAGGCGGTGCCACTTTTTTGCGTCGACATCGATCTGGCATTAGTGGTGGAGGCTCAACGCCAATTCCCGTGCTACGTGCCCGAGCTTTTCGATGTCGAAATGCCGCCTGCCCGTTCGACTACCTCCTGAACCCTCACAAATTATTCAGGAGTCAGGAACATGCGTCGTTTGGTCACCTTTGTCGCCGTTGCTTTCACGGCGTATTCCCCGTTCGCCGCCGCGCTCGACAAGACCGCCGCGGCTCCCGTGCCCGCGGGCGCGTACCGGCTCGACCCGTTGCACGCGAGCCTCCTGTTCCGCGTGAATCACATCGGGTTCTCCAAGTACACCGCGCGATTCACCCGCTTCGACGCGCAGCTCGAGTTCGATCCGTCCCGGCTCGCAGCATCACGCGTCAGCGCCACGGTGGATGCGCGCTCCGTCGCGGCCGACAATGTGCCGTCGAGCTTCCTCGAGATGCTGACCAGCAAGGACTGGCTCGATGCCGGGAGTTTTCCCCAGATGACGTTCCGCTCGAAGTCCATCGAGGTCACGGGCCAGAATTCATTCCGCATCAACGGCGACCTGACGCTGCACGGCGTCACCAAGCCCATCGTGCTCGACGCCAGCTACAACGGCGGCTATGCGAGTCACCCGATGGAACCGCGCGCGCGCATCGGCTTCTCGGCGCGTGGCAAATTCAAGCGCTCTGACTTCGGCGTGACCATCGGCATACCGGCCGCCGGCACCACGATGGGTGTCAGTGACGAAGTCGAAGTGATTCTGGAGTCGGAATTCTCGGGCCCGCCGCTCGCCGCCGCGAATCAGTAGCCGCTTCCGTTCCCAATCACGATCGGCCTGCCTACCGTCAGAGCCTTCCTGAACCCGCTCTCGAGGTGCAGGAAGGGCTCTTCGGGTTCGACGCCCAGGGACTCGATCACGCCGGTCCAGAACGCGCGCGCCGACACCGCCGCCGCGATATCGAAAACCTCGCCATCGTTGAAGCCGTGCTTCTTGAGCTCATCGACATCGGCGGCGGTGATCAGGTACGGGCCGCGCGCCACCTTGCGGGCAAACGCCATCATCGCCGCCTCGGCATCGGTCAGCGATGCCGGCGATGCGCCCCTCGCCATGGCTTCGACATCATCCGTGGTGAAAAACGCGGTCAGCGCCCGCCCGTGCGCCAGTGAGCACAGCGTGCTGCGCAGCGTGTGCGACGCCGCAAAGGTGATCAACTCGAAGCGCCGCTTGTCCATGTGTTGCTTGATGCCCGCCTGCAGCGCCGCCCACAGGCCCATGATCTCCGGGCGGTGGCAGAACACTTTTGCGTAGTTAGGGACGAAGCCCCAGTGTGATTCCTGGCGCTGGTACATGGCGCGTACTTCGGCGCTGATGTCGGTGTCGGGAATGATGTCGATGAATGCCATAGTTGATGTCCTGAAGTTCAAACGGCGTAGTGACTGATCTGGTGATAGTCGTCATGGCTGGCGTAATCGCCGGCCGCACGGCGCGCACGGAATTCGCGCCAGCTGATGGGGCGGTAGCGCGGTGGGTTGCTGTCATTGATGGTCGATGGCAATGGCGCGTACTCCACGCTGTAGGCCGGATTGAAAAAGAACGGCACGCTGAAGCGCTGCTCGCCGGCGTTGGCCAGGCCGCGATGCAGCGGGGCGAGGTAACCGTTGTTGGACCACACTTGAACGATGTCGCCGATGTTCACCACCAGCGTGTCGGATCGCGGCTCCACCGGCCACCACGTGCCGCGCTGGAATACTTCGAGGCCGGGCTGCTCGTCCTGCAACAACAGCGTGATCGCGCCGGAGTCGCTGTGATGATTGACGCCAAGAAATCCCTGGCGCGGCAGCGCCAAATCCTCCGGCCGCTCGGGCGAGGGACACGGCGGGTAGTAATTCAGACGCAGGAAGCTCGTGTGCAGCGGCCGAAAGTTCGCGTCGAGAAAGTCCGGCGGCATGCCGAGATTGCGCGCGATCACGCGCAACAGGCGCAACGCCAGCGCATCGCAGGCGTCGTAGAACTCGCGCATGACGGGCTTGAATGCGGGCAATTCTGCCGGCCATTGCGGAACGATGAGCTCGCCCTCCGCGGGACCGAAATCGTAGATCTCCTTCCAGTCGCGCGCATTGCGGGTGAGCTCGCTGTCGAAGAAACCCCACGGGTTCTCGGCCGTGCGCGAGATGGCGCGTTTGACCGCCGTCGGCTGCGCGAAGAACGCGCGCATCTGGCGCTGGACCGCGGCGGTCAGGCGCGCGTCGATGCCGTGCCCGACGATCTGAAACAGACCCCACTCACGGCAGGCGGTATCGATGGCCTTGTGAGGCTGCGCCCGCTCCAGATGCGCGACATCGATGATGGGTGGATAGACGCTACGCATCGACATGTCTCAAGCGGTCTTCCGCGGCTGCAGCCATTTCGGCAGCAGCGTGTACGGATCGATTTCCGCGGCGGTGTCGAAGGCGATGTGGTTTTCGGTCAGGCGTTTGGCCATGGAGCCGTTGCGCCAGGCATCGAAGAAGTCCGTGCAGCCGCCGATGTGCTCGCCGCCGACGAAAATCTGCGGGATGGTGGCCGCGCCAGTGCGCATGGCAAGCACCGCGCGGATTTTGCCGCCGAGCTCGTCCTGCTGGTAAGCCACCGAGTCCAGGTCGACGCTGCGATACGCGATCCCGAGTTTCGTGAACAGCTTGCGCACCGACCAGCAGAACTCACACCACTCGAGTGCAAACAACACTACCGGCTCGTTGCGGATGAGCTCGTCTACCTGCTGCGCCGCCTCGGCATCGATCGGCAGCGCAGGCGCAGCCGCCGGTGCCGGCGCCGCCGACGGAGTATCGAAACGGCACAACGGCGTGGAGCGCGACAGCGCCAGCTCTTCAGGCGTCATCACCTCGCTGATGTCTTCGAACAGCGGCGTCGATAGATAGCGCTCGCCCGTGTCGGGCAGCATGCAGACGATGTTGGAACCCGGCGGCGAGCGGCGGGCCACGGTGAGCGCCGCGGCCAGCGTCGCGCCACTCGAGGTGCCGACGAAGATGCCCTCCTGACGCGCAAGCTCGCGCGCCAGGCGCAGGGCATCCGCGCCGGCGACCGGCACGATCTCATCGACGAGCCCGGCGGCAACCGCCTCTTCGGTCAGTGTCGAGATGAAATCCGGCGACCAGCCCTGCATGAGGTGCGGACGAAAACGCGGGTGGCTGCCCGCGGGCGCGCCGTTGGCACTGCGCGGTTGCGCGATGCCGCTGCCGAGCACCTGCGCGTTGTCGGGTTCCGCGGCGATGATCCTGATTGCGGGGCGGGCTTTCTTGAGCGCGCGCGCCGCGCCTTTCAGCGTTCCACCGGTGCCGAAGCCGGTGACCCAGCAGTCGAGCGGCTCGCCCTCGAAGTCGGCGAGGATTTCCTGCGCGGTAGTGCGCGAGTGCACATCGGCGTTCGCCTGGTTTTCGAACTGCCGGCACAGGAACCAGCCATGTGTCTGCGCCAGCTCCACGGCCTTCGCGAGCATGCCGGTGCCCTTCTCCGCCGCCGGCGTCAGCACCACCTTGGCACCCAGGAACCTCAACAGCTTGCGGCGCTCGACGCTGAAGCTCTCGGCCATCGTGACGACCAGTGGATAGCCCTTCTGTGCGCACACCATGGCGAGACCGATGCCGGTATTGCCGCTGGTGGCCTCGATCACCGTCTGCCCGGGCTTGAGCGCGCCGGTTCTTTCGGCGTCTTCGATGACCGCCAGTGCCAGGCGGTCCTTGACCGAGCCCATCGGGTTGAATGATTCCATTTTGACGTACACGTTGACGCCGGCCGGCGCGAGCCGGTTGAGCCTGACGAGCGGCGTGTTGCCGATGGTTTCGCAGATGTTTTGGTAACGGGACATGAGTTTCTCCTTGAGCGGTATCCTGCCGGTCGACCGTGGGTTCGAACGTGGGAAGGAGCGTGGGAAATGGATAATGGGGAAATTCCGAAAATGGGGACACCCCCCATTTCCCACGCCCACTACCACGCCCGGTACCACGGACCAGGATCAGGCTTTCCCCCATCGCCGGTCGTCGACCGGCCCCAATCCCGGGAGCAATGGAGATGAAAATGACCGCAATGAAAGTCGACAACGGCGTCAACGTCGAAGCGCTGCTGGGTGCCCGCCAGGCACTCACGGACGCACCCGAAGCCGCCCGCTTCCAGTGGCGCGCGGAGTGCAGTTGGGTCAACGGCACGCACAGCCGCTCGACCGTGGAGAAGTTCTTCGGCCTGGGCGCCGAGCAATCCCATAAGACCGAGTTCAAGTTCGACGCCGATCATCCGGCGATCTTCGCCTCCGAAGACAAAGGCGCAACGCCGGTCGAATACGTGCTGGTCGGCCTCGCTTCCTGCCTCACCGCCGGCATCGCCGCCGTGGCGCAGAACCGCAAGATTCAGCTGCGTTCCGTGAAGGCGACGCTGGAAGCCGGCATGGACCTGCAGGGAATCCTCGGCATCGACAGCGAGGTGCGCAACGGATTCGACGGCATCAAGATCGTGTACGAAATCGATGCGGATGCCTCGGCGGACGACATCAAGTCGCTGGTGGCGCAATCACAGAAGCGCTCGGCGGTGTTCGACATCGTGACGAACCCCACCAACGTCGCGGTCGAAGTGAGGTAATGCGCATTTTGCGCCGTGGCCAGTCCGTCGGCACCGTTGACGTCATCGTCATCGGTGCCGGCCATTCGGGCCTGGCAATGAGCCGCTTCCTGTCCGAGCGGGCGATCGACCACGTCGTGTTCGAGCGCGGCCAGATCGCCAACTCCTGGCGCCACGAGCGGTGGGACTCGCTGCGATTGCTGACGCCGAACTGGCAGAGCCGCCTGCCCGGTTATCAGTATCGAGGCGTCGATCTCGACGGCTTCATGACGCTGCCGGAAGTCGTCGAGTTCATCGACCGCTACGCGTTCACGATTGGCGCGCCGGTGCGCACCTCGACCCCGGTGCTCTCGGTCAACCAGGTCGAGGATGGGTTCCGCGTCATGACGCAGCGCGGCCAGTGGCGTTGCCGCGCCGTGGTGTGCGCTGGCGGTGCGCACAACCTGCCGAACATTCCCGATCTGGCGACTGCGGTGCCGAGCTCGGTGAGCGCGATTTCGTCGCGTGACTATCGCAATCCGCAACAACTCGAGGATCGGGGCGTGCTCATCGTTGGCGCGTCGGCAACTGGCATACAGCTCGCCGATGAAATCCAGCGCTCGGGCCGCCAGGTCACGCTCGCCGTGGGCGAACACATCCGCATGCCGCGCGTGTATCGCGGGCGGGATATCCAATGGTGGCTCAAGGCGGCGGGCGTTCTCGATCAACGGTACGACGAGGTCGACGACCTCATTCGCGCGCGGCGCGTGCCCTCACCGCAGCTGGTCGGCACGCCGGAGCGCGCGACACTCGACCTCAACACATTGCACGGCGTGAACATCGTCGGCCGGCTGGTGGCGATCGATGGCACCAAGGCTCAATTTTCCGGCTCGCTGCGCAATCATTGCGCCATGGCGGATCTGAAACTGACCCGCCTGCTCGATAGCATCGACGAGTGGGCCGGCCCCAACGACGGTGGCGACGGTCTCACGGCACCGGAACGCTTCGCTCCCACGCGCGTTGCCGATTCGCCGCGCCTCTCGCTCGACTTTGCGCGCGAGAAGATAGGCACCGTCATCTGGGCCACCGGAGCGCGTCCGGATTTCCAGTGGCTGCACGTTCCCGTGTTCGACACCAAGGGCCGGCTGCGTCACGACGGCGGCGTCCTCGATGTGCCGGGTCTGTATGTGCTCGGGCTCAATTTCATGCGCCGGCGCAAGTCGAGCTTCATGCATGGCGCCGAGGATGATGTGCGCGACCTGGGCGGCCACCTCGTCGTGCACTTGCGCCAGACCGCGCGCACACGCGGCAAGAGTGCGAGTGGATAGCCGGATCTCGACCCTATCCCAGCTTGATGAGATTCAGTCCCGGCAGCGGGCCGCCCGGAAACTGCTGCAGCCGGCTGCCCACCGCCAGGCGTCCGAGATCAACCACCGCGAACCCGGCCTTGGTCACTACACCGCTGACGTCCGTCTTCGCCGTGGCATCGTCGCCCGACACGAACAGCACCCGATGGCCACCAGTCTGCACGGGGTCTGCGCCTAACAATTCAGGCGTCAGGTTATTTGCCGTCTTCACCACGCGCGCACCCGGGGCCAGCGATGCCACCACTTCGCTCGAGCTGCGGCCGCCGAGATCCGCGGCGCGGACCTCCGGCATGAGGATGGGATTGGTGGCATCGACGAGGATGCGTCCATTCCAGGGAGGCAATCCGGCGAGCGCGGTTTCCACGTGGTTCCACGTCACCGCGAGCACGACGATGTCGGCCTGCGCCGCAGCCTCACGTGTTGCCGCGCTGGCGCGAGGTCCCAAGCGGGCCACCGCCGCGGCCAGGGACTGCGGCCCGCGACTGTTGCTCAGTATCACTTCGTATCCCGCTTTCGCCGCGTGAGCCGCGAACGCCGTGCCGATGCCACCCGCGCCGATGATGCCGATATTCATTTGGATGCCTCCTGGTGTGCAGGTTACCGTGCGGTGCAGTCGGGGTTTCCACGGTAACGACCGCCCACCGCGCAGTACGTAGCGTTTGTGGGACTTGTCCGCCCCTCCCCCAGGGATCCTCCGACCCTTTCGCCCGCTGACAACTGCCATGCTGCACTACGGAGGCGACATGGTGTGTCGATGGGCACGATCTAATCTTGTTTGCTGGTTGTTGGTGCCACTGCTGGCGGTGGCACAAGACCCGGCTGCGCCCGCGCCCCCGCCTCCCGATCCGCAGGTCGATGCTCCGGGCACCGCCGACACGACGCCGCCCGACCCCACGATCATCCTGGCGCCGGCACCTACTAGCGATGATCCTGGCGAAGCTACTTACCGCGCCGAGGAACCCGCGCCGCCACCGAAGTTCGCCTACGACGTTCCGGGCCCGGTGCACACGCCATTCATCGACCGTGCGCATCTCGGCGTCTGGAACGCTGTGTGGCGCTCGGCCATGCGCATCGATCAGAGGTTTGGCAGTACCGCCGATGAGATCGCTTACCAGAGAACCAGCGGATCGCTCGCGCCGGCGCTGCTCTGGGATGAGTTCGATGGCTTCAAGCCTCGCGTGCGCTTCCAGGTGGATATTCCGCTGCCGCACCTCAACCAGCGCCTGCACGCTTTCGTTGGACGCGTAAACCGCGAGGAGTTCGTGACCGAGCGCCAGCGGGAATCCGGCGCCATCCCGCGGCAGTACGGTCCCGTCGAGGAAGACGAAACGTTGTTTGGCATCCGCTACCGTGAACCACGCCAGGGCGGCCAATTCGAAGCCGATGCGGGAATCCGCGTCCGCTCGCCGATCGATCCGTTCGTCAAGGGCAGCTATCGATTCCTGCGTGGCTCGTCCGAATCGACGCTGCTCTCATTGCGCGAAACCGTGTTCTGGCAGAACAGCGAGAAGTTCGGCCTCACGAGTCGCATCGATGTCGAGCGCATCGTCAGGGATACCTGGCTGCTGCGCTGGACTGGCTCGGGGACTTTTTCCGAGAGAACAGAGGGCGTGCGCGGTTACACCGCGCTGTCGATGATGCGCGGGCTCGCGCATCGGCGCGCCATCGCCGCGGAGATCTTCACCAGCGGCGAATTCGATGCGCCGGTGCCCACGGAAAACTACGGCGTGAAGCTCGCCTACCGGCGCAGCGTGTCGCGCGACTGGCTGGTGATGGAGACGCGCATCAGCTGCACGTTCCCCAGGGAAGAAATCACGCAGGAACGCGAACCGAGCTTCGGCATCGGCATCGGCTTCGAGATGTTTTTCGGCACCGACGAATTCCTGGCGCGGCCGGTTACCTTCTAGGAAACCGCGTCCCCATCAAAAGCGCCAGGCGACTTTCGCGTATGCGCCGCGCTCCATTTCCTGCCGCCCGGGAGGAGCGCCGATCTCTCCGTGCCGGTCGCGCAACAGATGCTGCCCGACGATCGACAGCTCGAGATGCTGGGTAGCCAGCCAGCCCAGCCGGACATCGAGCTCACCGTAACCGCCGATTGCATACTGCGGATTCGCCACGCGGCTAACATATCGATAGGTTGCATCGAACTGCACGTTACGCGGCAGGTCGAGGGACGAGCGCAACAACAGGTGATGTTCTGAATCCGCCGCCTCGAGACGCCCGCGGCTGTTATCGCGGCTTCCAGCCTTCGGGCGGATCTGCAGGCGCAATTCGGCAATATCGGCGCGCAACCGCCACGCGTCGGTGACGCGATATTCCGCGCTGAGCTCCACGCCGTACGACTCGCCTTCCTGGCCATTCAGGAATTCCACTGGAATCGGTGCGGGTGGATTCACGGGTTCGATGCTGCGCAGGTCGTCGTAGTCGTGGTAGTAGCCGGCCACGGACAATGACACCCGCTCGTGCGGCCGCACGCGATAACCCAGCTCATAAGCGAGCAGTGTTTCCGATTCCAGATCGGGGCTGCCGAAAATGACTGGCGGGATGTAGTAGTCGCGGTCGATGCGAGCCGGAGTGCGCACCGCGCGCGATACCGCCGACCACAACATCTGTTTCTCGCGCAATTGCCACGCGAGACGCACACTCGGCTGCAGCTCCGCGCCGGTGTAGTCGTTGTCCTCGATTTTCGTGCCCACGGTCAGATGCAGCTTGTCAGGCGCCAGCACGATCTCGTCCTGCACGAAGGCGTTGATGGTCTTGAGCTCCGCCCGTGCAGGCTGCAAACCGATCGACGGCGAAACAAAATTGTCCCGTACGAGCCGGTAACCCGCTCCCCAGACGATGTTGTGGCGCGATCCCGCGGGTAGTTGGTGCTGGAAATCGAAGTCGTAGGTGCTGAGGGTGTCTTCGTAGGAGTTGCTCACGTCCCGATCCACGCGGTCGGCATAGAGCTGAACCTTGTATTCCGAGCCCGAGGACGCGCGATGCGACCAGCGTCCGAGAAGATTTGCCCCGCGAGTCAGGATCTCTCCGGGCCCGGACAACGTAATCGTGTTGTCGTACAGGTCGCCCTGCACCGTCAGCAGATCGTCGCCTGTGAGCTGCGAGTCCAGCCGGAACCCACCTTGCGCATGACGCAAGTCATTTCCCGGGTCCTGGCCGCTGCTGAGCAAGGCACTGTCGCGTCCGGAATATTTTCCGTAGACCCGGAAGTGCGTATCCGGTCCGAGAGCGGCGCCATAACGCGCGGCGCCGAACGGCTGCAGCGTGGTGCCGGCGCCTGCCTCGAGATACAGCCCCTGCGTATCGCGCGCTGTTCTCGTCGTGATGTTGATGACGCCATTGACGGCGTTGGCACCCCACACCGTGGCGCCCGGACCTGTGATCACTTCGATGCGGTCGAGATCCTCGAACAGCACATCCTGCGCTTCCCAGAAAACACCGGAGAACAGCGGTGTGTAGACCGTGCGGCCGTCGATGAGCACCAGTAGTTTGTTGCTGAGCAGCGCGTTGAAACCACGAGCGCTGATCGCCCATTGCGCCGCATTGATCTGCGCGATCTCGAGATTGCCAGCGAGGCGCAGCGCGTCGGGCAGGCGGCTGGCACCGGAACGAAGGACGTCGTTTTGGGTGACGACGGCGATTGCCGAAGCGGTTTCGCTGAGCTTCTGGGCACGCTTCGAGACGGAGGTCACCTCGAGGTTTGTGAGCTCGTCGAGACTCAAGGTCTTGAGCGACTGCATGTCGGGCGCGGGATTCTCGTCGGCGGCGCGGGCCAATGCGCCACCACCGATTCCCGCGGCCGCGAGGAATATCAGGCAGCTCGACTGGCGATGCAGGCTCATTGCCGCGCCAGTGTTTCATCTAAGGGCTGATTTGCAAAGCCGTGTCTGGCCTCGCAACATCCTCACTACTCGCCCCTAAGACTGATCCTGCAGCGCGTGTTACTTCGCCGCGGCGATATCCTCGAGCCCGAACACGTAACTCGAGTCCGCCTTCGGCTTGTGGCACGCGAGACAGCGCGCGTAGTTAGTGTCGGCACGCAGATTGCGCTTCGCATCGAACAACGCGTAGCTCCAGTCTCCATTGCGCAGGATCTCGGGAATGTTCGCGCCCCACCCTTTACGCGATTCCATGGCCGCGAATCCCGAAGCCGCGCCGGCAGGTCCATTCTCGACGACGATGATCGAGCCTGTCGGCAACTCCTTGCTTGCCCGTGCGGCGTGCAGCGCCGCGCGGTTTACGTACGAGCGTTTCACGGGCTTCTTGTCGGCATCGAAGTATTCACGATAGATCACGAAATCCGCCGGGAAACTCGCGGGGAAAATCATGCGTGACTTGCGGACCTCCGCGGCGGCATCGGCGATCGCGGCATCATGCGCCCCGGCGCTGGCCCGCAGGCTGCTCCAGAATGCGGCAAGGTTCTCGATGTCGGCATCCGCGAGCTGCGCGGCAATCGCATTCATGAGTTCGTGCTTGCGGTCTTTGGCGCGAAACGCCACGAGTTGCGCCTCGATGTAACCCACCTTCTGGCCGGCGAGATTCGGGATGTCCGGGGCCATACCGATGCCATTGGCGCCGTGGCAGGCCTGACAACCCAGGCTCTTCGCCCGTCCCTGTTCGATGTCAGCGGTGCGGGCGCCTGATGCGATGAGCAAACTCAGCATCATCAACGCGAGTCGCGTTTTCATCGGCGGCTCCCTTTGTAGTTAGAAAACGGCAATGGGTCTGCCGGGCGATCCGGTCGCGCCCTTGAGCGGCAGCGGCGTGAACACGAACATGAACTTGTACGTCCTCTCTTTCACCATGGATGCGAAATTCATGTTCTCGAGATTCCAGATGCCGTTCTTCATGGTGAGCTCGGTGTGCACCAGTGCCTCGGGTCCATCGAAATTCGAATCCGAGCCGATCATCGCGGGCTTGCGCGCGATGATCCAGTCGATGAGCTCGCGGCCCGCGTAAGCATGCGGCGCGGTTTCGATCTTGGGGTCCGGCCACAGCCGCCACCAACCGATGTTGAACAGCAGCGCGTCCCCGGGCTCGATGTCGCTTTCCTTCAATCCTTGCTTGCCGAGCGCGCCGCGCACATCGGCGAGTGTGACTTCGTAATCCCCGGGGAGCGTAGCCACGCCCTTCCAGGCGGCGAGGTCAATGTAGATAGCCCGCGTGAGAATGGGTTTCACGTTCTCGACGCCGTTCTTCAAGAGGCCATAGGCGCCGCGCATCTCGTCCGCCGGTACACCGTTGTAGAAAACAAAGGTCTCGGTACCGTCGGCCATTTTCACGCGTTGCCCGACGTGACCCGGCCCGTCGAACTGCGTACCCACCTGGCCGATTTCGGCCGCCACGAATTCATCATTGAAGACCACGCCACGGTCGAGGACTGGCCCATGCGTGGGGAACGACGGGATAAAGATGCTGTAGCTGCGACTGCCGTTGAGTGGCATGCCCCGTTCGTACACGTGCCCGAGCTCGATGATGCGCCCGCTCTTCACGAGCGCGGTGGCTTTCAGCACCTTGTCAGGCGTGATCCAGTTCGAGCCGCCCGCCGCATCGGCCGCGCCCCATTGCGCATTGGGCCACCACGGCCCCTTGTCGCGCGTCTGCGCCGGCGCGATCCCCGGTAGAACCATGGCTAACAACAAAACGCCGGCCGTGGACATCCTGGTCATTCCGTTCCCCTTGCTCGAATGGCGTCTCAACCGAACGGTTTGAGTTTGTCCTGCAGCGCTTTGCCGATGGCACGCGCCGTGGCGATCGCCTCCTCGTCCCCCGCGTTCATCACGCTGAGGACGATGAGGTGATGCCGCGGATAGATGCGCACGTCCGATACCCAGTATCCGTTGCTGCCCATGTGCGTGAGGATCGAAGGCGCGCCGTCCTTGTCGCGCATCACGCCCCAACCCAAGGCGTAATTCTTCGAGACCGGCGTATGCAGCAACTTATAGGTTTCAGGCTTGAGTAGTTTGCCGTGTCCATGGAAGCCGTCGAGCTGGTCCTGCACGAACAGCAGCCAGTCTCCCAAAGACATGTTTGCCGTACCGGCGGGGCCGATGGCCGCCGGGTTATCGCTGCGAGGATCGCCAGGCTGCAGCGCCGCAAGTTTTCCGTCCTTCGACACATGGCCGCGCGGCTGATCGATCTTCCGGGCCTTGCCGGGCGCGCCAAAGCCGGCGTGTTTGATACCGAGCGGTGTCCACACTTCGCTTTGGATCAGCTCTTCCCAGCTCTCACCCGTACGCGCCTCGGCGGCAGCGCCCGCGATCGTGAAGCCGAGATTCGAATACGCGAATTCTCCGGGTTTGGTGAATGGAGGGCGGGACAAAAAATACGCGGCCATCGCGGCCCGCTGTGTGCGTACCCCTTTGTGACGCTCGATCACCGGAAGGAAATCCGACATCTTGCCGCCACCGCCAAGCCCGGAGGTATGGCTCAGCAACTGTTTGATCGTCACGTCGCGCAACGCGGGATCCATGGTGGCCGCGATGCCCGGAAAGACCTGCGCCAGCGTCTCGTCGAAGCCGAGTATGCCGCGTTCCGCGAGCCGCGCGATCATGGTGGCGGTCATGGCCTTGGTATCGGAGCCCAGGTGCCAGCGATCGTCGAGGCTGGCAGGCGTCGGATTGCCGACCTCGCGTACCCCGGCGACAGTTCGCGCTTCGACTTTGCCGTTTATCTGTACCAGCGCGGCAACTGCCGGCGGGTGTTCCTTGTCCCGCAGATGGGTGATCGTTTGTTCGAGAAAACCCTGCAGTGCCGCATCCGCGTGCGCGCAGACGCTCGACATCAGCAGGAGTAGTGAGAGCAATGGTCTTGTCAGCATGCGCCGATCTTATCAACGGCTGGTAATTGCGGAACAATGTCAGACCAAAGAATCTGGAGGCCCTATGAAAACGTTCGAGCACGTGCGCGGCTTGCGCCTGATCGCGACGGCCGGTTTGACGATGATGCTAGGCGCCTCATTGGCAGCCGAGAATGCCCCGCCGGCCAAAGTGACGCCGCTGATGACCCGCGACCTCCCCGGCATCGCCGGCAAGGAAATGCTCGTCTTGCTGGTGGAATACCCGCCCGGCGGAGTGTCACTGCCGCATCGGCACGACGCGTCCGTGTTCGTCTATGTGCTCGAGGGTGCCGTGACCATGCAGGTTGCCGGCAGCGAGCCGGTCACGCTCAAAGTGGGCGAGACCTTCTATGAGGCGCCGGGCGACGTTCATGTGACCTCCGCGAATGCCAGCAGCACAGCTCCGGCAAGATTTCTGGTGCACATGGTCAAGAACAAGGGGGCGGCACCGTCGGTTCCCGTACCTGGCACTGCCCCAGGCGGCTGAGGGTGACGAGCCGCCTGTTGTTATGTTAACTAGCCCGGGCTCGCCGCGGCCATTAATAAGAGTGCCGATCGGACTTGTTACTCGCCCGAAATCACGCCGCTCGTGCCGCTCCGGCTGTCGCATTTTGCCCGAGTATTCCTACAGCATTTTGCAGTTTGTCCGGCATGTTAGGGCGATACGCTCCGGATAGACTGCGGCTCCCCTACGGACGACTCGGGCAGATAAATAAAAGTGATTCCAACCGAGCCCATCGGGAGCATTCCGCGCCCGACCGAACTGATTGACGCGATTGCGGCACTTGGAGATGGCACTGACGCCGGCCTGGAGCCTTTGTACAACGCCGCCATCGAAGACACGGTGCGACGCTTCGAAGCAACCGGCTCGCCGGTGATCACCGATGGGGAGCAGCGCAAGTATCACAACTTCTGGACCTACAGCGTCGAGGGGCTGCCGAACACGGCACCCGATGGCTTCCGCATTCCGTTCGCGGCAGGCCATGTACGGCGCATGCCAAGACTGACGGCGGGACCGTTCCGCTATCAGCGGTACGCGGACAAATTCCTGGAACAGGCAAAGCGCCATTCCTCGGTACCGGTCAAGCAGGCGGTCATCTCGCCTTCCGCACTGAGTCTCATGTATCCGGCGGATGGCATCGAAGGCTACTCGCGCGACGAATTCATCGAAGACCTGATCAACGAACACGTCGTGGAAGTCAGGCGCTGCCTCGCCATCGGTGCCCATTCCGTGCAGATCGACTTCACCGAAGGTCGCCTTGCCATCAAGATCGATCCGTCCGGTGCGTTGCTGGCCAGTTTCATCGATCTCAACAATCTCGCGCTCGGCCGGCTGACGGACAACGAACGCCTGCGCGTCGGCGTGCACACCTGCCCCGGCGGCGACTGCGACTCCACCCACAGCGCGGATGTGCCTTACGCGGCGCTGCTGCCCAGCCTGTTCCAGCTGAACGTCACCAACTTTTATGTTTCGCTCGCGGGTGAACGCGATCGTGTCTCGGCGCTGGAAACCATCGGCTCGAATTTGAAACCCGGGCATCGCGTCTTCGTCGGCGTGATTGCACCGATCGACCCGCACCTGGAAAGCCCGGAAATCGTTCGCGATCGTGTCGTCGAGGCAGCGCGATACATACCGCTGGAGCAGCTCGGCACCACTGACGATTGCGGTTTCGCGCCGTTCTGCGATGACAAATCGACCTCGCGCGAGCTGGCGTTCGCGAAGATTCGCGCGCGCGTCGCCGGCACTGCGCTCGCAGACAAAATTCTGGGCAAGCCGTAGTGTCCGACGACGACCTGGAAGACACACGCCTGCGGGCCGTCGCGCTCAAGAATGTCGAAGCCATCCTGAACGCGCGGCAACGCGCGGAACGCGAGCTGGTCGCCGCGAAGACGGCGCTCGAAAAACGCACCGACGAATTGCAGCTGCAGCGTGAATGGTTCCAGGTGACGTTGGCGAGCATCGGCGATGCGGTCATCACCACCGACACTGCCGGCCGCGTGACCTTCCTGAATCCCATTGCTGAAGCTCTCTGCGGCTGGCGTTCCAGCGAAGCACAGGGGCAACCACTCGAGCTCGTCTTTCACATCGTCAACGAAGACACCCTCGATCGCGTCGACAACCCGATCCAGAAAGTGCTGGAAACAGGCCAGATCGTCGGGCTCGCCAACCATACCGCGCTGATCGCGCGTGACGGCGCGCAGAAGAGCATCGAAGACAGTGCGGCACCGATTCGTGACAGTCACGGCGTTGTCACGGGCGCCGTCATGGTGTTCCACGACGTGACCCTCCGACGGACCGCGGAGCGCGCGCTGCGCGCCAGTGAAGAACGGCTGAGTGCCGTATTTTCGCAGGCCGCGCTCGGCATCGCCGTTGCCAACCTCGAAGGACGGTTTGAAGAAGCGAACACCAAATTCTGCGCGATTCTCGGCTACTCGCTCGAGGAGTTGCGCCATCGGACCTTTCACGACGTCACGCATCCTGACGATGTGGAACTGACGCGTCACAAGGTGCAGAAACTGCGCGACGGCGCCATCGCCAATTACGCGATCGAAAAGCGTTACGTACGCAGAGACGGCAGCACGGTGTGGAGCAGCACCACCGTTACTCTGCTCAGAACGGACAGTGGAGAAGCAGCGCGTTTCATCGGCATCATCCAGGACATCACCGATCGCAAGCAGGCCGAGGAACTGCTGAGCCGCCATGCGGCGGTCATCGAATTCTCCGACGACGCCATCATCACCAAGACACTGAACGGCATCATCACCTCGTGGAATCCTGGCGCGCAGCGAGTCTTCGGCTATACGGCGGACGAGGTCGTCGGCAAGTCCGTCACCATACTGATTCCGGACAATCATCTCGATGAGGAACCGGGCATCCTCGATCGGTTGCGGCGTGGTATCCGCATCGATCACTACGAGACCATCCGTCGCCGCAAAGACGGCACGCTGATCAATGTCTCGCTCACCGTCTCACCGATCAAAGACTCCGCCGGCCGCATCGTCGGCGCCTCGAAAATCGCCCGTGACATCACTCGTCAGAAACGCTCTGAAGATCTCATTCGCGAACAGGCGCACGTACTCGCGTTGCTCGACACTACCGGCAAGCTGATCTCGTCCAATCTGGAACTTCAAAGCGTTTTGCAGACGGTCACCGACACCGCCACGCAGCTGACCGGCGCAAAGTTCGGAGCGTTTTTCTACAACGTCATCGACGCGCGGGGCGAGGCGTTCCAGCTCTACACATTGTCAGGAGCGTCGCGCGAGGCCTTCGACCAGTTCGGCATGCCGCGCAACACGCCGGTATTCAGCCCCACTTTCAAAGGCGAAGGCGTGGTGCGCTCACCGGACATCACGCAAGACCCGCGCTACGGCACCATGGCGCCGCATTTCGGCATGCCCAAGGGCCACTTGCCGGTGCGCAGCTATTTGGCGGTGCCCGTGGTTTCGCGTACCGGTGAAGTCATGGGCGGCTTGTTCTTCGGCCATCCCGACGTGGACATGTTTTCCGATCGCGCGGAACAGCTGGTCGTCGGTGTCGCCGCGCAGGCGGCCGTGGCCATGGACAATGCGCGGCAATACGAGGCCGCGCAGCGCGAGATTGCCAGCCGCGAGCGCGCCGAGGCGGCGTTGCGTGAAACGGACCAGCGCAAAGACGAGTTCCTGGCGACGCTGGCGCACGAGCTGCGCAATCCGCTGGCGCCGATCCGTCAGGCCACGCTCATCTCCATGTCGCCCAATGCCAGCGAGGAGCAGAAGCGCTGGAGCCACGAGGTCATCACGCGACAGGTGCATCACATGTCGCTGCTGCTCGACGACCTGCTCGACATTTCGCGCATCACGCGCGGCACCCTCGAGTTGCGCACCGAGATGACCGACATCGCCACGGTGGTGGAGGCGGCGGTGGAAACGTCGCGCCCGTCCATCGAAGCGAAACACCATGATTTTTCCGCCGTGTTGCCGGCGGAGCCGCTGCGCTTCGCCGCCGATCCGCTGCGCATCGCGCAGGTGCTGTCGAACCTGCTGACGAACGCCGCCAAATACACCGATCCGGGTGGCACCATCCGCCTGCGCGCCGAGGCAGACGATCGCAACATCGAGATTTCAGTCATGGACAGCGGCATCGGTTTGTCACAGGACGGACTGTCCCGCGTGTTCACCATGTTCTCGCAGGTCAAGTCCGCGCAAGATCGCTCCGAAGGCGGACTCGGCATCGGCCTCGCGCTCTCCAAGGGCGTGGCGGAGTTGCATGGTGGCACGATCGAGGCACGCAGTGCCGGGCCTGGCTGCGGCAGCGAGTTCATCGTGCGCATTCCGCGGCGCAATCTGTCCACCTCAAATCAGCCGGCCGCGCCCGCTCCGGTGCCGACACCGACGAAAAAACATCGGGTCCTCATTGCCGATGACAACCGCGACGCCGCGGAAAGTCTCGCCATGCTGCTCGAAATGGATGGTCATACGGTCACGGTGGTCCACGATGGCCGTCAGGCCCTGTCCAGCATCGAATCATCCCGCCCGGACGTGGCGCTGCTGGACATCGGCATGCCGGAAATCGACGGCTACGAAGTCGCCCGCCGCGTGCGCGGTGATACGCGCAACCGGCAGATCCTGCTGATTGCGATCACCGGCTGGGGGCAGGAATCGGACAAGGCGCGGGCCTCGGCGGCCGGGTTCGACCTGCACTTCACCAAGCCGGTGGAGCCACAAAGCCTCATCGAGTTGCTGCGCTCGGAGCTGCCGACGAGGTAAGCGCTACAATGGCGCGTGGCACTCAGCGTCTTCGACCTGTTCAAGATTGGCATCGGTCCGTCAAGCTCGCACACGGTGGGCCCGATGCGCGCCGCGCGCCAGTTCGCCGTTCGTCTGCGCGAGCAGCAGTTGTTAGAACGCGTGGCGCGTATCACCGTCACGCTGTACGGCTCGCTCGGCGCCACCGGCAAAGGGCACGGCAGCGATAAGGCAATTCTTCTCGGGCTTTCCGGCCACGAGCCGGACAGCGTCGACGTCGACGCCATCGCGGGGATCATCGAGCGAATTCGTAGCACGCAACAGCTACGGCTGCTCGACAGCCACGCTCTGCCGTTCGACGAGCGGCGCGATCTCACTTTCAATCACCGGGACACGTTGCCGCTGCATTCGAACGGCATGCGCTTCACCGCGTATGCCGAAGGCGGCGCGGAGCTCGCCGGGGGCACCTTCTACTCGGTCGGCGGTGGATTCGTGGTGGCGGACGAGCCCGCTGCGGACGGAGGCACCACCAAGCGCATCGTGCCGGATCTCACGGTGCTTCCCTTTCCGTTTCGCAATGGCGACGAATTGCTGGCGCTCTGTGAAAAAGAGCAGACGTCGATCGCGCAGATCATGCGCCGCAATGAGCGCTGCTGGCGCGGCGACGCGGAGATCGACGAGGGCTTGCTGCGCATCTGGCATGTGATGCAGGCCTGCGTGAAACGCGGCTGCGAGACGCCGGGCGTGTTGCCGGGCGGCTACAAGGTGAAGCGCCGCGCACCCGACCTGTATGCGCAGCTCACTGCGCCGCAGGTGGCGGGCCCTGCCGATCCCTTGATCGCGCTCGACTGGGTGAATCTTTGGGCGTTGGCCGTCAATGAAGAAAATGCCGCTGGAGGACGCGTCGTCACCGCCCCCACCAATGGTGCCGCCGGCATCGTGCCCGCGCTCATGCACTACTACGCGCGCTTCGTGCACGGCGCCAATGACGCCGGCATCGTCGACTTCCTGCTCACCGCGGCTGCGATCGGGTTTCTGTACAAAGAGAACGCCTCGATCTCGGGCGCCGAAGTCGGCTGTCAGGGTGAGGTTGGTGTCGCCTGCTCCATGGCTGCGGCCGCGCTCACTGCCGTGCTAGGCGGCAGCGTTCGTCAAGTAGAGAACGCGGCCGAGATTGCCATGGAACATCATCTCGGCCTGACCTGCGATCCGGTGGGTGGCCTCGTGCAGATTCCCTGCATCGAACGCAATGCCATCGGCGCAGCCAAGGCAATCAATGTGGCGCGCATGGCGCTGCGCGGCGACGGCACGCACTACGTGTCACTCGACAAGGTCATCAAGACCATGCGCGAGACCGGCGCGGACATGAAGACCAAGTACAAGGAAACGTCGCGCGGCGGGCTCGCTGTCAACATCGTCGAATGTTAGGAAGGCATCCATGAAAACAGGACTCGTCGTTTTCGCACTCGCGACCTTGGCTTTCACGGGACTCGCGCTGGCGGAAAAGCCTCAGGTAAAACCGTACGCCGCTGGCGCGCCCTACGGTGGGATTCCAGTCTGGAGTCCTGGCGAAAAGTTCATCGGCGTGTCCGGCGGTACGTGCGCCGGCACGTGCCCCGTCTATGAGCTCTACCTGTTCGACGATGGGCGCGTGGTGTTCAACGGCCGCAAGGACACGAGCAAGGTCGGCATCCGCAAGAAGCAGGTGGGGCCGGAAGTCTATGCCGAACTGTTGACCATGTTCGTGAAGACCAAGGTGCTGGACAAGGAAATCAAACGCCGCACCTGTCTCAAGGGCCGCTCCATGCTCATCGTGATGCGCTCCGCATCCAATGCCGGAGATGTGCGCACGGTGTCGCTGAATTCCGGATGCGAAGGACATGCCGATCTCGTCAAACGGATCGAGGGGCAGTTCATAGAGTCGACCGGGGTTGCCGACTGGCTCGTTCCGCCAAAATAGCGGGCATTTCACAACGCATTGTTTGCGACATCGGCTAACGACCGCACGAGAGTCACCTGTCCGGTTTCGCACTGGTCCAGCAGGCCTTCCGGCAGGTCCGCCGTCACATCAGTCTTGGCGAGCACAAAGGTCGCGTCTTGTTCGAAGTAGCACATGCCGCGGACACCGAGCAGCTCGAAAATGAGTGTGCGAAGACGATCGCTGGAAACGGGACGCTCGAATCCGACTGAGTCGATACCTTCGGATTCACTGCCACCAACGGAGCCAGCTTCACAAAGATCATCGCCTTTCGGCGTGAATTCGATGTGCGAACCAACAAAGTCGATCGAGCCGTATCTGCGCAGGATCGCCGCCACTTCTGCGAATGGAGCGAACGCTGGTTCGCCAGCCTCGAATTTGTGAAGGTAGACGGAGTATCCCAACGTGACTCCCGATAGCGGTTGAACTGAGCGGCGCGCTGCAGTTTGTTAAGTGTCGAGTTCCTTGGCTACATGCATCATTAGTTCTCGAGTGTTTTAGGTGAACTCCGCCTCCAGATCAATGCCGCATCTATTCGCGAGAACGATGACCGACCACAGAGAGTCTGATAGTTCATGGCCCAATTTGGATTTGAGGTCATCTACCCTGCGGATACCGTCATTCGCCTGAACCAGTTTTGCCAAATCACCAATGTCGCCGACGAAACCCAGCGCAAGTTCTTCCGTGGTCCAGACTCGGCCATACAACTTGATTTCGAGCTTTTCATAAAGCTGGTTGAGCTTTAGCGCGGATCCTTCCAGTTCCCTATATTTCATACCTGATCTCAATGAGATTTGTTAGGCACGCTTTATCTTTCACGCGTCCGCTCCAGCGATTTGTTAGGCCGCAAGACTTTTCGGAGGTCCCGACGGCCAACCAGAAGAATGCAGAAAGCCAAAATGAGGTTTAGGGTAGCTATGCCCGCCCAGAGAGTTGGGCTGGCGACGGCGGCGACGCCCGAATACTCGGGCATGATGATCGACGCGGCGCTAGGACGAAGACCCGCTGCCTCCTGCACAATATTGGTGGCGACATGCATACCTAATGTGAGCGGAAGGCTTCGCCACCGCGCGAAGATGGCTCCAAAGACCAATCCCGTCGTGAACACCCCCGCAAGCACACTCAGCCACGGCAACCCCGCCTGAAGATGAAGTGCGGCGAAAATCCCGGAGGTAAACACTATTGTAGCGGCCTCACCCCAGTGATCAGCGAGACGCACGAAGGCGTAGCCGCGATAGACCAGTTCTTCTCCCACATTGTTAAAGAAGGCGAAGAATCCGGCAATCAAAATACCGACGGCGGTAACACTCGAATTCAGATGCCATGTGGCACCGGCAGAGAGAGCAACGATGCCGAACCAAAGGCCGGTCACTGCGCTTCCAGCGAGGATTCCGACACCAAAGCTGAAGAAAGGACGGTTCTGAACCGTAAGCCCGAGAATCGCGGGTGATAGCTGATCCGCATGTAGAAACCATGCCGTAAGCAATGCGGTGCCGATGGCAAGGACTAGGACTGGAATCAATCCGGCGGTCTGGCTGTTCTTCCCGATAGGTTGAAAGTTGAGCAAAAAGAGATAGACAAGGACGCATGCGGCGGCACCGACGCCGAATAGCAGTAATCGCTTCCAGATTTTGTGCGCGGACTTCGTTAACACGAAGCGGCCTAACGGTTGAGCTGAGCGGCGCGCACGCCGATGTATGAACTTGGCACTTTATCCCTCACGCGTCCGCTCCAGCGATTTGTTAGGCGGCAACTCAGCCGGCATAATGACTAGACGTATCATCGCATGCGCCCCGACTTCTCCCACTCAACTGAAGAGAACTCGTAACGCGCGCCGTCGTCCATGTGCGGTTCCGGACAAATGTAGTTGAGCCAAATTCTGAGTGAGTGGGACGAACTCCCGATCTCACCGCGAATCTCGTGGTCAGTCTTCGCGTATCCTAGTGTTAAGATCTGCGAGTAGATTATCTTCCCATCGATCGTGCGCAGTTCCGTTCCAGCGAATTCCGGAAGACAGTCGCCGCTCAATTTCCCCGGTGCAATGACGATCATCGTGCGAGATTCTCCACGCCCGCTTAGCACCACACTAAATGGATACTTGTTTTCATTGCGAGGCGTCACCTCGATTGACCTCAGAAGTGGCGTCGCAAGCGACGTCGCCGTAACCAGGACTGCGGCGAAGACTAGTGATGACTTAGCCATTGCCGCCTAACGATTGAGCTGAGCGCGCGCGGGCACCGGCGTTTGAGCTTGGCACTTTATCCTTCACGCGTCCGCTCCAACGAATTGTTAGGTGTCACTCCTTGGTCCAGCGATTTGTTAGACGGCATTTATAGATGCGATTCGACTAAATGCCACCGACACCTGCGTGATCTACAACGAAGCGACATTCACCTTCGGTTTTGTCGCACGAGGCAGATGTTGTCTCCCATGCGCATCCTTCGATGCAACGCATGGTTGCACTCGACTCTGAGACGGTAATTTCGATCTTGAATGGCGAGAGCTTCGGGCTGCTCGCGCTATATGCCGCTGCAGCGGCGATCGACAGTAGGGCAAGCGCCGCAATGATCGATTGTTTCATGGCACGTCTCCTGATTGCGAAAGTGTAGTGAAAAAGCGGGACAGGCTAACGATTGGGATGCCGTCTAACGGTTGAGCTGAGCGGCGCGCACGCCGGTGTATGAGCTTGGCACTTTATCGTTCACGCGTCCGCTCGAGTGATGAGATGGACTCCTCCTGCCGGAGCGATTCGGCATCAACGTGCCAAGCTGTATGTGGTGCATCAGCTAGTCCAACAAGAGGAGCCCTCCATGGATGCTACGACTGTCGGTGTCGACCTGGCAAAAAATGTCTTCGAGATCGCCCTGGCAGATAAGCGCGGGCATATTGTCGAGCGGCAACGCTTGAGCCGCGCTCGTTTTGATCGCTTCTTCGCCAACCGTCCGGCCTGCCGCATCGTCATGGAGGCTTGTGGCTCGGCCCATCACCACGCCCGGCGGCTGAGTAGTCAGGGGCACAGCGTGGTGCTGCTGCCGGCTCAGTACGCGCGCGCCTATGTCCGGCGCAACAAGACCGATGCGGCCGATGCGGCTGCGTTGATCGAGGCTTCGCGTTGCGCGGACATCCGCCCCGTTCCGATCAAGTCCGTCGATCAGCAGGCGCTACAGCAACTGCATCGGTTGCGTTCGCAGTGGATAGCGGCTCGAACGTCCCGCATCAACTTCCTGCGTGGCTCCTTGCGTGAGTTCGGGGTCAGCATCCCGGTCGGCGCCAAACGCGCCATCCAGTCTGTTCGCGATGCGCTGTCGAACCACGATGACCCGGTACCGATGCTCCTCCACTCAAGCTTGATCGAGCTACTCGCCGAGATCGAGGCCCTTGAGCAGCGCTGCAAGCAGATCGACCGCGAGCTCGCGCGCCTCAGTGAACACGATCCTGTGGTCGAGCGGCTGCTGAAGGTCCCGGGCGTCGGACCTCTCACCGCGACCGCCCTACGTGCTTCGGCGGTCGACATCCAGCGCTTTCCCTCCGCGCGCCACTTCGCCAGCTGGTTAGGTCTCACCTCGCGCGAACACTCATCCGGCGAGCGACGGCGGCTCGGGCGCATCAGTAAGCAGGGCGATCCGTACTTGAGAACGCTGCTCATACACGGCGCCAGAGCCGTGCTGCTAGCGGCACGATCCGCGCAACGCAGGGGGTCCGCGCTCGATCGGCTGCGCGCTTGGGCGCTTGAAGTTCAAGAGCGCCGCGGCCACAACAAGGCCGCCGTCGCTCTCGCCAACAAACTCGCTCGTATCGTCTGGGCTACCTGGCGCTTCGAGCGAAACTTCTGCAGCAAATTCTAACCCCATCTCAAGCGGCGCTCTCATCCCTTCATGCACAGCGGAACGGCCGCCGGCGCGGATAAGCCGATAACAAATCTGGTCTTCAAGACCCCTCGAGTGATTGGCTCCGCGTCGGCGACTCTCATGATGTCCAGGGCAGCTTCGCTCGCCCCGCAACAGGACGGATACACGAATGCAGCCGCAATCCGCAGTCACGGCACGAGGAGATTAGATCCGCCTACTTGCCAGAGGAGTCCATACACGATTTGT
>CAWJGO010000003.1:0-162500 GCA_963842515.1 uncultured Pseudomonadota bacterium
AGGTCTGCTGCCCGAGCTGTTGGGCGAGCCCGATGAGAATTCCTTCGGGACCCCGGATGTAGCAGAGCCGGTAGATGTCTTCGTAATTGACGACTTCATCGACCACCGTCGCACCGAGCTTGCTGAGCCGGGCGAGGGTGTCGTCGATGTCCTCGACGGTGAACATGACGCGCAGGTATCCCAACGAGTTCACGGGGGCTGTGCGGTGATCGGACGCGATGGCGGGGGCGTCGAAGCGCGAGAGCTCGAGGCGGCTGTGGCCGTCGGGGGTGCGCATCATGGCGATCTCGACGCGCTGGCCGCGCACTCCGGTGACGCGGCCGGCCCATTCGCCTTCGATGGGCATGCGGCCTTCGAGGGTAAGGCCGAGCTCGGTGAAGAACTCAATGGCGGCATCGATGTCTTCCACCACGATGCCGACGTTGTCCATACGCTTGACTGTCATGATGTCTCCTTGGCGTCTAACGAGTTGAGCTGAGCGCCACGCGCGCTGCTGTATGGACTTGGTACTTTATCTCCACACGTGCGCTCCAGCGATTTGTTAGGCGCCTTAAGGCAATTCTCAAAATCGAGAGTTAGAATTCGGCTGCCCATCGCGAGGTGGTCCCACCACATCCCAGTGCTCGACGATAATGCAATTGTCAATGCGGAATATGTCTGCGAGGGCGTATGGTGGAGCACCAGGGGCAGGCGTAAATCGAGCATGCAGAAAAACCAGATTTTTCTCTGCAACCGTGCGCAGGATCTCCCACTTTGCGTCCGGCAGTTCCTTGATTAGGCCTTCAAGGAAATCCGCGACAGCCGCGGGTACTCCATCGGGAACGTCAGGCTTATGCTCAACAAAGCCGGCAGACACGTATTCCGCAAACGCCGCCCGGGGCTGCTTCTCAATCAAGGCTTTCTTATAGAAAGACAGAACCAGGTTGCGACTAGCTTCGGCCGACGGTTTACAAGAGGAGTTTGATCCTGCCTCGGCGCAGGCGCCCACCCAACAAATCATTGTCAGGACCAACATCGCACTTCTCGCTTTACGCACGCGACCTCCAATGAGCTGAGCGCCACGCGCGCTGTCGTATGAACCTGGTCCTTTATCTACCACGCGTCCGCTCCGGCGAAGTGTAGGCCTCAGCGATTGCAGCAATGGACACCTTCAGCCCGGGAATTCGCGCGGGTAGTTTCGCGCCCTGACGAGCCGGCGGGTCGGAAGGGAACCATCTAAGCCACTCCTCGTTCATGCCCGCGAAGTCTTCCTCGTCTGCCAAGATGATCGTGGCGCTAACCATCTTGTCTAGAGAGCTACCTGCTGCCTCGAGAATGGCCTGTATGTTAACGAGGCATTGTCTGGTCTGCTCTTGAATGGTTCTGCCCTCGATAGCGCCCGAGGCCGGATCGATTGGACTGGTGCCTGAGATGAACACCAGGCCGGCTGCCTTGACCGCTTGGCAATACGTCGCTGGCGGCTTGGGCGCCTTTGACGTGAATACGATGTCACGAGCCATTCTTGCTTCCTTTCGTCGGCAGTAGGTGCGAGGTAGTACGCTGGGTCTAACGGTTGAGCGGAGCGGCGCGCACGTCGGCGTTTGAGCTCGGCACTTTATCTCTCACGCGTCCGCTCCAACGAGGCGTTAGGCGGCACTTGCGCGACCTCGAGCGATCCGTCCAATGCAGTACGCAACAAGTACTGGGGTAAGGAGCGCCAAAGCGATAGTGAGCCAGAAGGTTAACGGGACCTCTAGGGGAGTACTCTGGCGAGATGGCATATCGAGCTTGATTGCGTGCGTCTCAACTGGCGCGGTAACCAAAATGCCCAGCACCGTCACATTGACAGCCGCAATGATGAGCGAAAAACGAACAGCAAGCAGTCTGCAGAGAGCCAGGAGGAGCCCGATACGCACTGCGACCACAACCAGGACGCCAGCGAAAAGAGCGGCCATCGCCGATGCTCCAACGATGAATGCCACCGGCAGAGGTTCTGGTGTCGAGGAGCTAATGAGCTGCACGGCACAGCCAACAGCCATTGCCACCACTGCAACGATGCCGCTGATAAAGGCCGTGGTCCAAGCCGAGTACATATCTGAGCGACCTAACGGTTGAGCTGAGCGGCGCGCACGCCGACGTTTGCACTTGGCACTTTATCTATCACGCGTCCACTCCAGCGATTTGGTAGGAGGCATTCTTCACTAGTCGAAGGCGATGACCAACTATGGATACTCAACAACTCAAGCCGACGACGAGGATGGCGAGTTGGCGGACCGCATGGCAATGCCAGCAGCGATGCCGCTCACGATTGCGATACGGTCCATGCCAGGCAGGCTTGCGCCCATGCTTTAATGTTCGCCCACTTGAAGCTGTTCGGTATTCGCGCCACACACGCGTTCTGAGCTTCAAGGACTGCTTCGAGCGGGTTCCAGGTCGCGGCTGCATCGTACGCGGCCACAAAATCCACCAAATTCGACGCCTTGCTCCTCCGGAGCGACCTTGCGGTTGCCGATGTGCAGCCACATCCATGCGGCATAGCCAACGTCCTCCTCACGCTTGCCGGGATGCGCCGCATCGAAGTCGATGAGCGCGAATGGCATTCCGTCGCGGAGCACGTAGTTGCCAGGGGCCGGGTCCCCGTGACAGATGACCTCGCATTCGCCTTTCAACCCACAGTCCACGGTTGCGTCATGGAACAGCCTCAGCAGCCTTGCCGCAGCAAGCCATTGCTCCTTCTGAAACCCGCCGACCTGCTGAGGCACGGTTCCGGAAATATACGTGAGCATTTCGCGGCCCTTTTCATCGATGCCGAGGAAGCGCGGCGCACGATCGAACCCTCGAAGCTCCAGGTGTCGAAGAACGTCATGCACAAAGGCCGATTTCTCCTTCACTGGCCGCCGCACGGTATCGCCCACGCGAACGACGCCAGGCGTAGACATGCCGCCCTGGAATGCGACTTCCTTGCCGCTCAAGCGGTCAAGGATGTTTCGCAGGCGTAGGAACATGGGTTGAAGCGACGGTGGCATCGGCTTTACTGTCGATCAGTCGCCTAACGGTTGAGCTGAGCGGCGCGCACGCCGGTGTATAAGCGTGGCCCTTTATCCTTCACGCGTCCGCTCCGGCGAATTGTTAGATTTCAAGCTTCGCGTCCGTCACAGCAGCTACCTCGCGGATCTTGCTACATATGCCCTTGAACAACTCGAGAACGTCGACGTCCTCGCCGCGTTCGATGCGCTTCGAAATCATCGTCACGGGGAAAACGACAACTGTCGTTCCAGGGAGCTCGATTGCGGGGTCGCGCCCCTCATCATCTTCGACCGCTACCCATCGCATGCCTAGCTCCTGCACCAACGCATCGCCGAGGGTGATGCCAAGACTTTGCCACTTCACCGTCTCGTGACGTTCGACCCACTTTTCACTCACGATGGTATTGAGCACCCTGAGTTTCCCAACAAGCGTTTCGTACTCATGCTGCGCTGCAGGCTCGAAGTGATCCCGCACCCATGTTCGCTGAGCTTCGATGCGAAGTAGGTCCTGTTCGTTTGGTGTTTCGATGCGCTGTGCCACGTGAAAACCTAACGGTTGAGCTCAGCGGCGCGCGCTCCGACATTTTGGCTTGGCACTTTATCCTTCACGCGTCCGCTCCGGCGATTTGTTAGCAGCCGATCTGAGGAACCGTTCCAAGAGAAGATGCGCGAGAGGCACAAGCAAAGGCAACCCCCATGCAAGGGCCCAAAGCGACTGCCTCGCTATTGGGGGCAAATCGGACGGCTCACCGACAGCCAGAAACCCCACTGCGACCAGGGTGGAAAGTGCGCCCACAAGAACTACGCCCCAAGAGATTCCAATAGAAGTTCGCAGACCCGCGGGGCCGTGGCGCCAGAACTCCACCATCAACCGCCAGCCCGCAGCGAGTGACGTCGCGATGATGACAAGCGATAGGAGCGCGAACTGCCACGCGGTCTCGAATCGAAGAGAGGACAGAAGCATCTCTAGAGCAACCATCGAAAAGAGCAAGGTTACGGGGGCCACGAAGACGATGGCCTCTAACGCGAGCAGGAGTTTGCTGAGACGCTGCGTCATCGGCTTAACGGCTGAGCTGAGCGGCGCGCACGCCGGTGTATGAGCTTGGCACTTTATCCTTCACGAGTCCGCTCCAGCGATTTGTTAGACGTCGAGCCGCCCCGCCGGTACGCTTTCCAGTTCGCCGCGAGGAGAAATGCCCCAAAGGCAAGAAATGCGACGCCGAGAAGCGAGAGGAACCCGCCCATTTCTGAACTGGTAAACCCGTAGTAGGCCATTACGAATCCACAAAAGCCAAAGAACGCCGGTCCCAAGTACTTGGCCCAGGCAGCCGAATCCTGAACTCGAGCGGCTCTTGTTACCATCGCGTCGGTAGTTGCGACACGCTGTTCGTGCTCGCCTCGACACGACAGAGCGAAACCAAGGTCGACCGCGCATTCCGTGCACAGTCCCTTCCCGCATGCCCTGCAGATGCCGTTGGCATCGCGATCTGAATGGTTGTAGCAGCGCACCTATCCCCCGATGCCTAACGGTTGAGCTGAGCGGCGCGCACGCCGCTATATGGGCTTGGCACTTTATTTTCCACGCGTGCGCTCCAGCGACTTGTTAGTCATCATTTACCGCTCGCCTTGCGAGGCGCGGCTTGCAACGAGCCTGAATAGAAAACGTTGAAGAGATGCACTTCATACCTAAAGATTCCCGCTTCGAACGAAGGGTCTTCGTCCATCATGGCGCGAGCTTGTGCCTCTGACTCGGCGGCCACAATAATCAGCCCCACATCCGAGAACCGCGCGCCCAAGATCAGGTGGCCGGCATCGCGCAGGCGCTTGAGGTTGGCGCTGTGGTCGCGGAAATGAAGCTGTTCGTTCGGGGGCTTTGAGGTGTCCCATCTGTCTCCCGTACGGATCTGTACGGCGAACAGTGGCAACGTGTCCGGCGCCACGACGGACGAAGGATGCTGAGCAACGGAGCACGGCGATTTCAGAGCGAAGAATGCGAGCACAAGGGCTGAAATGAAGCGCGACGTTGTACGCATAGTATTTTCCAGTGTGGCGCTGATGATGCCTAGCGGCTGAGCTGAGCGGCGCGCGCGCCGGTGTGTGAGCTTGGCACTTTATCTTTCACGCGTCCGCTCCAGCGATTTGTTAGGCCGCATTACCTGTCGCTTTGCGCCACACCACCTCGAACTCCTCGCGAGATATTTCGCGCGGCGTGAATTCCGGCTGGAGTGCAATTTCCTCAAAAGTTGGAACTGGTTGTGTGCTCAACTGAGCAGCCCCTGTGGATCTCCCACCCTCCGCCCAGTCGTGCAGTCCATCGGCAAAAACCTCGACCTTACGTACCTCCCAGCGCTCATTGTTAAGCTCGGAGTAGAGCCATATCGGATCCTCGGGATTCGTATGGTGCCATTGAACAACGAGAAAGCTCATGGGTGTGGTCTGCGGCCTAACGGTTGAGTTGAGCGGCGCGCGCGCCGTTGTATGGGCTTGGCACTTTATCTTCCGCGCGCCCGCTCCAGCGAGGTGTTAGGCGACAGACGGGAACGCGTTTCACAGACAGTCACCAAAAGCGGCACATACAAAGATGAGCGAGAATATGGCCAAGAATCCAGTGCAGCCGAGAGCGTAGCCGAGAAGTGCAAGGATGCGCCACCCAGCGTGTGGAACTAGCTTCCAGACGAAAAAGGCGCCAGAAGCTAATGCGACTCCAAGGCCGATGTAGTCGCTCCAAGGAGCAATTCTTTGGAATGGCGCCCTGGAAGCAATGAGATAGAGGGCCATCAATGCAACAGGGAGTCCAACTGCGCCCGCAACTAGTAGGCTTCGACGAGTCCGTGCTTGGTTGGCTGCCACGCTCCTGTCGCCTAACGGTTGAGCTGAGCGGCGCGCACGCCGATGTATGACCTTGGCACTTTATCTTCCACGCGTCCGCTCCTGCGAAGTGTTAGGCGGCAGCACAATGACCTCAATATGCTGAAGCTCGCTCACTTCAGGTCTCCCCGGCGTGTCGACGTGCGAACTTGCTGTACTCGCCAGCGATTGGCGCGCTGGAGCATCACAGGATAGCCATTCAGCAACATGTTGAACGCGAGAATCCACATGGCCTCAGGGAACTTCCCGATAGCCAAGAACAGCAGCGCGACCAAGGAGGCCAGTATGAAGGTGGCGCCGTGGCATACCTCGGCGCCCTTCGTGGAGAGCTCGATGCGATCGAATACTTCTTGGCGGTTCGTTGGCTTTGGGGGCGGCTGCATGCCGTGCATCAGGGGCCATATGCGCGTCGCAACGGCACGTTTGACGAACCCGATACCGACCCACCGGTAAAGCACGGGTTCCACCAGGTGAACGGACACGAGAAAACAGGGCAAGGACAGATCGCCTCGCATGAACCACACTAAGAATAGGGCATTCGGACCCCAGGCTCGGCTGAATGCGAACGCCGGGAAAGGCGACCCGGCCAGCGCACACGGAAGAACTAAAATGCTGCCAAAGAAGAGTATCCGAAGACCCCACAGCTGAGCCGACATTGGGATCATCGAAAACCTCGACGCCTCGATCATGCGTTCACTGCCACCTAACGGTTGAGCTGAGCGGCGCGCACGCCGGCGTATGAGCTTGGCACTTTATCTGTCACGCGTTCGCTCCAGCGAGGTGTTAGGCGTCATTTGGATAGACCTATGCATTCCAACGTGACCTGCCCGCCGCCCTGTGTGTCAAGCGAGGGAAGCGCGGCTACGAATCGATCTAAAAGAGCGGGTTCAGTCTTCAGGAACAATCTCGCATCTGCCGCCGCTTCGCTACCCTTAAATGGAAAGTGCGCCCCCTGCTGCGAAGTGGAAATTAGCAGCTGATCTGGCTTGTACCAATGGAAGCGAGCTCGAATGTAACCACTGGCGTACTCGAAGCCCTCGTCCCCGGCCTTTAGGTCGAACAAGCCACCATGGATCTGCAGGCCGAATGCGCGCAGCGCGCAAGCCGTAACGGCTCCCCAATTGAGAGGCGCATATGCCTCGTTTGCGAACACCGAAGTACCATCACAAACCTCAAAGGCGAGCTGAGCAACGTCGTTATCTGACCAAGTGCGGGTGATGGAGATACGCGGAGTCATGAATGGCGCCTAACGGTTGAGCTGAGTGGCGCGCACGACGGAGTATGACCTTGGCACTTTATCTTTCACGCGTCCGCTCCAGCGATCTGTTAGGCATTCGGCGTCGTCGGTACGGCGCAGGCCCGGTCACGTTCAATCCGATCAGTGATCTTGTGCTTGTCGAACAGATCGAGCAGCGGATCGATTCCGTGCTGCATCTTGAACTGCAGTTCTGACCAGTAGAGCGGGACGGCCGCCCAGAAAAGCACGTCCTCGCCATTCTTCGCTCGCAGCCGCCACGCCGCTTCACCGAGAGTCGAAGGCGGAAGGATCGCCGCGGCGCATAGCGTTGTGTCCTCGGCATAAGGCCGGGCACCATCCTCCGCATCGCCATTTGCAACTGTATGACCATAGCCAAGCCAAGTACCCGCGTTGTGCGGAAATCTCGCCAAGGCCTTAATTAGCCGAAGTGGCCAGTAGTTTCTTTCGTCGGAAAAGTCAGCGTGGTTCAGTGGCCAACCTCGGGGCAACACAACAAGCATCTCAGCAAGCCGCTGCTTCTGCTGATCCTGAGGGACATTCATCGCACAAGCACTCATGCCAGACGTCACCAGGACCTCGTAACGGCGAAGGAAAGTTGACTTCACGTGGTGTACATCTATGTGAAATTCATCGGACACGATCTCGTGAAAGGCGATGTGTATCGGGCCGATGTTGCGCTCAATATGGCGCGTAATCTCGTCGAGACTGACAGTCATGGTGCCGTGTCAGAAAGCCTAACGATTGAGCTGAGCGGCGCGCACGCCGACGTTTGGGCTTGTCATTTTATCTCTCACGCGTCTGCTCCAGCGATTTGTTAGGCCGCGCGAACCTTGACGACTTCGCTCTTCGAGGTGGGTTCCGGAACTGACTGGCCTGCCTCGCGCAGCGCCTCGATGTGTAAGGTGATCGCTTCGCGAATGAGCTTCATGACTTCGCGACGTGTATCAGCCGCCGCGACGCAACCGGGAAGATCGGGAACGTACGCCCCGTAGCTCGACTTTCCCTTTTCAACTACAACGAGATATTCCATAACCCTGCCTCTAGTCCTTCTTGAGCCCCGAGCTCTTGAGAATGCTGTTGAGTGTACCCGGCGGAATGTCCACGCCAAGTTTTCCAGCAACCGTGACGGTTCCTGGCTTGGCGGGGTGCTGAAACTGGCGGTGACTGCCCTTGGTGCGGACGTGGCGCCACCCGTCTTGCTGCAGGATCCTGATGACTTCGCGGACCTTCACGACTTGCGGATACCGAGCGGCCTAACGGTTGAGCTGAGCGGCGCGCACGCCGCGTATGAACTTGGCACTTTATCTATCACGTGTCCGCTCCAGCGATTTGTTAGAGGGCGTGCCCAGTGAACGGAGCGCACCGACCAGCGCGCTTGGGTTCTTAACGATAAGTCGCAATCTGTGTGGCTGATGCTCGGCGTCGTTGAACGAGACAAACACGGCATGATTATGACCTTCCTCGACCGACGTCAGCGACTTAATAGGAACTCGATGCTCAAGATCGTAGGGATTCTCATGCATGAAAACATTAAATGGAAAGATGCTCTCGACGACGAGCTCGCGCCGTGTAACCCACACCATTAAGACGCGACTGGCGCCACCTATTCGAGTCATAAAGCTCCGCTCGGAGTTGCCCGAGGCGCCTGATTCCGCGAAAAGAGCATCCGTGGGGAGACTGGGACGGATGCTACGACCCTTCGCGCGGAGCACTGAAACACCGCGCCACATCCTGTGACCGATCGACGCAAGGGCGACCAGGAAGAAGACCGGAAAGATCCACGGTTCAACAACCTCGAACAAAGCCTGCATCACGCCCTCTAACGGTTGAGCTGAGCGGCGCGCACGTCGGTGTCTGAGCTTGGCACTTTATCCATCACGCGTCCGCTCCAGCGATTTGTTAGGCCACCACCGCAACGCCGACCAAGATGCAATTGCGCCATACGCGGCCGACGCAAGCGTCAGAAAGCCGGCGGACACGGCGGCGTTTGCGTAGTTAATTTCAATTTGACCTGAAACCTGCACGGACACCATTGCGAAAGCAAGGAGGGCAGCGAGCGTCGACGCCAATGCACCGGCGACAATTCGTGCTCCTACAGCGGCTCGTGCCGCCAACACGGCAACACCAGCAAGAGCTACGAACGCGACTGCAATGCGCATGACCACCTCAATAGCCGAAGGATCGTGGTAATAGTGCGCAATTCCACATGCAGGGACTAAGCCGTCTGGGACGTCGGAAACGTCGGTGCATTCGAAGCTAGGAGCCGGAGTCACAAACACATCCCAGATCGCCACAAGAAACAGAAGCGCGGCCGCCACTACAGTTGCGAGTCCGAGTTGGATGATGGCCCGTGGCGCCATGTGTGGCCTAACGGTTGAGTTGAGCGGCGCGCACGCCGTGGTATGAACTTGGCACTTTATCTCTCACGCGTCCGCTCCAGCGATTTGTTAGGGGTCACGCCCACGACAATTGGTCCGGCTTTGCAACCGAAGGCACAGCCCCTGGCGGGCCCCCAAAGAACCAATTGATGTCAGTCAGGTTTGGGGTTGATGCTAGGAGAGCGTGAACTTCAGCGCAGATTGACTGGAGTTCAGCGTTGAAATCGCGGGGTTTACGCCCAAACGCCCGAGAGAGAAGACCCGGCTGGCCGAGCGGCGTTACTGCCAGCAACCACATGACTTCCTCGGGGTTGAACACGCCGAAATAGACCTCGACTGGCTTGTCATTCAAGACCAAAGTGACCACCCAGCCTGAATCGCGCCAGTTGTCCATCGTTTGAACAGAGCCGAAGCGCTGGCGTAAGCGCGCCTCGAGCGCACGACCCAGCGACGCCCCGAGCGGGTGGTCGAATTCCGAGTCGGGCGCGAGTTCCCCTTTGAAGCTGACGTGCGGTATCCGTTCCACGCTTGATCCTAACGGTTGAGCTCAGCGGCGCGCACGCCGGCGTATGAACTTGGCACGTTATCCCTCACGCGTCCGCTCCAGCGATTTGTTAGGCGTCAGTCCTCAAGGCTCGATGACGATTGGCGTTCCATCTGGCACGACCTGCCAGATCTCCTCGATCTCACGATTTGTAACTGCAACGCACCCGTCCGTCCAGTCAACGACGGTATGAAGGCGGCCGACAACTCCTAAGCCATTCCTGATGCCGTGAACCATGATAAGACCGCCCGGACTTGTACCTAGTGCCCGTGCGGCCTGAGCGTCGGTCGGAGATGGATAGGAAATATGAAGCGCACGGTGAAACGAACTGTTTACTTTACGATAATCCAGTACGTATCTGCCCTCTGGTGTGCGGCCGTCCCCCTCCCGCTGTTTGGGACCTTGAGGGTCCCTCCCAAGCGACACACGATAGGAACGCACGAGTTCTCTTCCGAGAAAGAGCTCCAGTGTGCGAGCCGCCTTTTTCACAACAACGAGATCGGCGCGTGCGCTCTCCGGCAAAGGCGGAACGGATTGGTGCGCCCACAGAAGGATTCCCACGAACGTGAGCGCAAGGGAGCCGGCGACGATGGCACCACGCTTCACTGGCGCCTAACAGTTGAGCTGAGCGGTGCGCGCGCCGGTGTATGAGCTTGGCACTTTATCTTTCACGCGTCCGCTCCAGCGAATTGTTAGGCATCATCCGGCGACACGCTCAAAGTCCAGTCCGTGTCGTCGTGAAAGGAGTCAACGATCAAGACCACCCCACTTAGTCTTACGAACTCTCTCACTTCTTCGTTGTTCGCGCGGATTAGGTCTGGCACCGACTGGAGCGGCTTATCTGCTACGTAGAGCTGCCAGTTGCCCATGAACAGCCAAGCCAGCAGACTTTCTCCACTCGTGCCCGCAGGCACTCGCCAAATACCTCGTCCAATGATTTGCGATAGCCCCAGCGGCCCTTGCTCGGGTGGGTCCTCGGCCTCATCGTAATGCACGAACGGAGAGCACTGCTGGCAAATCGATTGCAGGAGCGCCGCCTTTAGGCTTTCAATTTCTTCTCCCCTGCCCTTGATCCGCCACACGCCAGAGTCATGCGTGACGCCGCGATCCATCCGACTGGCGAGAAGGGCTCTGACTGATGCTGCGCTGGGGTGCATGACGCCTAGCGGTTGAGCTGAGCGGCGCGCACGCCGACGTGTCGGCTTGGCACTTTATCTTCCACGCGTCCGCTCCAGCGAATTGTTAGACCGCATTACCCGCCCGTCCTGGCTAAGAGCCACGTGGTGCCGAGATAGAGAAAGCCCATGGTGCCCCTGCCACGATTGGAGTCACACCAGATCGAACCCGATGCGACGCGATTGCCGCCAACGCGGACAGAAGAATTCCAGCACCTAGCCATGTGAGCGTGGTGGGCCGGATTCACCCCAAGCCGCGCCTATCTATCCCAACAAATATGATTCCAAGCATGCAAAGTATCGTCGCGAGTGATTGCGCGCCTTGAACGAAGTGCGGACGGTTGAAGAAGGTGGCTGTGCGCCTAGTGTCGTTCATGCGGTCTAACGGTTGAGCTGAGCGGCGCGCGCGCCGATGTATGAGTTTGGCATTTTATCTATCACGCGTCCGCTCCAACGAGTTGTTAGGCCTACCGGTCACCAGAAAGAACCAAAGAAGTAGGTCGCGAACCCGATGGCTAGCACCAGCCCTACTCCACCCAGTGCTTCACGCTTCCATCCAATTAGAACATCCCTCAGTCTTCCGGCGGCCCACCCGAAAAGAACAGCAAATGCGGCCGCCGATGCAAAGGCTATCGTCATAGTCTCGGCTTCATCGAAATCGCGAAAGTCCACGACGCCTGTGACCAGCAGCAAACCGACCGAGAAGCCGACGAACACTCCGACTATTGCGAAAGTACAGGTGACGAGCTTAGACATCGGCCTAACGGTTGAGCTGAGCGGCGCGCGCGCCGATTTGTGAACTTGGCACTCTATCCCTCACGCGTCCGCTCAAGCGATTTGTTAGGCGGCGGCGACTCTGTCTTGCGAGAGGAAAAATAGTGATTCTCTCCTTCGTCAACATAGCTCTCCGTCAGCGTCAGCCCTGCCCGATGAAGGGCAAGGGCGTACTCGTCTGTTCCCAAGGAGACGGACTTCTGCCCTGTCAGCAGGTCCAGCCATTCACACCTCTGGTATGGCGCGGTAAAAAGGAATTTGCCGTCCGTCGCAAGCGCATTACCAACTTTGGTGATGACGGCCCGCTGCAGGTCTTCCGGTAGTAGGAATATCAAGCCGACTGCCAGTATTCCATCGAATCTTCTCTCAAAAAAGGCCGAGTCCTCGACCGCCTCAAAGGCCCAAAGCGCATTCGGAAGCTGACGATGAAACTCGGCAATCAACGTCGGGGAGGCGTCGATACCGGCGACGAAGAACCCGAGTTTCCCCAGTTCAAACGCTATAGGGACGCCAGACCCGCAACCAAGGTCTAGCACGCTTGCGCCTCGAGGAAGTTGCTTCGCCCAATTCTGGATCGTCCCCACGCCGATGCTTGACTCTCGCCGGAGCGCTGCAAACTCGTCGGCAATGGATTCGTACCCGTTGGAGCGATCTACACGCGTAGCCATGTGATGCTTAGCGGCCTAACGGTTGAGCTGAGCGGCGCGCACGCCGATGTATGAGCTTGGCACTTTATCCCTCACGCGTCCGCTCCAGCGAATGGTTAGGCCGCATCTCGCGATGGCAGCAAGCCCAGAATGCGCCACCGCCCACTGCCCCGATAAGGCCGAATTCCACATACAGGATAGGGAAGAGTGTACGCCGATCGTCGGCAAGTATCGGAATATGGGTTAAGGCGTAGTGCAAGGACGCGACAACAAGCAATCCTACAATCGTCCCGATTGCCACGACCATCCATCCGCGAGCGAAGTGCCATCGCTTTGCGAAGTAGCGGAATGGAATGGCAAGGCTAACGATAACCATGAAAGCCACGATGTATACGGCAATCGCCGCGACCAAGGTGGACGACCAAGTATTAAAACCATGTCGCAAGTTAATAAAGCCCGCGACAAGAAAACCGCAGGTGACAACTAAGGAGGCGAAGAGGCAAGCGGCGGTCGTGCTCATGCGGCCTAACGGTTGAGCTGAGCGGCGCGCACGCCGGCGTATGAGCTTGGCACTTTATCGTTCACGCGTCCGCTCCAGCGATTTGTTAGCCGGCAAGCCCGCTAGTAGATCCACCGTCCTCGCCTGCTCCTCAGGAGTCGGGACGGGCGGCGCCCCGAACAGAAGTGACACATTGGCCTTGGTGAGTCCGCCAGGCACTGGTGTGTCAAACGAAGCTACAACATGTTCACCGAGTAAGATTTTTAAGGTACTTCCAGGCCACCCATAAACGGCCGTGGCTTCCGATGACCCTTCAATTTCTAGTTCACCTGGGCTGTCTGACAATGCCCATAAATCGATTGTCGAACCTGGCGGGAACGAAATGCCCTCGGCCCATGGCTCGATCCACAGATGGAGCGCTTGGTCAGCCGGAGCTTGCAGCGTAAGTCGGTGCTCGTGCATTGCCTTGCCGCCTAACACTTGAACTGAGCGGCGCGCGCGCCGATGTATGAGCTTGGCACTTTATCCCTCAAGCGTCCGCTCGAACGATTTGTCAGTTGGCATCTCGGGGGAACCGCGCTCGAAGTTCGGCGAGCGATCCGACATGTGCATTCGGTACCAAAGTTGAAGCCTCGAAAAGGGCCAGCCAGATGGGGTCGACATCCGAATCCTGCGCGGACTCCCGCACAAGCTCAAACCGCTTCGCGCCAGGCAGCAGGCCCATTAGGCGGCGGGGCTCGCTAGTTGTGACTGGCTTAAGCCAGATACCGTCTGAGTCATAGAAAACAATGACTTCGGATTCTACGTCTTCTGGGTAAGGCGCCCACTCCCGCATCGCGTGCGCAAGGTCATCAAAGACACGCACCTCTCCGCCTTCTACAAAGCCAAAGATCACTGCCTGCCACCTAACGGTTGAGCTGAGCGGCGCGCGCGGCGACGTGAGAGCTTGGCACTTTATCCCTCACGCGTCCGCTCGAGCGAGTTGTTAGGCGCCCCACGCGCCCGGCACACCTGTTCATCAACCGTCAACAGAAACTCCCACCGGCTTCCCATCCTCAAAGTAGCAAGTGAACATGTGTCCCACTTCAATGGAATCGAACTGCAGCTCCCACTTGTTCTTGTCATCGCCATTAACGGGAATCGAAAGCCCCGCGAATGTGAACGCACTTTTCCATTCACTTGGGAGGGGCTTCTTCACCCACTCTTGGTATCTCGGCGCGATAGCCGGCGATGCTCTCGCAAAGGCAGTTGTTAGATTGCTCGTAATTTCTCGATAGAACCGCTCCTGCTCGGGAGTCGGTTCTTCTCCATCTGCAGTTTCGATGCCCACGCCAATGACTTCCCCATTCAATTCAGGTTCAGCCTCCCAGTAGGCCCCAGATTTGGTCTCCATCAAGGTCATCTTCCCAAACACCGGGTGATCGATTGAACGTAGAGCCGGTCCGAACCAGAGACGCTTGAGGAATGCTTTCATGGGGCGCCTACCGGTTGAGCTGAGCGGCGCGCGCGCCCACGTATGAGCTTGGCACTTTATCTGTCACGCGTCCGCTCCAGCGATTTGTTAGGTGGCGCAGCGGCCGCGACGGGCATGACTTGCTTCTCTTAAGAGACACGATCCACCATTAGATTATCGCTGTGCTTAGAAAGCTCGTAGATCACTACGCCGAGCACCCTTTCAAATAGCGGGCCCTCGGCCGGGCCGGTCACGGAGACGTAGGTACCGTCATCGTCGCGGAGTTGTACCGCCACTGGACCGCTGTCGGAACGAAGGGTAACCGAGTACTCATGCCCTTCAACGAACTCAGGCCAGGCACGCATGGCAGACGCCAAGTCAGTAGGGAGCGAGAAGTAGGAAATGATGTGGACTTCGCGTTGACCCATCGCGCCACCTAACGGTTGAGCTGAGCGGCGCGCGCGCCGATGCAAGGGCTTGGCACTTTATTCATCACGCGTCCGCTCCAGCGATTTGTTAGGCGGCCAAGCGAGAGGCGCGAAGACCTCTAGCGACGTCGTTGCGTTTCTCACTGCGGCGGCAAGTTCCTCTGGCGCGTTTTCGGCACCCAGCCATATGCCGGTAGGGTCATCCAATAGCGCTGCCCCTACAAGGCTCTTGAATCCATCCAGGGTCAGACTGTCGTAACTCAGGGGCCGCAAGGTTAGGACCACAGGGCGATTCAAGAGCCGATCCAGTAAGCCGACAAAGGGTGCTTCCGCCGCCAGCTGCCAGCGCGAAAGCTGGCTGTCCACAATGGAAAACGGTGGTTGAAAGAATCCAGACTTGAGTTGGGACGGAGTAGTGGTACGCAGCGCGGCCTCAGAGTGAAGATAGGCGCAGGACCTTCCGCCAAAGGCAAATGCCATGGAGGGGTAGACGGGTTGGAGTGGCGCAATGCTCAACAGGCCGCCTAACGGTTGAGCTGAGCGGCGCGCGCGCCGACGTTTGATCTTGGCACTTTATCTATCACGCGTCCGCTCCAGCGAAGTGTTAGACGTCGTGGCACTAGTCTATGCAGAAGGCCTGTAGTGTGGGTCCCGCGACCCACGATCCTTCAGTCTTCGTGAAGGTAACCGTAGTCAGTTCGCTGCCATAGCAGGAAAGGCGGCTTGACGGATTGTAGATGCAGGCCTGCCAATTGCCACTCGAATCTCGCAGCCATGCCTCCAACTGAAGATTCGACGGGATGAAGTGCTCCTGCACAGGCCGCCCGCTGCGGGGGTCGGGTAACCCCAGAAGGAATTCCCGCTCTGGCGGCGCTGGAACTTCGTGCCAAACGTTGGGTGGAAGATCGCAGCTCTCATTCGCACTGAACTGGGTGGGCTTCGTAGCGCACCCAACGAGAGTGAGAGTTGCGACGATGGAAAGAGCTCGTACGTCTATCATGACGTCTAACGGTTGAGCTGAGCGGCGCGCACGCCGCCGTTTGAGCTTGGCACTTTATCTTTCCCGCGTCCGCTCGAGCGAGGTGTTAGACCGCGAGAACGAAGGGTCTTCATAGTTCTTGCGGCAACGGCTTACGCACGCTGCCGATGAACTTCGGTTCACTAGCGCCGTGGCGCTTGTAATTGGCGCGCGCCGCACTGAGGCTAAGTGTGCCATTCGGACCTCCACGAACTTCGTCTGCGTCATGATCATCCTGGCCGTCATCCTCCCAGTAGCATACGGGACAGATCTCAAAGCCCCCGCGGCCCTGCAGTGTAAGAGCCTGGCAACAGGGGCAGCGATACGTCGGCTTTGACTCGGTCGGTTTGCTGATGCTCGTGAATACCATGATGCGACCAGCGGTCTAACGGTTGAGTTGAGCGGCGCGCACGCCGCCGCATGAGCTTGGCACTTTATCTTGCACGCGTCCGCTCCAACGATTTGTTAGACGGCATCGCGTACCACCGATACTTCTTCTGCCCGGCCGTCGCTTCGTACGATTTTCTCAATCAATGCAGACAATGCGTCGTCCGCAGCCATATCGTTCTTCCCGCGAAGCTTCTCCATGACAGTACGATTTTTGTGAATCTGAAGAGTCCAATCGAGCATTGCGTTCGGTGAGACGTCGTATGAGAGGGCGGAATCAGCCTCGGCCTTATACTCAACCTCTGCGCTGGCGCCGACCATGTACAAGCTACCTGCGCCCTTTACGTCGATGTACCACCCCCAATCCTCCATGCCCGGCACTGTTGATTCGTATTGGTGCTTGGCTAGTTCTTCACGCAACCACCCGAGCACGCTCTCTCCGGCAAAGGCGTTGGATTCGTTCGGCGTTTCCCGAGTCACATCGAAGCGGTTGGACTTGAAACTGATTAGGTGGGTCATGCGAACTATCCTGGGATAACCGAGGGCGTTGAGTGCCGTTATCTAACGGTTGAGCTGAGCGGCGCGCGCGCCGATGTATGAGCTTGGCACTTTATCCCTCACGCGTCCGCTCGAGCGATTTGTTAGGCGCATGCCTACTTCCTCTCTCGCACCACAGCGCCCTTGCTATTGTAATAGCGAAGTTGGCCGTCCACGTACTCTGCGCTGATTAGCAGTCCTTCGTCGGAGGTCCAAACGAAATCATCCACTAACCTCCACGATCCCTCTCTATTCTCGTACGTGAGGTATCGCTGCTCGTTCGACCGCGGTATCTCAATTGCGTAAAGTGCGATGGGCTTATCCAGACCTAGCATGGAGAATCCATAGCCAGGAAACATCAGCTTAAGAGACGCCTCTTGCGCCTCTTCGCGCGACGCAAAGCGCTGCTGTACTGGCGCCGTCTTTACAAGCAACGCAATCCTGGGGATTTCGGCCGAGGGAAGACTTTGAGGATCGTCTTTGTACGCTTCAAAGTCGGGGTACGTCTTTGCCAGGCGAATGGTCTCGCCACGATAGTCAACAGAGCTGAGGCCTTCTGGACTGCAGCCCACAATTGTTCCTGCAACGGCAAGAGCCATGAAACTTGTGACGACTTTGACCATGCGCCTAACGGTTGAGCTGAGCGGCGCGCACGCCGGCGTATGAACTTGGCACTTTATCCCTCACGCGTCCGCTCCAGCGAGTTGTTAGGCGGCATGCTGCTCGAATCTCGTGACCAACTCGTCGAATGCGTCGGTGCGCGTAGAAACTAAGCCCACTGCCGGCTTTACACCTTGCTTCTCTAATGCCCGACCGTTGAGGAGAATCTTCGCTCCGTCGGCGAGCTTAACTGTGGCACGAAACCTGGCAGTCCCGAGATTAGCTAACTCATGGACTTCAACGGAAGTGACGTCTTTCCAGCCATAGCGGTTACCACGGTACTCAAACCCACTGTCGTCTACGGCCACTACCGGGCGAAAGAACACCCCGAGGTGACGATGCCCGTAGATCGTGGCGCCGATGTTGCCGCTGTCGGTGGTCATGCCGCCTAACGGTTGAGCTGAGCGGCGCGCGCGCCGACGTATGGGCTTGGCACTTTATCCCTCACGCGTCCGCTCGAGTGATGAGATGGACTCCTCCTGCCGGAGCGATTCGGCATCAACGTGCCAAGCTGTATGTGGTGCATCAGCTAGTCCAACAAGAGGAGCCCTCCATGGATGCTACGACTGTCGGTGTCGACCTGGCAAAAAATGTCTTCGAGATCGCCCTGGCAGATAAGCGCGGGCATATTGTCGAGCGGCAACGCTTGAGCCGCGCTCGTTTTGATCGCTTCTTCGCCAACCGTCCGGCCTGCCGCATCGTCATGGAGGCTTGTGGCTCGGCCCATCACCACGCCCGGCGGCTGAGTAGTCAGGGGCACAGCGTGGTGCTGCTGCCGGCTCAGTACGCGCGCGCCTATGTCCGGCGCAACAAGACCGATGCGGCCGATGCGGCTGCGTTGATCGAGGCTTCGCGTTGCGCGGACATCCGCCCCGTTCCGATCAAGTCCGTCGATCAGCAGGCGCTACAGCAACTGCATCGGTTGCGTTCGCAGTGGATAGCGGCTCGAACGTCCCGCATCAACTTCCTGCGTGGCTCCTTGCGTGAGTTCGGGGTCAGCATCCCGGTCGGCGCCAAACGCGCCATCCAGTCTGTTCGCGATGCGCTGTCGAACCACGATGGCCCGGTACCGATGCTCCTCCACTCAAGCTTGATCGAGCTACTCGCCGAGATCGAGGCCCTTGAGCAGCGCTGCAAGCAGATCGACCGCGAGCTCGCGCGCCTCAGTGAACACGATCCTGTGGTCGAGCGGCTGCTGAAGGTCCCGGGCGTCGGACCTCTCACCGCGACCGCCCTACGTGCTTCGGCGGTCGACATCCAGCGCTTTCCCTCCGCGCGCCACTTCGCCAGCTGGTTAGGTCTCACCTCGCGCGAACACTCATCCGGCGAGCGACGGCGGCTCGGGCGCATCAGTAAGCAGGGCGATCCGTACTTGAGAACGCTGCTCATACACGGCGCCAGAGCCGTGCTGCTCGCGGCACGATCCGCGCAACGCAGGGGGTCCGCGCTCGATCGGCTGCGCGCTTGGGCGCTTGAAGTTCAAGAGCGCCGCGGCCACAACAAGGCCGCCGTCGCTCTCGCCAACAAACTCGCTCGTATCGTCTGGGCTACCTGGCGCTTCGAGCGAAACTTCTGCAGCAAATTCTAACCCCATCTCAAGCGGCGCTCTCATCCCTTCATGCACAGCGGAACGGCCGCCGGCGCGGATAAGCCGATAACAAATCTGGTCTTCAAGACCCCTCGAGTGATTGGCTCCGCGTCGGCGACTCTCATGATGTCCAGGGCAGCTTCGCTCGCCCAGCAACAGGACGAATACACGAATGCAGCCGCAATCCGCAGTCACGGCACGAGGAGATTAGATCCGCCTACTTGCCAGAGGAGTCCATACACGATTTGTTAGGTGTCGATTCACGGCTTTGAGACAAGGCGGGCAAAATAGTTCTTCTTCCAATATGCCGCGAGTCGCGGAATCGTTAAGAAGTACTTCTCAAGTGCTTCCCCGTTCTCATGCTGGAGAGCCGCCCAAGTCTTTGCCTCCGCGATATAGAGCGAATAGCTATCCCCATCGAAGGGCCGGAACTGGCGCATTTCGTACTCGGGGTGGAGCAGCTCATCCAAGCGCAGCAACAGTTCCTCTTGTTTCGCCTCTGGGGCGACAGGAACAGTTTCCTGGGCGCGGGAGCCAACCTGAACTAGGACCTCTTCGGATGTGGAGCTGATGATTTTGAAATGCCCGTCCGGAAGCTTTGCGGCAACTTCCTCCGCCATCTCAGGGAGGCCCGCCCGCCAATCAATGACGGCGCAGATCTCGCCGTCCCCGAATGCCTCGATTGCATCCGCATCGCCAGTTAGTACACGTCTTAGAAGTGGCAATGACATATCAGAGACACCTAACGGTTGAGCTGAGCGGCGCGCGCGCCGACGTATGGGCTTGGCACTTTATCTATCACGCGTCCGCTCCAGCGATTTGTTAGACGGCACTCGAAGGGTCTTACGTTGACGAGACTGTCGGCCACAACAACACACCAAGGACGAAGATTACAAAGAACGTCAGAAACCAGGATGCGAGGAAGGCCTCGCGCTTAGGGAACCGCTTTCGAGAGTCTGCTGCGTCACGCAGCTTTGCGACACCCGTTGAGCGAAATAGTGACGCGTAAAGCCGGACGGCAGGCCCAGCTGTCGTATCGTCGTGGCTACGTGTCGCCCACCACGCAACCAGCAAGCCCACAAGTGCGGCCACGGTCGCGATGGCGAGTTCGGATGTAACACCGCCAGGCATTGCCGTCTAACGGTTGAGCTGAGCGGCGCGCACGCCGGCGTATGAGCTTGGCACTTTATCCCTCACGCGTCCGCTCCAGCGATTTGTTAGGCGGCGCCACACTCAGGTGACCTGCGCGTAAGTGTTGACCGTATGCCGTCTAACGGTTGAGCTGAGCGGCGCGCACGCCGACGTATGAGCTTGGCACTTTATCCTCACGCGTCCGCTCCAGCGATTTGTTAGACTGGCGACTGGCACGTCTGAATCGTAAGCAGATCGCATCTGTCGCGAGCGGGCGATACCATGCTGCAACGTCGACCGTGCTACATCGCACTTGAGCTTGAAGCCGGCGACGTACGCCGTAATGATACAGACCGTGCCCATCTAGAAGCTCCATCGAGCGCTGTCATGTCCATAGCCGTCGAACATCGTCCGTGCCCCAAGCCAGAGCGATAGCCAAAGCGCACGCGCGAGCTCGCAGCATGACCATGCGACGGGATCGCCGGCCAAGCGCACTGCCAGTCGGCCAGAGGCTTACGGACGATGCTTGCCAGTAGGCGTCTCATGTGCCGCCTAACGGTTGAGCTGAGCGGCGCGCACGCCGGCGTATGAGCTTGGCACTTTATCCCTCACGCGTCCGCTCCAGCGATTTGTTAGGCGGCACTTCGCGACCGTCATTGCACGCCACATCGAGCCACTTGGTCCATGAGCTACACATCGAACGACGTTCGGCATCCAGGCCAGGACGTTGATCGCCTGTCGACGCCCGGAACTCGCTACGACTCATACACAAGGACATGGCCAACAGCGGTCTCAATCGCCGAGATTGCGCGAGCATTCGCAATGCACGTTCCGTCGAGAACTGCGCAGACCGCGAGTGGCAATTCGGCGTGCCATTCGATCACGAATGCTCGTGTCGCTCAGCGGCCATCCGACGTGAAGCAAGTCGGCAGCTTCGCCTAGGTCGGCAGCGAAGCTGCAATGCGCGACGCGCGCCGCTGCACTGGGCGTTGCGGATGCAGTCACCGCAGCGTCGCTTCAGTGCGGCTTCGCGATGAGCTTTCATGCCGCCTAACTCTGATTTAGACGACCAAAAAGTCGTGATGTAACTCGACAAACGCGTCGCATAACGTTCTTCCGTCCTTGCATGTGTCTGTTTCTACTACAGCACATGCCCCCTTCACCCGCAAACGACTCCAACTAGTTATACGACATGTCGTATAAACCTCGCCTGCTCGACCAGGTCCGCGATTCGATTCGTGTGCGCCATTACAGCTACCGCACCGAGCAGCAATATGTCGCCTGGATTCGGCGCTTCATCGTCTTCCACGGCCGGCGCCACCCTCGCGAGCTCGGCGGGCCCGATGTTGAAGCCTTTCTGTCACATCTCGCCACTGAGCGACATGTCGCCGCAGCAACCCAAGCCCAGGCGCTGGCCGCCCTGCTGTTTCTGTACAAACACGTGCTGAATGTGGGCTTGCCCTGGCTGGGAACTGTGGTTCGCGCATCCCGGCCGAAGAAGCTGCCCATCGTTTTGACGCGCGCCGAGGTCCGGCGTGTGCTGGCCGAGCTGGATGGTCACGTTCACCTGGTGGCGAGCCTGCTCTATGGCAGCGGCCTGCGTGTCCTCGAAGCGCTCCGCCTGCGCGTCAAGGACGTGGACCTGGAGCGCCGCGTGCTGGCGGTGCGGGATGGCAAAGGCGCCAAAGACCGGATAACCGTGTTGCCAGACTCGCTGATCGATCGACTTAAAATGCAGCTTCAGGTGGTCCGCGAGCGCCACACCTACGCTCGGACGCATGGCTTCGGTGGTGTCGAACTACCGCACGCATTGGATCGAAAGTATCCCGATGCTCATTTGAACTTAGGGTGGCAATACGTCTTCCCAGCGCCGCGACCATCCCGCGATCCGCGCACCGGCGCCTGGCGGCGCCATCACCTTCCACTGGAATCCGTGCAGCGCCGCGTGAAGCGCGCGATTCAGTCAGCCGGGATAGACAAGCCCGCTTCCTGCCACACCTTCCGCCACTGCTTCGCCACACATCTCATCGAGGCGGGCGCCGACATCCGCACGGTGCAGGAGCTCATGGGTCACGCGAGCGTCAAGACCACGCAGATCTACACACACGTCTTGAACCGGGGTGGCGTCGCGGCGCGCAGTCCCCTCGACTGAACTCACACCAGTCAGCGTTCCTTCGCCAGCGTGACGTCCATCCATAGCACCCAGTTCTTTCCATCTTCCGATTTCTCGTGGCGCGCCCTGATGATCCTTCGATCGTCGCTGACCACTCCGATGCAGCGATGCTCCTTCACACCCATGACGTTCGAGCCGCGCCACGTCCAGGTGTTGCCCTCGCGCCGAAGTTCTTCGACTCCGGAACCGCCGGTGCTATCGAAGAACGACGCAAAATAGCGCTGCTGCTCAGGGTCATAACCCATCACTTCCAGGCTCTTGACGCGGTCATCGCCAACCTTCGAGTCGGCTTGGTGAATGAGGAAATATTCACCCGCATACCATTCATAGGTATCGATGGAATCCACTCTGACTGCGGGTGTGGTCGCGGTTGCAGCAACCTCGCCTGTCGTGTGCCACCTGCCGACAAACACGCCCATCTCTTTTTGCTCACGACTTGGCGGTGGCGGAGAGGCAGCTTCGCGTTGATCGTCCGGGGTTGTTTTCAATGAGGATTTAGTAGCCATGACGTCACTGTACGCATGGCCGAAATCGCTGCTGTAGGAGCTAACCGGAAATAGCCGCCGGACGGGCCCGATCGCATCAGCCAATCAAGCGGTTACAGCGGCTTCCACACGAACCCGTCGGACTTGCGGTAGTAAACCGCGATTGCGCGGCCATAGAGCTCGCGCTCATCGACGAGTCCGAAATATCGCGCGTCCAAACTGTTGCCACGATGATCGCCGATGGCGAGCAGCTTACCGGCTGGAATCACGAGGCGATCTATCGCCGGCCCGCCGCCGTGAGCCAGATTGAGACTGGCGACACGTGACCCGAACTTCTCCTCCAGACCCACGCCATTCAGCGCCAGCGATTTCCCATCGACAGTCAGATGGCCATCGCGCAGCGACACCACCTGCCCGCCGATTGCGACGATGCGTTTGATGAGCAGGATGCCATCGGCCGGTGAATCGAATATGGCCACTTCGCCGGGCTGCGGCCGCGCGCGGTCGACCACATCGATCTTGGTGTAAGGGATTCGCCAACCGTAGGCAGTCTTGTCGACGACGACACGATCTCCGGCAAACAAAGTGTTTTCCATCGATCCCGATGGTACGTAGTAGTGATCGGCGAACGACGATCGCGCGGCGGTGATCAACAGCAGCAGGCCCAACAGCGGCGCCACTTCTCGACGAAAGTACGATCGATCCAGCCGCATGTGAGCTCCTCAGGAATCCCCGATCGGTGTGGGGTGGCTCACTGACCGACCGGGAGGGCCGGCGAAAGTTCAAATGAGGCTTGTTCAGGCCGCCCCTTCTCCCGCGATGACTTCCCGACCAAACCACTGCAACTCCGCGGCAGTGGACGCCACGTTACCGATGATCAACATGGCCGGCGCCTTGAGCATCTGCATGACCGCGTCGCGATGCATGCCTTCGACGGTGGACACGAGCACGCGCTGCCCGGCGCGGCTGGCGTTCTCGACGAATGCCACGGGCATATCGCCGCGAACTCCCGACTGCAGTAGTTTGTCGCGCAGGCCCGCGAGCCGGCCTACGCTCATGTAGAACGCCAGCGTCTCGCGCCCGGCGGCGAGGTCCGAATAATTGAACTGCGCCAGTTGCTCGTCGCTGTTGCCGGTGAGGAAGCGCACGGCTTGCGAATAGCGGCGATCGGTCAGCGGCACACCGGCATATGCGCCGGCGGCGAGCGCGGCGGTGATGCCTGGAACCACTTCGTAAGACACACCATGCCGGCGAAGGAAATCGATCTCTTCACCACCGCGCCCGAACACGAACGGATCCCCGCCCTTCAGGCGCACCACGTATTCGCCGCGCTGCGCGTGCTCGACGAGCAGTTTGTTGATCTCTTCCTGCGTGGCGCCACCACCGCCGACGAATTTGCCGACGTCGAAGCGCGCGGCATCGCGGCGCGCCAGCTCCATGACTTCCGTCGACACGAGGCGGTCGTGCACGATGACATCGGCTTCCTGCAACGCACGCAGGCCCTGCAACGTCATGAGCCCGGAGTTGCCGGGGCCGGCGCCGACCAGCACCACATGCCCGGCGGGCAGTGCGTCGGCCTTTTCGAGCGCCTTGCGGGTGAGCTCATCGGCCTGCGCGGTTCGATCGGCGCGCAATGCGGCCGCCACGGGGCCGGTGAGCATCCAGGAGAGAAATCTGCGCCGTGCGCCGAGGTCGGCGAACTTGGCCTTGACCGCCGCACGCCAGCGGTCGGCGAAGGCGGCCAGCGGTCCCAGCGAGCTATCCAGCAGTGTCTCGAGCCGCTCGCGGATCAGCCGTGCGAGCACGGGCGAGGTGCCGCCGGTGGAAATCGCGATTTGCACCGGCGAGCGATCGATGATGGCCGGCATGATGAAGCTGGACAACTCGCGATCGTCGACCACATTGCAGGGTATGCGCGCGGCAGTGGCGGCGGCGGACACGGCAGCGTTTACGGACGCGTCGTCGGTGGCCGCGACCACGAGCCAGGCGCCTTCGATGTCGGCCGCGGCAAACTCACGCGCGTGATGCACGAGCGCGCCGCGCGTCAGCGCGGCCGTGAGCTCGCGGCCTAACGCGGGCGCGACCACGGTGATGTCCGCCCCGGCATCCGCCAACAATGAAAACTTGCGCGCCGCCACTTCCCCGCCACCCACCAGCAGCACGGGCTTGTTCTTGATGTCGAGGAAGAGCGGGAAGTAACGCATCAGCGCGGCAGCCCCAGGCCCTGCGCGAGTCGCGCGCCGTAGGTGATGATGTACGTGGCGCCGGCGCGGCGCAGGTTGTACCAGCTCTCGAGCAGCGCGGCATCGAAGTCGACGAACTTCTCGCGCGCCAACAATGTGAGCGAGGTGTATTCGCCGCTGACCTGGTAGGCGCCTACGGGCAGGCCGGTCTGCTCGGCGATCGGGCGAATGAGATCCGCGGACGGTTGTCCGGGCTTCACCATGAGCAGGTCCGCGCCCTCTTCGGCGCAACGGCGGCTGGAAGCCAGCGCGTCGCTGCGGTTGCGCACGTCTAACTGATAGCTGCGCCGGTCGCCGAATTGCGGCGCGGAATCGGCGGCATCGCGGAATGGTCCGTAGAAGTTGCTGGCGAACTTGGTGCTGTAACTCATGATCGGCGCGAGGTCGTAGCCGGCGCCATCGAGCGTGGCGCGCAGGTGCGCGACACGGCCATCATTCATGTCCGAGGGCGAGATGCCGTTGGCACCGGCCTTCACGTAGGTGAGGCCCAGCACGGCGAGCGCGCTCAAGGTGGCGGCGAGGTCCTGTTTGCCGCGCGCATCGTGCACGCAGCAGTGGCCTGAATCGGTGAAACTGCACAGGCAGGTGTCGACCCAGATGGCGGCATCATCGCCGGCGCGCTGCCGCATCTGGCCCAACGCGGCGCCGACGAAATCCGCGGCGAAGTTGCGGTTGGACTTGTTCGCGGGCACGGGGAACAGGAGGAACTGGCGTACCCCGGCCCCCAGGTCTTTTTCGAACTGGGTGAGTAGTGAGGCCAGCGTGTGGCGCGAGGTGCCCGGCAGACCCGCGATCGGTTCTTCCTTGGTGGCCGCCTCGGAGAGGAACAGGGGCTGGATCAGCTGGCTCTGGCCAAAGCCGATCTCGGACACCATATCCCGCAGCGCAGGCGTCGCGCGCAGTCGTTGCAGTCTCTTCATTGCTCCACTTCCTGACGAAACACATCTGCCGACAGAAAGGCGCGGACACGCTCCTCACCGATGGCGGCGCGGATCATGCTGAATGTATTGCCAGGTCCGCAACCGTGCCAGGCGCCACGGATTTCAGGATTGGCCTGCAGATAGTCGTAGAACTGGGCCCCGCTGCGCCAGTAGAAGTGCGTCCGGCCGGTCAGGTCGGCCAGGGGCGTACAGCGCTCGAGGCGGTAGGTGGCAATCCGCTCGCTGTGAGGCGAGTCAAAGCCCTGTTCATGGGAGAACTTGACCCAGCGCAGGACGCGCGGGAACAGCGTTTTCAGCGCCGCGGCGCCGCCTTCCCCGAGGCTCTCGTCACTGCCATGGACCCAGATTCCGCGGGCTGCCAGGCGCCGCCAGGTGTCGATTCCGGCGCTCCAGACGACCTGCCCGGGACGCGGGGCGTAGCCATCCGGCCAGGCTTCGGACCGGGCCACGAACAGGCCCGTCCGGGCGTCGGCGAACTGGTCGTGGCGCACCTGCAGTGCGACGCGGCGATAGCGGTCCGCGCTGCCGTCATCGCCGGTCCACACAGCAAGCTCGCTGGATGCCGGCGGCAGCGGTGAATCGTGGCGGCGCAGCTCGGCGCTCTGGATCCACTGTCCGCCCTTCTGGCCGCGCGTGAATTCGATTTCCCCGCAATGCAGGGGAACGATGGATACGCCGAGCGGGTGGTCTTCGTCGCCCGTCGATGAAAGGCGGGCGCGCTCGGCCAGCACGCGACCGAACGTGGCTTCGTCGTTTATCGGCGCTAACAACCCGGCGAGGTCGGCGCGATCGCGGCGTATCTCGATCGCCAGTGCGCCCTGCCCCGGTGCGGTGGGATTCAGTGCCAGCGGCAGCACCATGAGCTCGCAGGCCTCGAGCACGGCGCGCAGCCGTGCGCGAATGCCGGCATATTCCTCCGCGGTGGATTCGAGCAGCCGGTCGATGTTGGCTTTGGCGACCACGAGCGCCGCCGCATCGCCGTCCATGAGCTGCGCCAATCGCGCCTCGCAATCGCCGCGAGCCAGCATGAAGGTGATGCGCGGCGGCTTGCCCGGCAGTGCCCACTGCAGGAACCCGGACAGATTGGTGCGCCGTCGCGCTGACGACGACAACACCGCGAGCTGGTCGCGTGAGCCTGCCAACCAGCTGCGCTTCACCAGCAGCAGGTCGCGCGCGTCGGCACGCGGCAGCGTCGCGACGATATGCGTCAGCGGGTTCGTGGCGAACGGCAGGTCCTTCCACAGATGCACGGCGATATCGATGGCGTTGGCGCGCAGCGCTACGCCGAGATCACCGGTGAAGCCGCCGCGGCGCAGCAGCTCGGGCAGCGGTGTGTCGAGGTCGCGGTCGCCAGGAGAAGAGAGGAAGGAGTATTCGACTTTGAGACCCGGATGGCGCGCGAGCAGAACGTCGCCGACCAGGCGCGCCTGCACCTGCGCCAGCACGCTGGCGCGCGCGCCTAACACGATGGGTCTGTCGAAAGTCATATTCAGTTTCAGGGAGATAGCAATCGGCGTGCCAAGGTTTGTGCGGGCCTGGCCAGGTCGCACCCAGGGCCACGCGCCGTGGCGGTGCGCACCCTCGTTGTTCGTGCGCGGCCGCGGTGCAGCCGCATGCGGCTAGCCTTCCAGCCCGTGGATTCCGCACTCGCGTTTGAGCCCCGAGAACCGCAGTTCGTCCGCCGATTCCACCTCATGCAGCGCCTTGGTGGAATGCCAGTCGCCGATGGACACGTATCCCTTGTCCCACAACGGGTGATACGGCAGCGAGTGCGCCTTTAGATAGAGATAAACGTCGCGATCGGACCAGTCGAAGATGGGATGCACCTTGAAGCGGCCATCGCGCACTTCGAGCGGGTTCAGCGCGGCGCGGCTGGCGGACTGGCTGCGGCGCAGGCCGGCGAACCAGGTGGCGGTACCGAGCGTGGCAAGTCCGCGGCGCATGGGTTCCACCTTGCGCAGCTCGAGGTATTGGTCCAGGCCCTCGCGTCCCTGCTCCCACAGCTTGCCGTATTCGGCTTCGAAGGCCTCGACTGGCTGGGCGCTCGCGAAGGTCTGGATGTTGAGCTCGAGCTGCTGCTCGAGCTGCTTGATGAACTGGTAGGTCTCGGGGAATAGATAGCCCGTGTCGATCACGAGCACGGGGATATCCGGATCGGCCCGGGTCACGAGATGCAGGGACACCGCGGCCTGCGCGCCGAAGCTGGACGACAGTGCGTACGGCCCGGGCAGATTCTTGAGCGCCCAGCGCACGCGCGTGTCGGCATCGACCGTGCCGAGCCAGTCATTGACGCGCGCGGCGGCATCCTGGTCCGCGGCGAACTCCTGCGGCGAAAGGCTGAGTGTCGGCGCGCCGGCAAGCGAGGCCAGAGCGATGCCCTTATTTGGCAGCTCGCGGGCGGCGGATTCGGTCACGCGCGCACCTCCTGCTTGAGGACATTGGCGCGCCACAGGAAGTCACCGAAGCGTTCGTCCGCGTGCCGTTCGGCGGCGTAGCGTGCAATCAGCTCATCGAGCGCGGTGACGATGGCGTTCTCATCGATGTTGTCGCGATACACGACATTCAACCGCGAGCCGACGGCATCGGCGCCGAGGCGCAGCGTATAGCGGCCTGGGGCGCGGCCGATGAGCGCGATCTCCGCCAGGTACGGACGAGCGCAACCATTCGGGCAGCCGGTGATACGCACCGTGAGCGGAATATCGCGCAGGCCGTGCTTCACCAGCAGCGCGTCGACGCGGTCGACGAACCCGGGTAGATAGCGCTCGGCCTCGGCCATGGCCAGTGCGCAGGTCGGCAACGCCACGCAGGCCAACGCGTCACGGCGCACCGGTGAGGTGAACAGCGCCTTGCCCAGGCCGTGATCGGCCACGAGCTTGTCGATGTTCATGCACTCGCTGGCCGGCACGTTGGCGATGATGAGGTTCTGGTTCGCGGTGAGCCGGAAATCACCCTGGTGAATGGCGGCGATCTTTTCCAGGCCGGTGAGGAAGGGCGCACCAGGGCGATCGACGACACGGCCGGATTCGATGCGAAGCGTCAGATGCCAGCGGCCATCGTGTCCGCGCAACCAGCCGAAGCGATCGCCTTGCGTCGTGAACTGGTAAGGACGTGGCGGCTCCAGCGAGTAACCCAGCCGCCTCGACAATTCGGCCTTGAACCAGTCGACGCCGCGATCGGCGATGGTGTACTTGAAACGCGCATGCTTGCGATCGCTGCGATCGCCGAAGTCGCGCTGGATCATCACCACGGTTTCGGCCACCTTGAGGACCTGATCCGGGTTCAGGAAACCAATCACATCCGCGAGACGCGGGTAGGTCTGCGGCTCGCCATGCGTGGCGCCAAGCCCGCCACCCACCGTGAGGTTGAAGCCGAGAAGCTTGCCTTCGTCAAGAATGGCGATGAAGCCGAGATCCTGCGAGAAGACGTCGACGTCATTGTGCGGCGGCACCACCACGGCGGTCTTGAACTTTCGCGGTAGATAGAGCTGGCCGAGGATGGGCTCTTCCTCGGCGGGTCCCACGAGCTTCTCGCCGTTCAACCAGATCTCGTGATAAGCGCGTGTCCGGGGCTTGAGATGCTCGGAGAGTTTGACCGACCAGTCGTAGACCTCCTGGTGTAGCTGGCTCTCGACCGGATTGGCGGCTGCCATGACATTGCGATTCACGTCGCCGCAGGCAGCGATGGAATCTATCAACACGGCGTTCATGCCCTGCATCGTCTGCTTGAGGTCTTTCTTGATCACGCCGTGCAGCTGGAAAGCCTGGCGCGTCGTCAGGCGCAACGAACCCGTGCCGTACGTGCGGGCCAGCTTGCTCAAGCCCAACCATTGCGCGGGCGAGCAGATCCCGCCCGGCAGGCGGGTGCGGATCATGAAGCTGTACGCCGGCTCGAGCTTCTGATGCTCGCGCTCGGCGCGCAGGTCGCGATCGTCCTGCATGTAACTGCCGTGGAACTTGATGAGCTGCGTGTCCGACTCGCGGATGGCGCCGGTCAGCGGGTCAGCGAGGCTTTCCACCAGCGTGCCGCGCAGGCCGCGCGAAGCCTTCTTGATGACTTCAACCGGGGATGGCGGATCCGTTTTGGCGGCCAGCTCTGGCCTGTCCAGTACTTCAGTAGACATCGCGCAAATACCGTCCGTCAGCGGTGAGATCGGACACCCAGGCCTGGGCGTCATCGGCATCCATGTTGCCCTGCTCGCGCACCACGTCCAACAACGCGGCGTTCACATCGGGCGCCATCGCCGAGGCATCACCGCACACATAGAAATAGGCACCGTTCGACAGCCAGGCAAACAACTCCTTGCCGGCCTGGCGGATACGATGCTGCACGTAGATCTTCTCGGCCTGGTCACGCGAGAACGCCACGTCCACGCGGTGCAGGGCCTTGCGCTTGATGGCCTGCTGCCATTCGAGCTGATACAGGAAGTCGTGGTACAGCGAGCGGCCGCCGAAGAACAACCAGTTGCGGCCAGAGGCGCCGGAGGCCTCGCGCTCCTGCAAGAAACCACGGAACGGCGCCACGCCTGTGCCCGGGCCGACCATGATGATGTCGCGCGACCCGTCGGCCGGCACGTGGAAGCGTTCATTGCGCTCGATCCACACCTGCACATTGCTGTCCGCGGGCGTCTGCACCACGAAGGCCGATGCGGCGCCGGCCAGCAATTTGCGATCGGTATCGCTGCCGACCACGGCCACTGTGATATGCGCTTCATCGCCCACGGCCGCGGGGCTCGAGGCGATGGAGTACACGCGGCCGCTCACCGGACGAAGCGCGGACAGCAGCGCTTCCGGCGTCCACTCCGCCGGGTAACTGGCCAGCACGTCGGACACCTGGCAGGACGCGGTGAGTTTGGCCATCGCCGGCGCATTGCCGAGCAGCTCGGAGATATCCACGTTCGCCTGTTTGGCCACCTGCACCAGCAGCGGACGCGCGATGCGCGTGAGCTCGCGCTCATCACGCAACCATTCGAGCAATGTGTGCGTCTTGCCTTCGTGCGCGACGGTGGCCGCGGCATCGAGCTTGGTGGCCTTGAGCACGGCGTCGATCGCCGACTCGGGATTGCGATGCACGATGCCCAGCGCGTCGCCGGCCTTGTAGAGATTTCCCAGCCCCGGGAACGCCAACTCCACGTGACGCACTTCGCGCAGCGCGCTGCGGCCGACGATGCGCTGGTTGGCCAGCACTTCAGCCGTGGCCGGGTTGGTGCGCGTCAGCTCCGCAACGGCTGCGGCCGGCTGCGAGGCAGCGGCGGCAATCGGTGCGGCCGGCGCGGACTTCTCCTTGAACTCGCGCATGCGCGCCAGGGCGTCGTCGGCCCAGGTTTGCGCCAGCTTTTCGAAATCGACATCGCAGTCGACGCGCGGCAACAGGCGACGCGCTCCTAATTTTGCAAGGCGCTCATCGACCACGCGGCCCGCTTCGCAGAACTTCGGATAGCTGGTGTCACCCAGCGCCAGCACCGAGAACTGCAACTCGGGCAGCTGCGGCGCACGCTTGGAACCCAGGTACTCGTAAAACGCGCGCGCTTCATCCGGCGGATCGCCGTCGCCATGGGTGCTGATGACGACGTACAGCAGTTTCTCTTTGGCGATCTCGCGCGGCTGGTAATCGCCGGCCTTGACCACGCGCGCCTGCACGCCAACGGCTTGCACGGCCGCGGCTAACTTCTCGCAAATCTTGCGTCCGTTGCCGGTGTGCGAGGCGGAGATGATGGTGAGCGAAGGCGCGGCGACCGCTGCGGCAGCGGGTGCGACAGCCGCGGGCACGGCGGCGGAGGCGAGTTGCGCGCGCGCCTGGCCACCCAGCAAATTCGCCTGGAACCCGGGAATGCTGGACGGCGCAGCGGCCGCGGCGCCGGCGAAGTAGCCAGACAGCCACATCAGCTGCTCGCGGTTCAATTCGGTGGCGAGCTGCTGCAGTTGATCCCGGCGATCCTCGGGGATCGGGAAGTTGCCTTGAAGTATCACGGCGCTGGTCACGTATTGGTCCTCATAGACCCCTTCTTCATAAACCAGGATCCGCCTGGTGGAGGAACCCTCGGTTTTCCAGGTACCTCAGGATCTGGTCCACCGTGGCACCGATCGCGAGCTTCGAGGTGTCGATCGTCAGCTGGGGAGCGATCGGCGGCTCGTACGGCGAGTCGATGCCGGTGAACTCGCGGATCTCACCGGCGCGCGCCTTGACGTACAGGCCCTTGGGATCGCGGCGCTCGCACTCTTCCAGCGAAGTCGACAAGTACACTTCCACGAACTTCTCGCTGCCGAGACGCTCACGGATGCGATCGCGATCGGCACGGAACGGCGAGATGAACGCGGTGATCACGATGAGCCCCGCGTCCACGAACAACGCCGACACCTCGCCGATGCGGCGGATATTTTCATTGCGTCCGGCGTCGGAGAAATCGAGATCCTTGTTGAGACCATGGCGCACGTTGTCGCCATCCAGCAGATAGCTGTGATGCCCGCGCTGCACCAGTGCCTGCTCGAGTGCATTGGCAATGGTCGACTTGCCCGAGCCGGACAGGCCCGTGAACCACACGACGGCCGGCTTCTGGCTCTTCTGGTTGGCACGGGTCGCCGCCGTGACGCGCGTCGGCTGCCACACCACGTCGGAGCTCGCGCGGCCAGCCTGTGTGGTCGGCGCGATCACCATGCCGGCACCCACCGTACCGAAGTGCAGCAGGTCGATGATGATGAACGAGCCCGTGGCGCGACTCTGTTTGTAGTCGTCGACGGCCACCGGCTCTTCCAGTGCGATGCGCACGCGCGCCAGGCCGTTCAAGTCGAGCGCTTCGGCTTCGCGAGTGGACAGATCGTTGACGTCGATGCGGTGCTGGATGGAATCCACCAGACCTTTGACGTAGCGGCTGCCGATCTTGAATTCGTAGCGTTTGCCGGGCAGCAGCGGCGCTTCGCCCATCCAGATGAGATTGGCATCGAAGGTGCGCGCCAGCGTCGGGCGATGATCGGGATGCACCAGCACGTCGCCGCGCGACAGGTCGATTTCGTCCTCGAGCACCACGGTCACGGCCTGGTGGGTGCCGGCTTTCTCGAGCGGACCATCAGCGGTGGTGATTTCGCGCACCTTGCTCGACTTGCGTGATGGCAGCGCCAGAATCGCGTCGCCTACGGCGATTTCGCCGCTGGCGATGGTGCCGGCGTAGCCGCGGAAGTTCGCATCGGGACGGCTCACGAGCTGAATGGGAAAACGCAGTTCTTTCAGGAGATCGGTGCGTCCGGCCTCGATGCCCTCGAGCGCTTCGAGCAGCGTGCGGCCCGAGTACCACGGCGTCGCCGGACCGCGGTTCACGACGTTGACACCGACCAGCGCTGCCACCGGGATCACTTCGACGTTCTGCACCCCGAGCCTGCGTGCGTAGGTCACGAACTCGGCGGCGATGGCTTCGAAGCGCGCCTTGTCGTAATTGATGCGGTCCATCTTGTTGACCGCGAGGATCACGGTCTGCACGCCTAACAACGACACGATGTGCGTGTGGCGGCGCGTCTGCACGCGCACGCCTTTCTCCGCGTCGACGAGCACCACCGCCGCATCGGCGGTCGAGGCGCCGGTGGCCATGTTGCGCGTGTACTGCTCGTGGCCCGGGCAGTCGGCGACGATGAATTTGCGGCGCGGCGTCTGGAAGTACCGATAGGCGACGTCGATGGTGATGCCCTGCTCGCGCTCGGCCTGCAGGCCATCGACCAGCAATGCGAGGTCGGGCACTTCGCCGGTGGTGCCCCAACGGCGGCTGTCAGTGGCGACAGCCGAGAGCTGGTCGTCGAACACCTGGCGCGTGTCGTGCAGCAGCCGGCCGATGAGCGTGCTCTTGCCATCGTCGACGCTGCCGCAGGTGATGAAGCGCAGCAGGTCGATCTCGCGTTGCTGCGCGAGGAATTGCTCGAGAGTTGGAGTGTGCGAGTTCGACTCCTGCGTCGGGTGGGACGCAGGCTTCACCGGGACGGCGGCCATTAGAAGTACCCTTCCCGCTTGCGATTCTCCATCGCAGCGGCGGAATCGGCATCGATGGCGCGGCTCTGGCGTTCCGAGGTGGTGGTGCGCAGCATTTCTTCGATGATGGCGGGCACGCTGTCCGCCTTGGAGACTTGCGCTCCGGTCAGTGGATAGCAGCCCAACGAGCGGAAGCGGATGGTCTCGAGCTGCGGCTTCTCGCCGGCGTTCAGCGGCAGCCGGTCGTCATCGACCATGATCTTGAGCCCGTCGCGTTCAACGACAGGGCGCGGCTTGGCGAAATACAGCGGCACCACCGGGATGTTTTCCGTGTGGATGTAGGTCCAGATATCGACCTCGGTCCAGTTCGACAGCGGGAACACGCGGATGCTGTCGCCGCGGCGCAGCCGGCCGTTGTAGAGGTTCCAGAGCTCGGGGCGCTGGTTCTTCGGGTCCCAGCGGTGCTGCGCATCACGGAATGAGAACACCCGCTCCTTGGCGCGCGACTTCTCTTCGTCGCGGCGCGCGCCGCCGATGGCGGCATCGCAGCCGTACTTGTCGAGCGCCTGCTTGAGCGCCTCGGTCTTCATGATGTCGGTGTAGCGCGCGCCGTGCGTGAACGGCGTGACGCCGGCGGCCTTGCCGGCCTCGTTGGTGTGCACAATGAGCTCGGCATTGAGCCGCTTCGCGGTCTCGTCGCGGAAGCTGATCATCTCCTTGAATTTCCAGCCCGTGTCGATGTGCAGCAGCGGGAACGGGATGCGTCCCGGGAAGAACGCCTTGCGGGCCAGGTGCAGTAGCACCGAGGAGTCCTTGCCGATGGAATACATGAGCAGCGGCTTGGCGAACTCGGCCGCCACTTCGCGAAAGATGTGGATGCTCTCGGCCTCGAGCCGGGCCAGGTGCGTCAGTTTCGCCACACCCGCGCGGCGCCCCCCTGCCGGGACGGGTTTCAAGGTCGTTATTGGCTGACCTAGGGGCTGAATCTGGGCGTGCACTGAGAGCCTTCCCTGGAAAAGTGCCGGGGACTGTATAGGTCCCAAGCCCCCGCCCGGAAAGCACTATTGGTTATGCAGCAATAACAGCCCGGTTACGGGGCGGGGACGGTCCCCACCTCCACCAGCAGGGTGCGCAGCGGCGCCACATCCGCCGCCTTGACCACCCGCAGCCTGACCAGCAGGTCGAGCTGCACGACCAGCGCCCGCAGGATCGCCCTGGCAGCCGGCAGATTTCCGCGCCCGATCAGCACCTGTGCAGCAATGATCTCCGCCTTCATCACGATCCCCACGGACCTCGGCATCTTGTCCGTGGCCATGAGCTGGTCGATGAGCGGCAGCGCCGCGGCCAGGCCCGGCGCCGGCTGTGTCACGGTCACGGTGTGGGTGCCGGACCCACTGGCGTCGTCATCGGCGATATCGACGGTCACCGTGTACGTGCCGCCGGCCGTATAGATGTGCGTGAGCGAGAAGCCGCGGCCGCTCAGCCCCACCACTTCCGGCGCACTGCCATCACCCCAGTTCACGGTCGCCGTCCAGGCATCCGCGCCCGGATCGGTGAACGTGCCGGTGGCGGTGTAAGTGGCGCCTACGTTGAGCGACCCATTCGGCACCCCGCCCACTGCCGGCGCGACATTGGTCACGTTGACGGTAAAGGTCGCGGTGTCGGTCAGGCCATCGTTGTCGGTCACGGTCAGCCGCACCGTGAAGGCGCCATCCTGCGCGTAGGTGTGCGTCACCAATACGCCGCTGCCAATCGAGCCGTCACCGAAGTCCCAGGAGTAATTCGCCACCGTGCCGTTCGGGTCGAGCGATCCGGAGGCGTCGAATGAGGCAGTGTCTCCCTCGGCGATGGCGCCGGTGGGTCCCGAGATCGCACCGATCGGCGGCTGGGTGCTGGATTCGACCGCGGCCTCGACGTCATCGGGCAGCAGCGCGAGCAGGTCATAACCGGTCAGCGTCTCGATCTCATCCACCGTGGTTAGATAGGTCTGCCAGGGGATGTTGCGCACGCCGGGATCGTTCGGCATGTTCACGGCGATCACCTGCAGATCGCGGTAATCGGCGATGCCCGCGAGCCCCGTGTCGTGGGCCATGACCACCGCGACTTTCCACGTGGAGTCGGGGATCACCACCCTGCCCTCGTTCTTGAGGGTGCCCCTGTTACCGGCGACGCCGGTGATGATGTAGACCTCGCGGTTGTCGTTGCGCGCGAAATTCCCGAGCTCGTTCTCGAGGATCGCCCACGGACCCTGGTTCATGTCCGAGGTCTGCGGCACGACGTTGCTGAATAGATAGGTGCGCGCGTTGTCGAGACTGCCGGTGGTGCGGTCGAACGAACGCACCATGTGTCCGCGGTCGATGCCGAAGCCCGCGAACGCGCCGGCATTGGTGTAGTCGTCGGTCGAAATCTGCGGCAGCGTCGCCGGCAGGTCCGGATCCATGGTGAAGCAGTCGCAGCGATCCTCAGTGCCGAAATGCACCGCGTCGAGGTTGTAGCTGACCCAGTTCGGCGTACCGCGATTCGGGTTGTACGAAGCCGTGAACTGATCGTGGTGGACGATGAGGTCATCACTCGCGTCGCCATCGGCCGGCTCGCCGAACTCGGCGTTGCCCGGATACGCGACGCCGCTCGCGACCGCGATGTGCGTCGGCAGCGAGATCGTCTCCGTGGTGCCATCGGCTGCCGTCGCGCGCAGGATGGCCGTGCCCGCGCTGAGCGCGCGCATCACGCCGTTCTGGCCGATGCTCATGATGGCTGGCGTTTCCGAGACCCAGGTAATGGTGGTCGGGATGGTCTGGCCGTCCTGGCGCAGTTGCGCGAATAGCTGATCCTCATAGCCCACCGGCAACGGCGGGTCGCTCGAAACGCGGCCGGAGAGGAGCAACTCGGCCGGCGGCGGCGGCGGCGCGTCCGGATTGCAGAGGCCGAAGCTGGATAGCCCCGACGCCCAGATGTTGGTGGAACCGCGCTGCAGCGACGTGCCCGCGGTGGCGTTGGTCTGCGAAGCGACGATGTCCACCGACGTGCGTCCGGCGGCCGGACCGGTGGTGGCGGGGATCACACCTTCGTAGGAAATGAAATCCAGCACGCTGCCGGTGTTGTCGACCAGTGCGAGACCGTCGGGCGATCCGTTCTGCAAGCCATCAGGCAGATACTCGACGGCAACGACGCCACGCGTGCCGCAACTCGCCGGCAGCGTACCGCTCAGCGTCTGGGTCACGCCGTACGGCACTCCGCCGTTACCGTTGTAGAGCACGATGCTGAACCCGGCAACGCTGGCGCCTGCGGGACCCTCGATCTCGACGGCCTCGCCCGAATCCGTGCCGGCGTTGTCGTAGTGGATTTCGTTGATGTGGAAATCGCCGGTCGGGGGCGGCAATGCCGGATCCACGTGAATCGCCGCGGAGCCCGCCACTCCATTGGGCGCCGCCGCGACCACACTCGCATCACCTTCGGCGACCGCGCTCACGACGCCGGTCGGGCTCACCGTCACCACGGACGCATTCGTGCTGGCCCACGTGAATGGGACGTTGGTGATGGGCGCGCCCATCGCATCGAGCGCCGTGGCGCTGAACGTCGTACTTGCACCGACGTTGAGCGTCGCGCTCGGCGGCGCAATGCTGACGCTTGCGACCTCTGCCGGCGGCGGCGTTTCACCGTTGTCGTTGCATGCGCCGAAGGTATGTGCCGCCGGGCCGCTCCACATGCCGGCGGCATCGCGCGCCAGCGAAGTCCCGGCAGGTTCGGTGCCCGCTTCGAACACGAGGACGTCGGCGGCGGTCATGCCGCTCGCGGCATCACTGGTCGCGGCGAACGGACCCTCGTAGGAAAGGAATTCGACCAGCGCACCGCTGGCGTCGACGAGCGCGAGTCCATCGGGAGAGCCGTTCTGCATGCCAACGGCCGGAATCACGACGACGCCGCGCGCGTCACAAGTCGCGGGCACGACTCCGGACAGATTCAGCGTGCCGTATGAAGCACCGCCGTTGCCGTTGTAAAGAACGACCTGCCATCCGCTGAGATCGGTGCCCGCTGGAGCCGAAATCTCGATCTGCTCGCCGGTGTCGGCGCCTGTGTTGTCGTAGTGGAATTCGCTGATGCGCACCTGCGCGGTGGCGAGCGGGCTGAGCAACAAAGCGCTGGTGATGAGCAGCCAGCGAAGGGCATTCACATTGCGCATGGTTCCATCCCTGGAGTTTTGGTTCGAAACCGCAAGTTACACAGCTTGCGTTCATCGGCGTTGAGGATACGCCAATGCGAACACCGACTCATGACAGCGGGATGGCGCGCACGCGAGATTTTTGCGTATTAAGTCCGCCGCGCTCGAAGATTCGCGCGGGCGGAGTAGGACAAACCTTTAGCGCAGTTTCAGCGCCTTGCGCAATTCGGCGGCGGTCATCCCTTGCACGTACACCGGCGTGCCAAAGTCGAACTCGCGTGCGCGTGAAAGGTTGCCCACGGGCACCGGGTCGAAGCCCGCGTCCGACACGAGCTGCGCAGCAATCTTCATCGCCTCGGCGTCGTCGGCCGCGAGGGGAATACCGAGACGCTCGGGTTTGTTGAATGCCTGGTTCGCCAGCGGTCCCCAGTTGATGGCATTGAAAGCACGCACGAGGCGCGTGCCTGGCAGGTATTGCGCCGATGCCACGCCCGTGCCGCGCTGCCGATCCCGCACGGCCATCTCGCCGTCACGCGAGGGATAGGGATTGCCGGCGTCCAGTACCACCTTTCCTTTGAGCTCCGCCGCAAAGTCGCTACCAACCTGGGGTAACGCGCCGTACGGAACCGCCAACATGATGACGTCGCCGAATGCGGCGGCTTCGCGCGGCGTGCCCACCTTGACGTTGGGCCCGATTTCCTTCGCCAGATCGCGCAGTTGCTCGGGATGGCGCGAGGAAATCAGGATCTCGTGGCCCGCCGCGCCCCAATGCCGCGCGAGCGCGCCACCGATGTTTCCCGTGCCGATGATGCCGATCTTCATCGGCTTGGACGTCTTTGGAACCGCATCGGCTGCCGATGCAGCGAACGGCAACAGGGCGACGAGTAGCGAGGCGAAGAGGGATTTCATGGCGTCTCCGAAGGAGTAAACGATGGCCAGCAAGCGAAAGCGTGATGTCGAAAAGGACTACCCGAAGAAGCGTTTCATCGAGAAGCTGCGGCGGCTCGCCGACGCGCTCGAGAACGGCGACCGTTTCACGATCAGCATCGCGGGGGAACGCGTCCACGTTCCGTCACGCGCGCAGTTCAACCTAGAGCACGAACGCGCCGCGGGCGAAGAAGAGATCGAATTCCAGATCAAGTGGCGGCCGGAATAGCCGACACGCGTCAATCGTAGCGCGGCAGCTCGATCGCCGAGATGAGTTTCTCGCGGGCCGCGGGCGTAGGCGCCGACACAATGCGCTCGATGCGCTCGCGCGTGAGATGCGGCGCGAGAAACTGGATGAAATCGTAGGTGAAACCGCGCAGCAGCGCCCCCGAACGGAAGCCGAGCCAGGTGATGTGGCTGGGAAACAGGTGGCCGGCTTCGACCACGGCGAGATCTTTCTCATCGTCGGGCTCGATGGCCATGCTGGCGACGACGCCAACGCCCAAGCCCAGGCGCACATAGGTCTTGATGACATCCGCGTCGCGCGCGGTCAGCGAAACGTTGGGCTCGAGACCGGCGCGCGCGAACTGCTGGTGCAGCGACGAAGGACCGGTGAAGCTGAACACGTAGGTGACCAGCGGGTATTCGGCCAGCTGTTGCAATGTCGGCTTGGCAATCTGCGCCAGCGGATGATCCTTGGGAACGATGATTTGCCGGTGCCAGGAATAGATAGGCAACAGCACGAAATCGGGGAACTTGTCCTGGCTGCCGGTGTTGATGGCGAAGTCGATGCGATCGAGCGAGGCCATCTCGGCAATCTGATCCGACGTGCCCTGGTGCAGATGCAACTGCACTTCGGGATACTTCTGGCGGAAGTCGCGGATCACCCGCGGCAACACGTAGCGCGCCTGCGTGTGCGTGGTGCCAATGGACAGCGAGCCGCGATCGGACTGCTTGAGATCCTTGGCCAGGCTCTTGAGTGCCTGCGCCTCGCGCAGCATGCGTAGCGCGCGCGCCGCCACCTCCTCGCCCGCGGGGGTGAGGCGCTTGAGGGCGCGGCCGTCACGTACAAAGAGCGTCAAGCCGAGCTCTTCTTCAAGCAACCGGATCTGCTTGCTGACGCCAGGCTGGGAAGTGTGCAGAGCCTGGGCGGCAGTCGTGACGTTGAGGCCGTTCTGCACCACGGCCGCGAGATATCGTAGTTGCTGCAGTTTCAAAGAAAGCTCCGCAGCGAATTGGCGTTGTTGTTAGTTCAGCTTGAGCTGGACGTCGACACCGGCCGGCAGCTCGAGCTTCATGAGCGCGTCCACCGTTTTGTCGGTCGGGTTGATGATGTCCATGATGCGCTTGTGCGTGCGCAGCTCGAACTGGTCGCGCGCGTCCTTGTCGCCGTGCGGCGAAACCAGCAGCGTGAACTTTTCCATCTTGGTCGGCAGCGGCACCGGACCCTTGACCGTGGCGCCCGTGCGCTTGGCGGTCTCGACGATTTCCTTGGCGGAAGTGTCGATGAGGCGATGATCGAACGCCTTGAGGCGGATGCGGATGTTCTGGTTGGCCATTTGCGTGTTCCTTCTAAAGAGCGACTAGGTAGAGAGTTACCTAGCTAACGTTTCGAACTTGTGTGTGCAGACTGCATACGACCGTTTCTCGTCTTCGAGGGACAGGGCGCGAGCCCGTCCCCGGTCTTCGAACTGATTTACTTCAGGATCTTCGCGACGACGCCGGCACCGACGGTGCGGCCACCTTCACGGATGGCGAAGCGCAGGCCTTCTTCCATCGCGATCGGGTTGATCAGCTCCACCACCATTTTGATGTTGTCGCCCGGCATCACCATCTCGGTGTTGGCCGGCAACTCGATCGTGCCGGTCACGTCGGTGGTGCGGAAGTAGAACTGCGGGCGATAGCCCTTGAAGAACGGCGTGTGACGGCCGCCCTCTTCCTTCGTCAGCACGTACACCTCGCACTCGAAGCTCGTGTGCGGGTTGATGGAACCGGGCTTCGCCAGCACCTGGCCGCGCTGCACTTCTTCGCGCTTCGTGCCACGCAGCAGCACGCCCACGTTGTCGCCGGCTTCACCCGAATCCAGCAACTTGCGGAACATCTCCACACCCGTGCAGATCGTCTTCTGCGTCGGGCGCAATGCCGATGATCTCGATTTCGTCGTTCACCTTGACGATGCCGCGCTCGATGCGGCCCGTGACCACCGTGCCGCGACCGGAGATCGAGAACACGTCTTCGACCGGCATCAGGAACGGCTTGTCGATCTCGCGCTTCGGCACCGGGATGTAGCTGTCCATCTCTTCCACGAGCTTGATCACGGCCTTCACGCCGATGTCCGAGGCATCACCCTCGAGCGCCTTCAGCGCCGAGCCGATGATGATCGGGGTCTTGTCGCCGGGGAATTTGTACACCGACAGCAACTCGCGCACTTCGAGCTCGACCAGCTCCAGCAGCTCCTTGTCATCGACCATGTCCGCCTTGTTCATGAACACGACGATGTAGGGCACGCCGACCTGGCGGGCCAGCAGGATGTGCTCGCGCGTCTGCGGCATCGGGCCGTCGGCGGCCGAGACCACCAGGATCGCGCCGTCCATCTGCGCCGCTCCGGTGATCATGTTCTTCACGTAGTCGGCATGCCCGGGGCAGTCGACGTGCGCGTAGTGGCGGTTCTTCGACTGATACTCCACGTGCGCCGTGGAGATCGTGATACCGCGCGCCTTCTCTTCCGGCGCCTTGTCGATCTGGTCGTACGCCATGTACGCACCGCCGTTGGTCTCCGCCATCACCTTCGTGAGAGCCGCCGTCAGCGTCGTCTTGCCATGATCGACGTGGCCAATCGTGCCGACGTTCACGTGGGGTTTATCGCGTTGAAACTTTTCCTTCGACATGACTTCTCCAGGCCTCCGGCCACTTTTAACGGCGTGCAAGGCACGCCGTACATTAATAACCTAACTAACGATTGATGATTCCGTCTGCGATGTTCGGCGGAACTTCCATGTACTTGGCAAATTCCATCGTGAAGGTAGCGCGGCCCTGGCTCATCGAGCGCACATTGGTCGCGTAACCGAACATTTCCGAAAGCGGCACTTCCGCCGTGACCGTCTTGCCGGCCGGCGTGTCTTCCATGCCCTGGATCTGGCCGCGGCGGCGATTCAAATCGCCGATCACGTCGCCCATGTAATCCTCGGGGGTCACGACTTCGACCTTCATGATGGGCTCGAGGATCACCGGCTTCGCCTTACGGAAGCCATCCTTGAAGCCGAAGATCGCGGCCATGCGGAAGGAAATTTCGTCCGAGTCGACGTCGTGGTACGAGCCATCGAACAGCGTGACTTTGGTGTCGACCACGGGATAACCCGCCATGACGCCGGTCTCGAGAGCTTCCTTGATGCCCTTCTCGACGGCGGGAATGAACTCGCGCGGCACCGAGCCGCCGACGATGCCGTTGACGAATTCGTTGCCCTTGCCCTGTTCGTTGGGCTCGATCTTGAGCCACACGTGACCGAACTGGCCGCGGCCCCCGGACTGCTTGATGTGTTTGCCTTCGCTCTCGACCTTGGCGCGGATGGTCTCGCGGTAAGCCACCTGCGGCTTGCCGACGTTGGCGTCCACCTTGAACTCGCGCCGCATGCGATCGACGATGATTTCGAGGTGCAGCTCGCCCATGCCGGAGATGATGGTCTGCGCGGATTCCTCGTCGGTCGACGACACGGAACGACGGGTCTTCCTTCGCGAGACGCTGCAGCGCCAGGCTCATCTTTTCCTGGTCGGCCTGGGTCTTCGGCTCCACCGCCACCGAGATGACGGGGATCGGGATGTTCATCTTCTCGAGCGTGATGACCTTCTCGAGATCGCGACAGCGTGTCGCCGGTGTAGACGTCCTTGAGACCAACCGCGGCGGCGATGTCGCCCGCGCAGCACTTCCTTGATCTCGCTGCGCTCGTTGGCGTGCATCTGCAACAGGCGGCCGATGCGCTCTTTCTTGTGCTTGGTCGGCACGAACACCGTGTCGCCCGAATTCAGCGTGCCCGAATAGACGCGGAAGAACGTCAGGTTGCCGACAAACGGATCGTTGAGAATCTTGAAGGCCAGCGCCGAGAACGGTTGATCGTCGGTTGCGGTGCGCGTGATGGCCTCGCCCTTTTCGCTCAAGCCCTTGGTCGGGCGGCATCTCGATGGGCGACGGCATGAACTCGATGACCGCATCGAGCAGCGCCTGCACGCCCTTGTTCTTGAACGCGGTGCCGCACATGCACAGCACGATTTCGTTCTTGAACGAGCGCGCCTTGAGGCCGCGCTTGATCTCGTCTTCCGACAGCGGCTTCCCTTCGAGGAATTTCTCGGTGAGCGCGTCGTCGCCTTCGGCGGCCGCTTCGATCATGAGCGCGCGATACTTTTCGGCGTCGGCCTTGAGCGGCGCCGGAATCTCGCGGAACTCGAACTTCATGCCCTGGGTTTCCATGTCCCAGTAGATAGCCTTCATCTTGATGAGGTCGATGACCCCTTCGAAGGTTTCCTCGGCGCCGATCGGCAGCTGGATGGGCACCGGATTGGCGCGCAGCCGGGCGCGGATCATGTCGACGACGCGCAGGAAGTCAGCTCCGGCGCGATCCATCTTGTTGACGAAGGCGATACGCGGCACGTCGTAGCGGTTCATCTGCCGCCAAACCGTTTCGGATTGCGGCTGCACGCCGGCAACCGAGTCGAACAGCGCCACCGCGGAGTCGAGCACGCGCAGGCTGCGTTCGACTTCGATGGTGAAGTCAACGTGCCCGGGCGTATCGATGATGTTGATGCGGTGCTCGGGGAAGCTCTTGTCCATCCCCTTCCAGAAGCACGTGGTCGCGGCTGACGTGATCGTGATGCCGCGTTCCTGTTCCTGCTCCATGTAGTCCATGACAGCCGCGCCGTCATGGACTTCGCCGATCTTGTGCGACACACCCGTGTAGAAAAGGATGCGCTCGGTCGTCGTCGTCTTCCCGGCGTCGATGTGCGCCGAAATTCCGATGTTCCGATAGTGCTCTATGGGCGTGTGGCGAGGCATGAACTGAAGCTGACCGGCATCGCTTACCAGCGGTAGTGAGCGAACGCCTTGTTGGCCTCTGCCATGCGATGCGTGTCTTCGCGCTTGCGCACGGCGGCACCGCGGTTTTCGGCGGCATCCATGAGCTCATGAGCGAGGCGGAACGCCATCGACTTCTCGCTGCGATCGCGCGCGGCTTCGATGACCCAGCGCATGGCGAGAGTCTGGCGACGCTGCGCACGCACTTCGACGGGCACCTGGTAGGTGGCGCCGCCGACGCGGCGCGACTTCACTTCGACGACCGGCTTCACGTTGTCGAGCGCGGTCGACAGCATGGCGACGGCATCGCTGGCCGGCTTGCCGGACTTCTCGACGATGCGGTTGATGGCACCGTAGATGATGCGCTCGGCGGCCGACTTCTTGCCGCTCTTCATGACCACGTTCATGAACTTGGCGAGCATATCGTTGTTGAATTTCGGGTCCGGCAGGATGTGACGGACTGGCGCTGCTGTACGACGTGACATGAGTTAGGTCCTGAAATTATTTCTTGGCGCGCTTGGCGCCGTACTTGGAGCGGCTCTGCTTGCGATTGCCGACACCGGCGCAATCGAGCGTGCCGCGCACCGTGTGGTAACGAACGCCTGGCAGATCTTTGACGCGACCGCCGCGGATGAGCACCACCGAGTGCTCCTGGAGATTGTGGCCTTCGCCGCCGATGTACGAAGACACTTCGTAGCCGTTGACGAGACGCACACGCGCCACTTTGCGCATGGCCGAGTTCGGCTTCTTCGGGGTCGTCGCATATACGCGCGTGCAAACGCCACGCTTCTGCGGTGACGCGCCGAGCGCGGGGACCTTCGTCTTCTCTTTGTTGACGCGACGCGGTTTCGCGATCAACTGGCTCGTCGTGACCATTCTTGCTCCAAAGTTCTTGTTCAACTGCGCGGACGAATGAACACCGGGCCAATCCCTTTTGGAGAGTGGCCCGGTGGTATGAGTCCGCTATTTACGCCCTCCCCGGTTTGGGGGTGGGGCGACAAAGGCCGGCGATTCTAGGTTCGTGACCGGGGGGTGTCAACGAATTGTTGCACTGCGGCAACGGATTCACGTGCTTTTAAGAAGAGCCATGTCGCCAGCATGCCGTGGACCAGGAAAACCAACACTAAATAGAGAGCAAAGCTGTCCAGAAAGTCGAACCAGGTTACTCCCGTGTAATTCCCCAGCAGACGGCCAAGGGTGCGGAATGCGTTGAGGGTGAATGCAATCGAGGCCAGTCGCAGCCACCCCTGCCCGGCATTCCAGGTGGCAATCGCAAAGCAGGTCCAGGCGATGAGCCCGGAGAGCACCAGCGGGAAGTAAATGGCTCCGGTGAACGACCCCCAGAATTCGTGTCGCTGGGTCAGCAGGGCGCGCTCGCCGGCGTCGGTGGCCGTGGCGAATGCGCCGGCCCACTGCTGGCTGACCATGACGAAGTCCAGGCCACGATGCAGCAGCTCGAAAACGACGAAGATCATCGTGAAGGCGAAACCGAGCAACGAGGCCAACGGCGCTTTGGCGAAACGGTCCATCGCGATGACTGCGTAAGTGACGGTGAGCGCCACGATTCCAAACAGCACTGCGAGGGCGCGACTTCGGTCCAGCCCACCTAGCCGCACCGCGAAATCTTCGGCTGCCGACTGCGCTTCCGGAAACCAGAACAGGAAGCACAGCGCCTGGAACACCTGCGCCGCCATGAATACGCACAAGCCGGCGCCGGCCAGTTGGTAATGTCTGGCTGTCAATGTCATCGATGTTCCTCGCGTTATGGAGAAGCGCAGTACGACTGCACGAACTCGCGGTGCGTGGGCATCTTGGCGACCGCGCCCGCGATGCTGGTCTTCAGCGTGTCCAGGGCCTTGCGCAGACGTTCGGGCCCCAACATCCGGCCCATGTGGTGATAGCCGCGCGGCCGCAACCGCTGTCCGAGCATCACCTGCATCCAGGACTCGACGCGGAACATCTCGTCCGTGGCCTGGTATGCCTGCGCACTCTCGCGGAACAGCTCGATGCGCTGCGCCAGAGAATCGGGAATCGGCATTTCGCGGCAGTCGCGCCAGAAGGCAGTGTCGTCACGTTCGGTGAGCTTGTAGTGCAGCGTGATGAAGTCGCGAATCCTCTCGTACTCGATGCGCGACTGCTCGTTGTACCGATGCACCAGCGCCGGGTTGATGCCGCTGAACGGGAACAACTGCATGAGCCGGGTGACGCCGATCTGGATGAGGTGAATGCTGGTCGATTCCAGCGGCTCGATGAATCCGCTGGCGAGGCCGATGGATACGACGTTCTTGTCCCAGGCCTTGAGACGGCGGCCTGCCTTGAATTTGAGCAGCCGCGGCTCGAACAGCGCTTCACCTTCGAGATTGCCTAACAATGTGGCGCGCGCGTCTTCCTCGCTCTGGTATTCGCTGCTGAATACCAGGCCGTTGCCGACCCGGTGCTGCAGCGGGATGCGCCATTGCCAGCCGGACTGACGCGCAATGGCGCGCGTATACGGAGGTATCTCGTTCGCGGAGGGGGTCTGCACGGCGAGGGCCCGATCGGTGCGCAGCCACGGGCTGTAGTCTTCCCAACCGGCCTCGAGAGTCTGTTCGATCAGCAACGCGCGGAATCCCGAGCAGTCGATGAACAAGTCGCCTTCAACGGTTTCGCCGGATTCCAGGATCAGCGCCTCGACGAAACCGGTTTCCGGATGTTGTCTGACGCTCTTGATCTTGCCTTCGATCCGCTTGACGCCCTTCGGCTCGCTGAGCTTGCGTAGATAGGCGGCATAGAGCCCGGCATCGAAGTGATAGGCGTAGTTGACCTTCACTGTCTCCGACTTCGAAAACTTGCCGGCCATGGCCGCCTGGCGCTCGAAGCAGTAGTCGCCCAGGTCTCCGCCAAATCCTTCCTCCTGCGCGGCGAGCCAGAAATGCTGGAAGTCGCCCATCCACGTGGAGCGGCCGATCGTGCCGAACGCATGCAGGTAGCGATCGCCGAGCCCGCCCCAGTTCTCGAAGGAGATGGCCAGCTTGAAGGTGGCCTTGGAGGCGCGCATGAATTCGCGCTCGTCGAGATCGAGCAGCCGGTGGAACGATTGAATGGAAGGGAAAGTTGCTTCACCCACTCCGACGGTGCCGATTTCCTCGGACTCGACCAGCGTGATGTCGAGCAACGTACCAAACTGCTGTGCGAGCGCCGCTGCCGTCACCCAACCCGCGGTGCCACCACCGGTGACGATTACTTTCTTTACCAACGGCGCATCCACGCGAACCTCACGAATTACCGATTCAGGCGGTTGATCAGGAAGGCACGCAGGCGGCGAGCCTTGATATCGTCCATCGGAGCGAGATTGCCACGAGCCTGCTCTGGCAGGTGTTCGCCCGCACGCTCGGAGGCTCCGAACACGTAGTAGTCGAACAGCTCGCGCCACGCGGCTTTTTCCTGCGGTGGCCGGTCACGCAGACTGAGCAGCGCGTGCATCAGCGTGGTCTGTGGCGAGTCCATGAATCTCGGTGTGGTCGTCCACCAGTAGTTGATCAAGGTGTTGAAGAATTCCAGCGCCTCGACGTGATGCCACCACATGGCCGGATAGAACAACACATCGCCGGGCTCGATCTCGGCCACCTGGCCGGCCGCCAGCGCGTCGCGGAATCGCGGAAAGCGCTCGAAATCCGGCGCACGGAAATCCACCATGCTGATCGTCTGCCCGCCCGGCGTCGGTTCGAGTGGCCCGGGATACAGGTTGTGCACCTGCTCCGGCGGGAACAGCGTGAACCGCCGCCGCCCCACCATGCAACAGGCGAGATTGTGGGTCATGTCGAAGTGCGCCGTCGCCACCGTGCGATTGCCCATCCAGATGCTCATCAGCGGCCGGTTGTCCTCGAACATGGGATCGTTGAAGGCGAGATCGTTCTCGGCGCGCAATCCCGGCATGTACAGATCGACGTCGGTGGATCCCACATAGAACGACGGCGCCAGCGAGTCGCGCAGCTGCATCTGCAGGCGATCGAGCGTCTCGCCCAGCGGCACTTTGTGGGACGCGAAATTGAAACCCGTGACCTTGTCGTTGTAGAAGAAGCGTCCCGCGATCTCCGGGGGCCCGAGAAAAACGGTGACGGGTCTGGGCCCGCAAAACTGCTTTAGATAGGCGATGGCCTGCTCGGGAGATTCGAGCCCACGTCGAACCAGCGGCCACTCGCGCGCCAGTCCCTTGAGGATCGCCGGCTGCCCGGCCTCGAGCAGCTCGGCCACGGGAATCCGCTCAGGGTGGACGCCTGTGATCACCTGGGTTTTGCGAGCCATTTCCGCCATGGCGCATCTAAAACAACTTTGGGGGCAGCGGCAAGGGCAAAGGAAAAGGGCCGCTGCGAACAGCGGCCCCTTCCGAATCGACATCGCTCAAGTTCAGTTGAACTTGTAGCGAGCCCCCAGCAAGTAGCGTGGGTGCAACTCCTGGATGAACCAATACTCGGCGTTGGTTCGACCACGGGTGCGCAGATCCTCACCGGTCAGGTTGATGGCTTCGAAGCTCAGCGCCAGGTTATCCGACACGTCGTAGCTGATGTTCAAGTCCCATTCCTTGAATGCATTGACGAACGTCGGATTCCGGTAACCGCCGCGGCTTGCCTGGTTCAGGAACTCGTCGCGCCAGTTCCACGCCAGCCGCGCGGAGAACCCGAACTTCTCGTAGATGAACGTGGCGTTCGCCGTGTCGCTCAAGCCCTCCAAGGCGAACTGCTCCACGCTCGGATCGCCAGCAACGTTGATCCCGACGTCGCCGTCGACGAAGGTGTAGTTGCCCTGCAATCCGAAACCCGAGTCGCCGAAGAAGTGCTGGAAGGCGAACTCGACTCCATGGATGTTCGCCTGGTTCTGGTTGGTCGGAGTCGCCACCTGGTAATTGAGCAAAGGATCAGTCCCGTTGGTGTTGATGTTGTAGGCCGCGAAGATCTGGTCGGCAAAAGTCTGGTTGAACGAACCACCCGTCGAATTGGCGTTGTACGTTGCAACCGGATCCGGATACGTGCCCGGATTGTTCACCAGTGCGGTCATCACGAACATGTTCACATCGTTGCGCAATGCTCCCGGAATCCCGGCCAGCAATGCCGAAGCCTGGCCGGAACGCGATCCCGCCGCGCCCGAGCTCGGGTCGCGAATGTCGAACATGGTCTGCGTGACCTGCGCCGTACCGATGAAGTTGGCCACATCCTTGTTGAAGAAGCCGATCGATATGTAGCTGGCCTCGTCGTAGTAGACCTCGAGTGATATGTCGATGTTTTCCGATTTGAGTGGCACCAGCCCGGTGTTGTTCTGCGCGGCAGTGGCAATGCCGCCCAAGGCGATCGCTCGCGGAGGAGTGCCGGGCGCCGAGGAGGCAAACAACGATCCGTAGTCGGCACGCGCAATGGTCTTGCTCCAGGAAGCGCGGGCGACGACGTTCTCGAGCAGCTCGACGTTGAAGTCGACGCTGGGCAACACGTGGCTGTAGCTCGTCGAGTCGGACAGTGGCAGCACCGTTCCGCTCGAGAAATCCAGAGCGAAGTCGTTATCCGCAGTCCATACCACGCCGTCAGGAACGGCCTGGACGCTGACGGCATCGACATCGGTTTCCTCGTAGCGAACGCCGGTCACCAGGTTGGCCTTACGGCCGCCCAATTCACCTTGCCACGCGAACTCGGCGTACACCGCGGTGATGTCCTCGTCGACGGTGTTGTGATCGTTGTTCCATGTCTGGATGTCGTGACCACCGAGACCCAGGTAGTAAGGCGAGACTGCGTTGTACAACTCCTGGGCATTTCCGCGGAACGCGACTTCGCCGAGTCCCGGGGAGAAATCATCGTACAGGCAGCTGAGGCAATACGCCTCGAGCGCGCCTGGAGCCTGGGCTTCGATGTCCCCAGGATTGACGACGCCCCAGTCACCGAGGATCTGCGCCGTCACGAAGCGTTCCTGCGTCATGCTGGAAGTCCGGTAATCCGCGCCGGTGCTCAACCGCATCGAATCGCTGAGAGCAAAATCTGCTTCGAGGCGGAACTCATCTATCTCGTGCAGCTGAGTCTGCCGGGAAGTGCGGCCCACGGATGAGCTCACGTCCCCAATATCGATGAGCCCGTTGTTGTTGCCCATGGGATCGGCGTACGTGTACTGCTGCACCGGAAAGCCGCTGGTGATATCGAGGCTATGTGCCGCGATCGCAGCCGCTCCGGTGCCGAAGTCGTAAGAGGTCAAGTTGCCGGCAAGGTTTGGCAGGCTTTCGGCTTCAGAGGTGTGGCCGTCGAACTCCAAGGAAAATCTGTCCGAGATCTGCCATTCGGCGTTGAGGCCGAACGACTGCAGCTTGTCCTTGGTGCCGCGCAGCTGCTGACCCCAGGCGATGTCCTTCTGCCCGTTGAGCGATTCCTGCAGGAACACCGCCGTGGCAACAGTTGGATCTCCGTCGAAGTCCACGCGTGCAAATGGCCGGTTGAACCAGTTGCCTTGCGTCGAGCGCAGCTCTTCGTTCTCGTTCTGCACGTACAGGGCATCCGCCGTGACCGTGAACGCATCCGACGGCTTGAACTGCAATACGAGCTGCCCATTCACGCGCTCGCGCGAAACTTCCGAGAACCAGTAGTCGCTGTTGTTGGGATACACGACCAGCTGGTTCGCGCCGGGCATGTTATTGATGACCGTCGCTTCGTTGACCGTAGGAGTTGCCGGATCGTCGGCTCGCACGCGGCCATTGGCCGGGTCGAGGAACGAGGAGGCGCGCTCCACATTCCAGTCCTGGTTCGACGCGCCGACCGACGCGCTGTCGCGCTTCTGATAGCTGCCGAACAGCGACACCCCGAAGTTTTCGGCGTCATTCGCAAAGCTGTACAACCCCGTGACTTCCGGAGTCACCTCGTCGCCAGATTCGACGCTGGTGTCAAACATGGCTTTCACGCCGAGCGAGGCCTTGGTGCCCGAGCCATCGAGGGGACGCAGGGTCTTGACGTTGATGGTCGCGCCGATGCCGCCCGACGGTACCGAAGCCCTTCCCGTCTTGTGGATCTCGAGGCCGGTGACACCTTCGGAGGCGAGGTTTGAAAAGTCGAACGAGCGGCTGGTGAACGTTCCGTATTCGCCGTCACCACCGGATCCCACCACCACCACGTCGGCGGTTGGCATCTGGCGCCCGTTGAGCGTCACCAGGTTGAAACCCGGACCGAAACCACGCGCCGTGATGCGTGACCCTTCGCCATTGACCCGGTCGATCGATACACCAGCGATGCGCTGTAGGGATTCGGCCAGATTGGTGTCGGGGAATTTACCGATGTCTTCCGCGCTGATCGCGTCGACGACGCCGACCGCTTCGCGCTTGAGATTCATGGAAGCGATCATGCTTCCGCGTAGACCGGTGACTACGACTTCTTCGAGTTCTTCGCCCGCTTGTTCTTGTGCAAGGGCGGGAGCAAGACCCAGCAACATCGCTCCACCGACGATGCCGAGCAGGGCTTCCTGTTTCTTGTTGAGTACGCTGCGAATTGCGTTCTTGAGATCCGATTGCAAAAAATTCCCGTTGCCAGGCAACTGAGTATTCCTCGCCATAGTGAGATGCTCCCGTCTTTAGTTCTTCAACTATTGACCGCACTCTTCGTCCGGAGAAACTCATGACTTTCTAGTTGCCCACGCGCCTCGCGGTGCAACCAGTCCCTTCGCATGAATCTCCTCGCCGCCGATAGTAAGCTGAGTGTTGCGTTCGGTGTAACTCTATTTTCACGGCAGCAATGCTCGGAACCTCACCGAGTTGTTAGATAGCCACAACTAGACAGGCCATGTCTCTTGTCCGTCGCAGCGCAACACGAGACAAGAATTCCGTCCCGGTAAAGGGAAGCGAAGATGGCGGACACGGCAATTGCTGCGGGCTCCGGTTGTCTTGAACAGGACAAGCGGAAGGGCACCGGGTATCGCGATCGACGCGGTAGATGGGATCAGCGGCGCGCTAAAGATCGCGCGCAAAGAAAAGGCCGGCACCCTCTGAACCTAGAAGGGCCGGCCTTTGTTTCAAACAATCACTCGGCTGAAGGTCAGCCTTCGACCGCAGCGCCCTCGCCGACCGAGCCGCCGTCTTCGATGTCGGCGACACCGCCGCCCACATCCATGAAGCTGCCGCGATCGTTGGCGTCTGCCTTGGCGCGGCGATGCTCGTGGGCAGCAAAGCCGGTACCAGCCGGGATCAGACGGCCGACGATGACGTTTTCCTTCAAGCCACGCAGATCGTCCTTGAGACCGCGAACCGCCGCTTCCGTCAGCACGCGGGTGGTTTCCTGGAACGACGCCGCCGAGATGAACGACTCTGTCGCCAACGAAGCCTTGGTGATGCCGAGCAGCACGGGCTGCAGGGTCGCCGGGGTCTTCTTGTCGTTCGTCAGCTTGTCGTTCATGAGGTTGGCGCGGGCGCGGTCGAGCTGCTCACCCTTGAGGTAAGTGGACTCGCCGATCTCGAGCACCTCGGTCTTGCGCAGCATCTGCCGGATGATGACCTCGATGTGCTTGTCGTTGATCTTCACGCCCTGCAGGCGATACACGTCCTGGATCTCGCGCACCAGGTAGTTGGCCAGCGCCTCGACGCCCTGCAGGCGCAGGATGTCGTGCGGGTTCAGCTCGCCGTCGGCGATCACTTCACCGCGCGTCACGCCTTCGCCTTCGAACACGTTGAGCTGGCGCCACTTCGGAATCAGCTCTTCATACTTCTCGCTGTCCTCGCCGGTGATGACGAGACGGCGCTTGCCCTTGGTTTCCTTACCGAAGCTCACCGTGCCCGACTTCTCGGCAAGAATTGCCGGGTCCTTGGGCTTGCGGGCTTCGAAGAGGTCGGCGACGCGCGGCAGACCGCCGGTGATGTCGCGGGTCTTCGAGGATTCCTGCGGGATGCGTGCGATGACATCGCCGACCGACACCTTGGCGCCATCCTCGAGCGCGATGAGCGCTCCCGGGGGCAGCGTGTACACGGCCGGAATTTCGGTGTTCGCGAAGGTCGCTTCCTTGCCCTTGGCGTTCAGGAGCTTCACCGTCGGGCGAAGGTCCTTGCCGCCGCGCTGCTTGGAGTCGAGCACCACGGTCGATGAAAGGCCCGTGACTTCGTCCACCTGCGTGGTGACGGTCAGGCCGTCGACGAAGTCCTGGAACTTGATGTGACCGCCCACTTCCGTGATCACGGGATGGGTATGCGGATCCCAGGTGGACACGACCTGCCCGCCCACGACCTTGTCGCCTTCCTTCGAGTTGATGACCGCGCCGTAGGGGATCTTGTAGCGCTCACGCTCGCGGCCGAATTCATCGACCACGCCGATTTCGCCAGAGCGCGAAACCGCGACCAGATGCCCCTTCTCATGCTGCACGGTCTTCACGTTGTGGAAGCGCAGCGTGCCCTTGTTGCGCACTTCGAGCGACGAAGCGGCTGCGGCTCGCGATGCGGCACCACCGATGTGGAAGGTGCGCATGGTGAGCTGCGTGCCTGGCTCGCCGATCGACTGGGCGGCCATGACGCCGACCGCTTCGCCGATGTTGATCTGCCGGCCGCGAGCGAGGTCGCGTCCATAGCAGGTCTGGCAGACGCCATAGCGCGTCTTGCAGGTGATGGGCGAGCGCACTTGCACCACGTCCACGCCTTCCTGCTCGATCTGGCGCACCATCTTCTCGTCGATGAGCGTGCCCACCGGCAGCAGCACCTGGTCCGTGCCCGGCTTGAGGATGTCTTCGACGACCGTGCGGCCCAGGACGCGTTCGCCCAGCGCTTCGACGACGTCGCCGCCTTCGACCAACGGCATCATCGTGAGGCCCAGCGTCGTGCCGCAATCCGCCTGCGTGACCACGAGATCCTGCGCGACGTCGACGAGACGGCGCGTGAGGTAACCCGAGTTCGCGGTCTTCAACGCGGTGTCGGCCAGACCCTTGCGGGCGCCGTGCGTCGAGATGAAGTACTGCTGGGCGTTCAGACCTTCACGGAAGTTCGCCGTGATGGGGGTCTCGATGATCGAGCCGTCGGGCTTGGCCATGAGGCCGCGCATGCCGGCGAGCTGGCGGATCTGCGCCGCGCTACCGCGGGCGCCGGAGTCGGCCATCATGAAGATCGAGTTGAACGACTTCTGCTTCTGCGTCTTGCCGTAGGAATCGACCGCGTCTTCGACGCCGAGCTTTTCCATCATGGCCTTCGCCACCTGATCGTTGGCACGCGACCAGATGTCGACCACCTTGTTGTAGCGCTCGCCGTTGGTGACGAGACCGGAGGAATACTGGTCCTGGATCTCCTTCACGTCCTTGTCGGCGGCCGCGACGATTTTGGTCTTCTGCTCGGGAATGATGATGTCATCGATACCGAACGAGACCGCCGAACGCGTGGCGTACTGGAAGCCGGTGTACATGAGCTGGTCGGCGAAGATCACGGTCTCTTTGAGGCCCAACGCGCGATAACACGCGTTGATCGTCGCGGAGATGATCTTCTTGGTCATGTCCTGGTTGATGTGATCGTACGACAGACCCTTCGGCAGGATCTCGGACAGCAGCGCGCGGCCGACCGTGGTCGGGATCACGCGGCGCTTCTCGACGAACTCGCCGGTCTCGGTGTTCTTGATCCACTCGCGAACACGCACCTTGACCTTGGCCTGCAGGTCGATCTGCCGGCCTTCGTAGGCGCGGTGAACTTCCTGCGTGTCCGAGAACATCATGCCCTCGCCCTTCGCGCCCACTTTTTCCCGGGTCATGAAGTACAGGCCGAGCACCACGTCCTGCGACGGAACGATGATCGGGTCGCCGTTGGCGGGCGAGAGGATGTTGTTGGACGACATCATCAAGGCGCGGGCTTCGAGCTGCGCTTCGAGCGACAGCGGCACGTGCACGGCCATCTGGTCACCGTCGAAGTCGGCGTTGAACGCCGTGCAGACGAGCGGATGCAGCTGGATCGCCTTGCCTTCGATGAGCACCGGCTCGAACGCCTGGATACCCAGGCGATGCAGTGTCGGGGCGCGGTTGAGCAGAACCGGATGTTCGCGGATGACTTCTTCGAGGATGTCCCAGACTTCCGGACCTTCGCGTTCGACCAGGCGCTTGGCGGCCTTGATGGTCGAGGCGTCGCCACGGATCTGCAGCTTCTGGAAGATGAAGGGCTTGAACAGCTCGAGCGCCATCTTCTTCGGCAGACCGCACTGGTGCAGGCGCAGCGTCGGACCGACCACGATGACCGAACGGCCAGAGTAGTCGACGCGCTTGCCCAGCAAGTTCTGACGGAAGCGGCCCTGCTTGCCCTTGATCATGTCGGCAAGCGACTTCAGCGGGCGCTTGTTCGTGCCAGTGATCGCGCGGCCGCGGCGGCCGTTGTCGAGCAGCGCGTCCACAGCTTCCTGCAGCATGCGCTTTTCGTTGCGTACGATGATGTCCGGCGCGTTGAGCTCGAGCAGGCGGCGCAACCGGTTGTTGCGGTTGATGACGCGGCGATACAGATCGTTCAGATCCGAGGTCGCGAAGCGGCCGCCATCGAGCGGCACCAGCGGACGCAGGTCCGGCGGCAGCACCGGCAGCACGGTCATGACCATCCACTCGGGCTTGTTGCCCGAGTCGATGAAGCTCTCGACGAGCTTCAGGCGCTTGGACAGACGCTTGAGCTTCGTCTCGGAAGACGTGCCCGCCATCTCTTCGCGCACTTTCAGCAGCTCGGCCTGCAGGTCGATGCTCTTCAGCAGCTCGAACACCGCCTCGGCGCCCATGCGGGCGTCGAACTCGTCGCCATGTTCTTCGATGGCTTCGAGATACATTTCATCGGTGAGCAGCTGGCCGCGCTGCAGCGGCGTCATGCCCGGGTCGATGACGACGAAGGCTTCGAAATAGAGCACGCGCTCGATTTCACGCAGCGTCATGTCGAGCATCAGACCGATGCGCGACGGCAGCGACTTCAGGAACCAGATGTGCGCGGTCGGGCTCGCGAGCTCGATGTGGCCCATGCGCTCACGGCGCACCTTGGCCTGCGTGACCTCCACGCCGCATTTCTCGCAGACGACGCCGCGATGCTTGAGGCGCTTGTACTTGCCGCAAAGACATTCGTAATCCTTCACGGGTCCGAAGATCTTGGCGCAGAACAGGCCGTCGCGTTCCGGCTTGAACGTGCGGTAGTTGATGGTCTCCGGCTTCTTGACCTCGCCGTACGACCAGGCACGGATCATGTCCGGCGAGGCCAGACCGATCTTGATGCTGTCGAACTGTTCGACCGGAGCGTGCTGTTTAAAGAGCTTCAGTAAGTCTTTCATATGGTTTGCTCCGTTTAATCCTGCTCGAGTTCAATGTTGATGCCGAGCGAACGTATCTCTTTGACGAGCACGTTGAAGGATTCGGGCATTCCCGCATCCATCTGGTGATTGCCGTCGACGATGTTCTTGTACATCTTCGTGCGGCCGTTCACGTCGTCCGACTTCACCGTGAGCATTTCCTGCAAGGTGTACGAGGCGCCGTAGGCTTCGAGTGCCCACACTTCCATCTCACCGAAGCGCTGGCCGCCGAACTGCGCCTTGCCCCCCAGCGGCTGCTGCGTGACGAGCGAGTACGGACCAGTCGAACGCGCGTGCATCTTGTCGTCGACCAGGTGGTTGAGCTTCAGCATGTACATGTAGCCCACCGTGACCTGGCGCTCGAAGCGCTCGCCGGTGCGGCCGTCGAACAGGTGCATCTGGCCCGACAGCGGCAGGTCCGCGAGGGCTAACAACTTCTTGATCTCTTCTTCCGAAGCGCCGTCGAACACCGGGGTCGCGATCGGCACACCCTTCGACAGGTTCTTCGCCAGGGCGACGACTTCTGCGTCGTTCAGCGAGGCGATGTTTTCCTTCTGGCCGCCGGTGTCGTTGTAGATCTGGTCGAGGAACTTGCGAACATCGACGATCGCAGCCTGCGCTTCGATCATCTTGCCGATCTTGAGTCCCAGGCCCTTCGCGGCCCAGCCGAGATGGGTTTCCAGCACCTGACCGACGTTCATGCGCGAAGGCACGCCGAGCGGATTCAACACGATATCCACCGGGGTTCCGTCCGCCAGATATGGCATGTCTTCGACAGGGACGATCGTGGAGATGACGCCCTTGTTGCCGTGACGGCCGGCCATCTTGTCGCCGGGCTGCACGCGGCGCTTCACCGCGAGGTACACCTTCACCATCTTGAGCACGCCCGGGGCGAGATCGTCGCCGGCCGTGATCTTGGCTTTCTTCTCATCGAGGCGCTTCTCGAGCGCCTTGCGCTGGATCTTGAGGCGCTCGGAGGCCTGTTCGAGCTGGCTGTTCGCATCTTCGTCTTCGAGACGGATCTCGAACCACGATTCGCGGGCCACCTCGTCAAGGTACGTCGCTTCGATCTTGCCCTTGAGGCGGTTCGGGCCACCGGCCGCCACCTTGCCGACGAGCATGTCGCGCACGCGCGAGAACAAGTCGTCTTCGAGAATGCGCTGCTGGTCGCCGAGATCCTTGCGGACGCGTTCGATTTCAGCCTTCTCGATGGACAGTGCGCGCGAGTCTTTGTCGACGCCGTCACGCGTGAACACGCGCACGTCGATGACCGTGCCGTCCATGCCTGGGGGAACGCGCAGTGACGTATCTTTCACGTCGCTGGCTTTCTCGCCGAAGATGGCGCGCAGCAGTTTCTCTTCCGGCGTGAGCTGGGTTTCGCCCTTTGGCGTGACCTTGCCCACGAGGATGTCGCCGGCGCGGACTTCGGCGCCAATAAAGGCAATACCGGCTTCGTCGAGCTTGGCTAGAGCGGCGTCACCAACGTTCGGGATGTCGGCCGTGATTTCTTCCGGGCCCAGCTTCGTGTCGCGAGCGACGCAGGTCAATTCTTCGATGTGGATGGTGGTGAAACGATCTTCCTGCACCACGCGTTCGCTGATGAGGATGGAGTCTTCGAAGTTGTAGCCGTTCCAGGGCATGAACGCGACCAGCAGGTTCTGGCCGAGCGCGAGCTCGCCGAGATCCGTCGAAGGTCCGTCCGCCAGCACGTCGCCGCGCGCGATGGTGTCACCGGCGTGCACCAGCGGACGCTGGTTGATGCAGGTGTTCTGGTTCGAGCGCGTGTACTTGGTGAGACCGTAGATGTCGACACCGGCTTCGTTGGCATTCGTCTCGTTGTCGTTCACGCGGATGACGATGCGCGAAGCGTCGACCGAGTCGACCACGCCGCCACGCTTGGCAACCACGGTGACACCCGAGTCGATGGCCACCGGACGTTCCATACCCGTGCCCACGAGCGGCGTATCGGCACGCAGCGTCGGCACCGCCTGGCGTTGCATGTTCGAGCCCATGAGCGCGCGGTTCGCGTCGTCATGCTCGAGGAAGGGGATCAACGAGGCCGCGACCGACACGATCTGCTTCGGCGACACATCCATGAAGTTGATGCGTTCGACCGGCATGAGCGTGAATTCATTTTCGAATCGGCACGACACCAGCTCGTCGGTGAGCTTACCGGCGGCGCTGATGCCCGAATTCGCCTGCGCGATGGCGAAGTGGCCTTCTTCGATGGCCGACAGGTATTCGATCTTGTCGGTGACCTGACCGGCCTCGACGCGGCGATAGGGCGTCTCGAGGAAGCCGTACTGGTTGGTGCGCGCGTAGACCGACAGGGAATTGATGAGGCCGATGTTCGGACCTTCAGGCGTTTCGATCGGGCACACGCGGCCGTAGTGCGTCGGATGCACGTCACGCACTTCGAAGCCGGCGCGTTCGCGGGTCAAACCACCCGGTCCAAGCGCCGAGACGCGGCGCTTGTGCGTCACTTCGGACAGCGGATTGTTCTGGTCCATGAACTGCGACAGCTGCGAGGAGCCGAAGAATTCCTTCACCGCGGCCGCCACCGGCTTGGCATTGATCATTTCCTGCGGCATGAGCGGCTCGGATTCCGCAATCGTCAGGCGCTCCTTCACGGCGCGCTCGACACGCACGAGGCCGACACGGAAGGCGTTCTCTGCCATTTCACCGACGCTGCGCACGCGGCGATTGCCCAGGTGGTCGATGTCGTCGACGCCGCCTTCGCCGTTACGGATGCTGATGAGCACCTTCAACACGTCGAGCACGTCTTCCTTCGAGAGCACGGACGAGCCGGTGATCTCCTGGCGGCCGACGCGACGATTGAACTTCATGCGGCCCACGGCCGACAGGTCGTAACGTTCCGGATTGAAGAACAGATTGTTGAACAGGTTTTCCGCGGCATCCTTGGTGGGCGGCTCGCCCGGACGCATCATGCGGTAGATCTCGACCAGCGCTTCGAGGCGCGTCTTGGCCGGATCGATGCGCAGCGTGTCGGAGATGTACGGGCCACGATCGAGATCGTTCACGTACAGCGTATTGACCTCGGCGATGCCGGCTTCGATGAGCTTCTCGACCGACGCGGCCGTGAGCACTTCGTTGGCCTTGGCGAGCACCTCACCGGTGTTCGTATCGACGACGTCGTGCGAGAGGATCTTGCCGTAGATGTATTCACGCGGCACCGTGAGCTTCTTCACGCCGGCTTCTTCGAGCTGGCGCACGTGGCGCGCGGTGATGCGGCGGCCCTCCTCGACGATGACCGTATCGCCGATGCGGATTTCAAACGTCGCCGTCTCACCACGCAGGCGCGCGGGTACGAGCTCGAGCGACACTTCGTCGCGGGCGATGAAGAAGTGGTTCTTGTCGAAGAAGGTATCGAGGATCTCGCCCTCGTTCATGCCGAGCGCGCGCAGGATGATGGACACCGGCAGCTTGCGGCGGCGATCGATGCGCGCGAATACGGCGTCTTTCGGGTCGAACTCGAAGTCGAGCCAGGAGCCACGATACGGAATGATGCGCGCGGAGAACAAAAGCTTGCCCGAGCTGTGGCTCTTGCCGCGGTCGTGGTCGAAGAACACGCCGGGTGAACGATGCAGCTGCGAGACGATGACACGTTCCGTGCCGTTGATGACGAAGGTGCCGTTGTCGGTCATGAGCGGCAGCTCACCGAGGTAGACCTCTTGCTCGCGCACGTCCTTGATGGGCTTCTTGGCGCCCGCGGCTTCCTTGTCCAATACGATGAGACGCACCTTGACGCGCAGCGGCGCGGCATAGGTGAGGCCACGAAGCTGGCACTCTTTCACGTCGAACACCGGATCACCGAGGCGATAGCTCACGTACTCCAGGATTGCGTTGCCCGAGTAGCTCTGGATCGGGAACACGGTCTTGAAGGCCGCATGCAGCCCGATGTCCTCGCGCCGCTCTTCGGCCTTGTCGGCCTGGAGGAAGGTGCGGTAGGAATCGAGCTGGATGGCGAGCAGGTACGGCGTCTCGAGGATGCTGCCCTGCTTGCCAAAGTTCTTGCGGATGCGCTTTTTCTCGGTGAAGGAATAAGCCATCGGTCGTGCTCCTGGGCCGCTCACTGCTGCGCGGCTATAAAAATCAAATACATACGAATCTGCATCATCGAAACGCGGAGGGGGCCCCCGATGTGGGGGCACCCTCCGCTTTTTCTATCGTCCAGCGACTGGACGAGGCCGGATCAATTACTTGATCTCGACCTTCGCGCCAGCGTCTTCGAGCTTCTTCTTCATGGCCTCGGAATCGGCCTTGTTGACCGCGTCCTTGACCAGGCTCGGAACACCTTCCACGAGGTCCTTCGCTTCCTTGAGGCCGAGGCCCGTCAGTTCGCGGATGACCTTGATCACGCCGACCTTCTTGTCGGCCGGGTATTCCTTGAGGGTGACCGAGAATTCGGTCTGCGCCTCGGCGGCAGGCGCCGCAGCGGCGGCAGCGCCACCACCGGCAGCAGCCGCAACCGGAGCAGCGGCGGTCACGCCGAACTTCTTCTCCATGTCGGAGATCAGCTCGACGACTTCCATCACGCTCATCTTGGAAATCGCATCGAGAATTTCGTCTTTTGAAACAGCCATTGTCATTACTCCAAAAATAGATTCAGCTAACTACTGACAAGTTATGCGGCGGCCTGCGCTGCCTTGGCTTCCCGGACGGCCACCAAGGTCCACACCAGCTTCTGGTTCGGTGCGGCCAGCGTGCCGACGAACTTCTGGATCGGCGCCTTGAGCACACCGAGAAGTTGCGACAGCGCCTGTGCGCGCGTTGGCAGACTCGCGACCCGATCGATTTCTTTCGGGGACAGAACCTGTCCACCGATCGACACGAGGGTTGCGATCAGCTTGTCGTGGTCTTTCGAGAAGGCCTTGACCACGCGCGCCGCGGCGCCCGGGTCGTCCTTCGAGAAAGCCAGCACCAGCGGACCCTTGAGTTTCGGTCCGACCGGTTCGAAAGCCGTGCCGGCGAACGCCTTGCGCGCCAGCGTGTTCTTGACCACACGCATGTACACGCCGGAGGCGCGCGCCTTCGCGCGAAGATCGGTCATCTGCGTCACCGTGAGGCCACGGTATTCGGCAGCGACCACCGAAAGGGCGGTCTTCGCCATTTCGGTCACTTCGGCAACCAGCACTTTCTTGTCATCGAGATTGAGTGGCATTTCCACGCACTCCTGGACAAAGATCACTTCACACTCCGGAACGCCGTTTTTTAAAGACAGCGCCCGGCACCAATCGATAGCGACCTTCATCCAGTGCAGCTCCGGTGGCGGCCCCTTCTTTCGAATGGGCAACCACCGCAAAAACACTGATGAGCGGTACACCATCTGCGCAGGCCTTGGCGATTAAGAAGCGGCGGACCTGTCGGTCCCCTCTTCGCCTGCGGTCTTAGATGGAATCCGTGTTGCCACGGACCCGCATCAATCCTTAATTCCGATAAAAACTGGCTAACTACTACAGCCCGAGGGTTCCCTGGTCGACCACCACGCCCGGACCCATGGTCGAGGAGAGGGTGATCTTCTTGAGGTAGATGCCCTTGGATGTCGCCGGCTTCGCCTTGTTGAGGTCGTTGATCAGCGCGATCAGGTTGTCCTTGAGATGCGCTGCCTCGAACTTCGACTTGCCGATGATGCAATGAACGATTCCAGCCTTGTCCACGCGGTAGGTGACCTGGCCGGCCTTGGCGTTCTTGACGGCCGTGGCGACGTCCGGGGTCACGGTGCCGACCTTCGGGTTCGGCATGAGTCCGCGGGGACCTAAGATCTGGCCTAACTGACCGACGACGCGCATGGCGTCGGGGCTGGCGATGACGCGATCGAAATTGATCTGACCAGCCTTCACCTGCGCGGCGAGATCTTCGAGTCCGACGATGTCAGCGCCCGCGGCCTTGGCCAACTCGGCGTTCTTGCCGGAGGTGAACACGGCGACGCGCAGCGTCTTGCCCGTGCCATGCGGCATGACCGTGGAACCACGTACCTGCTGGTCGGACTTCGCGGCATCGATGCCGAGATTGACCGCGGCATCGACCGTCTCGTTGAACTTGGCCGTGGCGAATTCCTTGACCATCTTCAGCGCGTCGTCGATCGAATATTGCTTGCCCGGGGCGATCTTGTCCTTCCAGGCTTTTGCACGTTTTGCGATTGCCATGTTCTTACTCCACCACGTCCACGCCCATGGAACGGGCGCTGCCGGCGATTGTCCGCACCGCGGCGTCGAGATCGGCGGCCGTGAGGTCCGGCGTCTTCGTCTTTGCGATCTCTTCGAGCTGTTTGCGCGTGATCTTGCCCACCTTCGCGGTGTTGGGCGTGCCGCTGCCTTTCTCGATGCCGATCGCCTTGCGAATGAGCACCGACGCCGGCGGCGTCTTCATGATGAAAGTGAAGCTGCGATCCGAGTACACGGTGATGATCACCGGGATCGGCAGTCCCTTTTCGAGCTTCTGCGTGGCAGCGTTGAACTGCTTGCAGAATTCCATGATGTTGACGCCCTGCTGACCCAGCGCGGGCCCGATCGGCGGCGCCGGATTGGCGGCGCCTGCAGGTACCTGCAGCTTTACGTAGCCGTTTACCTTCTTTGCCATGTCTAACTACTCCTGGGTGCCTGCGCCGTGGTGGTTGCCACAGCTCCCCATGCGCGTCCGTGCCGTTGCACCCGGGCTTCCTGCCCGGGCGTAAAAAACCTTCAGGCCTTCTCGACCTGTGAAAACTCGAGCTCGACCGGAGTCGAGCGGCCGAGAATCTGCACGGCCACCTGCAGCCGGCTCTTCTCGTAATTCACGTTCTCGACCACGCCGTTGAAGTCGTTGAACGGGCCGTTGGTGACACGCACCACTTCGCCCGGCTCGAACAGCACCTTCGGGCGCGGCTTGTCCACGCCCTCTTCGACACGGCGCAGAATCTGGTTGGCTTCTTTCTCGGTGATGGGCGCCGGTTTGTCAGGCGTGCCACCGATGAAGCCGAGCACCTTGGGCACGTCGCGCACGAGGTGCCAGGTCTGCTCGTCCATGTCCATCTGCACCAGGACGTAGCCCGGATAGAACTTGCGCTCGCTCTTGCGGCGCTGGCCATCGCGCATCTCGACCACCTCTTCGGTGGGAACGAGGATCTCGCCAAACTTGTGTTCGAGCCCGTCGCGCTTGATGCGCTCCCGCAGCGCCTCGGAGACGCGATGCTCGAAGTTCGAATAGGCGTGGACTACGTACCAGCGTAATGCCATGTATCAGCTTCCCTTATCCATTGTCTGGTCCATTTTCTGGTCAGGTTCCCTGGCCCGTAAAAAACTTCGTCGCGTAGGCCAGCATCAAATCGAGTAACCAGAAAAATGTGCTCGCAATCGCCACGAACACCAGGACGACCACCGTGGTGGTGAAGGTTTCCTGGCGCGTGGGCCAGAACACCTTGCGCAACTCGACGCGCGACTCGAGGAAGAACTGCCAGAAATTGCGGCCGTATTGCGAGAACCCGAACAGCACGATACCCAGCAGGATGCCGCCGAACATTGCCACCCAGCTCGCCCAGGGTTCCGGGCGGCTCTTGAGGACATAGAACGCCACAATGCCGCCGATCACCAGAATGATGGCGGCAACTAGTTTGGCGGTGTCGGCGCCTGCCGGCACCGCCGTTTGTTGTTTGACTTCGTCGTTCATGTTCTACAGATGGCAGGCCAGGAGGGAATCGAACCCCCAACCTGCGGTTTTGGAGACCGCCGCTCTGCCAATTGAGCTACTGGCCTGTGGTTATTTCAGAATCTTCGCAACGACGCCGGCACCGACGGTGCGGCCACCTTCACGGATGGCGAAGCGCAGGCCTTCTTCCATCGCGATCGGGTTGATCAGCTCCACCACCATTTTGATGTTGTCGCCCGGCATCACCATCTCGGTGTTGGCCGGCAACTCGATCGTGCCGGTCACGTCGGTGGTGCGGAAGTAGAACTGCGGGCGATAGCCCTTGAAGAACGGCGTGTGACGGCCGCCCTCTTCCTTCGTCAGCACGTACACCTCGCACTCGAAGCTCGTGTGCGGGTTGATGGAACCGGGCTTCGCCAGCACCTGGCCGCGCTGCACTTCTTCGCGCTTCGTGCCACGCAGCAGCACGCCCACGTTGTCGCCGGCTTCACCCGAATCCAGCAACTTGCGGAACATCTCCACACCCGTGCAGATCGTCTTCTGCGTGGGCGCAATGCCGATGATCTCGATTTCGTCGTTCACCTTGACGATGCCGCGCTCGATGCGGCCCGTGACCACCGTGCCGCGACCGGAGATCGAGAACACGTCTTCGACCGGCATCAGGAACGGCTTGTCGATCTCGCGCTTCGGCACCGGGATGTAGCTGTCCATCTCTTCCACGAGCTTGATCACGGCCTTCACGCCGATGTCCGAGGCATCACCCTCGAGCGCCTTCAGCGCCGAGCCGATGATGATCGGGGTCTTGTCGCCGGGGAATTTGTACACCGACAGCAACTCGCGCACTTCGAGCTCGACCAGCTCCAGCAGCTCCTTGTCATCGACCATGTCCGCCTTGTTCATGAACACGACGATGTAGGGCACGCCGACCTGGCGGGCCAGCAGGATGTGCTCGCGCGTCTGCGGCATCGGGCCGTCGGCAGCCGAGACCACCAGGATCGCCCCGTCCATCTGCGCCGCTCCGGTGATCATGTTCTTCACGTAGTCGGCATGCCCGGGGCAGTCGACGTGCGCGTAGTGGCGGTTCTTCGACTGATATTCCACATGGGCAGTGGAAATCGTGATACCGCGCGCCTTCTCTTCCGGCGCCTTGTCGATCTGGTCGTACGCCATGTACGCACCGCCGTTGGTCTCCGCCATCACCTTCGTGAGAGCCGCCGTCAACGTCGTCTTGCCATGATCGACGTGGCCAATCGTGCCGACGTTCACGTGGGGTTTATCGCGCTGAAACTTTTCTTTTGACACGGAGATAACCTCTGAACCGAATGCCTAACTACTATTACGACTACTTCTACCGGGACACCCAGCGGAACTGGAGCTCACGAGCGGGATTGAACCGCTGACCTCGTCCTTACCAAGGACGTGCTCTACCAACTGAGCTACGTGAGCTTTACTGGAGCGGGTGGTGGGAATCGAACCCACGCCATCAGCTTGGAAGGCTGAGGTTCTACCATTGAACTACACCCGCCAATGACACCCGTGGGCTCACGCCTTACTACCTTGCTCACCTTGCTCAAAACGCCAGCTATCTACCTTCGATCCACACCATCCCGCCTTCACACGAAGACGACATGGTGGAGGGGGAAGGATTCGAACCTTCGAAGGCGTAAGCCGGCAGATTTACAGTCTGCTCCCGTTGGCCGCTTGGGTACCCCTCCCAGGAAAAACGAGCCGCGTATTCTGATTTCGACCCCCGGGGGTGTCAACGGCATTGGCGCGTATTTTGCTGTGGATTGCGGCGGGCAAAAACACACCGGCGGAGGCCCTGCCGAGGCGGCCGGCGAGCCCACTCATCTATATAGAGCGTGGATCGCCAGTCTCACGGGGCAGCCGGGCGCCCGCTTGCGAAGTCCCTGAGCCGTCCAGGCTCTGGCTACTCGTGGCCTGGCCGACCGGCGGTGCCAGCCCCCCCATCGGCACCTTCCGATGCCAGGCGGGCAAGCTCGGTAATAGCCGCGTCAGCGAGCATTTTAAGCGCACCGACGGGTAAATCCCTGGGTAGATCGACACTACCGTACCGTATACGGGTCAATCGGCTCACCACGAAGCCTTCGTGTTCGAACAATCGCCGGACTTCGCGATTTCGTCCTTCATGCAGGCACACGCGGCACCAGGTGTGGCTACCCTCGGTCGAGTGCGCCTCGATGCTGTCGAAATTGGCTGGGCCATCCTCGAGCTCGACTCCCCGCCGAAGGCGCTCGAGCACCTCCACCGAGGGCGAACCCCGCAGCCGCACCAGGTATTCACGCTGGATCTCGCTCGATGGGTGCATGAGGCGATGGGCCAGCTCCCCGTCGTTCGTGAAAAGCAGCAGTCCGGAGGTATTCACGTCCAACCTGCCCACCACTATCCATCGGCCGCTCGCCGGGGCCGGCAGCCTTTCAAATACGGTCGGCCTGCCTTCGGGATCGCTGCGCGTGGTCACCTCACCGACAGGCTTGTGGTACAGCAGCACCTCGACGGTTTCGCGGCGGCCACCCAGGTCGAGTGGTTTGCCATCGAGGCAGATCCGGTCGGCCTGCGTCGCGCGATCGCCGAGCACAGCGACCCGATCGTTGATGGTCACGCGACCCGCACGAATCCACTCCTCGATCCCGCGCCGCGAACCGTGTCCGGCACTCGCCAGTAATTTCTGCAGCCGCTCAGTCATGAATTCTCATCAGCATAACCAACTGTTATATGGCTATTCCAAGCCCAGCCTCGTCTCAATACACCTACCCGCCTAGAGTCCCCCGCACCATGCTTTACGACAACATTCTCGGCACTATCGGCCGCACTCCCATCGTCCGCATCAACCGGCTCGCGCCTGCTGGCACGACCATGTACGTGAAGTGCGAATTCTTCAATCCTCTCTCTTCGGTGAAGGATCGCCTCGCGATCGCCATCATCGAGGACGCGGAGCGCAGCGGCACGCTGAAGCCCGGCCAGACTGTGGTGGAAGCCACCTCAGGTAACACGGGCATCGCCTTGGCGATGGTGTGCGCCGCCAAGGGATATCCGTTCATCGCCGTGATGGTCGAAACCTTCTCGATCGAGCGGCGCAAGATCATGCGCATGCTCGGCGCCAAGGTGATTCTCACGCCCGCCGCCGAACGCGGCCAGGGCATGGTACGCAAAGCCGCCGAGCTCGCGCAGAAGCACGGCTGGTTCCTCGCCCGCCAGTTCGAGAACCCGGCGAATCCCGCCTATCACCGCAACACCACGGGTCCGGAGATCATCCAGGACTTCGTTGGCAAGCGGCTCGACAATTTCGTCACCGGCTGGGGCACCGGCGGCACGCTCACCGGCGTCGGCGAGGTGCTCAAGCTCACCCGTCCCGACGTGAAGATCATCGCCACCGAGCCGGATGCCGCGCAGTTGTTGGGCGGCAAGCCGTTCGCACCGCACAAGATCCAGGGCTGGACTCCGGACTTCGTACCGGCCGTGCTCAACAAGAATGTCCCCGACCGCATCGTGCCGGTCACCGACGCCGAGGCCATCGAGGCCGCGCGCGCCCTGGCGAGGAGCGAGGGCATTTTCGTCGGCATCTCGAGCGGCGGCACTTTCGCCGCGGCGCTCAAGGTGGCGCGCGAAGCAGGCCCTGGCTCGGTGACGCTCGCCATGCTGCCCGACACCGGCGAACGGTATCTATCTACCCCGCTGTTTGAAGGTATCGCCGACGGCGGCGACCCTGAGCCGTCGTGAACGCGCTGCCGCGCCGAAAAATTCATGCTTCGCGCGCGGCAGCCAACTCCAAGCTGGCTGAGGTGACTTTGGGCCCAGCCACCAAATTCATCCGCCTGCCCGATCCGTTCGAGTTCTGGCGTGGCGGAGCCCTGCGTGGGGGCCGCGTCGCTTACGAAACCTGGGGCGAGCTCAACGATGCAGCCGACAACGCTGTGCTGCTGTTCACCGGACTGTCGCCCTCGGCGCACGCGGCATCATCGCCTGCCGATCCAAGTCCTGGATGGTGGGAGCGCATGGTGGGTCCCGGCAAGGCGCTGGATACGGATCGCTACTTCGTAATCTGCGTGAATTCGCTTGGCAGTTGTTTCGGCTCGAGCGGCCCCTCGTCGGTGGATCCGGCCAGCGGTCTTGCTTATCGCCTGGATTTCCCGGATCTCTCCGTCGAGGACATCGCGCGCGGTGGATACGAAACCATCCGCGCGCTCAAAATCGAAAAACTGTCGGCGGTCGTCGGTGCATCGCTCGGTGGCATGGTGGTGCTGGCATTCGCCGCGCAGTTTCCGGGGTGCGCGCGCCGCGTCGTGAGCATCTCGGGCAGCCCTGCGGCGTCGCCGTTCGCAATCGCATTGCGCTCGCTGCAGCGCGACGCCATCCTCACCGATCCGGATTGGCAGGAAGGCCAGTATTCCGGCGACATCCGCCCGGTGACCGGCATGCGCCTCGCGCGCAAGCTCGGCACGATCACCTATCGCTCGGCGGCGGAGTGGAAACATCGCTTCGGACGCCGGCCGGCCGCCGTGCGTGATAAATCCCTGCCGCCCGACCGCGCGCATTTCGCCGCCGAATTCGCCGTACAGGACTATCTGAACGCGCAAGCCGACAAGTTCGTGTCGGTATTCGATCCCAACTGCTACCTCTATCTATCCCGCGCGATGGACCGGTTCGATCTGTCGGCACACGGCGGAACGCCCGCCGGAGCGCTCGAGCGCGCCGCCGCGGAACGCGCTCTGGTGATCGGCGTTGAGTCCGACATCCTGTTCACCATCAGCGAGCAGAACGCTATCGCCACCGCATTCGAAAGCGCTGGCACCGCCACGGAGTTCGTACCGCTGGCCTCGCTCGAAGGTCACGACGCGTTCCTCGTGGATATCGATCCTTTCTCCGCGGCCATCGGCAGGTTCCTCGCCGACTAGCTACATGGCGCGCGACGGCTGCGCGCCTGGAAAGTTCCCCCGTTCTTTCACGTGTCACGCGACCTTCGCGTGGCGTTAATCGGCCTGCAAGGGCAGTTCCGTACGATCGCTCCTGAAACCAGAGTCAGGAAGCCGGGTACCAAGGAGCTGTCATGAATATTTCAAATCTCGCCAGACGCCTCGATGAATTCGCGGCGGTCGAAAATGAGGCGCGCGCGGCGCGCCAGTCATCACGGATGTTGGTCTTGGAGTCACACGGCGCGGCGGGGCGCGCGCGGCGCCGCCTGACGCTCGACACGCGCAGGATCCGGATTCGCGACAGCGGTCTGCGCTTTTTTCGCGTGTTCTGAAGGGCTAGCTACCGGAAGCGGCCTGCGGCGCGAGAATGGGCGGCAACGGGCAGTGCAGGACCGAGCACACCGTGCGCAGCAATTCTCCCTCCGCCACCGAAAGCTTCTGGTCGTGCGCGATGCAGCGAACCAGCCCTTCGATGAGCACCTTCTTGGCGATCGGGCGCAGTTTCGCGAGCCGCGCCAGCGCGTCGGCGAGCGCCTGCGGCCATTGCGGCACATCGCGGTAGGTGGGCCGGTGCTCGGGTACGACGACCGAGATTCCTGCCTCGTAAGCCCGGCGCGCACGCGCATCGTCGCCGCTGCCCTGCGCGGCGAGGATGGCGAACAGCGTGTGGATGGCGTCGCCCTCCTGCAGCAGCGATGCGCTGCCATGCACGGGACCGGCGTCGAGATCATCGAGGCTGGCGGCCAGCAGCAAAGTCAGGCAGCACTCGAATACATCGATGCGCGCATCGGCGTTGGCCAGCGCCGCCACCGCGTCGCGCAGCTGCTGCCGCTCGGGTGACGACAGGCGGCGCAGCGCGGGGAACAACTGCTGCACGGCCGGCAGGCGCAGCTCCGACGGCAGCGAATCGGCGAGCCCCTGCATGCCGAGCACCCGGGCCGAGAATGCCGCTCCATACACGCTTTCGAGAACGCGCCGCTGCACGGCGAGCACCTCGGCTGATTTGCTGAGGAGCACCACCAGCACCAGCGCGCGCGCGTGATCGGCTGACTCGACGAAATCGCGCAGGCCTTCCGGGATGGCGAGGCGGGCGTTCTCCGCGTACCGGACGTTTTCACTGGCGATGGTGCCGGCGAGCGCCGCGATGCCCTGCGCCGCGGAGCCACCAATACTGTGTTCGCCAATCGGGCTGATCGCACCCGGAACCGCCCGATCCGGCTGGGCTCGCGGCCCGCGTGCCGCATCTTCGGCTCGTTGCCGGTCCGCGTCGCGCGCCGCTTCAGCGGCCAGCACCGGCAGATCGCTGGACTTGAATGCCGGGTTCAACGCCTTGAGTCGCTCTTCGAGCGAAGGATGAGTGGCGAACAGGCGCGGCAGCCCCGCCGCGAAGAGCATGTGAGCGACCTCCTCGGCCTCGGGCGTGATCAGGCGCGAGCCCGCGCCGGCGCCGGCAATCTTCAGCAGCGCGCCCGACAAACCCACGGGATTTCGCGTGAACTGCACGGCCGATGCGTCCGCCAGGCGCTCGCGATGCCGCGCCACGGAGGCTTGCAGCAGGCGGCCGAAGAACACGCCGATGTATCCCAGCACCATCACGGCCAGCGCCGCGATCACCAGCGCGGCGGCGCCATCCTTGCGGCCACGGCCTCCAGTGTGCGGCGAGCTCTGCAATACGACACGCGCCACGATCGCAACCGCCAGCAGGCCGAAGACCCAGCCTAACAAGCGCAGATTCAGGCGCATGTCGCCATTGAGGATGTGGCTGAACTCGTGCGCCACTACTCCCTGCAGCTCCTCGCGTTTGAGACGCGTGGCGGCGCCGCGCGTCACGGCGATGGCGGCATCGGCGGGCGAATTGCCCGCCGCGAATGCGTTGATGCCATCTTCGTTCTCGAGCACGTAAACCTCGGGCATGGTCACCCCCGAGGCGATGGCCATTTCCTCGACCACGTTGTGCAGGCGCTTCAGCGCGATATCGCCCGTGCTGCGCTCGATGCGCGTACCGCCCAGCGAACGGGCCACCACACCACCACCGGCGCGCAGTGAAAGCGTCTTGAAGAGGCTGGCCCCGCAGATGATGGCCAGTACGACGACGCTGGTGAGCGCCACGGCGCCCGCGGGCGAGGTGCCGGGCTGGGAAGCGCCGACCAGCACTACGACCACCGCATCGATCGCGATGACCACCAGCGCCACGGAAATCAGGAACGCGACCAGGAGCCAGCGCGTCGTGCGGCGCGCGGCTTCCTGGCGAGCGAAGAAATCCATGTAGTTAGGTGAAGCTGACCTTCGGCGCCTCGCGCGCCTCGGGCTTGGCGGCCTCGAGCAGCTGAGCGGGCGTGAAATTGAACATTCCGGCCACCACGCTGCCGGGGAACATTTCTCGCTGGTTGTTGTAGCTCATGACGGCGTCGTTGTACGCCTGGCGCGCGAACGCGACCTTGTTCTCGGTCGAGGTGAGCTCTTCGGACAACTGCATCATGTTCTGGTTGGCCTTGAGATCCGGGTATGCCTCGGCGAGTGCAAACAGCCTGCCGAGCGCCCCACCGAGTTGCGTCTCGGCGCCGGCGAGCGTGGTCATCGCGGCGGCATCGCCGGGGTTGGCGGCCGCGGCCTTGAGGCCGCTCACGGCGGAGTTGCGCGCCGTGATGACCGCTTCGAGCGTCTCGCGCTCGTGCTTGATGTAGCCCTTGACGGTCTCGACCAGGTTCGGAATGAGGTCGTAACGTCGCGTGAGCTGCACATCGATCTGCGCGAACGCATTCTTGTAACCGTTCCGCGAGGCAACCAGACGGTTGTAGAGAGAGACAACAAACCAGACGGCGACGACGACTACGGCAAGCAGAATCCAACCCATGATGCGACTCCCTGATAGGCGCCCGTGGCGCGCGTGAAATATGGGTGCGTCGACCCGCCAATGCAAGGACGTCGGCGCCGGCGCGCCCGCGCCGTCGATCCAGGGCGCCGATTATGTACCGCGTAGTGGCAATTTCGCCCATCACGTTCGCGCCAGTTTCCGTGGTCATGTTCCAGCATGCTCCGCGGCTTCACTCTGCTCGAATTACTGGTCGTGATGTGCCTGCTCGGCATCCTTGCCGCGCTGGCGCTGCCGGCGCTGCGTCAGCAATCAATGCGCGTGCATCGCAGCGAGGCAATGACGGCGCTGCTGGATATCCAGCTCGCTGAAGAAAAGTTTTACCTGCGGCACGGCTCGTACACCGCCAACATCTTTTCCGCGCCGCCGGCCGGGCTTGGTTTGTCGGCAAGCGCGTCGGGCAGGTACCTGTTGTCGGTCGCGCTCGCGGCTGACGCCCAATCGTTCATCGCCTCGGCCACTCCGGCGCCGTCGGGCGGCCAGGCAGCGGATCACGAATGCCTCGCCTTCTCCGTCGACGCGCGCGGACGGCGGGCGGTCAGCGGCACCCGGGATGCGAGGGACTGCTGGAAGTGATGAAACCACGGCTTGCGTGCGATAGTCGCGCGCATGATCAAACGCACGTCCCTCGCGGTCATCGTTCTGGCGTCATTCGCGGACATCACCTGCGCCGCACCCGCGGAGCTCAAGATCGCCACCTGGAATCTCGAGTGGTTCATGACACCCGAGACGCTGCACGCGCTGACACCGGCGTGCACCCCCGCAGATGCCCCACGCGACGGCGCGCGCCGCGGCGTTCCATGCGACGTGGCGCACAAGCTCGCGCGCAGCCGCGAAGACATCGCAGCGCTCCGCCGCCACGCGCGCACGCTCGACGCCGACATCGTCGCCCTGCAGGAGGTCGATGGTCCCGGCGCGGCACGCCTGGTGTTTCCCGACCACGAATTCTGTTTCTCGGGGCGGGTCGCCGTGCAAAACAACGGTTTCGCGATTCGTCGCGGCCTGGCGCATGCCTGCGGGCCGGAGCTCGCCAGCCTGTCGATGAACGACGATGTACGCCGGGGAGTCGAGCTACGAGTGTTTCCCGGCACGCCGCAGGAGCTGCGGCTGTTGTCGGTACACCTCAAATCGGGTTGCGCGCGTGATTCGCTCGATTCGGCCAAACCCAGCTGTGCGGAGCTTGCCCGGCAGGTACCGGAGCTCGAGCGCTGGATCGATAGCCAGGCAAACGAACATAAGCCTTTCGCCGTGCTCGGCGATTTCAATCGCGATTTCCGGCGCGAGCCGGCCGGTGTGTCGTTCTGGGCGGAAATCGACGACTCGAATCCTCCTGCCGCCGACCTTGTCAACACGGCGGAAGGACAAGCTTTTCAAAACTGCATGCCCTCGCAGACCTTCAGCGGCTACATCGACTACATCATCCTGGGGCGCCAGATGGCCCAAGGGCTGGTGACCGGGTCGTTCGGACGCGCACTTTTCCGGCCAAAAGATGCTCTGCGACGCAAGTTGTCAGATCACTGCCCGGTGTTCATCCGGCTTCGGGTGGCAGACGCCGCCCGCGGCATGTCGTAAACCGAAAAAGTGAAATTTTTGCCGAAACCCATTAAGTTCAGTTCGGATCAAAGAGCCATCTCACAAGGCAATAATCCGGTGAGGAGAGCCTGATGAGCAAAACAACGACGGCGGGGATTCAGTCTGTAGAGCGCAGGTTGCATACGAGGCACCGGGCGCGCACTACGGTCTACATCACCACGCCACATGGCCGCAAAAAACTCTGCCGCGCAGTCAACCTCTCGGCCACTGGTGTGTTCGTCGAAACCACCAACCTGGGTCTGCGCAAAGGTCAGCAGGTGGACCTCGCCTTCGCGATCAATCTCGGCGCCGTGACCAAGCTGCATCGCCGCACCGCGGTCGTCGCCCACGTCTCGCGTGGCGGTACCGGCCTCATGATGGACGCCTACACCGCTCGATAGTTTGATTCTTTCTTGAAATTCTACGGACGCCGGCGCATCGCCGGCGTTTTCCGTTGTGGCCGGAGGCCTGGCAAGTCCGTCCCTTTTTGCTAGGAAATGGGGAGTGTCCCCGCTCCTAACAAACTATCGAGCGCGACGGGCGGCGACGCTTCAAAGCTCTGCACGAAATCCACGCCGAGCGCGGTCAGCCAGTTGCTGTGATCGCCGCCGAGCACCCGCTTCGCCACGGTCTGCAATCCCATGACCTTGGCGGTCTGCACGAGGCCAACCACGCGCGCCTGCGTGAGCCGGTGTTGCAAGGCATTGGTGGTGAGTTCCGCATCGATTTTCAGCAATCGCACCGCGGGGTGATCGAGGATCGGCATACCGGCACCGACGACGTTGAAGTCATCGATGGCCACCGGGACGCCGATGCGCGCGAACACATTGAGCGCCGGCACGACTTCATCCGGATGCGAGAGGCAGACGCGCTCCGAGAATTCCACGCCGATGAGGCCCGGCGGCAGGCCGGACTTCTGCAGGCAGCTTTCCACGAAGCTGATGAAATGCGGCTCGGTGACGGCGGAATCGGAGAGATTCACGGAGAACGCCGGCGGATCCTTCTTCCAGACGGCGGGGTTGCGGTGCAACCAGCCGATGAGCTCCCCGATCACTCGCCGGTCGATCATCGACGCGAGGCCATGATTCGCCGCGGTCTGCATCACACGCTCGGGAGAAGTCTCCTGACCGTCGACCATGTGGCGCAGCAGCACTTCGTAGCGTCGGACCCCCTCGGCCTTTCTCAGGCGCACCAGTTGCTGCACTCGCAGCACCACTTCCTGATTGCGGATCTGCGCATAGACGGCTTCGAGCGGCAGCGGCACCGGCGCCTTCGGCTTCTGCGGGGCGGCACGCGGCAACGCGTGCAGGGTTTGCGCCACTTCGGAAGCAATGTCCGAGAGGATCGTATTGACGGCGGGTGTGAGGAATCGTGACGCGGGATCTTCGTCTTCGAGCGGAGAGTCCTCGACCACCAGCAGGCACACGCCCTGGAGCGCGGAATGAAGATCGCGAAGTGCCAGCATGATTGCAGCGCGCGTACCCTCGCCGCGCAGGAAGCGCGATTCGCGCGCCGCACCCAGCACGAATGCGTCGAGCGCGTCGTTCAGCGCCTGGCGAAACTCGATGCCGAAATCGGTGGAGGTGCAATGGAGGACTTCGCCGCGGGCGTCGTAAAGCGCGATTGCGCGATAACGCGCATGCGGCAATGCCTGCTCCAGGGTGGCGACCCAGCCCGGCGCGACAGTAATGACCTGCTCGTTGAGCACAGACGCGCGGATGGTCGTCTGGCCTGTATCTGACGATGCCGAGGCCAACGTGGACGAACGTGAGTCCATTCCCTGAATTTCTCGAAGAACCTAACCGCCGCGAGGGTTACAGAATCCCGATGGATCGAACGTGATCCGGCTCGCGATCTTGTCCAACTGTTAAACAGCAGGTCGCGATTTGACATATGGCACCCTTTATCTATCCAGCGTGGCCGCCATCAGTCCTACGACCACCTCGTTGGCAAGCGCCCGCACCTCGAGCGATCGCAGCTCCTTGTCGTGCCGCAGCGAAAGCTCGAGCACAGTCGCCGCCCCTCCTGGCACGACGCCGCCGCGCCCTTTGAAATCGTCCGGCCGCAGCACGCGAACCCGGCCGGTCTTGAGGTCCACGCGCGGCGGAATCACGGCCGTGCGGCGGAACTGGAAGTCGTCGAGAAAATAATCCTGCTCGATTGGCCACCAGTTGGTGGGATTGTGCAGGGCCAACCGTTCCTGCGTTCCGTCCTGGTAAGCCACCACGATCTCGCCGTTATCGAACTGGCTCTGCATGTGATTGGTGGAACCTGCGACCAGCAAGTGCACGCGCCGCGCGCGTCCGTGCAGCGGAATGCTCACGCTGCGCGGATAGTTGTCCCACTGCGAGGTGAAGATGACATTGGCCGCAACTGGATCGCCGGGTGTCGAGAATGGAACCCCGCCGGGCAGCGTGAACACGCCACCACCGTCCCTGGCTGCGCGCCGCAAACCCGAATCGTCGATGTCGGCGCTGGCATTCACGTGCCCGGCCCACGCGCCGATGCCTTGCGACGGCATGGCCAGCGAGACAAACGGCGAGCGTGGCGAAAGGTATTTGCCAGCACGGAATATTTCAGTGACGCGATCATTGAAGAAAGGGGTGAGATCGACGGGCACATGCCGCGCGGCAGTCTGAACGCCCTCCACCTTCGGCACGCTGATCGGGATATCCGCCGCGGCGGGTTCGGTCGCGACGCTCGCCAACGACTCACGTCGCAGCCAGTCGACGAAGATTTCCTGGCGCTTTTCCAACGGAAACGTGAACGCCAGCCACTGCCTACCCTGCTCATCGCCCGAGATCATCGCGATGATTTCCTTGCGATCGACTGTGACGCGCGCCGTCGCGCCCCGCATGCGCAGCCGGATCCTCGCGCGTTGGATGGCAGCCGGCGCAAGCATCTCGAGCTGATAGCGGTCGCGGTTTTCTTCGCGATCGAACCGCAGCCTCACGTCCGGCGTGCGCAGCGCGGCGCTCTGCCAGCGATCGGGCCAGCCGGGCTCGATGTTCACGACCCCGGCGAATGCATCCGGCCTGACGCCAAACAAGCCTTCGATGAGCGCGCGTGACATGACCCCGGCACCGTCCGCGAAATCGCGCTGCGACTCGCGACGGTAGACATCGAGGTAATTCATCGAGCCGACGTTGCCGGGCGAGATTCCCATGTACATGCTGGCGAGCAGGGCCCCGCGAAATACCGTGAAACCCTCCTCCGCATCGCCCGCCTGCCAGAAACCGAGCGCCGCATGCATGTTCTCGCCCATCACCACATTGTTGATGGACCAGGTGTAGGGCATCCAATTGCTGGTGGCGTAGACGTGCAGGTCGTCATCGAGCCCAAGTCCTCGCACCGGAAGCCGCGGCAGGTTCGTTTTCACGTAGCGCGCCATGCGCCGCGCCTCGTCCTGGTTGACGAGTCCGGTGGCGTCGAGCACGTGGTAGAAACTCCACAGCGCAGCCGCGGGATGCGCGCGTTGCAGTCCAAGATAGTCGCGGTATTCGGCGAACATGCCCTGCTCCGGCAGCCACAGCAGCTCGCCCATCGCTTTCTGGATCAGGCCGGCTTCGAGCTGGTACGGGGCGGGATCCTTGCCTAACAACCCGGCGAGGCGTGCGGCCATCACGTTGTGCCACCAGTTGTAGGCCGATGCGTGCGTGACGCCGCCGCCGTGATATTGCAGATCGTCGCTGGCCCAGATCGCGGCGTAGGCCTCGTACAATGGCAACTTCGCGGGACCGAACTCGCGGCGGAACAGGCGCCGCTCCCAGGCGAGATGGCGTTCGATCACCGGCCAGACCCGGCGCGCGAATTCGAGGTCGCCAGTCCACATCAGATGCCGGAACAGCGCATCGATGTAAACGAGGTTCATGTCGTAGTGGCTGTTGGAAATATCACCGTTGCTATGCAGGGCCGCGGGATTGCGCGCCAGGTGGGTCGCATCTTCCGCGGGCGGCAACGTGTCGGGCACGGGAGCGATGTTCTGGCGCGTCGCCCAGTATTCAAAATGCCGTCTGGCACGTGCGTGCCAGCCCAGTACGTCCATGACGTACGGCCCGCGCCAGCCGAGCAGACGCGCGCGCCAGGCAATCGCTCCGTGCATGACGACCTGCTGAGGTTCGTCCCACACGGCATCCGCGGCAACGTTCAGCGCGCCGGCGGCAGCGTCGATGTACGGGTCCGGCGTTCGGACTTCCACGCGATCGCGCAGTGCGCCAAAGTGGTCGCGCGTGCGCGTAAATACCTGCGGCAGTTGGTCGATCTCATAGCGCGTGGCAAGACTGACGGGCGGTGGCGGCGCACCGGGGACGGCGCTCACATCGCGATAGGTGTCGAGCTCGGCGGCGGCGGATTCGCCAAGCGCGATGCGCTGCAAGGCGAGGTATTGCGGTGCGCCGGCAGCGAGCGGCACGCGTGCGACCAACACGGGCAACGCAGGCGTGGTGTCCGTCGGTGCCAGGAGCTGATCGACATCACCCCAGTGGCGTGAATCGCCAACTGACAACGTTGCATTCTTGGGCAGTACGCCGGCGATGTTGGCTACGGCACTGCGCAGCTCGAACCTGTGACGGTCGATGACAAATCCATTGTCGCGGCAGAACTCGGGCGTAAGCGCAAACCACTGGCTGATCGGAACGCGCTCGGTGCCGATGTCGCCATCGCGTACGCCGCGCTGCCCGTTCACTCCGCCAAACGCCACGATGAGCTCGACGTCGCGCCGCGGCCGGCCGGCCGAGACGAACTTGAGCACCAGGCCGTCGGTCTCGTGCAGCGCCAGGACGTGCAGTTGCAGGCGGCCGCGCGCACCCAACAGTGGATCCTCGATCTCGTATAACAACTCGCCCGGGCGATACCGCGTGGTGACTTTTGCGGCATCGACGAGCCATTTCACCCGGCGGCCGCTCCGCAGTCCAAGACGCAGGTTGCCGCCGCGACCGGGCAGGTACATGACGAACTCCGGCTTGTCGCCACCATCGACACGGAACGCGGTGTTGCGGCCATACAGCGGCCGATTGAAAGTTTCCGCGCCATTGACGATGACGAAGTCATCCGCGTCGGGTCGGTACCGCAGCGGCCGCTCGATGTTGCTCACGAGATTGGGCAGTGGAACTCCCGAGCCCGGTGTCTGCGCGCTCGCGAAACCGGCGAGAGCAAGCGCCGCGACCAATGCCGCCCATGCCTCGAGATCGCGACGAGTGATTGCGAGCTTTGCAGATTCGATCAACATCGTGCATATTCAATCAGGAACGATAGATTTGCGCGAGCAGGACGCTCGCCGCGGGGGAAAAAGATGAAGAAGCGCATTTCGCGACGGCAATTCATTTCGAGCACCGTCTCCTCCGCCGCCCTCGGCGCGGCAGCAGCTCAAGGCGCAGGAAGTGCCGGTCAGCCAGCAGTCCCGATGACCAACCCTGGGGCCGGTGCGTGGGTGCGCTGGCTCGATGGCAGTGCCGGCAAGATCGCCCAAGGGGTCACCTGGGGCACGCCGTGGCCGCGTGGCAAACAACGCGAAGGCAGGAACTTCGCACTGCGCGGCGCGGACAACAAACTACTGCCGCTGCAGAGCTGGCCGCTCGCCTACTGGCCCGATGGCTCGCTCAAGTGGACCGCACACGCGCTTTCGCCGACCGACGGCGCAAGTGATGGACCATTCGAAGTGATCGCGCAGCGCGCGCTGAGACACGCGGCCACGGTGGCCGTGAAGGAAACCAGCACCGGGATCGAGGTCGATACTGGCGAGTTTGTTTGCCGTCTGCCGCGAACCGGCTCGAACATCGTCGAAGCCATCACACGCGGCGGGCGTGAAGCATTGCGCGACGGGAAACTGGTATTACTGCTCCAGGATCGGGGAGCCTCGGCCGACACCGCCGCAGTCCGCCAGGAAACCTTCGAAAGCTCGATCGAGAAGATCACGGTCGAGCAGCGTGGCCCGGTACGCGCCGTGGTCAAGCTCGAAGGAAAACACTCGAATGGCAAGCGCGGATGGCTGCCGTTCACACTGCGCCTGTATTTCTACGCTGGCAGCGACGCGTTACGCGTGCTGCACACCATCGTGTTCGATGGCGATGAGGCGAAGGACTTCATTCGCGGCGTCGGGCTGAGTTTCTCGGTGCCGCTCACCGATGCACTTCACGATCGCCATGTGCGTTTCGCCGGCGAGCAGGATGGCCTGTTCGCTGAAGCGGTGCGCGGGCTCACCGGGCTTCGCCGCGACCCTGGCCAGGCGGCCCGCAAGGCGCAGATCGATGGCCTCGCCGTGCCCACCATCGGCCCGGGCGCCAACAACCTGCTGCAATACATCCCCGCGTTCGGCGATTGGACGCTCCTGCAGCCGAATGCCAACTCCTTCACCATCCGCAAGCGCACCGCCGATGGCCACGCCTGGCTCGACTCGGGACAAGGCAATCGCGCCGGCGGGTTGGGGTATGTGGGCGGTCCCGCCGGCGGGGTGGCGTTCGGCATCCGCAATTTCTGGCAGAGCCATCCCGCGCAGCTCGACATCCGCCATGCGCACCAGGCACTAACTACCGTCACGATGTGGGTGTGGGCACCGGACGCCACGCCCATGGACCTGCGCTTCTATCACGATGGTCTCGGCATGGACACGCACGAGAAACAGATCAAGGGCGGCCTGGAGATCACGTACGAAGACTACGAACCCGGGTTTGGCACGCCCATGGGCGTGGCGCGCACCAGCGAGCTCATGTTGTGGATTCTGCCTTCGACGCCGGCGCGCGATCGACTCGCCGCCTTGGCCGGTGCGTTGCAGGAGCCCGCCATGATGGTGCCGACGCCGAAGACGTCTGTCGACTCGGGCGTGTTCGGTCACTCCTTCTCCCTGCCCTCGCAGACCGCGCCGGAACACGCGCAACTCGAGCAGCGGCTCGACTGGATGTTCGATTTCTATCGCGGCCAACAGGACCAGCACGGCTGGTACGGGTTCTGGAACTACGGCGATGTCATGCACACCTATGACTTCGATCGCCATGAATGGCGCTACGACGTCGGCGGCTACGCCTGGGACAACTCGGAGCTCGCCACCGACCTTTGGCTCTGGCTGCATTTCCTGCGTACCGGGCGCGCCGATACTTTCCGCTTCGCCGAAGCGATGACCCGCCACACCGGCGAAGTCGACGTGCATCACCTCGGAAAATTCGCGCCGCTGGGTTCGCGCCACAATGTCATGCACTGGGGCTGCTCGGCCAAACAACTGCGCATCAGCACCGCACTGAATCGCCGCTATTACTACTACCTGACCGGCGACGAACGCGTCGGCGATCTCATGCGCGAGCAGATCGAAGCGGCGCGCACGCTGCGCACCGTCCTCGCCACCCGCAAGCTGCCCGGTGCGGCTGATCGACAGGTAGATGATCCGGGTGGCGACTTCGCATTCCTCGGTTTCGGCACTGACTGGGGCTCGCTCGCGGGGGCCTGGCTCACCGAGTGGGAACGCACGCGCGATCCGAAGATGCGCGACAGGCTGCTCGCGAGCATGAAGTCCATCGCCGCGCAGCCCAAGGGTTTCTTCACCGGCGGCGAACGCATGAACCTCGTGACGGGTGCGTTCGATATCTCGAAGGATCCAGAGTTGAGTGTGTCGCATCTGTCGGCGGCATTCGGCCTGCCGGAAGTTTGTGCCGAGCTCATCGAGCTGCTGGATGTTCCCGCGTTCGAACGCGCCTGGCTGCTCTACTGTGAGTTGTACAACGGCTCCGAAGAGCAGCAGAAAGCGGCTCTGGGACAGAGTTTCGGGCGGCTCAACCTCGAACAGGGGCACGCGCGCCTCACCGCGTATGCGGCGTACCGCAAGCAAGACGCCGCGCTGGCGGCGCGTGCGTGGAAGGAGTTCACCGACGGCCGCAACGGCTACGGCCCGAACCAGCAATTCACCTCGCAGCGAATCGATGGACCGGCGGTGCTGAACCCCGTCGATGAAGCGCGTGGAATATCGACGAATTCCACGGCTCAGTGGGGCCTGGCCGCAATCGAGTGCCTGGCGTACGCACGGGTACGGCGCGGTCAGTGACCGGGCGGTTTGCGCAACTCGGAACCAGTCAGCGCGCGCGGCGAGAAGCGAATTTCACGGATGCAACCCTCGTACCAGCTCACCTTGTTGAGCCGCACGCCGAGCGACGTCTTTCCCGGCTCCATCGCGCGGAAGGTAAGTTTGCCTTCGAGCTCGCGTACCGCGTCGATGTAATGCGTCATCGTCGTGCCGTCATAGGTCAACGCGACCCAGTGCCACTCGCCGGTTGGGTGCAGCTTCGTCCGGTCGAGCAGAGTCAGCCGGCTTTCCGGCGAATCGAACAGGAAAGTGTCCAGTGCCCAGTGGCCGGGCGAGACGATGCGCAATTCCAGCAGCACGCGCGCCTTGCGCTCATCTTCGATGTGCAGGAAGCGTTGCTCGGCGGCGCCACCCGGGCGCGGCTTGATCAAGGCTTCGATCGTGAAGCTGTTCCAGCCCGCGATCGGGTTGATGTCGAGCAGCGCCGCGTCCGGCTCGCCCTGGAAACACATCGCAGTTCCGCCATCGTCTTTGACGATGCCGGGCGCACCAGATGCCGTCACGGCATGTTTTCCGATGCGGTCGAGCCTCTCGAAAGTCCACACGGTAGCCGGCTGCGGCGCGACACATGCCGCGAGCGGACACATGAGCAACGCGAGAATGCCGGCGCGCCGTATTTCAGGGTTTCGCGGTTCGGTCGGGTCGCGCATCGTGGGCACGCTACCTGAATTCGCGATAGCTTGCGCACCATGAAAAGCCCAAAGGATCCGCCATGAATCGCGTTTTGTTAGCTGCGCTTGTTCTCGCTGTCCCCGCGCTGGGTGCTGGCTCCGAAACCCTGGTGATGCCGTTGTCGGGCATGGGCAAGGCGGGCGAGGCGCCGGTGTACTGGGATTTCAAACTCGACTCGGGCCGCGGCAGCCGCAGCGGTTCGAGCGATGGAAAATGGAACCGCATTGCAGTCCCCTCCTGCTGGGAACAGCAGGGCTTCGGTGCGTACTACTACGGCACCCAGGGGCGCGGAAAGCCCGACGACGATCCGGTCATCCCCAAGGAAACCGGCACCTACCGGCGCGATTTCCAGGTTCCCGCCACCTGGGACGGACGCGACATCCACATCGTGTTCGAAGCGGCGATGACGGATACGACCGTTACCGTCAATGGGCAACCCGCCGGTCCCACGCACCAGGGCGGGTTCTATCGCTTCAGCTACGACATCACGAAACTCGTGAAAACCGGCCGCAATGAAATAGAGGTCGTGGTCGCCAAGGAGTCCGCCAACAAGAGCGTGAACCATGCCGAACGCCGCGGTGACTACTGGACCTTCGGCGGCATCTACCGCCCGGTGTGGCTCGAAGCTCGGCCGCGCGATCACATTGTCTGGACCGCGATCGATGCGCGCGCCGACGGCAGTTTCTACGCACGGGCGCATCTCAATCGACCCGCACCGCAAGGCGCGCGCGTGCGAGCGACGGTTTTCGATGCCGCGGGCAAGGCGGCTGGCGCCGCCATGACAGCAAAGGTGCCTTACGGCGACACCGCAATCATCGCCGGCGCGATCGCCAATCCCGCGCTGTGGACGGCCGAAACTCCGAATCTTTACTCGGTGATCTTCACGCTCGAGAACGACGCCGGGGAAATCCACCAAGTGAAGGAACGCTTCGGTTTTCGCACCTTCGAAGTGAGACCGCGCGACGGCGTCTATCTCAACGGCCGCAAGATCGTGCTCAAGGGCATCAATCGCCACAGCTTCGATCCGAAAACCGGACGCACCCTGACGCGCGAGCAGAACTACGCCGACGCGCGGCTCATCAAGGGCGCGAACATGAACGCGGTGCGCATGTCGCACTATCCACCGGACCGGGCTTTCCTCGAAGCCGCGGATGAGATCGGCCTCTACGTGCTCGACGAGCTCGCCGGCTGGCAAGGTTTTTACGATACCCCGACGGGTGCCCGTCTCATCGGCCAGATAGTCCGCCGCGACGTGAATCACCCGAGCATTCTCTTCTGGGACAACGGCAACGAAGGCGGCTGGAACCGCGAGAACGATGGCGAGTTCGATCGCTGGGATCCGCAACGGCGGCCGGTGCTGCATCCCTGGGCGATTCACAGCGGCATCAACACCGATCATTACGAGAACTACGACAGCACCGTCCGTCTGAGCGCCGGGCCGGACATCTTCATGCCCACGGAATTTCTCCACGGGCTCTACGACGGCGGCATCGGCGCGGGCCTGCGCGACTACTGGGATGTCATGGGACGCAGTCCCACCGTGGCCGGCGGCTTCTTCTGGGTCTTTGCCGATGAAGGCATCGAGCGTACGGATCAGAACGGCCGCATCGACAACATGGGCAATTCGGCGCCCGACGGCTTCGTCGGCGCGCACCACGAAAAGGAAGGCAGCTACTTTGCGGTCAAGGAAATCTGGTCGCCAGTGGAGCTGCACGATCTGGCGGTTTCCAACGGCCGCTTGAAAATGGACGTCGAGAACCGCTACGACTTCATCGACCTCGAACGTTGCTCGCTCGAGTGGCGCGCGCTGCGATTGCCCGCCGCGGGGTCGCCAACCGCGGCCGTGGTCCTCGCCAAGGGGCGCGCGCAAATGCCGGCGCTCGCGGCACGCGACCGCAAATCGTGGGAACTGCCCGTCGGCGTCGACCAGCTCGCGCCGCAAGAAATCCTCGAAGTGATCGTGCGCGACCACCACGACCAGGAGCTGTGGACGTGGGTGGTGCGCGGCGCACCGTACGCCGGCAAGGTATCGCCAACTGGCTCGAAGCCGCCGCGGATCGAAGTAAAGGCGCAGGTGGTAGCCGCCGGGCCGTACACGCTGGCGTTTGATCCCGCCACCGGGATGCTGACCCGGCTGACCGCGCACGGACGCACCATCCCGCTTAGCGGACCGCGCCTCGCCGCCTGGCAACGCGCGCCCAAACTGCGCAGCTTCATCGATGTCGCCGGTGAATCGAGGTTGCGCAGGCTCGAGCTGGCGCCCGCGGGCACCGACGGCATCGTGGCCCGCGCCGAATACGACGGCGCCCTGCGCGAAGTTTCCTGGAGGCTTCGCGGCGGCGAGCTGGTAGTTAGCTACCGGGTTGCGTTCGACGGCGCGGCCGACATTCTCGGCGTGTCGTTCGATTACCCGGAGAAGAGCGTGCTCGCCAAGCGCTGGGTGGGTGCGGGCCCATACCGTGTCTGGAAGAACCGGCAGGCGGGAACACAATTCGGCCTGCACCAGGCAAGATATGCGCGCTCGACTCCGGGCGTCAGTTACGAGTACCCGGAATTCGAAGGCTTCTTCGGCGCGTGGGACTGGCTCGAGATGCGCACCCGCGAAGCGACCGCGGTGATTCGCAATGACAGCCGGATTCCCTTTTTCGGACTGTACCGGCCGACCCCCGGCGAAAAACCCATCCTCGAACTGCCCGAGCTCGGCTGGTCGTTTCTGCACGCCGTGCCGCCCATCGGCACCAAGTTTGCGCTGCCCGATGTCTTGGGCCCGCAGTCACAGCCGACGCAGTTCACCGGCGTGATCGACGGCGAGCTTGCCGTGACCATATTGAAGTGACACCGGGCCGTCTGTCGGCGCGTATCAGTCGGCGGGCACTACGCGTGCCGCCACGTCGCTCGATTTCCGCGGCGCGTAGGGATTGCTCTCCAGCGGGCGATTTTCCCAGGAACGCCGACGCTGCCAGGGCGCGGGATACGGCACGAAACCGGCCGGGACTTCGAAACCCGCGAGGCGCCCGGCACGAAGCACCGGATGCTCCGGCGGCGCGATGTTGAGCACCCACTTGATCACGCGATAGAAGAAGCGCCACAGCGTGAGCGTCAGCAACGCTTCGATGAACGTCATCGCGAACGCCACCATGACGTTGCCGAGCGCCGCGCGCGCAGCGAGCTTGAGCTTGAACCTCTCGCGCGAGATCTCGACATTGTCGTACAGGCTCGGCACCACCAGCAGCGTGAGCAAGGTCGACACGAGCACGCCACCAATGATGGCCACCGCCATCGGGCTGTAGAACTCGCCGCCTTCGCCGATGCCGATCGCCACCGGCAGCATGCCGGCGACCAGCGCGAACGTGGTCATGAGAATCGGACGCAGGCGCACGCGACCCGCGTGCATGAGCGCTTCCTCGCGATCGATGCCCTGCCTTTCCTCCTGCCGCGCGCAGTCGAGCAGCAGGATCGCGTTTTTCGCGACCAGGCCCATGAGCATGATGACGCCGATGAAACTCATGAGGTTTAGCGAGCCGCGCGTCACGGTCAACGCGAGCACCACGCCGATGAGCGACAACGACAGCGACAACATGATCGGCACGGGCGCGGTGAACGAACCGAACTGCATCACGAGCACGAGATACATCACGAAGATGCCCATGATGAGCGCGATGAACATCTCGCTGAACAACTCCGCCTGGTCGCGCGACGCGCCTCCGAGCCCCAGGCCGTAGCCCGCCGGGAAGTCGATCGTTTTCGCGATCTTCATGGCTTCCGCCGTGACCTGGCCTGCCGCCACGCCCTGCACGTTGGCGGACACGGTGACGGTCCGATTGCCATTCAGGTGCTGAATGCGCGAGGGTCCCTTGTCGAGAGAAATGGTCGCGATCTGTTCGAGCGGCACCATCATGTTGGTGCCGGCGACCGCGATCGGCAGGCGCTCGATGTTGGAGGCGGTCAGACGATCCTCGGGATGCAGGCGCACGGCGACGTCGCGGGATTCGCCGACGGGGTCCACCCAGTCGCCCACTTCGATGCCCGCGAATGCCACGCGCAGCGTCTGCGCGGCGTCGTTGACCGAGATGCCGAGCTGATTGGCGAGCCCGCGATCGAGCTCGATGCGCAATTCGTCCTTGGGATCCTGCTCGGAGAGGCCGACGTCGACCGCGCCCGGGATCTGGCGCATCTGCTCCATGAACTGGTTGGTGATCTCCATGAGCCGGCGCGAATCGGTGCCGTAGAACTGGATCTGGATCGGCTTGCGCGGGCCGTTGCCGAGATCGTCGAACACCACGTATTCCGCGCCGACGAGCTGCTTGAGCTTGCCGCGCAGATCCGCGGCGATGTCCTCGAGCGCACGCGCGCGATCGGCCTTGTCGCCCACGTCGACCCACACGCGGCCGCCCGTGGCGTTCACACGGCTGTCGGTGTCCTTGGTTTCGGGAATCGAACGCGCGAGCTCGGCGGCGCGTTCCACCTTGCTGCGCGCGTACTCGAGACTGCCGCTCGAGGGCGTGCGCACGTCGATCGCGAGCGTGCCGTAGTCGGACTTCGGCAGGAACTCGCTGCGACCGAACGACATTTGATAGGCCATCGCCGCAAAGAGCAGCCCGAATGCGCCCCACACGATCACCCGGCGGTGGTGCAGCGCCCAATTGATGAGGTTGCCGTAACGGTCCGCCTGGTGGTCGAACCAGATGTTGAAGCGCGCGAAATATTTTTCGAGGCCGCGACGCGGACGGTCCGCGTGTCCGGGCGGATCACCCCAGTACGCCGACAGCATTGGGTCGAGCGTGAATGAGATGAACAGGCTCACGAGCACGGAGGCCGCGACGGTGACCGCAAACGGACGAAACCACTCGCCGGCGCCGCCGCCCATGAAGGCGACCGGTACGAACACCGCGACGATGGAGAAGGTGGTGGCGGTGACTGCGAGGCCGATCTCCGCCGTGCCATTACGCGCGGCGGTGACGCGGTCTTCGCCACGCTGCATGTGCCTGACGATGTTTTCGCGCACGACGATGGCGTCGTCGATGAGCACGCCGATGGCGAGCGAGAGTCCCAGCAGCGTCATGAAGTTCAGCGTGAAGCCGCACAACCACACAGCGATGAACGCGGCGATCGCCGACGTCGGCAGCGACAGGCCGGTGATGAGCGTGGAACGCCACGAATTCAAAAACGCGTAAACCACGAAGATGGTCAGTCCGGCGCCGAAGATGAGCGCGTGGATCACATTGTTGAGGCTGTTCTGCGCTTCTTCGCCGCCGTCGTGTCCGACGATGAGCTTCGTGCCTTCCGGCAAGGTCTTGTTGATCGTCTCGACCTCGGCGCGCACGCGCTCGGCGACCGTGACCGTACTCGCCTCGCGCTGCCGGATCACCGACATGCCCACGTTCGGATTGCCGTTGCGCAACGAGTAACTGCCCGGCTCCGCGAACCCGTCCTCGACGGTAGCGACTTGTCCCAGGCGCACGATCTCGTTGCCCTGGCGCTTGATGACGATGTCGTTGAAATCGCTCGGGCGTTCGATGCGTCCCACGAGACGGATGTTCTGCTCGTCGAGCGTCCCCTTGACGCGCCCCACGGGTGCGTTGGTGTTCTGCGCGCGCAACGAATTGACCACATCCCCGGCGGAGACGTTGTACTCGCGCAGCTTTTGCGCATGCAGCAGCACCGACAGCTCGCGGCGCAGCGAGCCATCGACGTTGACGACGGCGACGCCGTCGATGCCGCGCAATTGATCGGCGAGCACGTCCTCGACGAGACGCGACATCTCGGCATGCGACTGCTTGGTGGAGGAAAGCCCGAGATTCATGATGGGCTGCGCCGACGGATCGACGCGGAACAACACCGGCTCACGCATCTCGAGCGGCAGCTTGTAACGCACGCCGGCGATCGCGTTGCGGATCTCGTCGCCGGCTTCGGACATGTCTTTCTTGAAGTCGTAGACGATGACGAAGTTCGCGTTGCTCTCCGAGGCGGTCGAGTGGATCTCGTAGACCTGAGGGATGCTTTGCAGCGGCTTCTCGACGCGGTTGATGATTTCGCGTTCCACGGTTTCCGGGGACGCCCCCGGATACGGGAAGTTGATGACCATGACGGGTTGCTCGACGTCGGGGATCTGGTTGACACGCAGATTCTTCAACGCCAGCAGCCCGAGACACATGAGCACGATCACGATCGCGATGGTCGTGACCGGCTGCTTGATACTGAAATTGGAAAGGAACATCAGCGGCTCCCTATTTTATTTCTTGTCGGCGACGACCGCGGCGGCGGCGCCGACCTGCACCGGCTGTCCATCTTTCAAGGTGCTGTTTGGATAACGCAGCACCTGGTCGCCCTCGGCAATGCCATTTTGCAGCGCGAACGCGCCGGAGCGCGCGTCGCGCTCTCCGAGCCCGATCGCCACCTTCTGCAATTTGGCGTCCTTCACGCGCCAGGCGAAGGCGTTGTCGCCTTCGCGCACGATCGAAGCGTTCGGCAGCATGAGTTTCGGTGCGCTCGTGGTCTCGATACGACCTTCCGCATACAAGCCTGCCACGTTGGGCTGCTGGCTGGGGTCGTCGAATCGCACCAGGACTTCGACCTGGCGCGTCGTGATGTTGGCGGCCGGATTCACGCGCGTGACCTTGCCCGCGAACTCGCGTTCACCGAAGCCATGGATGCGAAACCACACGTTCTGTCCGGCGGCCACCGACCCTACGCTGTCGGCCGACACGAAACCCTCGAAGCGCAAGCTCGAGGGGTCAATGACTTTGAGCAGCTCTTTGCCGACCTGCGCGGTATCGCCGGCCGACACCTTGCGATCGCTCACGATGCCGTCGAACGGCGCCCGCACCTCGGTGCGTTCGAGCATCTGCCGCGCCGTGACCATGCGCGTGCGCGCGGCCTCGCGCTCGCTCTGCGCGGAATTGCGCTGAATTTCCACGTCTTCGAGTTGCTGCGCCGAGACCACGCCGGTCTCGCGCAGCGTCTTCATGCGCTGAAACTGCCGCTCGGATTGGTCGAAGGCCTGCGAGGCAGCGCTCATCGAGGACTGAGCCGCGGTGAGGCTGTCACGGATCGCGGTCTGATCGAGGCGCACGAGCAAGTCACCGCGCTTGACCGGCTCGCCGTTCTCCTTGAGCACGGTGAGCACCACGGCGGACACTTCCGCGCGCAAGTCGGCGCGCCGCTCGGGTTCGACCGACCCTGTGATGGACGGCCCGGAAGCCAGCGCGTTGCTGCTGACGGTGAGCAGATCCTCGGGCGAGACCAGCAACTTCGTCAGCACTTCCTTTTCGGGAGTGTTGCCGGACGCTCCTTTACCGCAGCCACCGAGGCTGAACGCCGCGACAATGATGGTGGCCGCCAGGCCGAGCTGGCGGAAAAGTCTGGTTCTATTGATCACGCGATATTCCTTCGGGGGCCCCGACCTACGACGTTCGAGCAGCCCTTCAGGTTGCACGCCGCCCCTAACTAAATGAGTTGTTTCTATTGGGAATTTATGCGCCGGCTGCCGGATCAGCCCACGGTTCCCTGCTCGGATGGGCGGCAGTTTAGTAAGCCGCTGATTCGATTGAAAGTGAGAGTTGTCACCGCAGCCGCGTTTTCCGCTCAGCTGGTCGCATCCCGCCGGGCGGCCGCACCGGGAGCACGGGTCCGTCTAGGGGGTTTCCCGGAAGGCGGCGGCCCAGGCCGGGGCCGCCGGGCCCACGACCAGATGGACGCTAAGTTCGGAGGGCCGGACAACCGCGCGCACCGTTGCGCGAAGCCCATTCTCCTCCACCATCGACGGATCGCGCACCGCCACGAACAGGCGGCTCGAATTTCCTTGAAGGTCACGGATGTTTGCCCGGCCACCCAGTGCGCCGATGGCACGTTCGATCGCGACGCGATCAACCGCGGGCGGCGCGGTCATTGCCGCTGCTGCTCTCGGGATCGCCTGCCTGGCCGCCACCGGCACTCGCAGCTGCGCGCGGATTTCCGAGGCCAGCTGATCGGCGATCGGACCGACGACCACCTGCACGGCGCCATCGGAGAGCCGCAGAACCCCTCGCGACCCGAGCGCCGTCAGCGCCGCCTCGTCAATGAGGTCGAGATCGTTCAACACGAGCCGCAGGCGCGTCGTGCACGCTTCGACGGCGCGCAGGTTGCCCGCGTCACCGAGGGCGCGGATCCATCCAAGCGCCGGCCGGGAGTCTTTGTTCACCTGCGCGGCGACCGCTTCGCCTTCGGCTTCGCGGCCCAGCGTTCTCAAATTGAATCGCAGGATACAAAAACGGAACAAGCCGTAATACAACGCGAAGTAAGCGAGCCCGATGGGGATCAGCAGCAGCGGTCGAGTCGACAGCGAGTAGTTGAGCAGATAGTCGAACAGGCCCGCGGAGAAGCCGAAGCCGAGGTGCACGTCGAGCGCATGCATCAGCACCATGGCTAACCCGGTCAACACCGCATGAATCGCATACAGCACCGGCGCGAGGAACATGAACGCGAACTCGATGGGCTCGGTGACGCCGGTGAGGAACGAGGTGAGTGCCATCGAGAACAGGATGCCGCCGACCGAGGCGCGCTTCGCCGGTGACGCGGTGCGATACATGGCCAGGCACGCACCTGGCAGGCCGAACATCATCACCGGAAAAAATCCGGACATGAAAGCACCGGCGCTGGGATCGCCCGCGAAGAAGCGCTTGAGATCGCCGGTGACGCCGTTGTAGTCGCCTAACAGGAGCCAGGCGATGTTGTTGATGATGTGATGCAGGCCCGTGACGATGAGCAAACGGTTCAACACACCGTAAGCGAAGAGGCCGGCCTCTCCGGAGCCCAGCACCGCTTGGCTGACCGCATCCATGCCGCGTTCCAGCGTTTGCCAGCCGAAGCCGAACGCCAGCGCCACGAACACGCCCGCAAAACCGCTCACGATGGGCACGAAGCGGCGCCCACCGAAGAACGCCAGATACTCCGGCAGGCGGATGTCGTTGTATCGGTTGTAAGCCCAACCGGCGATCAATCCGGACAGCAGGCCGACCGGCACACTGAGTTTGGTCAACTCCTTGGCGCGAAATGCCGCCGCTGCCAGGTCTTTGAGTTGATCGGGAATCCCCGCGGTGACTTCCGGCGGCACGTCGATGAGCACCTTGGCGCCCTGGGTGGCCACCAGGTAGCCCACCACGCCGGCAAGCCCCGCGGCGCCATGATTTTCGCGCGCCAGGCCGACTGCGACGCCGATGGCGAACAACAGACCGAGGTTGGAGAAGATCGCATCGCCCGCGGCGGCAATGGCGGGCATGTTGAGCAAATCCGCCTGACCCAACCGCAACAGCAGCGCCGCCACCGGCAATACCGCGATGGGCAGCATGAGCGCGCGCCCGATGGGCTGTAGTTTCGAGATGAGCTTTTTCATGAGAGCTCTTTGCGCACCAGCGCCCGCACGTCCGCAGCGCACTCGAGCGCAAGCGCGCTGCTGGCGAGTTTGCGGCAGGAGTCGCGCGTGAGTCCGCGGATCAGGCTCTTGAGCTGTGGAATCAGCGTCGGCACCACCGACAGCTCGGTGACCCCGAGACCCAACAGCACCGGTATTGCGCCTGGATCCGAGGCGAGTCCGCCGCACACCGCCACTGGCCGCCGATGGACGGCGGCCCCCTTGCAGGTGGCATCGATGAGCCGCAATACCGCGGGGTGAAGGCCATCGATGCGCGCCGCCAGTTCGGCGTGGCCGCGATCCATCGCCAACGCGTACTGCGCGAGATCGTTGGTGCCGATCGAGAGGAAATCGACTTCGCCGGCGATGATGTCGGCGAGCATGGCCGCCGCCGGCGTTTCGATCATGGCCCCGAGCAGTGGCGGCGGGACGCCGAGCTCGGCACGTATCTGCTCCAGCATGCGCCGCACGGTGCGAATTTCTCCGGTGTCCGTGACCATGGGCAGCAGGATGCGTATTCCAGGCTGCGCCGTCAGCAGAGCGCGCAGCTGGACCTCGAGCAGGTCGGGGCGCCACAGGCTGGTGCGTATGCCGCGCAGACCGAGCGCGGGATTGTCTTCGGGCGGCAACGGTAGATAGGGAATGGGCTTGTCGCCGCCGATGTCGAGCGTGCGGATGACCAGCGGGCGATTGCCGAGGACCTGCGCCACCTCGCGATAGCAGCGCCGTTGTTCCTGTTCGTCCGGGGCGGTCTCGCGCTCCAGGAACAGGAACTCGGTGCGCAGCAGGCCACAGCCTTCGGCGCCTTCGTCCACGGCGAGCTGCGCATCGGCGACGCTTCCCGCGAGATTCGCGAACACCTCGATGCGCTCGCCGCTGCCGAGATGGCAATCCGCTTTCGCGTCGGCGACATCCTCGTCGCGCCGCGCCCGCCTTTCCGCCAGGCGCGCCTGGGCGGCAGCAAGTTCCCGCGATCCCGGGCGGCCGTCGAAAAAGCCGTCATCGGCGTCGAGGATCACTGGTGTGCCGGCGCCGACCTCGAGCACCCCTAAGCCCAGCGCGACGAGCATGGGAATGCCGAGCGTGCCCGCGAGGATGGCCACGTGCGAAGTGGGACCGCCCGCCGCCAACGCGATTCCGCCCAGCTTCCTCGTGTCGATGTCGATGAGCTGCGAGGGGGTCAGATCGCGCGCCAGCAGGATGCCTCCTGTCGGTACGTCGATAACAGGCGCCGAGTCACCCTCGAGCGCAATCAGCACCTGTCTTTCGAGATCGAGCAGGTCGTCGACGCGCTCGGCGAGACGCGAATCGCCGGTGGCGTTCAGAGCCTGGGCGCTGGCGCGCAGGCTGGCGCGCCAGGCGAAACCCGCGCTCTTGCCCGCGGCCATCGACGCGCGCGCTGCATCGATGAGCCCGGGGTCATCGAGTAATTCCAGGTGCGCCGCCATGATGTCGCGCACGGTGGGCGCTGCGGTCAGCGACCGGCGCGCGAGGCGGGCGCGCACGGCATCGCGAGCGCGATCGAAAGCGCGCTGCTCCCGGTCGGCGCCCTGCCCCTGTTCCGTGACCGTGATCTCGGTCGCATGTAGATAGAAGGCGTCGCCCAGCGCCAGACCGCGACTGGCGATGACCCCGCGCAAGCCGGTCGCACTGCCCGATCCGGCGCCTGCGCGCGGCTGCGCCGGCGCCGCCGGCGCGGGTGGCGCTTGCGAAGCCTCGGCTTGCAGGTTGCGAATGGTGTTGGCGATGGCGGCGATCCCGGCGGCCGCGGCCGGCTCGAAACCGACGATCACCACCTCATCGCCGCCACGAACGCCGAGCGACATCAGCGCCACGGTGCTGCGCGCACGGGCGCTGCTTCCACGCGCGCGGATCTCGAGCTCGTAAGGCAGCTCTTTCGCGATGCGCGCGATCAATGCGGCCGGCCGTGCGTGGATGCCATGCGAATGCGCCACCACCAGCGCTTCACTCACGACCGGCGCGCCGCTCGGACGGATCACGTCGCTGGTGCCCAGCTCCTCGAGCTCGAACAGGCGGTCGCCACGCGCCACCAGGCGATTGAAACTCGAATTCCGGATCCGGAAACGCTCCCCGTTGGTGACGATCACGGGCGTCATCAGGCTGGGCGCCTTGCGCGCCAGCAGGTCGAGATCGAAGTTGAGCAGCAGGTCTCCGGCGCGTATGCGGTCACCCTTGCGCACGTGCAGCTCGAACCCTTCGCCGGCGAGCGCCACCGTGTCGATGCCCACATGGATGAGCAGCTCTGCGCCGCCGGTCGCGCGCAGCGCTACGGCGTGCCGCGCCGCGGCGATGGAAATGACTTCGCCGTCGCACGGCGCGCGCAGCTCGCTGTCCGTCGGATCGAGCGCGACGCCCTCACCGAGCATGCGCTGCGCGAAGGCGCCATCCGGCACCTCATCGAGCGGCGCGCACCAACCGGCGAATGGCGAAAGGATTTCCAATCCGTCAGCGTCCGACGAGCTCGATGCCGCCGATGGCCCAAAGCGGATCCACCTTGGCTCGCGTGAACCGGAAACACAGATCGTGCCGGCCCTCCTGCTTGTTGAGCACGATGGGCGGCAATACCGTGAGACCGTAGTTAGACAGCGCCGGCTCGAGTGACGCACTCTCGAACAGCGGACCGTTGCAGTCGTCGAGGCGGATTTCCAGCTCTCCGGAAGACGTCTTGGGCTTGTGCAGCGGAATCTTCGCGGCGTCTTCGCCGATCTGGAAGTTGAAAGGGATCTGGCCGACGGTGGCACGAATCTCCGTGACCTGCGAAAGATCCGCGCCGCGCCAGATCCAGCATGGATTGGAGATGTTGACGAGAAACACGGCGCGTTCGCCCTCGACCGGCGCATCGTCCTCGAGCGAGAGCAGATAGCCGTCGCCGCACTGCTCGAGGTCGTGGCTGACTCGGCGGCGCGGGCCGGGCACTACCGGAGTTTCGCGCGCGTAGGTGATGCCCAGGGTGGCGTAGCGATCGAGTTGTGGCTCCAGCCGTTTCGCAAAATTTTCCCAGTCGATACGCGAAGGCGGCGACCAGGCCACCTCCGCGAGCGCCGCGGCGCGCGGGTAAGCCATGTAGGTGACGCGCGCTTCACTTCGCATGAATTCCGCCCAGAGATTGCCCTGCAGGCCGAGAATGTGTTTGCGCTGCTCGGCCGGAATCTTCGCGGGAATGGGATCGAATGAGTACACATCTTTGAGTGACAGCGTGTTGCTGCGCCCCGGCGAGATATCGCCCGGGCTCTGCCAGTGATCGAGGTACAGATCCGGCGCCGGTGAGAGCACGGTGTCATGGCCAGCGGCGGCCGCGGCGATGGCGCCGTCGATACCGCGCCACGACATCACCGTGGCATTGGGGGCGAGGCCGCCTTCGAGAATCTCATCCCAGCCGATGATCTTGCGGCCCTTCGAATTGACGAATTTCTCGATGCGCTGGATGAAGTAGCTCTGCAAGCGCGTGTTCGTCTTTCACGCCGAGCTCTTTCATGCGCGCCTGCACCTTCGCCGACGCCACCCACTCATCTTTTTTCGCCTCGTCGCCGCCGACGTGGATATAGGCGCTGGGGAACAGCTCGATCACTTCAGCGAGCACGTCCTCGAGGAATGCGAACGTGGAGTCGTCGACATTGAAGAGCGTGGGGAAGATGCCCCATTCTTCCGGCACCGCCTTCGGCGGCTTGCTGGTGACGCCGAGTGCGGGATAAGCGACCACCGCGGCGGTGGCATGCCCAGGCATCTCGATTTCCGGCACCACGGTGACATGCCGGCTGGCGGCGTGCGCCACGATGTCGCGCACTTGATCCTGCGTGTAGAAGCCGCCGTACTGACGCGGCTTGCCCGTGGCCGGATCGATATTGGCGAGCGCGGCCGCACCAGCGGGCACGCGCCACGCGCCGACGGAAGTGAGCTTGGGATACTTCTTTATCTCCAGGCGCCAGGCCTGGTCGTCGGTGAGATGCCAGTGCAACACGTTGAGTTTGTGCAGCGCCATCCAGTCGATGAATTGCTTCACGTATTCCGGCGACTGATAGTGGCGCGCGGAATCGAGCATCAGGCCACGCCAGGCGAACCGCGGCGTGTCGACGATCCGCAAGGCCGGCACATCAACGGACAGGCCCCGCATTGGATCTGCCGTGATGAGCTGCCACAGCGTGATCGCCCCATAGAAGAGACCCGCGGGAGTGCGCGCCGTGATGGTCACCCCCTCGCCGGTCACGGCGAGTGCGTAACCCTCCGCACCCAAAGACTCCTCACCGCTCTTGAGGACGAAAGCGATGCTTCCCGATTCCGGCGTGTCTTCGCGCGGCTTCGCGAACTTGAGGTCCGGCCGCTGCTGGTGGACGAACTCGACGAAGTATTGGGCTGGCGCAATGGCGCCCTCACCGCCGGAGTACAGGACGTCTGTCGTCGTGGTGATCCGGAAGCTGCCCGCTGCACCGGTGATGTTGCCGGGCGCGGGTATCAACCCCAGGTGCGCCGCGTTGAGCTGCACCGGCTTCTTGGATGTCGTGGCGGAGTCGCCGCACGCACCAATCAACGCCGACACGAGAAATAGAACGATACGAGATTGCTGCTTGATCATTGACTACCCGCCCCCGAACGCCGACTGACCGCGGAAAACTGAATCCTGCCTGATATACGCGCGCAAGCAACTCGCGATGCGCGGGGAGCGCGGCGTGCGGATACAGAATCGGCTGTGTCCGGCGCGGTCGAATCCTGGCGCACTCGACCCTTCCGGAAGACCCGCAGCCCCGGGAAGGGACTGCGGGCCGAACGTTTCAGAACTTGAAGCGGAGGTTGAGATAGAACTGGCGGCCGTTGTTATAGAACGCGGTGGGAGCCGTCACGCTCTGGTAGTAAGTCAATGTCGGGCTGTTGAGGTTCAACGCGTCCAGACTGACATTGATCCACTCGGTGGGCTTGTAGTTGAGCGCCAGCGACACCGTCCCGAAATCGTCCTGGTAGTACGGGTTGGCGCCCGACAGGCCGATCAGGAACTCGGTGCGATAGGAGTAGGTCGCGCGTGCCGAGAACTTCTCGTTCTCGAAGTAGAGGCCCACGTTGTAGGTGTCCTTCGAGGTGCCCACCAGATTGTTGCTGCCATCGGCCCAGGTGTGAGCCGTCTTGCCATCCGCGTAGGTGTAGTTGGCGTTCACGCCAAACGATTCGCCGATGGGCTGCTCATAGACGAGCTCCATGCCAGTCACTGAGCCGTTGGAGTTGACCGGAACGGCGACGAGGTAGGTCTCGAGCTGATTGGTCAGCTCGCTGAACAGCTGCCGGTTCTCGGTGCCGAAGGCGACGTAGTCATCCAGATCCATCGAAAAGGCCCCGACCGACAGCAATCCGCGCGGCATGAAATACCACTCGAAGTTGCCATCGAAGTTGGTGGACGTCACCGGCTTCAGACCCGGGTTGCCTCCACCACCGGTTCTGTTCAGATCCGAACCCCAGCTGGCAGCACCCAGTGCCGAATAGTCGGGCAGAGTCATGGTCTGCGAAGCGGCGAAGCGGAACACCACATCGTCGGCCATCTGGAACTTCAGGTTCGCGCTGGGCAGCACCTTGCTGTGCTTGTTGTTGGTGTCCTGGTAGATCCAGTTGCCGAACAGGCTGCTGACGTCCGCATTCGCTGCGGACGCAACTGCCTGGTACGAATTGATCTCCTGATCGATGTCGACGTAGCGCAGGCCGACGTTGCCGCCCCAGGTCTCGCCGGCGAAGTTCGCCTGCACGTAGGCGGCGAGATTCTTCTCGGCCACCTTCCACTCACCACCGTAGTTGTGGCGGCCGGTCGGGCCGTCGTTGTCCGATAGCCAGGTGGAGTTGGCAAGGATCGCCTCCCGCATCGCGTTCGGGGTGAAGAACCACAGGTCGCGCGGGAAGGTGCCATCGATGTCGCCGGCGAAGTCGTTCGGGTAAGCAGCGGTCTGGCCATTTTGCAGATCGGACCAGATGTCCCCGGGGCTCGCGCCTTCCGGCGACTGGGTTTCGCGCTCGTGGTCGGCAAAGCGGGCGCCGAACTCGAGTGACGTCAAGGAACCGGTGTCCAGGTCCTTGTTGAAATCCAGGGTGATCCAGTCTTCGTTGTCGATGGCGGTGACTTGCTGATTGCCCCAGGTGCCAAAGCTGGTGACACCGGTCGGGGTGCTATCGCCGCCCACACTCCAGTCGAGAGGTGTGCTGATGCCATGAGAGGTCCAGCTGGCGCCGCCGCCGCGGTTCGTCGTCACCTCGGCAATGAACTGGCGCGCCGTCGAGCCCTCACCCTCGGTGGTTCCCATCTGAAACTTCGAGCTCAGGGTGTCATTGATCTGCCAGTCAGCATCGAAAGTGATGTAGTTGCTCTTCGCCGTCGCTTCGCGGGAGATCATGTCGTAGACCGCGTAGTCGCGGCCGGCCACGCCTGCATAGGTCGCACTGGTCAGTACGCCGTTCTCGACCGTGTACCCGGGGTCAGGCGCCTGGGCGCGCGCAAAGTTGCCGCCCCAGAGCATGAAGTTGCGGTTGTAGTTGTTGGCGTCCATGTCCGAGAGGAAGCCGCTCAATCCCAGAGTCAGGCTGTCTGAAGGCTTGAACTGCAGTTCCAGCAGGCCGCCGGTGCGCTCGCGGACCATTTCGAACAGCGTCGCGCCGATGAGGCCAGGGGCCTGCACTCCTACCAGGTCCGGATTGGATATCCCGGCCGGGTCGGTGGCCGCGATCGTGAAGAAGCCGCCGGGAATTTCCTGCGCATCGCGGCGCAGTGAACGCTCTTGCTTGAAGACCTGCAGCAACACGCCGAAGGTTTCGGCCTCGTTCTTGTAGTTGATCAGTCCCGACAGCTGCGGATCATAAGAATCAGCCTGGTCGGAATACACGCTGCCGAGGGAAGCCTCGAAGGTGAACGACTTGTCGAATTGAAACGGCTTGCGCGTGATGATGTTGACGGTGCCGGTGGTGCCACCCTCCTGCAAACTGGCGCGTGAGGACTTGTTGACCTCCACGGAGTTGACCAGCTCGGACGGCAACAGCGAATAGCTGACGCTGCGCCCGACGTTGTTGCCCTGGCTCAGCACGAACCAGTCCGCCGAACCCACACTGTGACCGTTGATGAGCGTCTGGGTCAGGCTCGGGCTGGTACCCCGCAGACTGACGCGGTCGGCTTCGTCGAAGCCGCCTTCATCGGCGCTGGACGAGCTGATGTTCACGCCGGGCAGGCCGCGCAAAGCGTCGGCCACGTTGTGAGCCGGGAGTTTGCCGACGTCTTCGGCCGTCACGACTTCCAGGCGCGCGTCGGCATTGCGCTTGACGTCAAGCGATTGCTGGAGACTCGCGCGGATGCCAGTGACGACGACTTCATCGATTTCCTCGACATCAGCAGCTGAGGTGGCTGAAGCAGCCGTGGCCGTCTGCGCCGCTGCGGACTGGTGATACAAGGCGAACGCAACCGCCGTACCGATCAAGGTTGATCGTCTGATGTTCATAGAGACTCCTATCCCCTGCTGTTTTGTGTGCGGACCAATTAGAGGCCAATATAGTACCACTCGAACCGAGAATGCCAGCCCCCTTCGTATTCTTTTCGCTACTTTCGCGTATTCACCGCGGAATGCTGTTCCCATTTGTGGCTAAGAAGAATCACATTGGTATTGCATTGGTTCTATATAGCTGGCATGGTTCAATAGGAAAATTCGCAGGGGGAGAGGGACTTGGCTTCACTGACGCAGTTACTGGCACCGCTCGATGAGTCGAGCGATCAGCCGCTTTATCAACAACTACAACGAGCGCTCCGCGCCGCCATCGAAAACCGGGTCATTGGTCCCGACGACGCATTGCCGCCAGAGCGGGACCTCGCGGAAATGCTCTCCGTCTCGCGAATCACGGTGCGCAAGGCCATCGACGAGCTGGTCGAGGAAGGCCTGCTGATACGCAAGCAAGGCTCGGGCACATTTGTCAGCAATCGCGTCGAGAAGAACTTCGCGAAGCTCACCTCGTTCTCCGAGGACATGCGCGCGCGCGGCCGGGAGCCGCGCAGCGTCTGGATCAACAAAGCCGCCGGCACCGTCACTCCCGAGGAGTCGCTGACACTGCGCTCGAGTCCGGGCACGCCGGTGTTCCGCTTTCATCGCATTCGTTACGCCGACGACGCGCCCATGGCGCTCGAATACGCCACCGTGCTCAGCGGCTGCCTGCCCTCACTCGATGCGGTGGAGACCTCGTTGTACGAGGCACTCGAACGCACGGGCAATCGGCCGGTGCGCGCGCTGCAGCGACTGCGCGCGGTATTGCTCACGGCCGAGCAGGCCAAGCTGCTCAAGGCTCAGGAGCGCGACGCCGGCTTGCTGGTAGCGCGCGTCGGCTATCTCAAGGACGGTCGCGCGGTCGAGTTCTCGCAGTCTTACTACCGTGGTGACATCTACGACTTCGTGGCGGAGCTCAGCGCATCATCGTGACTCCGACCCGGATGTATCTCGAAGCCGCGGACGGCGCGCGTGTCGTGGACGCGCAGCTGCCGCAAAACGCGCCGCTGCTGCAGGAGCTCGGGCGCCGGCTGCGCGCGCATCCGCCGCGCGCGGTGGTCACGTGCGCGCGCGGCAGCTCGGATCATGCCGCGACCTATGCCAAGTACGTCATCGAGGCACACACCCAGGTACTCACCTCCTCGGCGGCACCGTCGATGAGCTCTATCTACGACTCGCAGTCCGACCTGCGCGAGGTGCTGTTCATCGCCATTTCGCAGTCGGGCAAGAGCCCTGATCTCCTCTCTGCCACCAAGGCCGCGAAAGAAGGCGGCGCGCTGACGGTTGCCTTGTGCAACACGCCCGGCTCGCCGCTCATGCAGCTGGTGGACGTCGCGGTGCCGTTGCATGCGGGACCCGAGACCAGCGTTGCCGCCACCAAGTCGTACATCGCATCATTGAGTGGCATCGCTCAGCTCGTCGCGAGCTGGACTCTCGATCGCGACCTGCTGGCGGGTTTGCCGCGCCTGCCTGAGCAGCTGTCGCGCGCCTGGGCCTGTGACTGGAGCCCCGCGGTGGAAACGCTGCGCAATGCAGTGAACCTGTTCGTGGTGGCGCGCGGATTTGGGTTGGGCATTGCGCAGGAAGCGGCGCTCAAGCTCAAGGAAACCTGCGGGCTGCATGCCGAAGCGTTCAGCTCCGCGGAAGTCAAACACGGACCTATGGCATTGGTGCGCGCAGGATTTCCTGTGCTCATGTTCACGCAGCATGACGACACGCGCGACGGTATCGAAGATCTGGCCACCGAGTTCGCAGCGCGTGGCGCGGCCGTCTTGCTGGCGGGCACCGAAGCGCGCGGCGCGGTTTCGCTGCCGTCGATTGCCGCTCATCCGGTGCTCGAGCCATTGCTGACCATTCAATCTTTCTACGGCATGGCGAACTCGCTGGCGCTGGCGCGCGGGCTCGATCCCGACCGCCCGCCGCATCTCAACAAAGTGACCGAGACCGTCTGATGCTGCTCGCGTTCAGGAATGGAGCAATCCTGACCGATGCCGGGATCGAAACCGGCCGCACGCTGCTGGTGCGCAACGGCCGCGTCGAGGCCATTGTCGGCGCACGCGAAATCGTCGGCTCCGATCGCACCATCGATCTCGATGGCCAGCTGCTGGTGCCGGGGTTCATCGACACCCAGGTGAACGGTGGCGGCGGAGTCTTGTTCAATGATGACCCCAGCGTCGAAGCCATCGCCGCCATCGGCAGCGCGCATCGGCGCTTCGGCACCACTGGTTTCCTGCCCACGCTGATCAGCGATGACCTTTCCGTGGTCGCGCGCGCCATCGAGGCGGTGCGCGAAGCGATCGCGCAAGGTGTTCCCGGTGTGCTTGGCATACACATCGAAGGGCCATTCCTGAGCGATGAACGCCGCGGCGTGCACGATCCGGTCAAGCTGCGCTCGCTGGATGCGGATGCGGTGCGCCTGCTATCCACCCCAACCGGCGGCGTGACGATGGCGACGCTGGCGCCCGAGCGCACCACTCCCGCGTTCATTCGTGCGCTTTGCGCTGCGGGCGTGATCGTCTCCGCGGGCCACACCAACGCGACGTTCGACGAGCTGCAGCCGGCGCTCGCCGCGGGCGTGCGCGGTTTCACGCACCTGTTCAATGCCATGTCGCAGCTGACTTCCCGCGAGCCTGGCGCCGTGGGCGCTGCGCTTGCACATGCGGACAGTTGGGCCGGGCTCATCGTCGATGGCCACCACGTGCATCCGGAAGTCTTGAAGGTCGCACTGCGCGCCAAGCGCCGCGATCGTTTCATGCTGGTGAGCGACGCCATGCCCAGCGTCGGCGCAACGGTCAAGGAGTTTCACATCCAGGGTCGGCTGATCACCGTCGTCGGCGACCGCATCATCGACGATGAAGGCCGCCTCGCCGGCGCGCATCTCGACATGGCGAGCGCGGTGCGCAATTCGGTGAGCCTGCTCGGCCTGCCATTGGCTGACGCGTTGCGCATGGCAAGTGCCCATCCCGCGGAGTTCCTGAAGGCGGTCGACATCGGCCGCATCGCGCCGGGGCAGCGCGCGAACCTCGTGCTGCTCGACGATACGGTCACGGTACGCGGCAGCTGGATCGATGGGCGCGCGAATAATGTTGAGTAACGCTAGAAGCCGCTACCGGCTGCGCGCCTCCTCCGCGGGCAGCGTGTAGCGCTCTTCGATCAGTTGGCGGACGCGGGCGCGCGTCGTTGTGGCGTCGGCACGTTCGTCACGCTCGATTGCCGCGACGGCATCGGCCAGTGCCTCGTCCTTGATGCACGTACGCAGCCAACCTGAAATCTCACCGCGCTGCCAATGATGCAGCCAGGTATCGGCATCCACTCCGTCGGCAAGATCCATGAACACGATGAGGTTGTGGGCGCGCAGATTCAGCTTCCCTTCCGGCCCTCGGAAGTAGAACGAGCGATCTTCACCCAGTGCCCCTTCAGCATATTTACGCAGGTGACGGCGTCTTTCGGTGCGGGTCGGCTCGAGCACGAGGAGGTCGGGCATGCGCGCCGAGGCCTTGTGCCACAGCAGCGCCTGCCCTGCCGGGATCTTGTCCACGCCCACCTCGGGAACGCTCAGCTGGTTCGCCTCCGCGAATTCGCGCACCATTTCCACAGGGCTGTCACCGAGGACGATCACCGAGTCGATGAGGCGCAACGCGGTCGGCGCCAGCGCCTTCGGTGTCACGCTCACCAGGAGAATACCGTCGAGCCGCTGTGGCAGTGCGAGCTCGGTCGGCTGCCAGTCCGCGGGCATTACATGGTGTGCCTCATCGACAATGAGCCAATGTGGGCGGCCCGTCTTCGCGCGCAGATCGCGTATCCGGGCAAACAACGTCATGAAGAAAACCGGTCGATCGGCCAACTTGATTCCCAGCAGGTTGATCACAGCGTTCTGCTCAGGTTTGCTCAGCAGCTGCATGCACTCGTCGATCGATGGAGCGCGCTCCGGAGTGCCCAGCACTACCGCGCCTTCCACGGCGTCATAGTCACCTTCCGGATCGACGATGCCGAACGTGTATCCCTTGGACATCAGGCGTTCGACCAACCCCGTGGCGATCGTCGATTTTCCGCCACCGGATGTGCCAACGACGAGCGCGCTGGTCTCGTAGGGAGACATCGTGACCGGTGATCCGCGCTCGTCTTGACCGAGGAGAATCTGGTGTCGATGCAGGAGCGCCGCGCGATCGGCAAGATCGTTGGTCAGGATCTCTTCGATCAATTCCTCTACGCCGGCGCCGTGGCCGCTGGCGAGCACGATGTCGACCTTCTCTTTGACTGAAGGCAGTGCATTGGCCACGGCTGCCGAGCACTCACAGGCGTTCAGCAACGCATGATCATTCTCCGCATCGCCAACGCCCACGGTGTTGTGCACGGATAGGTTCAGCTCATCGAGCGCCGCCTTGAGCCCGCTGGCCTTATTGACGCCCGCGGGCAGCACCATGACTGCCCCTTTGTTGAATATGACTTGCAGTTCCAGCCCGAGATCCCGAATCGTCTCGAGCACGTGACGTTCGTACGGCTCCCAGGTCGCCACGATGCAACGACCTACCGAAAGTGGCTCGACCCCGCGACTTCGCAACTCTTCGATGAAGCGTGCGGGAGGCGCCTCACCCAGCACCCGCTCGTCGCGCGAGGCAGGTCGATAGATGAGCGCACCGTTTTCGGCGACGACCCGCTCGAACAAGTCGAGGCGCCCGAAAACTCGCTGGAGGTCCTCGATTTCACGGCCCGTCACGAGGACGAGTTTGCGTCCCGATGCCCGAAACTTTTCGAGCGCAGCGACGGTTGCGGAATCGACCTCACCGTGATGCGCGATCGTGCCGTCATAGTCGGTGCAGAGGGCGAGGTAGCGCATTGACGCAACGGTACCTCGCGCCAAAGTCGGTGTGACGCGGCCGCAAGGTGTTTACAGCCGCGCAACCGCTGACACGGTGGTCGGACATCCGGAAGTGAGCGGATGCCGCTGGCTGCGTGGAGAACCTGGGCTGGCGACTCAGTCGAGTTTGCGCGCCAGCACTCTCTCCAGGTAGGCCTGCGCCGAATTCGCTTCCGATTGCGACAACCAGAAGACGGCGCGCTTGCGTTGCTCGCGCGACAGCGATTTGTCTTCGGCCGCCGCGATGAGGGCGCGCGTCGCTCGCTCGTCCGGCAATTGTGAAAGCGCGAAGACAGCCTGTTCGCGAACATGCGCGTCGGCATCTTTCCTCAGTGCCGCGATGATCGCGTCTTCGGCCTGCGCGGTGCCGGTGTGGGCGAGCCAGAACCAGGCCTGCGCGCGCACGTCACCATCGTTGTCCGTGTTGCCGAGGCGGATCAGGTCCGGTGCGATCCGTGGCGATTTGGATTGCGTGATCGCGAAGGCCGCGTGCTTGCGGACGTCCGCGTCCTTGTCGTTGAACATCACGGAGGTGGTGATGTCGGCGCCGGCAATGCCGCGCAACATGGCGAGCCAGAAGACCGCGTGCTTACGCCTTTCAGTGATGGCGTCGCCGCGGGCGATGGCCGCCAGCGCCTGCTGCGCGAGATCGCCGCGATGCATCGCCAATGCCGGCATCACGTCCTTGTCGCCATCGCCACCGAGGTCCTCATCGCTGTCGTTCCTGGTCAGGCCGACGAGCCAGCGAGTGCTGTCGTCCGCCGCCACGCTCCCCAGGTCGTGGATCGGTGTCCTGGCTTCCACGGGGCAGCGTGCCGACATGGCGCGTAGTCGCTCGACTTTGCCGCCAGCGAGACGCGCATAGATGCGCACGGAATCGGTGGTCTGTTTGTTACGAGTGCCATAACCCTGGCGTTCGCCGTCGAGCTGGCAGATTTCCCGCGACGCAACTCGCTCGTCCCAGCTGCTCCAGCAACACCACTCCGGGGCGCCTTCGACGGCATCCACCTGCCAGCTCGTCCAGCCATCGCGCGGCATCGAGAGTTCCGCCGCATGCGACTGTGTCGCCAAAAGCGCAGAGCAGACCACGGCGGCGCGGAAAATCGGCGAGAGCGTCTTCATGGCTTCTTCTCCAGTGCGGCATCGATGGCCTTCAGCGCGGCGTCCCCGTCCATCATCGAGAGCATTCGCAGCAGCGCCCGCTTCTCTTCGCTGGTCTTCGCCGCCCGGTAAAACGCCAGCACGCCCTCCTCGTCGTGCGCGATCATCATGCCCTGCAGCGCGGCCTCCTTGATCTCCTCATCCGTGCTGCGCGAATAGATGTCGCGTAGTGCAGCGCGCGCCGCATCGGTTTGAATCATGCCGATCTTGTGAACCGCTTCGGCACGGACTTCACGGTCGCCGCTGCCTTCGGCGATCTTGCGCAAGCTGGCAAGGTCACCACTGATCGCATACGCATTCAGCAATCCGCTGGCGGCATTCGGCCGGTCGCCGAGCTTGCGCAGTTCATCGGCCGCGCCCATTACCCCAAGCATGTTGATCGCCTCGTTCGCTTCGTCCTCGGACTTGGCATTCAGCGCTGCCTGATACACGAGATCCTTGCGTCCGGCGATCATCCAGGCCTGCAGCACCTCATCCTTCACGTCGAAGTCACCGGCCTTGTAGATTTCCTGCAGAGCGTCGAGCAACTGCCGATCTCCGCCAATGCCGATGCTGCGAATGGCTTCGCCTCGCATGTCGGAATCCGCTGAGCGGCTCGCCTGGGCGAGAATCGCTTTCGCTTCCGCCGAATCTATTTGACTGAGCACGAACAAGGCACGCTGCTTGACCAGCTTCGTCTGCGATCCCGCCAACACCTTCTTGATGATCGGCAGCGCGCGCTCGCCGGGTTGCGCCATCAGGCCTTCCAGCGCTGCGAGTGCGAGCTCTTCGTCGTCCGTGGGCGCGCGATCTGCCTTGCCCGGACGTTCGCGCTCCGCGACCGGGGTGGACGTTGGGGGCGTCTGCGGTTGTGCCGTGTGGCTCACTGCCAACGCGACCAGGATAGTTAGGACGTAACGCATGGATTGTTCCTCGAAGCTATAGGATCTTGGATGGTGCGGCGGCGCTCAAACGGGCCTGCATGACTCTCAGTTCGAAGCTCAGCTGCGCGACGCTGTCTGCCGACTCGCCGGCGCCGTCCGCGCCACCTTTGAGCATGGTTTCCAGAACAGGCGTGAACGCGCGCAATACGCGCGCGAGCTGAGGTTCACCGGCGCGCTCGGCTGCCAGTGCGTAAATCCGGTTCTGCCCGATGATGGTCTCGATCAGCCGGGCTCGCTCGTCCGGACTTGCGTTGCCGAGCGACGCGAGCCGTCGTTCGGTGCTCGCGAGATGCCATTTCAGGCCGTTTTCATAGGCGGACACGTCGCCCGTGCTGTTGGCGCCCGGCGGTGCAGCTGTCTGCCCGTTTTCCGCAATCTGGTTCGACGATGGCTGCATCAGTTTCTGTATGGACAAGGTGAGCGCGACGACCACTATCGCGGCCGCGGCCACCTGCCATCGCGGTTGCGTGAAGAACCACCGGCTCGGAGGCGCCGCGCGCGTGTTGTTTGCCGCGCCTTCCAATGCGCCTTGCCAACGCTGTTGAATCAGCGCCGGCACGGAAACTTCAGGCAGCGCCGCGGCCGCGTCGAGGCGAGCCACGAGACTTTGCATCCGCTGCGCAAGCTCGGGTTGTTCGGTGAGCGCCGCGCCGATGTGCGCGCGTTCGGCTGCGTCGAGCTCGCGGTAGTAATAGAGCAGCAGGTCGTCGTCGGAGATCATGATTCGCCTCGCCATACGTGCAGATCGACGCGCAGCTTGCGGACCGCGCGGAACAAGGTGCTCTTGGTGTTGTTGATATTGGTGTGCAGGCTTTCGGCGATCTCTTCGAGTCGCCAGCCTTCGACGTGCTTGAGCAGGAAGGTCTGCCGCTCGTTGGCAGTCAGGCGTTGCATCGCTACGCCTAAATCCCGGCCCAAGGCGTCCAATGCGTAATCGCTCTCGGGCGCCGCTGACGGCGCCGCCACCATGGTGTCGACATCGAGATCATCTTCGGCTCGACGCTTGCGCCGGCGCACCAGGTCGATCGCCGAGTTCAACGCAATGCGATGGATCCAGGAATCGAGAGCGGCGTCGCCGCGGAATTCGTCGCGACGGTGCCAGGCCTTCAGCAAGGCTTCCTGAACCGCATCCGCGGCCAGATCGGCATCGCGTGTGATGCGCAGGCAGGCGTTGTACCAACGCCCGCTGCGTTCCTTGAGTACGGTGTGGAAGGCGTCCGGCCGGACCCAGGATTTGAGAAGGGTGAGCACGCAACTTGGACGGCGGAGGTGCCAAAAGGTTAGGAAACGACCTTGGGTGGCGAAAACTGGGGCAACCAGCGCCCGGGAGAGTATCTACCACGGCCCGGAGCGCGGCCGCCGGTGCGCGGGCGCGGCAGGTCGCGCGCACCGTTGATGCCAGAAAAGCCGGCCCCCGTCACCGAGCTAACTATTTGTTTGCGAAGGTGGTGCCGGCTGCAGGGATCGAACCCGCGACCCCCTGATTACAAATCAGGTGCTCTACCAACTGAGCTAAGCCGGCCTGGAAAAACCAAAAATCGTGGCCGCGATTTTAGGCGCGGCCGCCGCGGCGCGCTATTGCGCTGGTGCGGTTTCCTGAGCCCCAGATCCGTTTTCAGCTGCCGGGCATGGCCGGAATTCCAGCTCCGTGTCCCCGGCTGGGAATTTCGAGCCCTCGAGCGGCGGCGAATCGGACTTCAGCGTGAGATCCAGCCAGATGGCGGTGCCTGGCTTCTCGCGCGCCTCGATCTGCGGCAGCAGGCCGAGCCTGGCGACGCGCTCGGATTGCGTGGCGGCGCGCGCTTCGTCCGAAAACACTCCGAGCGAGATGCGCCGCGCGGCGCCGAGATCTCCGATGGCCTGCGCGTCGGCGATGCCTCCTTTCATCAACCGGTCCAGCAGGCGCCGTTCGCTCGACTCGGACGGCGGGCTTTCGAGGTACACCCAATAACCCTCGAACACACGGGTGCCGGCTTCGCGCGGCACCGAGGTGTAACCGCTGTCGTTCAGAGTCGCGCGCGCGCGGGCCGCCATCTCGGTCGTGGCGAACGGACCGACGGTGACGCAACCACCATCTGCGGTCAGCGGCACGGCCTCGCGTGCCAGTTGCAGCCGCGGGGCAACGACCTTGGGCGAAACCGGGAGTTGCGGGTCCGTGGGGGCAAGCCAATGCGACCACGCGAAGAATGCGAGGTTCGCTAATAAGAGAAGGAGTAAGGCGGCACGCACGCGAGGCGCGAGTGTAGCAAATGCCGCGTGCGCGTCGGTCCTGGCTCGCGCCCTAGCCTTTCGCGAATACCGCGAGGCCGCGCAGCACGAGATCGGGGACCAGTTGCGCGGGACTCTCCAGGTGGCGCCGCAGCGTGGCAGCGGCGCCACCGGTGAGAAGCAACAGCGGCCGCCCGCCCATCGTTCGCCTGGCCTCGAGCAGGGCACGATCGACGAACGCAGCGGCGGCAAACACGGCACCCGCAGCGAGTGCTGTTGCAGTATCGGTGGCGAACAGGGATCGCGGCGCCGCTACGCCACCGCCGCCCGCGCGGCGCCGAATCCCATGCGTTCCTGACAGCAGGCTCTCGACCATGGCGTTGGGGCCGGGCACGATCGCACCACCTCGATGACGGCCGGCCGCCGAGACGGCGTCAATGGTGAGTGCGGTGCCAACATTGGCGATGACGACGGGGCGCCCCTTCGCCAGCGCGTGCGCTCCGACTGCCGACACCCAGCGGTCGGCGCCCAGGCGCCAGGTGTCGCGGTAGCTGTTGATCACGCCGTGCGCGCGCTGTGTCGAGCCGATGTATTCGGGCGCGATGCCAAACCGCCGCCGCACGGCGGCGTCGAGCACGCGCGACAGCGCTTCGTCCACGACGCTCACGACGACGACGCGATGTATCTCGGTTGGTGCGCCGCGCACCAGCGCGCGTAGCGCCAGCCCTGAGTTTTCATGCGCGGCGGCCTGCATGCGGCCCTGGCGCACATCACGCAACGAGGCCCACTTGACGCGGGTATTACCGATGTCGACTAACAATGTGTTCATTGATCGATGCGCACCGTGACTTCGCCGGAGATGAAGCGTCGCACGCCTGTGGGTGTCTCGACCAGCAGTGCGCCGTGGGCGTCGACGCCGCGCGCAATGCCGCGCGTGATTTCGCCGGCGTTTTCGACCCGCACTTCGTTCTCGCGCAACGCATCGCAGTCGTGCCAGTTGTCCAGATGCGGCGTCAAGCCGTGGCGCGGGAAACCTTCGAGCGCCGGCAACAGGCGCGCGAGCAGCGCTGCCACGATAGCGTTGCGGTCCGGCACGGGCATGTGGTGCGCGCGAATGTCGTCGGCGATATTGCCGGTGGCTTCGACTGCCGCGCGCGCATCGTCGTCGAGCAGCACATTGAGGCCGATTCCCACCACCACGTGCACCGGTCCGCCCGACTCGGCGCGCATCTCGATGAGAATTCCGCCGAGCTTGCCGCTGGCGGTCACGAGGTCGTTGGGCCATTTCAGCCGCACGCCGGGGACGCTCAGCGAGGTCAATGCGTTCACGGCGCACAGCCCGACCACCAGGGACAATGCGGATAAGTCGGCTGGCAGGTCGGCGTAATGCCATGCCAGCGAGAGACAGATGGCGCCGCCCGGTGGCGCGACCCACCCGCGTCCGCGTCGCCCGCGCCCGCCCGTCTGGTGCTCGGTGAGCACGACGGAGGCGAGGCCCGCGGCCGGCGGCAGCGACTCCAGCAAGCGGGTGTTCGTCGACTCCAGTGTCCACTCGACCTGCAGAGTTTCGATTTGCGCGCGTACCTCGGCGGACAGCAGCGCCTCGATGCGCTCCACCGAGAGAGCGCAAACGCCCGCCGCGAGGCGATAGCCTTTGTTGGGTTGCGCGTCGAGTGTGACGCCGAGCTCGCGCAGTTGCTCGACCGCCTTCCACACCGCGGCGCGCGTCACGGACAGGTCCGCGGCCAGCGCTTCGCCCGACTGGAAGTCGTGGCAGTCGAGACGCTGAAAGACCCGCTGCGGCAGCGGACTTTGAGAAGAGGCGCCGCTCACGCGCGACCACGCCCGAACAGCCAGAGTTTGCGTGCGCGCGGCTCGACGCCCTCACGCATGCGCCGCACATTGCCGCGGTGCGTATACAGCACCAGCACCGCGCAAGCGAGCGAAAATGCCAGCTCCGGCGTGAGCACCGGTCCGGACCGGATCAGTAGATAGACGGGCAAGGCCAGCGCCGCAATGATGGAGGCGAGCCCGACGTAGCCCGACACCATGACCATGATCAGCCAGGTTGCGAACAGCGGCAGCAACAGCACGGGCATGAGACCTGCGTATGCGCCCACGAGCGTGGCTACGCCCTTGCCACCCCGGAACCCGTGCCAAACCGGAAACACGTGGCCGATGACGGCGGCGAACGCGCATGCCGCGGGCAACCACGGCCACAGGTCGTCGGACGCCGGCGCATTGCCAGGCAACGCGAGTCCCGGCAACACCGCGGCCGCGAACCACCCCTTCGCGACGTCGATGATGATGACCCAGACTGCGAACCAGGCGCCCTGCGTGCGCAGCGCGTTGGTGGCGCCGGCGTTGCCACTGCCCGACTTGCGGATATCGACGCCACCCTTGAGGAAACCGACCACGAGGCTGCCGACGATGGAGCCGAGAAGATAGGCGAGCAGCACCTTGACCGGAAATTCCATCGCGCTTCGACACTCAGGGAAGGAATATTTCCGCGAGCATACATCGGACGCTGCCACCCCCGTGCCGTTCAATGATCTCCAGAGGTACCGCAAGCACTGCATCCACTGATGAATACAGCCGTATGTACTTGGGTGTCGCCAACGCGTGGCGCGCGGTCTCCGACATCACGAGGATGGTGAAATCGCCGAGATATTCGTCCCAGCTGCCCACTTCGAGCATGTTGCCGGCGAACGCGCGCATTTCCGCGTGATCGATGGCAACGAGATCGCGGCCGGAATCGCGCAGCCGTTGCTCGACGCGGCCCCGATCGGCCACGGCGATCGCGTCGAGTGCCGCCACGCAGATGCGTGTTCCCACGTTCATGAGGACATTGGTGTGGTAGATGGGCGTGCCCGACTCGTCGGCGGCCGAGAACAACTCGAGGGCAAAACCCATCTCGCCCGCCCATTCCCGCGCCACTGCCTCGTCGGTGCGCGGCGAGCGGCAGGCGTACGCCACGCGCGCGACGTGGTCCAGCACCAGGCTGCCGGTACCTTCGAGGGAGCGGCCGGCTTTCTCGTGCGCGGTCAGATCGACCACGCGGCGTACGCCAAACCCCGTGTCACGTACGACCGCGTCGACGACTTCCTGGCGCCGCTCAACGCGGCGGTTCTCGGCGTGCATGGGGTACAGCACGACAGTGCCATCCGCATGGAAACTCACCCAGTTGTTCGGGAACACCGCGTCGGGCTTGACGGGCCGGTCGGAATCCTGGGCCACGCACACCGTCACGCCCTCGGCGGTCAGCGCGGCGGCGAACGCATCGAATTCGGCCAACGCGCGGTCGGCAACGCCCGCGGACTCCCCGGCGTTCTGAAAACGGTTGGTCCCGGCGGTTTGCGTGTTGTAGCCGAAGTGCCGGGGTCGAACCATCAGGACCGCACTGGCACATTGAAAACCGCTTCGGCTCCGGTCTATCCCTGCCTGCATTACCGACTTCTACATCCCGTACACGGTAGGCACAATAGCCGGCGCATGACCGACACAGTCCCAACACTCGATGCGCGCCAGTCCGAGAGCCCCAGGTTCGCGGCGGAAATCGCCGCCGCCTACGCCGAGTTTGGATTCGTGATCATCGAGAATCACGGGATCGACAAGCGGCTCATCGATCAGTGCCTGGCCTGTTTCCGTGAATTCTTCGCCCGGCCGGTAGAGGAGAAACTGCGCTACCGCATTCCGAATGGCGGCGGTGCCCGCGGTTACACGGCATTCGGCATCGAAACCGCCAAAGGCGCCACGCACAGCGATCTCAAGGAATTCTGGCACGTCGGCCGCGAGCTGCCGCCTGGCCACCCGTTCAACGAGGTCATGGCGCCTAACATCTGGGTGGACAGCATTCCGGGCTTCCGCGAATCGACGCTGGGCCTGTACGAGTCCTTCGACGCGTTGGGCCTGAAGCTGCTGTCGGCCATCGCGCGGTCGGTGCAGCTGCCCGCGAATTTCTTCGACGACAAGGTGGATCTCGGCAACAGCGTGCTGCGCGTCATCCACTACCCGCCCATGCCACCGGTGCCGACGCCGTCGGTGCGCGCCGGCGCGCACGAGGACATCAACGTCATCACGCTGTTGTTAGGCGCGGAAGAGCCGGGTCTCGAAGTGCTGTCGCGCAAGGGCGAATGGCTGCCGGTCAATCCGGCGCCGGGCACGCTGGTGTGCAACGTCGGTGACATGCTGCAGCGGCTGACCAACCAGCATCTGCGCTCCACCACGCATCGCGTGGTGAACCCGCCGCGCGAACGCGCCAGCAATGCACGCTACTCGCTGCCTTTCTTCCTGCACTTCAATCCGGATTTCCTCATCAAGACGCTGCCGCAATACATCGATGCGCAGCATCCCGACCAGTTTCCCGTGCCCATCAACGCGCAAGACTTCCTCATGGAACGGTTGCGCGAAATCAAGCTCATCTAACTAGAATAACAAGGGGTTTCCCGATGCTGCTTATCCAGGGCCTGCTCGGAATCATCGCGTTCGTGCTGCTGGCGCTGCCCTTCAGCAGCAACTGGCGGCGCGTCAACGTCAAGCTGGTGGTGTTCGCCATCGCGCTGCAGTTCATCATTTGCGCGCTGCTGCTCAAGGCGCCCGGCATCCGCGAAGGCCTCGTATACGTGAATCGCGCGGTGGGTGCGCTCGGCGCGGCCACGATGAAGGGCACCGCGTTCGTCTATGGCTATCTCGGGGGCGGAACGCCGCCCTTCGATGTGACCAATCCGGGCGCAATCGCCACGTTCGCGTTCCAGGTGCTGCCGCTGGTCATCGTGATGTCGGCGATCTCCGCGCTGCTTTGGTACTGGCGCATCCTGCCCGTCATCATCAAGGGCATCTCATACATATTCGAGCGTGCACTGGGCACGCGGGGACCCGCGGGTCTCGTTGCCACGGCCAACATCTTCATGGGCCAGATCGAGGCTCCGCTGTTGGTGCGGCCGTATCTGGCGCGCATGACGCGCTACGAGTTGTTGCTGGTCATGACGGTGGGCATGTCGACCATCGCCGGCTCAGTCATGGTCATCTATTCGGCCATGCTGGGTGCACAGATCCAGAGCGTGCTCGGCCAGCTGATCACCAAATCCATCATGTCCGTGCCCGCAGCCATCCTGTTCGCGCATGTCATCATTCCCGAGGACAACGACAGCTCGCAGGAGCTCGAAAAACCGCCGCGCATCTATGAAAGCTCGATGGACGCGGTCACGCGCGGCACGTCCGACGGCCTCAACATCTATCTCAACATTCTCGCCATTCTCATCGTCGCGATCGCATTGGTTGCGCTGGTCAATGGCACCATCGCCCTGCTGCCGGAAGTCGGCGGCGCGCCGCTGACCATGGAGCGCATCGCCGGTTGGCTGTTCGCGCCCATCGCCTGGCTCATGGGGGTGCCGTGGTCAGAAGCGCAGGCGGTTGGCTCGCTGCTCGGGGTCAAGACCATCCTCAACGAGTTCATCGCCTACCTGAACATGCAGGCGTTGCCGGAAGGCACGCTGTCCGAACACAGCAAGCTCATTGCGCTGTACGCGGTGTGCGGATTTGCCAACCTCTCCAGTGTGGGCATCCAGATCAGCGGTATCGGCGCGATGTGCCCCGAGCGCCGCAACGATCTCGTCAGCCTGGGGTTCCGCGCGCTGTTCGGGGCGACGCTGGCATCGTGCATGTGCGGCGCGGTAGTTGGCATCGTGACCTTCTTCTAGCGCGCGTATGGCCAAGCTCTACTTCTATTACTCGACCATGAACGCGGGAAAATCGACCGCGTTGCTGCAGGCCGGGCACAACTACGAAGAGCGCGGCATGCGCACGCTGCTCTACACGGCGAAAGTCGATCACCGCGACGGGGGCCTGATCCATTCGCGCATCGGCATCGAGCGCGAGGCGTTGCATTTCCATCCTGAGCTCAACCTGCGTGAGCAGGTCGGCATCGAGCACGCCAGTGCGCCGCTCGCCTGCGTGCTCATCGATGAATCGCAGTTTCTGACCCCGGTCCAGGTGAAGCAGCTGGGCGCGGTGGTCGATGAGCTCGGCATCCCGGTGCTGTGTTATGGGTTGCGCACGGACTTTCGCGGCGTGCTTTTCCCGGGCAGCGCCCAACTCCTCGGCTGGGCCGACAACCTGGTGGAGCTCAAGACCATTTGCTATTGCGGCCGCAAAGCCATCATGAACGTGCGTGTCAAGGCCGACGGCACTGCTGAACGAGAAGGTGCGCAGATCGAGATCGGCGGCAACGAGCGTTACGTGCCACTGTGCCGCAGACATTTTTCGCAAGCTCTTGCCGGCGCAAAGATTCCTGGCTGAGATCGCAGTGCCACAACCTGCCAATTGATCAAGATTCGTACTGCACCTCTGCGGTACACGGACAACACCCCTGCCCCATTGCGGACATGGTGTTGCTAACGCGCAGCACCGCACCAGGTTTTCGGTTGTAACTGTCACGTCATGTCATTAACGTGTACTCCATAAAGCGCGCAGGGCCACACAGATGGCCGCGCAAATAACCGGAGAAACCTAATGCGTAACGTCAACGGAGCTTTGTTGCTCCGATTCCACAAGTGGTCGATTGCCGCCGTCACATTGTTAGCCGCGGGCCTCGCGCAGAACGCGCTCGCACAGTCGACCGGCACCGAGGCCATCGATGAGGACCTCAGCGAAGTCGTGGTCAGCGCGACCCGAGTCCGCAACATCGGCATCGTCGGCGAACAGACCGCGCCCAAGTCGCGCATTTCGCTGACCGGCGAGTACCTCGAAAAGCAGTTGTCCGGTCAGAGCGTGTTCCAGGCGCTGAACCAGATTCCCGGCGTCAACTTCACCAACAGCGATCCGTTCGGCACTTCGGGCGGAAACCTGCGCATCCGCGGCTTCGACGGCTCGCGCGTGTCGGTGACCTTCGACGGCGTGCCATTGAACGATTCGGGCAACTACGCGCTCTTCACCAACCAGATGCTCGACTCCGAGCTCATCGACCGCGTGGACGTGAACCTCGGCACCACCGACGTAGATAGTCCGACGGCTTCCGCAACCGGCGGCACGGTCGCGTATCGCACCAAGAAGCCCACCGATGAATTCGGTGGCGAGGCCGTGCTTTCCGGCGGTGAGTTCAACTACAAGCGGGCATTCCTGCGCGTCGATTCCGGCGAGTTCGGGCCGTGGGGCACGAAGGCTTTCGTCGCCGCCTCTTATCAGAACTACGACAAGTTCAAGGGCCCGGGCGAGCTCGAGAAGAAGCAATTCAATGCCGCAGTCCGCCAGGACTTCGAGAGCGGCAATTTCGTGAGCCTCGCGCTCCACTACAACCGCAATCGCAATGCCTTCTACCGCACCACCAGCGCCGCCAACTACGCGCTGTTCGGTCGCGATTACGACAATCTCGCCGTATGTACACGCGATCCGCCGGACCTGCAGCTCGTGGCCCCGGGCGACAACGACAATGCCGCGCCGGTGCCCAGCACGCCGTCGCTTCCGAGCGGTGACAACCCGCTCAATCCTTCGAGCTGCTCGAATTACTATGGCGTGCGCATCAATCCGTCGGACACCGGCAACGTCCGCATGCAGTCGCTCTGGCATCTCGGCGACAAGGTGCGCCTGACCTTCGATCCATCCTGGCAGTACACCATGGCGAACGGCGGCGGCACGACCGCGTTGACAGAACGGCCGGTGGCCAACTCCGCCGACATTCGTGTGCTCGGCAACACGAGCGCGCTCGGCGTCGATCTCAATGGCGACGGCGACACGTTCGATACCGTTCGTTTCTACACGCCGAATACCACCAACACGAAGCGCTGGGGCGCGACCGCCTCGCTCATCTGGGATCTCAACGACGATCACCTCCTGCGTTTTGCGTACACCTACGATCGCGCCCGCCATCGGCAGACTGGCCAGTGGGGTCCGATGTCGGCCACCGGAGTACCAGAAGACGTCTTCGCGGGTCGACAAGGCGAGCGGGTACTCGCGGCCGACGGCGACATCATTCGCGGACGCGACCGCTTCTCGATCGCAGAGCTCAGCCAATACGCGCTCGAGTATCGTGGGCAGTTCATGGAAGACAAATTCACAACCACCGTCGGGGTGCGTGCACCGTTCTTCACGCGCGAGCTCAATCAGTATTGCTACACGCCGAACGGCGGCAACGGCAGCTCGGGCAACATCGGCCCGGCGGGTGGCGTGTTGTGCACTTCGCGCGCCCCGATCGCCACGACGGCGACCGGCAACGTCATCTTCGTGAATCCGATGACCGGTGCCGCCGTGCAGTTCATACCGCCTTACAGCGAGACGGTGAAGTTCGACGACATCATGCCGAACGCCGGCCTCACCTTCAGGCCGTGGGACAACCACAGTTTCTACCTGTCGTACGCGGAGGGCCTGTCGGCACCGCGCACGGACAACCTGTACGCGGTGGTTCGCCTCCCCGATGGCAGCATCGTGCGGCCAACGCCTGAATCCGAAACCACCAAGGCGTACGACCTCGGCTGGCGCCTCAACACCGGCAGCACCATGGCTTCGGTCGCGCTGTACCGTATCGACTACACCAATCGCATCGTCTCGACCTTCAACGCAGACCTCGGCTACAGCGAAGACCGCAATGTCGGCGACGCGAAGATCCAGGGTTTCGATGCCCAGATCGGTCAGCGCCTCGGCAGCGCGGTGTCAGTCACGGCGTCCGCCTCGTTCAACGACAGCGAGCTGCTCGGCAGCCTGAACCCGCTGCTCGACGGCAAGCAACTCGTCGAAACGCCGGAGTGGACTTACGCCGCACGTGTGGACGTCGAGGTGACCGATGATGTGAACTTCGGCCTGCAGGGCAAGAAGGTCGGAGACCGGTTCGCCACCGACAACAATGACGAAGTCGCCAAGAGCTACACCGTCTTCGATCTCGACTTCACCTGGGGATTCAAGGTACCGGGCTTCGAAGGCGCGCAGTTCCAGTTCAACGTAACCAACCTGCTCGACGAGGAATACTTCGGCAACATCAGCTCGGGCACGGGCGGCACGTCCGTGGGCTTCTATTCCATCGGTGCACCGCGCACGGCGGTGGCCTCGCTGCGCTTCAACTTCTGACGACCGCGCGGACGTGCGCAGCGTCCTCGCATTCCTGATCCTCGCGGCGGTGGGCTTCCCGCCCGCCGCTGCGGCGGATCGCCCAGCCGTGGCGGTCCGCATCGCCACTTTCAACAGCAGCCTCAATCGCGGCAGCGACGGCGCGCTGCGGCGCGACCTCGCCACGCCCGACAACGCGCAGGCACGTGCAGTGGCGGAGATCATCCAGCGCGTGCGGCCCGACATCCTGCTGTTGCAGGAATTCGACTTCGACGCGCAAGGCATTGCGCTGCGCGACTTCCAGGCTAACTACCTTGCGCGGCCGCAGCAGGGGCGGGCCCCCATCGAATTCGGCCACAGCTTCCTGGCAGAGTCGAACACCGGAGTGCCGTCGGGATTCGACCTCGATCATGATGGGCAAGTCGGCGGCGGCGGCGACGCCTTGGGATTCGGCGAATTTCCCGGCCAATACGGCATGGCGGTGCTGTCACGATTCCCCATCGACACCGCGCACGTGCGCACTTTCCGCAAGTTCCTGTGGCGCGACATGCCAGGGGCGCTGTTGCCCCCGGGCTGGTATGCCGCGGAGCAGCTCGCCGTATTGCCACTGTCTTCGAAAAGTCATTGGGATGTGCCGGTCCGAATCGGTGGTGTGACGCTGCACCTGCTGGCAAGCCACCCCACCCCGCCCGCATTCGATGGACCCGAAGATCGCAATGGCAGGCGCAATCACGACGAAATCCGCTTCTGGAACGACTATCTCGGCTCCGCGAGTTCCCGGTACATCCGCGACGACGCCGGCAGGCGCGGCGGCTTGGCTGGCCGCGCCTTCATCGTCATGGGCGATCAGAATTCCGACCCGGTGGACGGCGGCAGCCTCAACGCGGCGATCCGCGCGTTGCTCGGCAATCCACGCGTGAATTCGCCGTTCGCGCCGCAGAGTGCCGGCGCTCTGCAGGCCGCCGTGGCGCAAGGCGGCGCGAACCTGGCGCAGCGCGGCGACGCGCGTTTCGACACGGCGGACTTCAACGACCGCGTCGCCGGCAACCTGCGCGTGGACTATCTACTGCCATCGAAAGGCATACGGGTCTGCGACGGCGGCGTGTTCTGGCCGGCGAGCGACGATCCTGCCGCGGCGCTGGTGTGGGGCGAACGGCCGGTGCCCAGCTCCGATCACCGCCTCGTGTGGCTCGACATCACTGCAGACGGAGCTCGATGCCCACAGGGCAGTGATCCGACAACCAGTGGCGTCGGGCATCCGTATCGTTGAAGACCACGCGCACGAAGGATTTTTCGAGCGCGCGCTTCGCCAGATCACGGCCCAGCAGAATGCTGTCGATGAACTCGCGGTATTCGCTGTCGCTGGTGCACGGCGTGAATTTTTCGCGAGCGGTGACATCGATGAGGCGGCTTGCCGGCGGTGAGCCATCGTTCAGCTCGGCGAAGACATTGAGCTGTCTCCCGTCAGCATCGCGTGCCCCGCCCTTCTCGAGGCTGAAACGGCGATTGAAATCGCCCAACAGTCCGAACCGGTGCCCGGCGTTCGCCTCGCCTTCGATCCACGCTTCCAGCGGCGCGATCTGCTTCGAGAGCAGATCGCAGTTGCGTCCCGGCGCCGTCAGTGGGCCAGCCGGACAACCCGACTTCAAGTGCACCGACATGAGCCGGAATTCATTCGCAGTACCGGGAAAGAACGTGACGACGACGCCGCGGCGCACGGCGTTGTTCAATGACAGCGCGTGGTACTCGGGCTCGCAACGATGCGGCAGACCGCGCCGGATCGCGAAGCCGTTCTTCTGTGTGTGCCCGCGCGAGCTGAAGCAGTAGTCGTAGCCCGGAAACACCTGTTCGGCGGCATCGGGGCCGTCCACTTCCTGCAAGGCGACGATGTCGGCGTGCAGCTGCGCCGCGTAACGGCGCAACGAAACGTAGTCGCCGGCAGTGCGCGGCTCGCGCCTGGTGATGGCACACGGCAGCGTGCGCTCGTCCCCGCCCACCATGCCGCCGTTCTCGGCGCAGCTGGCACGCAGCGCCACATGCGTGGCCGGCGTCATCAGGTATTCGACATTCCAGCTGGCGATGCGCACGCGGGTTTCATTTCCCTTCCAAGGCCCACCGCCGGCAAGCCCAAGGGTCGGCTCGCTGGTGCGCAGCGCGCCATATTTCTCCTCGACGGTCTCGAAAGGCCTGGACCACGAGCCGTAGATCGGATTCGGCAAAAGGAACCAGGTGTGGCCGAAGCGCGGCTCGAGCCGCGCGCGATCACCGGCGAAGGTCTGCGGATCGACGAAGTCGCCGAGATCATCACCCACCAGCGCAACGATGCGGTAGTTAGCGGCGATGAATGCTCGGCGGGCGGTCTTGTTGCTGTTGTTCCAGTCAGGGCGCTCGCCACGCAACAACATGCGCTGGGGATCCGGCGCGGGATCGATGCCGAGCGCGAGGAGGTTGGCCGCGGTGGCGGTCTTGGCCGGACAGGAATCGGTCGCGGTGGGTGGCGGTGTCGTGCAATCGCGATTGGTGATGTAGAACACGGTGTGGCCGAGCACTCGCGCCCGGGCAATGAACTCGCGCGCGCCCGGTACGGCCTCGGCGTCGCCGGCGCCCACCCAGGCACCCCAGGTGGCAGCGTTGTAAACGGCGCGATCACGCAGCAGGCGCGCCTGGTAGACGGTGTTGTCGAGCACTGTCTCATCCAGATCGAGCACGACGGCGGTAGGAAGGCGCGCGAGGGACTCATCGGATTCGCTTGCCTGCTCGAGCGCGGCGCTGCCTGGCCCGGGTGCCGCGATCCTGTCTTCGGCTTGCCGGTAAACTTGTCGAGCGATGGCGCGGTACTCGGGCGAGACTTGCATCCACAACGTCGCGTTCAAACTCTCGCGCGCGGTGTCCTCGGGCGCGGCCGCGCCGGCAATCGCCGCTGTGATGAAACAGGTGACAGCGCCAAACCACGGTCTCCCCATGAATCCTCCAAACCCTGAAGTCTTGTCAGACGATGGGCTCGGAGTATTTCAGAGCTAGCCAGTTTCGGCGAGGGCGTTCGAAGCTTCCCAGTTGGACTCGAGGAGATCCAATGGCTCGACGCGCAGATATCGCAATGCTTCAGTCGCCGCAACGGGTTTCGCGAACAGGAACCCCTGGGCGAGATGGCAACCCATGTTGCGCAGGATCTCGAGCTGCTGCCAGGTCTCGATGCCCTCGGCAACGACCTGGATGTTCAGGCTTCTCGCCATGGCGACAATCGCACTGACGATCGCATGATCCGAAGCATCGGTGGCGATATCGCGCACGAAGCTGCGATCGATCTTGAGCGAGTCGACGCGCCAGCGCTTGAGGTAGGACAAACTCGAGTAGCCCGTGCCGAAATCATCGATGGCGATTTTCACACCGAGGTCGCGCAACGTCGCCAGTGCATCCTCGCGGAATTCGCCCGTGCGTTTCTCGAACAGCGAGCCTTCGGTGAGTTCCAGCTGGATGAGCTGCGGACCGATGTTGTTCTTGGTCATCGCCGCCTGGATCAACTCGCGCAGCTTGGTGCGCTCGAGCTGTACCGCGGATACGTTCATGCTCACCGGCGCCAGGTGCGCGCCCTGTTCGCGCCACTTCGTGATATCGCTGCAGATGCGGTCGAGCACGAACTGGCCGATGGGAATGATGAGGCCGGTTTCTTCGGCAACTTCGATGAAGCGTTCCGGCGAGACGAAACCCTGCGTGGGGTGCTTCCAGCGCAGCAGGGCTTCCAGGCCGGCGACCCGGCGCGAATGAATATCGATGATGGGCTGATAGTGCACATCGAACTGGTTCAGCTTGAGCCCGACACGCAGTGAAGATTCGATGGCGACACGCTCCTTGAGCGACCGGTCCATCTGCGGGCTGAACACCTGGAAGTTGTTCCTGCCGAGATCCTTGGCCTGATACATCGCCGTATCCGAATGCTTGAGCAACTCGCCCATGGTGGAGCCGTCACGCGGGAACATGCTGACGCCGATGCTCACCGTGGCCACGAGCGCGCGACCGTCGATCATGACCGGTGCTGAAAGAACTTCATTGATTCGCGTCGCTGCAACGGCCACTTCGTCGGGTGCATTCACCTTGTGAAGTACAACGACGAATTCATCGCCGCCCATGCGCACCACGATGTCGGCGGGGCGCACCGCCGCGCGCACGCGTTTGGCGATTTCCTGGAGCAACTTGTCGCCCACCTCGTGACCGCGTGAGTCGTTGATGTGCTTGAAACGATCGAGATCGAGGAACAGGACCGCGAGCATCTGTCCGGTTTCCTGGCCGCGCGCGATGGCCTCTGGCAGATGCGCCTGAAGGAACAGCCGGTTCGGCAGGCCTGTCAGGTGATCATGATTGGCGAGCTTGTCGAGGCGCTGCTGGTTGGCGAGTAACTGCGTCTGGGCCTTCTTTCGCTCCGACAGATCGCGCATCAGATATGACACGAGGCGACGGTCACGCGATTCGATGGGCACGCAACTCACCTCGACGTCCATCTGCCGGCCGTCCTTGAGCCATTGCACGAGCTCGATGCCGCGGCTGGGTTCGACGCGCGCCAGCGTGGCGATCACCGGATCCTGCGAATCATTGGGACCGCGCAGGACCGACAGCACCGAGCGGCCGCGCAGCTCATCTAGGGTGAACCCGAGCTGCTCCTGGACGGCGGGGTTGGCATCGACGATCTCGCCGGTGCGCGCATCCGCGACCAGCAATCCGTCCTGCGCCTGTTCGATGATGGCGCGGTAGCGCGATTCGAGCGAGAGACGATCCGCGTTGAGCCGGCGCGAGCGCGCTATCAGCAGCATGGCAACGATCAAGAAGCCACCGACCAGCAGCCCGAGCAGGATCGTCTGATAAAGCGTGGTTCGCTTCGCCTGTGCATATGCACTGCGTGGAATCTCCAGCTGCACCAGCCAGATTGGCGTGCCCAGCTGGTCGCGCAGGACGAGGTAACCGTTGACGTGGCCGCGTCCGGCAACGCGCGTCAACAGATTGGCCGTGAGCGGCGAGCGCCGCACCCAATCGCGCACCTCATCGGGCACCGAGGAGCGATCGAGGTTGGCCACCGGAACCCCGGTCACCGGCCAAGGCGAGAAGCGGCCCATGCGTTCCACCACCGCGGGCGTGAACGCGCGCGCGAACGCGATCCAGCCCTGCGGCTGTCCGGTGCCGCTGCTGTCGAAGATAGGCCGCACCGCGAACAGAGCCGGTCCACGCGCCCGCTGCACGATACCACTCACGCGGTCGGTCGCCGTGTTGAGCTGACTGGAGGTCACACCCTGCTTGATGACCGCGAGCAATTCCGGATCGGGGGGTATCTCGTACTCCTGCACGGCGTTCGCATCGAGCGCCAGCGAAGCGCGCGCTTCGAGATTGCGATCGAGTACCAGGAAGGTGTCGACCTCGAGGCGCACCAGAGCGCCGGCGTTGAGGGACTGGGAAAAGAAGTTGGGTCGATTGCCGCGTGCGAATTCCGCGGTCTCGGTCCAGATCGCGTAGTCGCCCATGACCGAATACAGGTCGTCGAGCTCGGTGGCGAAGCCCCGTTGCAGCTGCTGGCTCTGCATGTCGACATCGCGTGATTCGATGTCGGTGACGTTGACGAGCCAGCCCCGCTGCGACCATCCGTAAAACGCGACCAGAATGATGGCGACCACCGCGCCTATAACGGGCAGCGGCGATTGCCGGATCCTGATCTTGTTTTCCGGTGTATTGGTGCGGGTCATAACGTGAACTGCGTCACGTGCATTTCTGGGCCACTCTAAAGTGTGCCCGGCGCACCCCTGCCAGCGGCACCGAACCGCGCACAGTTTCCCGTAAAAACCGCTGTCAGCGTGCTGGAAGGGCCCGGTAGACCAGCCGCGAAAACGTTGCCTCGCCAGGGCCCGTGACGAAGATCGCCGGACGGAGGCTGAGGAAATCGCCTGCCACGTTATGGTGGTATCCGGAAACTTCCATCTGCACATCGAATTTCGTCCACACCTTGCCGTCACCGCTGTGATGGAACGAGACGATCTGGCGATCGTTGGTGACACGCAATCGCAGGCGCGTACCGATACCCGCGGGTTTCGCGCGCGTCCGCTCGAGACCGTAGCGATGCATGGTGAAGCGCTGCGCGTCGAACCCCAATCCGCAGTACAGGCGCCGGTTGTAGAACAGCAGCACGCCGGCCTGCGCGCCCCCACGCAATTCGACATCGACTTCGAACTGGTAGCCGAGATCGCCGGCCAGGAACGCGAGCGGCGACGCATCGCGTGGCTGTGATCCCTTGCCCTGCATGATGAGCGAGCCCGTTTCGTGACGCAGGCGCTGGCCTTCGTCCGGAGCCGGGTCGTAGAAGGCCCACTGCGAGCGCAGCGTTTTCGTCGAAAAGTCGTCCGACAGCGGCGCGCCATGGGCCAGCGCGGCACCGGCTTTCGGTTTGCGCGTGGGTCTGGAAAGATCGCCGCCATCGGCAACCAGCCAGCCATCAGCGGTCCAGTGCGCCGGATCGAGCAGAGTCTGGCGACCGAGCGTCCAGAACCCGTTTTCGTAGCCGTGATACACGAGCCACCAAGAGCCATCGGGCGCCTCGATCGCCGTGGCATGGCCGCGCGACCACCACTTCTCACGCGCTGATACCGTGCGCACGATGGGGTTGTTAGGAGCGTTTTCCCACGGACCGTGAATGGATGTCGATCGGGCCACGATCACCATGTGGCCGGTGGGTGGACCGGCGGTGCCACCCACGGCGAGGATCAGGTAGAACCATTCGCCGCGCCGCAACACCTTGGGCCCCTCCGGCGCGAAGGTTTCCACGTCCCATTCGGCCGGATAACGCCAAGGGTCGTACACGTGCTCGACGGCGCCTTCGGTAGCCAGCCCATCGTCGGACAGGCGAACTCGATCACCGCCACTGAGGAACAGATAACGTTTGCCGTCTTCTCCGACCGCGTGGCCGGGATCGATGTGCGCGGGAAGCTTCAGATCGACCGGATCACTCCACGGCCCGTCGATGCTGGCAGCGTGGATCACGTACAGCGAGCGGTACCCGGGTGTGCGCGCGTGAAAGTAGTTGAAGTAGCGGCCGCCGTGCTTGACGAGCTCCGGCGCCCATACCGAACCCACGGGCTTGCGCAACGTGGACCCCATGGGTTGCCAGTTGACCAGGTCCTGCGACCGCCACAGTGGCAATCCCGGATAAGCGTCGAAGCTCGAGAACGTGAGGTAGTAGTTCGATCCGTCGCGCAGGATGCTCGGATCCGGGTGATCTCCGCTGACGACGGGGTTGAGAAATGTGCCGTCACCGAGATCCGCCTTACGCTGTCCCTCGAAGCCCACGCCCCAGCGCATGCCCGACCAGTCGGGCGCGCAACCTGGATCGGCAGGGTGCGCGTTTGCTGCGCGGCCGGCCTGCGCCGTGGTCGCGACCGAAGCGCCGGCCCCTAACAAGGCACCGAGCGCTTCACGTCGTGTGGTCGTCACCGTTCTTGGTCTCTCAGAGCCTGAGCCGGAAGCCGGCGAAGATCTGCCGTCCGGTGCTCGAGTACTGCGTGACCAGCGGCTCGTCCTGGTAAGCCCAGCGGTTCTCGGTCTGGTTGGTGATGTTCAGGGCTTCGATGCTGAACTGCAGCCATTCCGTGGCCTGGAACTTCACCGACGCGTCGATGTTGCGCGTGGCCTCACTACCGACGAAGTCGTTGAGCAACGGCGAATCGCAGGGAACGAGCGGGCTGGTGGTGGGGTTCAGCCCTGGCGGGCAGGTGCCGGCCGCGAGCGGATACGTGGTTACGTACCGATCACGATAGGCCCAGGATACGCGCGCGCTCCACTTCGGCGTCTCGTAGTACAGCGTGGCATTGGCGGACTTGGGCGACGCTCCCAGGAAGGGGCCGTTCTGCACCACCTGCGGCACCGGCGGGGTGGCGGAACCCGGATCCAGGATGTACGACAGCTCGGAACTCAACTTGGTGAAGTTGGCTTGAATGCCGAAGTTCTTGCCCCAGCCGGGCAGGAAGGTGAGGTCCTGCTGGTAGGCAAGCTCGTAGCCTTTGATCTCGCCGCCCGGGGCGTTCTGGAACTGCCGGACCGCAAAGGTGCCGGGTGTGCCCGAGAACGTACCGAGCACCCAGTCGCGCTGCGGTTGCGTCAACGTTTCCAGGAAGGCATCGAACGCCGCCGGATCCAGGATGGCCTGAATGGAGGCATCGCTCGACACCGTCTGCGGGAAGTTGGAGACGTCCTTCTTGAACAAGCCCAGCGACAGAAGGCCGCCCTCGTTGAAATACCACTCGAAGCTCAGGTCGAAATTCTCCGCACGAAACGGCGCCAGGCGCGGATTGCCGATCGTCAACGAGCCAGCTCCGCTGCTCGGCGTGGTGATACCCGAGATCGTGGGCGCCAGGTTCTGCAGCATGGGCCGCGCCATGACCTTGGCCCAGCCAGCGCGCACCAGGAACTTCTCGGAGAGCTCGAAGGCCACGTTCATCGAGGGCAAGTCGTCCGAGTAGCTGTGGCGCGCCTCGAGTGGGCGCGGGCCGGTGAGGGCGATGTTGGTCGTGAAGCCCGTCGACACCACGCGTGTATCGGCATTGCGCTGGCCGACGTTGCCGAACAGCCGATGGCCGAACAACTCCGTGTCGAAATTCAACTGCATGAAATAGCTGGAGTCGAACTCCTCGACACCGAACTGGTTACCGGGGTTGGAGTTGTACGATAGGCGCCAGTCGGCCCATTCATTGACGCAGTTGCAATCGAATCCGAGGACCTCGCGAAACGCGTCGATGTTTGGCGCGAAAAACGCCGTGGGCGTGCCTGCCGGCAGGTCGAGGCCTTCGCCGAAATCGTACACACGACCCATGTCCGAAGACGTGACGCCGAGCTCGAGCAGCGTGGGATTCAGCACTTCATTGGTGTTGCGCTGGCCCTGGTTGGTCTTGAACTTGTACTCGCGGCGCGTGCCGCCGAACTCGAGCTTCAGTGAGTCGGTCAGCGTGAGCTCGAAGTTCACATGCCCGCCCTGGTAGTCGTTGTCGGTCTCGCGCATGAAATGACGGATCGCCGAGAAATTCTTCACCAAGCTCCAATTGTTTGGATCGGCGAGGTCGAAACCGTAGTCGACCAGGGGCATTTCGCCACCGCCGCGCTCGTCGTAGGTGAACGTCTCCGGCGAATTCATGCGATTGAATTCGACCAGGAAGGCCTGGTTGTCATTCGTAGAGCGCGAACGGCCGAACAGGACGTCCATCTTCAGCTGGTCACCGATGTCCTGCTGGATGTTGATCGATGCCTGCTGGAACTGGGTGGTGAAGTAAGAAGAGTCGGTGGCCGAGCGCCAATCCACGTTGCGCAGCTCGAGGTAGTCGGCATTGCCGGCATCCGTTACATGGGCCGCGAGAACATCAACGCCGGGACGCCCGACCGAGAGGTCCCGACCATACATACCGCCCGCCGCGGCCACGGCAGAGGCTCCGCCATAACCCACCGAGCCGGGATTGTTGTAGTAATCGTAGGGCTCGAGATTGTTGGGGTTTGTGCTCCAGCTGGTCGTGTTGAGCCCGGCGAACACGCCGCCCGCCATGGCTTCGGTGCCACCACAGTCGATGCCATCGATGAAATCCGTAGCCGCGCGCGAGGCGCAGGTAACGTACGCATTGCGACGGTTGCTGACGTTGGCCGAGCCGGTGTTGAACGTGGTGTTGGTGTTGTTGCGGTTCAGGCCCACCGACTGGATCTGGTTGACATCGCTTTCCTGATCGAACTTGGAGTACACCGCATCCACGCTGATGGATGTGGATTCAGTCGGCTTCCACTGCACCGCGAACGTGGCGCCGAGTCGCTCCTGCGTCAGGTCCTGCTGCTCGATGTTGATCAGCGAGGGGATGCGCACGCGGTTGTCGTCGAACCTACCCGCGGTGCTATACGCGGCCGGGAACAGCGCCGCATAGGCTGCGGGATCCGACCCGGTCTGCGTGGCAAGAGCAACCGGGTTGGTCAACGTGCTGATAGCCGTGCCCGCCGGTGCGGAGAAACCCGCACGTTGCGGAGTTTCGCCGCCGGCCCAGGAGGAGCTGCGATAAGCAAGGTCGGACTGGCCCTGCTGGCGACGGAAGCGATCCACTTCCGAATCACGGTCGCTGTACGCGACCGACATGGAGATACCCAGCTTGTGGTCGAAGAATTGGTCCGCGAACAGCGCGGCGAGGCGGGGGTTGTGCGTGCCTTCGTTCTGATAGAACGCGTCTTCGGCGGAAAACGCGAATCGGCGATCCTGATAATCCAGCGGCTTGCCCGTCACCAGATCGACGGTGGCGCCCAGCGAACCTTCGTCCGTGTTCGCCGAGGCGGTCTTGCGCACTTCCAGTGAGCTGAACAGGTCAGAGGCGAAAACGTTGAAATCGAAGCCGCGGCCACGGTTCGGCGCGGCGCCGGAATCGTTGGCGGCGCCCGTGGTCAGCGTCTCCAGGCCGTTGAGCCGCACGCGGGTGAAATCACTGCCGAGGCCTCGCACCGTGATGCTGCGGCCTTCGCCGTTGTCGCGGTCCAGCGCTATGCCGGGCAGGCGCTGCAGCGACTCGGCGAGGTTGGCATCGGGGAAGTCGGCGATGTCCTCGGCGTTGATGGCATCCATCATTACGTCGGCATTTCGCTTGACTTCGATGGCATTGCGGAGCGACAGACGGTAACCGGTTACCTCGATGGTGCCGATGTCTTCCGCGCCAGCCTCGGTGGCGTCGGAGTTCTGCGCATCCGATGCCGCCGCCGATTGATCTTGTTCCGCCGCTGCTGCGCCGGCCGCTATGCCTAAAGCGCCCAGCATCGCTGGCAGAATTCCCTTGGTGCGATTTGAGTTCGCCATCGTCCCCCCTCTTTCGAATTTCAATACTTGTTGTTCACGAGGCAGTCCGGTCAGAAAATGACACCGGTTACCTCTAGACTTTATAGACGACTCGAAACAGCAGCGCAAGGACAATGGGGGATATGGCAAACCGGGAAATCGGTACCGCTGGCCGCGACCTGGCATCACAATCGATTGCAGCGCCCGACCGCGCTCAACGAAAATGCCAGCGCTTCATTAGTGAACGGAGAGATCGATGAATAAGGATCGTATGAGCGTGCTGACGGCGATGATGGATCAGGGCGTGATCCCTGTTTTCTATCACCCGGATGTCGAGGTCTGTAAGAAGGTCATCCAGGCCTGCGCGAACGGCGGTGCCAAATGCATCGAGTTCACCAACCGCGGCGATTTCGCCTCGCACGTCTTCTACGATGTCACCAAACATTTCGACAAAGCCGACCCGAGCGTGATCATGGGCGTCGGCTCCATCGTCGATGCACCGACCGCCGGAATCTACATCGCCAACGGCGCCAAGTTCATCGTTGGTCCCATCCTCAATGCCGACGTCGCCAAGGTCTGCAATCGCCGCTGCATTCCCTACAGCCCGGGCTGCGGCTCGGCGAGCGAGATCTCGTACGCGCAGGAGCTGGGCAGTGAGATCGTCAAGGTATTCCCGGGCAGCTCGGTGGGCGGCCCCGAGTTCGTGAAGAACGTGATGGGACCGATGCCCTGGACGCGCATCATGCCCACCGGCGGGGTGGAGCCCACCGAAGAGAGCCTGCGCAAGTGGTTTGGCGCAGGCATCGTCGCCTGTGGCATCGGCAGCAATCTGATCACGAAGGCGTTGCTCGACAAACAGGATTACGACGGCGTCGAAGCGCGCGTGCGCGACACCGTAAAGCTAATCAAAACCATCCGTGGAAAGTAGTAAGACATGACAGACCCAACCCAGACGAACAATATTTTGAAAGTCAGATCGGCGGACGAGACCCGCTGGGATTGCGCGTCGTTCGGCGAAGTGATGCTGCGTTTCGATCCGGGGTTCGGCCGCGTGCGCAACGCACGCAGTTTCCAGGTCTGGGAGGGCGGCGGCGAATACAACGTCGCGCGCGCCATGCGCAAGTGCTGGGGCAAACGCGCTACGGCGATCACCGCCCTGCCCGCCAATGATCTTGGCTGGCTCGTCGAAGATTTGATGATGCAAGGGGGCGTCGACACTACGAAGATCATCTGGCGCGAGTTCGACGGCCTCGGCCGCAACACGCGCGTCGGACTCAACTTCACCGAAAAAGGCTTCGGCATTCGCGCCGCACTCGGCTGCTCGGATCGCGGTCATTCCGCGGCATCGCAGATCAAACCCGGCGAGGTGAATTGGGAAAAATTGTTCGGTGAAGAAGGGGTGCGATGGTTTCACACTGGCGGTATTTTTGCCGCGCTGGCGCCGAATACTTCGGAAGCGGTCATCGAAGCCGTGGAAATCGCTCGCAAGTACGGCACGATCGTTTCCTACGATCTCAACTACCGTGCATCGCTATGGAAGAGTCAGGGCGGCAAGCAAGGCGCGCAGAAGATCAATCGCAACATCGCCAAGTACGTCGACGTGATGATCGGCAATGAAGAAGATTTCACGGCCTGCCTGGGTTTCGAGGTGGAAGGGCTCGACGAGCACATCTCGGCCATCGATCCGGCGAATTTCAAGAAGATGATCCAGACTGCGGTAAAGCAATTCCCGAACTTCAAGGTGGCAGCGACCACGTTGCGGAACGCAAAGACCGCGACGTTCAATGACTGGTCGGCCATTCTTTACGCCGGCGGACAGTTCTATCAATCGACGATGCGCGAAAACCTGGAGATTTATGATCGCGTCGGCGGCGGCGACGGTTTCGCCTCCGGACTTGCTTACGGGTTCATCGAGGGCAAGGGTCCCCAGGCCGCGGTGGAATATGGGGCCGCGCACGGTGCGCTCGCCATGACGACGCCGGGCGATACGTCCATGGTCAATGCGAAGGAAGTGGAAGCGGTGATGAAGGGCAAAGGAGCCAGAGTCATTCGCTGACAACCAGTCGAGGGAATCATGACCACACGAAGAGAAGTATTTCCCCTGCTCGCGGGGGCGGCTGGCCTGTCGGCCCCCGGCAGCGCAACAGGCGCGGCTGCAGCGCGCGTCCAGCCCGAGCTACGGCGGGTCTCATATCAGAGTGCGCGTACCGGCAAGGAACGCGACTACTTCGTCTATCTACCCGCTGAATTCGGCAGCCCCGGCAAGTGGCCGGTCATGCTGTTCCTGCACGGCAACGGCGAGCGCGGCGATGGCAAGGGTGACCTCGACTATGTGCTCGCGCACGGTCCGCTGTTCGAGGCCTGGTGCCAACGGCGCGACCTGCCTTTCATCATCATTTCACCGCAGTTGCCCATGTTCGGCATGGGCGAAGTCGACTACATCAAAAACCGAACGCGGAATCAGATACCGCAGCGCCTGGCGAACGGGATCAACCAGCGGCCCGACACTGCGGCGATGCGCCTACCTGAGCCCATGCAGGGCAAGCCAGCCGATAAGTCTCTGCCCGACGGCCCTGACGGCCCGGTAGAAGGCTGGAACGAGATTGAGAACGAAGTCATGGCGATGGTCGATCGTACCGTCGCTGACTTCAATGGCGACGCGAAGCGCGTTTATCTCACCGGCTTGAGCTACGGCGGCTTCGGCGCGTGGTATCTCGCGGCGCGCCATCCGGAGAAATTCGCCGCATTCGCGCCCATCGTCGGCTACGGGCATCCTGATCACGCGGCGCCGATCGCCAAGGCCAAACTACCGCTGTGGGTTTTCGCGGGTGGCCGCGACCCGGTGGTCCCCATCCGGTATTTCTACCCGGCGATCAACAAGCTCGAAGCGCTCGGCCATCCCGAAGTGCGCTTCACCAACGAAGAGGACCTGGGCCATTTCACCTGGGTGCGCGTGTACGAGGGCCAGGACCTGTATTCCTGGATGCTCGGCAAGTCTCGCCGCTAACGCGCGAGAGATGCTCTAACAAGAAAAGGGGAAGGCAACTTTCGTTGCCTCCTTCTTCGTTTGCAGACGAGCGCTTTCTATCCATCAGAACGAACCGCTGACACCGAGCAGTAACTGACGGCCGGGCGCAAAGGACTGGCGCGGCGTATTTGGGTCATTGCGGAAATAGATCAGCTGTTGCTCGTTGGTAATGTTCTGCGCTTCAAGACTGATCGACACATTCATTTCCCATGGCAGCTTGTAGCTGAAGGAAGCATCGAGGTAGCCGCTCTTCTGAGCCCAGTTGTCACCCTGGATGTTCTGGTCATTGTTACCAAGGAAGCTGATGAAGGCGTCGCGCACTGCGTACGACAGGCGACCCGAGAAACCAGCGTTCTCGTAGAAGGCCGTGAGGTTGTACGTGTACGGTGACAGACCTGTCACCGCGCTCGAAGGAGTTCCCGCCGGGCCCCCGGTCGAGTATTGGCTGATGTTGGTGTAGTTGAACGAGAAGCCTGAGCCCTTGAGCAGGAAGTCGAGCGGCTGCGTGTAAGTGACCTCGAACCCATACAGGTCGATGACCTCCTCGGTGTTCTGCCGCTGATCGACACGCACCAGTGCAAGGTTTGGATCGCCACCGTCGCCCTGTGCCGTGCTGCGCGCGATGAGGCTGGTCTGGGTGGCAATCGGCAGCGTAGCGAAGTCGATACCAAGCGTATTAAACCGCACGCTGGTGCTGCGGATTTGAGTGAAGCCTTCGAGCTTCTTCGCCCAGGCATTGACGGCAACCACACCGAGACCGGAATCGCCGAAGTACCACTCGAGGCCCAAGTCGACCTGATCGGCGAAGTACGGAGCCAGCTCCGGGTTGCCGCGCGTGTAGATATCGCCGTTGACGCTAAACGACTCGTTCGGTGCGATGTCGCCCGGATTCGGCCGAGTCATCGCCTTGGAACCGGCGAAGCGCAGCAGTACACCTTCGGTGAGCTCGCTCGCCACATTGAAGCTCGGCAGATACTTATGGTATTCCGCGACGCTTCTCTGCTCCTGACGTACGGCGCCCGCCGGTGTATTCACGGTGACGAGGCCCATGACCTCCTGTTCCGTATTGATGTAGCGCACGCCGACGTTGTAGCGCAGGTTGCCGAGGATCTCGAGGGCGCCATTCGCCTCGACGAAGTATGCCATCGTTTCTTCGTCGAGGACGCGCGGTGAATAACCCGCGACGTTTATGCCACCGGCGAGTCCGCGGCCAAGCTCATTCTCGAAGTAGTCGATATTCACGGCCGGATCGAGCAGGCGATAGTTAGGCAACGCCCAGCCGTTGTTGGTACCCACATCGAAGTCCGATGTGCTGTACAGCGGACCATGAGTCCAGGGCTGCATGAAATTTCCAAGTTGCGCGTTCGGCACCGCGGCCTTGGCATTCAAGACGCCGTCACGTGCTAGCACGATGCCACACTCGGTGGTTGGCGCACCGCCGTCGGTGGCGCAGCTGGTGGGGTCCCAGGTGGTCACTTCGCGATGGAATGTGTCCTTTGCACCACCCGCCTTGATATTTAACGGCTCGCCGCCCCATTCGACGTCGAATCGAGCACCCTTCTGCCACAGCTCGCGCTGGACCGGCTGGATGCGCAGCGCGTTCCAGTTCCAGAAGTTCACATCGTTCAGGTCACGGCTTGGCGTGACGTTGACCACGCCGTCACCGCTGGTCGCCAGGTCGACAGTGATGCCGGAGTTGAGGTTCGAGTTGAACAGATAGGTGTTGGTGGAACGGAACCAGTCGCTGTGGTTGTAGTTCGCGGAAACGCCCACTTTCCACTTCTCGGCGATTTGCCATTCGGCGCCGGAGTTGAGATTGATGAAGTCCGTGTCTTCGTCGTACGGGCGGTTTTCGTTGAGCCACACCGGGTTGGCGATCGTGGCACTGGTCACGACGTTGTCCTCGTTGACCTGGACGTTCACCGGCACGTTCGTGTTGGTGCTGCGGACCGCGAGGTTCAGGTCATTGCGCTCGTACGGATGGTCGGACTCGGAATAGATGCCATCGAAGTACACATGCAGCGCGTCCGACGGAGAGTTCCACTCCACCGACATGACTCCGGAGCTGGTCTTGCGCTCGCCGACAAGGGAATCCGGGCGCGCGAGCCGCGGCCAGATCGAATAGCTCAACTGGTTGCACGATAGACCCGACGTACCGCCCGGCGTATTGCCCGGCCCGCAGACTGTCAGAGGATCGCCGGTGTTAGCACCGTTCGCGCCGAAGGAATAGCCGGCGGGTACGGTGGTCGGCCAAGCCTGGCTTGAGTTGCCGTAGCCGATGCTCGGATTGCCAACCACTGTTGCGGCCTGGCTCTGCGAGTTGCACCCGGGCTGATTGGTGGGGCAGCGCGTGCCCAATCCGACCGTGGTCCAACCGATGGTGTTGAAGCCGTCGGACCGATATTTGCGATCTGAGTATGCGACACCGCCGAGGATGCCGAATTCACCCATGCTGGTGTCCCAAGTGTTGCTCGCATACAGACCGGCGCGCGGGCTGAACTCCTCCGAGGCTTCCTGGAAATTGCCTTTGAGCGTGTAGTTGACGTGGAAACCTTTCTCATCGAAAGGCCGGGCGATACGCAGGTCGATGTTGGCGGCGATCGCGCCCTCCACCTGGCTCGCGGTCGGCGTTTTCGAGACCGTCAGACGGCGGAACAGTTCGGTGGGGAACAGAACGAGGTCGACACCCCGTCCCTGGCTCACGCCATCAATGTTGCTGTCGGATGCGGTCTCCACCGGCGCGCCGTTGAGCGTAATCTGCGTGAAGTCACGGCCAAGGCCGCGCACGGCCACTGACGTACCTTCGCCAGTAACGTCGCGTGCGATCTGCACGCCGGGAATTCGCTGCAGCGATTCAGCGAGGTTCGCGTCCGGAAACTTGCCGATGTCTTCGGCAAAGATTGAATCCGTGAAGTTGACATTCTGGCGCTTTTCGGCCGCGGAGCTTTGCAGCGAGCCGCGGAAACCAGTCACTACGACTTCCTCGAGTTCATCACTCGACTTCGCCGGTGTGGCTGCATCGGCGTTTTGTGCCGACGCAGGAGTTGCAACAAACGCGGTCGCCCCGGCGCATACCAGTATTGCTAGTTCGCGAAGCTTCTTGAAACTCATTGAAATCCCCCTGAGAAAAAGAAAACCAGCGAGCCGCCTCGTGCGGCGATCGCTCCGCGTCGTCGCTGCCACGCTGTGGCGCGAAAGTAGCAATTGGTCAGGCCAAGTGCAAGAAGTACCCTGGCCACCCTGTCCCGTCAGACATGAGACAGTGTCCAAAGCGCCCTGACCAATTCTGGTTGTTGGGCTTGCCTCTTCCGACGATACTGCCCGCCATGCCTGAACCTCGACGGCTCTACGAACAAATCGCCCAACAACTGGCCGGGGCAATCGCCGAGGGCAGATACGAGATTGGTCAGCGCCTGCCGTCGGAGCGCGAGCTCGCACAAACGTTTTCGGTGTCGCGACCCACGGTGCGCGAAGCCATCATCGCGCTGGAACTCGACGAACTCGTCGAGGTTCGACTGGGATCGGGTGTGTATGTGGTCAACCGGAAGCCGCCAGGTGGCACGGAAGGCTACAAAGACATTGGTTTTTTCGAGTTGCTCGAGGCACGGCGGGCCATCGAGGGTGAATCCTGCGCTCTGGCGGCGATGCGGATCGACGACGCACAGCTTGCGCAACTTTCCGATCTCATCGCGGAAATGCGCGTCGACAACCAGCGCGACGAAATCCTGATGAGTGAGGATGCGGACCGGCGCTTCCACGAGCTCATCGCAAGCTCGACGCAGAACAGCGGCATCATCGCAGCGGTGAAAATGATGTGGGATTCGCGCGTGCGCTCGCCACAGAACATGTCCATGAGCGCCAAGGTGCGCGAGCGTGGCTACAAGCCCCCGATCGAAGAACACGCTGCCATCGTGCGTGCTTTGAAACGTCGTGATCCGGATGCCGCACGCGCCGCCATGCGCGAGCACCTCTCGCGCGTCATCGAAGACTTGCTCGAAGTCACCGAGGTCGAAGAAGTGGAGCGCGCCCGTGCCGTCGCTGCCGAAAAACGCCGTCGCTACGCGTCAACCAAGTGACGCCAGCTCGACTCGCCTCGCCCGATTCGGACCTCACAACTGCAATTGACGTCTCTTCGGTGAGCCGGCGTACAGGACGGCGAGACCGATGATCACGAATCCTCCGGCAACCACCGCGGCCTGCGCCGCGCCGGTGGTCTTGACGGCCGCAACCATCATTTCCCAGTTGCCATAAACCCACGCCGACAACGCGGCGCCAAAAGCTGTGACGGCGAGACCTGCGATGACCAGGTTGCGATGGGCGACCGACTCGTCGAGTCCGGCGTCGACGTTCACCTGCACGAAACGGCCTTTGAACCAGAACCAGAACAGCAGCAGCGCCAGCAGGTGCATGCCGCCCGCCCACACGAAGACGATCTGCTGGTTGCCGGTCCACTGCACGGCGAGACCCGCCAGCAAAGTCATGAACATGCCGCCGATGCCGCCGGCGGTCGCACCGAGTCCCACCACCGATCCGGCGACCTTGCCGGGAAACATGTCGGTGGCGTTGGTGAACAGGTTGGCAGACCAGGCCTGGTGGCAGGCCGTCGCCAGCGTGATGAATGCCACGCACATGCCGAAGCTGTCGGCGTAGTAGGCAAAGATAGAGCCCGGCATGAACACCGCGGCTAACAACATCGTCGTCATGCGCGCCTTGCCCACCGGCCAGCCGCGCTTGATGAGCGCGCCAGAGAGCCAGCCGCCGAGAATCGAACCGACGGATGAGCCGGTGTAGATGACGCCGATCCACAACGCGCTCGTCAGCGGATTCACTCCGCGCTCTCTCTCGAGATACGACGGCAGCCAGAACAGGAAGAACCACCACACAGGATCAGTGATGAATTTGCCGATGATGAACGGCCAGATCTCGCGATATCGCAGCAGCGCTGTCCACGGGACCTTGACCGCTTGCCCGACCGGCGGCAGGCCCGCGTGGATGTAGTCGAGTTCAGCCTTGCCGAGGCGCGCCTGGCGCGAAGGGATGTCGAAATACTTCTGCCAGAAAATCAGCCACACGAGGCCGATGACGCCGATGAATATGAACGCGCCTTGCCAGCCCCAATGCCCGGCGATCCACACCGTGACAAAAGAGACCATGACACCGACGCTGGTGCCGGAATTGAAGATACCCGTGGCGAGCGCGCGCTCTTTTTGCGGAAACCACATGCCCACGGCCTTGATGGAAGCCGGGAAGTTAGCCGCCTCGGCGATGCCGAGCACGAAGCGTACGATTACGAATCCGATCACCGTTGCAACCAGGCCGTGCGCGGCAGCCGCAAGCGACCAGACCACCAGCGCCCCCGCCAGGGCCTTCTTCACCCCGAAGCGGTCGACGAAGACGCCAATGAGAGATGGGAACGCCGCGTACGCGAACGTGAACGCGAAGGTGATCCAGCCATAGTCGACATCGGTCCAGCCGAGCACTCTCTGTAGCGTGGTCTTGAGCACCGACAGCGAGTTGCGGTCGATGTAGTTGATGGTCGTGCAGAAGAACAACAGCGCGCAGATCACCCAGCGGTAATTGCCGATCCGACCGGTGCCGGCTCCGGTGCCACCGGTGTCATTCGATACGTTGTTAGAACTCATTCGGCAGACCCCCCAAGTAGTCGTCACTCAAAGTTTGTACGCTTTTTTCGGGAATTCGTACGCGAGCTGCTGCGCGAGCGCTGCAGCCTCGTCTTCCGGAAGACGGTGCTCGGCGACCAGTCGCGCCAGGAAAGAGCAATCGACGCGACGCGCCACGTCGTGTCGGGCGGGAATGGAAAGAAAGGCGCGCGTGTCGTCGTTGAAACCGACTGTGTTGTAGAAGCCGGCGGTCTCGGTAGTTTGCTCGCGGAACCGCATCATGCCCTCGGGGCTGTCGTGGAACCACCACGCCGGCCCGAGCTTGAGCGCCGGATAGTGCCCTGCGAGCGGTGCGAGCTCGCGCGCGTAGCTGCTTTCATCGAGCGTGAAGACGATGATCGAGAGCGTCGGATCGTTGCCGAAGCGATTGAGCAATGGACGCAGCGCGCCGACGTAGTCGGTGGCGGTCGGAATATCGGCTCCGACATTGGCCCCGAAGCGATCGAACAACGGCGCGTTGTAGTTGCGCCAGGCGCCCGGATGAATCTGCAGCACCAGTCCGTCATCCAGACTCATGCGCGCCATTTCGGTGAGCATCTGGCCGCGAAAAAGATCGGCGTCGCCGGAGTTCTGTGCGCCGCGCACGATGCGGGCGAACAGGGCTTCGGCATCGGCGGGACTGAGGTCGGCCGTTCGCGCCGTCGGGTGTCCATGGTCCGTGGAGGTGGCGCCCATGACGGCAAAAAAGGCACGGCGCTTGCGATGCGCCGCGAGATAACCACGCCATGACTGCGTGTCCTCGCCGGTGATGGCGGCGAACTTCTTGAGGTTGTCGAGGAATCCCAGTGTGTCCGGATCGACGACGGGATCTGGCCGGTAGGCAGTGATCACTCGTCCCCGCCAGCCACTCTTGCGAATGCTGGTGTGATGCGCGAGATCGTCGAGCGGCGATTCGGTGGTCGCAAGTGCTTCGATGTTGAATTTTTCGAACAATGCGCGCGGCCGGAATTCCGGCTTCTGCAACCGCTCTGAAATGCGGTCGTAGGTGGCGTCGGCGTTCTCCGGTGTCAACGGAATCGGCGCGTCGAAGATGCTCGACAGCACCCAATCGAACCACATCCGGGTCGGAGTGCCACGGAACAGATAGTAGTGAGTCGCGAACAGGCGCCAGATCTTGCGCGAATCGCGCTCGGTGGCACCGCCGTCGACGCGCGCGACGCCGAATTCCTCGAGCTTGATGCCCTGGCTGTAAAGCATGCGGAAGACATAATGATCGGGGGTCAGCAGCAGGCTGGCCGGATCGGCGAACGGGCTGTTGTCAGCGAACCATTTCGGATCGGTGTGGCCGTGCGGGCTGATGATCGGCAGGTCTTTGACGAGCCGGTAGAGATTCCGTGCAATCGCGCGCGTGCTGGGATCGGGTGGAAAAAGCCGATCGGGATTGAGTTTGTCCATATTGGTAGTATGCGGGCCCGGTTTGACGGCCGACCAAATGTCTGCCGCGGCGGGCGACACTAATTCTTAATCTTTGAGGGAGCAATGGGCGTGGCTACTTCCGGCTCGAATAATTCAATCGCGGGGTCGGCGCGCGATCGCGAAATCCTGACAGCGCAAGTGATCGTCACGTGCCCGGCGCGCAATTTCGTCACGCTCAAAATCGTTACGCGTTCCGGTGTTACCGGTATCGGCGATGCAACATTGAATGGGCGCGAGCTCGCGGTGGCGTCCTATCTCAAGGATCACCTCATCCCGAATCTCATTGGCCGCGACGCAGGACGCATCGAAGACATCTGGCAATTTTTCTATCGTGGCGCGTATTGGCGCCGGGGCCCGGTGACCATGACCGCGATCGCCGCGGTCGATGTCGCGCTGTGGGACATCCTCGGCAAGATGAGCAACCAGCCGCTGTACCAGCTGCTCGGCGGGCGTTCGCGCGACGGCGCTCTCGTCTACGGCCATGCCAACGGCAAGGACATCGACGAGGCGAGCGATGAAGTCGGAAAGTACATCGCCATGGGTTACAAGGCGGTCCGCGCGCAGTGCGGCGTGCCAGGCATCAAGAAAGCATATGGCATCTCGAATCTGAAGAATGCCTATGAACCCGCTGAGAGCGAGCTGCCTGCGGAAACGGTGTGGGCGACGCCGAAGTATCTGGCGATAGTTCCGAAATTATTCGAGCGGCTACGCAAGGAGCACGGACCGGACATCGAACTATTGCACGACGTGCATCACCGGCTGTCGCCCATCGAAGCTGCGCGTCTGGCGCGCGACTTGGAGCCGTATCGATTATTCTGGCTGGAGGATTCCACGCCAGCCGAGAACCAGAAGTCCTTCGAGCTGATCCGCCAACATTCGGTGACGCCACTCGCGGTAGGCGAAGTCTTCAACTCCATCTGGGATTGCAAGCACCTCATCGAGAACCAGCTCATCGACTACATCCGCACCACCATCGTGCACGGCGGCGGCATCACCCACGTGCGCCGCATCGCCGACTTCGCCGCGCTGCATGGCGTGCGCACCGGTTTCCACGGCGCCACGGACCTCTCGCCAGTGTGCATGGGCGCGGCGCTGCACTTCGATACCTGGGTGCCGAATTTCGGCATCCAGGAATACATGCGGCACGCGCCGGAGACCGATGAAGTCTTCCCGCACGATTACACATTCAAGGAAGGTCGCCTGTATTGCGGCGATGCGCCGGGACACGGCGTCACCATCGACGAGAAACTCGCCGCCAAATATCCCTATGCGTCCAGGCAGCTGCCCGTCGCGCGCCTCGAGGACGGCACGATGTGGGACTGGTAGGGGACCGCCAGGAAATGGGGAGTGCCCCCATTCCTAACTACTTTGGCTCGAAGTAGCGCGCCGCGAAGTCGAGGAAGGTCGGCCAGTTGGGCCCGGACGTGTGGCCGCCCGCATGCTGGCGATAGGCGAGTTCGCCGGCAGTCAACGGCGTCTCGATGGGCGGGAACTCCGTGACATCCAGCGCTCGCCTGCCTAACAAGCGGTACACCGGGCTCGCCGCCGCGGTGGCCATGAACATGCCACGCGGGTCCACCCAGGCATCGCCCTGCGCGGGACTGCCCGCGCCGATGAACAGCGGCCGCGGCGCGGCGAGCGCTATCAGTTCGTGCGCATCCACGGGCAGGTCCTTGGCCGTGAGCGGTCCCGCATACTTGATGTAGTTGCCGGCCATCCAGTGGTATTCGCCACTCGCGGCGACGTTCTCCAGCAGCTCGCCAATGCGCCGGCGATGCAATGCCGCGCCTCCCATCCCGGAAGATCCGATGAAACCGATGGAGAAGCGGGGTTCGTACGCCATGGTCACCAGCGAAGCCTTGCCGTAGCGCGATACTCCTTCGATCACCGCGCGTTTCGCATCTACGGCGGGATCGGTGGATAGATAGTCGAGCGCGCGTGAAGCTCCCCACGCCCAGGCACGCAGCGCACCCCAGTCATCGGGCTTGCGTGGCTGGCCCCTGTTGACCAGACCGATGATGCCGCGGGTCAGGCCCGCGCCGTGATCGGCCTGAATGCTGGTCGGCGAAAGGATGGCATACGCCCAGCCCCGCGCGATCACCTGCTCTTTCCAGGTCGGCGAGGGTTGGGGCGGGACGCGCCCAGCCCATTCGGGAGGAAAGAATTCGACGATGACCGGTACGCCTTTCGCGCCGGCCGGGGTGGTCAGATAGAGCTCGATGTCGACATCGATGAGCGGGTAGCTGCTGTTGTCGACGTGGCCGATCAGCTTGCGCGTGATCACCGCGGCACCGCCGATCGTTTCATTCTTCGAATCGGCCACCGCCCACTTCACGGCCGGCACGCGTTTCGGCAACCTGCCATACAGCTCGCGGTCGAAATACTCGACGATCTGCGGCCGGCGCTGCTTCCACCAAATTTGCGCGCTCTTGACTGGCTTGCCGTTGTCGAGCTTCAACGCATCAGGAAGTTCCGGATAGGGATTGCCCTTGGCCTCATCGTAGTTAGCCGCGTTGGCTGCCCTGGGATCGCGCCCATTGGCGCCCGGTCGGATCGAGGCGATTCCAAGCTGCTCCATCATCATGCGGTGATCCTGCTCGGCGGTGAGCTCGAGCGGTGGCGGTGGGCCGGCCACCGTGGCCGCGCTGGCGGACACCCACAACAATCCGGAAACCAGCAGAACGGCACGCATCACAACCCCCTCGCCGGCCGCTCATCGGCCGGGTGCGTATGGAAACTTCAAGGCCTGGTAGTACTCCAGCGGATGGCGCGGCGGCGCGAATCCCGCCGGCAGCGGACGCTTCGAAAACGTCTGGAAATAGGCGATACAGGCGTCACGCCACCACTGAGCTTCCTGTTCCTGGATAGCGAGAAACGCCGCGACCTGTGCGAACCGCCCGGCGTCGACGTAAGACTCGAGACCCGCCCAGGTGCGGCGCATCTGACTAACTATCTCGACTCCGCGCGTGTAGCGGTAGACGAGCTCGTCCCAAAGAATGCGCCCCGATGCCACCTTGTAGTCCCATGGCACGTGGTGGAACCACAGCAGGAACTGCTCCGGTATTTTTCGCCGCTCGGCAAATATGGCGGCGACCTTGGACGAGTATTGCGACGTGGCGTCACTGCCCTTGGGCCCGCGATCAAAGCCGATGCCTGCCGCGTCGGCGCGATGATAGTAAGTGGGGTTCCAGTCGGCGCGATTCAGATTGTCGACCCACGGCCCCGGGCCATAGTGATGTCCAGTGTCAAAGAGGTGATGAAGGCCGAGCGGCATCATGTAGTCCACGACCGCCTCGCGCGAGCCCATCATCATCGCCACCACCGGCGTCACGAACTTCGGATCGTCCGTGAACGTCATGCGGGTCCAGTCCGCAGCGATGGCTTGCGATGAAAGGTCCGGATCCCAGGCGAGCCGCCCGAAGGCAAACCAGTTCGCCTGGTCGAAGTGCGATCCGGTCCAGTTGCGATCGGCACCAATGTTGGATACCCCTGCCATGCCGGTCTGCCGGTAGCCGTGCAATTCACCATCGACGACCTTCGCCACCGTCGAGCCTTTGCCCTTGACCATCGTGTCCGCGTCGAGCGCCTCTTCGTACAGCGGCGCGAGATAGGCGAGGTGCGTGGCGAACCCGAGGTATTCCTTGGTGATCTGGAATTCCATCATCAGTGGAGTCTTGGGCATCGCGCCGAACAGCGGATGGAACGGCTCGCGCGGCTGGAAATCGATGGGGCCGTTCTTGACCTGAACCAGCACATTGGCGGCGAACTTGCCGTCCAGCGGCACAAATTCGTTGTAGGCCTGCTTGGCGCGATCATCGGGAGTTTCATTCGAGTACACGAACGCGCGCCAGATGACGACGCCACCGTGCGGCGCCAATGCTTCCGCAAGCACGTTTGCACCATCGGCATGATTGCGTTTGTAGTCTTGCGGGCCGGGCTGGCCTTCCGAGTTCGCCTTGACGAGGAAGCCGCCGAAATCGGGGATGTGGCGGTAAATCTCGTCGATCTTGGTTTTCCACCACGCGCGCACCCCCGGATCGAGCGGATCGGCGGTCTTCAGACCTCCAAGCTCGGTGGGGGCGCTGAACCGCGCGGTGAGATACACGCGTATCCCGTACGGCCGCAATGCGCCGGCGAGCGCCGCCGCCTTCTCGAGGTATGGCGGCGTCAGGCTGGTGGCGTTGGCATTCACATTGGTGAGCACCGCCCCGTTGAGGCCGATCGACGCGCAGGCCCGGGCATAGTCGGCGTAACGCGGATCCAGATATCCCGGCAACTTGTGCCAGTCCCAGATCGATTGTCCGGCGTAGCCGCGTTCCACGTGGCGGTCGAGATTGTCCCAATGGTTCAGCACGCGAATCCGCGTACGCGGCTGCGAGACGATGTCGAGCGCCGCAAGGTCCTGACGCGTCTGAATCAGCCGCAGAAAATGGAACGCTCCGTACAGCACGCCAACGTCCGAGTTCGCGGCGATGACGATCGTCGGTTTCTCGTTCAGGTTGACGGTGCGGATCACGAATCCTTCGGCCGCGGCGCGCTCGAGTGGCAGTCCCAGACCGGCAATACGCGGGGAGCTACGTGGCGTGCCGAACAGCACTGCGCCCGCCTGCGTCGCCTCCTTGACCAAGGGAATCGGCCTGCCGAGGAGCCCTGACAGGCCGCGCTCGAGCTCGATGCGGGCGACGTCAAGGGTAGCCGAACCGGTGCCGGCGACGAGTTCGCGCACCGACGCCTCGAGAGTCGGATAAACCGCGGGGTCTACAGCCCGATATCTCAGCCATAAGTCATATCCGTCTTCAGCGGCCGCCGGCAGCGAGGCGAACGCCAAGACGAGAACGGCAATCAGTCGACGTGCGTTCATTGCGGCATTGGACTTTGATAGTGCGTTGAATCTATTGTTAACGTTAACGCAAGCCTTACGCCAGTAGCCGGGTGGACGATTGAGCGAGTCAGGGGATCGCACTAGCGACGGTGTGCCGCGCCTGGGTGAAAAAACCAGCCGGCGCAGAGGCAGCGCTGTAACCATTCATGAAGTCGCACGCCATGCGAGCGTGTCGCCGATGACCGTTTCCCGCGTCATCAACGGTGAGAGCAACGTACGCGATTCAACACGCGAAACCGTGATGGAAGCCGTGCGTGCACTCAACTATCGGCCGAATCCCGCGGCACGAGTGCTGGCCGGCGCGCGCGATACGCGCATCGCCATCATCTATTCGAACCCCAGCGCGTCATACCTCAGCGAAATGCTGGTCGGCGCACTCGATGGTTCGCACCGCACGGCGTCACAGCTGGTGCTCGATCGCTGGGACAATCTCAAGCCGGCCGCCGAAAAAGCCGCGGCACAGCGCCTTTCCGAGGGCATTGCCGGCGTGATCCTGCCGCCGCCGCTGTGCGAATCGAAGGCCATCGCCGCGGCGTTCGCCGCCGAAGGCGTGCCAGCGGTTGCCCTAGCTACCGGCCAAGCGCGCGAAGACGTTTCCTGCGTGCGTATCGACGACTTCCACGCCGCGCGCGAGATGACCATGCATCTGATCGCCGAAGGTCATTCGCGCATCGCATTCATCAAGGGACAACCCACGCAGACCGCGAGCGCGCAGCGACTTGCAGGATTCGAAGCGGCGATGGAAGAAAGCGGCCTCGAGGTCGACCCGGCGCTCGTCGTCCAAGGGTTCTTCTCGTACAAGTCGGGACTCGAAGCCGCCGAGAAGCTCTTGGCGCGCAAGCGCATGCCTACCGCCATCTTTGCCAGCAATGACGACATGGCTGCCGCCGCAATTTCGGTCGCGCACCGGCGCGCGCTCGATGTTCCCGGCGATCTTTCGGTTGTCGGCTTCGACGACACGCCGATCGCCACCACCGTGTGGCCGGAGCTGACCACCATCCGTCAGCCGATCGCGGCAATGGCCGAAGCAGCCATCAATTTATTGCTGCACAAGATCCGGCGTCCGAAAGATCGGCACGCCCACCAGGCTGTCGATCACCTCGTGCCCTACGTGCTCGTGAAGCGGGATTCCGTTGCACCGCCGCGCAAGCCTTGAGCCGAACAAAATTCACTCGATTTCTGCCATACCGCGCCGCGAATCAGGCCTCGGCTTGCTATCTGATACCGCTATCACTACGCTTCCGCGACCGCTGAACGGGGGGCGCGAAACGCGCACGTGAGCGGGGTCAAAAAATATAATTCTTTCAAGGAGATAGCGCGTGTCTCAATCTTCTGACCAGGCCTCAACAGCTGCCGCTCACAGGGGCCTGCTCGTCACCCTCACCATCATCGCCGCCCTCGGCGGATTGCTGTTTGGTTACGACACGGCCGTGATCTCCGGCGCCACCGATTCCATCAAGCTGAATTTCGTCGCGCCGCTCGGTCTTGCCGAGAGTGCGCGCATCAGCCTCGAAGGCTGGACCATCTCCTGCGCGCTGGCGGGCTGCATCATCGGTGGCGCGCTTGGCGGAGTCATTGCGCATTGGCTGGGCCGCCGCGGCGGCCTCATCGTCGCCGGCGCATTGTTCTTCCTGTCGTCGCTGGGCTCGGCATGGCCCGAGTCATTCATCGGCGTGATCGGCTCGTTGCTGACACCGCTCATCAATTTCATCGCGCTGATCCTCAATCCGTTCGGCGCAGAGTTGCCTCACTACTCCTTTGGCGAAGTGCTCACCAACTTCACCGGGCACCGCATCTTCGGCGGCATGGGCATCGGCCTCGCCTCCATGCTCGCGCCCATGTACATCGCCGAGATCGCCCCGCCGTCCAAGCGTGGCGCGCTCGTGACGTACCAGCAGATCGCCATCGTCAGCGGCATCTCGCTCGTTTACTTCGTGAACTGGGGCATTGCCTCGCTGGGGGGCGACGAGGCCTGGAAGCACGACATCGGCTGGCGTTACATGTTGGCCTCGTGCGCGATTCCCGCCGGCTTGTTCGTCCTGTTGCTGTTGTTCGTTCCGGAGACCCCGCGCGGCCTGATGCTCAAGGGCAAGAATGCAAAGGCGCTCGAAGTGCTGAACAAGCTCGCAACCGCAGACGAAGCGAAAATCGTACTGGCCGAGATCGACGCCTCCCTCAAGGAGAGCAGCGGCAAGCTATTCGCCTACGGCAGCCTCGTCTTGTTCGTCGGCATCATGCTGTCGCTGTTCCAGCAATTCGTGGGCATCAACGCGGTGCTGTACTACGGCCCGCAGATGTTCAAGAACATGGGCTTCGAGGCGAATGCCTCGCTGCTGCAGACAGTGATCATGGGCGTCGTCATGGTGGTGTTCACCCTGGTCGCGACCGCCACCGTCGACAAGTGGGGCCGCAAACCGCTGCTGATACTCGGCGCTTTGATCATGGCGGTTTCGATGATCGTGCTCGGCTTCCTTTTCTATTCGGGCAACGTGGGCCTCGCTGCCCTCGTCGTCGTGTGCATCTACATCGCGGGCTTCTCCCTGTCCTGGGGTCCGGTGGTATGGGTGTTACTGGCGGAAATCTTCCCCAACAACATCCGCAACAAGGCCATGGCCATTGCCGTCGCCGCGCAGTGGATCGCGAACCTGTTCGTCTCCTGGACCTTCAACATCCTCGACAGCCACTCCGGACTGACTGCCAGCTTTAACCATGGCTTCGCCTACTGGTTGTACGGCGGCGCGAGCCTCGTGGCTGCCGCCTTCGTGTGGAAATTCGTGCCGGAAACCAAGGGCAAGACGCTCGAGGCCATGCACGACCTGTGGCACGTGGCGCCGAAGAAAGCCGGCTAGCTTTTGCTCGATGAATCCCGCGGGCCAAGCTTGGGCTCGCGGGGTTCGGCTCCAAATTTATGATCGAACATCTACCTTCCGACTGGCGGCAATCCGTACTCGTCGGCCGCATCCTGACGCGCGAGGGGCCCACGCCGGTCGTCATCGCCGGCGGCCGCGTGCGCGACGTTTCGAGACACGCGGCGACCGTGTCACAACTGTTGAATGCGTGGAACGGCGAGGTCCCTGCCGGAACCGATCTCGGCACACTGGAATCTTTCAGTTTCACGCGCGATTTCGCCGCCGCGAAAGACGTGCGTCTGCTGTCGCCTTTCGATCTCCAGTGCATCAAAGCAAGCGGCGTGACATTCGCAATCTCGGCGATGGAACGAGTCATCGAGGAACGATGCCGTGGCGATGCCAGCAAGGCGGACAGCCTTCGCGCCAGCCTGCGCGATCGGATTGGCGCGGATATCCGCTCGGTAAAGCCCGGCTCGGAAGCGGCGCAAAAGCTCAAGGCCGCCCTCATATCCGACGGGCTATGGTCGCAGTACCTCGAAGTGGCCATCGGGCCGGATGCGGAAATCTTCACCAAGGCGCCGACACTGTCGACGGTTGGCTGGGGCGACTGGATAGGCGTGCGGTCCGACTCGGCCTGGAACAACCCGGAGCCGGAAATCGTGCTGGCGGTGGACAACGCTGGCCGCATCCTGGGCGCCACTCTCGGCAACGACGTCAACCTGCGCGACATCGAAGGCCGCAGCGCATTGTTGTTAGGCAAGGCCAAGGACAACAATGCCTCCTGCGCCATCGGGCCCTTCATCCGCATGTTCGACGGCGCGTACACGCTCGATGATGTGCGCACCGCGGTGGTGCGGCTGGAAATCGAAGGAACGGAAGGCTTCCGGCTCGAAGGCCAAAGTTCCATGTCGCAGATCAGCCGCGATCCGACCGAGCTGGTCGGGCAGACCATCTGCAAGCACCATCGCTACCCGGATGGGTTCGCGCTTTTCCTCGGCACGATGTTCGCGCCAATCGTGGATCGCGGCGTTGTCGGACAGGGATTCACGCACAAGAGCGGCGATATCGTCCGGGTGTCCACTGAGAAGCTCGGTGTGTTAGAAAACAAGGTGACCACCTGTGACCAGGCCCCACCGTGGTCCTTCGGAATCGCGGATCTGATGCGCAATTTGGTGCGTCGCGGCCTGCTGAACTCTTGAATGGAATAAAGATCGTGAGCAACACAAAACAGCTTTCCCACTACATCGACGGGCAATGGGTCGCCGGCGCCGCCGCCTCCGACAGCCTCAATCCCTCCGACACACGCGATATCGTCGCCAAGGTGCCTGGCGGTGACAAATCCACCGTGAATGCCGCAGTTGCGGCGGCCAAAGCCGCATTTCCAGCGTGGGCCAATGCCAGCCCCGAAATACGCTCCGATCTGCTCGACAAGGTTGGCTCGACCATCATGGCGCGGGCCGACGACCTCGGCCGCTTGTTGTCGCGTGAGGAAGGCAAGACTTTTCCCGAGGGCAAGGGCGAAGTCATGCGCGCCGCCCGCATCTTCAAATTCTTCGCGGGTGAAGCGCTGCGCCGTCACGGTGTCACCGTTGATTCGACGCGTCCGGGCGTGGCGGTTGAAACGTATCGCGAACCGCTCGGCGTATTCGGACTGATAACACCCTGGAACTTTCCGATCGCAATTCCGGCATGGAAGAGTGCGCCGGCGCTCGCCTTCGGCAACACCGTCGTGATGAAGCCGGCTTCGTTGACGCCGGCAACTGCGCACGCATTGGCCGAAATCTTTCACGAGGCCGGCTTTCCGAAGGGTGTGTTCAACCTGATTCTCGGCAGCGGATCGATGGGCGGCGCGCTCACCGAACATCCGGATGTCGCCGGAATCTCGTTTACCGGCGGGCAGAGCACGGGTGCTCAGGTTGCCAAGGCCGCCATGTCGCACAACGCGCGCATCCAGCTGGAAATGGGCGGCAAGAATGCGCTGGTGGTGCTCGACGACTGTGAGCTCGATCGCGCCGTGCAATGCGCGCTCGATGGAGCGTTCTTCGGCACGGGCCAGCGCTGCACGGCTTCGAGCCGAATCATCATCACGCAGAACATTCACGACAAGTTCATCGAAGCACTGGCCGGGCGCGTCAAGGCACTGAAAGTCGGCGACGCGCTGGCCGCGGACACCCAGATGGGTCCGCTCGCGAGCCAGGCGCAGCTCGACACCACTCTTTCTTATGTCGACGTGGCAGCGAAAGAAGGCGGCCGCCGCGTGGTCGGCGGTGAAGTGCTTTCGCTCGCGACTCCCGGCTACTACGTGGCTCCCGTGCTGATCGCGGATACGCGGCAGGACATGCGCATCAACATGGAAGAAGTGTTCGGACCGGTCGCCTCGACGGTGCGAGTGAAGGATTACGAAGAAGCGCTCAGCGTAGCCAACGCCGGAGAATTCGGTCTTTCGGCCGGCATCATGACCAACTCGCTCAAACACGCGCGGCACTTCGTGCGCAATGTGCGGGCCGGCATGGTCATGACGAATCTGCCCACCGCGGGCGTCGACTATCACGTGCCTTTCGGCGGGACGCGCAAATCGAGTTATGGGCCGCGCGAACAGGGGTTCGCAGCGGTCGAGTTCTACACGCAGATCAAGACTAGCTACACCTGGGCCTAAAGCTCAAACAACGGTTCAAACAACAATCTATGACGCACGCTGTTTATCCTTCGCTCGCCGGCAAGACCGTCGTCATCACGGGCGGCGGTTCCGGTATCGGCGAAGTGATGGTGGAAGGCTTCTCGCGCCAGAAGGCGCGGGTCTTCTTTCTCGACGTAGCCGACAGCGCGTCGAAGGCACTGGTCGCCCGCCTGGGCAATGGCGTCCGGTTCATGAACACTGACGTCACGGACATAGAAGCGATGCGCGCTTCGCTGGCATCGATCGAGTCCAGCGTGGGGCCGGTATCAGTTCTGGTGAACAACGCGGCGAACGACGATCGTCACAAGTTCGAGGACGTGACCCCCGCGTACTGGGAGCAACGGCTCGCGGTGAACCTGCGCCACATCTTCTTCGGCGCGCAATTCGTCGCCGCTGGCATGAAAAAAGCCGGTGGCGGCTCGATCATCAACATGGGCTCGGTGTCCTGGCATTCGGCCATCGCCAATTTGTCGATCTACGAAACTGCAAAAGCCGGCATCGAAGGCCTGACACGCGCGCTGGCGCGTGATCTTGGCGAAGCTGGCATCCGCGTGAATTGTGTGGTGCCGGGCGCGATCCGCACGGCGCGCCAGATGAAGCTCTGGCACACTGCCGAGGAAGAGGCGAAGATCGTCGCGCAGCAGTGCCTCAAGGCTCGCGTGGATCCGGTGGACGTCACCGCAATGGTGCTGTTTCTGGCCTCCGACGACGCGCGCATGTGCACCGCGCACAACTATTGGGTGGATGCGGGCTATCGTTGAACCATGACCGACGTCGAGTGTGTCTGGCCAGTCAGTGCGGTACTCGGGGAGGGGCCGGTCTGGTCCGCAGCCGAACAATCGCTGTGGTTCGTCGACATCAAGACGCCCGCCATCCACCGGTTTGATCCGGCGAGCGGTGCGCAAAGATCGTGGCCGGCGCCGGCACGGGTCGGCTTCGTACTGCCGACGACCGCGGGCTGGCTCATCGCCGGCCTCAAGACGGGGCTGCATCGGTTCAACCCCGAGACCGGGAATTTCACGCTGCTGCACGTCGTGGAACCGCACGCGCCTAACAACCGCCTGAACGACGGCTTCGTCGATTCGGAAGGCTTCCTGTGGTTTGGCTCGATGGACGACAACGAGGTAGAACCCAGCGGCGCGCTGTACCAGCTCAACGACACCGGATGCGTGCGGCGTGACCCCGGCTACGTGGTATCGAATGGCCCCGCCGAGAGCCCTGACGGCCGCGTGCTGTATCACACCGATACGCTGGCCGGAATCATCTACGCTTTCGACCGGACGCGCTCCGGCATCCTGTCGAACAAGCGGGTGTTCGCGCGGTTCGGCCCTGGCGAAGGATTTCCCGATGGGCCCATCGTCGATGCGGAGGGTTGCGTGTGGACTGGCGTGTTTGGGGGCTGGGGTCTGCTTCGTTATTCACCGCAGGGTGAGTTGCTGACCACGCTGCGACTGCCCTGCTCCGCCGTCACCAAGGCCGCTTTCGGCGGCGACGATCTTCGAACGCTTTACATCACCACCGCGCACGTCGCGCTCGACGCCGAGCAGCGGCGCCAACAACCGCTCGCTGGCGGCCTGTTTCGCGCCAGGGTCGACGTGCCGGGACTGCCCCAGGGAATCGTGTCGCATGGCATCTGAGCAAACCACGCAAATCCAGCCGAGTCGCCGTTTCCGCTCGCGCGACTGGTTCGATGATCCCAAGCACCTCGACATGGTCGCGCTGTATCTGGAGCGCTTCATGAATTATGGCCTGACTGCCAATGAGCTGCTTTCGGGAAAACCCATCATCGGCATCGCGCAGACGGGCGGCGACCTCACCCCGTGCAATCGCGTGCACCTCGACACCGTGAAACGGGTGCGTGAAGGCATCCGCGACGCCGGCGGCGTGCCCATGGAATTCCCGCTGCATCCGATTTTCGAGAACTGCCGCCGACCGACCGCAGCGCTCGATCGCAACCTCGCTTATCTCGGCCTCGTGGAAATCCTGCACGGATATCCCATCGACGCGGTGGTCCTCACCACTGGCTGCGACAAGACCACACCGGCACAGGTCATGGCAGCGTCGACTGTCGACATTCCAGCCATCGTGCTCTCGGGCGGGCCGATGCTCGACGGTTGGCACGATGGTGAGCTCGTGGGTTCGGGCACGGTCATCTGGCGGTCGCGGCGCAAACTGGCTGCCGGCCAGATCAATGAGCAACAGTTTCTCGATGCCGCAGCGGCCTCGGCGCCTTCGCTCGGACATTGCAACACCATGGGCACGGCCTCGACGATGAACGCGGTCGCGGAAGTGCTCGGCCTGTCGCTACCCGGTTGCGCCGCAATTCCCGCTCCCTATCGTGAGCGCGGCCAGATCTCATACGAAACCGGACGGCGTATCGTCGAGCTCGCGTACGAAGACCTGCGCCCATCGAGGATTCTCACGCGGCAATCGTTCCTCAATGCCATCACTGCCATCGCCGCGATCGGTGGGTCGACGAATGCACAGCCGCATTTGGTTGCCATGGCTCGCCATGCCGGCCTCGAGATCTCGCCGCGCGACTGGATGGACTACGGCCGCGACATCCCTTTGCTCGTGAACATGCAGCCGGCGGGCAAGTACCTCGGCGAACGATTCCATCGCGCCGGCGGCGTGCCCGCGGTGCTCAACGAACTGCTGCGCGCCGGCAAGCTCGACGGCACCGCACTCACTGTCACGGGACGCACCTTGGCCGAAAACATCGACGCATACATTGCTGGCCGCGGCTCCGTTGATCGGGAAGTGATCACCACATTTGAAAAACCCGTGCAGGAAAAAGCCGGCTTCCTGGTCTTAAAGGGAAATCTCTTCGATTTCGCCATCATGAAGACGAGCGTGATTTCAGCGGAGTTTCGCAAGCGGTATCTCGGACACGGCGACAGCTTCGAATGTCGCGCTGTCGTGTTCGACGGGTCGACCGACTACCACGAGCGCATCAACGATCCGGCTCTGGACATCGACGAGAACACCATTCTCGTGATCCGTGGCTCGGGTCCCCTTGGCTGGCCGGGCTCCGCCGAAGTGGTGAACATGCAACCGCCTGATGCGCTGTTGAAGCGCGGCATCACGAGCCTGCCTACACTGGGCGATGGCCGGCAATCGGGAACGTCGGACAGCCCATCGATTCTCAATTGTTCTCCCGAGAGCGCTGCGGGCGGCGGGCTCGCATGGCTGCGAACCGGCGACAAGATCCGCATCGATCTCGCCGCGGGCAGCTGTGACATGCTGATCAGCGACGAGGAGATTGCGCGACGCAAGGGCCAGGGACTGCCCGCGGTGCCTGAGAGCGCCACGCCGTGGCAGGAACTATACCGCGCAACCGTCGGGCAACTCGACAGCGGCGCCGTCATGGAATTGGCGGTGAAATATCGCGGCGTTGCTCGCAAGACGCCACGTCACAATCATTAGTTAGAAGAGAGGTCCAGATGAGTCCACCGCGCCTCACCGAGGCGAGCCTGCATGCCGTCCGTTCCGGCACGATTCTCCCCACTTACGATCGTGGCGCCACGAAATTCGGCATCGTGCACATCGGGCCTGGTGCTTTCCACCGCGCGCACCAGGCGTTCTACGTGGACACATTGCTGCACTCCGACAAGCGGTGGGCGATTTCGGCGCTATCGCTGAAGAGTACCGGGCTGCGCGACGCGCTCGGACCCCAGCAGGGGTTGTACACGCTGATCGAGCTCGGTGCGGCGCCGCGCGCGCGAGTGATTGGCGCGATCCGCGAGCTGCTCGTCGGCTCGACCGATACCGACGCGGCATTTGCGCGGCTCACCGCACGCGATACACGCCTCGTTTCGCTCACGGTCACCGAGAAAGGCTACTGCCTGGATGCGAAGAATCAGCTCGACGTGGCCAACGCCGATATCGTCTACGACCTCGCCAACCCCGGAACTCCGCGTAGCACCATCGGCTGGATCGTCGAAGCGCTGCGCCGCCGGCGCACGCAGGGCGTGCCGCCATTCGCGGTGCTGAGCTGCGACAACCTGCCAGACAATGGCCAGGTTCTGCAGCGCGCACTGGCTGCCTATGCACGCAGCACCGACGCGGAGTTCGCACGCTGGATAGAAGCCGAAGTCGTCTGCCCGCGCACCATGGTCGACAGTATTACGCCGGCCACTGACGACGCGCTGCGCACGCGGGCCAGGGCACTCACCGGCGTGCTCGACGAGTGGCCTATTCAGCGCGAGCCGTTCACTCAATGGGTAGTCGAAGACGTCCCGGCCATGCGCGATGCCGATTGGGTTTCAGTCGGCGTCACACTGGCAAAGGACGTCAGCGTGTACGACCGCGCCAAGCTGCGCCTGCTGAACGGTCCGCATTCGACGCTCGCCTATCTTGGACTGCTGCGCGGACACGAATCGGTCGCGGATGCGATGCGAGACGAACAACTTGCGCAGTTCGTCGAATTGTTGATGACCGAAGATCTGGCGCCGAGTCTGGGCGCGACTCCCGATTTGGACGTCGGACACTACATCTCCGCCGTGCTGGCCCGTTTCCGCAATCCAGGCATTCGCCACCTGCTGAGTCAGATCGCCTGGGACGGCTCGAAGAAACTTCCGGTACGTATCGTGGTGACGATCGGCGAAGCGCTGCGTGCGGGCCGCCCTCTTCACCGACTGGCCATGCCGCTGGCGGCCTGGATGCGTTATGTCGCTCGTCAGGCTAAAGCCGGAGTCGCCATCATCGATCCGGACGCCGAGCGGCTGGCCGCTATTGGTGCCTCCTGCACGGGGCAGGCGCGCGCGGACCTGGCCCGGTTCGCGGTATGTGAATCGGTGCTGCCACCGGCGCTGATGGCTGAATCGAAATTCCGCGAGGCACTCGAGACGGCCTATGACCGGCTGGCCACTCCCCACGCGGCGATCACACCGGAGTTATCCTCATGAGCACATCGCGCAGATCTTTCATCGCCGCCGCCGCGACTCTGGCGGTCTCCAAGGCGGCCCCCAACGCTGGAGCATCCACTGCCGTGACTACCTATCCCAAGCTGGTTCATCACGTGTTTTTCTGGTTGAAAAACCCGGAGTCGAAAGAAGATCTGGCGCGGCTGCTTGCAGGCCTGCGCACGCTCACGAAAATCGAAACGGTGCGCGGCGCGCATTTTGGCGTGCCGGCCAGCACCGAAAAGCGCGAAGTGGTGGACAACAGCTACAGTGCGTCAGAGATACTCTTCTTCGATGACGCCGCCGGGCAGAAGGTCTACCAGGATCATGTCATCCACAAGAAGTTCGTCGCCGACTGCTCGCACCTGTGGGAACGAGTGGTGGTCTACGACGCCGTCTCGGCCTGACGCTGGCGGCGGCCCTTTCGCTCGATGAGCCGCTGAACGTTGGTCAGCGAATTCGCGACCAGGAACGCGGCCTGCAGGAAACCTTCGCGATGCAACTTGTGCAGCGTTTCGGCGTCCAGGTTCGCCAGCTTCTGCTGATTGATCGTGTGCAGTCCGAGCAGGTTGTACTGCTCTTCTGAATTGAATTTGATCTCCACTTTCACCGGTTCGATGAGATCCGCGGCAATGAAAGCCGCGAACATGGCCTTGCTCACCCCCAGGCCCAGATTGATGCCGTTGAGGACCGATGCTACGTGGTCGAGGTACCGGCTGTTACCGCCCTGGGGCAGGAACACCGGCTCGCCTTGGGCGTTGCTCACGCGCGGGTTATCGAGATCCACGTGTATGACGGGCGCCTTTTGCACCTCAGCGCCTTCCTGCCTCTCCTGGAATCCAATGAGGAATGGCCCGCGGGCAATAACACCGGGTACGTAGGCCGCGTTCCAGCCGCCGCGCCCGTCTAGAAACAGATTCTCGTCCTTGGCGAAGCCAAGTAGTGCCACGGACATGAACTCGCCGGTGTTCGCATCTTTGCGGAAAAAAATCGGGTACTCGCGCTGCAACTCTGCGAATTCGGTGGGCACCGTCATCACGGTGCCGACGTTGTCGCCGAACTCCGCCGAATAACGCGTGATTACACGCAGATCCTTGTGCGTGATGTTGTTGAGCATTACGTGTCTGGGCATCGCAACCTCGCCTTCACAGTCCCCAAATAGAAGAAGGCCGCTGATGATCCAGCGGCCTTCTCATTATCATCACCCTTTACGAGTTCTGCTTAGAACTTGTAGCGGGCTCCCAAGGCATAACGCGCACCCTGGTCTTCGAGACGCCACAGCTGCAGCGTCGAGCGGCCGTGCCAGCGAATGTCCTCACCCGTCAGGTTGATGGCTTCGAACGACACCGCGAGGTTATCGTTGATGTCATAACCGACGCTGAGGTCGATCTGGTCATAGGCTTCCACGAAGATCGGGTTTCTGAAACCACCCTGGTTGACGTTCTGCAGGAACTCGTCACGCCAGTTGTAGGCGAGGCGAGCCGACAAGCCGAACTTCTCGAACATGAGCACCGCGTTCGCCGAGTCGGACAGACCCGTCAAGGCAAACTGGTTCACGTTCGGGTCGCTCGCCACGTCGAAGCCAACATCTCCGCGGACGACCGTGTAGTTGGCCAGGACGCCAAATCCACTTTCGCCGAAGAAGTACTGGCCGCCGAACTCGAAGCCGTGAATCTTGGCTTCCTGGTTGTTGACAGGCGTCGCCACGTTGAACGTGTACAGCGGATCCGACGCCGTCGGCAGAATGTCGTAACGCGAGGCGAATGCCACGTGCTGCGCATTGGTGCCGTCGTAGTTGGCCAGACCGCCGGTCCACGTGCCGTTGGCGTCGGTGAAGGTGCCCGGGTTGAGCAACATCGCCGTCGCCGTGAACAACGCAGAGTCGTCCGTGACAAAGCTGTTCGCTTGCAGATACGCGAGAGCCGCCTGAGCGGACGGACCCCCCGTCTGGTTGCGAATGCCGAACAGGTTGATCTGCTGCACCGAGTTACCGATGAAGTTTTCGACGTTCTTCTGGAAAGCACCCACCGACACGTAGCCCGTGTCAGAGAAGTAGTACTCCATGGAAATGTCGAAGTTGTCGGACTCGAGCGGCAGGATGCCTGGGTCGTTCTGGTTGGCGTTCGGCAGGAAGCCGTTGATCGTCGAACCACCAGGCGTGCCGGCGTTCTGACCAGCGGCCAAGGTGCCGTAGCCCGCGCGAGCAATGGTCTTGCTGTACGAGAACCTGGCCTTCAACGTATCGGACAGACCGATGTCAAAGTCGAGGTTAGGCAGGAAGTTTTTGTAGCTGCCGGAGTCGGTGATCAGCGCAGGAACGGTGGGACGCACGACCTGGAAGTCGTTGTCGTCCTGCCACAGCAGCGCTGTCGGAACGAGCTGGAGATTGGATGAAGCGACATCCGTCTGCTCGTAACGTGCACCGAGCACCAAATTCGACGGCATTTCGCCAACGCTGAACTTGAGCGCCAACTGCGCGTACACCGCCTGCGTATCTTCCTCGATGGTGCTGTCGGTGTTGAAGCCCGGATTGTAACGCAGCTCACCATCCGGAGCAGAAGCTTCCGTCCAGTTGGTGTAGCCGTGATCAAGGGCCCACTGACCTAACACGTTTGCGTTGCCCTTCCAGCCGCCAGTCGGGGCGCCGACCGGGCTGAAGTCATCAAACGCACCCGTGAGGCTGAACGGAGTCAGCAGCGCCACCATGTCCGGCACGAGGCCGGCATCGCCGACGCCCCAGTCACCCATCGTCAGATTCGAACCCGAGGCGAGCTGGTGCGTCTGCATCGCGCGTGTTTCCACACCGAAGCCGAACGTACTGCCACCTTCGAATTTGAACTTGCCGTCGATGCGCGACTGCTTGATGTCGGTATTTTGCTCCTGATACGCGATGCGCAGGATCTGCGAACCGAGGCTGCTCTGATTGAATGTGTAGTCCGCGTTGCCATTGGTGTTCGCGTACGCGTCCATGCTCGTGGGGAACAACGTGCGTGAAGCAACTGGCAGACCACCGTTGAACTGGAATGTCTGTGTCCAGAAGTTCGTGCAACCAGCGGCGCCGCGCGCGCAGTTGGCCGGGTTGCCACCGATACCGGTGCTCGGCACCTTGCCGGCGAGGCTGAACGCCGTCTGGCTACCGCCGGTGATGCCGTCATCCGGATGGCTGCCGGCGCGCGAGTTGTGAAAGTCGAAGCCGAGATTGAAGTTTTCGGCCACGTCCCAGCTCGCGTTGAAACCGATCGAATTCAGATCGTTTCTCTGCTCGCGATGCTGTTGCTCGTAGCCGAAGTCCTTGCTGGCACCCGTGAACTCATGGATGAGAACTGGCGTCGCCACTTCTTGGCCGGTATCGAACACGAGGTGATCAAAGCCGTTGCGCTGCAGCCAGATGGTCTGCTCGCCGCGATCTTCCATCAGCTCATTGAGCGCGTACGTGTAGTCGGCAGTCAGCGTGAGCCCATCAACGGGCTGGAACTGAACCGTGACCTGCGCGTTGGTGCGGGTGCGCTCTGAATCGGAGAACGCATAACGAATATCGTTCGGAATGCCGTAGAGCTGGCCGTTTGCCGGCGCGTTCTCGATCGTCGTGCCGATGAAATCGTCAGTCGCGTTACCGGGCGTGTTGTTGTTGTTGATGTAAAGCGGAACCGTGCTTTGGATCGCGCTCAAGGTGGTATTCCAAGGACGGATCTGCCAGTCATTGACCGTCGACGACGATGAACCGCTGTCGCGCTTCTGGTAGCTGGCCGCGAGGCCTACTCCGAAAGTCTTGTCGTCGTTGGCATAGCTGAAAATGCCCGACAGTTCCGGAGTGAAGTCGTCGCCAACACGATTGGTCGTGTCGTTGACGGCCTTGACGCCGAGGTTGAGCACCATGCCGTCGCTGTCGAGCGGCCGTGCAGTGCGCACGTTGATCGAGGCACCGATACCGCCAGTAGCGACGTCCGCACGACCCGTCTTGTACACCTCAACAGCGCTGATCGCTTCGGCAGCGAGATTCGCGAAGTTGAAGGAACGAGTGTTGCCGGCTGCACCGCCGCCAACCGCGCCACCGTCACCGAATGTATCGGCTGCCGGTAACTGGCGCCCGTTCAACGTCACCATGTTGAACTGCGGGCCGAAGCCGCGAGCCGTGACAGTCGATCCTTCGCCGTTGCGACGGTCGATCGAAATACCGGTGATGCGCTGCAGCGCTTCCGAGAGATTCGTGTCAGGGAATTTACCGATGTCTTCAGCGTTGATCGCGTCGACCACGCCGACCGCATCACGCTTCGTTTCCATGGAAGCTTTCAAGCTTCCGCGTAGACCTGTGACGACCACTTCTTCGAGCTCTTCGCTCGCTTGTTCTTGGGCGAACACAGGGTTGATAAGTACTGCACCACCAACGATGGTGAACAGCGCTCGTGAGGTAATAGGCAATGCCTTTGGATTGAACTTCATAGTCAGATGTCCTCCGCACTCGTACATCTAGTCATTGTGAAAACCAGGATTAACTGTGGACCTAACAGAAACAGGAATTAACCTTGGAACGAGGAAACGATGTGTCGAACTATTCGACGGAACAGAGGGAGATCTGCATGGTCAGCAGACTCAAAAGGCGCAACAGAACGGCGCCTGAGTGGCATGAAATCAGCAATGCGCAAGACCAGCGCCCCCCTCGTACTGCAGCGGAGGATATTCACACTGTGTACAAAAGTCCACGCTTTATTGTCGGGGAAAAATCCGTGCCCGGAGAGCAAAAAGGCGCATGTCTTTCTGTCTAGAAATCATGTCTTTACGGGACACACCAAGACAGCGTGCGACATCTCGGCCCGGGGGCGGGGCAGGTGTCGCGCAGAAAAAAAACAACAACTTTGCGCTCGTGCCTGCAGCACGCGCGTAGGGAAACCCCTACAAATACAGAATGTCAGGCCAGGAACCCGTTCACTGAGAGCCTGCCGGTCCGGGGGTTGGGATCAGCGGCGAAATGGCGCGCGATCGCCCCGGAGTGCAGCGAACAACGGCGGTAGATCAACATTCGATTGAACCTGCCTTCTTGATGATCCGTCTGTTCGTAGAGCGGGGTATCACCATTGATGTACTCGGCCGGTGGGGAGTCGGGACCGTTCTGTTCCTCTTCTATATGCCGCCAGTATTCCGGCTTGCGCGCCTGGTCGACAGATTCGAAACCTGTCTTGCGATGACGATAGAAGGCTGTCCCCCCGAGATCGGACTTGAAAAGGTAGTGAATGAACGCGAGCTCGGTGCGCGATACCGAATCGATGTGCGGAATCCGCTGCAGGTAGGTGAGTTTGTCCGGAGGTGTGGTGACCAGTGAAAAATGGCACGCCGTGAACCGCACCGTGCCGGCATCGAGGCCGAAATATTCCGCGAAAACGGCGCGCAGCTGCTCGATGACGAAACGCTGATACGTAAGCGGAACCTTTGCTCGCACGCCCGGGTAGTAGCTCACCACGTCGCCGAACATCTTGTCCGCTGCGATGTTTACGAGCTCGTCGGGATTCGCGACGAACTGGTCGATAACGACCAGCGGTGCCTGCTCGTGTCCGAGCTTGAGCTTTTGCAGGCGAAAGTCCTGATGCAGTTCGAATGTCATGCGGAATGGAGAATGCTCAGTTCCAGACGCTGTTACTCGCCCTGCAGTATTGGTTCACGAAATCCTGGTGCACGGGCATTCGCGCCACGGTCTGCAGGATGGAGACGCGGTACTCCTCGAGGAACTTCGTGAGCTCCTGCGGGCTCAGCAGTCGCGCCGCCGGGTGATAGGTCTTCGGCGTGATGTTTTGTCCAAGCATGACCTGTGTCCAGGAATCGACGCGAAACAATTCACTGTCGCCCTGGTACGCATAGGCAGTCTGTCTGAATAGTTCGATGCGCTGTGCGAGAGAGTCGGGGATCGGCATGTCGCGGCAATGTCGCCAGAACGGGGAGTCATCCCTCTGGGTCGCATGGTAGTGAAGCACGACAAAGTCGCGAGTCTTTTCCATCTCGATGCGCGACGCTTCGTTGAATTGGTCGATGACAGGCTGATTGAAGCCCGCGAACGGAAAGAGGTGCAGCAGACGAGTGACACCCACCATCATCAAATGAATGCTGGTCGATTCCAGCGGCTCGATGAAGCCGCTCGACAATCCAAACGCCACGCAGTTCTTGTTCCACACCTGGCGTCGCCTGCCGGTCTGAAATTTCAGCACGCGTGGCATCGTCAGCGGTTTGCCGTCGATGGAGGTGACCAACTCCTCTTTTGCGGCATCGTCGGACAGAAAACGGCTGCTGAATACCAATCCATTACCGACGCGATGTTGCAGAGGGATGCACCACCGCCAGCCGGCGTCATGCGCAATCGCGCGCGTGTATGGCGGCGCCGGCTCGGTGAGCTCGGTTTGCACCGCCGCCGCGCTGTCGCACGGAAGCCAGTGCGACCAGTCTTCGTAGCCCGTTTTGAGCGTCTGCTCGATCAGCAGGCCGCGGAAGCCGGTGCAGTCGATGAACAGGTCTCCTTCGACGACGAGGCCCGAATGCAGGATCAGTGCCTCGATGAAACCCGAGGTTGCGTTCTGCTTCACTTCCTTGATCTTGCCTTCGACGCGTTTGATGCCGAAGCCCTCGGCAAACTTGCGCAAGAATTTCGCGTATTGCCCGGCATCGAAGTGATAGGCGAAGTTGACGTCCAGTTGCTGCGAGAGCGCGAACTTGCCGGCTCTGGCTGCCTGCAGCTCGAAGCAGTACTCACCGAGGTCTGACTGCACGCCGAGCTCGAGGCTGCGTAACCAGAAATTGTGGAATTCGCACATCCAGGTCGGCTTGCCGTTCCTGCCGAATGAATGGATGTAATGGTCACCTTTCCGACCCCAGTTTTCGAACGAGATACCCAGCTTGAAAGTCGCCGCGGTGGCGCGCATGAATTCCTGCTCGTCGATCTGCAGCAGTTTGTGAAAGACGCGAATGGGCGGAATCGTCGCCTCGCCGACGCCGATCGTCCCGATTTCGTCGGATTCGATGAGAGTAATGTCGAGGATCTTCCCCAACTGGTGCGACAGCGCCGTGGCAGCCAGCCACCCGGCCGTGCCGCCGCCAGCTATCACCACTCTCTTGACTTCACGTGTTTCCAAGATCGACTCCGTTTGCCGACATGCAGCGATACTGCAGCGCACGCGGTCTCGTCACCGATTTAATTTGTTTATGAGCATCGCGCGAATGAGCCGTGCTTGATCTTCGGTAATCGGCCCCAGAACACCCCGCGCTGCCTCCGGAAAGTGTTCACCGGCCAGTCCCGCCGGACCAAAGACGTAATAATCGAATACCTGCTTCCACGCGCGCTTTTCGTTCTCGGGCCGATCGCGCAGTGTCCAGATTGCGTGGTAGAGCGTGTTCATCGGCGTCGGAATGAATGCGGGTAGCGTCGTCCACCAGTAGTTCACCAGCGTGTTGAAATCGCTGAGCGCCTGCACGTGGTGCCACCACATGCTGGGGATGAACACTGCGTCCCCAGGCCCCACATCGGCAACCTGCCCGGCTTCTAACGCGGCGCGAAAGCGCGGGAATTTCTCGAAGTCGGGCGCCGCGAAGTCGACGAGGCTGATTGCCTGGCCACCCGGGGTCGGCTCGAGTGGACCCGGGTACAGGTTGAAGATCTGCTCCGGCGGAAACAAAGTGAAGCGGCGCTTGCCGACCACACAGCAAGCAATATTGTTAGGCGAGTCGTAATGGCCGGATGCGATCGTTCGATTACCGATCCAGATCGCCGGCGGCGGGTCGATGCCATGCGCGGCGAACCCAAGATCATTGTCGTGGCGAAAACCGGGCAGACAGCTATCGACGACCGTGGAGCCGATGTAAATCGTCGGCGGCTGTTCGTCCTGCAGATGCTGCCGGATGCGATCGAGGACTTCGTCCATGCGTGCGCGCTGCGCGACGAAGTTCAGCCTGGTGAAATCTTCTTCGTAAAAGAGCCGGCCCTGGATTTCAGGACCCCCGAAAGATGCGCTGATCGTCTTGCCGTTATAGAAGGAACGGATGTAGTCCATCGCTTCCTGGTCGGAGCGCAGGCCGGCACGAGTGATACCCCAATCGGCCACCAAGCCCCTGAGGACACACGGCTCGGCCGTGGTTAGCAGCTCGTCGAGCGGTAGGCTGTCGGGCTGGCAGCCTGTGATTTCGCGGATGCGTCGGGAGATTTGCACCATATTTCCGGTTGCAGGCAACAGCGCCAATCCAAGTCGAGCGCCGGTTTCGTATGTCCGCGATCTTCGCATCGATCCCGTCTCGGGACCACCCGTAGAAACCAGGCAAGAAAAAGCCCCCGTCACTTTCGTGACGGGGGCTTCTTTGTTAGGACCCTGGCAGTGACCTACTCTCGCATGGCAGCTGCCACACTATCATCGGCGCGGAGCGTTTTCACTTCCGAGTTCGAAATGGGATCGGGTGGTTCCCGCTCGCTATAGCCGCCAGGGAATTCTGTTTAGCGATCCGCGCAGGCTAACAACCCTGGCCAATCGCCCAATCCGATAGTTTCTTTGCTTTAACGCCCAAGTCGCACAATGAGTTGCTGACGGGACCATGTCGCATTCACCATGTGAATGCTCCAATGACATCACTTCAAACCAAACTGCTTGAAGTTATATGGTCAAGTCTCACGGGCAATTAGTACTGGTTAGCTAAAGTCATTACTGACTGTACACACCCAGCCTATCAACGTCGTAGTCTTCGACGGCCCTTTAGGGGAATCAAGTTCCCAGGGAGATCTAATCTTGGGGGGGGCTTCCCGCTTAGATGCTTTCAGCGGTTATCCCGTCCGTACATAGCTACCCGGCAGTGCCACTGTAGTGACAACCGGAACACCAGAGGTACGTCCATCCCGGT
>CAWJGO010000003.1:167500-395184 GCA_963842515.1 uncultured Pseudomonadota bacterium
TGTCACATTCGGCGTCGGAATTCTCCTAAATCATTGAAAGAGAAGCGCTTTTTCCTCTGCGCCCTGCCATTCCATTGAGCGCCTTGCACTGCAGCACGGCATTTGAGGCCATACGGGGCGATCCAAGCCGCCGGCTAGCTGTTTTGCAGCGCAACCCATCGGTATTTGTGCTTCCCGACCTGGATGAGAAAGGTGCCCGTACTGAGCGAATGGTCGCGCCCGGCCACTTTGACGAGCGTTTCGGCGCTCTCGCCGATCCGCACGGCGCCCTGGTCGATCATGCGATTGCCATCCGAGGTGCTGGCCACCAGACCCGCGTTTTTCAGCACGTTCGCGAGACGCTGCGGCGATCCGTCAGTAGTTAGAGTGACGCGCTCGATCTGTTCGGGCACGTGCCCTTGCTGGAAGCGGGCGACGAAAGCATCGCGTGCGCGGGCACCGGCGCCGGCTCCGTGGAAGCGATCGACGATTTCGACGCCCAGCTCGAACTTCACATCGCGCGGATTGCGACCCTCCGCGACCGACTTGCGCAGCGCTGCGATATCCGGCGAGCGGGCGAAACGACAGCAGCTCGAAATACCGCCACATCAGTTCGTCGGAGATCGACATGAGCTTGCCGAACTGGATGTCGGCTGTTTCGCTTGATGCCGATGTAGTTGCCGAGCGATTTCGACATCTTGTTGACGCCGTCGAGCCCCTCGAGCAGCGGCATCGTCATGACGATCTGCGGTTCCTGACCGTAGCTTTCCTGCAGCTGGCGGCCGACCAGCAAGATTGAATTTCTGGTCGGTGCCGCCGAGCTCCACGTCGCTCTTCAGCGCAACGGAATCGTAGCCTTGCACCAGCGGATAGAGGAATTCGTGGATGGCGATCGGCTGGTTGCCCTTGTAGCGTTTCGCGAAGTCGTCGCGCTCGAGCATGCGCGCGACGGTGTGTCGCCCGGCGATTTCGATGAGCCCAGCGGCATTCATGCCACCGAACCAGCGCGAATTGAAATCGACGCGCGTCTTGTCGCGATCGAGGATCTTGAAGATCTGCTCCTGGTAGGTCTTCGCGTTCGCTTCCACCTGTTCCGGCGTCAGCGGCGGGCGCGTCGCGTTGCGCCCGGTCGGATCGCCGATCATTCCGGTGAAGTCGCCGATCAGAAACGTCACTTCGTGGCCGAAGTTCTGGAACTGACGCATCTTGTTGATGAGCACTGTGTGGCCGAGATGCAGGTCGGGCGCGGTCGGATCGAACCCCGCCTTGATGCGCAGCGGCTTGCCGCGCGTTAACTTTTTTACAAGCTCGCTTTCCACGAGCACTTCCTGCGTCACCGCGCAGCAGCTCCGCGATCTGATTCTGCAATTCGCCGTTCATTTGAGTCAGTGTTTCCGCTTGTTATTAAGAGATCGGGCGGAATCGCAATCACGGTCACAATCTGTGCCCGCATTGATTGACCCGTTATCGATCCGTGGGTTACGTTGTATAGATCGTGCCGATCTTCATCAAGTCCGCCATTCCGGGACTCTCGACCCGCAACGCATGCCTGCTCCAGATCGGGCTGGTCGCGATCGTGGCCGCGCTCGTGGTCCTGCCTCGTGAATCCGATCCACGGCCGCTCGAGGCACAGGTCTCCGCTCCTCAGTTACAGGCAATCGAACATGCTCCGCCGACGCATGAGGCGAGCCTCGGTTTCTCCACGATCGAAGTGGTCGTCAGCCGCAACGACACCATGGATCGGCTGTTCCGCCGCTTCGAACTGAACCTCGGCGACCTCGCCACGTTGCGCAATCTGCCCGAGCTGCGCAGCCAGGTCGACCGTCTGAAGCCCGGCGAGCAGCTGCGATTCATGCATCGCGGCGGAGAGCTGGTCGGCCTGGAACGCAAGCTGTCCGACAGCGAGACTCTCAAGGTCACGCGCGATGCCAATGGCTTCAGCAGCGACGTCCTCGAGAATCCGCTCGAAGTCCGCACGCGCACCGCGAGCGCGACCATCGAGAGCTCGCTGTTCCAGGCAGCTGCCGATGCAGACCTGTCCGATCGCGTCGCCTTCGATCTCGCCGAGATCTTTCAGTACGACATCGACTTCGTGCTCGACATCCAGCCAGGCGATCGCTTCACCGTCGTCTACGAAGAAGTTTTCCAGGACGGCGAACCGCTGCGCATCGGCAATATCCTCGCCGCGAAATTCGTGAACGAGGGCCGCGAATACCGCGCGGTGCGCTACGTTGACACCGAAGGGCGCGGCGACTACTTCGCTCCGGATGGAAGGAGCCTGCGCAAGGCATTCATTCGCGCGCCGGTGCAGTTCTCGCGCATCAGCTCGCGTTTCAATCCCTCGCGCCGGCACCCAGTGCTCAATCGCATTCGCGCACACCGCGGCGTCGACTACGCTGCGCCGGTCGGCACGCCGGTTCGCGCCGCAGGCGATGGGCGCGTGCGTTTCGTCGGGCGACAGGGCGGCTACGGCAACGTCGTCGAGCTCGAGCATGGGTCCGGCGTAGTCACCGTCTATGGCCACCTTTCGCGCTTCGCATCGAAGCTGCGTCGTGGCCAGCGCGTCGATCTCGCGCAGGTCATCGGTTACGTCGGCAAGACCGGACTCGCCACTGGCCCCCACCTGCACTACGAATATCGCATTCGCGGCGTCCACAAGAACCCGCAGACCGTGCCGCTTCCCGATGCGGAGCCGATTGCCGCCGCCGATCGCGATCGTTTCCTGGTCGCCACGGCCGACATGGTCAACATGCTGGATCTTCCGGCCGGGCCCGCGCTGGTAGCGCGCTGAGACTAAGAACCAACTGTCACAGTAGTCCGTCCTGGCCTGTGGTCTGATAGCGCGAAACAAGCCTGCCGCGTCATGGACCAGCCCGATCTCCGCTCTTCCGAGCACTACATCAATCGCGAGTTGTCGCTGCTCGAATTCAACGGGCGGGTACTCGCGCAGGCCCTCGACGAGAAGGTGCCGCTGCTCGAGCGTCTCAAGTTCCTGTGCATCTCGTCTAACAATCTCGACGAGTTCTTCGAGATCCGCGTCGCCGGCCTCAAGCAGCGCATCGAACTCGGCTCGGATCAACCGGGCCCCGATGGCCTGACCATCACCGAACAGCTGCAGGCGATCCACGAGCGCGCACAGCAGTCTGGTGGAGGCGCAGTACGCCTGTCTCAACGATGTGGTGCTGCCGGCGCTTCGGCAGCAGGGCATCGAGCTGCTTGCGCGCGCCACTTGGGACGACAGCGACCGCACAGTGGCTCGAACAATATTTCGAACGCGAAGTCGAGCCGGTGCTCTCGCCGCTCGGGCTCGATCCGGCGCGACCCTTCCCGCGCATCCAGAACAAGAGCCTGAACTTCATCGTGCGCCTCGCCGGCAAGGATGCTTTCGGCCGCGACACCGGCCTCGCCATCGTGCAGGCGCCGCGCTCCTTGCCGCGCGTCGTCGCGCTGCCCGAAGAAGGTGGCCGCAAGCGATTCGTGCTGCTCACCGGCATCGTGCAGCAGTTCGTCTCCAAGCTCTTCGCGGGCATGGAGGTGCTCGGGTGCTACCAGTTCCGCGTGACCCGCAACAGCGATCTGTTCGTCGACGACGAAGAAGTCGACGACCTGCGCCGCGCGCTCGAGGGCGAGCTCGCGCATCGCCGCTATGGCGCGGCCGTGCGTCTCGAAGTCTCGCACGACTGCCCGCCGGATCTCGATGCGTTCCTGATGCGGCAGTTCACGCTCAACGAGGTCGATTTCTACGAGGTGTCCGGGCCCGGTGAATCTCAACCGGCTCGACGCCATCTACGATCTCGTACAGCGGCCGGATCTGAAATACCCGATCTTCACGCCGGGCTGCCGCGGCGTGTCGCCGGCTCGACCGACCTGCTCGCCGTGATCCGTCAGAAAGACGTGCTGCTGCATCATCCGTTCCACAGCTTCGGTCCGGTGCTCGATTTCCTGCGCGGCGCGGCCACCGATCCGCGCGTGCTCGCGATCAAGCAGACGCTGTATCGCACCGGCAACTGAATCGCCGATCGTCGACGCGCTGGTCGCCGCCGCGCAGTCCGGCAAGGACGTCACCGTCATCGTCGAGCTGCGCGCGCGCTTCGACGAAGAGGCCAACATCGAGCTGTCGAACCGTCTGCAGGAAGCCGGCGCGCACGTCATGTACGGCGTGGTCGGGTTCAAGACTCACTGCAAGATGTCGATGGTCGTGCGCCGCGAAGCGGACGGCTTGCGCCGCTACTGCCATCTCGGCACCGGCAACTACCATCCGCGCACCGCGCGCGGCTACACCGACTACAGCCTGTTCACCTGCGATCCGCGAGATCGGGCAGGACGTGCACGAGCTGTTCCTGCAGCTCACCAGCCTGACGCAGACCCCGCGTCTCACTCGGCTGCTGCAGTCGCCGTTCGGCATGCACGAAGCGGTCGTCGGGAAGATCGACCGCGAGGCGCGCCATGCCGGCGCCGGCCGCCCCGGCGCGGATCATCGCCAAGATGAATTCGCTGGTGGACCCGCAGGTGATCGAGGCGCTGTACCGCGCATCGCGCGCCGGCGTGCAGATCGATCTCATCATCCGCGGACTGTGCGCGCTGCGGCCGGGAATTCCCGGCGTTTCAGAGAACATCCGCGTGCGCTCGATCGTCGGACGCTTTCTCGAGCATTCCCGCGTGTTCTATTTCGGCAACGACGGCGAGAGCGAGCTGTACCTCGCGAGCGCCGACTGGATGGAACGCAATTTCTTCCGGCGCGTGGAAATCGCCTTTCCGGTGCGCGAGCAGACGCATCGCGAGCGCATCCTGCGCGACCTCAATTTCTACCTGGCGGACAACATTCAGGCCTGGACCCTGGGCCGCGATGGCCGATATTTGCGCTGTGAACGCGGCGACGAACCGGTGCGCGACGCGCAGGGCACACTGCTCGCCCGTTACGCGGCAGGCAGCGTGCATGCCGTCGAAGCCGTGACGATCGCTACTTCGCAGTGAATACCCGCAGACGGAACCCGACGCCCTTGAGATTCTCGATCTCGAGCTGCAGGTCCGCCACAGTGAGCGGGTGATCGTCGAGCCAGTCGGGCGGAAAACGCACTTCCAGCGAATCGGCGCGTGCGAGCAGCTTGATCGCGGGCAACGCGACGCTGCTGCGTCCCCGATGCAGCAGTACCGCCAGGCGCAACAGCAGAGTCATCGCGGGAGCCCGTTTGTCCCAGGGCGGCGTGAGCTCGCCCGCTTCCTCGATCGCGGGCTTTCGGCGGTGGCTTCCCACCATGATGGCCAGGAGCTTCTGCTCCTCGCGCGGGAAATCCCGCCATGTCGGCGTTGGCAAGTAGATAGGCGCCGTGGCGGTGATAGCCGCTGTGCGCGACGTCGAGCCCGATTTCGTGCAGGCGCGCCGCCCAGCGCAGCATCAGCTCGATCGCAGGATCCGCGAGCGACCACGCCTCTTCGACCTGCGCCAGGAAATCCGCGGCCGTCGCTTCGACGCGCTCGGCCTGCGCGAGATCGACGTGGTAACGCTCCTGCATGCTGCGCACCGTGCGCTCGCGCGCGTCCTCATCGGTGTACCGGCCGAGCAGGTCGTAGAGCAGGCCCTCGCGCATCGCGCCATCCGCCACGCGCATGGTTTCGATCCCGAGCTGCTCGAACACTTCGGCGAGGATCGCCACTCCGCCGGCGAACGACAGCTTGCGATCGTCGGTGATCGCATTCAGTTTCAGGTCGCGGATGTGCTCGAGCGCGCCAAGTTCGTGAATGACGCGTTCCAGGCCATCCGCGCCGATGTCGACCGCGGCGGGATCGAGCTCGCGGATGGTGTCACCAATGGCACGCACTGTGCCTGAGCTGCCCACCGCTTCGTCGAACCCACGCCGGCGAAATGCCGCCTGGTACGGCTCGATGGCCTGGCGCGCCGCGACGCGCGCGCGTTGCATGCGCTTCTGGGAGAGACGCCCGTCAGCAAAAAATTGCTCGCTGAGCCGCACGCACCCGATCTGCAGGCTTTCGAGCTCGAGCGGCTCGAGTCCCTCGCCGATGATGATTTCGGTGCTACCGCCGCCGATGTCGCAGACCAGACGTCGGCCGGGTCCGGCCGGCATGGTGTGCGAAACACCCGAATAGATGAGGCGCGCCTCTTCGATCCCGGAGACGATTTCGATCGGGTGTCCGATGGCTTCTCGCGCGCGCTCAATGAAGGCTTCCTTGCGGCGCGCGCGACGTAGGGCATTGGTGCCGACGACGCGTACGCTGTCAGGGCGCATGTCGCGCAGGCGCTGCCCGAAACGCTCGAGGCATGCCAGCGCTCGCGCAGCGACCTCCTTGTTCAGCCGGCCATCGGCTTCGAGTCCTGCGCCGAGGCGCACCATTTCACGCAGGCGGTCGAGAATGACCAGCTGGCCGTGCGTGTAACGCGCGACCACCATGTGAAAACTGTTGGACCCGAGATCGACTGCAGCAAGTACGTCGGGGACGGACTTCGGAGCGCGTCGCGCCACAAGGATCAGGCGTCAGGCGGAGAACGAGGAGCCGCAGCCGCAGGTGGTTTGCGCGTTCGGATTGCGGATCACGAACTGCGCGCCATCGAGACCTTCGCGGTAGTCGATTTCCGCGCCTGTCAGGTATTGCACGCTCATCGGGTCGATGAGCAGCTTGACACCGAGATTCTCGACGCAGGTGTCGCCGTCCTGTTCCTGCTCGTCGAACTCGAAACCATACTGCATTCCCGAGCAGCCACCGCCCTGCACGAACACGCGCAGCTTGAGGTTCGGATTGCCCTCGCCACGGATCAGGTCGCCTACCTTGCGGGCGGCAGCATCGGTAAAGGTAAGGGTTTCGGTTGCCGTTTCAGTCATGTCTGCACACTACGCGCCGGATTTCGCGGCCGCAACCGCGGCGATGGCCTCGGGCTGCGATTCAGCTGCTGCCGCCGCCTGCTCGGTGCCGAGCGGCACCAGCTTGCCCGTTATGACGGCGCCCGGGGCCATTTCAATGACGCCGTAGTGAACATTGCCGTTGACACGTGCGCTGCCACCCAGCACCAGGCGCTCGCGCGCATGCATGTCACCGTTGACCGTGCCATTCATGACGATGTTGGTGACTTCGACGTTGCCTTCGATGAAGCCGCTCTCGCTCACCGACAAAGCGCCGCCGTCGTCAGCAGCGCTGCGCACATTGCCGTTCACACGGCCGTCGAGGTGCAGCCCGCCTGCAAATTCCAGGTCACCGTTGAGAGTGGCGGCCTTGCCAAGAAGCGTATCGATGCGCATGGATGCCTGCTTGCGACGACCGAACATTAAGCTCTCCCGCGCGCTCCGCTCACTGCGGATCGACGTTCCACACGTACGACTGTTGGACCGGCGCGGAACCACGCCGGTTGGACCGGACTTCGACTAGAAGCTGTTCGGGTTTCATGCCCGGGGGCACGGTGATTTCCTCTTCAATGGTCTCGAGATATCGAAAGGTGAAGGGTATCTCACGTCGCTTGCCGCCTGAGAGTGTCGCGAAATCCGCACGCCCGGGCTTGCCATCTACCTCGCCATCCACCGACAGAACAACGACGCCGCTCACGACTGTATCCGGCTTCATGGGCTGGACCAGTGTCACGCGGACGCGAAATTTGTTTGCCGTGGCCGTCGCCACCATACGCGCCTGCTGGATTTTTACCTCGGCGGAGTTCGCATTTTGGGTGACGATCCCGCGGAAAAAGGCCAATTCCTGGTTGGCCCGGGCCACCTGGGCCTGCAGATCGCCGATCGTGCGTTGCACCTCCTCGCGCTCCCGGGTCTGGCCTACGGTGGAGGACTCCAGTAGCGCCACTTTGGCCCGCAGCTCGGAAATCGTAGCCTCGCCAGCCTCGATTTCACCACGCAGCTCGGCACGTTGTTTGAGCGCCGCGAGTGAATCGAAGCCGGCGCTGTAGCGGCCGAATTCGAACATGCCGTACACGCCCGCGGCAACAATCAGCATCAGCAGGACGATGGTGATCCAGCGGCGAGTCGGCGCGTAGGTGGTGACGACGAGTTTCGGCGGCAAGCCAGGCATTTGATCACTCTTCCGCGGTCGCGGCGATTTCCGGTTGCCACCAGTCAGGCAGCGGCGGCGGACCGCCGGGAAACGCCGCGGGTGCGAGCTCGGTCAACATGCGCACATACACGGGACGTTTGAAATAGATCACTTCGCGCACCGGCTCCCAGTAGTTTGCCCAGCGCCAGCCGTCGAATTCCGGCTCGTTGGTGTGCGTGAAGCTGAATTCAGCGGATGCTTCCGGGACTGCGAGCCGCAGCAGGAACCAGCGCTGCTTCTGCCCGATGCAGGTCGGACCACGCCCGCGCCGCACATAGCGCTTCGGCAGACGATAGCGAATCCAGTCGCTGGTGGACCCGACCAGCGTCACATGCCGGCGCTCGAGGCCGATTTCTTCCTGCAGCTCGCGATACAACGCCTGCTCCACGGGTTCGCCCTGGCGCACTCCGCCTTGCGGAAATTGCCAGCCTCGACCGCCCGTGCGCTGCCCCAGGAACACCTCGCCGTTGTCACGCATCAGCACGATGCCGACATTCGTTCGATAACCCTGTGCGTCGATCCAGTCGCTCATGACACCACGTTTTACCGGGTGGCACGCGGCCGAACAAGGCACAGGGAAACGCTGCACAGCTTTCCGTAGTTTTATCGGACAATGCCACGTGCCTTCGCGTCCGCCCTCCAAACTGCGCTTCGCCCTGCTGATCGGAATCGCGGCGACGATCGCTTGCCTGGGCCTGATCGCGGGCACCACCGACATCGGCGTGCGTCCCGCCATTGCCGCGTTTTTTGGCGACGCCGCCGAACCGGCGCGCACCGTGGTACTGGAGCTGCGCGCCCCCCGGCTGCTGTCGGCATTCACCATCGGCGCCCTGTTAGCGCTGGCCGGAGTGTTGTTGCAGGCACTGTTCCGCAATCCGCTCGCGGATTCGTACGTTCTCGGTGTGTCTGGTGGTTCATCGGTCGGCGCCTTGCTTGCGCTGTTGCTGGGAGCTTCGCTATGGGCGGTGCAGTGCGCGGCGGCCATCGGCGCCATGTCGGCCACGTTGCTGGTGCTCGTCCTGGCGCGCGGTGGTGCCACCGTACGCGTACTGCTCACCGGCGTGGTGGTGGCCAGCGCGTGCGGCGCGCTGGTCACGCTCGTGCTGGTACTCGCCGACAATGGCCAGTTACGCGGCATGATGTTCTGGCTCGCCGGCGATCTCGGGTGGGCCGCGCATCCATGGATCATGCTGGCGGCGGCATTGTTAGCCACCGTGGCAGTGGCCCTCATTGCGCGACCCCTCGACGTGCTCGCTACCGGTGAGACCACGGCGCAGAGCCTTGGGCTCGATCTCACTCACTGGCGGATCGTCATCGTGGTGCTCGCCGGCCTCATGACCGCAGGCGCAGTGATCCAGGGTGGCACGATCGGATTCATCGGGCTGGTGATACCGCATCTGGTGCGGCTGGCGTTCGGTACGGCAGCGCACCGCGTGGTGGTGCCGGCTGCGGCGCTCGCTGGCGGTACCTTGTTAGCCGCGGCCGACCTCGTGGCGAGGACCGTGGCGGCACCACGCCAGCTGCCGGTCGGTGCCATCATGGCTTTGCTGGGCGTGCCGATGTTCCTGGTGCTTCTGAGGCGCCTGGAAGGCCCACGCGCCTGATAGAGCTAACCGATGACATGCGTCGACATCTCGACGCGATTACGTCCGGCGCTCTTCGCGCGGTACAGCGCGGCGTCGGCTTCGGCGATGAGTCTTTCGGCCAGGGCCTTGTAGTCATGGGAACGCGGCTGCGGCCGCGCGGTCGCGAGCCCGATCGACAAAGTCACGGTCACGTGCGCGCCGCCGTGAACGCGGATCGGCGTCGAGCCCACGCTGTGATGAATGCGCTCGGCGAGCTTCGTGGCGTGGGCGATTTCCGCGCCGGCGAGCAGGATTGCGAATTCGTCGCCGCCGAAGCGCGCGCCGGTGTCACCGGCACGAATCTCCGCTTCGGCGCGCCGCGCCACTTCCTTGAGCGCTTCGTCGCCGGCCAGATGACCGAACCGATCATTGATCTCCTTGAAGTTGTCGATGTCGATCATGAGGCAGACCAGCGGCTTGCCGGTGCGCTCCGCGCGCGCCAGCTCCTCGCGCAGGCGATTGTGGAAATAACGCCGGTTGTGCCATCCGGTCAGGAAATCGGTGACGCCGCTGCGCACCAGGCGCGCGCGGTTCACGGCGTTCTCGAGGCTGATCGCCACGATGACACCGAGGTGCGAGAGGAAATCGGCCGCAAGATCGCTGGTGAAACGTTTCGGATCGCGGCTGCCGAAGGCGACCACGCCGATTGCGCGGTTGTCGCGCGGCAGCGGGATCAGCGCGATGCTGCCGCGACTCAGCGTCGGCGAAACCAGCAGCATCATGGTCGGCAGCGTTGTAAGGCCCGAGCCAGGGCCGATCGAACTGCGCGAGCTTGGGCGCAAGCGGCGACACGGAATCGATGAAGCGCACCTCTTCGATCACCGTGGCCGGAAGGTTTTCATTGCCGGACAGATGACGCAGCTCGTGCTGCGGATCGAACAGCGACAAGCGTCACGACATCGAGTGCGTAGGCGTCGCGCAGGCCTGTGACAATGCGATCGAAGAGCTCACCCAGCGAGTGCGCGCGCAACAGCTCGACTTCCCGCGCCTGGGTCTTGCGCAACAACAGCTCATTGCGCGCCACCTCCTCGGTGAGCGCGCGCAGGCGCTCGCGCAAGCTCTTCCGGTGTGCCAGCGTACGGATCGCGCGAGGTCACGCTCACGCACGCCGCTCGGCAACCGATCGGCGGTCTTCGAGGTATTCACGTCCGCGGCGCATGAGCGTCGCGAACGCCTCGAAATCCTGCGAGATCACCGCGGTGCGCAGCCGTTCCACCGCCTGCGACAGCGCCTCGAGCGATTCGGCGCCGTAGTCGTTGAGGCTCTGGATCTCGAAATACAACTCCGGGCTTTCCTGCGCCACGAGCGAGGCGACGTCGAGCTGCGAATCGAACGTGGTCGACGACAGTTTGGCGAGCCGCGGCGCCGCCTCGCCGCTCTCGGCGAGCGCGGTGAAGAAGGCGATGTTGAGCGCGTGCGACAGACCGAGCACGTAGGCGATGAGGCGGTCGTGCTCGTCGAGCGACATCACCACCTGCTCGACCATGGTGGACGCAAACAGCTCGCGCGCCGCCTGGGTGGCCTCGGCCGAGCCCGCTTCCACGAAGATCACGTGGCGGCCCGAGAGCAGCTCGGTGTCGGGTCCGAACATCGGGTGCAGCGAGGTCACGCGGCAGCCGTGCGACTTGAGCGCGTTGAGGCCGGCCCGCAGCGGCGACTTGAGCGAACCGACGTCGAAGATCACGCCCTTGGGGCGGCGCATCGCGAGCTCGCGCAGGATCTTGTCGGTGACGCCGAGCGGCGTGGCGATCACGATGAAGTCGTGCGTGAGCGCGGAGCTGCGCCAGTCGGCGAGGTGCACGAAACCGGTCGGCGCGCCGGCCGGATCGGCGATCTCGACGGCGAAGCCCTGCGAGGCCATGAACTCGGCGAACCAGCGGCCCATCTTGCCGGCGCCGCCGATGACCAGCGCGCGTGCGGCCGCTGCCCGCGCCCTGCGCCGCGACACTCGCCTGCTCCTGCGTAGTTAGGGAGGAGCGGATCAGGAGCCGCAGGATGTTCTCGGCGACCTGGGGCGAAACCCCGTACTGCTTGCCCGCCTCGCGCGCCGCGAGCAGCACTTCGCGCTCGCGGTTGTAGTCGCGCGTGGCATGGCCGGTCGCGCGTTTGGCGCGCGCCACCTCGCGGCTGGTTTCCTGGCGTTTGCCGACCAGCTCGAGGATCTGACGGTCGAGTTCGTTGATCCTGCGGCGCAGGTCGTCGAGCGAGCTCATGAATCACCCTTAACTACGAATAACCACCTAGCTTTTATCGACTGCGAAGCACGACTGCAAGGCTGCTGCGTCACGGATAACATATCGGCCATGGAGCTCTACAACGACCTGCTGCCCGATCCCCTGCCGGCCGAGCCGATGGCGCTCGCCAGCGCCTGGCTCGCCACCGCCCTCGCCGCCCGCCAGCAACCCAATCCCGACGCCATGGTGCTCGCCACCGCCACCGCCGCTGGACAGCCGTCGGCGCGCGTGGTGTTGTGCAAGGAGTTCGACGTCGAACTCGGCCGCGTGTCGTTCGTCACCAACTACGACTCGCGCAAGGGACGCGAGCTCGCGGAGAACGCGCGCGCCGCGCTGGTGTTCCACTGGGATCAGTCGCACCGGCAGATCCGCATGGAAGGCGTGGTGGTCAAGGCACCGGACGCCGAGAGCGACGAGTATTTCGCATCGCGCAACTGGCAGCGCCGCCTCGGCGCCTGGGCGAGCGCGCAGAGCCAGCCACTGCGGTCGCGAGAGCAGCTCAATGCCGCGGTACGCGCGGCGGCGACGCGCTTCGGCACCCCCGAGCCGACGCTGGCGAACATCAATGAGCCGCAAGGCGCGGCGATTCCCCGACCGCCGTTCTGGGGCGGTTACTACGTCTGGGCCGATGCCGTGGAGCTGTGGATCGAAGGCGCCTCGCGCATCCACGAACGCGCACGCTGGACGCGCTCGCTAACTACCGCGGGCGCGGGGTTTCGCCCGGGACCCTGGGTCGCGACGCGCCTGCAGCCCTAAGATGGTGTGGCGCAATTTACGCATCGCGATCCTGATGCTGATCCTTGGGATGGCCGCCTGGTCCAACTGGTACGACCGGCTCAGCACCACGGATTGGGACGAAACTCTGCGGGTCGGCCTGTTCCCCATCGCCGAATCCAACAACGCGGTCACGCACGATTACATCGCGCGACTGCCCTTGGCCGGCGTCGCCGACATCGAGCAATTCCTGAACCGTGAAGCACGGCGTCATGGTGTCGACATCGCGCGCCCGGTCAGCGTCGAGCTCTATCCGCCGGTCGCGGAAAAGCCGCCGGAGCGGGCGGCGGACAGCAACCTGCTTCAGAACATGTGGTGGAGCCTGAAATTGCGCATGTATGCGCGCCGCGCGGTGCGCGCCGCGGGCCGGACACCACCGCAGATCCGCGTATTCGTGCGCTATCACGATCCTTCGTTCACGAGCATCGTGCCGCATTCCGTGGGCATGCAGAAAGGCCTGGTGGGTGTGGTGCACGCGTTCGCAGACCGTGACATGACGCGCACTAACAACGTCGTCATTGCGCACGAGATACTGCATACGCTAGGCGCCTCGGACAAATACGACCCGTCCACGCTTGCGCCGCAGTATCCCATCGGCTACGCGGAGCCGGAACGCGAGCCGCGGTATCCGCAGTCCTTCGCCGAAATCATGGCCGGCCGTTACGCCATCGATTCCCACACCTTCGAAATGCCGGAGTCGCTAGACGACGTCCTGGTCGGGCCGGCCACGGCGCTCGAAATCCGCTGGACCCGTCCATGAGCGCCGTCTTGCTGGAAATCAACCGCCTGCGCGTCGCGGTCCCGGGACGCCTGCTCATCGATGACTTCACTGCCGGGGTTCGGGCTGGCGAATTCATCGCGCTGCTCGGCGGCAACGGCACGGGCAAGTCGCTGCTGCTGCGGACCTTCGCTGGACTGCGCCCCGCCGCGGAAGGTTCGGTACTGCTCGGCGGCCGGGAAATGGCCACGCTGGCGCGCCGCGACGTCGCGATGCGGCTGGGGTTCCTGCCCCAGGACCCGGATGCCGCGCCACAAGGGTTGCTCGGCGAAACCGTGCTGCTCGGTCGCTTCGCCCATCTGGGTTTCTGGGAACCGGCGGGCATGGCCGACGCGCAGCGTGTCGCGCAGGCGCTCGACGACGTCGGTCTCGGCATCACTCGCGCACCGCGAGCTGGCCACGCTGTCGGGTGGCGAGCAGCGGCGCGCGGCCATCGCGCGCCTGCTGGTCCAGGCGCCGTCTATCTACCTGCTCGATGAGCCCACCAACCACCTCGACCCCGCGCAGCAGCTCGGCATCCTCGAGCGGCTGCGCATGCTCACGCGCGCCGGCGCCGCGGTCATCGCCAGCCTGCATGAGCCAAACCTCGCCCTGCGTTACGCGGATCGCGCCTGCCTGCTGCATGGCGATGGCGGTGTCGAGCTCGTCGATTGTGCGGCGCTCGACACCGGGCATCTGGGGCGGCTCTATGGCCTGCGCTACGCGGAAACGCGTCTGGGCGCGCAACGCTTCATGGCGCCGGACTGAATTTCCAGCAATCGCGCAGCGCCGTGTTGCGCAGGGAGCCGGCGCTCGGTTCCGTGCCAACCCATTCGAACCACTTCCGCGCCACGGTCTCGAGCCGTCCGCGACGTTTCGGGTCCGATTGAAACGCGATGATCTGGATGCGCAGCAGCCGATCGAGGGGTTCACCGTCGCGGCGCGCCTTCATTGCCGCCACGGCGACCTGCAGCTCTTCCTCGCAGGCCGGCGTCACTCCGGCCGCAGGCGCGGCCTGCACCGCCGTCTCGACCGCAGCCGCCGGCGCGGCTCTGGTCGAGCGGTTTGCCGCCAGCTGCTTGCTCGCGTTGTAGGCGTACATCAGTCCGGCGACACCGAGAATTCCGAATATTCCCCAGCGCAGGAAAACCGACATCGCCTAGCTTCCGAAACGCAGGGTTTCGCGGACGCGATCGTGCAGGGCTGCTCCGTTGGTGGCGAGCACGCTGGTGGTGGCGAGGTCGACGGCCGCGCCCTTGAGGTCCGTGAACTTTCCACCGGCTTCTTCGACGATGACCGTCAGCGCCGCGATATCGAGGATGTTCACGTCGGATTCGATGACCACGTCGAGCGCGCCGCGTGCCAGCAGGTGGTAGTGGACGAAATCGCCGTATCCGCGGATGCGGTTGATGCCGCCGATCAAGCCCGCCGAACCGCGCCCACGCCGGCGACGCCGCCAGAGTCTTCAGGTTGCCGGTGGATACGATGGCGGCATCGAGCGCGGACACCTTGCTCACGTGCATCGGCTTGCCGTCGAGAAATGCACCGCTCCCGGCCTCGGCCCAGGCGAGCTCGTTGTAGGCCGGCGCACATCGAGACACCTAACACGAATCTGCCGCCGCGCATCAGCGCGATCTGCGTGGAGAAGAACGGGCACTCACGCACGAACGACTTGGTGCCGTCGATGGGATCGACCAGCCAGACACTTTCGGCGTTCATGTCCGACTTGCCGGTTTCCTCGCCGTAGAAGCCGAAAGACGGAAAGCGTCTGGTGAGCAGATCGCGGATGGCCTCTTCGGCACGCACGTCGGCCTCGGTGACCGGTGTCTTGTCCGCCTTGACCTCGATCCTGACATTGCGTTGATAGAAGCCGCGAATGACCTCGGCGGCGGCGCGAGCCGCGTCGAGTGCGGCTTCGAGCTCATTCGACATCTTGGGTTTCGTCATGGCGGGCGAAGCCTGCGGTGAGCCGCGCCGAGAACTGTCAATTCGCGGCGAATCTCGCTAGAGTGCGCCCGCCGAAAGGTTACGGGAAGCTGGTGAACCGCAAGGTGATTCCAGCACTGCCCCCGCAACGGTAATCGAACCCAAGCGCATCAACTGCCACTGAGCCGCAAGGCTCGGGAAGGCGATGCGCCGGAACAGCGATGTTTCAGTTCGAGAGTCCGGAGACCGGCCGATCGGTATTTTCCCAGTGATGCGGCGGGCATCGGGAAGGGCTCCAAAGCCTCTCCATTCCGCGCGTACCACTGGGCGTTCATCGACTCTCGGCCATGCGGGCGTGCATGGAAAGGTTTATTCAAATGAACAGCAATTTTCGCTACTCGCGGTTGGCGCTCGCCGTCGCTGCCGCCTTCTTTTCATGCCAGGCCTTCGCGCAGGACGATCTCGAAGAAACCATCGTCACCGCCACGCGCACGCCGGTGCCGCTCGATGCGGTCGGCGCGCCGGTCATCGTCATCTCGCGCGACGACATCGAGCGTTCGCTCGCCAGCGACGTGAGCGAGCTGCTGCAGACCCATGCCGGCCTCGAGATCGCGCGCAATGGCGGACCCGGCCAAACTACTTCGCTGTTCATGCGCGGCACCGAAAGCAACCACACCGTGGTGCTCATCGACGGCGTGCGCATCAATCCGGGCACCATCGGCGGCGCAGCCCTGCAGAACATCGCGCCCGAGTCGCTCGAACGCATCGAAATCGTCAAGGGTCCGCGCTCGTCGTTGTATGGCACCGACGCCATCGGCGGCGTCGTGCAGTTGTTCACGCGCGGCGCCGCCAAAGACGGCGTGAGCGCCGGCGCCACCTTCGGCAGCCATTCCACGCAGCAGCTGTTCGGTGACGCGGCGATGACGGCCGGCGAGAAGCTCAAGTTCGGGTTCGGCGGCAGCTATGCGCGAGAGCGAGGGCATGCCGGTTTTCGTCGACGACGATTCCGATCGCGGCTATCGCAACGTCACCGGCCGCGCGTTCGCGGAGCTCGCCGCCACCGACGCGCTGACGATTCCGCGCGCGCGGCGTGGCGCGCCGCGGGCCGCACCGAGTACTCCTCGCAGACCTTCAGCGATCCGCCGTACGCCGACGTCTCGCAGGACTTCGAGAACAGCGTCTATTCGCTCGAAAGCGATTACCGCGACGATGACGGCTTCGGCGTGCGCGCCACCGTGAGCCGCGCGCTCGACGACATCGAACAGCTGCAGGCTGGCTTCGGACCCGCGGATTTCGACTACGCGCGCACGCAGCGCACCACCGTGGACGTGCAGTCCGACCTCGCCGCCATCGGCGCGCACACGCTGAGTTTCGGTGTGCAACGCAGCGACGAGAATACGCGCGCGCAATCGTTCGGCACCGTGTTCGACGAAGACACGTTGGTGACCCAGGCGTTCGTGCAGGATCAGTTCACCGTGGGCCGTGTCACCTCGCAGAGTGGCTTTCGGCCACGTCGATCACGAGACCTTCGGCATCGGAGGTCACCTGGAACGCGGAGCTCGGTGCGGCATTCGGCACCGGCACCCGCGTCACACTGAGCGGCGGCAGCGCGTTCCGCGCGCCGGACAGCACCGACCGCTTCGGCTTCGGCGGCAATCCCGATCTGGAACCGGAAGTGTCGCGCCAGTTCGAAATCGCCGTGCGCCAGAAGATAGGCGCACGCCAGCAGGTGTCGCTGTCCGCGTTCGACAATCGCATCCGCGACCTGATCGACTACGTAGTCGTCGATTTCGATACTTTCGAAGGCCAGAACCGCAACATCGAGCGCGCGCGCATCAAGGGCGTCGAGCTCGGATATCAGTTCAATGGAGAAGGCTGGCGGGCGCGCGCCGAGCTCACCATGCAAAACCCGCGCAACGAGACCGCCTACCAACGTCTGCTGCGCCGCTCGCGCGAGTCGCTCATGCGTGGCGGTCAATCGTGACGTGGGCCCGCTCGATCTGGGCGTGGATGTCGCCGCATTCGGTAATCGCAAGGATTTCGGTTTCCCCGACAACGTCACGATGGATTCCTATGCGCTGGTCAACGCCACGCTGCGCTACCGGGTGAACGGCGCGCTCACGCTGCAGGGGCGCCTCGAGAACCTCTTCGATGAGGACTACGTCCTCGCGCAGGGCTATCGCACCGAGGGCCGCTCATACACTGTTGGAGTACGCTACAGCTTCGAATAGCAGCTTCGGAGGCGGTATGGGCAATCGCTTGAGCAGGATCTACACGCGCACAGGCGACGATGGCACCACCGGCCTCGGCGATGGCCAGCGCGTGCGCAAGGATCACGCGCGGGTCGAGGCCTACGGCACCGTCGACGAAGCCAACAGCGCCATCGGCGTGATCCTCAGCGTGCCCCTGCCCGACGACGTGGCGCGCTGCCTGACCGGGATCCAGCACGATCTGTTCGATCTCGGCGGCGAGCTGTGCATTCCGGGCACGCAACTCATCAAGGCAGCAGCAGATCGATCAGCTCGAGCAGGTGCTCGACCGGTTCAACGAACCGCTGCCCGCGCTCAAGGATTTCATCCTGCCCGGTGGCGGTCCGGCGGCCGCTGCACTGCCACCTGGCCCGTACCATCGTGCGCCGCGCCGAGCGGTGCGTGTGGACCCTGGCCGCGTCCGAGCAGGTGAACGCCGAAGTACCGAAGTACTTGAACCGCCTGTCGGATCTGTTGTTCGTGCTGGCACGCGTGCTCGCGCGTCACGAGCAAGGATCCGAAGTGCTGTGGCGTCATGATCGCGGCTCGGGCCGCTGACCTGCCTCGGGCAAACGGATTGCCATGGGCGAAGCCGAATCCCTGACGGACCTCATCCGTCGCGCGCAGGACGGCGACGAGGCGGCATTGAGAATCGTGTTCGATGCAACCTACGCTGAGCTGCGCGGCCTTGCGCGAGCGCGGCTGCGCAAGGGCAGTCGCAACACCATGCTCGACACCACCTCCCTGGTGCACGAGGCTTTCTTGCGTTTCGCCGACGCCGGTCGGCTGCACATTGGCGATCGACAACATTTTCTGCGCTATGCCAGTCACGTGATGCGCTCGGTAATCGTCGACTTCGTGCGCGAAAGACTCGCCCAGCGGCGCGGCGGCGATGCGGTGCACGTCACCCTCGACTCGCAAATAGGCGAAGCGCCGGGTGCCGGAGAAAGTGAAATACTGCGGGTCCACGAGGCGCTGGAAGAACTGGCGCAACATGACGCCCGGCTCGTCCAGGTGGTCGAGATGCGCTATTTCGCCGGCATGACTGAAACCGAGATCGCCACTGTGCTGGGCGTCAACGATCGCACCGTACGGCGCGACTGGCAGAAGGCCCGGCTCTTGCTGGCCGAGGCCCTCAAATGATTCGCGGGACGATGTCCGGATAGCGCTCGCCAAGCCGTTATTGAACGATCAACGGCGTATGTGCTGGGAGAGTCATCATGCAAGAGCCTCGGATCGACGCTGCGACCTGGCTGGCGCTCAATCGCCTGCTGGACGAAGCCCTGGACCGGCCCGCAACCGAACGTTTGCAGTGGATAGAAACTCTGGCGTCCGAGTTCGAGGGGCTCAAGCCGCGCCTGCGCACTCTGCTCGCGCGAGCCGAGTTGGCCGAAACCGGCGACTTCCTGAATACCCTGCCGAAGTTCGATCTCGCACCAGCCGACCTGGCGCCAGCCTCCGCTCGCGGTGAACAGGCAGGCGATGAGATCGGTGCGTATCGACTGCTGCGTGAATTGGGCAGCGGCGGCATGGGAGTGGTCTGGCTGGCGGAGCGCACTGACGGGCTCATCAACCGGCCGGTTGCGCTCAAGCTGCCGCACGGCGCGTGGAAGCGCGCCGGGCTCGCCGAGCGCATGGTCCGCGAACGGGAGATTCTCGCCACCCTCACCCATCCGAATATTGCGCACCTGTACGACGCCGGGCTCACTCCGGACGGCCAGCCGTATCTCGCCATCGAATACGTCGAGGGTCTTCGTATCGACGAGTACTGCCGCGAACAGCGGCTCACGGTGCACGCGCGGCTGCAGCTGTTCGCGCAAGTGGCGAAAGCGGTCGCGTACGCGCATGGCAAGCTGGTCGTGCATCGCGACCTCAAGCCCGCCAACATTCTTGTTAGCGCCGACGGTCAGGCGAGACTGCTGGATTTTGGCATTGCCAAATTGCTGGAAGAGGGACAGGCGACAGAATCCCGGTTCACGGAGATTTCCGGCCGTGCACTGACGCCGGACTACGCTTCGCCGGAGCAGATCTTAGGCGAGCCGCTCACCATCGCGTCTGATGTCTATTCGCTGGGCGTGATCCTGTACGAACTACTCAGCGGCCATCGCCCCTACAAATTGCAGCGCGACTCGCGCGGCGCCCTGGAAGACGCAATCGTGGCGGCCGACCCGCCCCAGCCCAGCGATGCGGCGGACGGCCCGTCGCGCAAGTGGCTGCGGGGCGATCTCGATACCATCATTCTCAAGGCACTCAAGAAGAAACCAGCCGAGCGCTATCCCACCGTCCATGCCTTGTTGGACGACATCGAGCGTCACCTCGACGCGCGCCCGGTGTTGGCGCAGCCGGACAGCCGCTGGTATCGGGCACGCAAGTTTGTCGCACGCCACAAGCTCCCGGTCGCCGCGGGCGCGGCGGTCTTCGCGGCGGTTCTCGCCGGCGCCGCCATCGCGGTGTGGCAGGCACGAGTGGCGCTGGCGGAATCGGCGCGGGCGGAACAAGTACAGGAGTTCATCGCCGCGGTGTTTCGCGAGGCCGACCCCACGCAGGGAAAAGGGCAAGCCCTGTCGGCCGTCGAGTTGTTGTTGCAGGCCGAACGCCGGCTGGATGAGCGCGGCGATGCATCGCCGGCGTTGCAGGTGGAGATGCTGGCCATCATCGGCGAGAGCTTGTTCGGTCTGCAGGAAAACAAGGAATCGGCGCGGGTGACCGAAAGAGCGCTGCGGTTGCAGCAGCAGACCGCTGCCGCCGACCCGCTGCTCAACGCCCGCCTGCATCTGGGTCTGTCGCAGGCCTACGAATATCTCGGCAGAAACGACGAGGCGCGCGCCGAGCTTCGGCGATCGCTCGCGGCTTTGACCGCCGCCCGCCTGACGATGAGCCCGCTGTTCGTCCGGGCGAAGCTGCACGAGTCTGCGCTCGGTCTGGCGTTCGACGACTTTGCAGTCACCGAGCAGGCGGCCAATGAGGCGTTGCGCGCCGCAACCGCGATTCTCGGCCCGCGCTCAGCCGAAGAGGCCACCGCTCTGCAATTCCTGAGCAAGGCATACATCTTCACGGACCGCATGGCGTTGGCGGTGGAACCGTCACGGCGAGCGCTCGACATCATGCTGGCGAACTTCAGCGGCAACTACACCCATCCGCAGGTCATCGATTCAGCGCAGTACTACGCGAATGCGCTGATGCACGTGGGGGACTACGACACCGCCGCCGCCATGCTGCGCGACGTGACCGCCAAAGCCATCACCGTGTTGGGGGCGGAAAGCCGGATGGTGGGCGAGCTGAGCGCAACCATCGTTCCCTCGGAACTCGAACGCGGGGATCCGCGCGCCGCGGTCGCCAGCGCCCGGCGGGCGGTTGCTATCTACCTGAAAGAGGGGGCACCAGGGACGTCGATACATGCCTATCGCGCGCGACTGCTCGGCCATTCGCTGCTCGCCAGCCGCGCGGGTGAATCGGCTGTCGAGGGTCTCGACGAAGCCATTCGCGTCTCGGTTGCGGCCGACGCAGGGGGAACACCGTTTGCACGCGCCAGCTTCGGGATGGCGTTGGCTCAGGTCGGGCGTTTTTCCGAGGCCGAACAGCAGTTGCGGCAAGCGCTGGACCAATCGCCACCAGGATCACGTCCGCACCATCAGGCAATGAGGCACATGGGAAGCCTGTTGCGCTTGCAGGGTCGTCCTGGCGATTCGCTGGCATGGCTTGAAAAGAGTATCGCGGCCGCATTGATCAACGACCATGACTTCATGCAGCGCAACGATCGAGCCATCGGCCTGGTGGAAATGGCACTTGCCAGGCTCGATCTCGGCGAGTTCGCGGTTGCGCAACCACTCTTTGCACAAGCGGAATCGCTGTTCGCCAATGCGCAGAAGCAACAAATCTCACCCGCGCGCGCCGATCTGATGGTCGGCATGGCGCGCGTCCTGATGCAGCAAGGAGAATTCGCCGCGGCGCTGCCCTCGCTGCAGAAGGCCGACCTGTTCTGGCAGGACTTCGATCCTGGCAAGCGCTGGGCGGGTGAAGCTGCGTTGTGGCTGGGCCGCTGTTTCCTTGCACTCGGCCAAAACGCGGAAGCAGCAGCGCGGCTCGCACGCGCCGAGAAAATCCTTGCGGCCTCGCCACTTCCCGGCGACGCCAGCCTCGCGAAGGTGGCGCGGCAGCGCTGATGCGCTGTAGTTAGAGATCGGCGCAGATCACCTGTACGTTGGTGACATTCGCGTCGCCGAGCACTCCCGTGCCGTTGGTGACGATGCATGCCTGCGTCTGGATGCCCAGCAGGTTGCGCGGCTGGTTGAATACCCGGACGGAATAGGCGGTGCCCGCCGGCGACGGTAACGAGGTAAAAACGAATGGGCCGTCGCCGGCAATCTCGAGGAACAGACCGTGATGATCCTCGAGCACCAGATTGCTTCCCACGACCGAGCTCAAGCCTGTGACGACGCCGCCGACCGTAAAGAACGCTGGCGGCGTCGGCGCACGATCGTCGTCGAGAATCTTCAGCAGTGCGCTGGTTTGCGCGCCGAGTGTGCCGCAGCCGTGCAGTGCCGACAGAGTGAGGTTGACCGTCGTGTCCGCCCCCACAATGCCGTTCTGCAACACGTCAATGCCGATGGCGCGCGGCGTCGCATCGCCATCGGCAAAGTGCACGGTCGTTGCGATCGGGTTGTAATGCACGCCGGGCGCCGCGGTACCACCGTCGAGGGTGAGCGTTACGCTGAGGTTGCCGGTGCTTCCATTGCTGCGCGTGATCAGGATATCGCTGGGCTCATACTCGGCTGATGCCCCCTCGATCACCACATAGACTGGAGCGCTGAATTGCAACTCACCGGCTTGTGGATCGGGCCCGGTGCTGCACTGTGCCGTGCGGCGCGCAGCTCGCGGCGTGGGCCGGGGCTCATTGGTTGGCCTCAGGCCGGTGAAGTTCAGGGCTGCGCCGCCGATCTTGGCGGGGTCGCGTACAAAGGCGCCAACTCCCGATTCCCGGCCGCGCTTGTTAAGGGTATGTGCCGCGATGAACGAGTTGATCCAGAACGTACGGGAACGCTGGATTCCGGACAGATCAACCGGGATGACCACCGGGCCCGACAGTCGCATTCGCGGGTGCGATTTCGCGGCATCACTATTCACGTCTTCGGTCATCTCGACGTTGGCATAGCTGAAAGCACTCGACATCCGGTCATGAGATTGGCTGACTATCTGGCCCCACTCTCCCGCGTGGCCCTTGAGCTGCATGATGGTGCCGGTGTCCAGTACGGGAGTATCGTCTTCGTCGTCTTCATCCGCGACGTACAGGAAATCTTCGCCGCGCGGCGTCAGGATGGTGAGCTCGGCTTCGAACATGAGCGTCGCCCGGATCGGCGTGCAAGTGGCAGTGCTCGTGCCGTAAGGGCACTCACTCGTGCCCGGCATCAGATTCAAGTCCACGGCCTCCAGCAACGCGGCGCTCACGACCAGCTCGAGGGTCGCGTCATCGGTTTCCTTGATGAAGCCCTGGCTTTGGGTGAGCGACACCAGGCCCTTGCCGCTTTCCGAGCCGACCCAGAACGGCACGCCGTCGGCGGCGGAGAACGCTTCCAGCGCGCTGGTATTGTCGCCGTCGATGGGTGTTTCGAATAACCCGGGGGGACCTACTACCCTGCGCTCATCTAGCACGCCTTCATGATCATCGAGCAATTCGACAGCTTCGCCGGTGGGCTCGAACCTTAGGCTGGCGCACCACGCCGATGAGCGTCAAAGGCTCGATGACTACCTGGGCGTTCGAAAAGCTGGACACCTGCGCGCTGACACTCGCCGCTTCAAACACGGCAGTTCGCACCGGCTCCCATTGAGTTTGCGCATCCGTTGTCTTGTAGAACACCGGCGTTGTGCCGGCAGGCACCAGCGCCGGATCGAATGGCAGCGTCATCGTCACTGGCAAAGCGAAGCTCGTCCCGTGTGGGGTGAACGCGAAGGTCAATCCGGAAACTGACAAGCCGCCGGGCAACGGTGGCGCGCCGGTCGCACTCTGCTCGATGTTGATTCTGATCTCGCCCGCCAACGCCCCCGCAGGAATCACCACCTGCGCGCCGTTGGGGCCCGTGACCGTTCCGCCGGCCGCGCCTATCACTGTGCCGGGCGGTGGTGGCGGCGGCGGCACAGGAGGCGGGACTGGCGCACTGTCCTCACCACCACCACCGCAAGCCGCGAGCGCGAGCAACAGGGCGGCGAACCAAAAACAACGGTTGTGAGCTCTGACGATCATGAAACGACTCCCTGCCTCCGGAGCGGCGCGATGCCCGCAGTGAAGTAACGGGCTTCGGTGGCGATAGCGGACATGCGCCGAAGGCGATTGACGCGTGTCCGGTTCTGCGCGCGCATTCCGTTGACCCCCACGAGAGGTACGCAATGAATTCAGCTACGGAGGGCGACACTCGTGTTGCGTTCGGCAATCGACGCGCTGCGGCAATGACCGGCTCGATCGCCTTCATCGTGCTGTTCACGACGCTTTCCGGGCTGGGTGATGCGGAGGGCTTCATCCATGCCAGCAAGGTCTGGCAGGACGGCCGATTCGTCTGGCCAGAAGCGCTCAAGTGCATCGCCGGATTTCAGTTCGGCATGCTGATGTACTGGCTGGCACTGTGGAAATTGAGCAGCCACGGCGTCGTGGCCGTCGAGGTTCAGACCCTGTTCTGGTTCGCCGCGACGATCATCGGCGTCGCATTGCTGAGCGGCCGGATCCTGCGCTGGCCCACTGTCGACAAAGCCGTCGCGGTGGCAGTGCTGACCGGAATCGGCTGGCTGCTATGTCGAGGTGGCCGCGAGATTTGACGGCGTCAGCGCACCCGGCTCCAGTCGAATGACGGGCCGGGATCGGTCTTTCGTCCTGGCGCCACGTCGGAATGTCCGACGATTCGATCCGCAGTGATCGCGGGATAGGCTTCTAACAACATCGGCAGCAAGACGCGCAGCGTCTTGTATTGCGCGGCCTCATAGGGCACCTCGTCCGTGCCCTCGCACTCGATGCCAATCGAGTAATCGTTGCAGGCCTCGCGGCCCTGCCAGGCAGACCTGCCCGCGTGCCAGGAGCGATCGTTGAACGACACGAACTGCACCGGCTGCCCATCGCGCTGGATCAGCAGGTGCGCCGACACGCGCAGCGACGCGCGCTCGACGAATGAGGGATGCGCGCTCGCGGGCAGGTTTCCGGTGAACAGCCGCGCGATCCACGGCCCGCCGAAATCGCCCGGCGGCAGACTGATCCCATGCAGCACGATGAGATCGGCCACGACTCCGGCCGGACGTTCATCGAAAAACGGTGACAAGACCTGTTTGACGCCGACCATCAGGCCGGTATTCACATCGACGCGCATGACAGCTCCGTAGAGTCGATCATGCCACAATAGCCGCCGGCGAAAACGGGCACGCACAACGCTGATGAGCACCGGCAACAACGACTGGGTGACGCGCGATCTCGCGCACGTCTGGCATCCGTGCACGCAGATGAAAGACCACGAGTCCGTGCCGATGATCCCGCTGCGCGCCGGGAATGGTGCGTGGCTCGAGGATTTCACCGGCAAGCGTTACCTCGACGCCATCAGCTCCTGGTGGGTGAATCTTTTCGGGCACGCCAATCCGCGCATCAATGCCGCTATCGTCGAACAGTTAGGGCGGCTCGAGCACGCCATTTTTGCCGGTTTCACGCACGAGCCCGCCGTCACTCTCGCCGAGGGCCTGCTGCGCATCGTCCCGCCGGGCCTGAACCGCTGTTTCTTCGCCGACAACGGCTCCGCGGCCATCGAAGTGGCCATGAAGATGAGCTTCCATTTCTGGCGCAACTCCGGCAGTGCGCGCAAGACGCGATTCATCACGCTGGCCAACAGCTATCACGGCGAGACCCTGGGCGCGCTTGCCGTGGGTAACGTGGATCTCTACAAGTCCATCTACCGGCCACTGCTCATGGATGTCATCACGGTGCCCTCGCCCGACGCTTTCACGCGCGAGCCCGGCGTCACCGCCGCCACGCATGCGATGCGCATGTTCGCGCACATGGAAGCCGCGCTCGAGAACAATCACGGCGAAGTGGCGGCTGTGATCGTCGAGCCCCTCGTGCAGTGCGCCGGCGGCATGCGCATGTATGACCCGGTGTACCTCAAACTACTGCGTGCCGCCTGCGACCGTTACGGCGTGCATCTCATCGCCGACGAGATTGCCGTGGGTTTCGGCCGGACTGGCACCATGTTCGCCTGCGAGCAGGCCGGCATCCGGCCGGACTATCTATGCCTGTCCAAGGGCCTCACGGGCGGCTACCTGCCGCTGTCGGTGGTGCTAACCACGGACGCGATCTATGGCGCCTTCTACGATGAGTACACGAAGCTCAATGCGTTCCTGCATTCGCACAGCTACACCGGCAATCCACTCGCCTGCGCCGCTGCCAACGCCACGCTGGCGATCTTCCGCGATGAGCCGGTGCTCGAGCGCAACCTCGTGACTGCGAAGACCATGCTCGCGGCCGTGGAGCATCTGCGCGATCACGCGCATGTCGCGGAGATCCGCCAGTGCGGCATGATCCTCGCCATCGAGCTCATGAAAGATCCCGCCACCCGCACACCATTTGCGTGGGAGGAACGGCGGGGCCTGCGCATTTACCAGCACGCGTTGACGCGCGGCGCGATCATCCGCCCGTTGGGCACCACGATCTACTTCATGCCGCCGTATGTCATCACCCCGGCGGAGATCGAGCTGCTGTCCCGCATTGCCACCGAGGGCATCGAGCTCGCATGCGCCTGACGCGCATCTATACGCCGGCACCGCTCGCGCCAGGTTCGGAAATTCTCCTGCCCGCCCAGGCCGGCGAGCATCTGACACGCGTGCTGCGGCTCGAGCCCGGCGCGGCGTTCACCCTGTTCAATGGGCTGGGTGGCGAATATTCGGCAACGTTGGTCGCCGGCAACGGCAAACAGGTGATGGCCCGCGTTCTCGACCATCTGCCGGCCGAGCGTGAATCTCCACTCGAGGTGACATTGCTGCAAGGCGTCGCGCGCGGCGAACGCATGGATTTCATCGTGCAGAAATCAACCGAGCTGGGCGTGATGCGCATCGTGCCGGTGCTCTGCGAGCGCTCGATCGTCAAACTCGACGTGAAACAGCGCGCGCGCAAGCGCGAACACTGGCAGGCAATTTCCATCTCGGCCTGCGAGCAGAGCGGCCGCAACCGCATGCCCGAGGTGAGCGAGCCTGCGGCGCTTGGCGACGCCTTGACCGCACTCATCACGGGCGGACTGCGTTGCCTGCTGGCGGCCGACGGCGAAGAGTCGTTGGCCTCCGCAGCGGCGCGTGCAGCGCCGCGTCCCATTGTCCTGCTGATTGGCCCCGAGGGCGGGCTCGCAGAGAATGAGCGCAGGTTGGCGCAGGTGAACGGTTTCGTGGCCTGCCGTATGGGGCCGCGCGTCATGCGCACCGAGACTGCCGGTCTCGCCGCCCTGTCCATCCTGCAGACCGTGGCCGGTGATTTCTCCTGAGGGACATCATGTACGAACCAAGAATGCAAAAACCGGTGCCGCGCGCCTTGTTCGCCCGGCGCATATTGATTCACACGCTGATCGCGTTTGGGTTGATCGCTTTTTCGATCGCCTTGGGCATGACTGGCTACGTGTATCTCGAACACTTGCGACCGCTCGATGCCTTCCTCAACGTCGCAATGTTGTTAGGTGGGATGGGCCCGGTGAATGCGCCGATGACCGACGGCGGCAAGCTCTTCGCCGGGCTCTTCGCGCTGTACGCCGGCCTGGTGTTCATCGTCACCGCGGCGCTGCTGTTCACGCCGCTGTTGCACCGCCTGATGCATCGTTTTCATTGGAACGACAAATGATGAATTATTCGAACTCCGCAAGTCCCCTCAAGCCGCGCGGCTGGATGCGCGACCAGACATGGCGCGCGCCGTCGGCGCTCAAATGATCGTCGTCGCGATACATGAGTTTGCCGCCGATTTCCGCGTGACACACATCCGCGTCGCAGAGGGCCTCCATGGGATCGACCAGGTGCAGGTCGGGACTCGCGAGCGAACCGGCGGCGCGGGCAATGATGCTTCTGGAGGTCGCCAGGGCCGTATCGACGGTCGCACGCGCAATGCTGCACGACCCATCAGCGCGAACCGGTAGCAAACGGTCCACGGGACGGATACGCATGCACGATCGTGGCGAAAAATTCAGGGGTGGCACCGGCAGGATCAGCACCACCTCACGCCCTTGCTCAAGCAGCAACGCCAGGTCGCGCTTCAGTGCCCGTTCGTACACTTCCGCTGATGATGCGCCCGGAAAATCCGAAGACTGAAAATGTTTCGGTGACTGGAAGTTATAGTCGAACATGGCCGCGTATTCCGCGGGCGTTGCCGTATAGATAGGCATGCGCGCGCTCAGGATCACCACGCGCGCCGCGGGGGTGAGTCCCCGATAGGCCACGTCGATGAGCGGCGGGCACACCCGACGAAGCTCGCGCTGGTTGTCGCTCCAGAACTCGATGTTGCGCAGGTACGGGCACGCGGACGCGCCGGTTTGCAAGATGGATGCGTGCGGATACGCAGCAGTCACCCCGGGCACGAACATGTTCGCGTGCGAATCGCCGATGATGACCACGGAGGGTTCCCGCGTGTAGTCGTTGCGAATGCAGAACGCGAGATTTTGCAGGTCCTCGGGCTGGCCGTACTTCGCGAAACAACGGTCGTCGCGTCGCATCTCGGCAGTCCACTCGAGCGGGTTATTGGCCATGGGCGTCCGCTGCGGAAGCCCCCCGGCAATCGACACGGCGACGCCCGCCACAGCCGCCGCTCCTAACAGACTGGTGAGGCGTATGCCGAGCCTTCGCAGATCTTTCCGGTGCCGCAGCGGCAACTCGATGAATTGGTACGTGAGCATGGCCGCGACCACGGCGAAAACCACCGCACCGATCCGCAGCAGGCGGCCGGTCGATCCCTGGTCTATCTCCAGGATCCGCAGGAAACTGAGCGGCGGCCAATGCCACAGGTACAGCGGATAGCTGATGAGGCCCCCGTAGACCACCAGCCGCGATGAAAACAGGGTGCGATTGGGCAGCGCGGTGGGACCCGCCGCTATGAACAGCGCTGCGCCCACGGTGGCCGGCACCGCGACACCCACGAACGATTCCCCGCCTGCGCGCGTCGCGAGAATCGAGCCTACGATCAGCAGCAGTCCGACGACCGACATGGCATTGCTCTGCCAGGCGGCACGCGTGGCACCGCCGCCCTCGATCGGTTCGTGATGGTGGGCCAGCGCCCCCGCGGAGATCAAAGCACCGGTGAGCAACTGCCAGAAGCGCGTGAAAGGCAGGTAGAAACCCGCGGTCGCGGAGTAATGGTGAGAGATGAGGACATGGGAAATGAGTGAAGCCACGGCGATCGCCGCGATCACGATGACGGTGACCTTGAGCCGGACGCGGCCCGCGAACAGCAACAGCGCAAGCGGCCACACCAGGTAAAACTGCTCTTCCACACCGAGCGACCACAGGTGCAGTAGCGGCTTGGTGCTCGTAGCGGCGTCGAAATAACCCGCGTCGCGCGCCAGGGCGAGGTTCGGAACAAACAGTGCGCTGGCGGTCACGCTATCGGCAAAGCGCTTCATCTCATCGGGCATGAGCACGAGCAATGCGACCAGGAACACGACCAGCAACATCGTGAGCAGCGCGGGCAATATGCGCCGCGCGCGCCGCAGATAAAAATCGGTGATCGTGAAAGTCCGGGCCCGAATGCCCTGGAGGATCATTCCGGAAATCAGGTATCCGGAGATCACGAAGAAAATGTCAACGCCGAGAAACCCGCCTGGCAGCAGGGCCGGGGCTACGTGAAAGACAATTACTGAGCCGACGGCGAGCGCGCGCAGGCCGTCGATGTCGGGGCGGTAGGAGGACACCCGCCTACTCTACGAGGACGGAGGTCTCCTCGGCGATCATTTCCTCGATGCGCTCGAGATCGGGAATCCACGGCGCCTCGTTGATCATGCGCACCTGAGAGATGATCGGCGTGCGCTCGGGAAACGTCTTGGTCGGATCGGGCCGCAGGATGTCGGCGCTGACGCGCACCAGCTGCGGGAAGCCCTGCGACACCATGCCGTAGTAGCCGCCCTCGACCTGCGTGCCGAGCGCGAACAGCACCACCACGCGCGTGCGGCCGGTGAGCGGCGGAATCGTCTGGCCGCAGGTGCCTTCGAACGACACCAGCGGAATCTGCCGGCTGCCCCAGGCGAACGTGCCGAGGTACCACGGCGGCGCGCCGGGCATCTCCGACGGCGTCTGGAAGCCGACGACTTCGGCGACGCAGGAGCGCGGAATGATCAGGCGCCCGTCGAGCAGCGGGATCAGCAGGCTGTAGATTTCGGATATCCGCTCGGCCATTTAGTTAGCCTCCCGCAGATGCGCGTTCGCGCCGGCGCGCGATCAGCGGCTCGATGGCCTCGAGCAGCTGCGCTTCCTGGTACGGCTTGCCGAGGTAGTCGTCGACGCCGATCTCGATGGCGCGCGCGCGGTGTTTCTCGCCCACGCGCGAGGTGATCATGATGATGGGAATGCCCGAGAGCCGCGGATCGGCGCGCACCTGCGTCGCCACCTCGTAGCCGTCCATGCGCGGCATTTCGATGTCGAGCAGGATGATGTCGGGCGTGTGCTCCTGGAGCATCTCCATGGCATCGACGCCGTCGCGCGCGGTGAGCACGCGCATGCCGTTGCGCTCGAGCAGGCGCTGCGTCACGCGGCGCACGGTGATCGAGTCGTCGACCACCAGTGCGACGACGCGCGTATCCGTCTTCTCGCGCGGCATGACCGGCTCGGTGCGCGACGCGCCAGTCGGTGCGCACCAGCGCGCCGATGTCGAGAATGATGACGATGCGGCCGTCGCCGAGAATCGTGGCGCCGGAGATGCCGCGAATCGCCGCGATCTGCGGACCCGACGCTCTTCACGACGATCTCGCGGCTGCCGACGAGCTCGTCGGTGACGAGGCCGGTGGAGTGTTCGCCGGCGCGCACCAGGATCACCGGCACGGTCACGTCGCCGTCGGGCAGCGGACCCGGCTCGCGGCCCACGTAGAACGCCAGGTGCTGGAAGCGGTACTTCTGGCCGCCGTATTCGAACGGCGGCGCTTCGCGGCCCGAGATGCGCCTCGACTTCGGCGCGCGACAGCCGCACCACGCCTTCGACGGTGGGCAGCGGCAGCGCGTACAACTCGTCGTTGGCGCGCAGGATCAGCGCGTGGCTGATGGCCAGCGTGAGCGGCAGGCGGATGGTGAAGCGCGAGCCCTCGCCGGGCTTCGTCTCCATGTGCAGCGCGCCGCCGAGTTTCTTGATCTCGCTGGCGACCACGTCCATGCCGACGCCGCGGCCGGACAGCGTGCTCACCGCGCCCGCGGTGGAGAAGCCGGGCTCGAGGATGAGCTGCATGATGTCTTCGTCGGAGAGCTGCTGATCGGCGCGCACCATGCCGAGCGAGATGCCCTTGTCGCGGATCGCCTTGAGATTCATGCCGGCGCCGTCGTCGGACACCTCGACCACGACTTCGGAGCCTTCGCGATGCAGCGCGATGGTGATGCGTGCCGCTCTCGTTCTTGCCGCGCTTCTTGCGCTCCTCCGGCGATTCTCGATGCCGTGCGCGACGGCGTTGCGCAGCATGTGCTCGAACGGCGGCATCATGCGCTCGAGCACCTGGCGATCGAGCTCGCCGGAGGCGCCCTCGATGCTGAGCTCGGCCTTCTTGTCGCGTGTCGGTCGCCGCCTGGCGCACGATGCGCGCGAGACGCTGCACGTGGCGCTGGAACGGAACCATGCGCGTGCGCATGAGGCCGTTCTGCAATTCGGTGATGGTGCGCGCCTGCTGGGTGCAGCAGGTTCTGCGTGTCCTTGGTGAGGTTCTCGAGCAGCTGCTGGATGCTGCCGACGTCGTTGGCGGTTTCGGCGAGCCGCGCGAGAACTGCTGGATCGACGAATAGCGGTCGAGCTCGAGCGGATCGAACTCGCCGCGCGTGCCCTCCCTCTTCCTCGTAGCGATGCAGGATCTGCGCTTCGGTCTCGAGCTCGAGCTTGCGCAGCTGTTCCTTGAGGCGCGTCACCGTGCGCGACAGCTCGCCCACGTTGAAATCGATGGAGCCGATCTGCTGCTCGAGACGCGCGCGCGCGATGCTGGCTTCGCCGGAGTTGTTGAGCAGCTGATCGAGCAGCTCGGCGTCGACGCGCGCGAGCTCGGGGCGATCCGACGGCGCAGTGGGCTCGCGGCCCGGCGGCACTGCGCCCGGCGGCAACAACGGTCCATCGGCTGGCGTCGCCATCTTTCGCGGAATCTTTGCCGAAGCCCGCGGACACCGGATCTCGCGCGGCGGCGCGGGTCACGATGGAAGGCGGCTCGGACGAAGGCGCCCACACGGCGGCGAGCACCGGCGGGTCGGGTAACGGCTCCACGCGCGGTGGCGGCGGAATATAGCCAGGTCTGGGCGTGGGTGCCGCCGCGACGCTCACCGGCGGCGGGACAGCCTTCAGAACGGGCGCGGAGACGATCTGTGACGGTGCAGGAGCTGGCATCGGCGCTGGCGGATCCACTGCTGCCGGTGTGGACTCCATGGGAGCGGCTGCGTGCGCAGGTGCGCGGGACGGTCGTGGCCGGCACCGGTGCGGGCTCAGGCGCTGCAACGGCCGCCGCGGCCGGGCTCGCGAGGGCTTGAATTTGGGCGATGAGGCCGTTCGCGGTGGATACGCCCTTCCCCGAGCTCACCGATTCGCGCATGCGCGCGAGCTCATCGAGGGCGGTCTGCGCCAGGCTGAAGGCGCGGTCGTCGGCCGCGACGACACCGCTGTCGATCTGCATGAACAGGGTTTCCAGCTCATGGCTCAGATCGCCCATGGGCAGTGAGGCCCGCCATGCGGGCGCCGCCCTTGAGCGTGTGCAGAGGGCGCTTCAGCGCGACGAGGCCGTCGACGCTGCTGCGATTTTCGTTCCACTGCGCGAGCGCGCCCTGCGCCGCGTCGATGAGCTCCACGGCCTCATCGGTGAAGATGCTGGCGATTTCCTGGTCGAAATCCGTCACCACATCTTCGACCACGTCGACCGCCGTCGGCGCGTACGGTTGCGTCGGCGCTAGCGGCGGAAAGGACGCGGGAGGCGCCGCGACCGCCGGCGCGACGGAAACCTGAGGTGCAAGCGGTCGGGGCAGTCTCCGCGGACCGGGCAGCGGCGACGATGCGTTGCTCGAGCTCTTCGGTGGCCTGGTCGATGCGCGCCAGCAGCGCGGTGTGCGACTGGAAGAAACCCGTGGATTCATCGAGGTGCGCGGCCACGGACTGCATGGCGTTCATGCAGTCGGCGAGCAGCGTCGAGATCCGGCGCTTCGAGACCCACGCCGCTGTCGAAAGACTTGCGCACCCAGTGCTCGAGCGGCGCGGTGAGGCGGATGCCATGGCGCGCTTCGGCCATGCGCGAGCTGCCGGAAAGCGTGTGGCAGGCGCGATATGCCTCTTCGCTGACCGCGTGCGGCGAGCTTGCGCGTCTCGTTCAGTCTCGACGTAACGCAACACCGCGGCGATGTTCACCTGTGTTTCGCGGCTGTAGATGTCGCGCAGCTGCATGTCGGTGCTGGCTGTCTTCCTCGGGTGCCGACAGCACGATGTTTTCGCCGCCACCGTCCTGTTCGTTTAGAGCCCAGTCCTCGACGACCTCCATGGAATCTTCGATGCTGGAACTTTCGGCGCTCGGTTCAGCAGGCGCCGCCTGCGGCTCGGGCGCCTGCAACGTGGGCACGCGGCCGGTGGCCGCGTTCAGGTCGTCGCGGCGGGTTTCGAGCGTGCGTTCGAGTATCTCCATCGTTGCCGTTGTCGCGCTCTGCCCCGCCTTGTTGGCGGCTAGCGCGTGCGCGCGATCGACGATGGCCTGGGCGCGCGCCGGCGCGCGCCTGACCCGCCTCGAGCGCATCCACCAGCTCGCCGGCGATCGACCGCGGCGTCGCGGACGGTGGCGAGGATTGCCGGGCGAACGCTGCAGCGTGTTCTCGATGATCTTGTTGAGCAGATTCTCGATGGCCCAGGCGAATTCGGCGATGTCGATGGCGCCGACCATGCGGCCGGAACCCTTGAGCGTGTGGAACGCGCGGCGTACGCCGGACAGCGCATCCGTCTCGAGCGGGTTCTGTTCCCAGGCCGGGAACAGCTTGCCGATACGCGCGACCTCTTCGCGGGCCTCCTCTATATAAAGAGTGAGCAGCTCGGGATCGATGTTGACGCGGCTTGGCGCCGATCGGCGGCTGAGCCGGAATGGTGCAGCGTCGGTGCCGCCCTTGAATGGTCGGCGGTGCGACGCCGGCCTGACAGCGCGTGCGCGCGCGCCGTGGCGCCGGCATCGGCCAGCAGCACGGTGGCCGCATAGGCCTCGGGTCCGAGCGGCGGCACCGTCGGCACCACGCGCTTGGGCATCTGCTACAGCGCCTGCAGGCAGGTCTGCGCGTTGTCGAGCATGTACCAGGGATCCGCGCGGCCGGCCTGCAGCGTCTCCATGTAGTACTCGAGACTCACCACCGCGTCCGCCAGCCGGTCGAGGTAGTTAGGCGGAACGGCGGTGCCGCCGGGCTGCAGCAGCTCCTTGCAGGTTCATCGCGATGCCTTCGACGATCTCGACCGCGCGGGTCTTGCCGAGCATCAGCAGGCCGGCCTTGATGCCGGCGATGAGGCCCGGCCAGGAATCGAGCGCGCCAACGTCGAGCGTGCCGGCGACGTTCGAGGCGATCGCCTCCTTGACGCGCACGAGGTTCACGCTGCATTCGCGCAGCACTGCGGCCTGCACCAGCTGGAACTCCGCGTCGACCGACTCGGCGTCTTCCGCGGGGGCCTGTGCTTTCGGAACGATGAGGCCGATGAGATCGCGGTCGAGCCGGTCTTCGACGTTGATCAGCGTGGCGGCGATGTGCACCAGCGCCGCGTGGTCCGCCGGCGGTCTTGCCCGCGGCCATGGCTTCGAGCCGGCTGGTTTCCTCGATGCACGAGCTGGCGCAGCTCACCCAGGCCGAGCACACCCAGCGTGTCGCCGATCTTGCGCAGCATGCCGACCTGCGATTCGAGCTCGGCCGGCTGGCCGCCGCGGCGCACGAAGATATCGAGCACGTCTTTGACCTTGCCGAGATCCTCGCGGATCGCGGCGGAGACCGTGCGCATCAGCTTCACGGACAGGCGCGGAGAGGTTCTCGCGCTCCTGCTCGACCGAATCGTCGACGCTGCAGCAGCTCGTTGAGCCGGAACGAGGCGCGCACCGCCGTGACCTTGGGACCATCGCTGGTGGCGCGGGCGACGTAATAGAGAAGGTTGTTGAGCAGCTCGACCGGCGGATTCTGCGCGTAGCGCGCCTCGCCCTGTGTGTAGAGCTGCAGGATCTCGCGATCGGCGAGGCCCAGCAGCCGCTTGACCGACACGCCGGTCTCGAGGCCGCCGTCTCGCAGCGCTTCGACGATGGCGCCGACCACCCACCAGAGCTGGAACACGGACTGCCGGGTCGCCACCTGCTCGATCTGGTGCGCGACGGTTTCGAGAATCTCGAGGTTCTGCTCGGGACGTTCGCCGCGAATCCAGCCGACCAGGCCGAGCTGGAAGCGCGTGCGCAGCCGGCGCGCCCACTGCGCCACCGTGAGCGTCGGCTCGCCCGGCGCTCGGCGCCACCGGCGCCGCCTGCTGATCGGACTTGAGATTGAGCAGCAGCAGCGTGCCTTCGGACAGCAGCGGGCTGCCGCGCACGGCACGCAGATCGTTGAGCAGCGGCAGCAGCACCAGCGCGAGATCGCGGCCGCCGGCCAGCACGCGCTCGACGTAGCTCGGCAGCTGCACCATGGCGCGCATGAGCGCATCGAGTGTCTCCGCCTGGTTCTTCTGCGAAGCGGGCGTGAGCAGGTAGTGAGTGACCTGCTCCATTTCTTCGGCAAGCAGTGCGGCGCCAAAAATCTCCAGCAGGCGCAGCACGCCCTGCACCTGGTGCAGGTCGCTGACGCAGCGCTGCATCAGCACCACGTTCTCGGGTTGTTCGACGTAGGTTTCGAGCGCCGTGCGCGCCTCGCCGAGCGTGTTGTTCAGCTCGCGACCGACGAGATCGAGCGTCTGTAGAGGCGACTTCAGGCATTCAGGTCTTGGATCCGTACGTTCGTGTTACGAAGCGAGCGATACCGTTCGCGTGCGCGTGGTGGCGCCGGTGGCAGGTTGAGCGCTCACACCGGTGGTAGCCGCCGCGGCAGCTGCGATCGCCGCGCCGGCGGCGGCTACCTGGCGCGGTACGGGCGCGCCGGGCAGACGGAAACCGGAAGCGGACTGGCGCATCGCGGCCGACAGCTGCGCGAGCTTGGAAATGCTCTGCGAGGTGGCCGTGGTGGACTCGGCGGTCTGCGTGGAGATTTCTTTGAGCACCTGCATGTTGCGCGCGATCTTCTGCGCCTCGGTCACCTGCTGGCGCGAGCTCGAGAAGATGTTGTTCACGAGGCTGGCGATCTGGCTCGAGACCTGCTCGATTTCTTCGAGCGCCGCGCCCGCGTTCTCGGCGAGCAGCGCTCCGCCCACCACGTCGGTGGTGCTGCGTTCCATCGAGACGACGGCTTCGTTGGTGTCCGCCTGAATGGCGCGCACCAGCGTTTCGATCTGGCGCGTGGCGGCGGCGGCGCGCTCGGCGAGACGCTGCACTTCGTCGGCCACCACCGCGAAGCCGCGGCCGGCGTCGCCGGCCATCGAGGCCTGGATCGAGGCGTTCAACGCGAGGATGTTCGTCTGCTCGGCGATGTCGTTGATGAGCTCGACGATGTTGCCGATCTCCTGCGAGCTCTCCCCCAGGCGCTTGATGCGCTTGGCTGGTCTCCTGGATGGTCTCGCGAATGCTGTTCATGCCGTCGATCGTGCGGCGCACCGCGTCGCCGCCCTTGTGGGCGACATCGACCGAGTGGCGCGCGACGTCGGAGGCGCGCTCGGAGTTGCCCGAGATGGCCTCGGTGCGAGCTCGCCATGTTGCTGGCGGATTCGGTGGCGCCGGCGATCTGCTTCGACTGCGCGCTCGACGCCTTGGCGAGGTGCGCCGACAACGCCTGCGTCTGCCGGGTGGCGCCGTCGAGCTGGATGGCCGACTGGTTGATGGTGCTCACCAGGTCGCGCAGCACGCCGATGGCGTAGTTGATGGAATCGGCAATGGTGCCGGTGATGTCTTCGGTGACCGTGGCCTGCACGGTGAGGTCGCCGTCGGCGAGCGGCGCGAGCTCATCGAGCAGCCGCAGGATGGCCTGCTGGTTGCGTTCGGTTTCCTTGCGCTGGGCGAGCGACAGCGCTTCGCGGTGACCGAAGTCGGTCTCGACGGCACGTGACGCGCTGGAACATGAGGAACAGCGGCACCGCCGAGGCAAACGCCAGCACCCCCGCCACGATGTACAGGATGTCGAGCTGCAGAAGGTAGGCTGCCACCCAGGCGAGCACGCCGAGCACGACGCACACCAGCGTGGCGCTGATGAGGGAGTTGATCGATTTGAGCGTGCGTGTGCCGCCGCCTACTTCGGTGTTCATGCCGCGGCCTCCTGGAAGGACGGGCTCTCTACCAGCTGTCGCAGGCTCAGTACCGGCCACTGCTCGGGACCGCGCCGGAACGCGCCCGCGAGATATCGTTCGCAACGCACCACCGTCGGCGGCGCGTCACCGGAAAATTCGGATTCGGAGAAACGGCGGAAGCCGAGCACTTCATCGACCACGAGGCCGGCGGGCACTTCCCGATGGTTGACGACGATCACGCGCACGTTGCGCGCTGTTCGGCGTGACGCCGGATGCCCAGGTACTGGCGCAGATCGAGGATGGGCAGCAGCTGTCCGCGCACGTTGGCGATGCCCTTCACCCAGGGCTTCGCGCCCGGTACGCGCGTGAGGCCGGCCGGCACGGCGAGCACCTCGCGGGTTTCTTCGCGCGCGGCGAGGTACAGCTCGCCCGCCATGCGGAACGCCACGCCCACCCACTCGCGCGCGCCCGGATTCTCCGAGGCCGCGGCGGCGGTGACCGCGCGTCCGCGGCGCTCGAGCTCCGCGAGGAGCTCGAACGGGCGATCACGCAGCGACTTGAGGGTTGCAGGCTCGTTCATTTCGAGAGAGTCACATCAGGCTGCGAGAGTGGCCTGCGCTTTCGCCACCAGCTGATCGGGGGACACCGGCTTGACCATGTAGTCGACGCGCGCCCTGGCGCAGACCCCAGATCTTGTCGGTCTCCTGGCCCTTCGAAGTGACCATGATGATGGGAATGGTGCGCGTCTTCGGATCGTTGGCGAGCGTGCGCGTCGCCTGGTAGCCGTTGATGCCCGGCATGACGACGTCCATGAATATGAGATCCGGAGTCATCTCGCGCGCCATGCGCACGCCTTCGGCGCCGTCCTGCGGCGGTGGCCGTCTGGTAGCCAGACTTCTCCAACGCCTTCTTCATGACGTGCACTTCGGTCGGGGAATCGTCCACGATCAGAATGAGAGCCATACTCACCTCGCAGCGACGTGCGTCTCGATGGCAGACAGCAGTTCGTCCTTCGTGAAGGGCTTCGTGAGGTAGTACTCCGATCCCGACGATGCGCCCGCGGGCGCGATCGAACAGGCCGTCCTTCGAAGACAGCATGATCACCGGAATCGATTTGAACACTTTGTTGTGCTTGATGAGCGAGCAGGTCTGATACCCGTCGAGCCGCGGCATCATGATGTCCACGAACACGATGTCCGGCGTGTAGTCGGCAACCTTCGCGAGCGCGTCGAAGCCGTCGACCGCCGTGAAGACCTCGCAGCCTTCCTTGGCAAGCAGCGTTTCCGCGGTCTTGCGGATGGTCTTGCTGTCGTCGATGACGAGGACTTTCAGACCCTTGAGGTGTGGGTTGGTGTCGTTCACGCGCAATACCTCTCCTGGAACAAACAAAAAAATGGCCGCCAAAAATCATTCGGGCACCGCTATTAAAAAGCAGTCACGCGCGGCAAGCTGAGGGGCGTTTTAACATATAGGAATACCCCCGGCTATGCCGGTCACGTCACGTTTTTGAGGTCGGAGTTGTCGATGCCGAAAACCACTAGTCTTGCAGTCGTGATGGATCCGATCGCGAAGATCAAATTTGCGAAGGACTCCACACTTGCGATGTTGCTTGCGGCGTCGGCTCGTGGCTGGCAACTCACCTATTTCGAGCAGTCGGACCTGTTTCTGCGCGATGGCGTCGCGCTCGGCCGCGGCCGGCCTCTCCAGGTGTTCGCCGATCCGGCGAAATGGTTCGAGCTGGGCGAACCCAGCGTGCAGCGCCTGGGCGAGTTCGACTGCGTGTTCATGCGCAAGGACCCGCCCTTCGACGCCGAATACATCTACACCACCTACATCCTCGAACGAGCCGAACTTCAGGGTGCGTTCGTCGCGAACCGTCCGCAAGGGCTGCGCGACATGAACGAGAAAGTGTTCACCGCCTGGTTCCCGCAGTGCTGCGCGCCCACCCTGATCACGCGCAATGGCTCCGACATCACCGCATTCGCCGCCGAGCACGGCAAGATCGTCGTGAAACCGCTCGACGGCATGGGCGGCAAGTCCATATTCGTCACCGAGAAAGGCGACAAGAACCTGCCGGTGATCATCGAAACGCTGACCGACAATGGCCAGCGCTTCGCCATCGCGCAGCGCTACGTGCCCGATATCGCCTCGACCGGCGATTCGCGCGTGCTGCATCATCGACGGCCAGCCCGTCCCTTACGCGCTCGCCCGCATTCCGTCTGCCTACCGACAATCGCGGCAATCTGGCCGCCGGCGCCAAAGGCGTGGGACGCGCTCTCAACGAGCGCGATCGCTGGCTGGCCGCGGAAATCGGCCCTGTGCTCGCGGAAAAGGGCATGGTGTTCGTTGGCATCGACGTGATCGGCGGCTTCGTTACCGAGATCAACGTCACGAGTCCGACAGGAATTCGTGAACTCGACCAGCAATTCGGGCTCAATATTGGAGATATGGTAATTGCCGCCCTCGAGCGCCGCATAGGCGCCAAGAAGCCTTGAGATGAGCGCCCGCGCCATGCAGCTGCGCGAAGGTATCGCGCCGACGCGCGACCGGCTCACCACCACTGTCTTCATGGCTGCGCTGGTGCACGGCGTCATCATCGTCGGCGTTACGTTCGGCGGCATGCACGATGACTCCAAGCGCGCCCCCGGCCTCGAGGTGCTCATCGTTTCACACGATGTGCCCGAGGCGCGGAGCAACGAACAGGCCACCTATCTCGCGCAACGCACCCAGCTCGGCTCGGGCAACACCCTCGATCCGGCGGAAGCCCATACCTTGCGCGCCAGCGCGCAGCATGCCGCGCATGACGGGCGGACCGATGGCACCACCCTCGAGGACGAGCGGGGGCGTTGCTCGCCACCGCCGACGACCGCGTGCTAACTACCTCGGCACCCATGCCGGAGATCATGTACTTCGCGCCGCCGGCCAGTCTCACCGAGATGACCGAGGTCCCGGTGCTCACCGAGGGCAACAACGAGCGCGACAAGCTCGGCGTCGACGAACCGGAGGATCAGCAGGTCCGCGGCCCGAAAGCGCGACGAGTTGTGGGTTACTCCCGACACGCGCGAAGCGCTGGTGGCTCCCTATCTCGTCGCCTGGCGGACCAAGATCGAGCGCTTGGGCACGATGAACTACCCACAGCCCGCCTGGCGCGCACCGGCCACTCGCAATCCGGACGTCGAGGTCATCATTCTGGCGGACGGCAAGCTTGAATCCGCGACGATCAAGCAGTCGAGCGGCTCGCCGAAACTCGACCAGGCCGCGCTCGACATCTTGAAGCTGGCGCAGCCCCTTCGATCCGTTCCCGAAGGAGCTCGCCGGCAAATACCGGTTGTTGCGTTTCACGTACGAGTGGGAATTCGAGGGCGACGGACCAGGACACGGCACGGTGACCGCGCCCGGCGATTCACGGTAAAGTGCGCCGCATATGAGCGGCGGCACGAGTCTTTCGAATCACCTGCTGATCGCGATGCCGCAGCTCGCCGATCCGAACTTTTCCCAGACGGTCTCGCTGATCTGCGAGCACGGTGAGAAGGGCGCGCTTGGCATCGTGCTCAATCGCCCGCTGACCATGACGCTCAGCGAGGTGTTCGAGCAGATGAAAATCGAACCCACTGACAAGCGCGCCGCCGACCTGCCCGTGCTGCGTGGCGGACCGGTGCACCAGGATCGCGGCTTCGTGCTGCACCGTCCCGGCGGCGAATGGGACTCTACCCACAAGATTTCCGAATCCATCCAGGTCACCACGTCGCGCGATGTGCTCGCCGCGATGGCCACCGGCAACGGGCCCGCAAAAGCGTTCATCGCGCTCGGTTATGCCGGCTGGGAAGCGGGTCAGCTCGAAAAAGAAATGCTCGACAACTCCTGGTTGTCCGTGCCGGCCGATGAAAGCGTGATTTTCGACCTGCCTTACGAGGAGCGTTGGCTCGCGACTCTCCGGTTGCTCGGCGTCGAACCCGGGCAGCTCACTTCGTTTTCCGGTCATGCCTGACCCGGCAACCAAACAACCACAAATCGTCGTCGCAATCGACTTCGGACTCCGGCGTATTGGCATCGCCAGCGGCGATACCCTGACGCGCGCCGCGCATGCCCGTTCCACGATCGGCAATGGCCCGCAGGGTCCCGACTGGCGGGCGCTCGAGCGTGTGCTGGCCGACACGCGTCCGGCACGCATCGCGGTGGGCGAGCCCTATAATGCCGACGGCTCGACGAGTCCGCTGACCGAAGCCGCACGCCGTTTTGCCGCCGAGCTCGCCAGACGCAGCGCGTTGCCCGTCGATCTCGTCGATGAACGCTGGTCCTCGCAGGACGCCGGAGAGCGTCTGCGCGCACAGCGCGCCAGCGGCGAGCGCAAACGGCGCGTGACACGCGAAGCGGTCGATGCGGCGGCGGCCGCCGTGATCCTGGAACGCTGGTTCGAACAACAAGACACAACATGACGCAACAGATTCGCACCAACGGCACGCTTCGGCACCTGCTCACACTCGAGGGCATGTCGAAACTCGCAGATCGAATCGCTGCTCGGCCGCGCGCAGAAATTCGTGAAACCCATCGGCGCACCGCCGGTACGCAAACAAAGTCTCGCCGGCGATCACCGTGGCGAACCTGTTCACCGAGCCGTCGACCCGCACGCGGGTGTCGTTCGAGCTCGCGGCCAAGCGGCTCGGCGCCGACGTGGTGAACCTCGAAGTGCAGCTGTCCTCGCGCGTCAAGGGCGAGAGCATGCTCGACACTATCTACACGCTCGAGGCCTGCCACGTGGACGTGTTCGTGATCCGCGATGCCGAAGCGGGCGTACCGGGAATCGTCGCCTCGCACGTGCAGCCGCACGCCAGCGTGTTGTCGGCCGGCGAAGCGCACGTGGCGCATCCCACTCAAGGGTTGCTGGACGCGCTCACCATCCTGCAGGCCAAGAAGAAGTTCGACGGCCTCAAGATCGCCATCGTCGGCGACATCAAGCACTCGCGCGTCGCCCGCTCCGCCTGGCATGTGCTCGCCACGCTGGGCGTCGCCGAGATCCGCATCGTCGCGCCGCGCGGCCTTGATGCCCGAGCCCAGCGAGTTCGCCGGCTGCGAGCGGCACACCTCCCTCGAATCGGGCATTGCCGGCGTCGACGTCATCATGATGTTGCGCATCCAGAAAGAGCGCATGGCCACCGCGGCGATTCCCGACGCCGACCGCTACTTCGCCAAGTTCGGCTTGTCCGCGGAGCGGCTGGCGAAGGCCAAGCCCGATGCCATCGTCATGCATCCGCAGCCGATGAACCGCGGCATCGAGATCGCCTCCGACGTCGCCGACGGACCGCACTCGGTGATTCGCGACCAGGTGCGCAACGGCGTCGCTGTGCGCATGGCAGTGCTCGAGGCGGTCATCGAAGGTCGGAAATCATGAGTGCCCTGCCCCACGATGAAGCGGGACGCAGCCACGGCGTGCACCCTGCGCATCGCGGCAGCATCTTTCTCGAAGACGGGACGGTCATCGCGCAGGAAAGCTGGCCCGGCGAACAATTCGTGCTGCGCATCGCCGCGCCGAAATGCGCCGGCGCGTGCGCTGCCTGGCAGCTTCGTGCACCTCACCTGCGATCCGGACGTGCCTATGCGCCGGCCGTTGTCCATCCAGCGCGTGAACGCCACGGAAGGCTGGATCGAGATTCTCTACAAGATCGTCGGCCCCGGCCTGCGCGCGTTGAGCCGGCGCCATGCCGGCGACGTCGATCAGCGTGCTGGGGCCCATCGGCCAGCCATTCAGGCCGGATCCTGCGCGACCGCGCGCTTTGTTGGTCGGCGGCGGCGTGGGCATTCCACCGATGGTGTTTCTGGCCGAGTGGATGAGCGCGCAGGGTGGTCCCTGGAAGCCGCTGGTGCTCATGGGCTCGGAAATTCCGTTTCCGTTCAAGGCGCGGCCGTCGACGATTCTCGTGCCGGGCATTCCCGCCGGCACCATCGCCGCGATGCCGCTGCTGGACGGCTGGGGCGTGCCGAGCCGCCTCGCCAGCAAGGCGGGCTTCGCCGGCTGCTACGACGGCTTCGTCACGCAGCTCGCGGATGAGTGGTTAGGGTCGCTCGACGCGGCCGCCAAGGCCGAAGTGGAAGTGTTCTCCTGCGGTCCCACTCCCATGCTCGAAGCGATGGCGAAGGTCGCGGCCAAACACGGCGTCGCCTGCCAGGTGTCGCTCGAGGAATTCATGGCGTGTGCCGTCGGCGGCTGCGCGGGTTGCACGGTGCGCGTGATGACTCCCGAAGGCCCAGCCATGAAGCGGGTCTGCGTCGACGGGCCGGTGTTCGATGCGCGCACGGTTTTCGGCTAGGCGCGAAACTCCGCGATGACTTCGATCTCACCGATGATGTGCCGATTGAACTCGCCGAGCGCTTCGGCGGGAACCCACAATTCCGTGCATTCGGTTCCGCCTGCGGTCTGCACCGGAAAACGCGCCGCGTAGTCCGCGTCGACCGAAAATCTCGTTACGTAGCCCGCGCCGCTGTCGCGCACGTTCCATTCGCGCGCGATGCGCGTCGCATAAGCCTCGTTGGTGACGGGATAGAAAATCGGTTGGTCCGGCAGGCGCGGCGGAAACGCGCGAAAGCCGGCCACCGCGATGAGCTCGAGCTCCGCGGGGCCAATTGGTCTGAAGAGAACCATTGTCTTCATTCGCTCACCTCAAAAAAAAAGGCGGGCCACTTGCGTGGCTCGCCCGCTCACCCTTTCACGCAGAGAACCTGCTTCAGGGTGTACGCAATCTCGACGAGATCGCGCTGTGCTTCCATCACCGCGTCGATGTCCTTGTACGCGGCCGGCGTTTCGTCGATGACGTCCTTGTCCTTGCGGCACTCGACGCCCGCCGTCGCGGCCTCGTGGTCCGCAACCGTGAAGCGGGCGCGCGCCGCGGTACGCGACATCACACGACCGGCGCCGTGGCTGCAGCTCTCGAAGCTCATCGCGTTTCCCAGGCCGCGCACGATGTACGAACGCGCACCCATGGAACCCGGGATGATTCCGAGCTCGCCTTTCCTGGCGCTCACCGCGCCCTTGCGGGTCACGATGAGCTCTGCACCGAAATGCCGCTCACGCGTGCAGTAGTTGTGGTGACAGTTCACCGCCACCTCACCCATCGCAAACGGCCGCAGCTCTTCACGGATCACGTGCAGCACCGCATCCATCATCGCGCGCCGGTTCTCGGCGGCGTAGTCCTGGGCCCAGGTCATCGCCTCGACGTAATCGTCGAAGTGCTCCGTTCCCTCGACCAGGTACGCAAGATCACGATCCGGCAGATTGATGAAGTGCTTCTTCATGTCCGCCCGCGCCAGCTCGATGAAGATCTGGCCGATCATGTTGCCGATGCCGCGCGAACCCGAGTGCAACATCACCCACACGGTCTGTTCGGCGTCCAAACAAACTTCGATGAAGTGGTTGCCGCCACCCAGCGTTCCCAACTGCTTCTGCGGTTCCTTGGGCTTGAGCTTCGGGTGCTTGGCCGTGATGGCATCGCATCGTTCGCTCAAAGCGCCCCAGCGCGTAAGCACGGCATCAGGCGCCGTCCCCCAGGATCCCCGGTCGTTGCGGCCACGCGTCTTCACCGAGCCGTGCGGCACGGCGCGCTCGATGCGCGAGCGCAGCGCCGACAATGACTCCGGCAGGTCGCTCGCCTTGAGCGTCGTCTGCACCGCCATCATTCCGCAACCGATGTCGACGCCCACCGCGGCCGGGATGATCGCGCCTTGCGTGGCGATCACCGAACCCACTGTCGCACCTTTGCCGACGTGCACGTCCGGCATCACCGCCAGGTGCGAGTGGACGAACGGCATGCGCGCGATGTTCGCGAGCTGCGTCTTCGCCTGTTCATCGACGGGCACGCCGCGCGTCCACATCTTCACGTGGCGGCCGCCCTCGACGTTCATCGTTTCGTAATTCTCGTTCTTCATGACTCACCTCGATTCAACATTGTCATGGCCACCGCGTCTACGTAAGACGCGGCACCATGTTCTTCAATACGCCTTCCAGGCCGTCGTAGACCGTCAGGTTGCCGATCTTTTCCGTCACCTTCTCCAGCGTCTCCAGCTCCTTCAGGCGCAACAGCGTCGGGTTCGCTTCCATGAGACGCGCGGTGTTCAACAGCGAGCGGGTCGCTGCCGTTTCCTCGCGGCGGCGGATCAGATTGGCTGCGCCACCTTCTCCGCCTCGACCACCTGGTTCAAGATGGTCTTCATCTCACCCGGCAGGATCACGTCCTTCACCCGACCGAACGCACCGCAAGGCCGTTGGCTCGAGTTTGGCGGCCGACGTGCTGACCTCGCGGTCGAGCGCACCCTTGTCGCCTAACAACTCGTCCAGCGTGCGCGTGCCCACCGCCTCGCGCAGCGCGAACTGCAGCTCTTGTAGACGTAGTCCACGAAGTTGCTGACCGTCGCCCGCGCCTTCACCGCATCGGTCACCTGCCACAGAGCCGTCAGGTTCACGCGCAAGCTCACCTTGTCGCGAGTCAGGATTTCCTGGCCCGACACTTCCATGGCCTGCAGGCGCAGTTCCACGAGCTCCACGCGCAGCACGCGCTGATACTTCCAGTACGCCGAAAGGCCCGGCTTGAGCACATCGCGCAGCTCACCGTCCACGATCAGCAGACCCACGGAGGTATCCGGGACGTCTACCGTGCTGATGGCGTCGCTGGCGCCCGCCACGCCCTTCGCGCGCGTGAGCACCCGGGCCGTGTTCGCGTCCAGTGCGTATTCGTCGGCGATGTCGCGGACCTCGACGCGTACCTTTACCGGACCGCGCCAGTACAACTGACGCGTACCCGGCGCGAGCACACCCGTCAGGCGATCGTTCTTGTAAACCAGGCCGACTTCGCGGTCGCCCAGCTCCACGATCTGCACCAGCGGTTCGAGCAAATCGCGCGCCTCTGCGACCAGCACGTCGGCGCGCGGCAGCGTGAGCTCCGGTTGACTGACGTCATACGTCTGCACCGTGCAGCCCCGGCGCGGCACGCGGTACTTGCCCGGCGCCAGGACTCGCTCGAGGTTGCGATCGCGATACACCAGGGCACGTTCGTATTGCGCCACCTTCACTCGCTTCAAACCCAACATGTTCGTTCTCCTTCTCTCACCTCACCGCCGCGGCCCCATTGCCGCGGCGGCATCCGATAGATCGAGGTGATACCCACACCACCGGCGCGGTCCGCGCGCGGCGCTGCGCCGTCGGTGCGTTCGGCCTGGCGGAGGCGCGCGTCGACCAGCGCGCGCGTTGCCGCGAGACTTTCCGCACTCCCGAGCGCCGCGCACGCCGCGCGGCTCAGGGCGCCGGCCATGCTGTGATCCGCCCTTACGGGCGCTGATCACGGGGTCACCTCGCTGCGGGGCTTGTCCCCGCCTCAACTCCACTTGCAGCTAACCAGTTGACAGCTGGTTACAAGCGCGGGATTCGAACCCACGACACACGGCGTCTTAAGCCGCTGCTCTACCCATCTGAGCTAGCTTGTGGTGGTTATCGCCTCGCGTCTTCGCGGTACACGCCATCACGACTGCTGCCAGGTGAAAGCGCGCCAGCCGGATTCAGAATCCGGACCGCTGCAAAAAATCGAGACAAAGACCTCCTGACGAGGAGTCGCTTTCGCCACACCCCGAATCTGAAACACCATTTCGCCTCGTTTTTCGCCACCGAAAACGACGAGGCCCCGATCAGCGGCAGCTGACCGGGGCCTCGTGTGAGTCCTTGCGGAGAGCTGCCTGAATGCCGCTCTCCGTTTGACTGAAGAGCTAACGCATCAGAACGTCCGGTTCGCCTGCGTCACGCAGGGCGCGCACGGGCACGCGTCGCTGATTCGACAGAATCGGCGATTGCGGCAACGCGGCGAGCGCAGTGCGGGCAAACGAATTGCGGTAGTTAGGATGCATAGGGGCGCGCATTCTAGGCGCGTATTGCGCGATGTCAAGCGCGAAATACGGGAATGGAGTCAGCACCGATCCGCGGCCGGATCGGAGCCAGACTCCTCAGCCGAAGTTGATCTTGGCTTCGAGGTTCGAGCGCGAGTCGGCGTTGAGCAGCGCCTCTTCCAGCTCGATGCGGTTCTGCTTGTACAGATTCAGCAACGCCACGTCGAAGCTCTGCACGCCGCGCTCCGAGCTGGCAACGATGGCTTCCTTGATCGCGGAGACGTCGCCCTTCTTCACGAGCTCGCTGATGTAGGGCGTATTCAACATGACTTCGATGGCCGCCATGCGTTTGCCGTCCTTCGCCACCACCAGGCGCTGCGACAGGATGGCGCGCAGGTATTGCGACAGATCGAGGAAGATCTGCTTGTGCTGGTCCTGCGGGAACATGTTGATGATGCGATCCATCGTCTCGGCGCTGTTGTTCGCATGCAGTGTCGACAGGACGAGGTGACCTGTGCCCGACAGGGTGATCGCGGCCTCCATGGTCTCACGGTCGCGGATTTCGCCGATGAGGATGACGTCCGGAGCCGCACGCATCACGCCGCGCAACGCGCGGGCGAACGACTTCGTGTCGAGCCCGACTTCGCGCTGGTTGACGATGGAGCGCTTGTTGGCGTGCAGGAACTCGATCGGATCCTCGATGGTGACGATGTGATCCGACGAGGTCTCATTGCGATGGTTGATCATCGCGGCGATCGAAGTGGACTTGCCCGAACCCGTGGCGCCAACCATCAGGATGAGCCCGCGCTTCATCATGATGAGGTCCTTGAACATGTCGGGCAGGCCAAGCTGGTCGAGCTTCGGCATGTCGGCGCTGATGTAGCGCAGCACCATGGCCGGATAACCGCGCTGGTAGAACACGTTCACGCGAAAGCGGCCGAGACCGGGTTCGGAAATCGCGAAATCGATTTCCAGCTCGCGCTTGAAGCTTTCCAACTGATCGACGGTCATGAGGCCGTATGCGGCCTGACGTACCGCTTCGGGCGACAACACCTGCTTGTTGATCGGCAGGATGGCGCCTTCGATCTTGATCTTGATCGGTGAGTTCGACGTGAAGAACAGGTCGGACGCCTTGCGCTCGACCATGAGCTTGAACAGCGGCTTGGTCTTCAGCACCATGGTCGGCACGCCGGCCGGGTCCTTGGCCTCGACGGTTTCCACGAACTTCTCGTTCACTGCTGACATGTTCGCCCTGTACTGAAAAGTCGACGGTTTAGAACGACCGGCCCTGCTGTTCTTCGTCGACCACAGACAGTGTGCCGCCGTCGTCGAGGTTCTTCACCTCGCGCTTGCTCTCGAGCTTGATGCGCAGCCGCAGCTCATTTTTCGAATCGGCATTTCGGAGCGCGTCTTCGTAGGAGATGAAGCCCTGCTCGTACAATTCGTAGAGCGCCTGGTCAAAGGTCTTCATGCCGACGCGATTGGAGCGCGACATGACGTCCTTGATCTCCTGGACCTTGCCTTTGAATATCAAATCCTGGATCAGGGGCGAATTCAGCATGATTTCCATCGCCGCGATGCGGCCAGCGCCGGCTTCGCGCGGGACGAGACGCTGCGAGACCAGCGCGCGGATGTTGAGCGAGAGATCCATCAACAGCTGTTCGCGCCGCTCGTCGGGAAAGAAGTTGATGATGCGGTCGAGCGCCTGGTTCGAGCTGTTGGCATGCAAGGTCGCCAGCACCAGGTGCCCGGTTTCGGCGAACTGGATGCCGTATTCCATGGTTTCGCGATCGCGGATTTCGCCGATCAGGATCACGTCGGGCGCCTGGCGCAGCGTGTTCTTGAGCGCCGTGTGCCAGTTCTCGGTGTCCACGCCCACCTCGCGATGCGTGATCACGCAGCCCTTGTGCTGGTGCACGTATTCGACCGGATCTTCGATGGTGACGATGTGGCCGCGCGTCTTCTCGTTGCGGTAGCCGACCATCGCCGCGAGCGAAGTGGACTTTCCGGACCCGGTGCCGCCCACGAGGATCACGAGGCCGCGCTTGGACAGTACGACTTCCTTGAGGACCGGCGGCAGCTCGAGTTCTTCGAGCGTGGGGATTTTCGAATTGATGAGGCGGATGACGCAGCCGGTATGGCCCTGCTGCACGAAGGTGTTCACGCGGAAACGGCCGATGCCCGGCGGCGCGATCGCGAAATTACATTCCTTGGTGGCGTCGAATTCCTTGGTCTGGCGATCGTTCATGATGGAACGCACCAGGACGGCGGACTGCTCCCCGGTCAGCGCGCGCTCGGACTGGGGACGCACTTCACCGTCGATCTTGATGGCCGGCGGAAATCCCGCCGTGATGAACAGATCGGAGGCCTTCTTGTCGACGACGCGACGCAGAAGGTCCTGCATGAGTTTTATACCTTGCTCTCTGTCCATTACCGCTACCTGTCTCTTACGCCGCGAAGCGGCGCCTGATGTACCCGGTTTGCGCTTCGCAAACCGGTTTTGAATTCCGAACGCAGCTCGTTACAAAGCGTCTTTGTTCGTGGCCTTGTAGCGGGCTTCTTCCTTGCTCACGACGCCCTTGGCGACGAGATCGGTCAGACACTGGTCAAGGGTCGTCATGCCCTGCGCGCCTCCGGTCTGGATGGCCGAGAACATCTGCGCGATCTTGCCTTCGCGGATCAGGTTTCGGATGGCTGGCGTGCCGATCATGATTTCGTGCGCCGCGATACGGCCACCACCGTTGCGCTTGAGCAGCGTCTGCGAGATGACGGCGCGCAGCGATTCGGAAAGCATGGCTCGCACCATTTCCTTTTCCTGCGCCGGGAACACGTCGACCACGCGGTCGATGGTCTTGGCGGCGGAGCTGGTGTGCAGCGTGCCGAACACGAGGTGTCCGGTTTCGGCGGCGGTGAGGGCCAGCCGGATGGTCTCGAGGTCACGCATTTCGCCGACCAGGACCACGTCGGGGTCTTCACGCAAAGCAGACCTCAACGCTTCCGAGAAGCCGAGCGTATCCCGGTGCACTTCGCGCTGGTTCACGAGGCAGCGCTTGCTCTCGTGTACGAATTCGATGGGGTCCTCGATCGTGATGATGTGATCGGGACGATTGTCGTTACAGTGGTTCACCATGCCGGCGAGCGTGGTGGACTTGCCGGAGCCCGTGGGGCCGGTGACCAGCACCAGGCCGCGCGGCAACATGCACAGGTCGCGGAAAATCTTCGGCGCGGCCAGGTCATCGAGCGACAGGATGACCGAGGGGATGTTGCGGAACACGGCGCCGGCGCCACGGTTCTGGTTGAACGCGTTGACGCGGAATCGCGCGAGTTTGGGGATTTCGAAGGAGAAATCGGTTTCGAAGAATTCTTCGAAAGCTTTGCGCTGTTTGTCGTTCATGATGTCGTACACCATGCCGTGCACTTCCTTGTGGGAAAGCGCGGGCATGTTGATACGTTTCATGTCGCCGTCGACACGAATCATGGGTGGAACGCCCGCGGACAGGTGCAAGTCCGAGGCGTTATTCTTTACGGCAAAAGCGAGGAGCTGGGCTACGTCGACGGCCATGCTGTGTCCCTTGAAAAGCGCCGTTGAGTATAGACCCGGGCATCACTGACCAATATGTTATCCCGTCCGCAGAATTGCTCGGAGAGCCTCAGGGTCACTCTGGATCGTGTCGCCGAGGCCTGTCACACCCATTCCCGAAGTGTCGATTCCGTCACGCTTCTGGCAGTTTCCAAGGGGCAGAGCAGCGCAGCAATCGAATCGGTCGCGCGCGCCGGAGTCGAGAATTTCGGGGAGAATTTCCTGCAGGAAAGCCTGCCCAAGATCGAGGCACTCAAGGGCAACGAGCTCACCTGGCACTTCATCGGGCGTCTGCAAGCTAACAAGACCCGCCCGGTGGCCGAGCATTTCGCATGGGTGCACGGGGTCGACCGCCTGAAGGTCGCCGAGCGCCTCTCCGCGCAACGTCCGCTCGATGCCACCCCGCTCAATGTCTGCCTGCAGCTGCACCTCGGTGGCGAAGCGAGCAAAGGTGGCGTGGAACCGGCCGACGTTCTTGCGCTCGCGCGATCCGTCCGCGAGCTGCCGCGTATCAAGTTGCGCGGCCTCATGTGTATGCCTCCGGCTGAAACCGACGTGGCGCGCCAGCGCCAGTGGTTTCGCCAAACCCGCGAGGTCTTCGATTCTTTGAACTCGACAGGCCTCGGACTCGACGCGTTGTCGATGGGCACCAGCGCCGACTTCGAAGCCGCCATCGCCGAAGGCGCAACCATCGTACGCATCGGTACAGCCATTTTCGGTCCACGCAGCTAAATTAAGACCCACATGAACATCAGCGCAGCATTCATCGGCGGCGGAAACATGGGCGGTGCCCTGATCCGCGGTCTCATCGCCCGCGGCATGTCCGCCAAAAACATCCGTGTGGGCGAAGCGCATCAACCGCGGCGCATCGCGCTTGCGGATGAGCTCGGCGTGCACGTGACCGACAACAATCGCGAAGCCGTAGCCGGCGCCGACGTCGTCGTGCTGGCGGTGAAGCCACAGGATATGGCGGGTACAGTGCAGGCGCTCGCCGAGGTTCTTGCGCAACGCGCGCCGCTGGTGATCTCGATCGCCGCCGGTATCCGTATCGGCGACATCGTCTCCTGGTGCGGGGGCAGCGCCGCAGTCGCGCGCGCGATGCCCAACCGGCCGGCCCTCAATAGCGCCGGCGCAACCGCGATGTATGCGCCGCCGTCGTTGAGCGGCGCGCACCGCGACCTTGCCGCGCAGATCCTCGGTGCCGTGGGCACGGTGGTGTGGGTGCAGGACGAGGATGCGCTCGATGTGGTGACCGCGCTCTCGGGCAGCGGGCCTGCGTACTTCTTCCTGATCGCCGAACTCATGACCGACGCGGCGGTGAACCTCGGCCTCGATCGCGCCAGCGCTCAGGAGCTGGCGATCCAGACGCTATTTGGTTCAGGACGGATGGCCCGCGACAGTGACGGCGATCTCGCTCGCCTGCGCGCCGAAGTCACTTCCAAGGGCGGGACCACCGAGGCTGCCGTGCGCGCGTTCGACGCCGCAAACCTGCGTGGTATCGTCGCGGCCGCGCTGGCTGCGGCCACGGACCGCAGCCGGGAATTAGCGCAGACCTTCGGAGAGAAATCGCGCCAATGAACGCCCTGTATTACCTCGTCGACACGCTGCTGACGTTGTACCTGTACGTGCTGATCCTGCGCTTCGTCATGCAGCTCACGCGCGCGGACTTTCGCAACCAGGTTGCCCACGCGGTGTTGGTCGTGACCAACCCCGTGATCATGCCCCTGCGCAAGATCTTTCCGCCGCTTGGCAAAGTGGACAGTGCTTCAGTACTCGCCATCGTCCTGGTGGCGGCCGCCACCATCGGCGTGCTCGAGCTCATCGATGGCGACGGCGTCGCAATGTTAGACCCGATCACCTGGATGATCGGCACGGCACTCATGCTGGTACGCGCCTTCATCATGTTCTTCATGGGCGCCATCTTCATCTTCGCGCTGCTCAGCTGGGTGGTGCCGGCGGGCTATAACCCGGCGATGGCGGTGCTCGCCACGGTCTGCGAGCCTGTGCTGCGGCCGTTTCGCAAGCTGATCCCGCCCATCGGCGCGCTCGATCTCTCGGCGCTCTGGGCACTGCTCGCACTCGGCGTGTTGTTGCGCCTTCTGCACCTCGGCTAAGCCGCAACAATCACTTAAGAGACTGTTGCGACGTCCCTTCGACGTCGCGAGCGCGCGACTGCGGCTTCGCCATGGCGAAGATTCGTACAGCACGCGCGCGGATTTTTCCCGCGATGCGACTCGCCCTGAGTGACGGCATGTGCGCGCGACCCTAGAAAACAAGGCATTTGCCGCATACCTGTGCAACGAAAGTGCTTGCGAATGCGGACCTGTGTGATATGTTGCGCGCCGAATAGCTCGCCGCGGAATATGTTTTCCGCTGCATTTTTTCTTACGAGGAATTTAAAGATGGCAAAGAAAGGTGGCGCACCGACTAAGTCGGAAATCGTGGCGACGATCTGCAAGGACAGCGAGCTGTCACGCAAGCAGGTGGCGGCGGTGTTCGAGTCACTCAACGGCATCATCAAGAAGAGCCTGCGTGGCCCCGGCCTGTTCACGCTGCCCGGCCTTCTCAAGATGAAGGTTGTGAAGAAGCCCGCCACGAAGGCGCGCGAGGGCATCAACCCCTTCACGAAGGAAAAGATGGTGTTCAAGGCGAAGCCGGCCTCCAAGAAGGTCCGTGTGCTGCCGCTGAAGAGCTTGAAGGCGCTCGTGAACTAAGCGCTACGCTTCGCGCGTACCTCGCGCGGATGCGTGCTACGAAAGCCCGACGTTGCAAGACGTCCGGGCTTTTGTGCTTTCAGGACTTCAAGAAGTCCAGAACCAGTGGTTTGAGCTCGTGCAGCTTGCCGTGAAAGAAATGCCCGGCCCCGGCGATCACGTGCAGGCGCGGTTGACGAGGCTGCTCCGCGGCCCAGGCGAGCACCGCTTCCGCAGGCACCACATCGTCTGCATCGCCTTGCACCAGCATCCAGTCGCAGTCCGGGTGGCCCACGGCGCCCAGCTCGAAGCGCGCCACCGGCGGCGCCACCGCGATGAGCTTGGCGGGCGCGAGCTTTCCGGCGCCACGCAGCGCCACGAAGGCTCCGAACGAAAAGCCGGCCAGCCATAACGCCGCGTCCGGAAAACGCCGGCGGCCTTCAGCCACCACCGCCATGAGGTCATCCGTCTCGCCGCGGCCATTGTCGAATTTGCCGGCGCTCGCGCCTACGCCGCGGAAGTTGAAGCGAAAGGCCGGCGCGCCACACTCCATCATCGAACGCGCCAGCACGTGCGTGACTTTGTTGTCCATGGTTCCGCCAAACAGTGGATGCGGATGACAGGCCACACCGAATACGCGCGGCGCACCCTGCGCCTCCAGAGGCGCGTCTGCGAACTCGAGCTTCACTTCGAGCGGCCCGACCGGGCCTGCGACGTTGAGCGTCTCGGCGCGCGTCACGGCGCCTTGTAAACGGTGTTGTCCTTCATCACGAACACCACCCGCTCCATGACGGTGATGTCCTCGAGCGGATTACCCGGCACTCCCACGAGCTCACCGAGCTTGCCCACCGCAATGCTGCCGGTGCGATCGTCGAGCTCGAGGAACTTCGCGGGTGCCGAGGTGGCCAGGCGAATCGCCTCCATGGGTGGCATGCCGGCATCGACCATGAGCTTGAATTCGCGCGCGTTGTCGCCGTGTTTGCCCACGCCCGTGTCGGTGCCGAACAGGATTTTCACGCCTGACTTGTAGGCCTTGGCAAGAGTGTTCTGGATCTGCGGCCCGACCAGCAGTGCCTTGGGCCGCACGATCGGCGGGAAGAAGTCCGGATCCTGCGCCCGATCGAACACCCAGCGGCCGGCGGACGCGGTGGGCACAAAGATGGTGCCGCGCTCTTTCATGAGCTTCATACCTTCATCGTCCATGAAGGTACCGTGCTCGATGGTATCGACGCCGCCGCGAATTGCGCGCTTGATGCCTTCGGCCCCGTGGGCGTGAGCGGCTACCTTGAAGCCGTAATCGCGCGCCGTGGTGACGATGGCGCGGATTTCCTCTTCGGTCATCTGCGGGTTGAGGCCGCTTTTGGCGATCGACAACACACCACCCGTCGCGGTGATCTTGATGGTGTCGGAACCATCCTTGTATCGCTGGCGCACGGCCTTGCGCGCGTCTTCGACGCTGTTGATCACGCCATCGGCCGGACCGGGATCGGCGGGAAACTTGCGCGCCCAGCCATTGGTGGGATCCGCATGGCCACCGGTGCTGGCGATGGACTTGCCCGCCGCGATGATGCGCGGCCCCGGAACCTTGCCCGCGTTAATGGCGTTGCGCAGCGGAATCGAGGCGCGGTAGGTATCGCCGAGATCGCGCACCGTGGTGAACCCGGCTAACAAGGTGCGCTCGGCGTACATCACGCCGTCGATGGCGGCGTCGGCCTCGTTCTTCTTGTAGCCGTCGATCTCGGAGGTCTTGCTGTACTCGCCGGTAAGGTGAACGTGCATGTCGAAGAGGCCGGGCAGCAGCGTGCCCTGCTTGAGATCGATGACTCGATCGCCCGCGGCAGGCGCGCGGAATCCAGGCTCGATGGCGGTGATCTTGCCTCCATCCACGACCACCGTCTGGTTGACCGCAGCGGTCGTGGCGATGCCGTCGATGACGCGACCGGCATGGACGAGCGTGGCAGCGTGTGCGGCGCCATTCGCCAACAACGAGGAAAACAGCGCCAGCATCGCACCGTGCCGGCACGACCTCAGCGCAGTCTTGGTCATCGAATTTCGACCAACTCAACGTCGAATAACAGTGTCGCCCCCGGTGGAATTACGCCGCCGGCGCCGCGATTTCCGTAACCCATCTCCGGCGGAATGACGAGCCGGCGCTTGCCGCCGACCTTCATGCCGACCACGCCCTGGTCCCAGCCCTGGATGACGGCGCCCGCGCCCAACGGGAATTCGAAGGGTTCGCCGCCCGCCGAGCTGTCGAACTGTTTCCCTTTGTTCTCGGGCGCGCCGGCGTCGTAGAGCCAGCCGGTGTAGTGCACCAACGCGGTCTGTCCAGATTTGATCTCGGCGCCGTTGCCGGCTGTCATATCGGTTTGCTGCATGGGCATGGTTTCACTTCCTGGGGGCGTGGTGGCGGGAGCGGCGGCCGTGTCAGGCGTGCTGGCGGACGCCGGTGCTGCCGCCTCGGTGTCCGGCTTGTCCTTCTTGCTGCATGCCACGAGCGCCAGTACGGCCAAGGTCATGGTCGCTGCGAGAGTCGTTGACTTGCGGTGCATCGCGAAACTCCCGGAGTCAGGGAGCGGCATTATTGCAAACAACGCTCACAGGAGCTTGTTCGCCTTGAGATAACGCTCGAGGTCGCGATACGAATCGTCGCCACCCGCGTACTTGACCAGATTACGGGCGGTGCGCAGCCAGTCCTGTGTGGTTGGCGTGAGCTCCGCGGCCGCGCGAAGCAGGTCGGATTGGGAGATCTCGCGCTCGCGCCGGGTTTCCACGTACTCGGAGAGCACATATTCCTTGGCGCGCTCGACGAGTGCGTCGACGTCGGCGCCGGAGAACAGCTCGGTGACCTTCGCCACCGCGGCCGGATCCACCGCATCATGCGGCACGCTGTCGAGCGCGAGTTCGATGATCCGCGCCCGCGCCACAGTGTCGGGCGGCGGCACGAATACCTGGCGCGCGAACCTGCCGGGCCGTTTCATCGCCGGATCCACGTCCCACGGCATGTTCGTGGCCGCCAGGATCAGCACCTGGTCGTTGGCGTTTTCGAAGCCATCGAGCTGCGACAAGAATTCGTTGACGATCTTGCGGCTGGTGTCGGAGCTCGACTTGGACCTTGCGAACGCGAGCGCGTCGAGCTCATCGAAAAACATCACGCACGGCTTCTGCGCGCGCGCCTTCTCGAACATCAGCGCCAGGTTGCGCTCGCTCTCGCCCAGCCACGCGGTGAGGATTTCCGAAATGCCGATGGCGAGAAACGTGGCATTGCATTCGTTGGCGACGGCGCGCGCCAGCATGGTCTTGCCGCATCCGGGCGGTCCGTAAAGCAAAATTCCGCCGCCGGCCTTCTTGCGGAATTTCGCGAACATGCCGGGGTTGAGAAAGGGTTCGATGATCTGCAGGCGGATCGTCTTCTTGAGATCTTCCATGCCGGCGATGTGGATGAAACGTGTCTTGTCCGGCACCGCCACTGGTCGCGCGATCGATACCACGTCTGCACTTCGCGAGCCCTGGACCACCGAGAGTTTCACGGGCTCGCGCGTTGGCGGCGGCGGCGGTGGCGCGCGCAGGAGCTCGAATTCATCGAGCGGCGGTGTGCTGCCGCTCTTGCGCACCAGATCGTACTGGGCAAGCGCCTCTGTGGCTCGCGCCGCGGCCAGCAGGCCGCGCGCATAGCGTAACCGCGCCTCCGCGTTGAACGGATCGCGCAGCAGCTGCGCCTCGAGCTCGACGAGCGATGGATCCCCGTGATCGGTCACAGGATGCGCCGCAGCAGGGACGGCCATACCCAGCTGTAGATAGCGTAGGCGAGCCAGAGGTACACGAACGGCGCATGAGCCTCCGGGGCCGATTTCTCCAGCACCCGCATCACCACGATCGCCCCGAACCACATGCCCACTGCGCCGCCCCAACCCCACTTCTGCATGGGCCAGAGCGGTTTGAGGCTCCAGTGATTCTGGAGTCGCAGCTCGCGCACCATCGAAACCAGGTGTTCGTTGGCGGGGTCCGCGCGCAGCGCCCCCTGGGCGATGCGATGTGCTTCGGCGACCCGGCCGTTGTCGAGGAGCGCAACTACCAGAGCCTGCACCGTGCTCATCGATTCCGGGTGTGCGCTCAGCAGCTTCGCGAGGCTCTGGTTGGCAGCCTTGCCGCTGCGCACGGTCTCACACAGCGCCTTTGCCAGCAGGCACTCCTGATCATCGGGGTCATGGCGCAAACCCTCGATGGCCAGTTGTTCGGCCTTGTCGAGATGCAGGGTGCGCAGCATCAGCCGCGAATAGCGACCGTAGAGATCGGCGCTCTCGGGATAGTCGCGCAGCAAGCCAATGATTGTGCGTTCGGCTTCGGCGAACTCGTCGCGCTCGATGAGCAACGAGGCCAGCAACTGCCGCGCCGGCGCATGTTCCGGGGAAGCGCCCAGCACTTGGCGCACGGTATTTTCGGCGGCCTGGTTTTCATCGCTGAGCCACTCGATCTGCGCGCTGTGAAACAACAGGTCGGGGTCCTGTGGAAACCGCGCGAGGCCTTCCTGGAGTACGCGGCGCGCATCGATGAAGCGGCGCCGCTCGATGAAATAAAAGGCCTGCTGAGCGAAATTGCCGGCGCTGTCAGGTTGGTCGTCCATGCCTAATGATGCTTGAGAAGCCACTGCACGAAGGTGGCATTTGCCCATATGCCCAGCAGCACCGCGACGATGCCAGGCAGCCAGCCCGGCAGCCCCGCGGAGCCGGCAACTCTCGACGCCCGGAAAAAATCCCGATGCATTAGATAGATAACCCCGAAGGACAGCAGCCCGAGCGCGCGCAGGATGATCTCGTAGTTGCGCGCCGCGCGGCCGCCGGCCACGGCCACCAGCTGTTGCAGCCAGCCCTGTTGGTAGAGGACATACGGCAGGAAATATGCGGCCGCGACGATCAGCAGCAGCACGGGCGCGTCCTTCGGCAGACGCTGCAACCGATGGCTGTTGCAACCGCCGTAGATGGCCGCACCGAGCGGACCGCCAAAAAAGGCCGACAGAAAGAATCCCGTGGAGCCGTAGATCGCAGGCGTGGATTGTCGGTCCGACAGGGTCGGACGCAGAAGGTCGTCGTTACCCAAGACGCGCCCACAGTTTGTTGAGCCGCTGCACGAAAGCGCCCGGATCGGCAAGCTGTGCACCCTCGGCGAGCATGGCCTGTTCGAACATTACGAGCGCGAGCTCGCCGAATTCGGCGGCGTCCTCACGCTGTTCGAGGTACTTCACCAGGTGATGATCGACATTGATTTCCAGCACGGGCTTGCCGGGAGGAGCCTGCTGTCCTGCGGCCTCGAGTGCGCGGCGCAGCGGCGCGGAGATGTCGTGTTCGCCGGCCACCAGCACGGCAGCGGAATCCTTGAGCCGGGTACTGACCCGCACTTCGGAGACCCGGTCGCCGAGCCCGTCCTTGATGCGCTTGAGCAGGGGCTTGCTTTCCTGCAGCTGTGCTTCGGCCTTTTCCTTGTCGGCCTCGCCCGCCAGGCCACCGAGCTCCAGATCGCCGCGCGAGGCGTCCTTGAATCGTTTGCCCTCGAAGCTGTCCAGGTGGTCCATGACCCAGGCGTCGATGCGCCGGCCTAACAACAACACTTCGACGTTGCGCGCCCGCAGACCTTCAATCGCCGGATGGCTGCGCGCGGCCGCCAGGCTCTCCCCGACGACGTAGTAGATCTTGTCCTGGCCGGTCTGCATGCGTGCCGCGTAGTCGGCGAGTGAAACCACTTCGGCTTCGCCCGCATCCACTCCGTTGGCGTGCGTGGACGCAAAGCGCAGCAGCGGCAGGATCTTGTCACGGTTGGGTCGGTCTTCAGCGAGTCCCTCCTTGAGCACGGTGCCGAACTCACTCCAGAACGCCGGGTACTTCGCAGGCTCGTCCTTCGCAAGCTTTCCAAGCATCTCCAGCACACGCCTCGTCAACGCGCCGCGCATGGCCTCCACTTCGCTGTCTGCCTGCAACAGTTCTCGTGAAACATTCAGCGGCAGATCGGCCGAGTCGATCACACCCTTGACGAAGCGCAGGTACAGCGGCAGGAACTGCTCGGCGTCATCCATGATGAAAACGCGCCGCACATACAACTTGAGCCCACGCGCGGCATCACGCTGCCACAAGTCGTATGGCGCTGTTCCCGGGATGTAGATGAGACTCGTGTAATCGCGCTTGCCCTCGACGCGGTTGTGCGACCACGTCAGGGGCTCGCCGGGGTCGTGCGTCAGGTGGTGATAGAACTCGGCGTATTCTTCGTCCTTGATGTCGCTTTTGGGTCGGGCCCAGAGCGCCGTGCCGCGATTGACTGCCTCGTACTCGAGCGTCGCCTCACCCTCCTTGGGCATGCGCACCGGGAACGCAATGTGATCCGAATAGCGCCGTACCAGCGAGCGCAGCCGCCAGCCGTCCAGAAATTCTTTCGCCTCCTCTTTGAGGTGCAGCACGATTGTGGTGCCACGCTGCGCGAGCTCGAGCGTCTCGACCGTGAAATTCCCGTCGGCGGATGATTCCCAGTGCACACCCTCGCCGGCCGGCAACCCCGCGCGCCGCGTCAGGACTTCGACACGCTCGGCGACAATGAAGGCCGAGTAGAACCCCACGCCGAACTGGCCGATTAGCTGAGAGTCCTTCTGCTGATCGCCTGAAAGCTTCTTGAAGAACTCGGCCGTGCCGGAGCGCGCGATGGTGCCGAGGTGCGAGACGGCCTCTTCGCGGCTCATGCCGATGCCGTTATCGCGGATGGTGACGGTTTTCTGGTCGGCGTCGGCCTCGATCCAGACGGCAAACTCGGTCTCGCCGGCCAGAAGGTCGGGTTTGCTCAATGCCTCGAAGCGCAGCTTGTCGTTGGCATCGGATGCATTGGAGATCAGCTCACGCAGGAAGATCTCCCGGTGGCTGTACAGCGAATGGATCATGAGCTTCAGCAGCTCACGGACTTCGGCTTGGAAACCTAAGGTTTCCTTGGCCTTGTTTTCAGTTTGGGGGGTTGTCATGGCGCCGGCAGACTGCGGGCACCGAAATCAGAATTCAAGCCCGGCGATCGCCGGGAATCTATCGGGGGCCGTTCAGCTCGGGCGGACCGAAGTCCAGATCGCCATCGCCGTGTTCTTTACGTAGTACCGGCTGGTTCCGACGAGGTCGTCGAGTTCATCCCAGAGCAGAAGGAAACGTTCCATCGGATTCACCTTGCAAACCAACCGTGGAACCCATCGTAGGAACCAGGGCTGGCTATCGCTGTGTTCAGGATCACAGTCGATGGGTGGTTTGGTTGCGCCACTCACGCCGCATCGCTAGTCTTTCGAGTGCTTCACACTCAAGGCACATTCTGACAAACGCTCATGCAACGCATCGTCGTACTAAACCCTAAAGGGGGCTCGGGTAAGACGACGCTCGCGATCAATCTCGCGGCGTATTTCGCGGCGCGTGGCGATTCCACTCTGCTCATCGATCGCGACCCACAAGGCTCAGCGACCCGTTGGCTGCGCAAGCGCAAGGCGCCGCAAGCCATCATCACTGGCATCGCCACGTTCGAGCACGACGCGCGCACCACGCGCGCCTGGCAGATGCGCGTGCCCGAGGGCACTGAGAAAATCGTGGTCGACAGCCCCGCGGCCGTCGAAGCGCGCCTCATGCCCGAGCTCACGCGCGACGCCAGCAAGATCATCGTGCCCGTGCTGCCCTCGGACATCGACATCCACGCCGCCTCGCGCTGCATCGCCGACCTGCTGCTGGTGGCCAAGATCAAGCGCGTCGAAAACCGCATCGGAGTCATTGCCAACCGCGTGCGCAAGAACACGCTCATGTTCCAGTCGCTCATGCGGTTCCTGGAGAAGCTCGAGATTCCCATCGTCGCGACGATGCGTGATTCCCAGAACTACGTACGTGCCGCCGAACAGGGCGTCGGCATCCACGAGATGAAGCCTTACCTGGTCAAGGAAGACCTGGCGCAATGGGAATCCCTGCTCGCCTGGCTCGAGCCCGAGCGGGTCCTGGCCGAACAGCCCGCCCCCATGCAGGAACAGCCCGCGCCGGAAGCGGCGCTGGTCACGACCGGGGCGGTGATCGAGCCCGGTGACGCTACCCACATCATCAGGCCTTTCGGCCGATAATTCAGGCCTTCCGGCCACTGGTAACGCCGCCGAAGCGGCGGCGTCCGTCAATTGGTGAGCTGCAATTCGGCATGCGAACGCGCTGACTCGGGCATTCTGGCCGAATCACGATTTCCCACTGATCTGAACCTTCATCTCGCCGGCAACTGAATTCGCCGGCCAACCCGCGTTAGAACGCGATGTTATCGATCGCGAATCTACTTCTTGCTCGGAGCCGGCACCGGCTCTTCCACCCAGGAACCCTTCACCTTGTCGGCCCAATGCTTGTAGCTAGACCAGGTGTAGAGATTCTTGGTGATCGCTGCATGTCGCCCGCGCGTGCGCTGCATGCGCTCGAGCCAGGCGGCATATGCGTCGGTGCCCACCGGTGGCGGTGCGCCGTTCACTAGCTTTCCCGGGTTTCTGTCTGAGGCACTCATGCGGTACTCCCTTTCGGTTGACGTAAGCCTACGTTTTCGTCGCACCGAAACGACAGGAACTGATTCACGCGGTCGCAGCTGCTTGCGGGCGATGCGCGCTGAGTCGCAGAGATTTTTTCGTTATGTAGTGCTGACGCGTGAAGCGCGCCGCCCGATTTAACGTTGTAGTCGCTTATTGTGCACTTGGCGTCACGCAACCAGCCGGTAGCAAGGCCGGTAGGCGCTGCCCGGAAGCTTCATTCGCTTCTGCGCAACGAATGCGGTCAGCAGCTCGTCCAGCAGTGTCATCACCGAAGCGTCGCCCGTGAGCTCATAGGGGCCTAACTTCTCGATCGCGCGGACGCCATTCTCTTTCACGTTGCCCGTGACGATGCCGGAAAATGCGCGGCGCAGATCGGCGGCCAGCTCGTGCGCCGGCTGGTCGCGGTACAGCCGCAGCGCGCGCATGGAGTCGTGCGATACCTCGAAGGGATGCTGGAACGGCCCCGGAACCTTCAGCAGCCAGTTGTAGTTGTACGAATCGCTGTTGTTGCGGCGGAAGTCGCGCGCCTGCTCCATGGTGGAAACCATGTATCGGGCCACCTCGGCCGGGTCATCGACGATCACGTGCAGCAGGTCGGCGGCCTTCTTGCCGAGGGTTCCCTCGATGAAGCGCCGGATATGGATGAAATAGTCCGCCGTGGACTTCGGTCCCGTGAGCACCACTTTGAGCGGCTGACCGGCGTTTGCCGGCTCGAGCAGGATGCCGAGCAGGTAGAGGATCTCCTCGGCCGTGCCCACTCCTCCGGGAAACACGACGACGCCGTGCGCGAGCCGTACGAAGGCTTCGAGGCGCTTTTCGATGTCCGGCATGATCACCAGCTGGTTCACGATCGGGTTCGGCGGCTCGGCCGCAATGATGCCCGGCTCGGTCAGGCCGATATAACGGCCACCGACGATGCGCTGCTTGGCATGGCCGATGGTGGCTCCCTTCATCGGGCCCTTCATGGCGCCGGGGCCGCAGCCCGTGCACACGTCCATGCCGCGCAAGCCGATCTCGTAGCCCACCTTCTTGGTGTACTGGTATTCCTCGGTGTTGATCGAGTGGCCGCCCCAGCACACCACCAGGTTCGGCTTGGACTTGTAGTCGAGAATTCGCGCGTTGCGCAGGATGTGGAAGACCGCGTTGGTGATCGCCGCTGGCTTGCTGAGATCGAACCGGCCGCTTTCGATGATCTCGTTGCTGATGAAAATCACGTCGCGCAACACCGCGAACACGTGTTCCTTCATGCCACGGATCATCTCGCCGTCGACGAATGCCTGCCCAGGCGCATTCTTGATCTCGAGCTTGATGCCCCAGGCCTGGCGCACCAGCTCCACTTCGAAATCCTTGTAGCGGTCGAAGATCTCCTTGGCGTTGTCGGTTTCGCTGCCCGAGTTGAGCACCGCCAGAGCGCACTTGCGGAACAGCGGATAGAGGCCGCCGGCGCGTGAATCGAGGAGTTTTTCGATCTCGGCCTGGGACAGATTTTCCAGGCTGCCGCGCGGTCCGATGCGCGCGTCCACAAAATCGGGAATGACGATGCTGGTTTCCAAGTTCTCCCCTTCCGTTTCACTCGCCTTGTTTGCGGTGAGTGTAACCGGGCAAGGGACTTCTTGTTTTCAGGGCTGGATGTCGATCCGCACGTTGTCCGACGTCATCATCCAGATTTCCACCATGTCCGCATTGGTGACCGCGATGCAACCATCGGTCCAGTCCTGCGAAGCGTAGTAGTCCGGCGTGTGGCGCGGATCGTTCGGCAGGCCGTGGATCATGATGGATCCGCCTGGCTGCCAACCGTTGCGGCGCGCGCGCTGCATGTCCTGGTCGTTGGGATAGGAGACCTGGATCGAGAGGAAGAAGTCGCTGCGCGTGTTGCGGCGCGTGAGTCGGTAGCTGCCTTCGGGAGTGCGGAAATCTCCGGAACGTTCCTTGGCGCCAGCGGGGTTCAGGCCAAGCGCGACGCGATAGGCACGCAATACATCTGTGCCGCGCATGAGATAGAGACGCCGCTCGGCTTTGCGCACCAGCACGCGATCGGCGATGGGCAATTCAACGCCCACCGAGGCCATCGCCCGGGCATGATATGGAAGCGCGTCGCCCATGGCAGTTCCGGCGAACATGCAGGCGAGCACAGTGGCAGCCAGTGCGAGAAATTTTGTAGCAAGCGACATCTGATTACAAAACAAGCACTTATGACGAGTTGATTATAGGAGCTGGCGACGGCGGCGGTGTTGGAGCGCGTCACAGCTTGGGGTGTTCAATGCAGCAAGAATGTCGATCCAAATCGATTATGACAAGCCGTGGCGAACCTCAGACTGTGTTTCGCGTGGCGCGGTTCGCGATCGCAGCGGGCTTCTGCGCGCTGCTCGGCGCATGCGCAGCGCTGCCCGATGATGCGCCCGTCGTCGAACAACTCGATACGCAAACCGGCGCCACGGTGGCACGCTTCGGCCGGCCCTTCGAGCTCTATCGAGAGGGCATGGAGAAGGACACCACGGGCCGCTTCGCCTTCATCGCTCCATTCGAAACCAATCAGATGGGCCAGCGCGATTCGTTCCTGTGGCTTGCCGTACCCGTCGAGCCGGTGCCGGACTCGGTGCCGACCGTCGAAGTGAACGGCAACGCGCTCACGCTCGGAGCTCCCGGCAGAGCTGCCGATTTCGCCGGCTTGCACGAGTCGCCTTACAAGATCCCGACACCGTGGAGCGTGATGTTCTACTTCAGGATCGACGCGGCCACGGTTGCGCAGATCGGCGACGCCGCGGAGGTCGTCATCCGCACGCTCGAGCCCGGCAAGGATGGCCCGGTCAGCACGCAGTTCTCGGCAAAGGTGGCGGCGGACACGCGCTTCAAGGATTTCGCTGCCCGCTGAAATCGGGGTCAGACCCCATTTGCTGGCAAAAGGGGCCAGACCTGGCTGTATGGGTGTGTGGGGATGTTCGGGTGGAAGGTTCCAGGCGCTCGCTGGTGAGCGCGCCGGACGGCGTTCGCTTGCGCGGGGCTGCGCGCCAGAGCTGTCAGCGGTCGATAGCGATCAGCGCAAAACGAGCACGTAGATAAGAACCACCAAAGAGTACCTGCGCGCTGATCGCCCCGCGCTGCGCCGCTCACACGCGAGCGCCTGGAACATTCCACCCGAACATCCTCGCGCGCCCACGCACGTGGAGAGGAAGGATCCCACAGCAAGCGGGTGTGGTGTGCCCCCAGCTAGCGGAGAAAAGAGCGCAAGTCGGAAAGCTCGCGCGAGCAACCTTCCGTGCGGCTCCGGATCTTAGCCAAGCCAGCAAACGGGCACGCGGCTCCATCGAAGTGTGAGCTGGCGTTGCTGGATCGCTCAGGGTCGAGAGCGAGCGTCTGAGCGGCGAGCGCGAGGCGTATCAGCGCGCAGCTACTCTTTGGTGGTTCTTCTCTACCCTGCGCGTTTTGCGCTGATTTCAATGAATCGCTGACAGCTCTGGCGCGCAGCCTCGCGCGAGCGAACGCCGTCCGGCGCGCTCAGCAGCGAGCTCTCGACCCTGAGCGATCCAGCAACTCCACCTCCCACTCCCATCCACCCGCGTCCCCATTTGCTAGCTACCGGCGACCTCGACGCGTGGCATCACCACTTGAGCCCCGGCGCGCAGATCGGACAGATCCGTATCCGGGTTGTACTGGCGTAGCAGCCAGATCGGCAGATTGCTGAACTTCTGGGTCATGGTCCACAGCGAGTCGCCGCGCCGCACGATGTAGACCTCGGTGCCGGTGATGCGATGCTGCACGAAAAACTCACCCTGCAGTTTGGCGTGGTAATCGCGCCGCACCTGCTCGAAGGCCTCCCGCGAGACGCGTGAATAGTCGAGCTTCAGTTTCTGTCCGAGCAGCACCGGCTGCCGGGCTTTGAGCTTGTTGACGTTACGCAGCTTCTGCGTCGGGATCTGCAGCCAATCGGCATACTGGCCCAGCGTTTCGGTGGCTTCGACGCGGATCGAACCGTCGTCGCGCACCTGATAATCGATGGAATCCGCCAGCCCCTGTGACACCGACACCGGGCCCAACGCTGGACTCAGCGCTTCCGCCTGGCTCGCCGACACCGGCTCGCGCGCACTCTCGGCCGCGCGCACGACTGACGTGGCGACCTCGGTCGTTGTGGCCGCCTCCATCGCAACAGCAGCCGCGGAGCGCGCCCGGCCACGCGTGGGCTCGCCACTGCCGATCGGACGCGTGGTCTCCTCGCGGACCACCTCGACAGCCGCGCCTTCCCGTTGCGCTTCACCGCGTGCCGCGTCGATGGCGGCCACCTTCACTTCCGCTTCCGCCTGCGTCACCGCCACCGCTTCGCCAGCAATGCGCAAGCGCTGGCCTTCGTACAGGAAATCCGGGTTGCGCAGCGAATTCATCTTCAGAAGTTGGGCTTGCGGCACGCTGACGCGCGCCGATATCGCCTCCAGCGAATCGCCGCGGCGCACGACGTAGAAATCGCCGACCGGTGCGCTCGCCGCGGTCGCATTCGCTGGCGACGGCGCCGCGGCTCGTGCCGATGCCACCGTGGCAGGCGGACTGGCGGCGGCCGGCACTCCGGCGAGGGTACGCGGCAGCTGCTCCGGAAGTTGCAAGTGCCGGCCGGCGCGTAACGCTGCCTTGGTAGAAAGACCATTCAGCTCGGCGAGCCGCGCGGCCGTCAGGCCGTAACGTTGGGCGATGACCGCCAGGCTTTCACCTTTGCGCACGCGGTGCGTGCGCGGCGTGACTTGCCCGGCATACAACTCGTTGGCAGGCAGCCTTGCGGCCAGCAATTCCGCCGTCCATTTTTCGGCCGTGTCCGCCGGCAGCCGCAACCGGTAACCACGCGGCACGAGCCGCGTGCCGTTGAAAATGGTCGGGCGCCAGGCCGGGTTCAGCAGCCGCAACTGTTCGCGGTCCACACCAAGCGCGCGCTCGAGAGTCGCGAGGCGAATGTAGGCAGGCAGCGCCACTTCGTGGAATTTCTGCTCCGGCCGGCGTTCCAGCGCACCGAAGTATTTCTCCGGGTTCTCGTCGATGGTCAGCGCGGCAAGGAACGAAGGGAAGAAATTGCGCGACGCAAAGCCGAACGTACGACTGCTGTAGGTGCGGTTGATCTTCACGAAATCGTCGGTGCCCACGGACTCCTTGGCGCGACGCATGCCGGCGGCACCATGGTTGTAAGCGGTCAGCGCCAGCGGCCAGCTGCCGAGCACGCGGTAGTTATAGGCCAGCAATTGGGCCGCGGCTTCGGTGGAGCGATACGGATCGAGGCGTTCGTCGACCGCATCGTCGACCCGCATATAGCGCCGCCCAGTCGAGCGCATGAATTGCCACAAGCCAGCCGCACCCACTTTCGAATAGGCAGCGGCATTGAAGGACGACTCGACGTGCGGCAGCACGGCGAGCTCGGGAGGCAGGCCCTGGTTCGCGAATGTTTCGGCGATGTGCGCTTCCCAGCTCGAGGAGCGGATCAGACCTTCCTTGAAGCGGTCTGCCTGGCCGAGCTGGAATCGGATGCGCGCCGTCGCTTCCTTGAGGATGACGGCGCTGGGGTTCGGACCAAAGAGCGTGAGCAGGCGTTTGTCGTCGGCGGAGAGCGCTTCGCGGCCCTCGTCCGTCGGCAGCGCGGCGATGATGCGTCGCAGGGCAGCGATGTGCCGGTCGCGGCGTTCATCAACCATCCGTTGCCGATCGCGCGACGAACTTCCAGATCCAAATTTCAACGTGTCGTAGACCACCGAAAGATTGCGCTCGTCGTGCAGCAATCCTTCGTTGGTCGTGAATTCCGTATAGACGCGAATCCAGAAATTCACGTCCGGTTGAATACCTGCGGGACGCGGAATCGACTCCGCGCGCACCGTCCAAGGCGCGATCACAAAGAAAAAGAGGAACAGCAGCATGGCCAGTGGCGCGATTCGCGGTTCGGCGCGGCAATTCAACACTGTCGGGCTCATTTACACTCGCTAGCTGATAGGCAAACTATTGTTTTCAAAGGCATTGCACGCGAATGCCCCCGAATTATGTTGCAGGGCATGGTCTTTACTACGTCGAAGATTTTGACAGCAGGCCCGCAACTGCCGACGTGACATATTGCCCAAAGTCGAACATTGCATCCGCCGAGGCTCCGGTAGCCCGATTCTTTGTCGAAGCGCCTGTCGGAATCCTCTGGCACAGCGATTGCTCTTCTTATTCTCGAGCGGCTCGACAAAGACCGCAGCGGATAAGAACAAGAAGAGCGAAAACACTCCTCCACAAACAAGCAAGCAAGCAAGCAGCGACCAATGAGCCCCGCCCTCAAAGCGGGGCTTCTTTTTTTTGGACGGTGGCCAATTGCAACCCGGGGCGCCGGTGGCGCGTCCAATCATGCAAGCCATACGGCCAAGAGGGACCGAACATGAAACTTGCTGCAACCACCATCTCTTCTTTCCTGGCGTTGGTCGTCTGCGCCGGCAGTCCGGATTCCGTGGCCGCCGACGGACGCGACATCTCTTCCGTCAATGGCGAAGTCACGGCTTCGGCTGGCGAGACTTATGGAACTCTGAGCACCGTGAATGGCAGCGTTCACGTGGGCCGCGGAGTCATCGCCGATCTCGCCAAGACCGTGAACGGCGAAATCGAGGTCGACGATGACGCCAAACTCGGTGAGGTCAGTACGGTCAACGGCGAGATCGCCGTCGGCCAGGGCGTCACGATCGATCGCAAGGCCTCGACGGTCAACGGCAGCGTGGCGCTCGGCAAGCGCACCCGCGTCGGTGGCGACGTGTCGACCGTGTCGGGCGAGATCGAACTGAAAGGCGCCGAAGTCGGCGGAATGCTCAGCACGCGCAATGGCGACATCGATTTGACCGAGGGCGCGCGCGTCCGCGGCGGCATTCACGTCAAGAAGAACAATGACAACAACTGGGGCTGGGGCAAGAAAGAGCCGCTCAAGGTTCACATCTGCTCGACCTGCGTGGTCGATGGGGAGCTGCGCTTCGAGCGTCCGGTGGAGCTGCGCGTCGACGCGGGCGCGAAGATCGGACAGGTGATCGGCGATTCCGTCACGCGCCGTTGAGGCTGCGGCCGTAAAGCCGCACCTCGGGCTCGCCGGGGTGCATCGGATACATGCGCTCGAACTTCATGCCCAATTTTTCGAGCACGCGGATCGAACCCGCGTTGCCTTCCGAAACCACACCGATGACGCGCTCGAGGCCGAATTTCCGGGCGCCGTGGCGCAGCGTGGCCTCGGCCGCCTCGTGGGCCAGGCCCCGACCCCAGTGGGCCGGCAGAAACGCATAACCGATATCGACGTCGGGGAGGATGTCACGCTGCAGCAGTCCGCACATTCCCACCGGCACGCCGTCTGGCTTGCGCGCGGTATGCCACAGCCCAAAACCATGTTTCTCGTACATGGCCATCGGTCCCTCGCGCAGATAACGATGCGCATCTTCGATAGAGCGCACTTCTTTATCCCCGATGTTCGCAATGAACGACGGCTCATTGAGCAACGCGACTACGAATGGCGCGTCGTCGAACTCGAGGCGCCGCAGGATCAGGCGTGATGTCTGAAGCTCAGGAAGGGTCGCCAAACCGTGATCGCTCGAAGGCAGGTAATCCGTCGCCAAATTTCACCCACCCGATATCGTCGCTGAGCCAGGAGTGATGCGTGGGTGGAAACGCCCACGGCGCATCGAGGCTGCAGGTCGTCACATCGACGAAATCATTGGTGTCCAGATGCTCATAGGCCAGTGGAGACCCGCAGGCGCCGCAGAAGCGGCGCTTCACCTTCGGTGAGGATTGATATTCGAGCGGGGTTCCGCGCGTGAACTTGAACTCCGCCTTGGCGAACGTGACCCAGGCGACCACGGGCGATGCGGCGGCGCGGCGGCACGACTGGCAATGGCAGACCATGCTGTTCGCCGGATTGGCGGTCGCTGAATAGCGCACAGCGCCGCACATGCAACCACCCTGTATGTCCTGATTCAAAAAGCGTCTCCCGTTTGGCCGGCACAGCTTACAGGGAGTTCTGAGGCCAAAAAAAAGAGCCCCGCCTGAGCGGGGCCCTGGTCGCGCGGAAACGGGGGTCTTGTTCCGCCGCTATTGGTCTGTGGACGCCGGTAGGGTTCCGGTGTCCACGAATACTCTGTGTCACGAGGGCGCATTTTCTCCCACCCCTAAGACGCTTTTGTTGCAGGGTTGGGACCGTACTACGGCTGGGCCTTGAGGTATGCCGCCGCGAGACGGTCCCAGACCTTCTCGATCTGCGAGCGGCGACCCTCGCCCGACGAGATGATCGTGCGGGCTTCGAGTTCCGTGAGGCGCCCGAGCCGGCAGAGCACGATCAAGGCCGCGGCGACCCTGCCGAATTTCAGCGACCGGCCCAGTGCATTCTCCATTTGCAACTCCGCGGCCAGGGTCTGGCTCTCGAGCGCGTACTGCACGCGTTGTGACAGTTCCCAGCTGACCGCTATGCGCCCGGCGGTGGGAGCGACCCAGGTTTCGAGCATGCGCGCGACGCTGCCCGCGTCGGGGTTCAGCTCCGGATGGGCGGCAAACTGGTCGCGGACGATGCGGAACACCACGATGGCTGACAGACCGTAGAGAAGTCCGATGAGCTGCGAGACAAATGGCTCCGCGTGTTCCACCTGCGTGGAATGCATTTCACCTGCCATGGCGGCATAAAGCGTGTGCTCCCAGACGGCCTCGGGAAATTTGCTGAACGCCCCGGCGCCCGCGGCCATGAGCGGCTGCAACAAAGCGGTCGCTATGATGGAGCGAATTCCCTGCACCCCCACCACCGTCACGGCGCGATCGATGCTCTCGATGGGCGTGTTGCTCACCCGGTAAATCGGGCTGTTCGCGATACGCAGCAGATTCCCAGTCAGCGCCGGATCCTGCGCGATGATGCGTGACATCTCGGCCATGGTCGCTTCGGCGTCGTTGACCGTCGCCATGAGCTTCGGCAGCAACGAGGGCCGCCGCGGGATGTATTCGGGGCGCGCCTCGATACGTTCGAGAATCTGGTGTACGGCCTTGAACACCGGCGCATGTTGGGGATCGGGAGTCTTGCTCAACGCTTCGCGAGGCACGTCGTCCAGCGCGAACGCCACGAACCGGCGCAACGCCTCACTTTGATCGAGCGATGCCACCAAACCAGCCGGGCGCGTGCCCGTGAGCGTGCGGTTCGAACCCGTGGTCGACGCGATGGGATCTAACGGCAAGGCCTTTCGCCGTGTGGCACGCAACCACACGATCACGACGATGGCGGCCACCGCCAGACCGCCGATCAGCATCGCAAGCGACACATCCATGCAACGAGGCTAACCGTTCGCGGGGTCCGGCCGCCAGATGCTCGCCTTTGGAGGCTCGCTGTGGCTTTTGGATAATTGCCGCCTGCAGGACCGACCGATACGATCCTCGAACCCCGCCTCCATCAAGGCTCAAGGAAGCACGCATGGCCACATTGAACCTGCGAGTGAACGGCAAGGATCGCACCGTGGAGAACGTCGACCCTTCAACACCCTTGCTATGGGTGCTGCGCGATTCATTGGGTCTGGTCGGGACCAAGTTCGGCTGCGGCATGGCGCTGTGCGGCGCCTGTACGGTCCATGCCAACGGCGCTCCGGTGCGCGCCTGCTCGACACCGGCAGCCAGCGTAGCCGGTCAGGAGATCACGACCATCGAGGGTCTGGCGAAATCGGCATCGCAATTGCACCCGCTGCAGGAAGCGTGGATCGCGCACGATGTTCCGCAATGCGGCTACTGCCAGGCGGGCCAGCTCATGTCGGCGGCAGCGCTGCTGGGGCGCACGCCGAATCCAACGGACGGGGAAATCGATGCCGCCATGGCCGGGAACATCTGCCGCTGCGGGACCTATCAGCGCATCCGTGCCGCGATCCACACCGCGGCTAACAAGCTCGCGGGGAGGAAGGCCTGATGAATGCCCGCACGTTCGACCTCGCTACCGCGGATGAATATCTGCGCGGCATCATCGAAGAGATGGAAACCCGCGGCGACGTGCCGCTGGCACTCGCCGCGCACGAAGCGCAACTTCCACGCGCGTTCGACCGGCGCGGATTTCTCAAACTCACCGGATTTGCGGGTGGCGGTCTCGTGCTCGCGTTCTGCGTGAACCCGGGTGCTGAGGCGGCTGGCGCCGCTGCGGCTGCGATCGCAAAGACATTCATACCCAATGCGTTTCTGCGCATCTCGCCCGACGGCAAGATCCTCATCTACAACAAGGGGCCGGAGATCGGCCAGGGCATCAAGACCGCGTTCCCGCTGATCATCGCCGAGGAGCTGGACGCGGCGTGGGCGGACGTGGTCGTCGAACAGGCGGCGGTAAATCCCGCCGTTTTCGGCAACCAGAGCGCCGGTGGTTCCAGGTCCATTCCCGCGAGCTGGGATCAGCTGCGCAAGGCGGGCGCGGTGGCGCGCGCCATGCTGGTGTCGGCGGCCGCGACGACATGGAAAGTGCCGGCCGCGGATTGCACCACGCGCGACAGCGCTGTGTGGAACGGCAAGCGCAAGCTCACTTACGGCGCACTGGCGTCCAGGGCTGCCGCGTTGCCGGTACCCGATGCGGCCACCATCAAGCTCAAGGAACGCAGCGAATACCGCCTGCTCGGCAAGTCGTACACCGGCGTGGACAACCGCAAAGTCGTGACAGGCGAGCCATTGTTTGGCCTCGATCAGCGGCTCCCCGGCATGAAGTACGCGGTATACGAAAAATGCCCCGCGGCCGGCGGCAAGGTGCGTTCCGCGAACCTGGACGAGCTCAAGAAATTGCCGGGGGTCCGCGATGCTTTCGTGATCGAAGGCAACGGCAAGACCACCGAGATCATGTCCGGCGTCGCCATCGTGGCGGATTCCACCTGGGCGGCGTTCGAGGCGCGCAGGCAATTGCGCGTCGACTGGGACGAGAGCGTGGCGTCGAAGGACAGCTGGAAGGACCTCAGCAAGCGCGCAGCGGCGCTCGCCAAACAACCCGGTGAGAAAGTCACGTTGGCGAAAGGCTCGGTCGACGACGCACTGAAGGCGGCGGCCAAGACGGTCGAGGGGTTCTATACCTATCCGTTCGTGGCGCACGCGCCGCTGGAGCCGCAGAACTGTACGGCGTGGAGCCACGATGACATCGTCGAATTCTGGGCTCCTACCCAGACCGCCGACCGCGCGCTCGCCACCGTTGCCGGCGCGCTCGGCGTGCCGGTGGAAAAAATCAAGATCAACCAGACCCGCGTCGGTGGCGGATTCGGCCGACGTCTCATGAACGACTATGTGTGCGAGGCCGGCGCCATCGCCAGGCGTTACGCGGGGCCGATCCAGCTCGTGTGGACCCGCGAGCAGGACATGGCGCACGACTTCTTCCGCCCCGGCGGCTTCCATTCGCTCACCGGCGGCGTCGATGCGAGCGGCAAACTCGTGGCGTGGCGCAATCACTTCATCACGTTCACGACCAACGGCACCGACCCGGTCAGCGGCGGCAATCTGCCCGACCAGGAATTTCCGGCGCAGAACCTGACTAACTACCACCTGAGCCAGAGCATGTTGCCGCTGCTCACGCCGTGTGGCCCGTGGCGCGCGCCGCGTTCCTGCTCGGTGGCCTGGGTCATCCAGAGTTTTCTGCACGAACTGTCCGCGGCCGCAAGCCGTGACCATCGCGACTTCCTGCTCGAAGTAATGGGCGAGCCGCGGCTGTTGCAAGGCGGCCTCAACACCGGGCGTGCCGCGGATGTCATCAAGCTCGCGACCGAGAAGGCGGGTTGGGGCCGCAAATTACCCGCCGGCCACGGCCTGGGTCTGGCGTTTCACTTCAGTCACGCCGGCCACTTCGCCGAAGTCGCCGAGGTGAGCGTCGATACTGACAAACGTATTCGTCTGCATCGCATGGTGGTAGCCGGCGACATCGGGCCGATCGTCAACATGAGCGGAGCCAACAACCAATGCGAAGGCGGCGTCATCGACGGCTACAGCACGATGTTGGGCCTCGAGATCACGATGGAAGCCGGACGCGTGGAGCAATCGAACCTGCACCAATACCCGATGTTGCGCATCGCCGCCCAACCGAAGGTGGAAGTGCACTTCATCCAGAGCGACAACCCTCCCACCGGCGTGGGCGAGCCGGCACTGCCGCCGGTGGCGCCAGCCATCTGCAACGCAATCTATGCGGCCATCGGGCACCGCGTACGCACGCTGCCGCTCACGAAAGAAGGCTTTTCGGCCGCCTGACGCTCAGCGCGAGACGAACGCTCCGACGACCGTGCCGAAGGACAATTCGTATTGTCCATCGAGGTCTCGTCGAGCCGTAACGATGGCGCCTTGAAGACGGCCCGGCTTTTCAAGGTCAATCTACCCAACTTCGTTACTCCGGCTCGAGGCGACGTCCCGACAGCGCGTTATGTTGCGGGCGCCTGTCAGCCGCACCGACACCACGGCGGCCCGAGCATTGCTGCCGCGCCTTGCATCGGAAAGTGGAATGGGGTATCCAATCAGTACCCGCAGCAAGAATTACTACAACCCAGCGGGCGCGCCGAAGGGCGAAATGCATTCATCCGGTTTGTCCGAAAACGCGTCTCATCAGGGATTCCGCGGCTATCTACGCGGACCGTTCCTGCTCGCCATGACGGCCGCGATCGTGTCCACGCTCGATCCGCTCGGCATCGAAGAGGCAACTGGCGCGCGCTCGGAGCAGGCCGCGATGCGGCTCGCGTCCACGTTCTATCCCGGGTTCCATTCCGCGGGCGATCAGGTGACCGTGGTGCTGCTCGACGAAGAATATGCAAAGCGCACCGGAGGTACATGGCCTGTTAGTTACCGCCAACAGGGCCATCTGCTCAGCCTCATCGACGGGTTGAAGCCCGCGGCGATCTTCGTGGATCTGCTGTACAAGAAACCCCACGAAGACGCGTCGAACCCGCGCCTCAAAGGGGATGACCCAGGGAACCTGCTCGGCGCGTTGCCGGCCGACACGGTGACGCCCATCTACCTCGCGGGGCTTGCGGCGTCGAACCCGGCCGGCCTCGCGGCGTCGAGTCCCAACGAGCATTCATATTGCGAATCTACCGGGCAGCTCAAGCCGCTTGATTCGCTGCTCGATAAAGCTTCAGTGCTCGAGTCGATCGGCAACGATCCGCTCATCAAGGACAAGGGGCGCATCGCGCTCGTTGAGTGGAATCGCTGCAGGGACCTCTATCCGCTCTATCTAGGCGACAATCCGCAAGCGGCGACGCCGGCGTACGCGATGTATAGAGAATGGATCTGCAAAGGCAAGGACCGGGACAAGTGCCTGCGCGAATGGTCGAACGATGAATACGCCGATCCGATGAAGGTACTGTGGGGCGCGTTCCCGCCGCGCGCGCAGGCAGGCTTCTACAGCGAAAATGCCTGCCAGTACGGCTACAAATCCGCAAACGAGGCGCACCCGTGGTGGCGCCGCCCTGGCGCAACGTTGAACCAGCTTTGGCTGGCAGCGCTGGGACAAGACTACGCCGCAAGAAGCAAGAACGACCGCCTACCCTGCCCCGCGCTGACCGTGATTCCTGCGGCAGCGTTTGTCGGAGCCGAACCCGACAGCGAGGAGTTTCAGAGCAGGATGGGACCGCTGCTGACGGGCCGGCTCGTGCTCGTCGGGGCAAGCATCCTCGGCGCCAAGGACACCATCGTGAGCCCGGTGCATGGACAGATTCCCGGCGTCGAGTTTCATGCGATGGCGTTGGACAACCTGGTGCGTTTCGGGCCTAGCTACACATCCGAGGCGCCGGAGTGGGTGATGCGCTACGTGCTCCCCGCATTCGTGTTGGCCCTGTTTGCGTGGCTCGCCTACTGGCTGCCCCTGTGGAAATGGCGCAGGTCGCTGGAAATCGGCGGCCTCATTCTGCTAGGCACCATCGCCGTCGCTTTTGCACTGCGCCATATCTGGATCAAGCCGTTCTTCGCCATCGTTGGAGGCGCGGCCCTGTACATGATCGCGCCAACCGCTGTCGTACGTGCCGCTCTCGCGCTGCTGTTCGTCATCACTGTGGCCATCATCGCCATCTGGTGTGGCTTCTCGCCTTCGAACTGGCTCGTCCTTGCCATAGCCGTAGTGCTGGTGTGCGAAAAGGTGTACGACGAGACCCACGGTCCTCGCGAGGCGGAGATCGTGAACCGCCGCATTGAACGCATTCGCGGTGCCTTCGCACGCGGATTCGCAGTCCTCGCCCGCAAGAACAACGTCACGCCGGACACCGATCCGGCGCCCAAAGAAGGATGAACGATGAACACTGGAACGTATCTCGCAGTCGCAGCGCTCGTGGTCCTCGGAGTTGCGACTTCCAATCAGGCGGTGGCCGGCTGCGCCATGGAGCTCGAAGTGGTGGGTACGAGTAGTAAGACCATCCGCATCTATAAAGCGGGCGGCCAGCGCGATGGCGAGGTCGACAAGGCGCTTGCCCTGAAGCAGCCGGTGCTCGAATGCGATGAAACCCTGGGGCTCATCAAGGTGGAGCTCACCGACAAGCGCATGGTGTGGATCAATCGCAGCGATGCCAAACGTATCGCGGGCGTCGCTCAGAACTCCGACGTCTGCGTGACCGACCCGGCCTCGAAAGATTCCGATCATGTCCTGGCGGCCACCAGCGGCGCGGAACCGACGGCCGCCCACTGCAAACCTGCGGGTAAGTGAAAGAACCATGCGTAACAGCACAACTTGGCTTGCCGCCATCGGCATGATGATGGCGGGAGTGAGCCTGGCGCACGCCAATACTGAAGCCGCCACTCCTGCACCGTCGGATGCGGCGGAAAAAATCTACCTGCAGCGTGACTTCGCGTTCGTGGCGAGCCCGGAGATCGACAGCTACCTGGCATCGATCGCCGACAAGCTGTTGCAGACTCGCGCGAAGAGCTTCGCGCGTCCGCGCATCATTGTGTATTCGGCAAACGGCTTCAACGCGATGGCAGATGCGAACCACAACATCGTCATCTCCACCGAAACGCTGCGCATGCTCGAAAGCGAGGACGAACTCGCGGCCCTGCTCGGGCACGAGCTCTCGCACGTGGTGCTCGATCATCCCGAGAAGAAATCCCTGATCAGCAAGTTTCCGCTAGGCGTGGAATCCATGGGAGCCATCGCCGCCGCAAGCGATGAGGTCAAGGCGACGGTGAAGGAGAAGCCCGCCGCGGCACCCCGCGACTTCGCGAAAGACAGCGTGCAAACCAGCCAGAACGTCAGCCTGTTCTGGAGTGATTTGCTGGCACCGAACTGGAACAGGAAGCAGGAGGCGGAAGCGGATCGAACCGGTTTCGACATGATGCACGCTGCGGGCTACGACCCCGACGCATACGCAACCCTGTTCCAGAAATTGCACGCCGCGCAACTCAAGCGCAGCGCGCGGATGGAAGAGCTGCGCAAGTCGATGGTGGCGCGCGCCCAGGCGAGGAAAAATGCGCCAGCCTCCTCGGAAACGAACGCGGAGTTGCGTGCGGCGGCGCAGGACATGAAAAATTCACTGTCCGAGAAGGCCATCAACGCCATGTTCGACGGCGTTGCCGAGATGGGTAAGGACTACGATTCTCCGGAGCAACGACAGGACGCGCTCATCAAGCATGCGGAGAAATCCGGACTGGCGGGCGGCGACAAGAAACCGCGGTCGCCGCTCTTCGCGCAGACCTTGCAGAAAGGCCGCGGGGGAGCGTTGCTCATTGCGGACCAAGCGGCGCTTGCCGCCGTCGCGGCCATGGAAGCAGGCGACATGCAGGCCGCGCGCGCGGCCATCGCGCAATTGCTGCCGCAGGCGGCGGCGCCCGCAGGAAAGGGCAACAAAAAATCACCCGCCGCGAAGTCCGATCCCAAGGGCAAGAAGCCACCGGCAGCCGCAGCTTCGAAAGGCGTGGCAACGCAGCCCGTGCAGCTGGCCAGCCCGCACCTGGGGTTCGCAGTGGGCAAATGGCTCATCGAGGAGCAGAAGGCGGACCAAGCAGAGGTTTACGCGAAAGAATGGATCGCATTTTCCCGGGCACCTGCCAAGGCGTTTCTCTGGCGTGCGTCGCACCAGGCAGCGCGAAAGGAATTCGCAGAAGCGAACGCAACACTCACCGAGGGACGGCGGCGAGTCGGAAGCGGCGCGTCGTTCCTTCCGCAGATGGTGACGTACGCGCGAAACGTGCCGGACATGCCGCGTGCGCAAGCCCTGACGCAGGAGTGCCGGCAGGAAGAACAGAAGGGAAAATCGGCCGCCAACAAAGTGACCGAAATTTTGAAGGCGGGAGCCCCGACGGGCATTTATGCGGAATGCCTGGCTCGCCTGGGTACCGCACCTCCACCAGCCGCGGCGTCCGACGGCATCTTTACACCGCTCAAGAAAGGCGCCGCCGCGTTAGAGAACCTGAAGAACTGAGCGCGCCAAGGTTGTTCCACAGGGCAGCGGAGGAATCAGTGGGAGAGAGTGCGCGCGATTTCTTCTTGCTTCGCATCTCTCAGTGCGACGCATAGCGCGATGCGCTCTTTGGTTTGCGCGAGCTCGAGCTCCCCGCCGCCGAGGTGCGCGAGATTGGGGTGTATCCAGCGCTCGACACGCTCGATGTCCGCCTTCGAGCAATAGCCGCCGAACAGCTCGACGATGTGCGGCCGCAGGAACCCGGGGAAGGCATCCAGCAGCGTCTTGAAATTGCGGTCCGCCATGACCGCCAGCGATTCACGTGCATTGGGCTGCTGCGATAACGCAAAGAACATGCGCACCGTCTCGAGCGATTGCATGCCGGCCGTGAATGCGATGCGCAGCGCCTCCTTCGCCAGCTCCGGCGAGTCCGCCGCGCCTATCGCCACGGCGCTGTTCTGCCGGAACAAGGAATCCGTCGACTTCAGCATGCTCTCGTGCAGCCGCTTCATGAACGGCATGCCGCGGTCCTGCACGGCCACCTGCAATGCCGTGAGGCGATAGGCGACATCGAGCGCCTGCGAGTTGCCGTCGAGATAGGCGATGGCCGCCGCGGCGAGCTGCGCGCGCAGCTTCGGCTCGCGGCCTTCCAGCGCGACCAACGGCACGAGCGACTGACGCAGGGACTGCGCTTTCGACGATTCTTGCGAGTGCGCGCCTGCTTTCGGGTCGAACCCGAGCGTCGCCAGACGCGGACCGTAGATGGAGCGCATCAGCTTCCGGTATTGCGGCAGCTCATCGGCGGTCAGCGCAGTTTGAGCGAGGCCGCCCAGGCGGCCGGCGAGCTCGAGCGCTGGCAGGCGCTCCGGATTCGTGCTGAGCGCGCGTGCGGCTGCGATGACGCGGTCGAAGTTTCCTGTGCCGGCGGCGAAATCCGCCCAGATGCTGTCTGCGAGCGCGAGCGCCTCGCGTGCAGGCAACTTGCCGGCCTCGCCTATCAACTGGTCCCAACCGGCATCGTTCAAACGGAAGCGGTAGTAACCCGCGCCGCCCGCGTTGGGCATGACCGCGCCGTTGCCCGCCGGCGCCGGGATGGTGACCGAAGCGTCCTGCATCAAGGTGCAGTTGCGGCTCGTGCCACGACGCAGGCACAGCGGGATCTGCCAGGTCTGGGCGGCACGTGCTGCGACACCGAGTGGCCGGTAACGTGTCTGCGCCAGCGAAATGCCACTCCCCTTGTCGGTGACGCTCACCATGGGCACGCCGGTCTGATCGGTGAACGTGCGCATCGCATCGACGACTTTCGAGTTGCCGGCGGCCTCGGCCAGCGAGCGAAAGAAATCGTCCGCGGTGGCGTTTCCATGCCGGTATCTGGCGAGGTGCAGATTGACGCCCTTGGCGAATTTCTCCGCGCCGATGAAGGTCTCGAACATGGACAGCACCTGGCTGCCCTTCTTGTAAGTGATGCTGTCGAATGCGCTCGCGACCTGGCGGTTGTCGGTGATGGATTGACGAATCGGACGGCCGTTACCGAGCGAATCCGCTGCCATGCCTTCGAAGGCGTCCTGGATTTCGGTCGCGGCGAGCTCGAGGTCCGGCCGCCACTGATCGCCGATCTTCTTGCCCAGCCATTCCGCGAACGCCTCGTTGAGCCAGATGTCAGTCCACCACGCCGGCGTGACTAGATCGCCGAACCATTGGTGCGCGATCTCATGGGCGGAGACTTCGGCGAATGAACGCAACTGGCGGAACGGCGCGTCGTCCTCGAGAAGCAGCAATGTGTCATCGAAAATGATGAGCCCGGCGTTTTCCATGGCGCCGCCAAGGATCGGCGTGGCGAGCATGTCGAGTTTTTCATACGGAAACGGGATGTCTACGTATTTCTCCGTGAGCTCGACGAGCTTCGGCGCCTCGCGCGCCGCGAAACGCATGCGCGCGGACTGGCCTTTCGTGGCGATGATGCGCATGGCCAGTGGTTTGTTACGCACCGAGTTCGCCGGTACGCTGGTTTCCACCACATCGAAGTCGCCGACACCCAGCGCCACCAGGTAGGTAGGAAGTGGCGCCGTCGCTTTGAAGCGATGCGTGGTCATCGCCCCTGCCGGCGTCGCCTCGACGAGCGATGCGTTGGCAAACACCTTGAGAGCCTTGGGCGCAGTGACTGTAACGACGAACGGAGTCTTGAAGCCGGGTTCGTCGAACCCCGGGAACATGCGGCGCGCATCGATGGGTTCCATCTGCGTCCACGCATACCAGCTGCCGCCCACTTCCGCACGGAACAGACCTTCCGCGCCTTTCTGAAAGTCCGCGGTGTAGTCGAAGGTCAGCGTGAGGTCGCCGGCGGGCAGCTCCGCCGGGAAATCGACGCGCACCACTCCGGACTGCTGCATCTCCGTGTAGGTTGCGGCGGTGTTCCCGAGTTTGGATTGCACGCTGACACTGCTGACCCGCAGATCGCTGCCGTGCAGGAAGATGTGGCGCGCCGGCTGCGTGAGCACGGCGTCGATCTCCGTGTGCCCGGTGAAATCCTTTTGCGCAGGATCGATGGTCAGCGCGAGGCGATAGGCTCTGGGTTTGACGGTCCCCGGCAATTGCCCGACGGGATAAGGGTCATCCGCGGCATGGGCCATGCCGACGACGAGCAATACCAGCGAAAAGGAGAGAGCCAACCTGCGCATACACATCCTCGGTCCACCTGTTCAAATTCGAATCGAGTATTGCGCTGTGTCGTCCGGGTCAACAAGTCGCGCCCTCGCTAACAACCGCGCTCCGTTGCCTCGACCGGCGTTTTACATATCCCTAATTTGCCGCGCGCCCGTCCCTCTTAGCGCCGGGCTTTCTTACAGTTCAATGATCCCAGAGCGGCCTTGCACACCGGACGTGTGCGTAACTCTTTGTTATGAATGGCTTTGAAATGTTGGGCACGATTACTGCTTAAACAGTAGTGAGCCAAATTCTTTACGGACCAAATAAGAGATCAACGATGCGTTTTCGACTTGCTATTGCCCCCATCCTTCTGTTCGCTGCCCAAGCCTCACAGGCTGGCATCATCACCTTCGACTCTTCGGAAGACATCGGGATCATCGATTCCACCATGGTGATCGAAGGCTACGCGTTCACTTCGCAGCATTACCACATCAATACTCCCGATAGCGGTTCCGCCTGGAATGGAACGACGTTCATCGGCGAAGAAGGCGGCGGTCGCGGCCTCGCTGTGACCATGAGCCTTGCTACTGGCGGCGCCTTCTCGCTGTTGGGATTCGACGCTGGTGAATTCCTGCCCGGATTTGGCCTCGATTCGGACTTTCCCAATGCCACCTATATCGACGTGAACGGATGGCTGTTTGGCGGTGGGTTTGTCACTCAGCGTTTGACGCTCGATGGCATTGCCGATGGGCGCTTCGGCCTGGACGACTTCGAAAGCTTTCTGCTCGATGACAGATTTTCCAATCTCTCATCCGTGACCTTTCAAGGATGGGCGCTGGATTGGCGCGAAGGCGGCCTTGCGCTCGACAACATCAATGTAGTCGAAGCAACGAACGTCTCTGAGCCGGGCACACTTTCGATCATGGCCCTCGGCCTGCTGGGCATCGGCATCGTTCGACGCCGCAAACTGCGCAGCGGCTCGTAACAAGCTGACCGGCCTCGTGGACAACGAGGCTTTTCTGGAAAAAAAAGGCCCCGGAAGTTTCTTCCGGGGCCTTTGTTCATTTGGCGAGATTCATCAGCCGCAGCACACGCTCGAATCGCGGGTCGCCTTTGAACTTGTCGAATTCCGGCCGGTTCTGAAACCCTTTCAGGCCGGGATCGCGGCCGGCGATCGCCCGATCGAGCCAGGCGAAAGTCTGCTCCCGATCTCCCTGCAGCGCGTGAATAAAGGCTATCTGTGCGGCAGCCCGGTCGGGTGAGCTAGCTTTGAGCTGTTCCAGGGCGGTTGTGGCTTCCGCCCGTCGGCCGCCTGCAAATGCCGCCATCGCCACGGCGTACTCGCGCCGTTCCAGGTCCGGGTTGGAGCGCGCGAGTCGCAACGCTTCTTCGTGGTTGCCCGTGTAGAGCTCCACCAAGGTTCTCAGCAGCAGGCGGTAATCGGAATACGGAGACAGCTGCTCGGCGCGATCGAATGCCTGCCGCGCCCCTGGGAAGTCGCGCGCATCGGACAGCATCTTGCCCAGCCAATCCCACGCCGCACTGGCCATGGGGTTGCGGGTCACATTGCGCCGCTGGATTTCGAGTGCCTTGGGCAGATTCCCGCTGATCCACCAATAAGTGGCGTAGGCCTGCAACAACTCCACGTTGTTAGGATCGATGCCAGAGGCGAAATCCAGGTCCGCCTTGGCGCCGACGTAGTCCCAGTTCCGATCCATGCGCACGTGCGCACGCGCGACGTAGGCCTCGACCAGGCGCGGAGCCAACGCCATCGCCCGCTCGGCCTCGGCGAGCGCCAGGTCGTACGAAGCCGCCGTCATCGACATCGAGCCGATATGAGCGGCCGCGAGCGCGATACCAGCGTGGGCGGGTGCAAACGAGGGATCGGCGGTCACGGCGCGCTGGAACGCTGCCAGTGCATGTTGGTGCCGTTCGAGGGAGATGCCGTCCCGGTACTGCCGCCCGACCAGATACTCCGTATATGCCTGCACGTTGGCCGTGCGACGGTCGGCGGAAACCGCGTTGCCGGCCAGCAGCCGCAATTTGAGCGCGTCGACCACCGCGACCGCCACGTTCTCCTGGATCTCGAAGATGTCCTCCAATTCACGATCGTAAGTCTCAGACCAGATCACGGTGCCGTCGCGCGTCCGCACCAGCTGCACCGTAAACTTCAGCCGGTTCCCGGACGTGCGCACGCTGCCTTCGAGCACGTTGGCGACATTCAGCTGGCTGGCGATCGTGGCGACGGGTACCGGCGCGTCGCGGAAAGAGAACGACGACGCGCGCGCCGTCACGCGCAGCTCAGGAACCTTCGTCAGCAGGTCGATCAGCTCCTCGGCGAGTCCGTCGGACAGGTATCCGTGGTCCTTTCCTTCGCTGAGGTCCACGAAAGGGAGTACGGCGATCGTCGCCGCTTCCGCCTCCGCCACCGTGGCACCCGCTGGCGTTCCGGAATCCGCCGAAGAACCTATCCACTGCACCGAGGCCATCGCGAACAGCGCCGCCAACACCACTGCCGCGCCAATCGCCAAGTATCGGACGCGAGAACTTCCAGCTGGTGTGAGACCTTCCGATGCGAAGGACTGCAATGCCGCCGCGAAGGTCGCGGCGTCGGCAAATCGATCCGTGGGCGCTGCGGCCATCGCCTTCGCGACGATGTCGCGCAACTCGGCGCTCAACGGCCCAGTCTTGCCACCGTCGGAGGTGATCTTCCCAGGACGCGCGCCGGTCAGCAGTTCGTGCAATACGGCGCCGAGGGAGTAGATATCGCTGCGGACATCGACTGGATGGCCTCGCAACAGCTCCGGACTTGCGTATTCCGGAGTCAGCGCGCGCCCGTAGATGCGCGTCAGCGAGCGCGGGCTCGTGTCCTGCTGCAGCAGGCTCGCCACGCCAAAATCCAGCAGCCGCACTTCACCCTGGTCGGTGACCAGGATATTCGACGGTTTCAGGTCACGGTGAATGATGCCGTGGGCATGAGCCTGGCGAACCGCCTCGAGGACCTGCAGGAACAAGTGCACGCGGGCGCGAATATCGAGAGCGCGCGATTCGCACCAGGCAATCAGGGGCCGGCCCGGCACGTACTCCATCGCGATATACGGTGTGCCACCGGCACCCACCCCGGCGTCGTACAACCGCGCGACGCCCGGACATTCCAGGGTCGCGAGAATCTTGCACTCTCGCGCGAAGCGCTCGACCATCTCCGCCGGCACATGGCTCAACCGCGGAATCTTCAGTGCCACCTGGCGCTCGAATACGCCATCGGCCCGGCGCGCCAACCAGACTTCCGCCATGCCGCCAGCGCCCAGCGGCTGCAAGAGCTCGTACGCACCCAGCCGTTCTCCCGCCCGCCGCTCCGCTGCCGGCTGATCGCTGGCGGCGGGATTCATCGCCGGCAGCTGATCGAGGTCAGCAAGCGCTTTCGCGTCCGATTCCTCCGCGAGCAGCGCTTCGCGTAAAGGCCGGATCAGAGGCGCGTCTTCAGTCGACAGGGAATCGAGCCAGGTGCGCCGTTCCTCCCGGGTCAGCGGCAGGGAATGGTCCAGCAGCTCGCTCAGTCGCCCAAGCTGTTTTATCGACAGGCCCTTGTGTTTCACGGCTGCGCGGTCGCTCTGCAACTAACTATGTCTGCTGCATCGTCGCAAGGAGCATCAGCCGGGCTTTGAGCCAGAGCCGTTGCACGGTTCTCTCGGTGACCTCCAGGGTCTCGGCGATCTCCTGTTCGCTATAGCCGCCGAAATAGCGCATCTGAACCACCTGGGCAAGCCGTGCGTCGACCTGCAACAACGACTCCAGAGCGTCATGGACCTGTAGAACGACTTCCTCGCCGTCCGGCGTCTCTTCGGAAATGCGAGTCGACAACGTCAGCGGCCGCCAGCCATCGCCCCGCTTCTGGGCGGCACGTTCGCGCACATTGTTGACGATCACCGAACGCATGACCTGCGAGGCGTACGCGAAAAAGGCACGCCTGTCCTCGGCGCGCAGCTCCCCGGCCTGCACGTAACGTAGATAGGATTCGTGTACCAGGCTGCGCGTATCCAGCATCGTGTTGCGCCCTCCGTCCCGCAGCCGTGCCCGGGCGAGTTGCTGCAGGACTGGATAGGCAGCGGCGAACAGCGCGTCGCGCGCGTCGGCGCCGCCCGCCTTGGCCTGCTGCAACAACTGGGTGAGTTCTGCCATGCGCGGGCTCCGAATCGACCCCCGTGAATACCGCCCGACATCTTAGCGCCCAACATGTCGGGTTTCGCCCGCCTTTGGTGTCTTGATGAGTAAGGGGTGCGAAGCCCCGATCAATCAATCCACAGCAAGGCGGAGAAGACCATGAACATCTCGAAATATCAGAAATCCGGCTACAACCTCGTTGCCATCCTTTGCGCCACCCTGGCCGTGGGTCTGGCGGGACCCGCGAATGCAGCCGAACAGGTGGGCCCGGACATCGCGGTACGCTACGCGGATCTGGCCATCGACACCGAGCAGGGAGCGACCAAGCTGCTGAAGCGCATCGAGGGGGCCGCGGGCCGCGTGTGTGCGCGCCTCGATCACGGCACCCTGGTGTCACGCAGCAACGCGCAAGCCTGTGGTCGAAAGGTGACGGCCGCCGCGGTCAGCAAGATGAACCATCCCATGCTGCTGGCCGTGTACAACTCGGCGCGCGGTGTGACGCCGCCACTCGCCAGCCTGACGAAGTAGCAGGTGGGCCGACCTGAAAGGAAAAACCCCCCGGCAGTTCCCGGCCGGGGGTCTTCTATCTACCGAGCGTTAAGTTCTCGCTTCCGACATCGCAATGATGGACATCGGGACGCCCATCGGCCGTTCGACCACGACCCGCGCCTGCGGAAACAACAGGCGGACGTCGCGAGTTGTCAGCGGAGAGTAGTGGTGCAGTCGCGCGAGCGCAGCGTCATAACTCGGCGAGGCTGAGCCCGATCCCAATGCCGACCAGCTGAGCAGGCGGGCCTGCAGGGCTCGCGGATAAGTGGCAAAGAACGGCACATACGGCCGCGGAAAATGAGGGTCGATCGGCGAGCGCTTGTTCGGGGTCTGCAAGAAATATGGCCGGCCTGATTCGATGATTGCGCGCGCTAGCTGTCGCTGAGCCTCCCGGCCCGGCAGGTGCTCGATCAGGCTGTTCGAGAAGATCAGATCGTATTCCGCGAAATCCGCAGCGGAGAGTGTCAACACGTCGGCGCGCAGACGGCGAATGTTCGGCAGCGTGATCGGATCGTTCGCGTGGCACTTGTCCTTGTCATGGGTGTTGACGAGCGTGACGTCCAGAAGTGGCTGGCTCGCGAGGCCCCAGTCCTCCCAGAATTTGACGGTACCGCCAAGATCGATGAGGCGTATCCGCCCCGTGACGCCTTTTATGAATTCGTTGAAGAGCTTGAGCCTCTGCTCACGCGTGTACCGTCGCAATCTATGCAGCATTGATGACTCCCATTCGTGCAGGCGCGACTCGCGGGCGCCCGGACTGGCCTGGATGCGTATGTAGGGTCCGGATGACCGCAACGGAAGTCAGTTTCAGACACTCAATGTCTCGACAGCTGTCGGTGGTGAAGGCCATCGAGCGGGGCCAAAGCGCGCCGTGGGGTGTAGGACACGCCTTTCACAGTTCGCCAGCTTTCGCGCTTGCCCAATCCGATCGCACGCGCTGCCGCACCCTGACGGATGACACCGAGCTCGACGCTGCCGATGCTGGACTGATGCACTCCGTCGGTCGGTTTTTTACAAGACCATGGGTCCTGTCCGGTAGATAGTCTCCCGCCCTCCATGGAGACAGGCTATGCATACGTGGTTGATTCTCGCGGCCGCCGTGGCGGCCGGCTCCCCTCCCGCCGAAGTCAGCATCGCCGGGGAAGGTATCTTCACCGAGAGCCTGACCTCCACGGCCGACGGTACGCTGATCATTGGCAGCGCCACGCGCACGCTCTACCGCGCAGCGCCTGGCGGACGACAGGCGCAGGCCTGGGTGGATTTGCCGGCATCGAGCCCGCGCAGCATCTTCGGCGTACTGGCGCACGAGGCCTCGAATACTCTCTGGGTATGTACCGGCACCCTGGGCCAGGTGGATTCGCCACCACCGCGCGCCACGTTGTATGCGCTGGAGCTGACGACGGGCGCACTGAAGGAGTCCTATCCACTTCCCACCGATGATGCGCTCTGCAATGACATCGCCGTGGGCGCGGATGGCAGCGTGTATGCCACCGACACTCGCAACATGCAGATCGTGCGGCTTGCGCCGAAGGGCGGCAACCTCGAGGTCTGGGCCGGGAATTCCTTCGGTCCCAAGGGCAGCGTGCTCGACGGCATCGCCGTCCTTGATCGACGCGTGTACGTGAACACCATGCGCACGCACAAGTTGTTTGCGGTGGCCATCGCCGGTGATGGCAGCGCCGGTGAAGTCGTGGACCTGGCACTCAGCGAACCCATCCGGCAACCCGATGGCATGCGCTCGATCGGCTCGTCACGCCTGCTGCTGGGCGAGAACTTCGCGAATGGGCGCGCATGGTTCGTGGATGTGGACGACAGGAAGGCCAGGCTGACCCCTGCCTCGCCGGTCTTTCCGAGTGGGGTGATCTCCGTCACGACTTCCGGCAAGGATGCCTGGGCGCTGGATCCCACGGTGAATGCGGACGGCCAGATGCGGCGCCATCGCGCGCTGCATTTCCCGCTGCCTTGAGTCCATTCACCCGGCCGGCTTCGTATGCTTCAATCGGGGCATGCTGGAAACGAGCCCGCCCACTCTTATCCGCGACAATCTGCGCTACTGGTTGTTGCGTCCGGATCAACGCCTGGCACAACTGGTGCGCTGCTATTTCGTGTCCGATGGGGGCGGACAGCCGTACAACCACGACGAATTGCTGCTGCCGGACGGGTACGCGGAGATCGTCTTTGCGTTCAATGCCGGTTACCAGCGTTGGGAAGTGGGTGCGGCCGCGCGGCGCGAGGTCATGCGTTGCAGCTACATCATCGGTGGGCGCTCCAATTCGGTCTTCACCAGCGGTTCCCCGCAGCGGCTGTATCTCGTCGGCGTGAAACTGGATCCTCGCTTCCTTCGTCAGCTCATCCGAATACCACTCCATGAGTTTTGCGACGCGACGCTGGCTTTGAAAGACCTCAACAATGCGGCGTTGCTGTCGCTCGAAGACGCTCTCGCGCAGCCCAAGAGCATTGAGGGCATCGCGCAGACGCTCGACAGTTTCTTTCTGGATGCGCTGCGAAGCCCGCCGCCGAAAGACAATGCGGTGGACTATCTACTGCGCGACATTCACGCGCACCATGGCGCGGTAGGGATCGAGCGCTATGCACGTGATCTGCCTCTGGACGCGCGCACGCTGGCGCGTCGCTTTTGCGCCAGCGTCGGGATGACGCCGAAAAAATATGCGCGCATCGTACGTTTCAAGCATAGCTATCACCGGCTCGTCGCATCCGAGGGCACGCGGCGCATCGCCGATCATCTCGACGGCTATTACGACCAGTCGCACTTCAACAAGGAGTTCCGGCATTTCACCGGCGCGGCTCCTTCGGAGCTTCTGGCCTCGCGTTCCGCCTCATCGACGGCCATTACCGAACACTTGCTGCGCGGGGATTTGAGCTCGCGGGCGTAATGCGCAGCAGCTGGCCGCTGGCGGGCTGGTTGTCGACGGCGTCGATGAGTGCGATCACGGCGCCATCCGGCGCCACCTTGATCTGCCGGAAACGCGCTTTCCGGTTTTCTAACAACTTCTCGCGGCCGACGACACGGCCGTCCTCGAGGTCCACCCGCACGAGGTGTTGATGCCCCATGGCACCGACCAGCGCATCGCCGTCCCATTCGGGAAACATCGCCCCGTGATAGAGCGCCACGCCGCCGATGCCGATGGAAGGCGTCCAGAAAGCGATGGGTTCTTTCATGCCGGGATAGGTCTCGAACGGCGACAGTCGCCCGCCGGTGTAGTCGATGCCGTGTGTGGCGATCGGCCAGCCGTAGTTGGCACCCCTGTCGATGATGTTGAGCTCATCGCCGCCGCGCGGGCCGTGCTCGGCGGAGTACACGGTGCCGGTCGACGGGTCCACGTACAACCCCTGCGGATTGCGATGACCATACGACCACACGGTGACCGCGGCACCTTCACGAGCGATAAACGGGTTGTCGCCAGGCGTTGAACCGTCGTCGTTGATGCGCACGATCTTGCCGAGCGTTGAGCCCAGGCGCTGCGCGTCCTCGCGATACTCGGCGCCTTCACCCGTCGTGACCAGCAGGGTACCGTCGCGCATGAAGGCGAGCCGGCCGCCATAGTGCGCGGACGTGCCCTTTGGTGTGTTGTCGAATATCACCTGCACGTTCTCAAGCGCGTCGCCGTTCAGGCGGCCGCGGAGCACGCGCGTGGTGTTGCGCTTCTGCTCACCATGCGCCTGCGACAGGTACACCAGGGAGTTGTTAGTGAAGTCCGGGTGCAAAACGACATCGAACAACCCGCCTTGTAGCTTGACGAAGCTCGGCGGCACGTTGCCTATCTTCGTCACCTTCCTGCCAGCACCATCGAGCAGCCACAGCGCGCCGCTGCGCTCGGTGAGTAACATGCGTCCGTCGGGCAGGAACGCGAGGCCCCAGGGATTCTCGAGCCCTTCGTTGAGCACTTCCACGTGCAGTTCCTGCGAGACCGCGGGTATGGTCAACAGGCTGACAAGCAGCGCCGCGAAAATGCGCACCATCACGCGCTCCGGCGCGGCAGCAGCCGTTGAAACACGAACCCGGCCAGCGCTCCCGCCAGGCACTGTGCCCAGAACCCCGCGCCGCGCGCACCGGCGACCGCGGTCACTTCGTATTGCATGTACATGATCGTCAATCCCGTGCCGATGGCGGTGGCGCCCGCGAGTGGGTAGAGATATGGAGCGACCCGGGCAATCACCGGGTTCGCGCGCAGCGCCAGGTGGCGCAACAGCGCGGCCACCGGAAACGCGATGGCGAAGCCGATCAGCATCACCGTGCCGTACCGCGTGATTTCAATGCGCGGCGTCATACCCCACAGGTCGAATAGATAGGTGCGCAGCGCCACGCCCGCCCGGATCTCGGCACCAACCTGCCGCAGGTTCAACAAGTTGGCGGTGGTGGCGAATACGATGGCGACCACATACCCGGCGAGCGCAGCGAGCAGGTAGGCGAACGCGATGCGTGGTAACCGCGGTACGAAATTCATGGGCCCAGTTTTCCGCGGGGCTGCCGGTCCGTCTTGTAAAAATCCGGCGTGCTAGAGTTCGGCGCGGCACGGCAGACCCAAGCGCGCAAGAATCAGCTACATGGCGCATTCCCGACGACAGTTCTTGAAGGTCTCCGCGACCGGAGGCGCACTCGTTTGCCTCAATGGTGTCCACGCGGCGCAATTGCGCGCCCCGACACCGCCCTGGTACACGCGCACGCTGCGCTGGGGTCAGACCAATCTCACCGAGATGGATCCCAGGCACATCGACATCGGCTGGTGGCGCGCGCACTGGAAGCGAACGCGCGTGCAAGGAGTGGTCATCAATGCCGGCGGCATCGTCGCTTACTACCCGACGAAGGTGCCCTACCACCGGCGCGCCCGCGAACTTGGGTCTCGCGATCTGCTCGGTGAGCTCACGCGCGCCGCGCACGACGATGGCCTGGCGGTGTTCGCGCGCATGGATTCGAACCGCGCGGATGAGGCGCTGTATCGCGCGCATCCCGACTGGTTTGCGCAAGATGCCGCGGGCAAGCCTTATCTGGTGACGGACCTGTACGTGGCCTGCGTCAACAGCCCGTACTACCGTGAATACCTGCCGGCCATCCTGCGCGAGATCGTCACCAACTACCGTCCCGAGGGCGTCACCGACAACAACTGGAATGGGCCGATGCGCCACCAGCCGTGTTTCTGCGCGCACTGCGCAGAGTCTTTTCGCGAGCGCACCGGCGCCGCGCTGCCGCGCGTGGTGAATTGGGACGACCCGCTGTATCGCGAATGGATTTCCTGGAACTACGCGCGGCGGCTCGAGATCTGGGACGAGTTCAACCGCGTGACGCGCAAGGCCGGCGGCCGCCACTGCATCTGGGTCGGCATGATGGCCGGCAGCCAGAGCTGGCAGTCACGCGTGTTCCGCGACGATCGCGAGATCTACCGGCGCACCGAGCTCATCATGCTCGATCACCAGCGCCGCTTCGACGCGGAAGGTTTCCAGAACAACGCCGAGACCGGCATGCGCCTGCGCAGCGTGGGCGGCTGGGACAAGGTCATCCCCGAGAGCATGGCCATGTACCACTTGGGCGAGCACAACTTCCGGCTTGCGGCCAAGCCTGTGCCCGAAGCGCGCCTGTGGGTGGTGGAAGGATTCGCGGGCGGCGTGCAACCCTGGTGGCATCACCTCGGCGCCACGCAGGAAGACCGTCGCATGTTCGCCACCGCGGAGCCGCTGTGGCGCTGGCACGAGGCGCATGAAGCGGCGCTCATCAGGCGCAAACCCATCGCCACCGTGGGTCTGGTGTGGTCGCAGCGGAACATGGATTTCTTCGGCCGCGACGACGCCGGCGCGCTGGTCGAGGATCCATGGAACGGCTTCACGCAGGCACTGGTGCGAGCGCGCATCCCCTATGTGCCCGTGCACATCGACGATATCGAACGCGTGAGCGCCGAGCTTGGCTTGCAGGTGTTGATTCTTCCCAACCTCGCCGCGGTGTCGAACGCGCAGGTGGAAGCACTCAAACTATTCGTGGCACGCGGCGGCAACCTGCTGGCCACGGGCCTCGCCACGCTCTGCGATGAACATGGCCAGGTCCGGCGCGATCTGGCGCTCGGCGAGCTGTTCGGCGTGCGCCTGCCGGCCCAACACGCCTGGCGCGATCCGGCGCGCCGCGCCGACCTCGCCAGAGGCTGGTCGCAGACCTATCTACGCCTGGCCGCGGATGAAGGAGACCGCCATGAAACCCTGAGCGCGTTCGCGGGTACTGATCTCATCGCCTTCGGCGGCATGCTCGAACCGCTCGAAGTCGAAGTACCGGCGCGCAGCGCCCTCACTTTCGTGCCGCCCGTGCCACTGTCGCCGCCCGAGGATGTGTGGATGCGCGATCGCGGCACCACCGTTCCGGCGCTGGTGCTCAATGCCCTGCCCTCCGGCAATCGCATCGCCTATCTACCCGCGGATATCGATCGGCGATTTGCGCGCGACAACCTGCCCGACCACGGCCAGCTGCTCGCGGCGCTGACGCGCTGGTGCGCGCACGGGCAGATTCCGCTCGAGGTGGAAGGTCCAGGTCTCATCGATTGCCGGCTCTATGGGCAGGAACTGCACGGCACTCCGGCCAAACGGCTGATCCTGCATCTGGTGAATCTCAACAACGCGGCGGCCTGGCGAACTCCGGCGCACGAGATCCTTCCAATCGGCCCCGTGAAGGTGCGCGTGCGCGCCGATCGACGGGATGTCGCGTGGAAACCGCGCGTGCGCCAGCTGGTGGGCGCGGGCGAATTGCCGGCACGCTTCGACGGCCACTGGTGCGAAGTCGAAGTGCCGCGCATCACGGACCACGAGGTGCTGGTGATCGAGTGACCGTTGCGGATAGCCGCGGCACCGCGCGGTTCATTTGCCGAGGTAGCGCATCACGACTTCGATGACGTGTTCTTCGCGCCGCTTCATGCCTGCCGTGGATGCGAGATCACTGGCGAAGATCACCGACAGGCTGCGACTGTTGGAGCAAGAGAAATACCCCAGCGCCGCGATCGAAATGTAGAGCTGCATCGGGTCGACACCGCCGCGGAACACCTTGGCCTTCTGACCCCGCCGCAACACTTCGGTCAGCGTTTCGAGCAATGGGGTTGATAGCGGAAGTTGAAACGGATCAGCGCGCGCATCGCCTCTTCTGGCGACCCGACGGCCACCGGTGCGCTTGGCGTCGCGCTCGATGTCTATCACGTCTGGTGGGATCCGAAGTTGCAGGAGCAGATTCGTCGCGCGGGAGCGCCGCGCCTGCTCGCCTTTCATGTCTGCGATTGGCTGACCCCGACGACCGATCTGCTTCTCGACCGCGGCATGATGGGTGACGGGTCATCGACATCCGCAAAATCCGCGCGTCGATGGAAGCCGCAGGCTACGCACGTTTCAGCGAGGTCGAGACCTTTTCGGCTAACAACTGGTGGCAACGCCCGGGAGATGAGGTGCTGGCCACTTGCATCGACCGCCACAGGAAGGTGGTCTAGACATCCCCGGGACACCACATTCGCGGTGGAATCGTCTGCGCGGTCTCTGCGGCGACCTCGCGCAGTGCTCTCTGCGTCGACGAATTGATTGGATACTGGGGCAACGCCGGAAGATCGAGCGGCGACTGTCCGGTGATGGTTGCGTACAGCATCAGCGCAGCCAGGAAAGCACCGGCAGGTGCGGAGTGATTGCCGTCGGCAGCATGCAGTGGCAGCGTCGGGTCGCGCGCCCGCGCCAGATCCCACGCCTGGCCGACCGGTGCGACGCAGGCCGGCACGGCTTGCGCGATTGACACGTGCAGATCGTAAATTCGCTGCGTCTCATCGACGCCCAGGCGCGGCCACTCGGGGAACATCACTGGAACCGCGCGCTGCTCGCGACTGATGCGAATAAGGTCCCGCGCCTCCGCGGTCGAATATTCGAACTGGCCACTGGTGCTGTATTTCTGTGCCTGAAAGATCACGTAGCTCCAGGCCTGGCTGCGCAGCAGCGCCACCGTTGGCGCATCGTGCAGCCGCTCTTCGAGGAACATGAAGCCGGGTGCCTCCATCGACGTGACGCTGCGGCCGGGGTTACCCGCACGCACCATGTCCGCAACCATCGCTGTGAGATTGTTGAACGACGTATGGCTGTTGCCCATGAACAGCAACGAGATGTCGGCAGTGGCGGGCGGCGTGACAGGCGCGGCCCCGCCGGCCGGTTGTTCATCGCTCGCCCCGCCGCCGCCGCAGGCGGCAAGCAAAAGCGCGAGGGCGACGCAGGCATTTCTGATGCTCATGGCAACTCCGGATGTTTGGCCTATCCTGCGACCATGGAATTCAGGCAACTCGGCCGGTCGGACCTTAAGGTACCAGTGCTCGGCTTCGGCACCGCCACATTCGGCGACGCGCCGGTCTTCAAGGCCTGGGGCGCCAACGGCGTGAAGGAAGCCACGCGCGTCGTGGACCTGTGCCTCGAGGCGGGGGTCACGCTGTTCGACTCGGCCGACATCTACTCCGCCGGGCAGGCGGAGGAAATCCTGGGCCTTGCGATCAAGGGCCGGCGCGACCAGGTCATCATTTCCACCAAGGGCACCTTCCGCTTCAGCGACGCCCCGGATGACGTGGGCTCAGGCCGCAAGCACCTGACCAAGCAGATCGAGGGCAGCCTGCGGCGGCTGCGCACCGACTACATCGATCTCTATCAACTGCACGGCTTCGATGCCCTGACACCGGTGGAGGAGACGCTGGGCACGCTCAATGATTTCGTGCGCGCCGGCAAAATTCGCCACATCGGCTGCTCCAATTTCTCGGGCTGGCATCTGATGAAGTCGCTCGCGATTTCCGAGCGCCAGGGGTGGGAGCGCCACGTGGCACACCAGGCGTACTACTCGCTGCTCGGCCGCGAATTCGAATGGGAGCTGATGCCTCTCGCGCTCGACCAAGGGGTGGGCACGGTTGTCTGGAGCCCGCTTGGCTGGGGTCGGCTCGGCGGGAAATTCCGGCGCGGGCACGCAGGCCCGGCCGTCACCCGGCTCCACGATGAGACCACCGCTCGCATCGCGCCGCCGGCGGACGACGAGCACCTTTTCCGCGTAGTGGATGCACTGGACGCGGTGGCGGCGGAAACCGGAAAGAGCGTGGCGCAGATCGCCATCGCCTGGGTGCTGTCCCGCCCAAGCGTGGCGACGGTGATCATCGGCGCGCGCGACGAGGTCCAGCTGAAGGAGAACCTGGGCGCGACGGGCTGGAAACTCGACTCGGCGCAGGTGTCACGGCTCGAGGCCGCGAGCGCCAAGCCGCGGACCTACCCCTACTGGCACCAGGCGCAGTTTGCCGAGCGGAATCCGTTCCCGACAGCGTAGGCGGCGTGCCGGAGCTTTTACTGCACGGCCTTGTCCAACGCATCCCACTCGTAAGCCTTCGCCACGCGGTCCATGACCTCCTTGATCATTGGGCCTGAGCGATGCGCATTGGTCATGATCACGACGCCATAACCTTTCGCGAAGTGCCCGACCGCCCGGCATTGAAAGCCCCAGTTGCCGCCGGAATGTTCGAAGTACCAGCCTTCGCCGCGACGCGCGACTCCGAAACCGACGGCGAAATCGCCGACTCCCACGGGCGTCACCATAGTTTTCACGGTAGTTTGATTGAGCACCTTCGTCGACTTTCCGGCGAGCGCCAGCTGCACCTCGATCACGAACCGGGCGAGATCGCTGGGTGTCGTCCACAGCCCCGCCGCGGCCTGCTCTGGATATACATGCCACGGCGCGCCCATGCGCGTTCCGTCATCGTCGTGGGCGCGCGCCGCCCGCGATTCCCACGCACTCGGCAGCGGCTGCTCGAACGTGCTGTGTTTCATGCCGATGGGCTGGAGCACCCATTCGCGCATGATCTCGTGGAACGGTTTCCCCACGACATCCTGGAGCGCGAGCTGCTGGATCGTGACGCCGCCACCCGAATACTGCGACGCGGAGAGTGCGGGGCGCACGAGGCGTACCGCACCGCCATTCGAAGGTTTGTCGCCGTCGAGAATCTGCGGAATCGTCGGCAGCGGTGTCCCTGGCCAGTATCCGGGAAAGCCGAAGCCATCTCCGGTGCCGGACGTGTGGCTCATCAGCAAATAAGGAGTGACGGGAGCGCCACCGCCAAATGGACTGGCGGGCAGCTTCCAGGATTTGAGGATGGTGTTGATGTCCTGGTGCAGGCCAAACTTCCCGTCCTGGATCGCCTTGAGCGACGCCATCGCGGCGACGGGTTTGCTGATCGATGCCGCCTGATACAGCGTCTCGTTCGTCGCAGCCGCCTTGGTCTGCAGGTCGGCCACACCCCAGGAATGCGCCCAGTGAATCTTGTAGTCGCGAATGACGGCGATGCTCATTCCCGGCACTCCGTGCTGCGCCATGAGTTCCGGGATTGTCTGGGGTTTCTCGCCTTCGACCGCCGCCATCATCCTTGCCGGGTCCTGCGCGACGGCGGCCATGGCATTTCCGAGCGCCAAACATAGGAAAGCTTGGCAGAGAGATCTGGAATTCAAGTCGTACTCCTGGGCATTGCGACGAGGGACCGACGCGGCAGTTTGCAATAGACGCGGCCGGCGCCAAAAGGTTAGCTCGACTGGGTGCCATCGGGGGGTGGTCCAGGTCCGGCGACCAATACAATGCGCGCATGGACATTTCAGATGACGACCTGCGTGCGTGCGTACGAGTGCTGCGGGCGATCGAGGCGGATCGTTCGCACCTGACGCGGCTGACTCAGGAACAACGTCGCGAGCTGCTGACCCTCGCCGGACTCGTCGCAAAACCAGAGCGCCACGGTCTCGTCAGGATGGCGAAGGCCTTTCGACGCGCCGAACGCCAGGCGGCGAAGGAGCATGACCGCAAGGCCATCGAGCAGGCCGGGCTGCGCCAACAGCGCCGCTCGCCTGTCTTTGCGCCGCTATGGCTGGAACCGCCGAAGCCGGAAGACCTGGACGAGCGGCCCCGCCTCAACAAGGAACGCGACTGCTATGTCTGCAAGCAGCCTTTTTCCAAGGTGCATCGCTACTACGATGCGATGTGTCAACCGTGTGGCGACTTCAACTACGCCAAGCGCGAGCAGAGCACCGATCTCGCCGGCCACTATGCAGTCGTCACCGGCGCGCGGGTGAAGATCGGCTATCAGGCTTCCCTCAAACTACTGCGGGCCGGAGCGCACGTCATCGTCACGACGCGTTTTCCGGTCGACGCCGCGGACCGCTTTTCCAGAGAGCAGGATTTTTCCTCGTATCGGCAACGACTGCAGATCCACGGATTGGACCTGCGCCATACACCGAGCGTGGAACTGTTCACGCGATTTCTTGCCGAGCGTCTGCCGCGCCTCGACTACATCCTCAACAACGCATGCCAGACGGTGCGCCGGCCGGCCGGATTCTTTCAACACTTGCTGGCCAGGGAGGCGGAAGTTGTCGCCGCACTTCCGGCCGACCTTCAGTGCACGCTTGCGGGTCATGAGGAGTTGCGCCGGATGCTCGCGGGGTCGCGCGCTCAAACTACCGGCGCACTGTCGTTGACGGAACGCAGCCAGGGCGAGGGCCTGCTGCACAGCGCGGCCCTCTCGCAACGACGCTACCTGGACGAGGATTACCGCGGCGGGGAGGCGCTCTTTCCATTGGATCGCTTGGACGAAGACCGGCAGCAAGTCGACCTGCGGGAGGTGAACAGCTGGCGGCTGCGAATGCACGAAGTCGAAACGCCAGAGCTTCTGGAAGTGCAGCTCGTGAACGCCATTGCGCCGTATATCCTCAACGCCCGCCTGAAGCCGCTCATGCTGCGAACTGCCGGCGCCCACAAGCACATCGTCAACGTCAGCGCGATCGAGGGCCAGTTCTATCGCACCACCAAGACGGACAAGCACGCGCACACCAACATGGCGAAAGCGGCCCTGAACATGATGACCCGGACGAGCGCGCCCGACTTCGTGAAAGATGGCATCCACATGAACGCGGTCGACACGGGATGGATCACCGACGAGGACCCCGCCGTGCACGCGGCGCGCAAGGCCGAAGCGGGATTCTCACCGCCCCTCGACATCATCGACGGCGCGGCGCGAATCGTCGACCCGATCTTCGCAGGTAACCTCACCGGCGAGCATGTGTGGGGCCAGTTCCTGAAGGATTACAAGCCGGCGCCGTGGTAGCGCCTTTCTGTCAACGAAACGCGCCCGTGCCGAAGAGCCCGATCAGGCCCATGACGATCAGGTAGATCGCGACGATGTAGTTGAGCAGCCGCGGCACGATAAAGATCAGGATGCCGGCAATGAGTGAAAGGAGCGGGCCGATCGTGAGATGAAGGTTCATGGTTGCCTCTGCGAGTGGTTGGGGGGCGATGGTCTAGTCTCGACAGTACCCCGACACTGGCCGTGAATGTGACCTAATCCGGACGGTCTGCAGGAAGCGCTGGTGATTTTCCCTGAGCCGGGCAATATCCTGCAGGCACGCAAACCTCGCAGAAGGTCGTCAGTCAATGTCCACCCGTCCCTTCGTTGCCCTCGCCCTCCTCCTCGCACTGACTGCCTGCGGCGGCGGTGGGAGCAGCAGTGGCAGCAGCAGCGGTGGCGGTGGTGGCGGCGGTTCCAGCGGAACACCCGGCGATCGCGTAGCTGTTTCACTCGCCGCACCCGTACAGACGCTGCCGGGTGGTGCGGCTTTCAACATGACCCTGCTCGTTTCCAATCCGAGCACCACGAGTGCGGCCAACGTCAGAGTCCAGCTCGACATGGGCATGGCATTTTCGCGGGGCGGGGCCGTGTGTTCGGCGCGCAATGGCGCCGTATGCCCGACGAGCGCCACGTCGTTCGACGTCGCGACGTTGCCCGCCGGGAGCGAAGTCGAGTTCACCATCGCTGTCACTGCGAGCTTTGGCGCCAGCGGCCCGAACACCACCATCGCGACTGTCACGGCCAATGATGAATCCGCAGGCGCCAATAACGAGGCGCGCCTGGTAGTCAGTGCGTATACCCCTGATGTCTTCGTCAGCACGTTGTCGGCGGGCAGTAATTACAGTGGGTCAGTCGCGAACTACCCGATGCAGGTCGGAAACGATGGCCCGGACACGGCCCGCGATGTGGTCATCGAAAATATCGTCGGGCCCGGCCAGACACTCTCGTCGGTCACCTGCACGGCGAGCGGTGGTGCGGTGTGCCCGAGCACGCTCGGCGCCGTCATGTCGGTTCCGACATTGCCCAACGGCGGCGCACTCGATTTCCTGGTGTCCGCGAGCATCGCGCCAGATCTGGTCGGCGTGATCAGCAGCACGCTGCGCGTCACCGCGCCCGGCGACCAGACGTCCTTCAACAATGTCAGGACGAGCTCGGGCACCACTCGAATCGCCACCTCGCCTAACTCGCAGTCGTTCGTGCTCCTGAACAGCGATTCGAACGACTACATCGGACTCGGCCGGAGTTACTACTACGACCGGACGACTGCGTTGCTGGACGTGATCGAAGATGAAAACAGTTTTCGCGTCATCGTCAATGGCGATGAGAACTGGGCCGGCAGCTTTTCGTCGCCCGGCGCAACGGGCCAGATCGTGCCGGGCACCGGAACGAGAGTGGGTTGGGGCGGCGAGGGCCGCGGCTGCAATAACGCGACGGGCACGTTCACGATCGACGCCGTGACCTACACGGCCGGCACTCTCTCGAGCATCGATCTCCGGTTCGAGCAGCATTGCGAAGGCGCGGGCCCCGCGTTGTACGGCCAGGTCCACTGGGTAGTCGACGACGACCTGCATCCGCCCGGCCCGGTGAATCCGCCACCCGCCGGATTGTGGCAACCCGCTGCGGGCGCGACCCCGGCGAGCGGCAACTACGTCTATCTACAGAGCGATGGTGGCGATTACGTCGGCCGGGGCGCCACCTATCTATATACGCAGGCCAGCGCGGTGCTCGAGATGAACGTATCGGGCAATCAGCTGACGGTTGGCGTCAGAGGTAACGAAAACTGGGGCGGCTTTTTTCAAGGCCTGAGCGCCGTGGCGACGCTTCCACCCGGATACTACGGCGGCGTGCAGCGCTGGCCCTTCCACAATCCGGTGAAAGGCGGGCTCGATTGGGGCGGCGAAGGGCGCGGCTGCAACGAGTTGAGCGGCTGGTTCTCGATCGACAGCATCACGATATCCGGCGGCGAGATCACCTCGCTCGATCTGCGCTTCGAACAGCACTGCGAGAACGGACCACCGGCATTGCGCGGCAAGATTCATTGGGCCAATGGCGATCCCACGCAACCCGCGGGCCCGGTATTTCCACCTCCGCCGAATTTGTGGCACCCCGCCGCGGGCACGACGCCGGCGACCGGCAACTATGTCCATCTCCAGAGTACGGCCGGCGACTACATTGGTTTCGGCAGGTCTTACACCTATACGCAAACCGATTCGGAACTCGAGTTGGCCGTCAGCGGATCGCGCCTGTCCGTCGGCATCGAGGGTTTCGAAAGCTGGACTGGAGAATTCCAGGGAATGAACACGCTGCAGCAACTGCAGCCGGGGTACTACCCCAACCTGCTGCGTTACCCGTTCCAGAATCCAGTCGTGGGCGGGCTCAGCTGGAGTGGAGAAGGCCGCGGCTGCAACGAACTCACCGGCTGGTTCGTGATCGACAGCATCAGCTTCGCGGGCGGAAACCTCGCCGCCGTCGATCTGCGATTTGAACAGCATTGCGACGGCGGGCCCGCATTGAACGGCAAGATTCACTGGGTCGCGGGCGATCCCACCGCACCCTCTGGCCCGCAAAACCCGCCGCCACTGAACTTGTGGCAGCCAGCAGCGGGCGCGACGCCGGCGAACGGAAACTATGTTTATCTGAATAGCGATCCAGGCGATTGGGTGGGCGATGGCCGCACCTATACCTACACGCCCAGCAATTCGACCTTGACCACACAGTCGGGGACTCGCTTCTTCCAGATGAACGTAGTGGGCCAGCAAAGCTGGACTGGTAACTTCTTCGGCATGAACGCCATCGAGGCCATGCAGCCCGGTTACTACGGGGAGATTCAGCGGCCCGGCGGCAATCCGACGCGCGGCGCCATCGACTGGAGCGGAGAAGGTCGTGGCTGCAACACCATTTCAGGATGGTTCGTGATCGACAGCATCACGTTCGCGGGCAGCAACCTGGCCTCCATCGACCTGCGCTTCGAGCAGCACTGCGAGGGGAGCATTCCCGCCTTGCGCGGAAAAATCCATTGGGTGCGCTGAGGGGCGACAGTTCCAAATCCGCGCCACCTGTCCTATCAGAGAACTGCCATGAAAATCCGCACCGTTACGTGCACACTGACGCCCACCCTTTCGATACTCAATTCGGATAAATAGTAATGAGCCGTGAATCATTGGACCAAATCGCGTGCAGATACGGCACGGACAAATCTTGCTTGGCTTCGCTACCCGCCCCTGCGGATGGCTATTCCTCAAGACCTCCGCAAGGGCACGGTTATTCCATCTTCTACGAGCACTACTTCGAGCCGTTACGGGATCTGCCGATCCGCGTGCTTGAGATCGGGGTCCTGGATGGACGGTCGCTGGCGAGCTGGGCGGACTACTTTCCCAACGCAAAGCTGTACGGGCTGGACATAGACCCCGACTGCGCCCGATTCGAGTCGGAACGAACGCACATTTTCACGGGTGGACAGACCGATCCAGCCTTGTTGGCGCGCGTGCGGAAGGAGGTTCCGGAAGGGTTCGACATCATCATTGATGATGGGAGCCACTACGTGGACCATGTCATAACGACGTTCGGCGAGCTGTTTCCACATCTGCGCTCGAACGGCATCTATGTGATCGAAGATCTGCACGTGTGCCGAGACCCGCAATGGGGGAAGGTTGCCTGGAACAAAGGCATGGACATGCATCGGGAATCGCAAGGAAACGACCCGGCTCGCATGGTCGAGTTTCTCAAGCAGACGCGCTCGGATGCGCAGGTTCGTGCCTTGACCGTTCATCTGAAAAAGATCTGCTTCATCGAGAAGCGAGAGGAGCAGGAAGCGCGCGTCGATCTTCCCGTACGCGGAGATGCTCTGGACGACTTGGCCACAGTACCGCGACGGCATGGCATTTTCGTACGATCGGGCCTTGCCATACGCAAGGCACTCGGTGCCGGGTAGCGCTGGCAGTTTAGACGGCTACTGATTACGGCACTCCGCCCAACGCTGCGCGCACACGGCTAACTATGCGTGTGACCGGCAGTCCCTCACGGTGGACGCAGCCGGAACCACGTTACGTACAAAGCCGGCAGGAACACCAGAGTCAGTGCTGTTGCGATCGCGAGGCCGCCCATGATGGCAAACGCCATGGGACCCCAGAAGACCGTCGGCGCGATCGGAATCATGCCGAATATCGCCGCCGCAGCCGTCAGCAGAATGGGGCGGCAACGGTCCGACGTTGCTTCGATCACGGCATCCCACGGCGGGCGCCCGCCGGCGATCTCCACGTCGATCTGATGAACCAGAATGACAGAGTTGCGTACGATCATCCCTACCAGCGCAATGACGCCCAGGAGCGCGACGAATCCGAGCGGCTTGTTGGCGAGAAGCAGAGCGAGAACGACACCGATCAGCCCGAATGGCGCCACACTCACGACGAGGAACAGGCGGCTGGGACTCTGCAGCTGGATCATGAGGATGCTGAGCATCAGCAGCGCAGCGACCGGAATCACTGCCGCAACCGACCCCAGGGATTTGACGCTCTCCTCGACGGCACCACCGATGTCGATCCCATAGCCGTCGGGCAAGCTGTGATCGAGCTGGTCCATCTTCGCCTGGATCGTGCCGATCACGGTCGCCGGAAGCGTGCCGGCCACCACGTCGCCCTGTACGGTGATCGTCGCGAGTCGGTCGCGGCGCCGGACGACCGGCCAGTCGATGCCGTATTCGACGGAGGCTACCTGCAGCAGCGGTACGACCTGGCCATTCGGCAGCGGGATTTCCAGCGTCCTCAGCGTCGCGGGTGAAATGCGCTCCTGGTCACCCGCGCGCGCGATGACGTCGATCAGATAAATGCCGTCACGGAGCTGGGTGACTGTAACGCCCGAGACGACAGCGTTCAGCGACCGGGCGAGTGTGTTGGAGCTGATGCCGAGGAGGCGTGCCTCATCTTGATTGACGCGGATGCGCAAGGTGCGCATCGGTTCGATCCAGTCGAAATTGATCGAATGTGCGCGGCGATCGTTGGCGATGATCTGTGCCACTCGATAGGAAATATCACTGACTTTCTGCGGATCTGGGCCGCTCACCCGGTATTGCAGCGGCCACCCCACGGGAGGCCCGAGCTCGAGGGGATAGACACGGGCGACGGCATCCGGGAATCCTTCGACGAGTGCCGTTTGCAGGCGTGCGCGCACACGTTCGCGCGCCTCAAGATCTTTCGTGAGGACGACGATCTGTGAGAAAGAATCGTTCTGCAACTGTACGTCGAGGGGAAGGTAGAAGCGTACGGAGCCCTGGCCCACATAAGTCGTCCACCGTTCGATGTCTGCATCGCCTTTCAGGTACTTTTCCAGGCGCGATACCGCTCGCTCGCTCGCCTCGATTGATGCACTTCCGCGCAGCGTCATGTCGATCAGCAGCTCCGGTCGATCCGACGCCGGAAAGAACTGTCGCGGTACCCACTGCAGTGCCACGATCGAAAGCGCCAAAAGCGCCAGCGCGCCGCCGATCGTGATCCAGCGAGCGCGCATCGCGCACACGAGCAGCGCGCGAAATCGCTTCATGATCCACCCGGCAACGCCGTGCTCGGATTGAATCGTCCCGTGGCCCGCCGACTTCTTGTGCCTGTTCGTGAGTGTGTCGGGCAGAATTGCGATTCCGATCAGCGGAGCGAAGATCACCGCCACGACCCACGATGCCAACAACGCAATGGCGACGACCGCAAATATTGAAAACGTGTATTCCCCAGCGGCGCTCTTCGCAAAACCAATCGGAACGAATCCGGCCACCGTGACCAGCGTGCCCGTCAGCATCGGGAATGCGGTGGACGTGTAAGCGAATGTCGCCGCCGTGACCTTGTCGAAACCTTCTTCCAGCTTCTTCACCATCATCTCGACGGTGATCATGGCGTCATCGACCAGCAGGCCGAGCGCGATGATCAGCGCGCCGAGTGATACCCGTTGCAGATCGATGCCTGCGCTCGCCATTGCGACGAAGACCACCGCGAGTACCAGCGGAATGGAACAGGCCACGACCGCACCCGCCCGCAACCCGAGCGTGAGAAAACTCACGCCCAGCACGATTGCGATGGCCTCCCACAGCGCTTGAGTGAAGTCGTCCACCGCGGCGGCTACCACTCGCGGCTGCTCGGCGACGAGGTGGGGCTCGATTCCGACTGGCAAATTCGCAGTTATCCGCTGCATCGCCGTTTCGACGTTGCGACCCAGCGCCAGCATGTCGCCACCCGAGCGCATGGCGATGCCGATGCCGATGGCAGGTACGCCATTCAAACGTAATAGCGGTTGCGGTGGATCCGAGTAACCGCGTCTCACCGTGGCGATGTCGCTGAGACGGAAGGCACGCCCATCCACCGCGAAATTGACGTTACGAACCTCCTCCTCCGAACCGAACCCGCCCGTGACCTGAAGGAGGATTCGTTCGCTGCCGGTCTGCAGCGTTCCGGCAGGTGTCACGGCATTCTGTGCCTGAAGCGCTGCGATGAGTGCTTGCCGATCGAGCTGCAACCCTGCGAGCTGGCGTGTCGAGAATTCGACGTAGATTTTCTCGTCGAGCGCCCCGAGAATTTCGATCTTGGACACGTCGCGAACGCGCAGCAGATCGGCTCGCGCGCGCTCGACATGATCGCGCAACTGCCGCGGCGTGAAGCCGTCGGCAGTGAACGCATAGATGATTCCGTACGTATCGCCGAATTCGTCGTTGAATGTCGGGCCGATCACACCGGCAGGTAAGCTGGCGCGGATATCGTCAACCTTCTTGCGCACCTGATACCAGATGTCCGGAACATCCTGACTGGGTGTGGAGTCCAGCAAGTTGACCAGCACTACGGTGCGTCCCGCGCTCGTGTAGCTGCGGATGAAGTCGAGGTTTGGTGTCTCCTGCAGCTTCTTTTCTATGCGGTCGGTGACCTGATTGATCGTCTCCTCGACACTGGCGCCCGGCCAGCCCGCCTGGACCACCATCGTCTTGATGGTAAAGGCAGGATCCTCGCTGCGGCCGAGGCCGCGGTACGCGAGAAATCCCGCCGCGATAATGATGAGAAGGAAGTACCAGACGAGGACGCGATGGCGCAGCGCCCACTCGGAAAGGTTGATGCCCGCACTCACGCGGCGTTCATCCGGACGGCGCCAGCAGCCTGACCAGTTGCCCCGGGCGCAGCGCATGCACTCCGGCCGTCACCACGGTATCACCGTCCTTCAATCCGCTTGCGATGATCACTTCCGCGTTCTCGTAACGATCGACGGCCACGGCTCGCAGCGCGACCTGCTTCGAGCGCGGGTCCACAACCCACACAGCGGGTTTGCCTTCGAGCTGAACCAGCGACGTCGCAGGGATGACGACCGCGGCATGCGGCTCGAAGGTGGCGGTGCCGATCACGGTCGCGCCCAATCGCATGGCCGCCGGTGGATTGTCGAGCGTCACCTTGATCAGGTACGTGCGCGTGACCGGATCGGCATCGGGAGCCACTTCCCGGATGTGACCGGTGGCGGCAATGTTTGGTGCGTCGGCGAGAGCCACGGACACGCTGGCTGGCAGGCGCGAGGGATCTCTCATGAGTGCGGCCGGCACGTTGAACACGCCGTCCTTGCCGTCGTTTTGCGCTACTTGCACGATCGTTTGGCCGGGCTGAATGACCTCGCCTGGCTCCGCACCTTTGGATATGACGACGCCAGAGGCGTCGGAGAAGAGCTCCGTGCGTTTGAGGTTGTCACTGGCGGTCTGCAGGGAAGCGCTCGCCGACGAAACACGGGACTGCGCCGCGACGAGCTGCTGCTGTGCCTCGTCGAACTGCGCGCGGGAAATGACCCCGGTCGACACCAGCGATTGGTAACGCCGCTCGTTGTTTTCGGACTGCAGCAGCGTGGCCCGTGCAGCCGCAACTTCCGCCTGCGCTGCCAGCAAGGAGTTCCTGGCGTCGTGCGCTTCGAGGCGCGCCACCAGTTGCCCAGGCGAGACACGGCCACCGACGTTGACGCGCCGCTCGATGAGGCGTCCGCCGACGCGGAATGCGAGATTGACTTGATTGCGCGCCTGAATCTGTCCGGTGAGCGAGACGGTCTCACTCGCTCCTCCGTGCCGGACGACAGTGACCTGGACAGGACGCACCGCGGCAGCCGGGGGCGCGTTCCCGCCGCAGGCAATGAGGGTGAGCACGGATACTGATGCAGCGGTCCACCTCAGGACGACGCTGGTTCGCCGGAGCCCGCCGCGCATGATCGTTTGAGCTAACAAGTCAGCCTCCGAACAGTTATTGCAATCGACTGCGATCGATCGGGCGGTCGCGATGGATGAGCAGCCAGGCGGCGTGCTCTGCGAGTGCAGCGCGGCCGAGCTGTGCCAGGATCGAGCGCCGCTCGTCATCCGAGCGCGCGGCGACCAACCGGTCATGGGCGGCGAGGAATACGTCGTGCATGTACGAGTATTGACGTTGCAGCTCGCGCTCAGCGGTCTTGTGCACCAGTGCGTCGATAACTGCGGCGAGCAATGAAAATACGCCAATACTGAACAACAACGGTTGCGACGGTGCGCTCCCGTCCAACCACTCCTGTCCGCCAAGGACCGCTGCGAGACACACGCCGATGATTACCGCAACGCCTGCCGTCCGCTCCGCGAGCCTCGCGAGCGAGCCGCGAGCGCGGCTTGCCTGACCGTAATACTGGAGCTGCTGGGAATGTGAAGTCTGCTCGTTGAGACTGCCTACCCAGCGCCGCGTGGCGAATTCCACGCCACCGGCGATGCCGGTTGGCTGCACATCGGCAAGCATCAAGCTCGCAACTCGGGCCGCATTGGGGATCCATTCGAGGCCAGGGTCGGCTTGCTTGAGCAACGCGCGATGCGGGGCAGGCATGCCTTCGCGAGCAACGCCCGCCACTGCCCAGAACAGTTCCACGCGCAGGCCCTCCGCCAGTGCGCGCGACTCGAGATGGCGCCTGTGCCAGTGGCGCGCGGCCGCCAGACGATTGAGCCCGAGAAGGGTGAGGAACGCCGCGAGAAACGCCAGGATGGAGTAACGACACCAGCGACAATCGGCTGGTTTATCGCTGTAGAGAAGGAAGAAGACGCCCATCAGCACCATCAATGACGAGGTCGCGTACAACCATCGCATGACGCTGCGCCGCATGCGCACGGCATACCAGTCGACAGCACTGAAGAGCTGTGCAACGGCGACGACATTGGCGGGCGGCGCCGCGAGGTCTCCCGTCAGCTGAACCTTCTCGTCATGGCGTCGTATGGCGCGCGCGTGCCGGCGCAACGTTTTATTGAGCTCGGAGGTGCGCAAGCCGATCAGTGCCGCCGTTGAAGGAAAAGGCGCTTCCAGCGGACCTTGCGCATTGCAGCGATATCCCGCCTGCAAGGGCAACAGTCCTTCGAGCGGCGGTGAGTCCCGGCGTGAGACTACGATGTGATAGACGAAATCCGGAGGCAGGTTCGGAAGCAGATCCTGCTGTGCTGTACGGTCCGAGGTACCGAGCCACGCGCGTCGCGCCAACCGGAATTCTACCGTGCTCGCGGTGCCAGCTGAATTCACCGCCGGTCGCCCGTCCCAAAGAGCCAGCAGAATGAAGGCAGCACCCGCGACGAGCTCACCCGCTCGAGCGTACTGAACATCGCGCTTCGGGCCAGCCAGAGCGAGCTGCGCGAGGGTGACGTCCGCAGGCAGCGGGCAGACGATGCGCTGCCGACAACGAGTAAGTGCCGCTTCGAAGCGGTCGAGCTCCGCAGCGCTGGCGAAATCTGAGCGGTAGAGCTCGAGCGGCAGCGGCAGAACCGCAATGCATTCGATGCCAATCGCGAGTGCCTCTTCCGCCACGACGAGGTCCGCGCCCGCACTGAGAGAGCTCACGACTTGCACCGGCGAATCGGGGAAACGCTCTTGCAGTGCACGTAGAAAGCGCCGTACCGCTTCCCGCAATTGCTCCAGTTCATCCGCAACGAGGTCACGATGGCCAGTGACGCCGATCAGCAGCGGAATTTGTGCGATCGAATCGGTCACACGGTTACTGGGAAGCAGCTTGCAGCGCCGCTAACGCTGTCTCCGCGTGATCGTGAACTTCCCAACCGCGCTGCTCCAACGCGGCGCGGGCGCGCTGCGAAAGGGCCCCGCTGAGCCACACTTCACGGGCGGGGATATCGGCTGGCAGCGCCTCGAGAATCGCGCCCTCGTAGGCTGCGACTTCGGAGGTCCATTGCACGGCATCGAACGCGCCGAAAACCGCGACGCGCTGATCCGCGACTTGTCCACTTGGCAACCGCAATCCCGCGACGATTCGCGTGATTGGCCGCCGTGCATGTGTGCGCAGAAGCAGGTCCGTGCTTCGCAGGAAAACCTGGACCTCCAACTCGGAAGTCACCGACATCGCAGTGCGAAGCAACTCCTCGCGGCCGGGCACACCTTCCAGCGTCTTCATGGCATCCACCAGTGCCGTCTGACGAGTAGGGTCGAGCAGCAATGTGTTCTCGAAACGTTCGACCTCGGCGGGTGTGAGGCCGAAGCCCGCGAGCGCCTCGTGCCGCTTCTTACGCAATACCGCGGGGTCTTCGTTGTAAATGGCATCGAGGGCGCGCTTCGCTTCACCCGCATACGGCACACCGGGCACGAACTTCATACCAAACGTCACCTTCGAATCCACCTTCGCCAGACGACGCACTGCGCCGCGCAGGACCTCGTTTCGCGTATAGGGATCGATGTCGAGCTTCGCGTACCAGCGGCGCTCGGCCGCCGACAGACCCATATAACGATCAATGTATTTCTTGGCCGAAGCCTTGCGCTCATTCGCCGGCGGTTCACCATTGCCGGCGGTCTCGGTGCTCTTCGGTTTCTTGTCTTTCGAGGACAACTCCCCGGCACGCGCACGATACCCCCCGAGCAGATGGCCGATCCCGCGGGGAATGCCGAGCACGGTGCCTACGGGATCCCGCACGATGCCTGCGATGGCTTTCACATCCTCTTCGATGCCGCGTTTGACCGCTTTCAAGGCGACATCGCCATCGGACATTTCGGCGATGCGATTGAGCGCTGCGATCTCCCGCAGCCGCACCTCCAGCTCGTCGCGGCCATAAGCTTCGAATTCGCCGAAGCGGCTTTCGACGACGTATCGGTGCATCAATCCGTCGCTGTGCACCGGGTCCCGGATCTTGAAGTTCTTGCCGGAAACTTGGGCGGACGCGAGACTCGCGGCCGGCGCCTCGTCGGCGGGCAACTCGAATTCCTCAGCAGTCGCGCCGCTTGCCGTGGCGCCGACGAGCGAGGTGATCACCGCAAGCAGGATTGTGATTCGCATAGAGCCCCACGAAAGTATTCTTGTTAGTTAGGGTGCACGATCAGCGTGACAGCAACGCGTTGAGAAGATTGTCCTGAAAGTTGATGTTGCCTGGAAGCGCCGAGTGCGCCGAACACAGGAAAAAAGAATAAGCCAGTGGAAACCCGCCCTCGCTACTCACCGTCGGATCGAATGACTGGCGGCCGAGCAAGGATGCCTTCCCCACCAGGCCGTCGCCCGGCTCCCGCAGCAGTGAGTCGTACGCTCGTCCAGGCTGCGGGCGCTTGATCTCTTTGGCTGAAAACCGCGGCACCATGACTCCGTCGACCTCCTCGACCAGAACGCGCGCTGGGGTCAGGATGCAGTCAGCGCCGAAGACGATCAGTTTGACGTTCGACTCGGGTTGCGGACTCTGCAGCGCCTTCTGCAGCCTTCCTGCCCGCTGCAGGTACTTGGCGAAATATCGCTGCAGCAGCTGCGCCTGCTCTGTACCGACGCGCTTGATCAAACGCGGATCGAAAACGGACCACTGCAGATCGCGCCAGGTCTGCACATCGAATAAATCCCGCTCCGAACTGGTCGCATCGTCGCCCCGCACGCGCAGCGGACGTCCGTCGATGCCGATGAGTGGTTTGCGATCTGCGTTCGGCAGCAACTGGTACACACTCGGCAGCGTTACCATCGTCTCCGGTGCGACGCTATCGAGCCCGATCTTCGAACCGTAGATCACGTCTCTAAGCGCGTTGGTCGAACCGAAGCTTGGCGTTCCGAGAAGGATCACACGATTGATCTTCGATTCGCCCGCCATCGTCGGCAGCGGATCATCGCGATCCAGCACGTCTTCGGTGCCATACCGCAACAGGTAGCGCGAAATGATGCCGCCCATGCTGTGGGCGACGATGTTCACTTTCAGATCGGGACGGCCGTAGTCGACGCGCAGCTGATCGATCAGCTCCGAGAGGCGGCGCGCGGACTCGACATTGTCCAGCCGCCAGTCGTACGGGAAAACATACACGTGACGTTCGACGCTGTCCCGTACCGGGGTGCCTGGCTTCGTGAGAGTGAATCCTCCGTGGTCGACCATCGTCGCCACGATGGTGTCGTAGAAGTGGCGGCCCGCGACTTTGTCGACCAGATCGAAGGCTTCGAGGTTTCCAGGCGACCCTTGAAGCGAAACCGGATCGATCGACAACGCCAGTGCTTGATAGTCATTGAAGAGCAGTCGAAACAGCCCGCCCGGCCACACGAGTTCGTGGGTGTCCCGGTCCCGCAGCTGCGAACCTGTGATGCCCGGGATGATGATGAGTGGAGGCTGCTCGATCGCGACATTGGCGGATCGGTAGAGACGGCCAAGATCGGGCTTCGTGGGGTCGTGCGAACAAGCGGCCAGCATCGACAGGGCGAAAGCGAGGACGACATGGCGCCACATTGCCTGCCCTGCCCGCTGTTGAGAGTTAGCGCGCAACGATCTCACGGTTGATCGCGAGTCGATACGCCACATCGGTGGATCCATAGTTGCGAACGTCGAGAAGATAGCTGCCGTCCCAGCGCGGTCGCCACCGGCAAACTGACCGCGACGTGTCGCCATCGCCGCTGCAGATGAGATTGTTGAACTCGTCATAGACGAACAGTGCGATCTGGCCGGCGCCCTCCGGCTGAACGTACACGATCGCCAGCTCTCCGGCCTTGAACCGCGCTTCTGCGCGATCAAACCCTTTGCCCGTCACCTTCTTGTGCAGTAGTTGGACCTCATCGCCGATACCCGGAATGTCCCGACCTTTGAGCTTACGAACGTCTTCGATGAGACCGAGGAGATTCCGGTCGCCTGCGGCGAGCTGGGTCGCGCGCTTGAGCAGAGCCGACGACGAACGCGCATCAGTCGCGCCCGCGGCGACGGAATTGAGAGGCGCCGGCAAAGTCTTGCGAATCTTCGCGGCCGAGACGAGAGCGAGCGCGTCGCCAGTCTTCTCGCCGTATTCCGCGAGGGCGTCGGACAGTCGTAGTTGCTCGATTGCGGCGGCAGCGGCCGGGAGTTCGCCGGTCACCGAAGCCGGTGCGACGTTTGGCTCATGAGGAGTGGCGGATACGGCTGCCAACGGCACGAGCCCAAGGGCGGTCACACAACCGGTAGCGAGCAGGAGCTTGCGCAAGCGCGGGAATTTCTGCACGAGAACTCCGAAAGCGGCCATAGCTTTATCGTTATTAGGTCCGCGCGGCAAGCTTACAAGGTTGCCTGCACCCGCGATAGATTGCGGGTGACTGTCTCCCGCACCGCTATCGAGCAGAGCTTGCAGGCAGGGCGCCGGATTCCATGACCTCATAGCCCAATAAACGGATGCGCCCCGAGGAGGCCGCTTCGCCGGGAGCGCGCGTACGGCGCCGCTCGAACCCGATAGCATCGAGAACAGCGCCGAAACCGGCTTCGCGAGCAGCTCGAGTCGCGCCAGGTTGCGCGAGATAAGACAAGTCATGGGGCTTGCCAGGGAGCGCTGGCTCGCTGATCACCAGGATATGGTACGGCCCGCTCGGCCGTGCCCACCCCCGTACCTCCAGCTGCGCGCTGCCGCGTCGCATGCGATTGGTTTCGAGATCGACGGGAAAGATAGGTGAAATCTCGAACTGATCGTTGATCGAGAGGACTGTGACGTCCATGTCCTTCGATCCGATGTTCTGCAATCGGATCGCGAGCTCTGCATCGAATGGAATCCTCGCAACTGACCTCGTACTCACCGTGTGCCATTGGCCCAATGGATCGCGCGTGCGCAGCTCCACCGCCAACTCATCGCTGAGGTCCGGAAATTCCGAGCTGAGGCGCACGAGTCCCACGGCGCGGGCCGCGCGCAGCAACGCGCGCTGCAATCGTGAATCTCCGTCGGCGCCCTCAAGGTCGACGACGGCGCCGTGCAAAGCAGCCGCAGCAAGCGCGCCCGCGCGCACGATGTGAAGCTTCTGCCCCTTGACCAGGAGCAGCAGATCGGCGGCGCTGACATCGCGGGTCAGTTCCACCCCGCTCGGCAGGACTCCCGGTCGGGCGAGACGCTCTCGCACACCCGCCAGCGCGGCGGCCTGCCCAATGTCTGCCTGCGTTTCGCAATCACGGTCGATCGGCAGGGTGTCGCTACATCCCTCCAGAACGGCCACGCGGATAGTTAGATCCACATTCGATTGCAATACCCGCACGAGTCCCGAGCCGCTTTCCGAGGTGCGGTCTTGCGGTATCCGCCAGCGCCGCAGCGTGGCCGGATCCGCAACGCCCTGCGCCCACGCAGTCGTGAGCGTCGATCGTGTGACGCGCAGCAAGCCGAGCGGTGCCGCTTGCCGCCCACTCGCAGGCGGCTCCGTCAGCGCGAGCAGGGTTCCGGGCGTGACGTCGTTGAGTCGACCCGCGGCGATCTCGAATTCATCGCCGCTATTGCGCGCCGGCCAGGTGCGCGACACCTGCAGCGTTGGGGTGGACGCTCCGATTGGCAGATCGAGCGCACCTTCGAACTCGGGTGTAGTGCGCGGATAGGCCGTCGCATAGAACGCGAGTATTTGATGCGAGAGGTCGCGATAACTGCGGGCGCCGCCAGCCGCCAGACTCTTGAGCAGCGCGAACGTGAAAAGGCCGTGGACGCGCCGATCGGGCGCGCCCGCGGGAAGCGGCAGCTCGGGCGCGATTTCCGTCGTCTGCGCGGCGTAAAACGCGACGAAGCCTCCTGGCAAGTTGCCATCTGATAATCGCACTAAGGGCACGCGAGCTGCGCCTTCGCTCCGCCCGGGAATGGGCTGCGGAGTGCCGAGCGTTTCCGCCGGGAGCGCTCGCGCCCTGAAACCCAACAGCGCCGCGCTGCGCGACATTGTCGCCGAGTGACAGCTGTCGAAAACCAGCCAGACGAAAACTCCGCGGGCGCGCATCGCCTCGACTCGCTGACCGAATTCGCGTCCCCGGATGGCACCTGTGATCCGGCGCTGGAGCGCATTCCATCGCCCGGCGTCGCGCGGCAGAAAGACCTGTTCCAACCCGTCTGCTTTGGCATGGTCACCCGCGTCCGTTTGCGGCACCTGAGAGCCATGTCCAGCAAAGTAGAGGAACACAATGTCGCCGGAGGTTGCGCGCACCGCGACAGCATCGAGCGCAGCGAGGATTGCGGTGCGCGTCGGTAGCCCGTCGGCGCCCGCGACGTGGTCCGCAAGTACGGTGATCCGGTTCCTGGGCACCGAGGCACGCGCGAGCCAGGTCATTACCAGCGGAATGTCGTTACGCGGGCCTTCGAGCGTGACGGAGGGGCCGAGCTGAGGATATTCGCTCACGCCAACCACGACGCCCCAGGTATTCACGGCGGGCGCCGGGTTTGCCGCGTGTGCCAGCATCGGTAGGATCACACACAGAACGCACGCGGCGCGGAGCATTGGTCATGCCTCGAGAATGCCGATCTATATAATTCGGTGCGCACACAGTGCCATTTCCAAGACTCGCAGTCTAATAATGACAAGAACAAGCGATGCACGGGGTCTGAAGCCAACGGCAATCCGTCGCGCTCTGGCGGCGCTGCAACGCTTTGTTTTTCCCGCCTGCATGCCGCTGGTTTTGATTCTCTTCGCGCTTGGTACTGTAACGATTGGCTTCGGCTGGTGGAGTTCACTGCCGGCCGTATTGCCGGGTGATGAGCTGTACGCGATCGAGCGAGTGGCTGGCTTCACCGGGCGCACGCTTGCTGCGTGGCCGCTCCCGCCCGACGCACCGCCCATGCGCTCACTGAGCACATTCGGAGTCGTCATCACGTTGTTTGGAGTCGCGTTCCTCGCATGCGGCGTGTTGCTTCGTGTATTGCGGGAATTCGCTCAGCGCAGGTTGATAGCCAGCGCACGCGATCTGCGCGTGGTCTACCTCGACGACGAGGCGGGCCATGGCATCGCGGAGACCGTATCGCCATTCACCACCGTTCGACTTCTGCCGGAAGAGACTTTCGTGTCCAGCGCTCTGTATGTGTGCACGTCCCTCAACGATCGGTTCTGGACGAAAACTCTGCCACGCAGTGCCGGGCGGGTCCGCGAGTTGCTCGCGCTCGGCCGCGATGCGGAGCGAAATGTCACTTTGGCACGCCGCGTGCTAGCGCTGCGTCGTGCGGAGCGCCACGCAGCCGAGCCAGTCATCGAGCGGCTGCGCGTGCGTATCGATTCCCGCGCGCTGCGCTGGTCGATCGGCCGCGACGGCTTCGCAGAGTTTGCGGGCACTGCGGCTGATGTACGCCTGACCTCCTTGCCGGAAGCTCGCTGTCGCCGATTGCTCCGTGAACAGCCGCCCAACAAAGTTCGCGCGTTCGAGCTCGACTTGCGGCCCGCTCTGGTAGTCATCGGCCTGCGCGAGACAGGGCTCGAACTACTCGCACGCTTGTGCGCGCAAGCCCAATCGCCGAACCTCGATCCTCTCGTGGTGGTGATCGTCGATGCGGAAGCGAATTCGATTGCGCGTAATGTGCTGGAGACTTCTCCGGCCTTGTCGCTCGCGGTCGACTTACGCGCCGTCGCGCTCGAATCCGGTTTCCCGCAGTCGTCGGAAATGCTTCTCGCCCGCCTGGCGGCAGATGGTCTTGCCGCCACGGTTATCTATCTTGCGCTCGAGGAGAAATCGCTCAGCGATGCCTGGGAGCGTGAGCTGTGTACCGCGGATCGCGTGCGCGGTGGCCCCTCCGCGCTGGTGCTGCCGGTGCGTTTTCCGCGCGGCCGCATGGCCGAGCGCACTTTACTGGCTGAAGAGGAATCGCTCGATGCCTTGCCCCGGCAACTGCACGCCGCCTATCTCGAACGCCTGCAGAAGCAGGGGCTCGAGGGATCGTCTGCCGCGGCCGTCAGGTGGCAGTCGCTGCCCTTCGACTACCAGGAGGACAACCGCTCCTCGGTTGACCACATGTGGACCAAGGCGCGCGATCTTGGCCTGCAAATCACCGAGCGTTGCTCGGAGCCTGCTGTTTTGCCCTCGGAAATCGATGTCGAGCCGCTCGCGCTCGCCGAGCATCGCCGCTGGATGGCGAGTCGCGCCCTGACAGGCTGGCAGCTGGGCGAGAAGCGGGCCGATGGCGAACGCGTTCACCCGTCGCTCGTCCCGTGGGCGAATCTGAGCGAGGAAGAACGAGTCAAGGATCGTGACGTCGTTCGTCATATTCCCTCCACCCTCGCGGCGGGTGGATTCGGGCTGCGGCATCTGGTGCCGATTGCCTTGCCCCGCGGCGGCCTGGCCGACCTGCGGTTGGATGACGTATTGAAGGCCGTGCACACAAGTGGCGACCGGAACGACTCGATGCGCGTCCCGCTCTTGCTCGTCGCGATCGAAAACTCGGCTGATTTCCGCCATGCTCAAACTCTCGCTCAGCGTGGGGACGTTGCCTTGTCACTGGTGATCGCACAGTCACTTGCCGGGCTCGCCGTCGCCGCGGGTCAGTTGGCGCAGGCTGGCTCTGAACTGGCCGAATCCGCCTGGACCATCACATTGACGCGTGCCGACTGCATCGACCGGGCGCTCGAACGTGCTTCGAGTCCCGGTGCCCGCAAATGATCTGGACGCGCGCGACAATCCTGTTAGCCGCGATACTCGCATCGCCGGGCGCGCTCGCGTTCACTCGCACGATGTTGCCCGATACCGCCGAGCGCCAGGAGATCTACAGCGAAGGGACGCGCGTACTCATCATCGCGGTCTCGCGCTATCGCGATCCGAGCTGGCCGACGCTCAACAGTCATCGCGACGCCGAGCGCATCCGCCAAATGTTCCTCCAGCGCGGTGTGGCGGACTCGGCCATCACTACGGTGGAGCCCGATCCGGACCACGATTCCGACATTCAAGCCGCATTGGTGCGCTTCGGAGAGACCTTGCCGGCCGACAGTAACAACCCGCTGCATGTGATCGTCTACATCGCGGGTCATGGCTTCACTTCTGACGGCCTCGGCTATCTAGTTCCGCCGAACGCACCGGATCCCGCACGCCAACCGGTCGAATTCAGTCTCGCCGCCCTGCCCTTGCCGACGCTGCTGGCGCGCGTGTCCACATTCCGCGCCGCGGATGTGTTGTTGATTCTCGACGCGTGTTTTTCCGGGCTGGCGCTCGAGAGTCTGCCGCGGGAACGCTTCCCCCATCCGCCGAGCGCGGGCAGCGAGCGCGATCGAAAAGTTCTGCAGGTCATTACGGCGGGCACTGCGGGACAGACTGTCGCGGATGACGGCCTCTTCTCCGAGCTCGTGACCGCAGGGCTCACGGGCGCGGCCGATTTGAATTTCGACGGATGGATCAGCGGCACCGAGCTGGGAATGTACTTGCGGCTGCGCATGACAGAGTCATCGCGACGCCGCCAGACACCGCTGTTCGGCAACATCCTGGGCCTCAGCGCGAAATATGCGGAGGGGGAGAACTGGTTCGCCTCTCCGCAGCTCACGATGCAATCCGCGACAAGCCGGCTGCAGCCTCTCGAGCGCAGCAATTCGGCATTTCGCGACTGCGAAGACTGTCCGTTGCTGCGCGTGGTGCCGGCGCCGTTGGTGGCGGGCGAGTCCACGACCTCTTCGTATCTCGCAATGGGCGTTCGGGAAGTCTCCTTCGAAGAATTCGACGCCTGCTTCAAAGCCGCAGGGTGTACGCGTTGGCCCTGGTCGGCGAGCGGTGAGCGCGGGCGGCTGCCGGTGACGGATGTGAGCTGGAAGGATGCAAATGAGTATGCGGGCTGGCTGAGCTGCGTGACGGGCAGCCGCTATCGGCTGCCCACGGATGCCGAGTGGCTCGCCGTGGCACAACCGGAGCGCGAAAGGTTGTTGCGAAGCTCGGCGACCCCCGGTGCGGTGTTGGCCAACTGCCGTGGCTGTGGGAGTCGATGGGATGGACTGAGCGTCGCGCCCACAGGTTCGTTCACACCGAGCGAACTCGGTTTATACGATCTGGTTGGCAACATCTGGGAATGGACCGATCAGTGCACCAATGTCGGACGCGCGGCACAGAGCTGCGCACTAGCAACAGTCCGCGGCGGAGCGTTCACAACGCGACGCAGCATCGCAATCGAACTGCCGCGTGCGCAGCTCTCAGGCCTGACACACGACCGAAACATCGGCTTTCGAGTGATACGCGAGCTGGACGACATGCGCTCGATTGGGCGCACGTCCTGTGAGGCGGTTAGTCGGTAAACGTCGCGCTTCCCGGCCTGAAATCAGGGTTAAGGCACACGCTTTGGCGCGAGAAATCGTCGGATTTTTTTACACATTGTCGCCGCCGGCTCTACTTCGCACGGTTTGTAGTGCGACCGTCTAACCATAACCCGCGACGTTTAGCCGGATCGCGATTGACAACGTCATGGGCCGCGGGTAGCGTCGAAATCAGGCGCGATAATCCAAACAAGAAGCCCACCGCGCCGATGTAATCACTCGCTGGTTGCGTAGTTAGACTAACAAACAAGAGACAAGAAAGATGAAGCACTCAGCCCGAATCGCAACACTGTCGGCCCTCCTCGCACTTGTCTGTGTGTCTCAGGCACAGGCCGCGCGCAGTATTCGCACTGATATGGGGGATTGGGTTCCCTGCCCGCTTGGCGTTTGCGACTACCCCTCTGACATTGCCACGCAATACGGTCCTCTGGGTAGCATGGGATTTAGTTTTGACGGGAGCACGCCTCTTGGACCAACAGATCCACTCTGGTTCGATCCGGCAGCACCGTTCGGATCATGGGCGGTTACCTACTTGCGTGACTATAACCACGACTTCACCACGGCTACTCCCGATGTTCGGGGATGGCAACTGACTAACGCAAACGTAGGTCAAATCGCTTTTTTCAGTCGCGGCTTGAATGATTGGTTGCTTGAATTCAATTACGCCGATAGCGACTTGTCTGGACAACCAGATGTTTTCCTCACGGGTAGTTCGGCGTTCCAATGGGGTGGTTCGACGTACGTCAGCGACAACGTAAGTCTCAGTAACAACGTTTTCGCGTTTACGAGCGCCGGTCTGGTGCTGCCCGAAGGTTGGCACCTGGCTTCAGATACTCCCACCAACGTACCCGAGCCCGGAACTCTGGCCCTGCTCGTCGGCGCGCTCGGCGTTGGCATCGTGCTGAGGCGGCGGCGCAACGGCGCCCCGCTACTTCAGGGCGCGTAGACGCTGCTCGATCCGGCGAGTGAAGAAACCGTCGGGCCCGAATCGTTTCACGATAGTGGCTCGCGCCTGCGCCAGAGTCCGCTCGGCGGCAGCGCGATCTCCCGCGGCAGCCTGGAGTTCCGCGTTGACGGAGTCCCAAACCGCGTAGCGCCATTGTTGGGTGGGACTGGTGTCGCGTGGAAACGAGGCCTGCAGCAATTGCAGCGACTCCCTCAGTTGCGCTTCGGCGTGAGCACGATTTCCTTGCGCAAGATTGATGTCTGCCGCCGTGAGCAACACCTGCGTCAACAGCCCGCCATGGTCGGGTAATCGTGCAATGCTCTCCGCTCGTTGAATGCGGGCTTGCGCCTCAGTGATGCGCCCTCTGTAGACGGCGATCATCGCAAGACTGTTGAGAGGCGCGACCAAGTCGTCGTGCGTCGGGTCCTTCAGCTTCTCGTCCAGTGCCAGTGTTTGGCGAAACAGGGTCTCGGCTTCATCGACCTGCCCGGCCATCAACGCGGAGCGCCCCAGGTTATTGAGCAGCGTCGCCATCTCTGGGTGCTCGTCACCATACACCGCGCGAAAGACAGGGAGGGCCTGCCGATAAAGCACTGTCGCCTCGGGATAGCGACCTGACTCGTACAGGACGGCGCCGACATTGTTCGTTGACTGCGCGGTATAAGCGTGCCGGCCGAGCGAGCGAATGCTGAGGGTCAACGCTTCGCGGAACGGTGCTTCTGCAGCTGCCAAATCCCCGCTGAAATAAAAACTTCCGCCTAATACATTCAAAGTGCGCACGAGAATTGCCGCCTCATCAGGACCCCGCACACGATCCGCAATCAGAGCCTCGCGACACAGATCCGCAGCTTCTGGATAGCGTTCCAGTTGCGATAAGACTTCTGCGAGACCGACCAGCGCCTCCGAGCGCAGCACGCTGTCCGGCGGTAACTGGAGTCGCGCACTATTCACCGCTGCTCTCAAGATCACTTCCGCCGACTGATACTCGGACGCCATATACAAATTGGAGCCCGACGCGACCAGCGTGCGAATCCGCGATTCAGGCGAAGCCTTCGTCAGCAGTTGATCGGCCCGAGCTTTGGCCAGCAGCTCGGTGGCTTGCGGGTAAAGACCCAGGTTGGAATACGCCTGTCCCATCGCCGTACGCAAGTCGGCCCGAATCTGAGGTTCATTCTCAAGTCCGGCACCGATGCTTTGCGCGCCCTTGTTGAGTAGATCGCGGGCCGTTACTGACTCCCCGCGATTCTCTTCCGGATCCGCTTGTTCAAATAGCGAGACCATGAAGCGGGCTGTTCGGTCTGCGGCAGCCTGTTGTGCCTGCGCAAGGTTTCTTTGTTTGCGAGCCATCAGCCCGGCAGCTACCGAGATGATGGTCAGCATGCAGATGCCGATAATCGCAGACTTCTTCAGCAATCGATTTCGCCTGGCGCGCCGGCGCGAGCGATGGGCGTACTCCATTGTCGCGCCCGGCGGTAGCAGCTCTGCCTCCTCGACCTGACGAATCGACGCGAGCTTCTCGGGCGCAATCCCGAGCCAATCGGCCGATCGCCCGTGTCGCTCCCACACCGAAGCATCACGCAGCAGTTCGTCGCGCACTCGAAGCAGTACGGTCTCGCTCTGCAGCCAGGTTTGCACGCGCGGCCAGGAACGAATCAGCGCCTCGTGCGCCAGAGAAGTCACTGGACCTTCACCTCGACCCAGGTCGGTGGTGACACACAACCGACGCGCGATCAGGCGGTCGAGCAATTTCCGGACTTCGCTACGATTCGAAAACCTGTTCAAGGGTGCGTAGCGCCGCGTGGCAACGCCGTCCTCGCCAACAGTGACAAGCTCACGCATGAGAGTCCGGAAGTCCGCCGCGGCTTCCTCGCCCGCCTCGTTGACGACCTGTTCCGCTGCCGCGATCAACGCACCGCGCAAGCCTCCTTCGTAGGCCGACCATCTCAAGAGTCGTCCGTCACGCCTCTCGTACAGTTGCTGCAACGTGTACTCGAGCAACGGCAGCGCCTCGGGGTTGCCCGAGCATTCACGCAATAGCTCTTGATCGAGTGAGACACCCTCACGCATTTCCCACAGCAATCCTGCCGCAAGCGCGGGCTCGCGAATCATGTCGGCGAGCTCATCGTGGCGGGGTGGCAGCAGCGTGTATGACGGGCTCTGCCCGAGAGCCTTCATGAACTCCGGAAAAGCCTCGAGGCGATGAGCGAAGTCGCTGCGCAGCGTTGCTAGCACCCAGATGTGAGGCGAGCTCGCCAGCGCGGAAACGGCTGCGAATAGTGCCTCGGCGTGCGGGAGACTCTCATTGAGCGTAAAAACTTCTTCGAGCTGATCGATGTAGATGATCAGGCGTGCGCGGTGGGGCGCAGTGTCGGAGCGGGAAGTTTCGGACGCGAGACACATCTCGAGCCGCGCCACGGCTTCGTCCGGTTTGTCGTGCAGCGCCATTGCAAGCTGCGCCACGCTCACGCCAAGGCGCTCGATTGCGGGCAGCTGCTCGGCGAGTCGCGTGGCGAGTACGCCGAGCGGGCCGGCGTGCGGCGCGGCCGGGCTCGATTCTGATGGCCGAAATGACACAGCTTTCCAATGCGCGATGCCTTCGATTGGCCGATGAGCGAGCAGCGGCAGCAGTCCGGCATTGATCAAGGACGTCTTTCCAGAGCCACTCATCCCCTGCACGATCAGCAAGCGCGATCTCTGCTCTTCCGGGGCGCTCGCCTCGGCGTCTCGAATCCGGCGGATGAGATCGCTCAGCGCTTCGGCACGGCCGAAGAAAATCGCTTGATGTTCGGCCTCGAACGTCTGCAGTCCCCGGAAGGGAGAGCCGCCGCGCCAGCGCGGGCGAACGGCAGTGGCATCGGTGGCTTGGATTTCACGGTCGAGCCAGCGACGCACGTGTTCGGCAAGGCGTCGCTCGAACTCGTGACTGTCAGTAAACGTGTGATGCGCGACCGAGAGAGCTCCTTGCGCATCGTAGAAGGCTCGACGACAGAACTCGTCGAGCATTTGATACTGCCGACTACGCTCCGCGAATTCCGCGCTGCCGAGGCCGACCTGCGGCGCGGGCACCTTGCGGTAGATGAGCAGATTCGGTTTCCCGCGCCGCTGATACGACTCAAGCGCGTCGATGATCTCGAACTCGGTGCCCGTGGGCGGCTCCTTGCCCGGCTCCGGTGCAAAATCGGCGGGCAGGCGCGTACCGAGTCGCGACCACAGGATGCTGACGACGAGATCGCACTGTGAGGGCCGCTCAATCTGCTGCTGAAACCCCGTGTGAGCGAAGAGAGGTTCGTGCTCCCAGATGACGAGCTCGAGCCGGGCTGCGTCGCCGACCTCGTCCGCAATGCGGCGAAACACGATCTCGGCCAGCGCCCGCTCTTCGGCGACATCGCCGGGAGAGGAAAGGAAGATCCGAAGCAACCTCTTTTCGCCTGCCGGCGTTGTTTTTTTGTGGTCCTCGGTAATCAAACCAGGCTCCCTCAGCCGCGCTCATGCGCCGGCACGATAGCACTTTCCGGTATTGGGGCGCGCGGCCCGCGCGGAGGCCTAACATGCGGGCGGAGTCGACGAGGGCCATACCTACACCGGCGGTTCAGCCGGATGGGCTCAGCGCGTCGCGGCGAGATGCATGATCGCGAGACGCGACCACAATCGGTCCACTTCCACGCGACGGACATCGTCGGCGAGCACGATCGCGCGCGCCGAAAGTTCTCTCATGTGCCCGCGATTCACCATGACCAGAAGCGCGCCTGCCAGTCGCCCGAAGCGCAGCGAGCGGCCCAGAGCCGTCACCGCCGGCGTCGCGACCACATTGCACAGTTCCTCGGGTAGTTGCCAGTTCTCGGCAATGCGCAGCGCCGTGGGCGGCACCCAGTCGTCGAGTAGTTTGGCCATGGCTGCCGGCGGTACGTTGTTTATCGCCACACAATGTTCTCGCGCGATGCGGAACACGGATATGCTGGCGAGGCCGAGCAGCAGCACCAGCAGCCGCGCGCTGAATGCATCGGCGCGCTCGATGCGAGCCGCGTGAAGTTCCGCGCATGACGCGGCGTACTGGCTGTGCTCCCAGGTTGCTTCGGCGAATGAGGAGAAGGGTCCTGGCAAGCCGGTCATGACCGGGTGCAGCAGCGCAGTTGCCACCAGCGAGCGCAACCCGTCCGTGCCCACCAGCGCCACCGCCTTTTCCAGGCTTTCGATCGGCTTGTTTCCGCTTGCCCGGTAAGAGGAGCTGTTTGCCAGCCTCAACAGGCCACTCAGGAGCGTACCGTCCTCGCCTATGATCTTCGCGATCTCGCGCATCGAGTTTGAATCGTTGTTGATCGCCGTCATGAGCCGCGGCAAAAGCGACGGCCGGCGTGGAAGGTATTTCGCCTGCAGCTTGAGATCACCAAGCACGCGGGTGGCCGGCTCGAGCTCGACGAGGTCCGAGGGAATTGCGTGGGTGCGCAAATCGCCGAGGCTCGCATCGAGCGTGTGGGCCATGAACCGGCGCATGGCGATATCGGCATGCACACCCGGGCTGTGGGTTCCGTCGATGGGACCCATCGGGCGAGGCTGCGCGCGGCTTCCCTGCCGATCGTTGATCACTCGCGGGCCGCGAAACCATTGATCCACAAGAGAGCCGATTCCGGAGCGGATGGCGGCAATCATGGTTGTTGGTTATCGGCTGGGCCCGACCGAACTGAAGCTCTCCCGGGCAATCCCTAACTATGTAAATTCGTCAGCCGCCGCCAGCGGCCCGCCGCGTCGACGAATTGGCGTCGTCCACCGCATCTGCCGCAGGATTCTCGAACGCGAACAAATCGCCAGGCTGGCAATCGAGCACCTCGCAGAGCTTCTCGAGCGTGCCGAACCGGATGGCCCTCGCCCTGCCCGTCTTCAATACCGACAGGTTCTGCGCGGTGATGCCGACGCGCTCGGCGAGCTCGTTGAGGCGCATCTTGCGCCGCGCGAGCATCACGTCGAGGTTCACTACGATCGGCATGGGATGCTCCGTTCAGATCACGAGATCGGCGTCGCGCTGTAGCGCGGCCGCATGATCCTTCTCGTACAGGCCGACGTCCATGATCCACGAGGCGAGCAGGATGAGCCCGGCCGAGATGAGGGTGCTCAGCGACTGCGCCGTGAACTCCAATTCGGAACTGAATGGGACCGGCACGTCGAGAAAACCCGACGCGACGAGCGCGGCCGTCGCGACAGGAAGCACGATGCCTAACACGGCCGACACGAGCGTCAGAAGGCCAACGTAGCGGACGCGACGCACGTTCTCGGGCGTATAGATCGCGGCGGCGGCCAGATTGCCGAACAGTCGATACAGCTGGTGCACGGCCGCGAGCGAGGCGCCGGCCATCAAGCTCACACCGACAAAAGCCCACGCCTTGAGCGCGGGCGTAGTGAGTTGGGCAGTCGTGACACTATCGAAACCCGGCAAACCGAGGCCGCTCCCCGATCCGGGGACTGGGCCGAACACGATCGTGAGCAACACGCCCACGCTTCCGACCAGACCGAACGCGAAAAGCGCCGCGGATAGGGTGCGGGCGGCGCGGCCGAACGTGCGTACCTTGCGAATCTTCGATTGAACCTCGCCTTCGCGGGTTACTGCAGTAGCTGAAGCGATCACCTGGGCGGCTCCTTAATATGGTGTGTTTCGCGGACCGGTGATGGATCCTAGGACTGCCAACCACGCTTTGCAACTGTTTTTTATCGTTTATCAATACTCAATGGCTGATTAGCGATACCTCTGGTCGACCGCCTGGACCGAGGAAGCCGGCGACTTCGCGTATCCAGCCAGGACAGCGCACTAGGTCGACACGTCGCCGGTTTCACGTTTTTTGATCGGCCCCTTCGGTTTCACGAAAGGATTGTTGTGGACCAACCAGACTTTCGCGGCGGCGATCCGCTGCGCGTCAAACTTCCGGATCCTCGGCGACTGCGGGTCGAGGTACAGGGTTATCGCGAGCGCGCGCGTCGTGTCTGCTTCGATGGTCGAGTACTCGGCCTCCACGGCGTATGCCCACGCATGCGTCGGCTGAATGGCCTGATGGTTCTTCGCCCATTCGAGCAACATGCTCTTCGCGCGGCGATCCTTCGTTTCCTTCCACACGAGCTCGCACGCCTCCGCGTACTGGTATTCGACCATGAGGGGTCGATAGTCGGTGAAGGGACGGACGTAAGATGCGCTCCTCAACGCCTTCACCGCGGCATCGGGCTGGCGCTTCACCGCGGCAAAGAATGCTTTCGCGAGCAAAATGTCGAAGTCCTCCGCCGGGTTCGACAACGTGCCGACGAACTCTTCCACTCCCAGTTTGTCGCCGGTTTTCGCCGCGGAATAGGCGAAGTACGGCAGCGCCACCTTCGTGTAGTCCGAATCGATCGGGTACAGATCCGCGAGCGCGGCGAACTTATCGACAGCCGCGGGATGGTCGCCCGCGTGGAAAGCTGTCAACGCGTCGGCTAACAGGACGTACTCGGACTTGACGGCTTGGTTCTCTTTCAGCTGAGCTCCTGAGCCTTTCCAGGTCTTGGAGCGCTCGATGATCGATTCGAATGTTTCGTCGGAGAACATCGGTCGTCGAACAGCGAGCGGAACGGTAGCTCCCCAGCTCAGGCTGCGCTTCGCATCCACCTCGATCTTTTCGACCAGCTTCGGGAAGTCGGCTGGGGGCTTGCGGTCAGTAGTCGCCCACATGATCGCGTAGTTGGCGGCGAAACGGCGCCCGCGATGCCGCGAGGCGCGAATCTCTTCAAGCAATATCCACGATTTCCACGTCTCGTAATCCATCGCCTGCATACGTTGCCCGACGAGGGCCGCGACCCATGGCTGCGGATTGTCAAACGCGTTCAAGAGTCGCCGGAACATGCCGTACGCATCTTCGCGATGACCCGTGACATACAGCAGTGATAGATAGTCGCGAAACGCATAGGAGCTCCCGTAGCGATTCGCGCGATCCAGGAACAAATCCGCCGATCGCGCGTACTTTCGGTCGAGCTGCGCCAGGCGCGCCGCGGAGGTCAGGCTGGCCTCGGATCCGGTTTCGAGGTCCGCGGCGATGTCGTAGAACGCGCGCGCGAGGGCCGGTTGCCCCTGCCAGTAGAACAGGCTGCCGGCGTCATAGGCATTGTTGGACAGCGCGACGGCGCCTTTCGAGGACGCCTTTAGTTTGAAAGGTGGATGGTCGAGGAAGACCTTGTGCGCTTCGGCATAGTTTCCGTCGCGCCGGATCAGCAGCGTCGCGAGCGCGAGGGTTCGCTCCCACGATGCGGGATCCTCGCGCACAGCCGCACGCGCGCGCCCTACTTCGTCCGCGGCGCCGCTCGCCTTCGAAATGTTAGCCTGGAGAAGTTTCCAGACGGCCTCGTTGCCGTGGAATCGCGCCGCCACCTGTTCCAGAAATTTCGGGCGATCCGCTTCCGGCGTTTGAGCCAGGCACCAGGCGACGGCGTCGCCGTCCGATGTGCTGTAGTCGAGCGCGGTGCAGCCCCAGCGCTTGTTCGCGGGCTCGATCCACGATGTCAGTTGCCAATAGGAGCGTGTCGGAAATTCGCGCGCATACGCGTCTGCGTACACGTTCATGTAATTTCCGCTCCAGACTGCCAGGTTGCTTCCGTTGGTCTGGCCCTGCGCCCAGTAAGCGACGAGGTCCTGCTTTTGGCGGGCCTCTGTACTGGGCTCTTTGATACCGCGAAGCTCCGCGTCATCGAACATTGCCCGGTACCGCACGTATTCGAACCCGGGCTCGCCCGCCAACAGCGCCTCGAAACGCCTGGCGTCCTCGATCGCGGCGTCCGGGATGCCCTGGAACCAAAGTCGATGCCACAGCGCCTCTTGCACGTTGGCGTTCGCGGCGGCCTCCAGCAACCAGTAGATCTGCCACCGCCCTCGGTTGGCGCTGTTCGGCCCGCAACAATCTGCCGGATTCAGTTGGCGCAGCGCCTGCCTGACATGCTTCAGGTTCGCGACATTCAGATCCTCGGAGTCCAGCACTCTGCGGACGTCAAAGCCCTCGAGCGGAAACAATCCATCCAGAAGAACCTTGAGCTGCCGCGAGTTGCCGACTTTTCGCAAGTCGCCGTCGCGTTTGGCGCGCTCCACCAATTCCTGCCACGCGGTCGCGGAAGGCCCGAGCGCTTTTTTCAGGAGCCCGATTTCTTCGGTGAATTCGCGCCGATAGGTCACTGCGAGCGATTGCGCCCGAAGCTCCAGCATCAGGCGCGGAAGTGGCGCCGTTATTTGCTTGAGGCGGGCCTGTGCATCGGGCAGGTTGCCGTTGAGCAGTTCTCTCGCCCCCGCCGCCTGCGGGTCGCTCGTGCTCTCGAGAAGTTTGAGCGCGAACGGGCGGCGGTGCAGGTCGCGCGCCAGGTTCGATGCGTGAAACCGGCGATCGGCGGTCGCGGGTTCCCGCAACCATTCGCGCAGCGCCATCACCCCGAGCCGTTCCTTCGCCACGACGGCGTAGTTAGGCGTGATGCCGGCGATCAGCGCGCTGGTCAGGGGACTCGCCGCGTTCGGAGTGCGCACGAGCGCAGCTGGAGTCGTGCCCGGCCAGGCAGCCGAGGGCTTCGCGGCAACACTCGTTTGCGTGAAGGGTTTGGCGACACCCAGGAGCTCCTTGCGTATTTCATTGCGAAGCGCTGCCACGGCTCGAAACGGTGGCTCCGTGTCGGAAAAAGCGAGATTCCTCCAGTCCCGTTGCTTGATCAGCGTGCACTTGCCCTTTGCCGTACAGTTCATGAACCGCAAGGTCAACGTCATTCGCCGGGTGCCGTCGTGTCCCGCGAAGATCTCGATCCGCCGCTTCGCGCCCAAGGCCTGCGTCAGGGCGGTGAGATCGACGGGATCGAAGCGCCTGCGGATTTCCCCAAGTGCCCGTGCGACGAGGATCGGATCCGGAAATTTCGCCTGGTCCGCGACAGCATCGGCGACTTCCGCGGAGATCAACGACCGCTCGATGAAATCGAAGCCGTAATATTGGATCTGGGTCGGAACCACGAGCCAGTCGTATTTCGCCCGCGCCAGCAGCTGTGAGTACGCTTTGGCATCGGCAACGAGCCATGGGGACTTGGGCAAAGGCGGCGGCGACGGTTGGCCAGAGATGAAGGCGCGACGGCACTCGGTCGTCGTGTCCAGATAGTCAGCCGCAGGCAGCTTGCCCGTCAGGTCAACCGGCTCGCCAAACGTCGGCGACGTCGGTGATTTGAACCGACAACTCGGCGGACTGGCGCCTTGCGCCAGGGTCGCGCAGATCATCAGCGCAAAAAAAATCGGTACCGACCGGCTCATGAGATCCACCGCTCCGCTATACATATTGCTTTCTACCCCCAAAAATCACCTGCCGCTGCGAAGTCGGACACGGTTCGATCGAGTGGTTGATCAGGTCGTCCAACGGGCCCGGGTGCGAATGTCGATCGTGGCGATGGCCCACGCGTTTAATTATTCACGCCCTGAATGAATATCATGCAAACCATGAATGAAGACTCACTGAACTTTTATGAACCAATCTAAAAACTGCATCCGTCTTCTCCCGGCCCTTGTGCTCGGTACCCTGTTGGCATCGTGTTCGGCGCCAACGGAGTTGGCCCACACCCCGGCCGAAGCCAATGCCACCCCGCCGCCCCCGCCTCCCCTAGCCTTATCGCCCGAAGCGTCTATCGCCACGATGCAGTTGCCGAAGGGTTACCGCCTCGAGCCGGTGCTGGCCGAACCCGACATCGCCGAGCCGGTGATGATCGCGTTCGACGGCAACGGCCGGATGTACGTCGCCGAGATGCGCACCTATATGCAGGACGCGGACGGCACCGGCGAGCAGCAGGCGGTGAGCCGCGTCTCGCGCCACGAGGACACCGACGGCGACGGCGTCTACGACCGGCACACCGTGTTTGCCGACAAACTACTCCTCCCGCGCATCATGCTCACCCTCGATGACCGCATCATCATCGGCGAGACGAACACCGACGATCTCTACATATACCGCGACAGCAACGGTGACGGCGTCGCCGACGAGAAGACGCTGTGGTTCAAGGGCGGCGCCCGCGGCGGCAACATGGAGCACCAACCCAACGGCCTGGTCTGGGCCATGGACAACGGTATCTACTCCACCTACTACGACTACCGCCTGCGCTTCGGCTCTGACGGAAAGGCAATCAAGGAATCGATTCCGGTCAACGGCGGCCAGTGGGGTCTCACGCAGGATGACTGGGGCAAAGTCTGGTTCGTCAACGCCGGCAACGAAACCGGGCCGGTGCACTTCCAGCAGCACATCATCTATGGGCAGTTCGCAGCGCCAAACGAACTCATCGGGCAGTACAAAGTCGTCTGGCCGATCGCCCGCATGCCCGACACCCAGGGCGGACCCGGCCAACTGCGCCCCGACAACACCCTCAACCATTTCACCGCGACCAGCGGCCAGGATATTTTCCGCGGCGATCGCCTGCCGGACGATTTACACGGGAACCTGTTGTTCGCCGAGCCCGTCGGCCGTCTGATCCGCCGCACGCTGATCACGGTCGAGGATGGCATCACGCGCCTCGCCAACCCCTACGAAGAGCAACACGGCGAATTCATCCGCGCGACGGATCCTCTGTTCCGCCCCGTCAACATGATCACCGCGCCCGACGGCACTCTCTACATCGTCGACATGTATCGCGGCATCATCCAGCAGGCCAACTGGACCCGCAAAGGCACGTATCTGCGCGAACAGATCGAGGCCCATGAGCTGCAAAAGGAAATCGGCCGGGGCCGCATCTATCGCCTGCGTCACGAAAATTTCGAGCCGGCGTCGAAACCACGCATGCTCGACGAAACGCCGGCCCAGTGGGTGGCGCACCTGTCCCATCCCAATGGCTGGTGGCGTGACACCGCGCAGAAACTCCTCGTCCTGCGCCGCGATCTTTCGGTTGTTCCGGCGCTCGAGAAACTGGCCAGCCGCGACTCCACCGATCCCCGCCCGCGCCTGCATGCGTTGTGGACGCTCGACGGACTTGGCGCGCTCGATGACAAGCTCATCCTGCGGGCGCTGAAGGACACCGAGCCGCAGGTACGGATGGCGGGCCTGCGCCTCGCAGAGTTGCGCGTCGGCGCCAAATCTGCGGCTAACAACCCGCTGGTCGTTGCCATGCGCGGCGCGTTGCGCGACGCCGATCCGCGCGTCGTCATCCAGGCCATGCTTTCGGTGCGTCGCGCCGGTTTGCCCAATGCCGAGAAAGTCATCAGGACCGCCGCCGAAGCCACTGCCTCCGCCGGTGTCTTCGCCATCAACGAACAACTCTGGGACGAAGCCAACAACGAAGACCCGCAGCTCATCCGCTTGCTGGGCGTGAACGGGCTCAAGGCCTACCGCTCGGGTGGCACGCTCTACAATTCGCTGTGTTTCGCCTGCCACGGCACCGATGGCCGCGGCGCGCCCATGCCCGCCGCCGCGGGCCGCACGCTCGCGCCGTCGCTGGCAGGCTCGCCGCGCGTGCTCGGCGACGAACGCGCCACGATCGCCATACTCCTTCACGGCCTGCAGGGCGTTGTGGATGGCGTCGACTACGGCGCGCCCATGGTGCCGATGAATTCCTACTCCGACGCCGAGCTGGCCAACGTGCTCACCTACATCCGCAACAGCTTCGGCAACCGCGCGCCCGCGGTGGAGCCCGGGGCGGTCGCCGCCCGGCGCGCCGCCGATTCCGCGCACGCTAACTACTGGACACTCGCGGAACTCGCCAGCCAGCTTCCTGCGCTCGGCGTGCCGCGCAAGCGCTTCGAGCGCCGTGCCGAATGGAAACTCGCCGCCAACATGGAGGCACGCAAGAACTCACCGGCCGAAGCGATGCTCGACGGCGATTCAAAAACCGGTTACTTCACCCAGGGCTTCAAACCTTTCCCCGTGGAATCGCTCACGGTCGAGTTGCCCGCCCGCAGCAAGATCCTTGGCATCGACATCGATTCCCGTGGGGAGAAATCTGAAGATGGCCGGGATCTTGGCTGGGCGCCTTTCTACAGCGTCGAAGCGTCCGATGACGGTAAAACCTGGACCATGGTCGCCCCGAAGGTGGTGGGTGAACCCCACGCGCGCCTCAATTTCGCCGCGCCGGTAGAAGCGCGGCACCTGCGCATCGCCATCACGGAGAAGGAAGGCTGGCAGCCCTGGGTGATCAAGGAACTCAACCTGTACGGCGATGAAGGTAGGTAGGCAGGCGCTCGTCCCGGCGGATCGACCGTTCGTCTTGCAAATGCATCAGAAGATGTTCGCACCGCAGGCCTGGGGTGCCATGCTCGCGGACACCGAACGCAAGATCAAAGCGGCAGAAGCGGGAGATATCGGCACTCAACGTTCAAAAGCGGTGGCCCCATCTCTTTGAGGGCCAGGTGGCGGGCAGCCGCGCACTAGAAGTAGAACGGCGCTACTCGCCAGGCGATGTAGGCCAAGCCGCCTAACACAATTACGATCCCCAGCCGCCAGAAGCGCGCCAACGCAACTCCCATTAGTGCCCCAATAACGATGGAAGATTGATTGGTCAGCTGAGGGACATATTGTGCAAACCAAGCTGCAAGCAACACGCTTCCCGGTACTGTCAGCAACGCCGCCCACAACCATCGCCGATTGACTGCTGGTCGCGATTGCGCGAGCGCCCTCGAATCCAGTTCCGGACAATCGACCCGCGAATGGCCGGGGTAGCCACAGCGGCTGCAGTTAGTCGCTGCATCCGCGTTTCCTGATTGAGTACCGCGGTCGAAAGACCAAGGCGGAGGCGGGTTCCAACTGACCGACGAACGAGGATTGTGAACGCGATTCATCTTCGCCTCTTGCTCCTTCGCGAAGTCGTAGTTGGCCTTGATGAGCTGTGCCTGAGGTTCGTTCGGCACCGTGTTCCCGTTGGCGAGTGCCTGCTTTATCTGCTCTTCGTAGTTCACTACCGGTCTCCCTGGCGCGTTGTTCACGGCCGCCGCGCGCAACTCTATCGCTGCTCGTTAGCCAGATCTAGCGCGTCAACACCATCGACAAGTACGGATCGTTGGGGCCGTTTGAGAGCTTGAAAAAGATCTGGTTGCGCCCTTCGTTGAAATGCAGGACACGCTTGCCCTCGGTGCGGTTGTAATCGCGCAGATAGGTGTTGCTGGTGTTGAACACAGCATCAAAGTACGGCCGCTTGTTGACGTTCCCGCCCTCCCACACCAGATGGCCGTTCAGATAGATCTGGACGTCGTCATCGGCGCCGATCCACGCGTTCAGGTCACAGTCCTGGTCGACGAATACCTCGGTGTAGCCGTAGTAGACCGAATCCTCCACCGAGTCGGGGGGAACCAGCGGATAGCGTTGCGCCGTGACATAGCGCCACGAGAGCAGGCGCTGGTCCTTGCCGTAGTACACCGCGTCCAGCAGCACCGCCTTCTCCGGTGGGTAGGCGGGATTGTCGAACAGGGCACCTCCATGGCGGCCGGGGAACGGCCCGATGATGTACCAACTATTCAGGTACACGCGGTTGGCAAACTCTCCGCCCGCGCCGAGCATGCGTCCGCGCCCGCGCACCAGGCTCGTGGCATCGACCGGCGGAATCCCGACCGCCCCATCGTGGAAGAAGTTCAGGCTGGCGTAAGTCTTCGATCGCTTCATCTCGTTGGTGCGATTGCCTTGGCCGATGAAGTCGGCGATCTCGGCGCGCACCATCACGCCGGACTCGTGGCCGTTTGCGTGCGGTGCCCCTTCAATCGGCACTCCGTTTGCTTTGGCCTCCAAGCGTTGCTGACGCTTGACCAGCGTGGCCCGCGCCTTGGCTTCGAGCGCAGCGACTTCGCTCGCTGCCATCTCCGCGGTGACGGCCGCCTGCGTGCGATCGCCGGTCTCGCGCGCGTCTGATTCAGTTTCGTCAGGCCCGTCGGGCTTGCTCGGAAGCTGCTGCGGCTCCAGCACGGTGGTCAGTTGGGCCAGTTCCTCAGCCTGGATCTCCTCATCGAGCGCGTCGATCGCCTTGGAAATCTCGCGCGCCCGCTCCACGATTTCCTCAGGCGTCTGCGGCACCATCAAAGAGGCCGGAGTCGGTTCGCGCTGGCTATCGACACGGTCGGCCGATTTCTCCAGAAGCTGTTTGATAGTCTGCAGATCCTGCAGTCGCTTGGCCGTGCCCGCCACGCTGGTGGCGCGCAGACTGGACGCGACCTCGGCCTCCTGCTGGCGCAGTTCAAGCTGATACCTTCCGACGTAGTACAGCAGCGCCAGCAGCGCGCCATGCACGGCCACGGAAATCGACAGGTAAGGCCGGCGCGCGAGAACCCGCAACGGAGAGTGGCTCGCCTCCAGATTCATCGGCGGGTACGCATCGATATCTTCGTGAAGCCCTCGAACTGGCACAGGTCGAGCACGTGCACGATGTCCTGGTAGCGCGCCATTTCATCGCCGTCGATGCGAACCGGGCGGCCCGGATCGTTCGCCGCCTCCTGCTTGAGGCGTTCGTGCAGGGTCTGCACCGACACCTTGCTACCGTCCAGATACAACTTGCCGCGCTTGTCGACGCCGATCGTCAGCGGCGGCGCGCCCGAGCCGACGCGATCCAGACTCATCTGCGCGGCCGGCAAGGTGATCGGCAATTCCGTCTGCGGTTTCTCGCCGACCTGCTGTTTGAACGATGTCGCCACCATGAAGAACATCAGCAGGAAAAAAATGCAGTCGATCAGCGCGATCAGGCCGATTTCCGGCGGTTCGTCCTCACCCAGATCAATGCGCATGCTGCACCACACGCACGCCCGGCACTTCCGGTGAGGGCAAGAACTGCAAGTTGATCAGCGCATTGATTTCCTCTTCCATCGCCAAGCCCAGAGTCGCCAGCCGGTGCTTGAAATAGTGGTGCATACCCAGCGCCGGCAACGCCACTATCAAGCCAGCGGCGGTGTTGACCAGTGCTTTCGAAATACCGCCCGCCAGCAAGGCCGGATTGCCCATGCCTTCGGCGTAGGCGATCACATGGAATGCTTCGACCATCCCTAACACCGTGCCGAGCAGACCGACGATCGGCGCAACGGTGGCCACGATCGCCAACGCATAGGCCTTTTGCTGATGCTGACGAAGCTCCATCGATGCGAGGTCGCCGGCGAGGCGGCCGACCACCGCGTACGGCTGATGGCGATGTTGGACCATGCACGCGATGACGCGCGCCAGGGTGCTGTCATCTTCGGCCAGCACCGTCTCGAGCTCGTCGAAGCGTCGCGCCGCCCAGAGCGGCTGGACGCGCACCGCCAGGTCGGGCGGCAGTACGGTGCGGGCGCGCAGATGCAGCGAGCGCTCGATCGTCACGGCCAGGAACAGGATCGACAGTCCCAGAATGACCAGCACGGCGGCGCCGCCTTCGGCCACCTGCTCGACCAGATTGAGCTCGGCGCCGAAGGCCGCACCAGGAATACTAGCTACCAACATCGCAGCGCCGAATCGTTTCATGCAGTGTCTTCCGCAATGGCCATGGCACTGCTTTTATACTACTACCATTGTCGTAAACACGTCCACGAGTGTAGTAGCGGAAATGCGCCTGTTGCGCGTCGATGGTCTTCAGAGAACAACAGTCTCCGGTGGCGCGGATTTCTTTCATCGAGCTGCGCCGGGCGAGCCGCAGGAGGGTTTGCACGTCGCGATGGCTACCCAATCCATCCTCGGCTAGCCTTCCGGCATCGGGATACAAATAGGGGAGTTGTGGCATGAAATACGGCGCTCTTGCCGCGCTGATACTGACGTTGGCCGGTTGCGCGAGTCTTCCACGCGAGACGCCGCCGACGCCTGCGCTCAGCGTGTTCGTCGTCGCTCATCCCGACGATTGGCAGCTCTTCATGAACCCCGCCGCCTTCCACGCCATGAACGAGCCGCACGAGAAGGCCGTGTTCGTGCACGTCTCGGCGGGCGACGCCGGCAAGGTGCTGGGCGGCGAGCCGACTCCTTATTACCTGGCGCGCGAGGAAGGCGCGTTACGCTCCATCCGCTTCATGGCCAACGCCGTCAATGCGACCGCTGCGCTGGGTGCCGACTCCAAGCCCGAAGCGGTCGAGCGCGCCGGCCACAAGGTGGCGCGCCATACCTACGCCAACGCCGTTGCGTATTTCCTGCGCGTGCATGACGGCAACATCGTCAACCCCAACGACTCCCAGGAGCATCCGCTTTCGCTGCAACGTCTGCGCTCAGGCGCGTCCGCCGAGACGAAAGCCATCGACGACAGCACGCGTTATGTGGGATGGGCCGATTTCGTCGCCACGCTCGAGGCCGTCGTCGTAAGCGAGCTCGCGCCTGGCACCGAGCTGAACCTGCATATCGCCGAGCTGGATGAACGTCGCAACCCTGGCGATCATCCCGATCATCGCGCCGTGGCGTTTGCGATGGAGGAAGTCGCCGCCCGCCTGCCCTGCGCCCGCGTCAGCCGGCATGAGGAATACGCCACGCGTGACCGCAGACCTAACGTGACGGGCGTGGAATTACATGATCGACGTGGGAACCTGGGCGGCAACTGCTTCCGGTCTCAGCGACATTCACGCCGGCAGCACGTGGGAACCGGGCCACAACGCCTGGGTGGGACGTGACTATCACCGCACGCAGGAGCCGCGCGGCACCTGTCGCTGAGCACTAGCTAGACGCCGAAGACTTCCGATGCAAAAGCTCCTCGTCCTCCAGTCCATGTGGGCCATGGAACGCCGGCACACCGATGGACTCGAGCGCTCTGTCGAGGAGAACGTCGAGATGATCGTCGGCGCGGGTTACGACGGGTTGAGCATGAGCGTGACCGATCCGGCGCTGTTTCGCAGGGCCGCGGGGTTGCTCGGTCCTGCGTGCAAGGCCGTCGAAGCGCATTGCTTTCCCAAGACCGTCGATGACCTCAAGCCGGTTCTCGAGCTGTGCGCGTCCGTCGGCGTGCAACATCTGGACATCCAGGCAGATGTGCGGCCGAGGCGCATCGCCGATTGCATTCCATTGCTCGAAGGATGGCGGCGCCTCGCTGAAGAGGTGGATTTCCCGGTGTATTTCGAAACGCATCGCGACCGGATGACCACGGATCTCTATTTCACGCTCGACTTGCTCGACGCCATCCCGGATCTCGAACTCGTCGGAGACCTGTCCCACTTCCTGGTGGGGCGCGAGTTCTCCGTGCCGATCTCCGCAGAGAACCAGGCTTACATGCACCGGATCATCGATCACTGCTGGGCCTTCCATGGCCGCGTGGCGAGCCGCGAGCAGGTGCAGATCGAGATCAGTTTTCCGCACCACCGTCCGTGGCTCGACATCTTCCTGGCCTGGTGGGAGTACGGCTTCCGTAGTTGGCGGCGTCGCGCCGGACCCGACGCGTCTCACGTGTTCGTCTGCGAGCTCGGACCGAAGCCCTACGCCATCACCGGTCCGGACGGTAACGACACCACCGATCGATGGCGCGAGGCGCTGCTGTTGAAGGACCATGCCCGGGTGCTCTGGGAAAAGACGGCGTGAAGTGCGGCCGCCGCGCCCGACTCTTTGACGATCGCGTCTTTCGTTAACCCGTTGAGAGCAGCACCCAAAGCCCGGCCGCGACCAGCAACGCGCCGCTCAACCGGCCGCCCTGCACACCGAACGGCGCGAGCTTTTCCAGCAGCACAAAGATGGTGATCGCGGCGATCCACAGCAGGTTCATCACTCCGCCAAAGAACAGCAGCAGCATCAGGGCCCAGCAGCAGCCGACGCAGTACAGGCCGTGATGCGCACCGAGACGCAGCGCGCCGGAGACGCCCGGCCTCGCGTACTGTGTCAGGAAAGCTGCCGGTGAGCGGCAGTTGCTCACGCAAGCCCGCTTGAGTGGCGTCCATTGATATATGCCGGCGACGATCAGCAGGGCGGCGCCGAGCCGCGGGCTCGCGCTCTCCATCATCGGCGACAACAGCGCCAGCTCGGCGAGTGCCCATTGCACGAGCGTAGCCGCGGCACTGAACGCGATCCAGGCTAGTAGATAGCCTCCGGCGAAGGCGTAGGTGCGGGCGAGCGGCGCTTGCGCCCCGGTGCTGTTCCGCATCACCGTGGCGTACAGGAGGATCGTCGGCGCAGCGCTCGGCAGCATCATTCCGATCATCATCACAACCCACATGCCGAAGACCAGCGCGAAGTGGACCGCATCCCAGCGGCCGCCCTGCATCATCCAGGCCGAGAGGCCGTCCATCGCGCCATACATGTCGCGCGACGCCGGAACCAGGTAGAGCCATGCCAACCCCACCGCGCCGGCGAGGCCAGTGCCGACCGCCAGCCGCTCGCGGCTGAGGAACGCTTCAAGCACGCCGCTAGCGGACGACGCCGTTCTGGCTCCAGTGGATCTTTGACACGTGCGCGTGCGTCCCCGCGAAGTCGAGCGGGATCGGCCCGGTGGCTTTGCCACTTCCGCAGATGAACTCGGCCTCGGTGTATTCGAAGCCGGCGGGCAGCGACACCCGTGCGCGATGCCTGGCACCGGTGACTGGGTTCTTAATCGGCTCGCTGTTCATTTCGAGCAACCCCGGTACCTTCACCTGCGCGGTTCCACCCTCGATATCGATCTTCAGCTCGATCGACTTGACCTGCGTGGGGTGACCTTTGATCAGCGTGGTGCTGAAGACCTGCGTGATCAACGAGCCGGGTTCGGTTTCTTTGCCCGACGCGACGGTCTCGATCGCGGTTCTTTGCTCGGGGCTGGTCTTGTCGTCGATGACGACCATCGCCTCACCGTTGCCCAAGTGGATCGGACCGGGCCATGCGAACAACGCGCCCCAGCGCACGCCGTCGAGCCGGGTCGTGCCGAAATGGCCCTTTTCGATCTGGTAGAACGCGTAGGCGCGGCAGGTACCGTAGGTTGGCAGCGCATTGAATTGGCACGGACAACCCGTGGCGCAGTTGCAGTTGGTGATCTGGGCGCCCTGCATGCGCCAGTCGATGAAGGCCATGTGTCGCTCCCGGAGTCGAGATGCGAACAGACTGCCCCCAAACGTGGCGGTGGGCAAGTTCTGGCGCAAGGCTCCCACGCTTCCGCGATCATGACTTCCGTACTGAGCAACTCGCCCGAGCCGGCGATGTAGCCGTAGAATCGCCCCGAGTGATCGCCAGTCTCATTGACAGTGTGCGAGCTAGACCTGGCAGCACAACAGGCCGGGAAGCGGTGCGTTTCGTTCGAACCCGGGCAGCCCGCGTGGGGATGATGCGAGCGCTCAGCGGTTTGCTGCTCGCCAGTCTGGCACTGCCCGCAACCGCGGAAACCTTCCGCTTGCGTGCGCCGGCGAAAGCGCTGGAAGCCGTGATCCGCGCTGACGATACGCTGACTCTCGAGGTGCGATTTCGCGGCCGTGCGGTGGTGCGCACGCCGCCAATCGGCCTGGATGTCGACGGACATCTGCGCGCGAACGCGCTGCCCCGCTTGAGCGGCAGCGCACGGCGCAAGGTGGACGAGACCATCCGGCCCGCAGTCCCAGAGAAGCGCGCCGTCATCCCGGATCGTTACCACGAGCTGCGCTTGTCGTTCGGCCCCAAGCTCACCGCAACGTTTCGCGCCTACGACGATGGCGTGGCTTATCGGTTCGAAACGGCCATCGACGGCGAGGTGACCGTACGCAACGAAAGCGCCGGTCTTCGCCTGGCCAAGGACGACACTGCCTGGATGGCGCTCGTGACCTGCCGCACGGAGCCCGGCGTCGACTGCTTCCAGTCCAATCACGAAGAGACCTATCAGCAACTGACGGTGGATGCCGTGCCAGACGCGCGTCTGGCCTATCTGCCCATCACAGTGCAGACCCCCGGCGGTTACGTCGCCTTCACCGAATCGGATCTGCGTGACTATCCAGGCCTGTGGTTGCGGCGCGTGCCAGGCGAGCCCGCACTTACTGGTGATTTCGCGCGCTATCCACTGGAGGAGCAGGTGTTCGGCGGCGAGTTCAAGCAATCGCTGGTCACACGGCGCGCCGACTATCTAGCGCGCACGGCAGGCGCGCGCGCATTCCCGTGGCGAGTGCTGATGGTGTCGCCAGATGCCGCCGGCTTGTTAGGCAACGATCTGGTGTACCGGCTGGCCAGCCCGTTGGAGTTGCAGGACGTCAGCTGGATCAAGCCCGGCCAATCCACCGAGGAGTGGATCACCAGCCGCCAGCTGCACGGTGTCGATTTCAAATCCGGGCTCAACACCGCGACCTACCGCTACTACATCGACTTCGCCGCCGAGTACGGCGTGGAATACATGATGTTCGATGCCGGCTGGTCGGACCCGGGCGATAACACCAAGATGAATCCCGACATCGATGTGCCCGGCTTGATCGCCTACGCGAACAGCAAGGGCGTGGCGGTACTGCTGTGGAACGAAGTGCACGCGCTATCGCGAAATCTCGAGGAGGCGCTCGACCGTTACGCCGCCTGGGGTGCGCGCGGCATCATGGCCGACTTCATGGATCGCGACGACCAACCGATGATGCGCTTCCAGGAGCACTTGGCGCGTGAAGCCGCGAAGCGCCACCTGGTTGTCAATCTGCACGGCGTCGCCAAGCCAACCGGCTTGCAACGTGCCTACCCGAACCTGCTCACGCGCGAGGCCGTGCTCGGGCACGAGTACAACATGTGGAGCGATCGCGTCACTCCCGATCACGCGCTGACCGTACCGTTCACGCGCATGCTCGCGGGACCGATGGACTGGGAAGGCGGCGCGATGCTCAACGGCACGCAGAAGACCTTTCGCGTGGTCGGCGAACAACCGATGAGCCAGGGCACGCGCACGCAGCAGCTGGCGCAGTACGTCATCTACGACAGCCCGTTGCAGTATCTGGCGGGCACGCCCTCCGACTATCGTGCCGCGCCCGAATTCACCCGCTTTCTGACCGGCATTCCCACCACCTGGGACGAGACGCGTGCCCTGCAGGGCGCGATCGGCGACTACGTCGTCGTGGCGCGCCGCAAAGGCGATACCTGGTATGTCGCGGCGATGACTGATTGGACCGCGCGAAAGTTAGAGGTGCCCCTGTCGTTCCTGGCACCGGGCGAGTACGCCGCGACGGTGGTGGCCGACGGCATGAATGCCGACCGCTACGCCGCTGACTACAAGATCGAGTCGCGCACCGTCGGCGCGCGCGCTTCACTCCTCATCGAGCTTGCTCCTGGCGGCGGCTACGTTGCACGGTTCACGCGGTGAAAAGTGGCGGCGTGGCCGCGCCGCAACAGCCGCAGTCGATAAGTTAAACGGCGCGCCGCAGATTCCAGCCCGTCCGTCGCGGCCCACTTTTCCGATGCTACTTTCGTCCCGCAGCGGTATTGTCACGCAAAGTTTGCATTGCGCGCCCAAGCTCCACGACTAGAACAAGCGGGCCAGCCATTCCGTGATCTTCTTGAGCCAACAACGTCTCATGCTCGAGTCCGAGCAGGCGATCAGCGCGTACGCTGAGAGCGGCTCTCCCGCAGTGCGTCGGATCTGCACGCAGCTCCTCTGCGAACCGACGCGTTACGGGCATTGGCACGCCGGGTACGAGCATCGAATGAAAACCGTGGCCGCGATGCGCAGACGACAACGGCAAGTCCTAGCGTTGCGCGCGCTCTCGCTAGGGCAGATTCACGGTAGCGCGCTCGTGCGCCATCTGCGGGATGACCACGTCATCGGCTCTGCGCGGGCTCGGACATTGGGGCTGTTCTTCGGCGTCGCCGACGAGCGCAACGCGACGTTGCGGGCGCATCGGGACTACTTGCTGTCGGCCACCAGCCAGGTGTGCACGACAGAGCTGCTGGCGCTGGCCAATGACGTGCGCGGCGTTCAGCTCTTGCACGACTACGAGAATGTCTTTGGACAATTTTTCGGCGTGTTCTGCGCGGTGACACGAGCAAGGCAGGGTGATAAGCCCTATCTGCTCGCCGGGCTGCTGCCGGAAGTCCGGCTGGAGGCCGCGAATCTGCGCCGCAAGATCCTCGAGGGAGACCCGTGGCACATGACCCGCGATTTGCAGCCCCTCGGCTCGCTGATGGCCGGACTGACCACGGCCGACGTTGCATCGCGATCCGCGATCCATCGCGTATTGGCTCATTGACGTCGACACGCCGAACAGACGTTCGGATCAGAGCACCGGCTTCACCGCTTCCGCGGCGCGTTTCTCTTTGTTCTGCTGATCGCGCGCGGCATTCTCGACCATGGTGACGCTGGCCGCATAAGTCTTGCCGTGCAACGCGCCGTTCCCGAGCGTGATCGACATGTTCAAGGCGAGGCCCGGCGTCATGCCGGCGCCGGCTGGCGTCGGTTGCCACTGGGCCTGAATGAAGGTCCAGCGATCGCAGCGGACGCCGCCCGGAACCAGCAGAGTCGCGCGATTCGCTTGCGCCAGCGCCAGCGGATCCTGTCCGGGCAGGTGAGTCTGGCGGCAGAGTTGCGCGTATTCGCGCGCCGCGGCGGGAGGTATCCGCTTGCCCGCATCATCGAACAGCCAGTACGCGTCGAGCAGCTCCACGCCCGCCGCCTGCACGCTCGCGGGGTGCTGCAACGAGCCGTCTTCCTTGCCGTACTTCTGACGCAGCGCTGCGATGATGTTCGTCACCGTCGGCCGGCCTTCCTCGGCATACACCACGCCGCGCCGAATGCCCCAGACGACTTTGGCATTTGGCTCCATCGCGGCCATCAGATCGATGTTCTCGCTCTGGTTGAAGTTGCGCATATTCACGCCGTCGGAGAACACGACGCCAGGCAACAAACCAGAGGATCCCGACCGCGGGTAGACCTCGAGCTTGGGGTTGTGGCGCTTGACGATGCCGATAGCCTCCTCCAGCGACATCCCCGGCCGAACGCCGAGCACGTCGGGGGCCTCTACCGCCAAGGCCGGAACGCCAGCGCCCAGCAATCCGATGGCGGCTGCCAACGCCAGTCGCGGCGCCGCAGATTTCTTGCAGTGGTTCATGCCCGTCTCCCTCTTTTTTGGTCTTCCAGGAAAGACGGAGGCCAGGCGCTTTTGTCAGGAGGTCCGGTTCTGTGCGGACTCAGAAATCGGCGGCCGGGCATCTTGCATCGCACCACGGACAGGACCCTCGGTATTCATATATATAGGCAGCCAATGCGCCAAATGGCGGCTCACATCATTCAAGGAGGAATCGAATGAACGAGAGAAACCTTGCGGCCGTCATCTGCGCCGCGTCGTTGGGTGCGCTCGGTGCGGCGCCAGCCGCACTCGCTCAGGAAGACGACTCGGTGTTCGAAACCGTCGTCGTGACCGCGCAGAAGCGCGAGCAGAGCATCTATGACGTGCCCGTGGCGATCAGCGCGTTCACGCCGGAAGCCCTCGAAAGGCAGGGCATCACCGATCTCACCGATATCGGCAAGTTCGTGCCGAACCTCAACATCACCGGCTTCTCGGCGGGCCACACCTCGTCGCAGAATCCGTTCATCCGCGGCATCGGCCTGCAGGATCACCTGATCACGACCGAGCCGGGCGTCGGCGTCTACGTCGATGGCATCTATCTAGGCCGCCAGGTCGGCCAGAACTGGAGCCTCGCCAATATCGAGCGCGTCGAAGTTTTGCGTGGCCCGCAAGGCACGCTGTACGGGCGCAATTCAATCGGCGGTGCCATCAACATCATCACGCGCAAGCCCGGCGACAAACAGGGCGGAAAGATGTCTTTGACCGGCGGCACTCGCGGGCGGCTGAACGGCGACGTGTACGTGGACTTGCCGCTATCGGACGAGTTCGCCATGTCATTCAGCGCGGCCTATCAACGCCGCGACGGGCTCGGAGACTTCCTGCTGATCGAAGATCCGAACAAGGAAGTCGGCGAGATGCAGGACATTTCCGGACGCATCGCGATGCAATGGAAGCCGACCGACAACCTGTCGTTCCTGCTCACCGGCGACGGCAACGACGGCGAGAACGGCCTGCGTCCGTATTACACGCTGATCGATGAACTGGGCGCGGCGTGCCGCGCCAACCCCCCGGCTCCCCCGGCGAACTGCAATGCCGCCAACGGCGCCGTTTACAACGCTGGCTATCGGAATTCCGACCGGGCGAGCGATCACTACGACAGCAACACCGGCCAGGCCAACCAGATCGAGGTGACTAACAAGGCCTACGGCGTCTCACTCACCGTCGATCTCGAGCTCTCGGACGCACTCAATTTCAGGCTGCTCGCAAGCGACCGCCATTCGGAATACGAAAGCGGACTCGACGACGACAGCTTCAACGACGACTTCCTGTCGTTCCCCGAGATCGGCTCTGCCGATCAGCAGTCGGTGGAGTTGCAGGCAACGGGTACGGCGGGCGCCTTCGACTATGTGTTCGGCCTCTTCTACTACGAGGAGGAGGGACAGAACTTCCAGAACGACACGCAGTTCAACTGCGGCACCGCGGCGACGCCCTGCACGAGCCCTCCTGGCGCCGACTTCTTCCTTCACCAGAAATACGACAGCCTGGCGCTCTATGCCAATGTCGGCTACCAGGTGACTGATCAGCTCCGCATCGCGGCCGGCCTCCGGCAGACAGAGGACGACAAATCCGCGGACACGGAGCCCGTGGTGGGCGTGATCGGCGCGTCTAACAGCAACGATGGGTCGGAAACCACCTGGGACATTTCGGCCTCGTACAAATTCCGGGATCGGCTGACGCTCTATGGTTCCGTGCAGAGTGGCTACCAGGCGGGCCAGTACCCGGCGCGTCCGTTCTGCCTGTTCGGGAACCCTGACTGCTTCGTGGCCACCGAGAACGTCACGGCGATCAATTACGAAGTGGGCATGAAAGGAGAGCTCTTCGACAACCTGCAGTTGAGCATCGCCCTGTTCAACACCAACTACACGGACTTGCCCTACCAGGTGAGCACGACGACCGGGGCCGGCTTCAATACGCAAAGCATCGTCGTGGACCAGACCTCGCGCGGCGCCGAGCTCGAAAGCACCTGGGCCGCGACTGACAACTTCCGTCTGCACGCGACCGTGGGTTACATCGACGTCGACGTCGACGATCCGAATCCGGCCGCCGTGGCTCCGCTGACACCGGAATGGACTGCGTCGCTCAGTCCCGAGCTGACCATTCCCGCTGGAAACGGCGAGATCACGCTGCGCGCCGACTGGTCATACCGGGCCGACATGTTCGGCGAGCCGAGCAACGACCCAGCCCGGTTCACGTTCATCGAGAGCCGCGACCTGATCAATGCCGACGTCAGCTACCAGCCCGCCGATGGCGACTGGACCGTCGGGATTTACGGCCGCAACATCACGGACGAGCGCTATGACAATGCGCGGCTCAATACGGGCGACTACGTGCTGGTCATGCTGAGCAATGATGCGAGCGAGTTTGGGGTGCGGTTCACAAAGGAGTTCTGACCCCGCAGTCTCGTTAACGCGTCAGCACCATTGACAAGAACATGCCTTGCGCGCCGTTGGAGAGCTTGAAAAAGATCTTGTTGCGTCCCTTGTTGAAATGCACGGCACGCCTGCCCTCACTGCGGTTGTAATCCTGCGTGTGTGTCGCGCCGGGAGCGAAGATAGTGTTGAAGAACGGCATCTTGCTGACTTTTCCACCCCTCCACACGAGCTGGTCGTTCACGTAGATCTGCGCGTCGTCGTCGGCGCCTATCCATGCAACCAAGTCGCAATCCTCGTCCACCGACACCTCGGTGTAGCCGTAATACACCCCGTCCTCGACCAGGTCGGGAGGAACGAGTGGATAGCCTTGCGTAGTCACGTAGTGCCACTTGAGCACGCGCTCATCCTTGCCTAAGTACACCGCGTCGAGGAGCACGGCTTTTTCCGGTGGATAGACGGGATTGTCGAACAGGTCGTCTCCGTGGCGGCCGGGGAACGGTCCGATGATGTACCAGCTGTTGATCAGGACGCGGTTCGCATACTCGCCGCCCGCGCCGAACACTCGCCCGCCGCCACGCACCAGGTTCGCGGGATCCAGCGGTGGGACCTGGAAGCCCCCGAGGCCGGAGAGGTCTTCGCTCCAGCCGGCGTAGGATTCAACCCCGGCAAGGAAGTCACCGATCTCGGTGTAAGGCCGGCCATTGGACAATGCCCGTGGATCACCATCCTTGTTGCTCGAGCCTGGCGCGCCACCTTCGACGACAACTCCATTCGCCTTGGCTTCCAGGCGCTCCTGACGCCTGGCGAGCGTGGCCCGCGCTTTGGCTGCGAGCGCGGCCACTTCAGTGGCCGCCATCTCCGGCGTGACCGAGGATTCGCCGGGTTCCGGCTCGATGGCATCGCTGGCGGCCACCGGCGGCGGAACTACTGCGGGCGGTTCGGGCACATCAGGCGAAGGTTCGGGCGTCCCTAACAAGTTGGCCAGCTCCTCGGCCTCGATCTCCTCGTCGAGCGCCTCGATCGCCTCGAAAAGTTCGCGAGCCCGTTCCACCATCTCCTCGGGCGTTTGCGGCATTACCTCGTGACTCGGGTTCGATGATTTCTCCAGCAGCCGCTTGATCGTCGCCAGATCCTGTAGTCGCTTTGCGGTGCTCGCGATTTCAGTGGCACGCAGGCTCGAGGCAACCTCCGCCGCTTGCTCGCGCACCCCGAGCTGATAGCTGCCGAAGTAGTACGCCAGCGCCAGCAGCGCGGCGTGCGCGACCATCGAGAGCGGCAGATAGGGCCGTCGCGCGAGCTGCCGTGCCGTCACCGCCGCCAGAGACTGCGACGGAAAATACTCATCCAGCCTCATTGGCGGCCGGGAAAGCTTGGAGCAGGAGCGCGCCACCGGTCCGTTTCACGCAGGTGATCCTTTCTCGAATAACTGGCCGGTGTAACGATACTACCGTTATAGTAATTCTAGCCACGTGTGTCGTAGAAAAAGCAAGCGGTAATCGTCTGCAGTGAACGCGGCCTTACCTGCCTGCAAAGAAAAAACCCCCGCCGGTGTTCCCGGCGGGGGCCTGAATATTCTCTAGCTAGACGCCGGCGCGATGACGCGAACGCGCGACCCGGAGTGCGAACAGGAGCAGCAGCAGGGATGGATCGAGTGATCCGCCACCCCCACCCCCACCACCGCCACCGTCACCGGGAGGCGGGGCCGGAGGTGCCGGTGGCGCCGGACCAGGCGGAGGCAGCGCCACCACGCAGGAGTAACTGTCGATCACCGCGTCGATCTGGTCGAGACTGCATTGGGAGAAGGACGTGACCGACGTGGTGAGCGTCGGCGTCATGATGAATTGGCCCTGCGGCGTGGACGCACATTGCTCCGTGCCATCGTGCGGCGCGCCAAACACATGGCCGATCTCGTGCGCGGTGATCAAGGCATCCAGAGTGGCGCTGTTGTGAGCCATGGTGAGGCTGGCGGCAAAACGCTCGCTGCAGAGTGCCAGCGTATAGGCGATGCCCGCCGAGTTGCCATCCAACTGGCGGCCGGTGAACAGGTGTGTGAGGCCGGTGTCGGCAAGCGCGGCGGTTTGTTGTCGCAACTGTCCCAACTCTTCGAGCAATGTGCTCGCAGCCGTGGTCGCGGACAAGCCAGCCGTCAGTTCCCCGGCGATATTTACCGATACCACCTGCAGTTCGACGCCCACCTGCGAGCTGAAGATTCCGTCCACATTGTTGAGGCGAGTGAGAATCGCATCGCGGGCCTGCGTTTCGCCGGCGTAGCGCGCTAGATAGTCCGCGTCGCCGAGGACGGAAATCTCGACCCCCTCCGTGGGTACGCCGCCCTGCAGTCCCTGCGTCCTGGCGCGCAGCTCGCCGATCATGGCGCCATAGGCGGCAGCCGGGTCGCGCGGCGTCTCCACCGCATCGCCAGCGAAAGAAACGCCCCGCTCCAGCACGGCGTCCGAGAGTTTGTACATCAGCGTGCCGGCCGCGCCGTAATTTACAGCCTCCGCCGCCGCATCCACGATGAACAGTTCGCGCCCGTCCCAGATCATGCCGCGCGGCAGACCGTCGTGAATGCTGATGCGGGCCCAGGAACCCGGAACGCCTTCGAGCGTGCCCTTGTAGAGCTGTACGGAACTGCCGGCGGTCAGGTGCGCGAGACGCTGGTTGTTAGAGAGTTGCAGGCGAAAGTTTCGGCCGAACGCGGTGAACTCGAGTGTCGCGGCGCCGCCCTTGGACGCGCGAGTAAGTGCGGGTCGCAGGTCCTCGGTATGTTGAGGTACGAGGCCCCCGGCCGCGCCGCTCAATGCTGGCCACGCCGTGGCTGCGAGCAGAAGCGCCGCGCAACGCGTCAGATGACCGCCTGAAGTCCTGAAAGTCGATTTCCACATCTCCTCCAAGATGCGATGTCCGGGCGGCGGCCGGAAATAGGAAGGTCCGAGGACCCGTGTGAAAACGGGTACTCAATCACTGCGGGCCGATACTGACGCCCGGTGGATCACTGGCGTGTTTGTAGTCCCGTTTCGAACGGACCGAGATCCGGCGCTAAGCCCTTGAACGGCAGCCCGACGTTCGTCCGCCGCCCGTAAAGTTGTCGATCGCCGTATTGCCGAACGCGATGCATTGGCGCACGACGTGACGCGGCACCAAATCCGGCACGCACCCCGAGCATCATGCGAAAGCGATGCGAAGTCGCCACGCAAGTCGTGCGCGTTCGGCGTGGTGTCGGCGGCAAAATCACGTGCTCGATTGTGACTCGACCGTATCTTTGTCGTCCAGGTTCGCCAAGCGGATCGAATCCAGCGCTGGTGCGCCGAGACACCTTCACGCCATATCGGGCAAACTTCGCGCACGGATTTCAACAAGTGAGAGTTCCATGAAGGCGACCTTTGGCGCGAGCGTAGCTCTGCTGATTCTGGCGGCGTGTGCGGGTGAGCAGACGGCCAAGGGGCCGACCGTCGAGGCGGTCGCCAAGGCGAGCGCGGACCTCACCGCTTATCTCGATGCGGAATACCAGGAAGAGCTGGCCGAAAGCCCCGAGGAGATGACCAGCCAGGGCATCAAAACTCGCTATGGCGAGCTCGATGATCGTTCTGAAGCGGCGGCGGACCAGCGGCTGGAATGGCGCAGGCAGTCGGTCAACGACATGAAAGCGAAATTCACGCCGGAAACGCTGAACGAAGACGCCAAACTCTCCTACGAGATCTGGGAGCTCGAGCTGAAGCGGGCGCAGGAGAGCGCGAAGTGGCGGCGCAACCGCTACGTGTTCTCGCGTGGCAACGCGGCCACGGGCATCCCGAACTTCCTGATCAACCAGCATCGCGTCGACGAAAAGGCGGACATGGAGGCGTATGTCGCGCGGGTCGGGCTGATCGACGATGCGCTGGACCAGCTGCTGGTGCGCGCGAAGGCGGCGCAGGCGGACGGCATCCACATGCCGGGCTTCACCTATGACCAGTCGCTGGGCGAGATCAAACGTGTGACGACGGGCGCACCCTTCAACAAGGGCAAGGACGCGGCGCTGTTTGCCGACGCCAAGACGAAGATCCTCAAGCTGGTCACCGACAGCAAGATCACGGCAATCGAAGGCAAGGCGTTCGAGAAGGCCGTAGCCGATGTGATGACGACGCAAATGAAGCCGGCCTATGACCGGGTGGCGGCGTTCATCACCGAGGACAAACCGAAGGGGCAGACGCCGGACAAACAAGGCGCGCTGACTCTGCCGAAGGGCGTCGAGTTCTACAACGCCATGCTCTACCTGCACACCACGACCGAGATGACGGCGGACGAGATCCATACGCTCGGCCTGTCGGAAGTCGCGCGCATCCGCGCCGAGATGGAGAAGGTGAAAGAGGCGGCGCGTTTCAAGGGCACGCTGGAAGAGTTCTTCGTCTTCATGCGCACGGACAAGCGTTTTTACCTGCCGAACAATGACGCGGGCGCGGCGGAATACATCAAGCTCGCCGACGGCTATCTGAAGGGCATGGAGGCGAAGCTGCCGGAGTATTTCGGCATCCTCCCGAAGGCCAAGCTGGAAGTGCGGCGCGTCGAAGCGTTCCGCGAACAGCCGGGCGCGGCCCAGCATTATGTGGGCGCAACGCCGGACGGATCGCGCCCGGGCATCTTCTACGCGCACCTTTCCGACATGAATGCGATGCCGACCTACCAGCTCGAGAACATCACCTACCATGAAGGCCTGCCGGGCCATCACATGCAGATCTCGATCCAGCAGGAACTGACCGGCATTCCGAAATTCCGCACGCAGTATGGCTACGGCGCGTTCTCGGAAGGCTGGGGGCTTTATTCCGAAGCGCTGGCCAAGGAGATGGGCTTTGAAGTCGATCCCTACAACGATTTCGGCAGACTCAGTGGCGAGATCTGGCGTGCGATCCGGCTGGTGGTGGATACCGGCATCCACGCGAAAGGCTGGACACAGAGCCAAGCCGAAGACTACTTCAAGGCCAACTCGGCGCAGCCGGAGCAGGCGATCAAGTCCGAGGTCGAGCGCTATATCCTCAACCCAGGCCAGGCGACTAGCTACAAGATCGGCATGATCACGATCCAGAAGCTGCGCGACGAGGCGAAGGCCGCGCTGGGCGACAAGTTCGACTATCGCACCTTCCACGACACAGTCCTCGGCGGCGGCGCGCTGCCGATGCCGGTGCTGCAGGCCAAAGTGCGCCGCTGGATCGCCGCGCAGAGGGCGGCGCCGGCGGCAGCCAAGGCGGCCGGGTGAGGTCGACTAGCTAGACGCTGGGCGTCTGGTTCTCAGCTTCGCTCGTTTTGCATCGCCTTGGTCCAGATCGCGTCCAGCCACTCTTGAGTCCTTTCACTCGCAGTCACGCTTGCTTCGAAAAGCTCGGCGTTGCCGACCATGGCCGCAAAGTTTTCAAACATCAACGCCGCGGGCGGTTTCGCGGCGGAAACGTTTATGCGCTCTGACGTTCCGCCATCACCGAGCCCGCCCTTGCGATAGACGTACTCGGCGGGTTCATCGCCCGGATTGAACACGAAATCATCGAGACTGAACTGACCGCCGGCACCAGACAACCTCAGGTCCATATTCAGCGCACCAGCTTCGAAACCGCAATTCCAGGTGTTGGTTGAGCCATCGCTGAAAGCGATGACTCCGCTGCCGGCAATCACGGCTTTGGTTTTCTTGTCACGGCGAACGTATGCACCCACGCCGATCGCTTTGACGCCAGGCGCCGTGTACTCCACGGCCGCTCGCATGTTGTACCAACCGGCATCGCCAATCGCGCCGTAGGGCTCGAGCTTGGGATCCATACGAATATTGTCTGGTTCCATTGGACCGAATTGAAACGCCGAATCGATCGACCACGGCCAGCCGATTTTCTCGCGCATGGTGGCCTTGATCTGTGCCGTTCTCGGGTGATGCACAAAGTGCGTGCCATCCATGAAGCCGACACCGTTCTTACGACAAGCTGCGGTGATGCGACGCAAGGAAGGCAAATTGGCAAAGGGTTTTTCGCCAAGAACATGCTTGCCGTTCGCTGCAGCCAGTAGACAAACTTCTTCCCGGACGGAGGTGGGCGTAGCAACGTAGATTGCGTCGACGGTTTTCGACGCCAACATCTCCGACCACGAACCGAACGCGCCAGGAATACCGTGCTTGTTCGCGAACTGCTTTGCAGTTTCAATCTTCCGGCTGGCGACGGCTGCCAGTTCAGCGCGTGCGGCCCGCTTTATCATCGACGCCATGTGATTCGCGATCCCACCGGTGCCGACGATTCCCCAGCGTAGTGGCCGAGACTCTGCGGCAAATACCGGCGAGATCGCGGATACCACTGCGCCGGCGCCGACTGCCTTCAAGAGCTTGCGACGTTCCGCATCGACTGCCGTCGAATTGTCGTGTTTGTCGTTCTGACTATTCATGCAACTCTCCTTTCCTAAAACCTGAGGACAGGCGCGCCTACTTGCGCAGCCGTGCACTGGCGACCAGTTGGTCGAACTGGCCGGCGACCGCGTCGAAGGACTGATTCGCGACGCCCTCGAGTTTCATGGCGTACAGCTTCTGGCCGACGACGCGCATCACGCAACTGCCCCTCTTCGGGATGACGATGCCGGACGCATAGTTGTAGCGCAGGCTGACACCGGTGCCGCCCAGAAAATCGACCGGATCGACTGACTCGATGTTGAACACCGTGACGCCCTTGAGGCGATACGAGACCTCGAGCATCGACGCCAGGTCCTGCGCCGTCATGTCGGCGCGGAATGCAGGGACCTGTTGATCAGCGGTCCGCTGCTGAAGGACGATGGCCTTGCCATCGGACAATCCGTCGAGCAAAGCCATCCTGTCGATCTGCGGCCCATTCCAGGTCCACACTTCGTCCCACGGCGTCTCGTTCAAGTTCGCGTAGAGCCTCTTCCAGTTGGAACCAGGTTTCACAGTCATACGGCCGCCGGCCACGGAGGTCTCATCGGCGGTCACCCGCTGAGCCAGGGTAAACCGAATCATGGCGGCATCTGGGGCCTCGGGGTTCATCGCCAAGAATTGATTCAGCGCCTCGTGCGCTTCGGTCTTGGCTCCTGCCTTCAGCAGCGCGTAGCCGTGCGCGCGCCAGGCTTCGGGCGGCGCGTCCGCCAGCGTCGTGGCGGCGGAGTATGCGAACGCGGCCTTCCCGGCGTCGCCGTTCGCATTGCGCAGCCGGTAGACCTCGCCTTCGTCGAATCGCAGCAGCCCGGTCCAGCCGTCCTTCGCGCGGGTTTCGAGTAGATAGAGACTGGCGCCAGGATCATTGAGATAGATCTGTTCCCGCAGCAGCATGGCCTGATACGGCCGGATGACTGCGGCCCATTCGTCGAGACCAAAGCCGCTCTCGGGTCCGTGCTTCCCGGCCAGATAGTCGGCGGTGTCGGCCAGGTTGGTCATGCGGCCTTGAGTGGGTGGATGCGTCGACAGCACGGCGTTCGTCACGTCGCGGTAACGCTTCTGGCGCGCGGCGGCGCTCGCCCGGCGCTCATCGATGAATTGCTCCCACATCGCCAGAGCTGCGCGCGGGCGATATCCGGCGCGTGCCATCAGCGCAAGACCGTAGGCGTCGGCCTCGGACTCCAGATCCCTGCTGTATCTGGAGCTCGACATCATGATGGCCCGGTTGATCATGTTCCAGGCGTTGTTGCTGCTGTCGAGCTCATACGACGCCGAGCCCGCGGACGACACCAACGCGGACTTGCGGCGATCGGCGCGATACAAATCGAGGGAATGCCTGCGGAAATAGTGCCCGGCCTCGTGCGCCAGCACGGCAGCCAACTGTGCCTCGTTGCGAACGCGGGCCAGCAGACCCGTGTTCACGATCATCATGCCGGAGGGGAGCATTGCGGCATTGGGCGACGCGTCGCGCATCACGTAGATGCGCAGGTCCGGCGCGGGCCGACCGATCAGCCGTTCAGTGACACCCCGGATATAGGCGTCGAGCAAAGGCGCGATCAGTCGTTGTGGCGAGGTGCGAATCCCCGCCTCGAGCCGCGCCACGCTCTGCCAGATGGCACGTTCCTCCGCATCCGCCGGCTCGTACGTTGCGCCGACTTTCGACTCGAGATCGGTGGGCAGAATGGCCGCCTGCGCTAGCGTCGCCATGCACCCGCACAGCAGGATGACCGACAGCCTATCTACAGCGATCATCTCCTCGTCGCCTGCGCGCGGATCACTGCGGCTTCGAAGCCTTGGCCACGTCGATTGCCTCCCGGACCAGGCGCGACCACTTTTCCAGGCTGCTGCGGATCTCGTGCGCATTGCTGACGCGGTTGGACGCGCTGCTGTGATTGACTTTCAAGCGATCCTCGCTTTCGATCATGTTCACTCGCAGCACGATATCGCCGGTGGCGCCGTCGCGCAGCTCGCCGGTCATCTCCATGGAGACCAGGCGCGGCGAATGACTGCTGTAGCCTGCGTCGAATTCCGTCTCGGGCGCGGGGATTTTGAGGTCCAGCATTCTCGGCACCACGAACAACACGTCCGCTTCGCGCACCTCGGCCAGCTCGAACGGACCCTCATCGACGAGGATTTCGGTGAATACTTCGAGGAAATTCTTCACGGTCTCCGCCTCGATCCGGCGCACCTCGGAGTTCGAGACGTCCGGATGTTGCTTGCGCCACCCCTTGATGAATTCCACGGTGAGCGGCTCGATGACCAACCGCTTGTAACGCATGAAGTCGACGCCGGGTCTGCGATACACGCCCCCTTCGGGCCGCGACGGCACGCGCACCAGGCCCTCCTCGGTAGTTTCCGGGGGCGGACGGATGGAACCGCAAGCTGCCAGCAAGGCAAACAACGCCAGGACGCCGACGCGCATCTTCTTCATTTCCACTCCCGTGAATCGTTAGGCGCGGCCCATTCTACTCTCATCTAGCTAGCCGCCAGGAGCAATGTGTGTGGCGGGGCTTACTCAGACACCGGGCTTCCGCCGCGGTAATCGCCGCGGGGCTGCTTGCGGAAATGCACGACGCCATTCTCGTAATCGATCGCCATTTCACGAGCGCGCGCGAGCACATCCATGCCGATGAGCAGGGTCGGCTCATCCTGCAAGCCCCAGAGATCGAAGATGTGGAAATCGCCGATGTACGCGTTGACGTTCTCGACGACCGTGCGGCCGAGGAACAGACGCGGAGTCCACACCCTGCGCGCGAGCACGATGGGGCGGCCGGCTGTGAAGGCATGACCGTTGCGATACTCGATTGAACGGGCGCCGACACCGAGCAGCGCCTCGCGAAAATTCTCGTTGGCGAGCGAGATGTCGGAGCCGGTGTCGATCAGCACGTTGACGTGCACGCCCATGATCTCGCCCTGGACCATCACCAGTGAACCGAAACGCATGCGCGCGGGCACGCTCAACCAGCCTTTCATCGACATCGGTGCGGCGTCTTCGTAGATCTCCACACAGTTTCTCGTGAAGTCGACGTGCAGCAGCCGCCCCGCCATACCGTCCACGCCGAGCAGCCCGAGCTCGCCGTCCAACATGGGGCTGTCGAGCACGGGCGTTTCGCCGCCCGAGAGGCGAAGAGTGCCAAACGAAAGTGATTCGACGTTCACCAGCATGGCGAGCTCTGCGCCGTCCACCGAGTGCACCACGCCCACGCCTGATTGCGAGAGACCAAGGCGCGTGGCAAGCGCCTGGGAGAGCACCGAACGATTTGCGCCGGTGTCGAGAATGAAACGGAATGGGCCTTGGCCGTTGACATTGATGAGCGCAACGGCGCGTCCCGCGCTGTCCTTGCTGGTTGCCCCCGTGACGCTCGCCGCGCCTGAGGCAAGCGGGTCGCAGGCGCCCGACGGCATGGCCATCCACGCTGGACCCGCAGCTAACAATGCCACGGCCACGATCTTGAGGAACCGCGCCATGCGCCGACTATGCGCCGGCGTGCCAACGCCCTCAAGCGAGGGGGATATTTCCCAGATGCGGGTTCGGGGTGCGCCCTGCCCCGTCCGCCCGCCACAATTCGCCATTTTCAGTTGCTAGGCTCCCGCACCCATGAGCATCCACACACGTCTCGATCCCGGCGGCTTCGTGCCGCGCCTCGCGTTCTCCGCCGTCCACGGGCTGCTGCTCTACGGCCTCTACTACGCCATTACCGAAGGCACATGGCTTGGCAAACAGCCCGGGGTGTTCTTTCCGTTGCTGTCGCTGCTGCTCGTCTTGCCCGGCACTTACTACCTGACCGCGGATCTGGCGCGCACGCGCGGTTACGCGATGGCGATGGCGGGGATGGCGCTGTTGCTGCTCACCATCGGCGCGCACCAAGGGGCGATATCCCTGCCCAGCGCGCGCGAATCTTTCTACGGCAATGAAAGTCATCATTTCGCATACGCCGTGGCGATCGGCGCGATCTGGTTGCACGGTCTACCCTTCGTTCAGTCATGGCTCGCCACCGGCCGGGCACGGCCGGAATACGCGACACTGTTCCAGCTCGCCTGGCGCAACTGCCTGCTGGTGGTGCTCGCGGCCATTTTCACGGGCGCCTTCTGGCTGCTGCTCGGGCTTTGGGGGCAGCTCTTCAAGTCGATCGGCATCAAGCTGTTCGTCGATATGTTCACTTCCGCGAAGTTCGTGATCCCGGCAACCGCGGTCGCGGCGGGCATCGGTGTGCAGCTCGCCGGTTCGGTCGAGAACCTGCAGGGCGCGTTGCGCCGCCAGTTGCTGACACTCTTCAAATGGCTGGCGCCGCTCGCGGCCCTGATCGTCGGCCTGTTCAGCATTGCGTTGCTCATGAAGTCGGGCGCGCTGTTCGTCCATGGACGCAGCGCCATCGAGGCTGGCTGGCTGCTCGCGCTCGTCATTGCCAACATCTATCTACTCAACGCCGCCTACGAGGATGGCAGCGGCGAGGCGCCGTATCCGCGCCTGCTGGGCACGCTGGTGCGCCTCAGCGTCCCGCTGCTCGCGGCCATCGCCATCTTGGCGACCTGGGCGCTCGGTTTACGCATCGCCGACTACGGCCTCACCGTGCCGCGCGTCTGGGGCCTCCTGGTCGCCCTCATCGCCCTTTCGTATTCCCTGGGTTACGCCTGGGCCGCATTCCGCCCTGGCGCGTGGATGGCGCGCATGGGTGCGGTGAACGTCTGCGTAGCGCTCGGAACCGCGGCGGTGCTCGCCCTCATGCTCACGCCCGTGCTGTCTCCTTCACGGCTCGTCGCCGCCAGCCAGGAGGCACGCATCCTGGCCCGCGATCCGGGCTTTGAAGACAGCTTCATCGAGCTGGGCTTCGAGTCGGACCGGTACGGTCGCACGCGCCTCGAGCGTCTGGCCAAGAGCGCATCGGGGCCCGATGCCGCCAACGTGCGCAACCGCGCCGAGGCCGCGCTCACGGCGCAGACCAAGTGGGAACTACGCGCCAAGCCGAGTACGCCGCTGAGTATTGAAAACCTTGTCTTCAAGGTGTTCCCCGCGGGCCGAACGATTCCCGACGAGCTCAAGCAAATCTTGCGCGACAGCAGCGACTCGGGGGAGTTTTCCTACTGCAGCGCTGCGAGTCCCTGCGCGTTGCTGTACATCGATCTCAACGACGACGGGGTTGAAGAGGCAGTGGCATTCAGCGAAGCCGCGAAGCGTGTGTATACCCATGGCAATGACGTCTGGAGCCTCGTCGGTAACATCAGCTCCAAAGACACCATGCCGCTGTCCTCGATGATCGCCGCGCTGGAGGCGGGCAACTACCTATTGCGCGAACCTCTCTGGCGAACCCTCGAGGTCGATGGGAAAGTGCTGATCATCGAAATACCCTGGGATAGACGATACGAAGTGCTGGCGCCAGAGTAGTGAGGTGCGGTAATCAAGGGGCCCCTGCCGATGAAGGCAGGGGTATTTCATCGCGCTGCCTTACGCTTCGACGATTGTCTTGAAGCCGGCCCAGGCCATGCGGCTCATGTCGAAGGGCATGTTGTCGGGACCCATCATCTTGGAAAGGCGCGTATCCGCCATCACCTTTTTCATGACGCGTTTCTGGTCGGCCTTCGACTTGTAGGTGATCCAGGCGAACACGACCACCTCGCCCGGCTTCACCCTGGCGAGCTTCGGAAAGAGGGAGGTGAAAGTCTTGCCATCGGCCTTGCTGGTGAGCTGGTCGGCGACGCACTCGACGTACTCGAGGGCCCCGTGGTCACGCCAGACTTTGCCGGCGACGCGGGCGACGCGGCGGTAGCGCGCGAGGTTCTTCTTCGGGACCGGCAGGACGAATCCATCTACGTATCGGGACATGCGTTTCTCCTTGGTTGTTACTTCTAGTCGAACGGCGTGTCCCCATTTCGACAGCTGCCGCAAAAATACCTGCGCCCCACCGTAGATCGATACAGGTCGCCGGGAGTTCCGTCCAAACCCACACACTTCCGCTGTCGGGCGACTAGGTAAGTAGGATCTTGCGAGCCTCCCCTTCCGGGTCATCCACCATGCGGCACTCGTTGTCCCAGATCATCGTGCGGTTGGTTTTCGGATCGCTGGGCTGCCAGGCGAGTTTAGGCAAGCCTGGATTGCCGGTTGCCGCAAACGCGGCCCACGACGACGCCATCTTCTTCGCCAACGCCTGAGCTTCGGGCGTGTTGCCGGTGCCTTGTTCGCAGCGCTTCGTGTTGTCGAAGCAGAATGCGAGATCCGCGGTGTGCCACGCACCCGGCAAGCCATCGAGGATCGGTGTCTGCCACGTGAAGTAGTACGTATAGGCAGGCGCGGCGTTGAGCGCCTGCTTGAAGCCGGCCATCTGCACCACTCGGTTGCGGATGGATAGGCCGTTGAGCCCCGGGGCGCCGCTGCATATATAAGAGAGCGTTGGAATCTTCTTCTGCGGATAGGCTTTCTTGAGGGCGGTGACGATCGCGCCCGCCTTCGCTTCTCCATAAGCCTTGGAGAGATTCGCGCGCCACTCCTCTTCGGTCGGCCGTTGCGACATGCGATTGCCTTCTTCGCTCGTCGAGCCGATCAGTATCGGCACGTTCTTCGAAATCCCGGGCGCCGCATCGAAAAACGAACGCATGTTGACGATCTTGCCGTCGACGCATGGTGACCAGCCCACACGCGGTGTGCCTGGTGCGCCCGGCCCTGACGGCGGAGGCCCCGCAGGGTTGATCTTGGCAACCGCCGCGTTGCCCGCCGCGAAGAGCTTCGACCACTCCACCTTTTGCAGCGCGCCGATGTCATTCGCGCCCAGGCCGAGTTCCTTCATCGTCAGCCGCGCAAGCTCGCGTTGCTGTTCCCGGCTGGGAATGTTTCCACCGCCACCTGACATCGCAGCCGCGCGATGGAACAAGCCTGACGCGGACGCCATGCCCATCAACGTCGTCACTTTTGAACCGCCGCCGGATTGGCCATAGATCATGACGCGATCGGGATCGCCGCCGAAGCTCGCAATGTTTTCGTGGACCCAGCGCAATGCCGCGACGAGATCCGTCATGCCGACGTTGGCGGAGTCCTCGTAAGCCGATCCGCCGATCTCCGCAGCATCCAGAAAACCAAGAATGTTCAGACGATGATTGACGGAGACTTGCACCACATCGTGATGTCGCGCCATCTGCGCGCCTTCGTGCGACGGCAATTCGTACGAGGAGCCAAAGCTGTAGCCACCACCGTGGAAATAGACCATCACCGGACGCTTGCCGCTCAAGGAAGACGTCCAGATGTTGAGCTTGAGCATGTCCTCGCTCATCCATCCGTCATCCCAATCCTGGATGAACGTCTGTTCGATGCTCGTCCAGGGATGCGTGTTCTGCGGGCAGTTCGCGCCGTAGACCAGCGCGGGATATTCGTCCGTCCATGGAGTCGGCGGCTTCGCGGGAAGCCAGCGATTCTCGCCCGCGGTGGTTTGGCCGTATGGAATCCCTTTGAACGTGAAGACGCCGCCGTCGAGATAGCCGCGCACTTTGCCGTACTGCGTCTTCGCGATTGCAGAACGCGGCGTCGTCAGATTTCCGGGGCCTTGATGGGCAGCGGTCTTGACGCTGTCTGAAGCCGCAGCGGGGTTTGCCGTTGCAAGCCCGATGCCTGCGGTAGAGGAAAGAATCAGCGCCTCGCGCCGGGTGAGTCCTGCGCGCTTTGTCGAATCGGCCATGCGTCCCCCTTCGTTGAATCGATGGATGTAGGGGGCCGAGTTTAGGCTTCGGGGGCGGCACGGTCGCTCCCGCAATCGTTATGGATCGATATCGATCTTCATCGCAGACAACGGCGATAACGGTCGTCGACTCGCCCAACCGAGGCCCATGGGAGCTCTACTATCTATCAGCGCCGAGTCCGCTCGAGCGGAATCACCTCGCCCTCGATGACGTCGCCGGCAGGCTGCTGCTGCTCTTCCATCCGCGCGCGCAACTGGCTGCGCAGCTCTCGCGTCTTCCACCATAGATATCCGCCGAAGCTCAGCACGACGGCCAGTCCGATCGCGACGAATACCAAGGAAACCACGAATGCACTCGCCAACATCACGATGCCGCCGAGGATTACGAACGTCTTCAAAGCCAAATGCCTGGCCCGGGAAATTGCATTGCCTCGGTAGGCGATTCGTGCGCGGGGTTCGTCAAGATGCATCGGGACACCTCATTGATTTCTTCCTCCGGGCCCATCATAGATCGATGCAGATCGCCAGAGTTCAATCGTCGCCATCAACGACACATGCGATAAGGACCCCGGTCGAGGTGCAAATGGTCGTGATGAGCCGCGTTGTAGTCAGGGCTCAGCACGCCATCGAAAAATCGGCACGCACCGTCGCGCGACTCTCTCAGGAACGCGGCTTCAACCTTCGTGCTTTGCCAATCGTGCGCGACACGAATCCGCCGGCCATCGACAAGCACGAAACCAGCCACATCCCAGGCTTCCGCTGTGGCATGTCGGCTGCGCGTCGATTCGGGGCGCCCATAGACGTTGCGGCAAGAATAGCTGCCGAAATGCTCGATGGCAGACACGCGCTGCCCGAAGTATTTTTCCGCGGCCGGTTGCAGCTCATGCCGCTCCCACAATGCCAGCGAAACCGCCGTTCGGCAGGTGACCGAGAAATCCTCGCCCACGTCGGCAGAAGTTCGACGAATGAGCACCGCGTTCTTGAATCCACAGTTCGCGCCGGTCACGAGGTCCGGGACCGGATCGAATTCGACCGCGGCGTGTTGAAGCGTTTGGCGGCACAGCGCGTCATCGCCCGTCAGCCGCGACAGCTTGTATCGCGTGAGGAAGTTTGGAGTTGCCTCGAGATCGAGCGGCGCCCAGGGTGACCACTGCGCCGGAATGACGATCCATCCGTAACGAATCGCCGCGCCAGCGCTGATGGTCAGTAGCAATACGATCCAGAGTGTGAGGAATCTGCGCATGGGTGTCCGGCGGACATCGTAATACGCCTCTCTTCACGATCCCGATGAATCAGGATTTCCAGGACGCGCACCCATGCGAAGTTCCGCGGCGAGCGGTAAATGATCGGAAAGCATCCGCCAGTCGCGCGCAGAAACTTTCACAGGCCGATGCCGGACGTTCCTGACGTAAATCCGGTCGAGCCTGAGCCAGGGTGCGCGCGCCGGAAACGTGCGCGCCGGGCGGCCCACCGCGGCCGCATGGACTTCTTCCAGGCCAGAAAGGACCAGCCTCCGGTGCGCGCGTTCGCGCCAGTCGTTGAAGTCGCCGGCGATGACGAGCGGCGCGCCGTCGGGAACTTCGTGGGCGACCAGATCCAGAAGCCGATCAACCTGTCGCCGGCGGTGCGACTCGCGCAGCCCGAGATGCACACAGATCGCGTGCAGTGGCTCACGATCGCCATCGAGCCCGATCACTGCGTGGAGCAGGCCCCGCGGCTCGGCCTGGCCAACCGATGCATCGACATTGCGCCAAGTGGTGACCGGATGCCTGGAGAGCAGCGCATTACCGTGATGCCCACCCGTCGCAACAGCATTCCGGCCGTAGGCGTGCTGAGTCCAGACGCCGTCCGCAAGTACCTCGTACTGATGCACGTGCGCCTCCGGACCCGCAACCGCACCGATTTCCTGAAGGAAGACGAGGTCCGCCCGCGAGGCGCGCAAGGCATTGCGAATTCGAAGCAGGACGCCATGCCGGTGTCCGGCTCGCAAGCCCTGATGGGCATTCAGCGTCAGCACGCGGATCCACGACTCGTCGCCGCCAGGCACAGGTTCCATGCGCGTAAGCTATACCGGGAGGCTTGACGTGGGCGAACTGGAAATTCCGACAGTGGTTGCGGTGCTGGCGCTCGCCGGCACCATCGCGTTCTTCATCCTGCTCATCTGGTCGATGAAGCGGCACCGCGACCCGAAGCTCGAGGTTGACTGCGACACGCCGATAGAGGAACTGCTTCCGTCACTGGCCGGGCTGACCTTGGGTTCGGTCATCGACGGAAACAGCGTCGACGTGCTGGAGAACGCAGCGTTCTTCGACGCCTTGATAGAGGAGATCGACAAGGCGCGCAGCTCGGTGCATTTCGAGACCTTCCTCTGGAAGGAGGGCAAGCTCGGCTCGCGCCTGTCGGAGGCGCTGATCGGACGCGTCCGGGCCGGCGTCGATGTCCGCGTGCTGCTCGATGCCAATGGAACGCGTGGAATGGGCAAGGGCGTGGAGCAACGACTCGTGCAGGCCGGCTGCAAGCTGCGCAAGTTTCATCGCATGACCCTCGCCAATCTCGGCGTCCTCAACGAGCGCGATCACCGCAAGCTTGCGATCGTCGACGGGACGAGTCGCCTTCGTCGGCGGCCATTGCATCGTCGACAGCTGGCTGGCTGTAGAGGGGGCGAAGGAGCGCGTCATGGACGTGAGCGTACGGCTCCGCGGCCCGATCGTTCACAGCATGCAATCCGCCTTCAGCGAAAACTGGGTCGGGCAGACTGGCGAGCTGTTCATGGGCAAAAGCGTGTTCCCGCCGCTGGAACGCGCCGGCGACATCGCGATTCACGCGGCATTCGTCAAGCCGGAGAGTTCGGCACCCGCCGTCAAGATTCTTCACCACGCGGCCATCTGCTGCGCGCGACGTCGCATCTGGATCCAGAATCCCTATTTCCTGCCGGAACCCGCGGCGATAGATGCACTAGGCGACGCTGTCAGGCGCGGTGTCGATGTGCGCGTACTCATGCCGTCGACGTCAGGGTCCGACAACCCCATGGTGCAACACGCCGGACACCGGAACTTCGAGAAACTGCTCCGCTGCGGGGTGCGTCTCATCGAATACCCGGCGGCCCTCCTGCACCAGAAGATCATGACAATCGACGGGCTGTGGTGCGCCATCGGGACGGCTAATTTCGACGATCGCTCCTTCGAGACCAATGACGAGATCACGGTGTCGTTCATCGACGCCGCGACCGCGCAGCGGTTCGACGGGATTTTCGAGCGTTATGCGGCCGATGGCAGCGAAATCGAACTCGAGCGATGGAGCCGGCGGAGTCCGATCCACAAGCTCGTGGACCAGGTGTACTACCTGTTCAACGAATTCCTCTGACTCCCTGCGCTGAGCGCAGGCGCGGGTGGCATCCCACCCGCGCCTGAATTGCACCGCTAGAAATTCACGCTGTCGATATACACGGTGCCGTTGAAGGCGCCATTCGTCGTGAACTGCACGCCGAGCGACGACAGCAACGCGGCATCTGCGGGAACCTGCACGGTAATCGTGTTCCATGCGCCGGTCCTGAGCGCGCTGATGGGCTGCCAGTTTCCTGTCCAACGCCAGCCACCGGCAGCGCCTTGCAGCACATAGGGCTGCACTGAGCTGATCGCGGCACCCGCCGGGAGATACACGCGGAACGTAACCGTCTGCGTGGCCTTCGCTGCGGGATTCGCGACGCTCACCAACGCACTGCCTGATCCGTTGATTCGTACCGCGAGCGAACTCGCGCCCGCAAACTTCTGGCTGGTCGACCGCGCCACGCTGACCACCGGCGCTGTACCCTGCCAGCCCTGAGCATCGCCCTCGAAGTTGTAGTCAGTCGCATCCGTTGGCGGTGGTGGCGGCGGCGGAGTCGAGGAACCTCCAGGAATCGCAAGGCCACCCGCCCTCAGAAAACTTCCCGCCCTGCTCTTCAGAAACAGCTGGCCGTCGGTGTACGTGTCGTTCTGATAAGAACTCTGCCCGCCCGCTCCCGCGCCGAACAGCAATCCGAAGACTCCGCTCGATGCGAACTTTTCGAGATGCGCGCGGGAATTGGCACCGAAGAAATACTCGGGCCGATTGTCCTTGTAACCCTGACGCGACGCGCCGTTGTTGTACACGTTCAAATGGTTAGAGTTGCCGATGGGGATCTGCCACAGCAGCCACCGCTTCGACGATTTCGCATTCCACAGCCGCAACCATTCCGCGTATCGATTGAAGCTGCGTGAATTGATCGAGGCATTGTCAGCCGCATTCCACCAGCGATCCTGACCCTGTGTTAACGCGTAGAAGTCCGCATCGCGATCGAGCGGATCGCCCACCAGGAAGTCGTACGTGGCGCCGGTCGCGTTCGCAGCCAATCCGAGCGGTGCGAGGAATGCATAGACCTTGTCGACTTCGGGCTGCAGCGCGTCGGTCACTGAGTAGTGAACGATATCCTTGCCGCTTGCCCATCCTGAGATGTGAACGCCGAGCACGACGTTCGTCGCTCCGATGGATTTGCGCAGCTGCAGGAATGCCATGCCCCACCCGGCCACCGTATTGGGAAGACCTGCGAGTTCCGGAATCCCCGTCGCGGCCACGGCTGCGTACGCATTCGCGTTCTGGTTCGATTGTTGCTGGAGGAACGCGAAGCCGTCCGCTTCGAGCATGACGACCACCGGCCTGCCAAATTCCCTCGCACGCTGCATCAGCAACTTGAAATCGCCGAAGTAGGTAGCCATCGTTCCGGCGTTCTGCGCCTTCTGAAGGAACTGACCTTCGCCGCCGCCGGGTTCGCCCTGCATCTGGTAGAACTGAACCGCGGGAATCGTGTTGATGGCGTTGCATTCGTTGAAGAATGCGGTGGCCATCGATCCGTCGTGTGCACCCCAGCCCCAGTTGTTAGCCCAGCCTTTCGTGAGATAGGCGTAGCGCACGTCCCACGGAACGGCGCTGTCGCGCATCCACGTGCCGCCCCATTGCTCGAATAATCCGACGACCAGCCTGGAAGGCATGCCGACGGGCAATGCTCCGGCCGGCGGCGTGATGGCCGCGTGACTTGGTGTCGCAAACGCAGCCGCGCACAGCAGAATGAGCGAAACGAAATGTTTCTTCATGGTCCCCTCCTTGGTTCGGGTCGGACCATACGCCGATGCGCGCGCGATTGAACAGATGTCTCAAATCTGCGTCGTGCGGAGAATCACGGCAGAACCGGAAGTTCCCTAGGACTCACGGCAGGCTTTGTAAAAATTCCCGGCTGGCGTTGCCAGTCAGTCTTCGCCTTCGTCGTCGTCGAGCTTTGCGAACTGACGCTGCTGCTTGAGCCAGCGTCGGGTTGCCGCCTTGTCGGCGAGTACCCGGAGCAACTGTTCCTGACGCGTGACTTCCGCGCGCAAGCCACGCGCCTGGCGCCGTAACCGCATCTCGAGTTTCTGGGCATCGAAGCCGTCAAAATCGGTTTCGTCGTCCGCTCCTGCGCTGGCTTCGAGTGCCTGCAGTTTGCTGCGCAATTGCTCGAGCTGCTCCGCGAGCAGCCGGTTGTAGTGGCGCAGACGCTGTGGCCCGAGATCGCCGATCTGCTCCGGATCGAGCTGGTCGATCTCGATCTGGATCTCGAACAGCGACAGCAGATCGTTCGCGGCATACGCCTGATTGATCCGCTGCATGAGCTCGTTCTTCTCTTCACGTCGGTCCGCGTCGGACTCGCGATCGGGATGAACCGCGCTCGCGAGCTTGCGATAGATGTCACGCAAGGCTTTCCTCGCAAGCTGTGCGTTGTCCTCGCTGCGTTTCGAGGGCTTCTTCGTTCGAGCCTCGTCGCGCTCTTCCGCCGCAGTCTCGCGCGCGGCCATCTCTTCATAGAGCCGCTGCACCAGATCTTCTTCGCTGCGGATGCCTTCATCCCCGCCGAGGTCGAAGCCGGTGGCTGCTTCGGCCTCAGCCTTGAGACGCTGGATGTCCTCATCCTTGGCGGTATCGAAGTCCAGGTTGCTGTGTTTGTTGTAGACCGCCTTGATCTCGGGATCTTCGCCCGCGACCTCGATCACGATCTCGGCAGTTCCCGTCAGGATATCTCTGAGAGCGGCCTGTTCCGCGCGCGACCATCCGCGCTGATCCAGCAGCCGGTCGATCGCAAATATCGTTTCGCGCAGAGCGCGGGTGAGCGAGGCGCGGACGGGCTGCAGTTTCTGCAAGCGAAGTTGGCGGAAGGCCTCGATGCGCTTTTCGAGGTCGCTGAATGCCTTGCGCGCGTCCCCGATCTGACGGATCAGGAATTGGAAGCGCTGTTGTTCCAGCGTCTGCGGGCCTTTCTGGGCCCGGGTGGAAATCTGAACGGAGGTTTTGGTCGTCATGAGTGGGAGTGAGTTCAGCGTCCCGCTGTTTTCGTGCGGATCGAGTAGAGAGACGTGCGCGCCGCGATGTAGAGCGTGCGCCGATCCGCGCCGCCAAAGGCCAGGCTGCCGGGCCGCTCGGGAATTTCGAGCACGCCCGCAGGCTTTCCATTGCGGTCGTAGATCCAGACCTCGCTACCGGCGATGTACACATTGCCGGAAGCATCCGTGACCACCGCCGTGCCGCCACGCTCGGCGAACACCGTGCTGCTGAGCTTGCCGTCCGCCTCGAGTGTCACGCGGTACGTCCGGCCATCATCCTCGCTCGTCAGGTAGTGAGACGTGCCGGGTACGAACGGCGCCAGTTGCGAGCTCTGCAGATTGGGCCGCCACGTGCCACCGGCCATGATCGCCGTGCGGGTGCCGGGCGCGTAGTAATAGCCGCGATGCTCGTTCGACACGGCGCTCACGATCGCGGTGTTGCTTCGCGGCCGGTAGACGTAACCGCGGCGCTCCATCATGTCGTTCATCACGGAGAGCATGTTGTGCAGGCCCACCGGCAGGAGCAGTGTCGTCTGCGGCAAGGCTTCAGCCGTTTCCGCGACGGGCTCGGCGGCGCCGGGCGTGGTGGAGCTCAGGCGATACACGGCGCGTTCATTGGCGATCGCCAGCAGGTGGTCCGGTGCGACGAAGCCCAGCACTTGCGGCTGGCCTTTGATCTCCGCCAGCACCTCGGCGGTTCGCGTGGCGTCGTTCCACCGGAAGATCTTTCCTTTGACCGCATCGGTGAAGAAGGCGGTGCCGGCGTCATCGACGGTCAGGCCGGAAGCGTTGCTGAAACCACTTTTCAGCAGCTGCAACGTCGCGTTATCGAACAACGACGCGGGCGGCGACGAGGCAGCTCGTGGCTTCGAACCCGCATTCACCGCGAAGCGCGTGAAGAAATGCGGACGCACGACGGCGCCGTTGGCCTCGTTGTACACCGCGTTGTCGAATGCGAGCCGCGTCTGGCTGAACACTTTCATGTTTTCGAAAACGATTCCGTCGGAGCGCCGCGTGAGGATCGCGTACGTCTTGGGCAGCACATTGCGAGACACGCGATACATATACGTGTTGGCGAACAGCAGGTCTTTGGAGTCTTCGATATCCACCGCATACGCGTTGGCACCGGCGGGGTTCTCCTCCTCGGTCTGGAACGCGTACATCTCCCAGCCGCGCACGTTGTCGAACTCTGCTTCCACCCGGAAGTGATGCTCGACCGACATCTGGTAGATCTTTCCGGGCGTGTCGGTGTTCTCCACGCGAAGTCCGTATTTGGCGTTGATGCCGTGCGGCCAGACGTTGCGGAAGATGCCGCCGCCGCCGTTGGTGACCAGCAGATCCGCAGCGGCCGGCGAAAACGCGAAGTTCGGCCGAACGGCCGGCGCGCCTGCCGGAGGCGTCGGCCGACGGAACGTGAACCCGCGAAAGCCCGAACCGAAGAACCGCTGGCCTGGAAAAGACACATCGTCCAGCAATGAATTCTTTCCGGCCATCCAGATCACGCCCGCTGCCCGCGGATTGGAGTTGCCCGTGGTGATGGCCAGCGCGCGCACGATGTTCCGTCCGTCTTTTGGCGCGACGATGATTCCCACGGGCGCGCCCTCGCCGCCAAAGGCGGGCGAGCTATCGATCAGCGAAATCTGGGTCGTCGCCGGGTTGAGAGCGAGCAACGCCGTATCGGGCTTGAGCATCAGCGGGCGGCTCACGCGGTACGTGCCGCTCGGAAAGAACAGCACCGCATGTTTGTCGATGGCCGCGAGCAAGACTTCGGTGTCATCCGTCTGGCCATCTCCCTTGGCGCCCAACGAACGGACATCCACCCATTGATCCATGGCGGGGGTCGCGGGAATGTCCGTCGCGAGCGGCTGCGCCGGGCTGGGCGACTGCGCGTGCCTTGTGGCGTGTCGCGATGCCGTTTTCCCGGCCATCCGCCCCGATCATCAGCCCCTGCGTAAAGCGATCCACCACGTAATGGCCGGCAGGTGCCTTCAGGGGATTCTCGCCAACGGAAAAATGCGGCACATCACTGCATGCGATGTTGACCAGCGTCACCGCGGAGTGCGCGTTGCGGGCATTGCCCGCCATGAACGCGGCATCCCGAATGTTTTGCATCCGAAGATCCCTGCCGTATAGCTGCTCTACTTCTCCGGGCGCGATTTGCAGCGCCACCGGCATGTTCGAGAAGCTGCCACGATCGAATGGGAGTGAGTGGACGATGCGCAATGGCGGCATTCCGCATCTGCTCAGTCGTAAGAAATGATTGGTTCGTTGCCTCCGAAGATCTCCAGTCGACGATTGAAGTTTGATCTTGCCGCTTCGGAATACATTGAGGAATCCTCAAGATGACTGCCATTTAAGAGCGTCCGCGCCTCAAGATGCTTCAGAAGTCCATATTTTTCGATTAATGGCTTAAAGCCCTTCAGTCCTTCACCCCACAGACCGTTATAGAAGAGAAGCGCCGTTTCGTACGAAGAAAGTTGCGCACGCGCAATATTGCGTAGCGCGCCTTTTGAGCAAAAGTGAGAGAACTCGTGTCGATGAACTTGAACACGTGATAAAGCGAGCGCAAGTAAATTCCGAAAATATGGGTCTTGTTCCTATACATCTTTTGGTCGAGGGCAATCGCTAGCTCCGCTTCGCTTTTTTCATCGCGATCCCCTGTTGTTAGCTCTCTGTACCTTTCCTTCAACTCTCTTTTGTAAAGATCCCTAAAGGCCTGGCGACCTGTGGCAACGGAGCCGTCGCGATCCGCCACTTCCTTGTATTCATGCTCAATCGAGTTCAAAACCTCGTCGAGCCGATGCAGTAGCTGGAAAAAGGTCGATTCAACATCTTTTAAAATGCGCGAGCTTTTCTCATCTGCGAGTGCCATCCGTTGCTCGTTCAGCGTGTACAGCAAGACCAAGAATCCAGCGAATGCAAACGCCGGGTTCAACAGACCGCCAACAAACTAGCTATACGAACTCTCTATTAATCTTACCGACAAGAGATCGCCGTGGACGAAGGTTTGCGAAGTTTCACTCGTCGATGGCAACGTCAGCGCGCGACGCGCAGCAGCGTGTATCTGACCGCGAGACTTCGGAGCGCTCGCCCGTGTAGTACAGCGCCCGCAGGCGCGTGGACAGGCTTCACGATCCGTTCACCGCCTCGCTAGAATTCATCCCCGCCACTTTTCTCCTCAGGGGTCTGCCATGTGCGAGCGCGATTCAAACGACGATATCCTTCGCGGCAACGAGCTCTCGCGCCGCCAATTCGGCGCCTTAGGGTTCGGCGCGACGCTAGCCGCAATGCTGCCCACGGTCGCATCAGCCGCCGAAGTCTCCGAATCCGAAGTGGAGATCAAAACTCCCGACGGCACCTGCGACGCCCACTTCGTGCATCCCGCCAAGGCCACCGCCGCCGTGCTCGTGTGGCCGGACATCTGGGGTCTTCGCCCCTCCTTCCGCGCCATGGGCAAGCGGCTGGCGGAATCCGGCTATGCCGTACTCACGGTCAACCCCTTCTATCGTTCCATCAAAGGACAGCCCGCCAGCCGGGAGGACGCGTTCAAGTATGCGGGCACGCTCAGCGCCACCACGCATGTGTCCGACGCGAAGGCCTTCGTGGCCTGGCTGGATGCGCAGAAGGCCGTCGATAAGAAGCGCAAGATCGGCACCACGGGATACTGCATGGGCGGACCCATCGTGATGCGCACCGCGGGCTCGCTGCCGAAACGCATCGGCGCCGGCTGCTCCTTCCATGGCGGTGGACTAACCACCACCAACGCGGACAGCCCTCACCTCCTGATTCCGAACATGAAAGCCAGCATGCTGATCGCCATCGCGGACAACGACGATCAGAAGGACCCGACGTCGAAGGACATCCTGCGCAAGGCGTTCGACGATGCGAAGGTGTCGGCGGAGATCGAGGTGTACAAGGGCGCGAACCACGGCTGGATGCCGCCGGATTCGCAGAATCACAATGCGGAAGCGGCCGAGCGCGGGTGGGAGCGCAAGCTGGCGCTGTTCAAGAAGGCGCTGGCGTAGGCGCAGGCCAGAGTAACTCGCGCAGGCGCCCCGGCGCAGGCACCGCGACAAAGCAGTAGCATCTGTCCCCTATGAAAACTCCGCGCCTGGCTTTCCTTTCGAGTCTCGCCTGCGGTGCGGCGTTGGCCGCGCCTCCCGTTCCCGTGACCGTGCACGCCGACCGCGTGGTGGGCGAAATCCGCCCGATCTGGAATTATTTCGGCTACGACGAGGCCGGGACGACGCTGACCGGTGAAGGACAGGACCTGCTCGGCAAACTCAACGCACTCAGCGACGAACCCGTCAGGATCCGCGTTCACCATCTGCTCACCAGCGGTGACGGCACGCTGGCGCTCAAGTGGTCGAGCACCAATGTCTATACCGAAGACGCCGCGGGCGCGCCGGTATACGACTGGACGCGCCTCGACGCCATCATGGATGAGCTCACCCGGCCGGGTATCGAGCCGTTCGTGCAGGCGAGCTTCATGCCGCAGGCGCTTTCATCGAAACCCGAGCCGTACACGCCCACGCTGGTGAAGACGGGCCTGCCGCGCGACATGGTTTCCGGCGGCGCGTTCTATCCACCCAAGGATTATCGAAAATGGGAGGCGCTGATCGAGGCCTGGGCCAGGCACAGCGGCGAACGTTATGGGAAGGAGCGCGCCTCCTCGTGGCTGTGGGAACTCTGGAACGAGCCTGAGTCGCCATATTGGCGGGGCACCAAAGAGGAATACTTCAAGCTCTACGACCATTTCGCTGCCGCCGTGAAGCGCGCTCTGCCGAACGCACGCGTCGGCGGTCCGCATGTGACCGATCCCGGCTGGAAGAACGGTGATGTCTTCATGCGCGAGTTTCTCGAGCACTGCCGTCGGCAAGAACGCGCGACCGGGGTAGCGCCGCTCGACTTCATCGCTTTCCATGCCAAGGGCACGACGCGGCTCGACGAACAGGGACGCGTGGAAATGAATCTTCGGAATCATCTGAAGACCATCGACACGTATGGCCGCATCATCGCGAGCTTTCCCGAGTTCGCGAAGCTGCCCGTGTACATCGGCGAATCCGATCCCGAAGGTTGCGCCGGCTGCCCGGCCACGCTGGATCCACAGCGTGATTACCGCCGCACCTCGCAATTCGCCGCGTACACCGCGGCCTCGTTCATGCGCAAACAGGATCTGATGGCGCGAACGGGCGGCAACCTGCAAGGCGCCGTGTCCTGGGCTTTCACATTCGCGGAACAACCCTGGTTCAATGGCCTGCGCGCGCTGACCACCAACAAAGTCGCGCTGCCGGTGCTCAATACCTTCGAGTTGTTTGCCCGACTCGGCCGCAGGCGAGTGGCCGTCGACGCAGCCGCCATGGTTCCGGTGGACAGCATCATCGCCGACAGCGTTCGCGGTGAGCCCGACATCGGAGCCATCGCGTCCATCGACGACAAGGAGTCGCGGCTTACCGTGCTGCTGTGGAACTACCACGACGTGGCGGGCGGCTACGACGATCGCCGGGAAGTGCAGCTCACAATCGACGGCCTGCCACGCGCGGCGCTCGGAATACGAGCCGTCGAGTACTCGATCGACGAACTTTCGGGCAATGCTTATACCGCGTGGCTGGCGATGGGGTCGACGCAGACCCCCTCGGCGGAGCAGATCGCCCAGCTTCATGCCGCAGCGAAGATGCGCCCGGTGCCGCGCGACATCACACGGTCTACCCGAGGCCATGCGCGGCTGCGGCTGGTCCTGCCGCGTCAATCGGTGAAGCTGATCGAAATCCCGCTGACGCTGGCATCACCCGCGTCGCGATGACCTGGCTAGCGAAAGGTGTGACCGGAGGCACGTTTCGCGCGGAGGACTGCTCTCAATCCCGCAACGTGGCCAGCAAACTAACGCAGGCGTCGCGCTCGGCGCGAACGGTCCGGATCCGCCATGCCATCCAGACCCAACTACCCAGCGACACGACGACACACACCGAGGCGTAGAGGATAAGGAACTCCAGCGCGTCGATGAGCTTCAGCAGCTGCAGCGCCCCCAACAGCACCACGAAGCCCGCGACAACCGCGATGTGCCAACGTCCCACGCGTATGGCCCGGAGCGACGCGTCCGCACGCCGAATCCCGATGCGCAGGATCGATTCGGGCGTTTCGTCATCCCAAGCGAGGCTCGGGCGGCGCGCGAGCGCGGTCGCGACTCCCAACAAGGGCACTGTGATCAATAGAACTGCGGCGCTCAGCGCCATGAGCAGTTTGTGCTCGGACTGATGCGCGGCAGCCCACGCGAACCAGACTCCGACGCACAGTGCGACACAGCACCCGAGAACCTCGAGCGCAAACACGAGATGCGGAGTCCAGCGTGCGCGCCGCAAACGACGGACCATGTGGCTGGTGTCGTGCTCCTGCGATTGCCACTCGATCTGCAGTCTGCGGATGAGTTCGTCAGTCATGGTGCAGTCGCTCTTTGAGTTGCTTCTTTGCGCGGTTCACTCGCACACCGACGTTGTCGACTGTGATGCCGAGAGTTTCCGCGATTTCTTCATAACTCATGTCCTCCAGGACCAGCGTCATCACTTGAGCGTAGGGCAGCGCGAGTTGCCGGATCGCCTCGAGCAGCCGCTCTCCTCCCTCCGCCCGGATCAACGCGTGCTCCTGGCTGGGCGTCGGCAGATTGGCATCGATGCCGGTCTCCTCGTGCGCGCGCTCGCGGATGCGCCGCGTGATGTGGCTCAGACTGCGGTTATGTGCAATCCGGAACACGAACGGCCTCAGCTTTTCTGGCTGCGTAAGGCGCGGAAGCGCAAGGAAAACGGCCATGAGTACCTCCTGCAGCAGCTCATCCCGCAGCGCGCGATCACGCTCATAAGTCGCCACGACGCGCGCGAGCGCGGGCGCAAAACGGGTCACGACTTCATGGGCATCGAGTGGCATCCAATACGTAGTCTCGCAGGACCGCGGTTTCTTACACATCCCGAAAAATGTAAGTCGGTGGCGGGGAGCCGGGACTCATAGAAGGTCCGCAATGGGCGGAAGTCTTTGGAAGGTCATCATGGCTCTCAAGAGAGTACTTGCGACGACGCTGCCCGCGCTTGTCCTGCCGATGCTGTTCGCGCTGCCGGGATGCGCGAGCCCCAGGCTCGAGCCGAATGCGGATGTCTACTACAACTTCACGCTGGTGGATCCCGCGACGGAGAGGCGCGTCGAGAACGCGTGGGTGGTAATAGAAGCCGGCCACCTGTCGCGCATCGGCTCGGGGCGGCCTCCGGGGGCATCGGACCCTGCACGGTCTCACGACCTTTCTGGCCGCTTCGTGATGCCAGGCCTCATCGACGCGCATGCACACATCACGGCCACGGGAATACTGAAGGTGGAGATGGTGAATGGCGCGCCCGTCATTTCGATGAAAGTCGACGAGGCGATTACCCGCCGCAATGCGCAGGTCGCTCTCGCGCGCGGGGTCACGACCGTGCGCAATCCGGCCGGAGATCCCGAAGCGAACGCGAAATACGATCGCATGATTGCCTCGGGCGAATGGCCGGGTCCCGAAGCGCGCCACGCCGGCGCAGTCATCCAACCGCCGCCGATGGGTGGAGTGATGTTCGCGTATCCGCGGTCGGAAGCTGAATGGCAGGCCGAGGCATCCCGTCAGGCGAAACTCGGGATGACCTATTTCAAGCTTTACACGGACTTGAGCGAGCAGGAGCTCGCCACCGGAATCCGCGTGGCCCATGAACACGGCCTCCAGGCGATCGCACACCTCAACAACGTGAGCTGGACGCGCGCGGTGGAACTCGGAGTAGATGGCCTGGAGCATGCGTTGCCCACGAGCCCCGATCTGCTCGAGCCCGAGGCGCGCGCGAAGTACATTGCGGAACGCGATATGACCTCGCGATTCATGTATCGCTGGTTCGAGCATGTCGATTGAACGGCCCGCTCATTCGCAGGCTCGTCGAAGTGCTGGCGCAGAAGAGGATCGCGATGAACCTCACGCTGGTCGTCAACGAGCTGGTCTACAACACCGATGATCTGTCGCGGGTGATGCCGCAAGAACAGCTCAAGTACTTCCACCCGGACGTCATCGCCACCCACGAATCGCAACTGCGCGCAAGCGCGGCCGGCTGGACACCGGAGGATTACCAGCGTGCGCGCGCCGTGATGCCAAAGGTGCTGGCATTCGCGCGGCTGCTGCACGAGGCCGGTGTGCCGATGATGATCGGCACCGATGGCGGCGGCGGCATCTTTATCGACCGCGAGATGGAGCTGCACCGCGAAGCGGGAATTCCGGTTTGGGAGGTGCTGCGCATGGCGACCTCCGGGACGGCCGACATAATGAAAATGGGTGATCGCATCGGCCGCATCAAGGAAGGTTACGAGGCGGATCTGGCGATCTTCGAGGCTGATCCGGTGGCGGATATGCGCGCAGCTGCGCAGGTTTATGGAGTGATCAACAATGGAAAGCTGCTTCGCGCTGAAGAGTTGACGCAGCCAGGCCTTCGTGGCCTGGCTGGACGCGCAGAAGGCAGTAGATAGCCGCCGCAAGATCGGCACCCCGGGATACTGCATCGGCGGACCCATCGTGATGCGCACCGCGGGCTCGCTGCCGGAACACATCGGCGCCGGCTGACTCCAGCGAGCTCACGTCCTTCTTTTCCGGGAGGGACATCACTCAGGCAGCGAAATACCTTCCGCCTGCACGACGCGTATCAATGCCTCCTCGAGCAGAGCACGGGCGTTCCCTGTCACCTCCTTCAAGTAGCGATGTAGCGCCGCGTCGGCAGGGGTGCGGCTTTCACACTCGGCGCTGTACGTCTCGAAGTTTCCAAGTCGTATCAACAAGTCCGCGAGGTGATGCGGGCACTCACAGCTCAGCACCACGGAAGCGAGGGAAATTTCGACGAGCGTCTTGTTGTCGAAACGTCGCGCCGCGGCGGAGCCAGTCGCCGGCAACAGGTCCGGAACGGGCATGCGACGTGCCGCGGGCAGGAGACGACACAGCGATTCCAGCCAGTCGATATCCAGGGGCGCATGCATCAGGCTGCAACCCATTGCGCGCAACTCCTTCGCGATGAGCTGCGGTCCGAAGCCGTACTCGACGATGATCTTCTGCGGCCTTAACTGCTGAGCCAACGAACGAATCGCCTGTGCCGATTCGCGAGTGAGAGTCGGCAACGCGACCAGAAGGATGTCTGCCGACACGCCTTTGAGTGCATCAAGGGCACCCTCGGCTTTCGCAGTTGTCGCCACGATCTGCAGTGCAGACAGCTGAGAGTGCTCGACCCGCATGGCGAGCGCTTCGCCGACGATCACCACACGCATCGGCGTCGCTGCGTCCCCGGTGCCCGCACCGGCTGCCCGCGCAACTTTCGCGCGCATGGACTGCAGGAGATTCAGTTCGAGCGCGGCAATCGAGCCGATGGCGTGCCCCGAGTCCACCAGCTGCTTGATGACGGTGAGGCGAGCGACATCCTCGGAGGAATATTGGCGCTGCCCCGTCGCGCTCTGGCGCGGCCCGACGATTTTGTAGCGTCGCTCCCAGACGCGGAGCGTCTGTACAGGAATGCCCGTGAGTCTTGCCACGGCGCCACTCCGGTATACGGCCTCGCCCGCCGTTTCTGCTTGTTCACTCGGCATAGACCCTCCCAATTGAGATGAACTGCATTTGTACTCACTTTAACAGGAATTTTCCTGTTCATGGTGGTCATAACCCTGTACGTTCTCGCTTCAATAACTGTACATCATCGATTTACACAAAGGATATGTCATGAACAAATTGATTTCAGCCGTCGCTGTTTCGCTATGCCTCGTCTCCGTCGCCAGTGCCAAAGACATCGTCGATACCGCCGTTTCCGCAGGCAGCTTCAAGACGCTCGCCACCGCTCTTCAGGCAGCCGACTTGGTCGACACACTGAAGGGCAAAGGCCCGTTCACGGTGTTTGCGCCGACCGACGCAGCCTTCGCAAAGATTCCCAAGCAGGACCTGGATGCATTGCTCGCCGACAAGGAAAAGCTGGCCGCGGTACTGACCTACCACGTGGTTCCGGGCAAGGTGATGTCCAAGGACGTCAAGGCCGGCGAGGTCAAGACGGTCGAGGGTTCGTCTTTGACCGTGAGCACGATGGGCGGAGTCAAAGTCGATAACGCCAAGGTCACCGCCACAGACATCGTTGCCGATAACGGCGTCATCCACGTCATCGATACCGTGGTGATGCCGAACTAACACGGAACACTCTTAGCGGTAGGACCGAACAACGCCCGCGAAAGCGGGCGTTGTTGTTGGTATTCGACGAGGAAGCCAGCAAGCTTCGTCCTGTGGACAACCTCACTCACACGCTGATCGGGTTCGTGGCCGGCGAGACAATCGCGCGTTGCACGGCGGATGCACCGGGCGGGCTTTCCGCCGCCACTCGCCGTTCGTACTTCGTCACGGTAGCCGCCATTGGCAGCAACATCCCCGACCTCGATCTGCTCTTGACGTACGGCGGCTTCGCGCCGGGGAAGGTTGGATACCTGCTGCACCATCGCGGGCACACGCACACCATCATCGGATGCATCCTCCTCGCGCTGCTGCTGCATGCGTGCGTTGAAATCTGGGCGCATTGGCGCAAGCACAAATTGTCGCGCTCGGACCGCGTGGGTATAGCCGGAGTCGCCCTGCTGGGCGCTCTTCTTCACCTTTTCATGGACGGCTTGAACAGCTACGGCGTGCATCCCTACTGGCCTTTCGAGAACGGCTGGGTCTACGGGGACGCCGTGTTCATCATCGAACCTTTATATCTGGCTCTCCGCGATACCGCTGTTATTTACCGCAAAGACTTGGTTGGCCCGCATCGTTCTCGCGATCGCCGGACTCGCAGCACTCGGCTTCGGCGCCTACCTCAATCGTGAACTGCCGTTATGGGTCGTTGGACTCGTGCTGTTCACGGTGGCGCTCCTGCTGCTCGGAAAAAGAAGCTCGCCACGCGGCGCCGCGCTGGTGAGCGTTGCCGCGATGGTGACAATCACGGCGATATTCTTTTCTTCAGGACGAATCACCGAACACCAGGTGGAGTCACTCGCCGCAACCGCGTTCCCGGGGGAGAGAACCGTCGACTTGGTTCTGACGCCACTCCCCACGAATCCGCTCTGTTGGGATGTGTTGTGGATCCAGACGAGCGACGAGCGTTACATCGTTCGGCACGGCGTTGTGGCAACCGCCCCTTCCATCCTTCCGGCGGCAAGCTGCCCAGCCTTAAGCTTCGGCGAGAACCAGACCGCACCCATGACGCCGGTGCAGGCGAGTTCGTCTCCCCGTGTGAAATGGTTAGGCGAGTTCAGCATGAGCCGTGCGACGCTGGCGAGTATCACCGAGGACAACTGCGAAGCATTCGAGTTCATGCAGTTCGCGCGAGCTGCCATTCGCGGCTGAGCGCGAACGGCGACAGGTGCTCGGGGACCTGCGTTTCGATCGTGAGCCTGAGCTCGGCTTCGCGGAGATTGAGCTCGCACCCCCGCCGCAGCAATGCAGGTTCCACGTGCCGTGGATCCCGCCGCGGGGGTCGCTGCTGCGCTAGCCGGCGTCGCAATGAAGCGTCGCCATCACCGCGCGCCACTCAAGTGCCGCAGAACGTCCGAAGCACGCGTTCGGCAGGCAGAGGCGGCTGCTCGAACTCGCCGCAGCCAGGCTGATCGTCGTAAGGATGCTCGAGGATGTTCAGGAGCTCACCTGATCGGTCCACACCTTGAAACTGGTCAGTGTGTTTTCACCAAACGCCGTGCTGATCGCCACATCCGCGGCATCCCGCCCGCGCGCCAACAGGATTCGCCCGATTCGCGGGGTGTTGTTGCGGGCATCGAACGTATGCCAGCTGCTGCCCAGATAGGCCTCGAACCAGCCGGCAAAGTCCATCGGCGCGTAGGGTGGCGGCAGGCCAATGTCACCCAGGTAGCCGGTGCAGTAGCGTGCCGGAATGTTCATGCAGCGACACAACGCGATGGCAAGATGCGCGAAGTCGCGGCAGACACCGCGCCGGTCGTTGAAAACCTCGAAGGCTGTTTTGGTGGGGCTGGCGTGCTCGTAACCAAAGGTGATGTGGTTGTGCACGAAATCGCAGATGGCCTGCACACGTGGCCAACCGAGCGGTGTATTCGAGAACAGCTTCCACGCAATGTCGCTCAGGCGATCCGTCTCGCAGTAGCGGCTGCCTAACAGGAATACGAGAGTCTCCTCCGGCAGGTCTGCACGTTGTGCTGCCAGGCGTTGGGAAGTGCTTGTTCCAGCAATCCCGAATCCCGGACGGTGGCGTCCGCCGTCAATTTGAGAGTGCCCTGGGGCGCTGCATGAGCCCCACTTTCCACGGGCGCGTTTCGCCCAGGTACACCGGCGTGAAGCTGTGCATCGAAATGAGCACAGCCCTGCGGCCGATCCATCGTGAAGAAAGCGAGTTGATGCGGCACGCGCTGAGCGTTGGAACTGGCGGCGAGAGGATATCGGCCCGTGGCCTGGAGCGGCCGATACCTGCAGGACTTGAGTTCCTTGAGGATGCCGCGGTTCTTGGCCATTATCGTTGCGCTCCTTGGGATAGCCGACGCCGCGCTTGTGCTCAAACCACTTGCGGTAGCAATCCTGGTCTGCACGCGACCGTGGGCGAACGCCTCGAAAAACGATCGGCAGGTAGAACAACACAAAGGTAGCCTAACTACCAAGATATTCTGCTGCGCCTCGTCGCGCCCGCGCGAATACTGTAAGCACAGACAGCATCACAAGGACGTGCCATGCGTTGCACCGAGAGCCGCGAGGCGTTCCGGCGGGAACGTCGGCCTAGCTTTTGCGAGTAGGAACGCTATTCCACGCTGATCCACTGCACTTCGAGTGAAAACGCGCCCGCACGCTTGTCGCCAATCAGCAGGCCGATCTCCCGCACCTGGGTCGGGTCGAACGGAGGCCCGTCGAGCGGCTTGCCGCGAGCGGTCGGTCGCAAGTCGGCGAATGCAATCCGCGCGGTCATCCATTCGCCGGCCACCGTGGAAAACCCGCCGCCGTAGGACACCCGGATGCCGTCGTGCATCGCTTCCGTAGCCAGTCGAAGCTGGTATTCGCGACCATCGCCGCGCACCTTCAGCAGGACGTTGTCCGCGTCGCTGAGGTCGAAGTTTTTTCCCAGGCTCCTTATCGATGCGAACCCGCCCTTGTTCTCCAGCGATAACTCGCCCCGGAACACCAGCGCACCGGCTTCGATCAGCGGCTCACAGCTCGATCGCCCACCCATGACCGTGTCGCTCAACGCGGTCCAGCGGGTCTCGGTGGCGTCACCGTTGAATGTCGTAAGCAGGCGCATCTTTCCCCCGGGCCATGACCTGGAACACGCCATCCCGCAGCACCCACGCATGGGCACGACTTATTTTCTCAGGAAGTCGAGCAGGTCTTTGGTTACCCGATACGATCGAGGCGATGAGGCCCGCCTGCAAGACGCCGTCGCCTTTGTACTTGCTCATGTAGCGCGCAACTTCGCCGCCACCCATGGAAAATCCGAACAACGCGAAGTCGGACACCTTGGTGTGCTTGATCACGCGCGCAGGTCGTCGGTCAGCGTGTCGTAGTCGTAACCCCGCCAGGTTTGTGAGGAGCGGCCGAATCCGCGGCGGTCGTACGCGATGACGCGGTAGCCTGTTTGCGCGAGCGCGAGCGCCTGCGTCTCCCACGAATCCGCGCTCAGTGGCCAGCCATGGACGAACACGACGGGACGACCCTTGCCCCAGTCCTTGTAATAGAGCTGAGTTCGATCGGCCGTGGTGACGTAGGGCATCGACGCTCCGCGGGTGGATGGAGCGAACAATATGGGACTTGTTGACCTGCCCCGGCAGTAGCGGAGATCGCTAGAGCTCGTGGTCGGATGCTGACAGAGCCGTTCCTGCAGAAGCTCAGGCGACCAGGCGTTTTATATAGGTAGCGATGGCGTCGTCCTGACAGTTCGGGAAGATCAGTTCCTTGAACTTCTCGCCGGAGACAGCGGCTTTCAGCAATTCCTGATCGACGCTCTTGAGCACCGTCACCATTTCCTTGCAGGAAGCGGACTTGAGTTCTTTCAGGATGCCGCGGGCGAGGGTGGGCGCGAAAGCTGGAACTGTTCAAGAAGGCGCTGGCGTAGAGCTTGGAGTCGCGTAGCGCGGCTCTCTATCTTTACATTGCCGCCTATGCGGCTCTGCTCAACCGCTTCAGCATTGCTGCAGCATAGAGACAGTCTCATTCATGCCCGCAACGACCGACGGCAGCTGAGGCTGCTTGCGCAAATACTCAATGTGTTTCTCGAGCTGCGGCTTAGCGCGATCTCGCAGGCCAGCTTCGAAATAAAGTTTCCCCTTGATGAATGGAAAACTCTCCTCCGCGATGTCTGCGACCTTGTCGATCGAATCGATCGCTGCAAAATGCGGTAGAACTTTTGAGACGAACACGCCTTTGACTGTCTCGAGCGACCTCTGCGCGCTGGCTTCGTCGAAGCACAGGAAATTCGTGATCGAGGTAGATAGGCCTCCCGCCGAAAGATACCGAATGCCGAACGCCCCAGCCTGACTGGGGCTCACGTTTTCGTAGAGCAGCGGGGAATTGACTCCGACCATCACACGAAAAGCGCTCCCTTTGCGCGCGTCGAAGTCGATCGCAAATACGTGCCGCACATCGTTCGGGAAGTCACGGTAGAACGTGCCTTCATCGAACGAAAACCCAGCTTCGCTCTCGACAATCGGCGACAGGATTTTCTTTGTGAGCTCGTCAAATTGGCTTATTTTCATGGTACGCAAATCTGCTCCATTGGGGCACAGAAGCGCAACTGGTGTGCGCCAGGTCCGACGGGGTCGAGCGGCTGTTGCCGGCTTTCTGCAAGACCATGCTCGGAGTCAGACCGAGTGTTGAGGCCGCAGATGCTGGATGCGCTAGCGACTTGGATCGAACAGGCAATTCACACGGTGAACAGCACTCAAGTGCCGCAGAACGTCCGATGCACGCGTTCGCCCGGCGCCGGCGGCTGCTCGAACTCCCCGCAGCCAGGCTGATCGTCGTAAGGATGCTCGAGGATGTTCAGGAGCCGGTGAAAGGGACCTAAGTCCCCGTGCGTGGAGGCTGCTTCGAGCACGGCCTCGACCCGGTGGTTGCGCGGAATGAATGCGGGATTCACGCGGCGCATGTTCGCGGCACGCTCCGCGGCATTCTGCGGCTCGCTTGCGAGGCGCTCGCGCCAGCGCCGCAGCCAATCTGCGATGCCAGACGACGGCGCGAAAAGCTCGAGTAGCGAGGCATCATTGGCCGGTTCGTCCGCACACCGCGCGAGGCGACGAAACGTCAGGGTGAAATCAGCACCGGCCGATTGCATCGTCGCGAACAGGGCGCTGAGGAGCTCGACATCGCTTTCCTGTTCGCTCGCCAGGCCGATCTTGCGCCGCATGCGTGTCAGGAGCCGGGCATCGAAATCCGGCATGAAGTCCTTGACGACTGCGGTTGCGAGCTCGACTGCTTTCCCGGTGTCCGGATCGATGAGCGGCAGCAGGGTTTCGGCGAACCGCGCGAGATTCCATTGCGCGATGGCGGGCTGATTGCCATACGCATACCGGCCGGCATGGTCGATGGAGCTGAAGACCGTGTTCGTGTCGTAGTGATCCATGAATGCGCACGGTCCGTAGTCGATGGTCTCGCCCGAGATGGCCACGTTGTCCGTGTTCATGACGCCATGGATGAAGCCCACGCTCATCCAATCCGCAATGAGCGCGGCTTGGCGCTGCGCGACGGCTTCGAGCACCGCCAGCGCGGGAACATCGGCGGCACGCGCTTGCTGGTCGTGTCGTGTGATGACGTAGTCGAGTAGCTGGCTGACTGCATCGCGATCGTTGCGAGCCGCGAAGTACTCGAAGGTGCCGACACGAATGTGACTGTCAGCCACGCGCGTCAGCACCGCCCCAGGCAGAAGATCCTCGCGGACCACCTGCTCGCCGGTCGTGACCACCGCGAGAGAGCGCGTGGTCGGAACGCCGAGCGCATGCATCGCTTCGCTGATGAGGTATTCGCGCAGCATGGGCCCGAGCGCTGCGCGTCCGTCGCCATTGCGCGAGAACGGCGTCCGTCCCGAGCCCTTGAGCTGGATGTCGCGCCGTACGCCGTCGCGTCCCACCCGCTCTCCGAGCAGGATGGCGCGACCATCACCGAGCTGCGGCACGAAGCCGCCGAACTGATGACCCGCGTAGGCCAAGGCGATCGGGTCGGCGTCATCGGGCGTTTGATTGCCGGAAAACCAGGTTGCCCCTTCGTGTTGGAGGACGGCTGGATCCAAGTCGAGCTCGGAAGCCAAGCGGGAGTTGAAAACGACTAGCCGTGGATCCTTGACAGGCGTCGGCGCGACTCGCGCATAGAACCGCGAAGGTAGTGCGGAATAAGTGTGCTGGAGACCGAGCCGCATGATTGTTGGCAGTTTACCTCGCTCAGCCGCCCACCTCTCCGGGCGAAAAGCCCGAGGGTCGGTAGCCAGGGGAATCACTCGCGTGCCGGAAGCGCGCCTTCGCTATGCGAAGCTGCGAGGACGAGAACATGAACGTCCTGCGGCAGTTTCGCCCATGACATATGTCAGTTTCCACGGTGACAGATTCCACTACGCCGACACGCGTGGTTCGCGCAATCTCCTCACCGTCGTCGATCTACTTTCAACCAAGGAGCTGCCATGAATCCGTCCGTCAAGTCCCTGCTATGTCGCATCGCCATGCTGGTCGTCGTAACGCTCGCGGTCGCCGCGGTGTTCGATTGGTCGGGCTTATCGAGCTGAGTAACGGGTTTCTCTATCTACTGACGTTTGTGCGTCGTAGAGTAACGAGCATTCCCGCTCCATACCGGTCCATCCGGCCCAATCCGCCGATTCCGCCCGGCGCGCCGCTGTGGGCATGGTCAACTCACCCGTACCGGCGTTGAAGCCGTAGGCGCCCTGCCCGCCTTGACGGCCTTCAGGACGACCGCGGCGTCTTCGCCCCCGTTCTCCACGATCCGTCGCAGCGGCACTTCGGTCGAGCGCCTGTCCGTTTTGGGACCTTGATGGAAGCGCTATGCTTCTGCACAGAAATCCTTGCCTTCGAGGAACCTGACCATGTCCGACACAAGCCGTTGCCTCATCTCCATCTCGACGGCCGCAGCCGTGCTGATGGTGCTCGCCGGCTGCCAGCGTGCAGCAGAAGAGAAGAAGGCCGCCGCGCCGGCGCCCTGGACGCTGGACGAGAGCAAGCTGCAGCAGCCGATCCGCTTCGCCGCCACGGACCTGGATCCATCGCAGAACGCCTGCAAGGACCTGTCGGCCTACGTCAACGGCAAGTGGCTGGCGGCCAACGCGATTCCCGCGCGACGAATCCGGCTGGGGCGCGTTCGAGATCCTGCGCAACCGCTCGCTGGGTGTGCGGCAGCAACTCGCCGAACAGCCGCCGCCGAACCCAACGCCACCGGCATCGACAAGATCATCGGCGACTTCTGGGCCACCGGCATGGACGACAAGAAGATCAACGCGCAGGGCATCGAGCCGCTCAAGGACCGCCTCGCCGCCATCGACGCGCTCACCGACGGGCCTTCGGTCGCCGAGTACCTGCGCGACGATTGCCGCCAAGGGCGAGAACCCGCTGTTCGGCTTCGGTCCGGAAGCCGGATTTCAAGAATTCCACGATGAACATCGCCTACGCCTTCCAGGGCGGCCTGGGCCTGCCGGACTCCACGTATTACTCGCTGGCGGACAAGAAGCCGATCCGCGACGCCTACGAGAAGCACATCGCCAAGGTGCTCGAGCTGGCGGGCGCGGCTCCCGCGGATGCCGCAAAGCAGGCCACGGCCGTGCTGGCGTTCGAAACCCGCCTGGCGAAGGCGTCGAAGTCCAGCGAGGAGCTGTCGCGCGACGTGGAGCTGTACTACAACCCGGTCAAGATGGCCGAAGCGGACAAGCTGTCGCCGAACTTCCCGTGGACGAAGTTCTTCGAGTCGCAGAAGGTCGCGACGCCCGGAGAGGTTCTCGCTGGCGCATTCCGGCCTTCCACCAGGAAGTCAGCAAGATGCTCGGGCGACGTGCCCGTGGCGCAGTGGCAGAGCTACCTGCGCTTCAAGCTGCTGGACGACGCCTCGCCCTACCTGAGCGACGCCTTCGTCAGCGAGAACTTCGATTTCTACGGCAAGACCCTGCAGGGCCAGAAGGAACAGCGCGCGCGCTGGAAGCGCGTGCTGGGCGCCATCGAGGGCTCGGCCGGCGAGGCCATGGGCCAGCTGTACGTGGAGGTCGCGTTCCCGGCCGTATTCGAAGGCGCAGATGCAGCAGCTGGTGAACAACCTGCGCGATGCGTTGAAGGTGCGCATCGAGAACCTGGCCTGGATGAGCGACGACACCAAGAAGAAGGCGCTGGAGAAGTGGGCCGCGTTCAACACCAAGATCGGCTATCCCGACAAGTGGCGCGACTGGACCGGCCTCACGACCAGCCGCGACAGCTACTACGGCAACGTCGCCGCCGCGCAACGCGTTCAACTACAAGCTGGAACCTCGGCAAGATCGGCAAGCCGGTGGACAAGACCGAATGGGGCATGACCCCGCAGACGGTCAACGCCTACTACAATCCGCAGCGCAACGAGATCGTGTTCCCGGCCGCCATCCTGCAGCCGCCGTTCTTCGACCCGAAGGCCGATGAGGCGCTGAACTACGGCGCCATCGGCGCGGTCATCGGCCACGAGATGACCCACGGCTACGACGACCAGGGCGCGCGCTTCGGACCCTCGGGCAACTTCGAGAAGTGGTGGACGAAGGAGGATGCCGCCAAGTTCAAGGCGCTGACCGGCAAGCTGGTCACGCAGTTCAACGGCTATACCGCGGCGACCGGCCTGACCGAGAAGGTCAACGGCAACCTGACGCTGGGCGAGAACATCGCCGACCTCGGCGGCCTCGACATTGCCTACGACGCGATGCAGAAGGCGGCTGCCGGCAAACCCGATCCGAAGACCGACGGCATGACCCGCGACCAGCGCTTCTTCCTGGGCTTCGCCTCGGCCTGGCGCGAGAAATACACGCCGGAGTTGACCAAGCTGATCATCGCCTCGGACCCGCACTCGCCGGATGGCGTGCGCGCCAATGGCACGCCTACCAATGTCGACGCGTTCGCCAAGGCATTCGGTTGCAAGGACGGCGACGCCATGGTCAACAGCGGCGACAAGAAGGTCGTGATCTGGTAGCAAGGGCGCACGTCAGCACCCGCAGATCCTCGTGAACAAGCTCATCGCAGCGTTCTCTTTCACGCTTCTCGCCGCGCGCGTCGCGTTCGCGGCGGACGACTCCGACATCGCCGGCAGCTGGGAAGTCGTCACGACCTACAACGGCGGACTGCCATCGACGGCGGGGCTCGAAATCACCCGGGACGGCGACAAGTACACCGGAAAGTCGGGCTGGCTCGTGCCCAGCGCCGCGCTCGTTCGAATACACCGGCGCGCGAGAGAAGGACGGCGTCCGGCTAACCGTGAGCTTCCCGGACGGATACAAGATTGGCGAGCTGGTGCTGCGCATCCGAGCGCGGCGCGCTGGAAGGATCGGGCAATCTGCACGGCGTGCCTGTGAGTCTGACCGGGCATCGACCGCGGGTGCGGCCCGCGAATGCGCCGCGAGTGCACGACTTCGCGCCGACGACGTTCTACCGGGTGATGTCCGGCGCACTCCCGCCTGCGCTCCGTATCTTTCCCGGCGACACCGTGCGCACGGAAACCGTCGACGCGGGTGGCGTCGACAAGAACGACAAGCCGCGACAGATGTGGGGCAATCCCGTCACCGGCCCGTTCTATGTAGAAGGCGCGATGCCGGGCGACACGCTCGCCGTTCACTTCAATCGCATCCGACCGAACCGGAAGTGGGCCTCTCAGCAGCGCGCGGTGATTCACGCCGCTGCGCTGCCTTCCGGCGCGCCGCAGTCGTTCGACAAGGACTGGAGCAACCGCTGGACGCTCGATCTGGAGAAAGGCACGGCAACACCGGATGCGCCGAGCGAGCGAGTCTGAAGAATGTGTCGATTCGAGCTGGAGCCGATGCTGGGTGTCGTGGAGTTGCGCCGTTTTGGGATCAGGTGTCGACACCTCCCGATCTTGGGCGCTGGGGCGGCAACCTCGACTACAACCAGTTGCGTGAGGGCGTGACGATCTACTTCACCGTGTATCAGGCCGGCGCGTCACCTGTTCATCGGCGATGGCCACGCACGGCAGGGCGATGGCGAGATCACCGGCCAGGGGCTGGAAATCTCGATGGACGTCGAATTCACTGTTGACGTCATCAAGGGCCCGTACCTCGATCAACCGTGGCTCGAGAATTCCGAGTACGTGATGGTGTGCGGTATCGCCGGCTCGCTCGACCGCGCGATGCAGGCCGCCACCGCTGGCCTTTCGAAGTGGCTCGCGCAACGCTATGAACTCACTGATGCCGAGATCGCCACGCTGCTGGCGAACTCGATCCGCTACGACATCGCCGAGGTCGTCGACCCGCACATCAACATCGTCGCGAAGATCAGCAAGGACGTGCTCGCGCAGTTGCCGCGGCCGTAGACGAAGCGACGCCTGACTACTTTCCACGTGGACGCTTGCGGAAATATACGACTCCATGCTCGTAGTCGATCGCCATTTCGCGCGAGCGGGCCAGCACGTCCATGCCGATGAGCAGGGTCGGCTCATCTTGCAGGCCCCAGAAATCGAAGATGTGAAAGTCGCCGATATACGCGTTCACGCCGTCGACGACGGTGTGGCCAAGGCGCAGGCTCGGTGTCCAGACACTCTGCTCGAGTACGATCGGGCGCCCGAATGTGAAGGCGTGGCCGTTGTGATACTCGATCGTTCGGGCGGCGACCCCGCGCAGCGCGTCGCGAAAACTCTGGTTGGCGAGCGAGATGTCGGAGCCGGTGTCGATCAGCACGTTGACGTGCACGCCCATGATCTCGCCCGGGACCATCAGCATCGAGCCGAAGCGCATGCGCGCGGGAGCGCTCTGCCAGCCTCGGGTCGGCATCTGCGCGGCGTTCTCGTAGATCTCCACGCAGCGTTTCGTGAAATCGATATGCAGCAAGCGCCCGGCCATGCCGTCGACGCCGAGCAGTCCGTGCGCGCCGTCCAGCATGGGGCCGTCGAGCACTGGTGTATCCCCGCGCGAGAGGCGAAGGGTTCCGAACGATAGCGATTCGACGTTCACCAACGTAGCTGGCTGTGCGCCGTCGATCGAATGCACCACGCCAACGCCTGCAGGCGTGAGGCCAAGGCGCGTGGCGAGCGCCTGCGAGAGCACCGAGCGATTGGCGCCGGTGTCGATGATGAAGCTGAACGGGCCCTGGCCGTTGATGCTGATCGGGGCGACGGCGCGCCCTGCGGCGTCTTTGGTCGTGGCGCCCGCGACGCTCGGCGCATCGGGGTCGAGCGGCTCGCAGGCGCGCGCCGGCACACCTTCGATACTGCACCCGCGACTAACAAAGCCGCGCCCACGAACCTGATGAAGCGCGCCATGCGCCGACTATGCGCTGGCGAGCGAATGCCCTCAAGCGAGGCCCAACGAATTCCCAGGAACGGGACAAGCTGGGGATTCAGCATGCGTGGGGCTACCGGAGGGACGCGAAGTAGAGAGAACCTTCGAGCGTCCGCGCGACACATACGTGTAGTTTCGAGTACTACAGGGCTGTGGCATAGATGAAAGGAATCCTTTGTGCCTGTTTGCTGGTATCGCTTCAATCGATGACCGTGGCCCAAGCCTACGAAGCGGATATTCACTATTCGGCAACTTATGCGCTCGCCAGGGCCGTCGGGTGGCCGACGGCCGATGCCCTAACTATCAGCAGCGCGAATCAAGCGGTGGACGAGAACCAGGACACCGTCGCCGCTCTCGAGGTGGATACGACGGAGCCCGTCCTTTGCAGGCTACGTCACGAGCGCACTCCACCAGGCCGAGAAAAACCTGAGATTTCACTGCTTCAGCACAATTGCTGGACAGGCCGGCCGGATATCGGCGGACGTTCTCAAGGTCATCTCCGCCCGCTTTGCCGAAGTGCCCGATCGTCATGTGGATCCTCGCGGACATACCCGGAGATTGATCGGGCTGGGTACTGCCCTGCATTGCCAGCAGGATGCGTATTCCCATGTGGGGTTCGGCGGCTCGTGCGGCTCATACGCCGGCAGTTGTTTTGGGCACACCTATCAGACGGTCCTCGATCAGGTGGTCTTCGGCCTGCTGAAGAAGCACTATTTCAACCCGGATCATCCAGGTGTTTCGGGTGAGTATCTTCTCGAGGCACTCCAGGGTACGGCCAGCGAACTGGCAGCGCGCCGGCAAAAGGCATCTCGGCGTTCGATCCCGGCCAATGCGTTGGTCGCTTTGTCCGAAGCACTGCGTGAATCCGGACTCGAACTACCTGACGAAGTCCGTCGCGATTGCAATCGTTACATTGCCGGCAAGTGGCTCTTTGATTTCTTCCATTCCGGCGGCAGGACGCAAAACACCCCGGACGCAGTGGAAAAACTCGCGCCGGGAATCGCCGGCACTTGCAGGAATGCATCGCTTGCCTCGGCGACCATCGTCAGGATTCCTGATCCGCGCTTCCCGCGCCTGCACCCCGATGCATCGCCGTCCCTCGTGAGAGCAGATGGAACTTATGAGCTGGTGCGTGCTGGAGATTTCGATGTCTCCCTGCCGGTCATCGTGGCCAATCGAGTCGCCGATCTCATCCCCGACTTCAATGCCCGTACGGTGAAGGTGCAGCTCACACACTGGAGCCACCTTCTTGCTTTAGTGCTCATGCCGCAGGTCGCGGCCTCGCCTGCCAGCAGAAAGCAGGATGAAACCCAGTCGTAAATCCCGTGATCGCGGAGCCAGACGAGCGCCGGATCTCGCCAGGTGACGCGCCGGGTTTTTTCAATTCGGCAAATCGAGGCGACGCACGATCTCGCGAAAACGCGGATGGTCGTGGATCGGGGCGAGGAATGGGTTCGCCTTGATCCAAGGTATCCAATCGCGACGCGCCTCGTAACCCTGCTCGATCCAGGCCGCGGCACGATCGAGATCGCCCGTTGCGCAATAGATCTCGGCCAACGCCCAGGAATCGGGTTGCTCGGCCTTCTCCAGCTTTCGTGCCAGTGCACGCGCCTCTTCGATGTGTCCCGTGAATGCCAGGCCCTGCCCCAACCCCCAGGACCAGCGCGGGCTCGCTTCGCCCGCCTTGCGAAACGCCGCAATGGCCTCGTCATAGCGCTTCAGGCGTAGATAGGTCTGACCCAGCACGTGCAGGGCCACCGGGGAGTTCGGATGGTCCTCGAGTGTCGCCAGGAGGTTTTGCTCGGCCGCGGTGTATCGGCCATCGAGCATCTGCACCCACGCGAGCCATGAGCGCCAGACCGGGTCGCGTGGATCGAGCTCGGTGGCGAGGCGCAGCTCGCCGATGGCGCCTTCGAAGTCGTCGTGCAGTACGCGCAACCAGCCGTAGTGTGCGTGCGCAGCCGCGAGACTGGGATTCAGTTCGAAGACCTTGTGGAAGGATTCTTCGGCGCCCTTCCAGTCCCAGTGGAAGTAGAGGCGCATCTGCGATAGAGCCTGGTGACCTTCGGCGAGATCCGGATCGAGCCCGATGGCCTGCAGCGCAGCGGCCGTGGCGCGTGGATACATCGACTTTGCCGCCCCCGGGTTATGCGCGCTGCGTGCATACGCGAACGCCAGCCTGGCATAGGGCAGCGCATTGGCCGGATCGATCTCGGTCGCGCGTGTGAGCAGCGCGATGCCGGACTCCAGGTCACCGGCGCGAGGGCTGGCGATGAGCTCACGTCCCTCGAGGTACAGCTCGTAGCTTTCGACGTTGATCGGGCGCTTGCCTGACAGGAGCGCATCCTCGCGTGGCAGTAGTTTGACCTTGACCGCCTGCGCGACTGCGCGGGCGACCTGGCTCTGCAGCTTGAGCACATCCTGCAGGTCGCCTTCGTAATGTTCCGCCCAGATGTGCGTGTCCTGCGCGTCGAGCAGCTGCACCGTGATGCGTACGCGATCGTCGGCGCGCAGCACCGAGCCTTCCATCACCAGATCCACATCGAGCTCTTGGGCGATCACCGCGAGACTCTTGCCCGAGTCCCGATATGGCAGCGTCGACGTGCGCGAGATCACCTTGATGCCGCTGGCCCTGGAGAGATCCGCGATCAGCGCCTCGTGCATGCCGGCCGCGAAATACTCGCTGGAATCCGCGGCGGAGAGATTGTCGAGCGGCAGCACCGCGAGCGACACGCGCGCAGGCCTGTCCACGAGCGTGGCGGCCAACGCCGGTCGCGGCGCTTGACGCGGCCACAGCAGCCAGCCGCCGAGCGCGGCGGCGGCCAGCACTCCAAGCGCGACGAAAGTCGAGCGACGCCCGCGGGTCATGCTCGCTGCAGGCGCAATCTCGGGCGATTCCGGCGTCGACGGCTCGCGCGCGACTACCGCCTCGACTCCGGCGGACACCCGGTACCCGCGCCCGCGCACGACCGTGATGTAGCGCGACTCGCGACTATCATCGTCAAGCGCATCGCGTACCAGCTCCACGCGCTTGGCGATGGTCTCATCGTTGACGATTCGACCCGCCCAGACGTCAGCCATGAGCTCGCCGCTGCTCACCACATTGGGCGCGCGCCGCACCAACGCCAGCAGCAGGTCGAAGGACAGCGCGGGAAGCTGCAAAACAACGCCGCCGCGGCTGACCTGCCGCGTGCCGATGTCGATGAATATGTCTGCCACGCGATAACCGGCCGGTCCCGCGTCCTGCCCTGACATCTGGTTCGTTCCCCGGCGCTGACCGAAGTGCCCGGCGATAGTAGTCGCTTCGCGCCGACTTCGGGAATTCTTCGCGGAAAGTTCGCGCTACTTTCAAGCAGTTAGGTGGAGCGCCAGGCGACAGTCGACTCGTCCAACCATCAAACCCACAGGTAGGCCTATGAAAACCGTGTTGACTGCACTCGCCCTCGCCATGCTGCTCGGAACCAATGCTTTTGCCACCGGCAACCAGGAATGTTCGGCGCGCATGCTCGCCGGCCGCTGGATGTTCGCCACCGACGTCGGCAAACAGACCTTCTTTCCCGGCGGCGACATCACCGCCATCGGCACCTTCCATGTCGATCGTCAGGGCAAATTGAAAGGTGTGTTCGATGCCAACGTCGCCGGCTGGATGTTCCTGCCCGGCGTCAAGTTCACCGGCGGCTTCGTCGTGAATCCGGATTGCACGGGCACGCTCACTTTTGTGACCGCGAATGGAAACTCGCGCACCGACTCCATCATCATCGTCGATGATCGCATTCGCGGCATGTCACAAAACGTGCAGTTCGTCTGGACCTACGAGGCGCGCAGGATGTAGGAGCGTCGAGGAATGTTCGCTTCACCGCGACTGATGACGGCGCCTCGAAACAAAAAACCCCCGGCAGTTTCCCGCCGGGGGTCTTCTATCTACTCAGCTAGACGCTGAGCGTCGGACCGTAACGAGCCTTGCGGCTCCTTACATATCCATCCCGCCCATGCCGCCCATGCCGCCCGGCGCAGCCGCCGTGCGCATGGTCGTCGTCCTTCGGCGCTTCCGCGATCATGACTTCCGTCGTGAGCAGCAGGCCCGCAACCGACGCCGCGTTCTGCAGCGCGAGGCGCGTGACCTTGGCCGGGTCGAGGATGCCCTCTTCCAGCATGTCGCCGTACTCGCCGGTGCCGGCGTTGTAGCCGTAGGCGCCCTTGCCCGCCTTGACGGCGTTCAGGACGACCGCGGCATCTTCGCCCGCGTTCTCGACGATCTGACGCAGCGGCTCTTCGATCGCGCGCGCCAGGATGCGAATGCCGACCGTCTGGTCTTCGTTCGCGCCTTCGAGCTTCTCGAGCGCCTTCAGCGCGCGGATCAGCGCAACGCCGCCGCCCGGGACCACGCCTTCTTCAACGGCGGCACGGGTCGCGTGCAGCGCGTCTTCGACGCGGGCCTTCTTCTCTTTCATTTCGATCTCGGTGGCAGCGCCGACCTTGATCACGGCGACACCGCCGGAGAGCTTGGCAACACGCTCCTGCAGCTTCTCCTTGTCGTAGTCCGAGGTGGCTTCTTCAGCCTGCTGACGGATCGACTCGATGCGCGCCTTGATGTCCGAGCGCCTTGCCGGCGCCGTCGATGATCGTGGTGTTTTCCTTCTCGACGACGACCTTCTTGGCATCGCCGAGATCGTTCAGCGTGGCCTTCTCGAGCTGCAGACCGACTTCATCGGAGATGACCGTGCCGCCCGTGAGGACCGCGATGTCCTGCAGCATGGCCTTGCGACGATCGCCGAAGCCCGGGGCCTTGACGGCCGCAACCTTGAGGATGCCGCGGATGTTGTTGACCACGAGCGTCGCGAGGGCTTCGCCTTCGACGTCTTCGGCAGATCACGAGCAGCGGACGGCCCGCCTTCGCCACGCCTTCGAGCAGCGGCAGCATTTCGCGGATGTTCGAGATCTTCTTGTCGACGAGCAGGATGTACGGCTTCTCGAGCTCGACCGTCTGGTTCGCCTGCTGGTTGATGAAGTACGGCGAGAGATAGCCGCGGTCGAACTGCATGCCTTCGACGACTTCGAGCTCGTTCTCGAGGCCCGAGCCTTCTTCAACCGTGATCACGCCTTCCTTGCCGACCTTCTCCATCGCTTCGGCAATGGTCTTGCCGATCGACTCGTCGGAGTTCGCGGAGATCGTGCCGACCTGCGCGATCGCCTTGTTGTCCTTGCAGGGCTTGGAGAGCTTCTTGATCTCTTCGACGGCGGCGATGACGGCCTTGTCGATGCCGCGCTTGATGTCCATCGGGTTGCGGCCCGAGGCAACGGCCTTGAGGCCTTCGCGGATGATCGCCTGGGCGAGCACGGTGGCGGTGGTGGTGCCGTCGCCGGCTTCGTCGGAGGTGTTGGAAGCGACTTCCTTCACCATCTGCGCGCCCATGTTCTCGAACTTGTCCTTGAGCTCGATTTCCTTCGCGACCGACACACCGTCTTTGGTGACGGTGGGGGCGCCGAAGCTCTTGTCGAGCACCGCATTGCGGCCCTTGGGGCCGAGCGTCGCCTTGACGGCGTTGGCGAGGATGTTGACGCCGCGGAACATCTGCGCGCGGGCGTCGTCGCCGAAACGTACTTCTTTAGCTGCCATGATTATTTGCCCTCAATGACGGCCATGACGTCTTCTTCACGCATGACCACGAGATCATCTCCGTCCACCTTCACTTCGGTGCCGGAGTACTTGCCGAACAGGATCTTGTCGCCGACTTTCACGTCGAGCGGACGGACGTTGCCGTCTTCCAGAATCTTGCCCTTGCCTACCGCTACGATCTTGCCCTGTACGGGCTTCTCGGCGGCCGAGTCCGGAATCACGATGCCGCCGGCGGAAACGCGCTCTTCTTCGAGACGCTTCACGATCACGCGGTCATGAAGAGGACGAATCTTCATGGGTTCGCTCCTTAAATTGAGTGTTGAGTGGAAACTGGTTGAGTCGCTGGAGGCGGGCTATTAGCACTCTCCCCCGGCGGCTGCTAATTGTATGTGGCGAAGCCTGGCTTTGCAAGCCGAGACGGGTCTTTATTTGCTCCTGCGGGCCTCCGGCTGCAATTCGGGGCCCGAATTGCGGGTCAGATCGAAGCACGCCTCCGCCTGCCTCCGCCATCATCCGGCCGATTCACTGCGTGCATATGTCGCATAGCATTGCGGGCCCGCGAGCCCTGGAGGTGTCGATGAGCGCCAAGAAAGCTCCTCGCCCTGGTCGCCCTCGCGGTCCTGCTGGCGGGCCGCGCCCTCGCGATCGGTGAAGACGAGTTCCTCGACCCGGAAGACGCCTTCAAATACACGGTGACCGCCGACGAGGCGAACGTCACCGTCGAGTGGCGCGCGACCAAGGGCTACTACCTCTACAAGAAGCGCATGGGCCTTGCGGCCGCGACCCCCGGCGTCACGCGTGGGCGATCCGGTCTACCCCAAGGGCGAGATCCACAAGGACGAGTACTTCGGCGAACAGGAAGTTTTCCGCGGCACATTCAAGGTGAGCGCGCCGCTCAAGGGCGCGAAGGCCGGCGACACGATCGCGCTCAAGCTCAAGTGGCAGGGCTGCGCGGATGCGGGCCTGTGTTATCCGCCGAGCGTGTGGGACGCCACCGCCAAGGTGGCCGCCGCGACGCACGGCGCAACCGCCGACGAGATCTTCGACGCAGCCGAAGCCCGCGGTCGACAGGGCGAAGAGGAATTCCTCGATCCCGAAGTCGCGTTCGTGCTCACGGGCGACGCGCGGACGACCGAACGACATCGCAGCTCAACTGGCGCATCGCCGAGGGTTACTACCTCTACAAGCAGCGCATCAAGCTCGAGCCGGCGAACGCCGCGCAGCCGGTCGGCGCGCTGGTGCTGCCCAAGGGCGAGGCGCACAGCGACGAATATTTCGGTGAGCAGGAGGTCTATCGCGCAGAGCCTCGACGCCTCGTTCTCGGTGCCGCCGTCGGATGCGAAGACCGTCGACGTGAAGGTGACCTACCAGGGCTGCGCGGACGCGGGCCTGTGTTATCCGCCGATCACCAAGACGCTGTCGATCTCGCTCGAAGGCGCGCCCGCGGCGCGGCCGACCGCGGCGGCGCCGGCGAGCCGGCGGCTACGTCTCCGAGCAGGACAGCTTCGCCGCGAAGATCGCGAACGGCAACCTGTCGCTGGTGCTCGCCGTCGTTCTTCGGCGGCGGGCTGCTGCTGGCGTTCACGCCCTGCGTGCTGCCGATGGTGCCGATCCTGTCGGGCATCATCGCGGGCGGCGGCGAGAACATGTCGACGCGCCGCGCGTTCTTGCTGTCGTTGAGCTACGTGCTCGGCATGGCGTTCACGTACGCCGCCGTGGGCGTCGCCGTCGGCGCTGATCGGCCGGCGGCTTCAACCTGCAGGCCATCTTCAACCAGCCGTGGATCATCGTGCTGTTCGCGCTGCTGTTCGTGGTGCTGGCGCGCGTCGATGTTCGGCGCTGTTCACCATCGAGATGCCGAGCTTCATCCAGACGCGGCTGAGCGAGCGAGAGCAACAAGCAGCAGGCGGGCACGTACATCGGCGTCGGCGTCATGGGCGCGCTGTCGGCGCTCATCGTCTCGGCCTGCGTCGCGCCGCGCGCTGATCGCGCGCGCTGACCTTCATCAGCCAGACCGGCGACGTGGTGCGCGGCGGCGCCGCGCTGTTCGTCATCGAGCTCGGCATGGGCACGCCGCTGCTGCTGGTCGGCGCGTCGGCGGGCGCGCTGCTGCCGCGCGCCGGCGCGTGGATGGACACGATCAAGAATCTGTTCGGCGTGATGTTCCTCGCGCGTGGCCGCGTGGCTGTTGTCGCGCATCGTGCCGGGCTGGCGCGAGCATGCTGCTGTGGGCGGTGCCCGGCGTTCGTCGCTGGCCTGGGTGTTGTGGCGTGCGCGCGCCGAAGACCGCGCCGGCGCGCAACGTCTGTCGCGCGCGCTCGGCGTCGTCGTCGCGGCGTCTATGGCGTGGCTGCTGATCGTCGGCGCGCGCGCTCGGCAGCACGAATCCGCTGCGCGCCGATTCCGCGCTCGTCGGCGCAAGGCAGAAGCAGCTCGAGTTCAAGCGCATCAAGACCGTCGCGGATCTCGAGCGCGAAGTCGCGGCCGCGAAGGCCGCCGGCAAGTCCGTGATGCTCGACTTCTATGCGGACTGGTGCGTGTCCTGCAAAGAGATGGAACACAACACGTTCACCGTGCCGGACGGTGCAGGCCGCGCTCGCGCAACACCGTGCTGCTGCAGGCGGACGTCACCGAGAACGACGACGACGGACCAGGCGCTGCTGCAAGCACTTCGGCATCTTCGGCCCGCCGACCATCGCTTTCTATGGCGCTGACGGAGAGGAACGGCGAAACTTCCGCGTCGTCGGATTCATGAAGGCTGCGGAGTTCGCGGCCGTGGTCCGGCAAGCGGTCGCCCCGGCGACTCAACCCGCAACGTGACGCAACTGAATCCGCGAGCACCGCGAGCTGCTGCTCGCGGCGCTGCTCATTTTCGCCGCCGGCGTCGCTTGGCTACGTCGCGTATCGAGCTGCAGCCGCTCACGGCAGATCGGCGTCTCCGGCGCGCCGAGCCGCGCCGCCGCCGCGCGCTGGCGGCCGACGCCGCAGCCGAAGCCGCCGCCGAAGAAGATCCGTCCCCGACACGCTTCCCGACATCACGCTGGCGGACCTGGACGGCAAGCCCACGAAGCTCGTCGAGCTTCGGCGGCCGGCCGCTGATGGTGAATTTCTGGGCGACCTGGTGTGCGCCCTGCCGGCGCGAGATCCCGCTGCTCAATAAGATAAGGATGCAGCGCAAGGCGCAGAACGCCGAGATCGTGGGAGTTGCCGTCGATTTCAGAGACGATGTGCTCGAGTTCGTGAAAAAGATGCCCATCAACTACCCGTTGCTGATCGGCGAGGAGGACGGCTTGGCGGCGGCCGAGGCCTTCGGCATGGGCATGGCCTTCCCGTTCTCCGTGTTCGTGGACAGCCAGAACCGCATCCTGACGATCAAGATTGGCGAGTTACACGAAGATGAGGCCAATTTCGCGTTCGATCGGCTGCGGGATATCGACAATGGCGTCCTGACGCGCGAGGCGGCCCAGGCGGCTGTCGCCGACGCGTTCCGGGAGATGGCCGCGCGAACGCGCCCAGAACGAAGCCGAAGCCGGCCCGACCGACGCGAATTAGACGCCGATCGCGGCAGATTGCCGAAAACCGCGCACGTTACCCGCCGATTACGGTAAATTCGCCGCCTTCACGACCTGGGGAGCTCGAAGGCCTTATGGCGCGACTCTTATTACTCAACGGCCCGAACCTGAACCTGCTGGGCCAGCGCGAGCCCGAGGTCTACGGCTCGGACACGCTGGCCGCCATCGAGGAACGCGCCAAGAACGCCGCGCCCGAGCTCGGCCACGAGCTCGTCGCCTTCCAGAGCAATGCCGAGCACGAGCTCATCGACCGCATCCAGACCGCCAGGGCCAACGGCATCGCCTTCGCCATCATCAATCCGGGCGGCTTCACCCACACCAGCGTCGCGCTGCGCGACGCGCTGCTCGGCGTGAAGCTGCCGTTCATCGAAGTGCACCTGTCGAACACGTTCGCGCGCGAGAAATTCCGCCACCACTCGTATTTCTCGGACATCGCCGTGGGCTGCATCGTCGGCCTCGGCGCGCTGGGCTACGAGCTCGCCGTCCAGGCCGCCGCCGCGCGCCTCGCCAAGACCGATCAGCGTTCAACGAAGGGAGTCCGCATTGGACATTCGCAAAGTCAAGAAACTCATCGAACTACTCGAGGAGTCGGGCATCGCCGAAATCGAGATCAAGGAAGGCGAGGAAGCGGTGCGCATCAGCCGCATGCCCACCGGCGCAGTCGTGCACGCACATGCGCGCCGCATGATGCACGCGCCCGTCGCCGCCGCGCGCCGCGCCGCCGCGGCCGCCACCGCCGCGCGGCGGCGCGCCCGCCGCGCCCGCGCGCCGCGCGAACGAACACGTCGTCGCCGCGCCGATGGTCGGCACGTTCTACGCCGCGCGCCTCGCCCGGCGCGAAGCCGTTCGTCGAGATCGGCAGCGAGGTCAAGGAAGGCCAGGTGCTCTGCATCATCGAAGCGATGAAGATGATGAACCAGATCGAGAGCGACAAGGCCGGCAAGGTCACCGCGATCATGGCCACGAACGGCGATCCGGTGGAATTCGGCCAGCCGCTGTTCGTCATCGAATAAGCGCGCGCATGCTCGACAAAATCGTCATCGCCAATCGCGGCGAGATCGCGCTGCGCATCCTGCGCGCCTGCCGCGAGCTCGGCATCAAGACGGTCGCCGTGCATTCCACGGCCGACTACAACCTCAAGCACGTGCTGCTGGCCGACGAATCGGTCTGCATCGGCCCGCCGCCGTCGCAGAAGAGCTACCTCAACATGCCGGCGATCATCAGCGCGGCCGAGGTCACCGACGCGGTGGGCATCCATCCCGGCTACGGCTTCCTCTCCGAGAACGCCGACTTCGCCGAGCGCGTCGAGAAGAGCGGCTTCACGTTCATCGGCCCGCGCGCCGACGTGATCCGCATGATGGGCGACAAGGTTTCGGCCATCAACGTCATGAAGAAGGCCGGCGTGCCCTGCGTGCCGGGCTCCGGCGGCCCGCTGGGCGACGTGCCGGAAGAGAACCTCCGCATCGCGCGCGAGATCGGCTACCCGGTGATCATCAAGGCCTCGGGCGGCGGCGGCGGCCGCGGCATGCGCGTCGTGCACAGCGAGGCCGCGCTGCTCAACGCCATCGCGGTCACCAAGGCCGAGGCGCCGCGCGGCGTTCGGCAACGACCAGGTCTACATGGAGAAATTCCTCGAGCGCCCGCGGCACATCGAGTTCCAGGTGCTGGCCGACAACTACGGCAACGTGATCCACCTCGGCGAACGCGACTGCTCCATGCAGCGCCGCCACCAGAAGGTGATCGAGGAAGCGCCGGCGCCCGGGCATCACGCCGCAGCAGCGCGAGACGATGGGCGAGCGCGTGCGTCGAGGCCTGCAAGGCGGTCGGCTACCGCAGCGCCGGCACGCTCGAGTTCCTCTACCAGGACGACGAGTTCTACTTCATCGAGATGAACACGCGCATCCAGGTCGAGCATCCGGTGACCGAGCTGATCACGGGCATCGACCTCGTGAAGGCGCAGCTGCATGATCGCCGCGGGCGAGAAGCTGCAGTACACGCAGAAGGACATCAAGCTCACGCGGCCACGCGATCGAGTGCCGCATCAACGCCGAGGACGCGAAGACCTTCATGCCCTCGCCCGGGCCCGATCAAGCTGTGGCACGCGCCCGGCGGGCCGGGCGTCCGCGTGGATAGCCACATCTACTCCGGCTACAACGTGCCGCCGCACTACGATTCGCTGATCGCCAAGGTCATCGCCTACGGCGACACGCGCGAAACCGCGATCGCCCGCATGCGCAATGCGCTGGCGGAGATGGTGGTCGAGGGCATCAAGACCAACATGGCGCTGCACCAGGAAATCTTCACGCACCAGGCGTTCCGCACGGGTGGGCAGGACATCCACTACCTGGAGCGCCGACTCGGCCTGAAGTAGTCAGGCACGCGTGCCGCAGCTCGCTCTCACGCTGGATCTCGACGGGCTCGATGCCGAGCGCGTCGAAGAGGCCTGCTTCGAATTCGGCGCGCGTCGCGGTCTCGTACACCGACCAGCGCGACGATCCGATGCTCGAGCCCGCGCCCGGCGAATTCCGGCTCTGGCCGCACTCGCGCCTGCAGGCGCTGTTTCCGTTCGACACGTCGCCGGAGGAGCTCGTCGCGGGCCTGTCGCACGTGCTGCGCGTCGAGCCGGCGCGCTGCATCGCTCGAGACGCTGGCCGACCGCGTCTGGGAACGCGAATGGCTGCGCGACTTCCATCCCATGCGTTTCGGCCGGCGGCTGTGGGTCGCGCCGCATCATGCAGCACGTGCACACCGAAGGCGCGGTGATCGTGCGCCTCGATCCCGGGCCTCGCGTTCGGCACCGGCACCCACGCCACCACGGCGATGTGCCTGGCCTGGCTCGACGAACACGCCGCGCGCGGGCCAGCTCGCCATCGACTACGGCTGCGGCTCGGGCGTGCTGGCGGTGGCCGCCGTCGAAGCTCGGCGCGCGCGCGGCCTACGCCTTCGACATCGATCCGCAGGCGCTCACCGCGACGCGCGACAACGCGGCCGCCAACGACGTCGCCGCGCAGGTGCACGTGGTCGACGACGGACGCGACGCTGCCGCGCGGGCGCCGACATCCTGCTGGCTAACATCCTGTGCGGCCCGCTGTGCGAGCTCGCGCCGCGCTTCGCCGCGCTGACGCGCGCCCGGCGGCCGGATCGTGCTCGCGGGCCTGCTCGAGCGCGCAGGCCGACGAGGTGACACGCGCGCACGCGCCGTGGTTTGATATCGCGCCTTTTGCGACGCGCGACGGCTGGACGGCGCTCACCGGCAGTCCGCCGAGCAGGAAGTAAGCAGCCTTGTTCACCGTCTGTCCCAAATGCACGCTGACACTGGTCGTCACGACCGTGGATCTGCGCGCCGGACAGGGTTACGTGCGCTGCGGCCGCTGCGCGAACGTGTTCAACGCGCTCATCGCGCTGCGCGAAGGCGATCCGGCCGGCGGCATCTCCGACACCGCCAAGCGCCGCCTGCTCGAAACCGCACCCGACCATCGATCGAGCCCGCGCTCGGCGCCGGCGTGGCGATGGAGCCCGAGCCGGAGCCGGAACCTGCGCCGAGCCCGAGCCCGAACCGGAGCTCGCCGCCGAACCGGAATCGTCGCTGTACGCCGAGCCTCGAAGCCGGCCGAGCGCAGCCGAGGAATCGCTCGAGTTCGACGCCGCCGCCACCGACGTCTCCGACATTTTCATCTCGCCCTCCGAAGCCGAGCACGACACGGGCTCGGGCAGCTACGAGGCCGTGGTGCTCGCCGAAGAGCCACCACCGGAGCGCGGAGCCCGAGCCGACCCGCGGCGCAGGACGATGATCCGGCGCACACCGACACCATCGCCGCCGACGACTGGTCGCTGCTCGACGACGACGAACCGCCGGCCGACGCCGAATCGGTGATCGAAGAGTCGCCGCTTTCCGCGAGCCGCTCGGAGCCGGCGAAGCGCCCGTCGCCGCGACGCAGCCCGATCCTCGCCTGGGTCGAGGAAATGTTCGCGGAAGCCGAAGCGCAGGCCGACGCAGCGCGCACCGGCGAGCACCGGGCGCCGCGCGAGCGACTTCGACGCCGGACGAGCACGACGCGGCGGCCGCAGCGCCCGCGACAGCGCCGAGCACCGCAGCGCCGAGCGCGATGCGGCGCTCGAGCCGCTGCTCGAGCGCGCCCGCGTCGCACCGGCCGCCGTGGCAGTACGTGAGCGGCGTCGCGCGTGCTGGCGCTGCTGCTCGTGCTCCAGGTCGTCCACCACAACCGGCAGAGCCTCGCGCTGAGCCCGTCGTTCGGCCCGCTGGCCATCGACGGTCTACGGCTGGTTCGGCGTCACGCTGGTGCCGCGCTGGGACCTCACCGCGTATTCCGTCAAGCAGCTCGGCGCCGAACCGAAGGCGGCGAGGGCACGCTCCTGCGCGTGCGGCTGTCCCTGCAGAACGACAGCGACGCGCGTGCAGCCACTGCCCTTGCTGCGCCTCACGCTGCAGGATCGTTACGGCAATGCGCGTCGCCACGCGCGACCTCGAGCCCGCGGACTACCTGCCGCAAGCGCGTCGCGGAAGCGCCTGCTCGAGCCCGGCCAGCGCATCGACGCCGAGATGACGTGAACGATCCGGGCAAGGCCGCGGTCGGCTTCGAAATCGACGCGTGCCTGCGCGCCGAGAGCGGCGCCATCGGCTGCGCCAACGACGCACGGCGCCGCGCCGCGCTGCTGAGCGCCGATCGCCGCTCGCATGCGCATCGGTCCATACGAGCTGCAGCTCGAACGTCGTGCTCGCGCCGATGGCGGGCGTCACGGACCGCCCATTCCGCATGATCTGTGCCGCCAGCTCGGCGCGGGCCTCGCGGCCTCCGAGATGCTCACCTGTGACACGCGGCTGTGGAGCACGCCGAAGTCGCGGCGTGCGCATGGATCACGCGGGCGAGCCCGAGCCGCGCGTCGTGCAGCTCGCGGGCGCGGACCCGCGGCGCTCGCCGAAGCCGCGCGCCTCAACGTCGAGCTCGGCGCGCAGATCATCGACATCAACATGGGATGTCCCGCGAAAAAAGTGTGCAAGGCTGTGCGGCTCCGCGCTGCTCACGGACGAGCCGCTCGTCGCGCGAATTCTCGACGCGGTGGTGCGCGCAGTCGAGCGTGCCCGTGACGCTCAAGATCCGCACCGGCTGGAGTCGCGAGCGCGCAACGGCGTGCGCATCGCGCAATCGCTGAAGCGTGCGGCATTCCAGCGCTTGCCGTGCACGGCCGCACGCGCGAGGATTTTTATACGGCGCAGCGGAGTACGACACGATTCGCGAGATCAAATCGCGTGTGCAGAATTCCAGTATTCGCGAACGGTGATATCGATTCGCCGCAAAAAGCGCGCGCGGTGCTTGATTTCACGGCGCCGACGGAGTAATGATCGGCCGCGCGGCGCATGGCGCGCCATGGATTTTTCGCGCTGTCAATTCTTTTTTGATCTCACGGAAGAAATCGCGCGCCGCACTTCCACTCGCCGAAGTGCGTGCTATCATCCTCGCGCACCTCGAATCCCTGTACGCTTTCTACGGCGAAGACACCGGGGTGCGAGTCGCACGCAAACATCTCGGTTGGTATTTCGAAACGTTGCCTGATCCGCCCGATGTCCGTCGGGAGTTGATGGCAGCGTCGACTTCCGCGTCGCAGTTTGCGTTGGCGAAGAAAAGTCTCGTCGATGGGTGGGTCGCGATGAGACCGCCGTTGCAACCTGGGGAGGTATTGCAGCGTGCGTATGAGACGAAGGTGTTCAGGCTCGGGCACAGACGATGCGCAGCAAAGACGGCGAAAAATTCCGGCCTCGCAAGGATTCCGGTCGCAACGGCACGCTCGAAGTGCCGCTGCGCAACCACGCCGAACGCGCGCTCTGCACGATTACTTCTCGAGCCTGAACGGCCACCGGCCCGCGCACCTGTACGACCTGGTGCTGCGCGAGGTCGAAGAGCCGCTGTTCAAGGCGGTGCTCGACTACGCCGTCGGGCAACCAGAGCCGCGCCGCCGCGCATCCTCGGCATCAACCGCGGCACGCTGCGCAAGAAACTGCGCCAGTTCGGCCTGTCGGCCTGAACGCAGAGCTGCGTCGATGCTCGTCCCGATCCGCCGCGCGCTGCTTTCCGTTTCCGACAAGACCGGGCTGGTCGACTCGCGCGCGCGCTCGCTGCGCGCAACGTCGAGATGCTCTCCACCGGCGGCACGGCCAAGCTGCTGCGCGACGCGGGCCTCGCGGTCGAACGAAGTCGCGAGCCACACCGGCTTTCCCGAAATCATGGATGGGCGCGTCAAGACGCTGCATCCGCAAGATCCACGGCGGCCTGCTCGGCCGGCGCGGCGTCGACGACGCGGTCATGGCGAAGCACGGCATCGCGCCGATCGACCTGCTCGTCGTGAATCTCTATCCGTTCGCCGCAGACCGTCGCGCAGGCCCGACTGCACCTACGCGCGAGGCCATCGAGAACATCGACATCGGCGGCCCGGCGATGGTGCGCGCCGCGGCGAAGAATCACGAGTCGGTCGCGGTGGTCGTCGATCCGGCCGACTACGCGCTGGTGCTCGGCGAGCTCGACGCGAACGCCGGCGGCACCAGCATCGCCACGCGCTCGCGCCTCGCCGCCAAGGCGTTCGCGCACACGGCGCGGTACGACGCGATGGTGTCGCAGCTACCTGCTCGCGCGCGCGAGGCAGACCCGCCGAGCGTTTCCCGCGACGCTGCCGCTGGTGTTCGAAAAGGTGCAGGACCTGCGCTACGGCGAGAACCCGCACCAGCAGGCGGCGTTCTATCGCGAGCTCGGGCGCGCGCGGGCTCGTGCGTCGCGAACGCGCACGCATGCTGCAGGGCAAGGAGCTCTCGTTCAACAACATCGCGGATGCGGACACCGCGATCGAATGCGTGCGGCAGTTCGACGAGCCCGCCTGCGTCATCGTCAAGCACGCGAATCCCTGCGGCGTCGCGACCGCGGTCTCGCTGGCGCGAGGCCTACGAGCGCGCCTATCGCACCGATCCCACCTCCGCGTTCGGCGGCATCATCGCGTTCAACCGCGAGCTGGATGCCGCCACGGCCGACGGCGATCGTCGGGCGGCAGTTCGTCGAGGTGCATCGCGGCGCCGTCGGTGTCGCGCCGACGCCGCCGCCGGTGCTCGCCGGCAAGCCGAACGTGCGCGTGCTGGCGCTCGGCGCGCTCGCGACAGCGCGCCGGCAGCGAGCTCGAATATCGCAGCGTCACCGGCGGCCTGCTCGTGCAGACGCGCGACACCGCGCATCGCGCAGCCGCGACGACCTTCAAGATCGTGACGCACGCGCAAGCCCACGCCGCACGCAGATCGCGGACCTGCTGTTCGCCTGGCGCGTGTGCAAGTTCGTGAAGTCGAACGCCATCGTGTTCGCGCGCGAAGGCACGACGATCGGCGTCGGCGCCGGGCAGATGAGCCGCGTGTATTCGAGCCGCGTCGCGGCGATGAAGGCGGCGGACGAGAGGCCTCGCGTCGCGGGCGCTGTCATGGCCTCCGACGCGTTCTTCCCGTTCCGCGACGGCCTCGACGTCGCCGCCGAGTACGGCATCAAGGCCGTGATCCAGCCCGGCGGCTCGCAAGCGCGACGACGAAGTCATCGCCGCCGCGGACGAGCACGGCATGGCGATGGTGTTCACCGGCATGCGGCACTTCCGGCACTGATCCGCATGAAAGTTCTGATCATCGGTGCCGGCGGGCGCGAGCACGCGCTGGCCTGGAAGTGCGCGCAGTCGCCGCGCGTCACCGAGGTGCTGGTCGCGCCGGGCAACGCCGGCACCGCCACCGAGCCGCAAGGTGCGCAACGTCGACGTCGCCGGCGGAAGACATCGCGGGGCTCGTCGCGCTCGCGCAGGCCGAGAAGCGTCGGCCTCACGATCGTCGGGCCCGAAGGCGCCGCTGGTCGCCGGCGTCGTCGATGCGTTCCAGCCGCGCGGCCTGCGCTGCTTCGGGCCCGCGCGCAGGCCGCCGCGCAGCTCGAAGGCTCCAAGGCGTTCACCAAGGAATTCCTGAAGCGCCACGGCATTCCGACCGCGGCCTACGCCACGTTCACGCGCGAGACTTTCGATCGCGGCCTACGTGCGCGCAGCAGCGCGCGCCGATCGTCGTGAAGGCGAGCGGGCTCGCCGCCGGCAAGGGCGTGGTCATCGCCGACACGCGCCGACGAAGCCATCGCCACCGCGCGCGCCATGTTCGACGGGCAGTTCGGCGCCGCCGGCGACGAGGTCGTCATCGAGGAATTCCTCGAGGGCGAGGAAGCGAGCTTCATCGTCATGGCCGACGGCAAGAACATGCTGCCGCTCGCGACGTCGCAGGATCACAAGCGCCTGCGACGACGGCGACGCGGGCCCCAACACCGGCGGCATGGGCGCCTATTCGCCCGCGCCGGTGGTCACGCCGCGATGCACGCGCGCATCATGCGCGAGGTGATCGAGCCGACGATCCGCGGGCTCGCGACGGACGGCATGCCGTACACCGGCTTCCTCTACGCCGGCATCATGGTGCCCCGGACGGCACGCCGAACGTGCTCGAGTTCAACTGCCGCTTCGGCGATCCGGAAACGCAGCCGATCCTGATGCGGCTGCAAGTAGCGATCTCATGGAGCTGTGCGAGGCCGCGCTCGCAGGCCGGCTCGACACGGTGCAGGCCGACTGGGATCCGCGCGCCGCGCTCGGCGTCGTGCTCGCGGCCGGCGGCTATCCGGACACGGTGCGCAAGGGCGACGTCATCGCAGGGCTCGACGAGGCCGCGCAAGCTACCCGGGCAAGGTGTTCCACGCCGGCACGAAGGCGGCGGGCACGGCCAGGTGGTCACCAACGGCGGCCGCGTGCTGTGCGCGGTGGGTCTCGGAGAGAGCGTTTCCGCGGCGCAGGCCCAGGCCTATGCGCTGGTGGATGCGGTCAGCTGGACGGACATGCAGTGCCGGCGCGACATCGGGTACCGCGCCATCGCAACGCGGAAAAAGCGCGCTCAGTTCGTCAGACGGTGGTCGTAGCTGACCACGCGCGCCAGCTTCCAGCCGCCCGGCTCCTTCTTCCACACGTGCGTGAACAGCGCAATCTCGACCAGCTTCTCCGGCTTGCCCGGCAGCAGCTGGAAGAACCTGTGCTCGCCCGTTTCGACGGCGCCGTATTTGTTGAGCGGATAGACCTTCAGCGTGCCCGGCACGAGCTCGCGGCGCGCGCGGTAGTCCTCGCCGGTCTTCTGGCGCGCGCAGGTGCCCTCGATGTTGGCCATGAATTCCTTTGCCGACGTGGCGGTGCGCCCGCCCTTGTCGTGAAACATCTCGAAATCGTCGCTGATCATCGTGGCCAGCGCCGCGGTATCGCAGCGCTCGAAAAAGGCGGCGAACAGCGCGGCGTCCGCGGCGGCAATTTCGTCGGTCAGCTGATTGGGTCGGGGCGGGTCCGGCGGTCTGCGGGTGCGCCGCGCCCGAAAGCGCCAGGAGGAAGGCGATCGTCAGGATTCTCGTTGACATGTCGTGCCTCAGTTTTTTTCAGCGGCTTCGAGCGCGATCTGCTCCTTCAACCTTTCCGCACTCTTGCACGCTTCGTGCGTCTCGTCGCTGTATTCGCAGCCCTTGTCCAGCGCCTCGAGCGCGAGCTTCGCGTTCTTTTCGACGCCAATGCCGGCATACAGCAGGCTGCCGCGCATGGTGCAGCCCCAGGCATCCTCGAGCGCACAGGTGCGCGTGAAGGTCTGCGCGGCGCATTGCCGGACGTCGGGATTCTTCGGCCGCACGTTCAGCATGCCGGCTGCGCGATTGGTGCATCCCGATGCCTCGCCGAGGATGCAACTGCGCTGATAGAGCGCCGCATATGCAGATTCTTCGAGGTTCGCCTGCTGCAGCTCGTACGCAAGCCGGTAACAGGCGTTGGCCTCTCCGGCGCGGCAGCGTGCAAAGCACGCCGTCACATCGCGCCCGCCGCAGCTCACGTCGGCGATTGCGTCGGCGCCCGCCTTCTTGCGCATGACCGCGGCGGGACAACGCGCCGAGTCGTCCATCCACTTGCGGTTCGCGAGCACGCTTTGCACGGCCTCGGCCGGCGACTTCACGGGCGGCTCACAGCCGCTGCAGGACAACACGCAAATGAGAACCAGGCCCCGCCACATTCCACGGGAATCGTTCGGGACCTGAACCCGTCAACTCTTCGGCAGCGGCGATTCCGGCGCCAGCCAGACGCAGAACATGTGCAGCTCCCGGCCGCCACGATCCTTCACGGGCGAGTTCTTGTCGTCGACGATCGCCGTGAGCGTGGTCTCGCGCGTCTTGATGCCGGCGAAACGCGCCTCGAGGCGCGCGTTCAGTTCCTTGGGATTCAGTGACTCCACGCCCGATCGCAGCACCTGGCCCTGCCGATCGAGCAGGACCCACGGCCGTGCGCCGGCGGGCACACCTTGCTTCGCCACATCAGCAAAGTACCGCTGGAAGATCTGGCGATCGAGGGCCCGCGTGTCGGGAGCAAGCTTCGAGACGAAGCGCTCGCCGGGCGTGGTTTTCTCGGTGTAGACGACCAGCAGCTTGTGGCCGGGGTCCTTCGGCGACTGCATGCCCATCGCGCCCAGCGTAGGGCACCTCCTCGTGGGTCATGCCGATGGATTCGAACATCGATTCATCGGCCTGGATGTCCTCGATCTCCTCGCGCGAGATGACCTGCGCCGATTTCTCGATCTTCATTTCCTCGTCGACGAGCGCGATGACGACGGCCGTGCCCTCCACCTCCTCGTCCAGCAGCCCCGCGTATCGCTTCTGGATGTACTGTTCGAAGGCGTAGCCGAGCCGCATCGCATTCTCGCCACCGGGCACAGGCTTGCGCGGCGCAGCTTCGGTTCTGGCGGGCGCTTCGACCTGGGCGGCGGCGAATGCGCACGTGCCCGCGAGCGCCAGGCAGAGCGCGGCGACCAGGGCGGGCCGCCGATGTGACGTCACCATGATGTTGATCCTCCGTTCCAGTTGTGAGGGGCGCTCGATGAGCGCGATCGTTGCGTTGGGAAAGTTCGCCTGGCGCTCGCTCACGAACAGCAGCGCGAGACCGTAGTCCGAGACGTCCGCGCCGCCGCGCAGCACGCGCGCGTCGCAGTCGACTTCCATGGCGAAGCGCAGGCGGCGCAGCATCCACCACAGTGCCGCATTCCACGGCAGCAGCACGGCCGCGAGGGTGGCCGCGGCCAGGATCTGCGGATCGCGCTCCGCGAGGTGTTCGCGCTCGTGCGCGAGCGCGAGCCGCTGCGTCGCGACGGGTGCACCGAGCAGCCAGTCCGGAAACACGATTCGTGGCCGCCACCAGCCGTACAGCGCGGGCCCAACGTCGTGCGCGACGTCGATCACCTGCGAGTCAATGGTCGCCGACTGCCAGGTGCGCGCGCGCCGCGTGAGCTTCCAGGCGTTGAGGAGCTGATACAGGAGGAACACCGCGGTTACGGAGATCCACAGTGCCGTCGCGATTTCATCGAGCGACCGGCCGGAGAGCAATGCGTCCCGCCGGGCGGGTGTACGCCTGCAGAAAGGCGGATACGCGCGCCGGCATGGCGACCTCGAACGGCCCTGGGCCGGCCCGATGCTGAGGGATGGCCACCGCGGGCTCCTGCAGCAGCATGGCGAGGGGCGGCACCGCAAGCGTGGCCAGGATGGCGGCGATCCAGACGTGGCGCCGCGCGCGCCCCTGGCCGCGCAGCGCGATCTCGAGCAGCCAGGCGGTCGCCGCGATGAAGAGGCCGATGACGGTGCCGTACATGATGAACGAGGCGATCATGACCGGGCCTTGCGGGCGCGCTTCGTGAGCAATTCGCGCAGGCGGCGGAGGTCGGCGGGCTTCAATTGCTCCTCCGCAACCAGATGCGTGAGCAGCCCCGCGGTGGAGCCCTTGAAGAATTTCTCCGCCATGGCCTGGAGTGCGCTGCGGCGCGCGGCATCGCGCTCGATGAGCGCCGAATAGCGATGCGCCTTGCCTTCCGGATCGTGCGTTACATAGCCCTTGCTCTCGAGCGTGCGCAGGATGGTCAGCACCGTCGTGTACGCGAGCTCATCGGTGACGTGCTCCTTGACCTCGGCAACGGTCGAGGGCCCTGCGTCCCACAGCACTTCCATGATTTCGGCTTCGCGATCGGCCAGAACGATGTCCATCGGGGTCTCCTACTAGTCGGCTAGTAGTAAAACCCGGGCGCGAATGCTTTGTCAACTAGTCGGCTAGTAGGTCAACGAATCACGGCCACTTTTCTTCCGCGACGAGCCGGCCGATCTCCGCGTGCGCCGCGCCGAGCTCGATCGTCGACAGTTTCGATTCGCTCATGAAGACGGCCACGAAGATCGGCCGCCGCCCGGGTGGATAGGCGACGGCCAGGTCGTTCACCGAGCCGTTCTGTCCCGTGCCGGTCTTGTCGCCCACCTGCCAGCTCTTCGGAATGCCCGCGCGCACCCGGTCGAGCCCGGTACGCGACGCGATCATCCAGTCGATGAGCAACGCGCGCGCGGGCAGCGACAGCACGTCCTGCGTGAAGATCCGCAGCATCGAGTCGACCATTGCGCGCGGCGTGGTGGTGTCGCGCGGGTCGCCGGGCAGATTGCTGTTCAATTCCAGTTCAGTGCGGTCGAAGCGCGTCACTTCGTCGCCGACGCTGGTGCGGAAGAAATTGGTGAGCGCCGCCGGCCCGCCGATGCCCGCGAGCAGCACGTTGGCGGCGGCGTTGTCGCTCTGCGTGAGGATGGCGACGCACAGCTCGCGAATGGTCATCGCCGTGCCGCCGGCCGCGAGCCGGGCCTCGACCGCCGGCGAGTTGTGCACCATGTCTTGCCGCGAGATTGCGAGCGACCGCTCCGGGCCGAACGCGCCGCGGTCGATCTGCCACAGCAGCGCGGCGGCCAGCGGCATCTTGAACGTGGACGCCATCGCATAACGCGAGGTCTCGTCGATGCCGAAACGCCTGCCGCTCTGCGAGTCGAGCACGTCGACGCCGAGCCGGCCGCCGATGCGCTTGTGGATGCGCTTCAGCGCGCGCTCGGCGCTCCCGGCCGCGTCGGCGCGCGACGCGAGCGCGGTGGCCAGGGAGAGTGCGAGGAAATCACGGCGCGTGTTCATCAATCCTCCGCCAGCACCACGATCTTGTCGTGCTCGGTGCGGGGAAGTCTATCCGGAACGTCAGGCGGCGTACTTGCGCACCAGCCAGGCGGCACCGGACATCGACAGCGCGACTCCAAGCATGATCCATTCGAGCTGCTCGCCGGGCGATGCGTATACGCGCGGGATGTGCACGAGGATCACGAACAACGCCATCATCACGGCCAGCAGTGTCGCGCCGAGTTGCGAACGGATGCCGCTCACCAGCGACAGGCCCGCGACCACGTGCGCCGCTCCGGTCGCATAGGCCCAGAAGATCTGGTTCGGCGGAATCCACGCCGGCACCATCGTGGCCGTGAACGGCGCGTACTTGAAGTGCGTGGCGCCGAAGACCAGCGCGCAGAAACCGGCCGTCAGGCACACGCCTCCCGCCACCTTGCCGCGCAGTCCACGGGCGCCGGCATACAGCGCGACCGCACCGACCGTCATGAAGACGATTTCCGCGACGCCATTCCAGGTGCCGAGGTCGGTGGGCTTCGACACGAGCAGCGGACCGTGCAGGATCAGCACCCACAGCCCGTAGATGCTCATGAGCAGCACCGCTCCGCCGCGCGCGAATTTGCCGCTCAGGGTCTCGCCGCCACCCAGGATCAGCAGCAGGCCCGTCACGATGGCAAACGCGGTCCTGAGCGGAAAGCCGGCCGGCACCGGCTGCCACTGCAGGGCGAAATCGTGAAACCAGATGCCCACGGCGCCTAACAAGATCGCGCCGAGGGCGAAGGGCAATGCGTTGGTATTCATGGAGCGGCTCCAGGAAGGGGATCTATCACCAACAGGGCAGTGATATCACCCGCGCAGCCGCGTTGCCGTAGGGATAGATACTGATGCGGACTCAGCGGGCCCCTGGCTTCCGGACGACGATGCCGATGCTCTCGGTGTTCGGGTCGAACACGATCTCGGCCTCGCGCCGTTCGAGCTGGCGCGCGCACCTGGGCGACCTTGCGTCTCGAACGGCACGTCGCGTTCGCCGTAGTCCGTGCCTTCGCGCAGCACGAATGACTCGATCACGCCCGCCAGCGCGTCGGCGGACAGCTCCTATGCGGCACCACGATGGGCGGCAGCGGTCGGAATCGGGCCGGTCTTCGTTCAAGTCGGCGTATTTCCTCACGAGCCAGGCGGCGCCCGTGAGCGTGCTGGACACGCCGAGCATGATCCATTCGACGTGCTGGTCGGGCGCGGCGATCACGCGCGGCAGATGCAGCAGCACCACGAACGACGCCATCATCGCCGCCTCGCAGCGCGGCCGCGAGCCGCGCCTGGAAGCCGCTCACCAGCGCGATGCCCGCCGCGAGGTGGCCGGCGCCGGTGGCCCAGGCCCAGAACAGTCTGTTCGGCGGAATCCAGCGCCGGGACCATGCTCGCCGTGAAGTCGATGTAGTTGAAGTGCGCGAAGCCGAACACGCATGGCGCTGACGCCGGCCAGGATGCGCGCGACGCTGCAGCAGCGTGCCGCGCATGCGCGCCGGCGCCGCTCGCGAACAGCGCGACGCCGCCCATGGTCATGAAAGTGAACTCGGCCGGGCGCGTTCCAGGCGCCGATGTGCGCGATACGCCGCGATCGCGTGCGGCAGGTGAGCGCCACCACCCACAAGCCGAAGAATGCCGCGAGCAGCAGCGCGCCGCCGCGCTCGCCCTTGCCGCGCGAGGATCGCGGCGCCGCCGATGATGAGCAGCGCGCCGCTCACGTACGCGAGCGGCGTGCGCATCGGCGAAGCCCGCGGGAACCGGCTGCCATTGCATGGCGAAATCGTGGAAGTAGATGCCGACGGCGCCTAACAGGATGGCGCCGAGCGCGTAGAGAGCGGTGTTGGAGTTCATGGTGACCCCGGTGAAGGAATGCCGCCTACTTTAACCACCAGCGCAGCACCAAGCTAACTACTCCAAGTAGGGACACGCTCACGGCCCAGATGAGGGCCATCCAGCCGAGCCGCCGCCACAGCGGCGCGCTCTTCGGGCGCATCAATGGTATCCCTCGTGCGCGACCTTGCCGCGGAACACCCAGTACGACCACGCGGTGTACGCGAGGATCAGCGGCACGAGCACCGCCGCGCCGACCAGCATGAACGCCTGGCTCGACTCCGGCGCCGCGGCCATCTCCAGCGTGATGCTGTTCGGGATCAGGTACGGATACATGCTGATGCCGAGCCCGACGAAGCGACAGCGCCGAACACCGCGAGCGTGAGCACGAACGGCGCGAGCTCGTAGTTGCGGCGCAGGCTGCGCACGAATCGCCAGGTGAGGATCGCGATGAGCAGCGGCACCTGCGCGGTGAACAGCACGCGCGGCATCGCGAACCAGCGCTCGCAGTACTGCGCCGCCGAGGAACGGCGTCGACGAGGCTGACCGCGAGCGATCGCGACCAGCGTGACCGGCGCGAGGATGCGCATGAGGCGGCGCGCGTGCTTCTGCGTCTCGCCTTCGGTCTTCCAGTTCAGCCAGCAGGCGCCGAGCAAGCGCATAGCCGGCGACCACGCTCGACGCCGGTCAGCAGGCTGAACGGCGTCAGCCAGTCCCACCAGCCGCCCGCATAGGCGCGGCCCTCGACGTGGATGCCCTGCAGCAGCGCGCCGAGCGTGATGCCCTGCGCGAACGCCGCGACGAACGAGCCGGCGGTGAACGCGAAGTCCCAGATCGGCCGGTGCGCGGGATCGCGCCAGCGGAACTCGAACGCGACGCCGCGGAACACCAGCGCCAGCAGCATCGCGATCAGCGGCGCGATACAGCGCCGACAGCACGATGGCGTAGGCGAGCGGAAACGCGGCCAGCAGCCCGCCGCCGCCGAGCACCAGCCAGGTCTCGTTGCCGTCCCAGACCGGCGCGATGGAGTTCATCGCGGTGTCGCGCTCGCGGCCGACGCCGAAGCACCGGAAACAGGATGCCGATGCCGAGATCGAAGCCGTCCATGACGACGTACATGAACACCGCGAACGCGAGGATCGCGGCCCAGACATTGGTGAGCACGATGCTCTCAGCCATGGCGAGCTCCTCCGGTGGTCGCCGGCCGCGAGCGCGGGCCCGGGCGTGATGCCGGCGGCATGCGCGGGCGCGTTCGGCGGATCGGGCTCGTGCGGCTGCGGCGCGCTGCGACATGAGCCTGAGCAGGTACCAGGTGCCCATGCCGAACACCGCGAAGTACACGATCGACGAAGGCGAGCAGCGAGGCGGCCACCGCGGGCGCGGCCAGCGGCGACGCGGAATCCGCGGTGCGCAGCAGGCCGTAGACGGTGAACGGCTGGCGCCCGACTTCGGTGGTGATCCAGCCCGCGATCACCGCGACGAAGCCCGACGGGCCCCATCACCAGCGCGAAGCGATGCAGCCAGCGCCAGTCGTAGAGCTTGCCGCGCGGCGCGCGCGAGCAGGCTCGCGACGCCCGAGCGCGAGCATCAGCGAAGCCGAGCCCCACCATGATGCGGAACGACCAGAACACGATCTCCACCGGCGGCCGGTTCTCGGGCGCGATGGTGTCGAGCCCCGCGAGCGGCGCGTTCGAGATCGTGCTTGAGGATCAGCGACGACGAGCTTCGGGACCTCGATCGCGTGGTCCATGCGCTGCTGCTTCGTCGTTCGGAATGCCGAACAGGATCAGCGGCGCGCCGTCGGGATGGCTCTGGTAATGCCCTTCCATCGCCATCACCTTCGCCGGCTGGTGCTCGAGCGTGTTGAGGCCGTGCAGGTCGCCGACGAAGATCTGCACCGGCGCGACCAGCGCCGCCATCCACATCGCCATCGAGAACATCTTGCGCGCGTGTTCGCTGTTCCGCGATCCTTCAGCAGGTGCCAGGCGCCGACCGCGCCCACCGACGAGCGCGGTGGTCAGGTAGGCCGCGATCACCGTGTGCACCAGGCGATACGGAAAGCTCGGGTTGAAGATGATCGTCGCACCAGCCGCGCGCCGGCACGAACTGCCCGTCCGGCGTTGATCGCGTAGCCGGTGGGCGTCTGCATCCAGCTGTTGACGCGACAGGATCCAGAACGCGGAGATGAACGTGCCGACCGCCACCATGCAGCGTGGCGGCGAAATGCAGGCGCTTGCCGACCTTCTTCATGCCGAACAGCATCACGCCGAGGAAGCCCGCCTCGAGGAAGAACGCGGTCAGCACTTCGTAGGCCATCAGCGGGCCGATGATCGGGCCCGGCCTGGTCCGAGAACACCGCCCAGTTGGTGCCGAACTGGTAGGACATCACGATGCCCGACACCACGCCCATCGCGAACGATGATCGCGAAGATCTTCAGCCAGTACTTGAACAGGTCGAGGTAGAGCGCCTTGCCGGTCTTGAGCCACAGCGCTTCGAGCACCGCGAGATAACTCGCCAGCCCGATCGAGAACGCCGGGAAGATGAAGTGAAAGCTGACCGTGAATGCGAACTGGAAGCGGGCCAGCAGCAGTGCGTCGGCATCATGAAACATGCGCGAATTTTACAGTTCCGGGAGTCGCGCCGCCGTCAAATCGGGAGCCCCGGGGGCCGCAGTCGCGATTTGGGTTTATTTGCCCCGCCGCCGGTTTCGCTCCCGGCCGGGCGCGCATACTGCCGCCCATGAAAAGCATCATCGACGTCGCGACGGAAGCCGCCAATTTCAAGATTCTCCTGAGTGCACTCAATTCCGCGGCGCTCGATCGACATGCTGCGCGCGCCGGGTCGGTACACGGTATTCGCTCCCACCGATGCGGCGCTGCGCGCCTGCCCGCGGGCGCACTCGACGCGATGTTCAAGGACAAGGGCACGCTGCGAGCCGTTCCTGTGCAATCACATCATGGCGGGCGCGATCGCGGCGAATGACATCCTGCCCGGCGTGCTCAAACCCATCGAAGGGGGCCCTGCGCGCGTCGCTCGACGGCAGCGCGATCCTGATCAACGGCATCGCCGTCGTGCCGCCGGATATTCGCGCGCGTCGAACGGCGTCATCCACGCGGTGGACGAAGCAATCGTGCCGGTGATAGCGGTCCTCGCCCGCGGTCGCCTGAAGCCTCAGGCCTTGCGGGCGCGATGTTCGCGTTCATGCGGAACAGGTTGTCAGGATCCATCTTCGTCTTGAGCGCCACCAGGCGCTCGAAATTGACGCCGTAGGTGTCGCGCAGGCGCGACGCGTCTTCCGCGTTGTACTCGTTGACGTAGAACCCGAAGGTGTTCGGCTCGACCTTCGCCCACGTGCCGCGCGTCCAGGCGCCGACGGCGTCCGACTGCGCCGGATCGTCCCAGCGCGTGAACAGGAACACGTTGTGCTCCGCCGCGCGCTGCGCGAACGCAGTGGCGTTCGGCTTCACGCGCGCATACGCCCCGCCGCCCATCGGGAACACCACCGCTTCACCACCGGGAGCTTCGCCTCGTTGATGGTCGCGATCGCCACGTCGATGAGCCCCTGGCTGGCCTTCTGCACGAACCCGCCCTTGATGTAGTACCGGTGTCCGTGCGCGGCGCCTTCGTCGCCCGACGCCTGCAGCTTCACGTAGGGCGTCGGCGCGACGTCGTCGCGTACCGGCTTGCGGAATTGCCGCAGCGGCGCCAGCGCCTTCTCTCCGGCGGCCTGGCGGTCCGCACCAGCACACATCCATCGACAGGAATCGCATGTCGTTCGGCAGGCGCACGAGCGACACGTCGATGTTGAGCTCGTCGGGCGCCTGGGTCGCGAAGTCGAAATAGAACTTCAGCATGGCCGGCGCGTCCTCGCAGGCGAATACCATCTCGCCGCCGAGCATGACGGGATCGACCGGATGCAGCTGGAACTCGAACGAGGTCGCCACGCCGAAATTGCCGCCGCCGCCGCGCAGGCCCCAGAACAGTTCCTTGTTCTCGCGGTTGCTGGCGGTCACGAACTTGCCGTCCGCGGTCACGAGATCGATCGAGCGCACGTTGTCGCAGGTCGAGTCCGAATTTGCGGCCGATACGGCCGAAGCCGCCGCCGAGCGTGAGCCCGCCGACGCCGGTGTGCGAGACCGTGCCGGCCGTGGTGGCCAGGCCGTGCACCAGCGCCTCGCGATCGAGCGCGCCTAACAACGCGCCGCCTTCGATGCGTCGCGATGCGCTTGCCGGGATCGACGCGCGCGCTGTTCATCTGCGACAGGTCGATCATCAGGCCCTTCTCGCACACCGACTGTCCGGAGAGGCTGTGGCCGCCGCCGCGCACCGACACCAGCAGCCGGTTCGCGGCGGCGAATTTCACGGCTTCCATCACGTCGGCCGCGCCGGAGCAGCGCGCGATCAGCGCGGGGTGGCGGTCGAATGCGCCGTTCCAAGCGCGACGCGCACCGTCGTAGGCCGCGCTGCTCCTGCAGCAGCAGGTCGCCGCGCAGTCGCGCCGCGAAGTCCTTGACGTCCGACCCCTTGAGCAGGATCTGTTTGCCGTCGCCGGTCATGGCCTCGACATCGGCGGGCGTCGCTTCAGTCCGCGGCAAACAATGCGCCGAACGGCAGCGCGGCGGATAACGGCGAGCGCCGAGCGGACGAATTGGCGGCGCCGCAGCGACTTGTTCATGTTCTTCTCCGGTTGCGAGGTGCGTACTGTGTCCCGGCGGCGAGACCGAACGCCAGCTCGAAGCAGACCTTTCGCCACGCAGACTAGCGCTTGGGCAGCAGCGCGCGCAAGCGCGCGATCTCCTCTTCGAGTCCGCGCACGCGCTCGAGCAGTCGCAGCGCTACCGTGAGTCCCGCCATGTCGAGCTCCAGGTCGTCGCGCAGCCGGCATGCCTGGCGCGCCACCGTGACCACGCGCGCACTGAAGAGGTATGCCTGCGCCCGGCGCGCTGCGCAGCGGGATACCTCGTGCTCCACGAGCTCGACAGCTCGCCCTCGGTGAGGCCCGAGAGATCGACAGCTCCGCGAGACCAACTACCCGCTGCTCATCGAGCCACAGACACTTCGGTTCCATGCTCATGCGCCCTCCGCGAAATTGCGCCGCGGCGGGCTGCCCGTCCGCGCGAGCTCGGCGTACAGCTCGCGCTCGCGATCCGAAAGCGTCGCGGGCACGGCGATCTGAGCCACCGCGAACAGGTCGCCCGCGCCGCCGCGCGGCCGCGGCAGCCCGCGCCCTGCGAGCCTGAGCTTCTGCCCCGACGAGGTGCCGGCGGGCACCTTGAGGTTGACGTTGCCGGCGAGCGTCGGCACTTCGACGGCAGCGCCGAGCGCAGCTTCCCAGGGCGCAAGCGGCAGGTCCAGGTAGAGGTCGTGTTCGACCGCGCGATACAGCCGGTGCGGCTTGAGCGAGATATCCAGGTAGAGGTCCCGTTGCGGGCGCCGTTGACGCCCTTGCCGCCCTTGCCGGGCAGGCGCAGGCGCTGACCGTCGATGGCGCCGGGCGCGATGCGCGCCTTCACCGGGTGCGGCACGCGGTGCAGCGCGGCCGGCGGCGTCGCGCTCGGTCATCGAAGATTGAGCTCGAGCGTCGTCCCGTTGAAGGAGTCTTCGATGCTGATCTCGACCGGCACCTCGAAGTCCTGTCCGGGAATCGCCCCGTTGCCACCGCCGTACGCGCCGCCCGCACGCCCGCCGAAGCGCGAGAACAGATCCGCGAAATCGGCATCGTCGAAGGAAAACTGCCCACCGGCGGCGCCGTGCTGCCGCGCCCATTCGGGTGGCGGCCGGAACTCCTCGCCCTGCGGGCGCGAGCCGAGCGCGTCATAGGCGGCGCGTTTTTCCGGGTCCTTGAGCGTCTCCGTACGCCTCGGCGACTTCCTTGAACTTCGCTTCGGCGTCCGGCTCCTTGGACACGTCCGGATGGTATTTCTGCGCGAGGCGCCGATAGGCCTTCTTGATGTCCGCGGCGCTCGCGTTCCGCTCGACGCCGAGGGCGGCGTAGTAGTCGCTGTACTTCATCGCTCTGCGGTCAAAATTCCGTTCCGCTCCCGGGTGCGGTCATCTGCTTCGGCTGGTAGCCCGCGGGGATCTCGAACATGGAGGTCGGGATCGCTTCCTCGCGCCACAACTTCACCACCTGCTCGGTGTCGCCGAGCCGGCCGTTGTCATAGGCGCGCGACCGCACCGGAAAACCGTTGACCTTGGCTTGCGCGTCGAACTCGTTGCTCATCATGCCGGCCAATGTGGGGACGGATTCTTCGCCATTTCCTCGAAGACCTTGGCGAAGTTGGCGAACACCGCCTGGATGTTCTCCTTGCCGGGCAGTGACGCGAACGGCACGACGCACACCTGATCGTCCGGCTGCCCGCCGCGCGTGACTTCCCAGACACGGCAGGTGCGTCCATCCACTTTCTCGGTCTTGCCAGTGTCTACGGCGTTCACCTCGCGCGCGCCGGACGGCACCAGCAACTGCTCGAGCTGCGCGCGCTGGTCCGGTGGCAACTTGGAGATCTGTTCTTTCTGCCGCTCCAGCTGGGCGCTGAGCTGCTTCGCGAGCTTGGCCATCGTGGCCTTGTCAAAGGCGATGAATGACCGCTCCTGGTCGTCCACGAAGTACATCGTGTCGCCCTTGATGATGGAGACGAGACCATTCGCGTCGACGAAACGGCCGTTACCGCCCTGCACGTACATCTTCTGCGCGAGTTCGGTGGTCCCCGAGGGGATGTCGCGATTGACCAGCTCGACGTACACGCCCGCTGCGGCGCACTGCGCAAGGAGACATCCGGTTAGAACCATGGCGATGCGTTTCATGAAATACCTTCCGGGTTTTGCGTGACGGGACTCTAGCATCGCGTGTAAATAAGGCCCGGCTTTCATAGACTTAGTTCCATGCATGCTTCGTGGGATCACGCCAACCCGCACGTCGTTTCGGTGGACGTCGCCGACAGACGACATCGATGCCTATGGCCACGTGAACAACGCCGTCTATCTGCGCTGGCTCGACCGCGCGGCCTGGTCGCATTCCGCGGCGCTCGGACTGTCCGTGGACGACTGCACGCGGCTGCGGCGCGGCATGGCCGCGCTGCGCATCGAGATCGACTACGTGCGCGCGGCGTTGCCGGGCGAGCGTGTCGAGGTGGCGACGTGGATCGTCGAGTCCGACCGCAACTGCGCGTCACGCGCAAGTTCCAGCTGCGCCAGGCGCAGGACGGCGGCACGCTGGCGCGCGCCACCACGCAGTACGTGTGCCTCAATCTCGAGAGCGGCCGCGCGGTGCGGATGCCGGCCGAATTCACCGCTGCCTACGTGGCGACCATGTGATGGAGGAACGCCGTAAACCCGTTCTCGGTCGCGTGGTGCCCGGCGTTTCACCGGACCTGCAGCGACGGCTGGGGCGCTTCTTCGCCATCGTCCAGGCGATCAGTCCCGCCCTCGCCGGCCGGCTCGCGTTGCGCATGTTCCTCACGCCGCCGCGCCGCCGGCTCGATCCCGGCGACGCGCCGGTGGTCGCGCAGGCGGTGAAATCCACCGTGACCATCGGTGCCAGACGCGTTCACGCTGTGGAAATGGGGCGATGCCGGTCCGGTGGTCGTGATGCTGCACGGCTGGGGCAGCCACGCCGCGCGCTTCGGAAATTTCATCGCGCCGCTGCGCGCGGCCGGCTTCACGGTGCTCGGCATCGACGCGCCCGCGCATGGCCAGTCGCCCGGCAAATACTCCGACTTGCCGAGATTCCGCGACAGCCTCGTCGCCGTGTTGCGCGCGCACGAGCCGGTGCACGCCGTGATCGGTCACTCGCTCGGAGGCGCCGCGATGCTCACGGTGCTGGCGGAGACGAAGGAATTCCATCCGCGCCGGATCTGCATCTTCGGTGTGCCCTCCGACATGGACTACATCCTCGAGTCGTTCGCGATGATGCTGGGCCTCAACGCGCAGTCGCTCGAAAACCTGCGGGCGCGCTTCGCCAAACGGTTCGGCCAAACCGCGCGCGAGATCTCGATCGCGGCCGCCGCGCCGCACGTGCGCCTCCCGGTGCTGGTGGTGCACGACGAAGAGGACATCGTCGCGCCGATCACCCACGCCGCGGCGCTCGCCGCGCTGATTCCCGGTGCCGCGCTGCTGCGCACGAAGGGCCTGGGGCACAGCGGCGGCCTGCGCGATCCGGCGATCATCGAAAAAGTCGTCGCCTTCCTCAGGGAATAGGCGGTGCGGCGCAATGCCTGGCGATGTAGTCGAAATGCGCCGGCATGGTGTCGACGGATTTCCTCACGACATCGCGCACGCGGGCCAGGCGGTCGCGCATGTCCGCGTCCGGCATCACGTCGACCCGCGGATCGTGTCCGCGCGGCAGGATGCCCTGGCCGAGCATCACCGCGAACCAGCTGGTCTCGGCGAACAGCTCCTCGTTCTCGCGGAAGATGCGGCCGCGCTCGCTGGAACAGCGTCGATCTTCTCCGCAGGCGTCCGGGAATCTCCATGTTGCGGCAGTAATCCCAGAACGGCGTGTCGTCGCGCTCGGTCGCGTTGTAGTGGAGCACGAGGAAGTCGCGGATGCGCTCGTACTCGCACTGCATCAGCCGGTTGTAGCGCGTCGATCGTCGGCGCGGCTCGAAGTCGCGGTCCGGGAACATCGTCATGCAGCCGCGCGATGCCGGTCTGGATCAGGTGGATGCTGGTGCGATTCGAGCGGCTCCATGAAGCCGCCGGCGAGGCCGATGGCGACGCAGTTCTTGTTCCAGAACTTGCTGCCGGCGCCCGGTGGTGAAGCGCAGCGGCCAGCGGATCGCGCGAGCGGCTCGCCGTCGAGATTGGCGAGCAGGGTCGCGGCCGCCTCGTCGTCGCTGATGTAGCTGCGCTGCGAATAGACGTAGCCGTTGCCGATGCGGTGCTGCAGCGGGATGCGCCACTGCCAGCCCGCCGTCGCGCGCGGTGGCGCGGGTGTAGCGGCGTCGAGCTCGCCGCCGCTCTCGCAGGGCACCGCGACGCGCGCGGTCGCAGGGCAGCCAGTGCGACCAGTCCTCGTAGCCGGTCTTCAGCGCCTGCTCGATCAGCAGGCCGCGGAAGCCCGAGCAATCGATGAAGAGGTCGCCCTCGATCGCGTCGCCGCCCTCCAGCACGCACCGACTTCGATGAAGCCGTCCTCGCCGCGCAGCTGCGACGTCGACGATCTTGCCTTCGCGCGCGCACGCACGCCGCGCTCCTCGGCATAGTCGCGCAGGTAGCGCGCGTAGAGCGCCGGCGTCGAAATGGAAGGCGTAGGCGATGTCGGACAGCGGCGAGCTGCGGGTCGTCGATCGGGCCGCGTGAACCGGCCGCAGCTGCGCCGGCCAGCGCGTGCAGCGAATAATCGTCGAGCGGCGCGGCGCCTCGCCGAGCGCGTGCAGCTTGCAGCCAGTAGTGGTGGAATGACACGCCCTCCGATGTCGACGCCGTAGGGGCCGAACGGATGGAAGTAGCGGTGCCCGAGCCGCGTCCAGTCGACGAACTCGATGCCGAGCTTGAAGCTGCCCTGGGTCTGGCGGATGAACTCGTTCTCGTCGAGGCCGAGCAGCTGCGTTGAAGATCGCGATCGTGCGGGATCGTCGCCTCGCCGACGCCGACGGTGCCGATCTCGTCGGATTCGATCAGGCGTGATCTCGCTGTAGCCGTTCGGACCAGGACGCGCGCGAAGCGCCGCCGCGGTCATCCAGCCGGCGGTGCCGCCGCCGACGATGACGACCCGCCTGACGCGCCCGGTGTCCATCAGCCGGACGTCAGAAACTGACGCGGAAGAACAACTCCGGGCCGGAGGTAGTGAGATCGAACAAGACCGGATTGGCGATGTCGACCACTTGCAGGTGCGCGGTGAGTTTCGTATAGCCGAGACCCACGGCAAAGTTCTTGCGCCAGCGATACTGGATATCGCCGTGATAATCGGAGATCGAGCCGTCGAAGTCTTCCGGTGACGCCGAGAAATACTGTCCGCGGGCGGTGACGGACCAGCGCTTGGAAATGCGGAATGCCGCGTTCACCGCGAGCGACGGGAAAATCCCGGCGTCTGGATGTCTTCCGTGTTGAGCGTGCCCGGCGTACCGCCTTCCGCATTGGCCTGGATGATGTGGAAGCCGAGGCCGCCGCCCGCCTCGAAGCGTTCGAACTGGAAGAACTGGTAGGTGTAGCGTGATGCGTGAGGACGCGCCAGTCGAGCTTGGAGCGGAAATGCGTGCCCTCGAGGAACGTGAAATCGCCGAAGACGATGTCGCGTGGCAGCGGCTGTTCCTTGAACCGGCTGAGCTTGAAGTAGTCGACGCGCAGGTGATGGCGTCGCTTCATCCGGATGTCGACTTCCATGCGGCCCTGGTCGATACGGTCGTCCCAGCCCAGGTCGTCCTCGCCGCTCAACACCGTGCCCGGGTTGGTCGGCGGTCGAGTCGACGCGAAGTCCGTCGTGACCGACGCCGGGAAATAGGTGCCGCGCATGTAGAAGTGGTCGGAAACCGGGCTCGCGATCTCGAGCGATTCGGGTCTCAGCACCTCGCTGGGTTTGAGGACCGGCTCCGCTTTTTCACGACGCTCGGGCGCGTTTTCGACCGGCTCTTCCTTGTCCTTGCGCAACAAGGCGCACCCCGACATCGACGAGGCTCAGCACGAGACCAGACGCAAGGCGCATTCGCGACTCCTACGCGGAGACAGCAGCGCGCCATGATCTAACAGGAGGCGCACGGGCGCCAGAGTCGCACTGAAGCGACGCGCTGGAAGTGTGGGGACGGACTCAAGTCCGTCCCGACCCGGCTGATTGGTTCACAACGGGCGCGTACGCTCGAGGAAGGCTATCTCTTCATCGCCTCGAAGAACTCGCCGTTGGTCTTCGTATCCTTCATCTTGTCGAGCAGGAATTCGACGGCCGCCAGCTCGTCCATCGGGTGCAGCAGCTTGCGCAGGATCCAGATCTTCGCGAGCTCGCCCGGGTCGGTGATGAGCTCTTCCTTGCGCGTGCCGGAGCGGTTGATGTTCATCGCCGGGAACACGCGCTTCTCCGCGATGCGGCGATCCAGGTGGATTTCGCTGTTGCCCGTGCCCTTGAACTCTTCGTAGATCACGTCGTCCATCTTCGAGCCGGTGTCGATGAGCGCGGTGGCCAGGATAGTTAGACTGCCGCCCTCCTCGATGTTGCGCGCGGCGCCGAAGAAGCGCTTCGGGCGCTGCAACGCGTTCGCGTCCACGCCGCCGGTGAGCACCTTGCCGGAGCTCGGCACCACCGTGTTGTAGGCGCGCGCCAGGCGCGTGATGGAATCGAGCAGGATCACCACGTCTTTCTTGTGCTCGACCAGGCGCTTGGCCTTCTCGATCACCATCTCCGCGACCTGCACGTGGCGGGCGGCGGGTTCGTCGAACGTGGAGGAAACCACCTCGCCCTTCACGGTGCGCTGCATCTCGGTCACTTCTTCCGGCCGCTCGTCGATGAGCAGCACGATGAGGTGCACTTCGGGATGGTTCGCGGTGATGGACGTGGCGATGTTCTGCAGCAGCATGGTCTTGCCGGCTTTCGGCGGCGAGACGATGAGGCCGCGCTGGCCCTTGCCGATGGGCGAGACCAGGTCGATGGCGCGGGCCGTGAGATCTTCGGTCGAGCCATTGCCACGCTGCAGCTTGAGGCGCTTCGTGGGATGGAACGGCGTCAGGTTCTCGAACAGCACCTTGTTGCGCGACGATTCGGGCGAATCGAAGTTGATCTCGCCGACCTTGAGCAGCGCGAAGTAGCGCTCGCCGTCCTTCGGCGGACGGATCAGGCCGGAGACGGTGTCGCCGGTGCGCAGGTTGAAGCGGCGGATCTGGCTGGGCGACACGTAGATGTCGTCGGGACCCGCGAGATATGAGCCGTCCGAGGAACGCAGGAAGCCGAAGCCGTCCTGCAGGATCTCGAGCACGCCGTCGCCGTAGATGTTCTCGCCGTTGCGCGAGTGCGCCTTCAGGATCGCCGAAGATGATGTCCTGCTTGCGCGAGCGGGCCATGCCTTCGAGGCCCATCGACTCGGCCATCTTGACCAGCTCGTAGATCGGCTTGGCCTTGAGCACCGAGAGATTCATCGAGCTCTTGGTGGCCGCGAGATCCGCCTGGCTGATGATCTCGGATTGCGTCTACCTCGAGCATCTCCTGCGGCGCCTCGTCGGGACGCGGCCCGCCGTTGTTTCCCGGCCGGTAGTTCGGATCGCGGTTGCCGTCGCGATCGCCGCGATGACCGCCGCCGCCTCCACCGCCGCCACCGACCACCGCCGTGTCGCGGGCCTTTGTTAGGGCGATTGCGGCCCTGATTTCCCAAGTAGCCTCTCACAGGTGCGCGTCCAGGAAGGATTTGAGGTCCGGCTTGCGCACGGAGCCGACTTTTTGCGCTTCCACTGTCCCGTTCTTGAACAGGATCAGCGTGGGAATGTTGCGGATGCCGTACTTCGGCGGGGTCTGTGGGTTCGATTCGATGTCAATCTTCGCGATGCGAAGCTTGTCCTTATATTCGGTTGCGATCTCGTCGAGGATCGGCGCGATCATCTTGCAGGGGCCACACCACTCGGCCCAGAAATCGAGGAGGACGGGCTTGTCGGACTTGAGCACGTCCTGGGTGAACGTCGCGTCCGTGGTGTGCACGATGTCCGGGTTACTCACGTGGAAGGACCTCCATGGAAAAACAGAAAAGCTTGGGAATGGGTGATGGTTCTGGTGGGATTTTGAAGAGCTGGCGCTGCAGCCGGCAGGAAGCCGTGCTCAGGACGCGATCAAACGGTTAGACTGCTGCATGCAGTCAATTTGGCCTGATGGGCCCTCGAATGGGCAATGACCTAGTGGTTAAGGAAGCTTTGGATTTGCGGTTCAGGGCTCGGTAACGAGCAAGCCGCGTCTTGGGGGCATTTTTTAACTGGTCCGCCTGCCATTTGCAAGCGCCATATGCGCCCCCTTTCCCGAATACATAAGTAACCAGCCATTAATGTCAGAGACACACCTTTCCGAGCTCGCATTCGCGTCGCTTGATCTCGTTCCCGAAGTCGCTCGCGGCATCACCGATGCCGGCTTCGTCCGCGCCACGCCCGTGCAGGCCATTACCTTGCCGATTGCCCTCACGGGCAAGGATGTCGCGGGCCAGGCACAGACCGGCACCGGCAAAACCGCCGCGTTCCTGGTCGCGCTGTACCAGCGCCTGCTCACGAATCCGCCGGGGCCGGGGCGCAGCGCCGTCGGGCATCCGCGCCCTGATCCTCGCGCCGACGCGCGAGCTCGCGGTGCAGATCTTCAACGACGCCGAGGTGCTGGGTAAGCACACCGGCCTGAGGATCGGGGTGGTATTATGGGGGCGTCGACTACGAAAAACAACGCAAGACCCTGCAGGACGGCGTCGACGTGCTCATCGGCACTCCCGGCCGCGTCATCGACTACTTCAAGCAGCACGTGTTCGACATGCGTCACGCCCAGGCCGTGGTGCTCGACGAAGCCGACCGCATGTTCGATCTCGGCTTCATCGCCGACATCCGCTTCATCCTGCGCCGGCTGCCGAAACCGGAAGCGCGCCAGTCGATGCTGTTCTCGGCCACGCTTTCGCAGCGCGTGCTCGAGCTCGCCTACGAGCACATGAACAATCCCGAGCTCGTGCGCATCGAGCCCGACCGCGTCACCGCGGACAAGGTGCGGCAGATGATCTATTTCCCGGCGATGGAGGAAAAGATTCCTCTGCTCATCGGGCTGCTGCGGCAGTACGAAGCGCGCCGCACGATGGTGTTCGTGAACACCAAGCGCGTCGCGGAAAAGCTCGAGGCATACCTGATCGCCAACGGCTTCAAGGCGCAGGCCCTCTCCGGCGACGTGCCGCAGAAGAAGCGCCTGCGATTCATGAAGGAGTTCCACAGCGGCGAGCTCGCGGTGCTGATCTGCACCGACGTCGCGTCGCGCGGCCTGCACATCGCGGACGTCAGCCACGTGTTCAACTACGACCTGCCGCAGGATGCCGCCGACTACGTGCATCGCATCGGCCGCACCGCGCGCGCCGGCGCCGAAGGCGACGCGATCAGCTTCGGCTGCGAGGAATACGCGGTGTCGCTGCCGGAGATCGAGGCGTACATCACGCACAAGATTCCGGTGTGCCCGGTGAAGCTCGAGTTGCTAGCCAGGGATCTGAAGCCGCCCGTGTACAAGGAGTGGGATCCGGAAGACGGTCCGCGTCCGATGCGCCGGCCCGGCGGCGGTGGCGGCGGCCGTGGTGGCCCGCGCCGCGGCGGTGGCGGCGGCGGTGGACGCGGCGGCCCGCCGCGTCGCGGCGGCGGCGGCGGCGGTCGGCGGCCGCGGCGGCAGATACGCGCCGCGGCGGCGGAGGGGTTCCGGATAGCAGCGCGGCGTGACTCAGCCTGGCAGGCGTCGTCCCCGCTAGCACATCCGGCACCTACAGCAGGTCCGCGACGCCATCGACGGCGTCATGATCCGGGTGCTCGCGCCGCGAGCCGCGCGTGTCCCAGTGCCGCACGCCGTACACCCAGCGCACGCCCGCGGCGCGCGCCGCTTCCAGCATCTTCGAGTTGTCGTCGGCGAACAGGCTGCGCGCCGGGTCGAAGCCGAAGCGCGCGCTGCGCCGCATGCCAGAACTGCGCGTGTTCCTTGGGCGCGCCGAAATCGTGCGAAGTCGCCGCGGCATCGAGGTAGTCGAGCACGCCGGTCTCCTCGTGTTTCACGGCGAGCGCGATCGGGTGCGAGTTGGTGAGCAGCACCAGCCGCTTGCCGGCGGCGCGCATGCGCGCGAGGAAGTCGCGCGCGCCCGGGCAGCCAGGCGACGTGCGAACGCACTTCGCGGTGCAGCGCGCCGATGTCGACGCCCGAGCGTGCGCGTCCAGTATTCGATGCAGTACCAGTCGAGCGTGCCGCTGCGTTCGGCGAAACGCCGCGCGATCTCGGCGTACGCGGCGTGCAGCTCCATGCCGTGCGCGCACCGCGAAGCGCTGCGGCACGAGGTCGCGCCAGATGTGGTTGTCATAGGCCTGGTCGAGCAGCGTGCCGTCGAGGTCGAGCAGCACCGTATCGATGGCCGCCAGTCGGGCCGCGGATGCGGGGTGCGTGACATGCGGGGCGTATCATACGGGCCCCCGATGGATTCCAGCGCCGAAACCCTCGTCGATTTCCACACGCACAGCCATTATTCGGATGGCGTGCTGGCGCCGGCCGCGCTGGTGGAACGCGCGCACGGCGCGCGGCGTCGGCACGCTCGCGCTGACCGACCACGACACCATCGCGGGGCTCGACGAAGCGCGCGCCGCCTGCGACGCTCGCCGGCATCCGCTTCGTCCCCGGCGTCGAGCTCTCGGCCGCCTGGCGCGGCCAAACTATTCACCTGGTCGGCCTGCAGGTCGACGCAGCGCATGCCGGACTCAACGCGCACATGACGCGGTGCTCGAGCGGCGCCAGGCGCGCCTGCGGGAAATCGGCGAGCGCCTCGAAAAGCGCGCGCGCCTGCCGGGCCGCGAGCTCGCGGCCGCGATCGCCGCGCGAGCCACAGCGCCCACGCGCCTGCACCTGGCGCGGCTGCTGGTCGAGCGCGGCCACGCCCGCGATACGCAGGAGGCCTTCGATCGCTGGCTGAATCGCGACAAGGCCGGCCACGTGCCCGCCGAATGGCCGGCGCTCGCGGCGGCGATGACGGTGCTGCGCGACAGCGGCGCCATCGCCGGTGCTCGCGCATCCGCATCGCTACCGGCTCTCAGCGGGGCAGCTGCGCGAACTGGCCGCGGCCTTCGCGCAGGAAGGCGGCGCGGCGCTCGAAGCCAGCATGGCCGGAATGAGCCCGAACGACGCCGATCGCATCGCCTCGTTATGTCGCCGATTCAATCTGCGTGCCTCGATGGGCTCGGATTTCCACGATCCCGCCGTGCCGTGGAATCCCCTCGGCCGCTGGCTTAAGCTTGCCGCCGGTCTCGAGCCGGTCACCCAGCTTCTAAGCCTGACAGCCTGCCGATGAGCGAAATCGAAGATCAGGACAACGTCGATCGCGAGCTTTTCAAGAACGTTGAAAAGCTGCGCGAGCTGCGCATCGCGCATCGCGACCTCGACGAGGTCATCTCCCGCCTGTCGCTCGACTTCCAGACCGACCAGCTGCAGCTGAAGCGCCTGAAGAAGCGCAAGCTCATCCTCAAGGACCAGATCACGCGCCTCGAGAGCGAGCTGATTCCGGACCTGAACGCCTGAGTCCACGTGAAGCAGATCTTCGAGCAGCTCACCACGCCCGAAGTCATGGTCGAGTGCATCGCCCTGCATCATGGCGGCGCTGCTGGCCACGGCGCTCGCGCACTACATCAAGCGCTGGCTGCGGCCGCTGGCCGACGCGCGCGGACATGCCGCGCTGGCCGCGGCGCATGGTGATCGCCGGCATGGTGCTGGCGCCGTCGTTCCTGGCGCTGGTGCTGATCCTCGGCCTGCGCGCGCTGTTCGCCAGCTTCCAGCTGCACAGTCGCGCTCATCGACATCGCCATGGACCTGGCCACGGTGCTGGTGCTGGTGCGCTTCGCGCATGCACTTTTTACCGTCTCGCTCGGGCCCAACAGCTGGATGCGCGCCTGGGAGCTGCGGCTCACGTTCGTCATCTGGGCAGCGATCGCCTTCCAGGTGCTGGGCTGGTTCAACGGCATCGAACGCACGCTCGACAGCATCGACCTCATTCCCGGCAAGACGCAATTCAGCCTGTGGTCGCTGCTCAAGGGCATCGTGGTCATCGTCGGCTTCCTGATCGTCACCAGCCTGATCGCGCGCACCATCGAACGGCGCGTGATGAAGCTCGAAGGCCTCGCGATCTCGACGCGCATCGGCATCTCCAAGTTCTCGACGTTCGTGCTGATCGGCCTCGGCGTGCTGCTCGGCATCAACGCCTCGGGCGTCGATCTCACCGTGCTCGGCCGTGTTCACCGGCGCGATCGGCCTCGGCCTGGGTTTCGGCCTGCAGGCCATCGCCAGCAATTTCGTCTCCGGCTTCGTGCTGCTGCTGGACAAATCGATCAAGCCCGGCGACGTCATCAGCTTCACCGGCACCACGGGCACCAGCACCGAGAACTTCGGCTGGGTGCAGGAGCTGCGCGGCCGCTACATCGTGGTTCGCGACCGCGACGGCGTCGAAACACTGGTGCCGAACCAGAACCTCATCACCAACTCGGTCATCAACTGGAGCTACTCCGACCAGCGCGTGCGCATCCGCCTGCCGGTGATGATCAGCTTCCAGGACGATCCGGAAGTCGCGCTGCAGGTGCTGCATCGACGCCGCGGCGAATCATCCGCGCATCCTCAAGGACCCGGGCCCGGTCTCGCGGCTCATGAGCTTCGAGAACTACGGCATGCGCGTCGAAGTGCGCTTCTGGATCCGCGATCCGATGAACGGCGTCAACAACGTGCGCTCAGACGTGAATCGCGAGATCTGGCGCCTGTTCAAGAAACACGGCATCACCATCCCCGTGCAGCAGCACGACGTGCGCATGATCAGCCCGGACGGCGAGCCGCCGGGCTAGCGGCGCTGAACCGCCATGAGCCTGACCGTCAGGCCGGGCATCGAAATTCCGGACACCGATCTCGAAGTCGCCTTCATTCGTTCGGCCGGTCCCGGCGGCCAGAACGTCAACAAGGTGGCCTCGGCGGTGCAGCTGCGCTTCTCGCTGGCGCGAAACACCACGCTGCGCGACGACGTGAAGGTGCGCCTGCGCGCGCTCGCCGGCCAGCGGCGTGACCGATGCGGGCGAGATGCTCATCGTCGCGCGCGCACGCGCAGCCAGGAACAGAACCGGCGCGATGCCGAGGAGCGGCTGCTCGATCTCGTGCGGCGCGCGCTGATCGTCCCCAAGAAGCGCCACGCCACCAAGCCGACGCGCGCCTCGAAGGAACGGCGACTGGAAACCAAGACACGCTCGCAGAAGAACAAGCGGATGCGCGGACGCGTTCGATTCGACGACTGAAGGAGGAGTCATGGTGATCGTCTGGCGGGACAAATTACTGGCATTCGGCGTCCATTTCATCTTGACCGGACTGGTGGCGGCCGCCGCCGGCGCGTTGATCTTCCTCGTGTGGTTCCCGGATCCGTTCCAGATGATGGTGGGCGGCACCGAGCTGTTCATGCTGGTCGTGGGCGTCGATCTCGCGCTCGGGCCGTTGTGCTCGTTCGTCATCTTCAATCGCAACAAGACGCGCCGCGCCCTCATATTCGACTACGCGATCGTCGGCACCGTGCAGATCGCGGCGATGGTGTACGGCGTCTACACGGTCGCCGAGTCGCGCCCGGTGTACGTGGCATTCGCGACGGACCGGTTCGAGGTGGTCTCCGCGCGCGAGCTGCTGCCGGCCGAGCTCGCGACCGCCAGCGCGCCGCGCTACGCGAAGGTGCCGCTCACGGGACCGCAGCTCGTGGCGGTGATCGTCCCGGAAAACCTGCGGCAGCAGTCGCTGTTCGACGAGATGGACGGCAAGGCCGCATACGTACGGCCGCGCTACTACCAGGAATTCCCGGCGGCGCTCGAT
>CAWJGO010000004.1:0-159431 GCA_963842515.1 uncultured Pseudomonadota bacterium
TTAGGGCGCACGTCGTCTCTAAAACCGCGTTTCTTATGCTCAAGGCCGAACTCTCTCCATAGTAAATTGCGATTCTTGCGCGTCGGGACTTGTGAGCGCTTGAGCGCCGTTGCCACTTCCCCGAGATATCGTTTATCTGTCACTTCGATCCAGAAGTACTCAGTGGCCGCATCAATTTCCTTCATGTTCAGATGGGCCTTTCCCGAGAGTATCCCGCGCAAGTACTCACCAAAGTTCCGCAACTGGGGCACCAGGTCTGGCGTTGACGGCTGTGAAAGGCCAATGCGGAAGCGCGCGAGCATGATCGTGCGGCCTAACGGTTGAGCTGAGCGGCGCGCACGCCGGTGTACGAGCTTGGCACTTTATCCCTCACGCGTCCGCTCCAGCGATCTGTTAGACGGCATCACGTCGAATGAAACGGATCGCCCGACGAGATCTTTCCTCCGCACCAGGCGCAAACAGTTGCGCTCTTGAGCACACGCCGGGAACAGTGAGGGCAATCCATTGCGCCCTTGCTGCGAGTGACTTTGCCATCCCTGACACCATCAGCCAAGTCGACTTTTTCAACGTATTTCTTCAGATCCGCGTCGGTCAGTCCGGTGTGCGCTTTGAGCAATTGCCACAACGCATTGGTAACTAAAGCCATCCGTTCATAGCGATGTTCGAGCTCGCGCAGCTTATCGCCGGTATTGGTCAAGCGGCGATCGGTGTCCGCCTGCAGCGTTTCAGTGCCGGCACTCTTGCCTTCTTGATAAACGTCGAAAATGTCGATTAGGTCGATCATGGGTGACGCCTGGTTGTGGCAGTGGATGCCGTCTAACGATTGAGCTGAGCGGCGCGCACGCCACCGTATGAACTTGGCACTTTATCTATCACGCGGCCGCTCCAGCGATTTGTTAGGCCGCGCGAACCTTGACGACTTCGCTCTTCGAGGTGGGTTCCGGAACTGACTGGCCTGCCTCGCGCAGCGCCTCGATGTGTAAGGTGATCGCTTCCCGAATGAGCTTCATGACTTCGCGACGTGTATCAGCCGCCGCGACGCAACCGGGAAGATCGGGAACGTACGCCCCGTAGCTCGACTTTCCCTTTTCAACTACAACGAGATATTCCATAACCCTGCCTCTAGTCCTTCTTGAGCCCCGAGCTCTTGAGAATGCTGTTGAGTGTACCCGGCGGAATGTCCACGCCAAGTTTTCCAGCAACCGTGACGGTTCCTGGCTTGGCGGGTTGCTGAAACTGGCGGCGACTGCTCTTGGTGCGGACGTGGCGCCACCCGTCTTGCTGCAGGATCCTGATGACTTCGCGGACCTTCACGACTTGCGGATACCGAGCGGCCTAACGGTTGAGCTGAGCGGCGCGCGCGCCGACTTTTGAGCTTGGCACTTTATTCTTCACGCGTCCGCTCCAGCGAGGTGTTAGGTGGCCACCTAGTTCTCTCTGCAATAAGTCATCCTAGCCTTCGCGTTTGACGGCTGTGGGAACCACGTGGAGACGAACCTTCCACTCGCCGTCGCGTTGGGGCTTCTCGCTAATGATCAACGTGCCGTCATGAAGCTCCGCCTTCGTGACAATGAAGGCCTGGCGAGGAATATGGACTCGAAGTGCCAGTTGTCCATCGAGCGATTCATACACAAAAATTTCTGTGGAAAGAATTCCAGAGGTGGGCAGTAGGTCAACAACATAGAACGGAGACCCCTTCACTTCGTAGTGCCTCCCGCCACCGAACGACGCCGCCACCAGCTTCTCCAATCCGCGTTCTTCCCGCACTCCTTCCGCAACCTCTAGAAGGGACGGCTGCCCTAGCGATGGGCAAGAGAGCATGAGACCAACAACGGTGAGGAAGACTTTCATGGCCGCCTAACGGTTGAGCTGAGCGGCGCGCACGCCGACGTATGAGCTTGGCACTTTATCCCTCACGCGTCCGCTCGAGCGATTTGTTAGGCGGCTCGAAACGCTCGAACGCACTGAACAAAAACCACGAATCAAGTGCTGCCCAACGATTGGAAAGATGCCACATATAGGAGTGAACAGCCAATGCATCGGTCCATGAGACTACCCATAAAGGATGGGCGTCCGGAGCCCGCCCCGCGCGACCATGCGAGACGGCCAGGTAGAACGCGTATACAACTGTGACTACCGCGACCAGCGCAAAAGCCTCGCCACTCTGCTAGCGCGCAGCAGCCAAAGCGAAGACGCAATTAACAAGAAGATTGGCACGAGGAGCTGCGGAGCGTGACCCTCCATCCATGGATCGTACGAAGCCGAGCAGCCGTCGTAGCGATACATTCCCGGCGGGGCTGGCTCGTCAACGCAGTGCATGGAGATAAGTGCCCACAGGAAGAAGAGACCAATCAGGACGTGTAGAGCGCTGAAAGCCACTACGGAGCGCGGCACCTTCCGAAGAGACTCGCGAAACGTGCGCATAGCCGCCTAACGGTTGAGTTGAGCGGCGCGCACGCCGTCGTCTGAACTTGGCACTTTATCTGTCACGCGTCCGCTCCAACGATTTGTTAGACCGCATGCTACGCCCCTACCGCCTTTACGAAGCTGTCGAGCTCGCCAACCCAACGATCCCGAGCCGGCGGATCATTGTCACCACGACGTCGAAAGTAAAGCGAATGCGAAGTGCCACGGGCAGTGCAGCCATAGCTTTCATTCAGCGGAAGCGTGCGCAAGTCGTCAAGGCCATCAAAATCTATGAGAAGAGAAATGAACTACCCCTTCGTTGCGGGAGAAGGACCAGGTCGCTGAAATGCGATAGTCATCACCCGGCAGTTCTGCCTCAAAACGCCCATCCGCGGCGCTCGAATGCGGCTCGTAGATCGGTGAGATGCCAGTCGGCCATGCGGTCTAACGGTTGAGCTGAGCGGCGCGCGCGCCGGCGTATAAGCTTGGCACTTTATCCCCCACGCGTCCGCTCCAGCGATTTGTTAGACCGCATCCGCGGCGTCACTTTCCGTCCAGACGCAAGCCACAGTTCCTGCACTTACGAGCGAAGTCGTTCCGATAGCCGCCACCTGCATGAAAGAACCCACGGCATCGGGTGGCACCGCAGACCGACAACAGGCAAGGCAAAGATGCAAACGATAGCGACGAGAAATATGCGGCGTGAGAACTGCGCGGGCATACGACGAGGCCGCGGGCCAAACCTGGCTGGCAAGATTAAACGTAAGTGAGCCGATAAGCGGCCGCAGCAAAAGGTAAGTGACTCGCACCTTCGCCTTGTGCGTATCCGGCTCAGCCCGGCGTGGATCTCCTCCAGTGGGACGGGCGCGATTCGGCATCTCGCGTTCCATGCGGTCTAACGGTTGAGCTGAACGGCGCGCGCGCCGACGCTTGAGCTTGGCACTTTATCCTTCACGCGTCCGCTCCAGCGATTTGTTAGACATCACTTTCGACCTCGCCATTCGTCACATCAATGATTTCGGTTTCAATGAGTGCCAGGCGGCCAGCGAGCATCTCAGCATGTTCTAGCGAAGGCTCTGCAGCGACAGGAATCACATCATCCAATGGCAACCCGTGCCTTACGGCATGAACCCAGCGCGACATTTCAGCGACGTACCCTTGAAGGGCCTCGCGCCACGTTGGAGATTCGTCTAGGACCAAATAGGCGGGCGGAATGTCTCCCACCACTACCCAAAGGGTCGGGTCGACGCCGGGCTCGGCCGGGACGAGGTCGACTTGAAACACGCCGAGCACCCCTGCGGCCGCCCAAGCTAGACGCACACCCGCAACCTTCTCGCACCAGCGTTGCGAAGCGACAAATGATTCCGCTTCGGCCGCGAACTCGCGCACTTCGGGATCCTCGATTTGTGATGCTGGGATCATGTGCTGAGCGTGAGTGATGTCTAACGGTTGAGCTGAGCGGCGCGCACGCCGACGTATGAGCTTGGCACTTTATCTTTCACGCGTCCGCTCCAGCGATTTGTTAGACGGCGCATGCTACCACCGCTACGACGCCTTTGCGAAGTTGTCGACGCTCGCCAACGCCGAACTTGATCCGCGAGCGCTGGCAGACTGCATCGCTAAGCGCACGGCACGTCGAAAGCTCAAGCGTAGTCGCTGACGTCGCCACGAGCAGTGCGAGCCATCGCTTGCATCCAGCGGATAGCGTGCGCAAGACGTCGACGGCCGTCGATCGTCGTAATGAGATGTCCAGCTGCAACTAGCCATCCTGCATTGCTCGGAGCAAGGACCAGCGATCGCTGCCAACGGCGACACGTCAATGCAGCACCGGCAGTTCATGCCTCGACAGACGCCATCCGCGGCGACTCGAGTGACGCGCTCGTAGAATCGGTGAGATGCAGTCGTGCCATGGCCGCCTAACGGTTGAGCTGAGCGGCGCGCGCGCCGGTGTATGAGCTTGGCACTTTATCCCTCACGCGTCCGCTCCAGCGATTTGTTAGGCGCGCATGCTTCGCTCTGACACAGCGCCTTGCATCGTAGCGATAGTCGGCCATCACGTACTCTGCGCTGACTGCAGTCCTTCGTCGGAGCCAAACGATCATCGCTACCGTCCAGATCGCCGTCTCGACTCTCGTATGCGAGGTACGTGCTCGATCGACGCGGATCCACTGCGTCAAGTGCGATGGCGATCCAGACCTAGCATGAGACCATGCCAGCAACATCAGCTTCGAGACGCCTCTTGCGCCTCTGCTCGACGCAACGCTGCCGTACTGCGCTGCTCACAAGCTACGCAGCCTGATTCGGCCGAGAAGCTTTGCGGATCGTCATCTGTACGCTCAAGTCGTACGTCTTTGCACAGGCGAATGTCGTCGCCACGATGCAGTCACCAGAGCTGAGCGCACGTCTGGACTGCGAGACCGCAATGTTCCTACGATCGGCAAGAGCCTGAACTTGTAACGACACTGACCATGCGGCCTAACTCTGATTTAGACGACCAAAAAGTCGTGATGTAACTCGACAAACGCGTCGCATAACATTCCACCTTCCTCCCATGTGCTTGTTTCTACTACAGCACATGCCCGCCTTCACCCGCAAACGACTCCAACCCGTTATACGACATGTCGTATAACCCTCGCCCGCCCGTTCCTAGACCATCGCGCGCCAAATGCGGGCTTCCCATGCACCTGCTACCCCTTCGCGCGGCGAATGAAACTCGCCCCCGCCTCACGCGCACCCGCCGCCTGCTCCTCTATCCACTGACCGAAAGCCTTGAGCTTGCGGCTGTGCTCGCGCGCAGCGGGAAAGGCGAACCAGAACGAGCGCCCATCGCCCGCGACCAGGTCATGCGCCGGCACCAGACGCCCCGCGTCGAGCTCGGCGCGGAACAGCAGCGGCGAGCCGATCGCAATCCCGTGTCCGGCGATGGCGGCCGCAATATCCAGGTATTCAAAGGACAGGCGCGTACCGAATTTGTCGCGCGAGGGACCGGCATCAAAACCGCGGGCGCGATACCACATCGTCCACCAGTCGGGCCGCCCTAACAGCGGCACTTCGAGCGCACGGCGAGGATTGGCCAGCGCGCCGGCGGCAGCTTTGAGCTTCGGGGCGCACAACGGCATGAAGATGCTCGGCAGCAGTTTGATCGCGCGCAACCCCGGCCATCGGCCGTAACCATTACGGATGGCGGCGTCGAAGCGCCCGTCACCCAGCTCCTGCGCGTCGGAAGACAGATCCAGCTCCAGTGCAATGTCGGGATGCCGCTTGCGGAATTCGCCGAGCCTTGGCGTGAGCCAGCTGCTGCCAATAGTCGCCACGGTGGTGAGCGAGAGCCGCGACTCATCGACATCCACGGCGTTCGAAAAGCTGGCGCGCAGCATGGCGAAGGCATTCATGGCCTCGCGCGCGATCGACGCGCCGCCGGGCGTGAGTTGCACTTTCTGCGCGTGACGTTTGAACAGCGGCACACCTATCTGCCGCTCGAGCTGGCGCACGTGGTAACTCACCGAGGCCGCGGTCGTACCGAGCTCGGCCGCCGCCTGCGCGAAACTCCCGAGGCGCGCCGCCGCCTCGAACGCGCGGATCGATGCGAGCGATGGAAATCGGGAAGGGGTCACCATAAGTCTGCCTTAGCCTAGGGCTGGCGGTTTCGGCTGGTCAACTCCGATGCCGCGATGAATGATGACCTATGAAATCGAATGAACCGCGGTTGCACGTGACTCGCCGGAATATTCTCATCGGGCTCGCCGTGGCCGGCTGCCTGCCGGCAGTTGGCGCCGGCGCGCCGGCACGAGACTGGGACTGGCTCACCGGCAGCTGGGATGTCTGGCATCGCCGCCTGAAGAAACGTCTCGCCAACAACAATGAGTGGGAAGAATTCACCGGCAAGAGCTCGTTCTGGCACACGCTCGGCGGTCTCGGCAACATCGATGACAACCTGCTCAATTTTCCGAGCGGTGATTATCGCGGTCTCAGCATTCGCGCCTTCGATCCCGTCACTGCCCAGTGGTCGATCTGGTGGCTGGACGGGCGCAGCGCATCGCGGCTAGATCCGCCGGTGGTCGGCGGTTTCGACGGCGACGAAGGTGTATTCCTCGGCCCGGACACGTTCAACAGCCAGCCGGTCACCGTGCGATTCCGGTGGCACGAGGTCCACGGCAAACGTCCGCACTGGGACCAGGCCCTGTCCACCGACGGCGGCGGCACTTGGGAAATCAACTGGCGCAACTACTTCACGCGAACCAGCGCCACGCCGGTACCTCAGCCGCGCAGCACACCGGCGCAACCGGAGCACGATGACTGGAGTTTCCTCGTTGGACGGTGGGCGGTGCGCAACCGGCGCCTGGCCGGCACGCAATGGCAGGAGTTCGGCAGCACGCTGCACAACTGGCCGGTACTCGGCGGCCTCGGCAACGTCGGTGACAATGTCTTCGACCTTCCCTCGGGGAGTTATCGCGGCATGAGCGTGCGCGCCTTCGACGAAAAGACCCGCGAATGGCAAAGCTGGTGGCTCGACGGCCGCAATCCTTCGCGCATCGCGTCATCGGTGCGCGGCACGTTCGCGAATGGCATCGGCACCCTGACCGGCGACGATCAGATCGATGGCAAGCCGGTGAAGATCCGTTCGCTCTGGTCGAAGACCACATCCGCCTCCCCTCACTGGGAGCAGGCGTCGTCGATGGACGGTGGCGCCACTTGGGAGACCAACTGGATCGCCGACTTCCGCCGCACGCCGGCTTGATGCGGGCGCTCGCACTAACTACCGCAGCGGCAGTGTTCAGCGCTGGCGTATTGGCGGAAGAGTTCTCCCTCGTGGGCCCTGCCACGCTGTTCGCGCCCGGCATCGCCTCCACCGCCTATTCGGACGTGCGCCTCACCATCAGTCCCGACGGGCACCTCGCGCTGTGGTTCAGCCGCAATCGGCCGGGCGGCGCGGGCGGCTACGACATCTGGATGGCGCGCCGCGGTGCTTCGGGTTGGCAACCCGCCGCACCGGTGCCGTTCAACTCACCGGCACGGGATTTCGATCCCGCGTTTTCCGCCGATGGCCGCTATGTCTATTTCTGCTCCGATCGTCCTGGCGGCGTCGGCGGCGATGACATTTATCGCGTCGCCGTCACGCCACGCGGATTCGGCAGGCCTCAGTTGCTCGGAGGCGAGGTGAACTCGCCCGGCAATGAGTGGGCGCCGATGCTCTCGCCAGACTCATCCATGCTGCTGTTCTCGAGCAGCGGCCGCGGCGGAGCGGGCCGCATGGACCTGTTCACGGCGCAACGGCGCGCGGCCGGGTTCGATGCCGCGGTAGCGCTGCCTGGCGACATCAATTCATCCGCCGATGAGTTCGATGCAGCCTTTCTCGCCGATGGCACCACCGTGATCTTTTCGCGTGCGGGCGATCTCGCCGTCGACCGCGTCGACCTTTTCCACGCGCGGCTCGAGAGTTATCGTTACGGCGCCGGCACAGCGCTGACTGACAGCGTCAACACGCCGGGCAAGAGTACATACGGTCCCATGCTCGATTGGTCCCAGCCCGATCGGATCACGTTCACCGGTTCGAGGCCCGAAGCCGCTGCCGGTGGCGCCGATCTATATGTAGCGAGGTATCGACTCGAATGAGCACTACCCTTCTGACGATCCTGCTGTGGTTCTGCGCGCTCGGCTGTGGGCTGCTCGGCGGACTGTACTTCGCGTTTTCGGCTTTCATCATGCAGGCGCTCGATCGCGCCGGGCAGGCGCACGGCATCGCGGCCATGAACTCCATCAATGCGGTCATCCTGCGATCGTGGTTCATGCCGCTGTTCGTGGGCACGACACTCGGCGCGGCCGCGCTCGCACTGGTTGGCGTGCTGCAGCGCGAATCCGCGGCGGCTAACTGCATGCTCGCCGGCGGCGTGATCTATGTGGTCGGTATGTTCATCGTGACCATGGCCTTCAACGTCCCGCTCAACAATGCACTGATGAGAGTGAGCGGCGAATCCGGAGAGGCCACCGCGACCTGGCAGCGCTTCCTCAAAGTCTGGACGCGCTGGAACCACGTGAGGACGCTCGCGTGCCTGGTTGCATCGGCGCTGTTCATCGCCGCTTTCTAACGCATGTCACTTGTGGCAACTGAATGAGGATTCGCGGCGCAAAAGGCCTTCATCATCGTCATTACCGATGCTCGTATATGAGTTGATTACCAATCGTCACGTCTGACAGAGTAGTGCCACAAAACCGAAATTCGAATGACCGCGAGTCCGGCGTTGTTGCCCCATCGTCCGGAGGGTGGTTGGGGAGGTTTCATGGATGCTCTATCCGATGTCCTGCGAGCAGTTCGCCTCACCGGTGCGTTTTTTTTCGACGTTCACGCGCGTGCACCGTGGGTGGCTGAGACACCGCTCGGCAGAACCGTCGTGGACGCGATGTTTCCCGGGTCGGGGTCGGATCACCTCATCTCCTATCACCTCATCATGGAAGGCACTTGCTGGGCCACCATCGAGGGTGAAGATCCGATCAAACTCAGCGCGGGCGACATCATCATGCTGCCACATGGGGATACCCACGTGATGGCGACCACGCTGGGCATGCGCAAGACACCCGAGATGTCGATGTATCGCATGCCCGAAGATCGCCAGCTACCGACGAAAATTTCGGTGGGCACGGAAAACGGCGAGCAGGCGCATTTTGTCTGCGGCTTCCTCGGCTGCGACTCGCGGCCTTACAACCCGCTGCTGACCGCGCTCCCACGCGTCATCCACATGCGGGATCACGCCAGCGGCGCACTGGGCGCGTATTTTCGCGCGGCGCTGGATGAGTCCAAGGGACGCATGGGTGGCGAATGCATGCTGAGCCGCATCAGCGAGCTCATGTTCGTCGACGTGGTGCGCCGTTACCTCGAATCGCTGCCGGCCGATCGTGTCAACTGGCTCGCCGGCCTGCGCGATCAATACGTCGGCCGCGCACTGATGGCACTGCACGCCGATCCGGCGCGCGACTGGACGCTGGAGACGCTGGCACAGGAGGCCGCGTTGTCGCGCTCGGCGTTTGCCGAGCGTTTCACGGAATTCGTCGGCCATCCGCCGATGCAATACCTCACCAACTGGCGCATGCAGCTGGCAACCAACTTTCTACGCAATGGCAATGAGAGCGTGGCGGCCATCGCCAATCGCGTGGGTTACGACTCCGAAGCGGCATTCAGCCGTGCGTTCAAGAAGGTGGTCGGTACGCCGCCGAGCGAGTGGCGGGACAACCATCTAACTGGACATGCCGCCTGAACGGCTGACGCAGCCGTGCAGGCATGCTCTTAGCGAAAGTGGCGGACGCGCTGACAGCGATCTACTGCATCGGCCACGTCACGTGCCCGTGCATGGGTGTGATTCTGGGATCACTTACACCGGAGGACACCCATGAACGAAGCCGAATACACGCTGGAAACCAAGATGTGGAAAGCGATCAAGAGCGACCGCACCGTGATGCTCGGATTGGCGGGCGTCGAGGAGGGCCACAGCCAGCCCATGACGGCGCAGATCCTGCACGACGAGGATGAGCGCGGGCCGATCTGGTTCTTCACCTCGAAAGACAACGACCTGGTCAAGGCGCTGAACCAGAGCCATCGCGCCCAGGTACATTTTTCATCCAAGGGCCACGACCTGTTCGCTTCACTGCACGGTGAGCTGGTCATCGACAACAACCGCCTGATCATCGACCAGCTGTGGAACAATTTCATCGCCGCGTGGTTCGAAGGCGGCAAGGACGATCCGAAGCTCCAACTGCTGCGCCTCGATGCCGAACACGCGCAGGTGTGGCTCAACGAGAACAATCTCTGGGCCGCCGTCAAATTGCTGTTAGGCCGCGATCCCAAGCAGGATTACCAGGACAAGGTGGCCGACGTGCGGCTCGACACGCACTGACACACAACTGTCATACGGCCGGGCGACCATCGCGAGTCCTAAAACAAGAGGAGCCCCGATGAGCGCCCTGCCGCCACTCGACCACGAGCAACTGATCCAGCGCATACGACGCGACCTGGCCGACAGCTGGGATGAAGAGCTGGAGATGGACGTCGAGGACTATCACCCGCTGCCCGGTCTGCCCGACGGCGGCGCCAACGAGGTGGGTGAGAAAGACTACCGGCGCAACTATTTCCAGCAATTGTTCCGCCTGCAGGCCGAGCTCGTGAGACTGCAGGACTGGGTGTACGCCACCAAGCAGAAGGTGGTCATCCTGTTCGAAGGCCGCGACGCCGCCGGTAAAGGCGGCGCCATCAAGCGCATCACGCAGAAGCTCAACCCGCGCGTCTGCCGCGTCGTCGCCCTGCCCGCTCCCAACGATCGCGAACGCACGCAATGGTATTTCCAGCGCTATGTCGCGCACCTGCCGGCGGCCGGCGAGATCGTCCTGTTCGATCGCAGCTGGTACAACCGCGCCGGCGTCGAGCACGTCATGGGGTTCTGCACCGACGAGGAATACGAGGACTTTTATCGCTCAGTGCCTGAGTTCGAACGGATGCTGGTGCGCTCGGGAATCAGGCTGCTGAAATACTGGTTTTCCATTACCGACGAGGAGCAACACCTGCGATTTCTCGGGCGCATCCACGATCCACTCAAACAGTGGAAGCTCTCGCCCATGGATCTGGAGTCCCGCCGCCGCTGGGAGGCGTACACCAAGGCCAAGGAAGTGATGCTGGAGCGCAGCCACATTGCCGAAGCCCGCTGGTGGGTGGTGCAGGCTGTGGACAAGAAACGCGCGCGGCTCAATTGCATCGATCACCTGCTCAGGCAATTTCCATACGGCGAGGTGCCGAAATCGAGCGTGGTGCTGCCGGAGCGCGAACGGCATGAACACTATTCGCGGCAGGCCGTGTCGGCGGAGATGCTGGTCCCCGAAATCTACTAGGGGAATGGGTCACATCTCATCCGGCGTTCTCCGACATCACCCGCCAGGTGTGCGCGGTACCTTGCACGCGTCGATGGCCGGAGACCGCATGACTAACCACTCCCACGATGTGACGGCACCAATCGAACATCGCCGTGGACAACGCGTGGCGGCCGCCATGTGGGTTCGCCTGAGCAGCAGCGGTGCGGAGCTCGGCATGGGAAACATCACCAATGCCAGCATCAGCGGTGCCTTCCTCGAGACGGCGCTCAAACTGCCGGTCAATGCGACCATCACTCTCGAAGCCGTGTCGTCGGCCGGCGTTGCCATGCAAGGTTTGAAAATGGCGGCGCGCGTGGCTCGAGTCGACAGCCGCGGCCTGGGAATCGAGTGGCGCGTGCTGGCCACTCCGCAGATCCTAAGTCTGCTGACGGGGACTTAGTTTTTTCGTTCCTGTCCCTTTATTTCCCGACGGCGCGCCAGATCACGTTACCGACATCATCGGCCACCAGCAGCGCGCCGCGCGTGTCGATGGCCACACCCACCGGCCTGCCCCACGCTTTGCCGTCCTTGCTGACGAAGCCGGTGAGCACGTCCATCGGCATGCCCGATGGCTTGCCGTTCGCGAACGGGACGAACACCACCTTGTATCCCGCTGGGGGTTTGCGATTCCAAGAACCGTGCTCGCCGATGAACATGCCGTTCGACAGATGTTTCGGCAGCGCGCCGCTGCCCGAGTACGCCAGCCCCAGCGCGGCCACATGCGCGCCGAGCGCGTAGTCCGGCGCGACCGCGCGCGCCACCAGGTCGGGCCTCGGCGGCTCGACGCGCTTGTCGACGTGCTGGCCGAAGTACGAATACGGCCAGCCATAGAAGGCACCATCTTTCACGGACGTGAGGTAGTCGGGCACGAGGTCATTGCCGAGCTCGTCGCGCTCATTGACCACGGTCCATAAAGCGCCGGTCTGCGGCTCCCATGCCATGCCGTTCGGGTTGCGCAAGCCGGTGGCAAACAATCTTTTCGCACCGGTCGCGACCTCGATTTCCCATATCGCGGCGCGGCCCTCCTCCTTGTCCATGCCGTTCTCCGCAACGTTGCTGTTGGATCCCACCGTCGCGTAGAGCTTGGTTCCGTCCTGACTGGCAATGATGGCCTTGGTCCAATGATGATTGAGCGGTCCGCCCGGCAAATCGGTGAGCATCGAACCCGCCGCGGTAATGCTGGTTGCACCGTCCGTATACGGAAATTTCATCACGGCATCGGTATTGGCAACGTAGAGAGTCGAGCCGATCAGCGCCATACCGAATGGAGAGTGCAGATTCGCCAGCAGCACACTGCGGAGCTCGGCCACTCCGTCGCCGTCGGCATCGCGAAGCAACGTGATGCGCTCGGCGGAGGGCACCGCTGCACCGGCTTTGCCCTGCATCTTCTTCATGACCTTGCCCTTGATGCCTTTGCCGTCGTCGGGCCGTTCCGGAGCATTCGTCTCCGCCACCAGCACGTCGCCATTGGGCAGCACGTAGACCCAGCGCGGATGTGTGAATCCGCTGGCGAATGCATTCACCGCGACTTCGGTCGCCGGAGTCGGCTTCATGCCCGGAGGCCAGCCCTTCGCCTCGGCGATCTGTACGATGGGAATGAGCTTCTTTTCAGGCGCGGGAATGGTGGGATCCGGCCCGATGCTCGTCGCGGGCGAGGCGATCGGCCCCGTGTCGGTGGGCCCGACCGTCGCGCAGGCAACCACGATCACCGCCGTGACGACCAGGATGAGTACGCCAAGGAGAACAAAACGCACGAGTGGACTGATGGTCATGCCAGAACTCCTTGCTCGTCGGCGAATGCCACTGCTATTTGGTAAAGCCACCCGATTGCGCGATCGAGGATAGAAGGAGAGTGTTAGGCAAAGGCATGAGCAAACTGCACGGCACAGCGTAGGAAGATACCGTCGCGGTGATTGGACCTGAATCTGAACGCGGCGGGAACATTTCGCTGGGTTGCAGCATTTCCTAACCCGTTATCACTCACTAACCTTTACGCCCACGCGGAGACGTTGTTATGTATCGCCTATCCATTCTGTTGTTCGCGATTGCCGCTCTCGCGGGCGTCACCATGGCCGTCATGCATTTTCGCGGCAAGACTCCGCCGCGGCCGGCGCTCGCGGCACTGCACGGTTTGTTTGCCGCTTCCGGCCTCGTGGTGTTGCTGCTGGCAGTGATCAAGGTGGGATTCGGTGGAACCTCCGGGCTCGCGCTCGGCCTGCTCGCGGCGGCCGCGCTTGGTGGCTTCGCACTGCTCAGCTTTCACCTGCGCGGCGCTGCTTTGCCATCGGGGCTGGTCGTGGGCCATGGACTGCTCGCGGTCGCCGGATTCGTGGTCCTGCTCGCCGCAGAATTCGCGATCATGAGCTCCGGCTGAAGGCCGCCGCTCGCAAGGACGACCCTAACGCCCATGAATACGGGTGTCATCCGAGCCCGAACTCCTGTACATAAGCAGCAGGAGAAACTATGAACAAACTCATTTTTGGCGTTGCCACGCTGCTCGCAGCTTCCACTGCAGCCGCCGGCGTACGCATCGAAACGATTTCGCGCGACATCAAGACACAAGTGGCCGACGGGCCCGCTCAGACCGTGCTCGTGCAGGAGGGAAAAATCCGCGTCAACGCCGCCAAGACGGACACGGTGATCCTGAAGAACGGTTCGCTCTACATGATCGACGACAAGAAGAAGGTTTATCGGGAGATGGACAAGGCCACCATGAAACGCATGATGGACCAGGCCGGCGCCGCCATGCAGCAGATCCAGGATCAGTTGAAGGACATGACGCCCGAGCAGCGCGCGCAGATGGAAAAGATGATGGGCGGCAACATGCCTGGCATGGTCACCGGCAAGAAAGACGTCTTCGAAGCCAAAGACACGGGCAAGAGCGACACCGCCGAGGGCCGCAAGTGCCGCATCTGGACCGTCACGAGGAACGGGCAGCTGCAGGAAGAACTTTGCGTGGTGCCGTTCTCTTCGCTTCCGGGCAAGGAAGACATGGAGAAATCGTTCAAGGAGATGGCGGAGGCTTTCCAGGGAATGGCATCAGCCGTGCCGGGAGCCGCCGATTCCATCAAGGCGCACAACGCCATCAATGGCTACCCGGTGCGTACACGTTTTTACGACAACAAGGGCATGCCGGTTGGCAAGGAACAGGTGTTGAAGACCTGGAGCGAAGAATCAGTCCCGGCCTCCGCGTTCGAAGTTCCGGCCGGCTATAAGAAAGAGGCGATGCCGAAGATGGGTGGCTGACGCAGTCAACTCACCTTGGCGGCCGTCCATCGATCGAGCACTCCCCGTGCACTCTGCGGCGCGCGGATTGCGCCAGACTCGATGGGCTGCCGTGCACACAGCTCCACCACGTAACCATTTGGATCGCGAAAGTAGATCGACTGCACGAATCCGTGATCCGACACCCCTCGTGACTCGATGTTCGCGGCCCGCCCCTTGAGGAGCATGGGCTCGAGCATTTGCGGCGCGACTTCGAGTGCGATGTGCAGGTCGAAGTCGTGCTGCATCTTGAAGTCGAACGGGGCGTCGGGCACTTCGAAAAACGCAATGTGCGAACCATCCTCCAGCCGGTAGAAGGTATGCAGCAGCGAGGTCTTCCGGCCGGACTTGGTTTCATCCAGCCAGAGAGTCTCCACCAGCGCCAGACCCAGGAAGTCCTCGTAGAACCTGCGCGTCTGCTCCGAGTCCCGGCATCTGTACGCGGCGTGGTGGAGCTTTCGGATCACGGGTGTTACGCCGCGACCATCGACTTCTTGTCGAGCGTCTTGCCGAATCCATCGACCATGTCGAATACCTGGTTCCAGCCCTCGAGTGCTTTCATGCGTTCGAGCCAGGCCTTGACTCTCGGAAAGGCGCTGAAGTCGCTGCCAGTGAGCTCCGCGAGCGCGACATACGAGACGGCGAAGTAGTCGGCAATCGTGATGTCGTCTCCGCACAGATAGTCGCCGCCAGCCAATGTGTGATCGTTGAGCACCTTGAGCCAGTTCTGCGCGCGCTCACGACTCCACTCGAGTTGCGCAGCCTGCGCTTCATCGCTGCGACGCTTGTGATGCGGAAAGATCTGCGGATAAACCACGCCGTAACACAGCTCGCGACTCAACTGCGTATTGACCCAGTCCATGCGCTCATTCACGCGCGCGCGCGCCTGCAGCTCTTTCGGGTACAGCGGCGAGGAGGTCTTTTCCGCGAGGTATTTCATGATCGCCGAGCACTCGGTGAGACGGAATCCGCCGTCTTCGAGCACGGGTACGAGCCGGTTGGGATTGATCGCTCCGAAACTCGGTTGCACGTGTTCGCCGGTAAAGAGGTCGACCACCTGGAGCTCGAGGGCCAGCCCCGTCTGGGCCGCAAACAGCACGATCGGCCGGCTGGTGGTGGAAATCGGGTGGTAGTAGAGCTTCATCATCGCCTCCTTGGTGACAGGTGCGAAATGTACGCAGCCGCGAGTCCAAGGTCGATGCCAACCCGTGCAATTGCCGCTTGCAGAAATGTCGTTCAGAGTCGAGGCATGGCCGAACCCGATTGGGATGACCTCAAAGTACTCCTGGCGCTCGCGCGTGGGGGCTCGGTCGCCGGAGCCGCGCGGGAATTGGGTGTCGATCATTCGACCGTCAGCCGCAGGCTTGCGGCCATCGAGGAGGGCTTCGGCGCCACGCTGCTCATCCGCGGCGGGCGGGAATTCGCCTGGACCGCCGAAGGCAAGACGGTGCTGGCCGCCGCCGAAGCCGCGCAGACCGCGATCGTCGCGGCCTCACGCCAGGTGCGCTGCGCCAGGGAAGAAGTTTCCGGAACCGTTCGCGTCGCCATCACCCCCAGTACGCTCGTCATCCTGTCGGAGGTGCTGCCGCGCTTTCAGGGCCGCTATCCGGCGCTCGAGTTCGAGTTCATCGCCGGGTTCGAGCGCATAGACCTCTCCAAGGGAATGGCGGAAATCGCGCTGCGTTTCGCGGAGCCGACCGAGCCCGATCTCATCGGGCGTCATGTCATCGACGCAGGGTTCGCGCTGTACGCGTCGAAAACTTATCTCACGCAACATGGCATCCCGGAACTGGCCGGCGCTCTCTGCCAACACCGGCTGGTGCTGTTCGCGGAAAACATGCATCGCTATGGCCCGGGACTTCGCTGGCTCGAGGATCATCGGCGCGACACCACCATCATCACGCGCGTCGACAACCTGCAGAGTGCCGAGCAACTCATAGCGCTGGGTCGCGGCATCGGTGTGTTGGGGTGTTACCAGGGCGATGCCAACCCCATGCTGTCCCGGGTGTTTCCGGATCCTGTCGCCCATCATCCGGGGTATCTCGTCTACCACGTATCGCTGCGCGACGCGGCGCGAATCCGTGCGGCCCTCGAGGTGCTGACGGAAGCGCTCACGTCGCAAGCCGACAGGTTCGCGGGACGGATCACGGGGCCGGGGTGCGCGCCTGGCGCGTGACCCCGCCACCGATCGAACTACTTCGCGACATTACCAATGACGATGGTCGGCGGCGGCAATACCCCTGCCTTCTGCATGACCTCCTTGAGTACGGGATTGGCAGTAAAGGCACGCGCCGCATCGGCATTGGGTGCCTCGAACACCAGGGTGACGACATTCGGGCGTTGCGCGTCGCGAATCAGATAACGCTGCACCAGGCCTGCCTTGTCGCGATTGGGTTTGTCGGCGTCGTAAAAAGTTTTCCAGGCGGAGAAGTCTTTGACTTCGTGGGTGAGAATCAAGACGGTGTCGGCGGCGTGAGCCAGAGCGTTGACCGCGAACAACATGACGGCGGCCACCGCGGCGATTGTCGATTTCATGGAACTGGTACTCCTTGAGTTGTCAGGCAGGCGCACGATAGGCAGGGCCTGGCGCCGCGTCGAGGCGCAACCGCGCACATCCTGATTGCAGAAATACGCGGCCCGAAATTTATCGCGCGCAACACCGCGCCAGGGCTTCGCGCAGCTCACGCAGTTTTGGCGGCTTGGCGAGAACCAGGTCCACGTGTGCCGGCGTATCCCCTTCGGCCTGGAGGCGTTGTCCCCAACCCGTCAGCAGAATGACCGGCGTCGACGGCGCCGCGGATTTGATGGCGCTCGCGACCTGTCGTCCATCGACGTGCGGCATTCCAAGATCCGTGATGACAGCGGAGAAGGTCAGGTTGTTCTCGAGCTCCGCGCGAAAAGTATCGATGCCATCGCGACCGCCGTTGGCGGTGATGATGGTATGACCGTCGGCCTCGAGAGTGTCGCGCACGGAGCGCAGCAGCAGCGGATCGTCGTCGACCAGCAGGATACGCAGGCCGGTCGGGATCACGAGCACCGGCGCGATGGTCGCCGGCGCAAAGCTGCCGGTGGCACCGGCGAAGCCCAGACGCACCGTCGTCCCCTGCCCCGGAGCGCTCGCGACGTCAATGTCCGCGCTGTGTCGCTGCACCATGCCGTACACCATCGCGAGTCCGAGGCCGGTGCCGCGCTCACCCTTGGTGGTGAAGAACGGCTCGAGACAACGGAGGCGCGTGTTCTCGTCCATGCCTGCGCCGGTGTCTTTCACCTCGATCTGAATCTGCCCGGAGTCCGCCACCCGGGTACGCAGCAGCAGAGTACCGCCGTCGGCCAGTGCATCCACCGCGTTGAAGACGAGGTTGGTGAGCGCTTCGCGGATTTCCGACTCGGCGCCCATGATGATGGGCAGCGCGGGATCGAGCTCGGTCTTGAGGTCGATCGTCGTTCCGCGTTGATGCGGCATGTCGTGCCAGCGCGCGCGCGTGAGCTCCACGACCTGCGGAACGAGATCGTTGAGCTGCACCGGCGCCAGTGGCATCTGCGTTTCGCGCTGGCGATAGAACTCGCGCATGCGCGACACCGTCGAGGCCACATCTTCGATGGCGCGCTGAATCGTCTGCAGCTGCCCGCGGCCTTGCGGGCTCAGGTTCGCTTCCCTTTCCAGCAAGGCATCGGTGTACAGCGAGATGGGCGAGATCGCGTTGTTGATATCGTGCGCGATGCCGCTGGCCATCTGGCCCAGCGCCCGCAACCGCTCCTGCTGCATCACGGCTTGTTGAGTCTGTTGCAAGTCGTCATAGGCGGACTGCAACGCCTGGTGCAGCTGCGCCTGCTGCGCGGCGAGCGCCACGTGATCGCTGAGCTGCCGCAGGAATTCGCACTCGCCGCTGGTGAAACTGCTCAGCGCGCGCCTCGCCACGATCAGCAGGCCGAGGACCTTGCCTTCCACCTGCAGCGGCGCGGCCACCAGCGCTCGCAATCCGCCACGCGCCAGCTGCTGCGGAAAATGCGACTTCACGCCGCTGATGTCGGGTTCGTAGATGAGTTTGCCGGCCATGCACGCTGCCATGCCGCTGGCGCCGATGGGGAAATGCGCCCGCTCCGCGAGTGCCAGCTCCATGGCCAGCGACTGACTGCGCGCACCGACCCGACTGACCACCAGCTCATCTCCCGGCGCGCGCAGCGCGACACAGCCGAAGTCGATGGCGAGCTGGTCTTCGAGTGTTCGGATCACGACCTGGAAAATGCTGGCCAGATCCAGTCGCTCGGCCGCGGCGCGAGTGATCTGGTGCAACAGGTTCAGCCGCTCCAGGTGCGCCTGCAATTTGGCTTCGCCGTTCTTTCGCTCGGTGATGTCGTTGAAAAGGATGGCGACCTTGCGACTCTCCGATCCACCGACGCGATACGCCACGACTTCATAATGGCGACCCAGCGCCTTGGCTTCGTTTTCGAAGCGCACCGGGTCGCCGGTCAGGGCGATGGTTCCGTAAATTTCAAACCAGTGCGCTTCGTGATCGGGCGCAAGCTCGCGCATCCGCTTGCCCTGCGCGTTCTTGAGGCCGGTCTGTTTTTCGAACGCGGGGTTGATCTCGAGGAAGCGATAGTCGACGGGTCGGCCACCGGCATCGAAGATCACTTCGATGGTGCAGAACCCTTCAATGAGTGTGTCGAACAGGGCTTGGTAGCGGGCTTCCGATTCGTGCAGCGGCGGCGCGCCTTGTGGATCCTTGTTCTCGACCATGTGTCTGAAATGTAGTGGGCGAGTTGTCGAAACGCAAAGCATCCGGGCGGATTTCGAAAAATGTCAGCGGCACCTGACGTGCGAGGTAGGTGACACTCGCAGCAATGCGCCCGGGCTCGAGGCCGCGTCTCGTCTCTGACTACCCATGTTCAGGGGTATCGCCGCCCGGGCGGCATGCGCATGCTGGCGCATGACAACTCGAAACTTGCGGCTGTTCAGCCTGGTGCTCGCCGCATGGATTCTGAGTGCGGCCATCGCGGCTGCGCAGACGCCGTGGCGAGTGACCGTCACAGCGACGATCAATCCTCTTCCAATCGGATTTTGCGGCGCGGTTCACGTCGCGGTGCGCGACGCCTCTGGCGTCGAGGTTCCGCGAAATCCGCTCGGCGCGCGCGTGTCGATTGCCGACTTCGACATGACGGTAACCGCGCCTGGCAATCGCTCGGTTGCCGGTCAGCAGATCGACGCGAGTCACTGGTCGGTATGCGCGTGCAGCGGAGCTTCCGCCGGCGCGGTCGGGACCGTGACCGCGAGTTACCCGGCTAAATCGCTGCCGGCAGCGGCCCGTGTTCCTGGAATTGCGTTTACCAGCACAGCCACATTTGCAATCGCGCCGGCTAAAGGCGCCAATCCGCCGGCATGTGCGGCGACAGCGATAAATCCCTCCAACAAACCCGTGGCATCACCGCCGGCGTCGTCGAGCGCGACGAGCGTATCCGTGCCGAAGCCCGTGGCCGCACCGGCGCCTGCAACCGCAGCGTCTAACAACGCGCAACCTCGGGCGGCTTCTTCACAAGCAGCCACGGCGGCCCAGAATTCGCCGCCAGCCACCGCGCCTCAATCCCCACCCGCTGCCCCGGCGTTGCCGCAGATTCCCGTCTTTCCGGACAGCACCGCTGATTGGGCGGCGCTGCAGCAGACATTGGGAGGCAAGGGTTGGGTGCAACTGCAGAAGGCTGTCGAGGAATCACTGAACGAGCCGTTGGATGATATGGACGACGAGCCGCCGCCGGGCGCACCGGATTCACTCGGTGGAGGCCGCAATCACGCGGCCGCGGTGGCCGCCTTCAAGACGATGCTGCCGGTGCTCAGGCATCCCCGCTGCGTGAACTGCCATGCAAACATCACCTACTGGGATCAAGGGCCCGAGCACGGCGGCCCGGCCACACACAAGGGCGGCGACATCAACGAGCTTCCCGAGACGGACAAGGATAGTCATGGCAACCGGAACGTGAAATTCACACCGTGCGCCGACTGCCACACAAAAGCGCCCCCCGCCTGGGACCTCACGGGGCCAATCTGGACCGGCCTCGATGACTACCAGATGTGTCAGAAGGTGAAGGACGCGGCCTTCAATGGAGTGAATCTGCTGGGGCATATGCGCGAGGATGCTTTGATCAAGCTGGCGTTCGAGGGACGGCGCGCGATGGAAGATGTGACGCCGGAACCACCGCCCTTGTCGCATTCGCAATTTCTGCGAGCCACGACCGAGTGGATCAATCGCATGGATGCGATGAAGAAGTGGCCGAAGTCGCGCTCCGAAGGTTGTCCGCGCACCGATGCGTGGAGCGGCGCCATCGAGTACACCTACACGGAGGTGTCGAAGTTGACCAAACACGAATCGCACGGTGTCGTGCATGTCGTCGGCGGACTGGCCAAGTGGAGTGCACTCGCCGCACGCACCGAAGATCACAGCGCGAAGAATTGCCGCGACGTTTTCAATGCGTCAGCGTCGGGCGGCGGCGAAATGCAGCTGATCACGATCGACTTCACCAGTGAGAACCCGGTTACCGGGTTCACGATGCCGGGCGCCCGTCAAAAAACCACTGGGACCGCACCGCAGAGCGCTTTCGTGGGTCTCACTATCCTTCCGGGACAATACAGCGTCTCGATCGATCTACCGATGACGGGCGCGGGGCGCAATGACGGTGGTGGCCCGGCCTGCCCGGGATACAAGTCGTACACGCGCGAATTCGGCGCCAAAATTGGTGAGAGTGCGGGCGGCAAGTTCGACCCGGACAATCCGGACGAACTGTCGGGCACCATGACCAAAACACTGTTCCCGGGCGCGTCGGTCACCATGAAATGGCAATTCATGCGCCTGAATGAAGATCGTGGCCGCTGATGCCGCTTCTGGTACCCCCGATCATGGGTATCGCCCGCGCCGTGACATGCCTATGCTTCCCGGAAGATGAAAGTCAGCTAACAGGCGAATCCTTGGGTCCATTGCCGCACACCATTTTCGTGGTCGAAGACAACGACCTCACCCGCCAGTCGCTGGTGCGCCGGATCACCGACGCCGGCGCGGAGCACAAGGTCACCACCGCCGTGGGCAGTTGTCGCGAGATCCGTGCGGCGCTCGAAGTTTCGCGCCCGGAGGTCTTGTTAGTCGACCTCGGGCTTCCCGATGGCGACGGTCTCGACATCATCCGTGACACGGCGCGCCGCTGGCCGGAAGTGCTCATCATGGTGATCACGGTATTTGGCGATGAAGCGCGCGTGGTCGCCGCCATCAAGGCAGGAGCCGCCGGCTACCTGCTCAAGGACGATCCGGCCGTGAGCATCGGCGCGGCGTTGCAGCAGTTGCTGGCCGGAGGCTCGCCGATCAGTCCCGCGATCGCGCGCCACCTGATCCGGCATTTTCGCGGCGACACCGAACAGGCGGCGGTGCCAAGCGCGGTACGGCTGACGGCACGCGAAATGGATGTGCTGTCGCTCGCCAGCAAAGGATTCAGCTACGGTGAGATCGCCGCGCTGCTGAGCCTCACGGCAAGCACTGTCAGTTCGTACACCAAGAACATCTACGAGAAGCTGGCTGTCAGCTCGCGCAGCGAGGCGGTCTATGAAGCGACGCGCATGGGACTGATCAGCAGATCCTCGTGACGTGAGAACTGTCTACTGGCTGACGGTGGCGCTGGTGCCGGTGTTCTTCCTGGCTCTGATGTATGTCGTCGATCGTGAGCCGGCCATCGATCCAAACCTGCTGCGCACCGCGGTGATCGGCATGAGCAGCGAATCCCTTCGTGTGCCCGAGTATTCGGCACCGGACACGCTATCTCTCGATCTGCCCAACTTCGATGAACGTCCCTCGATCGACAGCGCCTCGAGCGCCTGGTATCGGCACACGTTCATTGCGCCGCAGGTAGCCGACGGCGTCTGGGGGTTGCTCATACCGTGGAGCCGCGGAAACTTCGCGATCCACATCAATGGCCAGCTGGTCAGCGAAAGCGCACCCATGGTGCGGCCCTACGCCGAATTTCGCGTGCCGCTGTATTTCGAGTTTCCGGGTTCCATGCTGCGCCCGGGTGAAAACACCGTCGATATCCATGCGGTCAGCGAGCGCCTGGGCTCGTGGCTCGCGCCCTTCTATCTCGGACCCGCGCAGCAGGTGAAGCCGGCTTTCGACTATCTGCACTTCGTGCAGGTATCGCTGCTGGCAGCGACCATCGCCGCTCTCGGCGTGGTTTCCGTACTCTTGTTAGGCCTCTTCTGGATTCGACCCTCCGATACGGCGCACGGCTGGTTTGCGGCCGCCACCATTTGCTGGGCGCTGTACAACTGGTTGACGCTCGAGCCACGCGTATTGCTGCCGAATGCCAGAATATGGTTTGCGTTGCCCATCATCTCGCTGGGCTGGTTCACCATCTTCTCGGCTCATTTCGTCAACAGGTTGCCGGGATGCAATGGGCCACGGCCCATCGTGGAGCGCGCCTTGCTGGCATTCGGCGTCGCCGGTTCGCTGCTCATCCTGTGGCACAGCCAGAGCGTGACCGGCGTGTCCTGGGTTCAGAACCTCGTCTGGCAACCCGGCCTGCTGTTGATCAGCGCCTACATCGTCTGGCAACTGTTTCGCGCCACGCTGCGCCAGCCGAATTTCGAAGTGCGCCTGTGGCTGTCGGCGGCCGTACTCGCGCTCGTCGTGGGAGTGCGCGATTACTTGTGGGACCAGAACCTGTTCGAGTACGGCACCTTCCATTACCTGTCGTACATCGTGAGCTTCGTGCTGATCGCGCTGGCAATCACGCTGCTCAGCCGCGTGTCGCGCGCGCTCACCGAAACCGAGACGCTGAATCGCGAGCTCGAAGACCGCGTGACCGCGCGTGGCATCGAGCTCGCGCACAACTATGAGCGCCTGCAGAGCCTCGAGCGCGAGCGCACCATCAGTGCGGAACGGGAACGCATGACCGCCGATATGCACGATGGCATCGGCGGCCAGCTGGTGCATGCGCTGGCCGTGATCGAGAGCAATCCGGATTTTCAGCCGCTCGAACCCGTCCTGCGCGGGGCGCTCGACGATCTTCGGCTCATCATCGATTCCGCCGATCCCATGGAAGGCGACCTGCTGGTGGTCTTGTCCAACTTCCGCGCACGCAACGAACGGCGCGTGCAGGCGGGCGGCCTGAGTTTCCTCTGGCAGGTGACCGAGCTTCCCTCACTACCCGACTTCGGGCCTCACAAGATTCTGCAGGTGCTGCGCATCCTCCAGGAAGCGCTCACCAATGTGCTCAAACATGCACGGGCAACGCAGGTTACCGTGCGCACCAGCACGGCAACGGATGCCGGCGGTGTCACCGTGATCGTCGATGTCATCGACGACGGCACCGGCTTCGTGGCCGGCAATGTGTCGGCGGATCTCGCCGGAAGGGGCCTCAACAACATGCGCCGGCGCGCGCACGAGCTCGGCGGATCGGTGGAGCTGGCGGCCACCGAACAGGGTTCGCGCCTGCGCCTGATCCTGCCGGTCATCGATCGACGGCATATCCCGCGATAAATTGCAATCCATGTTCCGGTCTGCCGCGAACTCGCGCAGGGTCCTATAAGGGCAGCGTGCCGCAGATTCGCGGACGGGAGTGAAACATGGCGAACAAGAAAACCCTTCTGGTTGCAGTTTCGGCCGCGGTGGCCCTCACCTTTGCGGCAGCGGGCATGGCGGCAAAAAAACCCGCGGCCGTGCCCCCGCCGCCGCCCGCGAAAACGAAAATCTGCCTGGTGCTGCCGAAGGCGCAGCTTGGCCAGGGCACCTCGGGTGCCGACGTTGCCGAACCGGTGCGCGCCACGCTCACCGCCTACCTCGGTGGTCCCGCCACGGAGCTCATTCCGCTCACCGCGCGCATCCCGATCCAGATCGATGCCGAAGCGCAGGAAATCGGCTGTGAGTACGTGCTCTACAGCTCGGTGACGCAGAAGAAGGGCGGCGGCTTCGGCAAGATGCTCTCCGCCGCCGCGCCGCTCGCCGGCATGGCGGGTATGGGCGGCATGGGTGGCAACTACGGGGCCATGATGGCGGGACAGGCAGTGGCCCAGGTTGCGACGACCGCCGCCGCGCAATCCGCGCAGCAGGAAGCCATGGAAGCGCTCGGCGGCGCCGCCCGATCGAATATCAAGAAGGGTGATCAGATCACGCTGGAATACAAACTCGTGAAGCCCGGCGATGCGCAGGCGGTCGTCGCACAATCCGGCGTCGCCAAGGCCAAGGAGAATGGCGAAGACCTGGTGTCACCGCTCATCGAGCAGGCGGCGACGGCGGTACTGACCGCGATCAGCCAGCCGGCACAACCGGTGGCCGCGCAATAGTTTACCGATCGGTCTTCCGGCGTTCTGCGGGCTCGTGGTCGACACGGCCCGAGCCGCGGTTGCTCTTCGCTTTGCGATCTCTGCTGCTTCCAGGACCAGTTTTCCTGTAGCTAGACTTCGCGATGGGTGCGTCGTTGGCTGGACCTGCGTAGCCGGATTGCCCATAGCGATCCTGGCCGGTGTCCTTGCCCTGATCGAGTTTGTCAGCATCCGTATTGCGGCCCGTGGATCCACTCTGCTCGTTCGAATCCGGCTGGTTGGGCCGGTCGACGCCCCGAGGCGGAGGCGCCCCATGCAAAGGTCGGGGTCGAACTTTCTTACGCTTGTTCACGTTGATGTCCATCAGTAAGGCCAGCGTCACGCCGGACGCGCGGCCCGTGCCTTCTTCTGCGCCAACCTTCGCACAATCAACCGACCAGGAAAGCCCATGAACAGTGGCAGTTCCCGTCAGAAACCACGCGGCTCGATTCATCGTGTGACCGACACGGCCCGGTAATGGGATGACGACAAATATTTGCATGAGCCCGCCTCAATACTGCAGCCCACTCAACAAGGAGGCTGTCATGAACGTTTCGAAGACTCTGTTGTTCCTCGCGCTCTCCGGTGTTTCGGCCGCGGCGCTTGCGGCCGACGCGGAGAGCACTGCGCCCGCGCCGAGTGTCTTCGTGAAGAAAGCGGCGCTCGACGGGATGACCGAAGTCGAGGCCGGAAAAGTCGCTCTCAGCAAATCGCAGAATCCCGAAATCCGCAGTTTTGCCCAGCGCATGGTCGCCGATCACGGCAAGGCCAACGCGGAACTCGCAACGATCGCGAAGGCGAAGGGCCTTCCGGCACCCAAGGAGCTGGATGCCGAGCATAAGGAGATGCTCAATTCACTCTCAGGGAAAAGCGGCAAGGATTTCGACGTCGCATACGCCGAACACATGAACATGGATCATTCCAAGGCGATCGCGCTCTTCGAGAGCGCCGCCGGCTCGAACGATCCGGACCTGGCGCAGTTCGCAAAGAAGACGCTGCCCACGCTCAAGGAGCACAAAGCACTGGCGCAAAAGCTGCCTGGGCAATGATGGGCCGGGCGTAGCGACCTCCGCCTGTGCGATCAATCGCTCAAGCGGGGTCGGGCGCCAAGGAACGGTGACGACCAGGCGATGGGGTCGGTCCGTGGCGTTCGGAATCGGGCTGCATGCTGATGCCCTTGCGCGGCCGGAGAATCGCTACCCATCGGAAGGAGCACTAAGTGCTCGTGGAACTTGCCCGACCGCGTCAGCCCGCTCGAATGAGCACGGCGACCGGCAGATCTGCCAGGAGCGGGTTTACGTCCACCCAGCCGGCTGCGTGCACGGGCTGGTTGTAAAAAAGATGCTGCCACGGCGCTTGCACGGACGATGGCGGGACCTGCACGAGCGAGCCTTCGACCGATCTGCCGCGCTCGTTGAACGATGCGCATAGCCGACTGACTACCAGGAGCTCGTGCGGCCCGTCGCTGCGAAAGAAAGCGCAAATGCGATCACCGGGTTCCTCACGCACCTCGGCATCGCGATAGCCACCGCGGGCGAACAAGGCAGGGTACGCGTCACGGCATTTCAACAAGAGCGATGTGAGCAGTAGTTTGATCGCGCCGTTTTCCCAGCAGGACAGGCATTTGCCAATCGTTTCGCCGGGTGCCACCACCCACTCGGACTGCAGGGTGTCGAGCAGTTGCCGGCGCACGTCGAAGTCGACCGACCGCCGATTGTCAGGGTCGACCAGATTGAGATCCCACAACTCGGCGCCCTGGTAGATGTCGGGAATTCCGGGCACGGTGAGCTTCAAGCCCAATTGCACCAGGCTGTTGTGCACGCCGAGCCGGGCAATGCGCTGCTGGAATGGAATGAAACTTGCCAGGAAATCCGCCGAGTCGAATGCGGCATCGATGAATCCAACAAGCGCCTTTTCGTAACTTTCATGCGGAGCTGCCCAGGTGGTTTTCGCTTTCGCCTCGCGCACAGACTTGCGCATTGCGTTCTTGACGCGTTCGCGGAAAGCATCGAGCTCCTCGGCTTGTGTCGGCCAACTACCGAGCAGCAGTTGATAGAAGAAGTACTCCGTGTTGGCATCGCCGAGCCTCGCGCTGGCATCTTCGAGCGCGGCTTTCCACGCGCGGACCGCCCCGCTCCATTCCTCCGGAATCTCGGCCAGCGCCAGCAGGCGCGCGCGCGCATCCTCGCCACGCTTGGTGTCGTGCGTGGCTGTGGTCAGCATATTGAGGGGCCATTTTCTCGCCCGCTCAGCGTTTGCCGCGTGAAACTCCGCGCTCGATATCCCGAAGTGGTTGGGAAATCCCCCGACTTCGTTGAGCGCGATCAGGCGATTGAAGCGGTAGAAAGCCGTGTCTTCCAATCCCTTGGCCATCACCGGGCCGCTGTATTGCTGCACCTTCATCGCACAGCGCAACACCGAATGGCGGCTGAAGCCGCTGCGCGGCTCCGACACGAGCTCGCCGGTCAACAGCGCCTCGAGAAAATCGAAAACGCTGGGATCGATGTCCCGCTCATTGGAGCGCGCAGCCGCGAGAGCACGTTGCAGACTGGTGCGCTCGATCTGCGACAGGTGGCCCTCACTGCTCAAATAGGTTCGATACACGGGAAACCAGGCGATGAGCTCGCGAATTGCCCGCTGCAGAATGTTGCGCGTGAAATCGGCGGTGCGTGCGTTCTGGCGCGCGACACGGGCAGCCTCGCGTGCCAGCATGCTGAGCTCGCTGGCCATCTCATTCTTCATGATGCGTATCTTGCAATCGCGCACGATGTCAGGAAACGCGCGTTGCTCGCCAGTGAACTCATGGTACACGCGCGTCATCGCTGCCTCGCTTCTCGCGTCCAGCAGCAGGTGCGCCACGAGGTTCGCGAATTCATAGCCCGTGGTGCCTTCCACGGGCCAGTCCTCGGGCAGGGATTCGGTCTTGGCGAGTATCTTCTCCACGGTAAGGTAGTAAGGCCGACGTGCTCCGTCGGAAAGAAGCGCGGATTCTCGCAGCCTCGACAGATAGGCCTTCGGGTCGAGCAGGCCATCGATGTGATCGATGCGCAAGCCGTCGAGCACCCCTTCGCGCAGCAGTCTGAACACCAGTTTGTGGGCGTGCTCAAAAACGTCGGGCAGCTCCATGCGCAAGCCGGCAAGTTCATTGACGTTGAAGAAGCGCCGGTAATTGATGTCGTCGCCGGCAACACGAAAGTGGCTCGCGCGCCAATATTGCTGCTGGATCAGCGCATCCAATTCCCGGCGTCCGTTGTCGGCCGCGCCGTTCATGCGCGCTAGTGCCTGGGCAAGCTGGCTGCGGGCGGATTCACTCTTATATATGAGTCGGGAGAGCTCCCCCTTGAGCTCATTCGCGCGCCGTTCGAGTTGCGGCCGCCACTCCAGGAGCGCGGCGAATTCATCTCCGATGCGTTCGAGATCGGCATCCTCATTGCCCACTATGGTTGCGTATTGCAACGGACAGACCGGAAGCTTGTGCGTGTCGTATGCCCAAACGGCGAACTCACCGGCGTCGGCGTCGAATTTCAACTCCAGCTCGCCTGCTTCAAGAACTTTTCCATATTGGTCCCCGAGCAGAGGTACCAGCAGCTTCTCCGTGAGGTATCGGTTGGAAGGTTCCCAGTCGATATCGAACCAGCCCGCGTATGGTGACAGCGGTCCCCATTCGAGCACCTCGAGCCACAACGGGTTGTCGGCGCCGCCGACTCCCATGTGATTGGGTACAAAGTCGAGAATCTGCTTGAGACCGTGCCGCGCGAACATTTCGTGCATGGCGCGGAAGGCCGCGTCATCGCCGAGCTCGGGGTTGAGCGCGTCGTGCGCAACGATGTCGTAGCCGTGACTGCTGCCTGGGCGCGCTTTCAGATATGGCGACGCGTACACGTGGCTTATCTTGAGTGCCGCAAGGTACGGCGCGAGCGCCGCGGCTCGCTGGAATCCGAATTCGCGCGTGAACTGCAACCGGTAGGTGGCGCGTGGCGTAACCATCAGGTGATTGCCTCGAGAGTCCATCGCACGGTCCATGGGCCAAGCGTCGAACCCTGCGGGGGTGGTCCTTCGTGCCACACCACGGGCGCGTCATCCGCAGGAAACTCGACCGGGCTTGCCGTGAGGTTTGCAGCAAGACGAAGCCGGCGCCGATCGCTGCTGTGCCAGGTCACCCGAACGGCCCCGTCGTCGATCACCTCGCCCGTTCCGCCGCGCGGAAGCGGAAGCAGCGGAATGATCTTTTCATGGCGTGCCTGGATGACCCGCCGATACCAGTCGAGTCGTTCCGCATGGGGCCGCGACTGTAGGTCGTCCCATTGGAGCTTGGAGGCGGCAAAAGTTTCATCGGATTGCGGATCTGGGATGTGCCGCCGCCGTTCCGGATCGGCGAACTCCGGAAAACGCTTGAACTCTTCGCGCCGGCCCGCCCTCACGGCCTCCGCCAGCTCTCCATGGAAATCGCAGAAGAACAGGAAGGGCTGCCGGCAGTCCCACTCTTCACCCATGAAGAGCATCGGGATCTGTGGCAGCAGCAGGTAGACCGCGGCAATCGCCTTCACCACCGCAGGCGGTGCCAGCGAGCCAATGCGTTCTCCGAAGGCGCGGTTGCCGATGTGGTCATGATTCTGGATGAACGAGATGAAGGCCGAAGGTGTCAGGTGCGCACTCGGCTGACCACGGCGCTTGCCGCTCCACTGCATCAGCTCGCCCTGAAATGCAAACCCTTCCGCGAGCGCGCGCGCCAGCAGATGCGTCGCCCGCGCGTATTCGCGGTAGTACCCGTGGTGCTCGTTGGTCGCCGCCACGTGCAGCACGTGATGCAGGTCGTCATTCCATTGCGCGCGGTAGGTCTGCAATCGCGACGACTCGTTGCGATCGTTCTCCAATACCAGATGAATTTCCCGCCCGGTGCCGAGCTCGCGCACGCGCTGCGCGAGCTCGTCGAGGACGTGCAAGCCGCTGTCGTCGCGAATGGCGTGCACGGCATCGAGCCGCAGCCCGTCCAGGTGAAAATCCTCGATCCAGTAGAGCGCGTTGTTGATGATGAATTCCCGGACGTGCTCGCTGCCGGCATCGTCATAGTTGATCGCAGCACCCCATGGGGTCTGGTGCTTCGCGGTAAAGATCTGCGGCGCCAGTCGCGGTAGATAGTTGCCCTCGGGCCCGAAGTGGTTGTAAACCACGTCCAGCAGGACGCACAGGCCCTGCGAGTGCGCGGAGTCGACGAGGCGCTTGAAGTCATCCGGGTGGCCGTAGCTCGAATCGGGGGCATAGGGCAAAACTCCGTCGTAGCCCCAATTGCGGCTTCCCGGAAAGTCTGCGACCGGCATGATCTGCAGCGCCGTCACTCCGAGCTCGACCAGGTGCGGGAGGTGATCGATTGCAGCGAGAAAGGTGCCTTGTGGTGTGAATGTGCCGATGTGCAATTCGTAGAGAACCATCTCGTCCCAGCGCCGGCCGCGCCACTGCGTCTGCCATTGGTATTGGCCCGGGTCGACCAACTGGCTCGGGCCGTGCACGTCCTCGGGTTGAAACCGGGAAGCGGGATCCGGCACTTCCGAACCGTCGTCGAGCACGAACCAATAGCGGTCGCCTGGCAGCACGTCGCCTGCGGTCAACTGCCTCCAACCATTTTCAAGGGAGTTCATCTGGCGCGCTGGCCCGCGTTCCGCAATGCGCACTGACAGCTTCGTGACCGCCGGCGCCCACACTGTGAAACGCGCGCCATCGCCAGGCGTCCAGTGCGCGCTCATCACGAGGTCGTCCCTTGCAACTGCAGGAGCAGCAGTGAGCGCGGCGTGACCGCATAGCTGTCGCCTTTTTCGAACGCGGTACGCCCCAGGGGGTCTTCCACGTTCGTATCGATGAGGAGCTCCCACTTCTCATCACCGTCGTACCCGGGCAACGAAAAATTCACCACGTCGTGATGCGCGTTGAAGACGATCAACAGAGTGGCGTCGACACCGCGCTGCTTGAGACCGGTAGGTTGCGCGCGCCCATCGAGCAGCATGCCGAAGCAACGCATGCCCCGATCGCCCCACTGCTCCGCGGTCATCTCTTCGCCGCTGGCGTTGATCCAGGTGATCTCCTTGAGACCGATATGAGGGTTTTGTTGGCCGGACAGGAAGCGGCTGCGCCGCAGTATCGGATACTTGCGCCGCAGCTTCGTCAGGTGCCTGACGAATCCGACTTGCGCCGCATTGCTCTCGACCTCCGACCAGTCGACCCAGCTGATCTCATTGTCCTGGCAATAGGCATTGTTATTGCCGCGCTGGGTGCGCGCGAACTCGTCGCCTGCGAGCAGCATCGGCGTTCCTTGCGATAGCAACAGTGTCGCGAGGAAGTTGCGCATCTGCCGGCGGCGGAGCGTGTTGATCGCCGCGTCGGCGGTTGGCCCCTCCGCACCGCAATTCCACGACCGGTTATGGCTGTGTCCATCGCGGTTCTGCTCACCGTTCGCGTCGTTGTGACGCTCGTTGAACGAAACCAGGTCGTTGAGCGTGAAGCCATCGTGTGCGGTGATGAAGTTGACGCTGGCGTATGGCTTGCGGCCGAGGTGATCGAACAGGTCGGCAGAGCCATACAGCCGCGGCGCCACTTCTGCCGCGGCGGCTTCCCCTCGCCAGAAATCACGCACCGTGTCGCGAAACTGATCGTTCCACTCCGCCCACCCGGGAGGAAAACGACCCACCTGATATCCACCAGGCCCGCAATCCCATGGCTCGGCGATGAGCTTGACCGCACCGAGGACGGGATCCTGCGAACACACTTTCAAAAAGCCACTGCGGTTGTCGAAGCCACCTGGCTCGCGGGCGAGGATGGTCCCGAGATCGAAACGGAAGCCGTCGACATGCATCTCCTGCACCCAGTAGCGCAAGGAATCCGTGACCATCTGGATGACGCGGGGGTGGCTGAGATTGAGCGTGTTGCCCGTGCCGGTGTCGTTGATGTAGTAGCGCTTCTGCTCCGGCATCAGCCGGTAGTAAGAAGCGTTGTCGATGCCTTTGTAGCAAAGCGTGGGGCCGCGCTCGTTGCCCTCGGCAGTGTGGTTGTAGACCACGTCGAGGATGACCTCGATGCCGGCGTCGTGAAATCGCGCCACCATCTCCTTGAACTCGCGCACGCCACGCGCCGGATCGAGGCAATAGCGCGGATCGGCGGCGAAGAAACCAATAGTGTTGTAGCCCCAATAGTTGGTTAGTCCGCGCTCGAGCAGCAGGCTGTCATTGACAAAAGTCTGCACCGGCATCAATTCAATCGTGGTGATCCCGAGCGATCGGATGTAGTCGATGACTTCTGGCGTCGCCAGGCCCGCGAACGTGCCGCGCAGCGTCTCCGCGACAGCCGGGTGCTGTTTCGTGAAGCCTCGCACGTGCGTCTCGTAAATGATCGTCCGGTCCCAGGCGACGAGTGGACGCGCGTTCTGCTTCCAGTCAAATGCCGCATCCACCACCACGCACTTGGGAACGTAGGGCGCGCTGTCCAATTCATTGAAGCTCAGATCGTCGCCCTCGGCGCCGATTTGATAGCCGAAGCACGCGTGATTCCATTCGAGCGTCCCGATGTACTGCCGCGCGTATGGATCGGCCAGCAGCTTGTGGGGATTGAAGCGATGACCTTCCGCCGGCGCGTATGGCCCGTGTACGCGATAGCCGTACACCGCACCAGGTCCAATCCCTTCGAGATATCCGTGCCAGATCTCATCGGTATATTCCGGCAGCTCGATGCGTTCGAGCTCGGTCTTTCCGGTCGAGTCGAACAGGCATAGCTCAACGCGGGAAGCGTGTGCCGAGAACAGCGAGAAATTGACGCCACGACCATCCCAGTTGGCGCCCCGGGGCTGCGGCTGACCCTCGCGCAGTCGATAAAGTTGCTTCAATTGATCCGCTTGGCCCGATGGCGACGATCCCGCACGCGCAAGGCGCGCGAACTTCTTGCCCTTGCCATCGGACTCCTCCTGGTTGGGGCGTTGAAGTTAGGGAGGAAGCGTGTCGTGCGGAACCGAGAGAAGTGAAGAATTGGCGTCAGTTGATACCGACGCCAATCGCGAATCGCTCGCATTGGTCGGCGCCGGCATGTTAGGGCCCGCCCGACAAATCTTGCGAATCCATTGGAACGCGACTGGCAGGAACCCCAATGGACGACACTGACAGGCAAATGGTCAACGGTCCTCCCGAGGACTCGTCCTGCACGTCGATGACGACGATGACGCGCGTGCTGCCACTCGCCTACTGCTCGAGACGGCAGGCTTCGACTTCCGGGAGGCGCGGTCGGCAGAGGCGGCGATTGCACAAGCCCGTGCTCTGCGGAGCCGGCTCGACGTCCTCATCGTCGATTACCACCTGGGCTCTGAGCTGACGGGAACTGAAGTTGCCGAGGAGATCGCCCGGCTGCTCGGTCATGTGGTGCCAACCGTCATCCTGACGGGCGACCCGACCAACGCGGAGATGCCCTGGCTCAAGAATTCACCAGTGTGGTTGGCCGCAAGCCACTTTGTCCGGCCACCCTGATCGCGGGGCTTCGGCCGCTGGTGGCGTTCCGGCGCGCGATGAAGGGGTTGATGCGTACATGAGCGACATGTTCGCGCATTGCGTCCGCGTTTTTTTGCCGACTTATCTTGCGGCAACGTTTCCTCGCTTCCTACATCCCGCTCCTGGCCGTCGCGCGCTAATGCGGCCTCGAACATCACTCACCGAGGGAGACTCCCATGATTTCCACGCAATTCACCGAGCTGTTGCTGCAGTCGCTCGAGCACGAACGCGGCGGCGTCAAGGTTTATCAGACCGCCATCAAGTGCGCACATCGCGCGGATTTGAGCTCCGAATGGGAAAAATATCTCGCGCAAACCGAACAACACGTCGAAGCGCTCACCGACATCTGCGAAGTCTTCGACCTCGATCCGTTCACGACGACGCCGGGCACACAGATCGTGAAAGCGCTCGGCACCGCGCTGGTCGATGCGATGCAGGCCGCGCTCGCCGCCGGAAATCCCGACGCAGCGCAGATCGTCGCCGCGGAGTGCGTCGTGCTGGCGGAGACCAAGGACCACCTGGATTGGGAACTGCTCGGCGAGGCGGCCAAGCAACTCGCGGGGGAAGAACGCGACGCGCTGATGGCGGCGTACGAGAAGATCGAGGATGAAGAAGACGAGCACCTGTACCACACGCAAGGCTGGTGCCGTGAGCTGTGGCTCGAGTCGTTAGGCATCGACGCGGAACTGCCGCCGGCCGAGGAGAAGCGCGATGTGACCACGGCCGCCGAAGCACAACGCGCCAAAGAAACCCGCCAACCGAGACACTGACATGGCCTCCAACAAAAAGGCAAAGAAGCCACAGCGCGGCGCACCGTCGAGGACCTCGGAGCCGGCGAAGACATCGTCGCGCGCCACCGTCAGCGGACCGTCGCGGAAACCCGCCGTCGTGGATCCCGGTGATGCACCGGCCCGCAAGGCTGCCGGTGCGGGCGCGCTCGCCGAGGCGATGCCCGCCAACCCGACCAAGGCGAACGAATACGGCGACAAAGCGCGGAAGCCCGTGCCGGGCGCTCACCACGAACCGCGCGAGCCCGCGGTGACGGGCAGCACTCTGACCGAGAGCAATCCGTCGCCGAAGCTCGGCGCCGGCGCGCCGGTGACAGGCTTCAATTCCACGATCGGACCGCTCGATCGCGTGCGTGCGGATGGTGGGGGCCGCGGCCTGACCACCAACCAGGGTGTGCCGGTCGCCGACAATCAGAACTCGCTCAAAGCGGGACTGCGCGGCCCCGCCCTGCTCGAAGATTTCATCCTGCGCGAGAAGATCACGCACTTCGATCACGAGCGTATTCCCGAGCGCATCGTGCACGCACGCGGCTCGGGCGCGCATGGCTTCTTCGAGTGTTACGAGCCGCTCACGAAGATCACGCGCGCGTCCGTGTTCTCCGAGGCGCGCAAGCGCACGCCGGTCTTCGTTCGTTTCTCGACCGTGGCCGGCGAGCGCGGCTCGACGGACACTGCGCGCGACGTGCGCGGGTTTGCCGTGAAGTTCTACACGGATGAAGGCAACTGGGACCTCGTTGGCAACAACATTCCGGTGTTCTTCATCCAGGACGCGATGAAGTTTCCCGATCTCATCCACTCCGTGAAACCCGAACCGCACCACGCCATGCCGCAGGCGGCGAGCGCACACGACACTTTCTGGGATTTCGTGTCGTTGATGCCGGAATCCGTGCACATGCAGATGTGGGTGATGTCGGATCGCGCCATTCCGCGCAGCTATCGCATGATGCAGGGCTTTGGCGTGCACACCTTCCGCATGGTGAACGAGCGCGGTGACAGCGTGTTCGTGAAGTTTCACTGGAATCCGGTGGCGGGAACTCACTCGCTCGATTGGGACGAGGCGGTGAAGATTTCCGGTGCCGATCCGGATTTCCATCGTCGCGATCTGTGGGAGGCCATCGAAGCGGGGGCGTTCCCGGAATGGGAGCTCGGCTTGCAGATCTTCACTGAGGAGGAAGCGGAGAAGTTCAGCTTTGACGTGCTGGACTCCACCAAGATCATTCCTGAAGAGCTGGTCCCAGTGCGACCGGTGGGCCGCATGGTGCTCAACCGCAATCCCGACAATTTCTTTGCCGAGACAGAGCAGGTCGCGTTCTGCACCGCGCACATCGTGCCGGGTCTCGACTTCTCGAACGATCCGCTGCTCGCGGGACGCATTCATTCCTATGTCGACACGCAGATCTCGCGGCTCGGTGGACCGAACTTCCACGAAATCCCCATCAACGCGCCGGTGGCGCAGGTGCACAACAACCAGCGCGACGGCATGCATCGGCAGGCCATCCATCGCGGCCGCGTTTCTTACGAGCCCAACTCGCTCGGCGGAGGTTGCCCGTTCCAGGCAGGAGCACGCGGCTTCACCTCGTTTCCGCAGCCGATCGAAGAGGACAAGGTCCGCGGCAAGCCGGAAAAGTTCGCCGATCACTACACGCAGGCCGCGCTCTTCTACAACAGCCAGTCGGACGTGGAAAAGGCGCACATCGTGCGTGCATTTCGCTTCGAGCTCACCAAGGTGCAGGTGCCCGCCATCCGCGCCCGCGTGGTGTCGCAGCTGGTGAACGTGGATGCCGCCCTGGCAAAAGCCGTCGCCGACGGGCTCGGCATCGACGTACCGGCGGCGCAGCCACCCGTGAAGCCGCGCAACCTCAAGCCGGAAGTCAAAGTGTCACCCACGCTGTCCTTGTTAGCGCGGCCGGGCGATGGAAGCATCCGCACGCGCTGCATCGCCATCCTGGTGGCGCCAGGTGTCGACGGTGATTCGCTGGAGGCGCTGCATGGCCAGCTCTCCGCGGAGGGCGCGAAGCCGCGGTATGTGGGATTGCGGCTGGGGACCGTGCGAAGCGCGGATGGCCTGGATATCGACGTGGAGATCACCCTCGAGACGGGGCCGTCAGTGTTGTTCGACGCGATGGTGATTCCCGACGGCGCCGAGGGCGTCGCGGCGCTCGCCAGGTCGGGGCATGCGGTCGAGTTCGTGAAAGACCAGTTCCGGCACTGCAAGGCGATTCTCGCGCTCGGCGCAGGTGAGCAGTTGCTCGACGCCGCCGGTATTGCCGGCGGCGCCGCGGATCCGGGCTTGTTGCGCTTCACGGATGCAAGCGACGCCGCCAAGCCCTTCATCGCGGCGGTGGCCAGACACCGGCACTTCGAGCGGCAGACCGATCCGCCAATCATCTGAGACTGCTGCCAAGGAGAAGCAAACATGGCAAAGCGAACTACCCGCATCACATCAGGTGACGCCCCGCTGTCGACCGCGAAGGATCCCAATCCCGCGGCCGCCGGACTCGCCATCGACGCGGACGATGCCGGCGATCTGATCGGCCGCACCGTGACCATCAATCGCCCGCGCCAGGAGCTTTATGACTTCTGGCGCGACTTCCGCAACCTGCCGCTGTTCATGGACAACATCGAGAGCGTCCAGGTTTTCGACGCGACGAGATCGCACTGGGAGGTGAAGGCGCCCGGCGGCACGACGGTCGAGTGGGATTCCGTGCTCACCGAAGACATCCCCGGCGAAGTGATCGCGTGGAGCTCGGTCGAAAAAGCGAGCGTTCCCAACAGCGGTCGCATCGAGTTCCGCGATACCAGCAACGGGCGCGGAACGCAGGTGTCCGTGACGATAGTGTATGACCCGCCCGCCGGCGCTCTCGGCAAGCTCGTGGCCAAACTATTCCAGCGCGAGCCCAACATTCAGACCCGGCAGGATCTGCGGAGGTTCAAGCAACTCATGGAAACCGGCGAGATCCCCACCTCACAACCTCCGTTCGCGGCGCCGCGAGCCGAATGACAGGAAACACCCATGCGCGCACTTACTTGGCAAGGCAAACAGGACGTTCGCGTCGAGACCGTGCCGGATCCGGAAATCGTCAATCCCCGCGACGCCATCATCCGCATCAGTTCCACCGCGATCTGCGGCTCGGACCTCCATCTGTACGATCACTACATCCCCGGCATGAAAGGCGGCGACATCCTCGGTCACGAATTCATGGGTGAAGTGGTCGACGTCGGTCCGGGCAACAAGAAATTGAAAGTCGGCCAGCGCGTGGTCGTGCCGTTCGTCATCGCGTGCGGCAGCTGCTTCTTTTGCCAGAAGCAGCAGTTCGCCGCCTGTGACAATTCCAATCCCGCCGACAAGTCCGACCCATCCGAAGTCGCTTATGGTTATCCAATGGCCGCGGCTTTCGGCTACTCGCATCTCACCGGAGGCTACGCCGGCGGCCAGGCGGAATTCGTGCGCGTGCCGTACGCGGATGTCGGACCTCTCGTGATTCCCGACGGCATCGACGATGACAAGGTGCTGTTCCTCTCGGATATCTTGCCCACCGGCTGGATGGCGGCGGTCAATTGCGACATCGAGCCCGGTGACGTGGTTGCCGTCTGGGGTTGTGGTCCGGTCGGACTGTTCGCCGTGCAGAGCGCGCTGTTGTTAGGTGCACATCGCGTGATCGCCATCGATCATCACCCTCGCCGGCTGGCGCTTGCCAAGGGCCTCGGGGCGGAAGTGCTGGACTTCGAGCAGGTGAAGGTGCGCGAGGCGCTGGCCGAAATGACCGGAGGCATCGGGCCGGATGCCTGCATCGACGCCGTGGGCATGGAGAGCCATGGCCTGAGCATCGACAACCTCCTGGATCATGTGAAAGTGAAGACCTTCATGGCCACCGATCGCGTGCACGCCCTGCGCCAGGTGATCCTCGCCACGCGCAAGGGCGGGCGCATTTCCATCCCCGGTGTGTACGGCGGCATCGCCGACAAGTTCCCCATAGGCGCGCTCATGGAAAAGGGACTCACCATCAAGAGCGGCCAGACGCATGTGCAGAAATTCATGCCCGAGCTGCTGAACCTCATTCTCGAGGGCGAGATCGATACCACCTTCCTGATAAGCCACCGTCTCGATCTGGAAGATGCGGCGCAGGGCTACGCGAACTTCAAGGAAAAGCAGAATGAATACACCAAGGTGGTGTTGAAGCCGAAGTACACGCGGCATTGAGCTTCGCCTATAGCGTCACGCTCGCGATTGCGGGCGGAACCGAGCCGGCCCAAGGAATTCTTGTAGGAAGGAGCCGCTAGCGCCTGGCTCGAGTTGTGCATTGCGCGCTCGAGTGCGAGTCTCGAGCCGAGGAATGTGAATTCCACCGTCCAGGAGCAACATGCAAATCCAGATCAATGCCGACCACAACATCCAGGGCTATGAATCGTTGGCGGCGGCCGTGCGCTCCACTGTCGAAACTGCGCTGCGGCGCTTCAGCGCGCACATCACGCGAGTCGAAGTGCACGTCGGAGACGAGAACGCCAAGAAACACGGGCGCGACGACAAACGTTGCATGATGGAAGCCCGCATGGAGCGCCGCCCGCCCGTGGCGGTGACTCACCACGCCGAGACTATCGCGCAAGCGATCGATGGCGCCGCCGAGAAACTCGTCCACGTGCTCGAGCACACGCTCGGGCGCCTGCAGGATCATCGCAGTCACACTCCTGAGCCCATACCCACTGAATAACTAGTTGGGCGAAACGGGGGCCACGCTCGGGTTCATTGGGATGTGCGGGGTCCGGATCGCGGTGACCCACTGGGCGGCGAGCATGAAAATCAACGCCACCAGGTAGTAGATTGCAACGCGCGCATCTTTGGACGGCGCCACCGCCGCAATGCGCGGCGGCGCTTCCGGAGAGCTCACTTTCTGCGCGGGCGATCGGTGCAGCAGCCCGACCAGAAGTGTCGCGATGCTGGCCGCATCGGCACCTGGGACGCGCCAGTTCGGCACGGTGGCGAGCAGAGAGACCAGTCTTTGCGTCGCGGCTTCGACCGGCAGGCGCGCGAGGCTGGCGGCCTCCTCCCACGGATCGACATCGAGCCGCGCCAATGCCGACAGCATGGTCAATGGCAGTCCGCTGGCGTCCTCACCTATCGGGGCGAGCAGGAATTCGTCAAAATCGGGGCGATAAGGGGCAGTCATCTGCACACCCTGACACATTCCACACGGAATGTCGGTGCGTTTGCGCGCATATGGCGGAAAACCGGAGGCGCAGTGCTTCTATCTACTCCGCGGCCGAACGCCGGACAGTCGCGTGCCTGCGGGAGCGACACTGACGCGATCAATGGAGGAGTGCATGCGGCGCATTCATCGGGAAAGACACCGCACCAATCGCGTGGGCTGGCTGCGTGCGGCCGTGTTGGGCGCAAACGATGGCATCGTCTCGACGGCGAGCCTCGTGCTCGGCGTCGCCGCCGCCAATGCCGGCCGGGAGAGCATCCTGGTGGCCGGCGTCGCCGGGCTCGTCGCCGGAGCTATGTCCATGGCGGCGGGCGAATACGTCTCGGTGCATTCGCAGGCGGACACGGAAAACGCGGACATCGAACGTGAGCGCGGCGAACTCGCGAGCGATCCAAAGAGCGAGCACAAGGAGCTGGCGGCTATCTACGTCGGTCGGGGCCTCGATCCCGCGCTCGCCGGACAGGTCGCCGATCAGCTCATGGCGCACGATGCGCTCGGCGCCCACGTTCGCGATGAGCTCGGAATCTCGCGCGAGCTGAGTGCGCGGCCCCTACAGGCGGCCCTGGCGTCTGCGGCCAGCTTCGCCGTCGGCGCCGCGTTGCCCTTGCTCGCCTGCGCGTGGACGCCCGAGTCGCTGATCCTTCCCTCGGTCGCCGGCGCGTCGCTCGTGTTCCTGGCGCTGCTCGGCGCGGTCGCCGCGAGGACCGGCGGCGCGTCCGTTGCGATGGGCGCTGTGCGCGTCACCTTCTGGGGTGCGCTGGCCATGGCGCTGACCGGCGCCGTCGGTTCGTTATTGGGTGCGAGCGCGTAAGCGGCGGCCGTGATGAGAAGCAGCTATTTGCGCGATTGCTTCTTGCCCACCGTGGGCGGACGTTGACGCGCTCGACGGCAACACGCCGCGCAGACCGCCAGGGTGTGCTCGAGCTGTGAGGCGATGAGTTTACGCACCTTCGCATCGCGGCGATTCGTCCACGCAGTGAGCAGTGCGTGGGTGCTCGGCCGAAGCGGAAGAAGTTTATGCGTTGCGGCTAAAGTCCTCGCGTAGCGGAATCTTGCTGACGCGCAGTTCGGCGGCCAAGGCGTCCTGGCGTATCGGCAGGTCCGATTCGATGACGCCTGACAGGATGAAATCGCGCACGACGTCGACCAGGCGATCGGAAAGGGTGCGAATCCAGATGGAGTGAATACATGGACGCTCAGGCTACCTGAAACAGAAGCGGCGTAACCTGCGAAAAACAATCGCCGCTGATCGCAGTTTAGGCGGCTTCGTCCGGCCGGGATGCTCGTCCGTCGCAAAGGCCGCATGGCGTCGCCCTTCCCTCCTAACGTACCTGGCATCGAACGGTACGGGAGGCACTGTCATGCAATTCAATTTTCGCAAGAACATGGTATTTCGCCTGATGATTCTCATCGCGTCGGCGACGGCGCTGGCGCAGACGCCAACGGTGGGGCCAGCGGCCGCCTCCGCCGGTGAGACCTTGCAGGTGGCGCGCATCGATGCCGCCGGCAAACTACTGAAGCCGGCGGACCTGCAGAACTGGATCTTCCTGGGCACCTCGCTCGGCATGGGATACAACCCCGGCTCGTTCAATGCGTCGAGGCCCGGGCAATTCCAAGTGGTGCTGATGGAGCCGAACGCCTACCGCCACTTCACGAAAACCGGCCGCTTCGCGACCGGCTCGATGTTCCTGCTGTCGTTCTACGATACCGATCAACGCCGCTCGATCAACCAGAACGGTTTCGTTCAGGCTGATCTCACGAACTATGAAATCCATCTGGTCACGCCGGGTACAGGCGAAGACCGCCACACCTTTTATATGTTCGGTGCGAACGACAAGCAGGGCAACCGTGTCCCGCGGGGCAACGCCTGCGTCAGTTGCCATCTGAAGCATGGCGCCTTCGATGGCACCTTCGCGCAGTTCTATCCGACGATCCGCGGGGCGATTCCCGCCGACGACCTGAAACGCGCGTTGCAGAACCACGATATCCGCTGAGCGACGGGGCGCGCCTTCCCGCTCAGCACTCGCGGTACCATCCGCCGGCACATGAGCGCGCCTTTCCACCCATTGAATCGCCCACTGCCGCCCGGCGTGGCGGCGGGCGAAGCCGCGCTCATTCAGTTCTATCAGAAGTACGCCGTCTTCAGCTGGCCCTGGGCATGGCGGCGTACGCTGGTGTTCGGCGTGTTCGCCGCGCTCGCCGGAATCGTGTTTGGCGCATCACACGGTCTGCACGTCAGGGTTGTCTGGGAAGGTGCCGCCGTCGCGGTCACTTGCGCCCTTGCCAATGTCCTGCTGGTGGGAGCGGGACCGATGCTGGCAGCGCTAGTGCGGCAGGCGCGCTGGTCGCGCCGCATAGAAGGTCCGCTCGTGGTGGTTGCGGTGCTCTGCGGAATGTTCGTCGCGGCGCTCGCGGGCGAGCTGGCCTCTGATTTTCATGATCACCTCATGGCCGCGCACGGACTGGGCAAGTCAGCTGCGCCAGCCGCCGTGTCCGACCCGGATCTTCACCAAGTCGTGCAACGGGCGCTCGGCGTGGCATACGACCTGATGCTCCTGTTCATCGCGAACGGCGGCCTGGCACTCGCCACCTACTTCACCGAGCCCAGACGTTGGGCGGAGCACTTGCGGCGAGTCGAGATCGAGAAGGCAAGCCTGCAAAAAAGTGAGGCGGATCTGCGCCTGACTATTCTGCAGGCACAGGTGGAGCCTCATTTCCTGTTCAACACGCTGGCCTCGGTGAGATCACTGATCGCGACCGACCCGCAGCGCGCCAGTAAGACCATCGATGCGCTGGCCCGGCACCTGCGCGCCACGCTGCCGAAATTTCGCGCGGAGGCGGGCATGGCGCCATCGACGCTCGGCGAACAGTTCGACATCTGCGCGAGCTATCTCGAGCTGATGCAAGTGCGGCTGGGCGATCGGCTGAGCGTGAACATCCGGCTGGCGCCCGAGCTGCGCGAGCTGCCGTTTCCGCCATTGCTGCTGATCTCGCTGGTCGAAAACGCCATCACGCATGGCGTCGAGCCCAAACCTGGGGCGGCGCAGATCATTCTCGCCGCGCGCATCATTGAAAGCGGCAATCGACGGCAACTGGAGGTCCGCATCGAAGACGATGGCGTGGGACTGGCGCTCGGCATGGGTGAAGGCACCGGCCTCGCCAACGTTCGCGCGCAACTGCGTACTCGCTTTGGATCGGCGGCCTCGGTCGAACTATCTTCCGGTAGCGCCGGGGGTGTGCTGGCGCGCTTGTTGCTGCCGCTCGAACCATGAAGCAGCCGACCGCGTTGATCGCCGAAGACGAGCTGCCGCAACGGCAGGAGTTGCGCGCATTGTTAGCCGAGTTGTGGCCGGAGCTGCATGTCGTTGCCGAGTGCGCCGATGGTCTCGCCGCGCTGGAAATGCTCGATCAACACCGGCCCGACGTGGCCTTCCTCGACATCCGCATGCCGGGCGTGAGCGGGCTCGAGGTGGCGCGAGCGATGCGCGCACCTGGCCAGGTGATCTTCTCCACGGCTTACGAGGAATATGCGCTGCGTGCCTTCGACGAAGGGGCTGTCGATTATCTGCTGAAACCCATCACCCGGGAGCGGCTGAGCCGCGCGATCGACCGCGCACGCGATCGCCTGGCACACGGCAACCCTGTGGACATCGGGTCGTTCATCGAAATGCTGCAGACACGAATCGGAGCCAGCGGTAAACCAGGCATCAAATGGATCACGGCCAGCGTTGGCAATTCCACGAAGATGTATTCGATCGACGAAGTACTTTTCTTCCAGGCGCAGGAGAAATACACGCGTGTGGTGACAGCCGACGGCGAAGGCCACATTCGCACGCCGCTCAAGGAACTGCTCACGGTGCTGGATTCGGAAACTTTCTGGCAGGTGCATCGCAGTGTGATCGTCCGCGTTGGAGCGATCCGCGCGGTCGAGAAGGACGCCGACGGCAGGCTGCAGCTCTTTGTGCGCAACCGCGCCGATGTGTTGCCGGTGAGCAGCGCGTTTCAGTACCGCTTCCGCAGCATGTAGCCGACCTCGCTGCCCCGAACTTTCGCTGACTACCCTTTCTGTGTTTTTATGACTCCATCCTGTCACCTCGGAGTCTTTCGGGAATGAGCAAGCTCAAGTGCGGTTTGATTCAGATGGGGTTGAAGGGCGATGTGTCCATGGGTCCCGGCAAGATCCGCGACCGGATGATCGAGGCCCACCTTCCTCTCATAGACAAGGCTGGCGCCGCAGGCGTACAGGTGCTGTGCTTCCAGGAAATCTTCACGCAGCCCTATTTCTGCCCGAGCCAGGATCGCAAATGGTATGCGGCCGCCGAAGCGGTTCCCGACGGCCACACCACCAAGCTCATGCAGGAGTACGCGAAAAAGTACCGCATGGTGATGGTCGTTCCGGTCTACGAGGAAGCCATGACGGGTGTGTACTACAACACGGCCGCCGTCATCGATGCCGACGGCAAGTACCTCGGCAAGTATCGAAAGACACACATCCCGCAGGTCGATCCAGGTTTCTATGAAAAGTTCTTCTTCAAGCCCGGCGACCTGGGCTATCCGGTTTTTCAGACGGCCTACGTCAAGCTCGGGGTCTACATCTGCTACGACCGCCATTTCCCGGAGGGCTGGCGCGCGCTGGCGCTGAACGGCGCCGAATACATCGTCAACCCTTCCGCCACCGTCGCGGGCCTGAGCAAGTACCTGTGGGAGCTCGAGCAGCCGGCATCCGCGGCCGCGAATGGCGTGTTCATCGGCGCGATCAACCGCGTCGGCAGGGAAGAACCCTGGGCCGCGAAGATGGGCGAATTCTACGGCTCTAGCTACATCGTCAATCCGCGCGGACAGATCGAGGCGCAGGCCAGTTACGACAAAGACGAGTTGCTGGTGCACGAGATCGATCTCGACATGATCCGCCAGGTGCGCGACACGTGGCAGTTTTTCCGCGACCGCCGGCCGGACGCCTACGGCTCGCTGGTAAAAGGCTGATGCCCGACCTCGCCTCGAAGAGCCGCGCGGTTCAGGTCGGCGAGTTCTATGAGCTGCAGGTCGGTGCGGATCTCGCCGCAAGCAACCGCTTCAACGAAGACATTGCCCCGACGAAAGTATCGCAGCGCACCTGGAACCAATGGCATATCGCCGCCCTGTGGGTGGGCATGGCGATCTGCGTGCCCACCTACACGCTCGGCGGCGTACTCACGACGTACTTCGGCCTGTCCGTCGGTGAGGCGCTGTGGGCGGTGTTCATTGCCAACGTCATCGTGCTGATCCCTTTGACCCTCAACGCGTTCGGTGGCACGAAATTCGGCATCCCGTTCCCGGTCATGCTGCGTTCCTCGTTCGGGATCATCGGCTCCAACGTGCCGGCGATGATTCGCGCGCTCGTCGCCTGCGGATGGTTCGGCATCCAGACGTTGTTCGGCGGCATCGCCGTTCATCTGATGCTGGCCGCCCTGTTCGATGGTTGGGCAAAGCTCGGTGGCGTGGGTGAAGTCATTGGATTTTTCATCTTCTGGATCGCCAATGTCTGGGTAGTGCTGCGCGGTTCCGAGTCGATCAAATGGCTGGAAGTCGTCGCGGCGCCGCTGCTGATGCTGGTGGGTGTGGGGCTGCTGGTCTGGGCCTGGCCGCAGGCGTCGGTGAGCGAGCTGCTGGCGCGCCCTCCGAACCGGCCGGCCGATGCATCTTTCTTCGGCTACTTCTTCGCCGGCCTCACCGCGATGGTGGGTTTCTGGGCGACGCTGTCGCTGAACATCCCGGACTTCAGCCGCTTCGCGAAATCGCAGCGAGCCCAGATCATCGGACAGGTCGTGGGTCTCCCGGTGACGATGGTGCTGTTCGCCGGCGTCGGCGTGGTCATGACGGCCGCGTCCGCGCAGCTCGTCGGCGAAACGATTTCCGACCCCATCACGCTGATCGGCAAGATCGACAGTCCTTTCTGGGTGGTGGCGTCGATGATCGTCATCATCATCGCCACCATATCCACCAACACCGCGGCGAACATCGTCTCGCCCACCAACGATTTTCAAAACCTCGCGCCCCGGCTCATCAGCCAGCGACGGGGCGTGCTGCTCACCGGCTTCATCGGCATGGCCTTGATGAGCTGGGAGCTGGCCAAACGCCTGGGTTGGCTCGAGTCGAACGTCAGCCTCGACAGCCTGTATTCCAACTGGCTGCTCGGCTACTCGAGCCTGCTCGGCCCGATCGCGGGCATCATGGCCGTGGACTATTTCGTGGTGCGAAAGCAGCACTATGACCTGCCGGGCCTGTACCTGGCTGGTGGGCCCTACCCAGCCTGGAATACCGCCGGTTTCGTGGCATTTCTCGTGCCGGTCGCATTGACACTCATCGCCATCACCACGGGCAAGCTGCAGTGGTTCTACACTTACGGCTGGTTCACGGGATCGTTCCTGGGCGGAGCCATCTATTATTTACTTAGCCAGGGCTCGATGAGCCGCCCCACGAATCGACAAGGACACTGAGGTTCGCCATGGCGATACTGATCAAAGGCGGCACGGTCGTCACGGCCGATCAGACCTACCGCGCCGACGTGTTGTGCGCGGACGGCAAGATCGCCGGCATCGGTGAGAAGTTAGACGCCCCGGCGGGCTGCGAGGTCGTCGATGCGGGCGGCCAGTTCGTGATGCCCGGTGGCATCGATCCGCACACGCACATGCAGTTGCCGTTCATGGGAACGGTGTCCAGTGACGACTTCTATTCCGGCACGGCGGCGGGACTTGCCGGCGGCACGACGATGATCATCGATTTCGTCATCCCCAATCCCCGGCAGCCGATCCTCGAGGCGCACCGCCAGTGGCGCGAGTGGGCGCAGAAGTCCGTGGCGGACTATTCGTTCCACGTCGCCATCACCTGGTGGGACGAAAGCGTGCGGGCCGACATGGGAACCCTCGTGCGCGAACACGGCGTCAACAGTTTCAAGCATTTCATGGCGTACAAGAACGCCATCATGTGCGACGACGAAACGCTGGTGAACAGTTTCTCCACGGCATTGACGCTCGGCGCCATCGTCACCGCGCATGCGGAAAATGGCGACCTGGTCTTCAAGTTGCAGGACGAGATCTACAAGCGCGGCATCACCGGGCCCGAAGGCCATCCGCTGTCGCGCCCACCGGAAGTCGAGGGAGAGGCCGCCAATCGCGCCATCCGCATCGCCGAAGTCCTGAAGGTGCCTATCTACCTGGTGCACGTCTCCTCGCGCCAGGGGCTCGAGGCAATCACGCGCGCGCGCAACGAAGGGCAGCGTGTATTCGGCGAGGTGCTGGCCGGGCATCTGTTGCTCGATGACTCGGTTTATCGCGATGCGGATTTCACGCGCGCCGCGGCGCATGTGATGAGTCCGCCGTTCCGCGCACCGGAACATCAGGTCGCGCTGTGGCGCGGCTTGCAGTCGGGCAATCTGCAAACCACGGCCACCGATCACTGCACGTTCTGCGCGGAGCAAAAAGCCGCGGGCAAGGACGACTTCCGCAAGATCCCCAACGGCACCGCCGGCATCGAGAACCGCCTGGAAGTGCTGTGGCATCACGGCGTCAATACCGGGCGGCTGACGATGAACGAATTCGTGCGCGTGACCTCCACCAACGCGGCGCAGATCTTCAACATCTATCCGCGTAAGGGCAGCATCTCGGTCGGTGCCGATGCCGATCTCGTGGTCTGGGACCCGGCCGCCAGCAAAACGATTTCAGCCAAGACACACCACCAGAAAATCGATTTCAACATTTTCGAGGGCATGACCGTGAAGGGCTGCGCGTCGCACACGGTAAGCGGCGGCAAGCTCGTGTATGCGAAGGGTGATCTGCGCGTCGAGCGCGGCGCCGGCAAACACGTCGATCGGCCGCCGTTTGCGGCTTACTACGATGCCATGAGAAAGCAGGCGGAATTGAACACGCCGCAGCCGGTTCGCCGCTGATTCCGCATGAGCAGCACCAAGCCTGTCACTGACGATGCTGACGTCCGCGCAGGACGGCTCAGCGGCGAACAGATCGCGTCCAACTTCGCGGACATGCATCCGCCCCTGACGCCGTCGGAAGCCATCATCGACGCCGACCGTTGCTACTTCTGCTACGACGCCCCGTGCACGACGGCCTGCCCGACCGGCATAGACATTCCCGGGTTCATCCAGAAAATCCGCAGCGGCAACTTGCAGGGCTCGGCCCACACCATCCTCAGCGAAAACATCATGGGTGGCATGTGCGCCCGTGTCTGCCCGACCGAGGTGCTGTGCGAGCAAGCCTGCGTGCGTAACACCCACGAAGACCGGCCCGTGCGCATCGGCTTGCTGCAGCGCTACGCCACTGATCCTGTGTTCGAGGCGCCGGTTCCGCTGTTCGAGCGCGCGCCAGCAACGGGACGCAAGATCGCCGTGGTCGGCGGCGGGCCAGCAGGATTGTCCTGCGCACATCGTCTTGCGCTGCTTGGTCATACCGTGACCGTATTCGAGCCCAGGGAAAAACTGGGCGGCCTCAACGAGTACGGCATCGCCGCGTACAAGACACCCGACGACTTCGCCGCACGCGAGGTCGATTTCATCCTGAGCATTGGCGGCATCGAAGTTCGCACCGGGGTGGCGCTAGGCAAGGACCTTTCGCTGGCCGACCTGCGCCAACGATACGACGCAGTATTTCTCGGCTTCGGTCTCGCCGGGGTCAACGGGCTCGGGCTCGACAACGACAAGATCGAAGGCGTCGTCGACGCCGTTGACTACATCGCGACGCTTCGCCAGGTGCCGGACAAGGCGACGTTGCCGGTCGGACGCAGGGTTGTCGTCATCGGCGGCGGCATGACGGCGATCGACGTCGCCGTGCAGAGCAAAGCTCTCGGCGCCGAAGAGGTCACCATGGTCTACCGGCGCGGCCAGGAACAAATGAAAGCGAGCCGGTACGAGCAGGAGTTCGCGCAGACGCGCGGCGTGACGGTGCGTTATTGGTCGACGCCCCGGACGCTGTTGATCGCGGGCTCGCGAGTACGCGCCGTCGAATTCGACACGCCGCAGGGGCAATCGTACGCACTCGACGCCGATGTAGTGTTCAAGGCGATTGGCCAGAAAGTGCTGTGGGACGGCCTGGGAAACACCGCGGAACTCGTGTCGCTGCAAGACGATCGAATCGTGTGTGACGAGGAGCGCAGGACGTCGTTGCCAGGCGTGTGGGCCGGCGGCGACTGCATCTGCGGCGGAGCCGATCTCACGGTATCCGCGGTGCAGGACGGCAAGCTGGCTGCCCACTCCATCGACCGCTTTCTGAAAGACAATGGTCTGCGGGGCAAATGACATGGCCAATCTCACCACCACATTTCTCGGCATCAAGTCTCCGAATCCCTTCTGGCTGGCGTCGGCGCCACCAACGGACAAAGCCTACAACGTCAATCGCGCCTTCGAAGCCGGCTGGGGCGGCGCTGTCTGGAAGACGCTCGGTGAAGATCCGCCGATCGTCAACGTCAACGGCCCGCGCTACGGCGCCATCCACGGCAACGACCGCCGCGTGCTCGGTTTCAACAACATCGAGCTCATTACCGACCGGCCGTTGGGCGTAAACCTGGCCGAGATCCGCCAGATCAAGCGCGACTGGCCGGACCGCGCGCTGATCGTTTCGGTCATGCTGCCGATGAACGAGCAGAGCTGGGCGAAGTACGTGCCGATGATCGAAGACACCGGCGCGGACGGACTCGAGCTGAATTTTGGCTGCCCGCATGGAATGAGCGAGCGCGGCATGGGCTCGGCCGTGGGCCAGGTGCCGCAGTACATCCAGCAGGCAGCCGAGTGGTGCAAGAAATTCGCGCGCGTGCCGGTGATCGTGAAACTCACGCCCAACATCACCAATATCCTCCCGGCAGCGAAGGCGGCAAAGGACGGCGGCGCCGATGCCGTGTCGCTGATCAACACGCTGAATTCGATCATGCGCGTCGATTACGACAACCTGACTATCTACCCGGCCACCGACGGCAAGGGATCGCACGGCGGCTACTGCGGTCCGGCCGTCAAACCGATCGCGCTGCACATGGTCGCGGAGATCGCGCGGTCGCGGGAAACCGCCGGTCTGCCCATCTCCGGAATTGGCGGTATCACCGACTGGCGCGATGCAGTGGACTTCCTGGCGCTGGGCGCCACCACCGTGCAGGTATGCACGGCCGCAATGGTCTACGGGTTCAAGATCATCGACGACCTGGTGGATGGCTTGAGCCACTATCTGGACCAGAAAGGCTTTGCGTCGGTACACGACCTGGTGGCCAAGGCCGTGCCCAGCGTCACCGACTGGCAGTACCTGAATCTCAACCACGTCGACAAGGCGTGGATCGACCAGGAGTTGTGCATCAAGTGCGGCCGCTGCCACATCGTGTGCGAAGACACCTCACACCAGGCCATCACCGCCACGGTGAACGGCGCACGGCACTTCGAAGTGATCGACGCGGAGTGCGTCGGTTGCAACTTGTGCGTCAGTGTCTGTCCGGTGCAGGACTGCATCACGATGCGGCCGATGACCAGCGGCGTCGATCCGCGCACGGGCCGCGCGATCACCACCGTGAAAGCTGACTGGACCACGCATCCCAACAACCCCGGGCGGAGGCCGGCATGAAAGCCACTGGAAGGCGTATTGCCGCACGCCCACCGCGAAATGTCGCAATGTTCATTCGACTGTGCCAGGCACGGGAAATGATGCGTAGCGCATCTGATCGCCGCTTGCGAACCGCCGAGGTCGCCAGGATGGCGGGGCTATCCCCGTATCATTTCATCCGGGTTTTCCGTGCCGTATTCGGTACCACGCCTTACCAGGTGGCGCTCGCGGCACGCATCGATCGCGCCCGGATGCTGTTGCGTGATGGCGACGCGCCGGTCACCGAGATCTGCGCGGACCTTGGATTCGCGAGCCTCGGTACGTTCAGTCATCAATTTGCACTTCGCATGGGAGTCTCGCCTTCGCGATACCGCAGAAGGGAGCGATCCCGGAAGCCGTTGCCAGCAAACAACCCGCAGTCACCTCACGCCGGCTGTCTGACGCTGATGGGCGGCTGGCCAGAAAAACGCAATTTTTGAGAAGTCCGGTGCGCCAGCGGATGCGATGATCGATGCCATGAAAATCAAACTCAGCAGTGTGATGGTCGATAACCAGGACAAGGCGCTCAAGTTCTATACCGAAGTACTTGGTTTCCGAAAGCGTCACGATATTCCAGTGGGCGCATTCCGCTGGATCACGGTCGTGTCGCCGGAAGGTCATGCGGATGTCGAGCTCACGCTCGAACCGAATGAAAATCCCGCCGCGAAGACTTTTCAGGAAGCGCTGTTCAGCCAGGGAATTGCGCTGAACGCATTTGAAGTCGATGACATCCAGGCCGAGTACAAGCGCCTGAAGAGCCTGGGTGTGGTCTTCCGGATGGAGCCGACGAAAGCCGGGCAGATCATGATGGCGGTGTTTGCCGATACCTGCGGAAACCTCATCCAGATCTATCAACCAGCCGGTTAGGTCCGCACCGCGGCGCCCGCTTTGTGGGCCAACTTCCGCTGGAGACACTTTTCGTGTTTCCATGCCTCCACTGTCACACGTGGAGTTGCCGATGAAGCGCCGCGACTTTTTGAGTTCCTCCCTGGTCACCGCCGCGGTCTCAGTTCCCGGCATCCGGGCCGCCTACGCAGTGGTGGGCGCCGACACCGTCGCCGACGTGGCGGCCATCACCGGTGATGGTCGCGAGATCACTCTGCGCGGCACCGACATCCGGGACCTCGCGGCGAGGATGCGCGGCCAGCTGCTGCTCGCGAAAGACAGCGGTTACGACCAAGCGCGGCTGGTGCTCAACCCGTCGTTCGACAAACGCCCCGCCCTCATTGCGCAACCCACCGGCGCCGCGGACGTGCAGGTAGCCGTCAGTTTCGCGCGCGCCAATAACCTGCTGGTTGCGGTCAAGTGCGGCGGCCACAGTCACTCGGGACAGTCGACGTGCGATCGCGGCCTGCAGATCGACCTGTCGAATTTCCGCGGCGTGCGCGTCGATCCTGCCGCTCGACGCGCGTGGGTCGACGGCGGCACCCTGCTGGGACAAGTGGATCACGAGAGTATTGCGCACGGACTCGTGACGCCGCTCGGCACCGTTTCACATACCGGTGTCGGCGGACTGACCCTGGGTGGTGGTTTCGGGCGCATCGCCCGGAAATTCGGCATGGCCATCGACAACCTCGAGTCGGTGGACATCGTGACCGCCGACGGACAGCTTCGGCACGCCAGCGCCAAAGAGAACCCGGATCTCTTCTGGGGCGTGCGCGGCGGCGGTGGCAACTTCGGCGTCGTGACGACGTTTGAATTCCGCCTGCATCCGATGAAGCGCGAAGTCGTCGCCGGGTCGCTGACTTTCCCAATCGCCAAAGCGCGCGACGTCCTCGGTATGTACGGCGACTATGCGGCGATCGCGCCCGACGAGCTGTACATGGACCCGGTCATGGCGATTCCTCCGGGTGGCGCTCCCGGATTCGTGTCCCTGGAAGTCTGCTACTGCGGCCCTCATGAACAAGCCGAAGCCGCGCTCGCACCGCTGCGCAAAGTAGGCAAGCCCGACAACGACACGATAAAAGTCGCAGACTATCTTCACGTCCAGCGCTGGAACGATTCCGGCGATTCGCGGACGATGGGCTCGTACCTCAAGGGCGGCTTCATCCCCCAGGTACCTGACAAACTGGTTGCCGCGATGGTCGATGGCTTCAAGGGCGACCCGGGTCGGCTCACTCTGCTGTTCTTCCAGCACTGCGGAGGCGCCAGCGGGCGCGTGGCCGAAGGAGCCACCGCTTTCGCCCAACGAGACGCGCTCGCGAACATGATGACCGTGTCGGGCTGGCCTCTGGGCGCCGGTGATCCGGCCGAACACATGGCTGCGACGCGCCGCTACTGGTCGACACTCGAGCCGTTCACGCGCGGGTTCTACGTCAACGACCTGATGCGCGAAGCGACGGCGAAAGACATTCACGCCAACTATCGCGGCAATTACCAGCGGCTGGCGGCGATCAAGAAATCCTACGACCCGACGAATCTGTTCCGGTTGAATGCGAACGTGCAGCCGCCGGGCTAGAGCGGCGCAGCACCAGCACGGCGAGCAATTGCGGACGCCATGCGAGCAGGAATGCGATGAGCAATGCGGAGGCGGCCAATCCCATGAACCACACCAGGGGTGCCATCGACGGGTGATCCGCGATGAAGCAGGCTGCCAGCGACAGCGCGAGTGCGATGGCGCCCAGCAGGCGGAGCGCGCGTCGGGTTGACGAGCTCAGCTCCACGGCTGCAAACACCTGTTGCCAGTGCGCCTCGATAGCAAGCGCAAACCAGCCCATGCCGATGACGCTGATCACCCAGGAGACGGCAAGCCACAGGCTCTCAGGCACGCTCCACCTCGGTGGAAAATGACGTGGCGATCTCAGCCTCACGGCGCCGCAGGCTCACCGCGGTCCTGGCAGCGATCAGACTCACCACGATGAGCGCGAGGTCGAGGCCGGCCACCGGCCAGTAGCCGGCGGTCACGGTCTTGAGCAGGTGATCGCCGGTCGTGATCCAGTTCATGAGAACCGCGCTGAGTGAAACCGATGCCAGTACCCAGCACTGCTCACGCCACGCGGGTGATCGCCGCGCGTCGCGCACCGCCGACCCGCGCCATGCCGCGTGCACGAATGCCAGCGCCCAGGTCGACCAGAACACTGCTTCTTCCCATGCGCCGCGGTCCGCCACGCCTTCGGGCAACAAACGGTTGGCGAGCAAAATTGCCGCGGCCGCGATGACCATGCCGGTTACCGTCGTGACGGCGAGTGCGTCCACCCAGCGGGCGCCGTTCAGGCCAAGACTGGCATGCTGGCGTTTGCGTTTTTCCACGAAGAACACGAAGCCCGTGGCGATGCAGACGCATCCGGCCAGACCGCCGAGCACATAGAACCAGCGCAGCAGCCAGTGCTGGAAGTGTTGCAGGTGCAGTCCGGTCAGGAATTCATTGATGCTGGTTATCGCGTTGGGCGCCGGTTCTTCGTGAATGACCGCCCCTGTGGGTGCCGCGAAATGCACCGCCTGTCCCACCAGTGCGACCCGGTCGCTGCCGGCACGATAGATGCTGACGTAGCCATTGGCATCGCCGACGTGGGTGACCATGAGGAAACCCACTTCACCCGGCATACCCCGCTGTTCCCAGCGGCGCTTGGCTTCGACCACCATCGCATCGACCGAGGCGAGCGGCGCGGCACGGCCGCTGGGCACATATGCCAGCCCCTTGGACTCGGCCTCGGCCTCGTAGAACGCGTAGGCCTGCGGCTCGAGTTGAGTTTCGCCCACGGGTAGATAGATGCTGGCGAAGATGACCAGCCCGGTGAATGCGAAAATGAAATGAAAAGGCAGCGCGACGACGCCGGTCATATTGTGAAGATCGAGCGTCCCGCGCTGCGTCGCCTTCCACGGACGGAACGTGAACAGCTCGCGGAAGAGCTTGCGGTGAATGATGACGCCGCTGACCAGCGCCGCCAGCATGGCGAACGCAGCCATGCCGACGATCCAGTAGCCGATCTCCTGCCACTCCAAATGCAGGCTGTAATGCATCGGATAGAAGAACTCGCTGCCGATCTTGAGCTGATCGTCGGGGAGGATGCTGCCGTTGCGCGGATCGATGGTGACATAGCCGTGAACGTGGTCGGCGGGGTCATCCGGATTGTTGGTGACCGCGAATTCGGCAAACAACGAAAGTACCGGGTCGCGATGCGTGGTGTACGCACTCCAGTTCATGAGCGGTAACGTATCGGGCAATGGCCCGCCGACCCGCGCCCTGGCGGCCGCGAGCTCATCTTCATGCGGCACGATCTGCTCGAAGATGGGCTTCAGCATGCGATCGAACGAAGGCATTGGCTGCGGCTCGAATCGCGACTGGGGAATCGCCCATCGATCGATCTCGCGATCGAACACCGACAAGGCGCCGAAGAAGAACGCAACCATCAACACGTAGCCGAGCACCAACCCGAACCAGGTGTGGAGCCAGGCCATCGACATTCGGAAGGATTGGAACATGGTCGGGCCGGTCCGCTCAGCCAGGTCCGCGCGCGAGCAGCCACGCCACCAAAGTCATCAGCGCTCCGCCGCCGGCGAGCACGCTCCAGACACGCACCATGCTGCGCGCCGAAAATGTCCACAGGAAGGCCGCCAGGAACACCAGGAACGCCAGTAGATAGATCATCGTCTGGGCGTCGCCGTAGCTCAAGCCCGCCGCCATGGCTGCGACTATGCCGAGCGTGGTGAACCCCCACATGAATCCGTAGCCGCCGAGCAGAGCTGCCGATACGCGCGATACGATATGGCGCGACGATGCGTTCATGGCAACGCACCCGCGAGTTGGGAAAGGCAGCCCATCGAATATGACATGAACACCACCCTCGCCTGTTGCGGTCCGGTTGGACCGAATAAGCGGGCTGGCGGGCGGGCGGTCGTGCAGGTGAGGTCGGGTGACCTGCTGTGACGCGACTGGCTGGCTTGCCCTATAGATAATGAGTGCGCACTTTAATGAGAACCGTTCTCATATACAACCAGTGTCCTTCGCCTGCTATCGATGTTTGATTTTTTCCTCCTGCTTGAGGCCGGAGAGCACTTCGATATTGATGCCATCGGATAAGCCGGTCTTGATCTCGCGCTTCTCGAATTGTTGCGGAGCCTTCTCCACCTCGACGAAAGTCGATTTGCCTTCGATGATCAAGTTGCCCTCATTGATCGCCAACGCATCTTCCCTCTTGTCGAGCACGATATCCGCGTTGGCACTGTAGTTGGAACGCAGGAACAGGTCCTCGTCGAGTTTCACCGCGGCACGAATCGTGAACTTGATCGTACCCTGGTCGGTGATGCCCTTCGGCGCGATGAATTCCAGTGTTGCCTTGAACGGCTTACCTTCGAGCGCGCCGACATTCAGTATCAATTCCATGCCCTGACGCAGTTTGCCAACCTCCGATTCGTCGACCAGGCCTTCGAAGATCATGTCGTTCATATCGGCCAGCGTCGCGACCGAGGTGCCGGACTGAAAAGTGCTGGATTCCAGGATGAAGGCGCCTTCCTTGTTGGGCACATCGAGCACCGTGCCATCGATGGTGGCGGGAATCATGTTGGAGACATTGCCAGAGTCCTTGGCGGCGCCGGTCTTGAGCAGCAGCACCGTGTCCTCGGCCGACGCCACCGCCTGCTTCTGCAGATCGTAGTTAGTGGTGTACTGGTTGAACTGGGATTCGGAAATGACCTTGGTTGCCAGCAGCTTCTTGTAGCGCTCGAGGTCCGCGGCCTGATTGCGCAGGTTGATGCGCGCCGATGCCACCTGGGCCTCGGCTTCGCTCACATTGAGCATGTTCGGTCGCAGTGAAATGCGCGCGATGACGGCCCCCTTCTTCACGGTCTGGCCCGCGGTCACGTACAACCTCTCGACCACGCCGGACACCTGCGACTTCACCTCGATTTCGCGGCGCGGAATCACCTTGCCGGTAGCCACCGTCTTCTTGATGATGGTCATTCTCGCCGGGCTGTCGAGTTGAAAGACGACCGGAGACGCCTGCGACTTGCGGTACAGGAAGACGATGGTGCCGACGAACACCACGGCGATGACCGCGAGAACCAGGAACTTGATGATTCGTTTCATTCTTCTACTCGTCTTGTAACGCGACAATCGGGTTCACCGCAGCGGCTTTGGCCGCGGGCATCAGGGACGCGAGCACGCCGCACGTGATCAGCACCACCAGCGCGACGATGGCGGTCTTGAAATCCATTTCCGGATGCGAAAAGAAATTCACCTTGGCGCCGCTGGCGTCCAGCATTCTGGAGATGCTTTCGAGCAGCAGCGCGCCGACCACCAGCCCGCTGTAACCGGCGATTGCCGTGATGAACAGCGACTCCTGCATGATCATCGCCACGATGGAGGCCGGCGTGGCGCCGAGCGCCTTGCGCAAGCCAATCTCGCGCGTGCGTTCCTTCACGACGATCAGCATGATGTTGCCCACGCCGATCGCGCCCGCAAAAATAGTACCGATGGCGACCACCCAGCTGAAAACCTCGATGCCGACGAACAGGCCCTGCACCTTGTCGAATTCGTCCTGCAGGTTGAAGCTGCCGAATACACCCTTGTCGTCGGGACTCACTTTCTTGCGCTGCGAGAGGTATTTCTTCACCTCGTCCTCGGTCACCTTCGCATGAATGCCGGGCTTCGGGATGATCATGAAGCTGCCGACCCAGCCGATCTGGTTGAACGCGTAGCGCAGCGTGTCGTTCGGTAGATAGATCTTCTCGTCTTCCTGCTGCTGGTTGCCCTGCTGCAGGGATTCCGTGATGCCGATGACCTGGAAGCTGATGCCATTGATAGTGATGTCGGCGCCCACCGCGCTCTGCCCCTTGGCGAACAGCTGGTCGCGTACGCGTTTGCCAATCAAGGCAACCTTGCGCCTCTGCTGCTCGTCGAGCGCGTTTATTGAGCGGCCCTCGACGATCTTGAAGGCGGCGATCTTCTCAACGTCCTGAAAACCGCCTTGCACGCTGAACGCGCCGTTCTTCGATTTGTGAACGGTGTACGGCGGACTGCCGCCCCATACGCCGACGGAATTCTGGCCCTTGATGACGCCGACGCTCGCGACGTTCTTCGCAATGGCGTCCACGTCCTCGGCCGTGAAGCGGATGTCGCGACCGATGGGCATGCCCATGTAGGGGATCTGCGTCTTGCCCTGCCCCCAGATGTAGATGAAGTTGGAGACGCGCGGAAAACCTTCGTTCACGCCGTTCTCGAAGCCCTTGCCCGAGCCTAACAACACCGTGAGCATGAAAATGCCCCAGAATACGCCGAACGCCGTGAGCCCGGTGCGCAGCTTGTGCTGCCTCAGCGTGTTGAAGATCTCCTGCCACTTTTCGACGTCAATTATCATGGGCCTGCCTACTCCGCACGCATCGCTTCGATGGGCGTTATTTTCGCCGCCCTCAGCGCCGGCATGAGGCCCGCGATGACTCCCACGCCGACCAGCAGCGCGATGGCGGTCATGGCCACCTGGAAGTTCACCTCCGGATTCATGAAGTACGGCAACTGCGCGCCGGCCTTGCGCAATCCGAAGGCGATCAGCTCGAGCAGTCCCACCCCGCACACCAGACCGAGATACCCGGCCACGGCCGTCACCAGCGTCGACTCCAGCAACAGCGTGCTCACGATGGTGAACGGCGTCGCGCCAAGCGCCTTGCGGATGCCGATTTCGCGCGTGCGCTCTTTCACCGTGATGATCATGATGTTGCTGATGCCGACGATGCCGGCCATCAGCGTTCCGAGACCCACGAACCAGATGAAAACATTGATGCCCGTGAACAGTCCGTTGATCCGCTTGGCCGGCTCGGCCATGTTGAAGGATCCGATGCCGCGATTGTCGTCGGGCGACACCTCGTGGCGGCGCTTCACCAACGCGACGATCTTCTTTTCGAGCTCGAAACCGTCGACTCCGGGTTCAGGGCGTATCCAGATGTTGTCGAGCCGGCCACCGCCGCCAAAGACCGACTCGTAGGTCGACTGGGGTAGATAGATCGCATCGGAGCCCTGGCCGCGGTTCATCTTGTCGTGAAAGACGCCGACGACTTTCATCACCACGTCTTTGACGCGTACATCCTTGCCTACCGGATCGACACCCTTGTCGAACAGGCGCTCGACGACGTTCGTCCCGAGCAGCACGACCTTGCGCGACTGATCGACATCCAGCGGATTCGTACGCCGGCCCAACGTGAACGGGATTTTGTCCTTCAGCACGAAGAACGCATCCGGGATGCCATGCATGTGAGCGTTGCTGTTCTTCTTGCCGTTGTTCACGGTGACGCCGAACTGCGCGCGGTCGCCCGAGATGATGCGCACCCCGCCAATTTGCTGGGCGATGGCCAGCACGTCCGCCTCCTCGAGCTTGATTTTCCGGCCGAGGCCCATGCCTTTGTAAGCAACGCTCGTCTCGCCGGCAGACAGCACGATGATGTCCAGCGGCTCGTTGGCGAAGTCCTGCATCACGCCGTTTTGCATGCCGCGGCCCGCGCCCAACAGCAGGATCAACATGAAGATGCCCCAGAACACACCGAACGCAGTCAGCAGGGTGCGCAGCTTGTTCTGGCGCAGCGTGAACAGGATTTCCTGCAGGCCGTCGAGCATGGCTAGCTAGTCACGGCGTCGTGCGGGTGAAGCGCGTTCTGCGTCGATGTCACCAGTCCGTCCTTCAGGATGATCTGGCGTTGAGTCTGGTCGGCGATGTCCTGCTCGTGCGTCACGATGACAATGGTGTTGCCGCGCTGGTGGATATCTTTGAGCAGCGACATGATCTCTTGCGTGTTCTGACTGTCGAGCGCGCCAGTCGGTTCATCGGTGAGGATCACCTTGGGCTTGCCCACCAGGGCGCGTGCGATGGCCACGCGCTGTTTCTGTCCGCCCGACAATTGGTTGGGCATGAAGGAACGGCGATCGGACAGCCCGACCATGTCGAGGAATTGCTCGGCGCGATGGTTGCGTTCTTTACGGCCGACGCCCTGGTAGTAAAGCGGCAGCGCGACGTTTTCCGCGGCGTTCTTGAATGGCAAGAGGTTGAACGACTGAAACACGAACCCGAGCATCTTGTTGCGCAAGCGCGCGGCGTCGGTCTCCCCCAATTTGTTCACCGGCTGACCGTCCAGCAGGTAGCTGCCTCGATCGTAGGAATCGAGGATGCCCAGGATGTTGAGTAAGGTGGATTTGCCGGAGCCGGACGAACCCATGATGGACACCAGCTCGCCTTCGCGAATGTGCAGGTCGACGCCCTTGAGCACATGCAGGGATTGATCCCCGGTGCGGTAATATTTATGGACGTCCTGCAGCTTGATCATGGTTGCGACTGGTCTCAACGCCGGCTGCCGAGTCTATGACATCTGTCGTAGGGAGGACAAACCCGCTTCTCGTTAGACGGGCCTAGCCCTATGCGGGTTGCAGCGGCACCCGGAAATTTTCGCGGCGTCACCAGTTCGCGAGGGAAATCGCCGGCTTGCCGCTATCCGCAGACCGGCGGCGCCGTCTCGGTCACGACGCCAAGCTGCTCGAGTCGCTGCAACATCTTGTGAGCGGCCGCTCGCTGCACGATCACGAGTATTCCGCCGACTGCCGCGAGAATGAGCACCGTCAACAAAATGCTGAACAGCGACTTTCCACGTTGCAGCTGCGGGCTAATGATCATCAAGCCCATGCCGATCGTCAGTGGCAGCACATACCACCAGACGTAGCTCTTGGAGAGCCGCCGCCGGCGTTCGAGATCGGCGCGATACGCGGCAATCGATTCGGAAAACCCAAGATGATCGGGAATCGGACGAACGCGCCCGTAGCGATGGAGGAACCACCAAATAAAGAGTGCAGCGGTACTGGTGAGCCCGCCGCCGATCTTGCCGATGAGCGGCGCGGGAGCCCATAGGAACCCGGCGAAGCAGACTGCGACCACGATACAGGCGCCTATCTCGATGCGGATTGCCCGGCGTATCGTGGCTTCATACAAAGCAATTTCAGTCCTCAACTCCTGCATCGAGAGGCTGCGTGCGAAGCCGGGTGGCTGATGAAGCCCACCCGGACTCTGCAGCCGTACGAAGAACAGGATGATGTACCCCAATGGAAATCCGACCAGCAGCGTGTCACGGGTCAGCAGCAGTGCCGGGAGCGTCAGGGTCAGAATCAATTGCGACAGCAACACGCCCGTCGCGGCGATCACCATGTCGATGGCGATCGCCCGAGGCCACTTCGGAGCCGCTTCGCGATAGGCATCGCGCAACGCCAACGCGAGCAGAGTGATCAGCGTTGGGATGGTGGCCGCAAGCCAGCTCTCCTGCCGGTTGCCCCAGAAGATGGCCCACCACAGAAAGGCTCCCACGATGAGCAGACCCAACGGGTGAGTAGTTCGGCGCACGCGACTTGCGATGATGAATGGCAGTGCTTGCAGCGCATCGATGAGATACCGCCGCGGCGACCCGTAGCGCTCCTGCAAATCGCCGAGCACGTGTTCCTGGCTCGCCGGTGGCACGAGTGCGCGCACGATTTTCACGATCATTGCTGGCGGACGGGTTTCCATGTGCTGCCCCTTATTTAAGCGCCCAGACTTCTTCAACCGCGTCGCAGACGCGACGGGCCGCGAGCACCGATTCCCGCAATGCGCGTTTGCCATCCTGTTCCAGCTGATAGTGGCGCTTCGAGCGGCCGCCCCGCTCCGGAGTGGGATCAGAAAGCCAGGAGGACACCAAACCCTTGTCTTCCAATCGATCGAGGGTTGCGTATACCGCGCCAAGCGAAACGCGTTTGGGTGACGACAACCGCTCGACTGCCTCGTGGATGGTGACGCCATATGCGTCACGACCACAGCGCAGAACCGCAGTCATGACGATCTGCTCGAATTGGCCGATGGAGGCAGTGCTCTTCATATGTTCTACATCGTAGATCAAATAAAAGGGACCTTCAACCCCAGTGCCGCAAACCCGACAGAGGCGTCTGGCACACATACGGCGTCACGCTGACATTGGCATTGGCCTCTTCACTATCTACACCGTCCCAAATGCCGCCTAGGATTCGCTGGCACGTTTTCGATGGACGCAAAGGTGAAACCAATGAAGCCACGCATCACAGTCCTCACTATTGGCGTGGACGACCTGGAAACCTCCTTGCGCTTTTACCGTGACGGCCTGGGATTTCCCACCGAAGGTGTCGTCGGCGAGGAGTTCGAATTCGGGGCTGTCGTGTTCATCCAACTTCAGTCGGGCCTGCGTCTCGCCCTGTGGCCGCGGAAGAGCATCAGTCATGACACGGGTCTTGCGCTGACTCCCTCGAGTCCCACCGAAATGACGTTGGGTCACAACGTCGGCTCGAGGGAGGAAGTCGATGCCGTGATGGGCAAGGCCAACACGGCAGGCGCCGTGATCGTCAAACGTGCACAAGACACCTTTTACGGTGGCTACGCGGGTTACTTCCAGGATCCGGACGGCCATCTGTGGGAAGTCCTGTGGAATCCGCAGTGGTCCGGCTGAGCCATCGGAGCGGCTTTGATGTACGTCATCATGGGTGGCACGGGGCATGTGGGCTCCGCGACTGCGGCGGCGCTGCTCGACCGTGGCGAAGCGGTCACGATCGTCACGCGTGATGCAAATCGCGCCGGTAAATGGCTGGAGCGAGGGGCCGGGATCGCTGTGGCGGACGTCGAGGACGTGGCGTCGCTGCGCGCCGTATTCCGGCGCGGACGCCGCGCCTTCCTGCTCAACCCACCCGCAGATACGACCACCGACACCGACGTAGTCGAGAGGCGCACAGTAGCCAACATCCTCGCAGCGCTCGAGGGGTCGGGTCTGGAAAAGGTGGTCGCGGAGTCCACCGGAGGCGCGCAACCTGGCGATCGCCTGGGCGACCTCAATGTTCTGTGGGAGCTCGAAGAGGGGTTGCGCCGACAACCGATTCCGGCTGCTATCAACCGCGCGGCCTATTACATGAGCAACTGGGACGGTCAGCTCGACGCTGTCCGCAGCACGGGCAAACTTGCGACGATGTTTGCCGCCGACCTTGCCATCCCGATGGTCGCTCCGCGCGACCTCGGCGAGATCGCGGCCGAGCGCCTGCTTTCTTCCCTCGACGATATCGGCATCCGCCATGTGGAAGGTCCGGCCCGCTATTCATCGGCAGATGTGGCCAAGGCATTCTCCAATGCGATCGATCGGCCGGTGGAAGTCGACGTCACGCCGCGCGGAAAATGGAAAGAAGCATTTCTGGCGCTCGGCTTTTCGCAAGCCGCGGCGGAATCCTATGCGCGAATGACTGCAGTCAGCGTCGACGGCGGATTCGAAATGGTTGCCGGCCCGCTGCGAGGCAAGACAACGCTCGAGGCTTACATTCGCGACCTGGCAGCGAATTCCTGAGCGCTGCCACTCAGTGGCCGAGTCAGCGTTCGGGTTTCGGCTCCAGCGCCCCTCGGCGTTGCAGCCAAAGCGCAAGGGATGCACAAAGCAGCGCCCACGCCGCCCCTACGCACCAGCCGGCGAGCACGTCCGTCGGCCAATGGACTCCGAGGAAAATGCGGCTTGCGCCGATCAACAGACTGAGCAACATGCCCCAGGCCAGTAGATAGATCTGCACGCCCCGCTGCTCCTGCACTTGCACCAGCAGGGCCGCGAGAGTGAGATAGGTGACAGTCGCGAGCATCGCATGACCACTCGGGAAACTGGCCGAGGACACTTCGACGCCGTGCGGTACGAGATCGGGACGCGGACGATCGAACCCGGATTTCAGAAGCGTGCTGAGCAGCGTGCCGCCGGCGATCGACACTGCCACCAGGAGCGCCGCGCCGTGTTTTCGGGTCATGAGCAGGAATCCCAGCGTCGCGATCGTCACGAGCGTCAGCACCGCAGTGCCGCCGAGACTGGTGATATCGCGCGCGACCAGTTCCAGCCAACGCGGCCCGATCGGGTCTTCCAGGTTCGAAGGCTCGCGCAACGCGAGCAAGATCGCTTTGTCGAACCCGTGCGACTCTCCATCCTCCATTTCGTCGGCGAGCTCGGCGAATGCCCACAACGATCCGCCGATGACGCAGATACCGGCAAGCATCCACAGCTCCAGCTGCCTGATGCCAGACCAGACATGGGTAACCAGCCGCAGCCACATTGCACGATCTTGTTTCATAGGCGATCAAGTGTGCGGTTCTCGAGCTCGGAAAGTCGAGGCCTTAAGCGCCGCGTATCGCCCGCTTTGTTGAACAAGACCAGGGGAACGTCGATGCGCCGGCGATCAATGATCGGGATACGGTTCCTGCGGACCTTTGGGAAAACGATCGGCGACGACATTCAAGCGGATGCCGTGCTCCAGCAGCGCCTTGAGTCCAGCCAGTGTCCAAGTGAACCCTTGAGTGGAGTTGGACGCGTAGTGAACCAGCGTATCGCCATCACCGGTCCAGCCTGACTCCGTAATGCTGACGAAAGTCGTTCCAGCCTCCAGTGACGCGAACTTCCATTCCACGCTGGTGCGACCACTGTAGCCATCCCACTCGATGACGATGCCTTTGTCAGGCTCGATCAGTTTCACCGTCACATTCGTCACAGCACCGTACATCTCCCATTCCCATTTGACCTGCTTGCCGGCTTCGAGCTGACCGTCGCTCTTGGTGAACCAGAATTTGGTCGTGATCGCGGGGTCGATGAATGCCCTGAACACTTCCGCGACAGGTCTTCGGATCAGCATGCCGGTTTTCGCAACAGGCGGCTTTTTGAGCTGCAGGTCTTGCATGTCGGCTCCTGGAAATGAGAGGGGCCGCACGCGGCGGCCCCTCCGTGACTCTCAACCGCTGTGTGGCGGTAGTCGAGCCACTGCAGGTTCAGAATCATTTTCCGAATCTGCGTGGCGAGTATGCCGAGCCGGATATGCCGATCGAAGCGGCGATGTCCCCCGCGGGCCGTCACAATCGTCTGACGGTGACTGGCACCGGCGCGATTTCGGAGGTGGCCTACAGCAAGCGCGCCGCCTCGGCCGTTTCCCCCAGCGCAGGCGAGACGTAACGTCCTTCAGTGGCTCACGCGAAGCCTGCCATAGCGCCCATCGTCGCGGCGTCCAAACAAATCAGGAGACCCTGTGACTCAACTACACATCTCGAAAAACGCGTTGGTGTTGGTCGGCGACGGTCGTCGAGCCCTCTTTCTGCGCAATAAGGGCACCCCGCGAGAAGTGGAGCTCATCGTCGAACGGGAGTTGCGACAGGACAATCCGCCGACGCGCGAGCAGGGAACCGACCGTCCCGGTCGAAAGTACGGCACTGACGGAGTTTCGCGCTCCGCGGTCGGCGAGACGGACTGGCATGATCTCGCGGAAGAACGTTTCGCCGTGGAGATCGCTGCGACTCTCTACGAGATGGGGCATGCACAGCAGTTCGACGAGCTCGTGGTCGTCGCGCCGCCAAAAATGCTCGGCGACCTGCGCGCGGCCTTTCACCCCGAAGTTGCGCAGTGCATCGTTGCCGAGGTACCCAAGGACCTGACCACGCATCCAATACCCGAGCTCGCGAAGGTCCTGAGCTGAAACGGTTTACCTAAGAGACCTGTCATGGCGACTACCCGCCCACCGACGCCTTGAACCATGAGGCGCGCGGCGTAGTTGGCATGGCCTTGTGCGTTGCCCTGGGAAGCTCCTGTCGAATTGGCTGCTCCGCATTCGACTACGAAGCAACAGGAGCGATGCCATGCAGCAGATTTTCGATTCAAACGGCAGGTGGATTCACCGCGCCGGCCGCTCGTTGGCCCTGACCGGAGCGGTGTTGCCGCTGCTGCTGATCGGCGGCCTGAAGTTTACCCAGGTCGAAATCGAGGCACTGAAGCCGCTCATCGGCGGCACACCTTGGTTGGCTTGGTTGTATCAGGTCTTCGGTGAGGCGGGCGCGTCCTACTTTCTCGGCATCGTCGAGATCACTGCCGCTGCGCTGCTGGTCGCATCCCCATGGTCGCCGCGCGCGGCAGTCTGTGGGGGCGCAATGGCGGCGCTCACGTTCCTCGTAACCTCGTCATTACTCGTCGCGCTGCCGATCTGGGAGGCAAAGGCGGGAGGATTTCCAGCACTGAATATTCTCGGGCAATTTTTGCTCAAGGACGTGGCGCTGCTCGGCATCGCGCTCGTCATCGCTGGCGAGGGGTTCGTCCGCCTGCGCGGTACCGATGCCCGGCGTTTGGCAGGAGGTCGATCATGAACGCCGGTACTGCCGTCGCCCGCGCGGGTCCTCGAGAGTGGCTCGGGCTTGCCGTGATCGCTCTGCCGTGCATTCTGTATTCGATGGACCTCAGCGTCCTGAACCTTGCGGTTCCTCATCTCAGTGCGGATCTAAAACCCAGCAGTGCGCAACTGCTCTGGATCGTGGACATCTATGGCTTCCTTCTCGCCGGATGCCTCATCACGATGGGCACGCTGGGCGATCGCATTGGACGACGCCGGCTGTTGTTGATCGGCGCCGTGGCATTCGGCGCTGCGTCATTGTTCGCAGCCTTTTCCACGAGCGCCCCCATGCTGATCATCGCCCGCGCACTGCTTGGAGTCGCGGCGGCCACTCTCGCGCCGTCAACTCTCTCGCTGATCCGCAATATGTTTCTCGACTCTGGACAGCGCACGTTCGCCATTGGTATCTGGATTGCCAGCTTCTCGGCCGGAGCCGCGGTCGGCCCACTGATCGGTGGACTGCTGCTCGAGTATTTCCAGTGGGGTTCAGTGTTCCTGATCAACGTGCCGCTGATGATCCTGCTGTTGGCGCTCGGACCGAAGTTGTTACCCGAATTCCGTGACCCGAATGCGGGGCGTCTGGATGTGATCAGCGCTGCGCTGTCGCTACTGGCAGTGCTTGCGGTCATTTACGCGATGAAGAAAATCGCCGAGGGCGGTCCTATCTTGTTGCCAAGCCTGATCATGGTAGCCGGCCTGGCCATCGGTGCGGTGTTCTTGCGTCGACAGAAAATATTGGCGGATCCACTGATAGATCTGCAGCTGTTCCGCTCGGGCGTATTCAGTGCTGCGTTGGCTGTGAATATTGTCGGCTTTTTTGTCGCCTTCGGAACGTTTCTCTTTATCGCGCAGTACTTGCAGCTTGTGCTGGGCTTAAGTCCTCTCATGGCAGGGCTCTGGACTGCGCCGTCAGGTCTGGCGTTCGTGGTCGGCTCGCAGCTCGCTCCAGTGCTGGCAAGCCGCGCGCGCCCAGCCCACATCATCGCTGGCGGCTTCGCGCTGGCGGCCATCGGATTCGCCGTGCTGAATCAGATCGGAGGGTCACACTCACTCGCACTCGTCGTGACCGGCTACATCATCCTGTCGCTCGGTTTGGCTCCAGTATTCACATTGGCAACCGATATGATCATTGGGGCGGCCCCTGCCGAGCGAGCCGGCTCTGCGTCGGGGCTGTCGGAAACCAGCGCCGAGCTCGGCGGAGCGTTGGGTATCGCCGTCTTGGGCAGCCTTGTGACAGTGCTTTATCGCAGCCAAATGACTTCCTTGCCTGCGGATGTCCCGTATGCGGTTGCGCAAATCGCGCGCGATACGCTCGGTGGCGCAGCAACGATTGCAGGTGATCTACCGTCGCAGACGGGCGCGGCGCTATTGGAGGCCGCGCGCGGTGCCTTTACCCAAGCAGTCGTAACAGCTGCTGCGGTCTGCGCTGCCCTCGCGGCGGCAGCCGCTATCCTGACCGTCGTGATCCTTCGAAATGCAGGCGTGGAGCAGCCGAAGTCCGCGTAGACAACGCCACTGTCGGCTTGATGTTGCTATTGAGCCTGAACAGGTTCGCCGGATCGTAGCGGTTCTTGATCGCCACCAGCCGCTGATAGGCCGGTCCAAAGGTCCCGGCGACTTCGATGTCGTCCGCCTGAATGTTTGCGTAATGGCCTTTTGTATGCGGCTCGAGGTTTGACCAGTGAGCCCGAGTGGAGGCAATGCGCGTCTGGTCAAGACTGGCATCGGACCAGAATGAAACCGCGGCGATCATCGCCTGGCTCTTCCGGTGTGGCCACGCGGTTGCCGTCTCGCCAACCTGAGCGATTTGACCGCCGGTGGCGAACGAATTGATGACGACACCCCGACCCGGCTCGAAGGCCTCGAGCATCGTGGCGATCAGCGCGGGCGTGAACTCTCGCACCATTCCGCTCTTGATATAGGAACGAATGCCGGGTCTTGCGACGCCGTCCGACCGCGTCTGCATCGTCAGGTAGGCCGCCGGCCCAGCGGTGTCCATCGTCGGACGAGCCACGGCTCGCAGCGGCGCCAGTTCCGTCTGCGCACTGCCCGGCGCTCCGCAATGACATACATCCATTGATAGATAGGCGGCGTTGTCGGCACCCGTGACGATTCCGGGGGCCATGAACATCTCGTTGGAAAAACCCGCGGACTTCTCGGCGTAATAGTCGAGCACGTTCCTGGCATCGGCCAATCGCCACTGAATGACGCCGCCATACATTTCCGGTGGCACATCGTGCAGCGCAAATTCGAACTTCGTGACCACGCCGAAGTTGCCGCCGCCGCCGCGAATCGCCCAGAAGAGATCCTGATTCTCCTCACCGCTGAGCCTGAGCGTCTTACCGCTCGCGGTAACGATCTCGGCAGACAGAAGACTGTCGATGGTCAGACCGAACTTGCGCCCCAACCTACCGTATCCTCCCCCGAGCGTGAGCCCACCGACGCCCGTGTGAGAAACGATACCGGCGGTCGTCGCCAGATTGTGACGAAGGGTCGCGACGTCCAGATCGTAGAGCAGCGCGCCGCCGCCGATTCTCGCGCGGCGCGTGGCGGGATCCACGGTGACGTCATTGATCGACGACAGGTCGATCATGAGCGCACCATCGGCGACCGAGTGTCCAGGCCAGCTGTGCCCACCACTCTTGACGGCGAGCAGCAACTCCCGTTCGCCTGCGAACTTCACCGCTTGCACGACGTCCGCGGTCGCTCGCGCCTGCACGATGAGTGCGGGATTCCGTTCGTGTATCCCGTTCCAGATTCGGCGGGCGCCGTCGTAACCGAAGTCACCGCGAAGGAGCAACTGGCCGCTCAGGCTTTCCGCAAGTTCACGCACGGCGGCGCCTTCGACCGAGGCCGCCTCACCGTTCAACTTGACGACTGGAATCCTGGATGGAACGGCGCGCGCGGGAGCACGTGTTCGTTCGTTGGACCATGCGCCTGGAAGCACGCCAAAAGCACCGGCGACCCCACTGGCCTGGCAAAAACTACGACGCGAGATGGACATGGCAACGCTCCTGTTTGTCGGCCGAGGCTGCGATTATCCCGACGGGCTTTCCGCGGTCCAGTCACAAATCTGGACTGCGCCATGTTGAAAGGTATGTGGCTGACACCCGTCAGCCACTGCGCGATCACGCGGCGACCGTTGTGCGCCTGGCTAACAAGAAGGGCATCCCGGGCGGATTGACCACGGTCACGAATTCCCCTGCTGCCGAGCGATGAAGGCATCGATCGTGCGTGCCAGCGTGAGCATCGGCACGCCACCGCCCTTCACGACGACATCATTGAACTGGCGCAAGTCGAATCGCGATCCCAGCGCCTTCTGCGCCGCGGCACGCAGCCGGGTGATCTCGCTGTGACCGACCTTGTAGCCGCAGGCCTGTCCCGGCCACGCGCAATAGCGATCCACTTCGCCGGTGACCTCTTCGACGCTCGACCCATTGGTGGTCGCGAACCAGTCGATGGCCTGTTTGCGTGTCCAGCGCTTCGCGTGCAGCCCGGTGTCGACGACCAGGCGGCAGGCGCGAAAAGCGATCGATTGCAGATATCCCAAACGCCCGAAAGGATCGTCGTCATACACCCCGAGTTCATTCGCGAGTTGCTCGGCGTACAGTGCCCAGCCTTCCGAGTAGGCGTTGAACGCCAGCAGCGAGCGCGCCAGCGGTAGTTTGAAGGTGTATTCGCCCTGCCAGACATGCCCGGGGATGGACTCATGGTACGTGAGCGTCGGCGTGTTGTAGGTGGTGAACACGCTCATCGTGTGCATGTTGATCCAGAACTTGCCCGGCACCTTGCCATCGATGGTGCCCGGCCCGCCGTAGGCGCCCGGCGCACCGGGCTCGACTTCCGGCGCCATGCGTTTGATCTCGAAGTAGCCCGGTACCAGCGTCGCGAACGCGCGCGGCAGGCGCTTGCGCATGTCGGCGACGCGCGCGTTGAGAAAGGCCATTAGTTTGGCGCGGCCCGCGTCGCTGTCCTCGAAGCGGAAGCGCGCGTCTTCGCCCAGCGCCGTCATGCGCTCGCCCACCGAACCGTTGGTCATTCCTTGTTTCTTCAGGATCGCGTCCATTTCGGATTGCAGTTCGCGAAGTTCTTCCTGGCCGCGCTGGTAGATCTCATCCGGTGTCATTCGCGTGGTCGTGGCCGCGCGCAACGACCAGGCGTAGTACTCGTCACCTTGCGGCAGTTTCCACACGCCAGCGTCGCTGGTGGCGCGGCGGCGATGCGCTTCGAGCTCGGCAATCTGGCGGTCGAGGGCGGGCGCAATCTTGTCAGTCGCGATTTTCACGGCGCTGCCGGCGATGCCGGGCATGTCCTGGGCACGCTTCGTCAGGGAAGTCACCAGCGACCACTGCCCCACATCGCCGCCACGCGCGAGCTTGATCTGGTTCAGTGTCTTGTCGAGTAGAAAATCCGGTGCGATCACGTTTTGCGCCGCGGCGCTGTGCAAGCGGACAGTCTCTCCATCGAGCTGACCTGCGTAAGCCTCCAGCCGTGCAAGGTAGGCGTCGGCATCTTCGCGCGTCTGCACCGTGTGCTGCTGATCGAGCATGCCCGGGATTTCCAGGAATGCACCGGTATTCTGCGCCACCACGTACGGCGCGTTGCGCCAGGACCATTGCGAATTGAGCAGCGCCACATCACCGTATGGAAAAGCGAAGCCTTCGAGCGCGAACTCGTGCGCCGTGCGCATGACATCGACATCGATGCCGGCCGCTGCGCCAAGCGCGGCGATGTCGATGGACTTCAGTTGATCGAGGCGCCTCGCGACCCCGAGCGCGATCGCCTTCTGCCCTGCCTGCGACCGGTCCGACAGTCTGCGCTTCAGCAGCGCGCGAGCGCCGTTGTCGATGCCGAGCATCGTGGCGCTTTCGGGATACTCCACCAGCAGCTCGTCGGACATTCCAGCGAGCAACTTCTCTGCTGCTGCGTCCTTGCTGGTGGTCGCGGCGTGGGCGCCAATATTGACGGCGCCGAGGGTGGCTCCCGTACCAATGACGAAGTCGCGCCGGGTGGTGGTCATGAAATCCCTGTCGCCGTGTCATACCACTCGGCGTACGGACTGTTTTTGACCTTGTGGCGATTGAGATCGGGCGCGCCGTCTGCCCACCAGACCGCGCCCCGTTCGCCAAGCCCAATCTTGGCAACGTCGACTGCTTTGCGCGCGAGCGCCAATTGCGTGGCATCCGCCGAGCGAAGCGCCATCTTCACGGCCCGCCGCGCATTCATGAGCTCACGAACCAACCGCTCGCGCTGATCAGCCGGCAGATCGGGATTGGCGCGCCGCCATAGGCGTCCCCGGACCACAAAGTATCGGCCGTCGGGCGTGATCCGTTCTTTCATTGCGTTGTGCGCTGCGCGATGAGTGCGGTTCGCAGCTCCCGCAGCTTGTCTTTGACGGCTGCGGCATTGGCGCTGCCCATGCGGATCAGCACCTTCTGGCCGGCGGACTTCGATTCGAGCTCTGGATCGGCAAACTGATACAGCACGCCCGGCTGCGCGAGCGCGATCGGGCCCTGAAGGTCAGGTGTTGCCAGCAGATGGTCGATGACTTCGATCAGGCGATCGTTGAAGTACTGCGGCGGATGCCCAAGACTTTCGTACGACTCCTGAAACAACGGGTAATAGCGAGTGTAGGTCGCGATCAGACTCTGCGTGTCGGTCGAACGGATCAACTGCACCAGAGAGTTGTAGCGTTCGTAGTTGGAAGGATCGAGCACAGGCGCCTCCTCGGAACCGCCGACCGCAAACGCGCCGGGTGCAGGCCTTACCGGGCGAACGCGTTGCGCCACCTTCTCGGTAGGTAGATTGTCGATGGTGACGACCAGGTGCCGAACCAGGTCCTTCGAGATGATGAATTGCTGTACCGATTCCTTGCCGATCAACCCTTCGATCGCGCTCTGCATCGGCGCGTCGCTTTCAGCGAGGGGTGGCAGCGGCTCGCGCACCTCGGGCTCCGGGAGTGGATGTTTGATGGCCGGCTCTTCCTCAGGTACCGCTGCTGGCGCCGTTGGCGCCGGTGCCGCAGCGACTGGCTCCTCGGGCGGCGCTGCCTCATCCTTCCACGAGAGATAGATGATTCCGCCGATCGACAGGCCGACCACGGCCACCGCGGCAGCCATCCACTTGAAGTTCTCATTCATAAGATAGACGACAAGTCCTCGGGTTGGGAGTTCACGTAGTCGACACCTCTTTCAGATAGCCCACGGTCAGCGCGGTGAGGTGCAACTTCAGTCTTTGGAAGGTGCCGCGATTGCCGCCGGCCTCGATGGCCGCCCGCGTAGGGCCCACGATGGATCCGATCAACACGCCGCTCACCAATCGTGGTTGCGCGAACTTCGCGTCACTTGCCGTTATCAACATGTCGTGAACCGCCAGGGCGCAGCGCATCGACTCCTCTTTGACAATTGTGTCGGCATTGACGGCCGCGGATGGCAGGTACAGCGCGCGTGAGACTTCCGGCCTGCGAGTCTTGGCATCGACGAAGGCGTTCATCATCGTCGCGCACATTTCGCCAATCGTTTTCCCGTGCACCGACTGGCAAGCGAGGATCGTGGCGTCGACGACCTCGCCGACATGCCGCTTCACGACCGCCGCCATCAGGGCGCGCTTGTTCGGGAAATATTGGTAGAGACTGCCGATGGAAACGCCGGCCCGGTCGGCAATCTGGATCGTCGTGATTCTGTCGAGTCCGTTGGCTAGCAAAACCTGAATAGTCGCTTCGAAAATGGTGTCGATGGTGACACGCGAACGTCGCTGCTGCGGCTTTTTTCTAGGGTTTAGCGCTTCAGTTCGTTTCCGTGTCATATGCGAATGGTCCCGCGATGCCGATTTACGCAAGATACCTTGCATGCCCACCCTCGAATATCGATTTCATTTCGCGCTGGCGCTGGCCGGTGTGCTGTTTTGTGGCCCATGCGCGGCTTGTGAACCACCGGCCGGGTTCGTCAACCCACCCCGTCCCGACATTGCACCGTTCGAAGAGTTGTTGAGCCACACGGAAGTGAAGGACATTGCCCAGTCGTTAGCCGCTGCCACGCAGTCCGCGAGCCGGACGCTGCGGATCGATGCGACCAAAGACCTGCCCGGCGTCACCGGCACGTTCAGGCTGTCGGATGGCCCTTATGGCAGCGTCGGCGCGCGCAGACTCGTTTGCAAAACCGATGGATCCATTGCCGTCGAAGAAGTGCTGCTCACTGAGTCGGGAGAAGACTTCCGGCGCTTCCGATACGTGGTCTGGAACTACACCGGCCCGAAGTTTCGTGACGTCCACTATGCCGTGGGTGAGTTCGTCCGTACGCAATCCGCGCCCGACAAGACTCATATCAACTGGACGTATCGATTCGCGCTCAAGGGCGGAATGAGCAGCGAGGAGAAGTCTCGTTTTCGGAAGGTCTTTCTCGAGCGCGAGTTTGCGTTGTGGATGCGCACCCAGTTGGACAGGGGCGAATCAAATGCGGAGGCCAAGCCCACCAACTGAACGACGATCTGGCCGAGGTCGCGGCGGACATCAGGCACATTGCGTGACTACGCCGGGCCGCTTCGCAGGCGTTCGACTCCGAGCATTGCTGTAGACAGACCGGCATCCGTGAGATGCGACGGAAGCGCGCGGCCCAACACCAGGTGCGCACAGGCTTCGCCCATCGCGGCGCACGTTTGAATGCCATAGCCGCCGAGCGCGGCGACCCAGAAAAATCCTTGCGCCGAGGGATCGAAGCCACCCACGAGCCCGCCGTCGGCAACGAACGAGCGCAAGCCCGCCCAGGGGCGCATCGGGCGTTGAATGCGCATCGTCGTCGCCCGCTCGATGCGATCGATCGCCAGCGCGATATCGAGCTCTTCGGCCTGGACGTCGTGAGGGAGTACGGGGTCGGCATTGGCGGGCGAGCCCAGCAACAGCCCAGCATCGGGTTTGAAATAGAAGTCTTCAGACACGCTGGTCGTGAAGGGCCAGCGCGCCGTGCTGACGCCCTCGGGCGGCTGGAACAGAAATGCCGAACGGCGTCGTGGCTCGATACCCAATGGCGCCACGCCCGCGAGCGCGGCCACTTCATCGGCCCATGCGCCCGCGGCGTCGATAAGAAGAGGTGCCCGCAACGTATGCGGTTGCGCGCCGCCCATGGCGACCTCCAGCAACCATTCTCCTTGCGAGCGTTCGATGGAATGAATCTCCACGCCGCACTCCATGCGACTGCCGCGCTGTTTCAAGCCGCGGATGAAGCCCTGATGCAAGGCGTTGACGTCGATGTCCGCCGCGCCAGGCTCGAAGAACCCGAGCCGCGCGAACTGCGGCTCGAGCACCGGCACCACGGATCGCATTTGATCCTCGTCGAGCAACTGCAACTGCGGCGTATAGGCGCGAATGGCCTCGTAGGCACTTTCGATCTGCGCAGACTGTTCCCGCGTGCCGATCACCAGCACACCGCGAGGTGCGAGCAACGGATTCTCGACGAAGCCGCGCGGTGGCCGCTCGAAGAATGAGCGGCTCGCGCGCGTCAGCGCGCGGACTTGCGGTGACCCATAGCTTTCGCTGAAGAGCGCCGCCGAGCGGCCGGTCGAATGCAGCCCGGCGTGCGATTCCCGCTCGAGCACCAGGACCTTCGCGTGGTTGGACAGGAAGTACGCAACCGACGTACCGGCGATCCCGGCGCCGATGACAATGACGTCCAGCCCGAGTGCATCCTTCATGACCCGCGCTTGGCCGGTGCGTCGCCGCCCGGTCCTGCCGTCTCGCCAGTAGTTTGCCGCGCGACGACGGTGGTTGCCGCCAGATCGCCGGTCACGTTGCCGAGCGTGGCAAACGCATCGGGAATCGTCTCCACGGCGAGCATCAGGCCCAACGGCGCCACCGGCAGACCCATGGCCTGCACCACCGGCATGTTCATCGCCATCAGGCTCACCTGGCCCGGGAGCCCGACCGAGCCCAGGCTGATCACCACCGCAAGCACGGCCCCCACGGCAAGTTGACTCGCCGTCAGATCGACTCCGTAGATCCAGGCGATGTAACAGGACACGCCGATGTACTGCACGGGGCTCGTCATGCGGAACAACGACACCGCCATGGGCAGCACGAGTGCAGTGACACGCGGCGAACATCCGAGCCGGTTCTGCGCGCTCTCGACCATTGCCGGCAACGTCGCCAGCGAGGACTGCGTACTCACGGCGATCGCTTGCGCTGGCAGAATTCCTGACGCGAATTGCCGCAGCCGCTGGCCGCCCCAGACGATCGCGACGACGTACAACCCCAGGGTCACGGCGAGATACAGCGTGCACTGCGCCAGGATGTACCAACCCAGTGCGCTCAATACACTCACGCCCGCCTTCACACACACGCTGAAAGCGAGGGCGAACACGCCGAGCGGCGCCACCCACAACACCCAGCGAACGATGATGACCATGGTGTCGGCCAGCGTCTGGAATAGATCGACGGCTTGGGTTCGCCGGCGCGCTTCGACGCGGGTCAGCGCAAATCCGAACAACAGTGCACATATGACCAGCGGCAACATCGCGCTCTGCGCGGCCGCGGCAATCGCGTTGCTCGGGATGATCTGCGCAAAGCGCTCGGCAAAGCTGGTCGCCGCGGCATCGGCTGCCACCGGCGTGCCGATTGCCGCCCGCAGCGACGCGACGAGCTCGGGATCGCGCGGCAGGAACGAGAGTTGAAACGGCGCGAACACCGCCGCAAAAGCCGCCGCGGCGCTGAGCAGCACCAGGAATACCAGGATGGCGCGCCGCGCCGTGCGGCCTGACACTGCCGCATCGCTCGTCGACGCAACGCCGAGCACCACGAGCGCAACCACCAGCGGCACCACTGTCATCTGCAAGGCATTCAGCCACAGATCGCCGATGGGCTGCATCACACTGGCGCCGTCACCCGCGAGCGATGGGTGCAACCGGGTGAGCGCGAGACCTAGTACCGCGCCGCCCAACAATCCGACCAGTACCCGTGCCGTCGAGGACATGCGGTGGATCTTCAGGGCTCGAGCATGCGCTGCACACGCTTGACGTTGGCGTTCAGATGCTCGAGGCGTTGATCTCCCTTCTCACACAGCATGACGAACACCTGATCGAGCAGGTGTTGCAGGACGGCCTGATACAGCAGCGGCTGGATTTGCGGCCGGTCGTCATGCGCGGAGACGAGCAACGACATGTCCGCGTGTGCGCGCACGGAATTCGCGCTGTGCCGCGTCACCGAAATGACCTTGCCCCGTCCGGCGCGGAACTGGCGCTCGGTCTGGCTGAGCACCGGCTGCCGGCCATGCTCGGAGAACAGCACCAGCACGTCGTTCTTCCCGGCGATCGTCAGGGCCGAGCTCATCAACACTGGATCGGCCTGGCAAATGACGGTTACGCCCAGCAGCGTCAGTTTCACCGCGAAAGCGCGCGCCGGCAGGCCATCCTCGCCGAGCCCGAGCACGAATACCTTGCTGGCGGCATCCAGCGCACGCGCGATCTCCGCGATCTTCTCGGGCGTGTTGATGAGGCGCGTTTCCTCTTCGGCGAGCGCCTTGCTGCGCCAGAGATCTGCGGCCAATGACGCCTGCGAGCCATTGCGCGACGGCACCACTTCCCGGGTTTCACCGTTACCGTTTTCCCGCGCCACCGCCTCGCTGACGGATACCTTCAGATCCGGATATCCCTTGAATCCTAACTTCTGGCTGAACTTCACGACGCTCGACTGGCTGATGCCGAGGGAGTTGGCGAGCTGCTGGGAGGAGTAGTCGCGCAGCAGGTGCGCATTCTCGAGGATGAAATCCGCGATGCGCCGCTCGATCGCCGACATCTGGTCCCGCTCCGCACGGATCTTGATGAGCGAGGACATTCAGACCGCCATCAAACGACGATAGGCTCGAGCCCGCGGATCTCGCGGATGCCGAGTCCGGGCGCATCAGTGACCGAGATTTCGGAATCGTTGAACAACACGCCGCCGTCGACGGGATTGAACTTGCACAGCGAGGGCCCGTCGAGGTCCACCTTGGTGATCACGTCGGCTTTGGCAACGGCGATGTGCGCCGCCGCGGCAACGCTGATGCTGGTTTCGACCATGCAGCCGATCATGCATTCGATCTGGTACATCGCTGCGATGTCCGCGATGTGCAAGGCGTTCGATATGCCGCCGGTCTTCATGAGCTTGATGTTGATGATGTCCGCGGCGCGCATGCGGATGAGCTCGATCACCTCCGTCGGCCCGAACACGCTCTCGTCCGCCATGATCGGCGTGTGAACGCGCTCGGTGACGTATTTCATTCCTTCGAGGTCCTGCGCCTTCACCGGCTGCTCGACGAGCTCCATGCGCACGCCGGCATCCTCGAGCGTCTGGATGGCGAATACCGCCTGTTTCGCGGTCCAAGCCTGGTTCGCGTCCACACGTATGAGCGCCTTGTCCTCGACCGCGGCGTAAACGGCCTTGACTCGCTCGACGTCCAGCTCGATGTCCTTGCCGACCTTGATTTTCAAGGACTCGAAGCCGCGCTCGACCGCCGCGAGCGAGTCGGCGACCATCTTGTCGATGTAGTCGACGCTGATCGTGATGTCCGTGGTGATCACCGGATCGCCACCGCCAAGAATCTTGTAGAGCGGCGCCCCGTACAGCTGCGCGAACAGGTCGTACACGGCAATCTCGACGGCCGCCTTCGCGCTCGAGTTCTTCTCCATCGCGCTCTGGATCAGGCGCGTGATGCGATTGAGGTTGGCGATCTCCTGCCCGATGATCCGCGGTGCGATGACCTTGTGAATGGCCTCGATGATGGAGCCATGCGTGTCACCGGTGATGACGGCGGTGGCAGGCGCCTCTCCGTAGCCGATGTGCCCGGTGTCGGTGTGCATCATGATCACGATGTCTTCGATCGTATCCACGGTGCGCAAGGCTGTCTTGAATGGCGTCTTCAGCGGGACGCGCAGCATGCCGAACCGGATATCCGTGATTTTCATGGACGCACTCGCAGGATACTGGTGATGTGATCGACGAGGGGCTGCTGTCGCCCGAACAACAGCGGCGTGAGCGGCGTAACGGAAACGCCATTGAGCACGACCCGCGTGACTGCTCCCGTTCCGTCGCGATAGCTGATGCCCGTCGTATCGTGGATCACGTACGGCACGCGGTTTTCGTGGCCGATCACCATCATGACGTGCCCTGGGATATAGACGAGATCGCCGATCTGAAGGTCGCGCAGCACCGCCAGCCGGCGCTCATGATCGTCGGCATCCGTGAAGGTGATGCGGTTGAGCGCGGGCGTGATCGCCTGGTCGCGTGTGTTGCGCGGCAGCTGGACTCCGAAGCTGCGATAGACGTCGGACACGAAGCCGCTGCAATCGCGTGCATTGTACGAATGGCCCCACCCATAACGCTCGCCGAGGAATTTGAAGCCCTGGCGCAGCAGGTTGGCACGATTGAGCGGTAGATAGTCACCCGACGTGTCCGAAGTTCTTGGCAGCAGCGCCGGGGTGAAGCGAAGAGAGCCGTCGCTCGCGCGCTCGGGCAGCTCTATGACGTGCGCCGTATAGGGATGTTGTCCGTTCACCGGTCTGGCTTGCGGCCAATCGGCCATCACGGGGACCCGGACGCCCATGTCGAGCTGCAATTCCGAAACGTCCGGACGCTCCGGCGTGAAGACGGTCTTTGCCATCGCGCCCGTTACCACCAGGTACGGCGACTTGCGTGTGTAGCCGAGCACTGCGTCCATTGGGCCTTCGGCGATGAAACGCTTCTCGACCCACGCGGAATACGCCGGGCTCACGACGAACCACCAGGCTCCGTCGCGGCTCTCGTGCGCGATCACGACGGGTGTGCCGGGAAACAAGGCGGTTTCCTGGAAGCGGTCGATGTCGCGATCTTCAGCAGAGTGGTAGGCCCGAATCAGCGCCGGAAAGGTGCGCAGATCCGCCCTCTTCACGACGAGTCCGTAACGCGTCGGCCGGCCGTCGGGCACCGACTCGAGCGCGACGTTTCTAACCAGCTCGTCCAGTGTCGACCGTTCGATCTTGCGGCCGTCAGCGTCGAACAAGTCCTTATCCGGATAACCCGAGAGATTTTCTATCCACGAGCGAACCTTGCCGGCCGCCAGCGCCGGCGGCATGGCATCGAGGTCATGGACGGAAGCGTCGAGCTGCAGAAGGCGTGCGTTCTGCGCGGCGATCGCCGATCTGTCGAGCACGATCTTCCGCGCGCCCGGTTCACGCGCGATCCAGAACGCAGGCGTGAGTTGTTGTTGCCGCACACCCACAACGGTATGTGGAGGAATGGCGATGGGGGCTCGCGATGACGTTTGAATCGCGCACGACGCGAGCAGGCTCGACGCGAGTAACGCGTAAATCGATTGCCTCCCCTGCGTGCACTTCATCATCGCCCCTCGTGTCCTGAGGAATAGTCTCTTCCTCGAAGGTCAAAAGCAAGAATAAATTATTGACCCCCTCGTCGGGGCATGTTACACAGCAACGAACAAGGCGGCGTGTGCACAGTGAAGAACGCGCAATTCTCGAGACCGTCCTCGCTTCGCGATCGCGCCACGCGCGTCGTCTGCGTAGTGCTGTTGACGATGTTGAGCCCGCAGGCGCGGGCGGAGACCCTGGCGCAAATCCAGGAGCTCGTCGACGGCGGTCGTTTCAATTCCGCAGAGGTGCAGATCACCAAGGCGTTGGCGCAACCATCGCTCTCCTCCGAGGAACGGCAAGCGCTGACTTTCGAGCGCGAGCGCATGCGGAGAATCCTGCTCGACTTCTCCTTGAGCGCCGAGGACGCGCAGTTGCGCCTCAAGCGGCACATTCCGGATCTCACGCCCGCTGAATTCGCCGCCTGGGATGCGGCCGGGCTCCTCGAGCGCCAGGTCATCGACGGACGCACGCTTTATTTCAAGCGCGCACCGGCCAACCTCTTCCGCCTGAGCGACGCCGCCGTGAAGCGCCGCAACAGTACGACGCCGGCGTTCTCGGATGGCCCCATGGAGATGGCCAACGCACATCATCGCGAGGTGCGCGACCAGGCGCGCGCGACGGGCAAGCACGCCGCGGCGCCGCGCCAAGTGCGGGTGACGTATTCCCTGAACGTGAACCCGGATGCAGTCCCGACCGGCGAGACGGTGCGGGCCTGGTTGCCATTTCCCCGCGCGCTTCCCGGTCAGCAAGAAAATGTGCGCCTCATCCAGAGCACACCGGCGGCACATACCATCGCGCCGGAGTCGACTCTGCAGCGCACGGTCTATCTAGAGCAACCTGCGGCAGCGGGCAAGCCGACTTCGTTTTCGATCACCTACGAGCTGACGGTGTTCGGTCAATACCATTCGATCGATCCCGCAAAAATTGGACCGACGCCGCGAACGCCTGCGCTCGCGCAGCATCTCGCGGAACGCGCACCGCACATCGTGTTCACGCCCGCCATCCGCAAGCTCTCGCGCGAGGTCGTCGGCACAGAGGCAAATCCGTACCGGATTGCGCAGAAGCTTTTCGCCGCGGTCGATCGTATTCCCTGGGCCGGTGCGCGCGAATACTCCACTATCTCCAACATCAGTGAGTACACGCTGCATGCCGGCCATGGGGACTGTGGTCAGCAGACGCTGTTGTTGATGACTCTGCTGCGGCTGAACGGCATACCGACGCGTTGGCAGTCGGGGTGGCTCTACTCGGAAGGCGACTACGACAACATGCACGACTGGGCCCAGCTGTATCTGGCGCCATATGGTTGGGTGCCGATGGATGTGACGTTTCGGGCGCCTCAAGTCCGGCGATCCGCAGATCGATGAGTTCTATCTAGGCGGACTCGATGCCTATCGCATCGCGTTCAATGACGATTTCAGCCAGCCGTTCGTGCCGGCAAAACAGCACTACCGTTCCGATACCGTGGATTCACAACGCGGCGAAGTCGAATGGCGCGGTGGCAATCTCTATTTCGATCAGTGGGACTACAAGTTCGAAGCGCACCTGCTCACCGCTCGATAAGCGACCGGCTGAGCGTTCTGGTTCAAGGGGAGACAGTATGTACAAGCGATTCATCAGAGCCTGCATTCCAGCCCTCGTCATCCTGGCGTCGCAGATAGCGAATGCGGCCAGTGGTGACGGTTCGCTCGTCGGGCAAATCAACGCCGAGGACAGGAGTGCCGTGAGTGGCGCCGAAATCACGGCGCGCAATCCGGCCACCGGCTTCAGCCGTAAGGTGAAGACCGACGCGGATGGGTCTTACCGCTTCCCCTTCCTGCCCGTGGGCACCTACACGATCGAAGCATCGAAGGACGGCAAGAGTCTCGGCTCGCTCGCGGACGTGACGGTCAATCTCGGCGTCGCGACCACGGCGGACATGGACTTGAGCGGCACGAGTCTCGAAGTCGTGACCGTGGTGGGATCGCGTATCGTCAACGCCGTGGACGTCACGTCCACCGAGAGTGCGACAAATGTCACACGCGATGAGCTCGATCGAATCCCGGTGGAGCGTGACTTGCTGTCCGTGGCAATGCTCGCGCCAGGCATCGTCAAGGGACACGACTTCGGTGGAGGGGCGGGCGTCTCCTTCGGCGGCTCCTCCGTCGCCGAGAACACCATCTACATCAACGGCCTCAATGTCACGGATTTCTACAGCCGCATCGGCTTCTCCTCCGTGCCCTACTCCTTCTACAAGGAGTTCCAGGTCAAGACCGGCGGATACTCGGTGGAATTCGGCCGCACCACCGGCGGCGTGATCAATGCCGTGACGCGCTCGGGCACCAACGATTTCGAGTTCGGCGGCGAAGCCACCTGGGAGCCGGATTTCCTGCAGGCCAAGAAAACCAATCGTCCGGGAATTCTTGGCGAGTACGACGAGTACAACCGTACCAACTACAGCGTCTACGCCGGCGGACCCATCGTCCAGGACAAGCTGTTCTTCTTCGCGTTGTACGAGTTCCGCGACTACAACCCCGTCAACACCGACAACTCCGGCATCCGCTTCGATGACGCGCAGGAGGACGATGACTTCTGGGGTGTGAAACTCGACTGGCAGATCAACGACCGCAACCTGGTCGAGCTGCTCGCCTTCTCGGACGGCAACCAGACCATCACGGACAGCTATTCGTTCGATATTTCGAGCGGCGAACGCGGCGACTTCGAGAACCGGCGCTTCGAGGAGGCGGGCGGCGACAACTGGGCCCTCACGTACACGGCCTATATCACCGACTCGCTGTCCGCCAAAGCCCTGTACGGCGAGAACGAGCGGACCTTCTCACGGCTCAGCCAGAACGACATCGACTGCAACAGGATCCGCGACCTGCGTGGCGCCTCGGCGATCGACGTCGGCTGCACCTCGAGCGCCAACATCATCTCGCGCGACGACGCGCGCGAAGCGGCGCGTCTCGACTTCGAGTGGTCGCTGGGCTCGCATCAAGTGCGATTCGGCCTGGACCGGGAGTCCAATGTTTCGGCTCACAACCAGTTCTACCCCGGTGAAGATCGATTGTTGTACGAAGTGCGGCGCGTCACCGTGCCAACGCTCGAGAACGGCGCGCCCCGCCCCGCCGGCGTGACGGACTTCGTCCGCACTCGCCAGAACGAGGTGGCCGGAAACTTCGAGACGCTGAATACCGCCTATTACCTCGAGGACAACTGGTCGGCGACCGAGACGCTCGTGCTCAACGCCGGCGTGCGCGTCGAGGCTTTCGACAACCGCAACTCCGAGGGCGAGAGCTACATCAAGCTGGACAACATGATCGCGCCCCGCTTCGGTTTTTCCTGGGACATGAAGGGCGATGGCCGCACGAAGTTGTTCGGCAACGTGGGACGCTACTTCCTGCCGGTCGCGAACGTCATCAACATCAAGCAGGCGGGCGGCTTCCTCGACGCGCGCAACTGGTACGTCTTCAATGGCTTTGAGACCTTCGAGTACAACGGCATCACACGCCAGCGCCCGATTCTCGGCGCGCAGGTGGGCGGCACGGACACCTCACAAGGCGATGGCTCCGTGGGCGACTTGCGCAGCGAGGTGGATGCCGACATGGATCCGGTGTACCAGGACGAGATCATCCTGGGCTTCCAGACCATGATCAATGAACAGTGGTCGTGGGGCGTGCGCGGCACCTATCGCGAGCTGACCAATGCCATCGACGACATGGCCATCACCTCCACGGGAATTTTCTGCGGTGGAGAGCCGGTGTCGAACGGCTACGTCATGGCGAATCCTGGCAGGACGGCGACCATCTTTTCCGACACGGATTGCGATGGTGAAAACGATGCGTTCGTGGACGTGAACACCTCGCAAGGTGGCTGGGCGATGTACGATTCCGACGGCAACTACCTCGGCGATCAGCCGTACGAGAAGCCGCGCCGTACGTACAAGGCGCTGGAATTCGCGGTGGACCGGGCCTGGGATAGCAAATGGTCGTTGAACGCCACCTATACGCTGGCCTTCAACGAAGGAAACGCCGAAGGTCCAGTGAACACCGACACGGATTTCGGCGACACCGGCCGCACCGAGAACTTCGATGATCCGTGGGTGAATTATGGCGGCCAAGGCTACCTGCCGAACGATCGCCGGCACCAGCTCAAGATCCGGGGCGCCTACGGCTTCAACGAAAATTGGCGCGCCGGTCTGACACTGAACGCGCAGTCGGGCCGACCGATCAGCGCCTTCGGCACCGCGAACCCCTTCGACGCGGAGTCGTACCACAGCTTCTTCATCTGCACGGCCAACTGCGATTCAGAGGACGATGCGGTGTACGAGCTGCTGGGCCGGGGCTCGCAGGGACGCACTCCCTGGACTTTTGATGTGGGCGCGAACGTCTCGTGGCTGCACAACTTCGGTCCGGCGGATGTGGTCGTGAAACTGGCGGTCTACAATCTGCTGAATCAGGAGCGCGTGCTCGAAGTGGATGAGTCGTTCAACCCAACGGATCCGGACAACACCTTCGGTCAGGGCACTACATTCTTTGCCCCGCGTTACGGACAACTGACGGTGCAGGTGAAGTTCTGAAGTTAGTCCACTGCGCAGTCGCCGCCGTGCTCGCGCTGAGCACGGCGGCGTGCGCCGTCCGGCGGGTGGCGGATCCACTCACTCTCGACACGCACGTCGATATTCCGCGCACTTACATGCGCGAGGCACGCTTCGACGTCGGCACGGACACCGAACTTAGGGTCGATCTCGGCAAGATGAAGCGCGGCGGCCTCGATGCCGCGTTTTTCGTGATCTTCGTCGAGCAGGGACCGCGCACTCCCGAAGGGTATAACGCGGCGTTCGCGGCAGCCGAGCGCAAGGTATCGGCGATCGAGGAGATGGTACGCAAGTACCCGGATCGCATTCGTCTCGCCACCTCGCCCAAGGACGTTGTCGACAATCGCGCGGCCGGGCGTCTGTCGGCGATGATGGGCATCGAGAACGGGTTCGTCATTGGCAAAGACCTGGCGCGGCTCGATGCCCTGTACGCGCGCGGCGTGCGCTACATCGGCCTCACGCATACCGGTCACAATGACATCTGCACCAGCTCAGGAATTCTGAAGGAGCTCGGCGATACGCCGGCTCCGGAGAATGACGGCTTGAGCCCCTTCGGTGAGACCGTCGTCGGCCGCGCCAACGCGCTGGGCATGATGGTGGATGTTTCGCACTCCTCCGATGCTTGCGTTCGCGACGTGCTGCGCGCGTCGGCGGCGCCGATCATCGCCTCGCACTCGTCCGCACGCGCGCTCACGAATCACGCGCGAAACTTAAGCGATGACCTGATGCGTTCGATCGCCGCGAAAGGCGGCGTAGTGCACATGGTCGCCTATTCCGGATTCCTGAAGCTCGATCCCGCGCGCGATGATGCCGTGGAGGCCTTGGAAAAAGAGGTTGCGCGCCAGGCCGGCGATGCCGAGTTCGACAGCGCAAAGCACGAATATCTTCCCGCCCACGTCCGGGGACTCGCGCGCATCGACGAGCAATATCCGCTGGCGACGCTCGACGACTACCTCGATCACGTCCAGCACGCCGTGAACGTGGCCGGTATCGACCACGTCGGGCTCGCCTCCGACTTCGATGGCGGCGGCGCGCTCCGGGGCTGGAATGATGCGAGTGAGACGCGCAACGTCACCGCGGGTCTGCGCCGGCGCGGCTTCACGGAGTCGCAGATCGGGCAACTGTGGAGCGGTAACCTGTTGCGAGTGTGGCGTGAGGTCGAGCTGATCGCTCGAACGTCGAGGGTCACCAGAAAAGAGACCTTCGATGCGATCTTCGAGGCCGTGTTGAGCGAGTACCGACTGCCTGGCCTGGCGCTGGGCGTCGTCGAAGACGGCACAGTGACTTACACGCGCACCGCCGGCGAGCTCGTCTCCGGCGGCGGACAGCCGATCGATTCCGACACGCTGTTCAAGATTGCCTCGAACACCAAGGCGATGACCACCGGCCTGCTCGCGCGCCTGGTGGATGCCGGCAAACTCAAATGGGACGATCCCGTCGTCAACCACCTGCCGCAGTTCAAGATGAGCGATCCGTGGATCACGCGGGAGATGCGCGTGCGCGATCTGCTCATTCACAACAGTGGGCTTCGCGAAGGCGCCGGCGACCTCATGCTGTGGCCCGAGCCTAACTTGTTCACGCGCGCGGACATCATTGCGGGACTGTCGCACCTGAAGCCGGTGCGCAGCTTTCGTTCGCACTATGACTACGACAACCTGCTCTACATCATTGCGGGGGAAGTTGCCGCCGCGGCAGGCGGCGCCTCGTACGAGGAACTGGTCCGTCGGGAAGTATTCGGAGCCGCCGGCCTCACGCGTTGTCAGGTCGGCGAGTGGAATCGCGAAACGGTTGGCAACGTCGCGCAGCCTCACATGTGGGAAGGGGACCGCAACCTCGCCTATCGGCGTGACCCGGAGGTGGTCCCCGCGATTGCGTCGGCCGCCGCAGGCGGAATCCGCTGCAGCCTGAACGACATGCTCACGTGGATGCGCATGTGGCTCGACCCGGAGCTCCGGCCGTCCGGTCAGGATCGTCCGTGGCTCAGTCGCGCGCAGCACGAAGCACTGTGGGCCAGTCACACGCCGATGCCGATGTCCGAGCGGCAGAAGCGCTGGAACAATGGCAATTTCTCCGCCTATGGCTACGGCTGGAGGTTGTCGGACGTCGACGGTGTGCTGCGCGTGTCGCATACCGGAACTCTGGGGGGCATGTATTCGGCGCTGAATCTGTTGCCCGAAAAACGCGCCGGTTTCGTGTTCATGATCAATGGCGAGGGTTCGCGGGCGCGCACGGTACTGAACGAAGCGCTGGTGAAGCAGTTCACGGCGCCCGGCCGCGCTGCGTCGGCCGCCTGGTACATCGAGCAGCTGAAAATCGCCGCACAGACTTCCGCGGCGGGCGCCGGCCCCGCGCACTTCAAGCTTCCGATGCGAAAGCTCGCGTCGCCCTCTTCGCTGACGGCATGGCTTGGTCGTTACCGCGATCCCTGGTTTGGAGAGATCTCCGTTTGTGAACGTGAGGGCCATGTGCGATTCAACTCGGTGAAGTCGCCCCTGATGGCTGGCGATGTGATGCGAGTCGGGCAGCGCCTGTTGGTCGACTGGGACGATACCGTCGATGAGGAACCGTGGCTCACCTTCAAGGCCGGAAAACCAAACACTCTGACGCTCGCCAAGGTCGACCCCGAAGGCGACTTCAGCTCGGACTACGAGGATTTGTTCTTCACGCGCGTCGGCGCGTGCGCGGCCGCACCCAAGGCGGTGCCGCTGAGCGACGCGGACGCCGCCCTGAGAGTCGATGCTCTGTTGAGCAGCTATGCAGGAGCCGGGCCGGGTGCATCCGTGCTCGTCATCCGCAATGGCAAACCTGTCATCCGGGCCTCATACGGCCTCGCCGACCTCGAACAACGCACACCCGCCTCGCCCGTTACTAACTACCGCCTCGCCTCGGTGACCAAACAATTCACCGCCGCCGCGATCCTGCTGCTCGTCGAAGCCGGCAATCTGCAACTCGACGATCCCGTGCGGAAGTGGCTGCCGACGCTTCCAGAGGCGACGCAGAGTGTGACGATCCGGCAACTGCTCGCGCACACTGGCGGCCTGATCGACTACGAGGACTTCGTTCCCGAAGACGGCCCACAGGTGCACGACGCGGATGTTCCCGGCCTGCTCGAGAATCAGAACCGAACATATTTCCAGCCCGGCTCCAGCTACCGTTACAGCAACACCGGCTATGCGCTGCTGGCCCTGATCGTCGAAAAGGCTTCCGGTCAACGATTCGCTGCGTTCCTGCGCGACCGGATTTTCGTTCCTCTCGGCATGCACGAAACCGTCGCATTCGAGAACGGGGTTTCAACTGTTTCGGCTCGCGCCTACGGCTACAGCGCAAACAACGGTTCCTGGGTGCGCACCGACCAGAGCAGCACCAGCGCCGTGCTCGGCGATGGCGGTATATATTCATCCATCGACGATCTCGCGAAGTGGGACGCGGCGCTGTACGACGATCGTTTACTGAACGTGAAATCCCGCGAGCTGGCCTTCACCGCGGCCACGCATACCGACAACCCGAGCATTGACTACGCTTTCGGCTGGCGCATCAGTGGGGAAACGCTGTGGCATTCGGGCGAGACAACGGGCTTCCGAAACGTGATCATCCGGTATCCGGAGCGGAAACTGACTGTCATCGTGCTCACCAATCGCAACGACCCTGAGCCCTATTCCACCGCGCTGGCGATCGCGCGCCTGTTCCTGCCAGGAGCCGGCCGCCCATGATTCACAACGACGCCGTCATTCTCGGGCTGCTGGCGGCGACCCTGGGTGCCATCTTCTGGACCACGCGCTCCACGCAACCGTTCTGGCAACGCTTCTATCGTTATGTTCCGGCGCTGGTGCTCTGCTATTTCTTGCCGGCGCTCTACAACTCGTTCGGCTTGATCGACGGCGAACAATCCAAGCTCTACTTCATCGCCTCCAGATATCTGCTGCCTGCGACCCTCGTTCTGCTGACGCTCGCCATCGATCTGCCCGCAACGCTACGTCTGGGCCCGAAAGCCCTCGTCATGTTCTTCGCCGGCACCTTGAGCGTGGTGCTCGGAGGTCCCATTGCTCTCCTGATCTGGAAAGCCATCGCCCCCGCGGCTATCGACGGCGAGCTGTGGCGCGGCATGACCGCCATCGCCGGCAGCTGGATCGGCGGCGGCGCCAACCAGGCTGCGATGAAAGAGGTGTTTCAGATCGAGCCGAACATCTTCGGCGTGATGGTCGCGGTCGATGTGCTGTTCGCCTCCCTGTGGATGGCCGTGCTGCTGTGGATGGCCGCGAATCGCGAGCGTCTCGATCGCAGGCTGAACGCCGATACCACAGCGATCACCGCTCTCGGCCAACGCATGGAGCGACTGCGCCTCGAGAACGAACGCGTACCGGCGCTCGCGGACCTCATGATCATGCTCGGACTCGCCTTCGGAGCGACCGGCCTCTCACATGCGCTGGCCGCACCACTCGCGGGCGCATTCGCCGGCGTCGAGTGGGCCGAGCGCCTGTCGCTCGCGAGCGAATTCTTCTGGATCGTCGTGCTCGCGACGACGTTCGGCCTGCTGCTCTCCTTCACTCGCGCGCGTCAACTCGAAGGTGCCGGCGCCTCCAGGTTGGGTTCGGCCTTCCTTTACGTGCTCATCGCAACGGTGGGCATGCAAATGAACATCGGTGCCGTGTTCACGAGCCCTGTGCTGTTCGGTATCGGATTCACATGGATCGCGTTTCATGCCGTCGTAATGCTGGTCGTGGCGCGCCTCATCAAGGCGCCGACGTTCTTCCTTGCTGTCGGCAGCCAGGCAAACATCGGCGGCGCCGCGAGCGCGCCGGTGGTCGCCGCCGCGTTTCATCCATCGCTTGCCCCGGTCGGGGTGCTTCTTGCCGTGCTTGGCTATGCCCTGGGCACCTACGGCGCCTGGCTCACCGGGCAGCTCATGCGGCTCATGAGTCAGTAGCGATCCTGTAGGAGCCTTCCGGCATATACTTGCGGCGGTCAATGCGCCGCTTCTGGATAACGAGCGCCGTCTTCCGACACCGCGCTACTAGCTGTTTGGCGAGTAGTGCTCGAAACTCCCAGCGCACATGAACCAACCGGCCACCGAGCAGTTGTTAGTCGCCCAACGCACCCTGACTACCACTCGATGACACAGGACCAACTGCTCGCCTTTGCGGTCATCGTCGGGATGATGGGCATGTTTGTCTGGGGGCGCCTGCGCTACGACCTGGTGGCGGGGCTCGCCTTGCTGGTCGCCGTCCTCGTCGGAGTCGTGCCGTTCAAAGAAGCCTTCACTGGTTTCAGCAACGATATCCTGATCATCGTCAGCAGCGCCCTGCTGGTGAGCGCGGCCGTCACCCGCTCGGGCGTGATCGATGTGCTGCTTCGGCCAATCGCCCCGCGCATCACCTCGGTACGCGCCCAGCTCATCCTGCTGGTGACAACCGTCACGGTGTTGTCCGCCTTCGTGAAAAACATCGGCGCACTCGCCATGATGCTGCCGGTCGCGTTCCAGATGGCGAAGCGGTCCGGCACCTCACCCTCCGTGTTCCTCATGCCCATGGCATTCGGCTCATTACTCGGCGGTTTGATGACGCTCATCGGCACTTCGCCCAACATCATCGTCTCGGAAGTGCGTGCCGAAATGACCGGACAGCCTTTCTCGATGTTTGATTTCGCACCGGTTGGCATCGGCCTCGCTACCGTCGGCGTGCTTTTCCTGGCTTTCGGCTACAAGCTGCTGCCGCAGGATCGCAAGGGCGCGTCGACGCTGGGCGAAGGCATCGACATCAAGGACTATGTAACCGAAGGGCGCATCGGTTCGACGTCAAATCTCGCGGGCTATACCATCCGCGCATTGCGCAAGCGGCTGACAAAGGGTGTCAGCGTCAATGCGATCGTGCGCGATGGGCAGACCGCAGCTCCGACCGCGGACACCGTGCTCAAGGAAAACGACAGCGTGATCCTCGAGGGCGAGCCAGAAGCGCTCGAGCAGGCAGTCGTGCAAACCGGTCTCGAGCTCGAAGGAGAAGATCGCGACATCAAGACCGACAAAACAGCCGAAGAAGTTGGCGCGCTGGAAAGCGTTATCGGGCCCGATTCGCTGTTGATCGGCGGCAGCGCCGGGGGCCTCGGCCTGCACGAACGCTACAATGTCAATCTGCTTGCCGTCAGCCGCAGCGGTGAGCGTCTCACCGAACGACTGCGCGACATCACGCTGCGGGCCGGCGATGTGATCGTGCTGCAGGGCCCCCTTGCCTCGATGCCCGAGGTACTGCGCGAACTCGGCGCGCTGCCGCTCGCGGCACGCGAGATCCGGCTCGGCAGCGTCCGGCGCGGGCTGATTCCCGTCGGGGTGCTGGCGGCGGCCATGGCTCTCGCGGCGACCGGCACCTTGCCGGTGGGCATCGCATTCTTCGGTGCGGGACTGCTGATCGTCGTATTCGGTGCTCTGACTCCGCGCGAAGCATACGCAGCGATCGAATGGCCGCTGCTGATCATGTTGGGAGCGCTGATTCCGGTGAGTGAGGCAATCCGCACGACCGGCGGCGCGCAGCTGATTGCAGATGTACTTGCGGACGTCGCGCATTCATTGCCGCCTTACGGCGCGCTTGCGTTGATCATGGCCGCAGCGATGGCGCTCACGCCATTCCTCAATAACGCCGCGACGGTTTTGGTGATGGCGCCGATCGCCGTGAGCTTCGCCACGCGCCTGGGTTTCGAGCCCGATGCGTTCCTCATGGCTGTCGCGGTCGGCGCCGCCTGCGATTTCCTCACGCCGATCGGCCATCAATGCAACATGCTCGTCATGGGGCCGGGCGGATATAGATTCGGAGACTACGCCCGCCTCGGCGCGCCGTTGACATTGTTAGTGTTGGCGCTGGGGGTTCCCTTGATCATGGTCGTGTGGCCGCTGACCAGCCTATAGCGAGGCATGTGGCGCTAGTCCGGCACAGGAAGCGTCATTCAAGCCCACGGTCCTGCCCGGCAAGTCTCCGTAAGGCCACGAGAATGGTGCTGAGCGCCGATCGGGCCGCCGTTGCCAGTTTTTTTGCTTCTCCGCCCCCACATGCCGAGCGTAGGATGGGCTGCACTGCCGAGGGGGAAATTCCATGAGCGGTGTCCGGATTCAGGACGATCAGGTTCGCTTCTTCCAAAAAGAAGGTTATCTCGTCGTCAAAGAGTTGCTCTCCGCTGATGAAGTGGAGTTGTTGCGCAGCGCCGCGGTCGCGGACAAAGCGCTCGATGAGCACGCCTTCAGCGTCAAGGATGGAGAGGGAGGCGCGGCGCGCCTGGCGCTGTGGAATCACCCGGGCTCCTCTATCTACGGCATGATCGCGCGCTGCGAGACGGTCGTCGGTGCGATGGAAAGACTTCTGGGCGAAGAGGTCTATCACTACCACTCGAAGATGATCATGAAGGACGCCAGGACGGGTGGCGCCTGGACCTGGCATCAGGATTACGGCTACTGGTATCACAACGGCGTCCTGGCGCCGAATCTCGCCAGCATCTCCATCGCGATCGATCGGGCGACGCGCGCGAATGGTTGTCTGCAAATCGTGCCGCGCTCCCACCAGCTGGGGCGCATCGAGCACACGCTCACTGGCAACCAGGCGGGCGCCGACATGGCGCGCGTCGAGAAGGTGCTGGAGCGCTTACCCGTTGAGTACGTGGAGTTGGCTCCCGGCGATGCGGTCGTATTCCACAGCAATATGCTGCATCGGTCCGATGCCAATACGACGGACAAGCCGCGCTGGTCGATGATCTGCTGCTACAACGCCGCATCGAACGACCCGTATCTCGATGAGCCTCATGCGCGCTACACAAAGCTCAACAAGGTGCCGGATTCGGCGATCCGCGAAGCGGGCCAGAAGCGCATGGAGGAAGAAACAGGTGACGTGGCCTGGATGCGCAAGGACGACACCGGTACCAAGCGACTTCCCGACAAATGAGATTGGCGCCCGACCCGCCGGTCCGATGCCGTGACTACCGGATCGGCGCGATCGGCGCGGGCTTCATCATGGCGGACGTGCAGCTGGCCGCCTATCGTCTCGCCAACTTTCCGGTCGTCGCGATCGCGAGCCGGACTGTCGAGAAGGCTCGATCGACAGCGGCGCGCTGGAACATTCCCCGCGTCCACGAGACGCCTCTCGACCTGATTCAAGACACGCAGGTCGAGATACTCGACATCGCCTATCCGCCGCACCTGCAACCGGCCTTGATTCGCGCAGCGCTGGCCCAGCCGCACATCAAAGGTGTGTTGGCGCAGAAGCCGCTGGCGATGGATCACGCGGACGCTCGACGGCTGGTCGCAGAAGCGGCCGCGGCTGGCAAAGTCCTGTCGGTCAACCAGAACATGCGCTTCGATCAATCCATGCGCGCGCTCAAGCAGCTTCTCGAGGGCAAGGTGCTGGGTACACCCGTGTTCGCCAGCATCGAGATGAGGGCCATTCCGCATTGGCAATCTTTCCTGCATTCATACGACCGGTTGACCTTGCTCAACATGAGCATTCACCACCTGGACGTGCTTCGGTTCCTGTTCGGCGAGGTGGCGCAGATCACGACGACCGTGCGCCCTGATCCAAGGACTTCATTTCCGCATTTCGATGGAATCTGCTGCTCGACTCTGCTGTTTCACAGCGGCGTCATGGCGTTGAGCCTCGAGGATGTATGGGCGGGTCCACACGATGAAGGAATCAGAGGCGACCACTACATCAAGTGGCGAGTCGAGGGAACGGACGGACTGGCGCAGGGCACCATTGGATGGCCGGACTATCCACACGGCAGCCCGAGCACCCTCGCCTATTCCGCCCGTGAGAGCGGTGGCGAGTGGATTCGCCCGAGTTGGGACACGCGATGGTTTCCACACGCCTTCATCGGCGTCATGGAACAGCTTCAGTATGCGATCAAATGCGGCCGTCCGCCCGAGTTGGACGCGGCGGACAACGTGCGCACGATGCTGCTGGTCGACGCCGCGTACACCTCAGCGCGAGAAAAGCGCGCGGTTGCACTTGTGGAGCTCGAATCATGATCCAGGTCGGAATCTTCACCGGATATTTCCCCTATGCCCTGGACGAGACCGCTCGCCGAATCCGGGCGCTGGGGTTCAACACCGTGCAGCTCGACCTGAGCTTCAAGGACATGGACCTTGCCACCGGAGCAATATCGACGGCGAAGTGCCGAAAGATTCGCGATGCATTCCGGGCGCAGAACCTGCCGGTCTGCGCCATCAGCGGATACACGAACATCATTCATCCCGACACGACGATTCGCCGCGCGAACCTCGAGCGGCTGAAAACGATCATCCGTCATGCCTGGGAGCTGGGCAGTCCCTACGTGATCACCGAGACCGGCACTTACAACCCCACCAGCGATTGGGCGCCACATCCGGGCAATTTCACCGAGGCGGGCTACGAAGAGTGCCGCGACGTCATCGCCGATCTCACCCGCCTGTGCGCCGAACAAGGTGTCACTCTGCTGCTGGAACCGTACGTCAGCAACGTCATCGCTTCCGTCGACAGGACTGCACGCCTATTCAAGGATATTCCTGGCCCCGGCCTGGCGCTTCTCATGGACCCGACCAACTACTTCGATGGCAGCAACATCGTCCACATGGACGCCGTGCTGAATGGCATTTTCGATGTGCTGGGAGACCGAATACGCATCAGTCACGCCAAGGACGTCAAACCGAGTTATGGGGACATCTCGGAGAAGCATGCAGACATCGACGCGTCGGAAGGTCACACGTTCCGCGGCATCGGCGACATCGAACTGCCGGCGCCGGGGCTGGGAGTGCTGAACTACGACCTATATCTGCGCCTGCTGTTTCGACGGTATCCCAACATACCGATCATCATCGAGCACCTCGAGGAACCTGACGTGGCGCGCGCCAAGACGTTTCTCGATGAACGATTGATGGCGGCGGGAGCGTGAGGGCAAGCCTCAAGTCCGCACGACCCACCAGGCAATACCGGCGCAGAGCACGAGCAAGACCCATGGAATGAAGGCCCGCGTGAAGCGCAGCTCGTGCCCTTCCGGAACATGGTGTCGAAATTTCTTGCCCGTCAGCATCGGTGTGATCAGGTTTTCACGCTTGACGAAAAGGTAGAAGAATACGGCTACCACATGCAGGTAGATCAGCAGCAGCAGGATGTTGAAAAGCCATCCATGCAGCGCGGTCAGGCGATCGGATGTGTCGGCAGTGACGTGCAGCGCGAGTGGCCCCATGAATTTCAGACCGTCGTTGGCGAAAAGCCCGGTCGCCACCTGCGCGCCCAGGATTGCCAACAGCACCACGACCATCCACCCTCCCGCGGGGTTGTGGCCGGCGTAAGGCGGTTTCTCCGCACCGGCGAGAGCGCGCAGATAGCCGTACGCCGCGCGGGGCGAACGAACAAAACCGCTGAAGCGCGCCGTGCTCGAGCCGAAGACGCCCCAGGCGAGACGAAACAACATCAGCGCCAGGAGCGCGGAGCCCGACCATAGATGCACTCGCATGAACCCTTGATCGGCTGCGACCCAGGACGTCGTGATGAGTCCCACGATCGTCCAGTGAAAAATGCGCACCGGCACGTCCCATACGGCGACTCGCGCGGGAACAGTTTTCAAGTCGTCAGAATTGGCCATCGTAGACTCTGATTCCCTTGGCACGCAGCGGAGAGAAGGATTTCTCGGTGACCTGTGTGTTCAACAGACGAAGCACTTGAAGACGGCTCATCGCGGCAATGGTGGGTGCCGAAACGTCGGTGACGGCGGTGCCGGAGAGATCCAACCTGACAATCCGATCGCGAAGTGGGGCGAGCGCCGTCAGATCTTCATCGCCGAATGAAGGACCGATGAGCGAAGCGTTGATCTCCAGATCCGCTGTGCCGCGTGAAGCGTAGGCGATGGCTGATGGGTAGCGCGCCTGCAACGCCTCGAGCGTAGCGGCGAGCGGCGCGCGCGCACTCTCGACGGCGGCCTCGTCGAGCTCGGGAATCTCGATCTGTCTGACCGGCGGTGGCACGCCCTTGATTTCACCGGCTCGTTGAATCGGCGATGCGCCGGCGGCAACCCACAGTTTGATGACGGTCGCTTCATCGGCGCTCAAAGGGTCCTTGCCCAGCGGGGGCATGGCCTTCTCGTCGGTCTGCGGCAGCATGATGCGGGCGATGAGCTCGCTTTCGTCGGCACCCCCGGCGCGAATCACGGCGCCGTGTTTCCCGCCGCGCATCACCGCGGCGAAGCTATCGAGCCGCAATTCGCTCTTTTGTCTCTTCACGCCATGGCATCCGGTGCAGTGCGCTTCGAAGAGCGGAGCAACGCGCTGGCTGTAGAGCGACTCGGGCGCCGCTTGGGCGTGCTCCCCGAATCCAAACGAATCACGCACGGTGTATGCGAAGCTCGGGCGCAGCGCCATCGTGCTTCCCAGCAGCAACGCGCTCACCACCGCCACGCCTGCGAAATACACGGGCGCGGATACGCCGTCGCTCATGCCAGAACTTCGCCGACGATGCGAGCGGGTTTGACACTGGTGAGTTTTTGATCGAGGCCCTGGAACGGATAGGTCAGCTTGTGGTGATCCAGGCCCAGTAGATAGAGCAGCGTGGCATGCAGGTCGCGAACCTCGACCGGATCCTTGACGATCTCGTAGCCCAATGGATCCGTTTCGCCATAGCTCATGCCGGGCTTCACTCCGCCGCCGGCCATCCAGATGGTGAATGCGCCTGGATTGTGATCGCGGCCGACGAACTTCATCTCCTGACCATCGCGGTTCTCGCGCATCGAAGTGCGGCCGAATTCGCCGGCCCACACCACGAGCGTGTCCTCCAGAAGGCCGCGCGACTTCAGATCGGTCAGCAGCGCCGCGACAGGTTGATCGGTTTCGCGGCAGCGATCGGCGAACCCGATGTTCAGCGCCTCACTGGGCGATGCGCCGTGCGAATCCCATCCCCAGTGATGCAACTGAATGAAGCGCACGCCTCGCTCGGCCAGGCGTCGCGCGACCAGGCAGTTGTTCGCGAAACTCGCCTCGCCCGGTTTGGCGCCATATTGGGCTTGCACGGACTTCGGTTCGCGCTGCCAGTCCATGGCATCCGTGGCCTCGAGTTGCATGCGAAAGGCCATCTCGTACTGCGCGGTTCGCGTCAGCGTTTCGGGATTGCCGAATTCGGCATGGGTTTGCCGATTGATGGCGCCGACGGAATCGAGCATCCGGCGGCGTAACGGCCGGCTCACACCGGGCGGGTTCTTCAGATAAAGCACCGGCTCTCCTTGCGAGCGGCATTGCACGCCTTGGTAGACGCTCGGTAGATAGCCCGGACCCCAGAGCTGTTTGCCGCCATCGGGATTCTTGCCGCCGGAAGTGAGCACGATGAAGCCCGGCAGGTTTTGATTCTCCGTGCCGAGCCCATACGTGACCCACGATCCGAACGACGCGTATCCCAGGCGCTCATGGCCGGTCTGCAGCAGCAGCTGGGCAGGCGCGTGATTGAATTGGTCGGTGCGCATCGAACGAATGAAGCACAACTCGTCGATGTGGCGCTCGATGTGCGGCAAGCGGTCGGAGATCCAGGCACCGCTTTTCCCGGCCTGGTGGAAGGGATATTGCGCTCCCAGTAGTTTGGGCACGCCGCTGATGAACGCAAAGCGCTTGCCGGCGAGGAATGACGCCGGGCAATCCTTGCCGTCGTACTTCGTGAGCACCGGCTTGTGCTCGAACAGTTCGAGCGGGCTCGGCGCACCTGCCATGTGCAGGTAGATCACGCGGCGCGCCTTCGCTGCGAATTCAGGAGGCAGCGCTGCAAGGGGTTGAGAGGAAGGCCGCGTGAAATCGAGCCGGGACTGCGAACCCGATGCTTTGCCCGCCACGGAGCCGAGAACCAGGGCCCCGAAAAGTCCGTTCGCGCACTGACCGAGGAAGTAGCGGCGGGTTTCCATGACCGGTACGTCCTGGCTCGCTTCATCAAAACTGATTGGCTTCATGAGCGATTACCTCGTGAGTGCAGCATCGAGATTGAGCAGGATGCCGGCCACCACCGACAACGCGGCGGACGGCTGCTCCGCTGCCGATCGCTTGGAATCGGCCAACATTTTCCGGGCGTCAACGTATGCGGTCTCGAGCTCGCGGAGCTCGCCAGGCGAAAGCTCGCGCGACAGCACGCGCCGCGCCCCCTCATTGAGTTGCGCGTTCAAGTCCGGCGAAGCCTTCGCCATCTGGCGCGCCAACGCGTCGGCCGCTTCTGAATAGACCGGATCGTTCAACGTGCCCAACGCCTGGAGCGGTGTATTGGTGGGTATGCGCCGCGCCAGGCTGACCACGTGTTCGGACGCATCGAAGGTGATGAAGCTCGGGTAGATAGCGCTGCGTTTGAGATAGGTATAGATCGCCCGGCGGTAGCGATCCGCGCCGGTGGATTCGATCCACTTCGCATCGTTATAGACCGTACTCCAGATGTCCGGCGGCTGGGGCGGCATGACCGGCGGCCCGCCGATGGCGGTGCTCAACAGTCCACTCGCCGCGAGCGCCTGATCGCGGACCATCTCCGCGCTCAGCCTCTGCTGCGGGCCTCGAGCCAGCAAACGATTGCCCGGATCTTTTGCCAGCAGCTCCGCACCGACCCTGGCGCTCTGTCGGTAGGTGGCGCTGGTGACCAGCTCGCGCAGCAGCGCTTTCATGTCCCAGCGCAAGTCGTTCTGAAAATGCACGGCAAGCCAGTCGAGGAGCTCCGGATGACTCGGCGGCTGTCCCACGCTGCCGAAATCCTCCTGTGTTTCCACGATTCCAGTGCCGAACAGTTGCTCCCAGAAGCGATTGACGGCGACTCTCGCAGTCAACGGTTGATCAGGCGAGAAGAACCATCTCGCCATCGTCAGGCGGTCACGCGGCGCGTCCACCGGAAGTTTTGGCAACACGGCAGGAACGTCTGGTGAAAGAGGCACTCCGACTTTGGCCAGCAGGTTGCCGCGCTCGAACAGCAGTGTCGGGCGTCGCTCGTAGGCAGCGCCCTCCTCCATCACCGGCAGGTCGGTGCCGGGGATTTTCTCGAGCGTGCGCTCGATGCGTGACAACTCGGCCAGTTTCTCGATCGATCCGGTCGCGAGTGTAATCCAACGTTCGTCCGTACTTCCGGCCAGCCTGACGCGCCTGACGGGCGCGGGCCGCCCATTGAAATTCCCCGTTTGTGTCAGGCGAAGTTTGAGTCGGGTGTCCGGCGAGAGTGCCATCGGCTGCTCCGGAACCGCAACGATCCAGCGAGTACGCGCGAGTTTCGGATTGGCCGCAAAGCTGCCAGTGTCCGTTTTCGCCGCCGACTTCACCGACTCCTTCACCGCGCTGGCCAGGACTTCCTGCGCATCTCGCGCGAAGAAGCGAAATGCAACCCTCTGCTCCCGCGCGCCGTCGGCGGCAGCCGTCACCAGCCACGCCTCCACGGCGTTGACGATGAATCCCTCTTCGGGAGTGTGAGTTGCGGTTCGCGCGTCGAGGGGTGGCACTTCGATGCGCAATGCCGTCAGCGTCGATGCTCCCGTCAGTTGGACATCGAGGTCGTACATGGACTGCGACGAAATCGTGCCGACGGCCCGGACTTCGCCCTTCTCGATCTCGAGCGACCGTGGCGGCACTTTTTTTGCGGCTGCCAGGTCCGCGCGCTTGAAGGCGATCTCTTTACTGAACCAGGCCAGAATCTCTCGACGATCTTTCTTGCGCTGGATGTCCGGATCGCGGCTCCCTTTCTCCAGGTCCGCCAAGGATTTCTCGAGCATCGAGACTGCGTTGACCAGTGCGCTCGAGATGGGCAGCGCGGTCCATTTCGAGCTTTCTTCCAGGGCGCGTCCGCTGCCGACGATCTCGCCCATCGATCGGGAACGGCGCGTGAGCAACGGCGCAACTTCGTCTCGCTGCGAAAGCTTGTTAGCGACGTGGACCGTCGGAAAATCATCTTCGCGATCCGCGTCGCGCGACGTGTTGTAGAAAGCGAGGAACTCGTAGTACTCCTCGTGGCGGACCGGATCGTAGGGATGAGCGTGGCACTGCACGCAATTGATGGTGATGCCGTTGAGCACCGACCAGGTCGTCGCCACCCGATCCATGGCTGCGACCAGGCGGAACTCTTCATCGTCCGTGCCGCCTTCATCGTTGACGGGCGTCAGCCTCTGGAACGCGGTGGCAATGCGATCGTCAAGGCTGGCGTTGGGCAGGAGGTCACCAGCAAGCTGAGTAATAACGAATCGGTCGTAAGGCATGTTGCGGTTGAATGCTTCGATGACCCAATCACGATACGGCCACACCGGCCGATCGGCGTCTTTCTCATATCCCTTGCTGTCCGCGTAGCGCGCAAGATCGAGCCACATCGACGCCCAGCGCTCTCCGTACAGGGTGGAGGCGAGCAGGCGGTCCACTTGCTTTTCATAGGCGTCTGGAGACTCATCTGACTGAAATGCGGCAAGCGCATCGGGTGTCGGAGGCAACCCCGTCAAGTCCAATGAGACCCGGCGCAGCAGCTCCTCCTTGGTGGCTTCGGGCGAAGGTGCCAGACCCTCTTGCTCGAGCCGGGCCAGAACGAACCGGTCCATTGGCTGCCGCGGCCACTCCGTGTGCTTCACCGTCGGCTGTGCCTGGCGCGACGGCGCGACGAATGACCAATGGTCTTCCCATTGCGCGCCTTCTTCGATCCACCGACGCAGCAAATCGATCTCGCGGGGTTCCAGTGGAGGCGCGCGATACGGCATCCGCGTCTCAGGATCGTGCGAGGTCACCCTGGCCATGAGTTCCGACGCGCGCGGACGTCCCGGCACGACAGTGGGCCGCCCGGACTTGCCTTTGCCCAGCGTTTCTTCGCGGTAGATGAACGAAACGTCGGCGAGCTGCCTCACACCGCCGTGGCAGGCAACGCATTTTTCATTGAGGATCGGACGGATGTCGCGATTGAAATTCACCGTGACGCGAGCGGGGTCTTGCTCGCGCGCGAAGTGCCACGCCGCCAGCGCGCCTGTCACCATCAGCGCAACAATGCCGATGCCGAAGCGCAGGCGAACACCGCGACGAAGCGCGGGGATCATGCAGTACTCGTCGGTCGGCAGATCATTGAATTGACCCCTCAGTTCCCAGGCGCTTTGGGATGCGTGTCATTGTGGACCGATGAATCCTGTACTTCTAGAAGGCGGCCATTGGCCTGATATGCCGATGTAGGGCTTTCTCGCAACGGCCGTACGATCACTCGTGTCGCAACGCGTCGATCGGCGCGAGATTGGCCGCGCGGCGCGCCGGCAAAATCCCAAATAACATGCCGACCAGCGCCGAAAATCCCGTGGCGCCGACGATGGCCCACCACGGCACCGCCGGCGGAGGGAAGTGCGGGATCATCTTGGCCGCCAGCACACCGAGCAGCCAGCCAAATCCGATGCCGATGATGCCGCCAATCACCGCGAGCACCATCGCTTCGATCAGGAATTGCATGAGGATGAAACTGCGCGGAGCGCCGAGCGCCTTGGCGATGCCGATCTCGCGGGTTCGCTCGGTAACCGACACCAGCATGATATTCATGATTCCCACGCCGCCCACCAGCAGCGAGATGCCGACCACCGCGGAAATGACGAGCGTGATAGTGCCCGACACGCGTTGAATGGTTTCGGTGAGCGACTGAGAAGTCTGCACCTGGAAATCATCGGAATCCTTGGGTCCTATCTTGTGCGCCCTGCGCAGCAGTGCGGTGATTCGACTGGTGACGTCGTTGACGGCATCGAGATCGTCGACGGTGAGCAAGATGTTCATGTCAGGCTCATTGTTCGGACCCGCCAGTGCCCTGCCCGTCTCGAAAGGAATCACCACGTAGTTGTCCATGCTCTGCCCGAACATCTCGCCGCGCGCCTCCATGAGGCCCACGATCTTGAACCACTCACCGCCCACCTGGATGAACGTGCCGATGGAATCATCCGGCAGCTTGAGATCGACGCGTGCCTTGTCGCCCAGCACGACGACCCGGCGACGCGAGTCGTTGTCGCTGTCGGTGATGAAACGCCCGATGCGCGGATACGACTGGTTGACGAGCTGGAACCAGCTCGTGCTCGCGAAGACCTGCGCGCTGCTGGTGTTGCTGGCGTTGCGCACGCCGCCCGGTAGGTTGAGCCCGGCCATCGGCGTCACATTGCTGATGCCCGCGACCCGGTACTTCACCAGCTCGAGATCGGCTGGTCGCAGCTTGTTCCACTTGCCGATCAGCCAGTCTTCGCGCGAGGTATGCGAATGGATTTGCAACGCGTTGCCGCCGAAACCCTGGAACTCGTCCATCACCGAACGAGTGAGACCCTGAAGCAGCGACACGATGCAGATGACGGACGCCACGCCGATGATGACGCCGAGCATGGTGAGAAAGCTGCGCATGCGGTGCGAACGGATGCTGCCGAGCGCGGAGCGCAGACACTCCTGCATGGCGTAAAAGAATGCCTGCAGCCGATTTACCTCGTCGATTGGCGCGTCTTCGCGCGCGGCGTTGCTCATGTCAGGCGTCCACGAGGCGGCCGGCCTGCGCTCGATCTTCCACGATGCGGCCGTCGTGCAACCGCACCACGCGCCGGCAGTACGCGGCGATCGCCGGATCGTGGGTCACGATAATGATCGTCATGCCCTCCGCATGAAGGTCGCCGAACACGCCCATGATTTCCCGCGCCGTTTTGCTGTCGAGGTTGCCGGTTGGCTCATCGGCCAGCAATACGTCCGGCCGGCCGACGAGTGCTCTGGCGATCGCGACCCGCTGCCTCTGGCCACCCGAAAGCTCGTTGGGTTTATGCAAGGTCCGGGCTTCGAGCCCGACGCGTGCCAGCGCCGCGTTCGCGCGCTCGCGCCGCACGCCGGGCGCGAGGCCGCGATATATCAACGGCTGCGCGACATTGTCGGCAATCGTGGTGCGTGGCATCAGGTAGTAGCTTTGGAAAATGAAGCCGATCTTGCGGTTGCGCACGCGCGCGAGCTGATCTTCGCTCAAACCGGCTACCGCCTCGCCGTCGAGCGTGTAGGTACCGGTGCTCGGCAGATCCAGGCACCCGAGCACATTCATCATCGTCGACTTGCCGGAGCCCGACGGCCCGATGAGTGCCACGTATTCGTTGCGCGCGATCTCAAGATCGATGTCGGCGAGCGCGACGAGCTCGGTGCTGCCCATCTGGTACGTCTTGCCGATTCCGCGCAGCTCGAGCATCGGGGAGGCTACTTCTTCGCGGCCGGTTCGGTTTTCGCGTTGATGCTCAACTTCTCGCCGTCGAGCAGGAACAACAGCATTTTTGCCGGGCCGATGACGACCTGCTCGCCTGCCTTCACACCGGAGGTGACGGCGATGTAGCTGTCGTCGGCGGTGCCCGTGGTGACGGCACGCTTCTTGGCACGGCCGGCATCGTAGACGAAGACGCTGGCGACCGATTTCTCCGCACTCGAGGATTTGTCCGGATTGTCCTCGTAGCGCAGCGCCTGCACCGGCACTGCGAGCACTTTGGCATCGTCAGCCAGGCCCGTGAGCACCTCGGCGCGGCAGCTCATGCCGGGGTGAAAGATTACCCCCACCGTGTTCGTCAGGCGGATTCGGACCGGATAACTCTTGTTCTGCCCGCCTTGCTGGCGCGGCGCGATGGCAACCTGATCCACCTTGCCCATGAGGACTTTGTCGGGAAACGCTGCCGGCACCACTCTGGCTTCTGCTCCAACCCTGACGCGCGCGATATCGGTTTCGTCGACGTTGATCTCTGCATCGATGCTCGTCGTATCGGCCACGTCGGCCAACGTCGAGCCGGCAATGCCGGAGAAGCTGGGCACCGCGGTCTGCCCTACCTTGACGTAGATAGCCGTCACCCTGCCGTTGAGCGGGGAGCGGATCTCGGTCTTGGCGAGATGCTCTTGAGCCTGGCTCAGCTGCGCCAGCGCCTGGGAGAGTTGCTCGCGGCTGGTGCGCAGGTCCACTTCCGCGAGGTTGCGCAGGGAAGCGAGCTCCTCGAGGCTGTTGCTGTCGACCATTCCTTTCGCCTGCAGGGCTTGGAAGCGCTTGACCTTGATGACCTGCGCATCGAAGTCCACCTGCCTGCGCTCGATGCTGAGTCGAGCCTGGCGAACCTGCGCCTTGCTTTGCTCTACCGCCGCTCTCGGTGCCGCGGGATCGAGCCGCATGAGGAGCTGATCGCGCTTCACCTGGTCGCCCTCCTCCACCAGGATCTCCGTCACCCGACCCGTGACCTCTGGCGCCAACGTGACCTGGCTTTCGTAGGTCAGCGACCCTGAAGCGAGCACGGTCGGAGTCAGCGCGCGTAAGCTGACCTGCTCGACGTCGACCGCTTTGTTGGTGTCGTTACGGGAAAGCTTCAGCCCCACCGGTATCACGATCAGCGCCGCGATGACGCCCACAGCGATCCATTGTTTGCGGGTCATGCGCGGCTACCGGAAGGCGAAGAATGCCCAGATGCCATAGATCACGACGATCGGAAGCAGGACAAGGATCGTGCTGAAAGCCCACGAGCGCTGGCTCCAGGTGTGCACGCCGATGATCATCAGAATCGAGCTCAATATGTTCGGGATAGCCAGCGATTCGAACAGCGCGTGCCCGGGGCTTCCCATGGGCCGATGCAGCAGCAGTTCGTTGATCGATAGCGGCTGCATCACGCTCGGGCTCACCTGCGAGTTGTCGCTCAAGATCAGGAAAATCGCCGCCACGACCGTACCCAGCAGCAGCGGCAGTGCGGACCAGCAGGTGAGTGCGAACCAATGCTTGAATCCCTCGGGCAGCTTGGTGACTTTGGCGGCCAGCAGCAGATACAACGCCTCGAGCAGGAAGAAGACCGGCAAGAACAAGATGACGCCTATCACCGACCCCCACAACAACGTGTTGCGGCCGACCATGGCCATCCGCGCCGCACGTTCGTCTTCGGGGAGTGTCTGCACGTCGGGATCGTTGCTGAACATCACGTCCTTGAGCCACTCGATGTCCACGATGCTGTAGTACCAATACATGAGACCGGCGGTGGTGAGGACCACGAGCAGCAGCGGAAACCAGAATCGCGGGCGCTCGCGCAGCTCCGCGAAGGCTGAGGATGGAGCAGTCGCCAAGGCGACGGACAGGTCGAGATTGTTCATGGATGACCTCTTACCACGGAAGTTAGTTGGAATTCTAGTTAGTTGTAAACTGGTCGGACCGCGTACCTACTTGATCGTGAATGGGTCCTTGTCGAGCTTCACACGCGTTTCGATCTTCTCCACCTGGTAGGTCTGGGTGCCTAACATCGGCGTGGGATACTTCACCGTGGCTTTGAACGGAATCTGCACGCCGTCGATGTCACGATAGTCGGCGAAGCGCACCTCGCATCCAGCCATTCCAAGGCCAGGTAGCTCGTATACCTCGTCATAGCCTCGGGTCAGACCGGTTTTCGCGTCCAGATAGATCAACCGCTGCCGGCCTTTTTCTGGAGCGGCGTGAACCATGTACACGGGTTCGCCGTCGAGGTCCACGCGCTTGAGGACGCGTGCGTTCTTGAATTCATCGCGCCAGTCACCGGTCGCGAGCTGCCAGCCGGCGAGCCGGGTGGCTTTCGCCAAGCCCTCTGGCATTTCCTGAATTGGAGACGACGCCTGGGGCTGCATCCACGCCCGGTCGCCCGCCACGATTTGTCGGAACTCGCCGCCGGCCACGTTGAGCTTCAGGCGGGAGCGGTCGTCTCCTGCAGCCAGAAGTTCGAACGATCCTTTTCCCGGTGAAGTCGTGAGCTCGACACTACCGCTCATGCGCATGGTACCCAGCGAGGCGAGTTTCTCGGCGCGCTGTGGATCGGGCCGACGCTTGAACAATTCGTCGAGACTGGGCAACCCTGCTTCCGGCTCGAACCGCTTGAGCGTCACGGCGCTTCCGCTGCGCAACTCGAACGCCGTGGCCGGCCCGCCCTCGCGGTGAAACTTCACTGATTTATCCGGGGCTACCACGAACGACCACGTGTTTTGCTCGTCCGCTTTTTTCAATTCGACCAGTCCTTGCCACGGAATTTCGAGCGCCAGGCGATCCTTGTCGAGGACTATCATCATCGGTCGTTGCAGCGGTTCGAGCCAATAGAGGCCGAGGTACGGCGCAGCGGCTTCGGCCGTCAGGTCTTGAACGACGGGCGCGGCAGCGGTTCCGCCCAGTAGCAAGCGGTCGATCGCCGCCTCCAGATCCAATCCGGTCAAGTTGCCGCGCGATTGCGTGTAGTAGAGCACCATCAGGTCGTGTTCGGGCCAGGCATAGGCCCAGGTTCCGTCGGAACCATTGTGTCCAAAGGCAACCACCTTTTTCTGCGCGTCGACATAGTCGAGCATCATCTGGCCGTAGTTAGTGGAGAGCTTGGGAAAGCCGGTGGGAGATCCAGTGGCAATGGCCGGTTCGAGCGTCCGCTTGACAGCGGCTTCGCTGAGTACGCGCGTGTTTCCCGCGCGCCCGTCGTCCAGGTACATGGCGAGAAAGCGCGCATAGTCCTTGGTCGTGGAGTACATGCCTTGCGATGCCAGGAAATAAGGGAAGATCGGTTCGTTGCCTGGCGACCAGAAGCGTATCCAGTTGCCGCGGCTGCCCGCGTAGGCAGGAGTAAACCGCTTGAGCTTGTCGCCGGCCGCGCGCACGAGTGGAAAGGTGTCGCGCATGCCGAGGGGCTCGAAAATGCGCTTCGAGATGAATTCTTCCGCCGGCTGACCTGTGATCGCCGAAACGATCGCGCCTAGCGTGTCGGCACCGTCGTCGCTGTATTGAAAACGACTGCCGGGCAGGACTGTCGGTCCATTTTTCCCGCTCTTGTCGGCGACGTCTCGGAGACTAGCTAGTTCCTGGAGGTTCGTCCCCAGGATCGACGAAAGCGGCAGGCCGCCGGTGTGCGTGAGCAACTGGCGCACGGTGATGCCGCGAGCCTTGTCGTTGTCGAACGACGGCAGATACTTCGCTGCGGTGTCATCGAGAGAGAGGCGCCGTTCATCGATCAGGATTTGCACGGCCGCTCCCATCAGCGGCTTGGTCATCGAACGAATGCAGAAGATGGTGTCGGGCTTCAGCGGCTTCTTGTTTTCGCGGTCTGCCAGCCCGACTGCTTCGTGCAAGACCGTATGGCGATTCTTGATCACCAGCAACTCGCCGCCGACGATTTCACCTTTTTCGGCAAAGCCGCGCACCACGTCCAGGAGTTTCCCGAGCGACTGCGGCGACAGACCCTGGCTCTCGGGAGTTGCGGCGGGGAACGGCTCGGCGGCCGAGCGGGCCGGATATGCGCTGAAGATCAGCAGTGCAATGACGAGTGCGCTCCCGATGCTCGAACTTCGAAGCTTCATCGAAATCTCCTTCACGCGTGGCGAATGCGGTTGAGCGACCAGGGTGCCAGTGCGCCGACCATCAGGATCCCCAGCGCCAACCACATGACCCCGACGACGTCTCCCGCAGGTATCCCGGCACGCCACGCCGCACCGAATGCCGCCGCGATCACGAGGGCGCCGCACGCGTAGCGGATCGTCAATGCGCGCTCCGCGAAGCCGCTCCAGAGCAGGTAGATAGTCGCGGACAACATGGCTGCCCCGGCAATCCAGAATGACACGCTGACGATCTCGCGCACCAGGGGCACTGGCCCGAATCCCCTGCGTATGGCAAGGGTCAGCAGAATGATCGCGAGACTCCAGACAACCGGCAGCCATTGCACGACGAGCAGAACCCGGGGGTAGCGTGCGCGCATCGCCTCGCGCGTCGCTTGCCAGGCGATGAAACCGGCGACGCCGATGGACATCACGACTGCCTGCGCGGCGTGTTTGTATCCCGTCTGTCCCCCGAAGGTGTTTGCGACTTCGCGCCGCAGCTTCAGCAAACCCTCACTCGCGTTCTTGCCTTCCGTCAGCCACGGCCCCCAGTCACTCACGAATGAGCTCGATGCCCACACGCTCATGCCGACGGCGATCAGCGCAACCAGCGTGCAGGCAGTCCGCACCAGCACTTTGAGACTGGCCAGCTGCGCAGTGCCGTACGGCAGGGCCGCCTCGAAGGCGCTGGCGTAAATTCGTCCCTGTTTCCGGCGGATTCCGAACGCATTGCTCCCGAGGCCGAACACCAGAATCGGCACGGAAAACACCACGACCCCAACGGCAGCGTGACGGGCTGGCGAAAAAGGAATACCGATCGCGAACAGCAAGGAGATCAACAGCGCGACACCCAAGCCGATCGTCAGCACGGGCAATCCGCTCGACTTGAGTTCGAACCACACCTGCGCCCGAGTCGCTGACGAGGTGGGACACGGAAGCCGGAACAGTGTGACCAGCCAGTCCGGGTATCCGCCTGACCGCGGCAGCTGAGGCGCGCTGGCCACGGCATCACCGCGGCGCTGCCTTGCTACCCCGGCGACGGTAAGGCCGAATGCGACGAGACTGAGCAAAACCAGCAGTGAGTTGTCGAGGAGCGAGAACTCGACCTGGGACGGCGAAACCGCACGAGCTTTGAGCAGGAAGAACAAAGGCAAAGAAAACGCAATCGATCCGACCCACTGGACGACCCTGCTCGGAGTCGACCATTGGATGCAGAGATAACAAAAATGTGAGGCCAGGATCCACGCGGTCACAGAGAACAACGCGAGCGGCTGGCCGAAGGCGAACCCCAGGAAAGCCGCGGACCCGAGGTACAACGCCATGCAGGAAATCGCGTCGTAAGCCATGGCGACGCCCACCAACACCACCGTCGGAACCGGGCGGGTGTAGAGAAGATAGAACGGAAAACCTGGCTTGTACCCGTCCATGAAACGGCCGCCGTTGAGCTTCAGAGTCGAAAACCAGACACACATGCCGTGCAGCACGATCAGGATCCAAAAGGCAACCGGGGCGCCTGCGTCGAGCAAGATCAGCGCGGCTGAGCCCGCGACCAGCCCCAGGCCGAGACGCTGCGCGGCTTCGACACGCGTCACCTGCCAGTTCTCCCACAGCATTGCGAGGACGGGTGAACGCATGTTCATGCCGCCTCCACCTGCTGGCGGCTTCGGCCGGCGCGCGCCAGGAAGATTTCTTCGAGCGTGGCATCGCGCGACTCCACGACCTCACCGCCGCGGGCGACGACCGAGTGCCGGAACTGCTCGGGCGAGCCACTGTGCACGACGTTCCAGGCGCGGCCACCACCTTCGATCACCAGCGCGGTATCGAGAACCGGTGGTTCATCCAGGTGCTCCACGAAGCGCACGCGACTGCGCTGATAGGCGCTGCGTACGTCGTCGAGCACGCCGCTCACGGTCACGCGGCCCTGATGCATCAACGTCACGTGGTCCGACATCCGCTCCACCTCGTCGAGCAGGTGCGACGAGAAGATCACCGTGCGCCCGTCATCGGCGACGGCGCGAACGATGGCATCGAGGATGTCGCGACGTACCACGGCATCGAGGCCTGACGAGGGTTCGTCCAGAATCAGCAGCTCGGGACGATAGGCCACCGCCGCGATCAGGCCGGCCTGTGCGCGCATGCCCTTCGAGAGCTCCTTGATCTTCTTGGACGGATCGAGTGCGAACGTCTCGAGCAGTTCGCGCGCGTATGACGCATCCCAGGTCGGATGGTAGGCCTGCGTGTAGCGCATCAGCTCATCGATGCGCATCCATTCCGGCAGCTCACGCTCCTCGGATAGATAGCCCACGCGGCTCAGCACGCCGACGGGATCGCGAACGGGGTCGAGGCCGAAGACGCGCACCGAGCCGCTCGTGGCGCGCAACAAACCGAGCAGATGCTTGAGGAGCGTGGTCTTGCCCGCGCCGTTGGAGCCCACGAGCCCGTAGACCTGACCCGCGGTAGCGTGAAACGTCACACCGTCGAGGGCCTTCTTGTGCTCGAACGATCTCGAGAGGTCATTGACGTCGACAACTGTCTGTTCCATTTTTATCGCTCCTTTTCCTGCCCTATCTATTCACTTCTTTGGTCACTTCCGCAGGTTCGGCGCCGGTCTCGTCCATCGCCGCTTTCCGTTCCCGCACCATCCGCAGAATGTCGTCCGCGGTGAAGTTCAACTGGTGCGCCTCGGCCAGCAATGCGTCGATACGTTGCTCGATCACCCGGCGCCGTTCACGCAACGCCACTTGCTGCGGGCGCCCTTCCGAGACGAACGTGCCCGACCCTTGGCGCTTCTGAAGGACTCCCGAGGTCTCCAATTCGCCGTACGCCTTCACGATCGTGTTCGGTGTGACCTTCAACTGCAGCGCCAGCGTTCGTATGGGGGGCAGTTCTTCGCCGGGCTGAAGGAGCCCAGACGCCACTAAGTATTTGACCTGGTTGACGATCTGGCGGTAGATCGGCACGCCGTCGGTCAGGTTGATGGTGATATCCACAGTAGGCGGCTTTGGTCCGTATCAGTGCAAGTGTATGGGTACACTGATACAATTCGCGGCGGCCGTCAAGGCCCAGGATCATATCGGCCCCCACTTCGGGCCATCGCCGGATTGACTAGTTAGGCTGCGGCTGTAAACCGCTTGGCAAGGAGGCGCATCTAGACAACTCCCATCTGCGATCTCACGGAGTGAACGTGCATCATCTGTACCTTGGACTGATGCTCTCGGCAGGCGTCTTGTCTTTCGCCGCGCACGCTGGCGATAGCTCGGCACGAACCACGGCGTTCGTCCATGTCAACGTGGTTCCAATGGACCGTGATCGGGTGCTCGCCGATCAGACGGTGATCGTTGAAGGCGACAAGATCGTGGCGATCGGGAGCCGCCTTCCGGTGCCTTCGGGCGCGCAGGTGATCGATGGGCGAAGGAGCGCTTATTTGTCACCCGGTTTGGCCGACATGCATACGCATTCGGAGACCACGGACGACCTGGCCATATATCTGACTACGGGTGTGACAACGGTTTTGCACATGGGGGGCGCCCGCCCAGCTTTCGTCGACAACATCGTCCCTGCGGTAAATCGCGGCGCCATCCCAGGACCGCACGTCTACACCAGTTTCAAGGTCGACGGATCAGCCGATTTCAATGGGTTCGTCATCAAGACTCCAGCCGATGCGCGTGCGATCGTTGGTCTCGCCAAGACCAACAAATACGATTTCATCAAGGTTTATGTCGGCCTTTCGCCCGAGATATTTTCGGCACTCGCAGAGGAAGGGCGCCCATTGGCCATGCCTCTGGTCGGTCACGGCGTCTACGCGGTCCGGCTTGAACGCCAGCTTGCGCAGGGGCAGGTGCTCATCGCGCATGCCGAAGAATTTTTCTACACTTTTTTTACGCCACCTGGGATAACGGAGACCGATAAGCCGCCGGATCTTAGCCGTATCCCGGCGGCAGTCGCGTTGACCAAGAAATACAACACCGCGGTGACCGCCGACCTTGCGACTTACGCAGCCATCGCGCAGCAGATCGGGCGTCCAGATGTTGTCGCTTCCTATCTAGCTCGACCCGCGTCGTCCTATCTATCGCCCGGCGATCGCCTCGCCTGGCAGAGAAGCCGGTACGTCAACAAGACCGCGAACTTGGGTCCGAAGCTCGCCTTCTTGAGACGGCTCGTCAAAGCAATGGCTGACGCGGGCGTGCAGCTGGTGACGGGTACCGATGCCCCTACTGTTCCGGGAACGGTGCCGGGTTTCTCGCTCCACGACAACTTGAGGGAGCTGGAGGCATCGGGATTGACTCAGTTTCAGGCGCTGACGGCCGCCACGCAGGCGGCAGGCGCTTTCATCAATCGGACCATAGGAGGCGATCCGTTCGGTGTCATCGCGCCGGGTTATCGCGCTGACCTGATTCTTTCCGAGAACAACCCCCTCGCGACGCTTGCCACTCTCCGCACACCGATGGGAGTGATGGTTAGGGGACAGTGGCGGGATGCCGCCGCTCTCGAAGCTCTCGCCGGCGGGATTCGCGAGAGTTACCGGCGCGCAGCGACTGTACGCTAGATTCGACGCACTTCGCGGAACGCCATACCTCGCCGCCGTCGAATGCAACGTGGCGACATCAAGTCTGTCCGCAGCAGCACCCTCAAGAGAGCAACTCCGCCCTCGCGCAAAACGTGAAGATAGGCCAAAGTGGGAGAAGCCTTAGAGGGGAGACGATGAACGACAAGGTGCTCGAGCTCGAAAATGTCACGAAGCGCTTTGGCGACTTCACCGCAGTCCAAGACGTGAGCCTGACTATTCCACGCGGGTCCATTTACGGATTCCTCGGGCAGAATGGGGCGGGAAAGACGACGACGATCCGCATGATCTTCGACATCATCAAGCCGACGAGCGGGCGCATCACGATACTCGGCGCGTCTTCGGCGCTCGACGTCCGGCCGCGCATCGGCTATCTGCCCGAGGAGAAGGGACTTTACAAGGCGATGACCGCGGCCGCGACTATCGCCTTCTTCGCCTCACTCAAAGGGCTCTCGCGCAAGGCCGCGAAACAGCGCTCCCATGAGCTGCTCGAACGCTACGGTCTCGGCGAATTCAAGGACGCCAAGATCCAGACGCTCTCGAAAGGCATGAGTCAAAAGGTGCAGGTGATTTGCGCCGTAGCACACGAGCCGGAGTTCGTCGTCCTCGACGAGCCCTTCTCGGGCCTCGACCCCGTCAACCAGCAGGTCCTCGAACAGTTGATTCGCGATCTCGCCCGACGGGGGTCGACCGTGATCTTCTCGACACATGTCATGCAACATGCCGAAAGGCTCTGCGACCACCTGCTCTTGATCGCGAAGGGTCGCAAAATCTTCGACGGCACCGTCGCCGGCGCGAAGGCGACGATTCCGCGTCGCGTGCTGATCAGCACTGAAAGCAACATCGATCCGCTCGTTGGACTCGACGGCGTCGCCGAAATCAAGCCACTCGGTGAATCGCCCGCGAATCCCGGCGCGAAGGATTGGGAAATCCGGCTGCGCGCGCAGACCAGCGCGCAGGCAATTCTCGAGAAGTGTTTCCAGAGTGGCATCGTGCTGCGCCGGTTCGATCACTCCGAGCCGAGCTTGCACGACGCTTTCATGGCGCTCGTCGGCGCCGATGCCATCCTTGAGGAACCAGCATGAGATACACGCTTCTGATCGCGCTGCGCGAGTTCGCAGAGAACGCCAAAACGAAAGGGTTCTGGATCGGCATCTTCACGCTTCCGGTGCTCTTGGCCATCAGCATCGGCGTCTCGACCAAGCTCGCCCACTCGGAACCATCGCGGTACTTCCTCGTCGTCGACAAATCCGGCGCGTTTGCCGAACCCATCGACCAATCAATCGAGTGGGAGCACCAGCGCTCCGTGCTCCAGGCGCTTGGCAGGTACGTCCAGGAAAACCTGCGCGCCGGGCAGCATCCCGAGGTCAATCTCGCTACATACCAGGCTTCCGTCGATACCTTTATCGCCGCCGGCGGCAAGGATGCCTATCTAGCGCAGCTCCGGCCCATGCTTCGGGAACATATACCTGAGTTCAAGGAGCCCACTCGCCTGTTCGTGCGCGCCGCGTTGCCCCAGGAAATCGACGCCGGCGCGAGCGCCGACTCGATCCTCGCGCAGCTCAAGCCCTATCTGCTCGGCGACCGGCGCATCGCGGCCGGCGGCGGGGATGCGCCCCTCTTCGCGGTTGTCCTGCTCGCGCCCGACGCAGTGGCCGGAGCCACGCGGTGGACCGGCGCAGAAGCGATCCAGTACTGGTCGACCAATCTTGCCGTCGACGATCTTCCCGAACTGATTCGCAACGCGCTGAACCGCGAAACCCGGCGCCGTCTCTACGTCGCGCGCGGCGTCGACGTCGCCACGGTGCGGGAAATCGAGGCAACGTACGCCCGCCTTGGCACGTTCGATCCCGGCAAAGCCGCAGGGACGGAAACCGTCAGCACCGCGGACCGCGTTGCCCGCAACGTGCCGGTCGCTTTCGTGTACCTGCTCTGGATGTCGATCTTCACGGTCATGCAGATGCTGCTCAACAACACCCTCGAGGAGAAGTCGAACCGGATTGCCGAGGTGTTGCTCTCTTCCGTTACGCCAAACGAAATCATGATGGGCAAGCTGCTCGGTATCGCTGGAATCGGCCTGACGATGGTAGGCGCATGGCTGGCAACCGTCTTCATCGGCGCGCAGCTCTACCAAAGTATGGGAGGCGCTGGCGCCGACGTCATCGGGCCAGCAGTCGACGCCGTGGCATCGTCGGGTCTCATCCCGATGTTCGTACTGTGCTTCCTGCTCGGCTATCTGATCTACGCCGGCCTCTTTCTCTCGATCGGCGCGCTGTGCAACGACCTCAAGTCGGCTCAGAACGCGCAGGCCCCGATGATGCTCATCATGATGGTCCCCCTCTTCACGATGATTTTCGTCAACCGCGATCCGCACGGCACGATCGCGACCATTCTCACGTGGATACCGCTCTACACGCCGTTCACGATGATGAACCGGGCCGCGGCCGATCCACCGTTGATGGAATTGGTCGGCGCGACGCTGCTCATGATCGCGACTGCGGCGCTGCTGCTTTGGTCGGCGGGCCGCATCTTCCGGATGGCCATGCTGCGCGCCGGCAACCGCCCGAAACTCGCCGAGATGGTGCAGTGGATTCGCGGCCGCGGCGATGCATGACGTTGACCAGGGAATTCTGGCAATTAGTTAGTCTCCGACTTTGCTCACGAATTCCTGCGCAGACTGGTTGGTCAATACCGAGCCTCGGTGGCAGCGAGCTGCGCCTTGCGCTCTCGTCGATAGCGCGCCGGTGGCACCCCGAACGCGCGCCTGAAGGCGCGATTGAACGCGGCTTCCGATTCGTATCCGACGTCGTAAGCGACCTGCAGGACCTTCCGGTCGGTCGTCGTCAACCGACGCTCGGCGAGCTGCAGTCGCCATCGCGCGAGGTACGCCAGCGGCGACTCGCCCATGAGTTGGACAAACCGTTCGGCCAGCACCGTTCGCGACGTTCCGCTCTCCCGTGCCAAATCGGCCAACGTCCATGCGCGCGCGGGGTGGCGATGCAGAAGTGCGAGCGCCTGACCAACTTTCGGATCGCGCGCAGTGGCAAGCCATCCCGTGCGCTCGGAAGGCAGGTCGTCCATGTAGCGGCATAGAGTTTCCACGAACAACGTCTCGGCAAGCTTCGCAAGAACTGCCAACCGGCCGGCTCGCTTCGATTCGATCTCACTCACGCCGTTGCGTATCGCGCTCTCGATCCATGCACCGGCTGGGCTGTCACGCAAATTGACCTTGAACATCGGCGGCAGACCGCTCAGGAATGAGCTCTCGGCGTGGCGCTCACAACCGAGATATCCGCAGATGATCCGCGTCACCGCTCCAGAGCCGCCCCACTTCTCGGTAGCGAACTCACCCTTGGAGAGCTTCGGCAGGAGGCGGCCTCCGGGAAACAGTTTGGACGTTCGTCCCCTCCACAACTCGTGAGCATCACCTTGCGGGAAGACGACGATATCTCCCGCTGTCAGCGCTAGCTCATCGCAACCGGCGGTGCGAGCGGTCGCTTCGCCATCCGTCACGAGGTGAAACAGCACGAGCCGCTCACTCTCCGGTGAAACGATCGGACCCACCTTGTCTTGCGCCGGCGTAGCGAAACGCCACGGCGCGGAAAACTCGCCGTTGAAAAAGAGCGCGCTCGTGAGGCGCACGGCACGCATGGCTTCAGACAGTGCATCCATCCAGCAAGAATCGCCTGTCAAGAGTTTCAGACAATCAATCGTCTTCGGCCTGGCTCCCGGCGGACCTTCATCGGAACCAGCGCTGGTCGCCGAGCAAGTATACAACCCATGAAATTGCGCCACTTGACAAGACACCATCATCCTGCGGTGAACATCCCTACATCGTGACTGCCGCGGTGATGCCAGCATTTGACTTCGGGACTAGCGGCGCGTTGCAGGCCGACGCTTCGGGCGCCGTTTCTCAAAGGGCGCACCTGATTTCTGGATGGTGTGTTTCTGCACTTCGACGCGAAGGATGCGAGGAATCTTCTTCGGAGCGTTGGACACGGCACGCCACGAATTCAGGTCTTTCTCGGATCGCCAGAACTCGAACATGTTGATGCGATTCGAGTCGACCGGATCGGCCGTTATCGCCATATCCAGGCAGCCAGGGGTGCTTCGAGCTCGAAGCATCATGTCTTTGAATTTTTCGACCATTTCATCTCTCTTGCCGGGATCGACGGTGTACCAACCGGCGACGATGACCTTCTGCGCATTCATGTCACTCACTCCTTTTTGTTTCGGCGTCGACATTCGTTCGCGCGCTCATGCGCCCTTGACGTAGCCGAGGGCTTCCACGATCCGGCCCTGCCGTACACGCATCAAGTTCACTCCGCGCACTGATTTGCTCTCGCCCTCACCCCAATGAAGCCGCCAACGGATCGTCGCCCTCTCTCCGATGACTTCGACGTCTTCGATGTCGAACTGAATTCCGGGAGTGGTTGCAATCCGCTGCCATAGATCGAAGCAGGCCTCGCGGCCGACATGGCGCGAACCATTCGGAGCAGGATTGGAGTTTTCGATGACGCAGTCCTCTGCGATGAGCCCCCGAAGCTTCGAAGGGTCGTGCGTATGAAATGCATCGTTGTAGCGGCGAATTACCTCGGACGTGCTCTGTTCGTTCGCCTGGCCCAGGTCGGCGACCACTGGAGTTTTGGCGTACGCCAGAGCCTCCGCGATTCGGCCGTCGAGCACCCGGACGAGAGTGACCCCTCGCAGCGAGTTCTCCGCACCCGCGGCGAAGTGGTAACGCCAGCGAATGGTTGCCCGATCCCCGGAAACGACCACGTCTTCAACCTCGAAGGACCCGGTGGGGTCTGCGACCATCGCCTCCCAGAAGGCGACGTTGGCCTCATAACCTTCGACGCGGAGCCCGTCGGGCGCCGGTTGCATCGCTTCCATGATGCAATCCGGGGCGACGAGATCGCGTATCGCACCCACGTCTTTGTTCTGGAACGCGGCGTTGAAGCGCCGGACAACCTCGGCGGTGACATTGCTCGATGCGGGGTCGGTCATCGTGAAAGTTTTTGAGTCGCTCATGTTCGTTGCTCCATGTTTGTTGCGCCTTCAAGATAAATTCCGCGTATCTGCTAAACCTGATCGCGCGTCCGGATTTCTTTGCAGCGGATGAGTGATCCGTTCACGCGAATCGGGGGCGCTCAGGGATGCAAAGAAGTCCGGACGCCAGGTCAAATCCTGCCAAGTGTTCTTCGACACACTCTCGGCCGACGGTTCGCGATCCAAGTGCTCGCGCCCCGAAGGAGATGTAGTCAGCCCACTCACATAGAGGAAAGTCCGATGAACACGAAGCCACTCCGCACTCTGATATTGGCCGTCTCGCTATCGACTGCGTTACCGTCACACGCGCAGCAGCCGACGACCGGCCCTCAATCCGGTCACATAGAAATAGATGCGACGAACGCACAGACATCCCGGACCTCCGAGGTCATCGATCGGTTCAACCAGGCGTTCGTGCAACACGACGGATCTCTGCTTGAAAGTCTGATCGCCGAGGAATGCGTCATGGAAAGCGTGGACCCCGCATCTGATGGCGGTCGCGTCGTCGGGCGCGTCGCCAACCTGAAGCTTTGGCAAAATCTGGCGAACAACAGGGACGGCGAGTTCGGCGTGGAAGAGACCGTGGTCTTCGGCGATCGCGCGACTGTTCGCTGGAGCTACCGCTCTGGTCCCGGGCTCTCGCAATCCGTGCGTGGAGTAACCCTCATGCGTCTGCGCGATGGGTTGATCGTGGAAGCACTGGCCTACGCCAAGACCGGCAGTTCCGACGTGGGCAAGGCCGTGCGCAACGCTTCGGGCTCTTAGTCCGCACCGTACTCGACAACTCCTGCGTTCGGCTGGATGCCGGCGTTCTCAACAACTTTTTTTGCGGCCACCGGCCAAGCGCCGCTCTTCAGCTGTTGATTGTTCGAGGTGAAATTTCCGTTGTACTGGTTCCATGAGCCGCGCACCTTGCCTTGCGTGTACCAGTTGTCGACGGCCCTGTTGTCGGTGCTGATGCGTAGCGGCCAGTAATCATCCTGAGTGTTGATGTTCAACCAGGTGCCGGCGCCGTCGACCACATTGTTGCGCACCGTCAGGTACCGCGATCCTTCATCCAGATACAGGGCGATACGATCGGGAATATCGTGAATGTAATTTTCCGCGATGACGGTGTCCGGACTCGCGGAAAGGTTGTAGATGGCGCCGCCATCGTGAAAGAGCTTCTTGATGTGATGCACGCGGTTGTAGGCAACGGTCACGCCACGATGCAACGTCGGCGTTTCATAGGTGAGATTCAATGGGTGATCGTAGTAGCCGCGCCGAGCATCGCGGTATGCAGCGCTTCCTCCCGCGTCGTTGACGCCCCATCCCCAGCCGATGTCGATGCCATCATACGGCGCATCGGAAATATCGTTGTGCAGGATCAGAGCAGCAGCCACATAGGTACTGAGGATCGCGCTGTTGTCCAGGTAGATCTGACTCACGGTCTTGATTCTGTTGTTGATGACCAGCAGATCCCGGTTCGTCATTTCCGGCCTGGAAGGATGGTGTGCATCCCGGCTGATGCCGCCCGCGAGGATGGCGCCACCGGCGAGATCTGTGAACACGCTGCGTTTGACCTGTACCGAACGTGCACCAAGACCGATACCCGTGGCATGCGCGTCGTCATTGTTGCCGATGCCCAAGGCGATCTGGCCAAGATGTGCAAAGACGTCCTGGTCGAACAGCACGCGCTCCGCGGCGGAGACCTGCACAGCGGCCGGTATTTGCGACCAGTCGTTGCGCCGACTCTCGAACTCGAGGCAGCCCCACACGCAGCTCAAATGCGCTTCACGCGGCCTGACTGTCGATACGCCTTTCAGGAAAGCCCCGCTCTGCTGGTCAACGTAGCCGTCATTCGAAGACGGTCCCATCCAACTCGTGTACGAAAAACGTATGCCCCGAAACGTCAGGTCACGCAGCGGGCGCTCGTAAGTCCCACCGATGGCCAACAAGTACTGCAGACGCGGCACTTCGACCTTCATCGCCGCAATCGCGGCGCCGGCCTCGGGTCGCAGGTAGAGTTTTCCCGCCTCGGGATCAATGTAGAACTGACCGGGCTGCCGAAGAAATGCCAGCGAATTGTTCAGGAAAAGGTGCGCCGTCTCCTGCCCAACAGGCGCATGCAGCGTGTCATAGCCCCAAGTATTGTTGTCCCAAGCGGGTTGCCGCATCACGAGCTTGCGACCCACGATGCTTTTCACCGGCGAGAGGCGATTGGTGAACCAGCCGGTCGATTGCACCTCGATTCGATGCTGTGCCGGCAGGCCGGCGAGGTAGTCGAACTGCGGATCGTTGAGCGTCATGCCGTCGGCATGGAACGTTACCGACGAGCGGGCCAACTCGATGGATGCCGGCTTCGCCAGACGATCGTTCACCCAGATCTGCCGGCTGTCCGTACCCACGGGAATGTCGGCAACGTAAATCTGCCGCTCCCGGTCGTGCAGTTTCCATCCACTGACCGGCACCGAACCCGCAATCACGGGCGACGCACCTGCCGCCGCCTGCCATACAACACGAGTGCCAGCCTGGCCACCGTCGGCGGCACGGAAATGCAGCGGCGCATCGAGCCGGTAGATGCCATCGGCGAGTTCGACGATGACATCCGCGCTGGTATTGGCTGCGCTGGCAGCGCGCTGCGCGCGAACCAGCGTCTTGAAGGGGCGCGACGCGGACCCGTCGCTTGCGTCATCGCCGTCAGGGGAAACGTGGATCGAGACGGTCGGAATCCGGCGCTGGTTCTCGGGAATGAACGCCGCGGCACAAATGATGGGTAACGCGCCGATCATGCCGACGAATATTTTCTCTGCCAGGCGATTCATATGTCCTCCAGACAAGCTCTGACACGCTGCTGCTGCTCGCCCAGTCCGTCGATGCCGAGCCGCACTGAATTGCCCGGCCGCAGGAACACCGGCGGCTTCAGGCCCAGGCCCACCCCGGCCGGCGTGCCGGTGGAGATGACGTCGCCCGGATGCAAACTCATCATGCTGCTCAGGTAGCTCACGAGACGCGGGATGCTAAAGATCATGTTGGCGCTGTTGCCGTTCTGATGGCGCTTGCCGTCGACTTCGAGCCACATGCCGAGCGCATGCGGGTCGGATACTTCCTCCCGCGTGACCAACCACGGCCCGAGAGGTCCGAAGGTGTCGCAGCCTTTGCCCTTGTCCCAGGTACCGCCGCGCTCCAGCTGGAATTCGCGTTCCGACACATCATGGATGACGCAATAGCCCGCCACATGCGACAGCGCTTGATGCTCGTCGATATAGCGGCCGTATCGACCTATCACCACGCCAAGCTCGACTTCCCAATCTGTCTTCGTGGAACCGCGCGGGATTTCGATGTCGTCGTTGGGACCGACGATGGCGCTGGTCCATTTGCCAAATACTACTGGCTCGGCGGGCAGTGGCAGATTCGACTCAGCGGCGTGATCGGAGTAGTTCAAGCCAATGCAGATGAATTTTCCAACTCCTCCCACGCAAGCCCCGAGGCGCACGCCTGCCGGCACACACGGTAGTTTGGCGGTGTCGAGCGCGGCGAGTTTCTCGAGGTTGGCGGGCGCGAGTGTTTCACCTGCCACATCGTTGACGATTCCGCTCAAGTCGCGGATTTGGCCATTCGAATCCAGCAAGCCGGGTTTCTCCCGGCCTGGCGGCCCGTAACGCAATAGTTTCATGGCCGTTCAGTGAGCCTGTGGATATGACACTGTCGCTGCGAGGCGATTGCAGTCACGTCGTCCATCCTCCATCGAGCAGCTGCAGCTGTCCGGTCATGAACCGTGATTCGTCGCTCGCGAGATACAAAGCGAGCGCCGCCACTTCCTCGGGTGTGCCGAGCCGCCCCATGGGCTGACGCGCGATGAAGGCGGAACGCGCCGCTTGGTAATCGCCCGTCGCCGCCATGCGTTCATGGAGTGACGGCGTGTCGACAGTTCCCGGACAGATCGCGTTGCAGCGGATTCCCCGGGCCACGAAATCCAGTGCGGTGGATTTCGTGATCCCGACGATTGCGGCCTTCGTCGCCATATACGCGAAGCGGCACGGCACACCTTTGACTGCGGCAACCGAAGCAATATTGATTATCGAGCCGCCGCCGGCAGCGAGCATCCCCGGCAGAAACGCGCGGATCATCCGATACATCGGCGTGATGTTGAGCTCGATGGAATCGCGCCAGGCCGATTCGTCACAATCGAGTACGTTGCCGGCATGGACGTAGCCCACGCAGTTGAACAACACGTCGATGGATCCGAGTTCGCGGGCGATGGCTTGAATAGCGAGTGGGTCGCGTGCGTCGAGCCGACGGGCATCGCAGCCGGCCAGCGTAGAAAGCTTGTCGAGATCGACATCGGTGGCGACGACGCGCGCGCCTTCACGAATGAACAGCTCCGCCGTGGCGCGCCCGATACCCTGGGCGGCCGCGGTTACCAGCGCAGTTTTTTTGGCGAGCCGTGACATCGATCTTCCGGGCTGTGTGCTCAGCGCACCGACTTGATCGGCAGCACGAAGAACGATCCGGCGAACACGAACACCATCGCGGAGATGAACAGCGAGCGGTAGTCGTTACCCGAGAGATTGAGAAGCCAGGCGCACCATATCGGACTCAGGATTTGCGGCACGTTGATGGCGCTCGAGAGGATCCCCAGGTCCTTGCCGGTCGAATCGCCGTCGCCGCCCTTGAGCGACTTCGGCAATACCTGGGTCATCAATGCCATGTCGACCGACATGAAGGCGCCGTAGCCGATGCCCATGAGGGCCGCGTACCAGATCATTCCCGGTATGGTGGGCAGGAACAGTGGCACGGTGACGGCGAGACCCATCAGCAGGCTTGCGAAGAATACCAGTGGCTTGCGACGGCCGATGGCATCCGACAGTAAGCCCGATCCAAGACCCGCGATGACTAGAGCGACGAAGGTGACCGTCGACAGCTTCGCGATCATGTGGTTGGCATCGTCCAGACCCAGTCCTATATATCCCTGCAGAATATAGAGTAGATAGGTGACGATGCCTTGATAACCCATGTAAATGGTGAAGCGCCCGAAGAACGCCCAGGCGAAGTCGGGGTGCTCGCGCGGACTCACCCAGAAGCTCTTGAAGAATGCGCCCGTGCGGAAGCGTGGCGGCGCTGCACGGTTGATTTTCGGTTCGGGGTTCAAGAGCACGAAGCCCACGCAGACCAGCGCGATCGGCACCGCAAACAAGGCGTACGCCAGCGTGAGCGATGAGGCCGTGTAACCGGCGAGCACGATGCCAACTGTTCCGCCCGAGGTCATACCGGCGCCGACGAAGCCGGAGACTGTGCCCCTTTCCTTCTCGGGGAAACGATCCGCGACCACGGTCGTCAACGCGGCCTGCATGGAATTCAGCGAAGCGCCAGCCAGCACCCAGAAGAAAGTGATGGTCCATAGCGTCTGCATTTGCGATGAGATCATCAGCGACGTAGCGCCGACCAGCGAACCGGCCACGATCCACGGCGTACGCCGTCCCCAGCGCGATCGCGTGCGGTCAGACAATGCGCCCGCGATCGGCGTGATCGTCGTGCTGAAGATTGACGTGATCGCGAACACGATAGCCAGGTTGCGCGCTTTGTTCACCGGATCGATGGCTTGAATCTGATTAGGGAGCAGGACCGAGAGCACGCCGCAATACAGCGCCAGCAGCACGAAAAACGTGGTCGCCAACGAGAACAGCAACAACCAGCGCCGGGAGCCGCTCACATGCGCGGGATTCGCGAGGGCCGCATCCGGCATGGCCAGTGGTGGAATGCTCATGGCTCGAACCTTCAACCGCCGGACGGGCGCAACCGCAGTTGCGGAGGGACATGGCCCTGCTCGCCACGCGGCGTCACTTCAGGACGACGCCACGTGCGCCGCGCGAGTTCGCTGACGACGAGCCCGTGGCCCGGCGCCTCGGAACCGAAAATGCGGCCGTCGCGAATCTCGTAGGGCTGCTCCACGAGATGCTCGAAATTCTGGAAGGAATATTCGAGCCAATCCACGCCCGGCAATGCGAGCGCCATGTTGACCCCGACTTCCAGGAACGTATTGCCCATCGTGATCTGCGCCCCCATGTCGGCGGCGAGCCAGCCGATGTGCATCACGTCTGTTACCTGACCGTGGACGTTGATGAGATCGCAGACGCGCGCCTCGAGCAGCTTTCGCTTGCCCGTCGCATCGAGATACTCGCCGGCGTTGACCAGCGTCGGGCCGCACTGATCCTGGATCAGCTTCAGGCCGGCGAAATCGTCACGCAGGATCGGGTCTTCGACCCAATAGATGTCGTGGCCGGCGCGTTGCATGAGCGTCAGGTTGCGAACCGCCTGCTTGGGCGTCCAGGCTTCGTTCGCATCCACCATGACCAACGAGCTCGGCGCGATGGCCTTCTTCAGTATCGCGAGGCGATGAAGGTCGCGCTCGACCTCAGGGTGACCGACTTTGATCTTGAAGGCGCGAAAGCCCTGCGCCGCCGCCTGCGAGAACAGACGCTCGAAGTCCTCGTCGTTCAGGTGGAAGTCGAGCCCGCTCGCATAGGCGCTGATTTCGCGGCGCTGCGCTCCCAACAACTTCCACAGCGGCATGCGCACGGACTTCGCGAACAGATCCCAGATCGCGTGCTGCAGAGCTTCTTCAAATGGCAGGCCCATGCGGCGCGCGTTGCCGCCACGCGGGCGGCGCACGGCATGCGCCAACGCCTCGGCGTGCTGGCCTTCGATCGCAGGCCAGCACTCCTCGCGGAAAGTGCGCTCGATCTCCACCTCCGCCGGCAGCGGATGGAACAGCGACTGCATGAAGCCGAGTCCGGTCTCGCCGCGCTCGCCGATCAGCTCGATCGTTGCCAGGTGCACCTCATCGGCACGCACCTGGCTGTCGCCAATCACGCGGTCGCGCGGGAACTGAAAACGGGTAACGCGAAAGTCTGCGATTTTCATTCGAGCGGGTTCTTGGTCAGAACCTCACACGAACACCGACGGAGAACCGCCGGCCGACCGTGCGATATTCCTGGGTGTTTTGAATTACGTTCGCATAGTGGAACTCATACGAATCCGTCAGGTTGATGGCGTCTGCCGTCAGGATGACGTTCGGCGTCACACTGAACTGAACACCGGCGTCGAGCTGATCGTACTGGTCCGCGAATTCAGGCACGCCGGTTTGTGTCTGCGGCGAGACCAGATACTCGTCTCTCCACGTGTACGAGAGTCGGGCCTGCAAGGGGCCCTTCTCGTAGAACCCGACCACCGTATACGAATTGTGCGAGAGCCCCGCCAAGGTGTAGTGGACTGCCCCCGGCATTGCCTCGTTCGAGTAGTCCGCGTCGCTGTCGGTGTACGTGTAGCTGATTTGCGTACCGAAGCCGTCAAAGGGCGCGGGCAGGTTCTTGAACACCGTCTGATAGCTGACCTCCAGACCATTGACGCTCGCGCCTTTGCCATTCACGGGTTCGTCGATGATGAAGGACACCTGATCGACCTGCTGTCGACTCACACCGCGGGTGATGAACGAGTCGATGGATTTGTAGAAAAAGGTGCCCGAGAGAATCGAAAGATCATCGTAATACCACTCGAGTCCCGCTTCGACCTGCGACGCGCGGAACGGCAGCAGATTGGGATTGCCTCGGGAGATGCGTTCATTGCCTGGGTTGCTGGTGATGTTTTGCGCCGGCGAAAGATCCGTCAGCGTCGGACGTGAAATCACCCGCGAGGCCGACGTTCGCAGAACCAGGTCGTCGGTCAGGTTCAGACGGACGTTGAGCGACGGCAGGATGTCGGTGTAATCGCCGCTCAGGCTGACTGGTACGATGGGCGACAACACGATGATGTTCTGCCCGGTTCCATTCGGCACCGCGCTGAGCACGGTCTGGCTGGCGCCGTCGGACGTGAAGGTCGTCTTTTCGAAGCGCACACCGGCGTTGATGGCGAGCGGCAGCGAGCCGAGGTCGCCTTTGAACTGGGCCATCAGGTAGGCGAGCGAGACCTTTTCCTCCACGGACGAACTACCCGCGGGATTGGGTACCGGGTGTTCGTAACTGCCGTTGTGCAGTGCCGGGTCGGCCGTGGTGTTTGCCTGAATCATGGCGTCGATGAGTGCGTCCGTGTCGTAGTCCACCCACTCGCGCTCGGTGTCTGCGTTGACATCCCCCATCCAATTGAAATTCGTCACGCGGAACAGCGACGCGGGCAGGAGCACATCGCTACCGCAATAGGCGCATGCATTCGGCGATGAGAATCCTTCCGTATCCTTGGTCCGGTCCGAATAGCCCACGCCGCCAAACAAGGCGACCGCGCCATCGTCGTCCCACGACACATCGAACCTGGCGTCGTGGATCGTATCGTCGTAGTTGACGGCTTCGGTGCTGACGTAATGCGCATAGCGGTGAGAGACGTCGGTCGCCGCGGGCGAGAAGGCTGCGCTGGCTGAAAAATCCGTCACCGGCGTTCCATTCGCACGGTCATACGTGAAGTCCATGTCCTTCAGGCGGACCGTCGTGAAGATGCCGTCTGGATCACGGTACTCCGCTTTGCTCAACGACGCGTCGAAGCTGGCAGACAACGGTCCCTTATTCCAGTCCGCCCGGAACCCGTAAACACTCACGAGAGATTTTTGCGGGCGATCCTCGACGATCTCGTCGATGGTTCCTCCCTGGAACGTTTCCGCCATCGCCGTGCCGCCGACGTGCACGGTGCGCACGTGGCCGGCGACGGTTTCAGTCGTGGTCGTCCCACCCACGATCGTCTGATCGGTCAACGTGCCGCCGCTGAAGTCCGTCACGATGCTGGAGTTGTGGAAGTAATGGTCCTCGTGCGAGGCCATCGCATCGAATGTCAGGCGCAGATTGTCCGTCGCGTCGTATTGAACGGTCAGGTTTCCGCCGATGCGCTCGCGTTCGGAGATCTCCACCTGGTTGGCAAAGTTGTGATACATGTCCACGCCGCGGAACAGGGTCACGTCGTCGGCGATGCGCGGTGAGCAGACTCCGCCGGTCACGCTTCCGACGCAGAGATTTCCGCCCGCGTCGTTGCCGACAGTTCCGTAATACCCGTCGTCGAAGCTGCGCGGAGAAGAGCTCGCGCCAGGGAAGAAGTTGTCGGTGCGCTCTTCCTTCTTGTCGTAGGTGACCGCGGCGGAAACGCCCAACCGTCCAGCATCGTTCTTCCAGGTGAAATATCCGGCCGCCGACGGTGTGGTGGCGTCATTGAGCTCTGCCAGGTAGCCGTGAACCGAGGCACCACCGCGCAGGCCGGTTTCCTGGTCGAGAGGCCGCAGCGTCGCGATATTGACCGTGGCACCGATACTGGCGCCGTTCAGGTTGGCTTGTGGGCTCTTGTACACCTGCGCGCCGGAGATGAGCTCCGACGGCAGAATGCTGAAATCGAATTCCCGGCCGGCGCCAGTCGTGGCGACCACCCTCCCGTTGACCGTGACCGTATTGAATTGCGGCCCGAGACCGCGAACGGTCACTCCATTACCGACGCCGCGATTGCGGTCGATAGTGATGCCAGGCACACGTTGCAGAGACTCCGCGACGTTCTGGTCCGGCATTTTTCCCAGATCTTCGCTGGCGATGGCATCAACCGAGTTGACCGCATCTCGTTTTACTTCGATCGCCTGCTTTTGACTGGCGCGAATTCCCGTCACGACGATCTCTGCTGGTTCATCTGACGCTGTCTGGGAATTGGCCGCCGGCGCACTGCACAGCGCCAACACCGCACATGCCACCACGTGATACAGATTTGAGCGCTTCATGATCTTTCCCCCGATGTGTGTGAAATATCATATGCCCGCTTTGTTGATCACACAACCAAGACGTGAAATCTTATGTATCGCAGAAGGCTAGGCGAATACGGAGCCGTAATCCGTTGATATATCATCGCGCATGGTCAAACGATCCACGCCCAGAGCATCAAAGAAGCCTGTTTCCGCTCCTCCCGCTGCGGATATCGACGGCAGGAGTCTGAGCGAGACTGCTTACCAGGCGATTCTCGAAGGGCTCTTCACCCGCAAGGTGCCCGCCGGGGCGTACCTTTCGCAAAACGACCTGGTGCGCTTGTTAGGCCTGCCGGTCCAGCCATTGCGCGATGCGCTGAGGATCCTGGAGACCGAGGGAGTCCTCACCATTCACCCGCGCGCCGGCATCGAGTTCCTGAAGCCGGATCTGGAGCTCGCGCGCAGCACCTATCAATTCCGCACGATGATCGAGCGAACTGCGGCCAGGACTTATGCGGAGACTGCCGATTCGGTGGCGATCGCCAAACTGCTCAAAGACCACGAGACTTTGATCAAACAGATCACGGCCAAGGGACTCGAGGTGGAAAATCTGCCGCAGCTCGAATCGCTGGAAGGCCGTCTGCATGGAGAGATGGTGGCCAGCCTGCGCAACCCCCTCATCGAGACGGCTGCGCGGCGCCTCAAGAATTATCTGACCTTGATCAAACTCGATCGTCGCATCACCGCGCCCCTTGCCCTGCGCACGCTCCGGGAGCACGTCGAGATTCTCGAAGCCTGCGTGCGCCGCGATGCCGATCAGGCGGAGGCCGCATTGGTGCGGCATTTCCAGGCAGCGCTGCAGCGAATATTCGGCATGACCTGAGAGCGAGCATGCGGCGGACTGGGAACGCTCCTCAGACGACGCGGTTCGGAGGCGCGATTCCGCCGAAAAACGCGTCCAGGTTGTCAGCTGCCTGCATTCCCATCGCGGTTCGGGTTTGGATCGTGGCGCTGCCGAGGTGCGGCAGCAGCACCACGTTATCGAGTTCCATCAGTGGCGCATGCACTGCGGGTTCTGCTTCGTAGACATCGAGCCCAGCCGCCGCGATCGCGCGGCGCGCCAACGCAACTGCAAGGGCCTGTTCGTCGACGACCGAGCCACGCGCTGTATTGATGAGGATTGCGGTCGCCTTCATGGACTCGAGCGCTTTGGCGTTCATCAGATGTCGAGTCGCGGCGCCGCCAGGACAATGCAACGACACGATGTCCGATGCGGCCAGCAGCGCCGGGAGCGAATCATGATAGGCGGCGCCCAGAGCGCGCTCGTCATCGGACGAAGCCCGCGTACGCGAGTGGTACGCGACGCGAACATCCAGCAATGCACGCGCAAGCCGCGCAGTTTCGCGCGCGATGCGTCCAAATCCGACCAAGCCCAGTGTCTTCCCCCGCAAGTCCTGACCGAGCAGTTGGGTCGGAGCCCAGCCGTGCCACCCGCCGGCGCGCAACAAGCGCTCGCCCTCGCCCGCGCGCCGCGCCGCCATCAGCATGAGCAGCACGGCGAGCTCGGCGGTTGCTTCGGTGAGCGCGCCGGGGGTGTTGGTGACGACGATGTTGGCGCGCTTGGCTGCATCGAGATCGACGTGCTCGATGCCCGCACCGAAGTTTGCGATGACGCGGATTCGAAGATCGGTCGCCCGCAGCAGCACATCGTCGATGCGATCGGTGATCGTCGGCATCAACGCATCGAAGTCCCGAAGCGCGCGCGCCAGGCAGTCGCGGTCCAGCGGACTGTCATCGGCGTTCACTTCGACGTCATAGCTGACACGCAAGCGTTCGTGGACAGCCTCGGGCAGGCAGCGTGTGATCAGCAGTCGTGGACGTTGCATGTAACTCCGGAGCCTACGGCCTGTTCGATACCCATTTCTTGATGATGTCGTTATACGTGCGGCTGGATTGAATGCTGAACCCGTTGTCCAGGGTGAGCATGTAGTCGCCTTGCTCTGCCGTCTCGATCTGCAGGATGTGGCGTACATTGACGATCGCCGAACGGTGGATGCGCACGAACACGTCAGGATCGAGCCGTTCGAGCATGGATTGAAGGGTTGCATGCACCAGCAAACCGATCGTGCGCCGTGACATGACCACGTCCGGCATCGCGGCGGCGCCGACCTGCCGCACCACATCGAACCCGTTCATCTCCGGCATCTGCACATCGAGAAAGACCACATCGGGCCGTTCACCGAGTATGAGAGATGCCGCCTCGTGACCGTCGCGTCAACCTCGAAGGGGTGGTGGAGACATTCATCGGAACCACCACCCGGCAAACCATCGACGGCCCACTTGCCATCGCGGATTTTGAGCGGCCGAATTCCTGCGCCTTCACGCCAGACGGCACGACTACTACCGCGCTGGCGCAAAAGTCGGTGCTTTGCTGAAGACTTGCCGGCTATCTGATCATCACGAGGAATGCTCAGGGGTCAGGTAATCGCTCGCGCGCAGCGGCGGATCACTTGCCACATCGGCAGCCCCGGCAGATCCGAGACGTCCACGCCATACACGGCGTAGATGTCAATGACCATCTCGTCTTCGGATTCGCTTCCGGTGAGCAGCGACGGCGATCGCGAATGGCTCTCGAGCACGTCTCGCCAGTCGCGTCGCAGAATCCGCGCGGAAAACTCGTCGAGAAACTCGCTCGAGAATTCCGCATGCGCCGCGGGCATGCAGAAGGCGAGCGTGTGATCGCGAAAACCTTGACGGAAATCTTCGACTGTCAGGTTCATGTGTTCAGGCTCGCATAGCGGCTTCGCGATTACCGGGGGTATTCCGGTCGGCCTGACTTCAACGGTGCCCGCGGTAGATGTAGGTGAATGGCCACATAAGCAAGGGCCGCGGTGAGTTGCGCACTTATCAAACTCTGCAGAGCATCTTCGCCAGGACCTCGACGTCAATGGGCTTCGTGAAGTGATGATTGAAACCCGCCTCATTGGCCCGCGCCTTGTCTGGAGCTTGGCCCCAGCCTGTAACCGCAATCAGCGTGACTGACCTGCCCATCGGCCCATTCCGCACTTCGCGCGCCACCTCGTATCCGTCCAGTTCCGGCATGCCGATGTCGAGGACCGCGACTTCAGGCCGGAATGAATCGATCGCTGCAACGGCTTGCCTGCCGTCGTACACAACGGAGACCTCGTGTCCCTCCATGCGCAATAGCATGGCTAGGCTATCGGCAGCGTCTCTGTTGTCGTCGGCAATCAGCACGCGCCTTCGGATCGACGGCACGGACGTGACTCGGGCCAGCTCAGGAAGGCCATCATCCAACGTTTGCCGTGGAAGTTTCGCGGTGAACTCGCTTCCCTGACCGGCGCCTTCGCTGCGCACTTCCAGCGTTCCGTGATGAAGCTCGATGAGCCCCTTGGCCAGCGCCAATCCGATCCCGAGCCCGCCTTCCGATCGATCCTGAGCGGACTTGACCTGAGAGAACATGGAAAACACTTTCGCGAGCGCTTCCGGCGGAATGCCGATGCCTTTGTCAGCCACGCTGAAAGTGACGGTTCCAGCATCGCACATCGCCCGCAAGCGGATTTCGCCACCCGGATCGGAGTACTTGGCCGCATTGGTTAAGAGATTCGACAGCACTTGGGAGAGTCGCAACGGATCAGCGGCAAAGCGGGCAGGCTCGTCTGCAATCTCGATTTTCAACGTGTGGCTCTTGGTTTCGATGAGAGGCCGTGCAGTCTCGATCGCCGCTTCGATAATTGAAGTCAGGGTCGTCGTTTGAAGTCGCAATGCAAGCGTGCCGCGCGTGATTCGAGAAATATCGAGCAAATCGTCCAGCAGCAATCCCATGTGATTGACTTGCCGATCGATCACCTCATGGCTCCAGCGCTTCTGCTCCGCAGTGGCGGTCACCGCGTTGGAGATGGCCGAGGCCTGGCGGATCGGCGCGAGTGGATTGCGAAGCTCGTGCGCCAAGGTGGCCAGGAACTCATCCTTGCGACGATCCATCTCGAGCAGCGATGCCTCGGCTCGCTCGCGGCTGGTGAGGTCTCTTTGAGCAGTGAGATAGAGCGCGTCCATCGACTCAAAGAGCGTGCGGTATCGCTCTTCGCTTTCGCGCAATGCCTGCTCGGTTTGCTTTTGTTTGGTGATGTCCCGAAAAGAAAGGAGAATCAGCGTCGCACTATCACGCACCAAGCGCCGGGCATCGAGCAGGACGATGCGTCGCCCGACTGCCGGATAATCCCGCTCGACTTCTATCGTCGGAAACTCACGGTTCTCGATCAGGGTCGCCTCGAGAGCCGGCCACCAGGAGCATGCCCTCCAAGCGTCATCGCCCAAGTCCATCAGGGACATGCCATTCAATTGCGCGCGTGAAAATCCGAACCACTCATAGAACGCGCGACTAGCTGTCTGGACCTGCATGCGGTGGTCCAAAACGACGAGCGGGTCGATCACAGCGTTCAGGACGGTTTTTGTGTATTCACGCTCGTAGACTGCCTGCCCAAGACTTGCACGGAATGCTGTGATGTTCGTAAACGTCAGTACCGCGCCCCGCACCCTTGCATCGTCGCCGGAATACGGAGCGACCCGAACGAGAAACCAGCGGTCGCCGTTTCGCATCTCGAAGCGCGTCGGCACTTCGTCAACCATCACCTGGAAGCAAACCTTTTCTAAATCCGGATTACTCGCCAGCGCTTGCATGGTGCAAGCCGGCCGGCCCACATCTGACAGGGTCGCACCCAGAGAATCTGCCGCCGCCCGGTTGAAGCGGGCGACATTGAAATCGCGCTGGATCAAGACGATGGGGTTTTCGATCGTATCCAGGATGCCGATGGCATCTGCACTTATTGTGCCTGGGCTCGCAGTGGCAATCTGCGATGGCGGAGGCTCGATGTGTCCGGGCTGAATTTCGTGAGGCTCGCTCACTAACGGGTCTCGCGCTCTCCGTGATACAGCGTTCGGCTGCGTTTCAAGACTGCCTCAGCAACATCCGGCAGGCTCTCGCGCAGCGCGAGCAGCAGTGCCTGCGAGCGAGGCATGCGGATTCCACTCGACTTGTCGGAAAGCAGGTCCCGCTCGAGGACGCTGGCATCTTCCTCACCGACGGTATGCCGTAGCGCATTGCTGACTGCACGTTCGAGGCGGATGTAGTCCTCAACAGGTATCAGGTGAGAATGATTTTGTCCCAGCCGTGGCAGCAGGCGGGCCTGCACTTCGTTATCGAAATTGTCCATGACGAATGAACAGAAGATCGCAATTTCGTGATGGTTTGCTAGTCGTTCGAACTGGTCCTCGAGGTTCATGCTGGCGGACACGTTTCCCTGTTCCCAGAGCACGTTCACCATCTCCCCCCACCATCGAACCTTTGGGAACCGATTTTCGCCGCGTGCTTTGGCAATGACATCGGCCGCGAGTCCGAGAAAGACTGGAGCGTCCGGCATGGAATCCTTCATGAAGCGCGGCAGCAACTCGTCTGCATCTACGACGGTGAGCTGTCCGTTATCTAGCGCGGCCTTCACGTCCACGCCCTCAGCCTCCAGGCGCGGACGAAATGCTTCCCAATGCGCGGCCGTGGGAACCAGGATGACACCCTCGCCATTGGCGATTGCGCCAGCCGCGAAGCGGCACACGGCGCGATTCAGGAACTGTTGATCCTGATAGAGCTGCACGATGTGATCGCGTGGGCCGGCCGAAGATAAAAGCCCATCCCAGGATTCCCGCGCGCTAGATGCGTGGTCCGACGGTTGATGTTGTAGCGAGGTCATGAGTTGCTCCTGGTGTCAATCGCAGACTACGCGCGCGAGGATCTGTCTGGCACCTTTTTCCTTGATACAGAAGAGGCTTGTAAGATACGTCCGGCCTCCCAATCTGTGAATCTTCTTTTCATTGTTGCTTGGCTGCTCAGGCCATTCGTCTGTCGACTGTTGGGCGAACCTCGCACGCACCCACCTGCGTTGTTCTGATCACATCCCATTGCATCCACGAATCTTCTAAAGCGGATCACATTGACGTAGGCCGCATCCCACATGCGCCACGTGCGGCCTCCTGCACTCGCGGCGGCCAGCGCACGGTTACGGTTTACGCTGGCGAGCCCTCATTTACGATTCACCCATCCGAAGCAGGCTGTCGCGCAGAAGTTTTACCTACCCCTGACGCACGAAGGAATTGATTTATGGCGACGAATGAGAGGGAGCGAGTTCGGCTGGCGGGATCGGTGCTAAGCCGGTCCTGTCACGTGTGTGCCTTCTTTCACTCCCAAGAGGAGGAGTACCGCGTGCTGATGCCGTTCATCAAAGATGGTTTCCAGAACGGCGACCGCGCCTTCCACGTCGTGAAGGCCACTCATCGCGCTGAGCATCTTCGACGATTGGCCCAGGAAGGGATTGATGTCGAGGCCGCAGAGACTCGTGGGCAATTGGAAGTACGGCGCTGGGACGAGGCTTACGTCAAGGACGGCTACTTCGATCAGTACCGCATGATCGATACCATCAAGGAGGCGTTGGACCCTGCCAAAAAGCCGCCCGGAAAGCTCACCCGACTGGTGGCCAGCATGGAGTGGGCACTCGAAGACTTGCCAGGCGTGCACGACATCGTCGAATACGAAACCCGACTCAATCACGTCTTGCCGGACTACCACGATCCGGTGATCTGTACCTATGATTTGTCGCGGTTCGACGCGAGCGTGGTGATCGACATCATGCGGACACACCCCATGGTGATCGTCGGCGGCATCCTCCAGGAAAATCCTTTTTACGTCGCGCCGGACGAGATGCTGAAAGAGCTCAAGGAACGCGAGGCCGACAGATCCAAGTCATGACCGCGCACACGCCAGAGGCCCCGCTGGTTATGCATGAGCGCCCCGCGGACGCGCTCGGCGAAGAGAACCGCAGGCTTCGGCACACTATGCGCGACTTGGTCGCGCTGTCGACGCTGCCCGCGATCTGGAGCGGGCTTGGCAACGACGGCATTGCCAGCAGCCTGTGCGACGTGTTGATGCGTACGCTTTCGCTCGACCTCATCTTCGTGCGCTGGGCAGAAGACAGCGGAAAAACGCCCATCGAAATAATTCGAAGCAGCCAGTTCGATCCGCTCCGCGCGGAGCACGCCATGACTTCAATTGCCCAATTGCTGCAGGAGGCGGGCTCAGGACCTGTCGCCAATATTTCGGATCCCTTCGGCAGCGGGCCTCTGCGCGTTGCCGTGTTGCGATTCGGCGTCGCAGATAGCCACGGAATACTCGTTGCCGGGTCGCGCGCCGCTGATTTTCCCACGGAGCAGCATCGGTTGCTCCTCGGCGTCGGAGCCAATCAGACCGCCATCGTGATGCAGCGGCGCCAGACGGAAAATCGACGCCACGAGCAACGCGAGTGGCTGCGCGTCACGCTCGAGAGCATCAGCGATGCGGTGATCGCGACCGACAACGATGGACTCGTGACATTCCTGAACCCCGGAGCTGCCAAGCTGACTGGATGGACTGCAGATGAAGCGCAAGGCAGGCCGTTGGCAGCTATTTACCCGGCGTTCGATGCCCATACGCGTGAATGTGTCGACCACCTTGCGGATTTGCCCAGCCAGGAGGGCAACCACCGCAGTAGCGACGGCCGTCTAGTGTTGGTTGCCAAAGACGGCACCGAGCGGGCGATCGATCTGTCGGCAGCGCCGATTCGAGATTCAAAGCAGCACATCGTGGGCAAGGTGCTGACATTCCGGGATGTGACTGAACAACGGCGGCACGAAGGGCTGCGCAATGCCAGGCTTGGGGTCACGCATGCATTGATTCAGGCAACCACAGTGCAAGAAGCTGCGACTGGCTTGATGCGAGCGATCTGCGAGAACGTCTCATGGGACGCTGGATTTTTCTGGCAGGTCGCAGGAGAACGTCTGGAAATTCGCGCGCAATGGCACAGGCCCAATGCCCGGCTCGTGCAGTTCGCCGCCGAAAGCTGCGCGCACACGTTCCTGCTCGGTCAGGGGCTGCCTGGCCGTGTCTGGGCCAGCAGCCAGCCGGTGTGGATTCAGAATCTGGCGCAAGAGAACAATTTCGCGCGAACCGCGATCGCCGGACAAAGTGGACTGCAAAGCGCATGCGCGTTCCCCGTCACGCTTGGCGATCGCACTCTGGGGATCATCGAGTTCTTTGCGCAGCGCCATCGTGCGCCGGATTCGGACTTGTCGGAGATGATGGGCTCGGTCGCTGCCAGCTTCGGGCAGTTTGTCGAGCGAAAGTCGACCGAGAACGACTTGCGGCGAAGTGAAGCCGATCTTGCCGACTTTTTCGAGAACGCGACTATCGGTCTCCATTGGGTGGGCGCGGACGGAACAATCCTGCGGGCGAACCGCGCCGAGCTCGACATGCTCGGGTATACGCGCGACGAATATCTGGGTCGTTCGATAACGGAATTTCACGCCGATGCGAATACGATCTGCGACATCCTCGAGAGATTGAGCAAGGGCGAAAGATTGGCCGAATATCCCGCGCGGCTGCGTTGCAAGGACGGATCCATCAAACATGTACTGATCGATTCGAGCGCCCTTTTTGACGCGGGCACGTTCATACACTCCCGTTGCTTCACGCGTGATGTCACCGAGCGCAAGCGCGCCGAGATGGCGCTTGCCGATGCGCGTTCGCGCCTCGACGCCGCGCTGGAAGCCGGTGCGATCGCGACCTGGACTTGGGACATCGTTGCCGATCGCTTGAATGCCGATGCACAACTCGCCGAGCTGTTCAACCTTCCGCCGTCCGAGGCGGATGGCGGCATGCTCGACCGGTATTTTCAGGCTATCCACCCGGATGACCGGGAAACGATTGCCGCTGCTCTCAAGCGGGCGGTCGAAACTGGCGAGCCGTACGCAGCGGACTATCGAATCGTGCAGAGCGATGGCTCTCTGCGATGGGTGACTGCCCGCGGCGTGGTCGAACACGATCGTGAGGGTCGGGCTGTGCGGATGCCGGGCGTGCTCGTGGATATCACTAGCCGGAAGAGATTGGAGGATGAGCTTCGCGTCCGCGTCGAACAGCTTCACGATACCGACCGCCGCAAAGATGAGTTCCTGGCAACGCTGGCGCATGAGCTGCGCAACCCGCTTGCCCCGTTGCGCAATTCACTGGAGATACTGAAGATACCCAGGATCGACGCGGCGATGATTCAGCAAACGAGAGCAATGATGGAGCGGCAGGTCCATCACCTCGTCCGCCTCGTGGACGATCTGCTCGATGTGTCGCGAGTGATGCGCGCGAAGATCGATCTGCGTAAAGAGCCCGTAGAACTGGCTGCCATCGTCGCCAGGGCGGTGGAGACTGTTCAGCCGCTCATCGAAGTTCACGGACACCGGCTGGAAGTTTCACTTCCAACGGAATCGCTGCTCGTGGACGCCGACGCGGTACGACTCACCCAGGTTGTCGGGAATTTGCTCACCAACTCCGCCAAGTACACCGACGCGAATGGACAGATTCGGGTCTCGGCGGTGCGGGAAAAGGGCGACGTCGTGCTGGTAGTGCAGGACAACGGCATCGGAATCGCGGCGGAAATCCTCCCGCACGTTTTTGAATTGTTCGTCCAGGCGGACCACACGACGAGCAAGTCGCAAGGGGGCTTGGGGATCGGCCTGACACTTGCGAAAAGTCTGACCGAAATGCACGGCGGATCCATCGAGGCGCGCAGCGCGGGACTCGGAAAGGGTTGTGAATTCGTGGTTCGCCTGCCGCTGATCTCCAGTCCCATGAAGAAAACGAACGACGAGCCCGCGCAGCCGGTAGCTAGTACCGGTCGCCGGCTGCTTGTCGTCGACGACAATCAGGACGCCGCTTCGAGTCTCACGATCTTGCTTCGCATGCGTGGCCACGAGGTACGATCCGCTCACGACGGGCCTTCGGCGCTGGAAGCAGCGGGTGAGTTTTTTCCAGACATCGTTTTCCTCGACATCGGAATGCCTGGCATGGACGGCTATGAGGTCGCCCGCCGATTGCGTCAACAACCGGGTTTGGAATCTGTCGTGATCGCGGCCCTTACCGGATGGGGTCTGCTGGCAGACCGGCAGCGTTCCAAAGCCGCGGGAATCGATCATCACCTCTTGAAGCCACTGGATTCACAGGCACTTATCCGTGTGCTCAATGAGGGTCACGTCAATGGAGCGGCAGCGGCCATGAAGCCGGCATTGGGCGCACGGGCAGACTAACAATCTGTTTGCGAAAGCCCGCGGGCAATTTCTAGAACGTCATGCGAAATCCGAAATTTGCACGCACGCCGTCGCGCTGCTCTGCCTCGGTCGATTGCTGATAACGCACGTCGAGGTGCAGCGTTATTCCAGGCCGCACACTGCCTGTGAATCCGACGCTCACGTCACCCGTGGTATCGGGAAGCTGCTCGCGGACCGCGGTGTTGCCGACAACCACCGACGCGGCGTCCCCGAAATCCCGCTGTGCACCGAACCCCAAATAGGGCGAGGCATCATTCAGGCCAAGCCATTTCGCAGGTGCGCGAAACAGCTGCACACCGGCGCGTGCGCGCAACGCGTCGTCTTTTACCCGCGCGACGGCACCGACCTCATCCGTGAAATCGCCGAGCTCGAGCTGTTGGTAGACGAGCTGCAGTTGCGGCTCGATCCGCCAGTTGGTCGCCCCGAGTGCGAACGGCGCGCCGATCTCCGCCGACAACGTGCCGCCCCAGCCGCTCTGTTTGCCGCTCGCGAGATACGCATCGCGATAGCGATTTTGATAGTGAAGCAGCTGAGCGGCCATGTCGAAGTAGCCGCCGCTCGTTCCGTGGATCGTCCAATACGCGCCCGCACCATTGACGTCCGTCTCTGCATTTCCGGCACGGGTCGCAAGGCCAGCGATCGCACGCGCTGGGTCGAAGAACGTGGCGCGGCTCTCGCCAACACTCGCCATCAGCCCGAAGTGTGCGGTCGCCTCGCCCGACTTGTACGCGTAGACGTCCGTGCCAAATTGCAGGGTCTTGATGTTCAGATCCAGCGCCTGGAAACGCCTGCCGACGGCGTCGATCTCATCCACGTGCACGCGCATCCAGGCATCGGTGTCCGACCGATCCGGCTTCGCATTCGCCACGCGCCCCTGATCGCCCACACGTGAGCGCAGATTTCCGATCGCGGTGAATCCATACTCGAGGTTGGCCTGGGGCCCCAGCACATAACCGGCCACGCCCGGCCGGTAGGCAGGCACCGGAGGCTCGGGATCGGATGAGGAAGGGGGATCGGCGAGCTCGGAGCGCAGGAACCAGTCGTTCGCATCGGATGCGCCGCCCTGAAAGAGCAGGTACTCGAAGGCGCCCGCTTGTACCGCTCGCGCCAAGTGGAAGCTGTCGGAAGGGCTGACGCCGCCGACCAGGATGATGGAGATCCCATCACCCGCCGTTTGGGCACCGTTCCCGCTCGCAGGGTTGATGAGAACGGGCGAGGTGCCGCTCGCGCTGCCTTGGATCACCAGCCGGCTTGCGGGGGAGCTCGAGTCTCCAAGCTGCGTGTTGATCGTGACCGTGGCGCCGCCCGCATAGTCTCCCGTCAACGTCAGGGTTCCGAACGGCGTTGCCGTATTTCCCGGCGCTACGAATCCGCCGGCGAGCGCGGTCACGCTTCCCACGCTGCCGATGCCCGACAGTGTTGCCCCGGACGAAACCGTCAAAGCGCCCGGCAGCGTGCCATCGACCTGCAAGGTCCCGGCCGCAATCTGCGTGGTGCCGCTGAACGTGTTGGCGCCACTAACTACCAGCGTGCCCGCGTTCTGCTTGATCAGCGTGCCGCTGCCCGAAAGTACGCGGTCGAACGTGCCGTCGAACGCTTGATCGAAGACCACGATCGCGGCATTGGCGATGTCCCCGCCGAAGCTGGCGCTGTCGCCGATCAACGTGCCATCTAGTACCGTCCAGTCCCGGTCACCGGTACCCGTCAGCCGCCACGTGCCCGCGCCTTCCTTGGTGAACCCTTCGAAGTTCCGGAACACGCGCCCGATCAGGCCCATGTCGAAACTGCCGCTACCGGCCCCGGCAAGCACGAACCGATCTGCGGTCGCTGCCGCCGCATCGACGACTCCCGAGAATGCCACGGTCGCACCGGTGTTGATGGTAAAGACATCATCGCCGTCCAGCAGATCGATCACCCCGCCACCCCTGAGCGTGCCTGACAGTGTGAAGACATCGTCAGCCGCGCTGCCTGCATAACCGCCATCGACCTGCAGCGTGGCTCCGCTCGCGACAGTGGTTGCAGTCGCGCCGCTGATGTCCCCGGCGGTGCCGAGAGCCAGCGTTCCCCCGCTCACATTGACAACACTGAAGGCCGAAGGCGCCGGGCCGTCGACGCGCAACATGCCGATGTTGGTCTTGTTCAGCGTGGCGAAGTTGATCATGCCGCCGAGCGTGGCGCTGCCGGCGATGTCGGTGACGAGAATATTTCCGCCGGCGCCGCCATCGAGCGGCGTGGCCAGGCCCAACAGATTGGCGCCGTCTTGAATGACGAGCATGTCGTTGCCATCGTCGAGATCGAGCGTGCCCGGCCCCGCGACGGTGCCAGCGACATGAAAGGTGTCCTCGCCGGCGGTGCCTCTAAAATTACCCGTCAGGTTCAGCGTTGCACCGTTGAGGATGCGGGTAGTTTGCGCCGCGATGCCACCCGTCCCGCTCAACTCCAAGGTGCCAGCCAGTACGTCCACATCGATGAACTGCGATGGACCGTTGATCTGGAGCGTGCCCGCGCCGGATTTGCCCAGCGATTCGAATCCCAGCATGGCGCCCAGCGGCACTGTATTGCCGGCACTGATATCGACGTTGATCAGATCGTTGCCCATGCCACCGTCGACCGTGCCAGTCACCGCCGTGGTGTCGTGCACGACGAAGTGATCGTCGCCGCCGCCGAGCATGAACACCCCGCCGCCGGTATCGAGGGTACCGGCCACATCGAGCACATCATCGCCGTTGCCCAGATCGCCGCTCGCCCGCAAGGTGCCACCCGCACCTACGATCACCGTGTTGATGCCGGCGCTGCCGGTGATGCTGGTGGTGGTGGCTGCGGCGGACTGCAGGGTGCCGGTGATGTCGAGCACCGTGTCGTCGGCCAGCGCCACCGTCGGGGTGTTCACTACACCAGCCACACTCAATGTCCCGTCGTTCAGCGCGACGCCGCCGATGTAACTCTGGCTGCCCGTCAGCGTCGCGGCACCCGCGTTGTCCTTCACCAGGAACTCGAAGTTGAGGGTGCGGGAGGCGTCGAAGGTGAGCGCTCCGGCATTCTCGAGCATCAAGGTGTCGCCGCTGCCATGCGCACCGCCGCTGATCGTGTTAGCCAGCACCGCGCCGTCTCGCAAGATCAGCGTGTCTTCGCCGCCGCATAGATCGAGGGTTCCGCTTCCCGATACGGTGCCGGCGACGATCATGTTGTCGCCACCATCGCCGCAGCCATACGCGCCCTCGACGTTCAGCGTGGCGCCCGCAGCCACTACTGTGTTCAACGTCGCGCCGACGGTCGCGATCACGCTCGCGCCGGCGAGCACATCCAGCCTGCCCGCGAGCACGTCCACGGCCTGCAGGTCGGTGGCACCCGGACCGGTGATGTTGAGCACGCCGGTCCCGGTCTTCGTCACCCCTTCAAAGCCCAACAGCGCTCCAAGATCGGCACTGGCGTTGATGTTGAAAGTACGGGTGTCGAGGCCCGCCCCGCCGTCAACGGCTCCCGTGACCACCGTGCCGTCGTGCACGACGAAGTTGTCGTCGCCATCGCCGAGCAAGAATGTGCCGCCGCCGACCTCGAGCGTGCCGGCCACATCGAGCACATCGGCGCCGTTGCCCAGATCGCCGCTCGCCCGCAAGGTACCGCCCGCGCCCACGCTCACCGTGTTGATGCCCGCACTGCCGCTGATCAGCGCCTGGCTCGCGCCTGCCGCCTGCACAGTGCCCGCGACAGTCAGCACCGTGCCGTCGGCCAGGCCGATCGTGGGCGTTTCCAGCGACCCGCTGATGCTCAGCCCGCCGCCATCGAGCGCCGTGCCACCGCTGAATGCAGTCGTGCCCGTCAGCGTTACGGTACCGGCATTCTGCTTCACCAGGCTTTCGAAATTGATGACGTTGCCGCTGGAGAATGTACTGTCGCTCGCGAAGTTCAGCACCACCGCGTCGCCGGCGGGTGTGTGGCTGCCGCCGTCGATCGGATTCGTCAGTCCACCGATGTCGCCGCCGTCGTTGATCGTGAGCACGTCGTCGCCCGCGAGCAAATCGATCGTGCCCGTGCCGTTGACTCCGCCAGAGACAGTGAACGTGTCGTTGCCCAGCGTGCCGCTGTAGGCGCCGTCAACCGTCATCGTCGCGCCCGCATCGACGACTGTCGTCTGCGGGTCGACCACTGCGCCGGCACCGACAAACAATGTGCCACCCTGCACGAGCACCGTGTCGAACTGCGACGCCGCGGGACCGAGAATATTGAGCGTGCCGGTGTTGGACTTGATCAACGTCTCGAAGTCGATCGCGCCGCCGAGCGTGGCACTGGTGGCGATATCCGCATTCAGCGTGTCGGTTCCGGTACCGCCGTCGACCGGGCCCGCCAACCCACTCAGGTCGGCGCCATCCTGGATCGTCAGCATATCGTCACCGTCGAGCATGTCGATGGAGCTCAGGCCACTGACGTCGCCCGCTACCGTGAACGTGTCCGCGCCGGGCGTGAACGTGAACGAGCCGTCGACGATCAGGCTGGCGCCGCTGGCGACGGTGACGTTCTGAACCCCGTTCAACGAGCCGGCCGCGGCGATGTTCAAACTACCGCCCTGCACCTCCACCGACGCGAAGTCCGAGGGTGCCGGGCCGTTGATGTTCAGCGTGCCGGCGCCGCTCTTGATCAGCTCTTCGAAGGTGCTGACGGCGCCGAGATCGGCGATGCCCGCGATGCTCGTGTTCAGGCTGTCGAAGCCCGCGCCGCCATCGACGGTTCCGACGATGTGGGTGCCGTCATGGATGAGGAGGCTGTCGTCGCCGCCGCCGAGCATGAACACCCCGCCGCCGGTATCGAGGTTACCGGCCACATCGAGCACATCATCGCCGTTGCCCAGATCGCCGCTCGCCCGCAAGGTGCCACCCGCACCTACGATCACCGTGTTGATGCCGGCGCTGCCGGTGATGCTGGTGGTGGTGGCTGCGGCGGACTGCAGGGTGCCGGTGATGTCGAGCACCGTGTCGTCGGCCAGCGCCACCGTCGGGGTGTTCACTACACCAGCCACACTCAATGTCCCGTCGTTCAGCGCGACGCCGCCGATGTAACTCTGGCTGCCCGTCAGCGTCGCGGCACCCGCGTTGTCCTTCACCAGGAACTCGAAGTTGAGGGTGCGGGAGGCGTCGAAGGTGAGCGCTCCGGCATTCTCGAGCATCAAGGTGTCGCCGCTGCCATGCGCACCGCCGCTGATCGTGTTAGCCAGCACCGCGCCGTCTCGCAAGATCAGCGTGTCTTCGCCGCCGCATAGATCGAGGGTTCCGCTTCCCGATACGGTGCCGGCGACGATCATGTTGTCGCCACCATCGCCGCAGCCATACGCGCCCTCGACGTTCAGCGTGGCGCCCGCAGCCACTACTGTGTTCAACGTCGCGCCGACGGTCGCGATCACGCTCGCGCCGGCGAGCACATCCAGCCTGCCCGCGAGCACGTCCACGGCCTGCAGGTCGGTGGCACCCGGACCGGTGATGTTGAGCACGCCGGTCCCGGTCTTCGTCACCCCTTCAAAGCCCAACAGCGCTCCAAGATCGGCACTGGCGTTGATGTTGAAAGTACGGGTGTCGAGGCCCGCCCCGCCGTCAACGGCTCCCGTGACCACCGTGCCGTCGTGCACGACGAAGTTGTCGTCGCCATCGCCGAGCAAGAATGTGCCGCCGCCGACCTCGAGCGTGCCGGCCACATCGAGCACATCGGCGCCGTTGCCCAGATCGCCGCTCGCCCGCAAGGTACCGCCCGCGCCCATGCTCACCGTGTTGATGCCCGCACTGCCGCTGATCAGCGCCTGGCTCGCGCCTGCCGCCTGCACAGTGCCCGCGACAGTCAGCACCGTGCCGTCGGCCAGGCCGATCGTGGGCGTTTCCAGCGACCCGCTGATGCTCAGCCCGCCGCCATCGAGCGCCGTGCCGCCGGCGAAGCTATGGGTACCCGAGAGCGTTGCCGTGCCGGCGTCGTTCTTCTGCAGTAGTTCGAAGTTGATGACTTCGCTGCCGTTCAGGCCGAACCCAGTGACGGTGTTCAACACCAGCAGGTCGCCCGCGCCCGCACCGCCATTGATGGCGGTGACGTTGTTCAACTGCGCGCCGTCCTCGAGCGTCAGCGAATCGTCACCGCCGCACAAATCGATCGTGCCCGCACCCGATACGGTGCCGGCCACCGTCAGCGTGTCGTTGCCACTGCCACAGCCATAGTTGCCCGCCACTGCCAGCGTGGCGCCGCCAGCAACCGTGGTTGCCAAACTACCGCCAGCGGGGGCATCGAGCATCGCGCTGGCGCCGATGGCGAGGGTTCCGGCGTTGACGTTGACGATGGAAAAATCCGAGATGCCCGGGCCGACGATGTCGAGCGTGCCGATTCCCGACTTGGTCAGCGTCTCGAATGTCTGTACGGCACCCAGCATAGCGCTGGCGGCGATGTCGGCGTTGAGCGTGTCGTTGCCCGCGCCGCCGAGGACAGACCCCGTGACGTTGGTGTTGTCGTGGATGACGAAGGTATCGTCACCGGCATTCAGATCGAAGCTGCCGGCGCCAGTGTCCAGGAGGCCCGCGACGTCCAGCATATCGGCGCCGTCGCCGAGCGTACCGTTGGCCAGCATCGTCGCTCCGGCGTCGATCCACACCGTGTCGTTCGACGATCCGCCGGTGACCAGCGCGGCGCCGGCGGTCGCGGTCTGCAACGTGCCGGTCACTTCCAGCGTGGCGCCGCCGTCGTTGCTGAACGTGATGTCGTCGGCAGTCAGCTCGCCCGGCGTCACCAGTCGGCCATGCTCGAGCACCACGTGATCGATGTCACTGTTCGCCGTCATCGTCGTGGCGCCGGCGCCGCGTAGCACGAGCGTCCCGTCGCCGGTGACGTTCTGGCTCAGCGTGAACGCGTCGGAGCGGTTCACCGCGAGCGAGGCGCCGGCGGCGACGGTGGCTTGCGCGCTGCTGATGCTGCCGGTGTTGCCGCCGCTGCCGAGCTGGAGCGTTCCGCCACTGACGGAGGTGAGGCCGGCATACGTATTGGTGCCGCTCAGAGTCTGCGTGCCGGTACCGATCTTCGTCACGGTGGCCGTTCCGCTGATCACGCCCGAGTAGATAGTGTCGGAGTTGTTGCCCCCGACAGAAAGGTTTCCCGAGCCCATCGTGACGTTGCCGCCGGCGGTCCCGCCGCCCGCGAGCGAGCCGATGGCGATATTGAAACTGTTGAGGTCCATGGTCGCGCCCGCGATGTTCGCGAGCGTCACCGCCGAGTTGTTGCCGAAGGCGGTGGCGGAACCCGCGCGTAGCGTGCCCTGGTCTATTTGCGTGGCGCTCTGATAGGTGTTGTTGCTGCTCAGGATGACGGTGCCGTCGCCGGTCTTTCGCAGCGTACCGCCCGCGCCGCCGATGTTTTGCGAATGCGTGCGCGTCGCCGCGTTCCCCCCCGCAGCCACGGGAGTTCCTGTTGCCGTCTGGTGCAGGTTGAGCGTGCCGCCGTCCAGGATTGCGTTGCTGGCCCAGGCCGAAGTATTCCACAGCCGCAGCGTGCCGCTGTTGACGAGCGTGGTTCCTGTATAGCTGGGTGCCGTTCCGGCGAAGGTCTGGTGGCCCGCTCCGGTCAGCGCGATCACGAAATTCAATCTGCCTGCGCCGCCGTTCTGAATGCTGCGACCGGTCAGACGATCCCCGATAGCGGTCGTATAGGTGCCCGAGCCGACCAGCGTCACCGTGGCATCGGTCGCCGCGCCGTTGCGGAACGTGACCGACGAGCCGTTGCCCTGATGCCCGAGATTGATTCCGCCCATGGTTTCGTTGAATCCGTTCAGCGAGAAGATAGACGAACCTGAGTAGTGGCCGGAGGACAAGGTCACGGTTGCGGTATCGTTGATCTGCTCCGCGGCGCCCAGCGTCACGAACCCGGCGGACGTGTAGTTGCCGCCGCCGAGTTGCAAAAGATTCCCGCTGACGGCATTACCTCCAGGCGCTGCGAGAATTACCGCGGCCTGGGCCAGTCCGCTGCCACCCAGCACCGTCTGGCCGGTGTAGGTGTTGGTGCCGGTCAGCGTTCTCGTGCCGCCACTGAAACGCACGCCGTTGGTCCCGGCGATGACGGATGAAATCGTGTCCGGTGTGGCATCGCCATCGATGAGGCCGGAAACGACGCCGAAATTGATCGTGCCGCCGCTCAGATTCACCGTGCCTTCCTGGAACGTCAGCCGGCCGATGTTCTGCGTGCCGTTCACGGTCACGGTGTACGTGCCCGTGGCATCCGTTCCTGCGGAGAAAAACAGCCGGTCTGCCGTGGTCGTCGTCACTGCGCCGGTAGCCGTGGCGCCGTTGACATTCGTGGACAACGTCGCGCCGCCGGTGCTCCAGGTTCCGGTGGGCGTTGTGCCGCCGGCACCGGCAGTGCCGCCGTCGGCGTCCCAGTAGTAATCAATCGCGTATGTCGGTGGGCACGATGCCAGCAGCACCAGCAGTGAACCCAACCGCAGCTGCCACGCAAATGCCAGTGGCGGAGCCTCAACCACATCGCAGTCGCGCGCGAGTCCCAAAGCCGTCGCCCGCTCATCGACTGCGCCGCCGCCCTTGCCTCTGCGCTTCGCGTTTTCGGACGCCACCACCCAGGTGAGCCGCGTCTTGGACCAAATAATCCTGAAAATGCGGTTCATCGCCTCTCCCGTGATTGCAAGTGCAAGACCAAACTACACTTCATGTTGGCCAGTCTCCTCCAACTTCCCGGATGACCTCGCCCAGCCGCGCCTCGAGCGGCTCGATCAGCGCCGCATAGCGCCGCCATCGTCCCACAGCTTCCTGATGTACCGGCCGCGCCGCCGCCGCGTAAGTCGGCGAGCGAACCGGATCGCTTCGCCGGTGGAAAGCCAATGCCTCGGGCGACCAGGCCACATTCAGAAAGGACAGCACGCGCTGCATCTGCGGCTCGGGTTCCCGCACCAGGGATTCATAGCGAACCTCGAGCCACGGCGTTGTCAGGCGGGAGCGCAGCCGCAACCAATGCTCGAGCTCCGTCGCCACCTGCTCCGAGGTGGATTCGAGCTGGGCAAACGCCGCCGTTGCAGCGTTAACGGGCAGTGATTGCGTAAAAGAAGACCAGACGACGTCCCGCGGATCGCGCAGCGCGACCAGCACTCTGGCCTCCGGAAACAGCCGCACGGCACCGGCCAGCAAGGGAAAGATCGACGGATTCTTGTCGAGGAGCAGCCGATCGTGCAGCGACTCGTCCACCGTCTCGATGATGTTGCGCCAATATGCGCCGCGCGCCACTTCGATCTCCTCCCGCGACATTTGCGCCAGCAGCGCACGCATTCCGGAGGAGCGTGGATGCCCTCGCAGCAAGGGCATCCAGACGTGACTGTGCCAGACGGAGGATTCGGACGAAGAAGCCAATTGCGGATGACTGCTCAGGATTCTCTCCAGCAGCGTGGTGCCCGAGCGAGGACAGCCCACCAGAAAGGCGTGCCGATGCGGCGTCGCCGGCGGCGTTTCGGCCCAGCGCGTGAAATCCTCGGCCGTCGGTACACGATCCGCGGAGCGCAAATCCCGCATGCGCTCGTGCCAGGTGGCTTTGAACTGCTCGGCATAAGGACGCTGAATTTCCTTGGCCGCCACAAACGCGGCATAGGCCTCGTTGCAGCGGTCCTGCGCGTCGAGCGCATGGCCCAATTCATATCCGGCCTGACAGCGAACCTCGGGCGACGCTTCGGGCATGCTGATGACGGCTCGCGCCAAACGCTCGCCTTTCTCGATCGCTCCACAGCGTCGTGCCAGACGCGCCGCGAGCAGCATCAACCCGGGATGATCCGGAAAACACGATTGACCTTCGGCCAGCGCGACGGCGGCCTCGGGCAGACGGTTGAGGCGTTCGAGTGCTTCGGCCCAGCGATGAAACACCGCCGCAGGCGGCTGAGGTTCCGCGGCGGCGAGTTGCATGAACTCCGCCGCCCAGTCGAATCGCTGAAAATCGCAGCAGGCGACGCCCGCCGAACCCAACGCCCACAGGCGCCGACCAGGCGACGCAGAGCCGATCAACTCGTCCAACTGCTGGCGAGCCGAGTGGAAACGCGAACAGTGGCCGAGAATCGTCGCGTAATGCAGGCGGCGCATCGGTTCGGCGGGATCCACGCGCCAATGCGCCTCGATTTTTGTCAGAGCGCGGCCATACTCCTGGAGGGTCCAGTCACGCTGGATATCAGCGAGCAGTTCTGATGGGATTTCGGAAGCATTCGGAGTCAAGCGACTTCACCGACAAAAATACGGCAGTTCTTTGTCATTTCCGTATGCTGTCGCCGCTCACGCGCTCCAAGACTCCTGTCGACCAAGATCATACACGCGCCCGAAATGAAGAAATCGCGAATGATCTGGATGGGTCTTAGGGGATCTTACGATTAGCGCGACTTCCCGCACCGACCACTATCGATACCAACTATCTTTTCTAGTCTACTGGCGCGTGTGCTGGGCAAACTACTTCGGCCACCGATGGAATCGACTTCAGGTGTGCTCGCGTACCAAAACGGATACGGGGAAAAGCAGACTATGCGGGTTGGACTCACCATCGCTTTTGTCTTCGCGACCTGACACCCTTTTTAGTCCCGTCCAGACTTGGAGTCCGCCGTTGATGTACGTGACGCACGGAGCCACGACTAGCGCCCCATGCGTGTTTTTCCGACTTGTTCTATCGTGCTCAACGCCTCAAGCGAAGCTCACCGAAGTATCGGCCGAATTTCCGGCGAAACTCCCCGCTGATCTTGTGGCGGCGAGATGCGACCATCGTCAACGCTGGCCGAAGAATTGGCGGGAGAGAGGGATTCATACCGGCTCCCGAGAACATGAATTGCAGCGCTTTTTGAATTTTCCCGAATATCCATACCTCAGGAAATACCCATCAGAAAAACGCCAATTTCGACCACGTTGACTATATTCCTACGGTCCATCCGGCTGGAAATAGAAAGAAAAGCGTTGCAAGGAACAACACGCACCACGTGATGTATAGATTCCGTCCGACTTTCGGCCATTTGTCGCGACACACGAACCAGACAATCAAGGCCGGCACGAGAAGACCAGGACATTCGAGAGACCGGCGAAGAGCATTATTCCTCGTCATCGCGCGCGGGAACGGGTTTTTTCGCCAGCTTGCGCTGCAGCGACCGGCGATGCACTCCGAGCACGCGGGCGGCGGCGGAAATATTGCCGTCGGTGGTGCGCAACGCCTGCTGGATGTGCTCCCACTCGAGCCGGCCCAGCGGCAGCATGGTGTCGGACTCCTCCGCCGGCGCGGAAGGATCGTCGGTGAGCACGCGCAGGATGGCGTCGACGCTCACGGGTTTCAGTAGATAGTCATGGGCGCCGGCCTTGATGGCCTCGACGGCCGTGGCGACGCTGGCGTAGCCGGTCATCATCACCACACGGACCTCGGAACGGATCGCCTTCAGCGGCTCGATCAGCCGGAGTCCAGACTCCTTGCCGATCTTGAGATCGAGCAGCGCGAAGTCGAAGGCGTGTTCGCGGGCGGCGGCAAGCGCGGACTCGACGTCGGCGGCAGTAACGGCCTCGATGCCGCGGCGCTGCAGGGAGCGCTGCAAGGTGCGCACGAACAGCACATCGTCATCGACCAGCAAGCCCATCATGTCCGCACCGTACCTGGCAGCTGGAAAGTCACGCGCACGCCCGGGCCGTCCGCCGGCGGATGCATCGACAGCTCGCCGTTCAGCCGCTCTACCGTCGCGTGCGAGAGCGCGAGACCAATGCCCAGCCCGCCGGGTTTGCTGGTCCGGAACAGCGTACCGGGGAGGAGCGGAGTAGTTTGATCGATGCCCGGGCCATAGTCGCGGATCTCTCCGCGCAACAAGCCGGATGAGGTGTCGAGACGCAGGTCCACCCTGCGGCTCCCGGCCTGCTCGCTGGCGTCGGCCGCATTGTTGAGCAACGCCTGCAGCAGGTGACCTACCGAGGCATCGACGCATTCGCTTCCGGCTGCGGTACCTTCGCGGACTAGCTCGATGGTCGGGCGCACCAGCTGCCAGCGGTCGATGACTTCCTCCAGATTCACGAGACCGGCACCGTTCTCGTGGGCGTTCGCTGCGAGGGCGCGCACGCGGTCGCGGCATTGCACGAGCAGCGCGCGGATGGTTGCCGCGTCCTCGCCATCCAGCTCGTCCGTCATCAACGTCAGCGTGGCGAGCGGTGTATTGAGTTCGTGTGCCACCGACGCGGCATGCGTGGCCAGCGCCAGGATGCCTTCGTTGCGAGTGAATCTCTCGCGCAGCGTGGCGAGTTCCCGCTCCCGCTCGCGCCAAAGCTTTGCGAGTCGCGCGAAGAACACCAGCATGACGGCAGCGGAAACCAGGAAGTTCACCAGCATTCCGATCTTGTGCAGGTTGAATGTGTCGCCCATGGCGCCGTGCACGTGCGGCAATGGCTGGCCGAGATACACCGACATTCCTAAGCCCACGACACAGCAAACCGCGGTCACCCACACCCACACGGCGGGAAGCGAGAGAATCGACAAGGCGATGGGCAGGAGGAATAGCGATGCGAAGGGATTCTCGATGCCGCCGCTCCAGGCAATGAGCCAGGCCAGCACCAGGACGTCGACCAGCAGATGCGCAAACAACTCGGCTGGTCCCGTATCGTGAATGCGAGACGCGCGCACCGACGCGTAGGAATTGAAGGCCGCCAGAAACAGCACTCCCGCCCAGAGCGGCAGGGCCGGTAGCTTTACCTGCATGGGTCCGGTGACGATGGCAATGGTAATCGCCTGCCCTGCGACGGCGATCCATCGCAGCTTGCAAAGCAGCACCATGAAGCTGCGCGAAGATGAGCCCTGCCAACCGATTCCGTTCACGGCGTGGAATGTCCGTGGCCACTGCCAGTCATGCGTACCACCCCTTTGAAGGCCGCGATTCGCGCCAGGCGCTCGGCGGGCACGGAAGTCTCCGCGATCGTGAGTGACTGCAGTAACGCATCTGCGTCCGAACGAGACATGCCCGCGTGCACGAGCATGCCGGCGCTCTTCAGGGTATCGCCCGCACAGAGCACCACGCTCCAGCGGTCGCCCTCGCGCTGCAGCAGCGCACGGCCTCCCAGCTCCGGCTGCGTCCAGTCCGCGATCGCGAATGCGCCGACGACCACGATGGGATCCACGGTCAAGGGCGCCTCGGGCTTGTTCCAATCCCGCATCATGACGGCTCGGATATCGGCCGCAGCCGGTGATAACTCACGGCTGGCGTCACAGGCCGCGAGCGACAACATCAACAAGACGATGATCGATCTCATGTTTGCATTATGAGTGATGCCGCCCCCTGGAAGCGCCTGCGACAAATTGCCGCATCCTCTTCGCCCCATGGCTCCCTAGAATCCGGACGGCGCGCCCTGGGGCGGTGACTTCTTCCACAACGAGCAAATCCATGCCTTCAAGGATCAAGCGGGACGCAACAGCGGCAGACGAGCCATTGCGGTCCTCGCACCTTCTTTACGCGCGCGTGTGGCGCTGGCATTTCTTTGCCGCGCTCATCGTGATTCCCTTCGTGCTCTGGCAGGCGACGACCGGCGTGCTGTATCTCTGGCACCAGGAGATCGCCGCGCTCGCTTATCCCGGGCTAGTTCGAGTGGCGCCCATCGCCAGCCAAGCCAGCCTCGAAGCGCAGCTCGACACCGTGCTGCGGCATCATCCGCGTGAACAGCTTCAGTCCATCGAGGTCAACGGAGATCCGGGACGGTCCACCGCGTTCTTCTTCGCAGACCCGAACGGATTGCCCTATCCCGCATTCACGGACCCGCATACGGGCGAGTACCTTGGCGCCGTCGCGTCGACCCACTGGCTGCGCGGGCTTACGCGGGGGTTGCATGGAGGCTGGCCCATCAAGCCCTGGGGCAGCTATCTACTGGAGCTGGGTGCCTGCTGGGCCATCGTGATGACACTGACGGGACTCTATCTCTGGTGGCCACGCAATGCCGCCGGCCTCGCGGGCGTGCTGTATCCGCGAATGAACGGCGGCCCGCGCGTCTTCTGGCGCGACCTGCATGCGACGGTTGGCGTTTATTTCTCGTTCGTGATGCTCGCATTCCTGTTCACGGCACTGCCGTGGACGACGTTCTGGGGCAACCAGGTGCTCGGGCCCATAGAGAAAGCGACGCATCAGGAATCGCCGATCGGATTCTTCTTCGCGGGCGGTCAGCATGACGGCCACGCCAATCATGACGCTCATGCCGCGAGCGCTAGCGCCCCAACGGGCTTGACCCTCGATGAAGTCGTGGCTCACGCCCGTGCTGCGGGCGCGCGCGGCAACCTCGAGATTCATCCGGCAGCGCCCGGTGCACCGGTCACTCTACGTGACGATCACCCGCGTGCCTGGGACGAGACCTATCTACAACTCGACGGTCAGACCGGCGCCGTGCGCACTCGCGTGACCTGGGAGAATTTCCCAATGCTGTCGAAGATGGTGTCGCTCGGCATCGATCTTCACGAAGGACATTTCTTCGGGCGGGCGAACCAGGTATTCAATACGCTGGTGGTCGCCGTACTGTATTGGCTCGTCGTTACGGGTTTTATCGGGTGGTACCGGCGACGGCCACATGGCGGAGTTGCGGCTCCTCCGAAACGGCAGCTCCGCTTTCCCCGCATCGTCTTCGTGGTGGCAGCGGCGCTGTGCGTGGCAATGCCGTTGTTAGGAGCTTCGATCCTCGCCATTGCTGCGATCGACTGGCTCCAGGGTCGTCTGACCCTGCGCACGACATGATCGGGTCACAAAGCCCGCTCAGAACTGGAATCGCATTCCCGCATAGAAGGAGCGCGGCGCGCCGGGGAACAGCATCTCGGAAGTCGGCGTGACGACGTCCTTCACCAGAACCGTGGCCACGTAGTCACGGTCCAGCAGATTGCGAGCCTCGGCGAAGACTTCCCATCTGTCAGTCGAATAGCCTGCGCGCGCGCCTAACAGGCCGTAGGAGCCCAGGCGGTACGAGTTCGCGAAATCGGCGTATTTCGGGCCGATGAGGTCGAAGGTGGGGCCCGCGCTGAAACCCAGGGTGTTGCGATACATCAGTTCACCGCGAAGAAAATAGCGCGGCGCCGACGGCAATCGGTTGTCACCATATTCCGGATCCGAATTGAAGGTGAATGCGTTGTACGTGGCGCTCACCAGTGACTCGAGTCGATGTTCACCTGATCCTAGGGCGAAGCTCGCGCCAATCAGCGCCTCGATGCCGGCATGCGTAGTCTTGTCGATGTTGGCCGAGAGACTGGTGCCCGGCGCATCGGGGTCGTCGCGGGAGAGGATCTCATCGCGCAACGCCGTGTAGTAGATGGACACGTCCCAGTTCAGGCGGGTCTCGCTTCGCGTGTTGGTGCCGCGCAGACCTGTCTCCACCACGGTGCCATGCATGGCTTCGAGCGGCGTGCTGGCGCCGTTGTAGTCGTCGGTCAGCTCGAAGGTGGTCGGCGCCTCATAAACGCGGCTGGTGCTGGCGTACCACTCGGATTCTTCCCCGAGTTTGCGAATGACTCCGAGTCGCGGATTGATGTCGTCGTAATCGGCCTTGAAGCCGCTGACGTTACGGTCAGCCGAGGTGAACTGCGCGCCATAGACCAGCGTCCAGTCGGCCGCGAAGTTCCAACGGTCCAGCGCGAACACCTCGAGGCTCGAGGCCTTGTCATCCGTGGTCCACATGAGGAAGCCGGGCTGGCCGCCCTCGTTCGTGTAGTTGCCGCCGGTGACTGTTGAATAGCCGTAATTCACGCCGAACAGCAGCCCGTGCGAACCGGCTTCGCGCTGGTATCGCACCATGGCGCCGCTGTCCTTGTGTTTGGTGTCGATGAGCAGGCTGAAGAACGGCGAGCTGACGATGGGATGGAACAGATCCTGGTGCTCGTACGAGGCGCCCACTTCGAGCGTGCCGCCGGCGATCTCCGCAACCGTGGTCTTCAGCGCCAACCGCCACGACTGCACGTCCTTGCTGTGATTGCCAAGGATGGCATCTGCGCGCCCCTGCTCTGAATCCTCGTGGTATTGCTCGACGGTGAGCTCGCGCGGTAGTTCGGCGTAGTAATCCACATAGTTGGCGAACAGCCGCGTGGACACGTTGTCCGAGGCCGCCCAACCCAGATTCGAATACACGGCCTTGCGGTCCTGGGCGCTGTGATCGCGATAGCCGTCGCGCTGCCGTGTCTCTGCGGCGACGAATCCGTCGAAATTCCCGAAAACTCCGCCGAGCGTCGCTCGCCCGCCCCAGTCGCCGAAACTGCCGCCGGACAACGCTACGTTGGACTGCGTGTTGCGCGCTGTGGGAGAAACGAAATCCATCGCACCACCGAGAGTGCTCGCGCCGTAGGCCAGCGCATTGGCGCCGTGCGCGAAGGTGGCATAGCGCGCGCCCAGCGGATCCAGCGCGCGATTGTGGTTGTTGCCGTCCGCCGCGCTCACCGGCAATCCGTCCTGCAGGAACTTCACGCCGTTCTTGTCGTAGTCGGTCGCGTCGAGATTTGATCCGCGGCTCGAGTAGAAGACATCGTCGTTGCCGTTGTAGCTCTCGGAGTAGACGCCGGGCACGAAGCGCAGCATTTCCGCCAGTTGCGTGACATTGCGTTCGTACAGCGTATCGCCATCGATGTTCGTGACCGCGCCAGGAGTCACTTCGCGTTCGGCCTCCAGGTCGTCCCGCTGCCGCTCGGCGGTCACAACCACGGTCTCCAGCGTCGGTGTCTTGGCCGCGGGCTCTGCGGCTTGCGTCGGCGAAAGGAACACGATGGAAGTGGCGACGAGCAGCAACGTCTGCCGCCCAGCGGCGAGAAAAGGCATGGAGGGTCCCTTGGAATTGCGCGCAGGTCGCACCTGCGGAGCGGGAATTCTAGGGAACGGCGCTGGCTCCGAGAATGCGGCAAATTGTCGCAGCGCTATCGCGAGCGCGCCGTGCTGTTCGAAGCGCCAATTCTCCCTACTTAGTGCGGCGCAGCGAAGCAATGGACACCCAACGCCCGCTTCAGAACCGACGGGTCGATGCCATCCGCAAGCATTGTTCGCGCAATCTGGTGTCGTGCCGTCGCGTTGTCGAGCGAGATGTCGGGTTGAACTCCCAATGCCAAGGTCTTCAGTTTGCCGTCGAATCGACAGTTGTAGCGCCAGTATCGACCGCCGTTTGGCATGACTAACAAGTACAGCCTCGACCGTAGCAGATCTTTCGCGCGTAACGCCGCGGCTAATTGGCCGTTTCGGCCAGACTTTGCTCACATGCGAAGATGTCTTGAGCCGCCTAGCGAGTGAAACCTGTCAGGGAGAGGAAATGATCACGGCTGCTTTGACTTAGCGAGTTCGCTGACTGCTTCGGTCATTTTCGGATCGAGTGCGAGCGCTTTGTCGAAATTCTCAATTGCCCGATCACGTTGCGACGTCACGGCGTAACTCTTGCCGAGACTAAAATACACCGCCGCCGACTTTGGGTACTCCACCACGTTCTTTTCCAGCGCCTTGATGCCGCTTTGTTTGTCGCCGGCCTCAAGCAATCGGTTGCCGAGCATGTCCAGTGTTTGTTCTCCTGGTCGATCTTTTCACCTCAGCAGCGAATTTCAGCTCGTCATAGGCCGCGAAATGCGGTGCGTAGGTGATTTTTCAGTGCTCAGTCAATTCCAGGGAACGGCGAATCCGGAGCCAGCCAGACGCTGTGAAGGTGAAGTTCCTTGCCGCCTAAATCGCGCATCGGATCGCCGGCTTCATCGTAAATCGAAGTGACGGTCACCTCTGCCGTTTTGATCCCGCGGTAGCGATCCTCGAGGGTTCTATTCCACTCAGTTGCGATGGGCTCCAGGCCACGACGCAGTACCGTCCCGGAGCGATCCAGCAACACCCAAGGATTCTCACCCTCGGCCACCCCTGATTTCGAGCCGGGGAACTGCTGCACGAACAGCTCGCGGTCCAGCTTGCGCGTATCTGGAAATACGTTCGACACGAATCGGTCTCCGGGCTTTCGCCGCTCGGTATAGGCCACGAGGACCACCTTGTCCTTGGCCATCTGCATGCTCATGGCGCCCACGTGGGGCACTTCCTCGGGCGCGAGATTAAGAAGGCGGAAGACCTCGTTGGTGATGCTCACTTTGCCTGAGGGATCGCGGTACTGCGTCCTGACAAGTTTCGCCACGCTCAAGTCATCGTTGAGCTGCACCACGATCATCGGCATGCCATCGAAGTTGCCGCTCAACAGATCGGGGTAGCTCTCGCTGATAAGTCGTTCGAATACCTGCCCGAGCTTTACACCGGGGTTGTTCTGGTCCATCGACGGCGGTGGCTTTCGCACCAGGTCGGCAGCGCCGATGTGTGGCGCATCCAATTTGGTGGCGCCGTAGAGGCAGGAGCCCGCCAGTCCCAGGCAAAGTCCAACCAGCAGCGCACGATGCTTGTGCGGAGTGCTAGACATGAGATTGATCCTTCGTTCGAGTTGCGAAGTACGCTCGATAAGCGCGATAGCCGGGACGGGCGCGCGTGACTGCCGTTCGCTGACGTACAGCAGTGCGAGCCCGTAGACGCTCGGATCAACGCCGCGGCGGATCACGCGTGCGTCGCAATCCACTTCCATGGCAAAGCGTAGGCGGCGCAGCATCCACAGGATCGGCAGGTTCCAAGGCAGCAGCGCGGCGAGCAGGGTGGTAGCAGAAAGCACCTGCGGATCGCGCGCACTCACGTGCTCGCGCTCGTGAACCAGCGCGAGTCGCTGCACCTCACCAGGCGAGTGCATCAGCCAGCGGGGAAACACTACGCGCGGATGAGCCCATCCGAACACGGCGGGTCCAACATCGGGCGCCACCATCACTGGACCCTGATCGAGTTGTGCGACATGCCAAGCACGAGCGCGACGTTGCAGCTGCCAAGCGCTGAACCCATAGACGCCGATGAGAGAGAAGCTAGTTAGCGCCCACGCACCAGCCAGCCAGCCATCGATCTGCCAATCAGTGTCATGCGGCAGTATCGAATGACCGTTTGCAGGTGTTCCAGCACCTGTGATGAAGGTTATGGGCAATGTAATGCTGGTCGGCGACTCCGTTCCGTTTCGTGATTCGCGCAGGGCAATCATCAGCGCCGGCACGACCAGCGCGACAGCAATGCCGCATATCCAAGCGAAGCGCCTCGGCCTTCCCAAATGAACCTGAGCTCGCTCGATGAGCCAGCTCCCTACCGCCGTCAGCGCGCTCACAGCCAAGCCGTACACGATGATGCTGCGGATCATGATCGCACCTTCCGGCCACGCTTCGACAGCGCCGCGCGCAGGCGTTTGATGTCCTCGGGCGCGAGCTTTTCGTCGGCAACCAGATGCGTGAGCAGCATGGCGGTCGATCCTTTGAAGAGCTTCTCTGCCATCGCGTGTAGCGCGCTTCGCTGGGCGGCACTTCTTTCGATCAGTGCCGAGTAGCGATGTGCCTTACCTTCAGGAACGTGTGTGACGTAACGCTTGGCCTCGAGGTTGCGCAGCATGGTGAGCACAGTTGTGTAAGCCAGTTCGTCAGGGACTCGGCCTTTGACTTCCGCGACTGTTAACGGCCCCGCATCCCAGAGCACTTCCATGATCTCGGCTTCACGATCTGCAAGAACAATTTTCATGGAAATCTCCTGCTAGTCGACAACTTGATTCAGATGACGGTCAACGAATTGCGCGACCCGGTCTGCGGCGGGCAAATCCAAGTTCGATAACACCGCAAGCGTGAACTCCGACTTGGGATAGAACTTCCAGTGCGCGTTCTGGCCCTCCGCGCCGCCGTTCAATCCTACCCAGCCGTTGCCGTTCGAATCCCGAGCGTCGACCAGGCCGTAGGCAAAGGGCGCGGGGCACGTCTCGCCGCGAGGAACCTGCACCGAGATCAATTGCCGGGTTCGCTCGTCGCTCAGTAGCCTGCCGCCGGAAAGCCCACGCGCAAACTTGAACAGGTCTTGAGCTGTTGTTAAACCGCCGCCGGCGGAGGAAGCACGCATTGGTAGCGTGTCGGCACTATCCAGCCAGGCCGTTGTACCAAGAGCCTTCGTATAGCCGCGCGCACGATTGGCAATCTTCTCGTCCTCCGCCGGTGAACCACTCGATCGCATTCCTGCCGGGATGAAGATTCGTTTGCGGATGGAGCCATGGTAGTCATCACCTGTCACGCGCTCGATCACGCGACCGAGCAGCAAATAGCCATAGTTGCTGTACTGGCAGCGCGTGCCCGGCTCGAACTCCAGTTTTCGCATTGGATCGAGTGCAAGAAAGTCCCCGAGGGTCCGCAGCGCGGACAGGCGCGCGTAATACTCCGGACCAAAGAAATCCCCGGTGCCGCCTGTGTGTGTGAGCAGCTGATGGATGGTGACCTTGTCGGCAATTTCTCTATTGGGCAGATCCGGAATGTACTTGCCAACAGGGTCCTGCAGACGGATTCGACCCGAATCGACCAGTTGCAGGATTGCGATGGCAGTGAAGAGTTTGTTCACTGAGCCAATTCGAAATCGTGTAACCAGCGTGTTTGGTTTGGCCGTGGTTCTGTCGGCGAGGCCGTAGGCACGATGGAAGATCACGCGGTCCCGGCGCGCGAGTAGCACGACTCCCGAGAAGCGCCCTTCATCTGACCAGCCCGTCAGTTTTGATTCGAGGGCAAGCAAAAGATCGCCATCGCTCATCTTGCTTGGCGGATGCGGCTGCAACACGATGTCGAGACCCGCAATCCTGCTTGGCTCACCCGCCTCGACTTCGACCTCTACGCTAAATGCCAGCTCCATGTCAGCCGCCTCGAGCGTGCCGGAAAGACGCGAAGTCGTGGCTTCATCTACGCTCGTCAATGTAAACGGCCCCAGGTATTTCCCCTCCTGCAGCAGGTGGTCCACTGATTTTTCCGAGCGCAACTCCGGAGTAGCGTTTTCGCTGAAGAATCGCTCGAGCGCCGCGCGATCTCCGGAATTAAAGGCATTGAGATATCGCTGCAGCTGTTGCTCAGCCGCGGAGTCGTGCCGGCGGGTGGTCGCGACAGGAGACGTTTCGGAAATCGCACCCGGCGCTTGAGCGCCAGCGAAAAGAGCCGTCGTGATCCACCAAAACTTGAATTTCATCCACCACCTACTAACCCAGTAGTTGATGTGCAGTAGGCGCTCAGCTCGGTTCAATTGTCAACTATTCGAATAGTAGGACACTCAAGGGCCCTACCTCGCGGCCCACGCACTCAGACGAAAATGAACAGTGCGCCGTTCTAACGCGTCCCGACATTGGCAATCCCCAAGATGGCTCAGTTGCTGTTGAATCAATAAACTTGACCGCCATCGCGAACCTTCAGCCAGGGGAACGCTACTTGACGACTCGCCGTGAGTTTCTCACTCATGCCACTGCTGCCGGTGTCTTGGCCGCAGCATCCGATCAGATCGCCGATGCGTCGAAAGCTGGTACCAACCAAGCTGACTCGAAGGTCGCACATGCGGGTGTCGTTCAAACTGTGCTGGGACCGATCGACGCGTCGAAGCTCGGCTTCACATTGACGCACGAGCACATCTGTCGCTGCCCGTTGAAAGTCTTCGGCGATCGGGCAAGTGCCGTCGCGAAAGCCGTCGACAAGCTCAAGGAGGCGCGAGATGCCGGCGTCGACACGGTCGTCGATGCCACGCCTTTTGACGTCGAGCGCGACATCCGCTTCGGCGAAGAGGTCTCACGAAAGTCTGGAATGCAGATTGTTGCGTGCACCGGGCAACATTTCTTTGCGCCCGAATCTCTCAACAAACGAACAGTCGAAGAGATCACCGAGACCTTCATCCGCGAAATCGAACGCGGGATCGATGGCACGGACATCAAGGCGGGTGTCATCAAGGTCGCGGCCCGCTCTGGCGCCATGACGCCCGCCGAAGAAAAACTTTTCAGGGCCGCGGCGCGTGCCAGCAAGGCCACCGGGATTCCCGTCGCAACACACACCAATTCGAGCGAACGCGGCGGTGAGGCGCAAGCCGCAATCTTTGAAGCCGAAGGCTTGAGCTCCACCAGGGTGTCGTTTGGGCACAGCAACGACACCGACGACATGGATTACCTCACGCGTCTTGCCAAACGCGGATACACGCTCGGCATGGACCATGCCTTCTGGGGACAGGCTCCCGGGGCGGAGTTGTCCTGGCAAAGACGCGTGGAATGCATCAAGCAACTCATCGACGCCGGCTTCGTCGATCGGCTGTTTCTATCCAACGACTGGGTGTTCGGAGACGTAGAGCGGGACAAGGTCAATCCGGATGGGCTGCTGTACACCACCCGAAAGACGATTCCCTATCTGAAACAGATCGGGGTATCGCAACGGGATATCCGTGCCATTACGGTCGAAAATCCCAAAAGCTTTTTCAGTCGCAGCAAAGCGCCGCTTCGCGATGGAGATTGCTGCTAGTGCGATCCGCTTTGCGGACTTCCTGTTGGTGTGTCCAGACCGGGTGCTTCGGATTCGGGATCGCTCATCGCAGTATCGGCCGAATTTTCGGCGAAACTCCCCGCTGATTTTGTGGCGGCGAGATGCGACCATCGTCAACGCTGGTCGAAAAATTGGTGGGGAGAGAGAGATTCGAACTCGGGCGGTGGGTGAATGGAATCAGTAAGTTGCTGAAGCGAAACGACGCATGCGTCCCCTCTGATCCCCCTAACTCCCCATATTTGTCACCAGATTTGCCACCAGAGTCTGTTGCAAGATGCGTCGGCTGCCTCATCGACTGACATCGGTCGGATCCCGCTCCAATTTTCCAAGTTGCGGCTCCATGCAAAATTCACTGTACGCCCGTTGACAGCCCGGCAAGAGATTCGTAAACGCGATGTGGAAGTAGGTGGAACCTGCGAGCCTGGGCATCAAAACCCGTGATACCCGGCACCTGATCGATGATGACAAGCGATGTGGCGGCCATGTTGCTAGAGTCATGCGACACCCATCGTCCAAGAGGAATTCGTGAGCTCTCGTCGTAACATCCTGACTGGCGCAGTGGCCGGCGCGTTCGGCCTGACTGCGCTCCCGCATTTGAGTGGCGCTTCCTCATCCACCGAGAAACGTCCGGCACCAACTTGGCGCCGCGGCAAAGAGAACCAGCGTCTCGCCGACCTCGGCAATGGCACCTTCCTGAATCCCGTTCTTGCCGGCGACTACGCGGACCCCACCGTCTTGCGCGACGGTGACGAGTACTACATGACGAATACGTCGCACGATGCGACGCCAGGCATCGTCCTGTGGCGGTCAACGGACCTCGTGAACTGGGCGCCGATTGGCCCGATTTTGAAGAAGCCCATCGGCTCCGTGTGGGCGATGGACCTGATCAAGCACGACGGCCGTTATTTCCTGTACATCCCTGCAACTCCCCAGGGCCGGCAGACCATCATGGTGATGCATTCGGACCGCATCGATTCGGGCTGGAGCGAGCCGATCGATCTCGCCATACCGCGCATCGATCCTGGCCATGTGGTCGGTGAAGACGGCAAACGCTACCTCTTCTTCAACGGCGGTAGCCGCGTCCGATTGACCGATGACGGGCTGGCACTGGATGGCACCTTGGTTGAGGGCGCATACGAGCTTTGGCGTTACCCGGATGACTGGGTGGTCGAGATGTACGCGCCCGAAGGCCCCAAGTTCTTCTGGAAGGACGGCTATCTCTACTTGGTCGCCGCGGTCGGCGGCACCGCGGGCCCCGCCACCAGCCATATGGTCGTCATCTCGCGCTCGCGTTCGGTACTCGGTCCGTGGGAACAGTGTCCGCACAACCCCATCGTCCGCACGAAATCAGACCTCGAGCCCTGGTGGTCGCGGGGCCATGCCACGTTGCTCGAAGATCCGACGCGTCAGTGGTGGATGGTCTACCACGGTTACGAAAATGGTTACCGCACGCTTGGCCGCCAAGTCCTTCTTGAACCCGTCTCGTGGGACAAAGATGGCTGGCCACATGCGATGGGCGGAGATCTGTCGCGCGCTCTCCCCAAGCCCATGGCCACCAGGTCCGCGCCGGTCGAGCAAATCCTGTCCGACGATTTTTCGACCGATCGGCTCGGCACGGTGTGGCGATTCCACAAACCGAAGAGCGATGAGCTTGCGCGGGTCCAGCGATCAAATGGTTACATGACTCTCAAAGCCAAAGGAACCTCACCATCGGACTCCTCGCCGTTGGCGATGATTCCTGGAGACCGTGCGTACGAAGTCCAGGTGACGCTCGAGCCGACTGGTGGCGTTGAGGGAGGACTCCTCTTCTTCTATAACGAACGCGCCTACGTGGGTTGCGGTTTCGACGGCAGCAAGCTGTCGACGTATGTGTATGGGGAGCGGCACGACTGGCTGCGAATCGAATTGAAAGCAACGCGCGTCACGTTTCGATTCACGAACGACCATCAGGTCGTGACGATGCATTACCGCAGCGGTGATGGCGCCTGGATCAAACACCCATGGCAGTTGGAAGTGTCGGGTATGCACCAAAACGTGCTCGGCTCGTTCTTGAGTCTGCGGCCCGCATTGTTTGCATGCGGCGCCGGTGAGGTGAGGTTTCGAGAGTTCCGATATCGGGGCTTGATGTAACGGTGGATCCAGTGGCCAACGTGCGTGCCGTTTAGGAGAGAGCGCGGTCGGGCACCACCGCGGGAGTTGAAGACATGACGGCGAAGAAGCGAAAGGCGAAGGCAGCGG
>CAWJGO010000005.1:0-733217 GCA_963842515.1 uncultured Pseudomonadota bacterium
GCTCGCCGACGATCCGATCGATCAGCTCGCCGAGTGGTGGAAGCTCGCCGAGGCCGAGGTGCCCCTGCCGGACGCGATGACGCTGGCGACCGCCGACGCCGACGGAGCGCCGAACGCCGGATGGTCCTGCTCAAGGGGTTCGGGGCCGAGGGGCTCGGTTCTTCTCGAACCACAAGAGCGTGAAGGGCGCCGAGCTCGAGGCGCGGCCGCGCGCGGCCCTGGTCATCTACTGGCGCGAGCTCGACCGCCAGGTCCGGGCGCGGGGCCCCGTCCACAAGCTGACCGCAGAGCAGTCCGACGACTACTTCGCGTCGCGGCCCAACGGAAGTCAAGCTGCAGCGTCGATCTCCCCCCAGAGCCGGCCAATCGAGCGCGACGAGCTCGACCGGCTGTTCGAGGCGGCCCGGCAGAGTGCGGGGATGGGCCGACGCCCCCCCGGCGCACTGGGGCGGCTACGCGCTGGAGCCCGAGGAGATGGAGTTCTGGCAGGGCCGCGACGGCCGCATGCACGACCGCTTCCGCTACACCCGGGAAGGCGGGGGCTGGCGCATCGAGCGGCTCGCCCCCTAGTGCGTAGATTTCCCGCGGACCGTGCTAGGCGGGGAATTAGCGGTGCCCTGCACTCGCAATCCGCTCTAGCGAGGCCGAATTCCCGTCCGAGGGTCCGGCATTCGGAGCCGGGTCGCCGAGGGCGGCGTTGACGGCCAGGTCCTGCGCAGTGGCGGCCTGTGAACCAGGTCAGGTCCGGAAGGAAGCAGCCTTAAGCGGTAGTCGCCATGTGATGCAGGCAAGCCTGGCTCGAGCCAACCGAGGATGACCCGTCCGGAAGCCTGGTCCCGACGCCGGGTGCACGGTCCATAATTCAGACCATGAAGCGCACGATCGCCATCGCATTGGTTTTCGCCGGAGTCGCTGCGCCCGCCGCCAATGCGACCAAGACCGTCAGCCCGGCGTCTTACGACTTCGGCGCGCTGCCGATCGGAACCAAGAGCGTTGAGCGGGCGTTAACGCTGACGGCGACTTGCAACCCGTCGATGGACGGGGTGGTCCCGTGCATGTTCTTCGAGAGCTGGTCGGTGGAGCTCTCCACGGTCGGCGATTTCGCGATCGCGGGCGACAACTGCCCCGACCCGCCGGCGTTCCTGTTCGGCGACAACGTGATGCTACAAGCCCGCAGCTGCACCGTGCGCGTCACCTTCACGCCGACGGCCTTCGGGCCGCGGCAGGGCACGCTGCTCACCGGGGCGGGACCGAGCGTCCCGCTCTCGGGAAGCGGGCCGACGCTGGTCGTGACCCAGACCCAGACCGTGCCGGGACCGGCCCCCACGCCGACCCCCGTGCCGGCGAAGAAGTGCAAGAAGCCGAAGAAGCGCGCGGGCCAGCGGCGAAGAATTGCAGGAAGGCGAAGAAGAAGGGCTGAGCTACTTCGCGGGCAGCGTTCCCGCGAACGCCAGGCCGGAGTCGACCCAATCCGTCAGCGCGTCGTCCTCGCTGATCGCTCCCTGCTCGACGATCACCCAGCCCTTCATCGGGGCGTGGTCAGGCGGGAAGGTCGAAACGCCGCTCTCCTCGAGCGCCTTCGGCGCCATCGTCGGGATCCAGGCGTACGACCAGGCCTTCCGCGTGCGCGGCGACGGCCATGTTCCCGTTGACGAAGAAGCCGAGCGAGCTGAACAGCTTGCGCTCGGAGATTCCATCCCTCGTTGCGACGGTCTCGCGAATCCGCTCCGCCAGTCCTTCGTCGTACGCCATGAGCCGAGGATAGACTCGAACCGATGTCCGAATCCGCCTCTCTCTACCGCCGCCACCGCCCCCAGAGCTTCGCCGAGGTGGTCGGCCAGGAGCACGTCGTCCGCACCCTCTCGAACGCGATCGAGCGCGACCGCGTCCACCACGCCTACCTGTTCGTCGGCTCGCGCGGGACCGGCAAGACCTCGATGGCGAAGATCCTCGCCCGCTCGCTCAACTGCGTCAACGGGCCGACGCTCGACGCCCTGCGGCGAGTGCGAGTCGTGCCCGACGATCGCCGCCGGGACCTCGATGGACGTGATCGAGATGGACGCCGCCTCGAACCGCTCCGTCGACGACGTCCGCGAGCTGCGCGAGCGCGTCGGCTACGCGCCCGCCGCCGGGCAGCTGGAAGGTCTACATCCTCGACGAGGCCCACATGCTGACCAAGGAGGCGTGGAACGCCTTCCTGAAGACGCTCGAGGAGCCGCCGCCGAACACCGTCTTCGTCCTCGCGACGACCGAGCCGCAGAAGGTGATGGCGACGATCGTCGACCGCTGCCAGCGCTTCGACTTCCAGCGCCCCTCGCTGGAGCAGATCGCCGAGGTCGTGCGCCGCGTCGCCGACGGCCGAGGGGATCGAGGTCGACGACGGCGCCGTCGCGCTGATCGCGCGCTCGGCCATCGGGCAGCTTCCGCGACGCGCTCGGCACGCTCGACCAGCTCGTCGCCTTCGGCGGCGACGAAGGTCGCGACCGACGACGTCGCTCGAGGTGCTCGGCGCCGCCGACGCCGAGCTGCTCTTCGACGCCACCGACGCGATCGCCGCCGGCGACGCCGCGGCCGTCGCTCGAGGCCGTCGACCGCCTCGCCCGCTCGGGCCGCGACCCCGGCCAGTTCGCCGCGCGACCTGGTCGCCCACCTGCGCCAGCTCCTGGTCGCCCGCGCGACCGGCGAGGTCCCCGAGTCGTTCACCGTCACGGTCGCCCAGCCCGAGCGCCTCGCCGAGCAGGCCGGAGCGCATCGGCGAGGCCGAAGCTGATGGGCGCGATCGACGCGCTCTCGGCGGCGGTCGCCAACATGCGCGAGGGCGACGACCCCCGGCTCAGCCTCGAGGTGGCGCTGCTGAAGGTCGCGCGCCCGGCGCTCGACTCCTCGCAGGAGGCGCTGCTGCGACGGATCGAGACAGCTCGAGGCGGGCGGTGGGCAGGGCAGCCCCGCCGGCGCCGCCCGACGCCGAAGGAGGCCCGCCGAGCCCAAGGCGGCGTCCAGCCCCAAGGAGAAGCCCGCCGAGGCGCCGAGCCGGAGCCTCAGCAGCCCCTACGCCGGCGTCGCGACCGCGATACCCCCGAGGCGAAGCCGAGGAGATCGGCGCGACGATCTGTGGCGACGCATCCAGCAGCATCGAGCGTCGTGCAGTCGAGCTCTGGCCGGCGGTCGTCGACCACGTCCGCGACTCCGGCGGCCGAGATGCTCTCGACGATCTTCGAGGGTGCGCGGCCGATGGCGATCGACGCCGAGCGCGCGGTGCTCTACGATCGGGTTCCCGTCGTCGGCGCCAAGTTCACAAGCGAAAGGCCGAGTCGAGGCCGAACGTGGAGCAGGTCGCCGAATCGATGAAGGCGATCCTCGGGGAGCCGCTGCGCCCCGTCTACGAGCTGATGGACGAGGCGCCCGAGGCCGCAGGTCAGGAGCCGCGGCTCACCTCGATGGGCGACGAGGAGATCATCGAGCTGATCAAGACAAAATTCGACGCGCGCGAGATCGTCGAGAGCGACGAAGCCCGAGAAGGGGCGCGCAGAGCAGGGAGGCGGGCTGATGCCCAAGGGGCCGGACATGGGCCAGCTGATGAAGCAGGTCCAGCAGATGCAGGCCGACATGGCGAAGGCCCAGGAGGAGCTGAAGAACGAGACCGTCGAGGCCAGCGCCGGCGGCGGCATGGTGAAGGTGACGATGAGCCGGCGACATGGCGCTCCGCGAGATCACGATCTCGCCCGACGCGATCGACCCCGAGGACCCCGAGCTGCTCCAGGACATGGTCACCGCCGCGGTCAACGAGGCGATCCGCGCCGCCCAGGAGCTTGCCTCCGCGAAGCTCGGCGGCATCACCGGCGGAATGGGCGGCCTGCCCGGGGATGGGCGGCGGCATGCCCGGCCTCGGCGCCTAGGCGACGTCGACCGTCTTCAGCCGCCGGGCCACCGCCGAGATGGTGCGCTCGACCTGACGGGCTTCGTGAGCCACCTGCCGGTGCGTGAACCGGAGACTTGTCAGCCCCGCCGCGGCATGGGCCTGATCCCGGCGGCGATCGCGCGCCTGCTGGATGGGAGTGCGGTGGTAGGTGAGGCCGTCGGTCTCGACGACCAGACCCAGATCGCGCCAGTAGAAGTCGACGACGAACCCATTCAGGCGGACGCCGGTCTCCGGCTGGGGCAGGCCCGCGCGCCGCGCGATCGGGAGGAACCGGCGCTCCAGCTCCGATTCGGTCAATACGAACGTGTCGCGGTCGAGGAGGTCGCGGAGCACCTTGACCCCGCGCTGCCCCGGCCTCGCGGCGAGCTCGGTTCGGAGCTCATCGGCGCCGATCAGGTTCAGCTTGTCGGCCTGGTTGACGGCGCGCTCGAGGCGGGGGAGGTGCAGTTCGACGGCGAGGTCGATGAGGGTGCGGGCCGGTGAGGTGACGGGGATGCGGTCGTGGACTGTGATGTCGGCGGCCGGCAGATCGACTCGGTGAGTTCGGATCCCGCTTGGCCGCACGTCTCTCAGTTTGGGCAATGAGATCGAGACCTCGCGCTCGGGCCCGAAGATCGCATAGAGAGCAGCTGCACTCGAATGGCTGAGCACTGACCTGGGACCGCAGGCGAGTACCGCGGCCATCCAGATCCCCGGCTGGGTCAGATCGGGATGACCGACCGCGTAGACGCTCGGGTGAATGCGATGGAGCCGGCCGATCGCAATCCGATGCTCGATCGCGCTCCGGGTGAACCCGCGCTTGACCAGCTGGGCGCGTGACACCACTCCATGCTGAAGGGAAGCGAGCTTCCAGACGCTCGCTGGGCTGCTCTTGGGATCTCGTACACGCCATGGGCCTGTATGAGATCCCACAAGCGGCTCGATTCGCCCCCCGGACCGAAGGTAGGCTGCGATCTGTGTACGCCGGGCCCATCAGCCGCCTGATCTCGGAGCTCTCGCGGTTGCCCGGGATCGGCCAGCGGACCGCGCAGCGGCTCGCGTTTCACATCCTGCGCGCCGACGACGAGGAGGCGTCGCGCTCGCCGACGCGATCCGCGAGGTCAAGGAGAAGGTCGGGCTCTGCGAGGTCTGCTTCAACCTGGCGGAGGGGCCGCGTTGCGGGATCTGCGAGGACGACGCGCCGTGACGCCTCGCTCATCTGCGTCGTCGAGGAGCCGGCCGACGTGATCCCGATCGAGCGCACCGGCGAGTACCGCGGCGTCTACCACGTGCTCGGCGGCGCGCTGTCGCCGATCGACGGCATCGACCCCGAGGACCTGAAGATCGCCGAGCTGGTGGAGCGGGTGAACGGCGAGACCTCGCGAGGTCGTCCTGGCGACCAACCCGACGACGACCGGGGAGGCGACCGCGCAGCACATCGCCGAGCAGCCTGCGCGAGCGACGTCACCGTCACGCGCCTCGCGAGCGGCCTTCCGGTCGGCGCCGACCTCGAGCACGCCGACGAGGTCACCCTGGGCAGGGCCCTGTCGGGCCGGCGCTCCGCCTGAGCTCAGGGCGTAGGATCCGCCCATCGGATCTGGGAGGACCGACAGCCTCAGAAGCACCGCGGTCGCGGCGATCCTCGCTGCCCTGGCCTGCCTGGGCGCTGCGAGCGTCGCGCACGGGCACGGGCTGCCGCCGACCCCGGAGGAACGGGCTCAGGCCCAGTTCGAGGTTCGCGCGATCGAGCCGCCGCTGCCGCCGACGCCGCAGGGCCAGTGCGGCCGGGGTCGCGCCCGGAGACCGGCATCCAGGGCCGGGTCAGCCGCGGCGGACCACGACGAGCGGCCGCGCGGCCGAGGGCTACACCTGCAACACCGAGCTCGTCGGCTCACTACGGCAAGCCGAGACGCCGGTCGGCACGGTCGGCGGCTTCAAGGTCGAGCGCTACGTCGACGCCGCCGGCCACGACTGCGCCTACTACGACACGACGCTGCTCTTCCCGACCAACATCTTCGACGAGGAGGGCGGCGTGAACGTCCTCGACATGTCCGACCCCGACGCAACCCGGTCCTGACCGACGCGGCTCGTCGACGCCGGCGATGCTCTCGCCGCACGAGTCGCTGGTGCGTCAGCAAGGAGCGCGGCGTGCTCGCCGCCGTCGCCGGCAACCCGGCCTTCAACGCCGGCATCGTCGACGTCTACGACATCTCCGCAGGACTGCCGCCACCCGGTGCTCAAGTCCTCGCTCGCCGGTCGGCGTCCTCGGCCACGAGAGCGGCATGGCGCCCGACGGCAGCACCTTCTACTCGGCCTCGCCCGGCACCGCCGACGCATCGTCGCGGTCGACATCTCGAACCCGTCGCTGCCGGTGCCGATCTGGCGATCGGCAACTACGACTCGCACGGCCTCTCGATCTCGCGACGACGGCAACCGCGCCTACGTCGCCGGCGATCGGCGTCCGGGCTGATCATCCTCGACACCTCCGAGGTCCAGGCGCGCGTCGCCGAATCCCGACGGTGCGCGGAGATCTCGCGCCTCGACCTGGGACACGATGAGCATCCCGCAGAACGCGATCCCGATCACGATCAACGGCCACCCCTACGTCGTCGAGATCGACGAGTTCGGCAGCGCTCGAGCGAAGGTCGGCGCCGGCGCGCATCATCGACATCGCCGACGAGACGAAGCCGCAGGTGATCTCCGAACCTGCGCCTCGAGGTCCACCAGCCGGAGAACTTCGCCGCGATCGCGCGACGACCCGGGCGCCGCAGCTCCCGGTCCAGGGCTACGCCGGCCACTACTGCAACGTCCCGACGCGCGTCGATCCCGGGATCGTCGCCTGCAGCATGATCCTCTCCGGGCCTGCGCGTCTTCGACATCCGCGACCCGCACGCACCCGCGGGAGATCGCCTACTTCAACGCGCCGATCCCGGACCGCGCGACGCCGGGCTTCGAGGCGAGCAACTGGGCGATGTCGAGCCCGTCGTTCGTGCCCGAGCGCGGCGAGATCTGGTACTCGCGACGGCTACAGCGGCTTCTACGCCGTGCGGGTGACCAACGGCGCCTGGGGGTCGGCAGGCCAGGCGGCGGACATCCCGGCAAGCGGGACGACCGCCTCGACGACTCCCTCCGCGAACTGCTTCCGCGCGCGCTCGACCCTCGCGGCCGGCCCCCAAGAAGACGCGCGGCACGTCGGGCGCCGATGTGGTCGTGGGCGGCAACAAGGCCGAGCGGTTCCGGATGAAGGGCGGCGCGGACAGGGTCTGTGCCAGGCGTGGGAACGACGTCCTGCGGGGCGGCCCGGGCAGGGACCGCCTTCGCGGCGGCAAGGGCAACGACCGTCTCATCGGCGGCCCCGGCCGCGACCTACTCGCCTGCGGCAAGGGGCGCAAGGACTTCGCAGTGGCCGGTCCCGGGGACCGGGTCCGCAGCTGCGAAAAGCGGCGTTAGAGGCGGCGCGTCGGGTCGTCTCGTATCCGCGCGAGCGCTGCTGCGGGTACTCGTCCTTCTTGCTGCCCCGGTCGCTCGTCTGGACCAGCTCGTAGAGCAGCGACAGCGCCAGCCCGGCGCCGCCGGCGATCATCAGGATCAGCCCGACGGTCTGGATGTCGATCACGTCCGTGTCGACGGTGATCGCGTAGCGCAGAATTGCGCCTGCAGCGATCAGGAACATTGCCGTTGCGATAGTCATGGCGCGGGTGAGCATACCCGAGCAGCCGCGATTCTCACCCGCAATCAGGCGCTCAGGCGCGGCTCCCGCCGGCGTCCGCCTCAGGCGACGGTCTCGCTCAGCCCGATCCTCTAGTGCAGCCGGCGCAGCGGCTTCGGCGCCCACCAGTTCCACTGGCCGAGCAGCTCCATCAGCGACGGGACCAGCAGGGCGCGGATGATGGTCGCGTCGATCAGGACCGCGAGCGCCGTGCCGATGCCGTTCTGCTTGATGAAGATGATCTCGCGAGGTCGCGAAGGCGCCGATCGCGATCGCGAACAGCAGCGCCGCGGCGGTGACGATCCGGCCGGTCCGCTCGAGCCCGATCGCGACGCACTCGGAGTCGCTCGCCCCGGCGTCGCGCGCCTCCTTGATCCGCGAGAGCAGGAAGACCCCGTAGTCGGTGGAGAGGCCGAACGCGACCGCGAACAGCAGGATCGGCATCGTCTGTTCGAGCGCGCCCTGGCTGCGGTAGTCGAGCAGGCCCTCGAAGCGGCCGTCCTGGAAGATGAGGACGAGGAGCCCGAAGACGGCGCGTCAGGTTGAGCATGTTCATGACCAGCTGCTTGACGGGCAGCACCACCGATCCCGTCATCAGGAAGAGGACGATCAGCGTCGCGATCACGATGATCGCGACGGCGATCGGCAGGTGCTCCTCGAGGCTCGCCTGGAAGTCGAGGAAGTTCGCCGTGGCGCCGGTGACGAGCACCTCGGCGCCGCTCGGCGCGTCGATCTCGCGCACTGCGCGAACCGTGTCGCGGCTGGCCTCGTCGATGTACGGGTTGCTCCGAGATCGCCTCGATCACGGTCAGGTCCGTCGCCAGCCTTCTGCGGCGGGTTGACCGCCGCGACGCCCTCGGTGCCGCTCGAGCTGCTGCTGCGACCGCCGGCCGCGTCGGACTCCTCCGAGCTCGAGACGACCACGCGGACGGGGGTGTCGCGGTTCGGCGGGAAGTCGGCCCGCAGGACGTCGTCGACCTGCCGGGCGCTCCGCTCCTCGGGCAGGATCTGCGCGTCGGGCGAGGTGAACTTGATCCGCAGGAACGGGATGCCCATCGCGATCAGGAGGGCGGCGCTGGCGGCGGCGATCGGCGCCGGGGCGGCGCATCACGAAGCGCGACGAGCCGGTACCAGAAGCCCGCTTCGGCCGGCCGCGAGTCGGCGTCGGCGCGGCGCTGCAGGAACTTCGGCGCGAGCGAGTTGACGCGGCTCGCCGAGCAGGGCGAGCACGGCGGGCAGCACGGTCAGCGAGATCAGCGCCGCCATCAGGGCGACGAGCGAGCCGCCGAGGCCCATCGAGTAGAGGAAGCGCTGCGGGAAGACCATCAGCGAGGCGAGCGCGGCGGCGACGGTCAGCGACGAGAAGAGGACGGTGCGGCCCGACGTCGCCATCGTCACGCCTCATCGCCTTCAGCCCGGGCCCGTGGTTGGCGAGCTCCTCCCGGTATCGCGAGACCACGAACAGGCTGTAGTCGATCGCCAGCCCCAGGCCCAGCCCCGTGGTCAGGTTGAGCGCGAAGATCGAGATCGAGCCGAGCTCCGAGGCGATGCTGAGCATCAGGAAGGTGCTGACGATCGCGAGCCCGCCGACCATCAGCGGCAGCAGCGCGACGCGACCAGGCTGCGGAAGAAGAGGAACGAGAGCAGGAAGAGGAGCGGGAAGGCGAGCAGCTCGGCCGTCTGCAGGTCCTTCTCGACCTGCTGGTTGACCTGCTCGTTGGGCGAGCGCGAGGCCCCCGACCGAGACGCCCTCCTCGCCGCTCAGGTCCTCGCGGATCGCGGTCGGACGCCTCCTGCAGCTCCTTGTCCTCGGTGGGCTTGAGGCTGACCGCCAGGTAGGCGGCGTCCTGGTCCTCGGAGACGAAGTCGCGGGAGCCCGTCTCGAGGAAGCCGACCGAGCGCTCGCCACGTCCGGGTCCTCGCTGCAGCGAGCTGCGGTGACCTCGCGGACGCGGGCCTCGCCGCCGGGCTGCGTCACGTCAACGTCCTCGATCAGGACGATCACGCTCGCGTTGCGGTAGCCGGCCTCCTCGAGGCGCTCGCTGGCGATGATGCTCTCGGTGTCGGGGTCGTCGGCCCCGTAGGGGTCGAGCTTGTCGGCGACCGAGCCGCCGATGGCGCCGGCGACGCCGAAGAAGACGACGGCCATGACCACGACCCATTTGCCGCGGTTCTCGGCCAGCCGTGCGAGTGCGTCGAACATCAGTCCTCCCGTCCGCGCTCTAGTGCGAGCGCCGCTTGTTCGAAATGGTCAGCCATGAAGTCGTTGAAGGCGATGCCCGAGGTGAGCACCGTGTAGGCGGGGAGGTCCTTGCCCTCGGCATCGCGACTCGATCTCGCGCAGGCGCGCGGCGGTCCGCGCGCGCCTGCTCCGCTCGGTCTCGGGCGATGCGCGGGCGCGCTGCCGGGCTCGACGGCGCCGGCGAGGAAGAGCTTCAACATCCCCTCGTCGCGGCACTCGAGGTCGGCCGACGGCTCACGGTGCCACTCCCGAAGCCTCTTCTTCCCGGCCGGGGTGATCCTGTACACGGTGCGCTGCCTCCCGCCCGTCGGCTCGTCGGTGCCCTCGATCAGCCCGTTCTCGGCGAGGCGCTTCAGCTCGGGGTAGATCTGGCCGTAGCTGGCGGCCCAGAAGAAGCGGGTGGACGAGTCGACGAACGCCTTGATCTCGTAGCCGGTCCGGGGGCGCATCGCGACGATCCCCAGGATCGCCTTGGCGGTCGCGCTCAGGTCCTCCGCTTTCGGCCCGGCCTCCATGTATCGCCCAGATATATCAGCGGGCGGTGAGCAGGTCTGTGAGTCAGGTCACGGTGCCTTCAGGGGAGCAAGCCGAGCTGCTTCTTCAGCGTCAGCACACGGGTGACCGCTTCGTCGAGGCGCTGCTCGGAGATCCCGCCCTCCTTGACCGCCTTGACGATCGCGGTGCGAGCCTGGCCGGCCTGGGCGGGGTCGTCGATCATCGCCAGGTCGGTTCCCGCCGCGATGGCCTGGACCGCCGCCTCGGGTGCGCCGAGCCCCGCCGCGATCGCCCCGGCCGAGAGGTCGTCGCTGATCGCGAGGCCCTCGAAGCCGAGATCGCCCCGGAGCAGGTCGGTCGCCACCGCCGGGGACAGTGCGGCAGGGACGATCGGGTCATACGCCGTGTAGAAGGCGAGGGAGAGGACCGCCGCCGGTGCCCCGGCGTCGAAGGCGGCGCGAAAGGCGCCCAGGTCGCGAGCCTCGAGGGAAGCCGGGTCGAGGCTCACCGTCGCCGGATTGACATCGGTGTCGTCGGAGGCGGCGCCGAGGCCGGGGAAGTGGGGGATGGCGCAGGCGATTCCCGTGCCCGCGCAGCCCTTGACCGCGGCGGCGACGAGGATCGTGGCCAGGTCAGGGTCGTCGCTGAACGAGCGATCGGCGATCGGGCTGGCGGGGCCGGCGACGTCCGCGAGCGGGCCGAGGTTCATGTCGAAGCCGGCAGAGCGCAGCGCCTTCGCCGTCTCCCCGCTCCAGGCCCGTGCCGCCGCGGGGTCGCCGGTCAGGCCGATGTCCAGCTGGCTCTCGGCGGGCGGCAGGTCCGGATAGGCGCGGTAGACCCCGCCCTCCTGCAGCCCGATGACGAACGGGGGGATGCGGCCGCCCCGCAAACAGGCTCGCGAGGGACTGATCGTGACGAAAGGTGTTGAAGTGGATAAAGAGGTGCTGGCCGAGCTCAAGGAGTTGCGCCGGTTGAAGAAGGAGCACGAGCGACTGAAGCTCGAGCATGAGATTTTAAAAAAAGCCATCGAGTTCACTTCCGCTCGAAAAGCGAGATCTTCGCCTTCATCGGGCACTGTGAAGCGACGTTCCCGGTGAGAGTGATGTGTCGACTGCACAGGGTAAGTCCGGCCGGCTATTACGCCTGGCGGGATCGTGCGCGCAGTCAAAGATCGATCGAGGACGATCGCCTCGCAAAGAAGATCACTCTTGTTCACCAAGCCAGCCGTGAAACTTACGGCAGTCCGCGGGTGCATGCCTCGCTCGTACGGATCGGAGAGCGAGTCGGGCGCCGTCGCGTGGAGAGGCTGATGCGGGAACGAGGCCTTCAAGGCTGTTCCGCGAAGCTCTATCGACGGCTGCCTGGACTGGCGCGCTTCTACGGGAATCTGCCGAGTTCAGCTCACGCTATCCCGATCCATCGTATCGATCAGGTGTGGGTGGGCGATGTGACTTATCTGAAGGTCGGATCGCGGTGGCGCTATCTAGCCACGATCATGGACCGACACTCGCGCAGGCTGCTGGGCTGGTCGTTGGGCCATCGCAGGACGCCTTCGCTCACCAGAAGAGCGCTCGCCGCGGCGCTCAAGACCCGCCGACCGGCTAAAGGCATGGTGTTCCACAGCGATCGCGGTGTGGAGTTCCTTGCCGACAGCTTCCGTCGTACCCTTGGCAAGGTTGGCATCAGTCAGTCCGTGAACCGACCGTTAAGGATGACTGACAACGCTCATATGGAATCGTGGCACAAGAGCATGAAGTCGGATCTGTATCACCGCCAGACGTTCCAGAGCGATCAGCAGCTGCGTTGCGCGATCCGCAGCTACGTCGAGTTCTACAACACCGAGCGACTTCATTCCTCGCTCGGCTATCGTTCACCGATCGAGTTCGAACAACAAAAGTCCTAACCATGGGTGTCCACTTTTGCGAAGGAAGTCCCCGCGTGAGAGATAAAGTGCCAAGCTCATACATCGGCGTGCGCGCCGCTCAGCTCAACCGTTAGATGGCACTCAACGCCCTCGGTTATCCCAGGATAGTTCGAATGACCCACCGAATCAGTTTCAAGTCCAACCGCTTCGATGTGACTCGGGAAACGCCGAACGAATCCAACGCCTTTGCCGGAGAGAGCGTGCTCGGGTGGTTGCGTGAAGAACTAGCCAAGCACCAATACGAATCAACAGTGCCGGGCATGGAGGATTGGGGGTGGTACATCGACGTAAAGGGCGCAGGTAGCTTGTACATGGTCGGCGCCAGCGCAGAGGTTGAGTATAAGGCCGAGGCTGATTCCGCCCTCTCATACGACGTCTCACCGAACGCAATGCTCGATTGGACTCTTCAGATTCACAAAAATCGTACTGTCATGGAGAAGCTTCGCGGGAAGAACGATATGGCTGCGGACGACGCATTGTCTGCATTGATTGAGAAAATCGTACGAAGCGACGGCCGGGCAGAAGAAGTATCGGTGGTACGCGATGCCGTCTAACAAATCGTTGGAGCGGACGCGTGCAAGATAAAGTGCCAAGCTCATGCGGCGGCGTGCGCGCCGCTCAACTCAACCGTTAGACCGCTGGTCGCATCATGGTATTCACGAGCATCAGCAAACCGACCGAGTCAAAGCCGACGTATCGCTGCCCCTGTTGCCAGGCTCTTACACTGCAGGGCCGCGGGGGCTTTGAGATGCTGTCCCGTATGCTACTGGGAGCGATGACGGCCAGGATGATCATGACGCAGACGAAGTTCGTGGAGGTCCGAATGGCACACTTAGCCTCAGTGCGGCGCGCGCCAATTACAAGCGCCACGTGCGCTAGTGAACCGAAGTTCATCGGCAGCGTGCGTAAGCCGTTGCCGCAAGAACTATGAAGACCCTGTCGTTCTCGCGGTCTAACACCTCGCTCGAGCGGACGCGGGAAAGATAAAGTGCCAAGCTCAAACGGCGGCGTGCGCGCCGCTCAGCTCAACCGTTAGACGTCATGATAGACGTACGAGCTCTTTCCATCGTCGCAACTCTCACTCTCGTTGGGTGCGCTACGAAGCCCACCCAGTTCAGTGCGAATGAGAGCTGCGATCTTCCACCCAACGTTTGGCACGAAGTTCCAGCGCCGCCAGAGCGGGAATTCCTTCTGGGGTTACCCGACCCCCGCAGCGGGCGGCCTGTGCAGGAGCACTTCATCCCGTCGAATCTTCAGTTGGAGGCATGGCTGCGAGATTCGAGTGGCAATTGGCAGGCCTGCATCTACAATCCGTCAAGCCGCCTTTCCTGCTATGGCAGCGAACTGACTACGGTTACCTTCACGAAGACTGAAGGATCGTGGGTCGCGGGACCCACACTACAGGCCTTCTGCATAGACTAGTGCCACGACGTCTAACACTTCGCTGGAGCGGACGCGTGATAGATAAAGTGCCAAGATCAAACGTCGGCGCGCGCGCCGCTCAGCTCAACCGTTAGGTGGCGCGATGGGTCAACGCGAAGTCCACATCATTTCCTAATTCTCGCTCCCTACTGACTTGGCGTCTGCCATGCGTGCCTGGCCTGAGTTCGTTGAAGGGCATGAGTACTCGGTTACCCTTCGTTCCGACAGCGGTCCAGTGGCGGTACAACTCCGCGACGATGACGGTACCTACGTCTCCGTGACCGGCCCGGCCGAGGGCCCGCTATTTGAAAGGGTGCTCGGCGTAGTGATCTACGAGCTTTCTAAGCACAGCGATAATCTAATGGTGGATCGTGTCTCTTAAGAGAAGCAAGTCATGCCCGTCGCGGCCGCTGCGCCACCTAACAAATCGCTGGAGCGGACGCGTGACAGATAAAGTGCCAAGCTCATACGTGGGCGCGCGCGCCGCTCAGCTCAACCGTTAGGTGGCAGGCAGTGATCTTTGGCTTTGTAGAAGGCGGAGAGGTGCGTGTCTTTGATGACCTTGCGCACGCGATGCGGGAGTGGGCGCCTTACCCAGAAGACGTAGAATCCGAAGTCATTGTTTTCTATGACTCAGACGGTATCTGGCTTAAGCCAGTCACAACTAGCGAGCCCCGCCGCCTAATGGGCCTGCTGCCTGGCGCGAAGCGGTTTGAGCTTGTGCGGGAGTCCGCGCAGGATTCGGATGTCGACCCCATCTGGCTGTCCCTTTTCGAGGCTTCAACTTTGGTACCGAATGCACATGTCGGATCGCTCGCCGAACTTCGAGCGCGGTTCCCCCGAGATGCCAACTGACAAATCGTTCGAGCGGACGCTTGAGGGATAAAGTGCCAAGCTCATACATCGGCGCGCGCGCCGCTCAGTTCAAGTGTTAGGCGGCAAGGCAATGCACGAGCACCGACTTACGCTGCAAGCTCCGGCTGACCAAGCGCTCCATCTGTGGATCGAGCCATGGGCCGAGGGCATTTCGTTCCCGCCAGGTTCGACAATCGATTTATGGGCATTGTCAGACAGCCCAGGTGAACTAGAAATTGAAGGGTCATCGGAAGCCACGGCCGTTTATGGGTGGCCTGGAAGTACCTTAAAAATCTTACTCGGTGAACATGTTGTAGCTTCGTTTGACACACCAGTGCCTGGCGGACTCACCAAGGCCAATGTGTCACTTCTGTTCGGGGCGCCGCCCGTCCCGACTCCTGAGGAGCAGGCGAGGACGGTGGATCTACTAGCGGGCTTGCCGGCTAACAAATCGCTGGAGCGGACGCGTGAACGATAAAGTGCCAAGCTCATACGCCGGCGTGCGCGCCGCTCAGCTCAACCGTTAGGCCGCTAAGCATCACATGGCTACGCGTGTAGATCGCTCCAACGGGTACGAATCCATTGCCGACGAGTTTGCAACACTCCGGCGAGAGTCAGGCACCGGCGTGGGGACGATACAGAATTGGGCGAAGCAACTTCCTCGAGGCGCAAGCGTGCTAGACCTTGGTTGCGGGTCTGGCGTCCCTATAGCGTTTGAACTGGGGAAACTCGGGTTCTTCGTCGCCGGTATCGACGCCTCCCCGACGTTGATTGCCGAGTTTCATCGTCAGCTTCCGAATGCGCTTTGGGCCTGTGAGGCGGTCGAGGACTCGGCCTTTTTTGAGAGAAGATTCGATGGAATACTGGCAGTCGGCTTGATATTCCTACTACCGGAAGACCTGCAGCGGGCCGTCATCACCAAAGTTGGTAATGCGCTTGCGACGGACGGCAAATTCCTTTTTACCGCGCCATACCAGAGGTGTGAATGGCTGGACCTGCTGACAGGGCAGAAGTCCGTCTCCTTGGGAACAGACGAGTACGCCCTTGCCCTTCATCGGGCAGGGCTGACGCTGACGGAGAGCTATGTTGACGAAGGAGAGAATCACTATTTTTCCTCTCGCAAGACAGAGTCGCCGCCGCCTAACAAATCGCTTGAGCGGACGCGTGAGGGATAGAGTGCCAAGTTCACAAATCGGCGCGCGCGCCGCTCAGCTCAACCGTTAGGCCGATGTCTAAGCTCGTCACCTGTACTTTCGCAATAGTCGGAGTGTTCGTCGGCTTCTCGGTCGGTTTGCTGCTGGTCACAGGCGTCGTGGACTTTCGCGATTTCGATGAAGCCGAGACTATGACGATAGCCTTTGCATCGGCGGCCGCATTTGCTGTTCTTTTCGGGTGGGCCGCCGGAAGACTGAGGGATGTTCTAATTGGATGGAAGCGTGAAGCACTGGGTGGAGTAGGGCTGGTGCTAGCCATCGGGTTCGCGACCTACTTCTTTGGTTCTTTCTGGTGACCGGTAGGCCTAACAACTCGTTGGAGCGGACGCGTGATAGATAAAATGCCAAACTCATACATCGGCGCGCGCGCCGCTCAGCTCAACCGTTAGACCGCATGAACGACACTAGGCGCACAGCCACCTTCTTCAACCGTCCGCACTTCGTTCAAGGCGCGCAATCACTCGCGACGATACTTTGCATGCTTGGAATCATATTTGTTGGGATAGATAGGCGCGGCTTGGGGTGAATCCGGCCCACCACGCTCACATGGCTAGGTGCTGGAATTCTTCTGTCCGCGTTGGCGGCAATCGCGTCGCATCGGGTTCGATCTGGTGTGACTCCAATCGTGGCAGGGGCACCATGGGCTTTCTCTATCTCGGCACCACGTGGCTCTTAGCCAGGACGGGCGGGTAATGCGGTCTAACAATTCGCTGGAGCGGACGCGTGGAAGATAAAGTGCCAAGCCGACACGTCGGCGTGCGCGCCGCTCAGCTCAACCGCTAGGCGTCATGCACCCCAGCGCAGCATCAGTCAGAGCCCTTCTCGCCAGTCGGATGGATCGCGGCGTCACGCATGACTCTGGCGTGTGGCGGATCAAGGGCAGGGGAGAAGAAATTGAAAGCCTAAAGGCGGCGCTCCTGCAATCGATTTGCCAGCAGTGCTCTCCGTTCGTGCATTACGATGAGGCCGAGGACCCACCCGAGCAAGGGCCGCTGGGGCTATCGCAAATCATTGGACGAGGTATTTGGCGAGTGCCTGCGGGCACGAGTGGAGAAAGTCTGCTGGCTTGGCTGTTCATGGGCAACTGGCAGCTCTACGTAGCAGATAAGCCGCTCCAGTCGGTGCCAGACCTAATCCGCGCGAACAACGAAGAAGTGAGAGAGTTCGTAAGACTAAGTGGGGTGGTCTTGATCGTTGACTCCTTTCACGACGACACGGACTGGACTTTGAGCGTGTCGCCGGATGATGCCTAACAATTCGCTGGAGCGGACGCGTGAAAGATAAAGTGCCAAGCTCATACACCGGCGCGCGCACCGCTCAGCTCAACTGTTAGGCGCCAGTGAAGCGTGGTGCCATCGTCGCCGGCTCCCTTGCGCTCACGTTCGTGGGAATCCTTCTGTGGGCGCACCAATCCGTTCCGCCTTTGCCGGAGAGCGCACGCGCCGATCTCGTTGTTGTGAAAAAGGCGGCTCGCACACTGGAGCTCTTTCTCGGAAGAGAACTCGTGCGTTCCTATCGTGTGTCGCTTGGGAGGGACCCTCAAGGTCCCAAACAGCGGGAGGGGGACGGCCGCACACCAGAGGGCAGATACGTACTGGATTATCGTAAAGTAAACAGTTCGTTTCACCGTGCGCTTCATATTTCCTATCCATCTCCGACCGACGCTCAGGCCGCACGGGCACTAGGTACAAGTCCGGGCGGTCTTATCATGGTTCACGGCATCAGGAATGGCTTAGGAGTTGTCGGCCGCCTTCATACCGTCGTTGACTGGACGGACGGGTGCGTTGCAGTTACAAATCGTGAGATCGAGGAGATCTGGCAGGTCGTGCCAGATGGAACGCCAATCGTCATCGAGCCTTGAGGACTGACGCCTAACAAATCGCTGGAGCGGACGCGTGAGGGATAACGTGCCAAGTTCATACGCCGGCGTGCGCGCCGCTGAGCTCAACCGTTAGGATCAAGCGTGGAACGGATACCGCACGTCAGCTTCAAAGGGGAACTCGCGCCCGACTCGGAATTCGACCACCCGCTCGGGGCGTCGCTGGGTCGTGCGCTCGAGGCGCGCTTACGCCAGCGCTTCGGCTCTGTTCAAACGATGGACAACTGGCGCGATTCAGGCTGGGTGGTCACTTTGGTCTTGAATGACAAGCCAGTCGAGGTCTATTTCGGCGTGTTCAACCCCGAGGAAGTCATGTGGTTGCTGGCAGTAACGCCGCTCGGCCAGCCGGGTCTTCTCTCTCGGGCGTTTGGGCGTAAACCCCGCGATTTCAACGCTGAACTCCAGTCAATCTGCGCTGAAGTTCACGCTCTCCTAGCATCAACCCCAAACCTGACTGACATCAATTGGTTCTTTGGGGGCCCGCCAGGGGCTGTGCCTTCGGTTGCAAAGCCGGACCAATTGTCGTGGGCGTGACCCCTAACAAATCGCTGGAGCGGACGCGTGAGAGATAAAGTGCCAAGTTCATACCACGGCGTGCGCGCCGCTCAACTCAACCGTTAGGCCACACATGGCGCCACGGGCCATCATCCAACTCGGACTCGCAACTGTAGTGGCGGCCGCGCTTCTGTTTCTTGTGGCGATCTGGGATGTGTTTGTGACTCCGGCTCCTAGCTTCGAATGCACCGACGTTTCCGACGTCCCAGACGGCTTAGTCCCTGCATGTGGAATTGCGCACTATTACCACGATCCTTCGGCTATTGAGGTGGTCATGCGCATTGCAGTCGCGTTCGTAGCTCTTGCTGGTGTTGCCGTGTTGGCGGCACGAGCCGCTGTAGGAGCACGAATTGTCGCCGGTGCATTGGCGTCGACGCTCGCTGCCCTCCTTGCTTTCGCAATGGTGTCCGTGCAGGTTTCAGGTCAAATTGAAATTAACTACGCAAACGCCGCCGTGTCCGCCGGCTTTCTGACGCTTGCGTCGGCCGCGTATGGCGCAATTGCATCTTGGTCGGCGTTGCGGTGGTGGCCTAACAAATCGCTGGAGCGGACGCGTGATGGATAAAGTGCCAAGCTCAGACACCGACGTGCGCGCCGCTCAGCTCAACCGTTAGGCCGCTCGGTATCCGCAAGTCGTGAAGGTCCGCGAAGTCATCAGGATCCTGCAGCAAGACGGGTGGCGCCACGTCCGCACCAAGGGCAGTCACCGCCAGTTTCAGCACCCCGCCAAGCCAGGAACCGTCACGGTTGCTGGAAAACTTGGCGTGGACATTCCGCCGGGTACACTCAACAGCATTCTCAAGAGCTCGGGGCTCAAGAAGGACTAGAGGCAGGGTTATGGAATATCTCGTTGTAGTTGAAAAGGGAAAGTCGAGCTACGGGGCGTACGTTCCCGATCTTCCCGGTTGCGTCGCGGCGGCTGATACACGTCGCGAAGTCATGAAGCTCATTCGCGAAGCGATCACCTTACACATCGAGGCGCTGCGCGAGGCAGGCCAGTCAGTTCCGGAACCCACCTCGAAGAGCGAAGTCGTCAAGGTTCGCGCGGCCTAACAAATCGCTGGAGCAGACGCGTGAGAGATAAAATGACAAGCCCAAACGTCGGCGTGCGCGCCGCTCAGCTCAATCGTTAGGCTTTCTGACACGGCACCATGACTGTCAGTCTCGACGAGATTACGCGCCATATTGAGCGCAACATCGGCCCGATACACATCGCCTTTCACGAGATCGTGTCCGATGAATTTCACATAGATGTACACCACGTGAAGTCAACTTTCCTTCGCCGTTACGAGGTCCTGGTGACGTCTGGCATGAGTGCTTGTGCGATGAATGTCCCTCAGGATCAGCAGAAGCAGCGGCTTGCTGAGATGCTTGTTGTGTTGCCCCGAGGTTGGCCACTGAACCACGCTGACTTTTCCGACGAAAGAAACTACTGGCCACTTCGGCTAATTAAGGCCTTGGCGAGATTTCCGCACAACGCGGGTACTTGGCTTGGCTATGGTCATACAGTTGCAAATGGCGATGCGGAGGATGGTGCCCGGCCTTATGCCGAGGACACAACGCTATGCGCCGCGGCGATCCTTCCGCCTTCGACTCTCGGTGAAGCGGCGTGGCGGCTGCGAGCGAAGAATGGCGAGGACGTGCTTTTCTGGGCGGCCGTCCCGCTCTACTGGTCAGAACTGCAGTTCAAGATGCAGCACGGAATCGATCCGCTGCTCGATCTGTTCGACAAGCACAAGATCACTGATCGGATTGAACGTGACCGGGCCTGCGCCGTACCGACGACGCCGAATGCCTAACAGATCGCTGGAGCGGACGCGTGAAAGATAAAGTGCCAAGGTCATACTCCGTCGTGCGCGCCACTCAGCTCAACCGTTAGGCGCCATTCATGACTCCGCGTATCTCCATCACCCGCACTTGGTCAGATAACGACGTTGCTCAGCTCGCCTTTGAGGTTTGTGATGGTACTTCGGTGTTCGCAAACGAGGCATATGCGCCTCTCAATTGGGGAGCCGTTACGGCTTGCGCGCTGCGCGCATTCGGCCTGCAGATCCATGGTGGCTTGTTCGACCTAAAGGCCGGGGACGAGGGCTTCGAGTACGCCAGTGGTTACATTCGAGCTCGCTTCCATTGGTACAAGCCAGATCAGCTGCTAATTTCCACTTCGCAGCAGGGGGCGCACTTTCCATTTAAGGGTAGCGAAGCGGCGGCAGATGCGAGATTGTTCCTGAAGACTGAACCCGCTCTTTTAGATCGATTCGTAGCCGCGCTTCCCTCGCTTGACACACAGGGCGGCGGGCAGGTCACGTTGGAATGCATAGGTCTATCCAAATGACGCCTAACACCTCGCTGGAGCGAACGCGTGACAGATAAAGTGCCAAGCTCAAACGCCGGCGTGCGCGCCGCTCAGCTCAACCGTTAGGTGGCAGTGAACGCATGATCGAGGCGTCGAGGTTTTCGATGATCCCAATGTCGGCTCAGCTGTGGGGTCTTCGGTTACTCTTCTTTGGCAGCATTTTAGTTATTCCGTGTGCGCTGGCCGGGTCGCCTTTCCCGGCGTTCGCATTCAGCCTAGCCTGGGGTCCGAACGCCCTATTCTTAGTGTGGTTCATGCGAGGCGATCTGTCCTTGCCCTGTTTTCTCGTGTCCGTTCACCCGGTGGAACCCGTGCTTTACCGGTGGGTCGGTATCGGGTTCGTCAAACGTGCCGTTGCGACGCGCATATGGCCCCTGATGCACGGCATGCAGCCGCCCCCAAAGCCAACGAACCGCCAAGAAGTATTCGATCGCATCGAGCTCTCCACGAAGGGCGCCGAGGTATGCCACGGCGCCACCTTCATACTGGCCTCCTTGGTCGCGCTGCTGTTCTTGGCTGTCGGGAAGTTCCCTGAGGCCATGTGGATTGTCGCGTTCAACATGTTGCTGAATGGCTATCCTGTGATGCTCCAGCGCGCCAATCGCTGGCGAGTACAGCAAGTTCGCACGTGGACACGCCGGGGAGACCTGAAGTGAGCGAGCTTCAGCATATCGAGGTCATTGTGCTGCCGCCTAACACTTCGCAGGAGCGGACGCGTGGAAGATAAAGTGCCAAGGTCATACATCGGCGTGCGCGCCGCTCAGCTCAACCGTTAGGCGACAGGAGCGTGGCAGCCAACCAAGCACGGACTCGTCGAAGCCTACTAGTTGCGGGCGCAGTTGGACTCCCTGTTGCATTGATGGCCCTCTATCTCATTGCTTCCAGGGCGCCATTCCAAAGAATTGCTCCTTGGAGCGACTACATCGGCCTTGGAGTCGCATTAGCTTCTGGTGCCTTTTTCGTCTGGAAGCTAGTTCCACACGCTGGGTGGCGCATCCTTGCACTTCTCGGCTACGCTCTCGGCTGCACTGGATTCTTGGCCATATTCTCGCTCATCTTTGTATGTGCCGCTTTTGGTGACTGTCTGTGAAACGCGTTCCCGTATGTCGCCTAACACCTCGCTGGAGCGGGCGCGCGGAAGATAAGGTGCCAAGCCCATACAACGGCGCGCGCGCCGCTCAGCTCAACCGTTAGGCCGCAGACCACACCCATGAGCTTTCTCGTTGTTCAATGGCACCATACGAATCCCGAGGATCCGATATGGCTCTACTCCGAGCTTAACAATGAGCGCTGGGAGGTACGTAAGGTCGAGGTTTTTGCCGATGGACTGCACGACTGGGCGGAGGGTGGGAGATCCACAGGGGCTGCTCAGTTGAGCACACAACCAGTTCCCACTTTTGAGGATATTGCACTCCAGCCGGAATTCACGCCGCGCGAAATATCTCGCGAGGAGTTCGAGGTGGTGTGGCGCAAGGCGACAGGTAATGCGGCCTAACAAATCGCTGGAGCGGACGCGTGAAAGATAAAGTGCCAAGCTCACACACCGGCGCGCGCGCCGCTCAGCTCAGCCGCTAGGCATCATCAGCGCCACACTGGAAAATACTATGCGTACAACGTCGCGCTTCATTTCAGCCCTTGTGCTCGCATTCTTCGCTCTGAAATCGCCGTGCTCCGTTGCTCAGCATCCTTCGTCCGTCGCGGCGCCGGGCACGTTGCCACTGTTCGCCGTACAGATCCGTACGGGAGACAGATGGGACACCTCAAAGCCCCCGAACGAACAGCTTCATTTCCGCGACCACAGCGCCAACCTCAAGCGCCTGCGCGATGCCGGCCACCTGATCTTGGGCGCGCGGTTCTCGGATGTGGGGCTGATTATTGTGGCCGCCGAGTCAGAGGCACAAGCTCGCGCCATGATGGACGAAGACCCTTCGTTCGAAGCGGGAATCTTTAGGTATGAAGTGCATCTCTTCAACGTTTTCTATTCAGGCTCGTTGCAAGCCGCGCCTCGCAAGGCGAGCGGTAAATGATGACTAACAAGTCGCTCGAGCGGACGCGTGAAGAAGAAAGTGCCAAGCTCGTACCCGTCGTGCGTGCCATTCAGCCCAACCGTTAGGTGGCCAATGAAAGCCTTACGTCTAGCTCTGGCGCTCGCTCTTTCACCCCCGGTGCTCGGCCAGCTTTCCAGCGCCGAGTTTGCAGCGGGTGTTCACGACGAGAAAGGAATTCAGCAGCTAGTAGCAACAGCATTTGGTGGTGGTCGCCACTATATGGCTAGTGAATCTCCGTTTCATGTTGCGGAACTGATGCCAACATCGGGATTGTTCACAACCGAACTCTTTGTTTTCGAATCAATTGGAGGGCAACTGGCTCTCCGCGCGCACGTCCCGACGTAGCTAAACTTGGCCTTGAAGGCTGAGTTTCGTGATGGAATGCTTGTATTAAGTGAGAGACTTCACAATAGCAAGAATGCGTGGAAGGTCCGCTTCAGCGTGGCTCCCACCTCTGCTTCATCTGGCGGGTAGGCCGCCTAACAACTCGCTGGAGCGGACGCGTGAACGACAAAGTGCCAAGCTCTAACATCGGCGCGCGCGCCGTTCAGCTCAACCGTTAGGTGGCAGCGTGCAGCTTACGATCACCGGCGTCGACTACGCACCGTCCGAACTTGAGGAGCAAGTGCCAATTGTTGTCGATTTGATTCGAGAAATTCCCGGGCCAGATCGACCGGACTATTGGCTGGGTGAGGTGCGAAAGCCAATTCGTTGGTTGAAGGACAACCACGAGATTTCAGTGAGCCACGTAATAGTCGGAGCTCGCTGGGTTGGGACGCAAATAACCCCTGGAGTCAAGGACCTTCCAGTGGGAATTGCATACGTGACAGATCAAACGTTGCTCGGCGATTCGACTCTAGACTTTGCGAAGTGTAGCTACGTGGCGATTGGGTTCTCACACGAGACCGGTGACGGCAACAAACCCAATCCCACTAACCAGATTCAAGGTGGGATGATTGGCCGCTTCTTCGGCTTGGGTAACAGCAAGTGAAGGCGCTGTCACGCAACAAATCGCTGGCGCGGACGCGTGAAAGATAAAGTGCCAAGCTCCTACGTCGGCGCCCGCGCCGCTCAGCCCAACCGTTAGGTGGCGCGAGGCGCTAGTGGCACCGGCAACTCTAGAACTGAAAGCCGCGGAAGCGCCGCTCGACCGGCAGCTCTTTGCGTTGCAAGTCTCGGCTTCGACCGAGATCTCGGAGGCTACTCAGATTGTGAGGCCGCACTTCGCAGTATTCCTTGCGTGGGACGCCACATCCGTTGCAACGGAGGAGATCTCACGCCTCGCGACTCTGCTTCACAATCGCGGCTTGGCGTATCTTTGTGCCTTCGGCCCAGGCTGTGAGCGCGTACATGACATCTTTGATGAGGTAGAAGTGGAGCTGGAGGGCGCACGTCCAAGCGATAGCGTGATCATGACGACGTGGCACGATGACGAACGTCTAGAGGAAGCACTTTGGTTCTTTGTGTATTGCTCATTTCCCGACGCTGCATATGAAGCCACATGCGACACCGGGATAGTCGTGACGATCGGCAATAGTCAGTGGGCTACTCAAGTGGCCGAGTATCTGTCGAACTTGCCAAAGCTCAGCGCGGCCGTCGGCGTATAAGCTCGCTCCACCTAACAAATCGCTGGAGCGGACGCGTGGAAGATAAAGTGGCAATCTCCCGAGAGAATCCCATGGAAAGTAAGCGTTGAAAATGCAGGCGTTGGCGTCTAACAAGAAGTTGCAGCGGACCGTGCAACGGAATCGCGGGCAGGGCGCAAGCGCGTCATTTCATTATCCGCTCGCGCCGCACGGGGCAGCCCGTCGCACGGCCGCTGAACGGCGGCGTTAGGCCACCAACCTCCCCATGTCTCGAGCACTCATCAACCCCATGGCGGCACACGTTGCGCTCGCTGCGTTTCTGTATGTGCTTCTGACGATCGCGCGCGCGCCGGCGATCTGGGGAATTGGTCGTAGATCTGACGGCACTAATCCTTGGGCTTCTGTAGAGCCTCGGATAAGCGCGAATCTTTCGAACCAATTCGAGTGGCCGCTATTTTTCCACGCTGCTTGCCTGATTTTGCAGTTGACCTACGTCAGCCCGGAAGCCGTTGTGCTCGCTTGGGCTTTTGTTGCTGGTCGAATCCTGCACAGTTGTGTCCAGATCCTGACTCGCAATGTGCAGCTCAGAGGAGTTGTATTTACGATCAACTTCTTGGCCGTGCTCGCGCTATGGCTCCTGGTCGTCTGGCCAGCCGAAAGCGCGTCGATGGCCTAACAAATCGCTGGAGCAGACGCGTGGAGGGTAGAGTGCCAAACTCAATTAGCGGCGGTCGCGCCGCTCAGCTCAGCCGTTAGGCGGCACGAAGCGGTGTGCACGGTGCCAGCAGGTCATCACATCAATGCAGGGGCGGAGTTTTAACGGTGCCTCGGATCAAACCAGCGACTGTCTCCGACTATATCGGTGCCGCTCCCAAGGAGGCGCAGGCAAGGCTGCGCGAGATCCGAGCCATTTTGAAGAAGGTGGCTCCGGGCGCGACCGAGGCCATAAAGTGGGGTTCACCAGTGCTCGTGGCGGAACGAATACTGTTCGCGTACACGGCTCACAAGTCGCACATGAACTTCATGCCAACCGGCTCCGCCTTACTTCCCTTCAAAGACGAGCTGACGCAGTACAAGACTGGCAAGGACACAGTGCAGTTTCCATACCGCCTGCCCCTTCCGAAGCCGCTTATTCGGAAGATAGCCAAGTACCGGGTCAAGCAAGTGCGTGAAGGGGCGAGGTGGATGAAATGAGCACGAGCTCCGACGGGAGCATCTGCCCGGTGCTCGAATTGCCTTCCTTAGATCGATGGAGCGCGCGCGCGAGAGATAAAGTGCCAAGCCAAACAATCCCTCGGCTCAACCGTTAGGTGCCTCAGTGCGCACGATTCTAAGTTTGCTGCTGTGTTTCGCCGTTTCTCAAGCGCATGCGGATGAGCGGGTGGACGCGGAAAAGGATGCATTCATTGCCTCGGCTTTGGATGCGTTTTGGGGCCGTGCGCGCGACTCGACGGGTGCGGTAATCTACCCGTCGTCTGATCTGGACCGCCGCACGCCTCCCATATCCTCGAGCATTGGCTACATTGCGATTGATGCAGGTGCAATCTCTGGCCTGGGCGCATGGTGCGGGCTTGACTGGGAATCGCATTACCTATCAATAACCGCCGCTGCGCGAAAGCGCGGAATGTCGGACAAGCAAGTCGCCTTCATCAGTGTCTTGCATGGCCTGATGCAAGGCCAAATGCTGAAGTCGCTGAACTCGCGCTGCTCCGAGAGTGATCGGCGGCAAGTTGCCAAGCAGCTCGCGGCGTCGAAGAGGTTGGGACTTGGGGCACCTGCCAACTCGCTGGAGAGCACGCGTGGGGAACAACGTGCCGAGTCCGAGCTGCTGTAGCTGCGTCGCTCAGCTCAACGGTTAGACGACGATGCGCTCTTCGAAGCAGTTGTTCACTGCATTTGCTGCCAGCTTCGCTCTCGCAGTGCCGGTCACCTTCGCCACGCTTGTTCCATCTGAGGCTGTGAAACTCGGCGCGGCTGATAGGACGGCTGTGCTGGAACGAGCCTGCGGTAGAACTGAAGATCGAACGGACGAAGTCGAGGCTTGGCGATATCTCCACGACACGAACCAAATCTATGTCCACGTCACCTGCGCGCCATACGGTGTCGTGGCCGGTGTTCCTGCCCTGAAGATAGCTGACTGCAACAACGGCAAAGGTCGCTGGAACTGCGACCATATATCGCCCGCTATCAAGATTAGGCTTCCTGCCGGAGAAGTGGTGCTCGCCTACACGGAACGCATTGCCCCAGAATCCGCCGTCGAAATCGCGACTTACGCGAGTACCGTTCGCTCTTTCAATGGCCGCGACGTGCCCGCATTTCCCTTGGGGAGATGCTCGATCTCAGACGGTCAATCTATTCCCTTCAAAGGCGCGATCAATTTTGATCTAGCCTGTGATGGGTATCGCGCGAGTATCACAAAGGATTGCTGGGAGAGGGGATGTCGCCTCTTCTTCACCGCATTCGACGAGTTCATGGTGGAGTGGACGTCTAAGTCGCTGGAGCGCACGCGTGAAGGATAACGTGGCAGGTTCATGCAGTAGCGCGCTCTAGAGGGCAGATGAAACACGGTAGGTCAGGAGAAAAGATGGCAATGGCGATACTGCAAGGTGTGCACCCAGTCCTGGCGTCAAACGACGTGGCAACGTCAGTGGAGTTTTTTCGGCGCCTGGGATTCAAAGAGGTTTTCAGAGACGCTGCGCTCGAACCGAAATACGCTGTCGTGTGCCGCGACGGTGTGGAACTGCATATCCAGTGGACTTCAGCGGATCAATGGTCGGATGCGATAGATCGGCCGGTCTACCGTTTTCAGGTCAGCGACGTCGACGCACTATTCGAGGAGTTCGCAAATGCGGGATGCATAGACACAGCATCTGGCAGCCCATGGGTACGGCCGGCCGATACTCCGTGGGGAACTCGGGAATTCCATGTTAGAGACCCGGGCAAGAACGGTCTTCAGTTCTATCGACAAATCGCCGGAGAGCCCGCGTGAAAAATAAAACACCAGGCCCAAGCCGCCACCGCATTTTCACGATCCCGTTTTCGAAGGTGTATCCGATGTATGTGCAAAAGGCAGAGCGCAAGGGGCGGACAAAGAAGGAAGTCGACCTGATCATCAGTTGGTTGACGGGCTACACGCCAGCGGCACTGAAAAAACAGATCGAGACTGAGGTGGATTTCGAGACCTTTTTCGCTCGTGCGCCGTCGATCAACCCGGGCGTCTCGCTCATCAAGGGCGTGGTTTGCGGCATCCGTGTCGAGGACATCGACGACCCGCTCATGCGGCAGATCCGATACCTCGACAAGTTGATCGACGAACTTGCGAACGGAAAGCCGATGGAGAAGATCCTTCGGCAGTGATGCGGTCAGGGTTGTCGCGTGCGGCGGCCTTCGTACGTGATGGCTTCGTTCCGGAACAGCAACGCGAACAGGATCATGACCACCGCGGCGAACGCGGCCGGATAGACCCAGATCTGAAACCAGTCGTGCTGGCCGTTGACGTTGAAGCGGTCGGTAATCGCCCCGGCGGCCGAGAATCCGACCAGCATGCCGACGCCGTACGTTGCCAGCGTGATCATGCCTTGGGCGGCGCTGCGGTAGTGCTCGCCGGCTTTCGAATCCGTGTAGATCTGCCCCGAGACGAAGAAAAAGTCGTAGCAGATGCCGTGCAACGCGATGCCGATGATCAGCAGCGCGGAGATGTTGTCGGGTCCACCGTACGCGAACAGAACATAGCGAACGGCCCACGCGAGCATTCCGAGCAGCAGTGTTTTCTTGATGCCGAAGCGCAGCAGGAAGACAGGTAACAGCAGCATGAATACGACTTCCGACATCTGGCCGAGCGTCAGTTTGCCGGTGGCATTGGTGGTGCCGATCTCGGTGAGGAACGGGCTGGCATTCTGGTAGTAGAAGGCCAAAGGAATGCAGATGAGCACCGACGAGATGAAGAACACCAAAAAATTCCGATCACGCAGCAGCTGCAGCGCATCCAGTCCGAGAGCGGCGCGCAGCGAGAAGGCGCCCGCGCGAGCGGCCGTGGGCGGCGTGGCGGGCAGAGTCAAACTGAAAATGGCCAGCAGCAGTGACATTACTGCGCCCATCAGGAACGTATTGCGCAGCGCGCCGCTCGCCACCGCTTCCTGCGAATCCCAATGGAAGACGAAACTGATCACCAGTCCGGCGACGATCCAGCCGATCGTGCCCCACACGCGCACGAACGAGAACTGCCGCGAAGGATCCGTGAGCTGGCGGAACGAGATCGAGTTGACCAATGCCAGCGTGGGCATGTACGCGATCATGTAGGCGAGAACATAGGGGTAGAACTGCGCAAAATCCTGCGCCCGGAACATCTGGTACATCAGCAGCGCACCCACCAAGTGGAGCACTGCGAGGATGCGCTCGGCGTTGAAATAGCGATCGGCAATCAGGCCGATGATGAACGGCGCGATGATCGCGCCCCACGACTGGGTCGAAAACGCCAGACCGGTCTGTGCACCGCTCGCCTGGAAGTTGGCGAGGAGAAATGTTCCCAGAGTGACGAACCAGCAGCCCCAGATGAAGAACTGCAGGAACATCATCACGCTCAGCCGTGCAGCGATCATGACCGGTACGCTTCCCGGCCAGTGCCCTGGACCGGAATCCCCTGCGCTGCCATGACTTCACGCTGCAAGGCGTACATCGCGGCGGCGGCTTCGTCGATTGCCCTCACGAACGCGAGCGACCCTTTCAATATCGGTGCGAGCCGCGATTTGTCCTGTATGCGCGCTGGCGGGTACTCGTGCTCGACGACCAGATAGGTGTCCGCCGGATCGATTGACAGCAGCTCGCGGGCAGCGATCTGGTGGTCGAGCCAATCGACGCTGCGATTCTGTAGATAGGCCAGTGGATCGTGACGTGCCGTGCCGGGGAGCTCGTGCTCGGCCAGCACCACCTGCTTCTTCCATGCATTGGCCGCGTCGGCAGGGTTGGTCGACGGCTTGCCATTGATCCAGTCGCCGCGCTCCATCGTTTGACCGCCGTATCCCCAGGCCGACACGCCGCGGGAGTTGACGACCTGTCCCTTGACGTGAAAGCCGCCGATCAGGAATCCATAACCCTCATCTTTGAGGTACTGGAACAGCGAGCGGGTGTCCTGTCCCATGAGGATGGCGTGCGATGGGTCGTAGTGGATGCGGAACTGATCACCGACGCCGTGTTTCTCGCAGATGCGATGCAGGGCGATCCACGGACCAGGCGCGTACGCGATGTTGTTGTGCCAGCGGTCGAGCGTGTTCCACCCCGGCATCGGGCATTGCTCGACGCGGTAAGTGAGGCCGCGCGCCTTGGCCGCCTTGAGCAAGGGGATGAACTGCTCCTCGAACATGACGAGGTTCTCGTCCATCTCGAGCTTGACGTTGCGGCCGACGAATCCGCATACCGCATTGGCGCCCAACAGGGCGGCGGCATCGAACACCCGCAACATGAACTCGTGCTTGTGAGCACGAGCGCCCGCATCGTCCGTGAGCATGTTGTCGAAGTAGCCGAGGTCGGAAAGGCCGACGCCGCTGGCACGCATTGCCTTCTGCACACGCGATGCCCTGTTCTTGTCAAAAGGCGCCCGCAGGTCGAGGGTATTGGCGACGGGATCGAGCATCGCTTCTTCGGGGACATCGCTCAGCGTGGGATGCAGCGCGGCAGACAGCTGAATGTTCGGCGCACCGATGTCTCGTGCGAATTCCAGCCATTCCTCGATCGCGAGATCCGGATCAGGGTCGCGCCGATCGCGCGGTGTCAGTTCCTGAAACGCCGCGGTCAGCACGCTGAGCTTCATCGGCCGGGGGGCGAAGTCTCGGATGGTCATGGTTCCATGCTCAAGGTGAGTGAAGAAGGAATGATGCCAAGCATACGCGTGGGAGACAAAGTGCCAAGCCCAAACTGCCGCAGCCGCGGTGGGTGTGGCGGCAAACAATGTGAACTCACGCTTCTTGCTAGCGCTGCCCGCGATCGCCTTTGGTGCTCGCCGCCCGCGTTGCTGGCAGGTCGGCGGCATGCATTTTTATTGCTCGATGCGGCGGCACCTCCGCCAGCTCAGTCGTCAGGTCACTTTGAGCCGGGAGGCGCGAACACGTCGACCGAAAGCGTGACGGTGCGGCTTTCCCGGGGATCGAGCGCACCGACGCCAACTACCTTCCGGTCCACTTCCTCACCGCGGTCGTTGCGAATCGAGACCACCACCGAGTATTCCCAAGAGTCGGTGCCCTTGGGATTGCGGATGGCACCTTCAACCCGCAGCGCGGAGAACGTCTGCTGGGCGCGAGCCTCGGCGATCGATTTGGGATCGAATCGCAGATGATGGTGGCAACCCGGACAGACGCTGGCGCTCTCCAGAATGGTTGTCTTGCAGTGCGGGCAGATCCTGGTCTTGCCGGGTGCCACAACACGGACGTTCATGGGTCCGTCAGTGCTTGTGCTTCTCATCCCAGCCGAATTCCGCCTTGCCCCGCATGCGCGATCCTGCCGCCACGGTGAGGGACCCGGCCTTCAGTTCGCCATTGAGCACGCCGGTCGACAGCAGCTCGACGCGCGAGGCGGCGTCGATGTTTCCATCGAGCTGGCCGCCGACGACCACTGTGTCGGCCTTTACGCCGCCGGTCAGGTGCGCGCCCGCTTCGATCGTCAGATTGCCCTGGACGTTGACATCGCCCTTGAATTCACCGGCGATGCGGACGTGTCCCGCGCCTTCGATCTTGCCCTCGATGATGAGCCCGGCAGAAATGATGGACTCCTTCGTTGATGCATCCGCGCGATTCTGCGTCGCGGCAGGGCGCGCGGCCGGTTCACCGACGGCGGATAGAACGGATACCTTCTCGGGCGCCTTCGCGGCGGGTTCCGGTACGCTCTTATCCCGGCCAGCTTGATCATTCCACAACGCCATGACGAACCTCCTGAATCTGAAATGCGTGTCGACCTCACGTGAGATCGTCGCACGTAAGTACACAGCGAAGTCAGGAGTGTCAAACCTCCCGACAAATTGTCGGGATACGCCGACAAACGGCGCGGACAGCTTGGTCCCTGGAAAGGGGACGGGCACGCTACAGGAATGATGGAAGCCAATATGAGCGCAGATACCACAGGACCGGTTTCCGGCAATGTTGCCGGCGCTTCGAAGGACACGCGCGGGTGGTTCCTAGGGCACTTCATGCCGGGCGACGGCAACCCGCTTCGAACCTCGGACCTGGAGCTGAAGTGGTACACCCATGCAAAGGGAGAAACCCGTAATGACTGGGCCCCTGGCAACCCGGTCAAGACGCTCAATATCCTGATCCGCGGTCACTTCGTGCTGGTCTTTCCGGATCGAGAAATTGCCCTCGAAAAGGAAGGAGACTTCGTACTTTTTGGTCCGGGCGTGCCGCACTCGTTTCGCTCGGTGCAGGAATCTCTTGTCCTGACGGTACGCTGGCCTTCGCTGCGCGCCTGATGGTGTCCACGCTCGTTCCAATTCTGGAATTCACCGCCACGCTTGCGGGCGCTCTCTTTGCCGGCGCCGCCCTGTACGTCAGTGTTGTCGAGCATCCGGTTCGCATGAGATTCGACACGCGTGTGGCCGTGCTGCAGTGGGCGCCGAGCTACGCGCGGGCCACATGGCTCCAGGCACCACTCGCGCTGCTGAGCCTGGTTTGTGGCATGGCCGCGTGGGCCTTCGGCGCGGGGCTCGGTTGGCTCATCGCTGCGCTGCTCGTGGGTGCTGTGGTGCCGTTCACCTTTGCAGTGATCATGCCTACCAACAAGAAGCTCCTTGCGCCGGGTCGAGACCTGGACTCCGCGGAGACCCGCGCACTTCTGGTTAGCTGGGGCTGGTTGCACGCGGTAAGGACGGTGCTCAGCGTAGCCGGAGTCGCCGTCTACCTATCCCTGGTAGTTTGCCCTAACAATCGCTGGTAGCAATGCAGCGTAAGTCGGACCTGGAATCTTTTCGATCATCTTTTCGCGAGAACCAACATGAATGCTGCCGTCACCAATTCCACTGCCTGGCTCATCCTGCTCGGCGCAGGTCTGCTCGAGATCGTCTGGGCGATCAGCATGAAAGCCTCTGACGGCTACACGCGTCTGCCCTATACGGCATTGACCATCGTGGCGGCGGGCTTGAGTTTCTGGCTGCTGGGGCTATCGCTGAAGGCGCTTCCCGTGGGAACGGCTTATGCGGTGTGGACTGGTATCGGAGCCGTTGGGGCGGCCATCCTCGGTATCGCATTGTTCGGTGAGCCAGCAAACCTGGCCAGGCTTGGCTGCATTGCGCTCATCGTAATTGGCATTCTTGGCCTCAAGTTGACGAGCGGCCATTCGTAAGACTGCTGCGCCTCCTCACAATCATGCTGACTGCGCTCAGCATGAGCGCGGCGTTTGGCCACTTGCCGGAGATGCCGGCCAAGCTCACTGGTAGCTAACTACTTCCCACTCCGCACCCGCGGGGCTTGTCCATCCGTATAAACCGAGTGCGCGTATCCCTACACCGCACGTCGCCGGGGCGGCCTTGCTAACGCTAACATTTTGAATTACACCTCACGTCGGTTCGACGAGCGAGCGTCCGCGGAAAGACGCTGCAAGGAGGTGTTGGACGTAACCGCCACGTCAATTCGACAAGTCCAAATTGTTAATAGGAAATGACGAAGGGGAGTTTCTATGCGAGTAAGTCTCAGGAAAAACACCGTCACCGGCAGATTCGCGGCGGCGGTCCTCACGTGCGTTGCGGCGCTGTATGCAGCACCGGCCAGCGCACAAACATGCCTGACCTCCAATGGCACAGGCACCAACAACGGCTACTACTATTCGTTCTGGAAGGACAGCGGGAACGTCACTTTCTGTTTGCAGAGTGGCGGCCGTTACACATCCCAGTGGAGCAACATCAACAACTGGGTCGGCGGCAAAGGATGGAATCCCGGCGGGCGTCGGACGGTGACCTACTCGGGCACTTTCAGCCCGAACGGCAATTCGTACCTCACGCTGTACGGGTGGACCACCAATCCACTGGTCGAGTACTACATTGTCGATAGCTGGGGCTCCTGGCGCCCACCGGGCGGATCAGGATTCATGGGCACCGTTACCAGTGATGGAGGCACGTACGATGTCTATCGTACGCAGCGAGTGAACCAGCCTTCGATCATAGGTACGGCGACCTTCTATCAATACTGGAGTGTCCGGCAGCAGAAGCGAGTAGGTGGAACCATCACCACGGGCAACCACTTCGACGCATGGGCCACCTATGGAATGAACATGGGTACGCACAACTACATGGTCATGGCTACCGAGGGATATCAGAGCAGTGGAAGCTCTGACATCACCGTGGGTGGCACCGGCAGCTCGTCTTCGAGCAGCAGTAGCGGTGGTGGCGGCGGCAGCAAGAGCTTCACGGTTCGGGCGCGCGGCACTGTTGGCGGTGAGTCCATCACCCTGCGTGTCAACAACCAGAACGTGCAGACCTGGACGCTGGGCACCGGCATGCAGAACTACACGGCGTCAACCACGCTGAGCGGTGGCATCACGGTTGCTTATACCAACGACAGCGGCAATCGGGACGTGCAGGTGGATTACATCCAGGTGAACGGCGCGACGCGTCAATCCGAAGCGCAGAGCTACAACACAGGGCTGTATGCCAACGGAAGTTGCGGCGGCGGTGGCAATAGCGAATGGATGCACTGCAACGGCGCCATTGGTTACGGTAACACGCCGTAATTTCGATCTTCGTTCGAGTGTTTGCCATTGAAAGGGTGGACATGCGTCCACCCTTTTTTTAATGTCAGTGCCCGACTCGAAGCAGGCCGATAAGAAGAACCATGCAGCAACTCGGCAGCCTGCTTCACCTGCTCGTCACAGTGTGGGTTTCGTATATCGCGCCATGGCTGCTGCTCGGCGCAATTGCCGGTTACGTTCCTAACTATCCCCGAGGTGCGTACACGACGACCTATGTCGTGCTGGCGCTCGGCGTATCTTTCATGGGTGGCACCATCCTCGCGCGGACGCGCGCATGGCGCAGCCGTGTCGTGCTGCTCACGGTACTCCTGTGGGCCCTGGCCATTGGCGTATTCGCCAGCACGGAATTGGTGGGCGGGGCAGGGGAAACACTCGCCGAAGGTTTCGTGGCCGATTTCGCGGTGGGAGCGGGGCCGCTTCTGTTGGCCCTTGGCTTGACTTTCGGCCTGCAACTTGGAGCTCGCTTCATGCGCGCTTTCAATTCCCCCACCGAACCGTCCAAGGTCAATCGTTAGTAGATGCCTGGCGAATTCTCCTATCTCTATTGGCTGATCATCGGGTGCGAGGCGGCCTTCTGGGTCGTGTTGGGGCTCGCATTGACTGCGCGCTACCTATTCCAAAGTCATGCAACCAGCCGCGTGTTGCTGCTTGCACTGCCTGCGGTGGACATACTACTGCTCGTGTTCACGGCGCTGGACCTTCACGCAGGAACTCCCGCCACGTTCGCGCACGGACTTGCTACCGCCTACGTGGGATTCACCGTCGCCTTCGGTCCGATTCTGGTTCGATGGGCGGATCAACATTTTGCACATCGGTTCGCGAACGGTTCACCGCCAGCCGCCGCGGCGCGCGGCTGGCGTGCAGTCCGGCAAGAGCTCGAGCTCTGGTTGCGCAGCATCGTCGCGTGGATCATCACGGTCGTGCTCCTGAGCGCACTGATTGCCTACGTTGACAACGAGGCGGCCACTCGTGAACTCTTACTCTGGTTCCGCATCGCCTTTGGCTCTATCTTCTTGTGGTTCGTGTTCGGGCCTTTGTGGAGCCTGGTGTTCTTTCGTCGCGAGATAGCAAAGTAGTCGTTCAAATGCACATTGCCATCCTCACCTTCCAGGGCTTCAACGAGCTCGACTCCATCGTCGCGCTGGGCGTACTCAATCGCATCAGGAAGCCAGCGTGGCGCGTGACGCTGTGCTGCCCGGAGCCGGCGGTCACTTCGATGAATGGCGTCACCGTTCATGCGCAATCGAATCTCGCGGAAGTTTCTTCCGCGGACGCCGTCATCGTCGGCAGTGGTGTCAAGACGAGAGAAATCGTCAACGATCCGGTGGTCATGTCCGCACTGCGTCTCGATCCGGCGCGGCAGCTCATCGGGGCGCAATGTTCCGGCACGCTCATCCTTGCCAAGTTAGGGATGCTCGGAAAAATCCCCGCCTGCACCGACCTCATGACGAAGCCGTGGGTCCAGGAAGCCGGGGTCGAAGTGCTGAATCAGCCATTCTTTGCCGAAGGAAATGTGGCCACTGCCGGCGGATGCCTGTCCTCGCAGTATCTGGCGGCGTGGATCATCGCTCGCACCGAGGGGGAGGCCGCTGCCCGATCGGCACTGCACTACGTGGCGCCCGTCGGCGAGAAGGACGAGTATGTCGAGAGAGCCATGCGAAACATTTCGCCGTACCTCGTGAAGCAATCACGCGTGGCGAGCTCATGAACACCGTGAAACAATTTCTGGTGACACTCACGATGTGCCTGCTTGGCGGGCTTGCGTGTGCGCAGGAAGCGCAGCTCGACGCCTGGGGCGCAGCGAAGCTCATGGGCATGGGCGTGAATATCGGCAACACGCTCGAGAACACCACCGTCTGGGAAACCGGCTGGGGAAATCCTCCCATCACCAAAAAGTATGTCGAGAGCCTCGCCAAGCTCGGCTTCAAGACAGTGCGATTGCCCGTGGCCTGGGACACCTACGCCCGCGACGGCCGCATTCCACCTGACAAACTCGCGAGAGTCGGTGAGGTCGTGGGCTGGATCACGGCGGCAGGCATGTTCTGCGTGGTGAACATCCACTGGGACGGCGGGTGGATAGATTCGAGCCAGAAGGAGCGTTATCCGAAGACGTTCGCGACCTTCAGCGCCGATGCGGAGCGCAAGTACGTCGCGTATTGGAATCAGATCGCCAGTCACTTCGCCAGCAGCAATGATCGCCTGGTTTTCGAAGCATTGAACGAAGAGACCAACTTCGAAGGAGCAGGCTCGCGTCAACAAGCGTTCGCCACGCTCACGCGCGTCAACCAACTCTTCATCGACACTGTGCGCAAGGCCGGAGGCAACAACGCCAAGCGCCTGCTCATCGTCACCGGTTATTCGACCGACATCGAAAAGACCACGAGCAGCGACTACCGGTTACCCACCGACACGCTGCCACACAAGCTGCTCATCTCGGTGCACTACTACACCCCGTGGCAGTTCGCAGGCATGACCAAGGATGAGAGCTGGGGAAAAGTTCAGCTGACGTGGGGAAGTCCGGGCGACGTCGCGGACTTGAATCGGTTGTTCGACAAGATGCAGGAGTTCTGCAAGCGCAATGACATCCCGGCCTTCATCGGCGAGTTCGGCGTCACCGACCAGAAGGAGACCGAGTCGCGCGTTCGCTGGATGTCCGCCGTGGCGCAAGCCGCACTCGCGCGCAGGATGGTGCCGGTCCTCTGGGACACCGGCGGCGATATCTCGCGCCGGTCGCCGCATTCCATCAGTCCCGCGCTGGGCCAGGTGATTCTGAAGCTTGCGGGCGGACAAGCGGGAGCCGGGAAATGACGGTTGCGAACGCGAGACTCGCTGCGATTCTCGGCGCTGCACTTTTCACCATGGTGTCGTCGCTGAGTCATGCGCAATCGGCGCCCGGTCAGTTCGCGCGTATTGTCATTTTGAAGCCAAAACCTGGCCAGGCCTCTGAATTCTCCGCCGGGTACAAGCGGCATCTCGGCTGGCATAAGAGCAACAACGATCCGTGGACCTGGCACGGCTGGACGTTCGTCCTGGGAGAGCGCACTGGACAGTTCATGGACGGAACTTTTGGCCACGCGCTCACCAACTTCGACCACGCCGTCAATCCGGCTGCAGATTCAGCGGACAACGACGTAAACGTCTCGCCTTACGCGGACTTTGTTAGCCACGGCATTTACGAACGCCTGGAGGCCGCCAGCAGCGGAGCTTTGCTTCCGGACGCCTCGCCGTTCCTGGCGCTTTCCACCTTCACCGTCCGCCCAGGGCACGAACCGACGTTCGAGGCGGCAATCGCCAGGTTGGCAAAGCGACCTGGAGGTCAGCGCGTGTCCTGGTACAAGCTGAAGGTGGGTGGCCCGCTGTCACAGTATTTGCTCATGCGTCCCGTGCAGACGTTCTCGGGGGGAGCCGCGCTTCCGGAGATTGAGCTGCCTGTCGGCCTGGTGGAACACGCGCAAAGCGAGCTGCTCCGGCATCAGCCGGCGCTGAGCTACGCGCCGTAGCGTCATTCTCAGCGCTCAGCCCACGGGGAGTCCGCGTCGATCTCGCGCCAGGTTCCTTGGGGCAAGCTTTCCACGCTGACTCGCCCGATGCGCGCGCGCACGAGCCGCAAGGTCGGGAACCCGACGCGCGCTGTCATGCGGCGGACCTGGCGGTTCTTGCCTTCGCGCAGAGTTATCTCCAGCCACGCCGTCGGAATCTTGGCGCGATAGCGAATCGGCGGATCGCGAGGCCAGAGGTTGTGAGGCTCATCGATGAGGCGCGCACCGGCGGGCTGGGTCACGAAGTCACCGAGGTTGACGCCGCCACGCAATGCGCTGAGGGCATCTTCCGTCGGCGCGCCTTCCACCTGCGCCCAGTAAACCTTCGCGATCTTGTGACTCGGGTCCGCGATGCGCGTTTGCAATACGCCATCGTCAGTCAACAGCAGCAACCCCTCACTGTCGGTATCGAGCCGGCCCGCGGGATACACGTCCGGGATCTTGATGTAGTCGGCCAAGGTCGGGCGGCCAGGTTCTGGCGTGAATTTGCAGATCACGCCAAACGGCTTGTTGAAAGCGATCAGCACTCGTCAACCGAGAAAGCTTTCGATCAGGTTCGCCGGCACCTTGGTGCGCGGGATCGTGACATCGGCGCTGCCGCGAGTGTGCCTGCGGCTGCCGCCGCGTCGCGGGTGCGGGTGCGCGTCGAACCACTCGCGCACATCCGTATCGAGGCCGATACCGTGCATGTAGTTGTAGAGCGCCTTGCGCAGGCCGGCGCCTAACAAGTCGTGGTCCGTGCCAACCGGGTCATCGAATTCGATGTCGTTGTGCGCAAACGTGATGTTCTGCGGCGGCCGCAGCGTGATGCCGTATTCGTGCGGCCGCAGGCCGATGGGCGAGTGCGCGGTCGCCGAGAAGCGATGCCAGTATGCGGACTGGATGCAGCCGGCCGCGAACAGCTGGCGTACGCGCTCGAGCGCGTCAACCGTGTCCTGTGCGGTCTCCGTCGGGAATCCATACATGAGGTACGCGTGCACCATGATGCCGGCATCGGTGAAGGCGCGAGTCACGCGCGCCACTTGCTCGACGGTGACTCCTTTCTTCATGAGCTCTAACAACCGGTCGGACGCCACTTCGAGCCCGCCGCTCACGGCCACGCAGCCGGACTCGGCCAGCAGGCGGCACAGCTCGGGCGTGAAGGCTTTCTCGAAGCGGATGTTGCCCCACCAGGTGATGCTCACTTTTTCGGCAATCAGCCGTTTCGCGAGCGAACGCATCGCAGAAGGCGGCGCGGCCTCGTCGACCAGGTGGAAACCGGTTTCGCCCGTCTCGGCGATCAGCGCCTTGATGCGCCTCATGATGAGATCGGTGCTCGGCTCGTCGTAGCGGCCGATGTAGTCGAGCGATACATCGCAGAACGAACATTTCTTCCAATAGCAGCCGTGCGCGAGCGTGATCTTGTTCCAGCGGCCGTCTGACCAGAAGCGGTGCATCGGATTCAGCATTTCCATGACGGACACGTACTGGTCGAGCGGCAAGCCATCGTAGGTCGGCAGACCGGTGTCTTTCTGGGGAATGTCGTGCTGGGTGGCATCGTTCTCGAGCACGACCTCGCGGCCTTTGCGCACGTAGGTGCGCACCAGCTTCGCCTCGCGGCCGCACAGACGCTTGAGCAGGTTCAACAACGGCCGTTCGCCGTCATCGAGAGTGACGAAGTCGAAGTAGTCGAACACCCGCGGATCGCGCAGCGAGCGCAATTCCGTGTTCACCCAGCCGCCGCCGAGAATCAGCGTGGCGTTAGGGTTCGCCGCACGGATCGTGCCTGCCATGCGAAAGGCCCCGTAGACGTTGCCGGGGAAGGGCGCCGTGATGGCGATGACGTCGGGTTTTTCCGCGGCTACGAGCTCGCGCGTAATTTCATCGAGCGTGGCGTCGACGAGCGTGGGTGCTCCCGTCAACGCCTCGTGCAGCGGATCGAACGTCGAGGCGCTGGCGGCGAGCCGCTCGGCATAACGCGCGAGCTCGAAACGCGGGTCTATACCAATGCGCCAGACATCGGCGAGATCGTCGACGTACAGGCTTGCGAGGTACCGCGCCTGCTCGGTCGTGCCCAGCGATCCGAAGGCGGAGTGCAGGGCGTCGTCGCGCGTCTGTTCGAAGCGCGGGCCTTCGGGAAGAAATGCGCGGCCGACGATCCGAAATGCCAGGCTCGGATCGCGGTGTTGCAGATAGCGGATCGCCGGCACCACCGTGTCGATGTAGCGGTCGGCATTGGCGAGAAAGTGGGCGATCGATGGCGGCACCGCAGCGCGTTTGCCAGCGGCCTTCGCGCGTTTGCGAAGCTCGTCGGCCATACGCGTGACCAGCGGTGCGGAGAATAGCCGAAGAAACAGCGTGATCGACGCGTCGGCTTGCCTCACCTCGAGTCCGAGCTCCTCGGCGTGCAGGCGCAGAAAACCCGTCAGATACGCCGTCGCGGGATACGGCGTATTCAGTTGAATCATCGGCGGCGTGACTAGCAGCAGGCGCATGGCGCGCAGCCTAGCGCACGTGGATGCACGGTGACATAGCCAGCCGGCGCGCGCGTCCAGTTCAGGCTTACAATCACGCTGATTCGAACCCGGGAGCCGCGCATGCATCGACGAACGTTTTTGGTCCGCAGCAGCGGCTTGATGTTTGGAATCTCGGGCCTGAGCACCTCGCTCGCTGTGCAATCCACCGCCGACCGAGTGGGTATGGGCACGGTGATTTTCCGCAATCGCTTCGAGCAGACCAAGCCAAAAGGGATCGCTGAGCTCAAAAATCCGCTGACGCTGTTGAGCGTTCCGGCGTACTACCGGGAGCGGTTTGCCATCCGCAATCTGGAATTCTGGAGCAAACATTTCGAGTCGCTCGACACGCCGTACTTGCATGAACTGCGCGGCCGGATCAAGGCCGCTGGCGCCGAGCTCATCAACATTCAAGTTGACGAGCCTTACGATCTGGCGAGCGCTAACGAACCGGAGCGGCAGCGCAGTCTGCAGACGGTGCGCAAGTGGATCGATGCAGCAGCCCTTCTCGGCAGTCGTGCAGTGCGAATCAATCCCGGACGGACCGGCGGCTCCATCGAGAAAAGCATCGGCTCACTGAAGGAAGTGAACCAATACTGCCTGTCGAAACGCCTGCCTCTGCTCACCGAAAATCATTTCGGCCTCGAGATGAATCCCGATGTTCATCTGCAGATTCGCGAAGCCGCGGGGCCGCAGAACATCTATACGCTGCCGGACTTTGGGAATTATCCCGTCGAGACGATGTGGGAATCACTGGCGAAGATTCTGCCGCACGCATACGTGGTCTCCGCGAAAGCCGTGGACTTCGACGAACAGGGAGCCCACATCTCCTATGACTTCGATCGTTGCGTGCAGCTTTGTGAGCGCGCGGGTTTCAAGGGCATCTACCTCGTGGAGCAATGGAGCCGCAAGGATCAAGATCTCGACTACGACAAGATCGCCGACTGGATGCTGCAGCGCGTACGCATGAACATCTGAAAGGGAAAAACATGAACGCACTGAAGGTGAAGTTCCATGTGAACATCAAGGCGAGTTGCATTGCCGCGAGTGTCGTTGCCGGGCTCGGCCTGGCCGGTTGCGTGCCCACACTGCTGACCGCTCAACCGAAGGCCGAAATAGTCGTGACGGATACCTCCGGCGCGCCCATGCGCGCCGCGACCGTCACTCTGGGCACGGTGGAAATGCACGGCATCGTCGGACGCCTCACGCGCCACGAATTTCTCACCGACCATCACGGCAAGGTCGCGATCAAGAGAAAGCTCAAGTGGGCGGTGCAGGTGTTGTTGCCCGACGGTGGCGTAGGATATTGGTCGACGTTGTGCGTAGCGCGGCCGGGATTCCGGGCCGTGGCAATCGTCAAGCCCGAGTTCGGAGAACCTATCCGCGTCTCGCTCGTCCCGAGTTCGATCAAGTCCGAGTGCCACTGGTCCGAGCATCAGATGCTTCCTCAAGTCGCCGAGTGGAAGGCGGGGCAATGGAATGAAGTGGAGGGTGGGCCCTGGACACCCGACAACGGGACGATGATCGCCATCGCCGGTGCGATTCAGGGCGTCGCCGAGTCCACTGCGCAGGGATACCGCCGTGAGTTACGCCCGTGGTCCGAGTATCAGTTTCAGTATCAGGGTCGATTGACGGGAACCACACCCTACGTATACATCAAGGCGCTGTGTGAGCCGCCGTCCACCGTCGATCCTCGAAAAGCGTTCGACAATCGAACGGGTGGCAGCTCGTGTTTTTTCCAGATGACGTATGACGCAAAGCGGGGCCGGTTCGACAGTTTCGAAATGAACACCGCCGTGACCGATTCCTCCACTTCCCGGTAGCTAGATCGCGGATTCGCATCTGGCGGCGGGCACTGCCGCCGCGCGTGAAAGTAGGCGGAATCCGTCACGGCCGTCGACGCTGACCCTGTCGGTGTTAACGTACGGGCGCCGGAAGCAGACGAGGTATCGTCATGAAACAGGAATCGGGCAGCCCGGAACAGATTGCACGCTTGCGCTCGCTGGATCCGCGCGAATCGCGGCCGGTGGATCACCTCGCGCGCGCGCGCGAAGCCTGTGGCCACTACGCGTGGCGCGATGCGCATGAGGCTTATCTCGCGGCGGATGCGGCCATGCCGCTCACGGGGGACGATCTCGATCGGCTCGCATTGGCGGCCTGTCTCGTCGGGCGGGAACGCGATTTCCTCGCCTACAAAGAGCGTTCGCACCGCGCGCATGTCGCCGCAAACCGCCTGGACTGCGCGGCGCGCGACGCGTATTGGCTCGCGCTGCTGTCGATGGTGCGCGGCGAAATGGCGCAGTCGAATGCCTGGACAGCACGTGGCGAGCGGTTGATCGCTGATCGCGACTGCGTGGAGCGAGGCTATCTACAGCTCTGCGGCGTGGAGCAGGTTTTGCGAGGCGGCGACTGCGCGGGCGCGTACGCCACGGCGGTCCAGGCAGTCGCGCTCGGCGAACGTTTCAGTGAGCCCGATCTCATCGCCTCGGCCCGGCATGTGCAGGGTCGGGCGGCCATCCAACTCGGCCAGGTGTCGCACGGGGTCAAGCTTCTCGACGAGACCATGCTCTCCGTGGTCGCGGGCGAGCTTTCGCCCATCATCACGGGTCTCATGTATTGCAGCATCATCGATACCTGTCATGCGTCCTATGAAATGAACCGCGCACGCGAATGGACGGCGGCGATGTCGCGTTGGTGCGATCGGCAGGGCGGCATGGTGGCATTCACCGGCACCTGCGTCGTGCATCGCGCGGAAATTCTGTGCCTGCAGGGCGCTTGGTCCGATGCCATCGTCGAGACGCGCCGTGTCTGCGAGCGAGATGACTATTGCGATCGGCCACCACCGGGCGGCGCGTTCTACCAGCAAGGTGAGATCCATCGGCTGCGCGGCGAGGCGGCGCTGGCCGAGCAGTGTTATCGCACCGCGAGCCGCCGGGGATACGAACCGCAGCCGGGACTCGCGTTGTTGCGATTCGCGCAGGGGCGTACGGACGCGGCATGCGCGGCCATGCGCCGATTGATGGGTGCGACCTCCGATCGCGCCACGCGCGGCCGGATCCTGCCGGCGCACTTCGAGATCATGCTGGGCATCGGCGATCTTGCGGAAGCGCAGCGCGCATGCGAAGAGCTCGAGACGCTGCGCGCCGCATTCGAGACGGCGGTCGTCCAGGCGCAGGCGGCACAGGCCCGCGGGGCGTTGTGCTTGCGCAGTGGCGACGCACCGGCCTCGCTGGGTCACTTGCGCGAATCTTTCCAGCTCTGGGAGCACCTCGAAGCGCCCTATGAAGCCGCGCGGGTGCGCGTGCTCATCGCCGAAGCTTGCCGCGCGCTCGGCGACGAAGAAGCGAGCGAGCTCGAGCTCGACGCGTCGAGATCCAAGTTCGAGCATCTCGGCGCCAGGTTCGATGTCGAGCGGCTCGATGCCTGCCGTGCCGGGAAGTCCGCAGTATGCGCGCTCACCTCGCGCGAGCTCCAAGTGCTCGAGCGCATCGCACAGGGGCAGACCAACAAGGCGATCGCGCGCGAGTTGGGATTGAGCGCGCGGACCATCGACCGTCACGTGAGCAACATCCTGGCCAAACTGAATGTTCCCTCGCGCTCGGCTGCCACGGCGTTTGCCTGCGCAAAACTACCCATGGGCACCATGCGCACGGCTGGGTAGTTTCACGGAAGCGCTCGAGCGCGCTGGCATGCCAGCTTTCGTTCCGCGGGTGTTTGCCGCGCAACGATCGAGGGCACCATGGAGCCGGTCACACAGGAACATTTCCGGAAACGGACGCTGACGCGCGACCCGCGCGAGCAGCTCATCGCCAATCTGCCGGTCTCTGAGCGGCGACTCACGCTCAATGGGATTGCCACGTCCGTTCTCGAGGGCGGCGAGGGCGCACCCATCGTGCTGCTCCACGGGCCGGGTGCGTATGGCGCGCAGTGGATCCGCACGATTCCGGCGCTGGTGAGGACCCATCGCGTAATCGCGCCGGACTTGCCCGGTCACGGCGACTCGGATTTCTTCGACGCAGCGCCCACTCCAAAGCTTGTCGTCGACTGGCTCGACGATCTCATCGAATGCACCTGCGCCAAGCCGCCAGTGTTGGTGGGTCACACGTTGGGCGGCGCCATTGCAGCGCATTTCGCCGCGGACGGTGGCCGTTCGCCGGCTGCGCTGGTACTGGTCGACGCACTGGGTCTCGCAACGTTTCGGCCGGCACCAGCGTTCGGCGCGGCGCTGCAGGCCTTTCTGCACGCTCCGAACGGGAGCACCCACGATGGCCTGTGGAGCCAGTGCGTATTCGATGTCGCGGCCGTGCAGCAGCAGTTAGGCGATGAGTGGCAATTGATCAAGGCTGCCAATCTCGAGGGGGCGAGCGCGGCGAAGATTGCCGCGCTGAGCTCCTGGATGAGTGAATTTGGTATTCCAGCGATTCCGGCGGAAACCCTCAAACGCATTGACACGCCGACTGCGCTTATCTGGGGCCGGCATGACCGCGCCACGCCGCTGGCCGTGGCGGAAGCCGCGAGCAGGCAATACGGCTGGCCCATGGAAGTCATCGACGGTGCGGCCGACGACCCGGCGCTCGAACAGCCCGAGGCCTTTGTCAGCGCCTTGCGTCGCGCGATCACGCGGATTTTTCAAAAAGGAGTTGTGTGATGAGAAGGATGCTCTTCGGAATGATTGCGTTACTGTCGCTGGGTGCCGTGAACGCACATGAGGACGCGGTGCTGGAATGGAATCGCATCGCGTTCGACGCGTTGCTCGACCAACCGCCGCCGATGCAGATGCGTTTCGGGGCGATCGTGCAACTCGCCGTCTTCGAGGGCGTCAACGCGATCAGCGGGGAATACGAGTCGACGCTCGCCACCTTGAACGCGCCGCGCGACGCGTCGGCGCCCGCCGCTGCCATGAGCGCCGCGCATCACGTGCTCAAGGCCTATCTTCCCGAGCGCGCCGCGGAATTCGACGCTGCGCTCGAGCGGTCGCTGGCGCGGATTCCGGAGGGCCCCGCGCGGCAGTCCGGCATTGACGCGGGCAAGGCGGCTGCCATCGCGGTGATGGCGGCGCGCGAAAACGACGGTTCAGAAACGCCGGAGTCCTACCTTCCAAAGTCCACGGAGCCCGGTGAATGGCAACCCACGCGGGGCTGTCCGCCCACGGGCGGCGTCTTTCTGCACTGGAGCAAGGTGAAGCCGTTCGTGATACGGCGCGCTGAGCAATTCCGTTCGCCACCGCCGCCGGCGCTCAACAGCGCGCGATACGCGCGCGCGTACCACGAAGTGATGGTCAACGGCGCGCGCGACAGCACCCAGCGACCGCCCGATCGGACGTTGGTGGCGCAGGTCTACGCGGTATTCGGCGACGCCGGGTTGTGGAACCCGGTGGCGCGCCAGCTTGCGCAGGCGCGGCGGCAGACACTCACCCAGAATGCGCGCACCTTCGCGCTGATGAATCTGGCGCTCCATGATCTCACCGTCACCTTGGTGGACACGAAATATCACTATCACTTCTGGCGGCCCGAAACGGCGATTCCCGCCGGCGGGGCGGATGGCAACGAACGCACCGAGGCGGATGCATCGTATGTGCCGCTCATCGAGACGCCCTGCCATCCCAGTTACGGCTCCGGACACGCCGCGACCAGCGGCGCGGCGCGCGCGGTGCTCGAGCATGCATTCGGCCTGCGCGGCCACAAGATCGTCGTGACGAATCCGGCGATGCCGGACGCCGTGCTGCGGTATTCGGCACTCGACCAGATCACGGCTGACATCGACGATGCGCGCGTCTTCGGCGGCATTCACTTCCGTTTCGACCAGGCGGCAGGGGCGGAGCAAGGGCGGCGCGTCGGCAACCATGTGTGGCGGCATGCCCTCAAGCCCGTGCGCGAGTGCGACGGCAAGCACCGGCAGTCGGAGGCTGAGCAATAAGCAATTCCGCGCGGATTACTGACGTCGCGTGGTCCCGGTAGACTTAGGTCATCAATTTGCCGTGCCCGGGCATCTCGCCCGCGCTCATGAGTCTGCCGAACCCCGACGTCTTTTCACGCTCGATCGAAGCCTGCCTGCGCCGCGACCAGCATCGCCTGCGGCGCGAGCGCGATCGCCTGCATGGCGCGCGTCTGCGTGGCAACGATGTCGCTGCCGCCGAGGCGGCGCTTGCCGCGAAAATCGCCGCCTCCGTTGCCGCGCGCGCGGCCCGTGCAGCGAGCATCCCGGCGATCACCTATCCAGAGGACTTGCCGATCTCGCAGCACCGCGACGAGATCCGCGGCGCGATCGAAAAGCACGCCGTCGTGATCCTCTGCGGCGAGACCGGCTCGGGCAAGACGACGCAGCTGCCGAAGATCTGTCTGGCGGCCGGTCGTGGCGTCGCGGGCGTCATCGGCCACACGCAGCCGCGGCGCATCGCCGCGCGCGCCGTCGCGGCGCGGATCGCCGAGGAGCTCAAGACCCCGCTCGGGCAGCTTGTCGGTTACAAGCTCCGGTTCCAGGACCGCAGCAAACCCGAGGGGCTCGTCAAACTGATGACCGACGGCATCCTGCTGGCCGAAACGCAGGGCGACCGTTTCCTGGATAACTACGACACGATCATCATCGACGAGGCGCACGAACGTTCGTTGAACATCGACTTTCTGCTCGGCTATCTCAAATGGCTGTTGCCGCGACGGCCGGACCTGAAGCTCATCATCACCTCGGCGACGATCGATCCGCAGCGATTCTCGAAGCATTTCGACGACGCGCCGATCATCAATGTGTCCGGTCGCAGCTATCCCGTTGAGGTGCGATACCGACCGGTGGAGCTCGAAGAGGACGATGAGACTGCGGTTGATGAGCAGGCGGCGATTCTCGCGGCGGTGGATGAGCTGTGGCGTGAGCAGGCGGGCGACATCCTGGTATTCCTGAGCGGCGAACGCGAAATTCGCGAGACCGCCGAATCGCTGCGCAAGCATCACCCGCAGGGTTGCGAGGTGCTGTCGTTATATTCGCGGCTTGCGCAGGACGAGCAGCAACGCGTGTTCCGTCCGTCTGGCCGACGTCGCGTCGTGCTCGCAACGAACGTTGCCGAGACCTCGCTGACCGTTCCGGGCATTCGCGCCGTGATCGACACTGGCGTCGCGCGCATCAGCCGGTACAGTCACCGCAGCCGCCTGCAGCGCCTGCCAATCGAAAAAATTGCGCAGGCTTCCGCGAATCAGCGCGCCGGCCGCTGCGGTCGCGTGGGTCCGGGAATCGCGATCCGGCTGTATTCGGAGGAAGACTTCCTCGCGCGGCCAGCCTTCACCGAACCTGAGATCCAGCGTACCAACCTCGCCGCGGTCATCCTGCAGATGCACTCGTTGAAGCTGGGTGACATCGAAGCCTTCCCGTTCGTCGAGCCACCCGACGGCCGTTTTGTTCGCGACGGCCTGCGCACGCTGCGCGAGCTCGGCGCGCTATCGTCCGATGGGTCAGACGACGGCAAGCTCACCGATCTGGGCCGGCGCCTCGCCAAACTACCGCTGGATCCGCGGCTCGGGCGAATTCTGCTCGCCGGAGCCGAGAATCATTGCCTGGAGGAGGTCGCGATCATCGCTGCGGCGCTCTCGGTGCCGGATCCGCGCGATCGCCCGGCGGACAAGCAAACGCAGGCCGACCAGAAGCACGCCGACTTTCGCGATGAGCAGTCGGATTTCCTGTCGCTGCTGAAGTTGTGGCGTTCCTACGATGCGCAGCGCGCACTGCTGTCACGCGCCAAGCTGCGCACCTGGTGCAAGGAGAATTTCCTCTCCTATCTGCGGCTCACGGAATGGCACGACGTGCATGGCCAGGTCATGGAGGTGGTCAAGGGTGAGCTCGCGCTCAAGCTCAATGGGCAACCCGGTGAGTACGCGTCTATCCACCGGGCATTGCTCGCCGGGCTCCTCTCGCTGATCGCCCAGCGCAAGGAGCAGGCGGAGTATCTCGGCGCCAATGGCACCAAACTCTTCATCCATCCGGGATCGGGTCAGTTCAAGGCAAAGCCCGCCTGGATCGTGAGCGCCGAGCAGGTCGAGACGACCAAGGTTTACGCCCGCAACGTCGCCCGGGTCGAGCCCGCGTGGATCGAGCAGGTCGGCGCGCACCTCGTCAAGCGCCAACACTATGAGCCGCATTGGGAACGACGCGCGTCGCGCGCGGCGGTCTACGAACGCGTGACGATGTTTGGCCTCACGCTCTCGTCCGGCCGCAGCGTGCCCTTCGAGAACGTCGATCCGAAGGCGGCGCGCGAGTTGTTCATCCGCCACGCGCTCGTCCACATGGAATACGACTCTCGCGCACCATTCCTGGCGCACAACCTCAAGCTGCTGAAAGACACCGAGTATCTGCAACAGAAGGGACGCCGCGTCGACCTGCTGGGTGACGAGAGCCAGCTGTATGCGTTCTTCGACGCGCGAGTGCCGGAAGGCATCTCGACCGGCGCGGCTTTCGAGAAGTGGCGTCGCGAAGCAGAAGCGAAGAACCCGAAGCTGTTGTGGCTGACCGAGAAAGACATCACCGCCGGGGAGGCCCAGCTCGACGCCGAGCGCTTTCCGGACCATCTCTCTGCCGGGCCTCTCGTGGTGCAGCTTCGCTACCGGTTCGAGCCCGGCCACGAAGACGACGGAGTGTCAGCGCTAGTACCGCTGCACGTGTTGAACCAGTTGCCGGAAGAACCGTTCGAGTGGCTGGTCCCGGGCCTGCTCGACGAGAAGATAGAGGCGCTGGTCCGCTCGCTGCCGAAGCCATTGCGCGTGCACTTCGTGCCGGTGCCGGAGGCCGTGGCGCGCGTGCTGCCTTTGCTCGAGCGCGGCTTTGGTTCGCTGCACGCACAACTTGCCGATGCGCTATTGCGCACCGCCGGTGTGCCCGTGCCGCGCGACGCATTCCGCGAAGACTTGTTGCCCCCGCACCTGCGCATGAATTTCGTACTCATGGACGATGCGGCCAAAGTGCTTGCCCGGTCGCGCAGCCTGGCGGTGCTGCGTGACAGACACGGCGGTGCATCCCAGCAGCACTATGCGCAGCAGTCCCAGCTAACCACCGGCGCGCGCAGCTGGGTGTTCGGCGATCTGCCGGATCGTCAGGAGGCGGGGCTGCGCGGGCAGATTGGTTACCCGGCGCTCGTCGACGAAGGCCAGACGGTTGGGCTGCGGGCATTCGCCACCCCGGCCGAAGCGCGCATCAGCCACGAGCGCGGTACCGCGCGGCTCATCCGTCTGGTACTGGCGCGCGACCTCAAGCCATTGCGTCGCGACCTTGCCGTCAACGTGCAGGGTGAGATCGTCTACCGCGCGCTCGCCGTGCACCCGCTGTTGAATCCGGACCTGGTTGCCGGACGCGACCTGCGCGACGATCTGCTCGACCGTGTCGTGTCGACGGTGTTTCTCGAGGGCCGTGAGCCGCTGCGCAGCGCTGCCGCCTTCGATGCACGCATTGCTGAACGGCGCGGCGGCATGGGGCTGCCCGCCCAGGACATCTCGCGAACTGTACAGGCGGCGCTTGTGCGATTGGGCCAGGTCCAGGCGGCGCTGTCCAAAGCCCTGCCGCCGGCTGCTGCCGATATCCGGGCGCAGCTCGCCTGGCTTACACCGGCCGGCTTTCTGCTAACTACGCCGTGGGAGCGGCTGCAGGAATTCCCTCGCTATTTGCAGGCTGTCGAGCAGCGGCTCGAGAAGCTGCCGCGCGACCCACGCCGTGACGCCCAGCTGGCCGCCGAGATCGCGCCGTTGGAAAACCGTTATCGCGAACGGGTCAGGGCCGAGCGGGGATCGAGACCTCCGGGCGAGGACGAATTCCGCTGGCTGCTCGAGGAGTTCCGCGTCTCGCTGTTCGCGCAGCAGCTTGGGACTCGCGCGCGAATCTCGGCGCGGCGCCTCGAGGAAGCGTGGGCCGAACGGGAACGAATGCCGCCGGGTTGAGCAGCGGGGTATGCTTCGCGCAGGACAAGAGGGGATTGGCATGAGCCAGACAAGTGATCCGGTTCGGGACGCGTTGGCCCGATATTGCGCCGCCGCCTACGATAAAAACGTCAGCGCGTTCGTCTCGCTCTACGAGGACGACGTGCAGGTTTTCGACATGTGGAACCACTGGGAGCTGCGCGGCATTGCGGCCTGGCGCAGCATGGCGGAAGGTTGGTTCGGTTCACTCGGCACGGAACGCGTCGTCGTCACGGTCAGCGATGTCGCGTCGACGGTGAATGCCGATCTGGCGGTTGGCCATGCCACGCTCACCTTCACCGCGTTGTCGGCCGAAGGTAAAGAGCTGCGATCACTCGACAATCGACTGACCATCGCGATGAGACGGACCGGTGACGTCTGGAAGATTTTCCATGAGCACACGTCGGCACCGATCGAGCACAAATCGCTGACCGGGATGATCAAACGCACAACGGCTGGCTGACGCGCATGACGATGCGCAAAGTGATGCTGACGATTCTGGTTGGTTGCGTGTCCTTACCTGCGCTGGTGCGCCCCAGCGACGCGCAAGGTGGCGCCGAACAAGAAGTGGCGCGGGAAATCGGCGCGGTGCTTGCATGGCGGCTTGGCCCGGAAACGGTGGAGGAGGCTTGCAAGAACCTGGATCCCGACGGCGCCGCAACCCGCAAGAAGGCGCTGACGGGATGGCTCGACAAGAATGCTGCGCTCATCAAGTCGGTCGATGCTCGCGTCGCCGAAGTGGTGCCACTATTTTACTCACCACCACCAGACGTCGATGCCGTGCAGGCGATCCGCAAGCAGGTCAAGGGGATCCTCCTGGAGTCGATGTTCGAGCAGAAAACGCCGGAAGAGTCGGCCGCGATCTGCAAGGCCGAGTCGGACCCGGCAAGCTCCCGGTGGAATAGCTCTGGAATGCCGCACGTCCAGCAGTCGCTGGCGACGTTGTTCGATTGGCAGACCGCGCAGCACAAAAAATGAACGGCATGACTCGCGGCAGTCTCGACGCCAAAGTTGGTCATCAGGCTCTACATGAGTGACACATGAAATTGACCCGCCTCACACCGATGCTGCCCGTGAAGAGCTTGCCCGCCAGCATCGCGTTTTATCAGAAGCTCGGTTTCAGCATCGAGCAACGCAATGATGATTGGGGCTGGGCCATGTTGCGCTTCGACGAGTGTCGCTTGATGCTGGATCAATCCATCTGCCGGCATACCGCCGTACCGCGCGAGTCCGTGATCTACCTCTATCCCGAGAACGTTCGCGAGTACCACCAGCAAGTGCGCCAGAACGGGCTGGCCCTTCCCGATCTGGACGTCACCTTCTACGGCATGACGGAGTTTCGGCTCGATGATCCGGATGGCAACCGATTATGGATAGGGGAGCTACGGCCGGCATGACGCGTGAGTTGCCCTGGCGTTCGCAGCCGAGTGGGCGCAAGCGTGGAACGAGCGCGCCGTCGATCGGTGTGATGCGAGTGACTAACAAAGCTGACACGCGCTCAGGCTGGACACACTGCCGAGCATGGCGAGTGCGCAGGGGCTGTATCGCAAGCTGGGAATTCGTGGAAATCGCGGCGTACAACACTTCCCACCTGCCCGAGACTCGATTCTACGAACTGAAACTCTGAAACCCACGTTTCAGTCGCCGCGTCCTCCGGCGTCTCCCGATCCCGCATCGGTTTGATGCGTCAGCTCGACCCCTCTGCACCGGGCTGAAGCAGGGGCCATCAACCGGGGCCCTGGTTGCTCCATCCTCCGCTGGCGGACGATGGCATAAGCGTTGCTTAGATAGCTCATTGCTCCATCGGACGAGGGCTAGATCAGGCAATGTCCAAACGAATTATTGTTGTTGGCCACGGGATGGTTGGTCAGCGTTTCCTCGAAACGCTCACCAAACACGAATCCGCCGACCTTGCCATCACCATGCTCGCGGAAGAACCGCGGCTGGCTTACGACCGCGTCAATCTCACCAAGTATTTCTCCGGCTCGACGGTCGAGGACCTCACGCTCACCACGCGCGAGTTCTTCGACGAGAACGGCATCGAGCTGCATTCCGGCGATCCGGTGGCGGCCATCGATCGCGCCAACAAGCGGGTCACCACGAGAAGCGGCGCCGAATACGAATACGACTTGCTCGTTCTCGCCACTGGCTCGAGCCCATTCGTGCCGCCCATTCCGGGCCGTGACCGGCCTGGCGTGTTCGTGTATCGAACCATCGAAGATCTCGAGGCCATCAGCGAAGCCGGCAGGAATTCCACGCGCGGCGTGGTGATCGGCGGTGGCCTGCTGGGCCTGGAAGCCGCGAAAGCGCTCAAGGACCTGGGACTTCTCACCAACGTGGTCGAGTTCGCCCCGAGACTCATGGCCGTGCAGGTGGACGAGGGCGGCGGCGGATTGCTTCGTTCGTGCATCGAGGCGCTGGGCGTGGCCGTGCACACCGGCAAGAACACCACCCGAATCGACGACGGCGAATCAGCGCGGCATCGCATGCAGTTTGCCGATGGCGGCTTCCTGGAAACCGACGTGGTGGTCATCTCCGCGGGCATCCGTCCGCGCGACGAGCTGGCGCGCGCCTGTGGCATCGACGTGGCGCCACGCGGTGGCATCGTCATCAATGGCGACTGCCGTACGTCGGATGAATCCATCTACGCCATTGGCGAGTGCGCAGCATTCGAAGGTCGCGTGTTCGGCCTCGTGGCGCCGGGATACCAGATGGCACGCATCGCCGCGGCGCGCGTGCTCGGCACAGAATGCGAAGACTTCGCCGGCGCCGACATGAGCACCAAGCTCAAGCTGATGGGCGTCGAAGTAGGGTCGATCGGTGATGCGCACGCCGCCACCGCCGGTGCGCGCGTGTATTCGTTCTTCGATCAGCGCAAGGAGGTTTACAAGAAGCTGGTGGTGGATGCCGAGGGCAAGAAGCTCATCGGCGCGGTGCTGGTGGGCGACACCTCTGACTACTCGATGTGGCACCAGACCGTCACCTTGCGCATGGCATTGCCGGACAACCCGGAAACCATGTTGTTTCCGGCAGGCGCGGCGAGCGCGGGTGCACCCCCGACCAACGCACTCGCCGCGCTGCCGGCAACAGCGCAGATCTGCTCGTGCAACAACGTGTCCAAGGGTGGCATCTGCTCCGCCATCGAGGCCGGCTGCACGACGGTGGGAGCGCTCAAGACCAAGACCAAGGCAGGCACCACCTGCGGCGGCTGCACGCCGCTGGTGACGCAGATTCTCAACGCCGAGCTCAAGAAGCGTGGCGTCAACGTCAACAGCTCGATGTGCGAACACTTTCCGTACACGCGCCAGCAGTTGTTTCACCTGGTGCGCATCGGTGAGCTCAAGACCTTCGACGACACGATTGCCAGGCACGGCAAGGGTTTGGGCTGCGACGTCTGCAAGCCCGCGGTGGCCTCCATTCTCGCCTCGTGCTGGAACGAATTCGTGCTCAAGAAGCGTCACGCGGCGCTGCAGGACACCAACGATTATTTCCTCGCCAACATGCAAAAGGACGGCACGTATTCCGTCGTCCCCAGGGTGCCGGGGGGAGAGATTACACCCGAGAAACTCATCGTCATCGGCCAGGTGGCCAGGAAGTACGGCCTCTACACCAAGATCACCGGCGGCCAGCGCATCGATCTCTTCGGCGCGCAGGTGCATCAGTTGCCGCTGATCTGGAAAGAGCTCATCGACGCGGGCATGGAGTCCGGCCACGCCTACGGCAAGGCGCTGCGCACCGTGAAGAGTTGCGTCGGCTCGACGTGGTGCCGCTACGGCGTGCAGGACAGCGTCGGTCTCGCGATCGATCTGGAGAATCGCTACAAAGGCCTGCGCGCCCCGCACAAGATCAAGTTCGCCGTGTCCGGCTGTACGCGCGAATGCGCCGAGGCGCAGAGCAAGGATGTCGGCGTCATCGCCACCGAAGGCGGCTGGAATCTCTACGTCTCCGGCAACGGCGGCATGAAGCCGCGCCACGGCGATCTGCTGGCGCGCGATCTCGATACCGCCACGCTCATCAAGTACATCGACCGCTACCTGATGTTCTACATCCGCACGGCCGACCGGCTGCAGCGCACCTCGACCTGGCTCGAGAATCTCGAAGGCGGCATCGACTATGTGCGCAAGGTGGTTTGCGAGGATTCCCTCGGCATCGGCGCCGAGCTCGAAGCCGACATGGATCGGGTGCGCGGCAACTACGCCTGCGAGTGGAAAGTGGCCATCGAAGATCCGGTGACGCTCAAGCGCTTCCGTCATTTCGTGAATGCGGAAAGCACCGACAGCAACGTGCTGTTCGTCGAGGAGCGCGGCCAGATCCGCCCCGCCACCGCCGCCGAACGCGCGCAGGCCGAGGTGGCGGCGTGAACGACGTCGATCGCTGGCAGAACGTTTGCGCTGTGGATGACCTCATGCCCGGCACGGGTGTGTGCGCGCTGGTCGGCAGCCGCCAGATCGCGGTGTTCCAGGTCGATGGCCAGACTTACGCGCTCGACAATTTCGATCCGGGCAGCCGCGCCAACGTGTTGTCGCGCGGGCTCACCGGCGATCTGCAGAACGAGCGCGTGGTGGCGTCGCCCATCTACAAGCACCACTTCGCACTGGCGAGCGGCCGCTGCATCGAAGATCCGACTTTCAGCGTGACCGCCTATGCCACGCGGGTGATGGACGGCATGGTGCAGATCGAGGCACCGCGCGAGGTCCGCCGCACGCGGCTCATCATCGCCGGCAACGGCATGGCGGGCATGCGCGCCGTGGAAGAGTTGCTCAAGCTCGGCGTCGCCGACCGCTTTTCGATCACCGTGTTCGGCGCCGAGCCGCGCGGCAACTACAACCGTATTCTGTTGTCGCCGGTGCTCTCCGGAGAGCAGCAGGCCGACGACATCATGCTACACCGGCCTAACTGGTACACGCGCCGCGGCATCACGCTGCACTCCGGCGACCCTATCGTGGACATCGACCGCAAACGGCGCGTGGTGCGATCGAGTAATGGCACGCTGGCTTCCTACGACCGGTTGATCATCGCCACTGGCTCCGATCCCATCGTGTTGCCGTTGCCGGGCAATTCGCTGCCGGGTGTGGTCACGTTCCGCGATCTGGATGATGTGAATCGAATGTTGGAGCGCTCGGGCGCGGGCCGCCGTGCCGTGGTCATCGGCGGGGGGCTGCTCGGCCTCGAAGCCGCACATGGCCTGAACCTGCGAGGCATGAAAGTTACCGTCGTTCACCTGCTCGACACGCTCATGGAGCGGCAGCTCGATGCATCCGCGGGCGCCCTGCTGAAGGCAGCACTCGAAAAGCGTGGCATCGAATTCCGCATGAGCGCGAGGACCCAGGAAATCATCGGCGGCGAGCGCGTCACCGGCCTCAAGTTCGCCAACGGCGATGAAGTGGCCGCGGACCTGGTGGTCATGGCCGTGGGCGTCCGTCCCAACATCGAGCTGGCGAAAAAGGCGCACCTGGCCTGCGATCGAGGCATCCTCGTGGACGACACGCTGCAGTCTTACGATCCGGCCATCTACGCGGTGGGTGAGTGCGTGCAGCATCGCCGCCAGACTTTCGGCCTGGTGGCGCCGCTGTGGGAGCAGGCGCGCATCTGCGCGCAACACATCGCCGAAATCGGTGTGTCGCGTTTCTCGGGCGCCATCAATGCCACGCAGTTGAAGGTGTCCGGCATCGAAGTATTTTCCGCCGGAGATTTTTCCGAGCATGCCAACCGCGAGTCGCTGGTGCTGGCCGACAAGCGCCGCGGTATCTACAAGCGCGTGATCCTCGAGGGCAACCGGGTCTGCGGCGCCGTGTTGTTCGGCGATGTACGCGAGGCCTCGCGCCTGCGCGATCTGATCGCCGACCGGACCGACATCGGGCCGACCCGCGATCAATTGCTGTTCGATTCCCCGGCAGCCGCGTAACGAGTGAACGCGCCAGTTCGCACCACTTGTCCCTACTGCGGAGTGGGTTGCGGCGTGCTCGCCACGCCCCGCAAGGGTGGCGCGGCGGATGTGCGCGGCGACCCCGCGCATCCGGCCAATCGCGGCAAACTGTGCGTGAAGGGGACGGCACTCGGCGAAACGGTCGGGCTGGAAGATCGCCTGTTGCATCCGCAGGTGCGCGGGGAACGGGTTTCCTGGGATACCGCCATCGCCACGGTCGCGGCTGCCTTCCGAGATTGCATCGAAAAACACGGCCCCGAGTCGGTCGCGTTCTACGTGTCAGGGCAGCTGCTCACCGAGGACTACTACGTCGCCAACAAGCTCATGAAGGGCTACGTGGGCAGCGCGAACATCGACACGAACTCGCGGCTGTGCATGGCGTCTGCCGTGGCGGGGTACAAGCGCGCATTCGGCGAAGACGTGGTGCCGGTCTGCTATGACGATCTCGACCACGCCGATCTCATCGTGCTGGTCGGCTCGAACACCGCCTGGTGCCATCCGGTCATCCTGCAGCGCATGCTGGCCGCGCGTGAGCGGCGGCCGAGCATGAAGATAGTCGCGCTCGATCCGCGGCGCACCGCCACCACACAACTCGCGGATCTGCATCTGCCGCTCGCACCGGGCACGGACGTGCACCTCTTCAATGGCTTGCTGGTGTGGCTGGCCGAGCACGGCCAGGTGAATCAGCCGTTCATCGATGCCCACACGCTGGGCTTCGCGGAAGCCTTGCAGTCGGCGCGCGCCGGCGGCGCAGATCTGCATTCCACGGCAAAGGTGTGCGGGCTCGAAGTGGCCGGTCTGCAGAGTTTCTACGAGATGTTCGGCGCGACGGCGGCGGTCATCAGCGCGTTTTCACAGGGCGTGAATCAGAGCTCTGCCGGCACCGACAAGGTCAACGCCATCATCAACTGCCATCTCGCCACCGGAAAAATTGGCAGGACTGGCGCCGGTCCTTTCTCGGTGACCGGCCAGCCCAATGCCATGGGCGGCCGCGAAGTGGGTGGCTTCGCCAACACTCTGGCCGCGCACGTCGACCTGCACGATGAGGCGGGCCGCGCGGCCGTCCAGAGTTTCTGGCGCAGCCCCGGCATCGCCAGCAAACAAGGTCCGAAAGCGGTCGACATGTTCGACCGCATCCACGAAGGAAAGATCAAGGCCGTGTGGATCATGGCCACCAACCCGGTAGTCAGCCTGCCCGACGCCGACAAGGTGAAGGAGGCACTGCGACACTGCGAGTTCGTCGCCGTCTCCGACGTCATGGGAAACACCGACACCGCGGCACTGGCGCATGTGTTGTTGCCGGCGCTCGCCTGGGGTGAGAAGGACGGCTCGGTGACCAATTCCGACCGCACGATCTCGCGCCAGCGCGCGTTCCTGCCGCCACCGGGCGAAGCCCGTGCGGACTGGCGCATGATCTGCGATGTGGCCCGCGCGATGGGATTCGAGGGATTCAATTTCATCTCTCCGCACGAGATCTTCCGCGAGCACGCCCAGCTCACGGCGCACGCCAACGATGGACGGCGCGCGCTGAATCTGGGCGCCTGGGCCAACATCACCGCTGCCGAATACAAGAACTGGCAACCGGCGGCCTGGCCCATGGCGGAATCCCGCGCCTCGACGCAAGGCCCCTTGTTCGCGGATGGCAAGTTCCTGCATCCCGACGGCAAGGCGCGCTTCCTGCCGCTGACGCCACGGCTGCCGGAGCATCCGGCCACACAGGATTTTCCGCTGGTGCTCAATACCGGCCGCGTGCGTGACCACTGGCACACGATGACGCGTACCGGCAAGTCCGCGCGCTTGTCGGCGCATGTGGCCGAGCCCTATGCGGAGCTCAACACCGTGGACGCGTTGCGCTTCAAGGTGCGCGCCGGCGAGCTGGCAACGCTTCGCTCGCGCTGGGGCTCGATGGTGGTGCGCGTGCGCACCGGGTCGGACATACCTGCGGGCATGGTGTTCGCGCCTATCCACTGGAATCGCGCCTTCGCCTCCGACGCGCGCGTCGGGGCGCTGACCAATCCGGTTGTCGATCCCATCTCCGGAGAGCCGGAGCTCAAGCACACGCCGGTCGCCATCACGCCCTTCGCGGCGGCGTGGTATGCGGTGATGTTGACGCGCAGCACGCTGCCGCCACCCGTGACCCAATGGTGGACGAAGGTGCAGGGCGAAAAATTCGTGCGTTACGAGCTCGCCGGCAACCATTCGCGCGACTGGTCGGTCGAGGCGCGCCGCTTGTTAGGTGCGCCGGCCGGCGATGCGCCCGCCGACGTCGACTGGATCGAATATCGGGATCGGGCGCGCCGCGTGTACCGCGCCGCCTGGTTCGTCAACGACCGCCTCGAAGGCTGCATCTATTTCGACCGCCAGCCGGCGTTGCCCGAGCGCGCGTGGCTGTCCAGCATGTTCGCGACCGCCAAAATCGACGTTGCTGCGCGTGCCAGCCTGATGGCGGGCCGCATGCTCGAAGGCGCGGACCAGGGCGATCTCGTGTGCTCGTGCTTCGGCGTGGGATGCAATCCCATTGCGGCCTGCGCGCGCGAGCTAGGCGCGGCGGCAACGCCCGCGGAAATCGGCAAGCGCTTGAAGTGCGGCACCAATTGCGGGTCGTGTGTGCCGGAGATTCAGGTGATCATCAGTGATGTGAAGAAGCGGGAACGCGCCTAAGAGGGGTCGTGGGCTGTCGTTGCTGGATCGCTTAGGTTCGAGAGCTCGCTGCTGAGCGCGCCGGACGGCGTTCGCTCGCGCGAGGCTGCGCGCCTGGGCTGTCAGCGCTAATGGACGCCGCCGCTTCGGCGGCGTTGAGAGTGGCCGGAGGCCTGACAAGTCCTGCGCGCTTAACGCCTCGCGCTCGCCGCTCAGACGCTCGCTCTCGAACCTAAGCGATCCAGCAACGGCAGCTCACACTCCGATTCGGGCGCGTGCCCGTTTCTTGGGTTGGCTGGGAGAGGAGGCGCAAAGATCGTTGCTTTGCCGACTACCAGGCTCTACGGCACGATGAGCTGCGGATCGCGATCGCCGTAGCCGCTCTGCAGATTGGGAGGTAGATGGCCCACATCGCCCACCGATATCACGTGCGGCATCCCGTTGGGTTCCACGCGAATCACCGTGATGCTGGCATTGCCCACGGTCATCTGCAGCCAATGGGTCGAGTCGACGCCGAGCGCCTTCATCACGAAATAGCGGATGACATTGCCGTGGCACACGAGAACGGCAGTCTCCGGGACGGCATCCGCCGGAACGAAGAAATTCGCGAACGCCGCGTCGAGCTGCTTCTCGCAGGCTGCGGCGGCATCGGGGGAAACGCGCGTGTTGCCGGCGGCAGGCGGCGTGCATTCACGCAATGTATCGGCAAGCCCGAGCTTCACGTCGGGAAGCGTCTCGTGGATCACGGCCGCGGTTTCACGCGCGCGCCGCATGCTGCTGGCGACGATGATTTTCGGACTCTGCGGCAAGGCGCGCAGGCGCGCTGCTGTCAGGCGGGCCTGCGCGATTCCCAGCGCCACGAGCCCCGGTCCGTCGGCGCTGCGCTGGGTGCTTTCGTGGTCGTATGCGCCATGGCGCACGAGGTAGAGCGTGCGCGCTGCCGGTGCCTGGGCAGCGGCGGTCGCGGCATGGGCGCTCTCGAGAATTCCCCAGGCGAGCAGAGCGAGCAGCGCGAGGGTGGAGTGCGTTTTCACGTGCGCCACGTTACCTCAAACTGGTAGTGTTCGCGGCGTCCACTGTTCCGGGGGGAATCCGTGAGATCAATAGCCTTCGTTGCGATGCTCTATTCGCTTTTCGGCATGCAGCAGGCTGGTGCGGCCGATGCCGCGCAGCCACCGAAACTCTATTTGTGGCCGAGCGGAGCACCGGGTGTCATGGCTGGCGGTGGCGAAGAAACCGTGCGGATCACCGAGCAGGGCGATCACGTGGTCTCGAACGTGCATCGGCCATCGCTCACTGTCTATCTACCGCAGGCGAAACACAGCGGCATCGCGGTGATCGTCGTGCCGGGCGGCGGCCATCGAGAATTGTGGACGGACCACGAGGGGCACAACATCGCACGCTTCCTCAACGGGCAGGGTATCGCTGCCTTCGTGCTGCAGTACCGGCTGGCGCGCGCTCCGGGCTCCACGTACACCATCGAACGTGACGCGCTCAACGACTTGAAACGCGCCATCCGCACCGTGCGCTCGCGCCCGGAATGGGCGGCTGACACAAAACGAATAGGCGCCATGGGTTTCTCCGCCGGCGGGCAACTGGTGGCGCTCGGTGCCACGCTGGCCGATGCCGGCGATGCGGCGGCCGCGGATTCCATCGAGCGCGCGGCCTCGAAGCTGGATTTCGCCGCGCTGGTTTATCCGGGGACCCGGCCGGACCTGAAAATCGCCGCCGATACGCCGCCGATGTACCTGCTGTGCGGCAGCGATGACCGGCCTGAGGTGATTGCCGGCATCACCAGCATCTATCTCAAGCTGCGTGAAATGAAAGTGCCGGCCGAGTTGCACCTGTACGACGGCGTGCCACACGGCTTCGGACTGCGGGCCAGCAATCGCGGTCCCATCACTCATTGGCCACAGCAATTCGCCGACTGGTTGCAGAAGACTCCATGAAGAATCTCAAGCTTGCTGCAGCGCTGGCCGTTTGTTCTATCGCGCCGGCGTTTTCACAACAGCTTCCGGTGACGCTGCGGTCGCCGGATACCCGCATCGCGGTGCACCTGACCCAGAACAGCGCCGGCCAGCTCATGTATTCCATCGAGCGCAAGGGCGAGACGGTGATTGCGCCGTCGGCGCTACGCGTGCGCATCGTCGAAGGTGATGTCTCCAGCGTCGACGTACGGCAGGTGTGGCCGCGCAGCATCGACCAGGTGCACAAGCTGGTCGCGACCAAGGCGGCCGAGGCTCGCGACCGCTTCAATGAAATCCGGCTCGATGTCATGCCGCGCTCGCGTGCGATGCGTTCGATGCAGTGGGTTTTTCGTGCCTACGATGATGGCGTCGCGTTTCGCTACGTGGTGCCGGGAGATTCCGGCCTTGCGACGCTGGCCGTGAACTCCGAAGAGACCGAATTCGCGTTCGGGGCGGACTACGACTGCACGGGTCTCAATATTGGCCGCGTGGATTCCAGCCACGAAGGCGAGTTCGATCCCATCCAGGCGAGCCGCATTCGCGAGCACAACAATTACGATCTGCCGCTGGTGTGCCGGACGGTGTCGAATGCCTTCGCGATAGGCGAGGCGGATCTGAAGGACTACGGTGGCATGTATCTCACCGGCCGCGGCGATGGCAAGCCGGGAGTGCAGTCGCGGATCTCGCGGCGACTCGACGATGGCAGTTTGATCGCGCGCGTCGCGACAGGCCCGGACGGCACGCGCTCGCCGTGGCGCGTGCTCATGTTGGGCGACGAGCTCGGCAATCTCATCGACTCCAATCTCATCGGCAATCTGAATCCGCCGCCGGCGTTCGATACGTCGTGGATCAAGCCGGGCAAGACGGCCTGGGACTGGTGGTCGGGACCCTATCTTCCGCCGCCGGACAAGGGCGGCACCGACATGCCGACGATCAAGAAGTACGTCGACTTCGCGTCGAAAGCCGGCTTCGAATACATGATGATCGACGAAGGCTGGTGCCTGAACTCCGGCACCGGCGGCAGGGCGCCTGACAACGCCGACGTCACGAAGGCCAAGGCCGAAATCGACATGCCGGCGCTCGTCGCTTATGCCGCGAAGAAAAACGTGCGGCTGTGGTTGTGGGTGCAGTGGTCGTTGCTCGACCGCCAGATGGATGCCGCGCTCGCGCAATACGAGAAGTGGGGCATCGCCGGCATCAAGGTCGACTTCATGGATCGCAACGACCAGCAGATGGTCGATTACTACCACAAGCTCATGGCCAAGGCCGCCGCCCACAAGCTGCTGGTGGACATGCACGGCGCCTACCCGCCGGCGGGTCTCAATCGTACCTACCCGAACTACCTGACGCAGGAAGGCATCATGGGTGCGGAGTACAACAAGTGGAGCCGGCGTGTCACCGCCACGCACAACGTGACGCTGGCGTACACGCGCATGTTGTTAGGGCCGGTGGACTACACGCCGGGTGGCTTCCGCAACCGCACGCCCGAGACGTTCGAAGTGGTCAACTCGCCACCACAGGTGCAGACCACGCGTGGCCACGGGCTCGGCATGTTCGTGGTGTACGAGAGCCCGTTCCAGATGGTCGCCGACAGTCCCGATGCCTATGAGAACGCCGCGGGATTCGATTTCGTGAAGATGGTGCCGGTGAGCTGGGATGAGACGCGGTTTCTGCAGGGTGGCATCGACGACTATGTGGTGGTGGCGCGCCGCAAGGGTGCGGACTGGTACATCGGCGTCATGGGCAATGAGAAGCCGCATTCCATTTCGGTGCCCCTGAAATTCCTCGGCGCCGGCAAGTTCAAGGCGAAGATCTGGCAGGACGGCGCGACGCCGACCACGCTGCGCGAAAGCGCGGCAGAGGTGTCGGCGGCGGATTCGCTCGAGCTGAAGCTCGCGCCGTCGGGCGGTGCCGCGGTGCGGCTTACACGCTAATGGGGACATTCCTGATTTCCTAGGAAATAGGGACGCGGCTCATTTCAGCGCCGAGTTTGGGCCCGAAACTCGATGCTTTCGCGAGAATGCGCGCTGCGTGAAACTGACTACGCCGCGATACTGTTGGCGGATGCCAAGGTCGGCCCGGTCGATTGTCGCCAATCATTGTTATCACCTCATAAACCGCGGTAACAGGAAGGCAACGGTTTTTCACGAACCGCCGGACTATCAGCAATTCCTGGCGCTCATCGCTCGCGCGCAAGAACGCCTGCACTTGCCGATTCTTGCCGCGTGTCTGATGCCGAACCACGTGCATTTCGTCATAAGGCCGGCACACGCGGCCGACGTCGCACGCTGGGCGCACTGGATGTTCACGACGCATGTCCGCTGGTATCACGCGAAATACGCCACTACGGGGCGCATCTGGCAAGGACGCTTCAAGGCTTTCGCGGTCCAGGAAGACCACCATTTGCTGAGCCTGATGCGCTACGTCGAGCGAAATGCTTTGCGCGCCCGGTTGGTCGAGCGTGCAGAGGATTGGCAATGGGGCAGCCTTGCATGGCGACGTGCTCCGATATCGCCGGTGTCGTTGACGGAATCCCCCGTTCCCTTGCCGTCGTACTGGCGCCAGTTCACCAACGATCCGCAAACCGCCGTGGAACTCGCTGAGATTCGCGCATGTGTGAACCGACAACGGCCATTCGGCTCGCCTGACTGGGTGGTGAATCAGGTAGGGGCGCTCGGCCTGGAATCCTCGCTCAGGTCAGTCGGACGCCCGCGCAATTCGAGCCGCGTCCCTAATTCCTAGGAAATCAGGAATGTCCCCATTAAGCGAGGCCGGAATGATCCTTGTCTTTCTTCGCGCCTAACTGCTCGCTGAGTGCGACCACCAGCGGCTTCATGAACCATGAATGCTCCGGGCTCGAGGCAACCTCGAAACCCGCGGCGCGGATCGCCTCGGCGACGATGGGGCCCACTGCCGCAATTTTCGTCCGCGTCAATGCGCGGCGTACGAGCGGGGCGGGGTGCTGCGTCACCAGGCGCTCGATCTGCAACTTGCTGGTGAACGCGATGGCGTCCACCTCGCCGGCCGCCATGCGTTCGAGCAGCGCGTGCACCGTGGCGTCGTCGGCGGCGTTGCCGTAGATGTATGGCGCCACGGTGGTCACCTGCGCATTGCGCTCACGCAGGAATCGCATGAGCGTGAGATTGGGATCGTTGCCATACAACTGCACAGCCATGCGGCGGCCTTCGAGCGTGTGCGCCGACAGCGCGCGGATCACGCCTGCAGTGGTTGGCTCGGCGGCTTCGATGCCAGGCTTGAGCCCGAGCACGCGCAAGGCGCGCGCGGGCTTGGGGCCGCGCGTGATGGTGCGCAACTTGCCGAGGCCTTCGACGAAGCGCGGTTTCAAGGAAGGATCGTGCTTGTCGATGCAGCTCAGGATTCGCGTGAGGCCTTCGCCGGTGATCAATACGAAATCGTCGAAGCCGCCCTCGGCAAGATTCACGACGAAGGCCAGGACCTGGGCGCTGTGCGGCGAATCGTAAATGGTGACCAGGGGACACTGAAGCACTTTCGCGCCACGCCGTTCGAGCAATGCGCTGAACACTTTCAGCTCGCGCATCTCGGGTACGGCAATCGTCTTGCCCTGCAGATTCCAGTCGATCATCGGGGCAGGACAATATCACCTCATTCGGGCCTTTGAGCGCCCGGACGCCTAAGGCTTTTCTGCACCGGTTTGCGCAACACGGTGCACCCCTGCGCCGCGTTTCGGTGCAGGAGGCATGAAGCGGGGGCGCGGCTGCAAAAAAGCACCCCAAAAAATCGATGGCATGCGGATTGCTTTACCTCACCCGCGCGTCTTCCGCGCCAGGCAGAGGAAGTTAGTAGTGACCAAGTGTCGACTGTCTATTGTCATGTCCGGGCTCATCGCGAGCGTCATTGCCACCCTGTTCGCCGCCAGCGCCTCGGCGGCCGGCAAGGGCCCGGAGAAAGAACAGCTCAAGCTCGGCTTCATCAAACTCACCGACATGGCGCCGCTCGCCATCGCCTACGAAAAAGGATTCTTTGAAGACGAAGGCCTGTACGTCACGCTCGAGCCGCAGGCCAACTGGAAGGTCATCCTCGACCGCGTGATCACCGGCGAGCTCGACGGCGCGCACATGCTCGCCGGCCAGCCGCTCGGCGCATCGGCCGGCATCGGCACGAAAGCGGATGTGGTCACCGGCTTCAGCATGGATTTGAACGGCAACGCGATCACCGTTTCCAACGAGGTCTGGGCTCTCATGAAGACCGGCCTCGCTACCGACGACAAAGGGCTGCCCAAACATCCGATCCCCGCTGCGGCTCTCAAGCCGGCGCTGGAAAAATTCAAGGCGGCGGGTAAATCGTTCAAGATGGCCATGGTTTTCCCGGTGTCCACGCACAACTACGAGCTTCGCTACTGGCTCGCGGCCGGCGGTATCAGTCCCGGGTTCTATTCGCCGGCTGACGTGACTGGTCAGACGCGCGCCGACATCCTCATTTCGGTGACACCGCCGCCGCAGATGCCGGCCACTCTCGAGGCCGGCACCATCAACGGCTACTCGGTGGGTGAGCCCTGGAACCAGCAGGCCATCTTCAAGGGCGTCGGCGTGCCGGTGATCACCGACTACGAAATCTGGAAAAACAATCCCGAGAAAGTGTTCGGCGTGACCAAGGCATTCGCCGACAGGAATCCGCGCACCCACATCGCACTCATCAAGGCAATGCTGCGCGCGGCAATGTGGCTGGACGCGAACAATGGCGCCAATCGCAAAGAGGCGGCGCAGATCCTCTCGCGTCCCGAGTATGTCGGCGCCGACTATCGCGTGATCGCCAACAGCATGACCGGCACCTTCGAATACGCCCGCGGCGACAAGCGCGCATTGCCCGATTTCAACGTGTTCTTCAGGTACCACGCTAACTACCCGTTCTACTCCGACGCGATCTGGTATCTCACGCAGATGCGCCGCTGGGGACAGATCCCCGAAGCGAAGCCCGACGCGTGGTACGCCGAGACGGCCAGGAAAGTGTATCGCCCCGACGTGTTCATCGAAGCGGCCAAGGAACTGATCGCCGAGAAGAAAGCCAACGCGGCGGATTTCGACTTTGCGAGCGATGGCTTCCGCGTCCCCACCAAGGATTTCATAGACGGCGTCGAATACGATGGACGCAAGCCGAATGCGTACATTGAGAAGCTGGTCCTTGGGCTCAAGGGCCAGCAGAAGATCGAGAACGGCGATGTCGTTGGCAAGTAACGTGAAGGCTCAGGGGCCTGCGTTGCCCCTTGACCCACCAGCTGCTGCAGTCGCCGCGAAGCCGGCGCCCGCCGCGGCCGCGCCGGCGAAGCCCGCCTTCCCGCGCCTCAACGCAGGCGTAGACGCGGCGATCCGGGTGCTGTCGCTGATCGGCCTCGGGTTCCTCAAACCCATCGTCGCCATCTGTCGCGGTGAAGACCCCCGCGTTCACATGCGCCAGTTATGGCTGGATCTTGGCGCGCCCATCGTCGCCATCGCCGCGTTCCTGCTGGTATGGAGCCAGGTCTCACAGGGAATTCAGACCAGCCTCGGGCAGATTCCAGGCCCCACGGCGGTGTGGGAGCAGACCAGGGCGTTGTGGGCCGACCACCGGGTGCAACGGGAGAAGGCGGTCGCCTTCTACGAGCGCCAGGAGCAGCGCAATGCCGAGAAGCTGGCCGCGGATCCCACCACCGACATGACGGTGCGCAAATACACCGGCAAGCCAACCTACATCGATCAGATCTTCACCAGCCTGAAGACAGTATTCGCCGGATTCCTGCTGGCAACGATCATCGCCGTGCCGCTCGGCATCCTGTGCGGCGCCAGCAAGACCTTCAACGCGATGTTCAATCCGCTGATACAGCTCTTCAAGCCGGTCTCGCCACTCGCCTGGCTGCCGATCGTGACGATGATCGTCAGTGCCGTGTACGTCACGGCCGATCCCATGTTCGACAAGTCGTTCATCAACTCCGCCGTCACCGTCACGCTGTGTTCGCTGTGGCCGACGGTCATCAACACCGCGGTGGGCGTGGGGTCCATCGATCGCGACCTGCTCAATGTCGCGCGTGTGCTGCGGCTCAAGCGCAGCACGCAGTTGACGAAGCTCGTGCTGCCCTCGGCGCTGCCGTACATCTTTACCGGCATGCGCCTCTCGCTCGGGGTGGGCTGGATGGTGCTGATCGCGGCGGAAATGCTGGCGCAGAACCCCGGGCTCGGAAAATTCGTCTGGGACGAGTTCCAGAACGGCAGCTCCGAATCGCTGAGCCGCATCCTGGTGGCGGTGTTCACCATAGGTATCATCGGTTTCCTGCTGGATCGCGTGATGCTGGCGCTGCAGAGCTCGTTCACCTATGGGCCGACGCGGTGAGCCATCTCGAGCTGCGCAACGTCTCGAAGAGTTACGGCGGCACCGAGGTGCTGTCGAACATCAACCTTTCCATCGAGGAAGGCGAGTTCGTCGCGCTGATTGGATTCTCGGGGTCCGGCAAGACGACGCTCATGTCCATCCTGGCCGGGCTCGTCCAGCCCGATGCGGGTGAAGTGCGGTTGCGCGGCGAGCCGGCCGGCGCTGCCGGACCCGATCGCGGTGTGGTGTTCCAGAGTTATTCGCTGATGCCGTGGCTCACGGTGTTCGAAAACGTGGCGCTAGCCGTGGACACGGTTTTCGCGACGCACAGCAAACAGGAACGGCGCGCACGTACGGAAAAATACGTCCGCATGGTGGGCCTGGGCCACGCCACCGACCGCCGCCCCGCGGAACTGTCGGGCGGCATGCGTCAGCGTGTCGCCGTGGCGCGCGCGCTCGCCATCAACCCGGAATTCCTGCTGCTCGACGAGCCGCTGTCGGCGCTGGACGCACTGACGCGCGCCAAGCTGCAGGACGAAATCGAATCCATCTGGCGCGAAGAAAAGAAAACCGTCGTGCTGGTGACCAACGACGTGGATGAGGCGTTGCTGCTGGCGGATCGCATCATCCCGCTCACGCCCGGCCCGCGCGCCACGCTCGGTCCCGAATTCCTCGTAAACCTGGTGCGCCCTCGCAATCGCAAGGACGTGAACCACGATCCGCTCTATCGCCAGCTACGCGCCACCATCACCCAGTACCTGCTGGACGTCGAAGCGGAGAGGCCGGTCGCCGCGGAAGGGTCGATCCAGTTGCCGGACGTGGTGCCCATCACCTCGGCGGATTTCCTGCCCAAGGCCGTACGCGCGGCCAACAAGCCGCGGCCGCTCGACAATCCCGACAAGTACGTTGAGTTCTACAACGTCCACAAGGTCTATCCGACGCCCAAAGGTCCGCTGACGGTGGTGGAGGGTTTCCAGCTCGACATCAAGCGCGGCGAGTGCGTTTCGCTCATCGGGCACTCGGGTTGCGGCAAGTCCACGGCGCTGTCGATGTGCGCGGGACTCACCGATGTGTCCGATGGTGGCATCACCCTCGATGGCCGCGAAGTCACGAGCGCGGGTCCGGATCGCGGTGTGGTGTTCCAGGCGCCGAACCTGCTGTCGTGGCTCACCGCGCGGCAGAACGTGGCACTGGGAGTGGACCGCGTGTACCCGCACGCGAGCAAAGCCGAGCGCTGCGACATCGTCGACTACTACCTCAATCGCGTGGGTCTCGCCGACTCCCTCGACAAGCCCGCGCGCGCCATGTCGAACGGCATGCGTCAGCGCGTCGGTCTCGCGCGAGCTTTCGCGCTGTCGCCGAAATTGCTGCTGCTCGATGAGCCCTTCGGCATGCTCGACGCGCTGACGCGTTGGGACTTGCAGGAGGTCCTCATGGACATTCTCAAGCGAACCAAGATCACCGCCATCTGCGTCACGCACGACGTAGACGAAGCCATCCTGGTCGCCGACCGCGTGATCATGATGACCAACGGCCCGCGCGCCCGCATCGGCAAGGTCATGCAGGTCGACCTGCCGCGGCCGCGTACCCGCAAGATGCTGCTCGAGCACCCGCGGTATTACGCCTATCGAGAAGAGCTATTGAGCTTTCTGGAAGAGTACGAGCACGGTGCGGGGAACCGTGCCGCCTAACAACGACATTGGGAGTTTTCGATGAGGATCTGCACACGATCGCGATTTGCCGCCCTGGGAATGATCCTGGCGACCGGCGCTGCTCAGGCCGACGGGCTCGCTCCGATCAAGGGAGCCTTCGGTGAAACCAAGCCGATTATCGATACGCGCCTGCGCATGGAGAATGTCGAGCAGGATGGCATCGCTGAAGACGCCCATGCGCTCACGTTGCGGGCGCGCCTGGGACTCGAGACCGGCAAGGCGTGGAACACGTCGTTGCTGCTCGAGGGCGAAGCGGTGGTGCCGATCGAGGACAACTACCGTGCGGACCCGGCGCAGCCCGTGAATGCCGCATACCCGGTGGTGCCCGATCGCGAAGGGTACGAGATCAACCGGTTTGCGCTCACCAACACCAGCCTGCCGGGCACGACGATGACGCTCGGCCGTCAGCGCATCCTGATCGACGATCAACGCTTCATCGGCAACTCCGGTTGGCGCCAGAACGAGCAGACCTTCGACGCGCTCCGCATGGTGAACCGCAGCGTCACGAACCTCGTGCTCGACGCCACGTACCTCAATCGCGTCAATCGTGTCAACGGACCGGAATCGCCGCAGGGCGCGTATCACGGCGACGGCTTCCTGCTGAATGCCGGGTACCAGACCAGGCTCGGCAAGATCAGCGCCTTCAGCTATCTACTCGATTTCGACGCCATCACGAACATTCCGGCGGGCATCAACCCGGTTCGCGATTCGACGTCGACCTATGGATTGCGATTCGCTGGCGACAAGCCGATCGGCAAGATCAAGGTGGCCTACGCGGCGTCATACGCTACGCAGACCGATGCCGGCGACAATCCGCTCGATTTCGATCTCGGCTACAAGTTCGCCGAGGTCACCGCCAGCTTCCGGCAGTTCGGCTTCGGACTCGGCACGGAGATCATGGAGGGCAACGGTCTGCCGGGTCTCGCGGGCAAGGGGTTCACCACGCCGCTCGGCACTCTGCACAAGTTCCAGGGCTGGGCCGACAAGTTCCTGACCACGCCGGCGAACGGCCTCGAAGATCTGTACGCCACGGCCAGCATCACCCTGAAGGGCGTCGCCAGTCTCGACACGCTCGGTTTCCTCGCGAGCTACCACGACTACAACGCGGAAGCGATCTCCGCCGACTACGGTGAAGAATGGAATCTCTCGCTCGCCGCCAAACACAAGCGCTTCAACCTGATGCTGAAGTACGCCGACTACCGCCAGGGCAGCGTGCCGACCGCCGGGCGCGACACCGAGAAGTTGTGGGCGCAGCTCGAGTTCATCTGGTAATCACCGTTAGTTAGAGAGGAGGAATCGATGTCTTACCTGGCTCCATCGGAATTCGTCACCAAAATGGTCGACGCCGGCGAATCGAAGATTTTCATGTCGACTCGCGACACCCTCATCCGCGCGTACATGGCGGGAGCGATTCTCTGCCTCGCGGCGGCGTTCGCGGTGATGGTGAGCCAGCAGACCGGCTACCCCATCATCGGCGCCATCCTGTTCCCGGTCGGCTTCTGCATGTTGTACCTGCTGGGCTTCGATCTGGTCACTGGCGTGTTCGTGCTGTCGCCGCTCGCCTGGTTCGACAAGCGGCCCGGCGTGACGCTGGGTGGCGTGTTCCGCAACTGGGGCCTGGTGTTCTGCGGCAATTTCGCCGGCGCCTTCACGGTCGCGGTGCTCATGTCGATCACCTATACCTTCGCCTTCACGGAGGAGCCGAGCGCGGTCGGAAAGGCCATCGCGGCGATCGGCGAGTCACGCACGATTGGTTATAAAGAGCATGGCGCGGCCGGAATGCTGACGCTGTTCATCCGCGGAGTGTTGTGCAACTGGATGGTCTCCACGGGTGTGGTGGGCGCGATGATTTCCACGTCGGTTCCCGGCAAGATCCTCGCCATGTGGATGCCCATCATGGTGTTCTTCGCAATGACGTTCGAGCACTCGGTGGTGAACATGTTCCTGTTCCCCTCGGGAATCCTCATGGGCGCGAACTTCAACTGGGCCGACTACTTCATCTGGAACGAGATCCCCACGCTGGTCGGCAATATTGTTGGCGGCCTCGCGTTCACCGGCCTCACGCTGTATTCGACGCACATGCGAACCGCTCCCAAACGCTCGCTCAAGATCGCGGCCTGAAGCGGCATGATCGGGAACCTCGGGCCTTTCGCGGTCCGGGGTTCCCTATACTTCGCGCGCCATGTCCGGCCAGTTGAAAATTTCCTTCGGGCAGTATTCGGAGAAGGGTCGCAAGGAATCCAACCAGGATTTCCACGGGGCCTGCATTCCCGAAGAGCCGCAGCTGTCCGCCAAGGGCGTCGCGGTGGCCCTGGCCGACGGGATCAGCAGCAGCAGCGTCAGCCAGGTAGCCAGCCAGTCCGCGGTGCGGGTTTTTCTAGAAGATTACTACTGCACCTCGCCGGCGTTGTCGGTGAAGAAGTCCGCGCAGCAGGTGCTCATGGCGGTGAACTCCTGGCTCTATTCACAGACCCAGCAGAGCCCGTATCGCTACGAGAAAGATCGCGGGTACGTGTGCACGATGAGCGCGCTCGTGCTCAAGTCCACCACCGCGCACCTGTTCCACGCCGGCGACGCGCGCATCTACCGCCTGCGTGACGGCAACTTCGAACAGCTGACCCACGATCACCGTATCCAGGTGTCGAGCGAGCAGAGTTATTTGAGTCGCGCACTCGGAATTCAGGCGCATCTCGACATCGACTATCAGGCGTCGCGGATGGAGCAGGGTGATGTCTTCGTGTTGGTCACTGACGGTGTGCACGAATTCGTGAGCTCGCGCGTCATGATCAATGCAATCCAGGATCACACGGATGATCTGGACTCGGCGGCGCGTCTGATTGCGCGCGAGGCATTCGACCGCGGCAGCGGTGACAATCTCACGGCCATGATCGTGCGCGTCGATGCGATTCCGGCACAGAGCGCCAACGAAGTTCATCGGCAGCTCACGGAATTGCCATTCCCGCCCGCGCTCACGGCGCGCATGACGTTCGATGGCTTCACCATCGTGCGCGAGCTGCATTCGAGCAGCCGCAGCCACGTGTATCTCGCGAGCTACGACCCGGCCGCCGCGCCGGTGGTCATCAAGACGCTGGCCACCGAGCTGCAAAGCGACGTGGCGCACCTGGAAAGGTTTCTCATGGAGGATTGGGTCGCCCAGCGCATCAGCAATGCGCACGTGGTGAAGGCGGCAGCGCGCGGCCGGCGCCGCAACTATCTATACACCGTCACCGAATTCATCGAAGGCCAGACCCTGCATCAATGGCTCATCGACCATCCGAAGCCGTCGGTGGAAACGGTGCGCGGGCTCGTCGAGCAGATCGCGAATGGCCTGCTCGCGTTTCATCGCCTGGAGATGCTGCACCAGGACCTGCGGCCGCAGAACGTGATGATCGACGCCACGGGCACGGCGAAGATCATCGACTTCGGTGCGACCCGCGTGGCAGGCATCTCGGAGATCGATTCACCGCTCGAACGCAGCGAGCTGTTGGGCACGTTTCAGTACACGGCGCCGGAGTATTTCCTGGGCGAGAGCGGTACGCCGCGCTCGGACCTGTATTCCCTGGGGGTCGTGGCCTACCAGATGTTGTCCGGCCGCTTGCCGTTCGGCGCCGAGGTTCCCAAGGCCCGTACGCGCGCCGCGCAGCGCCAGCTGAAATATCGCTCGGTGCTCGACGACGAGCGCGAGATCCCGGCATGGCTCGACGAGGTGCTGCGCAAGGCCACGCATCCGGATCCCGCCAGGCGTTACGAGGAACTGTCGGAATTCGTGTATGACCTGCGCCATCCTAGCGAGGGATACCTGAACAGGACGCGTGCGCCGCTGCTGGAGCGGAATCCGGCGGCGTTCTGGAAAGGCGTGTCGCTGATCCTGGCGACGATCATCGTGGCGTTGCTGGTGGGCGCCGGATAAGGGTCCATCGTTTTCAGCCCTCATCGGTTGTCTCCCATGCCACTCTATATATGAGGTGTCGGCGGAGACGTGGACAGGCCCCAGATTGGCGGCTTCCAGGGGTCCATGAACGACAACCCGATGATATTTAACAAAAAGCGCGGAATCCGCTGTTTGGCTCGCCCTACCTGCAGCGCGTGCCTCCTGCCGCAGGCGAACTTCGGCTTGCGGCGTTTGGGGTCGCTGCATATACTGCGCGCCCTTCGCGTGGGTCCCGGCATTGCCGTCAGTCCCAAGCGATTGATTTCCAGCGAAATCGGGCGAGGTTGGGCGAGCCGTCGAAGCTCCAAACCCAAGACCACTCGAGCTTCGCGGCGCAAATTCTTGCCGCCGCGTCTCTCCAGTGTTCCCTCGTTAGACCTAGCTACACCGCGGACCACCAATCGAAGTGGTCTGCAGGAACGAGAGGATAGTCATGAGCGTTGCTCTTATCGGCCGCAAGGCCGGCATGACCCGCATCTTCACGGATGCGGGCGAGACGGTTCCGGTAACCGTCATCGAGGTGCTGCCAAACCGCATCACTCAAGTGAAATCCGTCGACAAAGACGGGTATCGCGCCATCCAGGTGTCCTTCGGCAAGAAGCGGCCGCAGCTGCTGTCGAAGGCTGCCGCGGGTCACTATGCCAAGGCGAATGTCGAGCCGGGCAAGTCGCTGGTCGAATTCCGACTCACCGAAAAAGAAATTGCGGATCTCGCCGTCGGCGGCGAATTCAAAGCCGGCATCTTCGAAGCAGGCGCCATTGTCGATGTCACCGGGACCACCATCGGCAAAGGCTTCGCCGGCACGATGAAGCGTCACAACTTCGCCGGCCACCATGCGTCGCACGGTGTCTCCGTGTCGCACAGAACGCCTGGCTCCATCGGCCAGCGCCAGACCCCGGGCCGCGTGTTCCAGGGCAAGCGCATGTCCGGCCACATGGGTGTAGTGCGGCGCACGGTCGAAAATCTGAAAGTGGTCGAGATCGATGTCGAGCGCAACCTGCTGCTGATTCGCGGCGCCGTTCCGGGTGCTGAAGGCGGCCAGGTCATCGTGCGTCCGTCGGTGAAGGCTGCGGCCCAGAAGAATCGCAAGAGGATTGCGCCGGCCAAGGCCCAGGGTGCCAAGCCCGCAACGACGGCCAAGAAATAAGCGGTGCCAACATGAAACTCAAAGTCATCAATGGTGGCGCCGAGCTGGCGGTTTCCGATGAAACCTTCGGCAAGGAATTCAACCAGTCGCTCGTGCACCAGGTCGTCACGGCATACCGCAACGGCGGTCGCGCCGGCACCAAGGCGCAGCTGACCAAGGCCGAAGTGCGTGGCGGTGGCCGCAAACCGCGTCCGCAGAAAGGCGGCGGTACGTCGCGCGCCGGCTCGACCCGTTCGCCCATCTGGGTCGGCGGTGGCCGGGCATTTGCCGCCAAGCCGCGCGATTTCGCGCAGAAAGTGAACAAGAAGATGTATCGCGGCGCAATCCAGTCGATGCTCTCGGAGCTCGTGCGCCAGGATCGCCTGATCGTCACGCAGGCCTTCACGGTCGACGCGCCCAAGACCAAGCTGGTGGCCGCCGAGCTCAAGAAGTTAGGCCTCGAGAAAGTGCTCATCATCGTCGAGGGCATCGACGAAAAGCTGTTCCTCGGCGCCCGTAACCTGCCGCACGTCGAAGTGCTGCCGGTCGCCATGCTGAACCCGCTTTCGCTCGTGAGCTACGACAAGGTGCTCATGACCGTCGGCGCCGTGAAACTCATCGAGGAGCGTCTGCAATGAGCGCCCAGAAAGCAGACAAGCAGGCCGAAAAAGCCCCCAAGGCTCCAAAAGTGGAGGCGGCGCCGGCTGAAAAGCCCGCCAAGGTCGCGAAGGCCAAGACCGCCAAGGTCAAGAAAGTGGTCGACATCAAGGATGCGCCCAAGAGGGTGGCGAGCCCCGAGCGGTTGATCAACATCCTGCTCGCGCCGCACATCACCGAAAAAACGTCGCTCGCGATGCAGAACAACAATTCGTACGCGTTCCGCGTGCTGCGTGAATCGACCAAGCCGGAAATCAAGGCCGCGGTCGAGCTCATGTTCGGCGTGAAGGTCGCCAACGTGAACGTGGTGAACGAGACCGGCAAGACGCGCCGCCTCGGCAAGGTCCAGGGCCGTACGCAGGACATCAAGAAAGCTTACGTTCGCCTGGCCCCGGGCCAGACGATCGACTACGAAGCCAAATTGAAAGCCTAAGGTTTAGACATGCCAGTCATCAAAATGAAGCCGACTTCCCCCGGCACGCGCTTTGTCGTCAAGATCGACAAATCGCATTTGTGGAAGGGCGGTCCGCACGAGCCGTTGGTCGTCAAGCAGACGCGCCACTCCGGCCGTAACAACGTTGGCCGCATCACCACGCGCCACCAGGGCGCCGGCACGTACCACAAGTACCGCATCATCGACTTCAAGCGCGACAAGGACGGCATCAAGGGCGTGGTCGAGCGCCTCGAGCACGATCCGAACCGCACCAGCCACATCGCGTTGATCAAGTACGCCGATGGCGAGCGCCGTTACATCCTCGCCACCAAGGGCATGGCTCCTGGTGACGAAGTGCGCTCGGGCGCGGACTCGCCGATCAAGAACGGCAATTCGATGCAGCTGCGCCACATTCCGGTGGGCTCAATCGTGCACAACATCGAGTTGAAGCCCGGCAAGGGTGGTCAGATGGCGCGCAGTGCCGGCAACTCCGCGAGCTTTACGGCGCGCGAAGGCATCTATGCCACGTTGCGCCTGAAGAGCGGCGAGAGCCGCAAGGTGCACGTCGACTGTCGCGCCACGATCGGCGAAGTGTCGAACGACGAGCACAACCTGCGCGTGTACGGCAAGGCCGGCGCCAAGCGTTGGCTCGGCATCCGTCCGACGGTGCGTGGCCAGGCCATGAACCCGGTCGACCACCCGCACGGCGGTGGCGAAGGCAAGTCCGGACAGGGCAACCCGCACCCGGTGAGCCCATGGGGCCAGAATGCCAAGGGCTTGAAGACGCGCCGCAATAAACGCACGACCAGCATGATCGTGCAGCGTCGCCAGAACCGAATTCGTTAAGAGGATCTGCCATGCCTCGTTCACTCAAAAAAGGCCCGTTCGTCGATCTTCACCTGTTGAAGAAAGTCGAGACGGCCTCCGCCAAGGGCGACCGCAAGCCGATCAAGACCTGGTCGCGCCGCTCGATGGTCATTCCCGACATGGTCGGCCTCACGATCGCCGTGCACAACGGGCGTCAGCACATCCCGGTGCTCATCACCGAGAACATGGTCGGACACAAGCTGGGCGAGTTCTCGCCGACGCGCACCTTCAAGGCGCACTCGGGCGACAAGAAGGTCGAGGCGTCAGCATGAGCATTCTTTCTTCTCGGCGCGTTTCGCGCCGCCAGATGGACGCGGTTCGCGTTTCGCGAATCCGCGTTAATTTCCGGCCGGAGGCCGCGTAATGGAAGCGACAGCTAAGCTCAAGTACGCGCGCATCTCGCCGCAGAAGTGCCGCCTGGTGGCCGACACCGTGCGCGGCGCGGAAGCGTCCAAGGCGCTCAACACGCTCAAGTTCATGCCGAAGAAAGGCGCCGACCTCATCTACAAGGTGTTGTGGTCGGCCGTCGAGAACGCGCAGAACAATAAGGGCGCGGACGTGGACGACCTCAAGATCACTAAGATCCACGTGGACGAAGCTCCGCAGTTGAAGCGCTTCGCCGCCCGCGCCAAGGGCCGCGGCACGCGCATCGTCAAACGCAACAGTCATATCACTGTCGTCGTCGGCGACGGCAAGAAGGACGAGTAAGTCATGGGTCAAAAGGTAAATCCATTTGCCATTCGCCTTGGCATCACCCGTGACTGGGTTTCCAAGTGGTACGCGAACAAGAAGCAGTTCCCGATCCAGGTGCACACCGATTTCCGCGTGCGTGAGTTCCTCAAGAAGAAACTCGCCGACGCGTCCGTCAGCCGCATCCTCATCGACCGCGCCGCCAAGCGCGTCAACATCACGATCCAGACCGCACGTCCCGGCATCGTGATCGGCAAGAAGGGCGAGGACATCGAGAAATTGCGCGCCGAGACGGCCAAGATGCTCAAGCTGCCGTCGACCGACGTGCGCCTGAACATTTCGGAAATTCGTAAACCCGAGCTCGATGCGCAGCTCGTGGCCGATGGCATTGCCCAGCAGATCGAAAAGCGCGTGATGTTCCGCCGCGCCATGAAGCGCGCCGTGATGAGCACCATGCGTTCGGGCGCGCTCGGCGTGAAGGTCCGCCTCTCCGGCCGCCTGAACGGCTCGGAAATCGCGCGCACGGAATGGGCCCGCGAAGGCCGCGTGCCGCTGCACACCTTCCGTGCTGACATCGACTACGGTCTGGGCGAAGCCCGCACGACCTACGGCGTGATCGGCGTCAAGGTCTGGATCTTCAAGGGCGAAGTGTTCGACAAGGCCGAGCTCGCCGCACAGGACGCGTTTGTCGAAGCCGCCCAGGCCGCGCAAGGCGCCGCCGCGAATGCAGCTGCTGCTGCCGCGGCTCCGGTCACAACACCGGCTGCCTAACAAGGTCAACTATTTATGTCCATGCTACAGCCCAAGCGCACCAAGTATCGCAAGCAGTTCAAGGGAACGAACACCGGCCTCGCCCATCGCGGCAGCCACGTGGCGTTCGGTGAATTCGGCTTGAAGGCGACCAGCCGCGCGCGCATGACTGCGCGTGAAATCGAAGCGGCGCGCCGCGCCATGACTCGATACGTAAAACGCGGCGGTCAGGTGTGGAACCGCGTGTTCCCCGATGTGCCGGTGACCAAGAAGCCCCTCGAAGTCCGCATGGGCTCGGGCAAGGGCAACGTCGAATACTGGGTCGCGAAAGTGCAGCCCGGCAAGGTTCTGTTCGAGATCGAAGGCGTCGATGAAGCCACGGCGCGCGAAGCGTTCCGCCTGGCGAGCGCCAAGCTCTCGGTGTCCACCATGTTCGTGAAACGGCAGGTGCGTTGATGAGCGCCAAAGATCTACGCGCGAAGGATTCCAGTGACCTGCAGGGCGAGCTGATCAAGCTCCGCCGCGAGCAGTTCTCGCTGCGCATGCAGGCGGCCAGCGGCCAGGCCGTGAAGTCTTCGGACTTCGGCAAGGTCAAGAGAAGCATCGCGCGCGTGAAGACCGTGATGACCGAGAAACTTTCCTCTGCGAAGGCAGCGGCTGGAGCGAAGAAATGAGCACCGAACAAGTTAGCGAAATCAAAGCTGAGACCAAGGGTGCACGCACGCTCACCGGCAAAGTCGTGAGCAACAAGATGAACAAGACGGTCGCCGTCGAAATCGAGCGTCTCATCAAGCATCCACGTTACGGCAAGTACATCCGCCGCACGACCAAGCTGCTGGCGCATGACGAGAACAACGAATCGCGCGAAGGCGACGTCGTGATGATCTCGCCGTGCCGCCCGATGTCGCGCCACAAGTCGTGGAAGGTCGTGTCGGTCGTCGAGAAGGCGAACGCGCAATGATCCAGCTACAAACCATGCTCAATGCCGCTGACAACAGCGGTGCCCGCACGTTGATGTGCATCAAGGTGCTCGGCGGTACCCGCCGGCGCTACGCGCAGGTCGGCGACGTTATCAAGGTGTCCATCAAGGACGCGATTCCGCGCGGCAAGGTCAAGAAGGGTGAGGTTTATGACGCCGTCGTCGTGCGCACCAAGCGTGGCGTGCGCCGCGCCGATGGCTCGCTGCTGCGCTTCGACACCAACGCCGCGGTGCTGCTGACCACCAAGCTCGAGCCGGTCGGCACGCGCATCTTCGGACCCGTCACGCGCGAGCTGCGCACCGAGCGGTTCATGAAGATCGTGTCGCTCGCGCCAGAAGTGCTCTGAGGTAGAGACATGAACAAGATTCGTAAAGGCGACACGGTCGTCGTGTTGTCGGGCAAGGACAAGGGCCGTCAGGGCACCGTGCTGCTCGTCGATGGTGAGAAGGTCACCGTCGAGAACATCAACAAGGCGAAGAAACATCAGAAGCCGCGCCAGGGCAAGCAGGCTCCGGTGCCGGGCGGAATCGTCGACAAGGCGATGCCGCTGCACATTTCCAAGGTCGCGATCTGGAACGTGGGCTCCAAGAAGGCTGATCGGGTCGGCATCAAGCAGCTGAACGACGGCAAGCGTGTGCGGTTTTTCAAGTCCAATGGCGAAGTGATCGACGCCTGACAGGCGCCGATATCAGCGTAAGGAATAGGCAGTAATGGCCAGGTTAAAAGACTTTTACAAAGAGACGGTGGTGCCGAAGCTCACCAAGGATCTGGGCGTGAAGAACGCCATGCAGGTCCCGAAGCTCGTCAAGATCACGGTGAACATGGGCGTGGGTGAAGCTGTGGCCGACCGCAAGGTCATGGACGCGGCGGTGGCCGACCTCACCAAGATCACCGGCCAGAAGCCGAAGCTTTGCATGTCGAAGAAGTCGATCGCGTCGTTCAAGGTTCGCGAGAACCTGGCAATCGGCACCAAGGTGACGCTGCGCGGCGAACGCATGTGGGAGTTCTTCGATCGTCTGGTGACGATCGCGATTCCCCGCATCCGTGACTTCCGCGGCATCAACCCGCGCTCTTTCGATGGCCGCGGCAACTTCAGCCTCGGCATCAAGGAACAGATCATTTTCCCGGAAATCCAGTACGACCAGATCGATCAGCTCCGGGGAATGGACATCACGATTACGACGACGGCGAAGGATGACAAGCAGGGCCGCGCCCTGCTCAGCGCCTTCAATTTCCCGTTCCGCAAGTAAGGAACCATAGGGTATGGCCAAGACAAACATGGTCGAGCGCGAGAAGCGTCGCGCCAAGATCGTGAAAAAATATGCGGCGAAGCGCGCTCTGCTGAAAGAGCTCATTCGCAGCCCGAAGACCAATCCGGAAGTGCGTGCCGACGCGCAGCAGAAGTTGCAGAAGCTTCCGCGCGACGCCAGCCCCTCCCGCGGTCGCAACCGTTGCGCGATCACTGGCCGCTCACGCGGCGTGTACCGAAGGTTCGGTCTGTCGCGCGTGAAGGTCCGTGAAGCGGTTGGACGCGGCGAGTTGCCGGGCGTTTCCAAGGCGAGCTGGTAGGAGCGAATGGCATGAGCATGACTGATCCCATTGCCGATCTCCTGACCCGCATCCGCAACGCGCAGATGGCGCGCAAGCCGGACGTATCGGTGTCCTCTTCGAAACTGAAGCAGGCGCTGGTCAAGGTTCTGAAGGACGAAGGCTACGTTGCCGGTTTCCACACCGCGACCGAAGGCGTGAAACACACGCTGACGATCGAGCTGAAGTACTACGAAGGCCGCCCCGTGATCGACCGCCTCGAGCGTGTCTCGCGTCCCGGCCTGCGTATCTACCGCAGCAAGACCGAGCTGCCGAAAATCCAGGGCGGTCTCGGTACCGCGATCGTCTCCACGCCGAAAGGGGTGATGACGGACAAACAGGCGCGGGCAATCGGGCAGGGCGGCGAAGTCCTCTGCATCGTGGCCTAAAGAGAGAAGTGCTATGAGTCGAGTTGCAAAACGACCCGTCGACCTGCCCACAGGCGTCACCGCCACCGTGGCGGCGAACACGATCAAGGTCAAAGGCGCCAAGGGCGAGCTCAGCCTCGTCGTCGCCGATGGTGTAAGTGTCGAGCAGAAGGACAAGACTCTGGTCTGCGCCTATGCGACCGACGCCAGCCGCATGTCGGCCGGTGCCGCGCGCGCGCATCTGGCGAACATGGTGACGGGCGTATCGAAAGGCTACGAGCGCAAGCTCGAGCTGGTCGGCGTCGGGTACCGCGCCGCGGTGCAGGGCAAGGTCTTAGGGCTGACGCTCGGCTTCTCGCACGCCGTCAATTTCCCGATTCCGGAAGGCATCTCGATGGAGACGCCGACCCAGACCGAAATCATCATCAAGGGCATCGACCGTCAGAAGGTCGGCCAGGTCGCCGCGAAGATTCGCGGCATTCGTCCGCCGGAGCCTTACAAGGGCAAGGGCGTTCGCTACTCAGGCGAGCAGATCGTCATGAAGGAGGGCAAGAAGAAGTAATTCTTCGGCACTCATATGCAGATCACCAAGAAAGAGCGGCGCCAGCGCCGCGCCATCAAGACCCGAATGAAGATTCGCGAGCTGGGCGTTGCCCGTCTCACGGTTCATCGGACGCCGCAGCACATCTATGCGCAGGTGTTCGATTCGCAGGGCTCCAAAGTTCTCGCCACGGCCTCGACCGTGCAGGAGAAGGTCGCCAAGGGTCTCAAGGGCACCGGCAACGTTGCAGCGGCGGCAGCCGTCGGCACTGCTATTGCTGAAGCCGCCAAGGCCGCGGGCATCACCAAGGTCGCGTTCGATCGCGCGGGCTTCATGTATCACGGCCGCGTCAAAGCGCTGGCCGATGCCGCGCGTGAAGCCGGCTTAGAGTTTTAACAGGACCTAACAAATGGCACGACCCGACAACAAGAACCAGGCGCAGGACGAGTTCCTCGAAAAGCTGGTTGCAGTCAATCGCACGGCCAAGGTCGTCAAAGGCGGCAGGCAGTTCGGTTTCACCGCGCTCACCGTCGTCGGCGACGGAGCTGGCCGCGTGGGCTTCGGATTCGGCAAGGCGCGTGAAGTGCCGGTCGCAATCTCCAAGGCCATGGCTCAGGCCCGCAAGAACATGGTCAACGTGGCGCTCAAGAACGACACGCTGCACTTCGCCATCAAGGGCGGGCACGGCGCGACCATGGTGTACATGCAGCCCGCGTCCGACGGTACGGGTGTCATCGCCGGTGGCGGCATGCGCGCGGTGCTCGAGTGCGCCGGTGTGCGCAACGTGCTCGCCAAGAGCTACGGCTCGCGCAACCCGATCAACGTCGTACGCGCCACGGTCAACGCGCTGGCAAACGTGAATTCGCCGGAAACCATTGCCGCCAAGCGCGGCAAGACGTTGGAGGAAATCCTCGCGTAACAGCACGGGATCAACACTCATGGCAAACAAACAGATCAAGGTCACGCTGGTCAAAAGCCTCGCTGGCCAGCTGAAAAATATCTCGGCGTCGGTGCGCGGCCTCGGCCTGCGCCGCCCGCATCAGACGATCGAAGTCGCCGACACGCCGCAGAACCGCGGAATGATCGGCAAGGCCTCGCATCTGCTGAAGGTCTCGTCCCCCGTCGAAGGCGGGAAGTGAAAGAGAGAACACGTATGACTATGCGATTGAACGACCTGAAGCCCCACCCGAACTCCCGCAAGGTGCGTCTGCGCGTGGGACGCGGTGCTTCCGCCGGCCAGGGCAAAACCTGCGGCCGCGGCGTGAAGGGTCAGCGTGCCCGCAAGGGTGGCTATCACAAGGTCGGTTTCGAGGGCGGACAGATGCCGCTGCAGCGCCGCCTGCCCAAAGTGGGCTTCCGCTCGAAGATGGCCATGGCGGAAGTGCGCCTCGACGAGCTCGCCAAGCTTGACGGCACGGTCGTCGATATCGAGGCCTTGAAGAACGCCAACATCATCCCGACATTTGCGAATCGCGCGAAAGTCGTGTTGTCCGGCGAGATCAAGAAAGCCTATTCACTCAAGGGCATAGGGGCCACCAAGGGCGCCAAAGAGGCCATCGAGAAGGCCGGTGGCACGGTCGAGGCACTGCCCGAGCAGCCGAAGCCCGAGAAGCTGAAGGCCAAGAAGTAAGCCCAGGAAACTTAGGAAAGACGTGGCAGACAGCTCCTCACAGAACCCGGCATCGGTACTCGGCGACGCAGCGCGTTTCGGCGACGTACGCAAGCGCCTGCTGTTTCTGATCGCGGGTCTGGTCGTCTATCGCATCGGCACCTACATACCCGTGCCGGGCATCGACCCTGAGCGTGTCGCCAGTTTCTTCAAAGACAACGCCGAGACTATCTTCGGCATCGTCAACATGTTCTCGGGCGGTGCGCTCGAGCGCCTGTCCATCTTCACCATGGGCGTCATGCCCTACATCTCCGCGTCGATCATCGTGCAGATGATGTCGATGGTGGTCCCCACGCTGATGGAATACCGCAAGGAAGGCGAGTCCGGCCGGCGCAAGATCACCGAGATCACGCGCTACAGCACGCTCGGCCTGGCGCTGTTCCAGTCGTTCGTCACGGCCAATGGCCTGCAGGCGCAGGGCATGGTCATCGCCCCGGGCTGGCAGTTCCTGTTCGTGGCCGTGGTCACCATGACCACGGGTGCCATGTTCCTCATGTGGTTGGGTGAGCAGATCACCGAGCGCGGCGTGGGTAACGGCATTTCGATGATCATCCTCGGCGGTATCGTCGCCGGATTCCCAGGCGCCATAGGCCGCACGGTCGAGCAGATCAACACCGGTGAAATGAGTGGCCTGCTGGCCATCGTGCTTATTGTTGTCGTTCTGGCAGTTACCGCTTTCTGCGTGTTCGTCGAGCGGGCGCAGCGCCGCATTCCGGTGGACTACGCCAAGCGCCAGGTGGGCCGCCGCATGTACGCCGGCCAGACCACGCACCTGCCGTTCAAGCTCAACATGTCGGGCGTCATTCCGCCGATCTTCGCCTCGAGCCTGCTGCTGTTCCCGGCGACGATCGCCGGTTTTGCCGGTCAGAACACTGACACCTGGTGGGGCAACGCGCTGGGCTCTTTCTCGGCCACGTTCGGTTACGGCCAGCCGGCGCACATCACGGCTTACGCCGTGCTCATCATCTTCTTCTGCTTCTTCTACACGGCGCTGGTATTCAACGCGCGTGAGACCGCCGACAACCTCAAGAAGTCCGGCGCTTTCATCCGCGGCATCCGTCCCGGTCAGCAGACCGGCGAGTACATCGACAAGGTGCTGACGCGGCTCACGCTGTGGGGCGCGGTTTACATCACCGCGGTCTGCCTGCTTCCCGAGCTGCTGGTCGTGAGGGGCGGCGTGCCGTTCGTCTTCGGTGGCACTTCGCTGCTCATCGTGGTCGTGGTGGCCATGGATTTCTTCTCGCAGCTTCAGGCCCACCTGATGTCGCATCACTATCCGGGTTTGCTCAAGAAGGCGAACTTGATGGGTTACGGCCGCTCGGGCGCGCCGCAAAGCTAATTTTCAGGACTTATAAACATGAAAGTACGTCCCTCGGTTAAGAAGATCTGCAAGAACTGCAAGATCGTGCGACGTCGCGGCGTCGTCTACGTCATTTGCGCAGACCCCCGCCACAAGCAGCGCCAAGGCTAAGAGAAGGTATCGAACATGGCACGTATTGCCGGCATCAACATTCCGATGAACAAGCACGTGGTCATCGGCCTCACGCACATCTTCGGTGTGGGTCGTTCGCGCGCCAAGGACATCTGCGCCTCGACGGGTATCGCGCCGACCACCAAGGTGAAGGATCTCACCGAGGTCGAAGTGAACGCGATCCGTTCGGCCCTCGCCAAGACCGCGGTCGAAGGCGACCTGCGCCGCGAGAACTCGATGAACATCAAGCGGCTCATGGATCTCGGCGCGTATCGCGGCATCCGTCATCGCAAGGGCCTGCCGGTCCGAGGCCAGCGCACGCGTACCAACGCGCGCACTCGCAAGGGCCCGCGCAAGCAGGCAGTGAAGTTGAACGCTCCTCCGGGCAAGGTGTAAGAGATCATGGCTGACGAGAAACAAACCAAAGACGCCGCGGCTCCTGCTGCTGGCGGCGCCGCCGGCGCCGCTGCCGCGGGTGGCCCGAAGAAGCCGAAGAAGGCACGCAAGAACGTGCTCGACGGCATCGCGCACGTGCACGCGTCGTTCAACAACACCATCATCACGATCACCGATCGCCAGGGAAACACGCTGTCCTGGGCGACCTCGGGTGGGTGCGGCTTCCGCGGTTCGCGCAAGTCCACGCCGTTCGCGGCGCAGGTCGCGGCCGAGAAGGCCGGCAACGCGGCGCAGGAACACGGCGTGAAGAACGTCGAAGTGCGCGTCGGTGGTCCAGGACCGGGTCGCGAGTCGGCGGTGCGTGCCCTGAACGCCTGCGGCTTGAAGATCACCAGCATTTCAGACATCACGCCGATTCCGCACAACGGCTGCCGCCCGCCCAAAAAGCGCCGCGTCTAGAGCAGGAACCCAACAAATGGCACGATACATCGGTCCCAAGTGCAAACTCGCGCGTCGCGAAGGCACTGATCTTTTCCTGAAGAGCGGCGTGAAGCCGCTCGAGAGCAAGTGCAAGTTCCAGGTGCCGCCAGGCGGCATCAAGGGCGAGCGCAAGCAGCGCCTGTCGGACTACGGTCTGCAGCTGCGTGAAAAACAGAAATTACGCCGCATGTACGGTGTGCTCGAGCGCCAGTTCTCGAACTACTACGTCGAAGCGGCGCGCCGCACCGGCTCCTCGGGTGAGAACCTGCTGAAGCTGCTCGAGTGCCGTCTCGACAACGTGGTGTATCGCATGGGCTTCGCCTCGACGCGCTCGGAAGCGCGCCAGCTGGTGTCGCACAAGTCGATCGCCGTGAACGACGGCGTCGTCACCATCGCCTCGTACCAGTGCAAGGCCGGCGACATCATCACGGTGCGCGAGAAGGCCAAGAAGCAGCTGCGTATCCAGAGCGCGATGCAGATCGCGACGCAGGTAGGTCTGCCCGAGTGGGTGGACGTGAACAGCACGGAGTTCCGTGGCGTGTTCAAGTCGGTGCCGGGACGGGATGAAATCCTGCCGGACATCAACGAGAACCTCGTCGTCGAGCTCTACTCGAAGTAATTGATTTTCTCGGACCCGCCGTCTTCGGCGGGTTGAAAGTGGCGCGCGAGCGCCTGAGGTAGTTATGCAAGGTTCAGTCAGCGAATTTTTGAAGCCTCGTGTGGTCAAGGTGCAGCCCACGGCCCCACGCCAGGCGCGCGTCGTCATCGAACCGTTCGAGCGCGGCTTCGGCCACACGCTCGGTAACGCGCTGCGCCGCGTATTGCTGTCGTCCATGCCGGGCGCGGCAATCACCGAAGTCGAAATCGAAGGCGTGCTCCATGAGTACACCTCCATCGAAGGCGTGCAGGAAGACGTCGTCGACATCCTGCTGAACCTGAAGCAGGTTGCCCTCAAGATGCACACGCGCGATAGCGCTGAGCTGCGCTTGTCGAAGAAAGGCCCCGGACCGGTGACCGCCGGTGACATCCACACGGACCATGACATCGAAGTCGTGAACCCGGAGCTGGTGCTCGCCAACCTCACGAAGGCCGGCGAACTGACGATGACGCTGCGCGTTGAACGCGGCCGTGGCTATCGCCCGGCGCTGAATCGCGCTGCGTTCGAAGAGCAGAGCCGTCCGATCGGCCGCCTGCAGTTGGACGCGTCCTTCTCGCCCGTGCGTCGCGTGACCTACATGGTCGATGCCGCGCGCGTCGAACAGCGTACCGACCTCGACAAGCTAGTGATCGACATCGAGACCAACGGCACGATCGACGCGGAAGAAGCCATTCGCCGCGCCGGCGGCATCCTCAAGGACCAGCTGTCGGTGTTCGTGGATCTGCAGGGTGAAGAAGAAGCCTCCACCAAGGTTTCCGAGATGCAGTTCGACCCGCTGCTGCTGCGGCCCGTCGACGAGCTCGAGCTCACCGTGCGTTCCGCCAACTGCTTGAAGGCCGAGAACATCCACTACATCGGCGACCTCGTGCAGCGCACGGAAGTCGAGCTGCTTCGCACGCCGAACCTCGGCAAGAAGTCGCTGACCGAGATCAAGGAAGTGCTGCAGAGCCACGGTCTCATGCTCGGCATGCGGCTGGACGGCTGGCCGCCCGCGGGTCTCAAGCACGATGCCGATCGCGGAATGATCTGAAAGAATAGTTAGGGTTAGGTAGAAGTCTTATGCGTCATCATCTTTCCGGACGTCAGCTGTCGCGCAACAGCTCCCACCGCCACGCGCTGCTGCGCAGCCTGTCGGTGTCGCTGCTGCGTCACGAGACCATCCGCACCACCATCCCGAAGGCCAAAGAGCTTCGTCGCGTGGTCGAGCCGTTGATCACCCTCGGCAAGGAAGACAGCGAGTCAAATCGCCGTCTCGCGTTCTCGCGCCTGCGCGATTCCGAGATCGTCGCCAAGCTGTTCGACACCATTGGCCCGCGCTTCAAGGCGCGTCCGGGTGGCTACACGCGCATCCTGCACATGGCGCCGCGTCCAGGCGACAACGCCCCGATGGCGTTGATGCAGCTCGTGGAGCGTTCGGCGCCGGTTGCCGCTGACGCCGCGCCCGACGACAAGAAGGCCAAGAAGGTCGAGGCTCCGAAGGTCGACAAGGCCGAGAAGAAGGCCAAGTCCGAAGCCAAGAAGGGCCGCGAGAAGGCCGCCAAGGAAGCGAAAGCCGCCAAGGCTGTCGAGAAGAAGGCCGCCAAGAAGACTGGCGTCGTGGCCAAGAAGAAGAAAGCCGCTCCGAAGAAGAAGAAATCTTCGAAGTAGTTCGTCTCCTCAAAGTGATCTGAGACGGGCTCCTTCGGGAGCCCGTTTCATTTAGGGTCGCCCGCTTCGCGACGCAGGCGTTCTGCCGGCTGCGCCGAGTCACGGAGCATCTCGGGTTTGCCGTTTTTGCGTTGCCGCGCTGCGCTGCCGTAAGCTCGCTGCCTTCAACATACCAGGGGCATGCCATGGGTCTCGCGAAAGAATTCAAAGAATTCGCCATGAAGGGCAATGTCATCGACATGGCGGTCGGTGTGATCATCGGCGCGGCCTTCGGCAAAATCGTCGCCTCGCTGGTCGAAGACGTGATCATGCCGCCGCTCGGCAAGCTCATCGGCGATGTGAACTTCTCCGACCTCGCGTACAACCTCGGAATGGGCGCGGATGGCAAGACTGAGGTGCTGTGGAAGTACGGCAACTTCCTGCAGATCGTTTTCCAGTTCCTGATCGTGGCGATGGTGCTGTTCATGGTCATCCGCGGCATCAACAAGCTCAAGAAGTCCGAGCCGCCGCCACCGCCTGCGCCCATTGCGCCGCCTCGCCAGGAAGTGTTGTTGCAGGAAATCCGCGATCTGCTCGCCAAGAAGTAAGTAGTTAGCAGCCGATCGCCCATGGCCGCCGTTCGCTACACCTGGATGTTTCGGGCGGCGGCCCTCGTATTCCTGTTCTTCGGCTGCATCTGGTTGTGGAGATTCGGTCTCACCGACTACCGGCCCGAGCACCGGATCCATGGTCTTGCGGCCGGCGTGCTCGCCACGTTCATCGGGATTTTTCTGTGGCGCCGGTCGAGGCTGGCGATCGGATTGTCGGCGATTGCTGCCGCGATCGTCAGCATCTCCGCGGCTGCGTTCGCGCCCAGTGCCCACGGACCGGCAATCCTGGCTCTCGCGGCGTTGGCCATGCTTTGCGGTGTCTACGCGGTGCTCGCGGGGCGCGTCCTGATCTCGAATCGCTAGCTGTACGAGCGCAAACTAGCTTGGCCGGTCAGTCCGCCGAGAACGCCGATCGGGTGAGATTCTCCTGCGTACCGACACGCGCCACGACGTTGTCCTCGATGCGCACGCCACCGAATTTCTTCAGCTGCTCCACCCGCTTCCACTCGATCATCTGCCCGATCGGCTGCTGCTTCGCTTCATTCAACAACTGGTCGATGAAGTACAAGCCAGGCTCCACGGTGACCACGCAGCCGTCATCCAGTTTTCTCGTCAAGCGCAGGAATGGATGGTTATAAGGCCGTTCGATCTGCTTGCCCTCCGGCGTCCCCTGCAGCCCACCCACGTCGTGCACCTGCAAGCCCAACAAGTGGCCGATGCCGTGTGGATAGAAAACGGATGTGAGAGCGATCTCGATGGCTTCATCGGCACTCACTGATATCACATCAATCTCACGCAGGAATTCGCTGATCGCGCGATACGACGCCTGGTGAAAGTCCTTCCAGTCGACTCCGACCCGCACCTGCGCGCAAAGCCCGAGCTGCAGTTCATCGAACTTCGCGATGATCCCCGCCCATTCGGCGTCCTGAAACGAATGCGTACGCGTGATGTCCGAGGCGTAACCGCCGAACTCGGCGCCCGCGTCGATCAGCAGGGAATGCAGTTTCGCCGGTTTCTCGCGCTGCTGGATCTGGTAGTGCAACACCGCGCCGCCTTCGTTGAGCGCGATGATGGGGTTGTAAGGCAGCTCCCGTTCGCGCTGGCCGCACGCCTTCATGAACGCGAGTCCGATCTCGAACTCAGTGGCGCCGGCACGGAATGCGCGTTCCGCGGCGACGTGGCCGCGGGCGCCGAGAACATTGGCCTGGCGCAGGCACGCGACTTCGTACGCCGTCTTCGCCGCGCGCCCGTAATCGAGCTGGGCGATGAGGTGCTCAGCATTGATTGCCGCCGGTCCCCAACCGAGCAACTCCGGGAAGGGCGCGCCGATGAACGCGGTGCGCGACAGATCCTTCGGCAAGGCTGCACGCGCAGCGGTGCGATCCGCGCAACTCACGATGTCGAAGGCGCTCGACCAGTAAGTGCGCGGCAATTCCGGCGACTTGTGCCAGTAATCGACCGGCTGGTGCATCAGCAACAGAGGCTTCTTCCCCGGCGCGAAGTACACGAAGGAATCCGGGGCATCGGTGAGTGGCGCCCAAACCTTGAATGGCGCCTGCACGCGAAATGGCAGGTGATGGTCGTCGAGGAACAGCAGAGGAGGCGTGCCCGAGTGCACCAGCAACGCGTCGTAACCCGCGGAGGCGAGCGCAGCAGCGCTGCGCTTTTTCACGATCTCGAGGTGTTCGGCGAACAGCGCCGGCCACGTGCCGATGTTCTGTTGAATAGGTTGTGAGTTCATGGAGCGATTCTATGCGTCGGTGGGCAGCCGCAAGTTGTTGATGCAACGCAACAAATAGACATGTTGTGCTTGAGCTGTCGCCAGCAGCGGACACTTTTGCAGTTGTTTCAAATGGATGGGGGAATCGATAAAATCGCGCGCCGCGATGCAAATCGTGGCAACAAACGTTTGTTTGGTCTCACTTACCACTAGAAAATTTGGGGTATCCCTACATGAAATTGAATGTTGCTCTCGCCGCCTCCATTGCGGCTCTCGCGCTGATGACTGCCTGCGCCAAGAAGGATGCGGAAGTTGCCGCTCCTGCCGCTGACGCCGCTGCTTCTTCGGCCGATGCTGCTGCCTCCTCCGCCGATGCCGCTGCTTCTTCGGCTGCTGCCGCTGACGCTGCTGCCCCGCCTGCCGACGCTGCCGCTGCTCCGGCCGATGCCGCTGCTGCTCCGGCTGACGGTGCCGCGGCTCCTGCCGAGGCCCCGAAGCAGTAATCGTTCCGATTATTGCTTCGAGCCGTCAGGCTCAATGACACGGCCCGGGCAGAGCGCACAACGTTCTGCACGGGCTTTGTCTTTTCTGGAGGGGCAGTGACAGTCAGTGTCCGTGATGCACGCGGCGCCGCCCGCGATCGCGAGTGGATCGAAAGCGTCTACCGCGACTACCTCGACGACCTGTCGCCGTTGAATACAGGCGTCTTCAGCGCCACGTCGCTCGGCGAAATCGGCTACAGCGAGTCCGACCAGCTGGCGCGGTGGTTTGGCGATTCCTCGGTCAATCCGCTCGTCATCCTGCGCGGCGCCGAGCCGGTGGGATTTGCCATGGTGGCGCGCGGCAGCGGCACTCCCGGCAAGCCGCCCGTGGATTACCGCATGGCGGAGTTTTTCGTGGCGCGCACCTTCCGCCGCCGCGGTGTCGGCCGACTCGCCGTGGAGCTGATCCTCAATCGTTTCGCCGGCCGTTGGGAGATCACCGAGTACCTGCGCAACCCCGTGGCCGTATCCTTCTGGCGCCGCGTGGTTGCCAACTACACGCAGGGCCGTTTTCAGGAGCGCGTCACCAATGGCGAAGTGCGACAGGTTTTCGACTCCGGCATCTCGCGCGCCCAGAAGCCGGCCTGACGAATTACTGCGCCGTGTTTTTCTCGCGGTAATTCTCGGCATGACCATGGAAGGCGGGTACGCCGGATCGCGCCCGAGCGGCTCGCTGGTTCCAACCCGTTCCGAAGTCATCGCCCTGCAGGGCATGGCAGCCACCAGCCAGCCACTGGCCAGCCAGGTTGCCCTCGATGTGCTCAAGCGCGGCGGCTCGGCAGTGGACGCGGCGATCGCCGCGAATGCGACGATCGGTCTCATGGAGCCCACCGGCAACGGCGTGGGCGGCGACTTGTTTGCCATCGTCTGGGATGCGAAGACCAGGAAACTCCACGGCCTCAATGGCAGCGGGCGCTCGCCAGGATCGCTGACGCTCGCGACGCTGCGATCGGAGCTCAAGAAACTCAATTCATCCACCATTCCGCGCACCGGTCCTTTGCCGGTATCGGTGCCGGGCACCGTCGACGGCTGGTTCGAGCTGCACGGCAAGTTCGGCCGGCTGCCGATGAAAGAAGTGTTGGCACCGGCGATTGCGTACGCGCGCAACGGGTTCCCGGTCACCGAGGTGATCGCCGAGGGTTGGGCCCGCAATGCGAAAGTGCTGGCGAAGTTTCCGGGCTTTGCCGAAACCTACCTGCCAGACGGGCGCGCCCCTGCCAAGGGCGAGGTATTCCGCAATCCGCTCCTGGCCAACACCCTGCAGGCGATTGCCGACGGCGGGCGCGACGCGTTCTACAAAGGCGACATCGCCAGGCGTATCGAAACCTACATGCGGGCCAACGGCGGATATCTCACCGCCGCGGACATGGCCGCTCACCGGTCGGAGTGGGTGGAGCCGGTCTCCACTAACTACCGTGGTTACGATGTCTGGGAGCTCCCGCCGAATACGCAGGGAATTGCGGCATTGCAGATGCTCAACATCCTGGAAGCGTACGACCTCAAATCGATGGGTTTCGGCAGCCCCGAATACCTGCACCTCCTCATCGAAGCGAAGAAGCTCGCCTTTGAAGACCGCGCGCGCTTTTATGCCGATCCCGAATTCGCCAGGATCCCGCTCAAGGGCCTGCTGTCGAAGGAATACGCCGCGAAACGCCGCAAGCTGATCAGCGAACGCGCAGCGCCCGAATATCCCGCCGATACCAAGGCTCTCGATGAGAGCGACACCATCTACATGACGGTGGCGGATTCCGCCGGCAACATGGTCTCGCTGATCCAGAGCAACTACCGCGGCATGGGGTCGGGCATGACGCCCACCGGCTGTGGGTTCATCCTGCAGGACCGCGGTGAGTTGTTCTCACTCGAAGAGGGTCACGCCAATTTGTATGCACCGGGCAAGCGGCCCTTTCACACCATCATTCCGGCGTTCGTCACCAAAGACGGCAAGCCGTGGCTCTCGTTTGGTGTCATGGGTGGCGGCATGCAGCCCCAGGGTCACGTGCAGATTCTCGTCAATCTCATCGACTTCGGCATGAACCTCCAGGAAGCGGGCGACGCCCCGCGCGCCCGTCACGACGGATCGAGCGAACCGACCGGAGAGCGGATGCGCAATGGCGGTGCGGTGGCGCTCGAGGTTGGCGCGTTACCGGCGACCGTGAAAGCCCTCGAAGCGCGCGGGCATAAGGTGAGCGTGAACAACGACGGCGACTTCGGTGGGTATCAGGCCATCCTGCGCACCGCCGAAGGCGTTTATTTCGGTGCCTCGGAATCGCGCAAGGACGGCGCAGCGCAGGGGTACTAACAGCCCTGGAGGTTCAGGAACCGGCGGTCAGCCTCGCGCTACTCACTTGTGTTGGCGTCGGTGGCGCGGTCCGCGCGAGCCTTGTTAACCGATTGCGAGAGCTCGAGCATGACACTAGGGGGGTTCCGTTCCACCGGCGCCAGCACATCTTCTGCGTGCTATTGAATCGCGGGTATCCCCAGAAAGATTGAATCCTCCGGTGTCCCGAATTCAGATGCCTTCGGCTTGCGCGTGGTCGCGGTGATTTTGCCCGAGTGGATGGCGTCGAGTTTCGCGTGCGTGGCCTTGGCGGCCGCCACCAGCTCCGGGTATGGCCGGTCGGTGACGTCGATCCAGCCGATGTTGTAGTTCTCACCATCAGGCCGACCGGTCGCGGGCTGATCGATCCACTGGTACCAGTGAGTGCCGACGATGGCGGGATGCTCCGCGGCGTGCTCGACGTAGTACGAATACGCCACACCGCGTTCGGTCTGATTCATGGCCTGCACCAGCCCCGGCGCGAGCCCGCGTTCGGGCACTCCGAAATGGAACTCGCCGATCAGGATCGGCAACTTCTGGATCGCGTACACACGGTCGATGAAATCTTTCGGTGGCGCCCAGCGGTACTTGTTCATGCTGTACACGTCGAAGCCGCGCGCCAGCGCGATCACATCGTCGGGAGGGGTACCTCCGAATCGAATGCCGAGGTTCAGGTGGTTAGGATCGTGGCGTTTGACGGCGGCATTCACGACCTCGAGGTAGCGCGTGAAGGCGGCATGTACCAGTCCCTTGCGGATCGCGGGCGTATCGGACCTGGCAAGCTCGCTCTTGAATCGTCGCTGAATCGCGCTCGCGGGCCCCGCCAGTACCAGATCGACGAGCTGGCTCTCGCGCGCTGGCCACGGCGGCTCGTTGCCGATGAAATAGCCAATCATCCACGGGTCGTCCTTGCGCTGCGCGAGTTGCTGCGCGGCTTGCGTGTCGACGAGCTTCACGAACGCGTCCGAATACACGTCGGGCAACCCCATGATGGCACCGGCGCTCTGTTGCCAGCCGCGCAGCGGATAGACATACGGCTGACGCGCCGATGAACTCGCCGGCAGCGCATCGTTGAGCATTGCGCCATACGCCGTGTTCAGTCCCCAGGCACGCATGCGCCGCGAGGTCAGCTGCGCGCTCGGTGCCGGCCACTCGTCTCCGAAGCGTTGCCGCAGATTTGCCACGTAGAACGACACCGGGTCGCGCAGCGGATCTGCCGCGGCATTCGGGGCCGGAAACTGCGCAGCGGTGGGAATGCTCGCAAACAACCTGGCGCGTCCGATGATCTGCGTGCGCGGCGGCTCGGCGCCGGCGCCGTTCACGCCGGTGGAATAGAACCGGCAGCCCAAAGGATCGATCAGCCACCACCGATCGGTGATCTTCTCCACGCGGAAGAAGCCGGTGGCCCTGCGGCGTCCGGTCGCATAGCCACCGTAGCGGCAGGCCTGGATCGCGGCCTTCGGCACCAGCATGCGGTCTTCCTGGGCCCATTCGCGCTTCAACGCTTCGAGTGAACGGACTTTGCCCGGCCACTCCGCATGCGCGTACTGGCCGAAGTCATCGATCAGCGGCGTGCCGCCGTCGAGCACCGCGTCGCCGGGGTCGGTCTTCGACAGGCTGACCTTGCGAATTTCGACCGTGGCGGCACGCGCCGGGTATCGCATCGTGACGCTGAGTGCGCGGACGTGCCGCAAAGGGGCGTGCCCGCCGGCTTCGATATTGATCCAGTAGCTGTTGCGCGGCTGGTTCACGGTGGAGGCGAGCTCATCGGCGTCCCCAAGTCCCTGGCGATAAAACCGCAGCGGAATCGACGCGCGGACCCAGGCGTTGGCAAACGGATGAATTCGCTTGGAAACGCTGCCTTCATCGCTGAGGAGACCGAGCTCGAAGCGCTGGCTGGTAGAAGAGCGGAGCTCGAGCACGAGGAATTCGGCGTCGGCCCAATCAGCCGGCAATTGAGCATCGAAAGCGGACAGCGGCCATTGCGTGCTGGAGACGTCGCTCGTGAAGGAAGCTTTCTGTGGCGCGGCATGTACGGGCGGGAGGAATGCCAGCGCCAGCGATGCGATCAGCTTCCGGTCGAGTCTCATTCTTACCCCTGGATTCGCGCGCGCAGTTTATGCGAAGCCCATCGCGGGCAGGTCGGCAGGCGCACTTATACGACGCCCGGAATGAAGCGCCATTTCACGCGTGCCATGTACTGCGAGTAGCCGTTGTCGGACAGGAGCAGATGGCGCTCTTCGGTGATGGCACGCAGCGCATAGATGGCGGTCCAGCCCGTCAGGGCTAACAACGCATACCCGGCGACGCGTGGGTTGCCGCTGGCGAAAACGATATACAGATTGGGCAACGCGCCGATCCACCACGCAAGATTCTTCGCCGCGTACGCCGGATGCCGCACGTAGGCATAAGGACCGTGGCTGACGATGCCGCGGTTGGTGAGGTTGCTGGCCTTGAATCCCAGCGCCACCGATGCCCACGAGTAGATAGCGAGCGCGGTCAGAACGGCGAGGTTGGCGATGAAGTGGACGGCATCGTTGGCGAAATGCGGAAAATCGTTGCTCTGCCATTCGAGGAACCGGCCGGTGAAGTCGTTGAAGGGCGGATAACAGGCGAGGCAGATGAACCAGCCGAAGAATGTGGGATCCACGGTGCGGATGCGATTGCCGAGTGCCGGCACTTCGACGATGTAGCCGAGCGTGAACAGCAGCGTGTCGACGAAGAGGATGAGCTGAAAACAGGCCCAGAACAGCGAATTGTCGAACAGGGCGCGGCCGGCTTGCCCGTTTTTGAGGCCGTCGTAGAACTGCACCACTGAGCTCGCCATGTCACCGGCATGGTTGAGGCACCAGTTGATCATGAGAGGTGCGAAAAAAAATTTCAGCAGCAGCGCGAGCCCCGCTTGTTTGGCGGCCGGTGACAGGCCTGCGCGCAGCGGCAGGCGCCAGGCCTGGCGCGCCAGCATCGCGCGACGCGCCGGTGATTGCGGCCTGCGCATGCGCAGGACACTGAAGCGCAAGCCCTGCAGGAACACGAACGCCTTGGAGTGCAGCCACGGATAACGCGCGTAGAAGGGGATGAGCACCAGCACATACAGCGCGATGAGCGACAGCAGCAGCGTGTGGACCGTGAAGACGGCGTCGATACCGAACATGCCGAAATGCCACTGGCCCTGCAGCATGCCGCGGTGAAAACCGCTCAGGTCGGTGATGACCCAGTACGAAAGGGCTATGAACCCCAGGGTCGAGAAATAGTTGCCGGCAAAACGCGGGCTGAGTGCACGCGAAAAGATCACGCGCCGAGCGGTGTCAGCGGCAGGGTCACCGAGAAGGTCGTGCCGGCGCCGGGTTGCGAGCGGCAGTCGATTTGTCCACCGTGCGCCTCGACGATGCCCTTGCCGATGAACAAGCCGAGTCCGGTGCCGTTTCTCCAGGGCACAAAGACATTGGAAATGTCTTCCGCGGTGAGCTTGAGGCCGCTTCCCGTTATCTCCACGTGCACTTTTCCGTCAATCACATTGCTGTCCACCGAAATCCGGCTGTCGGAATCCGAAGACTTGATCGCATGGTGCAACAGGTCCTGGAACAGCTGCAGAAGCCGCGTGCGATCCGCGAGTGCCTGGGTCTGATTGCCTGCGTGGCATGACAGCGAAATATCCTTGTCGTTTGCCGCGCCCTCGCTTGCCGTCACCGCGTCACGCAATACGTCGTCGATGCTGATGGGTTTGATGTCGATGGCCAGGGTTCCGGCGTGTAGCTGAGCAAGGTCGGAAATCTCGCCGATCAGCCGATTCATGAGCTCGGCATTGCGGCGAATGCGCTCGTGCTGGTCACGCACCTGCTCTTGCGTGAGCTGGTATTTGGGATTGAGCAGCATATTGGTGGTGGTGTGCACCACGGCCAGGGGCGTGCGCAGCTCATGCGCCACTTTCGCCAGCACGGCATCCAGACTTTTCGACTTGTCTTCCATCCCCAGATCCATCCCTCGCCGACCGCGGACGCGGAAGTTTACGGAGAGGTCAAGGTAATGCCGGCGAAGGCGTATATCCAGCCTTATCGTAGGACATTTTCATAGGAGGCGGGCCGCTGCGTGCCATCACTGGAAACGCCCGGTCGCGAACGACCGGGCGCGCCACTAGCGGCGAAGGCCTCATTTTGTGCGGGGATCGCCACGCCGTGACTCGCGTGGCCCAGTGACTTAGCGTGGGTACTCGATGATCACGTTGACCCGGCGGTTATCCGGGGCGTTGTACGAGAACCGTTGCGTCTGGCCCAAGCCCTCTGCGGTGAGCCGCGAGCGCTCGATGCCGAAGTTGTCCACCAGATAGTTCACCACGTTCTGCGCACGTTGCTGGGAGATCTTCGTGGCCTGCTCGGGCGTCGTCTGCAGGTTGCCGGTGTGGCCCTCCACCGTGGCGGTCACCGTCGGGTTGGCTTTTAGGAACTCGGCGAGGCCACGCAGCTCGTTGCGAAATGCGGGCTTCACCGACGTGTCCTGCGCGTCGAACTCGATCGCCAGCGCCATGGTCGTGCGCGCAGGGCGCACGTACAGTCCTTCGACGTCGGTGGCGCAAGCCACGATGGCTCCAATGCGGCGGTTCTGGCGCTTACCCTCGTCGGTAGAGTTGTCCGCGATGGGACGCGTCTCTCCGTATCCGACCGGTGTCAATCGCGAACGCTCGACTTTCAGTTCGCGCACTAGATAGTTCACCGCGGAGTTGGCTCGGCGCTCCGACAGCCGCTGGTTGGCCTCGTTCGTGCCCACATCGTCCGTGTGGCCTTCGATCACTGCCGTGGTCTCCGGGTACTTCTTGAGGAAGTTGCCGACGACCAGCAACTGCTCCTGCGCTTCGGTGGGGATCTTGTCCTGGTTGATCGCGAACTCGAAGTTGAGCAGCGTGCAGTAGCGATCGGTCTGCGGCGGAGTGGGCGGCGGCGGCTCGACAACGACCGGTGGTGGCGCCGGCGGCGGCGGCTCGACGTACGGCGCAGGAGGCGCGACGTATGGTGCCGGCGGCGGTGAGCCGAATCTGAACAGCACGCCAGCTGAGAAGAGGTCGACGTCGCCCTTGTTGCCGACTGAATCGTCTATACGGTAACGCTCGGCTTCCAGGCGCATTCCGACGCGGCGAGTGAACATGTACTCGAGGCCGGCGCCGAACTTGTAATTCACCGAATCGTCGAGGCTGTTGGGATTGGTCACGTTCACGGTACCCGTGCCTTCGAACGCGCCCCTCACCTGGGTGTAGGCCGCTCCGGCGCGGACAAATGCCGAGAACTTCGGCGTGAAGGGCATCTGCAGCACCGCGTCGAGATTCAGGCCGCGCGCGCCGAGAACTCCGTGCAAAGTGCCCGGTGGCACGGTAAACGATGTGAAACCGAAATCGCCCAGGTCGTAGTAACCACTCTCCATGGCGAAGTATTTGTTGAACTGGTAGCCACCGAACACCTTGAAGCCGGTGTCGCGTTCATTGTCGTCCATGAACGTGGTGGCATATCCCTGGTCTTCCAGGTCATCGGCGATTCGGCCTTCGTCCACGTCGGTCTCGGAGCGACCGCCATTGCCGCCGAAGTACCAGCCGGGATCGGCGGCAACGGTCAAAGGCGTGGTGAAGATTGCGAGTGCCGCGAAGCCCAGCGTCGTCGAGGTTTTTGAAGGTTTCATATCTGTGTCCGTGTGATTCTGATGAGCGCGACGGGGATTACGGAGCCGGCACGTTGATGACGGTGTTGACCATCGTGACCGAGGCGCCGAGAGACAGCGCTCTGCCGTTCAGTGTGACCACGTTTATGTTGCCCACCGTGGAGAACGACACGCCCGACTGGGAAATGATCGTGCCGACCATGGTCCCGCCGCCGGCGGCGTTGATGGTCGCGAAGGTGCCGACCTGCCAGTAGACGTTCCTGGCCTGTGCGCCGCCTGCGAGAATGACACTCTGCGGAGCGGCCACCCCTGGCCCGCCGACGGTGAGCGTCCCCGCCATCTGGAACACGAAGACCGCGTTGGCATCACCCTGCGCATCGAGCGTGAGGTCGCCGCCTTCGATCAGGAATGAACCACCCGGCGCGGTGTAGAGGCCGGGCGCGAGCGTTTGCGTGGCCAGGTTTGCGCCCGGGTTCGTGCCGGGCGGCAGCGCCGCCAGCTGTAGATAGGCCGTCTGTGCATCGAGACGCGCCTGCGTGGCGATTGCGCACTTGACCGGGTTCGGCGCGGTGGATGTCGGACCGGTGGTCGATCTGGCGCAGGTGTAGACAGTTCCGTTCACCGAGCCGACGTTGGCACCGACCGATTCCGTGTAGACGTCGCCGGCCGTGTCGTGGAACCCGGTGATGGACGAAGAGCTCGTCGCGATGGTGCCGATGTCGCCGTTGATCACCGACAGGATGCCGGAGTTGGTCATGCCAGCACTGCCACCGAAAGTGCCGTAAGGCGCGGCGGCGCTGAGCGGTACCGCGACGGGAGCCAGGCACGGCGTTGCACTCGTCGTGAACGTCCAGGTGACGTCCGACGCCAGCTGGTTGCCCGGAATCGCCAGATCGGTGATGCCAGTGGCCCCGCTGTCCAGATTCGCCGTGTATGTGGTGTTGGCGGTGAGCGCTGCCAGCGGGGTGAATGTCGCAATCAGGCCTGTCGCGCTGTCGACGCTGATCGTCGATGCAACTACGGGAGTCAGGCCGGGGGCCGGACCCGTCAGCGTGAACGTGGTCGCGTTGACCGTGGCCGGATTCAGGCGCAGCCCTGAGGGCACGCCGAAGGTGGCATTGACGGTGGTGTTGGGGCACGCCGTCGTCGCTGCATTGGCGGGGCTGGTGGACGCAACAGAGATGGGGGCGGGCGCACCAGCAGCCAGGGTCGTGAAGGTCCATTCATAGTCGCTGGCCCCGAGCGCAGTGCCCTGGTTTCCAGCCAGCGCATTGCCGGCTTCATCGGTGGCGGCCATCGAGATCGTCGCCGTATATGTGGTCGCGGCATCCAGCGCGGCGTCAGGCGTGAACACTACAGTGAGGCTGTCGGGTGAGTAATCCACGGTGCCCGTGGGCGAGATGCAGGGCAGCTCGCAGGTCACGGTGAAAGTTTGCGGTGCGGTGGCTTCGACAGACGCTTCGTCCATTGCCTTGGTGAACACGGCTGCCACCGCCGCGTTCGTTGGTACGGCGGGCGTCGGGCCTGGATCAGTCGCCACGGGCAAAGTGCTGAGGACGCGCGGCCGGTTAGTGTCTGCGGAGACTCCGGCGGTGATGAAATGCGAGATGAAAGGAGTCGCCAGCGCGACGCCGGACGCGCTCCTGCCCGCAGAGACGTTCACCGTATACAAGGTGAGGGGCGCGAGGGAGGTCGTCGGTGTCAACGTGTAGGTGGCAACTGTGCCGCCGATGCTGAGTGCCACGGTACCGGTCGGACTCACGCAAGGCGTGGTGCAGTTGATACCGAACGTGGTTCCCGCAGCCATCGGTTGGTCGAAGGTAACGACTACAGTGCTGTTTACCGGCACACCGATGGCGTTATCGATAGGCGAGATCTCTGTGACCGTGGGCCCGGGGGGCGGCGCTCCGAGTCTGCCGCCCGCGCCGAGGATCGAATCCGGCGAATTCTGTGAGCATCCCGCTGCAAGCGCGGCGAGCATCGCTGCCGCGCACCACGTCAAACCGCGGCGAAATGTGTTGAAGTCGTTCATGTATGTCCCTTTACATCGGAAAGAATAGGTGCGCGCGTCGGCACTCCAGCGAGCGGAAGTCGCCGGGCAGGCTACGTGGCGGGAGTTTCCGCTTGGCGGGCGCGGAGTGCTGTACGGTGTCGCACATAGCGGCGCGATCTATCTAGTTGCGCGTGCCGGCGCACAACTTGAGGTAGTTAGGGAAAGAATTGATGCGTCCCCGCCTACATCCTCGCGGCGGCAGGCGTGATACGCGCTGGCACGACCAGCCTGTGTCCTAAGGGAGGAGTGGCTTGAGATACCGCGCCGTGTAGGACGTCGCGTGGTTGGCGACTTCCTCCGGCGTCCCAGTGGCAAGGATGTTGCCGCCGCCCGCGCCACCCTCGGGTCCGAGATCGATGAGCCAGTCCGCGGTCTTGATGACATCGAGATTGTGCTCGATCACCACCACGGTATTGCCCTCGTCGCGCAGCCGGTGCAGGACGTCCAGCAGCTGCGCCACGTCGTGAAAGTGCAGGCCGGTGGTGGGCTCATCCAATATATAGAGAGTGCGGCCGGTGGAGCGCTTGGCGAGCTCACGTGCCAGTTTGACGCGCTGGGCCTCGCCGCCCGAGAGTGTAGTGGCGCTCTGGCCGAGCTGCAGATAGGAAAGTCCGACGTCCATGAGGGTTTGCAGGCGCGAACCCACGCCGGGCACGTTTTGGAACAGCCGCAGTGCCTCCTCGACGTTCATGTCGAGGACCTCATGGATATTCTTGCCGCGCCAGCGGATCTCGAGCGTCTCGCGGTTGTAGCGATGCCCCTTGCACACATCGCAGGCCACGTAGACGTCGGGAAGAAAGTGCATTTCCACCTTGATGAGCCCGTCACCCTGGCAGGCCTCGCACCGTCCACCTTTCACGTTGAAACTGAATCGGCCGGCGTCGTAGCCGCGCGCGCGTGACTCGGATACCTCGGCAAACAACTCGCGCAAAGGGCCAAACAAGCCGGTGTAGGTGGCCGGATTCGAGCGTGGTGTGCGGCCGATGGGGCTTTGATCGATGTCGATGATGCGATCGATTTCCTCCAGCCCCTGGATCTCTTCACAGGGCGCCATGTCCATCACGGTTCCGTTGAGCTTGTGATTGGCATGCGTGAACAGTGTGTCGTTCACCAGCGTGGACTTGCCGGAGCCGGAAACGCCGGTGACGCAGGTGAAGAGGCCCAAAGGAAACTCGGCATTGACCTTTTGCAGATTGTTGCCCGTCGCGCCGATCACTTTGATGACGCGCTTCGAATCGCGCGGCGTGCGCAGGCGGGGAAGCGCGATTTTCACGCGCCCGGAAAGGTACTTGCCCGTGAGCGAATCCGGATGCGCCTCGATCTCGGCGGGCGTGCCCTGCGCGACGATCTCCCCGCCATGCACGCCCGCACCCGGACCGATATCCAGCACGGCGTCGGCGGCGCGAATGGCTTCTTCATCGTGCTCGACCACCAGCACCGTGTTGCCGAGGTCACGCAGATGCTTGAGCGTGGCTAACAATCGCTGGTTGTCGCGCTGGTGCAGCCCGATCGATGGTTCATCGAGAATGTACATGACACCGGTGAGTCCCGAGCCCACCTGGCTCGCGAGCCGGATCCGTTGGGCTTCGCCGCCTGACAATGACTCGGCGCTGCGGTCGAGCGTGAGGTAGTCGAGTCCCACGTCGACGAGAAATTTGAGGCGATCACCGACTTCCTTGACGATCTTGTCGGCGACTTCCGCGCGCCAGCCGGCCACGTCCAGCGACAGGAACATCTTCTTGGCGTCGCCGACCGTGAGGTGGGCGATCTCGGGCAGGCTGTGCGTGCCGACGAACACATTGCGTGCCGTGCGATTGAGTCGCGTGCCTTTGCAGTCGGGGCAGGGCTGGCTGCCGAGGTATTTCGCCAGCTCTTCGCGCACCGGCAGCGAATCGGTTTCCTTGTAACGCCGCTCGAGGTTCGGAATGATGCCTTCGAAGTGGTGCTTCTTTTTGGTGGTGCGGCCGTTGCCGTGCACGTAGCGGAATTCCACTTCGTCGTTCCCGCTGCCGAACAGCATGACCTGTTGTGCCTTCTTCGACAGGTCTTCCCACGGGGTTTCCGGATCGAACCTGAAGTGCTTCGCCATGGCAGTGATCAACGCGAAGTAATAGGAATTCTTGCGATCCCAGCTCTTGATCGCGCCACCGGCCAGAGACAGATGGGGATAAGCGACGACACGAAGAGGGTCGAAGAAATCCTTGAGCCCGATGCCATCGCAGGTGGGGCATGCACCGGCCGGGCTGTTGAATGAGAACATCTTCGGCTCGAGCCCCGGCACGCTGTAGCCGCATACTGGGCAGGCCTGGCGCGAGGAGAACAGGGTTTCGTCCTCGGGGCGCGACACTTTGTCCGCTTCATACGGCGCCAGCCGCACCGTGCCGCCGGAAAGCTTGAGCGCGGTCTCCAGCGACTCGGACAGGCGTTGCGCGGCGTCCGCGCGGATCCGCAATCTATCTACCACCGCCTCGATGGTGTGCTTTTTCTTCGCGTCGATCTTCGGCAAGGCGTCGAGCTCGTAGGCGCGGCCATCGATGCGCACGCGCACGAATCCCTGCCCGCGCAGCTGCTCGAAGACTTCAGCGTGCTCGCCCTTGCGATCGATGACGATCGGGGCCAGCAACAGTACGGCGAGGCCATCCGGCAATCTGACGATCTGGTCCACCATCTGGCTCACGGTCTGCGCCGCAAGGTCGATGCCGTGATCCGGGCAGCGCGCGATGCCGGCGCGCGCGAACAGCAGGCGTAGATAGTCGTAGATCTCGGTGACCGTGCCGACGGTCGAGCGCGGGTTGTGCGAGGTCGCCTTCTGCTCGATGGCGATGGCCGGCGACAGCCCTTCGATGCTGTCGACGTCCGGTTTGTCCATCATGGAAAGGAACTGTCGCGCATAGGAGGACAGCGATTCCACGTAACGGCGCTGCCCCTCGGCGTACAGCGTGTCGAAAGCCAGCGAGGATTTGCCCGAGCCGGACAGCCCTGTGATCACGATGAGCTTGTCGCGCGGCAGGTCGACACTGACGTTTTTGAGATTGTGCGTGCGTGCGCCACGGATCCGGATCTGTTGAGTGGTCAACTGCAATTTCTCGCGCGAAAGAATGGAAACCGCGGAGTTTAAGCGGCGAGGCCGGCCCGTGCATAACCAGTAGTTGCCCGCGGTGAAGACTGTATGGGCGAACTTACAGTCGGCGGATCAGGCACTTGCGCCCGGCATCATTCCCCGAGCACATTTGCCTTGGAACCGCAAAATTGTTGAGGCAACTCGATGGAACTGACCGGCTTTGGCACCGCTCGGGCGCGGCACGAATGTTTTCCGCCCGTCGGGAATCGCAATGCGCACCTGCTCATCCTTGGTTCACTGCCGGGGCGAAAGTCGCTGCAGATGCAGCAGTATTACGCGCATCCACAAAATGCATTCTGGAAGCTCGTTGCGCAGATCTTCGGGGCTGAAGTCCCGCTGCCCTACACGCGCAGATTGAAAATCCTGACGGCGAACCGGATTGCCCTATGGGATGTTCTGGCGGCGGCCGAACGGCCCGGCAGCCTCGACAGTTCGATCGTCCATGCTTCGGCGCGGGTGAATGACTTCGCGGCTTTCTACCGGTCTCATCCGCACATCCGTCGCGTGATTTTCAATGGCCGCAAGGCCGAGGAGTTGTACCGGCGTTTCGTGTTGCCCGGCCTGCCGGCCGGATTCGATGCGCTCGCCTATGAAAGCCTGCCTTCCACCAGCCCCGCCCATGCGGGCATGACCTTTGCAAAGAAGTTAGAGCGATGGCGAACGATCACGGAGAGAACCCGATGACTCTGGCGTACAAGGCTTGCCCCGTAGTCTTTCGCGACCCGTCCATGCAGCAGATCCTGGCATGCGAGCACCCGAGTGCCGGCCTGCAACTCGTCAAGGGCGGCATCGAGCCGGGTGAAGACCCCCGTGCTGGCGGCCACGACTTCAAGTTCTTCTGGCACGACGTCAACCTGAACGCCGATGACAAGTGGCGCCCGCAGTACCGGCGTGCACTGCAAACGATCCGCGAGCGCACGCGCGCACTTCGCTGGCGCGGATAGATGTAAAACGCGATGACGGCGGCGCGGCGCCACGCTAATGTGGCGGCCGATGAACCGCAGGGAAGTCCTCGTAGCCGTCGGCGGAGCAACGCTCATCGGGGTCGCCCGTGGCGCCGGAACGATCGAGCAACCATCGGCGCCGCCCGCGGCCGATATGCTGAAAACCTGGCTGGACAAGGCGGAATCCCTGATCCCCGAGCTGGTCGAAACCGACCAGTTGCCCGTCAACCTGGTGCGCGCCGTGGCGGCCGCCGATTCGCCACTGCGCTTTCGCATGGAACCGGAAGCACCGGCGGCGGCGCTCGCCAGCCGGGCGCTGCGCAAGGGCGACAGCGTCATCGTCGACTTCGAGGGGCATCGCACCGGGTACCTGTCGTTTCGCCTGGAAACGGAAGGGCGCGAGCCGGATGCGCCAGTGCGACTGCGTTTCACTTTCGGGGAGGTGCCCACGGATGTCGCCGAACCGTTCTATCCGTATCGCGGCGAGCTCAGCGAGGCCTGGCTTCCCGATGAGCTGATCAACGTCGACTACCTGCCGCAGGCGGTGCGCATGCCGCGCCGGTATGCCTTCCGCTACGTCAAGATCGAAGTGCTCGACACTTCGCCGGAATTCCGGATTCGCTTCGAAGATCTGAAAGCGCACGCCGTCACGTCCGCACGCAGTGTGCCAGCGCCGCTGATGAAGGAAACGCCGCTCATGCAGCGCATCGATGCGGTGTCGATCGCCACGCTGCGCGATTGCATGCAGACCACCTTTGAAGACGGCCCGCGCCGCGACCGGCGCCTGTGGGTCGGCGATCTGCGCCTGCAGGCGCTCACTAACTACCATACCTTCCGGCAGAACGACGTCGTGCGGCGCTGCCTGTACCTGTTCGCGGCGTTGCCGCGCGCCGATGGCCTGGTGGCGGCCTGTGTGTTCGAGAAACCGGCGCCGCGTTATGGCGGGCTTCATATCGTCGACTACGCCGCGTTGTTCAACGTCACGCTGTTCGACTACGTGGAGGCCACCGGCGATGTCGAAACGGGGCGGGACCTCTGGCCGGCGGCGCGCCGGCAGCTGGAAATCCTCGGGCGAGACATCGATGCCGAAGGGCTTTACGTCGATCCCAAGAACATGTGGATATTCATCGACTGGTCGGACAAGCTCGACCGGAACGCGGCAATCCAGGGCGTGCTCATTTACGCATATCGCAAAACCCTGGCGCTGGCGCGGCGCATTGGCCGCGCAGCCGAAGTCGCCGACTATGAGCATCGCATCGCGCGTATGGTCACCGCCGCGCGCAAGAACTATTGGGACGCGTCGCTGCAGGTGTTCGTGAGTGGCGCGAACCGGCAGGTGTCTTGGGGCTCGCAGGCGTGGATGGCCCTTGCCGGCGTGTCGTCGCGTCGCGAGAGCGCGGTTGCCATGCGCAAGGCGGTTGCCGATACCAATGCAGTGAGACCGGTCACTCCATATCTCTACCACTACGTCGTCGAAGGAATGCTGGCCGGGGACCTCAGGAAAGATGCCCGCGCGCTGCTCGAAACGTATTGGGGTGGAATGGTCGCCGCCGGCGCGGACACATTCTGGGAGATCTACGATCCGGCGCAGCCCCTGCGTTCACCGTACGGTGACATTCACATCAACAGCTATTGCCACGCGTGGAGTTGCACGCCTTCCTATCTATTGCGCAGCGGGCTCCTGGGTTCGCGTTCATGAGCATCATCCAGACATCGCTGTATCTCATCGCCGTAGCCCTGTGCATTTTCTCCACCGGCCTGACGACACGCAGGACTGGCCGCGGGGCACCGCTCAGATTCTTCACCTGGTATCTGGTCATTCAATCGGCGGCATTCCTGTTCGAGCTGCTGATCGCCCATCCCGCGACGCCGCTCAAGGCGCTGTGGTTAGGCCTGCTGATGTCGAGCTCGTTGCTGGTTGCTCCCTGCCTGTGGCTGGCGTTTCGCGAAATCATTGGCGGTGAGCGGCCGAAGGTTGCGGATCTATCGCGCCGTCACTGGATTCCCGTCGTGGCGGGCTTCGCGCTCACGTTGCCACTCATGCAAACGGCCCACCTGGGAGCCACCTACGACAATCCAGTCGATCCGACGGGCTGGCTGCACTCACGCGCCATTCACACCGCCATGTTGTTATGCATCGGTATTTTCGTCTTGCAGGTGCCGTGGTATCTGCTCCGTTGCCGCAAAGTGCTGCTCGAACGCCTCGCCGGCCGCCGTAATCATTGGGCGCAATTGCCGCTTGCCATCGTTTTCACCACCTGGGCGTTGGCGATCCTGCGCACGATCGATTCCGCATTCCTGAAGTTGCCGCCGCAGTTCATGGTGATCGTGGCGGTGGTGAGCGTGAGTGTGACGGTCGGCGCGTTGTATCTGCTGCTACGCGAGTTCAGCGCTCCTGAGCCCGCGGCCCATGATCGATACGCCAAATCGCAGCTCGGTGCCGCGATCCGCAGGAGAATTCGCCGCAAGCTCGAAGCCGCGCTCGGTGAAGCCGCTCTATACAAGAGGAGCGATCTGTCACTGCGGGTGCTCAGCGAGGTCCTGAATGAGAACCCGCACTATGTGTCGCAGGTCATCAGCCAGGACCTGAACACCAGCTTCTACGAGATGGTGAATGGCTGCCGCATCGAGCACGCCAAGCGACTGCTCCGAGAGACACCGCACGAGACCGTGCTTTCGATCGCGATGAGTGTCGGGTTCAATTCCAAATCCGCTTTCCACGCGGCGTTCCGCCGCTGCACCGGGGCGACACCCACCGACTTTCGCGAACCCTAGCCGCTACTGGTAGACACGCACGTAGTCGATTTCCATGCGGACCGGAAAGATGGCGTCGTTCACACCCATCTTCCCGCCCCAATCGCCGCCCACGGCGACGTTGAGGATCAGGAACTGCGGACTGTCGAACGGCCACTCGGCATTGCCCGAGCCGTCGTTCGAATACTGGTAGTAGTGGCGATCGTCCACGCCGATGGTGATGCGACTGGCGGTCCAGCGCACCTGGTAGCGATGGAATGCGCTGCAGGCGTCCGGGATGCTGGTGGTGGCGCTGCTATGATTTCCACGCATGTGGTTGTATGCGCCGGTATGCACGGTGCCGTGCACCACCCCCGGATCGAAGCCCACGTGCTCCATGATGTCTATTTCGCCGTCGTCGGGCCAGCCTGATTGCGGTGGCGCCGACAGCATCCAGATCGCCGGCCACGTGCCGACCCCACAGGGTAGTTTGGCGCGTACTTCGATGAACCCGTAGGTCCAGGACGCCTTGTCGCGCGTGAAGAGACGCACCGAGGAGTAACGCTGACCTCCCCAGTCCGGCAGGCCGGCGGTAGATAAGTCTTCGCGGCGCGCGGTGATCACCAGCATGCCACCCTCGACGCGCGAATTCTCGAGCCGCGCGTTACCGTAGTACTGCAGCTCGTTGTTGTACCAGCCTGCTGTGTTGCGCTCGATGTCGTAGCTCCACCTCGTCGGGTCGGGCAGACCCGCGACATCGAACTCGTCGGCCCACACCAGGCGATGACCGCTGGGAATTCCGCCGGTTTCGACGATCGCGGGTGCGCCAGGACCCGTCGGCTGCGGAGGCGCAGGGGAGGAGACAGGGGGACTGCCAGGGCCTGCGCCTCCGCAAGCCGACAAAAAAATGGCCATGGTGAACGCGGTCAGCGCCAACCAGCGGGACGCGGAAAACGAGATGTGAGGCATGGGTTTGTCATCCGAACTATATCGAGCGGCCGGGCAGCTCATACTACCCGCGGCTTTCGCGCAACGTCAGTTTCAAGCCGCGCTTCCGCCCGCTGGGCGCGGGTCTCGATTGCTCGAGCTTGGCGGAACCGGCCGCCTTCGCGATACGATCCATAGAACACATCAGGAAAAAAAGCCCGTGACCCAACATGCCCTTCTGAACAACATCGAACACCGTGACCTGCGGGTGATCACCACCTATGGCGCCGCCTACGGCGATGACATCATGTGTACGCCGACGTTTCCGGGCGAATTCCGCAACGTGCAGGCGCACTACCCGATCGTGTTCGCCAAGATGCAGGAGGGATCGCCACAAGGGTCATTCACGCCGCTCGCGGTATTCGGATTCCGCGAAAAGCAGAACCTGTTCCTTCAGGGCGAACGCTGGGATGCGCTCTACGTGCCGCTGATGGTCCAACGGATTCCGTTCCTCATCGGCGCCTCGAACAGCGGCAAGGTCATTCACATCGATATGGGAAGTCCGCGCGTCGGGCGCACCACGGGGGAGCAGCTGTTCAATGAGCAAGGGGTCGCTACTTCCTACCTCGAGCGCGTAGGTGCCACGCTTGCCGCCATCGACGAGGGACTCGCGGCAACGCCCGCCTTCATCGCTGCCCTCGAGGAACACAAACTGCTGGAATCCTTCGCGCTCGATATCGAGTTCCGGGACGGCGCCCAGCATCGCTTTACGGGATTCTTCACCGTGCAGGAAGAGCGTCTGAACCAGCTCGGCGCCGAAGCGCTGGGCAAGCTGCAGCAGGCCGGCTATCTCCTGCCTATCTACATGGTCCTCGCGTCGCTGTCGAATTTTCGTCCCCTGATCGAGCGCGCCAGCAGGCTCAATGCTGCCGATCGCTGAAAACATCCGCGAAGTCTGCGGCCTGGACCCGCGCGCTCTGCCGGATGCGATACTCGCCTACCCGGAGCCGCTGGTCCTGCGCGGCGTGCCCGGTGCTGAGCGGGCCGTATCTTCCGGGTGCCGAACGAACGATTCGCCGAAAACTCCTGGATTCAGGTTATGTTGGGGCAGGGAATCGAGCCGCGTATTGCAAGGCGCATAGCGAGTAATGGCGAACATCTATGAAGTCGCGGAGCTGGCGGGAGTCTCGCTGGCGACGGTTTCGCGAGTCATCAATCCGGGCGCCAAGGTCAGCGACAAGACCCGGCAAAAGGTGCTGGTTGCCATGCAGCAGCTGGGGTTTCAGCCGAATTCCATTGCGCAATCGCTGGCCACGCGCAGCTCCAACGCCGTCGGTGTGCTCGTATCGGAGCTGCATGGCCCTTTCTTCGGCGCGATGCTGAGCGCCATCGAACAGTCCCTGAAGGCTGCCGGCAAATTCGTACTGGTCGCGGCCGGACACAACAATGAGGAGCAGGAGCGCGAAGCGATCCGCTTTCTCGTGAGCCGCAACTGCGATGCGCTCATCGTGCACGTGGAGCGGCTGTCGGACAAATTTCTCGTCGACCACGATCACAACACCACGCCGCTCGTGGTCATGAACCGCAAGGTTCGCGGTCTCGCGGATCACTGCTTCAGTCTCAACAACGAGCTCGGCGGCTACCTGGCTACGCAGTCCCTGCTACGGCGCAAACACCGGCGCGTCGCCTATATTTCCGGTCCGCTCGACTGGGTGGACGCGAAGCAGCGTCTCGCCGGACACAAGCGCGCATTGACCGAGGCCGGTGTGAAGTACGACGAGCGTCTGCTGCACGAGGGCGACTATCACGAGACCGGCGGCCAGGATGCGCTCAACGCGTTGTTCGCGAAAAAAATACCGTTCACCGCCGTGGTTTGCGCCAACGATGAAATGGCGGCGGGCGCCATGGCGGCAGCGCACGAGCGCGGCCTGACGCTGCCGGACGAGTTGTCCATCGTGGGATTCGATGACGCTCCGATCTCGCGTTACGTTTACCCGAAGCTGACGACCGTGCACTACCCGATTGCCGACATGGCGCGCATGGCTTCCCGCTGGGTGCTGAAGCACGTCTACGAGCAGCAAAACATAGACGTTCAGCAGACGTTCGAACCCAAGCTCATCGAGCGCGACTCCGTCTGCCGCCCGGCGTGATGCAAGAGCGCCACCATCGCGCGATCGGAACCGTCCTGATCGTCGCGCTCAGCGGGTTGCTGCTGGGATTCGATGGCTCTTTGTTCACGGGCGCCGTGCGATTCGTCGAGGCCGAGTTCGCGCTGAACGACATCGAGCTCGGCTGGGCGGTGACTTCGATGGCGGTCGCCTCGACCATCTCGATCTTCATCTCAGGACCGCTGACGGACCGCTTCGGCCGCCGCACCGTGCTGCGCCTCGCCACCTGCATACTGGGCGTGTCGGCGCTGCTCGCTGCGCTTTCCGTAAACCTGGGCACATTGATTGTCGCGCGACTGCTCAGCGGCCTTGGAGTGGGTGCCATGTTCGTCACGGCGCCCATGTATATCGCGGAAATCTCGCCACCGGCGTGGCGTGGCCGCATGGTGTCGTTCAACCAGCTGTTCATCGTGCTCGGCATTCTCGCGGCATTCGTGAGCAACTATCTCATCGTGCGCTTCGGTGACGCCCAGGCGTGGAACTGGCGCTGGATGCTGGGTATCGGTGTTGTTCCGGCCATTCCGTATTTTTTCGCGCTGCTGGCTGTCCCGGAGAGCCCGCGCTGGCTGGCGATGCACGGGCAGCTTCCCGCGGCACGCCGGGTTCTGTCGCGTCTCACCGGCAGCGAACGCGCCGACCGTGAGCTCGAAGCCGTGATCGTGACGCTCGAGCATGAAGCGCGGCAGCCGAAGCCGGCGCTCGCGGAAATTTTAAGTCCCGCGATGCGCGGCGTGCTGATCGTCGGCCTGCTCGTCGGCGTACTGCAGCAGATCACCGGCATCAGTTCGGTGCTTTCCTATGCGATCGTGATTTTCGAGCGCGCCGGCGCCGGCGCCAATGCGTCCTTCATGCAGGCCGTGCTCATCGGACTGGTGAACGTGGTGTTCACGGTGTTGGCCTTGCTGCTCATCGACCGCGTGGGGCGGCGGGCCCTGTTGATGCTTGGCTGTGCGGGCATAGGGGTCTTCATGCTGCTGGCCTCCTATGGTTTTCACATCGAAAGCGAGGCACACGGCCCTACGCTGGTGCTCGTCGGCATGCTCGGCTTCGTCGCAAGCTTCGCTTTTTCGCTGGGGCCGGGAATGTGGGTGCTGTTCTCGGAAATCTTTCCTAACAGGATCCGCGGCCTCGCCATTTCCTGCGTCGGCGTCGTCAACTCCACGGTGTGCGTCATCGTGCAGTTCGTGTTTCCGTGGGAGATGCAGACGCTGGGCGGTGCGCGCACGTTCCTCATCTATGGGGTGCTGGCGCTGGCGGGCATCGCCTTCATCTGGCGCCTGGTCCCGGAGACCCGCGGCCGTAGCCTCGAAGAGCTGGAACACACTCTGGTCCGCCGCACGCCATCGCAGGCTTAGTCCGACAGCCGCGGCCGTGCGCTGCAACTATTTTGCGGCCACTCGTCATTGGAGTGTCGATTTGGCCCCGGGCCCATTCGGCTATGCAGTGAACGCCTCATCAAAGGAGAAACATTCATGCAGATCAGCCAGAAGATCGCTCCCTGCCTGTGGTTTGACAGTCAGGGCGAAGAAGCCGCCAATTTTTACGTCGGCATTTTCAAGAATTCGCGCATCACGTCCATCTCGCGTTACCCGAAGGCGGGACAGGAAACGCACCAGAAGCCCGTGGGCTCGGTCCTGACCGTGGCGTTCGAGCTCGACGGAGTGCCGTTTACCGCCCTCAATGGTGGGCCGATTTTCAAGTTCTCCGAAGCAATCTCCCTGCAGATCTTCGTCGACGACCAGAAAGAACTCGATTACTACTGGGACAAACTCACACCGGGCGGCGATCCCAAGGGACAGGTTTGCGGTTGGCTCAAGGACAAGTACGGACTGTCCTGGCAGGTCGTGCCGAAGAAGATGCTCGACTGGTGGGAGAAACCCGACGCAAGATCGGAGCGTGCGTTCGCGGCCATGATGAAAATGGGCAAGCTCGACATCGCCGCCCTCGAACGCGCCTACAACGGCTAACTACCAATGCAACCCGACGCGGTGCTGGACGCGATCCAATGGCCAGCCATGGCGGTGACGCTGCTCGCCGCCTGGCTGGTGGCGTCACGCCACAAGGTTCGCCGGGCCCATGGGTTCTGGTGGTTCATCGCCAGCAACGTGTTGTGGATCGTCTGGGCGTGGCATACCAAGGCCTGGGCGTTGATCGCGCTGCAGGTGGGGCTGTTCGCGTTGAACGTGCGCGGAGCCGTCAAGAACGAACCCTAGACGATCGAGCAAAACGGATAACATCGGGCGGCGTCTTTTTCGATCCGGGAGGGGATCATGAGTGACCGCCGTTCGTTTCTTCGCGGTGCTTCCGTGCTCATGGGGCACGCCGCTTTTGGCCAGGTGATCACGGCCTTCGCCACCACACCGCGCAAGGCCACGTTCCTCGACACCGCCCAAATGAGCACGCTGCGCGCGCTGGTCGACGTGATCCTGCCGGCCACGGATTCGCCGGCCGCTTCGGCCGCCGACACTCACTACTTCATCGATCTTGCCTTGCCCGCCTGCGCCAGCGCGCAGGCACAGAATACATTTCGCTCCGGCCTCGATTCGCTGGGTAGGAAGCGGTTCGAGAGCCTGACGTCCGGTGAACAGATCGCCATCCTCGCGGCGCGCGCAACGATGGACATGCCGCTGCATTACGAGCAGTCGTTCTTCAAGATTCTCAAGGACTACACGTTGACGGGTTACTTCCTGTCAGAAGTGGGTGCCACCCAGGCATTGGCCTACGAGCGCGTGCCTGGCGGGTTCCAGGGCGACCTGCCGCTTGCCGCCAACCAGAAAGCGTGGGCGATCTGATGGCTGCCTCCAACCACTTCGACGCGATTGTCGTCGGGTCCGGGATATCGGGCGGCTGGGCAGCCAAGGAGCTCACCGAAAAAGGCTTGAAGACGCTGGTACTGGAGCGCGGCCGAAACATCCGGCACGTCGTCGACTATCCAACGGCGCTGAAGGACCCCTGGCAGCTGCCGCACAACAATCGCGCCGCCAAAGCCGATCAGGCCGCGCAGCCGATCCAGTCGACACTCTATCTATACGACCAGTCGACCAAACACCATTTCGTCAACGACCTCGACCACCCCTACGAGCAGGCGAAGCCGTTCAACTGGTTTCGCGGCTACCACGTGGGCGGGCGTTCGCTGATGTGGGCGCGCCATGTGTTCCGCTTCAGCGACCTCGATTTCGAAGCCAACCTGCGCGAGGGCGTCGGTATCGACTGGCCAATCCGATATGCCGACATCAAGCCGTGGTACGAACACGTGGAGCGATTCATCGGCGCCAGCGGCGAGAACTCCAAGCTGCCGCAATTGCCCGAGCAGATCCTGCAGCCGCCGTTCGAAATGAACGCACTCGAGAAGCACATCAAGGGTTCGTTCGAAAAGGCCTTCACGGATCGCAAGCTGATCTGCAGCGCCACGGCGGTGTTGTCGCGCGAGCACAATGGACGTGGTCCCTGCCAGGGGCGAAACCAATGTGCGCGCGGTTGCCCGTTCAGCGCTTATTTCTCCTCGAATGGCGTGACGCTTCCGGCGGCGGCGGCCACCGGCAATCTCACGCTCCAGCCTGATGCGATCGCGCATTCGCTGATCTATGACGACGGCAAGAAACGCGTGACCGGTGTACGCGTGGTCGACGCGGCAACGCGCAAGACCACCGAATATTTCGCGCGCGTGGTGTTTCTGTGCGCTTCGACGCTCAACTCCACCGCGCTGTTGCTCGCCTCGCGCAGCCCGCGATTCCCGAACGGACTCGGCAATGACAGCGGCGAGCTCGGCCACAACCTCATGGACCACCACAACGGTGGCGGAGCGACCGCCAGCTACTCCGGATTGTCGGATCGGTACTATCGCGGCCGCCGCGCGACCAGCATGTACATACCGCGGTTCCGCAACGTCGCCAACAGCGAAGACAAGTTCAAGCGCGGATATGGTTACGAGGTGTACACCAACCGCGGGACCTGGACCCGCGGTATTGGCACCGCGGATTTCGGCGCGGACTTCAAGAACGAAATCACGCGGCCGGGGGAGTGGAGCCTGTTCATGGAAGGCTACGGCGAAACGTTATCGAACCATGAGAACCGCATGTGGCTGTCGACGGACAAGGCGGATGCGTGGGGAATCCCGACGATCAATGTCTCCATGCAGTACCGCGACAACGAGAAAGCGATGGCGCAACAGATGATGGATGACGCCGTGGAAATGCTGCGCGCGGCGAAACTCGAGCATATCCAGGGCTTCAATCATCCGGTGACGCCGGGCAGCGTGATCCACGAGATGGGCACGGCGCGCATGGGTCTAAATGCCAGGACTTCGGTACTCAACGGCTTCAACCAGGTGCACGCGGTACCGAATGTTTTCGTGACCGACGGCAGCTGCATGGTGTCATCACCCACGCAGAATCCGTCGCTTACGTACATGGCGCTCACCGCGCGCGCGGTCGGCTACGCCGTGGAGCAGCTCAAGCGCGGCGAGGCGTGACGCACCGGCTGATCCGGCGACGAACGTCTCAGGCCTTCCGCGCCGCAGTAGCCGGTGTTTCGGAAAACCCGTCTTCAATGTCTGCTTTTAATGGCGCACACTCTTCGCTCGCCGCAAAGGTAGGGACGGGGTCGATGAAGCCATCCACCATCATTGCCGTCACAGGTCTGCTGGTGATCGGCACGGCTGCGGCAGCGAGCGAACCGCGGGAACCAGCGCAGACGCAAACCGCCATGGCCGACGATGCGTCCGCATTCGGTGCGCTCGAAACGGCGTATTCGGCCGCCTTGTCGGCCGATGGCAAGCGCCTGGTCTTCGTCGGACCCGGCGAGGGTACCAGCACCACCGCGGCAGTCATCGATCTGGCCGAGGGCAGCGTACGGAAGATCGCGCGCGCCAATGCGAACCCGGTGAGCCTGCGCTACTGCGACTGGTCAGCCGTGGATCGACTGGTCTGTTCACTATCCGGCCTGAAACGGATTCACACGCTGCTGTGGCCCGTGGGGCACACGGTGGCAATGGACGCTGACGGTGGCCGTCAGGTCTACCTCGGCGAAAAAGATTTACCCAAGCAGTTGGGCCGGCGGCAGGCGGATGGTTTCGTCGTCGACTGGATGAATGGTCTGGACGGCACGGTGCTGATGTCGCGCAGCTACGTGGCGGATGAGACCGTGGGAAAAATCATGCCGCGCATCGAGCACGGTCTCGGTGTGGCCCGGATGGACACTCGGACCGGCAAGGCCACGTTGATCGAGCGGCCGGGAGACGAAGCCATCGAGTACATCTCCGATGGGCGCGGCAACATCAGAATCATGACGACCACGGTGGTCGCCCCGACCGGCTATCTGCGCGGCTTGGATAGACATTTCTACCGCCTTGCGAACGATCGCGCATGGCGCGAGCTGGGAACCTACACTTTCAACGGCAAGGGCGTTCGGGGTGGCACGGGCATGATCCCCCTGGCCGTTGATCCCATCATCAACGCCGCCTATGTGCTCGAGCCGCTGGAAGGCCGCTACGCGCTGTATTGCATCGCGCTGGATGGCACCCTCAAAAAAGAGCTGGTGTTCGCGTCGAAGGAAGTCGACGTCGACAACGTCGTCAGAATTGGCCGCGCCGGGCGAGTGATCGGCGCCAGCTACACGACCCACCGCTCACAGGTGGAGTACTTCGACCCCGACTACAAGAGCCTCCATGCATCGCTGGCGCGAGCGCTGCCGCATCTGCCATTGATCAGCTTCATCAGCACCAGCGCCGATGAAAAAGTGTTGTTGGTCCTGGCCCGCAGCGACGTCGATCCGGGGCATTGGTATGTGTTCGATCGCGTCAACAAGACTCTGGGGGAAGCCATTACTTCCCGGCCAAGCCTCGCGGGCAAGGTGCTGTCCGCAGTCACAGCGATCACCTATCCCGCCGCGGATGGCACAGAGATTCCCGGTTACCTGACGCTGCCACCCGGCGTCACCGAGGCGAAGAACCTGCCGGCGATCGTCTTGCCACACGGCGGTCCGGCTGCTCGCGATGATTGGGAATTCGACTGGCTTCCCCAGTTCTTCGCACAGCGTGGCTTCGCCGTGCTGCAGCCTAACTATCGCGGCTCCGCCGGCTATGGCAATCGATGGTTCGCGGAGAATGGATTCCGGGGCTGGAAGACTTCGATCGGTGATGTCCGCGACAGCGGCCGCTGGCTCATCGCGCAAGGCATCGCCGATCCGTTGAAGCTGGCGGTGTTTGGCTGGTCGTACGGTGGTTATGCCGCGCTGCAAGCGAACGTTCTGGATGCCGATCTCTTCAAGGCGGTAATAGCGGTTGCGCCCGTGACCGATCTCGCGCTGCTCAAGAATCAGGCCATGGTGTACACGACTGCGTTCTTGCGCGCGGACTACATCGGCAGTGGTGCGCACATCCGCGAGGGGTCACCGGCCCAGAACGCGCAAATGATCAAGGCGCCGGTCCTCATGTTTCACGGCGACAAGGATCTCAACGTGCACATCGATCAATCGCGCCGGATGCAAAAAGCACTTCGCGGCGTCGGCAAGTCCAGCGAGCTCGTGGTGTATCCAAACCTCGAACACAATCTGACCGACGGCGATGCCCGCGCCGACATGCTGCGCAAGTCCGAGGCCTTCCTGCGTTCCGAGCTCAAGCTCTAACGCACGGCAAGCTCGGCCACGGCACTGGCCGCCGACAAGAACGCCCCGACTCCGTAATACTGCGTGTCGGTTTCGGCGACGCTATCCGGACGGTCGCTGACCTGCTGTACCCAGCCGAGCCTGCCGTCTTTCGCCACGGCCCGGGTGAGCGCGGCCCAGCCGTTGTCGATGGCAGGGCGGTAAATGTCCGCGTCTAACAACCCGTGCTTCACCCCCCACGCGAGGCCATACACGTAGAAGCCCGTGCCGCTCGATTCCGGCGGCGAGTTCTCGCGCGCCAGCAGCGAGGGCGCCCAATACCCGTCGGGCTTCTGGACTGCCTTGAGTTTGGCGGCCATTTCGCGGAAGAGCTTCTCCATGCGCGGCCGATTCGGATCGGCCTGCGGCAGCACGTCGAGAATATTGGCGATGCCGGCGAACACCCAACCATTGCCGCGGCTCCAGAATTGCTTGCGTCCCTGATCGTCGCGGCGTTCGAAGAAGCGGCTGTCGCGGAAGAACAGCAGCTCGAGTGGATCGTAGAGAAAATCCGTGGCCGCCCAGAACTCCGCCATCGCGAAGGCCGTGTAACGCGGATCGCCCGTCTGCTGGGTGAGCTCGACCCAGGCAGGCGGCGACATGAACAATGCATCGCACCAGCACCAGCGGCGCAGGCAGGCAGTCGATTCGTAATCCTTGGCCGGAACAAAACTCAGGTGTGTCACGGCGGGATTGGCGAGTATCGAATCGAAAGCCGCACGGACCGGCACGATGGCCTCGCTGCCCGCACCGTGCTTCGCCGCCCACAGGTAGCTCTGTGCGATCACGTGATCGTCGGCGTGATACAGGCGCGTGCCCGGCTTCCATTCATTGGCTTTTCCCTGGGCGATGATGGCATCGGCGAAGCGCTGATCGCTTGTCGTGTTCGCGAGCCGCGTCATGCCCACCCAGAACGCGCCTTGTTGCCAGCTGCGCGGATTGGCGGTTTCCTCGGCGTGGCTGGTGACGCCCGGTGTGGTACCCATGCGCTCGAGCTGCCAGCCGGCCACTTGTGCCGCGAGTGCGAGCACTTCCTTTCTTGATGGCTGGGAGCCGGCGGCGCCTGCCACTACCGGCAAGGCGAGAGCGGCACAAGCGACCACGCGCATCGACAGACTTTTCATTCGGCTACCCCCATGGAACAGGGGCCGATGATGCGGCGCTGGAAGTCGGCGCGCAAACTGAATCCACGCGCAATTCCTCTCATGCCATCGCAGATATTGCGAAGGGATCGGGGTCCTGGGCTGAGCACCCGAGACCCGCATCGTCACTCGTTGTCGAGGTCACCATGACGGTGGCGACGATGGCTGCGCTCACAGTCGACGTCATGGTCGTGCTGCGGCTCGCCGTAGATGATGCCGCGACCGTTGGTGCTCACATACACGCGGCCATAGACGCGCGGATCGCCGGTGATCGCCGCGCCGGTGTACGCATATTGGTGCCGATCGTCATTGATGCGCGTCCAGCTGCGGCCCGCGTCCTCCGAACGGAAGATGCCACGCACGTTGCCGATCCTCGCGCTCGAATACAGCGCCGGATAGTCACGAGCGCGCTTTGCCTTGCCGAAGCCGATGTTGTTCGCTTCCTGCACGTTCGCGAGTTTCCTGAAACTCACTCCACCGTTCGACGAACGCCACAGCCCGTTGCCGGCGGCCGCGAGCCAGATTTCTCCAGCTCTGCCCGGCAGTGCCTTGAAGCGCACGTCATCCAGCGGTAGGCCGGTCGCAGCTGTCGGCACGAACGTCGCGCCGTGATCGACACTCACGTAGAAGGCGCCGGCCGCTGCTGCGTAATATTTACCGGCGATAACCCGATCCGAGCCGACCCGCGCGCCCTGCGGAAGTCCGGCCGAGGCAAGCCACGTGTTGCCGTTGTCGAGTGAGTAGTGCGCGGCGCGGTTGCCCGGACTCCACACGAGGCTCGCGCCATCGGCCGAAGCGGTGATGTGGCCGCCGCTGCCGCCGGCCGCGGCGGATCCCGGCGACCAGGTGACGCCGCCGTCGGATGAAAAGCCAAAGCTGCCGCCACCGTTGCCGACGCGCGCAATGATGTTAGGCGCGAGCTCCGCAAAATCGAGACTCGTGCCCGTGGTCTGCGTCGGGTTGTCCAGCAACTTGTCGGGTACGACACTCAAATCGTCATGGCGCAGGCCGCCGAGATCGCCGAGTGCCGACAGCAACGGTGCACCCGCAGGAGGACTGATCAAGTCCTGCACCGAGGTTTCTTCGATACCCTGCGCTTTCACGCTCAAGGTGAACGTGCCGCCGCCATCCCAGGCAGTGAGGTCGTCGGTGCCGTAGATCGTGGCGCCGGTGCCGTACAGCATCCGGTTGGAATCGAACGGATCAATTTCGATGTCGCCGATCATCCAGCCCAGGCGCGGCGCGCGCTCGGGCAACGAGAGTGTCTGATTGAAGGTGAGCCACGGCGACGCGCTGATGTCGTGGGTGTAACGAAACTCGCGCGTGGGCCATGGCCCGAAGGTCCACATCGAAGTCCAGGTTGCGCCAGCATCGGTGCTGCGCCAGATATTGGCCTCGGGCCACCAGCGGTTGAGCTCGGACACCATGAGGGTGTTCGGATTCTGCGCATCGACGGTGATTCCGCCGTAGCCGAACCAGGAATTCGTGCTGCTCGATGGATCGGGTGAGATCTTCGTCCACAGCGCGCTGGCCGTATCGTATTTCCAGACATCGCCCATATCCCCGTCATACGGGCCGCCGCGGTTGTTGTACGTGATGTACAGGATGCCCGTCGAGGCGAGCACGGCGTGGTGAGGCATGAATGCCGGGAAGGTCGGCTGGCCGGGGAGTGCCGCCCAGGTGACACCGCCATCCTGGCTGCGATAGACGCTCTGGCCCAAATCGGCCACACCCACGTAGATAGTTCGAGTCGCTGTCCCGCGTTTGCCGGTGTTCTTGTCGAATACGATCCACACGACGCCCAACGGATCGCTGTCGAGGCCGTTGGGATCGCCCGGGTTGGCGGCGTAGTCTCCGGTTGCCGGGAAGCTGGCGACGCGCGCCCAGGTCCTGCCGAAGTCAGTGCTGCGCCACAGGCCGTTGCCGCTGCGCGCGCCCAGGTAGAGGATGCGATTGGCATTCGGATCGATGGCGAGCCGCTCGCCCATGTTCCGTCCCGGCATGTTGCCGCCGGACTTGAATGGCAGCTCCACCTTGTCGAAGCTGCGGCCGCGATCCTTGGAACGCAGGATCGCGCCGTTGTTGGGATCCCAGTCATTGGTGTAGGTGCCGGCAAGCACATAGAGGCGGTCCGGGTCCACGGGATCGGTGGCCAGACTATCTACTCCGGTGAGACCCCAGTCGTCCCAGTGCACCCAGTCGAGCAATGGCTTCCAGCGCTGAGTACGCTCATTCCAGCGATAGGCGCCCCCGATGTCGGTGCGCGCATACGCGAGCCCTGGCTCGGTCTGATTGAAGATGATTCCCGGCACATATCCGCCGCCGACGATCTCCACGTTGCGCCAGCGGTAATCCGGATCCCGGCCCCGATCGCGGTCGGAATCGGAAAGCGCGGGCGACGCCGCCGTTGCCGCAAATGCGGCGAGCATGAATCTGCAAACAACATCCCTGGCGTTCACAAAGCCCCCTTGGCTCGAATTTCGGATTCTCATTTGTAAAAAGAATTCTATTAGGAAAATAGAACGGCGCTGACGCTAATACACCGTCCCGGCGAAAGCAATGCGCGTTGTAGTTAGCCGGCGGTGTCAGCGGATGCCTGCGCGCAGGAGGCAACGCCCGTCAATCAAGGCGTTGCGCGTGGTATCGCCAGGTTGAGGACCGTGGGTCCTGGGATGTCGGCAGTGGGCAGATCGCGATTCGGCGGGCGCGTGGGCCAGGCGATGGCGAGTTCGTCGCCTGAGTGTTCGACGGTATTGAGCTGCATGCCCCTCGGCACGTCGATCTGAGCTTGCAGCCGGCGCGCGAGCGTGGCGCGGGGCGCTTCGCTGACGCGCCGCAGCGTGCGCGGCTCGAGCAGGATTTCGATCGGTTCGCCGTCCCGGACCACTTCGACGGACAGGCGCCGCGAGTCCGTGGGTACCGCGCCTTTGACCGAGAGGCGCATGTCGAGCGAGCCGCGGCCGCGAAAATCCCAGCGAAAGTCGCGCCAGCGCGTGATCGGCACGATGTTCCAGCTCTGCGCTTCGCGGCGCGCCAGGAAGATCTGCGTGTTGCCTCGTGCGTCGAACTTGTGAAACGTGATGACCGGTCGCCCATCGGAATCGAAACCGATCACCGTGTTGTTGTTGATCATGCCCGCTTCGACCGGCACCGGGTCGACGATCTCCGCGCTCGTCAGCGTGATGGGCAATTTGAGCGGCGTGCCGTCGGATTTTTCCCAGTCCACGAGATCGCGGCTGCGTGCATAAGAGAGGTCGTGATTGGTTTCGGCGTCCGGCGTCTCGCGCCATACCCAGGCGAGATGAAAGCGGCCGTCGGGTCCGAGTGTTGGGCCTACAAAATAAGCATTGCGCCGTCCTTCGCCGTCGACGAGCGGTGTAGCCAGCAGATGGCTCCAGGTCGAGCTCGCCGTGTCGTAGACATCATAGATTTCGTTGCCATTGCCGCTGCCGCCATCGCGGTATTTCAAGATCAACTGGCCCGCGCCACCCTTGAGAAAAATGGGGTAGGTCATGCGTTGTTCCTTCGCGGGTTGCACCAGCACCGGAATGCGCGTGAAGGAATGGATGTCGCCGGCGGCAGAAGTGCGGAAGTAGATCAGCGGATCGTTGTGGAGGTTGCCGACTATGTGCAGCTGCCCGCCGGAGTCGGCCGACATCGCAATGTAGTTGTGACTGTCCCAACCGGTCCGCGTGTCGAGCTTCTGATAGCTCCAGGTGCCGCCGTGGCGTGGCCGCGACGCCACGGTAAGTTGCCGCGCTGCATCGTAATAGGCGACAAATATCTTCCCGCCGTCGACTTCAAGCGCGAACCGCACCGCGTGGCCGGACCATACGCGGTCGATGGGCAGCAACTCATGCGTCCCCTGTCCGGGCCGCTCTTCCGCCGCGCCGGCAGCCGAAATCAATAAAAGTGCTACGGAAAGCATCAGTGACCGCATATCGACGTCTCTCGTGCAGATGATCGACCGCTCGAAAAGAGCGGCGAGTTTGCGCCAGCCCGTTCGGGCGCGGCTTTACAAATCGTATTTGTCGTTTCTATACTACTAATGAAACGGCTTTCACTAATGATATCGCCGAATGTTCACGGGGGCCCAGATGACCAACGACTCACGATTGCAAAGACTTGCATTGCGCCGGCTGATTCGCGGCAACCTGGGGTTCCTGACTACTTCGGCGCTCGCGCTCGGCGCGATGACCACGCCTGCGATGGCTCAGGACGCCGCTACCAAGGACGAGGCCAGCGCCGAAGAGGTCGGCGAAGTCGTCGTCACGGGTATTCGTCGACAGCTCGAGACGTCACAGGCGCGCAAGCAGGAAGCCTCGGAGCTCGTCGATGCGATAACTGCCGACGACATCGGCGCGCTTCCCGACCGCAGTGTCACCGAAGTGCTGCAGCGAATCCCGGGCCTGGCGATCGGCCGCGTGCCGTCTCCGCGCGATGCGGACCGAATCGCCATCGAAGGCTCCGGCGTCACCATTCGGGGATTGAGTTGGGTGCGCAGCGAGCTCAACGGGCACACGGCGTTCTCGGCAAAAAACAGCCGCACCCTCGGATTCGAAGACATTCCGCCCGAGTTGCTGGCGGGCGTCGATGTCTACAAGAACCCCTCGGCTCAGCAGGTCGAAGGCGGCCTGTCAGGCAGCGTGAACCTGCGCACGCGCCTGCCGTTCGATTCCGAAGGACGCAAATTCAGCGTCTCGCTGGAAGGATCCCGCGGCGATCTGGCTGAAGAGTGGGAGCCGTCAGGATCGCTGTTGGTCAGCGGACGGTCATCGCTTTCCGCCGGCAATAGTGATCTCGGTGAGATCGGTGGTCTCGTTTCGATAAGCAGCTCCGACAACACCAGCCGCACCGACACGATCCACATCGAGAAGTACTACACGCGCACCGACCTCGTGCCGGGGGAGACGATTTACGCGACCGGCGGTATTGGCTGGCGTCAACTGACTGTCGATCGCAACCGAACGGGCGCATCGGCCGCATTGCAATGGCGATCGCCGAGCGAAAACACCGAGGCCTCCCTGCAGTATTTCTATTCCAATGCGACGTTCAATCAAGACGAAAACGCCGCGTGGAACCTGCCGGGTGGCGGCCTCAATGGCACTGGCCTCACCTATGAGGGAGACAAGTTGACCGGCGGCACGATCAACGACGGGGGTTACGCGGGCTCGGCCCGCTACAACGAGCGCGAAACCACCAACAACGACGTGTCACTGCGTGTGAATTGGAGTGCAAGCGACCGGCTCAGCTTCGAAGGCGACATCCAGTATTCGAATGCCAAGACGAAAATCATGGACCTGACGATGGGACCGAACGCCGGTCCCAACTTCGAAAACGCCGGGCCGTACTCCTTACAGCTCAACGGCTCCGATGTGCCCAACATCGTCATTCCGGCTAACAACGTCCTCACCAATCCGAATGCGATCTATCACGGGTTCGCCATGGATCATCATGAGGCCAACGACGCCGATGCCTGGGCGTATCGTGCCGACGCGGAATACACGTTCGATAACAGCGATTGGCTCGACAAGATCCGATTCGGCGTGCGTTACGAAGATTACAACTCGACCACGCGGGAGACCGGATATCGCTGGGGCTCGATCAGCCAGAACTGGGCCGGCGGACCCGCGATCTTCAGCGCGCAGAACGTGCCCTTCGTCCAGCAGGACTATTCGAACTGGTTCCACGGCGGCAATGCGCCGAGCGGGTTCTTGTTTCCGGATACGAGGACTTTCCGCGACTTCCAGTCATGGTCGAACCAGGTGGTCGCAGTGTCTACCGCGCCGGGCGTGGCAAACGGCTGCTGTGCGTGGGTTCCGTGGGACGGTGACTATTCCACCAAGTTCCCCGCCAACGACGGGCTGGGCGTCAATCCGCAGAATCAGCAGACGACTGCCGCGTATACGCAGCTGTCATTCGCGCACGGCAAGTTCGATGGCAACGTCGGCGTTCGCTTCGTGCGCACCGAGGCTGCCGGAACGGGGCAGCTGGTCTTCTCGGGAGGCAACTTCGGGCCGGGCACACCGGCCGACGACGTCGCATTTGCGAACGGTGGCTCGTCCGCCACCTCCGGCAACAACGAGTACGACGACGTACTGCCGAGCTTCAACCTGCGCTACAAGGCCACGGACAATTTCTTCCTGCGATTCGCAGTCGCGAAAGGCATCGCGCGTCCGGAATTCCCGCAACTGTTGCCGTCGATCACCATCAATGCGCAGGCCGGATTACTCACGGGCGGCACCTGCGTGCCGTTACCCTCGGGAGTCACCACGCCAGGAGATTGCGTGGCCAACTACAACGGGTTCGCCGGCAACGCAGACCTCAAGCCGATGGAGGCCACCAACTACGACTTGAGCGCCGAGTGGTACATCAACTCGACCAACTCGCTCACGATGGCGCTTTTTGACAAGGAAGTGTCTGGATTCATCGAGACGACGTTGGGCAACATCGTGCCTTACACCAACAATGGAGTGACCAAGGAAGTCACGGTCCTGCGCCCCGAAAATCAGGGCAAAGGGTATGTGCGCGGAGGTGAGCTGGCGTGGAACGGCTTCTTCAGCTTCCTGCCGGGCTTCGCGCAGAACTTTGGCGCGCGTGCTGCATATACGTACGTCGAAAGTGGCGGCACCCGCAACGCGGCGGTGAATCCGTATGACCCGAACCAGCAGGTCAACTCGTTGCTGAACGACTATCCACTGGAGGGATTGAGCAGGACTTCCTACAACGCCGAGCTCTACTATTCGGTTCCCAAGGTCGAAGCGCGCCTGGCCTACAACTGGCGCGAGCGATACCTGCTGACGACGGCGGCGGCCAATCTCAATATCCCCGCGTTTGCCGATGACTTTGGCCAGCTCGATGCATCCTTGCAGTGGAAGTTCAAGGAGACGATGTCCATCGGCGTCGAGGCGGTCAATCTGACACGCTCGAAGTTCAAGGTGCTGGTCGACAATGACGTCATCGGTGGCGCCGGCAATGGTGCCGGCCTGACTTACCACAACTGGGTTGATTCGGACCGGCGCTTCACCCTCTACGTGCGGGCGTCGTTCTAGGCGCAGGGCTCTAACAAGGTCAGGGAGCGGGTGCGTCCCGCTCCCTGATCGCACCTCGGGTCAGGGAGCCTTGCAGTTCATCTCGATGAACTGAGCGTGGCCCGGCATCCGCGCGATGGCGCGGTGCAGGCTGTCGCGCAATTCCGAGGCTCTCGTCTGCAATTCGGCGATTGGCAGGGTGTCAGCCAGCGGGTCCCACTGCCGGGGAATGATGCCCTGACCGAACATCACGGCGATCCAGCTCGAATCCGAAAACAGGTGGCCGTCAGTCCTCGCCACTTTTCCGCGTGTCCTGAAGAGCTCTATGCGATGCGCCAGCCCTTCCGGCATGGCGACCGAGCGGCAGTCTTTCCAGAACGCTTCCGTGCGCTCATTGGCGACGTAGTGCAGGATGATGAAGTCGCGACACTGTTCGTATTCGGCGATGCTCAAGCGGTTGAATTCCGCTTCCGCGGCCGGATCGTGCGCGGCAGAGGTTGGCATCAGTGACAGGAAGCGGAAGACCGCCGACTGGATCAGGTGCAGGCTCGTCGATTCCAGAGGCTCCAGGAATCCACCCGCAAGGCCGAGTGCCACACAATTTCCATTCCAGAATTTCTTGCGCCGTCCGGTCTTGAAGCGCAGCAGCCGCGGGTCGGCGAGAGCCTTGCCATCCAGGTTTCCCAGCAATGTCGCGGTTGCTTCGTCATCGCTGATGTAGTTGGAACAATAGACGTGCCCGTTTCCCGTACGGTGTTGCAGTGGAATGCGCCATTGCCATCCGGCTTCGTGAGCTGTCGAGCGCGTGCAGGGGAAGAAGTTCGCCGGGTTCTTCTCGGTCGGAACAGCGAGAGCGCGATCGCAGGGCAGCCAATGCGACCAGTCTTCGTATCCGGTTTCCAGCGCTTCTTCGATGAGCAGTCCCTTGAATCCCGAACAGTCGAGAAAGAAATCTCCGGCGACGTTCGCGCTCTGGTCCAGCCGTACCGATTCGATGAACCCGCTTTCACCATTGCGTTCGACGCCAACGATGCGGCCTTCGACGCGCACGACACCGCGCTCTTCGGCGTAACGCCGTAGAAACCGGGCATACAGCCCCGCGTCGAAGTGAAAGGCGTAGGCAAGCTGCGGCATGTCTGGTGGGTGATTGGAAACCGGCGGCAGGAAGCGCATCTGCGCGGCCGCCACCGCCGCGGGTGCATAGTCGCTGAGCGGGAAAGGATGTCCATTGGCAGCGAGCCGCAGCCATAGCTGGTGAAAGGCCACGCCCTTTATGTTGACGCCGAATTCACCGAATTGATGAAAGTAGCGGTGGCCCTTGCTGCCCCAGTTGATGAAGTCGATCCCCAGCTTGAAGCTGGCCTGCGTGGCCTGAACGAAATCCCGTTCATTGATGCCGAGTACTTTGTTGAAGAATTGCAGGGGTGGAATGGTCGCTTCGCCGACACCTACGGTCCCGATCTCATCCGATTCGATCAGCGTGATTTTCTGAGTGTCCTTCACCGCATGCGCCAACGCAGCGGCAGTCATCCAACCGGCCGAGCCGCCTCCGACGATCACGTAGTGCATCGAACTCCAACCCCATGCTCACGATTGAACATTGTCGCGTACGATTCACATTAGTTCCACAACGACCACCGTGTGAGAAAACCATGAGCATTCGCAAAATCCGGGTTGCGAGCCTGCTGTTTGCGATGGGCGTCGCGAGCGCGGCACCGATTCCGGAAATCGTGACACGCGATGGCCGCTCCGCACTCATGGTCGACGGCGCGCCTTTTCTCCTGCTCGGCGCGCAGGTGAACAATTCCAGCTCCTGGCCGGCAATGCTGCCCAAGGTGTGGCCGGCGGTGAGGAAGTTGCAGGCCAATACGGTCAGCGTGGCGATGCCCTGGGAGCAGATCGAGCCCGTCGAGGGGATATTCGACTTCTCCTTCCTCGATGTGCTTCTGCGCGAGGCGCGCGAGAACAGGGTGCGGCTGGTGCTGCTCTGGTTCGCGACCTGGAAGAACAATGGCCCTAACTACGCTCCCGAATGGGTGAAGCTCGACAATGCGCGTTTCCCGCGCCTCATCGACGCAAAAGGCAAGGTGTTGAATTCCATGTCGCCACACTCGGCGGCCACGCTCGCCGCCGACAAGCGCGCGTACGCCGCGCTGATGAGGTACCTCAAGCAGGTGGACGAAGTGCGCACCGTCATCATGGTGCAGGTGCAAAACGAGCCGGGTACCTACGGCAGTGTGCGGGACTTCGGCCCCGACGCGCAGAGACTGTTTGGTGGACCCGTGCCCGCGGCATTGGCGAAAGCGCAGGGCGGCAAGCACGGTACGTGGAGCGAAGTCTTCGGCAAGGATGCCGATGAGTTCTTCCACGCCTGGTCGGTCGCGAAGTTCATCGGCGAGGTGGCCGCCGCCGGCAAGAAGGAATATGCACTGCCGATGTACGCGAATGCGGCACTGCGCGACCCGTTTCATCCAGGTGCGCCCGGTGCTTACGCCAGCGGTGGCCCGACGGACAATGTCCTCGCTATCTACCGCGCGGCGGCGCCGTCCCTCGACATCGTGGCGCCCGACATCTACATGAAGGAATCTACCAAGGTCTATCGCGTGCTCGAGCTCTACAAGCCCGGCGGCCCGTTGCTGGTGCCTGAGATCGGCAATGACCCGCTGTTCGCGCGCTATTTCTACGACATCCTCGGCGCTCAAGGCCTCGGTCTCGTGCCCTTCGGCGTGGACTACACCGGCTATTCCAATTTCCCGCTGGGCGCGAAGAACGTCGACGAAGGCATCGATGCGTTTTCACGTCCCTACAGGTTGTTAGCTCCGATGGCCCGCGAGTGGGCGCTGCTCAGCTTCACCAGCAAGGTCTGGGGTGCCTCGGAGCCGGACGATCGCAGCAGCCGCAAGCTCGACCTCGGACGATGGCAGGTCACACTGGCCTTCAACGAATGGCAGTTCGGTATGAAGGAATGGTTCGGCGACCTCGAGGACAAGCCGCAGTGGTCTGGTTCCCCTTCAGGCGGTGCATTGCTGGCACAGCTCGGCCCCGACGAATTCCTCCTCACCGGTCAGCACGTGCGTGTGTATTTCGCGCCGGCGGAAAGCCGCAAGGCCAACGGCATGATCTTCGCCAGCGTGGAGGAGGGCAGCTATGGCGCCGGCCAGTGGTCGCGCACGCGCGTGTGGAACGGTGACCAGACCGACTACGGGTTGAACCTCACTGACGAGCCGCGTGTGCTGCGCGTGCGCCTTGCCACTTACTGAGATGCGGCCAGGCCGCATTTCTCAGATCATCCAGCCGCCGTCGATCACATGAATCTGTCCGGTGGTGAAGCCGGACTCGTCGCTGGCCAGGTGCAGCGCCAGTGCTGCGATCTCCTCAGGCTTGCCCAGCCGTCCCATGGGCTGCCGCGCCTCAAACTCCGCGCGCGTTTTCGCATAGTCACCGTAAGTGTGCAGCCGCGCCTGCAGCGACGGTGTGTCCACGGTGCCGGGACAGATGGCATTGCAGCGAATGCCCTGCGCGACGAAATCGGCGGCAACGGATTTGGTCAGCCCGATCACCGCGGCCTTGGTGGCGCCGTAAGCACAGCGGTCGGGAACGCCGGTGATGGAGCTGGCCACCGATGACATGTTGATGATGGACCCCGCGTGCGCGGCAATCATGGCGGGCAGAAAAGCGCGGATCATGTGGTACATGGAATTCACGTTGAGATCGAAGGCCGCGTTCCACGCCGCCGGATCGATATCGAGCACCGTGCCTTTCGGAACGGTGCCCGCGCAATTGAACAGCACGTCGATTTTACCCGCCGACCTGGCGAACGCTTCGATGGCACGTGCATCGCGAACATCGAGCGGGTGCCCCTCGCAGCCGACGACAGTCTGCAATGCCTTCGCGTCGATATCGGCGGCGAGCACGCGCGCGCCCGCGCGCGCGAACGCTTCCGCGCTCGCACGGCCGATGCCCGATCCGGCCGCGGTGACCACCGCGGTCTTGCCGGCCAATCGCCCCGAAAGCTCACTAGATCCCATAAGTTGCTCGTGCTGTTGCGGAGAAGATCTGCTCGCGCTCGGAGACACCCAGCCTGGCTAACAAGGCATGACTTACGGTGCGCCACTCCTCGTAAGAGCATGCGAGCTCGCACACCGGCCAGTCGCTGCCCCACATCATGCGCTTCGGTCCGAAACTCTGAAGCAGGTGGTCGACAGCCGGAGCGAGCACCGACGGTTCGGCGCTGTTCGCCTCGGTGACGAGGCCCGAGAATTTGCAGGCCATGGGCGTCGCGCGCGCGAGTGCCGCGATTCCCTGCTTCCAGGCCTCCAGGTTGCCCGCAGCAATCGGCGGCTTCGCGCCGTGATCCAGCACCATCGCGAGGTCGGGATAGCGTGCCGCCAGCTCGAGCAGCGCCGACAGATGTTTGGGCAAGACCAGCGCATCGAGCACGAGCCCGTGGTCGACCATGGCTTCGAATGCCGGCGCGAGGCCCGTGTCCAGCATCCAGTCCGGATCGGGAATGTCCTGGATCATGGGGCGTAGCCCCACGAGGTGCGGATCCGCTGCGAGCTCGGCGATGGTATCCGCGGCCTCGGGGCTCTCGAAGTCCACCCAGCCCACGACGCCGGCGATGAACGCGTGCTCGCGCGCAAGCTGGAGCATGAAGCGCGTTTCCGCAACCGTGGGCGCCGCCTGCACGAGGATGGTGGCGCCGACACCGGCGCGCGCGATCAACGGCGCCAGATGCTCGGGCAGATAGTCACGGTAGATAGGCGCCAGGTCGCTCGTGAGCCAACCGTAATCGCCGCGGTCGAGGCGCCAGAAATGCTGGTGGCTGTCGACGATCGGGGTCATGCAGGCAGCGGTGCCCGCGAATCGACGAGCCCGCGCTCGCGCAGCGCCCGCCAGAAAGCGGCCGGTATGGGATGCGAGAACATGGCCGCGCAGTTGCGCGCTTCGCTACCGTTGGCGCAACCGGCGACCACGCTCGCGACGCAGGCGTGCCCGAGTGGGAACTGCAGTGCCGCGGCCCGCAGGGGCACGTCGAAATCCGCGCAGATCTGCTCGAGCCGGGCGACCCGCTCCAGTACATTCGCCGGCGGTGCGGCGTAGTTGTAGTGGGCACTGCCACCGGCGCGAGACCCCGAGGCGAGAATGCCGGAGTTGAAGGGCCCGCCGCAGATGATGGAGACGCGGCGCTGTTCGCACAGCGGTAGCAGTTTTTCCAGCGCCGGTTGTTCGAGCAGCGTGTACCGGCCAGCGAGCAGGATGCAGTCGAGCTCACAACTCTCCAGCAGTTCGACGCAGATCTCCCATTCGTTGACGCCGAGCCCGATGGCACGCACAGCGCCCGCATCGCGCAACTCACGCATCGCCCGATAGCCGCCGGCGAGAAATTCGCGCACACGTGCGGCATGTGACTCGCCATGTGTGAGACGGCCGATGTCGTGGCAGAGAAGGATGTCGACGCGTGCGACTCCGAGCCGCTCGAGGCTGTCGGCGTGCGAACGCATCACCGCGTCATAGCCGTAGTCGAAAACCGGTGCGAATGGCCGCGGTGAAAAATATCCCTCACGCCCGACGCTCGCATCCTGCGGTCCGGTCGGCACCAGCCGTCGACCCACCTTGGTCGAGATCACCGGCGGCGGTTGTGCCCCCTGCAGTGCCATGCCCAGGCGCAGCTCGCTCAAGCCGAAGCCATAAAAGGGTGCCGTATCGAAGTAACGCACGCCCGCCCGGAAAGCCTCCTCAACCGCTTCGCCGGCATCTTCGTCGCGCAGCTCCCGGTACAGATTACCAATCGCGGCGCCGCCGAAGCCGAGCGTGCAGACCGGCAGGCCCGTCCGGCCCAGCTCGCGGCTCGGCAGTTCCACGGTCATGCGCCTGCCGGCGTTGCGGCGCGCGATTTCATGGCGAACCACAACACGACGGCAAAGCACACTGCCGGCACGAACATCGCGAGGTTGATGGTGCTGGCGTCTGACACGCCTCCCATGACCATTGGCATCAGTGCGCCACCGACGATGGCCATCACCAGGAAAGAGGACCCGGTCTTGGTATACGGGCCCAGCCCGCGCAGGCTCATGGTGAAAATAGTCGGGAACTGGATGGACATGAAGAAGCTCGTGGCCATGAGCGCGTACAGGCCGATGTCACCGCCGCCGATGGCCGCGACCACACATAGCGCCACGTCCGCGGCCGCGAACACCATGAGCAACGTCGCGGGTCGGAATTTCGACATCAGTAAGGTGCCGACGAAGCGGCCCGCGAAGAACAGCACCAGTGACCAGAACAGGAAATTCGACGCGGCATTCTCCGACGTGCCCGGAAAATTGAACTGGGTGTACCGGATCAGGAAGCTCCACACGCCCACCTGGGCCCCCACGTACGCGAACTGGGCGAACACGCCTAACCAGTAGCGAGGGAAGTGCGCGAGTCCTTTGAAACCTCCGGCCGGAACGGCCTCGTCCTCCCGCACCCGCCGCGCCATCGCCGGGAATTTAGCGAACGCCACCAGCACCGCCCACACGAGTACCACGCAGGCGATGCCCACGTAGGGTAGTTTGACCGCTGCAAGTTCCCCGGCACGCCAGGTTGCCTGCACTGCGGGCTCCATGGCGCGAATCTGCTCGGGCGTGATGTGGTGCTCTGAAAGGATCAAGGTCTGGCCGACGAACACACCAACAATGGTGCCCAGCGGATTGAAGGCCTGCGCGAAATTCAGGCGCTGGTCCGCGCTTTCCGGCGGACCCATGATGGCGATCATCGGGTTCGCGGAGGTCTCGAGGAATGACAGCCCGCTCGCGACCACGAATAGTGCCGCGAGGAACCAGTGATATTCCCCCAGCTGCGCCGCTGGATAGAAGAGAAGCGCGCCGGTGCCGAACAACACCAGCCCCATGACCACCGCGGCGCGATAGCCGAAGCGCCGCATGAACAGCGAGGCCGGGATCGCGAAGACGAAATAGCCGATGAAAGTGGCGAACTGGACCAGGCTCGAGGTGAAGTCGCTGAGCAGGAAGGTCTTGCGGAACTGCGGGATCAGAACGTCGTTGAGACTGTTGGACACTCCCCAGAAGAAGAATAACGCCACGACCAGCACGGTCGCCATCAAAAAGCCCGGCGTGATCAGCGCCGCGCTCCTGCCTCTCGTCGTTTCTGTCATGGAAGGTCCCCGTGAACGATTTCGTTTGAGATTTGCTTGGCCGCCGCGCGCACGAACTCCACTGCCTGCGCCATTTCGACCTGCAGAGGATTGCTGTGAACGAAGGGAATGGTGAGCGCCGCGACCGCGATGTCGCCGCGCAGGATCGGGGCGGAGACGTCGACGATGCCGCGAACGAAATCCGACGCCGCCTCGTGGTGTCCGCGCGCGCGTACGACATCGGCACGCTGGACGAAGGAGTCCGCGGCCTCGCCCTTCAGCCGGCAGCGCCGCAACCAGCTGCGCCGCACTTCCTCATTCTGGTAGGCGAACAACACGAGGCCGGAAGTGGCGCGCGCGATCTCGCGCCGGTAGCCGATGCGCACGGAGAATCCGAGGTCGCCAGGCCGTTCGATGCGCGTGATCACGACGATCTGATCTTCGGAGGCCACGGCGATGTGGCAGGACTGGCCGATGTCGTGCGCCAGCTTGCGCATCACGGGCAACGCCGTCTCCACCAGCGAGCGCACCGGCGCCTGCGCCATCGCCAGCGCGAACAATTTGTTCGTGAGCACGTAACCCGTGCCGTTGTCAGCGGTGGTGATGAATCCCTTGAACTCCAGCACCTGAAGCATGCGGAACAGCTCGCCCGAAGAACGGCCGAGGCGCTGCGAGATCGCCGAGAGGTTGAGTGGCGATTTCTCAGCCGCCAGCAGCTCGATGACGTCCAGACCTTTTTCCAATGCGGGGGCCCGATAACGGGCGGCGTGCTGCGTGGAATCGTGCGCGGGCGCGCGGGGTGAACCTGATTTTATGGCCATGGATTCTGTCGTTTTTGTAGTAGTGCTGACCGGCGGGGGATTCTGCCCCAAAAACACTTGATCTTGAATTTTCATTAGAGCATTGTACTTTCATTCGGGAAATTCAGAATCGGGCTGCAGGACAAAAACGGCCCGCAATGCGATGCCGGAGGCGGGGCGCACACGGCCCCCCACGACGCGAAGGTCTCGCTTTCCGGTAACTTCGCTGGCCCGCAGATCCTTTCGGGCTGCGCTTGCGCGTCTCGTTAGAATTCCCGGGCCTAAACAAATCGAATCGCTGACAAGGGGTCCCATGAAGCTTTTGACCAGGTGGTTGTGTGTCGTCGTGCTCGCCGGTTGCTCGGGCGAGGCGCGCGAAGGGTCCTTCGTGCAGAACGAGACCGGCGTGGTGGTAACGCCGGCGCAAGGCGGCGAATCGCGCCGTGTACGCCTGGAAGTCAGAACCGATCGCATCGTGCGAGTGACGTCGGTGGCGGATAACAATCTCGATCTGCCCAAGAGCCTCATGGTGGTCGGGTCGGCCGGCAAGGCGCCACCAATCAAAGTGGAAAGACGCGACGGCGACGTGGTGCTGCAGACGGCGCAGCTCATCGCGCGGGTATCGCTGGCAAACGGCGCCGTGCGATTCACCGATCTCGCCGGCAAGCCGCTGCTGGCCGAAGAGCCGGTGAAAACCTGGCCCTCCGCCGGCGTATCGCAGCGCTTCAACGCAGGAACCGACGAGGCTTTCTACGGCTCGGGGCAGCATCAGAACGGCCAGATGAATCTCAACGGCGAAGACGTCGAGCTCGCGCAGCACAACATGGACATCGGCGTGCCGTTCGTGGTGTCGACGCGCAACTACGGCGTTCTCTGGGACAACAACGGCATCACGCGCCTCGGCGACCCGAAGCCGTACGGCTTCGCATCGCGCGATCTCAAGATCCGCGACACGGCCGGCAAGGAGGGTGGCTTCACGGCGCGCTATTTCATCGACGGCCAGCGCAAGCTCGAGCGCGTCGAGAAGGACATCAGCTACCAGTACATCCGCGACCGGTTCAACTGGCCCAAGGAGCTGCTGGTAACCAAGGAGCCGAACGCCGGCTCCCCGCCTAACATGCTGCCGAACCAGTCGGTCACCTGGGAAGGCACGGTTGAATCCGCCAAGGCGGGCAACCACAAATTCCAGCTCTACGGCAGCAGCTATTTCAAGGTGTTCGTCGACGACAAGCTGGTGCTCGATCGCTGGCGGCAGAACTGGGGCGCGTGGTACCACAACTTCGAAGTGCCGATGAAAGACGGCATTCCGGTTCGCATGCGCATCGAATGGATCCCGAATGACGGCTATCTGGCGCTGCTGCACAACGATCCGCTGCCGGATGCCGAGCGCCATTCGCTCACGTTCACCTCGGACGTTGGCCGCGCCATCGACTATTACTTCGTCGCCGGCGGATCGCAGGACGAGGTGATCAGCGGATACCGCACGTTGACCGGCAAGGCGGTGATGCTGCCGCGCTGGGCCTATGGCTTCTGGCAGAGCCGCCAGCGCTACACCACCCAGAATGAGTTGTTAGGCGTGGTGGCGGAGTACCGCAAGCGCAAGATCCCGCTCGACAACATCGTGTTGGACTGGTTTTACTGGAAGGAGGACCAGTGGGGCTCGCACGAATTCGACAAGACCCGTTTTCCCGATCCCAAAGGCATGCTCGAGAAAGTGCATGCGCAAAATGCCCGCTTGATGATTTCCGTGTGGCCGAAGTTCTATCCCGGCACGGACAACTACAAAGAGCTCGACGCCGCCGGATTCATGTACCACGGCAACATCGAGGCGGGCGCCAAAGACTGGGTGGGCCCCGGCTACCTCAATTCCTTCTACGACCCGTACGCCAAGGCGGCGCGCGATATCTACTGGCGCCAGGTCAATGAGAAACTGAACGTTCTCGGTATCGACGCCTGGTGGATGGATGCCACCGAGCCCGATGTGCATTCCAACCTCGACATCGATTCCATCAAGGCGCGCATCGGCCCGACCGCGATCGGACCGGCGGAGAATTTCTTCAACTCCTATCCACTGGTGCACACCGGTGGCGTGTATGAAGGATCGCGTCAGGTAAGTCCCGACAAGCGGGTCTTCATCCTGACGCGCTCGGGTTTCGCTGGCATCCAGCGCCATGCCGCGGCCGTTTGGAGCGGCGACATCGTGTCGCGCTGGGACGATCTGTACAACCAGATCTCCGCGGGCGTCAGCGTCGGTTACTCGGGCCTTCCGAACTGGACGTTCGATATCGGCGGCTTTGCCAACGAAAGCCGCTACAGCACGAAAAATCCGACGCCTGCCGATCTCGAGGAATGGCGCGAGCTCAACCTTCGCTGGTTCCAATTCGGCGCATTCGCGCCGCTGTTCCGCTCGCATGGTGAATTTCCATTGCGCGAGATCTTCAATCTCGCGCCGCAAGGCTCGGAGGTTTACGACAGCCTGGTGTGGCACGACAAGCTGCGTTACCGCCTGCTGCCATACACCTACACCGTGGCGGCGGATACGTTTCACCGCGACGGCACCATCATGCGCGGACTCGCCATGGATTTCGCCGCTGACACCGCCGTGCGTGACGTGCGCGACGAGTTCCTGTTTGGCAAGGCCTTCCTCGTGGCGCCGGTCTACGAGCACAAGGCGCGCACGCGCGCGGTCTATCTACCGGCGGGTGCCGACTGGTACGACTTCCATACCGGCACGAAAAGCGCTGGCGGCCAGAGTGTCGAAGCGGCGGCGCCACTGGCTCGCATGCCTTTGTACGTGCGCGCCGGTTCGATCGTGCCCGTGGGGCCGGACATTCAGTACACGGGTGAGAAACCCGGCGCGCCGATCACGCTGCTGGTGTTCGCCGGTGCCGACGGCAACTTCGATCTCTACGAGGACGACGGCGTGAGTTATGGCTATGAACGCGGCGAGTTTGCGCGTATCCCGCTGCGTTTCGACGCGGCCAAGGGCGCACTCACCATCGGTGCGCGCTCCGGCAGCTATCCGGGCATGACCGAGGAACGCACGTTCAAGGTTCGCTGGATCAAACAGGGCGCCAAGGCACCTGCGGATCTGGATGCTGCCGCCGACGCCATCGTGGAATACAAGGGCGCGGAGGTCACGCTGCCGGGAGGCTGATCGACCAAGGCCACCTCCTTCTCACTACGAACAAAGTCGGCTGGCGGCTCTTTGAGGATGCGCGCAATATCTTGGCGCCACGAGCGCGGAGAAGGGGGATTTATGTCACGTACCTGGTGCGGAATCGCTTTGTTATGCGTCGCGGGGACCTGTGGTGCACAGGTCGGCAGAGCACCCGACCTCCCTGGAGGACAAGCCACCGGCGGCGAGTATCGAAGCAAAACCATCGATCCGAAGGCGGTGGAAATTCCTCTGTATGCGGGCGCCTTGGTATTGGACGTGCTCAAGGCGCTCAACGACAAAGGCTTTTCAATCAAATGGAAGCCCGACCAGATACTGCCCACGATGAAATTGCTGGAGAGGCCGAAGGCCACCCGCATCGACTATCTGCTGAACGAGATCCTCGAGCCATGGGGTATGCGCGCGCATCCCAACCTCATGGAAGGCGGATACCTGGTCAAACAGCTGAAGAAGAAGAAAGGCCACGTGGAGCAGACCAGCCCGCCCTGACTCATCGCGCTTTGGGCGCGCACCTCATATAGATGAGTCCGCTAATAACAGTCATTCTCGATTGCAATCAAGAATGATTCGCAATAAGATTTGGGCCGTCGCTGACACGGAGTGATCGCCGTTTCAGCACTGCCCCGGCAGAAATGCCAGCCACTCCCGACCGGGATAGCCAGAGCGCGCGGGGAACACAACAACCGCCTTTGGGAGCTATTTGTGTCGATTCAAGCGTCCAGCCTTGGGCAAGAGGGCTTTGCCCGCCGCCGTGTCGCCATTGCCGTGAGTCTTGCGCTCGCCGCCGCCGCCGCGAATGCCCAGACCCCCTCCGCCGACGAGCCGAAGACCCTGCCGAAAGTGTCGGTCGAAGCGGCCGAGCCGGAGGAGACCTCGAAGGTCGATCGTGTCGAGTCGCCGAAATTCACCCAGCCCCTGCTCGATACGCCGCAGACGATTGCCGTGGTCAGCAAGGAAGTGCTCAAGCAACAGGGCGCCACGACGCTTTCGCAAGCCCTGCGCAACACGCCGGGCGTCACGTTCCTGTTAGGCGAGAACGGCAACACTGCCACCGGGGACTCGATCTTCATGCGCGGTTTCGATACGCAGGGAAGCATCTTCATCGACGGCATCCGGGACCTCGGCACCGTCACGCGCGACACCTTCAACACCGAGCAGGTGGAGATCGCCAAGGGTCCGGCCGGTCCCGACTACGGGCGCGGTGCCGCCTCCGGCTATGTGAACCTCGCCAGCAAGGTGCCCACGCCAGAAAGCTTCAGCGGTGGTACGGTGAGCTACGGCACGGCCGACAACGCCCGCCTCACGGGTGACATCAATCATCGCTTCGAAGGCAGCGGCACGGCGCTGCGCCTCAATGTCATGGCGCAGGACGGCGAAGTCGACGGCCGGGACTTCATCGAGCGCAAAGGCTGGGCCGTCGCGCCTTCGCTGGCGTTCGGTCTCGAGAGCGACACGCGCTCGTACTTCTATCTACTGCACACCGAGCAGGACAACGTGCCCGATGGTGGCGTCACCACGATCGGCCTCGACGGCTTCTACAACCGCGATCTCGACCCCAACCCGCCTCCGGCCACGCCGCCATTGGCGCCGCCACGCGCCCCGGGTGTCGTGCCCGCGCTCGTCGACCGTGAGAGCTACTACGGCTACCGCGGCGACTTCGAGCAGACCTCGGGTACGATGTTCACGGCGCGCTTCGAGCATGATTTCAACGAGAACGTGTCGATCCGCAACAGCACTCGTTATGGCCGCCTCGAGCAGTTCTACATTCTCACCGGCGTCAATGCGGTGATCATCCCGGACCCGGATCCGGCCACATGGACCGTGAACCGCACGCGTCAGAGCAAGTTCCAGGAGAACACGCTCATGACGAATCAGACGAACCTCACCATCGACGTCGCGACGGGCTCCGTGGGTCACGCCATCACGACCGGCGTCGAGTTCATCAACGAAGAGCAGTACAACCCGACGTACGCGCCCGCCAGCCTTGGTGCGCTCGTGCCGGCGAACCCTTACGACCCGGGTCTCACTGATGCGCCGCCCGGCTATGCGCCGGCGCGCAATGGTGCGTACTCGCGCGGCGAGACGCAGACCATCGGCGTCTACGCGTTCGACACCCTGAGCTTCGCCGAAAAGTGGGAACTGACCGGCGGCTTCCGCGTTGATCAGTTCGACACTGAGTTCGAGAGCCTCACGGCGAGCACGGCCACCCCGCCGGTGCTGACCGCGGCGCGGCTCGACATCGACGACACGCTGTTCTCTTACAAAGTGGGCCTGTTGTTCAAGCCGGTGCCGAACGCCAGCGTCTATCTTTCGCACGCCAATTCGAAGCAACCCCCGGGCGGCAACAACTTCAATCTTGCGCCAGCCACGGGCACGTCGAACAACGTGAACCGCGTCGATCTCGAGCCCACCGAGGGCGAGAACCTCGAACTCGGCACGAAGTGGGAATTCCGCGATGGTGCACTGGCCATCACCGGCGCCATCTTCGACAGCACCAGCAAGAACGAGCTCGTCCAGGACGCGGCCGACCCGCTGGTGTTCGTGCAGGTCGGTGAGCGCGAAGTGAAGGGCGTCGAGCTCGGCATCGTTGGCAAGGTCACGGAAAACTGGGACCTGTCCGCCGGCATCGCGAAGATGGACACTGAAGTCGTACGCGGCAACCTCAACCAGACGGGCTCGGCCATCAACTGGTCGCCCGAGCTCACGTTCTCGAGCTGGACCACTTACCGCACACCGTTCGGCCTCACCATCGGCGGCGGCGCTCGCTACGTCGATACGGTGGCGCGGTCGATCACGAATGCGTTGCTGCCGACGGCGAACGTGCCGTCCGCGCCCGAGTACTGGGTGGTGGATGCCATGCTGGGCTACCAGGTGAACGACAAGGTGAGCCTGCAGTTGAACGCGTACAACCTCCTCGACGAGGAATACATCGCGACGCTCAACAATGGCGGCTCGCGTTATATCCCCGGCGCCCCGCTGTCGGCGCTGCTGACGGTGAACTTCGAATTCTGATCTGAAGGCGATTGTGCGAGCATTCGGCACATGATGATTCACGTGCCGAAGGTTCTGACTCCCGAGCAGGTGACGGAATGCCGCCGCCTGCTCGATACCGCCGAATGGGTAGATGGCAAGGCCACGGTCGGGGAGCAGGGCGCGCTGGTCAAACGCAACCGCCAGCTCGCCGAGATGTCGCCGTTGGCGCGGCAGTTGGGTGAGCTGGCGCTCAACGCGGTGGCACGCAATCCCCTGTTCTTCTCAGCAGCGCTTCCGCTCAAGAGCGTGCCGCCGCTTTTCAACCGGTACGAGGTCGGTGAGAGCTACGGCAACCACATCGATGGTGCCGTGCGCGCCGTGCCCGGCAGTTCGCATTTCATCCGCACGGACCTGTCGTCCACGCTGTTCCTCACCGAGCCGTCCGAGTACGAGGGCGGCGAGCTCACCGTGTTCGATACCTACGGCGGTCACCAGGTCAAACTACCGGCCGGCGACCTGGTCCTCTACACCGCAGGAAGCCTGCACCGCGTGAACCCCGTGACGCGCGGCGCGCGGATTTGCTCCATCTTCTGGACGCAGAGCATGGTGCCGGACGATCAACACCGGGAAACGCTGTACCAGCTCGATCAGACCATCCAGAAAATCCGCGGCAAACACGGCGAGACGGACGAGACCGTGGCCCTGGCCGGGCACTACCACAACCTGCTGAGGATGTGGTCAGAGATCTAGTCCGTCAGGTCCGCGCGGCGGCCATTCACGGATGCTGAATCCCTTCAACGGAGCCATCAGCTCTTCCACCGTCAACAATCCCATGCACGGCATTGCGCCCGCCGGCGGTTTCCAGCCCGCGGCGATCTTGTTAGCCAAGGCGATCGAGGCTGCGCACGGTACGTTCGGTCCGTGATTCTCGCGCGCCACGAGATTCCAGGTCAGCGAGAGCGGGGCGCCATTTTCATGCAATCCGTCCAGCTGCACGAACATTGCCCCGCGATCGCTGAACAGCGGCTGCAGCCAGCGGCCGAGCACATATAGCGGACTCGCGAACGATAGAGCGCTGCGCAATCGCCCTTCCTGCACGAGCACCGCCAGTTTTTCGACCACCTTGTGACCCGTGCTGCTGGCGAATCCCGCATGAAAACTAACGGTTTTCACACCAGGGTATCGTTGCGGCAGCAGGTCGAGGTCCGGAACGTCGCAACGACTGAGGTAGCGAGGCCCGACAGTCTTGGCGAATTCATGTTGCTGCGTGTCGCGCCAGCCGAACACCTCGATCCAGGCTCCATTTTCCAGCGTGCGAAACTTCTTGCCGCAATAACCAAGGATCGCGCGGATCGTCGCAACGCCGGGAATCACAGCGCCTGAAGTGATGCCGATGCGAATGACGTCGAGGCGCAGGAATTCTCCGCGGTACCTGTCCACCACCGCGGACGTAAGCGCAGGCAGAGAGCTCGCACCGCTGATGACCGACACTCCGGCCGCGCGCGCTTCCGCATCCAGCCTGGTTATGCCGCTGACAAACGCGCGGCCGTCGGCCAGATCCAGATAGTGGCAACCGGTATTGATCGCTGCGCGTGCGACCTCGTAGCCTTGCCGCTGAAAGGGACCGGCCGTGTGAATGATGGTATTGACACCAAGCTTGCGCAGCTGCAGCGCCAGTTGCGGGCTGGTGGCGTCGACCGCGCGGGCGTGATCCGCGTTCAATCCGAGTTGATAGGCGGCGGCGGTGGCCTTGGTGAGATCGCGCCCGGCCAGCACCAGGTGGATGCGCCGGTTTCGTGCCAGAGCCGCACAAATGCGGCTGCCGAAGAAGCCGTAGGCACCGAGTACGAGGATCTTTTGCACGATGTAGATTACCGCGAAGACCCTGCTGCCATCGCTTCGGTTGCTTGTGCCGTAAACGGTGGCGGTTATTTTTCGACGGGCTGCTCGATGGGCAGGCACCGCGCTGGATACTGCAGGGCACCCAGGAACTTGAGTCCAGCCGGCGTGCGCCCCAAGACTGTGATGACGTGGTTGCGGACCTCGTGGGTGACTGCGTCGTCAGTCAACACGAGCTCCCGTGTTTTCACGCCGGCCGGCGGTGTCATCACCACGTCGGTCGATAGATAGGCGTGTTCGAGGTAGCTCACGTTGCGGACGCTGCGAACTTCGACCTTCCAGGCCGCGCCCTCGGGCGTTTCCACCGACAAGTGCCGCTGCAGGTATCGCGCGAAGGGCTCGGACGGCGTTTCCGCGGCCGTGGCGAAGGCGAGCTCGGATTCGGGAACCAGTATTTCCGCGCGCACGGCATGCGGCAGGAATTCCAGCTTGACGATCGACTGCGGTGCGCCGTGCGCGAACGCCGGGCCGCATACCGAAGCCATGAGCAGCGCGAGCGCGATGCGTGCCTCCATCAGTGACGCACCTGGCCGCCGTAGTCGGATTGCTTGTCTCGCCACAACGCATGAAAGTGCACAGCGTTGCGATCGGCGACCGCGGGTTGCACGACGAATTCCATCCAGATGCGTGGCCCGTCGATCCGCACGTACGCGCCTTTCGCGCTCAGGTCGGGAGAGCCCGAGTGACCAACATACGTTTCGGCCAGCGCCGCAGGGCCCTCGTACGCCGCCACCAGCGAGCGTGTGATCGCCTGTCCGGGTAGTGAGGCGTAACTTTCGAGCGCGGCGCGCACCAGACCCTGCACCGCGGGCGCGAGCGCGCTGTAGAGAATGCCGCGATCGGCATTGCCGGTGGGGTAGGTGTGCGGAAAGCCGGTGTCCGTGCCGCCCGTCGGCAGCTGTCCTGGAACCATGGTCACCTCGACGCCTTTGACCACGTCCGTGAACGTGCCCGATAGTTTGGCTTCGGGGTAAGCAGACAGGGCTCGTGCGAGGTTCGACATCGCGGTGCTCTGCGCCGACAGCGGCTCGTATTCGACGCCTGCAACGCTGAAGCGGATGGGTTCGCTGCCGAAGAACATCGGCGTCGCTCCCTCGAACCCACCATTGAACGTGAAGTTGTAGGCGATGTGATGGCCGCCGATCTGCAGCATCCATGGAGATTTTTCCGAGGGCGTTCCGAGAACCGACAGGTAATAGTTGGCCGCGCTCCAGCCGATCTTGCGCGTGTCGACCGCCGTCAGGAAATCGTCGGCCAGGCGTATCTCATCGAACATTGTCAGGCCGCAGGCGGACAGCGCCGCCTGCGCGACGCGATGCGCCGCTGCGCTTTGCGCGGCATCCAGATCCCCGAAGCGCAGACCCAGACGTGGCACGACGCCCACGGGAAGGTTCGACCAGCGGATTGCCGACTCGCGATCGAGCGGCCGCGACAATGCGGCGCGTTGCGGTGCTGTCAGTAGTTTCTGCAGTCCCTCTGCGGCAACGATGACGGCTCGCGCCTCACCCTGTCCGCCCGAAGTTTCGCGGCAGGATGCACCCGCCGCCAGTGACGCCCCACTGGCGGCGATGAGCCAGCCAAGAAATGCCGCCGCGATCATTTGCCGCTTCATCGAGTGCTCCCCGCATGTCATTCGCATGCTTTTCGTAAGGTTACGCTCAGAAGCTGCGACAGAGAAACATCGTTGCCGTTCGATCGACTGGTCAAGATTCGTACAGGCACAATGATTGGCGCTGCGACCTTGCAGATACGCAGCTACAGGTTCGCGCCCGCTCCCCGTACAATCCCGCCCCACCACAACTTTCGATGAAGGGCATTCGCCATGGCGCGGGGAATCAACAAAGTCATCCTGATCGGCAATCTGGGCGCAGACCCGGAAACCCGCGCCATGCCTTCCGGCATGACGGTCGCGAACATCCGCGTGGCGACCAGCGAGAACTGGAAAGACAAGCAGTCGGGCGAAAACAAAGAACGTACCGAATGGCACAACGTCGCCATGTTCGGCCGCCTCGGCGAAATCGCCGGCGAGTACCTCAAGAAAGGCTCCAAGGTGTACATCGAAGGCTCGCTGCGCACGCGCAAATGGCAGGACAAATCCGGCAACGATCGCTACACCACGGAAATCATCGCCAACGAAATGCAGATGCTCGATAGCCGCGGTGGCGGCGGCATGGGCGGCGGCGGTGGCGGTGGCGGCGAATTCGCTGGCGGTGGCAGCGGCGGTGCACGGCGCAGCGGCGGTCAGTCTTCCCCGCCGCCCGATGACTTCGACCAGGGCGGTCCGCCGGCAGGTGGCGGTGGCCCGGACAAGGGCGGCGAGTTCGACGACGACATTCCGTTCTAGCGCCGTTCCTCATCAGGGAGCAGCCCCTCATGCGACGCAAGCGGCGAACCTCCCTGCGCTTAGCTTTCACGGTACTCGCGTTGGCAGCCATCGCGGGCGATGCCGCCGCCGAAGGTGGAGCCTTCGTCGGCAGCACTCCGTGCAATACATCGCTGCGCACCTTTCTAGGCATCGGGGCGCGCGAGGGCTGCGAATTCATCCGCTGGAATCTGCGCCTGGGCGTTGACGAAAAGACCGCCGCACCCACGCGCTTCCAGGCCAGCGTCGAGTATGGAACTGGCAAGACGCTGAAAAAACTGCAGCGCGAGGGCAGTTGGGGGCTGGCCGTCGGCACGCCCGAGCACCCTGACGCCAATGTGTACGAGCTAAAGCGCGGCAGGAACACGCTGAATCTCTGGAAAGTGACCGATGACCTCGTTCATCTGCTCACACCGCGCCGCAATCTCATGGTCGGCAATGGTGGCTACAGCTACACGCTCAACCCGGCGCTCGCGGACCCTTCACCGACGGGCGCACCGATTCCGGAAATGTCATACAAGTTGTTGCCGCTGGCGAGCGGCGCGAAGGTCTTCGGCGTTTTCGAAGGCCGCACACCCTGCGAGTTTTTCCGCGAGCTCCAACCGCAGCTCGCTCCCGGATGCCTGAAGATCAAGTGGCGGCTCACCCTGTGGCATGGCGCCACGCGGCGCGCCATCACTAACTATCGTGTCGAGGGCGCCCTGTTTCCAGACGGGGCGCGCGAAGGCTCCGTCACCGCGTTGCCCGGGACGCCGTTCGATGCCAATGCCCGCGTGCTGAGGCTCGACGCTGGTGCGCCGGCGCAGCCGCTGTTCCTCATGATGGGCGACGACAATGTCTTGCTCTTCCTCGACAGCGCCGGCAAACCCGGCCTCGGAAATCGCGACTTCAGCTACACGCTGAATCGGCGCACCGGCTCCTGACGCTGTGGTGAATTCGAGCACTCACATAGCTCTTTCCGACGCTTGGGGATAGGTGTAACCCCCGGAAACACAAAGGAAATATAGCTGCCGCGCGAAGTGCGATACCCTAGCGCCCGCTCATTTTCCCGTCCCCGCGATGCCCGGCCGCTACTACATCAAAACTTTCGGCTGCCAGATGAACGAGTACGACTCGACCCGAATGGGCGACGTGCTCGAAGCTGGCGCAGACCTGACACTCACCGACGATCCGGCCGAGGCCGACGTTCTGCTCATGAACACCTGCTCGGTGCGTGAGAAGGCCGAGGACAAGGTCTATTCGCTGCTCGGCGAATGGCGCGCATTGAAGAAGCTCAAGCCGCACGTGCTGATCGGCGTCGGTGGCTGCGTGGCCAGCCAGGAAGGCGAGGGCATCACCAGACGCGCGCCATACGTCGATCTCGTGTTCGGTCCGCAGACGCTGCACCGTCTGCCGGCGATGTTGGCGGAACGAAGGAACACGCGCCGTCCGGTGGTCGACGTATCGTTTCCGGAAATCGAAAAGTTCGACCACCTGCCGGCGCCGCGCGCCGAGGGCTCGAGCGCCTACGTCTCGATCATGGAAGGCTGCAGCAAGTACTGCACCTTCTGCGTCGTTCCCTATACGCGCGGCGACGAAGTGTCGCGGTCCTTCGCGTCGGTGATGGACGAAGTACGCTCACTGGCACTGCAGGGCGTGGGCGAGATCACCTTGTTAGGCCAGAACGTCAACGCCTACGCGGGCGCGATGGACGACGGCAGCATCGTCGATCTCGCGACGCTCATCCACTACGTGGCCGCGGTCGACGGCGTGGAACGCATCCGCTTCACGACCTCGCACCCGGTGGAATTTGGCGAAAGCCTCGTCGAGGCGTATGCCAACGTGCCGAAACTGGCCAATCAGCTGCACCTTGCGGTGCAATCGGGTTCGGACCGGATCCTGGCTGCCATGAAGCGCGGTTACACGGTGCTCGAGTTCAAGGAGAAACTGCGCCGGCTGCGCGCGGTACGTCCCGATATCGCGGTATCGACTGACATCATTGTCGGGTTTCCCGGCGAGACGGATCGCGACTTTGAGGCCACACTGAAACTCGTGCGCGAAGCGGATTTCGACCAGTCGTACTCATTCATCTACAGCCAGCGCCCCGGGACCCCGGCGGCCTCGCTGCCGGACGACGTCAGTCACGATATCAAGCAGCAGCGCCTCGCACGTCTGCAGGCGCAACTGAATGAACAGGCTCGCGCCATCAGCGGGCAGATGGTGGGCAGCACGCAGCGCGTGCTGGTAGCGCGCCCGTCGAAGAAAGACGAGAGTGAGCTCGCCGGCCGCACGGAGAACGGCCGCTGGGTGAACTTCGCGGCGCCCGTGAGCCTCATCGGCCGTTTCGTCGACGTGGTGATCGTCGAGGCGCGCCCGCAGTCACTGCGGGGCCGCCTGGTGAGCGTCAGTCCGCTTCGCGATCAACGCGTCGCGGCCCTCTGCTGAATTTGCTGTGCTGAACTGATGTCCGCGACCACTCCCATCGAACCCGTACGCGAATTCGATCTCGTCCCGCCGGACAACGCGCGGTTGGCGAATCTTTGCGGACCGCTCGATGAAAACCTGCGGCTCATCGAAGATCGCATGGCCGTGTCGGTGAAACGCCGCGGCTCGAATTTCCGCATCGCCGGTGCTCGGGCGCACGCCGCAGAGGACGTGGTTCGCGACCTGTTCGAAGCCACGCGCCAGGAGGACGTGTCGCTCGAGCGAGTACACCTGGCGCTGCGCGATTCCCGCGACATGCCCGGTGCGCTCGGCGTGGATGAGCCGGTGGATGGCGCTTCGGTGCGCGTCGCACGCGGTACCATCCGCGCACGCGGGCGCAACCAGCGCGACTATCTCACTAACATCCACACGAAAGATCTCACCTTCGGCATCGGACCTGCGGGCACGGGCAAGACCTATCTGGCCGTGGCCTGCGCGGTCGAAGCGCTGCAGGCCGACAAAATTCGCCGCATCATTCTCGTGCGACCGGCAGTGGAGGCCGGCGAACGCCTGGGATTCCTGCCCGGCGATCTCACGCAAAAGGTGGATCCGTACCTGCGGCCCATGTACGACGCGTTGTACGAGATGCTCGGGTTCGATCGCGTGGCGCGTTACATCGAACGCAACGTCATCGAGGTCGCGCCGCTGGCCTTCATGCGCGGCCGTTCGCTCAACGACTCCTACATCATCCTCGACGAGGCGCAGAACACCACGCCCGAACAGATGAAGATGTTCCTCACGCGTATCGGCTTCGGCTCGCGCGCTGTGGTCACGGGAGATGTCACGCAGACTGATCTGCCCCAGGGCAAGATGTCGGGCCTGCGGCACGTCATCAACATCCTGCGCCACACCGAAGGCGTGGCATTCACGTTCTTCGAAGCGGCCGACGTGGTGCGGCACCCGCTCGTACAGCGAATCGTGAAGGCGTATGAAGCCCACACGCCGCCTGACAAGTTATGAGTACGGCGCGAGCCCTGAAACTGGATCTCGCGCGCGCAACACGCGCCTGGGCACCGGCACGCTCGCGCATGAACAGCTGGGCCGCCGCGGCGCTGGGAAAACGCGGCGAAGGTCGCGAGGTAGCTGTTCGCGTGGTGGCGACGAGCGAGAGCCGCGAGTTGAACAGATTGTGGCGTGGCAAGGACAAGCCAACCAACGTGTTGTCGTTTCCGGCGCCAGAACAAAGCCCGCGCGGAAGGCCAAGGGATATGGCGCTGCCGCTCGGCGACCTCGTGATCTGCGCGGAGGTGGTGCGGCGCGAAGCGATACGCGACGGCAAACCGCTGCAGGCGCACTGGGCGCACATGGTGGTACACGGTGCGCTGCACCTGGTCGGCTACGATCATGAAGCGGGGCGCCGCGAACAGTTGCGCATGGAGCGCCGCGAGATTTCCGTGCTAAGACGATTCGGGATCGGGAATCCCTACCTGTGAGTTCCAAGAACAAAGAGAAAGAAAACCGCGACATCGGCGCCAGCGGCAAGTGGCTGCGCAAGCTTTCGCGCAAGATGGGTGGCGAGGCGCAGGATCGCGACGAGGTGCTCGAATTCCTGCGCGATGCCAACGCGCGCAGCATCATCGAAGGCGATGCGCTCGCGATGCTCGAAGGCGTGCTCGGCGTAGCCGACATCCAGGTGCGCGACATCATGGTGCCGCGCGCCCAGATGACCGTGCTCAATCGCGACGACGAATCCGACGTGTTGCTGCGGACCGTCATCGAAAGCGGCCACTCGCGGTTTCCGGTCATGGACGAAGACCGCGAGAAGATAGTCGGCATCCTGCTCGCCAAGGACCTGCTGCGGCTTGCCGTCGCGAGCGAAGACGCGCCCTTCGACATCAAGGAATTCATGCGGGCCGTGGTATTCGTGCCCGAATCCAAGCGCCTCAACGTTCTGCTGCGCGAATTCCGCCGCTCCCGCGTGCACATGGCCATCGTGGCCGACGAATACGGCGGCATCGCCGGCCTGGTCACGATCGAAGACGTCATCGAGCAGATCGTCGGTGATATCGACGACGAGCATGATATCGATGAAGACGTGAACATCCGCAAGGATGGTGACCGGCAGTACATCGTGCGTGGCCAGACGCCGATCGACGAGTTCAACGAATACTTCCAGACCGATCTCTCTGATGATGAATTCGACACCGTCGCCGGACTCGTCATGAAGCAGTTGGGCCGGCTGCCGCGGCGCGGCGAAACACTGCAACTCGGGGACTTCGAGCTCAAGGTGATGCGTTTCGATCGACGGCGCATCGATTCCCTGCGGCTGACGGCGCCGCGCGACATCGTGCCGCCGGAAGACCGGCCGCTAGAGAAAGAGTGAACCTGCGCCAGATCGTCGAGCGCCGTTTCATCGGCAGCGTGGCCGCGTTCGTCGCGGGCGTCCTGCTCGCTTTCTCGTTTGCCCCGTTCGGCTGGTGGCCGCTCGCGATTTTGAGTCCGGCAATGCTGATGTGGCTTTGGCACGGCGCAGGTGCGCGCCGCGCTGCCGTGTTGGGGTTCTGGTTCAGCGCCGGCACGTTTTCGGTCGGCACCTACTGGCTATACATCGCCATTGCCCTGAACGGCCACGCGCCGATCCCGCTGACGCTGTTCCTCATGGCGGGCGTGGTCGCCATCATGAGCTCCTACCATGCTTTGTTAGGCTGGGTCGTCGCGAAATACCTGCCCGAGCGCGGCGCACTGCGCTGGCTCGTGGCGATACCCGGCGCCTGGCTGCTCATGGAATGGCTGCGCAGCTGGTTCCTCACCGGTTTTGGCTGGCTGTCGCTGGGTTATGCGCACACCGACAACTGGTTAGGAGGCCTCGCGCCCGTGATCGGACAGTACGGCCTCGGTCTGCTCACATTGCTGCTGGCAGGCGGCCTGGTCCTGCTGTTGCTGGGGGACCGCAGTGCGCGCGTTGCCACTGCCGCGATTTATGTGGTGATCTGGGGCGCGAGCTTCGCGCTGCGTAATGTCGAATGGACCGAGGCGTACAGCCGCCCGATCACCGTGGCGGTGGTGCAGGGCGCCACGCCGCAGAATGAAAAGTGGATAGCGGACAACCTCGAATCCATCCTGAAGCTCTACCAGGAGCGCACGCGTGAGGCACATGGCGCCGAGATCATCGTCTGGCCGGAGTCCGCGATCCCGGACCTGGCTAACAACCACATCGACTACTACCGCGACGTGTACGCGGAAGCGAGCGCCAAAGGCTCGTCGTTGATCATGGGCACCATGCGCGCCGAAGAAAACAAGAAAACCGGCGAAGAAGAGGTTTTCAACTCGGTGCTGGCGATGGACAAGAACACGCCCGGTGTCGGCTGGTATGACAAGCACCACCTGGTGCCGTTCACGGAATTCGTGCCCGTGCCGGGTTTCGTGCGCCGTTGGCTCAAACTCATGGAACTGCCGTATGCGGATTTCAACCGCGGCGCGGCCCAACAACCGCCGCTGGAAGCGGCGGGGCAGCGGATCTCTGCCGGCGTGTGTTACGAGGACGGTTACGGCTCGACCCAGCTGCCTGCATTGCGCACCGCGACCCTGCTCGTGAACGTCACCAACGACGCCTGGTTCGGGCGATCCACCGCGCGCTACCAGCACCTGCAGATTTCGCGCATGCGCGCGATGGAGGCCGGGCGTCCGATGGTGCGGGCCGCCAACGATGGCGTCTCCGCGGTCATCGGCCACCATGGCGAAATCATCAAAGCGGCGCCCGAATATGAAGCAAATGTAATGCGTTCCCCCGTTCAGCCGCGTATCGGCCTCACGCCATATGCCCGTACCGGGAACTGGCTTATCGTATGTCTCGCCCTTGTTTTCGGCCTCGTTGGCGCCTATGTGAGGCGGCGCAGTCTATCGGCATGAGGAGAGGTACATGGTTGTGCGCCCGCTGAACTTAGCCATTTCCACCCGGTCTATTTCGACACTGCCCATCCCCCAAACCAAGTACCGAGGGTTCGCTGATATGTCCCTATTCGTTGCGAGACGTCTTGGCGTAGTTGCGATCGCGGCTTTCGCGGTCGGCGCCTGTTCTCCACAATCGTCCATTGCCGCAGGTCAGGCCCAGAGCTCGGATACGCAGCCGGCGCCCATCGCCGTGCCCGCCCAGCAACCGACATCCGCGCAGCCGGTCGGCACGCTCAATGGCCGCGTACTTCCCGATTTCGCCACGCTCGTCGAGCAGGTAGGCCCCGCCGTCGTCAACGTGTCGGTGGTCGAGAAGGCGCAGCGCACGCGCCGCCAATCTTCCGGTGAGGAATCGGACGATCCCGTCCAGGAATTTTTCCGCCGCTTCGGCATGCCCAATGGCCCCCAAGGGCGCGGCCTCGAGAGTCCGCCACGTCAGGGCGAAGGCTCGGGGTTCATCGTCAGCGCCGACGGCTACATCCTCACCAACGCCCACGTGGTGGCGGATGCGGATGAAGTCACCGTGCGCATGACAGACCGTCGTGAATATCCGGCCAAAGTCGTCGGCGTCGACCGGCGCACCGACGTCGCGGTCATCAAGATCGAGGGCAAGCAGCTTCCGGTCGTCAAGCTCGGCGACCCCTCGAAGCTGCGTCCGGGCGAATGGGTGCTGGCCATCGGCTCGCCGTTCACCTTCGAGAACAGCGTCACGGCGGGCATCGTCAGTGCCACCGGGCGCGCCATGCCGGGCGAAGACCTGGTGCCGTTCATCCAGACCGACGTGGCCGTCAACCCTGGCAACTCCGGCGGCCCGCTGTTCAACCTCAACGGCGAGGTAGTGGGCATCAATTCGCAGATCTACAGCCGCAGCGGCGGCTACATGGGCCTGTCGTTCGCCATCCCGATCGACGTGGCTAACAACGTTCGCCAGCAGCTCGTGAGCACCGGCAAGGTCACTCGCGGCCGTATCGGCGTGCAGATCCAGGAAGTGAATGCGCAGTTCGCCGATGCCTTCGGCCTCGACCGTCCGCGCGGCGCGCTGGTCGGACAGGTCATCGAAGGCGGTCCCGCCGAAAGGGCCGGTGTGAAAACCGGCGACGTCATCCTCAGCGTCAACGGCAAGGACGTGGAACGATCCGCGCAGCTGCCCAGCGTCATCTCCGCCATCAAGCCGGGCGACACCGCCAAGGTGGATGTGTGGCGGGAACGCGGGATCAAGACGCTCGCCGTCAAGGTCGAGGAGTTCCAGGAAGAAGTGCAGAAGGTCGCCAATCGCGACGTCGAAGAACCCGCCAAGGCCGACAAGCTCGGCCTGTCGGTGCGACCGCTCGGGGCCGATGAGCGCAAGAGCGCCGAAACCGAAGGCTATCTACTCGTCGAAGACGTCACCGGTCCCGCCGCGCAGGCTGGCGTCCGCCCCGGCGACGTCATCCTCGGTGTCAATGGCAAGCCGGTGAAGTCGCTGGCGGAGCTCAAGAACGCCACGTCGAGCGCTTCGAAGACGGTCGCAATTCTGCTCGAGCGCGAAGGCACGCCGATATTCGTGCCCATCCGTATCAGCTGAAACGTTTGAGGTAAGTGAGACTTGATTGAGGCGTCCGGGCGAAAGTCCGGGCGCCTCTTTCATCGAGTGTGGGGAATCGCCTAGAGGTCCAGGAAGACCACTGGCGCAAGCGCCAGCATGGCCGCGCCGGCTTGCACGCCCATCATCATCAATGCCTCCCCGGGCAGCCGTGGCAACCACTTGATGGCGAAAAACGCCACGACCGGTGCTTGTCCCGCAAGGAGTAGCTGAAAGGCCTGGGCCGTGCTTTCACCCGCCTGCGGCGCGGCGTCAGCTAGCGCCAGGTGCACCAACACCACGATCAGCGCAGCCAGCGACATCGCCACGGGGAGGATTGCACTCGGCAGTTTCAGGACGCTTCTGTTCATCGCGGCGATGCTCGAGGTTGTTGCGCAACGAGAGCAACGCCTTTTTCCCTTGTGCGGCACTCCTCGTGTATTCTTGCCCGCCGTCGCAAAGCCCTGAAATTTAAAGTTTTCCCGATGCAAGAACGATACGAAGCCGCCACCGTCGAGCGTGCTGCACAGACTTTTTGGGATCAAAAGCGCGTCTTCGAGGCGCGCGAGAACGTCGGCGACGAAACCGGCAAGTTCTATTGCCTGTCGATGTTCCCGTATCCGTCGGGACGGCTGCACATGGGACACGTGCGCAACTACACCATCGGCGACGTGCTCACCCGCTTCGCGAAGATGCAGGGCAAGAGTGTGTTGCAGCCCATGGGCTGGGACGCGTTCGGCCTGCCGGCCGAGAACGCCGCCATCAAGAACGGCGTGCCGCCGGCGAAATGGACGCGCGACAACATCGCCTACATGAAGGCGCAGCTGAAGTCGCTGGGGTTCGCCTTCGATTGGTCGCGCGAGATCGCCACCTGCGACCCTAGCTACTACCGCTGGAACCAGTGGCTGTTCCTGCGCATGCTCGAGCAGGGCATCGCCTATCGCAAGACAGGGGTGGTGAACTGGGACCCGGTGGACCAGACCGTGCTCGCCAACGAGCAGGTCATCGACGGCCGAGGCTGGCGCACCGGCGCGATCGTCGAGAAGCGCGAAATCCCCATGTACTACCTCGGCATCACCAAGTATGCCGATGAGTTGTTAGGTGACCTGGAGAAGCTGCCCGACTGGCCCGAGCGCGTGAAGACGATGCAGGCCAACTGGATCGGCAAGTCCGAGGGCTGCGAGATCGCCTTCCCGTATTCGCAGAACACGCGGGCGCTCATGGGCAGCGAAGGCGCGCTCAAGGTATTCACCACGCGCGCCGACACGTTGTTCGGCGTGACCTACATGGCGGTCGCGGCCGAGCATCCGCTGGCGCTTGCCGCCGGCGCGCGCAATCCGGCGCTGCAGGCATTCATCGATGAATGCCGCCGCGGCAGCACCATGGAAGCCGACATCGCCACGCAGGAAAAGAAGGGCATGCGCACCAGCTTTTCGGTGCTGCATCCATTCACCGGCAAGCCGGTGGAGGTGTGGGTGGCCAACTACGTGCTCATGTCATATGGCGAGGGCGCCGTCATGGGCGTGCCTGCGCATGACGCACGCGACTACGAGTTCGCGCTGAAGAACCAGTTGCCGATCGTGCAGGTGATCAAGTCGCCGACTGGCGCGTATGCGAACGTCGATCCGCCGTGGCAGGACGCGTACACGGAATACGGCATCACGAATAATTCCGGCGAGTTCGACGGTCTTACCTATCAGTCCGCGGTCGACGCCATTTCGGCGGCGTTGGAAACCAAGCGCCTTGGGCGCAAAAGAATCCAATGGCGCCTGCGCGACTGGGGCATCTCGCGGCAGCGTTACTGGGGCTGCCCGGTACCGCTCATCCATTGCGCCACATGCGGCGTGGTGCCGGTGCCCGATGACCAGCTGCCGGTGGTGCTGCCGGAGGGGCTCGTGCCTGACGGCTCCGGTAATCCGCTCAACAAGACGCCGTCGTTCTACGAATGCAAATGTCCCAAGTGCGGCGCGGATGCGCGCCGCGAGACGGACACGATGGACACCTTCGTGGATTCGTCATGGTACTTCCTGCGGTTCGCCTGTCCCGACGCGAACACCATGGTGGACGCGCGCGCTGACTATTGGATGCCGGTGGACCAGTACATCGGCGGCATCGAGCACGCCATCCTGCACCTGCTGTACTCGCGCTTCTGGACCAAGGTCATGCGCGACATGAAGCTCGTCGACATCGACGAGCCGTTCAAGAACCTGCTCACGCAGGGCATGGTGCTGCACCACATCTACTATCGCGAGCCCGCGCCGGGCCGCCGCGAGTACTACAACCCCGCCGATGTCGAAGTGATCCTGGACGCGAACAACCAGCGCACCGGTGCCATCCTGCTCACCGATAACCAGCCGGTGGAGTGGGACGGACTCGGCACCATGTCGAAGTCCAAGAACAATGGCGTGGACCCGACTGCGCTCGTGGAACAGTTCGGCGCCGACACCGCGCGCATGTTCATGATGTTCACAGCGCCGCCCGAGCAGACGCTCGAATGGTCGGAGGAAGGCGTGCAGGGTTCGTTCCGTTTCATCCGTCGCCTGTGGAAGGCAGTTTACGATCAGGTCAATGCGCCGCCGCCGGCGGACTCGATCACCACGGAAGCGTTCGACAAGACGAAGCTCAACGCCGCGCAGAAGGAAATGCGCCGCATCGCGCACGCCACGCTGGCAAAGGTTACCGACGACATCGGGCGCCGGCGCAGCTTCAACACCGCCGTTGCGGCCGTGATGGAGCTGCTCAACGCCATCAGCAAGTTCGACAGCACGCCACTCGCGGGCCGCGTGGTCGCGCACGAAGCGCTGGAAATCGCCGTGATGTGCCTGTCGCCGATGATTCCCCACGTGACGCACCAGCTGTGGCACGAGCTCGGCCACGAACAGGCGCTGGCCGAGGAGCGCTGGTGGGCGCCGGATCCGGACGCGCTGGTGCAGGATCACGTCGAGATCTCCGTGCAGGTGAATGGCAAGATGCGCGCACGTGTCGGCATACCGGCCGATGCGACGCAGGAGGCTGCCGTCGCCGCTGCGCTCGCGGACGCCAACGTGCAAAAATTCGTCGAAGGCAAGGCGATCAGGAAGGCCATCTACGTGACGGGCAAACTCGTTAACATCGTCGTATGAAGATTCTGCTTGCCAGCGTCTCACTGTTGCTAGGAGCCTGCGGTTTTCACCTGCAGGGCCGGCAACCGCTGCCCGCGCAGTTCGCCTATACCTACGTGGACACCAAGGACGAGCAGACCGACTTCGTGCAGGACCTGCGCAAGGCGCTCATCGCCTCGAAGGTGAACGTGATCCGCACGCAAGGATCCTCGGGCGCGACCATCAGCGTGCATGATGACGAGCTTACCGAGCGAATTCTCTCGGTCTCGGCGCGCAACATCCCCACCGAGTACGAGCTCACCTACCGCGTGAATTTCTCGGTGGTCTCCGATGGCAAGACGCTCATCGACAAGGAAGAAATCTCCGCCACGCGCGACATCAGCTTCGATGAGGCGCAGTTGCTCGCCAAGGAACGCGAGCAGGAGATCCTGAAGGCGGCGCTGGCGCGTGACCTGGTGGCGCTGGTGATGCGACGACTGGCAGCCCTGGGCGAGTAGTGGATCAGCGCGGCGATGTCCTGCGCGTGGGCGCGGTGCCGGACCCGTCCATCCTCGCGCTCACGCGCCGCTACGGGATCGAGCTGCGACATCAGCCGGCGGGTGAATCGCTGCCGGGCTCCTACTGGGGCGAGGACGAGGCGGGGCTTCGCGGCAACCTGTTGTACGTTCGTGCCGATACCCCGCTGCACTCGTTGCTGCATGAGCTCTCCCATTTCGTGTGCATGGCACCCGATCGCCGCGCCGGCCTGGATCGCGATGCCGGTGGCGACGATGCCGAAGAATGCGCTGTGTGTTATCTGCAGATCCTGCTGGCCGATGAGCTGCCGATGCTCGGCCGAGCTCGGATGTTCACCGACATGGACGCCTGGGGTTACACGTTCCGGCTGGGCTCATCGCGGGCGTGGTTCGAGCAGGATGCGGAGGACGCCTGCGCCTGGCTTAGCGAAAGCGCCTTGATAGACGCAGGGAACCGGCCGACCTTCAAGCGCAAGACATAAATGGGGTCAGACCCCATTTGCTAGCAAAAGGGGCCGGACCTGTGGGGTCGAATGTCGCTGGCGATGCTCGAGCGGATGTCGGGGTGGATGGAAGCGGCATGCCACCTGAAAAGATGAGGAGTCGTTTCGAAAGTTGACCTTCCGCCTCCACCAACCCGACTGTTCGACCGACGGAACCCGCGTTGAGCAGGCGCAGACCCCGGTAGCAGCTGTATCGACCGAAAGGTGTTGGACTTTAGCGGGCACGCACTCGCAAGCGTTTTACAGAATCCTCGAGTAGCGCCGTGTCCCGAGGTCTGACCCCTTTTGCCAGCAAATGGGGTCTGACCCCATTTATCGGGAGAAGCGATCGGTGGCGAGCACGAGCTCCCGTGCGATGCCGGGCTCGAACGCCGCGTGCCCCGCGTCCGGCACGATGCGCAGATCGGCCTCGGGCCACGCCTTGTGCAGGTCCCACGCGCTGCGCGCCGGGCACACCACGTCATAGCGTCCCTGGACGATGACCGCGGGGATGTGCCGGATTTTCACGACGTCTTCGAGCAGCTGGTCGGGCCGCTCGAGGAATCCGCCATTGACGAAATAGTGGCATTCGATACGCGCGAAAGCGGCGGCGAATTCTGGGTCTCCGAAGCGTTTCACGTAGTTAGGGTTCAGCTTCATGTACGACAGCGCGCCTTCCCAGATCGACCAGGCGCGCGCGGCTTCCAGCAAAGTGGCGCGATTGTCGCTGGTGAGCCGCTTGTAGTACGACTGCATGCAGTCCTTGCGCTCCTCGTCAGACAACGGCGCGAGGTACTGCTCCCACAAATCCGGGAACATCGAGGCTGCGCCCAGCGGTTCCTGATAGAACCAGGTGAGCTCGGTCCGGCGCAACAAGAAGATGCCGCGCAACACCAGTTCGATGCAGCGCTGCGGATGTTTCTGCGCATAGGCGAGGGCGAGCGTGGAACCCCACGAGCCGCCGAACACCTGCCAGCGTGCAATCTTGAGGTGCTCGCGGATGGCTTCGATGTCGGCCACCAGGTGCCACGTGGTGTTGTCCACCAGGCTCGCGGAGGGCCGGCTCTTGCCGCAACCGCGCTGGTCGAACAGCACGATGCGGTATCGCTTCGGATTGAAAAACCTGCGCATCTTCGGATCGGTGCCGCCGCCCGGACCGCCGTGCAGGAACACCACCGGCTTGCCTCGCGGATTGCCGCTTTCTTCGTAGTAGATCTCATGTACCGGCGAGACACGCAGAAACCCCGATTTGTACGGCTTGATCGTCGGATAGAAATCGCCTTTGCGGCGCGCGGGCGCCGGTTGCTTCTTTTTCTTCTTAGCCATGTTTTCCTCCGGAAAGCATCGGTCCGAGCGGCGCACCGCCGATGAGGTGCATGTGCAGGTGGAACACCACCTGGCCGCCGTCCTTGTTGCAGTTGATGATGAGCCGGAAACCGTTCTCGGCGATTCCTTCCGCTTTGGCGATGTCGCGCGCCACGATGAACATGTGACCGAGCATGCGTTCGTCGTCGTCGCTCACGTCGTTGACCGTCGGGATGGGTTTGTTAGGGACGATGAGCACGTGCACCGGTGCCTGCGGACTGATGTCGCGAAAGGCAGTTACGCGATCGTCCTTGTGGACGATGGTGGCGGGGATTTCCCCCGCAATGATTTTCTCGAAGATGGTGGCCATGGCGAAAGAATACGCGGCGGCGCCGAGGCGCGTCGAGGCATGGGCGACCGCAAGTCGCGCGCTGTCGGGCCAGCCGCGGTATTTCCGCCGGTTCAGGTGGCTTCCGGGGCGCCAACTCGCCCATAATTCGGCCCTTGAAGCTGACCCTCGAAACTCTCCGCTCGCACCTCGCCGGTGAGCCTGCCCGAGCCTATCTCGTGTCCGGTGAGGAAGCGCTGCTCGTCGGCGAAGCCGCCGACGCCATCCGTGCGCGCGCCAGGCGCGCGGGCTTCGACGAGCGCGAAGTGTACTTCATCGAGCGCGTCGCCGACTGGGAAGCCGTGCGCGCCGCGTCTAACAACCTCTCGCTGTTCGGCGCGCGCAAGCTCATCGAAATCCGCCTGCCGTCGGGCAAACCCGGAACCGGCGGCGCCAATGCCATTGCCGGCCTGCTCGCCAATGCCAGCCCCGACAACGTCTTTCTCATGCTCACCGGCAAGCTCGAGCGCGAGCAGAACAATTCGGCCTGGGTGAAGGCTTTCGAATCCACCGGCGCGTGGGTCGCGGTCTGGCCGGTGGAGCTGGCCCGTCTGCCGCAGTGGTTGCGTGCGCGCGCCGCCACGCTCGAGCTCGACATCGACGACGATGCCGTGCGTTTCATCGTCGAACGCACTGAAGGCAACCTGCTGGCCGCGCAGCAGGAGCTCGAGAAGCTTCGGCTCGGAGCAGCCGGCAAACGCGTCGACCTCGCCGCGGTGCAGGCCTCGATCGGCGACAGTGCGCGCTTCGATGTTTTCCAGCTCGGCGAAGCCGCGCTCGGTGCCGACGTGGCTCGCGCACTGCGCATCCTCGCCGGTCTGCGCAGCGAAGGCGTCGAGCCCACGCTTGCGCTGTGGTCGATCGCACGCGAGATTCACAACGTATGGGGCACCACGCAACAAGGTCCCTCGCGCGGCTGGCAGAAGCCATCGGCCGCGCTGGAGAATGCCAAGCGCCGGGCGGCCAAACTTCCCTATGCGCGGCTCGCCGTACGCACCTCGCGCGCCGACCGCATGATCAAGGGCCAGCAGCGCGGTGACGCGTGGGATGAAATGGCATTACTGATCGTCGAGTTCGCGGGCCGCCGCGCCCTCCCACTCACTGGAACCCGCGCCGCTTGAACACGCCAATGGGTCCCATCGGTCTGTTCGGTGGCACATTCGACCCGATCCACTACGGGCACCTGCGCACGGCGTTCGAGCTCTGGCAGTCGCTCAAGCTCACCGAGGTCAGGTTCCTGCCTACGGGCAATCCGCCGCATCGCGAGCGCACGCTTGCGGACGCCAGCCTGCGCGTTGCCATGGTGCGCGCTGCGGTCGCCGACCAGCCGGCGTTCCTGGTCGACGATCGCGAAGTCCGCCGCGCGGGAGCCTCCTATACCGTCGACACACTGACCGAGCTGCGCCGGGAATTTCCACAGCGTTCGCTGTGTCTGCTACTGGGCATGGACGCATTCCTGGGCCTGCCCAACTGGCATCGATGGCGCGAGCTTTTCGACCTCGCTCACGTCGTGGTCGCGCATCGGCCGGGCTGGAAGGCGCCCACGCAGGGACCGCTCGGCGAGCTCATGGTGGATCGGGGAACCGGCGCCGTGAACGACCTGCACAAATCGGCGGCCGGGCGCATCTACGTGCACGCGGTCACCCAGCTCGAAATATCCTCGACGGAATTGCGCCAGATCATCGATGCCGGCCGCGATCCGCGTTTCCTGGTGCCGGACACCGTGCGCGAGATCATTCGCGAGTCCGGGTGTTATGCTCGACCCCGCTAAGCCCTTACTCACGGAGTGAAATGACCACGAAAACCCGTCCCCGCCGCGCAGCCGCGCAGCCCAAATCTTCCATCCCGCAGACCCTGTTGCGCATCGTCAACGCCGCGCTCGATGACATGAAAGCCGTCAACGTCAAAGTCATGGACGTCCGGCATCTCACCGATATCACCGACATCGTCGTCATCGCTTCCGGCAACTCCGACCGCCACGTCAAAGCCATCGCCGATCGCGTGTTGCAATTTGCCAAGCAGAGCGACTTCCGCCCCATCGGCGTCGAAGGCGCGCGCGAAGGTGAGTGGGTGCTGGTCGATCTCAACGATGTCGTGGTGCACGTGATGTTGCCGCGCGTCCGCGAGTTCTACGGCCTCGAGAAGCTCTGGGAAGACGTCGCGCCGCCGGGTGCCCAGGATATATTGGAAACGACAGCCGCCTTAGCTCCGCCGCCTCCGCGCAGAATTCCTGCCGCCCGCCGCAAGACCGTCTCGCGAGCGCGCACAGCACGCTGAGCGTCGGACGTGCGCGTTCGCATCCTCGCGGTTGGCACGCGCATGCCTTTGTGGGTGACGACCGCCTACGGGGAATACACCCGCCGGCTGCGCTCCACGCTTCGCATCGACCTCGAAGAGCTGTCGATCGGCAAACACAAGCTCGATGAACAAGAGCGCCTGCTCGAGCGCGCCGGCGATGACTACCTGGTCGCGCTCGACGAACACGGCAAAACCCTAACCACTGTGCAATTCGCGAAGTGGCTGGGGCAGCGGCAGCAGGATGGCCGCGATCTCACCTTCGTGATCGGCGGCCCGGATGGCCTGGGACCGCAGATCCTCGAAGCCGCGACGCTGCGCTGGTCGCTGTCGCAGCTCACCTTCCCGCATGCCATGGTGCGGGTGATATTGGCCGAACAGCTGTATCGCGCGCATTCGGTGCTGCAGAATCACCCGTATCATCGTGAATGAAGTGTCGTGAACGAGATTCGCGACTGGCGGATCGCCTGAGGGGTCGATGACCAAACAAAAAGAATTCGAACCGGTGCTGAGACTCGCGTCGGCTTCTCCGCGGCGCCGCCAGTTGTTAGACCTCATCGGCGTGCCGCACGTGGTGCTGCCGGCCGACATCGACGAGACCCCGCACGTGGCCGAGCCGCCTGACCAGTACGTCACGCGGCTCGCGCGCGAGAAGGCCTCCGCCATCTGGGCGCTGCACCAGGACCTGCCGGTGCTCGCCGCCGACACCACCGTGGTCGTGGATCAGGAGATCCTCGGCAAGCCCGAATCCGAAAGCCACGCCGAGCTCATGCTGGGCAAGCTGTCCGGGCGCTCGCACGTGGTGCTTACGGGCATTGCGCTGCGCACGACGCAGGGCGTGACAGTCGGCATCTCCACCACCAGCGTGTCGTTTGCGCCGCTAACGCGCGCGCAGATGCGCGCCTACTGGACGAGCGGTGAGCCGCAGGGCAAGGCCGGCGCCTATGCGATCCAGGGCCTGGGCGCGGTGTTCGTGTCGGGCATCTCGGGCAGCTACACGGGCGTCATGGGCCTGCCGCTCTTCGAAACGGCGGCACTGCTGCGCGCCCACGGCATACCGGTGTGGAGGGGGGCCGAGTGACGACGGAAATTCTCATCAATGTGGCGCCGCGTGAAAATCGCGCGGCGCTAGTCGAAAACGGCGTGCTGACGGAGCTGTTCGTCGAGCGGCAGAGCCGGCGCGGCATCGTCAGCAATCTTTACAAGGGTCGCGTGCAGCGAGTGCTGCCCGGTATGCAGGCGGCCTTCATCGATGTGGGGCTCGAGCGCACCGCGTTCCTGCACGCCGCGGATATCGCCCAGCCCAATCCGGACAGCACCCTCATCGCCGCGCCGACCGTGGAGGACATCCGCAGCCTCGTGAAAGAGGGCGATGACATCCTGGTACAGGTGGTCAAGGACCCGATGGGCACCAAGGGCGCTCGCCTAACCACTTTCGTGGCGCTGCCGTCGCGGCTCATGGTGTACATGCCGCGCGGCGACGGCGTCGGGGTGTCCGCGCGCATCGACGATGAAGCCGAACGCGCGCGCCTCAAGGCGCTCGTGGCCGAGGCGATGCCGCACGAGACCACGGGCGGCTACATCGTGCGCACCGCGGCGCAGGGCGCCTCCGTCGAGCAGATCCGCGAAGACATCCAGTACCTTGCCCGGCTGTGGCAGTACGTGAAGGAAAAGGGCTTGCGCGCGGCGGCTGGCGAGCTCGTGTACGAAGACCTGCCGCTGCCGACGCGCATCTTGCGCGACGAGCTGGCGCGCGGCGTCGATCGCGTGCTCGTCGACAACGCGACGGCGCATGCCAGCATGCTGGAGTTCGCGGCAGCCTTCATGCCCGGCAGCACCACGTCCATAGACCTGTATACCGGGCAGCGGCCGATCTTCGATCTGCACGGCGTCGAAGAGGAGATCGGCAAGGCGCTCGAGCGCAGCGTCAATCTGAAATCCGGTGGTCACCTGGTCATCGACCAGACCGAATCGATGACCACCATCGACGTCAATACCGGTGGCTTCGTCGGTCATCGCAATCTCGAAGATACGATTTTCCGCACCAACCTCGAAGCGGCCGTGGCCATCGCGCGGCAGCTTCGCCTGCGCAACCTCGGTGGCATCATCATCATTGATTTCATCGACATGGCCGACCCCGGCCATCGCACCCAGGTGCTGGACGCGCTGCAGCGCGCACTGGCCGAAGATCATGCTCAGACCCACATCGCCAGCGTGTCGTCGCTCGGCCTCGTGGAGATGACCCGCAAGAGAACCCGCGACAGCCTGGAACATTTGCTTTGTGCGGCGTGTCCCAGTTGTGAAGGCCGTGGCTTCGTGCGCACGCCTGAAACCGTCTGTCACGAGATATTCCGTGAAATTGTGCGCCAGAGCAGGCAGTTCCAGAGCCGTGAACTGCTAATTTTGGCTCATCAGAACGTGATCGACCGCCTATTGGACGATGAATCGGCAGTGCTTGCCGAGCTCGAGCATCAGGTGGGAAGGCCGATACGGTTACAGGTGGAAGCGCTGTACGGCTTCGATCAATACGACGTGGTGCTGGCTTGAAATGAGATGACCGACACAACCCTAAACCAAGGGACCATTCAAAAAAAAGGATGGGCGGGCGAATCATCCGGTTGGATGAAGCGCGCGGTGCTGGTTACGTTTTGTGCACTGCTGATTGGCACCCTCGGTGTCGTCTTCACGCGAGTCGTCGCCGCGCGTGTACCTGAGCAACGTGCCACCCTCGAGAAACTCATCGCCGATCGCACCGGGCTCGCAGTCCGATTCGACAACGTGCACTTCGCATGGAATCTGGACGGCACCAGCGCGGTGTTCGAGCGCGTCGAGCTCACCGATCCCAAGCGCGGAAGAGTGCGCGTGGTTGCGCCCGAACTGCGCGTGGAGTTCGACACCTGGGACTATCTTCGCCACCACGAATTTTCATTGGGCCACGTGACGCTGTCGTCGCCCGACATCGAAATCATCGGCGACACGCTCGACATCCCAGCCACTGCCGCCGCGCCCCGCGCCGCGGCGCGCGCGCCGGCACACACCGCGGCCGATGACGAAGGCGCGCTGGTGCGCCGTTTCACAGCCTGGGCAGACCTCATGCCGAACGGCCGCATCGAAGTCGAAGGTGCGCGCGTTCATCTGCTGCGCCGTGGCGATCGCGGCGCCCGCACCACCTTCACGCTGAGCCAGGCGGTATTGAGCCGCGGTGCCGGAAGCTTCAACGCATTCGGCACCATGCTGCTCTCGCAGGATGTCGGCCAGTCGCTGTTCGTATCGGCGAAACTCGAAGGTCTCGGCGACGACTCAGGGGTGTCCGGTGATCTGCGTGTCATAGCGCGGCGCGTGTTCCTCGACAAGCTACCCACCTTTGCTGGCGTCACCGCCGCGGCGCGCGGGCGCGGCACACTCGATGCCACATTGCGCCTGTCGAACGGGCACATCGAGTCCGGCCGTTGGAAGGCCAGCGCGCGCGATATCGAAATCGGAGAAGACCAGCACGGGCGCTTTGATCACTTCACCGTCGACGGCAAGCTCGAACGCAACGCAGATGACTTCGTGCTGCGCTTCGCCGACCTGCAGCTGACGCGCGGAGCGCGCCTCGAGCGCGCACCGAACCTGGTGGCGCGAGTGCGGCTCGAGCGCGGTACGACGCGTATCGTGCGCACCACGGTCTCGGCCGAACGAGTGCCATTCATGGCCGTGGAGCTCATGGCGGAGCTGCTCTCGCCGAACATCGATCGGCGCATGCTGGCTCTGCGGGGCGGCTGGCGGGCCTCTGCGGGCGAGCTGCGCGCAGTGCGCTTCGATTCCGGTGCGGGTGCCCAACATTGGAGCTTGAGCGCGCAACTGACGGGCGCCGAGCTCGCGCGAGCCGCGGATCACACGCGCATCGACCACGTCGCGGCGAGCTTGCAAGTCAGCGACAGCTCCGTGGCGCTCACTTTCGATCCGGCGAATTCCGCCACCTTGCACCTCGGCGGCGTTGCAGAATCGCGTCCCATTAATCTCGACGGCCGGCTCGTGGTATTGAACGCACCAGGCCCTGCAAGTTTTCGTTTCGAAGATTTCCGCGTAAGCAGCGATGCCACGACGGTGGCGGCTCGCGGTGAATGGAGTGCGCTCGCCAACCCGCTGACGATCACCATCGCAAATCTCGATCGTGCGCAACTGCGTGATGGCTGGAGCGTGCTCGCGCAGGAAATCGAGGTGCCAGCGCTGCTCGCCGATATCCAGCTGGGCCAGGTGGTCGAAGGCACGCTCAATGTCCTGCCATTGCGCGACGCCAGCGGCCAGCGCGGGGTGAATTGGCTGCGCTCGAAGGGGACGCTGAAGCTCGCGGAGCTGGCGGTTGCGGGTGACGAGCTGCCAAGCCTCTCGGCAGGGCGGGGCACGCTCGAATTCGCGCGCGGCAATACCCGCCTGATGCTCGATGGTGGTGAGATCGATGAGCTGGCGATCACCTCTGCGCGGGTCGACTGGCCGTTGAAGGGCGCGCCGCGGCTGCAGGCGGCACTTCAAGGTGAGCTGACATCGCCGCTACTGCGGCGCTCGTTGCAGGGGCAGGGCCTGGAGCGGCTCACCGGTATGGTCACTGTCGACGCCGATGCGCGCGGTGAACGCGCGTTGCGCGCGCCGGATCTGTGGCGTGTCACGGCGCAGCTCACGAATGCTTCGCTGCCGCTTGCCGACGATTTGCCGCCCGTCGAGAAGCTCGCCGGAACCGTGCGTTATTCCAGCGGACAGTTGCGCGGTCTCGCCCTTTCAGGCACCTGGCTCGGCGGACCGATTCAATTCGAATCGCGACGCGTCACCACGCGCGGCAATCTCAACGTCGGCATCAGCGGTGTCGCCGACGCCGCGCCACTGCTGCGATTGTTAGGCCAGCCGGAAACGTCGGGCCGCATCAACGGGCAGCTTTCGTGGACGGGATCGGCACAGCGTCAGGCGGACGGCTGGCAACTTGCGCTGGCCAGCAACCTGGCTGGCGTCGAAAGCCGGCTGCCCGAACCGTTCGCCAAGTCGCGCGCGCGCGCTCTGCCGGTCAGCGCGCAGCTGCGCATCGACGCCAAGGGCGTTCGCGAATTCACGGTCGACGGGCGCGACCTCGCGATTCAGGGCGTCATCGTGAACGGCGTGACCACGGCGGATTTCAAAATGCAGGGTGTGGCCGGCGAGTGGCGGCGCACGGCGGCTGATGATGTCGCGCAACTGAAGTTCGAACGGCTCGATCTCAAGCGCGCGCCCACGGTGCTTGCCTCCGCGGGCGCCATGTTGCCGGCGGACGGCGAGATCGCCATGACGGTCGACGACATGCGCCATGCGGATTTGAGCCTCGGGACATTCCGGGCGACGCTCGCACGGCGCGAAGCCGGCGTGGAGTTTTCGCTGGAATCGGCGGAATCGGCGCCGCACCAGCTCACGGTGCACGGTCTGTGCGCCAGTGTGGACGCCCGCTGCAGCGCCGACTTCACTGCGGACTCGCAGCAACTCGAGGCGCTGCTGCGCGAGGCCCAACTGCCGCCGGAATGGCCCACCCGGTCGCTGCATGCGAAAGGGAAACTCACCTGGCCAGGCGACTCACAGGGGGACCTGACCCGCCTGCTCGCCGGCCGTTTCGAATTCGAAACCCAGGGCACGGACAGCAGCCATCAGCTCCTTGCCCACGCCACGCTCGCCGATGGCCAGATCGAGCTCACCAATGTGCAGGGCACCGGGCCCGAAGCGGACCAGATGTTCCGTGGCAGTGGCCGCGTCGGCCTGGTCGCGCGTGAATATGACCTGATGATCGATTACGAGCGCGTCTCGCTCGCCGCCAGCGCCGTGCCGACTCCGGCGCGCGCCCGGCTGGCCCGCGCCTTGACCGCCTTGCGCGGCTCGGTGGCGCGCCGTGGCTGGACCGAGCCTCCCGAAGCGCGTCGTGTGCAGTGGCACGGCACCTGGCACTGACGCGCATGCGGGGAATTTAATGGGGACATTCCTCATTTGCCCGCTAGCGGGCAAAAAGGCGCGCCTCTTCAGTGGAACTCCAATGTGCATTGTTTGCGGATGAGGCGCGTCCCCTTTTGCTAGCAAATGGGGAATGTCCCCATTAAATTCCCCGCATGCGCGTAGCGGCAATCCAGATGACTTCCGGTCACGACATCGACGCCAATCTCGAAGCGGCCGGGCGCTTTCTCGCCGAAGCCGCCCGCCTCAACGCCGTGCTCGCCGCTCTCCCCGAGAACTTTGCCTTCATGGGCCGCGACAGCGGCGACAAGCGCGTGATCGCCGAGCCGGACGGTGCCGGCCGTATCCAGAACTTCCTTGCAGACACCGCCAGGCGCCTCAAGATATGGATCGTCGGCGGCACGGTGCCCCTGCGCCAGGACGCCGATGGCCGCGTAGCCGCTGCCTGCCTGGTCTACAAGTCCGACGGACAGCGGGCGGCGCGCTACGACAAGATTCATCTGTTCGACGTCGACGTGCCCGGCAGCGTCGAGACGCACCGGGAATCGGCGCATACCGTGGCAGGCCACGAGCCGCGGGTCGTGGAAACCCCGGCGGGCAAGCTCGGGTTGGCGGTGTGTTACGACATGCGCTTTCCGGAGCTGTTCCGAGTGCTGTCGCGCCAGGGCGCCGACCTGTTCGTGGTGCCATCGGCGTTCACGGTGCCCACGGGCAAGACGCACTGGGAATCGCTGCTGCGGGCGCGCGCCATCGAGAACCTGAGCGCGCTGATCGCGCCCGCGCAGTGGGGTGTGCATCCGAGCGGACGCGAGACTTTTGGAGACTCGATGATCATCGATCACTGGGGCAAAGTGCTGGCGCGCATGCCGGGGGGTACCGGCAGCGTAGTGGCGGACATCGACGCCGCCGCGCAACTGGATGCGCGCACTCGTTTTCCGGCGCTCGAGCACCGCGTGATCTACAACACGTGACCGTGCTCGTCGTTCGCCGCGTCCGCCACGCGCAGGACCGCGAGTACACCTACAACGTGCTGGTCGACGGATTGCACAAGGCGCAGGTAGGCGACGACTCGACCGTGCAGATAGGCCTCACGCCCGGCGAGCATCGCCTGCAGCTGCGCGTAAAGTGGTGTGGGTCGCGCGAGCTGGCATTCACGATCCAACCGGGCGAGATCGTGCGCATGGAATGCCGCCCCAAGGCCAAGCCATTGCTGGCGCTGCTGTACATTACGATCTGGCGCAACGATTACATTGCCTTGGACACGGTGACCTCTTGGACCCAATGAACTCCGACGAACCTCTTGCCATCGCCCGGGAACTCATCCTGCGTCCCGGCGGGCTCGACGATTCGCGCCTGGACAGTGCGCTATCCCAGGTGATGTCGAGCTCGGTCGATTCCGCCGACCTCTATTTCCAGCTGTCGCGCGAGGAGAGCTGGGCGTTGGAAGATGGAATCGTCAAGGAAGGCAGCGCCAGCATCGAGCAGGGCGTGGGCGTGCGCGCCGTCGCCGGTGAAAAGACCGGCTTCGCCTATTCCGATGAGATCGTGCTGCCGGCGCTCGAGGAGGCCTCGCGCGCCGCGCGCGCCATCGCCATCCGCGGCGGCGAGCGCGCCATGCACGGCGTGCTGCCGACCAGCGGCCACCGCCTCTATCTACCCATCGACCCGGTGAGCAGCTTCACTTCGAGTGAAAAGGTCGCGTGGCTCGAGCGCGTCGATCGCGAGACCCGCAAGATGGATCCGCGCGTCAAGCAGGTCATGGCGAGCGTGGTGGCGGTGCACGAAGTGGTGCTGGTCGCCAACAGCGAAGGGCATCTGGCCGCCGACGTACGCCCATTGGTTCGTTTCAACGTTTCAGTCATCGTCGAGCAGGACGGCCGCCGCGAGCAGGGTTATGCCGGGGCCGGCGGGCGCATCACGCTGCCCGAGCTCGTCGCGGCCGACAAACCTATCGCACTCGCGCGGGAAGCCGTGCGCCAGGCGCTGGTCAACCTCGATGCCGTGCCGGCGCCCGCGGGCACCATGACAGTGGTGCTGGGTCCGGGCTGGCCCGGCATCCTGTTGCACGAGGCGATCGGACATGGGCTCGAAGGCGACTTCAATCGCAAGGGCACTTCGGCATTCGCCGGCCGCATCGGCGAACGCGTGGCGTCCGAGCATTGCACCATTGTCGATGATGGAACTCTCTCGCGCAGGCGCGGTTCGCTCAACATCGACGACGAAGGCACGCCCACGCAGTGCACCACGCTCATCGAAAACGGCGTGCTCAAGGGCTACTTGCAGGACACGATGAACGCGCGCCTGACGGGTACGAATTCCACCGGCAATGGACGGCGGGAGTCTTTCGCGCACGTAACGCTGCCGCGCATGACCAACACCTACATGCGCGCCGGCAAGACACCGCCGGAAGAAATTCTGGCCTCGGTGCAGAAGGGCATCTACGCCGTGAACTTTGGCGGCGGACAGGTGGATATCACCTCGGGCAAGTTCGTGTTCTCGGCCAGCGAGGCGTATCTCATCGAAAACGGCAAGGTCGGTGCCCCGATCAAGGGGGCCACGCTGATCGGCAACGGCCCTGACGTGCTCACGCGAGTGTCGATGGTGGGCAACGATCTCAAGCTCGACGACGGTGTCGGCACCTGCGGCAAGGAAGGGCAGAGCGTGCCGGTCGGTGTAGGACAACCCACGCTGCGCATCGATGGGCTGACGGTAGGCGGCACGGGTTGACGCAACCTCAGGTTGCGTCGACCTTGAAGAGTTCGCTTTTCACTTTCAACAGCTTGACGCCGGAAACGGTCTGCACCAGCGTGATGTGATCATTGCTGATGGTCAGCAGGTTGATATTGGCGCCGGGGATACTCAGCGTGCGGTGCTCCGAATAGCTCAATTCGCTGGTCCACGGGTTGCTCAGTGTGTGCTTGGCAGCCACATCACTGTAATTGACGCGAATCGAATGCGGCACCGACTGCAGTCCCGCGATCGTGGCTCGCGTCAGCGCGCAGAAATCGTCCTTTCCGCCGTTGACCTGCCGCGGTGTGTCGCTCGCATGGTCGGCGATTTCGACCTTCAGGTCTTCATGAAACATCTCGCAGACTCCGGAGGCATCCCCTTCATTCATCAGCGATTCCATTTTCGCCATGAAGCGCATGCCTCCCGATTCGCCGAGATTGAAACGGCCGATGCCGTAGACCGCAAGCAGCCCGAGAGTGAGCAGGACGACGACCTTTTTCATGAGCCCACTCCATGAGACTTGATGTTGGCAGCATGCCCGGTAATAACTGCGCAATCCCGTCGGTATTCACGGTACGCGCATTCGCCGCGCCCCAGCACTATCGGAACGCGCGGTCGACAAGGATGTCGGCAAAGTGCGTCAGCATTTTGTAGCGAATGGAATCGCTCCGCGCCTACACCACAATCAGACGGTACATAATGAAGTACGCGATTTGCGACATTGGAAACAATGTGACTCCCGGCACATCATGACCGCCACATGCTTCCGCACACTGCAGCCGCCGTCCCCAGAACCGATCCTCAACGGAGCCCCTCGAAAATGCGTAACGACACAGCTGCCAGCGGCGAGTTTCGAATCAATCTGCCGCCGGACGTGCTTGCAGAAATGCGCCGTCAAACGGGAACGCCGCGCAGCTCGATGCAGGTGGATGGCTTCCGCCCCGGCCTCTTCGGCCGCCTGATCGACCTCTTCACGGGACGCCGTCGCTAGAATCAGCACCCGTCTTCGGAAAAAACGAGGGGCGCGCAGTTTGCGATCTGCGCGCCCCTTTTTCATTTCACGCACTCGCCACTAACGCGCGCCGGCTGCATCCTCGGCCGCGGAGTCTTCGTCCGCATCTTCATTCGCGGCGTTCACGTCCACCCTCGGCAGGTCATCGTGTGTGTCGGCCAGGTGCTGGGCCTGGTCGTCCACGTACAGCATTTCGTGCTGACCGATGATCACCAAGTCGCCGTCGCGCAGCGTATGGCGCCGCACGCGCTTGCCATCGACCAGGATGCCGTTGGTGCTGTTGAGATCTTCGACGACGGTGATGCCGTCGCTGCCCGTGATCAGCTGGCAGTGGTGACGGCTGATGAACTTGCTGTCGATTTGCAGATCATTGTCGGGGGTTCGGCCGATGACTTTTCGGCCGGGGATGAGGTGCAGCTCGGCGACGGCCTTGCCTTCGGCCGACAAGACCAGTTTCGCCAAAGGTCGGGTCGTGCGATCGCCGCTGGATGCGGACCCGTTCGCAGGCTTGGCGGTCATGGCGATGGGGCGCGATGAAAACTCCACCCAGCGCAACTCGGATACCGCCGAGGCGATATCCTCGAGCGTGACGTGATCGCGGTCCTCGTTGAAGGCGGCCATCATAGCCGTATCGCACAGCGTGTTGATGAGGCGTGGCACGCCACCGGAGTACTTGACGATCTCCGGGAAGGTGTCTTCAGCGAAGATTTGCCGCCCATCCGCGCCGGCTACGTCGAGGCGATGCCGCACATAGGAACGCACGTCTTCACGCGACAGCGCGCCGACGTGAAAGCGAAGTCGGATGCGCTGCGCGAGCTGCACCAGCTCCGCTGAGTCCAGCTTTTCGTTGAGCTCGGGTTGTCCGGCGAGAATGATGCGAAGCACCTTCTCTTTCGTGGACTCGATTCCCGACAGCATGCGGATTTCCTCGAGCACCTTGAGTGTGAGGTTCTGCGCTTCGTCGATGATCAGCAGGACCTTGCGGCCGGCGGCGTACTGCTCGATGAGAAAAGTGTTCAGCGTGGCGATCAGCTCGGCCTTCTTCATCTTGAAAGGCGAGAAACCGAACTGCACGAGAACCGACTGCAGGAATTCGACTGCGTTGACCTGGGTCTGGTTGATCTGCGCGATGACCACGTCCGAGTCGAGCTGGCGCAGGAAACTTTCGATGAGGGTGGTCTTGCCCGAGCCGATTTCACCGGTGACGACCACAAAGCCGTCGGTAAACCAGATGGTCGACTCCATGTACGCCTTGGCGCGTGCATGAGCCCGGGACAGATAGAGGAACTGCGGGTCCGGACTCAACCGGAAAGGCAGCTCACGAAGCTTGAAGGTCTCGATATACATCGCAGCGGCCGATATTACGGTAAACCTGGGAATTCGGCAGAGAACCCCCGATCAGGCTTACCGAATTGCGAGGTAAGTCGCGCGGTCGATGCGGGAAAGCAGCTTAAAAGCGCGCAGATTGCGTTTTTGTGTCGCGTTATCGCAAATCGTGACATGGCCTAGCTTGCGGCCGGGGCGTGCCGTCTTGCCGTAGTCGTGCCAGTGCACTCCCGGCTGGGCGAGCAGCGCATCGCGTGTCGGCATTTCGCCTACAAGATTGATCATTGCCGAGTGGCCGCGCGCTGCCGTGCTGCCCAGCGGCAATCCCGCGACCGCGCGCACGTGATTTTCGAACTGGCTGGTATCGGCACCTTCGATGGTCCAGTGGCCGGAATTGTGCACGCGCGGCGCCATCTCGTTGGCAATGAGTTTGCCGCGCCTGACGAAGAACTCGATGGTCAACACGCCGACGTAGTTGAAATGGGCGAGCAACCGGCGCGCCGCGCGTTGTGCCTGACGGGTCAGCGCCACATTGCCGTGCGGCGCGCGCGTGAGTCGCAGGATGCCATCGCGGTGCACGTTGAGATTGAGTGGATAGAACGCGGTTTCGCCCTGAGCGCCGCGGACGGCGATGACGGACACCTCGGCGTCGAAAGGCACCAGGTTTTCGTAGAGCAGCGGCGCGGAGCCGAGCGCCTCCCAGGCGCGATCGATGTCGGCCGATGCGCGCAAGACGAATTGACCCTTGCCGTCGTATCCCATGCGCCGCGTCTTGAGCACGCCGGGCAGGCCGATGGTCTTCACCGCCAGCTCGAGCGTCGCGCGTGAATCCACGGCCGCGTACTTCGTGGTGGCGATGCCGAGCAGATCGAAGGTGCGTTTTTCGGTGAGGCGGTCCTGGGCGGCGGCCAATGCGCGCAGCGGCGGTGCTATGCGTGCCTTGCCGGGAAGGCCCTCGAGCGCATCGACCGGAATGTTCTCCCAGTCGAAGGTGAGCACTTCGCAGCGTTGCGAGAGCTGACCTAACAAGCTCCGATCGGTGAGCGCGCCTTCGAGAATCGGCCCAACCTGGCCGCCCGGCGTCTTCGCGTCGCGGTCGAGGAACAGGAAGTCGAAACCCAGTGGATAGCCGGCCAGCGCCATCATGCGCCCGAGCTGTCCGGCGCCGACGATGCCTATTGTCATTGACTGTGGGTCATTTCACGAAGCCGGATCGGCCGTGCTCGGATCGGAACGGGCGAGCACCTTCTCGGTCTGCTCGACGCGGAATTTCTTGAGCGCCGCATCGATCTCCGGCCGCTTGTTGGCGAGGATCGCGGCCGCCGCGAGCCCTGCATTGGTGGCGCCGGCGATGCCGATGGCGAACGTGGCGACGGGAATTCCCGCCGGCATCTGCACGATGGAGAGCAGCGAATCGAGGCCGCTCAGCGCCTTCGACTGCACCGGCACGCCGAGCACGGGAAGAGTTGTCTTCGCAGCGGTCATCCCGGGTAGGTGGGCGGCCCCACCGGCACCGGCGATGATTACCTCGATGCCGCGCCCTTGCGCGTTCGAGGCATAGTCAAACAGCAGGTCGGGTGTCCGGTGAGCCGAAACCACGCGGGTCTCGTAGGGGATGCCGAGCTTGTCGAGCGCATCGGCCGCGGCGCGCATCGTCTCCCAATCGGAAGTCGAGCCCATGATGATGCCGACCAGTGGTTTCATCGCGAAATCCTACCCGTGAGGCGCGCGCGCGTCACGAAGAAGCTTCAAACAAACTTCGAATCGAACGGAACAGCTCGCGTGATGCGCCTTCGCGGCTTCCCGGGTCGACTCGTGAGTTGCTCGCCTTGGCGATGAGCGCCTGCAGGGCCTTGCGGTCAGCGACGGGACGCCATTCGATGAGCTCATCGAGCGCCTTCGGACCTTCCGAGAGCAGCCGCGCGCGCCAGGCTTCGATGCGCTTGTGCTTTTCGGCGTCCAGGGCCGAGACGCGTGATTCTGCCCCGAGCGCTGCCTCGATGGGTACAGGATCGATCTCGCGCATGAGCTTGCCGATGTATTGCCGCTGGCGTGCGAGGCCACCGCGGCTGGTGATGCGTTTGGCGAGCAGGATGGCATCCAGCAGGGCTTCCGGCAGGTTCAGAGCCGCGAGCTCGGTCTCCTTGAGCGCAATCAGCCGGGTGCCAAGATCCTGGGCAGCGGTCGCCTCCCGCTTGCGTGCGCTTTTGCTCGGACCCCGTATTTCCTCGGTTTCGTCTTCGTCGTGCATCGTACAATTCTGCCATGCAAGCAATCGTTCAGCCCCGTCAGGAAGTCGATGGCACGCGAATTCCCGAGCTGAAAGGCATCGTTTCCGATTCATTGAAGCTCGCGCGCAGCCTGGGGGCTACCCAAGCCGAAGCCGATGTCAGCCTGCAGAAAGGACTTACTACCACCGTGCGCCTGGGAGACGTCGAAACCGTCGAATACCAGCGCGATCGCGGCATGGGCATCACGGTGTACTTCGGCAAGCGCAAGGGTTCGGCCAGCACCGCGGACTTATCCGTGCGCGCGGTGGCCGAAACTGTCGAGAAAGCCTGCGATATCGCGCGGTATACCGCCGAGGACGATTGTTCGGGGCTTGCCGATCCTGACGAGCTGGCGCACGACATTCCCGACCTCGACCTCGATCATCCCTGGGACCTTGCGCCCGAGCAGGCGGTGGAGACCGCGCGCGAGTGCGAGGCAGCCGGCCGCTCCGTCGACACGCGCATCACCAACTCCGAAGGCGCGAGCGTCAGCAGCCATCGTGGCGTGCGCGTGTACGGCAACTCACATGGATTTCTCGCCGGCTACCCATCCACGAGTCACAGCGTGAGCTGCGTGCTGCTCGCCCAGGCAGGCGAGGACATGCAGCGCGACTATTGGTACGCCTCCGCCCGCGATGCGCGCGATCTGGAGAGCTCGGAGAGCATCGGCCGCAAGGCCGGTCAGCGCGCCGTTGCCCGCCTCGGCGCGCGCAAGTTGGCGACACAACGCGCGCGTGTGTTGTTCGCGCCCGAAGTGGCCCGCGGCCTCATCGGCCATTTCCTGGGCGCCGTGCGCGGCAGCAGCCAGTACCGCAAGAGCTCGTTCCTGCTGGATGCAGCAGGCCAGCAGGTATTTCCGTCGTTCCTAGAGTTGCGCGAACGGCCGCATATCCCGAAAGCGCTCGGCAGCAGCCCGTTCGATGGCGAAGGCGTGGCGACGCGCGATCGGGATCTGGTGCGCGATGGGGTGCTGCAGGGCTACATCCTCGGCAGCTACTCCGCACGCAAACTCGGTCTCAGGACCACCGGCAATGCCGGTGGCACGCACAACCTGCTGGTGGAGTCGAATACCGGCGGCGTGGAGATCGGGGCGCTCATGCGCGAACTCGGCACCGGCTTGTTAGTCACAGAGCTCATGGGGCAGGGCGTGAACGGCGTCACCGGCGATTATTCGCGCGGCGCGTCAGGCTACTGGGTGGAGAACGGCGTCCAGGCGTATCCCGTGCACGAGATCACCATCGCCGGGAACCTCAAGGAGATCTTCAAGAACATCGCCGCCATTGGCAGCGATGTGGACCTGCGCGGCGGGGTGCGCGTGGGCTCGATCCTCATTGGCGAAATGACGATCGCCGGCGATTGACGCCAGCGTGGAGGCGAATGTTTCGTGAATGAACCCGCTTCCTTACAGCTGAATGTCGTCAACGGGGACATGGCCGCGGGAACATTCCTGCACGCCTTTGGACCGAGCGACCGCCTGCTGATCCAGCGCGACGTTCTCACCTGTGGTCCCATTGCCCGGAGTCCCAAGATATCGTTGTGGCAGAAGGTGCGGCTCCATTTCTGGCATCGTGCTTTTGCGCACTTGCGCAACTTCAACTTTGATCCTTCGCCCATCGATCTGCTCAAGCATGCGGACCGGCTGCGGGGACCCGAGTATCCCTGCGTCTGGGCCGCCACCGGCAACAGCGATCAGTTCACGATTTCATTCGTCCTTCACCTGGTCGCGGTGTCGGGCGGCGACGTGAACGGAGTCCATGTAGTCCAGTTCGAAAAACACGCGGAGACTGGTGCGCGGGTGCGAGGCACTGGCGAGCTCACGCCCCAACAGCTGCGCGCGCACCCGGAACCGAGAAAGCTGTCGCTGTTCGAGCTCGCGGCGTATCGCGACGCGTGGGTGGCGCTGACCGCTCCCGATCCCGCGGAGGTGGTCTCATTCGCCTCGCGCCATCCGGATGCGCCTTGGTACCTGCTGGAGGCGGTCGCCAAGGTCCTGCGCCGCTATCCGGATCGCGCCTCCGGTCTCAACTACTGGGATCGTCACCTGTTGGAGTCCGTGCAGACCCATGGCCCCAAGGCGGCGAACGTGATCGCCCACACGATCGAAGCGATGTTCGAAGACGGCGACCTGGTCGGGGACCTCTATACATTCTCGCGACTGCTCGGCATGACCAGCAGTGGAATGCCGCACCCGTTGCTCAATTTCAGCGGGAGCCGGCAGCAGATCGGGCGCGCCGAGGTGACGTTGACGGAGCTCGGCGCGCAGGTGCTGAGCGGTGCGGCGTCCTCGTATCCGGCCAATCCACTGGACGACTGGGCCGGTGGAGTGCACCTGTCCACCGCGAAAGGCTCGGTCTGGTTCAACGACAGCGGGGTGATCGTGCGGGCGTAGAAATGGGGACACTTCCCATTTCCTAGCAAAAAGGGGCCGGACCTGATTGTGTGGGTGAGTGGGGATGTTCGGGTGGAAGGTTCCAGGCGCTCGCTGGTGAGCGCGCCGGACGGCGTTCGCTTGCGCGGGGCTGCGCGCCAGAGCTGTCAGCGATCAATTGCAATCAGCACAAAACGCGCAGGGTAGGAAAGAACCACCAAAGAGTACCTGCGCGCTTAACGCCCCGCGCTGCGCCGCTCACACGCTCGCGCCTGGAACCTTCAACCCGAACATCCTCGCGCGCCCACGCAAGCGGAGAGGAAGATCCCACAGCAGGTGGATGTGGTGTATCCCAGCTAGCGGAGAAAAGAGCGCAAGCCCAAAAGCTCATACTAGCAACCATCCGTGCGGCTCTTTTCTCAGCCACCCGAGCAAATGGGGACGCGCCGCAATCGGAGTGTGAGCTGGCGTTGCTGGATCGCTCAGGGTCGAGAGCGAGCGTCTGAGCGGCGAGCGCGAGGCGTTAAGCGCGCAGGTACTCTTTGGTGGTTCTTCTCTAACAGTGCCCGTTCAGCGCTTGTCCCCAATCAACCGCTGACAGCTCTGGCGCGCAGCCTCGCGCGAGCGAACGCCGTCCGGCGCGCTCAGCAGCGAGCTCTCAACCCTGAGCGATCCAGCAACTCCACCTCCCACTCCCATCCAGCCGCGTCCCCGTTTCCTAGGAAATCAGGAATGTCCCCATTTCTACGCGGCTTCCTCGACGAGGTCCCGCAACGTCATTTCCCCGCAGCTCTTGCGCCACGCGTCGTCCATCGTCTTGCTGATGGCGTCGACCGCCGGTAGTTTGAGATTCCGCCAGCCCACTTGTCCGGCTTTCTCGTTGCGCGCGATGTCGACGATCTCCTGGATCGAGATCTGCCCGAGATCGCGAGCCGGCAGCAATCGCTCATCATCCGTCATCGTGAGCAGGTGCGCGTCCTCGAGCGCGTGCACGATGCGCGAGATGGCGATGCCGGGCATGGCGAGCTCATGCGCGAGAGTGTCGACCGACCACCGGGTTTTTCCATCGTGGTACGACCGGCCGATGAGGAACATGACCTTGAGCGTGAGCTGCTCGCGCTGCACGGCCGAGAGGCGCAACTCCGTCAATCCCATGCGCAGGTAGTTGCGGTTCTGTACGTAAAACGACAACTGCGCGCCGACCAGCAGGATCAGCCAGCCGAAGTAGGTCCAGAGCAGCGCAGCAACAATAATGGCGAAGCCGGCGTACACCACCGTGAGGCGCGTGGAGAACACCACGAGCGCCGTGAACAGCTTGCCCACCGCGGCCCAGAGAATTCCGGCGGTGACGCCGCCGATGATCGCCGGCTTCCACTTCACTTTGGTGTTGGGTACGAACATGTACACGGCGGTGAAAATCGCCGCCACCATGAAATACGGGGAAATCTCGATGCTGAACGCGACCAGCCGTTCGACGAACGGCATGTAGCGGCCGAGCCCGACCGAGGCGGTTTCCAGAGCGTTGTGCGACAGGCCGATGAAGCTCACCACCACGATCGGCCCGACGATGAGCAGCGCGACGTACTCGGTCACGCGCCGCGCGAAGCTGCGCGCCTGCTCCACACGCCACAGGAAATTGAAGCCGTCCTCGACCTTCTTGATGGTGCCTAGCAGCGTCCACAGCAGCAGCGCGAGCCCCAAGGATCCGACTACGCCCGTGCTGACACTGTCGGCGAATTCCATGACCTTGCTGGTGAACTCTTCGGCGGCCCGCGAGCCCATGGGCTTGAAGAACTCCAGGATGATGGGCTGCAGTTCGCGATGCGCGCCGAAGGCCTTGAGCACCGCGAAGGCGAAGGCGATGAGCGGCACCAGCGACAGCAGCGTCGCGTACACCAGGCCCATGGCATAGAGATTGATCTGGCCACGCGACAGGTCGCGCAGCAAGGCGTACGGATAACGTAGCAGACGCAGCGCCCGTGCACCGGGAGTGGGCCCTTCCGAGTACTCGCCGAACAGATAGCGGTCGAGCCAGTTCCAGAAGACAAGAATCATCGTGGTGGCAGAATAAGTGGCCTACCTGCCGCTGTCACGGCGAGATTGCCTCATGCACTTCGACTTACCGACGCGAATCGTCTGCCTCACCGAGGAAACTACTGAAACGCTCTACCTGCTAGGTGAGGAAGAGCGCATCGTCGGCATCTCGGGCTTCACCGTGCGCCCGCCGCGAGCGCGGCGTGAAAAGCCGCGCGTCTCGGCCTTCACCAGCGCGAAGATCGACAAGATCGTCGAGCTGCGGCCGGACCTCGTGCTCGGTTTCTCCGACCTGCAGGCGGATATCGCCGCTGAGCTGATCCGCGCCGGGATCGAAGTGCACGTCTTCAACCATCGCAGCGTGGCGCAGATCCTGCGCATGATCGCAACGCTCGGCGCGATGGTGGGAAGCGCCACCAAAGCCAGCGTGCTCATCGAAAAACTTCAAGGCGGAATCGAAGCGGTGCGCACCAGTGCTGCGCGCTTCGCGCGGCGGCCGCGGGTCTATTTCGAGGAATGGGACGAGCCGCAGATATCCGGCATCCGCTGGGTGTCGGAGGTGATTGACATCGCCGGCGGCGAAGATGTCTTTCCGGAGCTCGCATGCGAACCGCTCGGCAAGAATCGCATCATCGCCGACCCACTCGAAGTGCCGCGACGCGCGCCCGATGTGATCTTCGGCTCGTGGTGCGGCAAGAAATTCCGTCCCGAGACCGTGGCGGCGCGCGCTGGCTGGAACGAGGTGCCCGCGGTGCGCGATGGGCATCTCTACGAGATCAAGTCATCGATCATCTTGCAACCCGGACCCGCCGCCCTGACCGACGGCCTCGCCGCCATCCACGCGCGGCTCTCGAAGTGGGCAGAAGAGACCCGTTAATTTCATGTACGCCGCCGCTTCGGCGGCGTTAAGAGTGGCCGGAGGCCTGGGAAGTCAGGGTCGCGAGTGCTTCCAAGTATTTCGCGCGCGTGCCGGCGATGACCTGCGGCGGAAGCTTCGGGCCCGGCGCCTTCTTGTTCCAGTCGAGAGTCTCGAGATAGTCGCGCACGAACTGCTTATCGAAGGAGGGCGGGCTCGAGCCCTCACGCCAGGTTTCGGCCGGCCAGAAGCGCGAGGAGTCGGGAGTCAGCACCTCGTCGATCAACACGAGCCTGCCGTCAGCGCCAAGCGCGAATTCGAACTTGGTATCGGCAATGATGATGCCGCGCTCGCGCGCGTGCGCCGACGCGTATTCGTAGAGCGCGATCGCGGTATCGCGCACGCGCGCCGCGAGCTCCTCGCCCACGAGCTGTGCCGCCTGTTCGAAGCTGATGGTCTCGTCGTGCTCACCGATTGCGGCCTTGGTGGACGGCGTGAACAGCGTCTGCGGCAGTCTCGCCGCCTGCTTGAGACCCGCCGGTAGTTTGATGCCGGAGATCGCGCCGGTCTTCTGGTAATCCTTCCACCCCGAGCCGATCACGTATCCGCGCACCACCGCTTCGAGCGGCACGGTCTTCAGGCGTTTCACGATCACGGCCCGGTCGGCGAGCAGTGCGCGCTCGGCCGGATCGCTCACCACCTCGGCGATGCTGCGGTCCGTCAGGTGATTCGGGACGATGTGTCGAGTGCGTGCGAACCAGAAGTTCGAAATGGAATTGAGCACGCGGCCCTTGTCGGGAATCGGATCGGGCAGCACCACGTCGAACGCCGAGATGCGGTCGGTGGTCACTATGAGCATGGATTGCGCATCGATCTCATAGATGTCGCGCACCTTGCCGGCGTGGATCTTCTTGAGCCCACTCAGCGAAGTGGTATGGACGGACGGGCTTACGGTTTCGGTTAGCATACTTGCCATGAATCTTATCAAGTGCCCCCGATGAGCATCACCGGAAAAGTCGTCGGCTTGATCATCGGCCTGCTGGTGTTTCGCAGTCCCTGGGGCGCCATCATCGGTCTCATCCTCGGACACTTCTACGACCAGAGCGTCGTGACGGTGCGCCGTCGAGGCGGCGGCGCCGGCGTGCTCGAGATCGGCGAGCGCTTCTTCACGGCCACCTTCGAGGTCATGGGGCACGTGGCCAAGTCCGATGGCCGCGTCTCCGAGTCCGAGATCGCCGCGGCCCGCAAGGTGATGGCGGAGCTGCGGCTGGATGGCGTGCAGATCCACGCCGCCATTGCCCATTTCACGCGCGGCAAGAATGCGGAGTTCGACCTGGAATCCACCATGCGGCAGTTCGCCGAGGCGGTGGCGGATCGCCCCGATCTCATGCGCGTCTTCCTCGAGGTGCAGGTGCGCGCCTCACTCGAAGGCGTGGATATGCAGGGACCGGCGCGGAACGTGATCCAGAAGGTCGCCGATCTGCTCGACGTGTCGCGGATCGAGCTCGCCCACATGGAAGCGGTGCTGCGAATCCGGCGTGAGCAGTTCCGGACGGGGGGCGGAGCAGGCGGGCGCAACGACGGTGCTGGTGCCGCCGGCGGGCAGGCGCCACCCCGCAGCAGAATGCAGCTCCACGCGGCGTATCAGATTCTCGAGGTGGATCCCAAGGCCACCAGCGAGGAGGTGGCCAAGGCTTATCGACGCCAGCTCTCCAAACATCATCCCGACAAGCTCAAGGCGAACGGCCTGCCAGAATCCATGCTCGAGCATGCCAAACAACGTACGCAGCAGATCATCGAGGCGTACGAGTTAATAAAGTCTTCGCGGGGCGCGTAAACTCCACTGCCATGCCCTTGTCATCCCAGAACAAGCTCTGGATCGCGCCTTCGATTCTCTCGGCCGACTTCGCGCGGCTTGGCGATGAAGTGAATGCGGTGCTGGCCGCCGGCGCCGACGTGGTGCATTTCGACGTGATGGACAATCACTACGTGCCCAATCTCACCATCGGACCCATGGTGTGTGAGGCGTTGCGCAAACATGGGATCACCGCGCCACTCGACGTGCATCTCATGGTCAAGCCCGTCGATCGCATCATTCCGGACTTCGCACGCGCCGGCGCCACGTACATCTCGTTCCATCCCGAGGCCAGCGAGCACGTGGATCGCACCATCGAGCTGATCCGCGAGCAAGGTTGCAAGCCCGGCCTGGTGCTCAATCCCGCAACGCCGCTCTCCTGCCTCGATCACACGCTCAAGAAGCTCGACCTGGTGCTGCTGATGTCGGTAAATCCCGGTTTCGGCGGCCAAAAATTCATTCCTGCCGTGCTGGACAAGGTGCGTAGCGTTCGCAGGCTCATCGACGCTTCGGGAAGGCCGATACGTCTGGAGATCGATGGCGGCGTGAAAGTCGACAACATCGCCGAAATCGCGCGCGCCGGCGCCGACATGTTCGTGGCGGGGTCGGCGATCTTCGGTGCCAAGGACTACCGGGCGACGATCGACGCGATGCGCGCCGAGATCGCGAAAGTTTCCTAGAAATACGAAGACTGCGCTACGGCGCTTCGTTGAACCCCGCGCGGATCGCGCCCGCGAGCCGATTCTTGTCCGGGTACTGCGCCGACATCTCGTCCGTGATGGCCTGAACCGTTTCGTCCTGCGTCTTGCCGGCTCTCTTCAGCTCGGCGGAGCGGTCGCGGATCCGCGTGAGGTAGGCACGATAGCCAGTGATGATCGAGGTATCGCCGAACGGCCCGTGGCTGGGCACGAGTTGTTTGGGCTTCAATGTCTCGAGCCGATCCAGGCTCGCGAGCCAGTGGCTGATTTTCGCCGTGGGATTGGCGAACGAGGGTTGCGGCCGCATCGCGACATCGCCCGAGAACAACACGCCATCGACCAGCACCACCGTATCGCCATGCGTGTGGTTGGTGCCCATCGCATAAACCTTGGCTTTCACGCCGCCTAGATCGAGCGTGTAGTCCTTGTCGAAGACGATGTCGGCGTTGCGGTGCTTCGCGTCTTTCAACAGCTCGACATTGAGCGCTGAGCGCTGTGCGAACACGGGCACGAGGTTCGTGCCGGCGCCCGCCGCGATGTCCTCGACCTGGTCCTGCGAGCGAATGAGCTTTGAATCGTCCGGAAACACGTGCGCGCCCATGTCGTGCTCGGGGTGCACATGCGTGGTGACGATGTAGATAGGCTTGCCGGCGCCCACCTTCGCGACTTCCTTGAGCACTGTTTGTCCGTTGCGTGTGCCCATGCCGGTGTCGATCACCAGCACCGCCTTCTTGCCGACCACGATGCCGACATTGGGCACGAGTGACGCAGAGCCGTCGGGAATGGCCCAGACGGAGCCGGTGAGTTTCTCCGTGACGCCTTCGCGCACCAGCGAGGCGGGAGCCGTGGGTTGCTGGCCGAGAGCGGGTGCTGCGATCAGCGCGGACAACAACAACGCTACCTTTCGCATACGTTCACTCCGTTGTGGGGGCGACGAGTTTGTCGGCGGGCAATGTATCGGGAATCAGTCCGAGCTGCCGCATCATGCCCAAATCGTCGCGCGTCGCCTGGTGCCAGGAGATCTTGCCGTCTTTGTCGAAGCGCCACCAATGGGTGGCCAACACTTCGAAACGTTTGCCCGAGGGCTTTGCACCGAGCAGCATGCCGCTGACCAGAATGCGGCCTGTTTCTCGTGCTCGCCGCGTCTGCCGTGATCTTGGTATTGTCGTAGCAGGCCGACGTTTCTCGCTTCCGGGGAAGCCGGGAGTGACTGGCTAAACGTCGGCAGCGTTGCCAGCGACAGAAATGCGACTACGAGGCTGCGCATGGACTCTCCTCGGCGCTGTCGCGCCACATAGGAAAACGCCGGCACAGGGCCGGCGTTCGTCATCGAGGTCTGACCCCTTTTGCTAGGAAATGGGGTCTGACCCCATTTTGCTATTCGTCATCATCCTCGTCGTCGTCATCATCTTCGACGCGGGCAGTGCGCACGGGGCCGCTACCCTTGCCACCCTGCACGGGTACGACGACCGGCCGCGTCTTCATCTTCGGACGCGCATTGAAGACGACGATGGTCTTGCCGGTAGCGCGCAGCAGGCCCTGGTCTTCCAGAACTTTGAGCACACGGCCCGCCATTTCGCGCGAGCAGCCGACCAGGCGCGAAAGCTCTTGGCGGGAAACCTTGATCTGCATGCCCTCCGGATGCGTCATGGCATCGGGCTCGCCGCACAGATCCATGATGGCGTGCGCCACCCGGCCGGTGACGTCGACGAACGCGAGATCGGAAAGCTTGCGGTTGGTGCGGTCCAAACGGGTCGCCAACTGCGTGGCGAGCTCGAATACCAGTCCAGGACTTTCCGCAGCGATCTGGCGGAAGCGCGGGTAAGTCATTTCCGCGAGCTCGCAGTGGTTACGCGTGCGCACCCAGGCGCTGCGCAACGGCGATTCGTGGAACAGGCCCATCTCGCCGAAAAACTGACCTTTGTTCAAGTAAGCGAGGACCATTTCGTTACCTTCCTCGTCTTCCACCATCACCTCGACCGAGCCGCTGATGATGTAGTAGAGGACGTCGGGAAGATCACCCGCGTGAATCACGACCGTTTTCGACGGAACCGTGCGAATGCGGCAGTAACTCAAAAATCGGTTGATTGCCGGAATGTCGCTGAGGGGTTTGACCGCCTCTTCCATCTGACTCTCCCTTGCTGCTAATTGCATCGCGCCGTGCCTGCGTAATAAGTCGTATTACATAACTTACTGCGCTTGCAGGCAAAAGACTACGGACCAACAGTGACCCGCGTCACAGGCACCCTTCAAAGCCCATTCATAGACGATACGAAGTATGCGTCATGATCTGGGCAGTTCGCCGCATCAATTCGCGGACCGGCCCCGGTAACGATGCCGCGCCGGCACTTTGAGCCTGCTGTCCATGACCAGCTTCGTCGTGGCACATGGCCTCGACGATGGCGCGGCTGCGCTGATCATCGGGCGGCAATCTATCGAGATGGCTCTTCAGATGACCTTCCACCTGTCGCTCGGTCTCGGCTACGAACCCCAGGCTGGCGCGGTCGCCGAGCAGCGCGGCGAGCGCGCCGATGCCAAAGGAGCCGGCATACCAGAGCGGATTGAGCACGCTGGTGCGGGCCCCCAGCTCCTTGAGCCGGGTCTCGCACCAGGCGAGATGATCGGTTTCCTCGCGGGCGGCGTGAAGCATGAAATCTCGGACATCCGGGTCCCGCGCGAACAGGGCCTGCGCATGGTAGAGCGCCTGGGCGGCCACCTCGCCGGCGTGGTTGACCCTCATGAGGGCGGCCGACTCTCGCCGGTCGTCTGCCGACAGGGCGGCATCGGCTTTCTGGGCTTCCCGGCCGGCACTGGCGGCAGCGGAAGGGGGCATGGGGCGGCCAGCGGCCGGGGGCGCGAGCAGCGCGCGCAGGGCGCGGTCTGCCGCAGAGATGAAGGTGTCCAGGTGAGGCCCGCGCTGCATTGGGCGGGATTATAGGGAGTTTTACAAAGGCTATTTTGCAAAGCCTCAAGGCCTTGAGTACACTCTGCGCCCTTTTTCCAGGGGCCCAAGCAGATCAGATCGTTAGCTGATTCTTCAGCTGATTCTGGGCGCGATGTGTGGGCTCTTCCGGTGGTTGGAGTTATCGATGTCTACTGTTTTTGCGAAGTCCGAAACCGTCCGTTGTGATTGGTTCGTGGTGGACGCGTCGGACAAGATCCTGGGCCGTCTCGCGACCCAGATAGCCATGCGCCTGAAGGGCAAGCACAAGGCCATCTTCAGCCCGCACGTGGACATGGGCGATCACATCGTCGTGTTGAATGCCGAGAAAATCAAAGTCACGGGCAACAAGCTCGACGACAAGATCTACTACCACCACACCGGCGCCATCGGCGGCATCAAGTCAATCGCCCTCGGCAAGCTGCTCAAAGAGCATCCCGAGCGCGCCATCGAATTCGCCGTGAAGGGCATGCTCCCCAAGGGCCCGCTCGGCCGCAAGATGTATAAGAAGCTGCACGTGTTCGCGGGCGACAAACACCCGCACGCCGCCCAGCAGCCGAAGTCGCTCGAAATTTAAGGAACTGACGAATGCCCGCCCAAGCTAAGCCACATTACGGCACCGGCCGCCGCAAGACCGCCGCGGCCCGCGTTTACATGAAGGCCGGTACCGGCAAGATCACCGTGAACGAGCGTCCGCTCGATGAATTCTTCGGTCGTGAAACCGGCCGCATGATCGTTCGTCAGCCGCTCGAGCTCGTGCAGCTCGCCAACAAGTTCGACTTCACCGTATCGGTTTCCGGCGGTGGCATCACCGGCCAGGCCGGTGCCATTCGCCACGGCATCACGCGCGCGCTCATGGAATACGACGCCGAGCTGCGCAAGCCGCTGCGCATCGCCGGGTTCGTCACGCGCGATGCGCGCGAAGTCGAGCGCAAGAAGGTCGGCCGCCGCAAGGCGCGTCGCGGACCGCAGTACTCCAAGCGTTGATCTTTTTCGAAGACTTGGCGCTAGTATTGTTCGCAGACGGCCAGCTTTTGGGGGATCGTCTAGCGGTAGGACAACGGACTCTGACTCCGTTTACCTAGGTTCGAATCCTAGTCCCCCAGCCAAAACCGAAACCCGCCGCGAGGCGGGTTTCTTTTTTTCGCAGGAGTAGTTAGGCATGACAAGACTGAAGCTTCTCGCAGCGCTGCTGCTGACCTGCTGCGCCGTGGACACGGCACCGGCTGCCGAGAGTCGCGCCGCCCAGCTGAACACGCTATACGCGGAGTTCTGGGAAGAGAATCTCAAGCTCAATCCAATCACTGCCACTTTTGCCGGCGACCCGCGTTACAACGCGGAGATGCCCAACCTGCTGGCGCCGGAGTTCGAGCAGCGGACTCGCGAGTTCCAGCGCAAATACCTCGACCGCGCGCGCACCATCGGCAGTGACGGGCTTTCCGGCCAGGATCGCCTCTCCTATGACATCTTCACGCTCAATCGAGAATCGGCACTGGAAGATCTCAAGTTTCCGGATCTGCTGCTGCCCGTCGATCAGTTCTACAACATCGCCAACTCCCTCGCGCAACTCGGTTCCGGCACCAGCGCGCAACCGTTCGTCACGGTCAAGGACTACGACGACTGGTTGAAGCGCGCGGCGCTGACGCCGGCGATCTTCGACCAGGCGATCGTGAACATGCGTGAAGGCGTCAAGGCCGGCATCGTGCAGCCGCGCGTGCTCATGGAGAAAGTGCTGCCGCAGCTCGACGCCAACATCGTCGACGATGCGCAGAAGAGCATCTTCTGGGGGCCGGTCGGCAGGATGCCGAACGAGTTCTCCGCGGCGGACCGTGAACGTCTGACGGCCGCCTTCCGCAACATGATCGGTACGCAGCTCACGCCTGCCTATAAACGCCTGCGCGATTACATCGCCGACGAATACCTGCCGAAGACCCGCGACACGTTCGGCATGGGCGCGCTGCCCAATGGCGCTGCGTGGTACGCCCACAAGGTGCATGACAGCACCACGCGCTCGATGACGCCCGCGCAGGTGCACCAGATCGGTCTCGACGAAGTCGCGCGCATCCAGGACGGCATGCGTGCGGTGGCCAAGGATCTCGGCTACACCAAATCGACGAAGACCCTGTCTGAGCTCAAAGCGTTCTTCGAGTGGATGAAGGCGCGCGACGACATGTATTTCAAGTCGCGCGAAGAGCTGCTGGCGACTTATCAGTCGTTCGACGTCAATGTCGCGCCGCTGCTGCCCAACTACTTCAACCTGCGCCCGAAGACGGCGTACGAAGTGCGCCTGGTCGAACCGTTCCGCGAGGCGTCCGCGTCGTCGGGTTCCTACCAGGGCCCGTCGCTGGATGGCAAACGCGGTGGCGTTTTCTACGTCAATGCCTTCGATCTGAAGGCGCGGCCCCGCTGGGCGCTGGCCTCACTGTCGCTGCACGAAGCCGCGCCGGGTCATCACTTCCAGATCGCCCTGCAACGTGAGCTCGGCGACCTGCCGATGTTCCGCCGGTTCTCGCGTGACACCGCCTACATCGAAGGATGGGGCCTGTACGCGGAGTACCTCGGCTATGAAATGGGCATCTACAAGGACCCCGTGGCGCGCTTCGGCGCGCTCGATGCCGAGTTGTGGCGCGCCATCCGGCTGGTGACCGACACCGGCATCCACTTCAAGGGTTGGACGCGGCAACAGACGCTCGATTACATGCTCGCGAATTCGCCGTCGGAGCAGACGCGCGCCGTATCCGAAGCGGAACGCTTCGCGGCGATCCCCGGCCAGGCTCTTGCGTACAAAATCGGTCAGCTCAAGATCGTCGAGTTGCGCAAGCGCGCCGAGAAGGCGCTCGGCAAGAAGTTCGACGTGAAGGCATTCCATGACGAGGTGTTGAGGGACGGCGCCGTGCCGCTCGACGTGCTCGACGCCAAGATCAACCGCTGGATTGCCGCCACGAAGTAGATGGGGACATTCCTCGTTTCCTAGCAAATGGGGACGCGGCTGGATGGGATTGGGAGGTGGAGTTGCTGGATCGCTCAGGGTCGAGAGCTCGCTGCTGAGCGCGCCGGACGGCGTTCGCTCGCGCGAGGCTGCGCGCCAGAGCTGTCAGCGATTCATTGAAATCAGCGCAAAACGCGCACGTAGATAAGAACCACCAAGAGTACCTGCGCGCTTAACGCCTCGCGCTCGCCGCTCAGACGCTCGCTCTCGACCCTGAGCGATCCAGCAACGCCAGCTCACACTTCGATGGAGCCGCGTGCCCGTTCGCTGGCTTGGCTAAGATCCGGAGCCGCACGGAAGGTTGCCCGCGCGAGCTTTCGGACTTGCGCTCTTTTCTCCGCTAGCTGGGGGCACACCACACCCGCTTGCTGTGGGATCCTTCCTCTCCGCTTGCGTGGGCGCGCGAGGATGTTCGGGTGGAATGTTCCAGGCGCTCGCGTGTGAGCGGCGCAGCGCGGGGCGTATAGCGCGCAGCTCCTCTTTGGTGGTTCTTTCCTGACGGGCGCGTTTTGCGCTGTTTCCCATTGAACGCTGACAGCCCTGGCGCGCAGCCTCGCGCAAGCGAACGCCGTCCGGCGCGCTCACCAGCGAGCGCCTGGAACATTCCACCCGAACATCCCCACACACCCATACAGCCAGGTCTGACCCCATTTTAGTCGAGCAGCGCTTGGTAGATCGAGGTCGTGAACTTGTCCCTGATGTCCGTGTTGTTGGGGATCATCTGGATCATCAACACGGTGGTTAGCCGCTCGGCCGGGTCGACGCGGTAATAAGTGCCGTAGGCCCCGCCCCAGCCCCACGAGCCGACGGACTCCATGCCGCTCACGCCATATTTGTCGTGGGTTTCGAAACCGTATCCGAACCCCAGACCCTTCGGATTCTTGAGATCGCCGACCTGGTTGGTGGTCATGAGCTGCACCGCGTGCGGCGACAGGATGCGCACCTTCCCCAGCGCGCCGCCGTTGCGCAGCGCCTCGAGAAACGTGGCGTAGTCGCGCGCCGTCGAAACGAGGCCGGCGCCGCCGGAGAAGCTCACGCGCGGACCATCGACGTAATGGCCCTGGCCGCGTGCGCCTTCGGGCTGGCGAACCGCCTTGCCATCCTTGTCGCTGCCATACAGCACCGCCAGGCGATCGCGCTTCCCGGGTGGTAGATAGAAGTGCGTGTCCTTCATGCCAAGCGGACCCGTGATATGGCTCTTGATGAACTCGTCGAGCGTGACGCCGGAAGCCTTCTCGACGATGCACCCCAGGATATCGGTGCTGTAGCCGTACACGTAGCGCTCGCCGGGCTGTGCCTCGAAAGGCAGCGTGCCGAGCGTCTCCATCGTCGTGCAAATGGGCTCGTTCTTGTCGGCGAAGTACCAGCCGAAACCAGCCGCCGGGCCTAGTCCCTTGGGCTCGTACAGCGGCGCGAACTCCGCCTGCTGTCCATAGTTGATGCCGGCGGTGTGCGTCAGCAGGTCCTTGATGAGGATGGGGCGCTTCGCAGCCGCGATGGTCGTCGACGTGCTGTTCTCCGCACGTGTGAGCACCTTGCTCTCTCCGAATGTCGGGATGTACTTTCCCGCCCGCTCGTTGAGCGTGAGCTTTCCTTCTTCCACGAGCTGCAGGATGGCGACGCTGGTGAGCGCCTTGGACTGTGAGGCAATGCGGAATTCCGCGTCCATGGTCATCTTGCGTCCCGCTTCCTTGTCGATCCATCCCACGCTGTGTTCATAGACAGGCTTGCCGTCGCGCAACACCAACGCGACGATGCCGCCGACGCGGCCATCGTTCACGTAGGAGTCGAGCAGGGCATCGACGCGTGCGAGTCGCTCGGTGGAAAACCCCGCGCGGAGCGTATCTGCATGGGCGGGAACGGCGCAGGCGCAGGTGATTGCGGCCGCGACGAGCACGGCCGTGATTTTCTGATGCATCTTTTTTTTCCTCAATTCAACGTAGCGACGACCACCGACCTGGCGGGCAGCTCGAATACCCAGGTGTCGCCCTTGAGCTTGCCATTGCTGAAGAGCGGCGGGTTGCACGGCGTTGGGCGCGGCGAAGGTGTTGTGGGTGTTCATCGCCGGCGTGCTCAGGATGCGCGCGCGCAGCTTCTTCGCTGCCGCTCCCGACACCTTGGCGCTGATACGAGCCGCATTGTTGGGGTCGGTATTGACCAGCGCCAGCACCAGCGAGCCATCGGCGGCGCGCGCTGCCGAAACGCTCACCGCCGGAATGGCGACCTCACCGTGTTTGTAGTCCGGCGTCGTGAGATCTGTGGGCAACGACGTGGCGTTCTGGAATGGCTTGTACATCTCGAACACGTGGTAGGTCGGTGTGAGCAGCATTTTTTCCTTGTCGGTGAGAATCATCGCCTGCAGCACGTTGATCATCTGCGCGATGTTAGTCATGCGCACGCGGTCGGCGTGGCCGTGGAACACGTTGAGATTCAGCCCCGCGACGATCGCATCGCGCATGGTGTTCTGCTGAAACAGGAAACCGGGGTTCGTGCCGGGCTCGACGTCGTACCAGGTGCCCCATTCGTCCACGTAGAGCCCGACCTTCTTCTCGGGATCGTGCTTGTCCATGATCGCGACATGCTTCTTGATGTATTCGTCCACGAGGAGCGTGTGCTTCAACGTGATGATCCAGTCCGCTTCGTTGAACGACAGCGCCGGGCCCTTGTTCTTCGTTTCGAAACTGCCGGAAGGCAGGGTGTAGTAGTGCAGTGAATACGCGCCCATCTGCCTCACGGCGTTCTTCATGAGCACCTCGGTCCAATCGTAGCCGTCACCGTACGGTCCGCTGGCGACTTCAATGGGCCGGTTGTCGGCGGGCGCCTTGATGTTGAGGGCGTATTTCTTGTACTCGTCCGCGTAGTACTCGGCGCGCATATCGCCGCCGCAACCCCAGGGCTCATTGCCCACGCCGACATAGTCCAGCTTCCACGGCTTGTCGCGGCCGTTCGCGCGCCGCTCATTGGCGAGCGCGGATTGCGAGGGCGAGGTGATGTACTCGACCCAGTGCGACATCTCTTCGACCGTGCCCGAGCCCACGTTCACCGCGAGGTAGGTCTTTGCACCCAGCATTTCCGCAAGCTCGAAGAATTCATGCGTGCCGAAGCTGTTGGGCTCGATCACGCCGCCCCAGAAGGTGTTGACGCGGGCCGGGCGTTTGTCGCGCTGGCCGACACCATCGCGCCAGTGATATTCATCGGCGAAGCAGCCGCCGGGCCAGCGCAACACCGGCACCGCAAGCTTCTTGAGTGCGGCCAGCACGTCGTTGCGATAGCCGCGCGTGTTAGGAATGGTGGAGTTCTCGCCGACCCAGATGCCTTCGTAGACATTGCGGCCGAGGTGTTCCATGAACTGGCCGTAGATGTTGGCGTCGATCTTCGCGCCGGGCTTGTCGGCATGGATCGTCAGTTGCGCGGTCACCGGCACAGGCTTTGAAGCCCCGAACGCGGACGCGGCACAGCTCATCGCGACCACTGCGGCCGCCATCAATACCTTCGACATGTGATTCCCCTTCGTGCCGGCGGTGTGCCGACAGGTCGGCGGAAAGCCTAGCGTATCTGCGCATTCAGAACAGCCATTCGCAAATGGAATCCCAGCATCACACTTCAGATATGGATCGGCCCACCTGCAGCGTCAGGCTGGTAACGGGATGGCGGGCGGCGACCACGGCGCGAACGTCCATTGGCCCGACGCGCCACCCACCGGGCAATCCAGGAATGCGGCGAGCGCGCCCGGAGACCGGTGACTAACTACTTGGCGCGCAGTCCGGTCAGCCGGGATTCATTTCAGTGGCTTGCTCACGAGCTCATATCCGGCGCGATCGTCGAAGCCGTGCCGTTGATAGAATTTTCGCGCCGCTTCGTTGCTGCGCCCGAGCTGCAGCGAGACATTGGTGCAGCCCTCGATGCGAAACTGGGCTTCGGCAGCCGCCAGCATCTGCTGGCCCAACCCGAGCCCCCGCTGCGGCGGCAGCACGAAGAACTCATCGATTTCCGCGGTGAGCCCCTGGTGCTCGAGACTGAACACGTAGACCGCCAGCAGGTAGCCCGCAGGTTCGCCGTAGACCCTGGCCAGCCAGGCGCGGCCGAGACTCGAGTCTTCCAGCACACGCGTGAGCAGCGAGCGCATGCGTGTGGCATCGAAACCCTCGATGGCCTCGAAGCGCCAGTAAGCCTCGACCATCGGCAACAGCGCTTCGATGTCGGTCGGCGCGGCGGTTTGAATGTCGATCGCCTGGGTCATTGCTTTCGTCCGCTAACTACCATCCGGCAGCCACAAGGTCACGAGTGCTCCGCCGCTCTCGCGATTGGCGATGCGCAGCCGGCCCCCGTGAGCTTCGACAATTTCGCGGCACAGAGTCAATCCCAGCCCCGTGCCCGTCGCCTTGGTGGAATAGAACGGCACCAACGCATTTTCGAGCGCCGCCGGCGTGAATCCCGGACCGCGATCGCGTACCTCGATGGCGAAACCCTGTGCCGCCAGCGACACGGCAAGCTCGATGTCCTCGATAGGCGATCCGGATTCCCGCGCGTTCTTGAGGAGATTGATGAGCGCCTGTTCGATCTGCGCGGTGTCGAAGCTGGCCGGCCGATGAGGCAAGGGGCCCGCCAGCTTGAACGCAACCACGACGCGCATTCTTTCCAGCAATACATCCCAGGCGACCGGTGCCAGCCGGGGATGAGGCAGCTTGGCAAATTGCGAATAGCCTTCGATGAATCCGGCGAGATGCCGTGCGCGGTCTTCGATGGTGGCGAATACGCGCGCCAGCTGCTCGGCGTCGGGTGGCGAGCGCGCGAGGATCTGGCCGGAATGTGCCAGCGAGGAAATCGGCGCCAGGGAATTGTTGAGCTCGTGCGCGATCACGCGGATCACTTTCTTCCAGGTCGCGACTTCCTGCGAATTGATCTCGCGCGTGAGCTGCTTGAGCAGCAGCAGCCGGTGCGGCAGCGCGTTCAACAGGAAGCGCCGCTGCGACACGTGATACACCTGCGGCTCGCCGCCGAGCTCGAGTGTGAACAGAGTGTCGCCACCGCGTTCGATGGCCTCGCGCAGAGGTAGGGGCGCCGTGTCGAGATAACGCGTGAACCGTTCGCCCTCGAGCTTGCGGCCCTCGCCAAAGAGCTGGCGCGCGGCGGCATTGCTGTAGAGCACGGCGTCGGCGGCGTTGGTCAGCACCAGCGCGAGCGGCGTGGTCTGTATCACGGTATCGAGCATGAGCTCGCGCTGGTACAGGCTCTGCCGTTCGGCCCGCAGGAAGTCTCCAAGGCCGTTATAGATGCACACCAGATCGCCCATCTCATCGGGCGTGGCCTGCGTCACGCTCATGCTGAAGTCCCGATCCTTGATGCTGGCGATGCCGTCGGTCAGTGCGCGCGCCGTGCGGCTCCAGCGCGTGGTGAGAGCGGTGCCCGCCCAGGAGATCAGCGGCATGAGCACCAGCGCGGCGGCCACCGCCGCCAACCAGCGCAGTGTGATGAGCTGCTGCGCGATGAAGAACGCGATCAGGCTGACCAGCGCGACGCCACCGAGCCACAGCGTTGCCCAGCCGGCCATTGACCATCTTCCAAAAGACAATGGCCAGCGCATCATCCAGCCGTGAACTCGTAACTAACCCCGGGTCGGGGATTCCTTGATACCGAGTTTTTCCATGCGGCGATAGAGGGCCTGCCGGCTCATGCCAAGCTGGCGCGCCGCCTGTGCGACGATGTGCCCGTTCTCGGCGAGCACGCGGTCGATGGTCGCGCGGTCGAGCACCGGTTCGTCGGAACGCGCCGGAAGCACCGCCGGCAGGTTCAGAGTGCCAGCGGTGATGGGGGAATCGCCCGCGAGCAGCGCGGCGCGTTGCAGCACGTTACGCAGCTCGCGGACGTTTCCCGGCCAGGGATGGTTGAGCAGCGCGCGCTCGGCGTCGCTGGTGAGCCGTGCGCCGGCAGGGAGGAACGCGCGGGTCAAGGGCAGAATGTCGTCGCGGCGCTCCGCCAGTGGCGGCAGTGCGAGCTCGATGACGCTCAGGCGGTAGTACAAGTCTTCGCGAAAGCGTCCCTCGCGCATCGCGTCGCGCAACGGCATGTTGGTGGCGGCGACGATGCGTACATTGGCGCGCCGCGTCGTATTGCTGCCGAGGCGCTCGTATTCGCCAGTTTGCAGGACGCGCAGTAGTTTGGCCTGGCCGGCGAGCGGCAGGTTGCCGATCTCGTCGAGAAAGAGGGTGCCGCCGTCGGCGGCCTCGAAACGGCCGGCGCGTTGTTTGGCGCCCGTGAATGCGCCTGCTTCCGTGCCGAAGAGCTCCGCTTCGATGAGCTGGTCGGGCAGGGCGCCAGCGTTCACCTTCACATAAGGCTGGCTCTTGCGCGCCGAGTTCGCGTGCAAGATGTCGGCCAGCACTTCCTTGCCCGCGCCGTTGGGGCCGGTGATCAGCACCGGTACGTCGGCATGCGCCACCTGCGCGGCCATGGACGCCACCGTATGCAATGCATCGCTTTCGTAGACCAGGCCCCTCAGGTCGTAGCGCTCGGCGAGGCGGGCGCGCGCTTCGGCACGCTGTGCGCGCGTCGCCACGTTCTCCTCCACCGCGGCGCGCAGCTCGAGCAGGTTGCGGACGGTCGTCAACAGCCGCGCGTCGTCCCAGGGTTTGGCGATGTAGTCCGCGGCGCCCGCCTTCACCAGGTCGACGGCGGTCTCCAAATGGGTCCACGCGGTCAGCAGGATCACCGGCACATCGGGATGCAGGGCGCGCAGCTCGCGGAACAGCGCGACACCTTCTTCACCGGAAGTCGCTTCGCGGCGGAAGTTCATGTCCTGGATGATCAGGTCCACTTCCTGGGAACGCACGGCCGCGAGGGCCTCGGCAGGAGATGAAGCTCCGAGTACCCGCGCGCCGTGCAGGGACAACAGGACCTGGAAGGCCGTTCTCACGGCCTCGCTATCGTCAGCAACCAGTACAGTCCGGTGCGCCAGGCGGTCCTCGACATGCGAAGTGATAGAAGTCATGTCTAAGACGCCGAAGAGTGTCCGGGGGTTGCAAACAGTCGCCATGAATTCACACGGTCGCCTGGGCTAGATGTTTCGTGTCGCCATGGCGGGGGACACTTTTGCGGCGCGCAACGCCGGCTGCCATGCCGCCAGCTGACCCAGGGCCCACAGACCGAGAACGCCGCCCACCAGGTAGTACAGATCGAGTCGCGGCAACTGATATTGGGTGGAAAGCCAGAAGCCCGCCGCCAGCGCGAGGCAGCAGCCGACCCCCACGCCCACGGTGGTGACTATCCAGTTCTCCGCCAGGAAATACTGGACGACGTCGGTCTTGCGGGCGCCCACCGCACGGCGCGTGCCTATCTGGCGCGTGCGGCTGTTCACGTTGAACGTGGCGAGCCCAAATATGCCCAGCGAGCTGAACACCAGGACGAGCCCGGTCACCGTCGACAGCGTCACCGACATGAGCGAGTCGCTGGCGTAGCTGCGGCGCTTCATGTCCGACATCTTGGTCATCGGCGTCGCGATGACGCGATTGGCATCGCGCTTGCGCAGCGCGACTTCCACCGCCGCCATGACGCGGTCCATTGAGCCAGGTCTGGTGCGGATCACGTACTGGGTCGAGACGGAGGGACCCACCTGTGGGTAGAGCATGGTGCGATCGACCTTGTCCCAGCCCACCCACGAGCCCTGCATGTGCGAGATGACGCCGATGATGCGCATGGGGCGGCTCTGGTCGTCGTAAAGGTTCTTGCCCAGTGCGGGCGTGTCCTTGAACAGCGCCTGGGCGAATCCCTGGCTGATGATGACCACCGGCGGATATCCGGGTTCTTTCTGATCCTCTTTCTTGTACACGACGTCGTTGGCTTCGAAGTCCCTGCCCGCGGAGAGCGTGATGCCCAGCGTCTTCGCGCCGTGCTCGTCCACTGAAAAGGTGTTGGCGGGAGACGTCTCGCCTTTCTTGTCGGGCAGCGAGTAGAAACCGCTGGAATTGCCGCTGCCCGATAGCGGCACCTGCTGCATGGGTGTCACGTCGATGATGTCCGGCATCTGGCGCAGCAGCGACATATCCGCGCGCACCATGCCGAGGAAGTCGTAGTCCTTCTGATAGGTGTTGACCCAAAACGCGAAAATGTTCTGATCGTCGATTCCCGAGGGGCGCCCGATCTTGCTCACGCGCTGGTGGGTCAGATAGATGGCGTTGACGACGATGGCCAGCGTGATTGCGATCTGCAAAGCCACCAGGATGGCGCCCGCGCGATTGCGCAGCAGCGCGGAAAAAATAGGTCGGATTCCCATGATTACTGCACCTTCAGATAGGAGGCGGGCGCTGCACGGCCGATGCGCCACGCGGGGTAGAGCCCGGCGAGCACGCCAGCGGCGACGGCGATGACGATGATGATCAGGAAGTTGGCGCTGTCGAAAGGCAGCGCACGCAGTGCTTCGTCGACAAAGCGTCCATACCAGGCACGTAACGCCCAGATGCCGGCGACGCCCAGCAAGCCGCCAATGAGACCTCCGGCGAGCGCCACCACACCGGCTTCCGTGAGGTGCTGCCAGAAGATGTCGCGCCTGCTGGCCCCGAGTGCGCGGCGTACTCCGGACGCCGGCGCGGCATTGAGAAATTTCGCGAGCAGCAGGCCCACGGTGTTGACCAGGCACACCGCGAGGAATGCGAACGCCAGCACCAGCATGGCCTTGTTGTCGTCGCCGACGACGTTGTTGCGCTTGAGCCAGCCGTCCACATCGTAGAGGTAGTTGTTGAGGGGACGCGGAAAACGGCCGTGCTTCTTCTGGTCGAGCACGTAGTTGTCGAGGAACTCGCGGAAGGCTCGCTGCTTCTCCGCGGTGCGCAATTCAAACCACGCGTGTGTCCAGATGCACTCCGAATTGAGGAACGCCTGAAAACTGTCGACCACCTCGGTCTTCCAGCAATTGGTATTGCCGTGGCTGCCCAGCTCGAGGATCTGGCCCCAGGAAAAGGGCACGTATGCACCATCCATGTTCTGGAAGGGTCCATTGCTCACATCGAAGTACCTCGGCATGACCTCCCAATCATCGAGCACGCCGATGACACGAAATTCGCGCTTCACCCATTGCAGCGTCCTGCCGACGCTGTTCACGCCGCCGAACGCCTTCTGGTTCGCTTCCTTGCTGAGGACGATGACCGGTTCCGGTCCCGCGTCCGCCTTGGCATCCCAGGGACCGCCGTACAGGAACGGCACGTCGAACATCGGGAAGAAGTCCGCGGTCGTCATGCGCGTCGCGAAATACTGCGGGTCCATGCCCTTGTCGGTACGGGTATAGATCTCGCCCGATTTGTACATGATCACTTTGCGGTCGGGGATATTCGAGGCATGCAAGGCACGCGCGTCGCGGTAGGTGAGCATCGTCGGCGCCAGCGACTTGTCGTCTTCCTCGTACGGGTTCTCGGGATCCCAGCCGTCGATGGACGGCGCGAAAAGGATCCCACTGCGGTCACCAGCCGGGTTGTTGGCCGCCGCCCGGTACGTGGTCAGCGTGATCATGCACACCGAGATGCCGAGCGCGATGGCGAACACCATGAGCGCCGTGAGGCCGGGATTGCGCTTGAAGCTGCGCAGCGCGAGCTCGAGGTAATACGCGAACATTTTTCAGGCTCCGGTCGTGGCGAACGGACTTAAGGAGTCGCCGTGGCCCGGCGTCGCGGCTGCGGCGTGCGGCTCGTACGGCTTGAAATCCGAGATCTGTCCGTCGACCACCTGCACATTGCGGTGCGCGCGGCGCGCGAGCTCGGGGTCGTGCGTCACCATGATGATCGTCGTGCCGAGCTCGTTGATTCTCTCGAGCAGATCCATGACCTGGCGCGCCATCAGTGAATCGAGATTGCCCGTGGGCTCGTCGGCGAGCACCAGCTTCGGATCGCCGGCGATCGCCCGCGCGATGGCGACCCGTTGTTGCTGGCCGCCTGAGAGCTGCGCCGGCACGTGTTTCATGCGCGCCGTGAGGCCGACGATTTCGAGCGCATTGGTGATGCGTTTCTGGCGCTCGGCGGTTTTCATGCGCCGGTAGCGCAGCGGTACGTCCACATTGTCGAAGACGTTGAGATCGGGCATCAGATTGAAGCTCTGGAAGATGAACCCGATCTTCTGGTTGCGTAAGGCAGAGCGCGCGTCGTCAGAGAGGTCGGTCACTTCCACGTTGTCGAGCTTGTAGCTGCCGGATTCGTAGGGTTCGAGAAGTCCAGCGATATTGAGGAACGTCGTCTTCCCGGAACCCGATGGTCCGGTGACCGCGAGGAATTCGCCGGACTTCACCTCCAGCGAGAAATTGCGCAGCGCGTGCGTCTCGATGAGGTCGGTGCGAAATACCTTACTGACATTGGTCATGGAGAGCATGGTTGCCTCGTTAATTGCTGATGAGGACGCGCGCGGCGTCTTTGTAGTCACGCATGTCGGAGAGCACGACGGTGTCGCCGACAGAAAGGCCTTTGCGGATCTCGATCTCGCCGATCGCGGCGGCGCCGAACTCCACCGGCAGCCGCACGGCGTCGTCGTCGCGGACCACGTAGACGAAGCGGGTGTCGGAATCCTGGAAGGGGCTGCGCGCCACTTTGATCACGTCGCTACGTTCGTCGAGCACGATGCGCACCGAGGCGCGCTGGTTCTGCCGCAGTCCCCTGGGCTGTTCAGCGAAACGCACGCGGCCGGTGACCTGGGCGTTGCGCACGTCGGGCGAGATGCCGGCGACCGTGCCGATTAGCTTGCGGCCATCGAGCGTCACTTCGGAGTTCATGCCGGGGCGAATCTCGTTGGCGTACGTTTCCGCCACCTGAAACTCGACCTCGAGCGCCGAGAGGTCGACCACTGTGACCAGCGGCGCGTTTTCCGCCACCTGCGCGCGTTCCTGTTGCGCGAGTGTGGCCACGATGCCCGGAACCGGAGACCTGAGCGTCAGTGCATCCACACGCTCGCGCAGACGCGCTACGAGCAAAGCCTGAGCGTCGCGTGTTGCGCGTTGGCTGCGCAGCTCGAGCTGCAGGCTGTCCTTCTCCAGGTTGCCCGTCTCGACCGCATGCGCGTAGTTCAACTTTGCGGTTTCCAGGTCGTCACGGGCGCGAAGAAAGTCGCGCTCGGGGATCACATGGATGCCCCAAGCATCTTCGGCGCGCTTGAACTCGCGTTCCGCGGCGGTGATCTGCACCTTGGCGAGATCGCTGTCCTGACTGCTCTTGAGGATGGTGCGCCGGACTTCGATGGTCTGGCGGTTGAGGGCGGCCTCCGTGCTGGCGAGTGTCGCGCGCTCGCGTTCAAATTCATTCGTCAGGGACGCGCTTTCGACCGTGCCCAGGACATCGCCCGCCTTGACCGTGTCGCCCGCGCGCACCTTATAGATGATGGTGCCCGGGGCTTCGGCGAACAGGGTGGGGCTGACGGCGGCGACCACGAGGCCGGTAGCTGCCACGTCCCGCACGAAGGGACCGCGTTCCACCACGGCGATGCGCATTCGCTCACGCGGTATCACCTTTTCCGACGAGAGCCAGGCGCGCGCGCTCCATATCGCGAGGATCAACAAGGCGAATGCGCCCGCTGCGATCAACCCATAGCGGCGCAACAGCACGCGCCGATTGTTGGGCGTGGCTACTGTGCGGTCCTGCGACTGCGTGCCGCGCATCGAGATATCGCGAAGAAGCATGGTCATGCCATACCTGAAGCACGTCCCGTGCCAACGGCGCGAGGGGGCGTCTAACCGATTGAATTTTCCGGCGACTATTCTTTAGCGCATGACACGACGCGCGATGCCGGCGTGTCCGCGCGCGGACAGCGGACACAGCTGCGGACGCCCAAAGAAAAAAATGGGGTCTGACCCCATTTCCTAGAAGCGACGAATCCCCGATGGACCGCCGAGGATCACAAGATCCGCGGGGCGCGCCGCAAACAACCCGACCGTCACGACGCCCACGATCTGGTTGATGGCGTTTTCCAATGCAACCGGTTCGGTGATGTGCAGGTCATGGACGTCGAGGATGTGATTGCCATTGTCGGTAATGACCTGCTCACGCCAGACAGGGCGCCCGCCGAGCCTTATGAGCTCGCGGCCCACATGAGCGCGCGCCATGGGTATGACCTCCACGGGTAGCGGGAACGCACCGAGCGTATCGACCAGCTTGGCCTCATCGGCGATGCAGATGAACTGCCGGGCGGCGGCGGCGATGATCTTCTCGCGCGTCAGCGCGGCCCCGCCTCCCTTGATGAGTTGCCGCTTTTGGTTGGTTTCATCTGCCCCGTCGATGTAGGTATCGATGGTTCCAACCTCGTTCAGGTCGAGCACCGGGATGCCCGCGGCCTTCAGTCGTTCGGTGGTTCCACTGGAGCTCGAGACCGCGCCGGCGACACGCATGCGAGATAACGCGAGCTCATCGATGAGGAAGTTCACGGTCGAGCCGGTGCCGACGCCGAGAAGTTTTCCTTCGACCACGAATTCCAGTGCTGCGCGCGCGGCGGCTTGTTTTCCAGTGTTTTGCGTACTCATCGAGTCGCTCCGAATATCGGGTCCCTGAAACGACACTGCCCGCTTGGTAGCGGGCAGTGTCTTCGAATTTGAAGCGGCGAGCGAGAAAGTTTCTCGCTCGCCTTTTGGCACAAGGCCAGAAGAATTACTTCTTCTTGGCTTTCTTCTTGGCCTTTTTCTTGGCTTTCGCCATGGCGCATCTCCAGTAGTTACGGGTTAGTCCGAGGGCGAGTATACGCAGGCGTTGACAAATTTCAAGCGAGTGTCACCGAACGACAACGATCGAATCACATTCACATCATCGCGAACATCACTCGAGCGTGAGGATGAACTTCCAATGAGCGGCACTCAGCGGCGTGATCGACAGTCTGTTGCCACGTTTCAACAGCAACATCCCATCTAGTTCACGCTGCTCATGCTTGCGTAGTTCCTCGAGTGTGATCACGCGCTTCAGGCGGCGTTTGAGTTGCACGTCGACAACAAACCAGCGCGGATTTTTCGGATCGCTGTCTTCATCGTAGTGATCGTGCTTCTTGTCGAAGGCCGTGGGATCCGGATACGCGGTGCGCACGACCTGCATGATGCCGGCGACGCCTACTACGTCGGCGCTGGAGTGATACAGGAACGCCAGGTCACCCTTTTTGAAGTCGTCACGCAGCATGTTCCGTGCCTGATAGTTGCGCACGCCATCCCACATGGCGGTCTTCTGTGGTTTCTTCGCGAGATCATCGACGCCGAAGGTCGACGGCTCGGTCTTCATGAGCCAGTAGTTCATCGATTCCCCTCTCCGTGACGATGGTGTTCATGAATATGTCGGTCGCCGTCACGGGAACCTGCGGCACGACCTGGAAAGAATAGGCCAGGCCCACCAGCCGTGGGCCGCGCCAGTGCATGCGTGCGCGCCGGAAGGCCAGAGTGCGATCGTAGAAGCCGACACCGTGGCCGAGGCGCGCGCCGCGCCGGTCGAGCCCGACCGCCGGCACGAAAATCGTATCGAGGAAACGCGCGGGGAGGAATTCCATGCCATGAGGCTCATGCATTCCAAGCGCATGTACTCTGCCGAGCGCATTGAATCTCACGAAACGCATGGTGCGCGCGCGAAGCGAAGAAATGCGCGGCACATAGACCGCGCAACCGCGCGCGAGAGCGAGCGCGATGAGCGGTTCCGTGCCGAGCTCCTGGGGCATCGATGCGTAGACGCCGATGCGTTTGCCAGGCGTAAGCCAGTGAGTTTGCGAAATGAAGCGTGCGACGGCGATTGCGGCGCGTATGCGCGCGGCGCGCGGCAGGGCGCGGCGCGCGGAGAGCAGATCGATGCGCAGGGAGGACTTCGTATTCACGAGAGGAGAGGAAAAACGCTACCCGAAGGTGCCGGTGTAAGCCATTGCTCTCGAACCAGAGCAACAAGGTGGGACCTGCCCCGACATTTAAGGCTTTCCGCTCGAAGCGGACCTGCACAGTGCTGTCAGAAAGCGTTGGTCCCGGGCGTTTACATTACGGTCGAGAGGTAACCCGACTTACTGTCGAACACCACAGGCAGCGCAGGAACACTCTACACGATGTCAGGCCTACGGCCACGTCGGAAAACGCCGTCGATGCGACGTCGTCCACGGATTTCAAAGATCTAGTTGGCGTGTTCTCTGCAATGCCGACTCGACACGCTCGCGCATGCCTTTCACACGGCCACTGACGGCACCTTGCAATTCGATGTCCTGCTTGCGAAGCCGCAGCAGTTCGCTGGCCATGTTGAGCGCAGCCATGACGGCGATGCGATCGGCGCCCACCACTTTTCCGGTGTCGCGGATTTCGCGCATCTTCTTGTTGAGGTATTCGGCGGAGTCGAGCAGATCGGCGCGCTCGTCCTGTGGACAGGAAACGAAATATTCCTTTTCCAGGATGCGGACGGTGACGGTGGCCGATTCCTTTTCGCTCACGCAGTGTGCTCCATCGTTTTCAGGCGCCCGATCATGGCTTCCACGCGTGCGCGCACCTGGTCGTTGCGCTGGGCGAACGACGATCGTTCGGCGGCGAGCGATTCCTGGCGCTGGCGCAATGCGCGGTTCTCTTCCCGGAGAGCCTCGAGGGTGATGAGAAGTTCTTCGACACGGGTTTCGAGGCGCGCAAATTCCGCGTCGAAGCCCGGTTTGCTCTTGTTGTTGTCGTTCGTACTATTCATGGCGCAGGACTATAGGACAGCCGGCGAGGCTCGGCAAACCGGCCGTACTTAATGAACGACGCTGCTTCAGCGGCGTTTGCCGTTGTGGCGTTTACGCCTGGCAATCATAATTCCTCCATGTTGGCCGCTACTTACGATGAGTTCGAACGGGTGCTTAGGGACGCGCGCGCGCTGCCGGAGCCTGCCGAGGCGCATGGAACGCTGGCGGGGGCGCTGTGCAGCTCGAGTGACTACGGCCTCATCGAGTGGTTGCGCGAAATCCTGCCGGACGACTCGCCCGACGATCAGGCGCTGCAAAGCTCGGTTTTGCAGAACGTCTACAACGCCATGGTGCGCACGCTCGTGGGTAATGACGCCGATTTCGCGCCGCTGCTTCCCGACGACGAAGCGCCGCTCACCATTCGCGCGGATGCATTGAGCCTCTGGTGCCAGGGATTTCTCTACGGCCTGGGTTCCGGGACCACGGCTGACCCAAGCAAGGTGTCGACCGAGGCCGGAGAGATCATTCGCGACTTCACCGAGATCACGCACGTCGGCGTGGATGCTGAAGACGAGAATGAGGAGAACGAAGTGGCGTTCGCCGAGGTAGTCGAATTCGTACGGGTGGGAGTGCAGTTGCTGTTCGTGGAGCTCGCGCCCGCGCGTGGCGAGGAGCCGGCACCCGGTGCCGCGTCCCTTCATTAACGTGAGACGCAAAAAGCACGCGCCGACCACGGCGCGGGTGCCATCGGTCGGTCGAGACGAATTCAAGCGCCGACGGCGCACGTTGCTCAAGCAGATGGGCCGCGACTCCATCGCCATCGTGCCCACCGCCCCCGTGCGCATGCGCAACAACGACGTCGAGTACGCCTACAGGCCGGACAGCGACTTCTTCTATCTCACCGGTTTCGTGGAACCGGAGTCCGTAGCCGTGCTCGTGCCGGGCCGCCCGCAGGGTGAATACATCCTGTTCGTGCGCGACCGTGACCCGGCACGTGAGACCTGGGACGGAAGGCGCGCCGGGCCCGAGGGGGCTACGCGCGTCTTCGGCGCGGACCACGCCTTCCCGATCGGTGACATCGACGAAATTCTTCCGGGGTTGCTCGAGAACCGCGCGAAAGTCTTCTATGCGATGGGCACTCACCCGGAATTCGACCAGCGTGTGGTTGGCTGGGTGAATGGGCTGCGCACACAGGCGCGCAACGGCCGCCATCCTCCGCAGGAGATCGTCGCACTCGATCACGTGCTGCACGACATGCGCCTGTTCAAGAGCCGCGCCGAAGTCGACACCATGCGCGAAGCGGCGCGTATCGCAGCGAGGGCCCACGTGCGGGCGATGAAAGCCTGCGAGCCAGGCAAGCGCGAATACGAAATCGCCGCCGAAGTAGTCCACGAGTTCAGAGTGCACAACGCCGACCTGTCCTATCTTCCGATCGTCGGCGGCGGTGCCAACGGCTGCATCCTGCATTACCGCGAGAACGACGCTGAATTGCGCGCGGGAGACCTCCTGTTGCTGGATGCCGGATGTGAAGTCGATTGCTACGCCTCGGACATCACGCGCACCTTTCCAGTCAACGGACGATTCTCGCCCGAGCAACGTGTCTTGTACGAGATCGTGCTCGAAGCCAACTACGCGGCCATCGATCAGGTGAAACCGGGCAATCACTGGAACAAACCGCATGAAGCGGCGGTGCGCGTGATCACCCAGGGCCTGGTGAAGCTCGGCCTGCTCAAGGGCAAGCCCGCCAAGCTCGAAGCGAGCGGCGCGTACCGCAAGTTCTTCATGCACCGCACCGGCCACTGGCTTGGCATGGACGTTCATGACGTCGGGGACTACAAGATCGGCAACGAGTGGCGCGTGTTCGAGCCCGGCATGGCGCTCACCATCGAGCCTGGCATCTACATCGCGCCCGGCACGAGCGGCGTGCCCAGGAAATATCACAGCATCGGCATTCGCATCGAAGACGACGTGGTGGTGACGCGCGACGGTTGTGAAGTGCTCAGCGATGGAGTTCCCAAGGACGCGATCGAGATAGAGCGCCTGATGGCCTCGGTGGCCTGATGCGTGAATTCGACGTAGCCATTGTCGGCGGCGGCATGGTCGGCGCCAGTTTTGCACTGGCACTGCGCGCCACGAAGCTGCGCGTCTTGCTCATCGAAAGCGTGCCGCCGGATTCGGTGGCACAACCGAGCTTCGACGAACGCACCACGGCGCTCGGCAATGGATCGCGGCAGATTTTCGAATCGCTCGGGGTCTGGGCCTCCATGGCGACCGAGTCGGCCTCGATTCGCTCCATCCATGTATCCGACGCCGGCCGCTTCGGTGTCGCGCGCCTCGACGCGCGCGAGCAGGGAGTGCACGCGTTCGGGTACGTGGTGCCGAATCGCGTCATCGGGCGCGTGTTGTGGCAGGCGCTGCGCGAAGCTGCGAATGTGACGCTGGCGGTGCCGGCGCAGTTGAAGAACGCCACGCTGCGTGAGGATTGCGTGCTGCTGGACGTTGTCATCGACGGTAACGTCGAAAAGATTCGCGCCGCGGTCGCCGTGGCTGCCGACGGCGCGGGCTCGGTGCTGCGGGCCAGCGCCGGCATCGAAGCGGCGGTCGAGGATTACGAGCAGGTCGCCATCGTGGTGAACGCGGCCACCGAAACGCCCAACTCGGGCGAGGCCTTCGAGCGCTTCACCGAGTCCGGCCCGCTGGCCGTGCTGCCCGTGACCGGCGGAGGTTATGCCGTGGTATGGGCGGTGAAACCCGAACGCGCTGCTGTGCTCGTGTCGCTGGACGAGGCCGCTTTCGCAGCCGAGCTGCTGCGCGCTTTTGGCTGGCGTGCCGGACGTTGGACGCGCATCGGCCGCCGCAACACCTATCCGCTCGCGCTGTCGCGCGCCGCCGAAACAGTCGCCGGGCGCGTGGTGCTCATTGGCAATGCCGCGCAGGCGCTGCACCCGGTGGCCGGCCAGGGATTCAACCTCGGTCTGCGTGATGCGGCGACCCTTGCGGAGATGCTGGCGGGCGCCGCGGCCAATTCCGATTTTTCGGCCGTGCTTGGTGAATTGCTGGGCAGGTTCGCCGCGTGGCGCGACGAGGATCGCCGTGGCGTCACGCGGTTCACCGACAGCCTCGTGAAACTCTTCGGCAGTGACACCCCGGGCTTGGGACTGGTGCGCAACTTCGGCCTGCTGCTGTTCGACATGAGCCCTGCGGCCAAACGTGCGTTGTCGCGCGTCAGCTGGGGCTTCGCGGGCCGCATGCCGCGGCTGGCCCGCGGTCTGCCGCTCGAATGAGTATCGACTTCGACGTGGCCGTGGTCGGCGCGGGTCCTATAGGCCTGTGCGCCGCCATCCTGGTCACGCAGCAGGCGGGAATTGCGCCGGGCCGCGTCGCCGTCTTCGATCGGCGCATTCCCGAGTCATTCGACCGGGAACATTCAATACCCATCGACCTGCGGGTGTTCGCGCTGTCACGCGCCAGCGAGAGGATCCTGCGCAAGGTGGACGCCTGGGACGACATTGCATCGATGCGCGCCGAGCCCTATGAACGCATGCAGGTGTGGCATGCCGATGTTCCGCCGCACGGCGGCGATGCGCTGGTGTTCGATGCCGCGGAGGCTGGGGAGCGCGACCTTGGCGTGATCGTCGAGCACAACGTCATGCAGTCGGCACTGGCTGCCGCGGCGCGGCGCGCCGGAATTCACCTGATCGTTGGCGAGATCGGCGCGCTCGAGCAGGAGCGCGATGCCGTGTTGCTGCAGGCGGGCGAGCGGCGGGTGCGAACCCGGCTCGTGATCGGCGCTGATGGCGCGCAGTCGCGCGTGCGTGAGCTCGCCGGGCTTGGGTCCACGCGAACCGACTATGGCCAGACTGCCATTGTCGCGATGGTCAAAACGGCTCGCTCGCACGAGCACACTGCCTGGCAACGATTCCTGGGCGACGGCACGCTGGCGTTCCTGCCGCTGCAAGACTCGCGCAGCTCCATCGTGTGGTCCGTGCCCACGGCGCGGGCTGAAAAGCTGCTGGTGGCGACGCCCGAGGTCTTCGAACGTGAGCTCGAGCGTGATTTCGACGCTGCGCTCGGCAAGGTGAGCCTCGAAAGCGATCGCCTCAAGTTCCCACTGTGGCGCCTCTCGGCGGACGCGTATGTCAGCGCGCGGATAGCCCTGGTGGGCGACGCGGCCCACGTCGTGCATCCGCTGGCCGGGCAGGGCGCCAATCTTGGGTTGTTAGACGCCGCGGCCTTGGCCGACGTGCTCGCCGAAGGTGCCAGCACGCGCGAAGATTTGGGCGCGCTGCGCATCCTGCGGCGCTATGAACGGTGGCGGCGCAGCGAAAACGATCTCATGAGCGGCGCCATCGATGCCTTCGATCGCCTGCTGGCGCGCGGCACCGGCCGCGTCGCCGAACTCGCCCAGCAAGGCATGCCCTGGGTGGGGCGCTCGACGATTGCCAAACGCCTGTTTCTGGAGCGCGCCATGGGGCTTGCCGGCGAGCTACCCGCAGCAGCCCGCTGATGCCGGTCTTCAAGAGTGAAAAGCTCGCCGGCATGGCGGCGATGCTGGCGGGCGTCGCGTCATTCGCGTTCATGGACGCCGGCCTCAAGCTGCTCACCGCCCACTATCCGGCGGCCGAAGTCGCGGCGTTGCGCGGTCTTGCGGCGCTGCCCGTGGTGTTCGCGTGGGCGCTATACGCCGGCGGCGTGCGCCAGCTCGTGGAAGTACGCTGGCCGCTGCATTTGATTCGTGGCGTGCTGTCGGTCGTCATGATGATCACCTTCACGTTCGCATTGAAGGAGCTCACGCTCGCGAGGACCTACGCGCTGTTTTTCGTGGCGCCGCTGCTCATCGCCATCTTCTCCATCTTCCTGCTCGGCGAGCAGGTGCGGCGCGCCCAGTGGCTGGCGATCGCGACGGGATTCCTAGGTGTGCTGGTCGTGCTCAACCCCGGCACCGCCGGCTACGGCTGGGCGGGCACGTTCGCGGTTCTCGTGACCGCGCTGTGTTACGCGCTCTCGTCGGTGCTGGTGAAGATCATCGGCCGCACCGACAGTACACAGTCGATGATGTTCTGGATGACCTGCATGCTCGCCATCGGCTCGACCGCGATCGCGCTGCCCGACTGGCAGCCGCTGCGGCAGGAGCACTACCTCATCGTGCTCGGCATCGCGTTCACGGGCGCGATCGGCCAGTGGGGCATCACCTACGCGTTCAAACATGCGCCAGCGGCCAGCGTCGCGCCGCTCGAATACTCCGGCCTCGCCTGGGTGATCATGATCGACTACCTCGTGTGGACGGCCATCCCGGAATGGCACACGCTGGCAGGCGCTGGCGTGATCATCGCCAGCGGGCTCTATCTACTGCGATTCGAGAGCAGGCGCCCGTAAATCCACGCGCCAACCCGTTGCGAATCCGATGGATGCAAACGTGACGATGACCGCGGCAAACACCACGTAGGCAACCTCTGCTCCGACGATCTGCGACAGCACCGCAACCCCGATCACCGGCAGCGCATTGCCAAGAAAGCACACGATCATGTAGCTCGCGATCACTTCTGCGCGCTGCGCGGCGGGGGCGATGCTGTTGACCACTTCAAGAGTTCCACGATAGCCGAGGGCCGTGGCGACGCCGCCGGACAGAGTGGCTCCCAGCAACTCCATCATTGAAGTCTTCGTAACAGCTCATCGTGCCGGGGCCGTGGCACCGGCAGCTCGTGGACACTGATGGCCGACGGTGGGCCGAAGTGATTGATCGCCGCGGCCTTCATCGTGCTGGGGATGTCCATTGCCGCGCCGACTACTGGGCCGCCTTGACGTCCATGCGCTTGATGCGATCGTTCGCGATCGTAAATACGTGGACTTGCCGGTCGTCGGAGACTTCGGTCCCGTCGAGCCGCCGGACGATCTGCCGGATGCGTGCTTCCACGCGGTTGTCGGTCTTTTCACGGATGTCGGAAATCTCGATGTGCGGGTCAGCCTGACCGAACTGTTGGCGCCAGTGCTCCCGAACCTGCGCTCGTCCGTGGACGAAGCCTCCTTGCGGCACATTGGGCCAATCTACCTCGGGGTCCATCAAGTCGATGGCGGCCTCGATCGCGCGATTGTTGAACGCGTCGTAGGCGCGCCGCACCAGGTTCTCGTGTGCCTGCCTGCGCTCTTCCGCGCCGTCGGTCGGGAAGTCCGCCGCGGCCCCGGCCTCGGCCCAGGCATCGAGTTCTTTGAGCCGACCCGCCAGCGCTGCACGGATGTGTTCGATCGCCATCTTGCCCAAGGCCAGCCGTAACGGCGGTTTGTCGGACTCGACCACCTGGATGATGGCCAGCGCGGCACGAGCCGGATCGCCCGGCTGCTTGCCGTCCATCGCGCGAAACGTCTCGCGACTCTTGCCGACGCTTTCGGCGTAGTCGGCGATCGGTTCGGCCCACTTGACCGACTCGTCGCTGAGAAAGCTAGTCCGGAATGGGCCCGGTTCGACGATGGTCACTTTGATGCCGAGGGGCGCGACCTCCGCGGCAAGAGTTTCCGAGAACCCTTCGATTCCGAACTTGCTCGCGGCGTAGTAGCCGCCACCGGCGAGGCCCTCGACGCCGTTGAGCGATGACATCTGCACGAAGTGACCCGCACGTTGCTTGCGCAGTTGTGGCAGGGCGGCTCGCGTGACGTTGATGACGCCAAAGAGATCGACTTCGAGTTGCTTGCGCAGCTCCCGGTCCTTGAGCTCCTCGATCGCGCCGACGTGACCAAAGCCTGCATTGTTGACGACGACGTCGATTCGACCGAAGTGAGTGACAGCTTCCCGCACGACTTTGCGTGCCTCGACGGGATCGGTCACGTCGAGCTTTACGGCGAGCACGCGATCGGGAAATTGATCGGCGAGGGATTGCAGATCCCGCGGACGACGGCTCGTGGCGACCACACCGTGACCGCGGTTGAGCACCGCTTCGGCCAGCGCCTGGCCAAATCCTTTCGAGGCTCCCGTGATAAACCAGACAGGTGCTTCCGGGCGATTGTGTTTCGGCGTCATCGATATTCCTCCAGCCAGATTCGTCCCGCCACTGTCGCGCATCGGGAGTCGCAGCGATGCTGGATAAGCTGCGGCCCTGGTGACGGCGAGTTCTGATGTGACTGTGAGAGTGGATTTCGATCGCGGCCGGACGTAAGACTGGCGGAAATGGGAAGTCCCCAAGCGGAACCAGGGCCAAGTTAGGCCCCGGTCACATTCTGTCGGGTCCACGGCACCCGGCGCGGATGGTTCGGCAATACTTCACCGCATGGCGATCGACATCGTGCCACTGATCCTGCTGCCGACCATGGATGCGGAGCGATTCGAGCGTTGCAGTTTCGCGCTGCAGGACGCCGAATCGCTGTTGACGATCTCAATGGCGGAATTGCCGCCTTTCATCATCCATTTTCACCGGCTGCGCTGGCATCGCGTCACGCCTCATGCGGCCTGCACGCCGGTTTTGACGCAGGGCTGCCAGATGGCCGTGGCCGAAGTCATGAACTCGCCGGCGCTGCGCCACTACGTCGAGCGCGAAAACGTACCGCCGGAGCAGACGCGGTCACTGCACCACTACCGTGTCTACCTCGGTGCCGGCGGCTGCCACGAAGCCTTCGCGCAATCGGTGTACTCCAGTGGCGAAGGCGCGATGTCCCGCGCCTTCGCCTCGCTGGCCAACGGCGTGCGCCACCGCCTCAAGTAGCCGCCAACGCCGGCTAACTATTGACCGGGGCTGTCTTTTCGCTGACCTGGCCCGATTGCGTGCGCGTGCGCATGAAAATGGCGCCGCACGTGGCCGCTGCTGCGGCACACGCGCCGCCGACGATGAATGCCAGGTGATAGCCGGCGTTCAACGCGACAATGCTGTCAGTGCCGGCCGCAATCGCCGCATCGGTGCGGCCGGCCGCGAGACTGGCGAGCACCGCCAGCCCGAGCGCACCGCCCATCATGAATGCCGTGTTGACGATGCCGGAGGCCAGCCCCGAATCCGCGGGTCCGACGTCGCTCATGGCGCCGAGCAGCAGAGGGTTGAAGGCGATACCAGCACCGATGCCGAGCAGCGTCATACCCGGCAGGACATCCACGAGAAAGTGCCCATCGACCGGTGCGCGTGCGAACAGGAACAGACCTGCCGCGGCAATCAGCAGGCCCACGGCCAGCGGTGCCCGGATGCCGAAGCGCATGACGATCTTTGCCGACAGACCCAGCGAGAACACCGCCATGATGAGGTTCGCCGGCAGGAATGACAGTCCGACCTGCATCGCGTTGTAACCCAGCACCAGTTGCAGATAGAGCGCCGAGATGAAGAACCAGGCGAACATCGCCGCGGCCCACAGGACGCCCGCGACGTTGGCGGTCGCCACATTGCGCAAGCGAAACAGGCCAAGTGGCATCAGCGGATTGCGCACGCGCACTTCGATGATGAGGAAGGCGATCAGCAACAGAACCGCGGCCGCGAGAGTCGCCACGGTCTGGGTCGACGACCAGCCGATCTCGTGCCCCTTGACGATGGCGTACACCGCCAGCATCAGCGATGCGGTCACGGTGATCGCGCCAGCAACGTCGAGACGCATGCCGCTCGCGGTGCCGGGCGCATGCGGCAGCAAGCGCACGCAGGACACATAGACCAGCACGCCGATCGGCACGTTGACGAGGAATATCCAATGCCAGTTGAGCGTGGTGGTGAGGAAGCCGCCGAGCAGCACGCCGATGCTGCCGCCCGCCGAGCAGACGAAACCATAGATGCCCATCGCCTTGGCGCGCTCAGCGTTCTCGGTGAACAGTCCCATGATGAGCGAAAGGGCGACCGCGGTGACCACGGCACCGCCGAGACCCTGTACGGCGCGGGCGGCGATCAACATTTGCTGAGAAGGCGCCAGGCCGCACCCGACCGAGGCCACCGTGAACAGGATCAAACCGAGCAGGAACAGCCGCCGATGCCCGAACAGGTCACCGAGCCTGCCACCTAACAACAGGAAGCCGCCAAACGTGAGCATGTAGGCGTTGACCACCCACACGAGCGAGGTCGGGGAGAAGTCCAGGTCCTCGCGGATGGAAGGCAGCGCCACGTTCACGATGGTCGTGTCGAGCACGATCATGAGTACGCCGGAGCACAGGACATAAAGCGCCCACCAGCGCTTGCGAGCGTCATCGAACATAGTTACCTCGTTGCAGCTTGAGACAGGGGTTGCTGCTTATTGTCGTTTCGCCGTCGTAATATTCGACACGCGCTGAAATTATTTCACGGACGCCGCGCTTCGGCGGCGTTCTCCGACGTGGGCGTCAGCCCTGAGCAAGTCCGTCGATCTTGGCGGCGCAGATGAAGTCGTTCTCGTGCAGGCCGCCGATCGCGTGGGTTTGATAGCGAATCCGGCAGTAACCCCAGCCGCATTCGATGTCCGGATGATGATCTTCGACATTGGCGATGTGGGCCACCGCGTTGACGAAGCTCATCGCCCGGTAGAAATCCGCGAACTTGAATTCGCGCTTGAGCGCCTTCCCGTCTTCAACGAGTTGCCAGCCCTGGTCGGCGGGCGAGCCATCGGCAGTGAGCAGACGTCCGAGCATCTTCTGCGCTTCTTCCGCGGAGAGTGCACTCACGCCGCCGTGGCAGGGCACGCACTTCTTGTTGACCAGGGTGTCGTCGGTACTAGTGCTCATGCAATGACTCCTTGCTCGGCCGGCGCGGATTCCTTGCGTGCGAAACTCCGGGCCACGTATTTCTCGACCAGCTCCTGGAACTCGGCGGCGATGCGATCGCCCTTGAGCGTCACGGTTTTCTCACCGTCCTCGTACACCGGGGCCACGGGGCGCTCGCCCGTGCCCGGCAACGAGATGCCGATGTTGGCGTGTTTGCTTTCGCCCGGTCCATTGACCACGCAGCCCATGACGGCCACGGTCATGTCCTCCACGCCTTCGTAGCTCTTGCGCCATTCAGGCATGCGATGGCGGATGTGACTCTGGATGGATTGCGCGAGTTCCTGAAAATAGGTGCTCGTGGTGCGCCCGCATCCGGGACAGGCCACCACCATCGGGATGAACGAGCGCAACCCCATGGTCTGCAGGATTTCCTGGGCGACGATGACTTCGTTGGTGCGATCGCCGTTCGGCTCGGGAGTGAGTGACACACGGATCGTGTCGCCGATGCCTTCCTGCAGCAGCACCGCCATGCCGGCGGTGGAAGCAACGATGCCCTTGCTGCCCATGCCGGCCTCGGTGAGCCCGAGATGCAGCGGGTAGTCGCAGCGTTGCGCGAGGCGCCGGTAGATAGCGATGAGGTCCTGCACGCCGGAGACCTTGGCCGAGAGGATTATGCGGTCCTTCGGCAGGCCTAACTCCGCCGCGCGATTCGCGCTCTCGAGCGCCGAGGCCACCACCGCTTCGCGCATGATCTCCTGCGCCGACAGCGGCGCCGCGCGGGCATTGTTCTCGTCCATCATTCGCGTGAGCAGGTCCTGGTCGAGGCTGCCCCAGTTCACGCCGATGCGTACCGGCTTCTGGAATCGACAGGCGAACTCGATCATTTCCGCGAACTGCGGGTCACGTTTGCTGCCGCGACCCACGTTGCCGGGATTGATGCGGTACTTGGCCAGCGCCTCCGCGCACGCGGGATGTTCGCGCAGCAGTTTGTGCCCGTTGAAATGAAAGTCGCCGATGAGGGGAACGCCCACGCCGAGCTGTGCCAGCCGGTCGCGGATCGGCGCCACCGCGGCCGCGGCCGATGCTTCGTTCACCGTGATGCGCACCAGCTCGCTGCCGGCCCGCGCCAGCGCTTTGATCTGCTGCGCCGTGCCTTCGATGTCGGCCGTGTCGGTGTTGGTCATCGACTGGATGACGATGGGCGCGGCTCCGCCGACGGTCACGCGGCCAACACGAACGGCGAGAGTCTTGCGGCGCGGGTGGCTCATCTAACTATTCACTTCTATCCGTCTACTTCGCGGGCGAGTCGGGCAGGCGCGCCGACCGCCAGGCCGTCATCTGCCAGCGTCCGTCCTTCCACACCCAGACATCGGTGTAGCCGATGTGCAGGTCCTTCGAGTTGCCGTTGTCGACCACCGTCACCTTGGCCTTGCCGCGGATGAGGCCGACGTCGCCGAAGATGCGCAGGGATTCGATGGTGGCGGTGGAAGAGACGTAGTCGCGTTTGCCGGTCACGAGCGAGTCGATGAACGACTTCTTGGAGTCGAGGTCGCCGTTGGAATGCGTGTATTCGAGGTGGTCGTCGAGCAGTGTCCCCAACGTCCTGGCATCGGCATTCACCTGCGATTCGAAACGCGTCAATTCGGCCGACCGCAGTGCGGCGAATCGTTCGTCATCCTTCGCAAAGGACGTGACAGACAGCGTTGCTGCGGCTGCAAAAAGGGCAATAGAGGCGAGTCGGCTGCGCATATTGGTCATACTTTCGGCTGGGCCGTCCGGAGAGGGGCTGCTATGATGCCACCCGCTCGCCAATTGACCAGACTCTGTCCGAGAGACCCTCTTTAATGAGGGCGCCGAAGGCGCAAGTTTCCGCCCGGAAACGCTCAGGCAAAAGAACGGCAGGGATCTGAGGCGGGTTCTGGAGAGTGATGGCCCTTTCTTCATCGAAAACGGCCATCCACCGAAGGGGTGCGGCACGCGACATCGTGAGCCCGATCTCTCAGGTTCAAGGACAGAGGGGCGGGGTAAGAATGGGGACATTCCTCATTTGCTAGCAAAAGGGGACGCACCTTAGAAGGTACGTCCCCTTTTGCCCGCGAAGCGGGCAAATGAGGAATGTCCCCATTCTTACCCCGCCTTTTTTATTTGGGTGCACCGCGGGCATCCGAGGAGAAGTTCTTGGGCAGACGCACACCTCTATATGACCTGCACGTCGAGCAGGGCGCGCGCATGGTCGATTTCGGCGGCTGGGACATGCCCGTCAACTACGGCTCACAGATCGAGGAGCACCACGCGGTGCGGCGTGACGCCGGCATCTTCGACGTGTCACACATGTGTGTCATTGATGCGCGCGGCCCCAAGGTGCGCGAATTCTTCTCCAGGCTCATCGCCAACGACGTCGCCAAGCTAACTACTTCGGGCAAGGCGCTCTACAGCTGCATGCTCAACGAGGCGGGCGGCGTCATCGACGACCTCATCGTCTATTTCCTCGACGAGAGCTGGTTCCGCGTGGTGGTCAACGCCGGCACGCGTGACAAGGATCTCGCCTGGATGCGCGGCATCGCTGCGCAGTTCGGCGTCGAGCTCACCGAGCGGGCCGACCTCGCCATGCTCGCAGTGCAAGGGCCCAACGCGCGTGCGAAGGTGGCGGCACTGCTGCCGGCCGAACATCGCGATGCGGCGCTGGCGCTGGAGGTTTTCTTCGGCCGCGAGCTCGGACCCTGGTTCGTCGCGCGCACCGGCTACACGGGTGAGGATGGGTTCGAAATCATGCTGCCCGCCGGCGAGGCCGCGCGCCTGTGGCGGGCGCTGAACGAGCATGGCGTGAAGTCCGCGGGCCTGGGCGCGCGCGACACGCTGCGTCTCGAGGCGGCCATGAACCTCTATGGCAACGACATGGACGAGAGCCAGAATCCACTCGAGTCGGGCCTCGCCTGGACCGTGTCATTCGAGAATCCGGCGCGCGACTTCATCGGGCGCAAGGCGCTGGAAGCGATGAAGGCCGCCGGCCTCGCCAGCAAATTCGTCGCGCTGCTGCTGGAAGACCGCGGCGTGTTGCGCAGCCACCAGAAAGTCATCGTCGCCGGACTGCCCGACGGCCGGAACGCCGGCGAAATCACCAGCGGCACCTTCTCTCCGACGATGGAAAAATCCATCGCGCTGGCGCGCGTTCCGCGCGCCGCCGGCGCAGCGGTGCAGGTCGACGTCCGCGGCAAACTCCTGAACGCACGCGTCGTGAAAGCGCCGTTCGTGCGCCACGGCAAGATACTCGTTAGTTAGTCCTCATTTGCGGAGCAAAATCTCATGAGCAACGTCCCGGCGGATCTGAAGTACACCAAGTCGCACGAGTGGGTTCGCACGCTTGCCAATGGCAATGTCGAGGTGGGAATCACCGATCACGCGCAGGGCGCGCTCGGCGACCTGGTGTTCGTCGAGGTGCCGGACGCGGGCAAGGCCCTCAAGGCAGGGGACGCGTTCGCGGTGGTCGAATCGGTGAAGGCCGCGTCTGATGTGTATGCGCCGGTGGCCGGCGCGGTCCTCGAGGGGAATCCGGCGCTCGGCAGCCAGCCCGAGCTCATCAATTCCGAGCCTTACGGCGGCGGCTGGATCGCACGCCTGACGCCCGCGGGTGCTCCGTCGGGGCTGCTGTCGGCCGCCGAGTACCAGGCACACCTGGCCGCGGAGGGTTAACGATGCCATTCAATCCGCACACGCCCAAGGACGTCGGCGACATGCTCGCCGCGATAGGCGCGAAGACCATCGACGAGCTGTTCGACGAAATTCCCAACGAGCTGCGCATCAAGGGACTCGCCGGCATTCCCGACGCACTCAATGAGATGCAGACCGGCAAGCTCATGATGGCGCGTGCCGCGCAGGACGGCATGCCACTCAACTTCATCGGCGCCGGCGCCTACGAGCACCACATACCGGCCGCGGTGTGGGCCGTGACGACGCGTGGCGAGTTCTACAGCGCGTATACGCCGTACCAGGCCGAAGCTTCGCAGGGCACGCTGCAGCTCATCTATGAATATCAGACGATGATTTCCTCGCTCACCGGCATGGAAGTCTCGAACGCGTCGCTGTACGACGGCGGCTCGGCGGTGGCCGAAGCCTCACTCATGGCCATTCGCGCGCACCGGAAATCCAAGACGCAGCGCATCCTCGTACCGACGACCGTGCATCCCCACTACCGCAAGGTCGCGGTGTCCACGGCCACGGGCCAGGGCGTGCGCTTCGAGGAGGTGCCATGTTCCAAAGGTTTTCTCTCGGTCGCGGATCTGGCGAAGTACGAAGGCGAGGACATCACCGCCATCGTCATCCAGCAGCCGAACTTCTTCGGCGTGCTCGAAGACGTGGATGCCCTGACGGACTGGGCGCATGCCAACGGCATCTTCGTCATCGGTTCGGTCAACCCGACATCGCTCGCGATCTTGAAGCCACCCGGCGAATGGGGTGCCAAGGGTGCGGACATCGCCTGCGGCGATTGCCAGCCACTCGGCGTACCGCTGTCCTCTGGCGGTCCGTACGCGGGATTCCTCACCACGCGCATGGAATACGTGCGCCAGATGCCGGGCCGCATCGTCGGCCGTACCGTCGATGCCGACGGCAAACAGGGTTTTGCGCTCACGCTGCAGGCGCGCGAGCAGCACATCCGTCGTGGCAAAGCGACCTCGAACATCTGCACCAACCAGGGGTTGCTGGTCACGGCCGCCACGATTTACCTGAGCTTGTTAGGACCGGAGGGCTTGAGCCGCGTTGCCAATGAGTCTCACCGGCGCACGCAGGAGCTCGTGGCCGCGCTCACGCGCGTCAAGGGTGTGAAGCTGGCTTTCGAGCGTCCCCGGTTCCACGAGGCGGTGTTACAGCTCGATCGTCCGGTGGCACCCGTCATCGCGGAGCTTGCGCGCCGCGGCATCGTTGGCGGATTCGACCTCAGCAACGACTACCCGGAGCTCGGGAATGCATTGCTGATATGCGCCACCGAGACGCGCAGCAGCGAAGACATCCAGAAGTACGCCGACGCGCTCACTGAAGCACTCAAAGCCAACGTTCGGGCAGCTTAAGGAATAGTTTCACCATGGCAATGCTCAAACATCCCGAAAAGATCATCTTCGAATACTCGCGTCCGGGACGAGGCGCGTTCGGCCAGTGGCCGACGGAACGCGACACACCCGACGAAATCGCTGCCGACATTCCGGAAGATCTTCGCCGGAAAAAACCCGCGATGCTGCCGGAGCTCTCCGAGCTCGAAGTGGTGCGGCATTTCACCAAACTGTCGCAGCTCAATTTCTCCATCGACACGCATTTCTATCCGCTGGGTTCGTGCACGATGAAATACAACCCCAAAGCCTGCAACTCATTTGCAATGCTGCCGGGTTTCCTCAATCGCCATCCGCTCGCGCCGGAATCCCTGGGGCAAGGTTTCCTGGCCTGCATGTTCGAGCTGCAGGAGATGCTCAAAGAGGTCACGGGCATGCAGGGCGTGGCGCTGTCGCCCATGGCCGGCGCGCACGGGGAGTTCGCCGGCGTGGCCATGATTCGCGCCTATCACCGCGCGCGCGGCGATCTGGCCCGCAACGAAATCATCGTGCCCGAGGCGGCGCATGGCACGAACCCGGCCACCGCCACGATGTGCGGCTGCGTGGTGAAGGAGATTCCCGTCAACGCCGAAGGCGACGTTGATGTCGAAGCGCTGAAAGCCGCCGTGGGTCCGAACACCGCGGGGATCATGCTCACCAATCCTTCCACCTGCGGTGTGTTCGAACGGCGTATCAAGGAAGTCGCAAAGATCGTGCACGACGCGGGCGGTCTGCTGTACTACGACGGCGCGAACCTCAATGCCATCCTTGGCAAGGTGCGTCCCGGGGACATGGGTTTCGACGTCATTCACATGAACCTGCACAAGACCTTCTCCACGCCTCACGGCGGTGGTGGTCCGGGCGCCGGCGCGGTGGGTGTGAGCCAGCGACTGCTGCCTTTCATGCCTATTCCGGTGGTTGGCAGGGAAGGTGACAAGTACCGCTGGCTCACGGAGAAAGACCTTCCGCAATCCATCGGCCGTCTTTCGGCGTTCATGGGCAATGCCGGCGTGCTGCTGCGCGCATACATCTACATGCGCATGCTCGGGCGCGAGGGCATGCACCGCGTGGGCGAGTACGCGACGCTCAATGCCAACTATCTGATGGCGCGCCTCGCCAAAGTGGGGTTCGATCCGGCGTATCCGACGCGCCGCGCCAGCCACGAGTTCATCATCACGGCGAAGAAGCAGAAAAACGATCTCGGTGTCTCGGCAATGGATATCGCCAAACGCCTGCTCGACTATGGGTTCCACGCTCCCACTACCTACTTCCCGTTGCTGGTCCCGGAATGCCTGCTCATCGAGCCCACCGAAACCGAAAGCAAGGAAGCGCTCGACGGTTTCATCGACGCCATGGCGGCGATCTTGAAGGAGGCCGAAACCGAGGCCGATCTCGTCAGGTCGGCGCCTCACACCATGACGGTGCGGCGGCTCGACGACGTGCGCGCCGCGCGTCAGCTCGACCTCGTCTGGAAGCCGTCCCAGGGGCTGCGCCCCACGTCGGAAAACGCCGCCGAAGCGACGTCGTCCGAAAAAAACTGAGGGCTCACTCTGATAGAGTCGGCCCCCGATGAATGACGTAGGCGACCGATTCAAACCGACCGGCTTCACGCGCATGTTTCGGGCCTTTGGCGCGAGCATGATGGGCTTCTCGGGCGCCTTCCGCGAGGAGGCCGCGTTCCGGCAGGAACTCGCCCTGGCGGTGGTGGTCATTCCCCTGGGCCTGTGGTTAGGTCGCAATGGCATCGAACGCGCGTTGTTGATAGCTCCAATGTTCCTGGTGCTGATCGTCGAGCTGATCAACAGCGCCATCGAAGCCACGGTCGACCGCATCGGGCTCGAGCGCCACAAGTTGTCGGGTCTCGCCAAGGACATCGGTTCCGCGGCGGTACTGACATCGCTGCTGCTGCTGGCGGTGATCTGGACTCTGGTTCTCTGGCGCTGATCTCCTAACAACCCGAAGGACTCCGCATGCAACCACGCCGTCTGCTGGTAATGGGCCTGATCCTCGTGACTCCGGCACTCTTGCAGCAGGCGTGGGCGCAGCAAGCGCCTCCCCAGGTGGTGGCGCAATCCACCGCCACCCAGGCCGCCATACCACAGGCCGAAGGCGAGAGCGCCGCCTGGCGCGGCACGCTCGCTCGCGTCGCCGAAAGCGTGGTGGCCATCGAGATCGACCAGACGCGCGCGTTCGATACGGAGTGGAATTCTTCAGCCCAGGCCACCGGCTTCGTCGTGGACGCCGAGCGGGGGCTGATCCTCACCAACCGGCATGTGGTCACGCCGGGTCCGGTCACCTCGGAGGCGACCTTCCTCAATCGCGAGGAAGTCCAGCTGTATCCGGTCTACCGCGATCCCATCCACGACTTCGGCATCTATCGCTACGACCCGAAGAAGCTGCGCTTCATCAGACCCCGCTCGCTGTCGCTGTATCCAGATGGCGCGCAGATCGGCCGCGAAATCCGCGTCATCGGCAACAATGCCGGAGAGCAGCTTTCCATCCTCGCCGGCACCATCGCCAAGCTGGATCGCGACGCGCCCGAGTACGGAATCGGCAAATACAACGACTTCAACACGTTTTATCTGCAAGCCGCGTCCGGCACATCCGGAGGTTCCTCGGGTTCGCCCGTCATCGACATCCAGGGCCGCGTCATTGCGCTCAACGCCGGCGGCGCCACCGGTGCCGCGTCCAGCTTCTATCTACCGCTCGGGCGTGTGAAACGCGCGCTGGACCTCATCCAGGCGGGCAAGGCCGTGCCGCGCGGCGCGCTGCAGGTGGTGTTCCACTACACGCCGTATGACGAGCTGCGCCGGCTCGGCCTCACCGAAAAAACCGAAGAGTCCGCGCGCAAGGCATTCCCCGCACTCACCGGCATGCTGGTGGTCAACGAAGTGCTCCCGGGCGGCCCCGCGGATGGCACGCTGCAGCCCGGCGACGTGCTGGTCCGTGTGAATGGCAAACTCGTGTCGGAGTTCGAGCCGCTCGAACAGGTCACCGACGACTCCGTCGGCGGCACCGTCGAGCTCGAGCTGGAGCGCGGCGGCAAACCGATCAGCGCCAAGCTCAACGTCGGCAATCTGCACGACATCACGCCGTCGGCGTACCTGGAATTCGGCGATACCGTGGTGCACACCGTTTCTTATCAGATGGCGCGCCACTTCAATGTCGCCGTGAATGGCGTGTACGTCGCCAACCCGGGTTACATCTTCGGCGCTGCCGGAGTGCCGCGCGGCGCCGTGATATCCAGCGCCAATGGCAAGCCCACGCCCACGCTCGCCGCCTTCGAAGCCGTGGTGGCGGGCCTGGCCGATGCGGAGCGCTTCACCGTGCGCTACTCGACGGTCGATGACCCAAATGGCTCGAGCGTGCGCAGCGCGCGCATGGACCGCCGCTGGTTCCCGGCCAAGCATTGCCTGCGCGATGACGCCGCGGGCCTGTGGCAATGCGCGTCGTTACCCAACTTGGGCTCCGTGAAACCTGATGTCGGTGGCAGCACGCGCTTCTCCAAGCCCGATGATCCGCGCGCCGCGGCGCTCGCCGCGACCCTCGTGGGCGTGGGCTTCGATATGCCGTACTCGGTCTCGGGCATCACCGAGCGCAACTACCGCGGCACGGGCCTGGTCGTCGATGCCACCCGCGGGCTGGTGGTGGTCGACCGCAATACAGTGCCGGTGTCGATGGGCGACGTGCGCGTGGTATTCGCCGGCACGCTCGAAATCCCGGGCAAGGTGGAGTTCGTGCATCCGTTGCACAACCTCGCCATCGTCAGCTACGACCCCAAGCTGGTCGGCACCACGCCGGTGCGCAGCGCGAAGTTGTTAGACCGCAAGATCACCCCGGGCGAGACACTGTGGGTGGTCGGCATGGGAGCCGACAGCGAGCTCAATACGCGCAGCACGCAGGTATCGTCGCTGTCGCCCATCCAGTTGCCGCTGTCGCGCACCATGCAATTCCGTGAGAGCAATCTCGAAACCATCCAGCTGGTGAACGGGCCCAGCGACTTCGATGGTGCGCTCACCGATTCCACCGGCAACGTCGTCGGGCTGTGGTCGAGTTTCGCCTGGGAAAGCGGCCGGGAAATCCAGCAGGAAAATCGCGGCGTGGCCATCGGCGTGGTGGCGGACATGCTTCGTCGCGTCCAGGCCAACCAGTCGCTGTTCTCGCTCGAGGCCGAGCTGGTGCCGCAGCCGCTCGCCGCCGCGCGGCGGCTCGGCTTGTCGGATGCGTGGCTGCGCAAACTCGAGCTTGCGAGCCCGAACCAGCGCCAGGTGCTGTCCATCGTGCGACTGGTGGGCGGATCGCCGGCCGTCGGGCGTCTCAAGCAGGGCGACATCCTGCTGTCCATCGACGACAAGGTGGTCACCAAATTCCGCGAGGTCGAGCTCGCGGTCGCCGACAAACCCGAAGTCAGCGTCGTGGTCTGGCGCGACGGGGAAGAACAGGTCGTTCCGCTTCCCACCGCGGCGTTGAGCGGCAACGACATCGATCGTATCGTCATGTGGGCGGGCGCCACCTTGCAGGCGCCACACCGCGCCATGATCGCGCAGCGCGGCATACCGCCGGAAGGTGTGTACGTGGGCTACTTCGCCTATGGTTCGCCAGCCACGCGATATGGACTCTTCCCCGGCCGGCGCATCGTGGAAGTCGACGGCATTCCCACCCCGAACCTCGATGAATTCCTCAAGGTGGTGTCGGCCCGGCCGGATCGGTCGGCGATCCGGCTGCGCACCATCACCTGGAACAATGCCCCGGAAGTCATAACCTTGAAGCTAGACCATCATTACTGGCCGACTTACGAGCTCAAACGGGAAATGGATGGATGGGTGCGGCGCGATCTCGAGTGAGTGAGTGGGCGTCCCTAGTACAATGCGCGCATGGTCCGAGTCGTTCGAGCAACTCTTGTAGAACTGGAAACCGCCGTCACCGCGCTGCGTGACGGCGAGCTCGTCGTCTTTCCGACCGAAACGGTCTACGGCCTTGGCGCCAATGCGCAGAACCCGGCCGCCGTGCGGCGCATTTTCGAGCTCAAGGAACGGCCGGCCGATCATCCGGTCATCGTGCACCTCGACAACCCCAAGTACCTGCATCGCTGGGCGCGCGAAGTCCCGGAGAATGCCCGCAAGCTCGCGGCGCGCTTCTGGCCTGGGCCGCTGACCATGGTGTTGCCACGCTCCGACGCGGTGCACGACGTGGTCACCGGCGGACAGGACACCGTGGCCATCCGCGTGCCCTCACATCCCATGGCGCAGCAGTTGCTGACGGCCTTCGGTGGCGGTATCGCCGCGCCCTCGGCGAACCGCTTCGGCCGCGTGAGCCCGACGCGCGCCGAACACGTGCGCGAAGAATTCGGCGACGCCGTGCGCGTGATGCTCGACGGAGGCGAAAGTCAGATCGGGCTCGAATCCACGATCGTGAGCTTCGATGGCGAGCAGGTGCGGTTGCTGCGGCCCGGTTTCGTCACGTACTCGCAGATAAAGGACGTGGTGGGCGACGTCATCGTCGGCGCCGGCACCACCACGCCGCGGGTGCCCGGCGCCAAGGTTTCCCACTATGCGCCGATGACGCCGATGACCATCGTGCCGGTCGACGAGATCGACAAACACGCAGAAACCCTGTCGGAAGGCGGGCGGCGCGTGGCGGTGCTGGCGATGCGTCTGCCGCTCAAGACCTATCCATCGGTCACGTGGATCAATGCGGGACGGCGTCCCGATGCCTACGCGCACGATCTGTATTCGAACCTGCGCGCGCTCGACAAGGCCGGATGCGAACAGATCCTCGTGCAGGACGTGCCCAGCGACGAGAAATGGACCGCAATTCGCGATCGCCTGAGCCGTGGAGCCGGGGCAGGCGCCCCGAGCGACAGTGAGCAGTACGCCGAGACCGGCGGATACAGCGTTCTCCCGTGAGGTAATCCATGCCGGTACCGTGGCTCGTCGTCGGCAAGCTGGTCTTGAACAATCTCGACACCATCATCGGCGTCGTCAGGCCCGCCTTCACGCGCAAGAAAGTCGACGCGCTTCCGACGCAGACGGATCTGCTGAACCAGCAGATCGCGGAGTTGCAGGCGGCGGCGTCCAGCAATGCCGAGCAGATCGCCAAGCTCGCCGCGCAGCTCAAGGAAGTGGTGGCAGCGCTCGAGCAGGCTGGCACCGAGGCGGCTGCGCAGCGGGCAAAGATCCGGAAACAGGCGCTCGTCGCGATAGGGGTCTCTGTGCTGGCGCTGGTCCTTGCGGGCGCGCTGGTATTCACGCAATGAGCCGTGCACCGGCGAAAACCATGCGCGATGGAGGCGCGGCCTGCACATGAAAAGGCTTTCCAGGATTCTTTTCGCCGCCTGGTCGATCGCCGGCATGGCGCAGGCGGAAGTCACGCGTCACCCTGGCAGCAACGAGGCGCTGCCGGACCAGAAATATATCCACGTGATCAGCGAAACCGATTCGCCTGTCCAGCAAACCTGGATCAAGGCGCTGCCGCGCGGGGAGATCCTGCTACCCGGAGCTCTCGAGGCGCTGGAGCTGACCATCGAGTTCGTGAAGCAACCGCGTCAGTAGTGCGGCGGCTTCTCTTCCGCGGTCGCACTGGCACCGGCATCAGATTCCAGCGCGGCGACTTTCTCCATCAGCCGCTGGCTGCGATCCAGGGCACGCTCGAGCTCTTTCTGCTGGCGCGCCACCACGTCGCTGACCTCCGTCACCGCGCGTTCCAGGTGCGCGAGCTTTGTCTCTATCGCTTCCAGTCGGTCTGTCATTGTGGAGGGAGTATGGGGACAGTCCCCATTTCCTAGCAAACGCACTGGAAATACCAAAAACATCGGCGCCCTGGAATCCATTCCAGGGCGCCGGCTATTACCCGCTAGCTCGGGGTTCTTTAGCGTCAGTACCAGATGTCGTAGATCACATCGAGCACGACGCCGGTGGCGAGCGCGGTCAGCAGCACGTCGTTGCCAACCCGCACCCAGTGGTAGCCGTACGGCGGGGCGTAGAGCCGGTACGGGCGCCAGTCGTACACGATGTACGAGCTGCTGTAGTACGAACGCGGCAGGTAGTCGCCACGGTGCCATGTACGGTAGTGATAGCCGTACGGCGCGCGGTAAAAGCCGAAGTGGAACCGGTAGCGCGCGTGGTCGCGGCGATCGTGGCGGCGGTTGTCCCAATAGTTGGGGTGCTTGTTCCAGTCGCTGCGCGGGCGATCCCAGCCGCGATGGCCGCTCCAGTTGTTGCGGTTGTAATCGTGGCGCTTGTCGTTCCAGTCGCGGCGATTGTTGTCGTTGCGATGGTCGTTCCAGTCGCGGCGATTGTTGTCGTTGCGATGGTCGTTCCAGTCGCGGCGATTGTTGTCGTTGCGATGGTCATTCCAGTCGCGGCGATTGTTGTCATTGCGATGATCGTTCCAGTCACGGCGATTGTTGTCGTTACGATGATCGTTGCCACGGTTGTCGTTGCCGCGATGGTCGTTACCACGGTGATCATTGCCACGGTTGTCGTTCCGGCGATGATCATTGCCGCGATTGTCATGACCGCGATCGTTGCCGCGTTCGGCGCGCACTTTCTGCTCAACTTTCGCTGCAACGCGTTCTTTCATCGCCCCGCGCGGGTCGCTGGCGGCCAGGGCCGATCCACCGATCAGCAGCGAGGCGACGAGAGCAAGGGTCACTGGGCGTTTCATCTGAGTCTCCTTAGCGGATCCATTTCGATCCGTTGCGGGATGAAGTATCTGCCTGCCAGGCTGAGCGCTGGCTGAACGTTTTCGTTCAGGTTCGTTCAGGTTATTCAGCTGGAAAATGCCGCTGCGGGTGCCTGTTTGCGCATTGTCAGGGGGTTTTCACGGCGGGGGCGCCCTAGCGATCGCGATGTCCTGCGCAACTTCCGCGTCGAGCTCTTTCCAGTCGACCAGGCCCACCCGATTCGTCCACAGTGGATTGCGATAACGCGGTCGCAAGCGCGTGGTGTATTCCATCCAGAACCTTTGCGCGCGGGTCAGCTGCTGCACGGCGTCGGCCTGCTGCGCCGGGAGTTTGCTCTGGCGGAATTTCGCCAACGAGACCGCGCCGCGGATCTTGGAAGCGTAGTACTGGCCAAGATCGGCCATGGCGGCGATGTCGTCGAGCGTGGCAGCGAGTTCGGGGTTCTCCCGCGCAACTGGCTGGCGGCGCAGGGTCGCTACGGCCGCAGTCGCCGCGGTGGCGCGAAGATCCAGCTCATCCGCCACCTGCAGGGGCGTAGTTCCCGATGGCATGTTTCCCGCGGTCAGCGCATCGACGTATCGGGGAATCGAAATATTGTCGGTTCCGGGATGAACCGGCTGCTGGATGAAAGTCTCGACGCTGTGGAAGCCGCTCACGGTCTTCGCCGGGCCCGGACGGCTGCGGCAGGCTTCGATGTACCACTGGAAGTCGAAGTCCGCCCAGTGAAAGCCGGTTACCAGTGGGTAGATCATCGAAGCGTCCTGCCACGCGGCTAACAACTTCCCGCCGTCGATGCCGGGGAAGCGCTCAGCGACGAGCGCGGCGATGCGCTCATTGTCGAGCGCGGGGTCGTAGCCCATCCGCCCCCACAGCAGGAAGTGCAACCAGTGTTTGTCGACCTCCAGCTGGCGCGCAAGCTTCGGATCGCGCGCCAGGAACTCCCGTCCCCACACCCACATGTCGGAACCAAGGTAGTAGCCCTGCGACTTCTCGTACGGAATGTTCTTCACGAACTCGCGCACGAAATCCGGCGCCGCCCAGCGCAGCATCAGCGCGTCGTCGTTGCGCAGGGTCCAGAGGGTCCTGCGGTCGCCCAGCGATTCGAGGTAGCCGCGATGAAATGTCTGGGTGGTCGATGAGAGCGCGTGCGCCTGCGCATACTTGAAGCTGAATACGAAATCCACGTTTGCTTGCGCGATGACCGGCTTGAAGGTGGCGGCGATATCCTGCGCGCGCGATTCGTGCTGGCGATGGATGAGCCGGAACTGCCGCTGCGGCTCCGCGCGAGCCGCGTCGAGCACGCCCTGGCCATAAGTTGCGAGCAGCCAGTTTTCCTTGGCGTCGAACGAATCCGTGCCGCCCGTATAGTATGCGCTCGCATCGCCCATGTTCTCGCCCGCGGTGAGACCGATGCCGCGCAGCAGCGGATAGGTGCGGAACATTTCGCGCACGCTGGCGCGGAAGTAAGCAACGGTCTTCGGATTGTCGATCGCGTCGGTAATGCCGTACTTGCCGTCGACGCCGTAGGTGAAGATGTTCCACGTCATCACGTAGAACTCGATGTTGCGGTCTTGCGCGTACTGCATCACACGGCGCCAGAAATCGATCTTCTGGTCGATGGTGAATTGCTTGACGACTTCCTTGCTGGCGAGCATCGCCGGCGTCACCAGCCCGGTGGTGCGCGTCGGATAGTCCTCATCGAATTTGATAGTCGAGCGCCAGACATCGTTGAGTGCCACGTCCGGGTACTCGGGCACTTTCACCATCGAAGGGAAGGGATGCAGGTTCCACAACGACACATAGTTGTAGCGGTCGCGGGCGAGGGCATCCAGATACTGCCGCCAGAACTCGAAGTCCCACACCGTGGCGATGTTCTGCTGCGCAGAGTCGCTCATGTCCGAGTAGCTCGGATTGCGCAGGTCGAGCGGAAGGTTGAACTTGGTGCCGCGCATGGGCATGTAGGGGTTGCGAGCGGTGTCGATGACGCCCGTCGATGCCGCGCGTGCGGATCTGCTCGGCGAGCTCGAGGCCGCCGTACATCGCGCCGGAGGGATCCAGTGCCGCAACAACCAGCGCGCGGTGAGCGTCGATTTTCACGCTGCGGAGCACGAAGCCTTCGGGCGCGAGCGTTGCGAATTCCGGATCGTCGGACCGGTCGACCAGCGCGAACGTGACGACTATGCCGCGCGTGCCGTCTTCGCTGTCGGGTCGCTGCACATCATTGAGCTCGACTTGGTATTTGCGTGCGCGCAGTGCGCTTTCGACTTCCTGAGCCGCAAACGCAATAGGACCCGAGGTGGCGTGGTAGTCAATGCGCACGGTCGCGGCGTTTACCGTCCCGGCCAGTACCAGCGCGGTCATGAATGCCAGGACCGACGCGAGTTTTCGATGAATCATCATGCCCCCTCGATCCGCATTTGCGATGCGAGCGTACACTGAGCGACAAATGAATCGACATCGACTTCCGGTGTATTTCATCTCGCATGGCGGCGGCCCGTGGTCATACATGGATGACGCATCGCGCGCGCCCTATGCGAAGCTCGAAAAAGCGCTCGCGGAGATGCCTCGGGAGATCGGTGGCACGGTCAAGGCGGTACTCATGGTCTCGGCGCACTGGGAGGAGGACGAGTTCACGCTCACCTCGAACCCCAAACCGCCGATGATTTACGACTACGGCGGCTTTCCCGAGTACACCTATCACATCCGCTACGACGCGCCCGGCGATCCAGTGCTGGCTGCGCGCGCCAAAGTGTTGCTCGACGCAGCCGGCATTCCCGCCGGGCTCGATGCGGAGCGCGGCTTCGATCACGGCGCATTCACGCCGCTCAACGTGATGTACCCGGATGCCAAGGTGCCGGTGGTGCAGCTGTCTCTCAAAGTGGGGCTGGATCCCTCGACGCATCTGGCCATGGGCCGCGCCATCGCACCGTTGCGCGACGAAGGCGTGCTCATCGTCGGCAGCGGCTTGAGCTATCACAACCTGCGGCAGTTCTTCACGCCGCGCGCCTGGGGACCCTCGCGCGAATTCGACGCCTGGCTGGGCGGGGCGCTGCTTGGCGGCAGCCCGGGTGATCGCGTCAAACTACTAACCGGCTGGGAAGCCGCGCCGTCCGCGCGCGCCGCGCATCCGCGCGAGGAACACCTGCTGCCGCTCATGGTGGCGGTGGGCGCCGCCGGCGACGACGTAGCCGAACTGGCATATCACGAGAAAGATTTTCTCGGTGGAATCACCGTCAGCAGCTATCGATTCTTGAAATCCCCGCTATAGTCCCCATTGCCGGGACAACCAATCAAAACATCCGGCGGGAGATGCGGCCATGACTGAGTGGTTTGCTTCATACAGCAGCGTCGAACAGATGTTTCTGCTGGCCGGAATCGTCGGTGGAATCATTCTGGTCTTCAGACTGATTCTCACCATCGTCGGGCTCGATCACCACGGAGACATGGATGCGGTCCACGGCGACGGTGCCTTCCAGGCTCTCACCATCCAGGGCATTTCATCGTTCTTCACGATGTTCGGTGTGGTTGGTTTCACGCTCTATCGCAATGCCTCGGCCGGAATAGCGCTTTCGCTGATTGGCGCGCTGGCTGCCGGCGCCTTCTCCATGTGGATCATCCACAAGCTGTTCAGGGCAATGTTGCGTCTGCAGTCGAGCGGCACGGTCAGCATGTTCGCCGCGGTCGGCAGCGAAGGTTCGGTCTATCTCACGGTGGGCAGGGACGGTGGCCGCGTGCAGATCAACTTCGCCAATCGCCTGCGCGAATTCGAGGCCGTGTCGGCCGACGGCGCCACCATTCCCACCGGCACACCCATTCGCGTGCAAAGCGTCGAAGCCAACACGCTGGTGGTCGCGCCCATTGATCGCTGATCTCGTCAATTAGTTAGTTGCGCGCGCAGCGCGCGGAGGGTCTCGCATGGATCTCACAACCGCATTCCTGCCGGTGGTGTCGTTCGTCATCGTGACGTTCATCACCATCATCTTCGTGGTCACGCGCTATAAGCGCTGCCCCTCCGACAAGATCCTCGTGGTGTACGGCAGGGTGGGCAAGGGTCAGTCAGCGGTCTGCATTCACGGTGGTGGTGCGTTCATCTGGCCGGTCTTCCAGGACTACACCTACATGAGCCTGACGCCGCTCACGATCCCGATCCCGCTGACCAAGGCGTTGTCGTTGCAGAACATCCGCGTCAACGTGCCGAGCACGTTCACGGTAGGCGTGAGCACCGAAGAAGCGATCATGAACAACGCCGCCGAGCGGCTGCTGAATCTCGCGCAGGATGACGTCGAGAGCATGGCGCGCGAAATCATCTTCGGTCAACTGCGCCTCACGGTGGCCTCGCTGACCATCGAGCAGATCAACCAGGACCGCGAGAAATTCCTCGATGCGATCCGTCGCAACGTCGCGCCCGAGCTCAACAAGATCGGCCTGTACCTCATCAACGTGAACATCACCGACATCACCGACGAGTCGGGGTACATCGAGAGCATCGGCAAGAAGGCGGCGTCCGAAGCCATCAACCAGGCCAAGGTCGACGTCTCGGACCAGGATCGCAAAGGTTCGGTCGGCGAAGCGGAGCAGGTCCGCGAGCGCACCATCAAGGTGGCGCAGCATCTGGCCGAGTCGGAGAAAGGCAAGAAGCAGGCCGAAGCCGACAAGCGCATCTATGTGCAGCAGCAGGAGGCGCTGGCCACCATCGGTGAGGCCGAGGCCAATCGTGACCTGCAGATCAAAGTGGCGCAGAACGAAGCCACCTCGGTGCAGGGCCAGAAGAAAGCCGAAGCCGAGAAGCGCATCTACATCGAAGCGCAGGAAGCCGAGGCCATCTCCGGCGAGAATCGCGCCAAGGCGCTGATCGCCCAGTCCAACGCGGAATTGTTCGTGCAGTCCGCGCAGGCGTCGCAGCGCGGCCAGGTCGCGCAGTTCGATGCCGAGGCGGAGATTCAGCGCGCGCAGGCCAAGGCGGAGCTGCAGAGGCTCACCGCGCAGGAGGTCGTGCGGCAGCAGGTCGAGAAGACGAAGATCACCATCGCCGCGGAAGCCGAAGCCGAAAAAACCCGGCGCGAGGCCCAGGGTCAGGCCGACGCCATCCTGCTCAAGTACGAAGCCGAGGCCAAGGGCATTCGCCAGGTGCTGGAAGCCAAGGCGCAGGGTTACCAGGCACTCGTGGTCAGCGCCAACAACGACGCGCGCGCGGCGGCAACCTTGTTGCTGACCGAAAAACTCGAGCATCTCGTGGCCATGCAGGTCGAGGCCATCAAGGCCATCAAGATCGACAAGATCACGGTATGGGATGCGGGGTCGCACGCCAACGGCGGAACCACCACGTCGAATTTCCTGGCGGGCATGGTGAAAAGCCTGCCACCCCTGCACGATGTGGCGGCCATGGCCGGGCTGGATCTGCCCAAATTCCTGGGCGATGCGACCCATACGGTGAAGGTGGACGGAAACGGTTTGCTACCACCACCCACGTAAATGGGGTCAGACCCCATTTGCTAGCAAAAGGGGCCGGACCTGATTCAGGACCGGCCCTTTGCTTTTCGCGCGATGATTCGTGAACCTTTCAGTCCAGTTCACGACTTCATCTGAGTGAACCCAGAAACCTCCCTGTCAGACCCTCGCGCCGATGAGCTACTGGCGGTGCGCTGCCAACTGGGCGAGCGCGCCGCGTTCGACGCGCTGCTCGAGCGCTGGCACGAGCCGCTGTGGCGTTACTTGCGGCGTCTGTCCAATGACGACGACTCCGCGGCCGATCTCTCTCAAGACACCTGGTTGCGCGTATTTCGCGGCATTGCCGCGTTGCGCGAGCCGGCGAAGCTGCGGCCGTGGTTGTTTGGCGTGGCGCGCAATGTCGCCATGGACCGGCTGCGCGCTCAGTACGCGCAGTCGCCACAGGTCGACGTCGACCTGGAAGAGATCTTTGCGCCGACGGAGAGCGTGAACCTCGAAGAGGAGATCGCGACTCTGGAAGCGGGCCTCGAAACTCTACCGATCGTCGAGCGCGAGACACTGACGCTGTTCTACCTGCGTGAGTTGTCGCTCGAGGAAATTGCCGGTCTGGTGGGGGTGCCCGTGGGCACGGTCAAATCGCGACTTTTCCGTGCGCGTCGGTTATTGCGTCGTGTTCTCGAAAGCCCAGGAACGAAATCATGAATACGCAGAAAGAGTCGATGGCGATGATTCAGGAGCTCGCGCACGGTGAGTTGTCGGTAAAGGCGCGGCTCGGGTATGTCGCCCTGTTGCTGGTGGCGTCGGCGATGACCGTGGGAGTCGCGTCGCTCTGGCTGACTGAATCCTATCTCCCGATGCGCACCCAGGTTGCGTTCGGGGCCATGAGTCTCATCGGTGGTTCCTGGGTGGCGCTCGCCGTCTGGGCGCTCACCACGCGGCGCGTTCTGCTGGCGCGTGATCGGGTGATCGCCGGCAAGATGAGCGTGACGTTCACCGCCTTGTTCCTCGTTGGCGCGATTGCGGCGGCGTTACGCAGCGGCGAGACTGCAGCATTCGGGGCAGCGGCGATTGGGGTGGTCATGTTTGCCGTTGCATGGCGCGTGTTGTCAGGAGCTCGGCGGCGGTTCGCGGAGCTCTCCGCCCGTCGTGATGCGCTCACGCGGGAGCTCGACGTCCCGCAGCGCTAGCTCAAGCCGTCGGCGATACTTTGTGGTCGTCCAGGGCATCCTCGATGTAGAGCATCTTGATGATGACGATGAGAGCCGCAGCCAGAGGCGTGGCTACGATCGTCCCGAGCGCACCGGCGAGCATGCTCAGCACCACCTGCGCGAACAGCAGCAGTGCGGGCGCAAGATAAACCGCGCGCTGCTGCACGAGCGGCTCGCATACGTTCTCGATGATTTGCACGCCCACGAACACGGCGGCGGCATATAACGCGATGGTCGGCCCCTGCGCGAACGCGACGAGCACGGCGATGACACCGGCGACCAGCGATCCCAGGAAAGGAATGAATGTCAGCGCACCGGCGAGCAGTCCAAGCGCACCCGCGAACTCCACGCCGATCAACCAGAAGCCGATGAAGGTGAGCGTGCCGACCAGCACCATGAGACACAATTGGCCGAGCAGCCATCGGCGCAATACATGGCCAAGTTCGCCGAACACCTCGTCTGCGCGCGCCCGATGTCGTTTTGGGAGCAGGTGCAGTGCACCGCGCACATACAAGGCCGGTTGCGCGGCGAGCAGCACGGCCACGAACACCACGAGCGCGACGCTCGCGACGGCGCTCAATGTCGCCGTCACCACGTGAACCCCGCGACTGGTCATCTCGGGAGCAGCCGTCTCGAGCGTTGCGTTCTCGACGACGGGCCGCATGAAAGCGATCTCGGAAACACGATCGCGAAGCGATTCGATGACCTCCGGGAGTCTGTTCGAAACGCCGCCTATCTGCTGCAGGATGGAATTGCCGACGAGCCATCCGCAACCCACGAGAGTGGTAACAACCACGACCAGAACGATGCCGAGCGCAATGCGTACGTCGAGGTTGGTCTGGCGGCCGAGCCACTCGCTTGGAGCGCGGAACACCACACCCAGCAACGCCGCCGCGAAGAACAGCAACAGGACGTCGAACAGATAGATCGTGAGTCCGAGCAGGATGATTGAGACGAAAAAGAGGCGGATCCCGTCGCGCCACGGGCGATTTTGCATCGGCATGATGCTGATTTACGCGAACGATCTGCGATGGCACGTAGGATTCCGCGCCGAAAGTATTAGGAATTGGCGTTCAATCGGCGGGGACGGTGCGCTCCCGGGACCACTCGCGCAACTCGGCGATTTTCTCGCCCATCACCACGGACAATGGTTTGGTGGCATCGAGCTCGGCGGCGATGACCTTCGCATCCACCGCCTGCTGGTTCGCATGCGCGGTGTAGAGCGCGGACACCACAGCCTGTTCGATTTCGGCGCCGGAGAATCCTTCGCAGCGTGCCGCCAGCACCTTCATATCAGCTTCCGAGAGTGCCACCGCGCGCTTTTTGCAGTGGATGCCGAGGATCTCGAAACGCGCCGCGGGCGTGGGCAGGTCGACGAAGAAGATCTCGTCGAAGCGCCCCTTGCGCACGAGCTCGGGCGGCAACGCGGTAATGTCGTTGGCGGTGGCGACGATGAACACGCGCGCGCGTTGTTCGGCGAGCCAGGTGAGGAAGGCACCGAGCACGCGCCGCGCCGTGCCGCTGTCGCCGTCGCCCGCCGACAGCGCTTTCTCGATTTCGTCCAGCCACAACACGCAGGGGGCGAGTGCTTCGGCCGAGGATAGCGACTCGCGCAGGTTCTTTTCCGACTCGCCGTGCCACTTCGAATAAAGTGCGCCGAAGTCGAGCCGCACGAGCGGCACGCCCAGCACGCCGGCGGCGGCGCGTGCCGCGAGGCTCTTGCCACAGCCCTGCACACCTAACAACAGCACGCCCTTGGGTGCGTCGAGCGTCGGAGCAGTTCCATCGAACGCCGGCTTGCGCTGCAGGATCCAGCGCCTGAGATTCTTGAGGCCACCGACTTCCGCGAAACGCGCCGTATCGGGCTCGAACGACAACGTGCCGCCGCGATTGAGCAGCTGGTACTTCGCCGCCAGCAGCGGCCGGATATCGTCTTCGGTGAGCGCGCCGTCATTGAAAATCGCCTGGCGCGTGAGACGTTCCACGTCGTGCAGCGGCAGACCCGCGAGGTTGTCGACGAGTTTCTCGACCACTTTCGCGTCGATACGCGGCATGCCACCGTGGTTTTGCGCCCACTCGCGCGCCATCTGCATCACGATGGCCTGGCGTTCTTTCTTGTCCGGCATGCTGAGCTTGAACCGCGCCGCGAGATGTTCGATCTCCTGCGGCAGCTTCACCTCATGGCTGATGAGAACCAGCGTGCGGGCGCATTTCTTGTAGTCCTGGGCGATGTCCTTGAGCGTGCGCACGAACATTGGATTGTCGAGGTAGGGATGGAAATCGAGCAGCACGTAGATGCCGGCCATCGTGGTGGCCCTGATGTGCTTCAGCAGCTGTTCCGGCTGCGCGAGCGTCTTCTGCGATCCGCCGAGATCCACATCGACGCGCATCAATCCTTCGGTCACCGTCCACTGGAATACGCCCCAGTTCTTGCCTCGTTGCGCTTTCAGCGCCGCTTCGCGCACCAGCTCCATGACGCGCCCTTCCTCACGGCTCTCGATGACCACGACCGCCACGCGGGAGGCCAGCAGGGTCTGCAGCTCTCCGGCGGGGGTGTTGTCGGGGGCCGGGGTTTTCATGAGCGAAGGGCTTTCATGCGCGAAGTGTCTTCATGGGCGGCGGGATTTCATTGAGCGCCGCGCACTTTAGCAAAACGCCTGCGGTTCTTTTACACGGGCGACCCGGCACGCCTACAATTCGCCCCTTTTCGGGAAGGAGCAGGCGATTGCTAACTCGTACGCGCAAGTCGCGCACCGCTCGGTCGTATGTCGATCCGTTCACGACGACGGAAATAAAACGACTGGTGGCGGAGTTCGGCTCGCCGCTGCTCATCATCGACTGCCAGCGCGTGCGCGAGCAGTACCGCAAGCTGCACAAGGCGCTGCCGGGGGTCGACCTGCATTACGCGTTGAAACCGCTGCCGCACCCGGCCGTGGTGCAGACCATCGTCGAGATGGGAGGCTGGTTGGATCTCGCGACCACCGGCGAAACCCAGCTCGTCACCCAGCTCGGTATCGACCCGGCGCGCTGCATCCACACCCATCCCATCAAGCGCGACATCGACATCCGCAACGCGTTGCACCTCGGCGTGAAGATTTTCGTGGCGGACAATCCTGACGAGGTTCGCAAGTTCGAACCCTACCGTGAGCAGTGCGAGCTGTTGTTGCGCGTGTCGTTCCGCTCCCCTGGAGCGGTGTGCGACCTGTCGCGCAAATTCGGCGTGGATCCCGAAGACCTGCTCGAGCTGGCACGCCTGGCGCGCAAGCTCGCCATCCCGGTGCGTGGCCTGTCGTTCCACGTGGGCTCGCAGGCGGCGGATGCCGGTAAACACGTGGAGGCCATCGAGGCCTGCGGCAAGCTCATCGCCGCGGCCAGGCGCGAGAAGTTAGGGGTGCTCGACACACTCGACATCGGCGGTGGCTTTCCCATCGAATACGCGCAGAAGGTCGCCGACATCGGCCGTTTCTGCGCGCCGATCCGCGCGGCACTGGCGAAACTCCCGAAAAAATTGCGCATCATCGCCGAGCCGGGCCGGTATATCGCAGGTCCCGCGGCCATCGGCGTGTCCTCGGTCATGGGCCGCGCGCGACGTGAGGGCCATTGGTGGTACTACCTCGACGACGGACTATATGGTTCCTACAGCGGCCAGTTGTTCGACCATGCGAAGTATCCGGTGGAGTCGCTCAAGGAAAGCGACGAGAAATTCCCCTCGGTGCTCGCCGGTCCCACCTGTGACAGCATCGATGTGATCGCCGAAAATCTCATGTTGCCGGCACTGAAGGCGGGAGACCTCGTGGTCGGCCGCGCCATGGGCGCCTACACCTGGGCGAGCGCCTCTGAATTCAATTTCTTTCCCAAGGCGACGGTGGTGTCGGTGAATCGCCAGCCCGGCGATACGGGCTCGGTGATTCCGCTGCCGTTTTGAGCCTTGGGAGTTGTCACGCGTGAGGCGAAGTTCTTGAACGGCTGGACGAGGCGACGCGTCATTCAAACCGTCCTCGGCGGTGGCGCGGGTCTGGCGCTTGCTCGTTTTGTGTCGGCCGAAGAACCGGTGCAGGTGAAAGCGGAGCCGGCGAAAGTTGCGGAGCTTTCGATCGAGCTCTTCAATACGCACACGCGCGAGAACGTGAAAGCGGTCTACAAACGCGGCACCGAATACGACGTGGAAGCGTTGGCGCAGTTCAAGAAGCTGCTGCGAGATCATCGGAACGGCCAGAGTCACGACATGGACCCGCGCCTGTACGACCAGCTCCACGCACTCGCGGTCGCCGCGAAACGCGAGCCGAATTACGAAATCATCTCCGGGTATCGCTCGCAGGAGAGCAATGACAAGATGTCCTCGAGGCCCGGCAGCGGCGTGGCGAAGAAATCACTGCACATGCAGGGGCGGGCGCTCGATGTGCGGCTGAAGAACTATCCGTGCAGTGAATTGCGGGACTTGGCGCTGGCGGCGAAGCAGGGCGGCGTGGGCTACTACCAGCGCTCGGACTTCGTGCATATCGACACGGGATCATTCCGCACCTGGGTGGGTTAGTGGGAGAATTTCCCCGCTCATGACACATAGTATGGAACAACAGCCTCCAGAGAATTCCTTGCAGGGTGATACAGCGATTCACCGTCGCGTCAACGATGCGCGCGCCGGCAGGGATCAATCCGTACTCGGTCGTTGCGCATCTGGCTGGGCCGTGTTCGGCCATCAGCAGATCGTGCATGGTTACCTGCTGCTGCTGCCCGATCCGGTGGTGCCCGATCTCAACGCGCTGACGCCCGAGCGCCGCTCGCAGTTCCTGCTCGACATGTCGAGGCTCGGAGATGCGCTGTTGCGCACCACTGCTCCGGTTCGCATCAACTATGCGATTTTCGGCAATGTCGAACCGGCGTTGCATGCGCACGTGATTCCTCGTTATCGTACCGAGCCCGACGGCATGCAGATGCAGCACCCGTGGGCTTACGACTGGAATGCGGCTCCGAGTTTCGACCCCGTCGCCGCCGTGCCGTTGATCAAGGCGCTACGCACCGAACTTGCGCAACTCGGGGTGCTGCGCACACCATGAAAGCCAATGGCCGTGCAACCGCAGTACCTCGCCTACATTCTCGAGCAGCTCGAAGGAATTGACGGCCTGCATTCGCGGCGCATGTTCGGTGCCGTCGGGTTGTACAGCGCAGAGCTCTTCTTCGGCCTCATCGACGACGACACACTGTTCCTCAAGACCGACGGCAGCAACGCCGCCGAATACATCGCGAGGAAAATGCCGCGATTCATGCCGTTCCCCGAGAGACCCGAGGCGGTGATGGCCTACTACCAGGTTCCCGCCGACATCGTGGAAGACAAGGAATCGCTGCACGGGTGGGCGCGCAAGTCGGTGGCAGTGGCGCTGGCGTCGCGCACAGCGAAGGCGCGCCCGAAGGGCCGCGTCACGGGTCGTGCGAAGTCCGCGAAGAAAAAGAAAAGCGTCCGGCGAGCGAAGCGGCGTTAGCAGACCGTCATAGCCGGGCTTGTGCAGTGCGCATGAGCTCCGCGAGCGATTCCACCGGTGCCGAACAGGTGGACCCGCGGCATACATACGCGCGACTCGCGTTGCCAGCCTTCTTGTCTGCAATCGCACCATCCACTTCCGTGAGCGCCGCCGGTATGGAGAAAACCAGGCGATGCGGCGCATACAGCTTGCCGAGCTCACGCTGCCAGGCGCCGGCGTCCGCGGTTTCGCGAATGATCACGACCTCGGGTGGATTCAGATATTCGGCGAGCGCTTCCAGCAGACTCATGTGGCCATGCGGGAAGCGATTGAGGGCGAGCCACGCGGCACGCAAGGTGCGTTCCGCGGCGGTGAGCCAGCGAGTCTCGCCTAACAGGTAGCCGGCACGGAGCAGCACGCGCGCGGCGATGCCATTGCCGGCGGGAATGGCGTCGTCGCTGAAGGTTTTGCTGCGGTGGATCAGCGTCTCGTGATCGTCCGACGTGAAAAAGAAGCCGCCGAGCTGCGCGTCTTCGAAGTGTTCCAGCATGGCGTCGAGGATCTCGCGCAGCCAGGCCGCGTCCTCGTTGCGCCAGCGTAGCTGCAGCATCTCCAGCAGCGCGTTGGCGAGGTACGCATAGTCGTCGAGATAGGCGTTGAGGTGCGCGACGCCATCCTTGGCGGTCGCCAGCAGGCGGCCCCCGCCGTGAGGATCAGGGCGCCACAAGGTGGCACGGATGAATTTGAGCGACGCGTCCGCTGCGGCCGCCAATTCCGCGTCGTCGAGGATGCGCGCGGCCGTCGCCAGCCCCCGGATTGCGAGCGCGTTCCAGCTGCCGAGCACCTTGTCGTCGAGTCCCGGCCACACACGTTTGTTACGGATCGCCAGCAGCTTGGCGCGCGCCGAGTCGACCTGCTTCTCGATCTCCGCCGGGTCGAGCGCCAGCTCGTTGGCGATCTGCCCGAAGGACACGAAGACATGGGTGTGCCATGCACCTTCGAAATTCGGACCTTCGTCCAGTCCGAAACGGCGGCTGAATGCCGTCCACTCGAGCGGCGTCAGCGCGGCGTGCACTTCGGTGCGCGACCACACGTAGAACTTGCCTTCGTGGCCTTCGGAGTCCGCGTCGTAAGCGGAATAAAACCCGCCCCGCGTTCCATCGGAAGAGACGTCCTGCATCTCGCGCAGCAGCCAGGCGCCGGTTTCCGCGGCGATGCGCTTGAACAGCGGATCGCCCGTCGCCAGTGCCGCGTTTGCGTAGCTCGCCAGCAGTGCGCCGTTGTCGTACAGCATTTTCTCGAAGTGCGGGATCATCCAGAACTGATCGACCGAGTAGCGCGAGAACCCCCCGCCCAGCTGGTCGTATATGCCGCCTTCGGCCATGCGCGTGAGTGTGAGCGTGGCCATGTACAGCGCGTGCAGGTCGGGTTCCTGCGTGACCGCCGTGGCGTGCCAGTGATGCATCAACCGGTCGATGGAGCCGGGATGCGGAAACTTGGGCGCATCGCCGAAACCGCCATAGCGCTTGTCGAAGGTGGCGCCGAGCTGCTCACGGGCGCTATCGAGCGGCGCAGGTGTTAATTCGACACTGCCATCGACGGGCTTGGGCGTGAGATCGTCAAACACGTCCATGAGCGTGCCGTTCTGCGCGCGTAGCTCCTCACGCTGCTCGCGGTAGTACTCCGCAACACGTTTGAGCAGCGTGGAAAACGCGGGCATCCCGTAACGCGGGCTGTCGGGGAAATAGGTGCCGCCGAAAAAAGGTTTCTGATCGTCATGGGTGAGGAACATGGTGAGCGGCCACCCGCCGCCGCGCTGCGTGAGCACCTGGTGCGCGAACTGGTAGATCTTGTCGATGTCGGGGCGCTCTTCGCGATCGACCTTGATGTTCACGAAGAGCTCGTTCATGAGCGCCGCGGTGGCCGCATCCTCGAAGGATTCGTGGGCCATGACGTGGCACCAGTGACAGGCGGAATAGCCAATCGACAACAGCACCGGCTTGCCGCTGGCCCGGGCGGCGTCGAAGGCCTCCTTGCCCCAGGGAAACCAGTCCACGGGATTCGCCGCGTGTTGCCGCAGGTAGGGGCTGGTTTCACGAGCCAAGCGGTGATTGCTCATGTTCTTAGAGGGCGTCTCCATACGCCGGTAGAATAGCGCCCGATGTCCATCCCCGTCCTGAAACTCAAGCGTGGCGAAGACCGTCGCCTGCGCGCCGGCCATCTGTGGATCTTCAGCAATGAGGTCGACACCGCCGCGACACCTCTCACCCAATTCGAGCCCGGGACCGCGGTCCACGTGCACTCGGACAAGGACCAGTTTCTCGGGCACGCCTACGTCAATCCGCGAACACTGATCGCCGCGCGCATCGTCGGGCGGGATGCGGCCTATCCACTCGACGCCTCGTTGCTGGTGCATCGGCTGCGCGTGGCGCTGTCGTTGCGCGAGCGCCTGTATCGCGAGCCGTACTACCGCCTCGTCTACGGCGAATCCGATGGGTTGCCGGGCTTGGTACTGGACCGCTACGGTGACGTCGTGGTGGCGCAGAGCGGCACGGCCGGCATCGACCGGCTGCGCGCGGAGGTCGAGGCGGCCGTGAGCAAGGTGCTCGGGCCCGTGACCCTGGTGTGGAAAAACGATTCCGGCGCACGTGAGCTCGAAGGCCTCGAGCGCGGCGTTGCGCTCGCGGGCGAGGGCGAGATACCTGCGGACATCTCCGTGCGCGAGCAGGGCGTGGATTTCATCGCGCCGCTCGCCGACGGACAGAAGACCGGCTGGTTCTACGACCAGACCGCCAACCGCGAACGGCTGCGACGTTACCTGCCGGCGGGCGCGCGTGTTCTCGATGTGTGCAGCTACGTCGGTGCCTGGGCGATCAGCGCGCTCAAGGGCGGCGCGGCCAGCGCGACCTGCGTGGACTCATCCGCAACCGCACTCGACTATGTCGCCCGCAACGCGCGCGCGAATGGCGTCAATGTCGAGACCGTGAAGGACGATGCCTTCGATGCACTGAAGGCACTGCAGGAAAGTGGCGCCCGGTATGACGTCGTGATCCTCGATCCGCCGGCGTTCGCCAAGCGCAAGAAAGACGCGCCGCAGGCGCAGGCCGCTTATCGCAAACTGAATCAACTCGCGCTGCCGCTCATCGATCGCGATGGCATTCTGGTGTCCTGCTCGTGCTCGTACCACATGCCGGCGGAAGACCTCGCCGGCGCAATTCAAACCGCGGCGCGGCACACCAGCCGGTTCGTCCAGGTGCTGGAACTCGGCGGTCAGTCGCCCGACCACCCTGTTCACCCGGCCATTCCCGAAACGCGCTACCTCAAATCATTTTTCTGCCGCGTCACGCGCGAATAACTAAAATACCAGCCATGATTCAGTACCACGCCTTCAACAAGATCGCGATCGAGATCGGCCCCTTTTTCGGCTATGGGCCGCTCAAGGTGCATTGGTACGGCATCATGTACCTGGTCGCATTTGCAGCCGCCTGGTGGCTCGGCCGGGTGCGTGCAAAGAAGCCCGGCTCCACCTGGAAGCCCGCCGACATCGACGATTTCATGTTCTTCGGAATGCTCGGCACGATCATCGGTGGGCGCCTGGGTTACGTCTTTTTCTATGGCCTGACATTCTGGGGCAAGGATCCGCTGTATCCCTTCAAAGTGTGGGACGGCGGCATGTCGTTCCACGGCGGTTTGTTAGGCGTGATGATCGCATTCGCAATCTTTGCCATTCGCCGCAAGCGCAAGATTGCCGACGTTTTCGACTTCGCCGCGCCGCTGCCCGGCATCGGCATCTGCGCCGTGCGCATCGGCAACTTCATCAACGGTGAGTTATGGGGCAAGACCACCGATGTTCCGTGGGGTTTCGTGGTCGACAATGAAGTCCGCCACGCTACGCAGCTCTACGAGGCGGCGCTCGAGGGCGTGCTGGTGTTCATCGTGCTCTGGTGGTACACGGCCAAGCCACGGCCGCGCATGGCGCCGGCGGGTTTGTTCCTCATCCTCTATTCACTGGCTCGAATCACGGTGGAATTCTGGCGCCTGCCCGATCAACACCTGAGTTACCTCGCCGGTGGCTGGGTCACCATGGGCATGTTGTTGAGCCTGCCGATGCTGCTCATCGGCGCCACGCTCATGTTCATGGCGTATCGCCGCCGTGAGCCGTCGGGAAATTTCGCGGCGGTGCCTGCTTGAAACAATTCTTGGATTTCATGCGGCACGTGCGCCGCAACGGCGCCGAGAAAGCCGATCGCACCGGCACCGGCACGCTGTCGGTGTTCGGTCACCAGATGCGCTTCGACCTCACGGCCGGATTCCCGTTGGTGACCACCAAGCGCGTGCACTTCAAGTCCATCGCCTACGAGCTGCTGTGGTTCCTGCGCGGCGAGACCAACACGAAGTACCTGCGGGACCATGGCGTCAGCATCTGGGACGAGTGGGCCGACGAAAACGGCGAGCTCGGCCCGGTCTACGGCAAGCAGTGGCGCTCCTGGCCCACACGCGACGGACGCCAGATCGACCAGATCGCGCAGGTGGTCGAGCAGCTGCGCGTCAACCCGGATTCACGCCGCATCATCGTCAGCGCCTGGAACGTGGGCGAGCTCGATCAGATGAAGCTCATGCCCTGTCATGCGTTCTTCCAGTTCTACGTGTCGGACAAACGCCTCAGCTGTCAGCTCTATCAGCGCAGCGCGGACATCTTTCTGGGTGTGCCGTTCAACATCGCTTCCTATGCGCTGCTCACGCACATGCTCGCCCAGCAATGCGATCTGGAAGTGGGGGAGTTTGTCTGGACCGGTGGCGATTGCCATTTGTATGCAAATCACCTGAGGCAGGTCGATGAGCAGCTGGCGCGCGTACCGCTGACATTGCCGCGCCTCACGATCACGCGCCGGCCCACGACCATCTTCGACTACACGTTCGAGGATTTTCAGGTCGTGAACTACCAACATCACCCAGCCATCAAGGCGCCCGTTGCCGTATGAAGAGAAAGAAGCCGAAACCATTCGACCAGTCCCAGCCCAAGCGCGGCGGTCCGCCGATCCCGACTTCGCCGCTGGTCGAAGTGCGCGATTCCGAAGTCCACGGGCGGGGCGTATTCGCCGTCGCGAAAATTGCAAAAGGCACGCGCATTTTCGAATATCTCGGCGATCGCGTTTCGCACGCCACTGCAGATGCGCGTTATGAAGATCATGACGAGAACGACAATCACACCTTCCTGTTCATCGTCGACAAGAACACCGTGATCGACGCGGCGGTTGGCGGTAGCGATGCGCGCTTCATCAATCATCACTGCGACGGCAATTGCACCTCGGTCATCGAGAACCGCCGCGTGTTCATCGACGCCCTGCGCGCCATTGCGCCCGGCGAAGAGCTCGGCTACGACTACGAGATCGGCCGCGACAAGGACGATCCGCCCGATGTCGATGAGATCTACGCCTGCCGTTGCGGATCGCCCAAGTGCCGCGGTTCGATGCTCGAGCCGGTTGCGAAAAAGAAAGACAAACCGTTGGCCAAACGGCGCAAGACCGCGAAGGCCCGCAAGGGCCGTCGCCCGGAGGCCAAACGGCGTGGAGAACGGTCTCGCCGGCGCGCCTGATCGATCAGCTGGCGGAACGCGGTTTCGGCGTGATCGACGATTTCGTCGACGCACAGCTGCTGGCCGACTTGCGCGCGCGTTGCGTCGAGCTGCACGAGGCGGGCGCGTTGCGGCCCGCGCGCGTCGGCCGTGGCGACAATTCCCAGCTCGTTCCGGAAGTGCGCGGTGACTTCATTTCCTGGTTGCAGCAGCCCGAGCGCGATGCCGAGCAACGCATACTGGCGCTGCTCGACGAGCTGCGCGCCGCGCTCAATCGCGCGCTCATGACCGGCCTCGAGGATTTCCAGGGCCACTTCGCGATGTATCCGCGCGGCGCGGGTTACGCGCGGCATTTCGACCGGCTCGTGGGCACGGACGTACGTGCAATCTCCGCTGCGCTGTATCTCAACGACGGCTGGGTGGGAGAGGACGGTGGCCAGTTACGCTTGTACACCGGTGGCGGCGCCAGCATCGATGTGCTGCCGCAGGGTGGCAGGCTCGTCGCATTCCAGTCGGACCGGTTCGAACACGAGGTGTTGCCCGCGCGCCGCGAACGCATGAGTTTCACCGGGTGGTTCCGGCGCCGGCCGCTCGAGGGCTTCGTGTGACCGCGCCCATCGTCACATTGGTGGTCGCGGTGGCCGACTCGGGGGTCATTGGCCGCGACAATGCCTTGCCCTGGCACCTGCCCGACGACCTCAAGCGCTTCAAGCAATTGACCCTCGGCAAGCCGATCATCATGGGGCGCAAGACCTTCGAGTCCATCGGCAAGCCGCTGCCCGGCCGGCAGAACATCGTCGTGACGCGCGATCCTAACTACCAACGTGATGGCATCACGGTGGTGCACGGGATCGATGCGGCGGTGGGTGCCGCAGCGAGTGCGCCCGAGGTCATGGTCATCGGCGGGGCTGAGCTCTTTCGCCTGTTTCTGCCGAGCGCCACGCGAATTCACCTCACGCGCGTCCATGGCGATATCGCCGGGGACGTGATGTGGCCCGTGCTCGACGCGACGTGGGAATCGGTCGCGCGGCAGCGACACGAGGCCGACGAGCGGCATGCCTATGCGATGACCTTCGAGGTGTGGGAGAAGCGGAGATAAATGCCAAAAATCCTGCCCGCCAGCCGCCCGGCGCGTTATTCTCGCCGCCCTATGAAAAAGCTAACTGCCATAGCGGCACTGCTCTGCACCCTGTCCCTCACTGTTTGCGACGCCGATGCGGCGAAGGAAAAAGCGAAGGTAGAGGCCCCGCTCACCGAAGAACAGAAGACGCTGTATGCGCTCGGTCTGCTGATGAGCTCGGGGCTCATGAGTTTCGATTTGAAACCCGACGAGCTGGCGCAAGTGCAAAAGGGTCTCGCCGATGGCGTTGGCGGTGTGAAGGGCACGATCAATGCGGAAGAGTACCTGCCGAAGGTGCAGGCTCTGCAGCAGGCACGCATGGCGGTGGTCGCCGAGAAGGCAACCGCTGCCGGAGTCGCGTTCCTCGACAAGGCGTCGAAGGAGCCGGGGGTCACCAAGACCGCCAGTGGCATCGTCATCAAACAGACCAAGGCAGGATCGGGCGCCACGCCAGCCGCCACCGACCAGGTCAAGGTGCATTACGAAGGTCGGCTCATCGACGGCAAGGTGTTCGATAGTTCGAAAACCCGCGGTGAACCGGCCACCTTCCCGTTGAACGGCGTCATCGCCTGCTGGACCGAAGGCGTGCAGACCATGAAGGTGGGTGGCACGGCCCAGCTCATCTGCCCCGCGAACCTCGCGTACGGCGCCAACGGTTCACCACCCACCATTCCGCCGCAGTCCACGCTCGTGTTCGACGTGGAGTTGTTGGAGATCGTGAAGTAGTTCGGCGGACAATCGATCCACGAAGGCGCGGCAGTGAAAGCTTCCGCGCCTTTTTCTTGGTTCCTGGATCGACACCGCAAACGTGATCGTCGGCGCACTTCGCGGGTTCGCCGGCCGCCCAGGCAGGTTTCCGGCCCTAAAACTGTGATCCACTAGGGGAAAGCCCGATATGGCGGCAGTAGACTCGCCGGCATGTCTCTCATGCAGCGCGCATTAAAAGGAGTGGCCCATTGCCACGACGCGGGCCGCTGCGCGCGCCGACGCTGCGCCGTTTCGTGGGCCTGGCTGCTTTTGCCGATGCTCGTCGCAGGCGTGGCGCATGGCGCCACTTTCACCGGCACGGTTTTCGAGGATGCCAGCTACGGCGGTGGCGCAGGCCGCTCGCGCGTGGCGGCTGGCGGCGCCGTGTTGGCGAACGTGACAGTGGAGTTGTATCGCGTCAGTGACGGCGCTTTCATGGGCACGACCGCAACCAATGCCGCCGGCGCTTATTCATTCGACACGGGCAACACCAGCGCATCGATGCGCGTGCGCGTGGTCAACGGCACGGTGCGCTCGGCGCGCACCGGTGGTGCATGCGGCACGTGCGTGCCCGTGCAGACTTTTCGAACCGACGCCGTCAGCGGCACGGCGGTGCCCGTCACCAATCGCGTCGGGGGCGAGAACCCGGCTGTCAGCGACGCCGTGGTGAATCCCGGCGCGGGTACGTTCGGCTCACTCACCGCCGGCGGTCGCGTGCCGCAGTCCATCACGACCGCAGCGCCGTCGGGCAGCAACGTCACCGTGAGCGGCATCGATTTCGGCTTCAACTTCGACACCGTGGTGAACACTCGCGATGCGGGGAACTGCGCGGCCACCACCGCGAGTTACCCGTGCCAGGGGTCACTGCGCCAGTTCGTGATCAATGCCAACGCACTCGGCGGCGAGGGTAGTCTGGTTCAGTCCGGCAGCGGCCAGATCGATGGCGCCACGTCATTCCTGCCGAGCGGCGCGGAATCCAGCATTTTCATGATCCCCGCCGCCCAGCTCACCGGTGGTATCGCCGTGATCACGCTGGCCGCCGCGCTGCCGGCCGTCTCCGGCGCCAACACGCGCCTCGACGCTACGACGCAATCGGTCAACATCGGCAATACGAATGCCGGCACCTTGGGATCCGGCGGCACCGTGGGTGTGGACGCCATCTTCCTGCCGGCCTTCCCGCGACCTGAAGTGCAAGTCTCGGCGGGCAACACCGTCGTGACGTTGAGTGGCGCCAACACGGCCGCGCTCGGCCTGGCGCTGCGGCAGGGCTATCTACTGCTGTCCGGCAGCGGGTGCCTGGTGCGCAACAACCTCGTGGGCATGACCGCGACCGGTGACAGCAGCGACAACAGCCCGACTACTTACGGCATCGAGTTCGCCGGCACCAACGCCACCGTGCGCAACAACTTCGTGACGGTCAACAATTCCGGCATCCGCGCGCAGGGCGGTGGCGCCGGATCGCTCGTGACACTCAATGAAGTCGCGCGCCCGGCCGCCGGCCACACCAACACGTTCGATGGCATCCTGCTCGTGGGAACGGTGACCTCGATCCAGGTCACGGCCAATCTGACCCGCGATCAGCAGGGTGGCGGCATCGAAGTGGGGTTTGGTGGCGGCGCGTCCGCCACCGGCATCACCGTCACCAACAATACGGTTCGCGGCAATGGTTACGCGGCCGTGGGCGGCGGTGCCGCGTCCACCGAACCTGTCGGCATGGCCGCGTACGACTACAGCGGCTCGGGCGTGATCTTCAGCCGCAACCTGGTGCGCGACAACGCCGGCGCCGGCATCCTCGTGATGAACGCCAACGGCACGCAGATCACGCAAAACAGCTTCAGCAACAACGGCGGTTTGAGCATCGATCTTGATCCGCGGTCCATCGATCCCAATGGCCTGGGCGCCAATCAGGGCGTATCCCTCAACGACAACGGCGATGGCGACGCCGGACCCAACGGCTTGCGCAACTTTCCAGTGGTGGTATCGGCTACGTTGGTTGGCACCGAGCTATCGATGAGCGGTTTCGCGCGTCCGGGAAGCGCCATCGAGTTGTACGTCGCACAGGCCGACCCGACCGGTTTCGGCGAAGGATTGACCTACCTCGGTCTTCTCACCGAAGGGTCGGCCGGCGACCTGGACGCAACGACTGGCATTTACGGACCGGCCAACGTCAACGGTCTTGCGCAGGGCACGGACAACACTAATCGGTTCATGTTCCGTTTCACGGCGCCCGCGGGCGTGGCAGTAGGCACGCGCCTCTCCAGCGCCGCGACGCTCGGTGGAGAAACATCGGAGTTCGGCGGCAATGTCCTCGTGACCGGCGGGCCGGCATTGCTGGTGGCCAAATCCGTGACGTCGTTTTCCGATCCCGTGAATGCCGGCGTCAACCCGAAGAGCATTCCCGGCGCCATGAAGCTGTACAACGTGCGCGTGACCAATCAGGGCGGCGGCCCCATCGACAACAACGCCGTGATGATCGTGGATCCGGTGCCCGCCAACACGAGAATGTTCGTGGGCGATCTGGGCGCACCAGGAAGCGGGCCCGTGACATTTGTGAATGGCTCGCCAAGCAGCGCGCTCACCTGGACGTTCACCGCGCTCAACAGCCTGACCGATGACGTGGATTTCTCCAACGACGGCGGCACCACTTGGAACTATGTGCCGATTCCGGACGCCAATGGTTGCGACGCGGCGATCACGACGGTGCGCCTGCGGCCGAAAGGCACGATGCCGGGAACTGGCGGCGGGGATCCGTATTTCGAGTTGCGGTTTCGCGTGATGGTCAACTGACTGCAGCCCGCCAGGTTGCGCTGAGGGGGCGCATGAGCTCACTGACGACGCCTAAGGGACCGAGAACCGGCGCATCGCCTCGGCGTAAGGAATCTCAGGGTGAAACATCACCATCGAATAGCGTGGAATGAAATTCGGATCCTTCATCTCCAACTCTTGCGCCTGCGCCTTCTTCTTCCGGTACGCAGGATCGAGCACCGTCTCGCGCATCTCGACGTAGTTCTCGAGTGCCATCTTCGCGATGGCGTCGGTGTTTGGCTTTCGCGTGTGCTCGAACGCCTCGAACAATCCGCTCCAGCCGTGGTGCTCGCCCATGAGCCGATCGAGCTCCGCGCAATCTTCGAACGCGCAATTCATGCCCTGCCCGTGAAACGGAACGATGGCGTGTGCGGCATCGCCTAACAGCAATACATCGCCATCCAGATGCCAGCCTCTGGTGTACACCGTGCCGAGCGAGCCTTGGGGGTGCTCGAAAAACTCACGCAGCAAATCGGGCATCAACGCCTTTGCGTCCGGAAACTCGCGCGCGAAAAACTCAGCGACTTTCTGCGGCGAGTGCAATCCCTCGAAACTGTCAGCGCCGACGCGCGCCAGAAACAGCGTGGCCGTGAACGTGGCATCCGGATTCGGTAGCGCGATCAACATGAATCCGCCGCGCGGCCAGATATGCAACGCATGCACCTCGAGGGCCGGCTTCCCGTTCACGGCGGGGATCGTCAGCTCCTTGTAATCGTGATGCAGGGGTTCCTCGCGTACCGCAGCCACCTCGCGCGTCACGAGACTGTCGCGCACCTCGGATCCGGCGCCATCGGTGGCAATGGTGGGCTGCGCAGCGAGGTGATGGATGCGGCCGGTCACCTCGTCCCGCATCTCGAGCACATTCTTGCCGTGCGCCAACCCCAGACACGCCTGCCCGAAATGCAGCTCCACATTGGGCAACTCGGCGGCGGCGGCGATGAGCGTGCGATTCAATTCGGCGCGCGAGACGGAATAGATGACTTCTTCGGGGCGCACGCCGTACAACTGCAATGCGGCGGCACCGTCGTGCTCGTGCACCATGCGGCCGCGCATGGGAATGGCGAAGCGCATGACACGCTCGAGCACCCCGGCGAGCTTCAGCCCGCGGATACCGCGGGCGGCCAGCGCCAGATTGATGGAGCGTCCGCCATCGGCATTGGCAAGCCGCGGATCGGCGCGACGCTCATACACCGACACTTTGAACCCACGTTTTGCCAGCAGTACGCCCAACAAACTCCCCGCCAACCCCGCGCCAATGATATTGACGCCGGCCGCATCCTTCAGACTCAAGCAATTTCCTTGAGCGCGGCGGCGAGGTCTTCGACGAGCTCGAAGATGTCGATGAAGCGGTTGTATAGCGGAGTGGGCGCAACGCGGATGATGTCCGGTTCGCGCCAGTCGCAGACGATGCCGTGATCGGCGAGCGCATCGAAGATACGCCGGCCGCGGCGCGGGCCGCCGCTCACGCGCAGACTGAGCTGACAGCCGCGCTCCGCCGCGGCCTCGGGCGTGATGATCTGGATGTCCTTGCCGGTGCGTTCGCGCAGCATCCGCTCCGCGTACGCGGTGAGCCTGAGCGACTTGGCGCGCAGCTCGCCAATATCCGCGGCGCGAATCATCTCGAGCGAAGCGATCAGTGGCGCGGCCGAGAAGATAGGCGGATTGCTGACCGCCCAGCCGGCGGCGCCGGTGGCCGGACGAAACTCGGCCGCCATCTGAAATCGGGTCTGCGGCTCGTGGCCCCACCAGCCGGACAGCCGCGACGGTGCGTTGCCGAAGTGACGCTCGTGCACGAATGCGCCGGCGATCGCACCGGGACCGGCATTCAGATATTTGTACGAGCACCACACGGCGAAGTCGACGTCCCACTCGTGCAGCGCAAGGGGCAGGTTGCCGATGGCATGCGCCATGTCGAAGCCGGCAATGGCGCCGGCGTGGTGCGCGGCTTGGGTGATGCGCGCGATGTCGAATGCCTGGCCGGTGCGGTATTGGACGCCGGGCCAAAGAACGAGCGCCAGCTCACTGCCTAACTCTTCGATCTTCGCTTCGATGTCCTCGATGCGCAGCGTTTCCTCGCCGGCGCGCGGGGCGAGCTCTACCAATGTCTCTTCGGCGTCCAGCTTGTGCCAGGAAAGCTGTCCCAGGATGGCGTGGCGATCCGATGAGAATGCGCCGGCTTCGATGAGCACTTTGTCGCGCATGCCGACGGGTCGATAAAACGACGCCATCATGAGATGCAAGTTCACGGTGAGAGAGTTCATGGCGACGACTTCGCTCGCCAGCCCACCTGTGACGTGCTGCAGACCCTTGGTGAGGTTCTGCGCGTAGTCGATCCATGGACGCGTCGCGGTGTGATGGCCGGCAACGCCCAGTGTCGCCCAGTCGGCGAGTTCCTCGCTCACGTAGTCGAGCGCGGCTCGTGGCGCCAACCCGAGGGAATGACCGCAAAGATAGATCAGCGCCCGCCCGCTGGCATGCAGCGGCAGTTCGAACTGTTTGCGATACGGGGCGAGGATGTCGGCGGCATCGCAGTCGAGCGCGAAATCGCGCGACGGTGAGAACTGCGACAGCAGCTCGGTGCCCGCGGCGAGAATTGTCGGCGAGGCGTTCATGGCGCCAGAGGATACACAATCGGCTGGCTGGGTACGGCGTCGCCGCCGATGGCCGGTACGGCCAGCGACAGGACGCAGGGACCGTCGAGTACGTCGTCGGGAATGAACGCCAGCTCGGTGATGGTGGACCGCGAACGTGCTGCATCGCCACGCGCGGTGCTGCCCGAGGGCAACCCGAAAAACAGCCGGTGACCCACCAGGTGGCCATCGTCGTGGGTGCGGTCGAGCGAGGGCACGTCCAGCACCAGGTGTTCGATGCGCTTTTCCACCAGCCATTCGACCGCCTCGCGCGTGAGGTAAGGCGGCACCAGGTCACTGTAGTCGCGGGTGCGCTTGCCGGCGTCATTCGGCAGGGTGCGGATGATGGCGGCGACCGGATCGATCATGCGGCCCATCGGCCAGGCGGCGCGTAACCTTCGCCGCGTGACCAGCACATCCGTGCCCCAGGGCTGGGGGTCGGTGCTCTCGCTGGATTCCCGCGCAGGTTCCGGCAGCACACTAACTACCACGGCGGTGAGCAGGCCACGCGGGACCACGCGCCAGGCGTCGCCGGCCTCGCGCGTCAGGTGGGCCACGCTCTCGGTGTGCGTCATCTGGCAGTGCGGAGTCAGTGTGATCGTCGAACAGTTGGCGCTGGCGCCGGTGGCGACACTTCCGGAAAAACTGCCGACGGTGAATGGTTTGGCCGCGGGATCCGCTGCGCCGAAATGGCGCGGTCCCGGCCTCCCGAAATCCACGGCAATTGCCAGACTCACGCCGCGATCGAGCGCCACGCGAATTTTCTGCCCACCGACATTGAGCTCGGCAATCACGTTGTTACTTCGGCCTGTCCATGACGGTCCCGCAGTTCTTGCAGGTTCGGTGTTCGCTGCTGCCGAAGAAGCGGTCGAAGACGGGCTGGAGCTGGGTTTCGATGTTGGTCACTTCGATGAATTCCTCGTAGAGCTTCGTGCCGCAGTTCTCGCAATACCACTGAAAGCCGTCCTGCTCGCCCGGCCGGCGCGTGCGCTCGATGACCAGGCCCACCGTGTTAGCGGGACGACGCGGTGAATGCGGCATGTTAGGGGGCAACAGGAAAATATCGCCTTCACCAATGGCGATGTCCATCCGTTTGCCGCCCTGCACGGTGGCGAGCGTGATGGCGCCCTCGAGCTGGTAGAAGAACTCCTCGCCCGGGTCGACGTGGAAGTCCTTGCGGCTGTTCGGCCCGCCGACGACCATGATGATGAATTCGCTGTCCGCGAAAACCTGCTTGTTGCCCACCGGGGGCTTGAGCAAATGGCGGTGCTCGTCGATCCAGCGCCTGAAATTGAAGGCCTTCAACTCTCTCATGGCGCCTATGGTATTCGCTGTGGCCCGGATCTTGTGATCCCCTCCACATTTGCCTTAGCTGTCGCCTGACGGCGTCAGCCGCCTCGAGCGTGGCGCCCGTGGCCTCGTGTTATGTTTGCGGCTACCAACACTGGAGTGGCCTTGAAAACCCGTCTAGCGGCCAGTTTTTCGTCCCGATTTACCTTGGTAGTCGTGTGCTGCCTCGCGATGAGCGCCTGCCATTCGCTGCGGATGCCGAATATCTGGCCTTTTCATAAGAAGCCCAAGCCGGTTCCGGAAGTCGTCAACGAGCTGAATCTCGTCAACGCCGACGGCTCGCCCGCGAATTTTCCGCAGTACTGGAAACGCAACACGCTGATCATCGACCTCTCGGGCGTCGGCGGGGCGGGCATGGGCCCCACGGGCGCATTTGCCGCGCGTCTTCCAGAGCAGACCACCTGGCCGGTGCGCGTTGCGGTGCGTGTGCGTCCGGGAAGCGTGGCGCAAATCGAGGTCCAGGGTGAAGAGCGCAATGTGCTGGCGGTGGCCGCCGAAGGCACCCAGCCCATCGATCTGGAGTTCGCGCCAAGCGTGTATACGCCCAATACGGCGGCTATCTACATTTCGTGGGGACCGATGCCGGTTTTCGTGGACACCGCGCCGGCGCCCGAAACGCCAGTGTTCGTGTCGCCCACCGAACTACCGAAGCCCGCGACGGAAACGGCACCGCCGCCTGCACGAGCTCAGCCTTTGCCGCCGGGCACCTGATGGTTCGCGCACCTTAGCTGCACGGGCTCGGATTCCACGTCGAGGTTGACCGCGGTCAGCGCGCCGCCCCATACGCAGCCGGTATCGAGCGCCAGCAGGTCGCGGCGCCGTTTGAAACCCAGCGTGGACCAGTGACCGCACACCACGCGCACCTCGGCGCTCTTGCGCGCAGGGACGTCGAACCAGGGATACAGGTCTTCGGGCTGCTCGCCCGGCGCCCCCTTCGCCTTGAGATCGACCGTGCCATCGCGCTGGCAGAAGCGCATGCGCGTGAATACGTTGATGACGAAACGCAGTCGGTCCATGCCACGCAAGGACTCGTTCCACTTGTCCGGCTTGTTGCCATACATGCCGTCGAACAGCGTGCGCGCGTCTTCACGCAATACGGCCTCGACTTCGCGCGCGAGCTTGGCCGCGCCGCGCGGCGTCCAGTCGGGCACCAGGCCCGCGTGCACCAGGAAGTCGCCGCGCGGTTCGTCGAACACCGCCAGCGGGCAGCCTAACAACCATTCGAGCAGCTGGTCGCGGTCGGGAGCGGCGAGCACCTCATCCAGCGTGTCACCGTCCTTGGGCTTGCGCTTGGAGCCGAAGGCGAGGGCCAGCAGGTGCAGGTCGTGATTGCCGAGCACCACCGTGGCATTGGCGCCGAGTGCACGCACGAAGCGCAGGGTCTCGAGCGATTGTGGCCCGCGATTGACCAGGTCACCGACGAACCAGAGCTGGTCGCGATCGGCGGAGAATTTGCAGCGCTGGAGCAGCGTCTTGAGTTCGTCGCAGCAGCCCTGGATGTCACCGATGGCGTAGCGGGCCATATGTCAGCGGCGTCCGCGCACGCTCAGTGCAAGAGCCCCGGCATGGCTAACCGGAATGGCGAGATCGGTGCGTCGAACTGTTCGCCGTCATCGGCGACCATCTGGTAGCTGCCCTGCATGGCACCCACGGGTGTCTCGAGCACGGCGCCGCTGGAATAACGAAATCCCTGGCCGGGCTTGAGGTAGGGCTGCTCGCCCACCACGCCTTCGCCGCGCACTTCCTGCACCTTGCCGTTGGAGTCGGTGATGATCCAGTGACGCGTGAGCAGGCGTGCGGGGACGCTGCCTTCGTTGCGGATGGTGATGGTGTACGAGAAGACGTAGCGCTGCTCTTTCGGATCGGATTGATCTTCGAGATAGCTGGTGTCGACTTCGACGCGAATCTTGTGGGGGGCTGGCTCCATCGCGCCTAATAATACCGAACTAATCCTGACGCGAAGAATCTTCAGGGACTTGCGCGGCAAGTTTAGCGAACTCGGCCGGCGAAAGCGTTTCCGGCCGCAAGCCTGGATCGATGCCGGCGGCGGCGATGGCATCCGCATCGATGAGCAGGCGCAAGGCATTGCGCAACGTCTTACGCCGTTGCGAGAAGGCCGCCGACACCGTGCGCGCAAATGCTGGTGGCACCGTGAATGCCGGCTCACGTCGCACCGCGAGGCGCGCCACGGCAGACCAGACGCGCGGTGCCGGGGTGAAGGCGCCCGGGCCAACGTCGAACAGGTGTCGCGCCTCGAACCACGGTGCCAGCATCACGGTGAGCCGGCCATACGAGTCGCTGCCGGGCGCGGCGGCAATGCGCTCGATGACTTCCTTCTGCAGCATCACGTGCAGATCGTCGATGTGCTCGTGCGCCGCCGCGATGTGAAACAGCAGTGGTGTGGAGATGTTGTACGGCAGGTTGCCGATGACGCGCAGGCGGCTGCCGCGCATGCGCGCGAGCGCCGCGAAATCGAACTTGAGCGCATCCGCCACGTGCAGCTCGAAACCCTGCGCGGCGCCCCAGCGGGCACGCAGCTGCGCGGCCAGATCCCGGTCGATTTCGATCGCATCCAGCGTGCGCGACTGGCCAATGAGCCGCTCGGTGAGAGCACCGCGGCCTGGGCCGACCTCGACCAGCGCCTGCTCCGGAAGCGGCGCAATCTCACGGGCGATGCGCTCGAGTACGCCGCGGTCGTGCAGGAAATGCTGACCGAACCGCTTGCGCGCGAAGATCAACGCCGCTCCGCGAATTCCATGGCGAGCTGCGTGGCGGCAACGAGGCTGCCGGCGTCGGCGCGCCCGGTGGCGGCCAGATCAAGCGCCGTGCCGTGATCCACGGAGGTGCGAATGACAGGCAGTCCCAGCGTCACGTTGACCGCGTGCCCGAAGCCGGCGTGCTTGAGCACCGGCAGGCCCTGGTCGTGATACATGGCGAGCACCACGTCGTAGTTAGACAGCGCACGCGGTACGAACACCGTATCCGCCGGCAATGGCCCATCCACCAGCATTCCCGCGGCACGGGCGCGCTCGATGGCGGGCGCAATCACATCGCGGTCCTCCAGCCCCAGGTGGCCGCTTTCGCCGGCGTGGGGGTTGAGCCCGCACACCGCGATGCGCGGCCGGGACATGCCCCAGAGGCGGCGCACGTCCCTGGAGATGATTTCCAGCGTGAGGTCGAGCAGCGGCGCGGTGATCGCATCGCTCACCGCGCGCAGCGGCAGGTGCGTGGTGGCGAGCGCGACGCGCAAGCCGTCGGCCGCGAGCAGCATCACCGGGTGCGCGGCGCCGGTGCGCGCGGCGAGATATTCGGTGTGGCCGGTGAATGGCACACCGGCATCGTTGATCACGCTCTTCTGCACCGGCGCCGTGACCATGGCGTCGAATTCGCCGCTGGCCGTGCCGTCGGTGGCGCGATCGAGGAGCGCGAGTACGTGTCGTGCGTTGGCGATGTCGAGCCGGCCGGCGGTACACGGCGCCGCGAGCGGCACATCGAGCACCATGAGGCGTCCGGGTTGGAAGGGTTCGGGCCTGCCGGCCGGTAGATAGGGAAGGAGCTCCACCGCGAGACCGAGCAGACGGGCGCGTTCTTCCAGCAGCGCGCGGCTGCCGACGATCACGAGCGGGCGGGGAAGGGCGAGACTGGCAAGAGCGAGGCAGAGATCCGGGCCGATGCCTGCGGGTTCACCCGCGGTGACTGCGATTGGCTTGCGGGCTGCGCTCAGAGCTTGTACTCGACGTACGCCTCGTCGCGCAGGCGCCGCAGCCACAGCTCCGTTTCTTCGTCGGCCTTGGATTCGCGCAATGCCACAAACGCCTTCTGGCGGATGATGTCGTTGGTGCTGTCGAACTGGCGGCGCCCTAACAACTGGATGATGTGCCAGCCGAACTGCGTGCGGAACGGCGGGCTGATTTCATCGGGCTGCAGCTGCGCGAGCTGCTTCTCGAATTCCGGGACGAAAGTGCCGGGGCCGGCCCAGCCCAGGTCGCCGCCTTCGGCTGCGGAACCGGGATCTTCGGAGACCACCGAGGCGACGGCCGTGAAGTTCTCGCCCTTGTTGAGGATTCGATCGCGGATCGATTCCAGCTTCTGCTGCACCGTTGCATCGTCCTGCAGTTCGTTGGGCTTGATGAGGATGTGCCGGGCGTGCACCTGGTTGACGATGACCTGCGTGTTGCCACGCATTTCGTTGAGCTTGAGGACGTGGAAGCCCGACGGAGTGCGAATGGGCTTGGTGACATCCCCGGCCTTCATGCCGGCGATGACTTCGGCGAGGAAAGTCGGAAGCTCCGGACCCTTGCGCCAACCGAGCGATCCGCCCTCGAGTGCCGTGGTCGAGTTCGAATAGGCCACGGCCAGGCGTCCGAAGTCTTCACCGCCGGTGGCTTTCTGGTAGACCTCGTCCGCCTTCTTGGTGGCCGCGTCGAGCTCCTCGGGAGTCGCGGCCTGCGGTACCGCCACGAGGATGTGCGACACGTTGTATTCGTTCGACTCCGACGGCATTTTCTTTTGCCGCTCGAGGAACTGGTCGATCTCGCGCGGGCTCACGTTGATGCGCTGGATCACGTCGCGCTGCCGCAGGATCTGCATCGCCATTTCCTTGCGAAGCCCGTCGCGGAAGCTGGCGTAGTCGATGCCCTGGCTGGCAAGCGCGGCCGGCAGATCGGCCAGCGCAATCTTGTTGTTCTCGGCGACATCGCGCAGTGCGTTGTTCACCTGTTCGTCGGAGACCTTGATGCCGGCTCGATCGGCGCGCTGCATCTGCAGTTCCTGGAGCACGAGGCGGTCGAGCACCTGCTGGCGCAATACGTTCTGCGGCGGCAGGTCGAGCTTCTGCTCACGCAGACGCTCGGAGATGGTGAGCATCTGCTCGTCGAGCTCGCTCGACAGCACCACGCCTTCGTTGACGGTGGCGGCGACGCGGTCGAGGAGGACGCCGGAGCTTGAGGCCTCGCGGGTCTGCGCCGAGGCTGAAGAGGCCGCCGCGAGCACCACCAGGACGAACGAGAGCCGCGAAAATGCTTTGTAAATCATGTAGTTGTTTTTCACCGGGCTGAACTTTCCGGCGAGTATCCCCGAATTGTGTGTTCCAGGAAAGCGTCAGCGTTTCCGACACTGGCTAGGCCGTTCAGTTCCAGCTGCACATAGAAGCTGGTGTCCTGCGTGCCCTCGCGATTCGAGATGGAACGCCGCGCCACCGCGCGCAGGCGCCAGCAGCAGGCCTTGTATTCCAGACCGGCGAATCGATCGAGCATGGAGCTGTCGCGCAGGCTGTACACGGCGCGTCCGTAGACATTCCAGCGATTGCCGATGGGCCAGGCACCGGATACGTCGGCCTGCTCCAGGCGGTCGCGTTGCGCGCGATACGCGAGGTTCAGGACGCGATCGCCGCCGGGGCGGTACTGCACGCGCAGCTGCGAACGCTCGCTGCGCGTGTCTTCGGGGTTCCATTGCAACCCGGCTTCGACATTCCAGTTTTTGTAGGCAGAGAGGGAGACTTGCGCGATGAAGTCAGACGTGTCTCGCGTTGCCACCGGTTCGGTCGGCAGCACCACGCGCGGTTTCTCGAAGTAGTAGACCTGGCCCACGCTCGCCGCGAGATATTGCGCGCCGCTGCGGGCATCGAACAGGCGGCTGGTCAGTCCGAATGCGACCTGGTTGGCGTCGTTGACGCGGTCGGCGCCGACATAGCGGTTGGCGCGGAACAGTTGCACGAGGTTGAGGTCCGGCAGCCCGGTGTCGAACAGCGGCAGATCGCTCTGCTCGCGGAACGGTGTGTATAGATAGAGCGCGCGGGGCTCGAGCGTCATCCGGCGCTGGCCATGCGAGCCAGCGGTGCGTTCGAAGACGAGGCCGGCATCGAGGGACGCGAACGGCAATGAACGCGTCGGAGAGTCGTCGGTTCCCGGCGCTGCGTTCTCGAGCGAATATTGCGTATAGCGATAACCGGCCGAAGGTCGCACAAAAAACCCGGGTGCCGACCAGTCGAAACCGGCGCGCGGCGCCACGTCCATACGCCAGCCGGTGACGCCGAGGTTGCGTTCGAAGTTCACGAACTCGGAGTCGAAGCCATAGTCGACGGCACCGAGCCCGAGACCCCAGTCACCCGAGGCGAGCACGCGTGGTGTACGCGCGTAAGGCCGGTCCTCCAGCGGCAAGTCCTCGTCGATCGTCTGGAAGCCCTGGATCTGCGCGCGCACGTTCCAGTGCTCATCGCGATACGACGCTTCCGCGAGGCGCTCGGTGAACGGCACGCTGGTGCCCTCCGGTCCGCGCGCGAAGTCCTCGAAATAGTCGCTGTCGCCGACATCCGTGGCGTCGATGCGAAAGCGCCAGTCGCCCGGCAGTTCGGCGATGTGCGCGAGCTGCACGCGCGTGCGATCGAGCCCGGCCAGCTGGTCGTTCGGCAGGTAGTTGAAGTTCAGCGTGCCGCGCTGGCGCGGCGTCAGATAGCGCAGCTCGCCAGCCAGGTCCACACCTCGCCTGGAGTAGTAGACCGGCTCTGCCATGAAGTCGACGTTGGGCCGGACGTTCCAGTAATAGGGGACCTCGAATTCCGCGCCATTGCGCGACGAACCGCCGATGCTCGGAAACAGGAAGCCGGTCTTGCGCTGCGGACCGATCGGGAAACTCATCCACGGTAGGTAGACGATGGGCACACCCTTGAAATCGACGCTGGTGCCGCGGCCGGTGCCGTTGCGCGCGCGTGTGTCGAGCACGATGCGCCGCGATTTCATCTGCCAGGCCATGTCGGTCACCGGGCAGGTGGTGAACGACACGCCCTCGAGCGTGATGGTGTCGTTGGCGTCCACCTGCATGCTGCGCGCCGCGCCGCGGGCACCACGTTCCGGCAATTCGAACTGCACTCCTTCGAAGGCCGCGCCCAGCGCCGGCGAATAGCTGCCGCTGTTGCCCTGCACGATGAGTTTCGGGTCTTCGAACTTGACGCCACCCTCGAGTTTGGCGCGCTGGGTCTTGGCGTCGTACTGCAGGCAGTCAGCCGTGATGAGGCGGTTGCCCTGCCGCATCTGGACGTTGCCGCACAGTCTTGCGTTGCCATTGATGTCGAATTCGAAGTCCTTGGAGTCGCTCTCGATCGTGATGGGTTCACTGGCGGGATCGGCAGGCTCTGCGGCAGCGGGCGGAGCCGCGTTGGTGGCGATCGCGGGCGGCGGGCATATGGTGTCGTCGGCACGCGCGACCCCAAGCATCAAGAGCAGGATGAGTCCAAGAGGACCATGCCCCGCGTTTTTCGAAATCTCTCTCGCCATCCGCGCACTATACTTATACGAATGCTCAAGAACGACGCGCGCCTGTCCCTCATCCGTAGTTGGCTGACACGTGACCTGGGGTGGCGCATCGGGCGCATCGGCGTGGCATCCGCTGACGCGAGCTTCCGCCGATATTTCCGAGTGTCGCGTGGCGATGTCGACCCGGCCGCCTGGGCGCCAAAAGCCGACACGCTCATCGTCATGGATGCGCCGCCCGGCAAGGAAGACGTCGCCCCGTTCCTCAAGGTATCGATGTTGCTCGAGCAGGCCGGGGCGCACGTACCGCACGTACACGCCGCGGACCTCAAGCGCGGCTTTGTCGTGATGGAGGACCTGGGCGATACCCAGTACCTGTCGCTGCTTCGGACCGGGCGCGGTGTCGACAAACTATACGGCGAGGCACTGACCACACTCGCCAACATCCAGGTGCGTGGCCTGCGCGCCGCTGCGCTGCTTCCGCCCTACGATCGGGCACCGCTCGAGCGGGAGCTCAATCTCATGCCCGAGTGGTTCCTGCGCAAACATCTGCGCCTCGACCTGTCGCCCGAAGAGCGCGCGCTGTTGACCGTCACCAACGAATTTCTGATCAACGAAGCGCTACTGCAGCCGCAGGTGTTCGTGCATCGGGATTTCCACTCGCGCAATCTCATGGTGCTGCCCCCGTCCCGGACCGACAATCGCGGTCCCGGCGTCATCGATTTCCAGGACGCCTTGCGCGGCCCGATCGGCTACGACCTCGTCTCGCTGCTCAAGGACTGTTACATCAGCTGGTCGCGCGAGCGCATCGAGCGCTGGGTCCGCGGCTACCGGCGCGTGTTGGGTAGTCTCGGTGCCAACGTCGGCGATAGTGAATACCAGTTCATGCGCTGGTTCGACCTCATCGGTGTGCAGCGGCACCTCAAGGTGCTGGGCGTGTTCGCGCGGCTCTGGCATCGCGACGGCAAGATTGGCTACCTCGCCGATCTGCCACTGACGTTCGAATACGTGCGCGATGCCTGCCGGCGATATCCGGAGCTGGTCGAATTCGAGCGCTGGCTCGAGTGGCGGGTGGCGCCGCAGCTCCCCTTGGCGAACGCGCGTCAGAAAGAGAAGCCCGCCCGCCGCAAGCCGGTCCGCAAGGCAGCGCCAAAACCCAAACGCGTGAAGAAAAAGAAGGCGATCAAGAGGAACATCTCGAGGAAGAAGGATTCGCGCGCGGCGCGGGCAGCACGCGTGAACAAGAAAGTGCCGCGCGCGGCGCGCAAGGTACGGACAGCCCGCAAAACGCCAAAGAAGCGCCTGGCCGTGCGTGTCAAAGCGGCGGGCAAGCGTCGCGTGAAGCGACCCCGGAGCGCCAAGGCAAAGCGCACCTTGCAAAGACGCCGGTCACGGCGGTCGCACAAGTGAGGACACTGTGAGGGCCATGGTGCTCGCCGCGGGACGCGGCGAACGTATGCGGCCGCTCACCGACCGCGAGCCCAAGCCGTTGCTGCGCGTCGGCGGCAAGCGGCTCATCGAATATCACCTGGAACGGCTGGCCACCGCGGGCTTCCGCGAGGTGGTCATCAATACCGCCTGGTTAGGCGACATGATCGAAGCGGTGATCGGCCAGGGCGGAAAGTTCGGGCTTGCCATAACCTACAGCCACGAGCGCCCTGACGCCCTCGAGACGGGCGGGGGCATTTTTCATGCACTGCCGCTGCTAGGATCGGCACCGTTCCTGCTGGTGAATGGCGATGTGTGGACGGATATCGACTTCGGCGCGTTGCGCCGCTCTCCGCCCGCGGGCTCTCTCGCGCACCTGGTGCTCGTGCGCAACCCCCCGCAACACGCGCGCGGCGATTTCATCCTCGAGCACGGATTGGTGTCAGAAGGCGAAGGCTTGAGACAGACCTATTCGGGCGTCGGCATATACCGACCGGAGTTTTTCACGGGCTGCGCGCCCGGCAAGTTTCCGCTGCTGCCGTTGCTGCGCCGGGCGATCGCCCAGCGCGCCCTCAGCGGAGAAATGCACGACGGGCGCTGGTACGACATCGGCACCACCGAGCGCCTCGCGGCTCTCGATGCGCAGCTGTCGGCACAACCACAGGTTTCATAGGGAGAGCGAAATGAAAAAGATAATCATCGTGGTGGCCGTGCTGGTGCTATTGCTCGCGGTAGCGCCAATGGGTATCGGCAAACTCGCGGAAAAGCGCATCGATCATGGACTCGACCAGCTGGCCGATGTGGCTCCCTATCTCAAGGTAGTCGATCGCAAGTACACCTCCGGCTGGTTCACGTCCGAACAGGTGGTGACATTCGAGGTTTTCGAACCCTGGATGCGCGCCGTGAGTCCCAAGGTTCTCGAAGACGCCATGAGGAAGGAAGGCGCCACCACGGACAACGCGGTTGAACCAGAAGTCGGCGCCGATGCGGGCACCGATTCGGAGCCCGCCGTAGCAGCGTCACCGGACGCGGTCCCGCCGGACGAGCAGGCGCCGGGCGATGAATCGGCCGCTCCGTCTGCGACCCCGGCCGCGCCGCTGCGCTTCACCGTCCGTAACGAAATCCTGCATGGCCCGGTGCTCGGGCTGTCAGGTCTCGGCGTGGCGCGCGTGAATTCGCACCTGGTCCTGAGCGGGGAGACGCGCAAGAAGATCGAGGAGATCTTCGGGCCGAAAGATCCGCTCGAAGTCAGCACGCGCGTCGGCTTCTTCGGCGGTGGCACGACCACATTCAAGTCGGAAGGCCGCACGATCAAGCCCGAGGATGGCAAGACCGAGATCAGCTGGGACACGTTCAAGCTGTCCATCGGCTACTCACGCAACGCCGACACCTATGACATGGATGGCAAGTGGCCGAAGTTCGAGGTGAAGGGAGTCGAGGAAAAATCGGGCTTCCTCATGACCGATATGACGATGGATGGCGACTTCGACCGCTCACGCGGCGACCTGTACGACGGTGACTTCACCTTCGCAATCGATCAAGTTAGCGTGGTCAGCAAGGACGCGAAGGAGTTCGAGGTCAAGGATCTGCACTACGTCGTGAGCGCCGATACCAAGGATGATTTCTATGGAATGAAGGCCAAGCTGGGCTCGGGTGAAGTCAAGGCCAAGGAGCTCACGGCGATGGGTGTCGATCTCAAGGAGATCCACTACGACTTCGGCGTGCAGCATCTGCACGCGCCAACGCTGGAGAAAATGATGGCCGGTATGAAGGCGATGTACGCCACGCCGCTCACCACCATGGCGGAGCTGGACAAGGTGATGTTCGCGCCGCTCAAGGAACATGGCACGGAGCTGCTGAAGTACGACCCGGAGCTCGTCATCGATCGCATCGGCCTCGTCACCGCCGATGGTGATGGATTCATCAAGGGCGTCATCACGGTGAAGGGAGCCACGGCCGATGACTTTGGCGCGGGGAAAATGTCGCTCATCAGCAAGATCCACGCCGACATCACGGTCGACGTATCGGAGAAGATGCTGCAGAAACTGCCCAACGGCTCGACCAGCGCCGGTGCCGCAGTCGATTCTGGCTACGCCGAGCGCAAAGGCGACCGGCTGATCTGCAAGATCGTCTTCGCCAACGGGCAGTTGACCGTAAACGGGAAACCCCAGGGGATTCCGGGACTTGGCGGCCCACCACAAGAAGGTCCGCCGCCGCAGGAGTAGAATCCCGGCCAGGAAATGGCATCACTCAAGGACATATCCGTCGTCATAGAGGGCGTGGTCACCGAATCGCGCGCAATTCGCAGTGGCGAGAAGTACGTGACACCGCAGGGCTTCACCGCCATCAAGGACGGTCAGAAGCAGCGTGCGGGGAATGTTGCGCCGGCCACCGGCCGCAAACCGGCCTGGATCCGCGCGCAGCTGCCAGTGGGTGCCGGGTTCGGCGCGGTCAAGGACATCGTGCACGAGCATCGGCTCGCCACGGTGTGCGAGGAAGCCAAGTGTCCGAACATCGGTGAATGCTGGAACGCGGGCACCGCCACCATCATGTTGATGGGCGCCGTGTGCACGCGCGCCTGCCGTTTCTGTTCGGTCGACACCGGCAATCCGCGAGGATGGTTGGACGCCGAGGAACCGGAGAACACCGCGCGCAGCGTCGAGCTCATGAAGCTCAAGTACATCGTGCTGACGTCCGTCAACAGGGACGATCTGCCCGACGGCGGCGCCGGGCACTACGCCGCGGCCATTCGCGCCATCAAACGCCGCACACCGCATGTTGCCGTCGAAGCGCTCACGCCGGATTTTCAGGGCGTGCTGTGCGATGTCGAGACCGTGGTGGATTCCGGCCTCGAAGTGTTTGCGCAGAACGTCGAAACGGTGCAGCGCCTCACGCATCCCGTGCGCGACGCGCGCGCCAGTTACGAGCAGACGCTGGCAGTGCTCGAGCATGCCAAGAAGTACAAGCCCTCGGTGCTCACCAAGACCAGCCTCATGCTCGGGCTCGGTGAGACCGACGAAGAGATAGCGCAGACGATGGACGACCTGCGCGCGGTCAACGTGGACCTGTTGACGCTGGGCCAATATCTGCGCCCCACGGTGCATCATCTCGAAGTGCAGCGTTTCGTCACGCCGGCGGAGTTCGACAAGTACCGCGAGTGGGCGCTGGCGAAGGGGTTTCGCGAATGCGTCGCCGGCCCGCTGGTACGCTCGAGCTATCGCGCCGAGCAGGCGCTGGCCGGCAACAACGCCGGCCTCAAGAATGGGGACATTCCTGGTTTCCTAGCAAATGGGGACGCGCCTCAAGAGGCACGTCCCCATTTGCCCGGGAAACCAGGAATGTCCCCGGCGGCGTCCGTGAAATGGTTGGGCCGCGTGGAATACGAGCCGACCTGGCGCGAAATGCAGCGCATCACCGATACGCGCGATGCGAATACGCGCGACGAGATCTGGCTGCTCGAGCATCCGCCGGTGTTCACACTCGGCATGAATGCAGACGCGGGCCACGTGCTCGCCGCCGGCGACATCCCCGTGGTCAAGATCGACCGCGGCGGGCAGGTCACCTATCACGGTCCCGGCCAGCTCGTCGTCTATCCACTCATCGACATCCGCCGCGCCGGCCTGGGCGTGCGCGATCTGGTCACGGCGCTCGAGCGCGCCGTCATCGCCTATTGCGCCAGCCTGAACATCGCGGCTGAATGCCGCAAGAACGCTCCCGGCGTGTACGTCGACGGAAAAAAGATCGCCAGTGTCGGCCTGCGCATCCGCCGCGGCGCCAGCTATCACGGCCTCGCGTTCAACGTGAACATGGATCTCGAACCCTTCCAGCGCATCAATCCCTGCGGCTATGCGGGTCTGCAGATGACGCAGCTCGCGTCACAGGGACAGGCGGACGCCAGCGTGGAAGCCGTGGGCAGGAAGTTCACGCCTTTTCTTGAAGAAGCGCTGGCGCAACTGCGCAAGCAGCGCTGACGGATGCGGCACATGAAGAAACTGTTGTGGCTTTTCACTCCGCTGTGTCTCGTCGCGTTGCTGCAGCCGTTGCAGGCGCAGGACGCGGAGACCACTGACGGGCTGGTTGTCATCGACCTGCGGCCGAAGGAAGAACGAGAGGGCACCGGGCTCTCACCGCTGAGTGGCAAGTGCAACAAGGGCGTGTACCGCATCGCCGACGTCGCCTCTGACCCTCTCAAGGTCGACGTGCTCAAAGCCAATCTTGCGCAACAGCTCGGAATGGCCAGCGATGGCAAGACGCTCACCGTTCTCAACTGGACCGTCTACTACAACAAGTCCGCCGGCGGTGGCGGCGCCAAGCTCAGCAACATCGGCATCCAGGGCTATTCGCTGCCCGGCTCGAAGAAAGAAAAACAACTGGGCAGCAAGTGTTCGCGTGAGGAGTCCGCGGGCGGGTGGTACCAGGCGAGCGATGTGACGACGACGGGCGCGCCGCTGGTTTCCGAATTCGAAGGCACATTCGCCGGCAAGCCCTACAGCGTGCGAGCCGTTTACTCGCCGCGCCTGAAACTCATGGGCAAATTCCAGGGCGATCCCGACGATACCGCGGCCCTGCTCGAGGTCGTACAAAAGACCGCCGAAGGATTGGCCGCGGCGATCGTTCAGTAGCGATTCTTGTTCCGCTACCTGGCCAACCTGTCGCCCGGCAAGACCGTGCTGTGGTGCTTTCTGCTCTGGTATGCCGCGACGGTGATCCACCATTTCGATCCGGCGCCGGCGATCTGGCTCAACGCACTCGGCATCAGCGCCATCATCGGTATCGCGCTCTATCTATCCGTGCGCGAGCCGGGCAAGGCTCCGCCGGATCGCTGGACCGTGGTCCGCCTGTTCCTCATGCCGTTCTGCGTGTCGAGCTTTTCGCAGCTCATCAAGGGCAAGGGATTCGTGCTGGTGGTTCCGCCGGATGCGCGTGAGATCGCAATCTCGCTCGCGGCGTGCGCGGCGTTCGTGATCGCGGTATTCGCGATCAGGAAGCTCAAATCAGCATGATCACGCCTTTGTTCGCCTGCAGCGCATTGGCGAGTGCAACCACTTGTTCCTTGCTCTGCGCATTGATCGTGTAGGTAATCGCGATGAAGTGCTGCTGAGTGCTGGCCCGCTCGGACACCTGATCTTCGGTGAGATCGGGCACGTGCAATCGCACGATGGCATCGATCTCCGCGCGCAGCGTATCGCTGCGCCGGCCGACCACCTTGATGGGATAGGCCACCGGGAACTGCAGCAGTTCTTTCGGCGGTTCGATCTCGTCTACCACGGTGTCCCCGCCACTTCGCGTTTGTACGCCTGGTATGCATCGTGGAGCTTGCGCCACACCGGGCCGGGCTTGCCCGAGCCAACCGGCTTTCCATCGAGCGTGGTGATCGGCTGCACTTCGCGTGTCGCCGCTCCTAACAATATCTCCGACGCTGACCGCAGTTCGGCTTCCGGCACCGCAACGGAGCGCCACTTGACGCCGGCGCGCTCGGCGATTTCTTCGATGACTCCGCGCGTGGTCCCCGGCAGCAGCTTCCAGGAATTGGGCGGCGTGCGCAGCTCGCCATCGATCACCACGTGGACGCTCGATGCACTCGCGTCGGTGAGCTGACCATCGCGCAACAGGATCGTTTCGGTGGCGTCGGCGTCCACGGCGAGCTGGCGCAGCAGCACGTTGGCCAGCAGGGAAACGGACTTGATGTCGCAGCGCGCCCAGCGGGTATCCGCGGCGGTGACTGCCGGCAGGCCTTTTTCCAGAGCGCCAGGCCGCGCGCTGGGCCACGGCGCCGCAAAGGCAAACACGGTGCGCGGCACATCGGGCAGTGGTGCGTGATTGCGGCCAGATTCCGCGCCGCGCGTCACCTGCACATAAAGGTAGAGGTCGGCCGAGGCCGCATCGTTGCGGGTGATGAGCTCGCGATACACCTCCCGCCACGCTTCGCGCGCCAGCGGATCGTCCATGCGGATTTCCCGCAGACTGCGCGTCAACCGGTCGTGATGTTCCTGAAAGCGGAACGGCCGGCCGGCGTACACCGGCGTGACTTCGTACACGCCATCCGAATACAGAAAACCGCGATCGAGCGGCGAGATGCGCGCCTCGCGCAGCGGCAGGAAGTCATCGTTGAGAAAACAGATCGGCAGCGGCTCGCCCATCTCTCGATTCCTATTCCATCCAGAGGGCGATTCCGTCCACCATTCGCGTCCACCAGCCGCCCTCGGCGACCGCTGTCTTGGCCACCAGCGGCACGCGCGCGATCACTTCCTTGCCGTCGCTCACGGTGAGCTCGCCCAGCGTCTGGCCGGCCTTGATCGGAGCGATCACGGGCTCCTTCACCGTCGCCGTGGTCTTGAGCTGCGCGCCCGCGCCGCGTCCGACGGTGACCCAGAGGTCGCGTGACGGCACGAGCGTGACGCGCTCTTCTTCACCCTTGTATACCTCGGGCTTGAGCACAACGTCGCTGGCGTTCTTGACCTTCACGGTCTCGTAGAACGTGTAGCCGTAGTTGAGCAGCGCGGCGTTGGCATCCTCGCGCGCCTTGAACGACTGTGTGCCGAGCACCACGGCGATGAGCCGCATGCCATTGCGCGAGGCGGAGCTCGCCAGGCAGTAGCCGGCGGTTTCGGTGTGGCCGGTCTTGATGCCGTCCACCGACGAATCGCGCGCCAACAGTCCGTTGCGATTCTGCTGCTTGATGCCGTTCCACTCGAACTCGCGTTGCGCGTGCCACTTGTAGTATTCGGGAAAATCGCGAATCAGCACGCGCGACAGCAGCGCGATGTCGTGCGCGCTCATGTAGTGCGTCGGCCCAGGCCCGCCCCAGCTGTTGTCGAAATGCGTGTTCTGGAGCTTGAGCTCCTGCGCGTAGCTGTTCATCATCTGCACGAAGCCGTCTTCGGTCCCGCCTAACTTCTCGGCCAGCGCGATGGTGGCGTCATTGCCGGACTGGATGATCATGCCCTTGATGAGCGTTTCGGCCGGAATCTGCGTGCCCACCTGCGCGAACGTGCGCGAGCCTTCGGCGCGCCACGCATGCTCGCTGATGGTGACGTTGTCGGTGAGCGACAGGCGCTTTTCGCGCAGCGCGCGGAACACGCCGTATTCGGTCATGAGCTTGGTGATGCTGGCCGGTTCGCTCTGCACGTCGGCCTTGTCCGCGGCAAGGATGCGGCCGCTCTGGTAGTCGAGCAGCACGTAGGCGCGCGCGTCGATGGAGGGCGGTTTAGGGATCGGTACGGCCGCGAAGCAGGCACCGGCGGCGAGTATTGCGAAAACAGAAAGCGAAGGCAGGATGAGCCGGGATGACGGCATCGCGAAAGACTCCGGGGTTGTCAGTGCGGCGATTGTACGCCGAACGATCGGGCAGCAGCGCGGCTCAGTCGGTGAGCAGGCGCGCGTCGGTGATGCCGAGTGTGCGCAGGCGCTGCATGGTGAGGTCGAACTCCTCGACGCTCGCGAACGGGCCGACTCGCACTCGGTGCAGCGCGCGCGGATCTCCAATCTCCTCGAGGCTCGCGAGCTCCAGCCCCGCCGCGAGCAGCACTTCGACACGGCGGCGCGCATTCTCGTGATCGGCGAACACGCCGGCCTGGATGTACATCGGCGCTGCGACTGTGGATTTCATCGACGGTGCGTTGACCACGGTCACCGGCGGCGGCGTGGGGACATTGCTGATTTGCCCGCCGTTGGCGGGCAAAAGGGGACGCGCCTCGCGGCGGGCAGTTGAGGGCCGCGCTTCATTGAGAGGCGCGTCCCCTTTTGCTAGCAAATCAGGAATGTCCCCAGGCGGAGTAATCACGCGCACTTCCACGGGCGCCGTGCCCTGCAGCAGCATGTCGAGCTGGGCGGCGGCCGTGTAAGACAGGTCGATGATGCGATCCCCGACGAAGGGGCCACGGTCGTTGATGCGCACCACCACCTTGCGGCCGTTGCGCAGGTTGGTGACCTCGGCGTACGCCGGCAGCGGCAGCGTCTTGTGCGCGGCGGTCATCGCATACATGTCGTACGGCTCGCCCATCGAAGTCGAAGCGGAGTGAAACCCCGGCCCGTACCAGGAGGCGGTGCCGCGCTCGACGTGGCCCACTGACGACGCGAGCACGTAGTAGCGCTTGCCGAACACTTCGTAAAACGGCGGATTGCCGCGCCGCGAGCGCGGTTCGGCGCGCGGGACGGCATCGGGAATCGAGAGCACGTCGAGCGGTGGTTGCGGTACCGCCGATCCGGACGGAATGCTTGACGGCGCGTTTGCCGGCGGTTCGCTTTTGCGGCGCGCGAGGCTGCAGCCCGTGAGCAGGAAAGCGGTCAGCGTGAGCGCAAGGACGGCCCGCGAGCCATTGCCAATCAAAACACGGCCCACCAATGGGCGCATCAGCGGGCTAAGGGCTCTGAACCCGACTGCGCGGCCAGCTTGGTCTCGGCGGCCGTGGACGCCTGCGCGGCGACACGATCGGCGATTGTCGTCGCGAGATCGTGGACCGCCATGGCATAGCGCACGCTGCGGTTGTAGCGGGTGATCACTTCGAAATTCTTGAAGCCGACGCGATAGGCGGGCCCGACCTGGGTTTCCGCGGGAATGAGCAGCACCGGCGTGCTCTCGGCTTGCGCCGTGTCGAAGTCGACGCCCTTGGACTTCAGGCCCGCCACGGTTTCGTTGAGCGAGAGGTTGCCCGGATCGGCCGTGACCGGCGCGTCGGGTTGCAATACTGCCTCGGCGATCACCGGGCCGTCGGCCACCCAGCCATGTCGCTTGAAGTAGTTAGCGACACTGGCAATGATGTCGTCCCAGTCGGCGAACAGGTTGCGCTGCTGGTCGTTGCTGCCATCCACGGCGTAGGCTCGATAGCTCGAGGGCATGAACTGGCCCGCGCCCATGGCGCCGGCATACGAACCCAGCGCGGTCAGCGGGTCGACCGATTCCTCGCGCGACAGCGCGATGAACTGTCCGAGCTCCTTCCTGAAGTATTCGCCGCGCGGCGGATAGTCGAAGGCCAAGGTGGCGAGCGCATCGAGTACGCGGAACTTGCCGGTGATGCGCCCGTAGAAAGTTTCCACGCCGATGATGGCCACCACATATTCGGGCGCGACGCCGGTTTCCTTGCGTGCCTTGTCGAGCCGCACGCGGTGTTCGCGCAGGAACTGCGCTCCCTCGGCGATCCTTTGTTCCGTCATGAAGCGCTCGCGGTACTCCCACCACGGCGAAATTCTTTCAGCGGGCTTGGTGATCAGCTCGATGATCTTCGGCTGCGGCTCCGCCTTGGCGAGCAGGCGATAGACGTCGAGCGGCTCCATCTTGTTCGCAGCGGCCGTGGCCTCGACGAACTGCTGGATATCGGCGCGATCGAGATCGAGCCGGGTGCGGCCGGTGAACGAGCCGTCCGCCAGAGCGGAACTCGTCGAAAGAATCAGGGTGACTGTCAGTGCGAGCGCATGGCGCATCACGAGGCAACGAGCTTCCGATGCGAGTAGAGGGACATCAGGATACCGAAGCTCGCCAGCAGGGTCACCATCGATGTTCCGCCGTAACTGACCAGCGGTAGCGGCACACCGACGACCGGTAACAATCCACTGACCATGCCCGCATTGATGAACACGTAAACGAAGAAAGTCAGCGCGATGCTGCCGGCCAGCAGCCGCGCAAATGTGTCTTGCGTTTCCACCGCGAGGTACAGCGCCCGTCCTACGACAAAGAGATACAGCAGCAACAGGATTGTCGCGCCGAGCAGACCGAGCTCCTCACCGACCATTGCGTAGATGAAATCCGTGGTGCGCTCCGGCAGAAACTCCAACTGTCCCTGCGAGCCGTTCAACAGACCTTTTCCGAAAACGCCGCCGGAGCCGATGGCGATCTGCGACTGAATGATGTGGTAGCCGGCGCCGAGCTTGTCCGATTCCGGGTCGAGCAGCGTGAAGACGCGTTGCTTCTGGTAGTCGTACAACACGTATCGCCACGCCAGCCACCCGGCGGCGGCGCCGACGGCGGCGAGGCCGAAGATTACGCGAAACTGCAGGCCGGCGAGGATCACCACCATGGTGCCGCCAATGAGGATGAGGCCGCCGGTGCCGAGGTCGGGCTGGACGATGGTGAGCGCGGTGGGCACCAGGATGATGAACGCGAGCGTCGCCAGCGATGGGATATTGGGCGGCAGCGGCCGTTCGTGCAGCCACCACGCGCAGGTCATGGGCACCGCGAGCTTCATGATCTCGGAAGGCTGGAAGCGGATGAAGCCGAGATCGAGCCAGCGTTGCGCGCCCTTGCCGATGTGGCCGGTGATGTCGACCACCACCAGCAGTATCACCCCGAAAATCCACAGCGGCAGCGACAGGCGGCGCAGGAAAGCCGGCTTCACTTGCGCGAGCGCGCACATCGCGACGCCGCCGAGCGCGGCACGGATGGCGCCGTCGATGACGCGATTCCAGTTCTGTCCTGAGGCGCTGTAGAGCACGACGAGGCCGTAGAGCGTTATCAGCCCGAGGCCGACCAGCAATGGACCGTCGAGCTTGAGCGCGCCGAGTATGCGGCCCGCGGCGGAGAAGGTGCGCCGGCTGCGCGAGCCGATTTCTATCGGTTCGTACACTATTCTTCTCCGGGTGCGTCGGGGACGACGACCACGCCCGTCGGCGCTATTACCGGCGGCGGGATCTCCGGCGTCGTGGTCTTGCCGAGCAGGTATTGGTCGAGCACCCGGCGCGCGATGAGCGCTGCCGCCGTGCCGTGTTTGCCGTTCTCGATGATGACCGCCACTGCGATCTTCGGCGCGTCCGCGGGCGCGAAGGCGATGAACCACCCGTGATCGAGCAGGCGCTCGTTGAGCCTCGCCTCCATGGCTTTGTAGTTCTCGTTCTGACCGACGGTGAATACCTGCGCGGTGCCGGTCTTGCCGGCGATCTGGTATTCCGCGCCCACCTGGCTGCGCCAGCCGGTGCCGGGAGCTTGCATCACCTTGACCATCCCGTCGGTGACGATCTTCCAGTTCTCGGGCGATGCCTCGACCGTCTCGAGTAGTTTGGGCGCGATCTTCTCGATCTTGCCGGTGCCCTGCTCGCGATAGGCGGTGACGAGGCGCGGCTTGTAGCTCTTGCCGCGCGACGCCAGGATCGACGCCATGTGCGCGGCCTGGATGGGCGTGACGACGAGATATCCCTGGCCGATGCCAAAGCTCACCGTCTCGCCGGGGAACCACACCTTGTCTCCGGGATTCTTGAAGCGCGCCTTCTTCCATGCGGGCGTCGGCAGGATGCCCTTGCGCTCGCCGCCCACGTCGATGTCAGTGGGCTCGCCAAGGCCGAAATGCGCGAGCCAACCCGCGAGTTTTTCGACGCCCATCATCGAGGAGAGCTCGTAGAAGTACACGTCGCAGGACTGCGCGATGGCGGTCTCCATCGCGACGACGCCATGTCCATGCGGGCGCCAGTCGCGGAAGCGATGTCTCGAGCCCGGCAAATAGAAATAGCCGGGGCAGGTTTTCGTGTGCTGCGGCGTCGTGATGGCGAGCGTCAGGCCGCCGAGCGCGATCGCCGGCTTGACGGTAGAGCCCGGCGGATATTCGCCGCGCAGCGCCCGATTGAGCAGCGGGATGTCGATGTTGTCGCGCAGCGCCGCGTACTCTGACGTGGTGAGGCCGCGGCCGAACGGATTCGGGTCGAAGCCGGGCGTGGACACGAGCGCGACGACGTCGCCGTTGTTGGGATCGATCGCCACGACGGACCCACGCCGTCCGATGAGTCCCTGCTCGGCGACCAGTTGCGTCTGGAAGTCGATGGCGGTGATCAAGTCGCGGCCCGCGACGGGCTTGTTCTCCTGCAGCTCGGGCGTCAACGTGCCCTGGCGCTGCACCGAACGGCCCGCGGCGTTCACGAGGATCTGGCGCGACCCGTCCACGCCGTGCAGCTTCTCCTCGAACGCCTGCTCGATGCCGAGCTTGCCGATGAGCGACGTGCCGGCGTATTTGGCGAGCTGTTTTTCCTTCTCCAGCCGCTTGACGTCGCCTTCGCTGATCGCCGCCACGTAGCCGAGCGCGTGTACCGCGTGCTCGCCGTGCGGATAGAAGCGCGTGAGGCGCGTGGCAATGTCGACGCCCGGGAACTCGAAACGATGCACTGCGAATCGTGCGATTTCTTCATCGGTGAGTCGCAGGCGGATCGGAACGCTCTCGAAACTGCGGCGCGACCTCACCAGCTTGAGCGTGTCACCCAGATCGTCGACCGGAAGCACGCCGATTTCGATGAGACGCTTGAGTGTGGTGTCGACGTTGGGAACCCGTTCGCGCACCAGCTCGAGCTGGAACGCCGGACGATTCTCTGCGAGCACCTGCCCGTTGCGATCGAGAATGAGACCACGCTGCGCGGGCAGCGGCTCGACGCGCACCCGGTTGCCCTGCGACAGGTCGGCGTAATAGTCGTAGCGCATCACCTGCAGCACGAACAGTCGGCCGATGAGCACGATGGTGAGCGCGGCGATGATGAAGGCGGCGGCCAGCGCACGGCTTTCGAACAGCCGTTGCTCCGCCCAGTGATCCTTGATGCGGACCGTGCCCATGGAGTCCCTAACTCCGCGAGTGCGTGCGGCCGACCAGCAACGCCACGAACGGCCACAACATGGCGCCGATCATCGGCTGCAGCCATCGCCAGGAAGACGCCACGGAATGATCGAGCCAGCCCTGGATGCCCCAGACGATGAATTCGTTCAACGTGAGCATCGCGAACACGAACAGCGATTGCTGCACCAGGGTCTGGTTGCGCAGGCGCTGGTGCAGGCTCATGGCGACGTAGGCCACGAGCGCGACCGCGAGCGCGTTCTGACCGAGAACGTCGCCCTTGAACACATCGAGCGCCAGGCCCGCGAGCCACGGCGCGAAAATCCCGCCGGCGTGCGGCGCGTAGATACTCCAGTAAATGATCACCAGCGCGATGAACGACGGGCGTACCACCGACAACCAGTCGGGCAACGGCAGCACCTGCGCGATCAGCGCGAGCAGTACCGTGAAAAACACCGCCCAGCGTGGTTCGCGGTTCATGGCGTGCCCGCCGCTGCCTTGGCCGGCGCTTCCACCGCGAGCGCTTCCGCCGATGCCGGGGCATCCGGGTGGTTGGGGCGCTGCCAGATGAACAGCACTTCGCGATCGCTCTCGATGCCGGCCAGCGGCACCGCGTGAATCTGCGCCAGCGGCTGCGCCGGGTCGCGCTCGACCTTGGTGACACGCGCCACGGGCAGGCCGAACGGAAACACGCGGCCGAGGCCCGACGTGACCAGCACGTCACCGATCTTCACGTCGTAGTTCTGCGGAACATAGGGTAGTTCGAGCGAGGTGCTGCGGCCGGTGCCGAGCGCGATGGTGCGCACGCCGGAGCGCAGCACCTGCACCGGCAGCGCGTGCTCGGAGTCGGTGATCAGGATGACCTCGGAACTGAACGGGCCGGTGCGAAACACCTGTCCGAGCACGCCGTCACCGGTGATGACGGGCTGCGATTTGTACACGCCGTTGCTGCCACCGCGGTTGATGAGCAGCCGCTGCCGCAGATTGGAGAGCTCGATGTTGATCACCTCGCCCACGAGGCGCCGCTCGATGACATTGGGCAGCGCGGCGTTGAGGCCGCGCAAGGTGGCGTTTTCCTTCTGGAGTGCTTCCTGCCGCATGGTCATGAGCTGTTGGTTGCGCAGCTCTTCGCGCAGCCGGTCGACTTCGGCGCGCAGTGTTTCACGCGTGGTGACGCTTTCTTCGACCCAGCGCCAGGCCGCGGACGGCGAGTTCACCGCGAGCTGCAGTGGGTAGATGGCTGCCTGCAAGCCGTAACGCGCGGTGTCGAGGAAACCGCCGCGCCGGTCGTAGAACATGAGCACGACCGAGATGACGGCATAACAGAAGAAACGGAAGCCGAAAGACGGGCCGCGACTGCCTCCGACGCGACTGCCGGTGCCGAAGACGGCCACGGCCTATTCTAGGCCGAAGCTTCCCGGCCCGACCTGGTCCTGGAGCTCCAGAATGCGGCCACCGCCGCGCGCCACACAGGTGAGCGGGTCTTCCGCGATGACCACCGGCAGCCCGGTTTCTTCCATGAGTAGTTTGTCGATGTCGCGCAGCAGCGCGCCACCACCGGTGAGCACGATGCCGCGTTCGGCCACGTCTGCACCGAGCTCGGGAGGAGTTTGTTCGAGCGCTTGCTTCACGGCGCCGACGATGCCCTGCAGGGGTTCCTGCAGCGCCTCGAGAATTTCGTTGGAGTTGAGCGTGAAGCTGCGCGGCACACCTTCGGAGAGGTTGCGGCCTTTGACCGAGAGCTCGCGCACCTGCTGGCCGGGATACGCCGCGCCGATTTCGATTTTGATGCGCTCGGCGGTGGCTTCACCGATGAGGATGCCGTAGTTGCGGCGCACGTAGTTCATGATGGCTTCGTCGAACCGGTCGCCACCGATGCGCGCGCTGGCCGCATAGACGATGCCGTTCAGCGATAGCACCGCGACTTCGGAAGTGCCGCCGCCGATGTCGAGCACCATCGAGCCGCGCGCTTCGTTCACGGGCAAGCCCGCGCCGACCGCCGCCGCCATGGGCTCACTAACTATCTGCACGCTGCGCGCGCCGGCGCCTTCAGCCGATTCCTTGATGGCGCGGCGTTCGACTTGCGTCGAGCCGATGGGCACGCACACGAGGACTCGTGGACTCGGCTTGAGCACGCGATTGCCGTGCACCTTGCCGATGAAGTACTGCAGCATCTTCTCGGTGTAGGTGAAATCGGCGATGACGCCGTCTTTCATCGGGCGCACCGCGTTGATGTGGCCCGGTGTGCGGCCCAGCATGTTCTTGGCTTCGGCGCCTACCGCGACGATGACCTTGCCACGGCCGCTGTGATCGTCCTGCACCGCGACAACCGAGGGCTCGTTGAGCACGATGCCCTTGTCACGGACATAAATGAGGGTATTGGCCGTTCCCAAGTCGATGGAAAGATCGCTCGAGAAATAGCCGCGCAAGCGTTTGAACATGGAGTAGCGACCGAAGCGCGAAAATGTGGCCGCGAATTTAACAATCTGCAGGACGGTCCACAAGGCAACAGGTATGATTCCGCGCACATTTTCCACATCTTTTGCTTGAGTTTTCGATGAGCCTCAATCGCGACCAGATCAACTCCATCGCGCATCTCGCACGCCTTTCTCTTAGCGAAGCCGAGATACCTGTCTACCAGGACTCTCTTTCCAAGATCGTCGACTTGGTGGGCGAGCTCGACGCGGCACAAACAGCCGGCATCGAGCCCATGGCGCATCCGCTGCCAGGTCTTGCGCAGCGCATGCGGGCCGACGTCGTGGCCGAATCGGACCAACACGAGATCTATCAACGCAACGCTCCGCAGGTCGAAGCCGCGCTGTATCTCGTTCCCAAGGTCCTCGAGTAGCTATCACCCATGCATGAGTTGACGCTGTCCGAGCTCGCAAAAAAGCTGCGAGCCAAAGAATTTTCTGTGACGGAGCTCACGAAGAGCCTGTTGGGTCGCATCGAGGCGGCGCAGCCCTCTCTCAATGCCTTCATCACAGTCACTGGCGAGTCCGCCATGGCGCAAGCGAAGGCTGCCGAGTCCACTTTGGCCTCGGGACGCGCGGGCCCGCTCACCGGCCTGCCACTGGCGCACAAGGACATCTTCTGCACCGAGGGCGTCAAGACCAGCTGCGGCTCGCGCATGCTCGACAACTTCGTGTCGCCATATGACGCCACCGTGGTCGAGAAGCTCAAAGCCGCGGGCATGGTCACCCTGGGCAAGACGAACATGGACGAGTTCGCCATGGGTTCGTCGAACGAGACGAGCTTCTACGGTCCGGTGAAGAACCCATGGGATCCGAAGCTGGTGCCCGGAGGCAGCTCTGGCGGTTCGGCTGCCGCGGTCGCGGCGCGGCTGACGCCGATCGCCACCGCCACCGATACCGGGGGCTCCATCCGCCAGCCGGCCTCGCTCTGTGGCGTCACGGGCATCAAACCCACCTATGGCCGCGTGTCCCGCTACGGCATGATCGCCTTCGCCTCCAGCCTCGACCAGGGTGGTCTGATCTCGCAGTCGGCCGAAGACGCCGCCATGGTGCTCAGCGCCATGTCGGGCTTCGACCCGCGCGACTCCACCAGCGTCGACACGCCGGTCCCTAACTACGTCGCAACGCTCGACGCGCCGCTCGCCGGATTGAAGATCGGCCTCATCAAGGAATTCTTCGACAAGGGCCTCGAGCCTTCCGTCGAGAAACTCATTCGCGAGGCGTTAAAGGTTTACGAGAAGCTCGGTGCCAAGCTGGTCGAAGTCAAACTACCGGCGCTGCCGCTGTCCGTACCCACCTATTATGTGGTGGCGCCGGCCGAGTGCTCCTCGAACCTGGCGCGCTTCGACGGTGTGCGCTATGGGTATCGCGCCAAGGATCCCAAGGACCTCATGGACCTGTACAAGCGCTCGCGCGGCGAGGGCTTCGGGGCCGAGGTCAAGCGCCGCATCATGACCGGAACCTACGTGCTGTCCGCCGGCTACTACGACGCGTACTACCTCAAGGCACAGCGCGTGCGCCAGCTGATAAATTCAGACTTCAAGCGCGCCTTCCAGGACGTCGACGTGCTCATGGGTCCCACGGCTCCCGACGTCGCTTTCGCCATCGGTGCGAAAGCGTCCGATCCGATCCAGATGTATCTCAACGACATCTACACGATCGGTGCAAACCTCGCCGGCGTGCCCGCGATGTCCATTCCCTGCGGATTCGCGCGCGGCCTGCCGGTGGGCTTGCAGATCGCCGGACCGCACTTTGCCGAAGCCAAACTGCTCAACGTGGCGCACGCCTACCAGAAAGAAACCGACTGGCATCGCCGCATCCCGGACGCGTTCGCCAAGGAGGTGCTGTGATGAGCGCGCCCGCACCGCAGAACAATGGCTGGGAGACCGTGATCGGGCTCGAGATCCACGCGCAGCTCGCGACGAAGTCGAAGATCTTCTCGGGCAGCCCCACCGCCTACGGCATGGCCCCCAATACGCAGGCAAATCTCGTCGATCTTGCGTACCCCGGCGTGTTGCCGGTGCTCAACGGCGAAGCGGTGCGCATGGCGGTGAAGTTCGGACTTGCCGTCGATGCGGCCGTGGCCGAGCGCTCGGTATTCGCGCGCAAGAACTACTTCTATCCCGACCTGCCGAAGGGCTACCAGATCAGCCAGTACGAGCTGCCCGTGGTCGCAAAAGGTCATCTCGACGTCGTGCTCGACGACGGCACCCGCAAACGCATCGGCATCACGCGCGCGCACCTCGAAGAGGACGCCGGCAAGTCGTTGCACGAGGGCCTCGGCAAGCTCTCGGGCATCGATCTCAATCGCGCCGGAACGCCGTTGCTGGAAATCGTCTCCGAGCCCGACATGCGCTCGGCGAAAGAGGCGGTGGCCTATCTCAAGAAGGTGCACACGCTGGTGCGTTATCTCGAGATCTGCGACGGCAACATGCAGGAAGGCTCGTTCCGCTGCGATGCCAACGTGTCGGTGCGCAAGGTCGGCGCCGAGAAGTTCGGCACCCGCGCCGAAATCAAGAACATCAATTCGTTCCGCTTCGTCGAGAAGGCCATCAATTACGAAGTGGCGCGCCAGATCGACCTGCTCGAAGGCGGCGGCAAGGTCGTGCAGGAGACGCGGCTCTACGACCCCGACAAGGGCGAGACGCGCAGCATGCGTTCCAAGGAAGAGGCCAACGACTATCGCTACTTCCCCGATCCGGATCTGCTGCCGGTGGAGATCGACGCCGCCTACATTGCGACAGTAAAGGCGACCCTGCCCGAGCTGCCCGATCAGAAGGCGGCGCGTTTCGCGGCGCAGTTCGAGCTGTCGGAGTACGACGCCGGCGTGCTCACCTCGTCGAAGGAACTGGCGGCGTACTACGAAGAGGTCGCCAAACTACTGGCGGGTGGTCCGGATCCATCAAGCAATAAGCCGTCGAAGGAACAGGCGAAGCTCGCCGCCAACTGGGTCGCCGGGTCGCTCGCGGCCGCACTGAACGAACACAATCTCGAAATCGGGGCGAGCCGCATCGGCGCCGCGCGCCTCGCGGGACTGCTGGGCCGCATCGCCGACAACACCATCTCGGGCAAGATCGCCAAGGATGTATTCGAGGCCATGTGGACGGAAGACCGCGACGCCGACCCTATCATCGAATCGAAGGGTCTCAAGCAGATCACCGATACGGGCGCGATCGAAAAGGCCATCGATGAAGTCATGGCTAAAAATCCCGGGCAGCTCGCGGATTACCGATCGGGCAAGGACAAGCTGTTCGGCTTCTTCGTCGGCCAGGTCATGAAAGCCACGGGCGGCAAGGCGAATCCTGCACAACTCAACGATCTGTTGAAGAAGAAGCTCGCCGGCTGATGGGCGATTCGGATCTCGTCCGTCGCTTCGTACTCGAACGACATCCGATTCGAGGTCACGCGGTGCGACTGTCGGACGCCTGGCTCAACCTGCGCGAGCACCAGGACTATCCACCGGCCGTGCAGCAACTGCTCGGTGAGGCGATGGGCGCGGTCGTGCTGCTGGCCGCCACCCTCAAGTTCGATGGCACGCTAACCTTGCAGCTGCAGGGCAAGGGGCTGGTCAATCTGCTGGTGGCGCAATGCACGCACGATTTTCGCGTGCGTGGCATGGCGCGTCACGACCCCCTGGTCCCAATGGAAGGGGTTGGCGAGGCGGGATTCCGCATGCTCGCGGGCGAAGGCCAGATCGTCGTCACCGTCGATGCCGCCGACCGCGCGTCCAGCTACCAGGGCGTGGTGCCGATCACCGGCAATTCACTGGCCGAGTCCCTCGAAGCCTATTTCCACCAGTCCGAGCAGCTGCCCACGCGGGTGCTGCTGGCGGCGAACGCCGGCGCCGTGGCGGGCATGCTGGTGCAACGCATTCCGGGGTTGGGTGGCAAACAGGTGCAGCTCGATGACACCGCGCTCGACGCCGCATGGCAAAAGGCTGACGACTCGATGTCGTCGATCGCACGCGCCTCGCTGCTCGAAGACGACGTCGAGCAACGACTGGTGAACATGTTCGGTGTCGACGAGGTGCGCGTGTTCTCCGGCCACGCCGTCACCTTCGAATGCCGCTGCAGCCGCGAGCGCGTCGCCAACGTGCTGCGTTCGCTCGGCGTCGATGAAGTCCGGTCGGTGATAGCGGAGCAGGGCGCGTGCACGGTGACGTGCGAGTTCTGTCAGAAGCCCTACAAGTTCGATGCGATCGACGTCGAGCATCTGTTCGACGAGGCGGCGCCGCGCGGAAGCGACACGATCAACTGAGAGAAGGCGTTATCGAGTGACTCACTCGGCGCGTGGGTCCGGCGCTGCGGGTCGCTCGACCGCGGTTTGCCCGCTGTCTTCCGGCGTCCCTTTCACGCAGCGCACACGTTCGCTGGTGGGCGGGTGGGACGAGAAATAATCGGTCGCCTCGGCATCGGGCGAGATCCCGTGCTCTTCGCTCATGCGGCACAGGATCGCGTCGAAACTGGACTCGGGGATGCCGTGCTCCCTGAGCCACGTTTTGCCGAATGCGTCGGCCTCGCGCTCGAAGTCGCGCGAATGTTTCGCGTGCAGCAACACCGGCGCCGAGCTCAGGATGCCGGAGATCGAGCTGACATCGCCTAACAACGCCACGGCCAGCGCCGAAACCCCGGCGGCCTGCAGCATCTGCCGCAGCGCGTGCCGTCCGCGTACGTGGCCGACCTCGTGGGCGAGCACGGCGACGAGCTCATCATCGTTCTTCGACATTTCGACGAGCTCGTCGGTCATGACGATGATGCCCGAGGGCAGGGCGAACGCATTGGCGCCGATCGCTCTACCGCGCCGGAACTCCAGCTGATACTCGTGACCATCGTTCAGTGGCTGCGTCATTTTCATGAAACGGGCGCGCAATTGCTGCTGACGTGCATTCGGCAGCGTCGACGGCTCGAAGAACGTCCGATCGAGGATATCGAGGCTTCCCGAGCCTATGACGCGGTCGACGTTCGCGGGCATGACCCGTGCGCCCCAGTCGGCGATTGCCGGCACGCCCCAGCGCAGAAAACCCACGGACAGCAGCACCACGCAGACCAGCGCGCCGATGGCCACCGGCCACCGATTCTCGAGCCAGTGCACCAGCGCTGAGGTCTTCTGCAGACCGAGCGCTTCGAGCGCGTGATCGACAGCGTCGTTGTCGTGGGTTTCGAATACACCGCCGCCGGGAAAGCCTATGCGCCGCGGAATATTGCCCAGACGCTCCGAGACCTTGAGCTCGGCCGCCGGAACGCCGATGGCATCGCGCGCGCCATGCACGCGCGCGATGCCGTCATCGCCGAATTGCAGCGTCGCTTCGATGCCGTCCGAGCTCTGTCCGTCGAAGAAGCGCCCCGCGATCACTTTACAAACCGAAGTCGACGTCGAAGAAGTCGCCGACTTCCTCGCCGATGGCATCGATGCCCTGACTTGCGTCAGCGGTGAAGCTGCCCAGGCTGCCCGGTGCGTTCACCGCGGTGTTTTCCAGGTGATAACGCAGCTGGCGGATTTTTGCCCACGGATAGAACAAGCCGAGCGTGAACAGGATTCCGAGGAAGTTCGTGACGTAGATCCAGATCAGTGGCCAGGTGCGCAGGCGCGACCTGACCACCAGTTGCCCCACCTCCACGCCGCCGAACGACGCGTTCATGAACGAGGACTGGTAGTAGCCGACGATGCCCAGCGCCACGACGGCCGAGGCAACGAGGAAGACAAAGCCGCCCACGCCTAACAAGCTCAGAATATTGGCGTCGATCCCGGTACCCCGTGGCGCGTGCAGCAGTCCGAGCGAGAACACGCAGGCGATGAATACCGCGTAGGCGAGGATCGTCAGGCCGAAGGTGATCAGGCAGAACTTGTAGAACGTCCCGGTGCTCGTGACGAACCGGAAGCGCTGGTGGCCGTATGAGGAATTGGCCAGCGAATACTCGACGCGTTTCTTGATCCAGTACGGGAACAGCGCGCCGAGGGTGAGCACCGCCAGCAGATACCAGCCGATGAACGCGGCCATCGCGCCACCGTAGGTGCCGTGGAAATTGAAGCGCAGCGCACGGTACGAGGTCATGCGCATCTGGAACATGCGCGAACGCATGATGATCCACGGTACGCCGAGGATGATCAGCGGAATGAGCACGAACATCAGCCACGGATAGAATTGCGAGGCAATGATGAACAGCACATAGGCGCCGAACACGATCAGCCGCCCCTTGAGAATCGCCAGCGGTTGCCCGTGATATTCGAAGGACTCGCCCTCGAGAAAGGTGTTGCCGGAGAAATAGCGCATGCGACGCACTTTCGCCCATGCGGAATAGATCCCCAGCGTGACGATGCTGAGCAGCAGGTTGACTATCCAGATGCGGAAATATTCGCCGCCCTGGCCGCGGAACTCGAAAGGAATCTCGACACGGTCGGGTGCAGCCGCGCCCGCGCCAGGGCTGGCGCCCACGGCAGTTGAATCGTTCATTATTATTCTCCCTTTGGGACCGCCGCAGGCGATCTACGCGTAGCGTAATCCTCCGGGGACTCAGGAGGCCAGAGCCATCTGCAATTGGGCCGGGGCTCTTCAGCCGCCAGGTGCAGTGCGGGTGCCCGTGGCCCGGGGAGGCTGGGTGGGATGCTCGAGCTCTTGCAGGTAGCGCGGGCCGCCGAGACCATGCATCTGCGCGAGGATCCAGTCACGGCGCGACATTACATAGTTAGACGGCGCCTGCACCTTGAAGGTGATCGGGTTTGGCAGCACGGCAGCCAGGGTGGCACTTTCGTAGCGGCCCAGCCGAGCCGCCGGCAGGCGATAAAAGCGCTGGCCCGCGGCTTCCACGCCGTAAATGCCCTCGCCGAACTGCGCCACGTTCAGGTACACCTCGAGGATGCGTTCCTTCGGCCAGCTGAGCTCGATGAGCAGCGTGAAATAGGCTTCGAGGCCTTTGCGCACGTAGCTGCGGCCGGGCCAGAGGAAAAGATTCTTGGCCACCTGTTGGGTGATGGTGCTGGCGCCGCGCATGCGCGGCCGCCGCTTCTTCGCCTGCTTTTCGTTGTGCCGCACGGCCTCGCGGATCGAATTGAGGTCGAAGCCGGTATGGAACGGGAAGAACTGATCTTCGGCCGCGATCACCGCCACTGCAGCGTGCGGCGAGATCTGCTCGAGATCGACCCAGCGATAGTCGGTGTGGTAGTTCGTCTGGCCGCGGCGCGAGGAATCGAGCGCCGCGTCCAGCATGAACGCGCTGTACCACGGATCGACCCAGCGCATGGCCACCACGGGCAGCGCGGTGACGAGAAACACGACGACGAGGCCGATGAACGCACCGAAGAGCAGCCGCCGCGGCCAGCTCTTCTTCTTCACACTTGCCGCGATGCCTTGGTGATGGTCACGTCCGCCGCGGGCACGTTCTGATGTCCCGAGCGGGTGGTGGTCGCCACCTTGGCGATCTTGTCGATGACGTCCATGCCGGAGGTGACTTTGCCGAACACCGCGTAGCCGTAGTTGGCAGGGCCGGCGTGGTCGAGAAATTCGTTGTCGACGAGGTTGACGAAAAACTGCGCGGTGGCGCTGTTGATCTCGTTGGTGCGCGCCATGGCGAGTGTGCCGCGCGAGTTCTTGAGACCGTTGGCGGCTTCGTTCTTGATCGGCGCCTTGACCTTCTTCTGTTTCATGCCTGGCTCGAAACCACCGCCCTGGATCATGAAGCCAGGAATGACGCGATGGAAAATGAGGCCGTCGAAAAAGCCATCGTCGACGTATTCCAGGAAATTTGCTGCAGAGACGGGAGCTTCTTTCTCGAACAGCTCGACTTCGAAATTGCCGAGCGTGGTTTCAAACACTAGTGACACGGGTATTCCTATGGGGCCTTGCCTTCGGTGACGCGCTCGTGGCCGGCGAGATCGCGGTGCGAGGTTACGTGAGTGAAGCCACGCGCCACAAGCAGTGATCGCAGCGATTCCGCCTGTGTGTTGCCGTGCTCCAGCGCCAGCCAGCCGCCGGGATTGAGGTGATCGGGGGCCCCATTAATAAGAGTGGAGAGGGCGCCCATGCCATCGCCCCCCGGCGTCAGGGCGTCGCGTGGTTCGTGGCGCAGACCATCGGCGCCCAGGGCGGGGTCGTCGTCGGCGACATAGGGAGGATTGCTGGCGAGCGCGTCGAAACGCCGATTGGCCAGTGCCGCATACCAGTCGCCGAGCAGCCATTGGACGCGCGCGTCTGCCAGACGCGAACCATTGTCGCGCGCGACCTCGAGCGCCGCGGCGGAGTTGTCGGTGCCCGTGACATGCCAGCGAGGGCGTTCATGCGCGAGAGCGACGGCGATGGCGCCGGACCCCGTGCCCAGATCGGCGACGCTCGCCTCGGGCGCAGTCACGAGCTCGAGTACGCGCTCGACTAACAGCTCCGTCTCGGGTCGCGGTACCAGCACTGCCGGGCTCACCGTGAACTCCAGCGACCAGAATTCGCGCCGGCCCAGAAGATAGGCGACCGGCACGCCGGTCGAGCGCCGCCGGCAGGCGTCGGCGAATCGCGCGGCGACTTCTGCCGGAACGCGTTCACCCATGGCGGCGAGCAGTTGCGCGCGGGTCTTGCGCCAGCACCAGGCGAGCAACAGCTCGGCGTCGCGGCGCGCGATGGAGTGTGCTGCATCGGCGAGCAGGCGCCCGCTGTCGGTCAGTTCGAGCATGGGGCAGCGATGATGCACGACTTCGGTCCGGCATCGGTATCATGCCGCGTATGAACCGCGCGCAACCATTGGACGCTCCGGTCGGGCTGTTGCCGCTGCCGCGGCCGCTCATGACTGGCGAGGTCCTGGACGCGGCGTTCCGCCTGTTTCGCGCCGGCATTCTGCGCTGCCTGCCGTATTCCGGCCTGGCGGTCCTGGTGCTCGAGCTGCCGACGCTGTACTCCACATTCGTCGGCCCGGTGCGCGGCGCTGGCCTGCGGCTTCCTTACCTACCGCTCAGCGGTTATCTGATCGTACTGATCCTGATCACGCCGCTGTTCGGCGTCATCACGTTGCGCCTCAACGCGCTGGCGCAAGGGATACGGCCGCGCATTCGTCGCGAGCTCGCCGCGGCGGTGAAGCGCTGGCCGGCGGCCTTGCTGGCGACGGTATTCGCATTCGGTTACCCCGCCGTATTGCTGTTGTTGTGGCCGCTGCTCGTGGTCGCGTTGCCGACCGAGGCGTTGATCTTCGCGGCCGTGCCCGTATTGTGGCCCGTGCCGCTGCTGGTCGTCGCGTTGCCCGCCTTCTGGTGCGACGGGCTCAACCCCTTGAGCGCGGTCGCGCACGCGGTGCGGCTCTCGGGTCGCCGCTCGTGGCGCATGGTCGGAGCGATTCTGGCCACCACCTGCATGGTCATGGTGTTCTACGTGCTCTCGGCCGTCATCGTCGGAATGATGTCGCCGCTATTCGGCCGCGCCGATCTTTTCCTGATCGCGACCGTCGGTTCGATGCTCTCCCTGGTGGTGGGCGCTTTCGGGGTGCCTTTCGTGCTCGCAGTGCTCATCGTGGCGTACCAGGACCTGAAACTTCGCGAGCAGGCTCGCCGCGCGGTGCGCGCATGATCCGCTGGTTGAGCTTGTTAGGGCTGACGCTGTGCGGCAGCGCGCTGGCGGCGGACGATGCCGCACTGCGCGTCGTGGAAGCGTGCCGTGTGAAGCTCGACGCCGGCACCGACATCGGCATCGAACGCATCGCGAAGCGCTGCCCCGAGCTGCTTCCCGCACTGGCGCGCGCGCCGTGGCGCGGGTTGCTGCCGCAGAGCTTGCGCGAGCGGCGCGAGGAAATCACTGCGGAAAGCCTGCGTGCACTGGAAGTCCTTGTGCGGCAATCGAACGTCGCTGGTGCGCAGCGCACCGCGCCGGGCCGCGACAAGCTCACGGCGGTGCTCGCTGAGCTCGGTGACAAAGGCCAGCAGGGCGCCACCCGCTGGGAGCGCTTCAAGCGCTGGCTCAAGGACAAGCTCGAGAAACGAAAGGACGAGGACGAGGACACCTGGCTCGAGAAATGGAGCCGGCAATTTCAGACCAGTGAAGGCATAGCCCAGGCCATCACCTACATCGGGTACGCGCTGGTCGGCGCGCTCGTGTTGTTCGTCATGTGGTCCGAGCTACGCGCGGCGGGCCTGATGGGTGGCGTGCGGCGGGCGGCGGCGCGCGAGAACCCGGCGGCGCAATGGCGCCGGCGGCTCATGCTCGCGGATGTCACCGCGGCACCGCTGGCCGATCGCCCCGGCATGTTGCTGCGTTTGTTAGGCGAGGCGCTGACGCGCGCGGATCGTCTGCCGGCCGCCGAAGGCCTGACGGCCGCGGCTATCGTGCGGCGCGCCGCTCTCGATTCGGAACAGGAACGCGAAGCGCTGACCCAGGTGGCGACTACCGCCGATGAGGTGCGCTATGGCAGCGACCGGCCGCCCGATGTCGCGCTCGAAGGCGCGGTCGCGGAGGCTCGAAAGCTGCTGCAGAGATTCGCGCGCCTGGCGGGCAGGCGCTGATGCGCGAACGGGGCATCGCCTTGCTGCTCGCACTGGCGGCTCTCGCCGCGTTTTACGGCTTGTGGTTGCGCCCGACACCCGCGCTCGATCCGGATGGCGACACCGCGCGGCCGACCACCGCCGAGCGGCGTGGCAATGGATACGCAGGTCTCTACGAGTGGCTGCGGCGTTCAGGCGTGCAGACGCGTTCCTTCCGCGAGCGGTACTCCGCGCTGCAGCAGCTCGGCACACCGTCGCGCGGCAACTTGCTCGTGCTCACGCTGCCCGCACTGGAAGTGTTTCACAGCGATGAGTTCAGCGCGCTCGATCAGTGGGTGCGGCGCGGCAACACGCTGCTCATCAATGCCGCGTTGCTGGACCAGCCGGGCTGGGCGGTACGGCGCTCCGCGGGCGCGGTGGTGGAAATCGAATCGCTGACCGCAGTCGAGTTCGAAACGCGCCAGGCGCGCGAAGCGCGGCTCGACGACACACCACTGTCGCAGCGTGTGCGGGACGCGGACGCGCGCGCCGCCAAAGACGGCGAAGATGAAGCCCCCAATGGGGAGACCGAAGAACCCGACCCCGGCGGTCCGCTCGAGGTGCCCGAAAAGATTCTGCTCACCGCCACCGGGCCGCATGCATTGCTCGCAGGAGTCAAAACCCTGGAGCTCGAAACCGACTACAAATCCGACGAGTGGTCGGTGCGCATGCCTTACGACAATTTCCTGCTGACGCTGGCGCGCGGCGCCGATGGCGAAGGCGCGCTTTTCGAACAACAGGTCGGTGACGGAAAGGTATTGCTGTTCGCGGGAGGATCGCTGTTCACCAATCGCGCGCTCGGCAATGCCGACAACGCGCGATTGTTCGCGAACATCGTGAGCGTGCGCGTCGCGCCCGACGGCGTGGTGCTGTTCGACGACCTGCGCCAGGGCCTGTCGGCTAACTACGACCCAGCGCGCTTCTACCGCGATCCGCGCCTGTACAAGACTGGGTTCATCCTGCTCGGGCTGTGGTTGGTGTGGGTGCTGGGCTCCACGCGACTGCGCGCGCCGGCCATCGTGGTCCACGATCCGTCAGAGGCGGAGCTGGTGCGCCGTACGGGCGGGCTCATCGCGCGCACGGTCGCCCCGTATCACACGGCGCTGCGGTTGTTCGATCATTTCTTTGCCGACGTGGCGCGGGCGGCGCGCCGCGCCGGCGGTGCCAATGTCGAACGCGGTGAGCTGTGGCATTGGCTGGAGCGGCACGCCGCCATCCGGCCGCAGGAGCTCGATCGCCTCAAAACCTGGTATGCGGATGCACACGCGGAGCGCAAGCTGCCGCTGGTACCGCTGCAGAACCTTCTCGATACCCTGGAAAAACGACTGAAAACATGAATACAGCTGTCGCAAGCTTCGAACAATCCGTTCAACGCGAAATCGCGCGCGTCATCGTCGGCGCCGAGGACGTGATCCGCGCACTGTGCATCGCGTTGATCGCGCGTGGCCACGTGCTGGTGCAGGGACCGCCGGGCCTCGGCAAAACCTTGTTAGCCAAGACGCTCGCGCGAGTGCTCGGCGGCGAATTCAAGCGCGTGCAGGGCACCGCCGACCTCATGCCCAGCGACATCGTCGGCACACACATCTTCGACGCCTCGAAGAACGAGTTCGTGTTCCGGCGCGGCCCGCTGTTCGCCGATGTGTTGCTGGTGGACGAAATCAACCGCACCGGACCCAAGACGCAGTCGGCGCTGCTCGAGGCGATGGAGGAGCGCCAGGTCTCCTCGGAGCGGGATATGTATCCGCTGCCCGAAGATTTCCTGGTGCTGGCGACGCAGAACCCGCGCGAGTTCGAAGGAACCTATCCACTGCCTGAGTCGCAGCTCGACCGATTCATGCTGCGCATCGACATGAACTATCCGGAACGGGCCGCCGAAGGCGAGATTCTCAGGCGATATGGCACCGAGCTCGAGGCGCGCGACGCCATTCCCGCCGACCTGGGCCGTATCGATCGCGTACTGCTGCACCAGGCACGTGCCGCCGCCAGCGCGCTGCACGTGTCGGAGGCGCTGTCCAACTACGTGCTCGACATAGCGCACGCCACCCGCGAGCACCCGCGCGTCGCTCTCGGACTGTCGACACGTGGCGCGCTGGCGCTGATCCGCGCGGCGCGCGTGCACGCGGGATTGCGCAATGGCGATTTCGTAGCGCCCGACGATGTGCAGGCCGTGGCGCGGTGGGTGCTGGCGCACCGGCTGGTGCTCAAACCCGAAGCGGCGCTCGACGGCGACACCGATGTGGCAGTGGTGGGCAGCGTTCTCGACGCCACGCCGGTCCCTCGCTGACACTGACAATGCACTTCGCGCTGCGCGGCTACCTGTTCATCGCCCTGATCGCCTTGTTAGGCGTAGCCGGCACGTGGTCGGAGGTGCCGGCATTCTCGGGCGCCTGGCTGCTGCCGGCGTTCCTGCTGCTGACGGGACTGGCGTTCGAAGCCTGGTACCTGCGCGGCACGCAGGTGAGCCTGAGGATGCGCATCGATGAGCGGTTGAAGCTCGGCAGGCCGGCAAAGGGCTCTTTTGCCTTCGCCCACAATCGAAGGCGCGAGCTCGTGTTGCAGTACGCTCGCGCGATGCCGGCCGCACTGAAACAGTCTGCGGACGTGCGGCGCGTGGCACTGCCGCCCGAAGAAGAGCTGCTTGATCCCGCCGATATTCTGCCTTTGCGTCTCGGCGCCGGGCGATTCGGCGCAGTGCCGGCGCGGCTGTTAGGCCGGTTCGCACTGGCGTGGTGGAGTCGCGATCTGCCGCAGACTGCGTCCTTCACGGTGGCGCCCGACACAGTGCCGGGCGGCGCGCGTCCCGTCGCTGGAGAAGCTGCCGGCGAGACACCGCGGCGGCTGCCGGGTGTCGGTGTGGAGCTCTTACAGTTGCGCGACTACGTCACCGGCGACGCGCTGTCGCGCATCGACTGGAAAGCAACCGCGCGCCACGGCACATTGATCTCGCGCGAGTACAGCGAAGCGCAGCACCTGGAGATCCTGCTGGTGGTGGATGCGGGCCGCGGCAGCCGCGTGCGTGCCGGCGCGCTCGACCGCCTCGGCCTCTACGCCAATGTGGCCGCGCGCCTCGCCGAACACGCGGTGTCCATCGAAGATCGCGTCGGCCTGCTGGTCTATGCCGATCGCATGGTCAGCGCGTGTTTGCCGGATCGAGGCGTGCGCGCCGTGGCTCGGCTGCGCCGTTCCCTGGAAACTCTCGAGAGCGACCGCGGCGAATCCGATCCGATCGCCGCCGCCATTCATGCGCGCCGCCTTCTGCGCCACCGAGGATTGATCGTGTGGCTCACCGACCTGGCGGAGCCGGATCGCAACGCGCAACTCATGCAGGCGCTGAAGGCGCTGGTGCCGCGCCACCAGCCCATCGTCGCGGCGCCGCACGCGGCCGAGATCGGGCGACTGGCCGCAGGTGCGGCTCGTGAGTGGCGCGATCCGGCGGTTTCGCTGGCGGCGCGCGAGCATCAGCAGCGATCGCAGTTGCAGGTCGCCACCATGCGCCGGTCCGGCATCGTGGTGCTCGATGAGCCCGATGACAGGCTGGATAAAGCGGTGCTCGACGCCTATCTACAATTGCGGCGGCGGCGGCGGGTATGAATCGGAGTGGCGTCGCAGTGAGGCTCAGGTCGCTGCCGCACGAGGATGCGGCGAGCAGGCCCGGGCTGCCGGTGACTGCGAAAGATAATGAGCCGCCGGAGCGAGCCGACATATTGTTGTGCCTGCAAGACCTGTAATGGCACACGGGTGTAGCCTGCCGAGGTTGGTTCAGCAGCTGTGGTTCAACTGACAGGCCGTATAACTACTTGGAATCGTTTGACGGTATGGATAGGCATGTGCTGTAGTAAAAACAGACACGTGCAAGCAGCATCTGCGCGTGCAGCGCACAGCTCAACCGCTAGGCGGGTAACGTATGCGTATGCTCAAGATCGCAACGGCTGTCATGACATGGTCGCTCGCATCGGCGTCCGCGGGCGCGCTGGAGTTGATGGCGAAATGTTCCAGTGGAATTACCGTTAGCGCGAGCGTCAACACTAAGGTCAGACGGTATCCTTGGTTGGCAAGGCTTGGCGATCCGGTTGAACGAGCACGAATTACCGGAAAGCTGCGCCTAACGAACGACACCTCATCTGTCGTTCAGTACAGCAATCGCGAAGTGCTTCTCGCTGTTGGCAATGAGGCAGGCGTTCAAGCCTATTCTGAAATTTTTGCTTCCGACGCGACTGATTTTGGCTACATCGAGTTGGCGCCGAATCAGTCAAGGCAGCTGAGGGTCTATTGGCCCTCGAAGCTAAGAGCTGGAACCAACGTAGGTGCCATAACGTTGAGCTGCATCTCGCTGAGACCAGCTGATGTGCCGCCGCCTGACAACTCACTCGAGCGCACGCGTGGCGAATAAGGCGCAATGCCCAGTTCGCCGCCGGTGCGGCGCTCGGCCCACCCGTTAGGCCGCCAAGTGGGGGCACCATTCGCAGCCTTTCTCATCCACACCTTGCGCGTACTGGCGGCAGTCGCGGCGATGTTCGCGGCCGGCATCGTGGCCTGGATTGTTGTTCTATTCATTACCGTCCTGTTGGGTGAGCCCTCCGAGAAGTTCTTGTTCGTTGGCGCCGCCACCATTGGGATCGCCGCCGTTTGTGGCGGCACATTCCTGTCGGTTCGGTCCATTACGCCAGGGTCGGTACTTCATCCGGTGCTGGCTGCGCTGACTCTGGCAATTGCTTACCTCGCGATCTGCACACGCGGTGACATTGGTGGTCTGGCTGTCGGTCTGCCATTCACAGCGATAGTGATTGCAGCCGCGGCTGCGCTAACATTTCGTTCGGATAGCATTGCCGCCTGACAGATCTGGAGAGCGCGCGTGAAGGATGAAGTGCCAAGTGCGATCAGCAGCGGGCGCCGCGCTTTGCTCGCCTTCGGAGCGGCAGTCCTCCCGTTTGGCATGTTTGCCGCCTACCTTCTAGTCACGAGGTCGGGTACGCCCCGGTTCACTATCGCGAGTGACTACCTCGCCTTCGCCATCGCCACGGCGGTTGGTGCCACGTGTCTATGGCGCTGGGTCCGCGGCGCGCACTGGCGTCTCAGCGCGATGGTCGTGTACGCACTCGCTTGCAGCGCGACGCTTTTCATTTCTACCTTCTGGTTCCTTTGCGCGGTGTTCGACGAATGCCTGTGAGAGGGGTCGGTACATATCACCTGACAACGCCCTGGAGTGTACGTGTGAGAGATGAGGTGCCACGGTCAAACAGCGCGCGCAGCACTGAGCTCATCCGCTAGCTCGCCATGGACGAAGCGGACGCCTCACTGCTTGAAAGAATCATGGAAGCTGTCGCCAGCGATGATCCATTCGCTGACCGAATGTTGAAGGTGATTGACCATTGTGATCTGCAGAATCCGCACCCGGATTGGCAACACATGCGGCGGATTGCATTCGCGTCGGACGAGGCGGCGCTGAAGTCGTGGTTGCCACGCGCCCTGGAGAACCTGGACACATCCCTTTCGATCAAGGGACTTTGGTTCGGACTGAACAATCCAGTCAGACGGGGAGCTGTAACGGCAGATATCTATTGTGGCGCGTCCGAATCCTTTGATTCCGACTCACTGGAGTGGGCCACTAACTTCATAGTTGTTCCGAATGACGGCTATTTGCGGTCAAAGGTCCTTAGGGAGATCTACTCCCTGGCGTACGAACGCGATGCGGGACTGCAGAACGATGCAGAGTACCCGTTGGTCCTTGCCTATGGCGCCATGTGCGCGCGCTCAGTGTTGTGCAGCCTCACTCTCGAGGGACCTCTCAGTCAGATGCGCGGCGCCGCCTGCGGGTTCGACAGCGGTGATGTGCTGCACCTCGGCGAATTTGATGGCTCGCGGTTTCAGCTGAACATTTCGGCGAGCTGAAGGCGCCGATCAGTCAGCCGCCTCAGGCCGACGCTGTCAGACACCGACCCGGCAACTTGGCGGGCAACGCCTGCGTTACTGCCCACCGCGAAGGTTAGACTTTCAAAATGACAACGCCGTCTATCAAAACCGCCGAGATATCCGAAGAAGCTTCAGCTATTGCTGTGGTGGTGCTGGCGTTTTCCGCTGACCCTGCCGCGCGTTGGACATGGCCTGATCCAAATCAATACCTCGCGCATTTCCCCAACTTCGTCAGGGTATTCGGAGGCAAAGCGTTTGCCCGCAAGAGCGCCTACTGCGTGGACGGCTATGCCGGGGCGGCGCTGTGGCTGCCGCCAGAGGTCCACCCGGACGAAAACGCGCTGATCTCACTGCTGCAAAGCACCGGATCGGCGCAGTTTCAAAAAGACGGCGGTGCGGTATTCGACCAGATGGGGCGCTACCACCCGCGCGAGCCCCATTGGTATTTGCCGTTCATCGGGGTCGAGCCGTTTCACCAGGGCAAAGGATACGGCGGGGCGTTGATGCAACATGCCTTGATCCCGTGCGATCGCGACCAGACGCTGGCCTATCTGGAATCCTCCAATCCGAAGAATATCCCGCTCTATGAACGGTATGGATTCGAGTTGCTGGGCACCATCCAAGTGGGGACCTCGCCACCTATCTTTCCGATGCTCCGCAAGCCACGGCAGTGAACCGGGGTAGCTAGACGGAGACCGCCGGTCCGCCGCGACTGCGGCCGAACACATAACCGCGCAGCAGCGAGATCATGAACAGCCAGTAGCCCACGCCAATCGTGACGCGCGCCCAGCGCGGCACTTCGGGATCCGGCGACACGAAGCCTTCGATGAACCCGCAGATGAACAGCAGCAGTGTTACGACCGCGAGTACGCGGATGCCCTCGGCTGCGGCCCCACGGAATGCTTCAGTGCGCGACTGGGAGCCCGGACGGATGAGCGCTTCGCCGAGGTAGGAGCCGGCGGCGCCAGCGATGCAGATGCAGGAAAGCTCGACGCAGCCGTGCGCGACGACAAAATCGAACAGGCGTCCCGCGAGCCCGTGTTGTCCGGTGAACGCGAAGATGGCGCCCAGCTGCAGGCCATTCAGGCCGATGAGATAGAAGGTGCCGAGCCCGAAGACGATTCCCGAGCAGAAAGCAAAAAACGACACCACGATGTTGTTGGTGAGAATGCCGATCGACAGCACCGCGGATGGCGTGATGTTGAGCAAGCCGTCGGTCCACAGCTCACCACGCTCCACGGTGGCAATGAGTTGCGGTCCGGCGAACATCGCGATCAGGTCGGGATAGCTGAAGATGAGCCACGCGCCGGCTACACCTGACACCACGAACAGCAGCGTGACCGCCAGCAGGTGAATGCTCATGGCGCTCATGGCCGCGGGTACGCGATCGCGCATCAACGACAGCAGCACCAGCAGCGTGCGCCGGGCGGGGCGATGAATGGTGTCATGCAGGTCGGCATACACGGCTTCCAGATACTCCGACGACGCTGCCCCAGGCGCACGCGACAGTCGCGCTGCGCCCACCGCATGCGCGGCGCGACGATAGTCGTCAACGGCGCCCAATGCGTCATCGACATTGGTACCGCGCCGGCGGCTCAACGATGCGGCGCGCTCGCGGGCGGCCTGCCAGTCGGAATGTGTGCCGACGCCGACCTTCTCCAGGAAAGGCGCGCGCTCGACGGCGATCACCGTGCCGGCGGCCAGGTCCCCGAGGCGCAGGTGGCGCTTGCCGAAAAATACGAACAACAGGCCCACCACATAGAACACGGGCATGGAGTCGACGATGCGGAAGATGTTGCGCGTGATCAGCGCACCGGCCGTCGGCACCTGTCCTTCGGGCGTGAGTATGCGTACGCCGGCGAGCCGCTTGCCGGGCGTGCGGCCGCCCATCAGCGGCTCGAGGATCAGGTGATACAGGAAGTAGATAGCCGTGGCCGGCGTGGCGCCGGCGAGATACCACAGGGTCTCGTTATCCTGGTCGGCGCTGAAGGTGAAGTTGCCGAGAATCAGCAGCGACGCGAGCAGCAGGTACACCATCGCGAGGCCACTGCGAATCAACCAGTCGAGCAGGAATGCGAAGGCGCGTGCACCAGGCCCGGCCAGCACGATGTGCGCGTCGACACCGGTGGCGCTCGCCACGGCGAGCATCGGCGGGGCATCGACGCCCTGCGGTGGGCCGGCGATCTCCACCGCGGCGCTCACGCCGCGCCCCGCTGTTCTTCCTCCGCGAGCTGCTCAGCCTGGTGCTCATGCGACAACGCGTCTAACAACTCGTCGATCTTGCCCTGCATGATGTCGCCGAGCTTGTAGAGCGTGAGGTTGATGCGGTGGTCGGTGACGCGGCCCTGGGGAAAGTTATAGGTGCGAATTCGCTCGGAACGATCGCCCGTGCCCACTTGCAGCTTGCGGTCGCGTGCAATGTCGCTGTCGCGCTTCTGCTGCTCGGCCGCGAGAAGTTTGGCCTTCATCAGTGCCATCGCGCGCGAGCGGTTCTTGTGCTGGGAGCGCTCGTCCTGGCACTCGACCACCAGCCCCGTGGGCAGATGGGTGATGCGAATGGCCGAGTCGGTCTTGTTGACGTGCTGGCCACCGGCACCCGATGCCCTGAAGGTGTCGACACGCAGCTCGGCGGGGTTGAGATCCGTGACCTCGACTTCATCCGGTTCGGGGAGGATGGCGACGGTGCACGCGGAGGTGTGGATGCGCCCCTGCGCTTCGGTGGCCGGCACGCGCTGCACCCGATGCACGCCGGATTCGAACTTGAAACGCGCGAAAGCGCCGGGGCCGGCGATGCGGCTGATGATTTCGCGGAAGCCGCCGTGTTCACCCTGGCTTTCCGAGAGAACCTCGACCGTGAAGCCGTGCGTCTCGGCGAAACGCGCGTACATGCGGTATAGATCACCGGCAAAAATGGCGGCTTCGTCGCCCCCGGTACCGGCACGTACTTCGAGGTAGATATTCTTGTCGTCACGCGGGTCGCGCGGGATGAGCAACATCTTGAGCTCATCTTCGGCGCGCACGATCTGCGGCGTGAGGCGGGCTATTTCCTCCTGGCCCATCTCGCGCATCCCTGAATCCTTGTCGTTCTGCATGTCGCGCGCCGAGGACAGCTCGCGCTCCAATACCCGGAACGCGGCAAATTTTTCCGCGACCGGAGTGAGGCGGGCATATTCCACCGACAAATCGCGGAATTCGCGCTGTCGGCCGATGACCGCCGGGTCTGCCAGCGATCTTCCGATTTCTTCATAGCGGTCGGTCATTTTCTCGAGCCGCAGTCGAATGGTGTCTTTCACGCGAACCATTGTAAGGGGCAGAGGTCCAGTTATAGTGCCCGTCATGCCACGAAACACAGCAACTCTGGTCATTTCACTGGCCATTTCACTGACAACAGCCGCGTTGTTGCCGACTCCGGCCGGTGCGTTGTCCACCACCAATTCCGACAATGCAGATCTCGTGCTCGCCGACATGGCGCTGTCGCGCGGTGACTGTCGCGGCGGTACCGACCGCTATCTCAAAGCGGCGCTCGGCTCGAACGATGCCTCCGTATCCAAGCGCGCCAACGAGGTCGCGTCGGAGTGCCAGCAGATCAGCGCCAGCGCCAAGACTGCCCGGCGCTGGCAGAAGCTCGAGCCCGACAGTGCCGGCGCGTCCGCCGCGGTGGCGCTGGCCGCGGTGCGTCTCTATCAACCCGAAGAAGCGAGCGCGGCCATCCTGCGCACCCACACGCTCGGTGGTGACGAGTCGCTGATCAAACTGCTCGGTGAGGTCAGCGATGCCGGGGGCACCTCCATCGCGCTCAACACACTGCGTCCCACGCTCGAATCGCCCGAAGTGTCCGACCGGTTGCTCGCCGCGGGCACCGATCTCGCGCTCGAATCCTTCGACTTCACCACCGCGCACAAGCTCGCGGATCGCATGCTCGCCAACGAGCCGGCCTCGGGCGAGGCGCGGGCGCAACTCGCGCGCGTGCTCACCGCCGAAGGCAACGCCGTGGCCGCTATCGCTGTTGCGCAGGAAGCCGCGGCGCTCGATCCGGAGAGCGAGCGCTTCGCCTACGCCGACACGCTGCTGCGGCTCGACCGCATCGACGAAGCCCGCCAAGAGCTCGAGAGCCTGCGCAGCGATGCGTCCATCCGCGAAGAGGCAGACCTGCGGCTCGGCAAAATCGCCTACCAGGTGGGTGACATGACCGAGGCCGGCCGTCGCTTCGGTAGTTTGATCAGCTCGCAGTCGGGGGCGCCCGAAGCGTTCTTCTACCTGTCGTCCATCGCCGAGCGCGAAGGCCGTACCGATCTCGCACTCGAGGGCTATTCCAAGCTCGCCGAAGCCGGCGCCGGGCTCATCGTGCGTGGCCGCGCTGCCCGCCTGCTGCTGCAACGCGACGAGCGCGCCGCGGCATTCCGTCTGCTCGACGAACACGCCGCCAAGGAAAGATCCGAGGCCCTCGATGTGGAATTCGCCAAGGCGGCGCTGCTCGACGATGCCGGGCGCAGCACCGAAGCTCTGGCATTGCTGCAGCTCGCGCTCGAGCGGTTCCCCGACCACCCGGGTGTGCGCTACCAGATCGCGCTCATCCAGGACAAAGCCGGCATGCAGCGCGAATCCGTGCGCACTTTCGAAAGCCTGCTCAAAGATCGCCCTGAGGATGCCAGCCTGCTGAACGCACTCGGCTATTCGCTCGCCGATCGCAACCAGAAACTTCCGCGCGCCGAAGCGCTGATCCGCAAAGCGCTGGTGGCATCCCCCGACAATCCGGCGTTTCTCGACAGCCTGGGCTGGGTCCGTTTCCGCCGCGGCGACATTCCCGGCGCGCTGCCGCACCTCGAGCGCGCCTACCGCATCTATCCCGACGCGGAAATCGCCTCGCATTGGGGTGAGTTGCTGTGGGTGAGCGGCAAACAGTCCGAAGCGCGCGCGTTGTGGGCCCGCTCGCTCGCCCGGTCTCCCGAATCAAAACCGTTGCGCGCCACCATCGAGCGGCTGACCGGCACGAAGCTGGAAGCTCCGGAAACGAAGCCGGGTTCCGTGGAACCCGTGCCGCCGGGCGCGAAAGACGCGCCGGAACCAGAACCGCCAGCCCCGCCAGCCTCCACAGGTAGCTAGTCATGAGTCGCGCCGCGCTCGCCGTGGCGTTGGCCGCGCTCGGTTTGCTGGGCGGCTGCCGCACCGCGCCGCCGAGCGCGGTGATCGGGCCCGGGGCCGATGCTCCCTGGCCGGAACAGCTCGCCGCCCTCGAAAAACTCGATCGTTACGGGCTCGACGGACGCGTCGCCGTGGCGGCGAACGGCCAGGGTTTCTCCGCCAGTTTGCGGTATCAACAAATGCCGCGCGGCTCGACCCTGGCGCTCGACGGTCCGCTGGGGATCGGGGGATTGCGGGTCGCACTCGACGGTCAGAACCTCGAGATAGCGACCAGCCGTGGCGAGAAGCTCGACGGCGATGCCGCGCGCAACGAACTCGAGCGCCGTCTCGGGTTTGCGTTGCCGCTGTCCGAGCTGCGCTGGTGGTTGTTAGGCATTCCCGCGCCGGGTGAGGCGAGTCTCGACCAGGATGGCGGCAGTGGCGAGATTCGCGGATTCACGCAGAACGGCTGGCAGGTGAGCATCAACTCGCGGGCCGATGGCCTGGGCTTTTCGCTGCCGAAGCGGCTCACCGCCGAGCGCGAGGGCGCGCGGCTCAAACTGCTGGTGGAACGCTGGCAGAGGTGAGCGTAGTTGCTTCAAAGGTGTGGCTGGCTCCCGCCAAATTGAATCTCATGCTGCACATCGTCGGCCGCCGGCCCGACGGCTACCACGAGCTTCAGACCGTGTTTCAGCTCATCGACCTGTGCGATCACATCGAGATCCGGGTCACCGAGGATGGCGTCATCTCCCGGCCCGCTGGCCCGCGGGGAGTGGCCGAGTCGGACGACCTGACGGTCCGTGCCGCGCGAGCCCTGCAAGAGGCAACCGGCACGCGGTTCGGTGCCGAAATCGCCATTAAGAAGAGCATTCCGATGGGTGGAGGCCTCGGCGGCGGCAGCTCGGACGCGGCCACGACGCTGGCGGCTTTGAATCAGATGTGGCGTACAGGCCTGTCTTTCGCGGAGATAGCAGCAATTGGCGTCAAGATTGGCGCTGATATCCCCATTTTCGTTGCCGGACAGTCTGCCTGGGCCGAAGGGGTGGGGGAAAAGCTCACGCCGGTGCGCCTGGGCGCGGATTCCTGGTACGTGGTGGTGTTTCCCGGGGTGGCAGTGCCCACGGCGTCGGTATTCCAGGCTTCTGAATTGACACGAAATTCACCCCCCACCACAATGCGCGGCTTTTTGGAAACGGGCGGACGGAACGATTGCGAAGCGGTCGTGCGAGCGCGGTTTCCGGCGGTGGCTGAGGCGTTGGACTGGCTGGGGCGGCATGGAGCCGCGCGGCTCACGGGAACGGGATCGTGTGTGTTTGCGAAATTCGCGCGCGTCGCAGACGCGGAGCGAGTGGCGGCGCGCGTACCGGACACGTGGCGCGCGTGGGTCGCGCGCGGCCTCGACGAATCGCCCCTGCTAGAACAGTTAGGCAGTTGGGGTGTCGCCAAGTGGTAAGGCAGCGGGTTTTGATCCCGCCATTCGGAGGTTCGAATCCTTCCACCCCAGCCATAAACGGATGCGGGACTGGTTGTCTTCAACCTGTCCCCATTCAAGAAGAGGTAGATAGTGGCGGAATCTGAGACGCTGACCTTGTTCGCGGGCAATGCCAATCCGGCGCTGGCCCACGACATCGCGCGTCACCTGACGACGCCACTGGGTCGCGCCTACGTCGGAAGGTTCTCCGACGGCGAGGTGAACATCGAGTTGATGGAGAACGTGCGCGGTCGCGATGTGTTCATCGTGCAGCCCACGTGCCCGCCGACTAACGATCACCTCATGGAATTGCTGGTCATCGTCGATGCCTGCCGGCGGGCCTCGGCGGCGAAGATCACGGCGGTGGTGCCGTACTTCGGCTACTCGCGCCAGGATCGCCGCCCGCGCGCTACGCGCTCGGCGATCACGGCGAAGCTGGTGGCGAATATGATCCAAAGCGCGGGAGTAGATCGTCTGCTGACGATCGACCTGCACTCGGACCAGATCCAGGGATTCTTCGATATTCCGGTGGACAACGTGTACGCGTCGCCGGTGTTGTTAGGCGATGCTTACCGGCAGCGGTACGAGAACCTGATCGTGGTGTCGCCCGACGTCGGCGGCGTGGTGCGCGCACGGGCGCTCGCGAAGCGCCTCGACGATGCGGAACTGGCGATCATCGACAAACGCCGGCCGCGGCCGAACGAGTCGAAGGTGATGAACATCATCGGTGACGTTGCGGGCAAAACCTGCGTGCTCATCGACGACATGGTGGATACGGCGGGCACGCTGGCAGCGGGCGCGCAGGCGTTGAAGGACGAGGGCGCGACCAAGGTGGTGGCTTACATCACGCACGCGATTCTCTCCGGCAACGCCATCGAGAAGATCATGCAGTCGGCGCTCGATGAGCTGGTGGTGACCGACACCATCCCGCTGTCGCCGGCGGCGAAACAATGTGGACGCATCCGGCAGCTGTCGGTTGCGGGGTTGTTGGCCGAGACCATCCGTCGCATTCGCGATGAGGATTCGGTAAGTAGCCTATATCTGGATTGATGGTTGGGTGGTACCGGGTCGGGATTCTCGGGATTGAGCGGACGTCGGCGCATGCGCAAACATCTGCTCAATCCCGAGAATCCCGACCCGGTACCACTCGATTAGGTGGCGGCACTGGTCGCGGTGTCCGCCGAAGTTGGAAGTAACTGGAGTTTAATCATGCGTATTTCTTTCGAACTCGCCGCCGAGTTCCGCGAGACGGAGGGCAAAGGTGCGAGCCGCCGCCTGCGTCACGCGGGACGAGTGCCGGCAATCCTGTACGGTGGACACGCCGAGCCGCGTGCCATCACTCTCAATCACCAGAAGCTGATGACGCTGGTGGACAACGAGAAATTCTATTCCTCGATCATCAACATCGTCGTCGGTGACAAGAAGCAGGCTGCGATCCTCAAGGACATGCAGATGCATCCGGCGCGCAACGCGATTCAGCACGTCGACCTGCAGCGCGTGGTTGAGACCGAGAAAATCCGCATTCACGTCCCGATCCACTTCAAGGGTGAAGCGGCGGCCCCGGGCGTCAAGAGCCAGGGCGGCGTGGTCTCGCACCGCATTGCCGACGTGGAAATCTCCTGCCTGCCGAAGGATCTGCCCGAATTCATCGAGCTCGATCTTTCGAAGATGGAGATGAACGAGTCGAAGCATCTGTCCGATCTGCCGCTGCCTGAAGGCGTCACGATCCCGTCGATCTCCAAGGGCGACGCCGTGGTCGTCACCGTTCATCCGCCGCGTGCGGAAGAGCCGGAACCGACCGCCGAAGCCGCTGCCGCGACGCCCGCCGAAGGCGCCGTTGCCGCTCCGGCCGAAGGTGCGGCCGCAGCTCCTGGCGCGAAGGGTGGCGATGCCAAGGCTGGCGACGCCAAGGGTGCCGCAGCCGCGGCTCCCGCGAAGAAGGAAGGCGGCAAGAAGTAAGAGGGTTCGTGGAAGGGCGTGGGCGTTCCGCCCACGCCTTCTCACTAACTATCTTGCGGAATGTGACGGCGGCGCGGCGATCGTTCGACGCGCCGCTGTTGTTTTCGGACCTGAACAATGGCCGGCAACTTGCTCAAAATCATCGTCGGGCTCGGCAATCCGGGCGCCGAGTACGCGCGCACGCGCCACAACGCGGGATTCTGGCTCGTGGACGAGCTCGCGCGGCGTCACGGCGGCACGTTTCGCTCCGAGGGCAAGCACCAGGCGGAGCTTGCGCGCGTGCGCATCGGTGGCGAGGAAGTCTGGCTCATGAAGCCGATGACCTTCATGAATCGCAGCGGCGGTCCGGTGTCGAGCGTGCTGGGTTTCTACAAGCTCACGCCGGTGCATATGCTGGTGGCGCATGACGAGATCGATCTGCCGAGCGGCACCGTGCGGCTCAAGGAAGCCGGCGGTCATGGCGGACACAATGGCCTGCGCGACCTCATCGCCGCGCAAGGGGATGCTTTCTGGCGTCTGCGCATCGGCGTGGGACATCCGGGAATCAAGAACGAAGTCGTGGACTTCGTGCTGACGCGCGCCGGCGCGGACGAGCAACGCACCATCGACGACACCATCGTTGCCGGCGCGGACGCGATCGAACAGATGCTGCGCGACGGTGCGCAGATCGCCATGAACAAATTGCACGCGCGCAACAAGCCCGCGCCTGCTGCGAAAACGGAGTAGTTGGATGGGAATCAAGTGCGGCATCGTCGGCCTTCCCAACGTCGGCAAGTCCACGTTGTTCAATGCGCTGACGCGCGCGCAGATTGCGGCGGAGAACTACCCGTTCTGCACCATCGATCCGAACATCGGCATCGTGCCGGTGCCGGATCCGCGGCTCGACGCGCTGTCGGAGATCGTCGAACCCGAGAAAGTCGTGCCCACCACCGTTGAATTCGTCGACATCGCGGGCCTCGTCGCCGGCGCGTCGCAGGGTGAAGGGCTGGGCAATAAGTTTCTCGCACACATCCGTGAAACCGACGCCATCTCGCACGTGGTGCGCTGCTTCGAGGACGCGGACATCGTGCACGTATCGGGTCGCGTGAATCCGATCTCGGACATCGACATCATCGATACCGAGCTCGCGCTCACGGATCTGCAGTCCGTGGAAAAGGCAGTTGACCGCAATGCCAAGGCCGCCAAAGGTGGTGACAAGGACGCGGCGCGCAAGAAGGACCTGTTCGAGCGCATGCGCAAGCACCTGGACGACGGCAAGCCGGTGCGTTCCATGGGGCTCACCAAGGAAGAAAAAGCTGACAGCCAGGAGCTGCACCTGCTCACCGCCAAGCCCGTGATGTACGTGGCCAACGTGAAAGAAGATGGATTCACCAACAACGCGCACCTGGATGCGGTGACAGCGCGCGCGAATGCAGAGGGCGCGCAGGTGGTCGCGGTATGCGCTGCCATCGAGGCCGAGATCTCGCAGTTGGAAGAAGCCGACCGCGCCGATTTCCTCAAGGATCTGGGGTTGGCTGAGCCCGGTCTAAATCGCGTGATTCGCGCGGGTTACGACTTGTTAGGGCTGCAGACCTACTTCACTGCGGGCGTCAAGGAGGTTCGCGCGTGGACGGTGCGAAGCGGGTCCACTGCACCCCAGGCTGCGGGCGTCATCCACACCGACTTCGAGCGCGGGTTCATTCGCGCCGAGGTCATCTCGTACGACGACTTCATCAAGTACAAGGGCGAGGCGGGTGCCAAGGACGTGGGCAAGCTGCGCCTCGAGGGCAAGGAATATCTCGTCAAGGAAGGCGACGTGATGCACTTCCGCTTCAACGTCTGAGGCCCGAAGCGCGGACATGTCTGTCAGTCCTGTTTGCATCCTCGGGCTCGGTTTGATGGCATTCGGATGGATGCGAATGCTCAAGAGCTCGCTCCTCAACGCGCTGCAGGTGGCGCCACCGGGCAGGATCCACGCCAGCGTCGACCGCTACGTGAAGCTGTCGGTGACTGCGAGCGCCGCCGCGGGTGGTTCAATCCGTGAACCCCTGCGCGAACAACCTTGTTTGTGGTACTCGCTACGCCTCGATAGATACCGCTGGTGGCGCGAACCGTCCGCCCAGGCCTTCAGACCCATCGCTTCGAAAGCTACGATTCCGCCATTCATCATCTCGGATGAATCGGGTGCCTGCCTGGTTCGCCCGGATTCTGCGACCATGAATGTCCCGTTCAAAGACGAACTGTGGCAGCGCAGGTACCGGTACCTCATGGCCTGTGTGCGCGAAGGTGACCGTCTGATCGCAATCGGCGACGTTCAAAACTTGAATCCCCCGGTGGGCGGGGTGGGTTACGAGCTCATCGGTACGAAGGAGGCGCCTTTGCTGGTGACAACACTCACGGAGGCGGAGGTTGTAAGGCACCACGCTCGGGCTAGTGAATGGGGTTTAGGATTTCTGATGGCCGGCTTCGCCATCGTGGCCATGTCATTCTTCGTATGACAGAAACCGTCGCCCGGTCCACCGCTGGCCACTAACGTTTCTGCTTCGCAACCTTGAGCAGCATCTCCGCCTCGTAGTCGGCGAGTGGCACGTCGGTGGCTTTCTTCGTGGGTACGGCGATCTGGATGATGCCGGTTTCGTCCTCGCCGAGGCGCAGTAGTTTGGCCATCTCCGGCGCTTCCATCGGACGTGCGATGTAGAAGCCCTGCGCCAGCGTGCAGCCGTGCGTGGCCAGGAACTCCAGCTGTTCTTTGGTCTCCACGCCCTCGGCCACGATCTTGAGGCCGAGCTGCCTGCCCATGGCGATGATGGCCGCGCAGATGGCGGCGTCGTTGGAGTCGCGGCCGAGGTCGGCCACGAACGAGCGATCGATCTTGAGCGCCTCGATGGGGAAGTGCTTGAGGTAAGCGAGTGATGAGTATCCCGTTCCGAAATCGTCAATCGCCACGTGAACGCCGAGGTCACGCACCGCGCGCACCGCAAGCGCCGCGGCGGTCTCGTCGACCATCAACAGGCTCTCGGTGATCTCCAGCTCCAGGCAGGCACCGGGCAGGCCGGCTTCATCGAGATGCGCGAACACCCAGTCGGGAAATCCAGGAGCCTCGAATTGCGCGCCCGAGACGTTCACGGCGACGCGCAGATCGCGGCAGCCCAAGCCCCACCATTCGGAGATCTGCCTGAGCGCCTGGCGCATGACGAGGTCGGACAGCGGCACGATGAGGCCGGATTCTTCGGCCACCGGAATGAACTCGTCCGGCGGGACGATGCCGCGTGTCGGATGACGCCAGCGCACCAACGCCTCGACGCTCGCGATGCGGCCGGATGCCACTTCGATCTGCGGCTGATAGACCAGAAACAGTTCATTCGCTTCGAGCGCGCGCCGCAATTCGGTTTCGAGCTCGAGGCGCGCTACCGAGCGGGCGCGCATGTGTTCGCTGTAGATCACGCCGCGGTTGCCGCCGGATGTCTTGGCCTCGTGCAACGCGAGCCCGGCGGTACGCAGCAGCTCGTCGGCGAAGCTGCCGTGATCGGGGAAAATTGCGATGCCGATAGTGCAGGTGACGAAGAAATCTCGATGGCGGATCAGGTAGGGCGACGCGAACGCGGCGGTGATGTTGCTGATGACCTTCTGCACGTCGGCATCGGACTGCAGGTGGCGGATGGCCATCGCGAACTCATCGCCCGCGAGCCGCGCCAGCGGCATCGTCACCGCCCCGTCGCGCTCGAGCTTGAGGAAGGTGCCGAGGCGCAGCGCCACGGCCTGCAACAACGCGTCGCCGGCGCCATGGCCGATGCTGTCATTGATGCGCTTGAACTGGTCGAGATTGATACGTACCACGGCGAATCGCTCGCCGGTGGTGACCGCTTCGCGGCGCGCTTCTTCGAGCAGTTGCAGCAGGTACTGGCGGTTCGGCAACTGCGTCAACGGATCGAAGAACGCCAGCTCGCGGATGCGATTCGCGGCGCGGTGACGCTCGGTCACGTCGCGCAGCACCAGCAGCAGGCGACCGCGGTCGTAAGGCACGATTCGCGTTTCGAAGCGCCGCTCCACGCCGTCACGGATACATTCGAATTCCACTTCGGTGCGCTCGTTGCGCACGCGGCAGTCGTCGAGAGCGTGCGCGATGGCGCGCGCCGCGTCGCCGCTGACCAGCTCCGCGAGCTTTTGCTCGAGCTTCATGCCGCCGTTGAGGAATGGATGATTGTCGGCGGCGCCGAGACGATCGACGATGCGATCGTAGGCGTCGACGACGAGCAGGAGATCGGGCAGCGCGTCGAGCATCGCCCGCTGCCGTCCCTCGCTTTCTTCGAGCTCCTGCACCAGGCGGCCGCCGCGAACCAGATACTGCACTCGGTGGCCGAGAAGGTTCCAGTTGATGGGTTTGGCCAGGAAGTCCGTGGCGCCGGCCTGGTAGGCATGGTTGATCGAGGCCACATCGTCGCGCCCCGTGACCATCATGATGGGCAGATGCGCGCCGCCCGGGCGAGCACGAATCGCCTTGCAAGCCTCGTAGCCGTTCATCGCCGGCATTTCCACGTCCATGAGCACGGCGTTGCATTCGCCGGCTTCGACCGCGGCCACTGCCGCGGCGCCATCGGCGGCTTCCGAGATGACGAATCCGGAACGCTCGAGCGCGCGCCGCATCAACAGCCGCGAGCCGGCATCGTCGTCGACGATGAGTACGTGGATGGGCTCTGCCGGAGTGGTGCCTGACACGTCAGGCAACCTTGGCGGCGTTTTCGAGCGCCTCGAGTTCGGACAAGGCGACGGTTCGCTGGGCACGCAGCTTGGTCATCGAGCCCGGCAGCTCGGTGATATCGCCGTTGCGTGCGGCATGCTCGATGAGCCGCGCGATTGCGGCGACGTTGGTCGCGCCAAGGTTCGCGCTCGAGCTCTTCAGGGTGTGCGCGGCGCGGGCGACGACTTCGGGGTCGCCGATCTTGAGGCCGTTCTCCATGTCGGCGAGCAGCTGCGAGGAGTCGTCGCGATAGAGGGCGATCAGCCGTGACAGCAGGCGATCCTGGCCGTCCGGATCGAGCTGGCGCACGGCGTCGATGGCGGAGATGTCGAGCGTGACCTTGTTGGCTGCGGAGCGGGAGACTTTGCTAGGTAGAAGAATGTTGCGCAGCTGCGCCAGCGTGAACGGCTTGGCCAGGTAGTCGTTCATGCCGGCCGCGAGGCAGGCTTCGCGATCGCCGGCCAGCGCATTGGCGGTCAGCGCGACCACGCGCGTCGGCTCGAGCTTGCGCGCGACTTCGCGCTCGCGCAGTTTGCGCGTGGCGATGAAGCCGTCCATGACGGGCATCTGGCAGTCCATGAGCACGACGTCGAATTCCTGCTTCTCGAGCGCGTCGAGCGCTTCGACCCCGTTGCCGGCGTGCATGGCGTCGCAGCCGAGACGCTGCAGCATCTCGAGGGCGAGGGTGCGGTTGACCATGTTGTCCTCGACGAGCAGGACCGACAGGTGATCGAGCACGGGTTCGTTCTCCGGTGCGCGCATGGCGGGCGCGGAGCTCATTTCGTGGAATGGCACGGCCTGCAGTGCTTCGTGCAGCGCACGGCGCAGCATGCTCTGGCGTACGGGCTTGGCGAGACGGCGCATTGGCGCGAGCGCTGCCGCGAGACCCACTTCGAGGTCATCGGCCACCGAGCTCACCATGATGGCGGGGATCGATTTCCATTCGCTGCGCCGCCGCACGCCGGACAACCAGTCGACGCCGTTCTGTTCGGGCATGTGCCAGTCGAGCACGATGATCTTCGGCAGCGTATTGGACGCCTGCATCGCATCGAGGTGGGCCTGTGCTTCCATCGCGCTCGCGGCGGACGTGACCACGAAGCCCCAGGCTTCCAGTTGCGAGGTGAGGATCTCCACGTTGATGGTGCTGTCGTCGACCACGAGCACGCGCGTTCCCGGCGCCAGCATCAGCCCCTGGGTGACGTCGGCGGCGATGGCCGGCGCGGCCGGCAAGGTTACGGCCAGCGAGAAGGTAGAGCCGACGCCCGGCTGACTGACTACCCTGATGTCGCCGCCCATGAGCGTGGCGAGCTGCCGGCTGATGGCGAGTCCCAGTCCCGTGCCGCCGAAACGGCGCGTCGTCGAGCCGTCTTCCTGCACGAAGGCATCGAAGATCGCGGCCTGATTCTCGGGAAGGATGCCGGTGCCGGTGTCGACGACGTCGATCACCAGCGACACATGAGCCTCTGAGGGATTCACGCCGCGCGCACGGATAAGCACGTGACCGCTGGCGGTGAACTTGAGCGCGTTCGACACCAGGTTCATGAGGATCTGGCGGATGCGCAGCTCATCGCCCTTGGCCCAGCGGTGCAGGTATGGATCGATATCGAGCAGCAGCTCGATACCTTTCTGGTGCGCGCGCTGGGCGAACAGGTCGATGACCTCTTCGATCACCTGGCGGATGTCGAGATCCTGCGCTTCGAGCCGCAGCCTGCCGGCTTCGATCTTCGAGAAGTCGAGGATGTCGTTGATGATGGCGAGCAACGCATCGGCCGAGCTCTGGATGGTGGCCGCGAAGCGGCGCTGGCGCGGGTCGAGCTTCGAATCGAGCAGCAGTTCGGTCATGCCCAGCACGCCATTCATCGGCGTGCGGATTTCGTGCGACATGCGCGCGAGGAATTCGCTCTTGGCCTTGCTGGCCGCTTCGGCGGTGCGGCAGGCTTCGACGCTGTCGTTCATGGCCTGGCGTAGCGTCTTGTTGGCTTCCGCCAGGCTCTTGGTGCGTTCGACCACCTGGCCCTCGAGGCGCTCCTGCTGGCGAGCAAGGTCCTGCTCGCGCGATTCGATCTTTTCCAGCATGACGTTGTAGCCACGCATGAGCGTGCCGATCTCGTCGTCCGAGGTGACCTGCGCGCGCTTGGAATAGTCGCCGCGTTCCGCCGCCTGCATGGTGTCGACCAGATTGAGCAGCGGCGAGGCGATCTGCTGCTGCACGCGTCGCGCCAGTAGATAGGCAAGCGCCAGCGCGATGACCGAGCTGCCGAGCAGGATGGCGAGCTGCACGAGGATCGCCTCCTGCAGTTCCGAGAGGTTGGCGCGAACGTACAGGTGGCCGATGAGCTTGCCGTCGTCGGTGATGGGGTACACGAGGTGCAATGCCGTCAGGCCATCGAAGCGATGCTGATGAGCGCTGCCCTGGATGGCTTGCTGCTGCCATTTCTGTATCGGCGTGAGCTCGCCGCCGGTGCTCGTCATGAGCAGCGTCTTGCTGCCGGCGTAATGCATGAGCACGCGTTTTTCCGAATCGATCAGCAGCGCCTCCTCGACGTTCGGTTCGACGCGCAACGCGCTCACCAGCGCTTCGGCCTGCGCGAAGTCCTGGCTCTGAATCGCCGCGCTGCTGCGGCCCGCGATCACGCGAGCGACGGCGTGCAGATGCTCGTACGCTTCTTGATGGCTATAAAAGTAGGAAGTTATGCCGTGCGTGAGCGCGGCAATCAGAAGAGCTATGGAAGCCGTCAACGCACTGGCGGCGATGAGCTTCGTGCGTAACGGCAGATGTGCCAGCTGCAGCCTTTTCATGGGCGGTAAACATCCTGGCGCCCGACGGTGAGCGCCCCAATGAGGTCTATCGGCTTGATTCAGCTGGCACTTGATTCGACGGGGATGAATTGAGAGCTGTATCCCAGCCCCCGAAAGGTCGTATAGACACCGATTGACATGCGGACACCGCCAGCGCGGCGAGCTATTCGGCTAACTCATTGTTTTCGTAGGAATTGCCTTGACACGTCGCCGACGCGCCGGGAGAATCGCGGCCCCTTCGCTCTGGCGACACCAGAGCGTTTTCCGGGCGTGGAAAGGTAGCTCAGCTGGTTAGAGCACGGCACTCATAATGCCGGGGTCGAGGGTTCGATTCCCTCCCTTTCCACCAATTATTCTTGGTGTATTCCGGTCACATCGGTAACGTTTTATACCGAGGACATGGGTAACACCTTAGCAGCGAAGGGGCTCATCGCGCATTCGAAGCGATTGCTCTCGTGGTCGAAGAACCCGAGGTCGTAGTGCATGAAGCTGATCAGCCAGACTTTTTCGTCGACTTCTTTGACGCCGACGTTCTGACCGGCGAACACCGTGACTGAGGTTGATCTTGCGCGAGCCGAAGCAGACCCGGCCGCACATGCGTCACGGCGATGGTGCGGTCGTGGAACGGGTACTCGAGCTCGACTCAGGCCGCTGATAGAGTCGCGGTGAGGGTTGATACAACTCCGCCGGATACTTCATGCCGATCGCCTGGTGCGGCCGTTCCTGGTTGTAGCACTCGATGAAGCGATCGAACTTCTCCTGCTGCTGCAGGAAGTTGTTAGCCGCGGGCTTGGTGGTCTCCTTCTTCAAGGTCAGGTGCATGCGCTCGTGGCGGCCGTTCTGTTGCGGGTTGCCCGGCTGGATGCGTTCGATGCCGATGCCCGAGCCTGCAGCCACCACACTGACAGCTTGCTCAGGCCGAAGATGGCGCTGGCACTGGCGAAGGGGCAGCCGTTGTCGGTGCGGATCGCGTCGCGGCAGGCCAAAGTCCTTGAACGCGCGCTCAAACACGGTAAATGCAGTCTCCGCGTGCGTGCTGTGCAAGGCATCGCAGCAGATCAGGTAGCGACTGGCGAAGTCCGTGATGGTGAGTGGATAGCAGTAGCGCTTGTCGGCGAGCATGAACTCGCCCTTGTAATCCGCGCACCAAAGATCGTTCGGCGAGGTGGGAGTCGAGAGCGTCGTGCCTTGCGCTTGATAGCGTCGTTCACGTCCGTGCGTGACAAGACCATTGCGATCGAGCACCGCGTGCACGGTGCTGACTGCCGGGGGCTTGATGTCGGGGAAGCGGCGGCGCAGCTTCGCGCGGATCTTCGGCGCACCCCAGCTGGGGTGCTCGCGCTTGAGCGACAGGATCAGCGTCTCGACCTGGAACGGTAAGCGGTTGGCCTGGCGATAAGGCCTGCGACTTCGGTCGGTGAGCCCCTCGAGCCCATGTCCTTGTACCGGGTGAAGATCTTGTAGCCGGTCTTGCGGGAGATATCGAACTCCCGGCACAGCTCGGCCATCTTCTCGCCCTCCAGCAAGCGAGCCACAAACCGCAGACGCTCATCCATCTTGCAACACTCCCGCCACGGCATATGGGTCTCCCCCAAATGCCGGAAAGTGTTACCTATGTGTCCGGAATGATCTGCTACCCATCAGCCCGAATGGGCACTTTTCACGGCAACTCACGCTGTCTCAGGAACGCTGAAATTCCCCTGAATCTCAGCGTTTTCTGAGTTCACTGCGTTTCGTACCGCGCCTGGGCGAAGTCGGGAATGCGAAAGCGTTTCCGATACGCCGCGGGCGCAAGGCCGGTCGTACGCTTGAAGAGCCGCCGAAAGAATGCGGGATCCTCGTAGCCGACGCGCCAGCTGATCTCGTCCACGGGTGCGTCGCTCCGCTCCAGGCGCTCCTTCGCGTCTTCGATGCGCAGACGCTGGACGTAGGCGATCGGCGCCAGGCCGGTGGCACTCACGAAGCGCCGCTTGAACGTACGTTCGGCGAGCTTCGAACGCTTCAACATTTCCTCCACGGGGTTCGCCACGGAGAAGTGCTGGCTCAGCCATTTCTGCGCGCTACCTATTTCCGCGTCGCCGTGGTCACTCTTGCCGCTGAAAACGACGTACGGGCTGAATCCCTCGTGATGCCACTGCAAGGCGAAGGCTTTCGCCGCGTCCTGCGCGGCCGCGGATCCCGCGTAGCGCGCGACCAGGTGCAGTGCCAGGTCGTGCCATGCGACCGACGCGCCCGAGCTCAAGAGCTCTTCACGCGCGCCAGAAATCATCAACGGTCGCGCGGGATGAATGGGGATGGCCGGATACGTGGCGGCAAAGATTTCGGCGGCGTTGTAGTGCACCGTGGAGTCGCGGCCGTCGAAGAGGCCTGTCTCCGCCAGCAGGAAGAGCCCCTGGCAGGCCGAGCATAGTGTCGCGCCGCGCTCGTGCATCCTGTCTATCCAGTCGATGACCCGCGGATACCGGCCAATCTTCCAACCGTCCGTTCCGAAATGGACGGAGGGCACGATCAAAATGTCACTCGCCTCGATCGTGTCGATCGCCCGCTGGATTTCAACCGTGACGCCGCTCGCGAGAGCCAGCGGTCCCGTCGCCTCGCCTACGATCTCGACATGAATCGCTGCGGAACCTGACGATGACAGACCCTGGCGTTCGACGTATGCCAGCACGTCGTAGATGCCAAACAATGTCGACGCAGTGCTGTCGGCGACGACCACGACACTGACGTGGCGGGGCGTCGATCGAGGCGCCGGCCGTCTGGGCATTTACTCGTCCTCCTGGCACGAACGAACCGATTCTGGGTGATTCCAGCTCTCCCGAATGCCCACGCAGACTGCAAGGATGAAGCCTCGTCGCGGTGGCTGAAGCGCCGTAAGTATCACACTCGTTGTACAAGGATATCGAGGACATGATTGCTCAATTGCTCAAACTAGCTGACGTCCGGACGCTCGTGCTCCGGCTTTCACGGATGGCCGCGCTCGCCGGTGTCGCGCTGGCGCTCTCCGCTCCCGGCCGCGCCGAGGACGCCGAGATCGTTCACGCGGCCGCAACAGCCCGCGGGAACGCCGTCACGCACTGGAACACAGTCGCCATCGACGCGTTCAAGCCGACACAGGGAACGAACCCGATGGGGCAATCGCGGAGCCTCGCCATCCTGCACGCCGCGATTCACGACGCGCTCAACGCGATCGACCGCCGGTACGAGGCGTACACGCGCGGACTCGCGGACGCACATGGCGCGTCGGTGGACGCGGCCGTCGCCGCCGCGGCACACGACGTCCTCGTGGCACAAGTGCCTGACCAGGCGGCGCCGCTGGAAGATGCATACACACGCGCACTCGCAGGCATCCCGGAAGGCGCGGCCAAGGCCGGTGGAATCTCTGTCGGCCAGGCGTCGGCTGCGGCGAACATGCTGCGGCGCCGTAGCGACGGGTCCGAGAATGCGGCGCAGCCGGTCTATGTTCCTCGATCCGCACCCGGGGACTATCAGTTCACACCGCCTTTCAACTTCGCCGCGCTGCCCGGTTGGGGTCGCGTGAAGCCTTTCGTCATCGAGCTTCGCGAACACCCAGTACTGGGGCCCGACCGTCTGTCCGGCCCGCAGTACGCGCGCGACCTCGCGTTCGTAAAGGCCATTGGTAAGATCGACAGCCGGATCCGCACCGCGGAGCAATCGGAGATCGCGCAGTTCTGGTACGAGGACTCCCCCCTCGGCTGGAACCGGATCGCGAATACGGTGATCCGCCGGCAGCGACTGGACAACTGGTCGGCGGCGCGCGTGTTCGCGCTGGTCAACTTCGCGCTCGCGGACGGCTACATCGCCGGCTTCGAAGCCAAGTATCACTTTCGTTTCTGGAGGCCCGAGACGGCTATCCGTGCGGCGGCGACCGACGGCAATCGTTTGACAAAAGCAGATCCGACGTGGAAGCCATTCCAGATCACGCCGCCGGTACCGGACTATCCATCGACGCATACGGTCGCGGGTTGGGCCGCCGCGGAAGTGTTGATCGCGACCCTGGGCGATTGCGTTTGGTTCAGTGCCGACAGCCTGACGCTACCGGGTGTCACGCGTGAGTTCGACGGGTTCTCAGCCGCTGCAGAAGAGAACGGGCAGTCGCGGGTGTACGCCGGCATCCACTTCGGGCGTGCCGTGAAGGACGGTCGCCGCCTGGGGCGGGGTATCGGACGATCTGCGTTGGAGGTGCTCGCGCAGGTTCGGTGAGCGGACGGTTGTGGTGGTGTGCGGCCGGACGATCAACGGCCGCATGCCACTCCACGAAGGAGATATTGATCACATGCCCTCGGCCAGGCCCGTACACGAACGCCTGCAACACGCCGGAATTTCCTGAGCGCGGCTTCTGACGCCCCACGCTCGCATTGAGCCGCCAATCCTCACGACTCTTCGGAGACACCCGATGCTCGACAGCACCCGCATTGCCCACCTGCAACAGTCGCTCCGCGGCGAGTTGATCTATAAGGGCAGCCCCGGCTACGAACACGCACGCGCACTCTACAACGGCATGATCGACAAGTACCCGGCTCTCATCGCGTGTTGTCGCGACGTCGCGGATGTCATCGCCGCGGTCAACTTCGGACGTGATCACGAACTCGTCGTTGCGGTCCGCGGCGGCGGACACAACGGCGCCGGCCTCGGCAGCTGTGATGATGGTCTGGTGATCGATCTCGGCGCGCTCAAGGGAATCCGCGTCGATCCGGTTCTGCGCACCATTCGCGCCGAAGCGGGCTGCACGCAGGGAGACCTGGATCATGCGGGCAGCGCATTTCGCCTGGCCGTTCCCGCCGGCATCGTGTCCACCACTGGAATTTCCGGCCTCACGCTTGGAGGCGGCCATGGCTATCTCAGCCGTCGCTACGGACTGACCATCGACAATCTACTCGAAGCCGACGTTGTGCTCGCGGATGGCCGTTTTGTAACTGCCAGCGAGCGCGAGAACGCTGACCTCTTCTGGGCATTGCGCGGCGGCGGCGGAAACTTCGGCGTCGTCACGAGCTTTTTATTCCGCGCGCATCCGGTGTCAAACGTATACGCCGGACCCGTCTTCTGGGACATCGAGCACGCAGCGCAAATCATGCGTGTGTATCGGGAATTCCTGCCAACGGCGCCCGAGAAGCTCAGTCCCTTTCTGGGACTGAAGACGGTTCCGTCGACTCCGCCATTTCCCAAGGGGATCTGGGGGAAGCGAGTTTGCGCCATCATTTCCTGCTACGACGGCACGGAGCAGGACGGCATACGCGCTTTGCGACCGCTGCGCGAAGCATTGCCTGAGCCGATTCTCGACGGCATGGCAACCATGCCGTACACCGCGATTCAAAGCCTGTTCGATGGTCTTCTCCCCAAAGGCCTGCAGTGGTACTGGAAGGGTGACTTCGTCAGGGAATTATCAGATGCCGCGATCGATGCGCACATCGAGTACGCGTCGAAATCACCGAGCGAGCTGTCGCTCATGCACCTGTATCCGATCGACGGCGCCGTTCATCGCGTGGGCTCGCGCGACATGGCGTGGTCGTGTCGCGATGCAAGGTGGTCGATGGTCATCTGCGGAATCGATGCGAATCCAGAAAAGGCCGCTGCGCTCAAGAGCTGGGCGCGCGACTACTGGGAAGCGGTGCATCGTTTCAATCCGGGCGGCGCGTACGTCAACTTCATGATGGACGATGAAGGCGACGGCAGGCTGAAGGCCACCTACGGCGCCAATTTCGAAAGGTTGACCATCGCCAAGCGCCGATACGATCCCGAAAATCTCTTTCGCACTAATCTCAACATCCCGCCCCATGAAAGCCGATCCCAGATTTAAGCCACTGCCTCTGGAGGCCGTGTCCCGGCTCAACGAGGGTAAGGTGATCGACGCCGTGAAGGCTCTTCGTGAGACCCGCGAGTTGACGCTCAAACAGGCAATGGAGTGGATTGAATCCCATGTCGCAGATAATCCCATCATGCGAGCGCAGCTGGAGTCGAGGCAGCGCGCTGCGCGCCTCAAGGTCTACGGCTGGTTTGTGCTGGCGGTCGCAGTGTTGGGGACGGCAATTTACTATTTTTCGCGCGCACACTCCGGTGGCTTGGTGTGACGCCCCGACCGCGCTTCGCGCGTCCAACTTTGCTCCGCAAAGTTGTCGAACCCAACTTGATTCGTCTCTCGGGTTCGAATCCCGGTCGGGCACCGCGAGCCAGGCTGCGCCAAGATGACCAACCCCATCAACATCGGCACTGGACGAAGTGAAAGAGCTTCGAAAGCAGACGCTCCTTGGATCTCAAGAAACTCAGGATACTCATTGTCGGAGCGGGCATCGCAGGTCTCGCGCTGAGCTGCGCGCTACGTCGACGCGGCTGTTCTGCTCACGTCATTGATCGCAATGTGCAGTGGAGCGATGTCGGCACGGGCATGTATCTGCCGGGCAACGCGCTGCGCGCTCTGCGCGCTTTGCAGATCGACACCGACGTTGAAAGGCGTGGCGCTCCTATTGAAACTCAAAGATTCTGTGATCGTCGCGGTCACCTGCTGAGCGAAATCGATCTAGGCTCGGTGTGGAAAGAAGCGGGACCATGCGTAGCGGTTCACCGAGTCGATTTGCACGCCGCACTCCGGGAGGCCTCGGATGCGTCACGCGTGCGGATGGGCGTTACGCTTAGGGCGATTGTTCAAGACTCCGAATCGGCAATCGTTCACCTCAGCGACGATACGAAGGAACAGTACGATCTTGTGGTCGGGGCTGATGGGATCAGATCGGCGGTTAGGCGGCTGGCGTTCAAGGATGCGGGACTTCGTTCGCTCAAGCAGTGGAGCTGGCGTTTCGTCATACCGTGCCCGCCGCAAATTACGACTTGGTCGGTGTTGATGAACCGAGCGTCCGCATGCCTGATGATGCCAATCGGCCGCGGACAAGCCTATTGCTATGTCGATTTGATGGGCCAGAGACCGCCGACAAACTCCACGAACTGCTTGCGAGAGGTGCTTGCCGATTTCGATGGGCCGGTGATCTCGGTCGGCGAAGCCCTGGAAAGCAGTGTCGCGATACATGCTTCGCAGATCGAGGAAGTTGTTCTTGATGGTTGGTCGCGTGGCTGCGTGCTGCTGGTCGGTGACGCAGCTCACGCGATGAGTCCTAACATGGCGCAAGGCGCGGCCATGGCAGTGGAGGACGCGCTTGTATTAGCTGATTGCCTCTCCGAATCGCCCAACGTTGCAACGGCGGTCTCTGCATACCAGACTCGCCGCGTTCCTCGGGTCCATCGCGTGCTCGCAATGACGCACCGTAGGGACCGCATCCGACAATTGCATCCCGTTCTGCGCAACGGCCTGCTGCGATTTTTCGGCGATCGCGTCTATCGTAGCCACTATCAACACCTGCTGACGGCGCCCTGACTGCACAACGTTGTTGGCCTGTCAGAATTGTTCGTGAGGTACTGCAGAGGGTCGGAACTGCGACACTGTGCTCACTTCAATTCGGGTCCAAAGTCAATTTCATGGCGAAGACAGTCGGGGGTGAGACTGGCAATCAGTGGAGTGGCGGCGCTCACCGCGTTCTTGCCACCTTCTCGCCCTCCAGCAGGCGAGCCACAAACCGCAGGCGCTCGTCCATCTTGCAACACTCCCGCCACGGCATATGGGTCTCTATCGATCTTTACCACGACCTCCCGCACGTTCGACACCGATGAGCTGCTCACCCAGATCACGAGCTCAGGGCAGCGCACGTTCGGCTGCCGTTGACGCGCTTGCCGACAACGACTTTGGCGACGTACTGTCAGCCGGAAGTATCGAGCGGGGTGCCCTGGAGCGAGATGGGTCCAATTCAGACAAGGAAAGTGCTTGGCCGCTGTTTTCTGGCCGCGGCCTTGATCCAGTTGACGGCGTGCACTCGAGAGCCGGCCGCAACGCTGTCGTTCAATGAATCCATCCAGCCCGTTCTGTCCGAGAACTGCTATCACTGTCATGGGCCCGACAAAAGCTCCCGAAAGGCGGAGCTGAGGCTGGACCGGGCCGAGTTCGCCTTCGCACCACACGGCGAATTCGCGGCGGCGATCGTTCCCGGCGATCCGGACGGCAGCCCGCTGATCCAGCGCATCGAAGCGAAGGATCCGCAGGAGCGCATGCCGCCTCCGGAGGCGCACAAGACCCTCAAGCCACGCGAAATCGCGATGCTCCGGCAATGGATCGAGGAAGGCGCCCAGTACCAGGAGCATTGGGCGTTCGTGGCGCCGGTGCGTCCCGCTGTTCCTGCGTTTCCGCCGGCCGACCCGCGATCACGCTGGCCGCGCAACGATATCGACGGGTTCATCCTCGCGCGACTCGACCAGGAAGGGCTCGCCGCGTCGGGAGAGGCGGACCGCCATGCACTGATCCGCCGGGTGACTTTCGATCTCACCGGACTGCCGCCCACGCCGGATGAAGTACAGGCCTTCCTCGACGACACGGCGCCTGACGCCTACGAGAAAGTCGTGGACAGACTGCTGGCCAGCGAGCGCTACGGCGAACACCGCGCCCACTACTGGCTGGATGTTGCACGCTACGGGGATACGCACGGCCTGCATCTCGATAACTTCCGCGCCATCTGGCCCTACCGCGACTACGTGGTACGCGCGTACAACCGCAACTTCCCGTTCGACCGGTTCATCCGCGAACAACTGGCCGGAGACATGCTGCCCGCCGCCACGCTCGACCAGCTGCTCGCATCGGCGTACATCCGGGCCGGCATCAGTTCCGGAGAAGGCGGAACGCTCGAGGAGGAACTGCGAGTCAACAATCAGCGCGAGCGCGTCGAAGCTTTCAGCGCGGCCTTCCTCGGACTGACCGTGGGTTGCGCGGCCTGCCACGATCACAAGTTCGATCCGATCTCGCAGAAGGATCACTACCAGCTGACTGCCTTCTTCAACAATCTGACGGAGACACCCAGCAATCAGGATCGCAAGGATTGGCCACCTGTCATCACGCTGCCCAAGCCCGAGAACCGAGCGGCCTACGAGGCGTTGCTCGCGAAGCGCGCGGCACTACGCGCGCAGATCGTGGATCGTGACAGCGAGGCGAAGATTCTGGTCGCTCGCTGGCTGGCGCAGTCGGGAACGCGGCCGCAGGCAGTCGACCCCACCGACCTGGAAATCCGGTTGCGCATGGACGAGCAGAAAGGCCAGACGCTGAAAAATTCCGCCGCGAATTCCGGAATTCGCGAGGTCACGGCCACGGGTGCTCCGCCGTACTGGGGCGAAGAAGTCTGGGCCTGGCCGTCGATGCGCATGGATACCTCGACGCGGATCGAAATTCCCGAAGCCGGAGATTTCGACGTGCAAGACGCCTTTTCGGTCGGCACGTGGGTGATGCCGCGGCAGGGCACCTTCGGCGTATCCAATCGCGAACGTCGCGGCTCCATCGTCTCACGTACGGATTCGCAGCATGGATCGCGAGGCTGGGATCTGATCTATGACGAAGGGCAGGAGCGGAAGGAGTCCGACTATCACCTGACGGCGAAGCTGGCATTCAGGCTGGTCCATGCCGGTGACGCCAATGCGTTGGGCGTCGCGAGCCGCGAGCGCGTCCTGATGCGTGGGCGATGGAATCATGTGCTCGCTGTCTACGATGGTTCCGGAAAGGCATCCGGGGTCAGGCTCTACGTCGATGGGAAACCGATCCCGGTGGACGTCGAGCGGGATGCGCTGGCAGGCACGGTCCGCGTGACCACGCCGCTCAGTTTCGGCCGGCAGTTTCCGGATGCGCGCGCGGTGCGCGAGTCGCGCTACCAAGATTTCCGAATCTATCGCCGCGCATTGTCGGAGCAGGAAGCGCACAGGCTGGTCTACGAGGACCACGTGGCCGAGGTCGTGCAGCGACCGCCTTCGCAGTGGAGCGAGCAGCAATTCAAGTCGGTATCGGATTTCTATTTCTCCGCACACGATCCGCTCCTGCCCTCGCTGGTGCAGCAGTTCGCCGCGCTGGGCGTGCAGCTCGAGGAGCTCTCCCAGGGTGGAGAGCCCGCGATGGTGAGCGAAGAAAGTCCGCGACTGGCCTACGCGGATGTACTCACGCGCGGGAATTTCGCGCAGCGGGCCGAGAAGGTGCGGCCCGCAGTCCCGCACTTTCTACCCCCGATGCCCGAGAATGCGCCGAAGGATCGACGCGGTCTGGCGGAGTGGGTGGTTAGTCCGAAGAATCCGCTCACCGCCCGCGTGAGCGTCAACCGGATGTGGCAGGAGCTGTTCGGCACCGGCTTGGTGGAGACCACGGAGAATTTCGGCACGGCCGGGGAAAGGCCTTCCCATCCCGACCTGCTCGACTGGCTGGCGGTCGACTTCCGCGAAAGCGGCTGGGACGTGAAGCGTTTCTACAAGCAGGTCTTGATGTCCGCCACCTATCGGCAGTCAGCCAGGGCGAGCGCTCAGGCCGCGGAGAAGGATCCCCGCAACCGGTTGCTCTCGCATGGCCCGAGATTCCGCATGGATGCGGAGATGCTGCGCGATACGGCGCTCGCCGTGAGCGGGCTGCTGGTCGAGAAAATAGGCGGGCCCAGCGTCAAGCCGTATCAGTCCCCGGACGTGTGGGAGTCGGGAAGTTTTCCATCGAGCGATACGCGTGATTACGTTCAGGATCACGGTGAATCGTTGTACCGGCGCAGCCTGTATACATTCTGGAAACGGATGGCGACCGCTCCCAGCATGGACGCGTTCGATTCTCCGGTGCGCGACGCGGCCTGCACGCGGCGCCAGCGCACGAATACTCCGCTCCAGGCACTCGTGACCATGAACGATGTCCAGTGGCTGGAAGCCGCGAGAAAGCTCGCCGAACGCGCGCTGCTCGAACGGGACGATGACGGCGAACGGCTGGAGCTCATCGTCCAGGCGATGCTGTCGCGCCTACCTACCGAAACCGAGAAGGCGGCTCTCGAACGGGCTCTCGACGAGTTCCGGGAGGTCTACTCGGAGGATCCGAAATCCGCCCGGGAGGTGGTTGCCGTGGGGGAATCACCACGAGCCGCAGGCGTCGCTCCCAAGGAGCTGGCGCCGTGGATGCTGCTGGCGAGCGCGGTGATGAACCTCGACGAGGCGCTGAACAAATGACGGAAATCAGTCGCCGCCGTTTCCTCGAAGGCCTCAGTGGGGCGGTGCCGGTTGCCGCCATGGCGACCTTGCTACCGGATGGGTCCGCTGCCGCGACGAGCGAATCACCGGCCGGCGATGCCCACACCCAGCTTCCGCATTTTGCACCCCGGGCGAAGCGCGCCATCCAGCTGTTCATGAGCGGTGCTCCGTCGCAGATGGATTTGTGGGACTACAAGCCGGGCCTCGTGCAGATGTATGACCAGGATCTGCCCGATTCCGTGCGCGGCAACCAGGCCCTGACCAGCATGACGGCGGGCCAGACCCGGTTCCCCATCGCGCCGCCGTATTGGAAGTTCGCGCAGTACGGACAAAGCGGCCGGCACGTCAGCGACCTTCTTCCCTGGACTGCGAAAGTCGTGGACGAGCTTGCGCTGGTTCACACGCTCAACACCGATGCCATCAATCACGAACCGGCGCAGCTTCTGATGAACACGGGAAACATGGTGCCGGGAAAGGCGGCGCTCGGCGCCTGGCTGTCCTACGGTCTGGGCAGGATGAATGAAAACCTGCCGGCGTTCGTCGTGCTCAACTCGAAACTCCTGCCGCACACTAACAACCAACCCATATCGCCCAAGTTCTGGACCAGCGGGTTCCTCTCCAGCGAACATGCCGGAGTCGCCTTCCGTTCCGCCGGGACACCGGTGTTGAACTTGCGCGACCCCGCCGGAATTTCGCGCAAGAGCCGGCGTGCCTTCCTCGACGGCGTCAACGCGATCAATCGGGAGACGTACGAACGGTGGCGCGATCCGGAAACGCTGGCGCGCATCAATCAATACGAGCTCGCCTTCCGCATGCAGCGCTCCGTGCCGGAACTGACGGACTTGAGCCAGGAACCCGCCAGCACGTGGAAACTTTACGGCGAGGAAGCTAGGCAGAGCGGCACCTTTGCCAACAACTGTCTGCTGGCGCGCCGGATGGCGGAACGAGGCGTGCGCTTTACCCAGATCTACCAGCGTGGCTGGGACGTTCATGGGGGTGCCGTCAAGGCACAGCCCATTCTCTGCGCGGCGACGGATCGGGCGTGCTACGCCCTGATCGTCGATCTGCGCAGACGCGGATTGCTGGACGACACGCTGGTCATCTGGAACGGGGAGTTCGGGCGAACCGTCTACAGCCAGGGCGGCCTTTCCAGAACGGAATACGGACGCGACCATCATCCCCGTTGTTTCACGGGCTGGATGGCGGGAGGCGGATCGAGAGCAGGATCAGCCTACGGCCAGACGGATGATTTCAGCTACAACGTGGTGAAGGATCCGGTGCACGTGCGGGATTTCACGGCAACGGTCCTGCATCTGCTCGGAATCGACCACAACCGCATGATCTTCAAAACCCAGGGTCTCGATCAGAAGCCCACGGGAGTTGTTCCCGCGAAGGTCATCGCATCCCTTCTGGCATGAGATATCGCCACGCCTTGATCGGGGCCGGCGCGCTGGGAATCCTGGGTCTGATCGTACTGGCGTGCGTCGCGCCTCCGGACGGCCAGGAGCGCGGTGACCTTGCACAGTTCATCGGCGGCCTGCATCCGCTGGCCGTTCATCTGCCCATCGCGTTCATTCTCCTGGTTCCATTTCTCGAGGTAGTTAGCCGCCGGGCTGGGCGCGAAGCGCTGCGATCGGCCGCCGGATTCGTGCTGGGGCTGGCGGCGCTGAGCGCGCTGGCCACGCCGTATCTGGGCTGGTTGCTGGCCTGGAGCGGCGGCTTCGAAGGTGCGCTGCTGACACAGCACATGTGGGGCGGCATCGGCGTCGCCTCCGCGACACTGTTGTGCTGGAGCATCCGCGGCCGCTTTCCCACGGCGTATTTCGCCGCGCTGACTCTGACGGTCGTGCTCGTGGCATTCACCGGCTATCGCGGCGGCCAGCTGGCCCATGGCGAGGAGCATCTGACTGAACATCTCATGCCGCTGATCGGCTTCGAGCGGTCTGCGCGACCGGATGAAAACAGCTTCTTCTCCGTGCGTATCGCGCCCGTCCTCAAGGAGCGTTGCGTGCTGTGTCACGGAAGTGGCAAGAGCAAAGGAGGATTGCGGCTGGACTCCTACGCGGCGCTCATGCATGGCGGAAAAGACGGAAAGGTCGTGGTCGCCGGCGATGCCGGCGCCAGCGAGCTGATTCGCCGCGTCACTCTCGATCCTGCCGAGAAAGATTTCATGCCGGCGGAAGGCAAACCGCCATTGGCGGAAACTGACCGCGACCTGCTCAGGATCTGGATCGATGCCGGCGCGTCAGGAACCGCAGCTCTCGATTCCATCGCGGCGGCACCTGCGCCGCGGGTGGAAGAGCCATGGGCGCCCGATTACACGACGCAGCTGTCTGCGTTGCGCGCGGTGGAGGAGGCGACTGGGTTGCGACTGGCTCCCCGGTCGCAGAATCCGGCGGATGGGCTGATCCTGAGAACCTTCAGTGATCCTGAAGCCTGTGATGACGCGTCGTTGGCCGCTCTGAAGGACGTGGCTCCCTACATCGTCGATGCCGAGCTGGCTCGGTGCCGCATCACGGACGCCGGTCTGCAATCGCTCGCGACCTTCGTCAACCTGCGTTCTGTCGATCTGACGGGCACCCGAGTGACTGCGCAAGGAGTCGCAGTGCTCATGATGCTGCCGCGACTCTCATCGCTGAACCTGACGGCAACCGGAATCACCCGCGATGCGATGAAGGAACTGCCCGACCCGCGCACGGCTCTGCGCCTTTACGTCGATGACTAGGGCATGTCGCGCTCGCGACCATTCACGACGTCGTCGACAGCGCGGCGAATAGCAGGACAGTGGGCAACAACAAAAAGGCATGAACTGATGCGTCATCTCATCGCGTTGCTGGCTCTCCTGTTCGCGCAACTCGCGAGCGCGCAGCTTTCCGTGAAGAAACACGAATGGGTGGAGACGCCGCTTGCCAGCGTACCCCATGGCGAGATCGTGATGGCAGTCCACCAGAATTACCCCGGGAGCTGCGCGCATACGGTGTTCTCGGTCTACTGGAACATTCCGACAGGTCAGGAAATCACGGCAGAACAAGACGCGCGGCTGCTGCAGGAAAATATCATTCCGTTGATGAAGAGCAAGTGTCCGAAAATGCCGATCTGGGACTTGTCCCATTTCATCAAGGGCAAACCACTCTTCAATGATCATGGCGACGAAGTTGCGTTCACCGGCCGGCAGAACGTCGCTTATGAAGGCAGGTTCATCCAGGGGACAACCTCGCTCCGCGCGTCAGCGCCCTTCGGCTCCTATGACAATGCGGAGCGGGAGATTGGTCGCATCGCCAAGGGGGCGCAGATCGCCAAGCAAGTCCACGCGGACAATCGTGCTCGCGAAGCCGCGAACGAGACACAGCAGCGCGATGCCAAGTGCAAGGCAGAGACCCAAGGTGGCCAGCATCCCTGCGGGCTAAAGCTGGCCCAGCTCTACGTGGAAACTGCGAACAAGGTGGTCGCCCATTGCAGAGGTCTGTTCGACCACGAGTGGTGCAATGTGGATGGCGGCCGGACCTACGTCCGGTGGGTGGGCGCGACGAAAGATTCCTGTGTCGCCCATCCGCAGGAAAAGGACACGCTGGTGTGCAAATTCACACTGGAATGGGATTGCCGGGTGCGAGACCAGCAGACCAACGAGGCGGTCGAAAGTCCCGCCGTCAAGGCCGCGTTATGCGCAGGCTTCCCCAACGGCAGCATCCGAGCGGAGGCCCGGAAAATTCCCGGCGACTGGGAAACAAGATACTTGCGGCCAGATGAGCGGTGAGCTCGCGAAACCGGGAACTGCACGCTACGCTCGAGGCATGACTTCTGGAGTTCGCGCCCCATGAAAAACAGGAAGATCTTTGCAGTATCCGCGGTGACGCTGGGCGTGTTGGCTGGCGCCGCCGTCTTCTGGTGGCAACCCCAGGAGCCGGGCCGTTCCGTGCACATCGAACCCGCACGCGGCCAACTGCTCGACTTTCGTGGCACGGCGCTGACTGCGGCCGAAGTAGTTTGGCAACCCGCCGTGAACATGGAAGCCCTGAATGGCTATCCCCGCTCGTCCGTGTCCCGATTCATCGCGGCGCTCGCGCGAGAGCTCGGCGTCGAGCGCGGGCGGATATCCAGCCTGGGCGACGAATACTGGAGCAGGGCGCGTGAGCGGCAGGTTCCGGTGCGCGTCACGGAATCACGCGCGCAGCAGATCAGGGTCTGGCTCAGCTCGAGCGAGTGGCGCGAATCTCCGCGGTTGATCCGCTTCTTCGAGGTGCCTGGCCGGCTTTATCCGCACCGGGAAGCTGTCGCGGGCCTGGTCGGTTTCGTCAACCGCGATGGCCAGGGTCAGGAGGGCATGGAGCGTGAGCTCGACGGCATCCTGAAAGAAGGCCGGGATGCGCGGTTGTCGATCGACATCGACCTGCAGCGTGCGCTCGCAGACCGCATGCAACGCGCCATCGATGCACACGATCTTCGCGAGGCCGGCGCGGTGGTCATCGAGCTGGATTCGCGCCGCATCGCCGCCATCCTCTCGCTGCCCAGTTTCGATCCGGCTAACTACCAGCAGAGGTCGGGACCGCAGGTGAGGTTGAGGCCGGTCACCGACATCTTCCAGGCTGGGCCCTTGCTCCAGCCCTTCTTTCTGAACGAAGTTCTCGGCTCCGCCTTGGATGCAGCGCCGGAGCTTCGGGGCCGGTTCGTGCAGGCGGAGATCGGCGCTGGGATGCGCATGGTCTCCCGGCTCGGCTACGAAAGTGCCCGGCGAAGTCTCCTGCAGGCCGATCTCCTGTCGCCGTTGGATATCGGGTTTCCCGGAGCGTCGGTGACGCACGAACGTCGTTACGGCGCCAACGCCGAGATCGAGGGTGACCTGGGCAACGGCGCGGGGATCGCGCTCAACCTGGTGCGTTACTCGGCGTCACTCGCGACTCTCATCGATGCCCGCTCATCGCTGGTGCCGCGTCTTCACCAGGTGTCCGCAGCGCCGGAAAGGCCGTTGCGCACGCCGCAGCGTGACGCGCAGACGCAATTGCTGCGCGCGGCGCTGATCGAGCGTGCAAGGCTTCAGTCTGGAAACACAAGCGCCGACTTCGGTGGCATGTGGGCCAACTACCGGGATCTCGTGAAGGAAGGCGAGCCCGTACAACGCGCGGCGATCGTGCTGTTCGCGCCGGCCGCGCAGCCGAGATACCTGCTGACGATGACCTTCGTGACACAGTCGGCAATTCCGGAGCGCGAACTGCTGAGCATCGGGAAGGACGCTCTCATGGAGGCGCTCCACTCCGGCGAAGTTGCCGATCCGCGTTTGGTTGCCAGCAACTGATCGACAGCGCTCGATACCGCATTGCAGTCGTTGCCGACCGCCATGATTGCGTGGTTCATGACCAGGTTCAACAAGGTGCACAAGCGCTCGTCGCCGGACGCGAAGCGCAAGGCCGTCTTGCAACGCCGTGGACCGTTCGATTTCGTCTCGCCGTATATGGTTCTAGCCGCCACCCTGAGTTATTTCCTGTTCGTCGCCTTCAATTTCTACATCGCACAACATCCATTCCCGGGGTATGCCGGTCCCGTGTTAGGTGCGTTCGCCATGTACTGGTTGATGTATGTCAGGAAGACGGATCCGCTCCAGACACACGCGGACCGCATGGGCATGTTCCGTCTCCTGGTGAACACTTACGCGTGGGTGTGCATCCTCATCCCGATGTTCCTGTCGCTCGAATTTGCGCGAAAGCTGCTCGACCTGGAGACGTGGAGCCCATTTGCGGGAACTGTGGGTTTCCTGATCCTCTCGTTTCTCAGTCTCCGAAGCGTGATCGGGCAGCCGCGCCACGCACACTGATCGACTCGATCCCGACCACGCAGCTTCGAAGGAGAAGACATGGCTGAAATGGAGACGAAGGCATCCCAGCCGGGAACTGGCAATCAGGGGTGTCAATCTGGGGATCGGCACCCTCATCATCGCGCCCATCGTGACGATGTGTTCGGGGCGCGGCGAGGTGGGAAAAATCCAGAAGGACAGGGCTGAGCTCAAGCGGCAGCTCGGAGTGATCGACAAGAAGCTGACATGCTGGCGCCGAAGGACAGTGCTACAACGTCCCCGAGTGTCGAGGCGCCCACCGCGCCGGCGACTGCAGGTGCGGCGCCATCTGACTGACGAAACCGCCATTTCGCAGCGCTTGGTTGCGAACCGCGCAGCGCTCGCCTTGTCTCAAGGTGACATGACGAAAGTCCGTTTTATAGACAAAAGTATGAAGACGGGAGCTCCTGAGCGCCTGTTTGGTATCGTTGGTGCTGTGCATGGCACCAATTCCGATCGCTTTCCTGCCAGGCGGCACCGTTCATTTGGTGGCGCGCCGCGCGCCTGCATCGTGGCGACTCTGCTGTGCGGCGCTTCGCTCGCCAGCGGGGCTCCTGTAGAAGGTTCAGCCCAATTCTTCGACCAATACTGCGGTGAGTGTCACTACGAAGATCAGAGTGGTGGTCTGGACCTCAGCGTTCTGAAATTCGAGCCGGGCAATTGGGAGAACCTTGCGACCTGGGTCAGAGTGTTCGATCGTGTCGCTGCCGGCGAAATGCCGCCGAAAAAGAAAAAAGAACGCCCCGCGCCGGCGGACCTCGCTACGTTCACCCACGGCGTTTCCTCTTCGCTCACCGCCTTCGAGAAGGAAGTCACGGCGCGGGACGGCCGCGCAGTCCAGCGCCGGCTGAACCGTTACGAGTACGAAAACGCTCTTCGCGATCTCCTGAACGTCCCGTGGGCGCAGGTGAAAGACAAGCTGCCGCTCGACGGAGAAGGGCATCGATTCAACAAGAGTGGCGAGGCGCTCGATGTGTCGTTCGTGCAGATGGAGCGCTACCTCACCGCGGCGGACTATGCGATGCGCCAGGCGATGTCGGCGGCATTCGAACGGCCTCCGAAAACAGTGCGCAAGATTTACGCGCGCGACGCCATCGGGCAGCGCTATCGGCCCAGCGAGAATGGCACGCTATCAGATAGGCTGATGTTCCCCGTGCTCGACTCTCACGCGCAGCCCGAGGTACGCGCCGGACGCGCACCCAATTCCAGCCCGGAGACGCGCGAGCGCGAGGCCGTCGGCAAGGTTTCCAGCATCTTCAGCGATGCCGGTGGTTACGGCTGGGGCTTCAACGCACCAGTCGCCGGGCGCTACAACATCAAATTGAAGGGTTACTCAGTCTGGGTGAGCGGCGGCGGAATCGGACGCTGGTTTTACACGGGCCAGGGTGCTGAGAAGGCGCCAACCTACTGGCTGCCTGTCTGGCACAGGCCCAACGCGGATGAAATCTGGCCCGGCCGTAACAACGAGCCCATTGGAATTTACGCTCAGAGCCCGGGGCAGACGCGCGCCGTCGGTGCCATCGACTTCACGCCGGAGCCGTCGGTGGGGGAGATCGAGGTGCAACTTGCGGGCGGCGAAAGCATCCGCACAGACGCGATGCGGCTCTTCCGCACGCGCGTGAACGGCTCCGACGAGCAGTACGTCAATCCGCTCGCTACGAAGGAGGGCATGCCCGGCTACGCCGTGCAATGGCTCGAAGTCACGGGACCGCTGGAAGATGCTCACGCCCCGCGCGGATATCAACTGCTGTTCGGCGACTTGCCGATGCGGCGGCTCGGCGAGGGCGAGAAAGGCGGTGTGCCACTGGAGACGGTGGCGCCAAGCACCAGTCCGCCAGTCGGTGGTGCAGCTTTCCCCGGTGGGCCAGGCGGATTCCAGCGCAGCCCCATAAAGAACGTAACGGTCGAAGTGACTTCCAGGAATCCGCAACGGGACGCCGAGCGGCTGTTACGTCGATTCGTCGAGACTGCATACCGGCGGCCCATCCAGAAATCGGAAGTGCAACGCTTCCTCGGGCTGTTTCAGCGAGAGTTGGAGCTCGGCTCCGGCTTCGCTCGCTCGATGCTCACCGCGTACACCGGCGTGCTGGTCTCGCCGGGCTTCGTGTTCGTCGAGGAGCGGCCGGGCAAGCTCGACGACTGGGCTCTCGCCACGCGCCTGTCGCTTTTCCTCTGGAACTCCACACCTGACGCAGCGCTGCGCGCCCGCGCGCACAAAGGTGAACTGCACAAGCCCGCGGTGTTGCGAGCGGAGACCGAGCGGCTGCTCAACGATCCGAGGTCACGCCGCTTCGTGGACGCGTTCACCGACTACTGGCTCGACCTGCGCAAGATCGACGACACCTCGCCTTCTGCGACTATCTACAACGATTACGAGCTGGACGAGCCGCTCAAGCTCGCCGCGCTGGACGAGACCCAGTTGTTCTTCACCGAGCTGCTGCGCGCGGATCTGCCGGCGCGAAACATCATTGCCTCGGATTTCACGTATCTGAACGAGCGTCTCGCCAACCACTACGGCATTACTGGCGTGGTCGGCGCGAAGATGCGTCGCGTCGCGCTCCCGCCCGGCAGTGAGCGCGGCGGCATGATGACCATGGCCAGCGTGCTGAAGCTGACTGCCAACGGCACTACCACCTCGCCGGTGCTGCGCGGCCACTGGATCACCGAGCGGATACTCGGCATCGAGACTCGCCCGCCGCCGCCGAATGTGAAGGCCGTCGATCCGGACATCCGCGGCGCGGTGACCATCCGCCAGCAGCTCGCCAAGCACCGCGACAACCCGAGTTGCGCGTCGTGTCATGTGAAGATGGATCCGCCGGGCTTCGCGCTCGAAAGCTTCGACGTGATGGGAGCGCGCCGAGACCGATACCGCGCAGTCGCTGAGAACGTGAAGCCCGAGCCCGGCTACGGCCTGAATGGTCAGGCATTCGCCTTTCACTACGGGCTACCCGTGGACTCCACCGGTGAGTTAGCCGACGGCCGCACCTTCCGCGATATAAAAGAGTTCAAGCGCTTGCTGCTCGGCGACGAGGTGGCCGTCGCGCGCAACCTCGCCAAGCAGTTGGTGGTCTTCTCCACGGGAGCGCCGGTGCGTTTCTCCGACCGCGGGGAGCTCGAGCAGATTTTGCAGCGTGCGAGCACGCGCCAGTACGGCGTGCGCACCCTGGTTGAGGAAATAGTCCGCAGCGAGTTGTTCCAAACCAAATGAACAAGAAATTTCCCGCTCCCTTCATCACCACGCGTCAGGCCATCTCGCGCCGGCGCTTTCTCGAAGGCGTTGGCGTCGCGATGTCGCTGCCGTTGCTCGAGGCGATGCAGCCGAGTTTCGCGCGCGCCGCGCCGGCGTCGCCGCTCGCGCCCAATGCCACGCCGCGCCGCATGCTTGGCATCTGTAACAACCTGGGCGTGCGGCCCGACCTGTTTTTCCCGACCGGCGCGGGTCGCGAATACGTGGCTTCGCCCTATCTCAAACTGCTGGAGGCGCACCGCAACGACTTCACAGTGCTCAGCGGCGTCTCGCATCCGAACGTGGATGGCGGCCACCCGTCCGACATCAGCTTCCTGACGGCCGCACCACATCCGGCGAGCAGCTCGTTCCGCAATACCATTTCGCTCGACCAGCACATCGCTGAACGTCTCGGCACCCTCACGCGGTTCCCCTCGCTCACGCTCGCCGTCAATGGCGCGGCCCGCAGTCTTTCGTGGACTGGCACCGGCGTCGCTATCCCGCCTGAAGAGCGCGCGTCCGACGTTTTCAACCAGCTTTTCCTGCAGGGCACGCCCGAGCAGGTCGAGGCTCAGGTGCACCGGCTCGACACGGGACGTAGCATCCTCGACGCCGTCGCGGACCAGTCGAAAGACCTTCAACGCAAGGTCGGCGCGCGCGACCGCACCCGTCTCGAGCAGTACTTCACGAGTGTCCGCGACCTCGAGCACCGCCTGCAGGAGTCGCGCGAGTGGGAACGCAAACCCAAACCGGTAGTGAGCCATCCCGCGCCGGGCGAATTCGCCAGCGGGGCGCAATACATGGACAAGCTGAAAGCCATGTATGACCTGGCGCGGCTGTCGTTCGAGACCGATTCGACTCGCGCCATCACCCTCATGTTGAACAGCGTCGGCACGCCGGTGATCAACATTGATGGCGAGACCATCACCGACAGCTATCACAACCTCTCTCACCACGGAAAGACGGAGGAGAAGCTCACGCAGCTCAAGGTGCTGGACGAATGGCAGATGAAACTGCTCGCGAATCTGTTCAGTGATTTGAAAGCCGTGAGCGAGGGCGGGGAGACGCTGCTCGATCGAACAATGATCCTGTACGGCTCCAACCTGGGTGACGCCAACGCGCATTCGACGACCAACCTGCCCACGCTGTTTGCCGGCGGCGGATTCCGTCATGGTCAGCATCTCGCCTTCGACAGTGCGCAAAATTACCCGTTGCCGAATCTTTTCGTTTCGATGCTGCAGCGCATGGGTTTGGAGGAGGACAAGTTTGCCTCGTCGACCAGCGCGATGCGTGGCCTCGAGATGACATGAAGCGACGCTTCGCGATACCGTTTCTGGCTTTGCTAGGTGCTGCTTCCGCTGGTCGTGCGGCGGAGATCGTGATCGACTTCGAGCAGGCCGAGATCGGCAAACCCACGCCCACCTGGACTGAGAAAGGCGTGGTCTTCAAACTTGCCGCGGCGCCCACCCAGAGCAAGGCGACGGGCCGAATCATGTTTTTCCCGCACATCGCGACGAATCGCAAAGGCATCCTGAATGCCATGGCAACCGAACAGGCCATCCCGATGCAGGCAACGTTTCCAAAGGGCGCGTCGCGCGTCACGCTGGTCCTTTGGGGCTCGACCGGGTGCCCGGCATTGCTCGAGGCGCTCGACAAGCATGGCAAGGTTGTCGACAAGGCGTCGGTCACCGCCGTGCCCGGCCGCAAGGCCCCAGCCGATCCGATCCCGTTTCTCGAGCTGACCGTGAAAGCGCCCGAAGCATCGGCAATAGCGGCCATCCGATTGAGCGGACCGCGCAACGGCGAGTTCCTCGCGGCGGATGAAATCCGCTTCACGACCACTGGCGCGAAGTGATTTGACCGGAGCCGATTTTCAGGCCTCGGCCGCCGAAGAGTACTCCTGATGCGCGCCGACCTCTGCGCCCGCTGCGGCCGTTCGTAGTTGTCGCGCTCGTTCTAAATCGCGTCGAGCAATGTCGGAATCGTCGGCTAGCGATCATGCGCCGGCAGGCGTAGCGTCGCTCGGTGGTTGTCATCGACGCGTGGGGTTGCGGCTGCGCGGCAAGAATAGATTGCTCGTCGAACTTGCGGAGCTACCCTCATGAACGCGATCTCGCCAAAAGTTTCCAGCGTTGACGCCGCCGCTGCCGATGGTGTCGAGCGAATCATGGAAGTCGGTTTCGGCTTCTGGTCTTCGAAGGTGCTTTTGACCGCCGTGGAATTGGGCGTCTTTACGGTTTTGGGTGACAAATCCATGACCGGTCGGGAGCTCGGCGCTGTTCTGCGTCTCGACCCGCGCGGTATCTACGACTTTTTCGATGCACTCGTCGCGCTCGACTTCCTTGTGCGAGACGGTAACGGTCCCGAGGCTCGCTACGGAAATTCACCGGCCACCGCGCAGTTTCTCGACAAGAATCGCCCCGGCTACATCGGCGGCATTCTTGAAATGGCGAGCGCGCGCTTGTTCCGGTTCTGGGGCGATCTCGATGGTGCTCTGAAGACGGGCAAGCCGCAGAACGAGCTCAAACACAGTCAGAAGTCGATGTTCGAAACGCTCTACGAAGATCCTGCCCGGCTCGAGCAATTCATGAGCGCGATGGCCGGCATCTCTACCCCGAACTTCCTCGCACTCGCGGAGAAGTTCGATTTCTCCCGCTTCAGAACCCTGTGCGATGTCGGTGGTGCGATGGGATTGTTGTGCACGCTCGTCGCGCGGCGCCATCCGCGCATCGATTGCGTGAGCTTCGATCTACCTGCCGTCGAGCCGATTGCGAAGCGCTGGATCGCTCGCGAAAAGCACGGCGGACGCGTTCGGACGGCTTCCGGAGATTTCCTCGAGGAGCCGCTGCCGAAGGCGGACGTCATTACGATGGGCATGATTCTGCACGACTGGAATCTCGAGAAGAAAAAACATCTCGTGCGACTTGCGTATGACGCCTTACCGCCTGGCGGCGCCTTCATCGCAATCGAAAATCTGATCGACGACGAGCGGCGCAAGAACGCATTCGGCTTGATGATGTCGCTCAACATGCTGATCGAATTCGGCGATGCGTTTGATTTCACCGGCGCGGATTTTTGGAGTTGGTGCCGCGAGGCTGGATTCAAGCGTTATGAGGTCCTGCATCTCGCAGGACCGTGCAGCGCGGCGATCGCGTACAAGTAGGCGGCCAAGCTGATTGTGGATTGGTCAACGGGGTGAAAAGTTCGAGTACCAATTCCATTCCCACGTTCGGCCCGCATCAGCGGAGAACGCACGGCTATAAATCGGAGCTTGCGGATTGCGCTTGTCCCAGTGGAATTTCACGAGAACGTCTTTGTCGTCGACAACCTCACGGCCGAAGAATTCACCTATAGCGCCATCAAACGAGCCTACCTTTCCACCGTCGAGTTTCATGACGTTGCTGTCGGCCCAATAGATCGTCCACAGGAGTGTGTGCGGATCGAACAATCGCACCGTGAGTCCTTCGAATGGCTTTCCGTCAAACTCAGTATGAAAAATGTCGAAATTGCCCAGGCCCAGCAGTATCAGGTGGAACTCCTGGGTGGCGTCGAATTCGTCCCACTCATCGCTGCCGGCCAGCTGTTTTTTCAAGGTACGATTTCTGATGTTCCATTTACCCACCAGATAATCGAAATCATTTTTGGACGAGGTCTGGCTAGCCGCGATTGCAAGCTTCCCGTCCGGTGAAAGGGACAACGCACTCATGTGTTTCCTTTGGACCGACGTGGACACTCCACCATATCGTCGAATTCGGCGGTATCGGCTTATCCCTACCAGCGGACACACCATGCGTTTGCTCTACTCTCTTGTCCCGCCAGCACGCCAGAATCACGCGTCCCGACCAATTGTCTATTGCGGGCCGCGATGAACTCCAACTCCATGGCCGAGCGTTCCACGCCGTACCCGAAGGTTCCCGGGCCGATCGTTCGCGACGACTTCTTCGCCGCGCAGCGCCGCCATCGTCGTGCAGCGCATGTGCTCAGTGCGCTCGCGTCGATCTCAGTGGTGCTCGTGAGTGTGCCGCTCGCGGCGATCGTCTTTCCGTTGCTCTTCGGCATCGCGGCTGTTGTTTCGATGCTTTTTTCGGTGGTGACCGGCGGCGCAAACCTGGTCGATCGCCTGCTCGCAACTGGTGGCCATTTCGCTGAAGGCGAGAATGCCTTTCTCGAGGCGATCGTGCTGGGGTTGATCATCGTTCTGCCAGGCGCGCTGCTCATGCTTGCAGTATGGCTTCGCAGCCTGAGGCTGCTGGCATCCGTCGAGCCTGCCCAGCTCGTGGAGTTCTATGGCGCGCGGTTGCTGCAGGTGGGCGATTTTGAGGAGCGGCAGCTCTCGAATGTCGTCGAGGAGCTCGCCATTGCCGCGGGTATTCCGCCGCCGATCGTGCGCATCGCGGACAGCGAGGCGGTCAACGCCGCAGCCTTGGTGTCCGGTGAGCGTCGCGCGCTGATCCTGGTCACTCGCGGGTTGCTGGATCGCTGCAATCGCGGCGAGACGCAGGCGCTGCTCGCGTCCAGCGTCGCCATGATTGCCAATGGCGATGCACTCGCCGCTTTCCGCTGGATGGGCGCCGCAGCTGCTTTCAACGTCGCCGCAGACCTGCTGCAAGGTCCATTGACGGCTGAGGCGCGCACGCGTCTGCGCACGCTTTTACCGCTGGTTCGCGGTGGCATGCTGGCCGAGTCACCAGACAGCGCTCGAGCGGTGGAGCTTCTCCTCGGTCCGCCACCATCGGTGCCTGACGATCCGACGCGCGGGCGCCTCAAGACCGCGCTCGTCTTTCCGTTCATGTTTGCCTCAGCGATGTTCAATCTCGTTGGGTTCTTGGCAAACTTGCTTTTTCTCTCGCCGGCACTTGCGCTGCTGTTGCGCCGTCGACGCTATCTCGCCGACGCGACCGCCGTCCAGCTCACCCGCGATCCGCAGAGCCTCGCCGCTGGGTTGAATCTCACGGTCAACCACACGGTATCGACTGGCTGGCCGCTCGCACGTTTCTCACCGCTCTTCGTCGTTGCGCCAACGAACACCGGGAGCGGCGAGTCGCCCATCGGTCAATCGTTCGGGACACACCCGACAGTTGCGGCGCGCCACCGCCGCGTCGTGCACATGTCATTCCTGCCTCGAAGCCCGGAGCGCTCGATCCGCAGGCGGTTCGAAGGGATTTCGGGTTGGCGTCAGTGGCTGGCGGGTTCGCTCACCGTGGTGGTATTCGCGCTCATGGTGGCGCTGGTGCCGGCAATGCTCTACCTCATGATCGCAGTGACCATGCTCTCGCTCATGGTGGGAATGATGTGGGTGATGATCGTGCTGCTCCCGTTTCGCTGGCTATTGGGTTGAGGGTCGCGCGCTGGAGGCGTTGCCGATCGCACGCCAGGGGCGCCGGTTCTGCGCGTCGGCGGGACCGCGGCTGTAAAATTCCGTCCAACTGAAGGCGTATGCAATCGGCTCGCTTCGTCCCTCGACGGTACGGATTCCTTCCGCGTCCATTTCACAGGCCAGCCACGCAAGCGTGCCGTCTTCCGATAGCGCAATCACGGGAACTGCGGTGTCCTGATAGCGTGAAAAGCGGATCGCGCCAAGGTAGCCGCGCATGCGCGCTCTCTGTTCGTCGCGTGTCACTTCCGAAAGTTGTCCGCGGCCTGAAACCGTCGAACGTTCGGCGGCGTCCGCCGTGAGCATCTCGGCGTCGCTCGCGCGATGCGCGGCCATTACCCGCTCGTGCGCCGCGGCGATCTCGGCGAGCTCGCCAAGCCGTTCGAACAATGCCGCCGGATTCATCGCGTTGGACGGCGAAGGAGACCCGGGCGCAACCCGGAACGCAAGCAACTCGGTGTACCGATAGACGTATCGATCGTCGGGCGCAGCCGAGTGAACGAAAGTGGCCGAGAAGGGGAGGTCCAAGCCGATGACTTGCCGGTAATCGGCAAGATCGATCGTCACCAGTCCCCCGCCCATCTCCGCCGGTCCGGATTGCGAAATCTTTGCGGGCCGAGACCCTTTGGCGAGCGAGTGCCGCACGGCATCGTGACCGAGTACGAATGAACTCGTCCCCGCTGCGGCCTGGACGAACTGCCCCTTTTCGTCGCGCTGAAACGCCTGCTTGTCCTTCGTGACCACAAGTTCCACGGGGCTTCGCCGCTTGGGATCTGTCGAGGGATAAATCTGGACGAAGCGCGCACTTCCGTCCGCGCGTGAAATCAATTCGGTGACAAAACTGCCGCGGGGTCCGGTCACTTCCGCGCGGCTGACCAGCCCGTCGAGCACAATGGTGCGAGCAGGGACAGGCTCGGCCGCGAATCCCTTTGCAGCGAATAGCGAAAGAGCCGCAAGGCAAAGCCCGGGGACATTCATGTTGCGCGATACGCTAACACAGGACATCAATTACCAGAGTTCTGGCAAGAGCTGTCGTCCAGCAAGACTTCAACATCCCGATGCAGCCACAAAAAGCTGGCGGGCAGATCCGTGGTGATCGTGGCTTCGAGAAATTTCCCGATGGCTCGCTCTTTCCCGTTTCCCGTCACGAGCAGCAGGATCTTCCGCGAGGCCAGGATGTCGGCCATTCCGAGCGTCAACCCGGATGCAGGTTTGACATCCCTGCCGCTCATCATCGCGTGCCCGAGCGTTTCCGCGGACAACTTGGCGACGTGGCAATGGGGCTGCAGGCTCGGAGCCGGCTCGTTCAGACCCACGTGGCCGTTGCGCCCGAGACCAAGAATGCACACGTCGATTGGGCCCTCGCGCTGCAGCTCTGCGCTGATCCTCGCGCATTCCCGCGCCGGATCCTTCGTCTCCGAATCGAAGGAGAGGTAGCGTTGCGCAGCGATCGCCAGCGGCCCGACGAGGCGGCCCTGGAGGTAATGTTCGCAGCTCGCAGGATCGTCCGGTGGCACTCCTAACCACTCGTCCAGCTTGACGACGCGCAAGCTCCGCAGCAGATCCTGTTGCTTCGCGCCTTCGCGGATCAGCTCCTGGTACAGGCCGGCGGGGGAGTGGCCGGTCGGGGCACACAACAAGAAGTCACTCTTTGCGGTCGCCGCGGCAGTCACGCACGCGGCGGCTCGCCGGCTCATCTGCGCATAGTCGCGGCAGTGATGGACTGTGGCCATGCGCTATCTCAGCCACAGATCGCAGGGCTTGTCCGCCCTTGTCGACGACGGCAGCTGGATCTTGCGGCCCGAGCCCGCAGATTCGTACGCAGCGAACAGGATCTCCAGGACCGCCTTGCCGTCGGCGCCTGTCACCAGCGGTTGGCGGTCGTGCAGCACGCAATCGACGAAATGCTCAAACTCCTGCGGAAATCCATAGTTCCAGATCTCCTCGTACATCACGAAACTCCAGCCAACCGTGCTTCCGGCTTTCTCGACGGCGTAGCCCACGCCTTTCGCGCTGTAAGTCGGTATGGAATTTCCGTGCAGCACATCGGCGTAAGCCACGCCTTCCGAACCGTGGATTTCGGCGCGATCGTCCATGCCGCCGAGCTTGGTCCAACTTTCCTCGGCCAGGGCGACGACGCCATTGTCGAACTCGAGGATGATGATCGCGTTGTCCTCTCCGCGCGTCTTGGCGGCGTGCACGCTGGTGTTCATCTGCGCGTACACGCTCTTCACGGGATTGTTGGCATTCAACCAGCGGAAGAACTGGATGGCGTGGCAGCCCATGTCCATGGTGACGCCGCCGCCCGAGCGGTCGACGTCCCAGAAGTGCGCGGCATGCGGGCCGTCGTGCTTCTCGGATTGTTTGAACAGCACGGGACGGCCGAGCACGCCGTCGTCGAGCAGCTGCTTCAGCCGGACGTACTTGGGCGCGAAGCACAGCTCTTCCGCATACATCAGCTTGACGTTGGCCTGATCGCACGCCGCGATCATGCGATCGGCATCTGCCAGGTTCAGGCACAGCGGTTTCTCGACGACCACATGCTTGCCGGCCTTCGCGGCCTTAAGCGTGATCTCGCAATGAAGAAAGTTGGGTGCGCCGACCACGACCATGTCGATCTCGTCCATGGCGAGCATCGCATCCAGGTCCTCGAAGTGATTCGCGATGCCATGCTTCGACGCGAAATCGCGCGCGTGCCCGCTCGTCGGCGACATCACGGCGAGCACCTTGGCCTGCGGCACCGTTCGCAACGCCTCTGCGTGGATGGTCGTGATGAACTGCGAGCCAATCAGGCCGACTCCAACGGTGTCGCGTTTTGCCATGTCAGTGACGCTCCTGCCCCTCGCCAGCCCCGCGCGAGGTTAACACCAGCTCTCTACTTCGGCGTGAGTCCGACGATCGCCCCGCCCGATGCGGCGACGGGAGGCTGTAGACCGGACATGGCGCGCGCTAACCCTCGCGCTTCATGCGCTCCTGGCGGGCGACCTCACGCTTGCTGGGTGAGTCGAGCGCGGTGTCGCTGACCTTGATTTCACCGCCGCGCTCATAGTGGCCGATGAGGACGCCACTCGATGAAGCGCGCGAGCTGGTCAGCTTGAACGAATGCGGTACCGAGCCATCCGCAAACAGCTTCTTGCCGCTGCCGAGAACGACCGGCACCGTGAAAATGCTCATCGCGTCGACCAGATCGCTGGCGAGCAGCGCATGCACGAGTTCGGTACTGCCCTGCGTGATGAGGTTGGGACCGTCTTCTTGCTTCAGACGCTTCACGTCGGCAATGTCGCGCAGCCGCACGGTGCCTGCCCAGCTCGTATCGAACTCGCCAGAACGCGAGACCGCGTACTTCTTGATCTCGTTGAACTGTTTGGCAATGCCGCCATCTGATCCGCTCTGGTCGTAGTAGGGCCAGTACGCGGCAAAGATTTCATAGGTCTTGCGGCCGAGCAGGAGGTCGAAATTCTTGAAGGTGCGGTCGATCTCCTCGCCGAATTCCTTATCGTAAAAGGGCATCACCCAGCCGCCGAACTTGAAGCCGGTGGTCGGGTCCTCAGTGGGGCCGCCCGGCGCCTGCATGACGCCGTCCATGGAAACCATTGCGCCGACGATAATCTTCCGCATGGGCACTCTCCGTCGTGTGAAGGTTTGCCGCAGAAAATAACGGCAGTCGGCCAGGCAGCGTTGCCAGACGACATCACCGATCCGCGTACTACAAGTAGACGAACGCAAGAGTGCCCGGCACGATCGGCTAGACTGTCGGCATGAAACGGGGGATTGGCGATGGCGCGAAACTTCCTGGCGACTTTGGTGGTGGTGTTCGCGTGCGTGGCCGGCACATTCGCAGCCGATGACCCCCGGCGCACCTACGCAAATCCCGTCGACGTCGATTACCGCTACAACTTCGAGCAACTCAACGAGAAGATTTCCTACCGCACGGGCGCCGATCCGGTCATCGTGCGGCACAAGGACGCGTACTACCTGTTCATGACGCTGGCGGACGGCTATTGGCGTTCGAGCAATCTGGTTGACTGGAAATTCATCACGCCGAGCCGCTGGCCTTTCGAGAGCGTGGTGGCGCCGGCCGCGATTTCAGACGGCGATCGCTTGATCTTGATGCCTTCCACCACGCGACTGGACGCAATCCTGATGTCGCGCGATCCGGCGCACGGTCAGTTGGATTTCCTGACGCGCCGGCTGCCGCCGCTGCCCGGCGCCGTTTCCGGCGAAGCGGAAGGCAACCTGGTTGGCTGGCATCAAGGAGATCCGCAACCCACGCATGTTCAGCCGGGCCCATGGGATCCCGGACTTTTCAAGGACGACGACGGCCGCTGGTATCTTTACTGGGGATCGTCTAACAAGTTTCCGCTTTACGGCATCGAACTCGACATGCGGGAAGTCGAATCGCAGCAACGCATTCAATACATCGGCAAGCCTCGCGCCCTGGTCCAGCTTGAACCGAAGCAACACGGCTGGGAACGATTCGGCCGCGATCACACGGGCGAGGACCGGCCAACGTACATCGAGGGCGCGTGGCTGACCAAACACGGCGGCCGCTACTACCTCCAGTACGGTGCGCCCGGTACCGAATTCAACGTCTATGCCACCGGCACGTATGTCTCGAGCAACCCGTTGGGACCCTTCGAATACGCGCCTTACAACCCCGTGGGCTACAAGCCCGGCGGTTTCGTTCACGGCGCCGGACACGGCAACACTTTTCAGGACGAATACGGCAACTGGTGGAACACCGGCACTCCGTGGATAGGTTACAACTGGACCTTCGAGCGCCGCATCGGCCTGTTTCCAGCGGCCTTCAGTGACGACGGCCAGATGAGCGTCAACACGCGCTTCGCGGACTTTCCTAACTACATGCCGGTCGGCAAGGTTGCCGATTCGGAAAGCCTCTTCACCGGCTGGATGCTGCTGTCGTACCGAAAACCAGCGACCGCGTCTTCGGTGTTGGGCGAATTCGGCGCGAGGCACGTCACTGACGAGGACCCGCGCACGTTCTGGGTTGCGGCTTCGAAAGAGGCCGGGCAAACACTCACCGTGGATCTCGGCGCCAGCAAGACGCTGCGCGCCGTGCAGGTCAATTTCGCCGACTATCTATCTGGCCGTTATGGCGATGCGCCGGACATCTATACGGAATTCACGCTCGAGTCGTCACCGGACGGCAAGCGGTGGCAGCCCTTGGCCACCACGGGCCCTGAACGGCGCGATCGGCCCAATGCGTATTTTCAGCTGCCCGCACCCGTCCTTGCCCGCTACGTGCGCTATGTGCACGGGCATGTCGGCGCCGCACATCTGGCAGTCAGCGATCTGCGTGTGTTTGGTAACGCGGGCGGTTCCGCGCCGGGCGCGCCTGCCAACGTCAAGGCAGTACGCGGTGCAGACCAACGCATGATGACGGTCAGCTGGCGGCGCGTGCCTGGAGCGGTGGGCTACAACGTGCGCTGGGGCGTCAGACCAGATCGCTTGAATTTGTGTTACCAGGTCTTCGCCGACCGAGGAACCAGCCTCGATGTGCGCGCGCTCAATGTCGGCGTCGAATACCACGTAGCCGTGGAGGCATTCGACGAGAACGGCGTATCGGCGCTCGGCAAAGTCGTGGCCGTGCATTGATCACTAAATCCGATCACGGTTTCCGACTCGTCGGGGGCATTCTCATCGTCGGCTAATGACGGATTGACACACCCATTCGGCCCCCGTAGGTTCACGCGAAGATCTGACTTTGGGGGGATAACGATGAAGATCCGTACAGGACATGGGTTCCGCCGTGGCTCATCGCACGGTGGTAGCGTAACCATGAATTCCGTAGCCGCCGCAGTCACCGCCGTGCTCGCTGGCAGCAACGGTGTCGCTCTCGCGCAGGATGCGAACGCCGACAACGAGGTCATGGAAGAAGTCGTCGTCAGTGGCATCCGCCACTCGATCGAGGCGTCGATTGCCACGAAGAGAGAAGCGACTTCCGTCGTCGAGGTGGTCAGCGCCGAAGACATCGGCAAGCTGCCCGACACCAGCATCGCCGACTCCATCGCGCGGTTGCCTGGTGTGACGGCCCAGCGCATCGAGGGCCGCCCGGCCGCGATATCGATCCGCGGTCTGAGTGAAGACTACGCCGGCGCGTTGCTCAACGGGCGCCAGGTGGTGAGCTCCAGTGAAGGCCGCTCCGCCGAATACGACCAGTTCCCATCGGAGCTGGTGAGCCAGGTGCAGGTATACAAGACCGTGGACGCGCTGGTGGTCGGCCAGGGCTTGTCGGGCACCATCGATATCAAGCCGCTGATGCCACTTAGCGTCGATCGCCGGCAAATATCCCTTTCTGCCCGCCTCGAGAAAAATACCAACGGTGGTCTGTCGTCCACGGGCAACGGCGAGTACGGCAGCCGCTTCAGTGCCTCGTACGTGAATCAGTTTGCCGACGACACGATCGGTGTAGCGCTGGGCTTCGCACGCCTCGATTCGCCGGGCCAGGCCAAAAAATTCGGCTCCTGGGCCTTCGGTGACTACGTTGGCGTGTGGGGCGCGGGCGCTACCGGCGTACCGACCGCGGATGGCAGCGGCGACTGCGTGCCGGGTTCCAACGCAAATTGCGCGCTGTTCCCGCAGGGCTTCGAGTCCAGCGTCACCTCCAGCAAACAGGTGCGAGACGGTGCGATGGGCGTCGTGGAGTTCAAGCCGAACGACAGGTTCAGCAGCGTTGTCGATCTGTACTACTCGAAGTTCGACCAGGACCGCACGGGGCATCACTGGACAGGCGACATCGGCCTGTGGAACGGCGGACCTAGCCAGCCCCCGCCGGCGAACTTCACCGATGTGGAGACTCGCGACGTCGACGGCAATACGATCATCGACAGTGCCACGATCGATGGTGCTCACAGCCTGGTTTACGACAAGAACTGGGGCCGTACCGACAAAATCCGCTCGATCGGCTGGCGAAACGAGCTGCAGTTCGCCGACCAATGGAAAGGTTCGCTGGACCTCGGCTATTCGCGCGCCGATCGTGACGAGCTCTACATCCAGTCCGTCGCGCGCGCGAATGCATTCAGCTCTTTCGCGTACACCACCAGCGATAGCACGCTGGCCTGGTCCACTCCGCAGGACCTGACCGACCCGGCCGTCGTGCAGCTGACGAATGATCCGAACTGGGCCGAGATGCGCACGCCGAGGTTCAAGGACGAGATCAAGTCGGCGCAGCTCGCGGTCAACCGCACCCTGGAGTGGGGCCTGTTCAGCGGTCTCGATGTGGGCTACGCCTACAACCAGCGCGACAAGGACGTATCGTCTGACGCCTACCGGCTTGAACTGACCGGGCCGACAGTGGACCCCGTATCGGGACTGCCGCTGCATGTGATCCCGACGGACGCCTTGCGGGATCCGGTGATGATCAACATCGGCGGGATCCAGCAGGGTGTGGTGAGCTGGGATGTGCCGAGCATCATGGGTCTGTACACCCAGGTCGCAAAGGACCCGTGGCTGGCCCAGACGAACAAATTCCAGGTGCATGAGAAAATCCAGACCGGGTTCCTGAGGTTCGCCATTGATGCGAACCTGGGCAGCGTGCCGGTTCGCGGCAATCTCGGCGTTCAGTACGTCCGTTCGGAGCAGAACTCCGATGGCTTCGCGTGGAACGATGGTGCGGGCACACCAGCCGGTGGTGCCGTGATTCCCGTCAGCGGGGGCACCACCTTTACTGACGTGCTGCCAAGTCTCAACCTGGTGTTCAATCTGCAGGAGGATCTCCTCCTGCGCTTCGGCCTGGGCAAGACCATGGCCCGACCGCGTATGGACGACATGCGCGCCGGCGCGGACCAGCCCGTGCTTACACCGATTTCGCCAGCGAGCGATGAGACCATCGGCACGTGGAGCGCAGGCGGCGGCGGCAAGCCCGACCTCCAACCCTGGCGTGCAAAGGCGGTCGACCTCTCGCTGGAAAAGTACTTCCAGAAGCGCAGCTACGTTGCGGTCGCCGGCTTCCTCAAGAAACTGGACAGCTTCATCTACCAGCGCAGCAGCGAGCGTGACTTCAGCGGGTTCCCCAACTACAACCCGGATCTCACGCCCGGCTGCTTTGCGACTCAGCCAGATTGCAATCCGAACCTCGGCACGATCACCACGCAGGACAACGGCAGCGGCGGCAGGGTTTACGGCGTCGAGTTGTCGATCTCTCTGGACGGCGGCCTGTTCACGCCCACGCTGGAGGGTTTCGGCGTGCAACTGAGTGGCTCGAAAACGTACAACAAGCTGCCGGACGACGAGAACGGCGACGAGATCGAACTCGACGGGTTCTCCGACAACGTCAACAGCATCGCGGCGTATTTCGAGAGGAGCGGTTTCTCGGCGCGGGTCAGCCGCCGCTACCGCTCGGAGTTTACGGCCACCACGCGCAGCGTGATTCTGAACACACAGAGAAGCACGCAAATCGATGCGGAGAGCCAGATCGACGCGCAGATCGGCTTTGACTTCACCTCGGGCACGCTCGAGGGTCTCACGCTGCTGCTGCAGGGGAACAACCTCACCAATGAGCTCGCCATCACCCGGCAATCGTCAGAAATTGGCGGGTCGCCCACGGGCTTGCTGCCCTGGGAAGACAACAACTATGGACGGGTGATCATGTTGGGCGCGTCGTACAAGTTCTGAAGGTATGCCGGGTCCGCTGATCCGTGACATCGTCATCGTAGGCGGTGGCACGGCGGGTTGGATGACGGCCGCCGCGCTTTCAAACCACTTCGGGCGCGCGTGTTCAATTCGGCTCGTGGAATCTGACGAGATCGGCATCATCGGTGTCGGCGAAGCGACGATTCCACACATCGTCTCCTTCAATCGCATTCTGGGCATCGACGAAGACGAGTTCCTGCGCGCCACGCACGGCACGTTCAAGCTCGGCATCGAGTTCGTGAACTGGGGCGCGATCGGCGACCGCTACACCCACGGTTTCGGCAAGCTCGGGCCCGACCTGGATGGACTGCCGTTCCATCATTTCTGGTTGCGCGGCGTGCATGCTGGCGTGGTCGCAAGCCTCGGCGACTATTCCATCAACACCGCGGCCCCGCGACGCGCCAAATTCATGCGCCCGCGGCCGGACATGGCGGGCTCGCCGCTGCGCGAGATCACCTACGCCTATCACTTCGACGCCGGACTGTATGCGCGATTCCTGCGCCAGCTGGCCGAGCGAAAAGGCGTCGAACGCATAGAAGGCAAAATCGTCTCCGTGCAGCAGCGCGAGCCGGATGGATTCATCAGCGCTGTCGTGCTGGGCGATGGGCGACGCGTCGAAGGTGATTTTTTCATCGACTGCTCGGGCATGCAGGGCCTGCTCATCGAGAAGACCTTGCATACCGGGTACGAGGATTGGTCGCACTGGTTGCCCTGTGACCGAGCGGTCGCGGTCCCCAGCCTTTCCGTTGCGCCCCTGATCCCGATGACGCGCGCCACAGCGCACGGCGCCGGCTGGCAGTGGCGCATCCCGCTGCAGCATCGCATCGGCAATGGCCACGTCTACTCCAGCCGATTCATGAGTCAGGAGGATGCCACGGCGATCCTGATGGGAAACCTGGACAGCGAGCCGCTGGCCGAACCGCGGCACATCCCCTTCATGCCGGGCCGCCGCAAGCGCGTATGGAACCGCAACTGCATCGCGTTGGGTCTGGCGGCCGGGTTCTTCGAGCCTATCGAGTCCACCAACATCCACCTGATCCAGACGGCGATATCGCGGCTGATGTCGCTATTCCCGCGTGCCGACTTCGATCAAGCCGACATCGACGAGGTCAACACGCAAACGCGCATCGAGTACGAGCGCGCGCGTGACTTCATCGTCCTGCACTACAAGGCCACTGAGCGCGATGACACGCCGTTCTGGCAGTACTGCCGCACGATGGAAGTGCCGCCAACGCTTAAGCACAAGATAGACCTGTATCGCAGCAACGGCCGCTTCTTCCGCGACGACAATGAGCTGTTTGGCGAGTTGAGCTGGGTACAAGTAATGGAGGGGCAGCGAATTCGCGCGAGCGGCTACCATCCCTTTGCCGACTTGCGCCCGGTTGACGAAGTACGCGCTTTCCTGGCCGACACGCAGCGCGTCATCGCGGCATGTGTCGAGGCAATGCCCACGCATGCCGAATTCATCGCGCGACACTGCGCCTCGGCGTGAGCTCGGAAGACTGATTACTGCCGCAGGGCTTCGAATTCGAACAACAACTCGACTTCGTCGCCGACCATTTTATTCGTCACACCATAATGCATGCCCCACCGGCTGCGCCGAATCGTCGCGCGCACCGAAACTCCGAGCGTGTGTTTGCGATGGCCGAAGGGATATTGCGCCGCTTTGTTCAGCCGGACCTTGAGCTCAACCGGATGGGTCTGACCGAGCATCGTGAGATCGCCGCGCAGGATGCCACCGGGCTCGCTGCCGGACCTGCCGTCTGGTTGATAAGCCGTCGCGACGAAGCGGATGAGCGGATGCTTCTCGGCATCGAGAAAATCGCCGCTGCGCACATGGTTATCGCGCGGCTCGTGGTGGGTGGATACGCTGGCAGCGTGCACTTCGACGACACCTGAGCGCAGTTGCTTCGACTGTTCGTCGTACACGAAGTCGCCGCTGGCCCGCGTGAATTGCCCGATCAAGCGCTCGTACCCGATGTGTTCGATCAGGAATGCGATGGAGAAATGCTCCGGATCGATGCGATAGGTTGCAGGCGCCGCGGCCAGCGGCGCGGACACCAGGAGTGCCAGTAGAGTCGAGCGAAACTGCATGAACCCCTTCAGGACTTGTGAGGATCTCGCTAGGGCAATCGATAGACAGGGTACAAGTTCAGCTGATCATCCCACGATGAGTGCCGCCGCAGAAAGAACTCCAGCCGTGCTGCGGCGCTCGCGGCGAATTCCCGCTCGTCAGCGAGCTTGCGCGCGAACTCCGCCCCGAGATCGGCATTTTGCTCGAGCAGACGTTGAGCAATCTGCTCGGCAACATACGGCTCGATCTGCTCCTTCTGCTCGAAGCACGCATTGAAGAAACCCCATGCGGCCAGGGAATCCGGCGCCTGAGGCTCGAGCATCGCCATCAACAATCGCGCGCGCGCCTGCGCCACCGGAACGAGCAATGATCCGGCAGGCACCAACCGCCGTTCGACCTGCCACGCGCCATCCACGGTCAAGCGCATTCTGCCCTCGAACGGCGCTGACGAGAATTCAGCCCGCGTGGCCCGAAATACTTCCACTTCAACGGTTTTCTCAGCGCCTGCCGCAAACAACTCGAGAGAAATACCATGCAGTGTCAGCTTTCCACCAATTTCCTCCGCATAGCCCGCCGGCACGACATACCCCGACCGCGGCGCCGTCACCACACGACTCGGCTCGACATTGCGTCTGAACGGTACTCGCCAGATCTGTGGAGTTTTCGGATCGTAGACAGTGACGAGCTCACCAGAAATCGACGACGGCAGGCGCGTATACGCGTAGCCGCGAAACTCGATCATCGTCACCTGCGGATCGTCAGCAGTCGTCGCGGTGCCATCCGCACTGGTTCCTGCCTTTGCGGGTTCCCGCCATCCGGCGCCGTAGTCGAGCGCCACAGGATTGCCACCCAATGTCGTCGCCGCCAGGTCCGCGCGCGCAACTTCCTGCAGCCACGACCCACCGTGTGCGGCGACGAGCTCTGCCAGCCCCACTATGGTGTTGCGCGTCACTCGAACACGCTGCGCGTACGGCTTCCACGAGTGCGTCTCGACCAGCACGGTGAACCGGTTGCGGACCGGAAAATATCCGGTCGAAAACCGCGGCGAATACACCGTCAGCTGGAATCCAGACGCCGGATTGTCGACCTCCGCCAGATCGGGGTAGAACGGCAGCGGTAGTGAACCCTGCGCCAACAACTTCGCGATCAACTCATCGCGAAGTCGCGTGCCGCTGGTGCGCAGCGACGTGTCACCCTGGTTGATCGGTTCCACCTGGATCGAGATGTCAGGCTCGAAATCGGCGCCATCCGTCACGTGCATGTCCGCGCACACGAGCGGATCCCATTCGTTCAGCAAGCCGTGCATCGCCCGCATCTCAGGCGAATCCGCTTTCACGTAATCCCGATTCAAATTCAGGTTCTGTGCCGTCGTTCGCCAGCCCATCTCCTCGGGGCCCACCTGGTTCGGCCGATTCCAGGCACCGACCCGCTCGTGGCCGTCGGTGTTGAACGCCGGGACGAAGAGCAATGCCATTTTCTCGAGCGCGCCGGGAGCAGTTTCATTCACCAGCATCTCGCGCAACGCGATGAAGCCCGCATCCTTGCCATCGCTCTCGCCCGGATGGATCCCAGCCTGAATCATCAGCACCGGTACCCCGCGATCGCGCAGTTCCGACGGCAGCAGCGATCCTGCGCGCGACGCCACCATCGCCCACATCGGGCGGCCTTCTGCGGACCGCCCATATTGGAAGCTCCGCACTGAATCCGGCCACGCCGACGCAAATGCCGAACACAGACGCTCGACCTCATCGGTTCGCCCCGTTTTGCTGAATGCCGACTGCTCCGCAATCGTCTGCAAGGCATGGGACAACTGGTTTCGTTCGCTCATCGAATACCTCAATCGAAAGGCCGGCGCGAAACATAACCGCATCGGATCGCATTGAGATACTGCCAGTGCGCAGCGACGACGGAAACCCAGGCCTCGGCGCGGGCAACTCCCCTCAAGCCGGCGCAGTCGCGGCGCTGGTTACTCCTCGCTGCAGTCGCCACAGCAGTAACGCCGTGACCAAAGACGCCGCGATGACGACATAGCCGGCAATATCGAAGTGCAGGATTCGGCCGTCGGCCCCGATTTTCACGATGTGGCCGGCGACGAGGGACGCGATCCCTCCCGACAACTGCTGAATCGAAGCATTGATGGCGTTGAACGAGCCACGCTGGGTTTGCGCGGGCACTTGCGACATCAGCGCCTGGAACGGAATCATGCGTGAAAAGATTCCGATGAACAGCACGACGTTGGCCACGATCACGACAGGCAGCGACGTCACACCCATGTGCGTGTAGATCAGCACCATGATGATGGTCACCGTGGTGCCCATGAAAAACACGCGCAGCTTGCCGAATGCATCCGCCGCCCGGCCCACGAGCGGACCTACGAAGATGATTGCCAGCCCCGTGACAAAGTAGATGGTCGGCAGGTGCGCGAGGTCGATGCCGAGGTTGCTGACCGTGAACGCGCTGCTGAACGGCATCAACATGAAGCCGCCGGTCGCGAGAAATGTCACCGAGACGAACGCCAGCAGGTAACGCGGTTCCCTCACGGTATTGATCAGGTGCGCAAACGCGGTGTGTTCCTGCGGCACTTTCAGGTGATCCGCGACGGGCTTCATCCACCAGGCTACCAGCAGCCCACCGATCGCGCCCATCACGGCCATTGCGATGAACGGCACGTGCCAGTTCCAGTGGTTAGACAGGTACAACCCGAAAGGAATGCCGAGCACCTGGCTGGCCGCGAACGCAGTCTGGATGAAACCCATGACGCGGCCACGCATCTGCGGCGGGAATAGATCGGTTGCGATGGCGAGGACGATGGAGCCGATGACGCCTCCAAACAATCCCGTGACGATTCGCGCCATCAGAAGCGATTCGAAGCTCTGCGCGAGGCCGCACCACAGCGTGCCGAGGATGAATCCGGCATAGAAGAACAGCAGCAGGCGTTTACGATCGAACCGGTCGGCGAAGCCCGCGGTGAGCAGGCCCGAGATGCCCGCCGCGAATGCATACGCCGACACGACCATCCCGAACTGAGCCGGAGTGATGGACAGCGCGGGCATGATGACCGCGCCGAGCGGCGCCATGAGCATGAAGTCCAGGATGACGGCGAACTGAAGGAAGGCGAGGATGCCGACCACCAACTTCTGGTATCTGGAGAATGGCGAAGCCGGGGCCGGGGTCTTTGTATTCATCAATTTTGTTCTCGCACCAGACCATAACAACAGCATCGATGCCGGATCGTTAAATTATCGTCATTGATATCCGCGCCAGAGGGCCGAGCGCACTAGCTACCGGTTTCACGCCCACGGACGAGACCAGCCTGATTGCGATCCGACGCTTCCGCAGCGCACCCACGAGCTGATTCCATCGCCGATGTAGTCATGCGCCGATACGCAATATTGTATTCAAAGCCGCCGCCTTTTCATTGGACGGTGCTCACGACCAATACTTAGGCTGCCGTTTTCATCGACAAGGAGCGGTCGTGAACAACCACAATGGAAAAGGCGCATGGGTTGTACTGGTCGCGGCGACGCTGCTCTTCACGAGCGCAGGCGCCACCGCGGCCGATGACGAGCTCGATGAGGTGGTCGTGACTGGCATTCGCGGCAGCCTCCGGCAGGCCATCGAGATCAAACGCAACTCCGAGCAGATCGTCGATTCGATTGCCTCGGAAAGCCTCGGCAAATTCCCTGATTCCAACATCGCCGAGTCACTGCAACGCATCACCGGCGTCTCAATCGACCGCAGCGGCGGCGAGGGTCAGGCGGTGACCGTGCGCGGTTTCGGGCCGCAGTTCAACACGGTGTTGCTCAATGGACGGCGCATCGTGTCCGACACGGGTGCGCGCTCGTTCAATTTCGACGTGTTGCCTGCCGAACTGATCTCGCGCGTGGATGTATACAAGAGCACGCCCGCGACATTGGAAGAGGGCGGCATCGGCTCGACGATCGTGCTGCACTCTCCACGGCCGCGCGACATCGGCCGTTTCAGCTCCACGCTTTCCGCCAAGGCTCTTTACGAGGGCCTGTCTGAAAACGTGACGCCCGAAGTCTTCGGCATGGTGAGCGATACTTTCGCCGACGACCGCGCGGGCTGGCTGTTGGCCGCCTCCTACCAGAAGCGTGAGAACCGCACTGAGCGCATCCTCATGGATGGCGTGCTCACGGCGCCCAGGGACAGCATGACGCTGATTGCCGCCGATCTGGCGGGGCAGGGGTTTGCGGCGGAGGATCAATTCTTCGTCCCGCAGAACCTCAATATCAGCCCCATCGACGAGGAGCGCGAACGCACCAACATCAACGCGACTTTTCAGTATGCGTTCACCGACGCGCTGGAGCTGACGCTGGACGCGATGTACGGCAAGTTCGAGGTGTTCACCGAGACGAACGCGCTCACGTTCTTCGTCACGCCGTCGATCATCACCGACGCAGAGTTCGACGATAACCGCGTCGCGACGCAGCTCACACAGACTGTCGATGCTGCCGTGGATTACACGCGATCGGAGCGTGATCGTCCGACCGACACCTATGCGACGGGCATCAATCTCGCCTGGCAACCGTCCGATACCTGGGACCTGACACTCGACAGCGCGTGGTCGCGCACCAAGTCCGGAGGCGCCGAGGGCACGAATGTCGCCGTCGCCGGTTACCGTCGCGACATCTGGACCTTGAGCTACGCCGACAATGGCATTCCGTCGGTGTCGGGCGTGCCGGCGGAAGCCTTTGTCGATCCAACGTTGCCGGTGGCGCATTTCAATCTGCGCGGCACGGGTGGGGGTCCGCTCGGTGGCGGCGCCGACTTCGAGGACGAGCTGTTCGAGCATCGTATCGACGCGAAATGGCAGCCTGATTTGGGCGCGCTCGACCGGATTTCGTTCGGCGGCTTCTTTTCGAGCGAGGAGCAGTCGACGACCTCGCGGCTTTCGGACAATGAAATCCTCTGCCTCTACTGCGGCTACTTCGTCGGAATTCCCGATGACCTCATGCGCAGGTTCAGTCCCGGTTCCGGTTATCTCAGTGGCCGCGTCGACATTCCCGAGGCATGGCAGACCTTCGACATCGACGAGTTGCTGGCCTATCTGGAAACGCCCGAAGCCGCCAGTGCGCGCGACGTGGCGCTGGGACTTGCGCCGGGAACCACCGCCGCGACGCTGGCTGCGCACAACGGCTTCGAGATCCATGAGCGTCCGAGCTCCTCGCGCGTCGAAGAAGAGATCGCGTCTGTCTATGCCGACGCGAACTTTGCCGGCGAGCTCGCGGGCCGCGCCTGGAACCTCACCGTTGGCGGACGCTACGTGCGCACGGAGACGACAGCGTTCGGAATTTCACAGCCGCTGCTCGACCTCGTGAACAGCGGCGATCCCACATTGTTTCTGACGGTACTCGGCGACGCGCAAACCGTGAGCCAGACGAACACGTACAAGGACTTTCTACCCTCATTGAGCTTTCGCCTGAACCTCACCGACGACATCGTGGCGCGATTTGCCGCGTCGAAGTCCGTGACCCGCCCGCCGCTCGGTGCGCTGTCGCCGCGCCTCATCATTGGCACGACCCGCCCGGGAAATCTGCAGGCTTCGAGCGGCAATCCGGACCTGAAACCATTCAAGTCCAGGAATTTCGATTTCTCGCTCGAGTGGTACTACCAGGAGAACGGCTACCTCACGCTCGGCGTGTTTCACAAAGACGTGGAAAACTTCCTCGTGAACACGGTGGAGCTGCGTGCCTTTCCGATCGCGGACGCGGACGATCTGTTCGCGACTGATCCCGTGTTCGAGGTGAGCCTGCTCGACAACCTCGAAGATGCGCGCGTCAAGGGTATCGAGGTCGGCGCACAGCATAACTTCGAGTGGCTGCCCGGGTTCTGGAGTGGGTTCGGCATCACGGCCAACGCAACGTTCGTGGACAGCGACGCCGAGCTCGACGTCGCCGATGTCACCCAGACCTTTGCGCTCGAAGGTCTCGGCGATTCATACAACGTGATCGGTTTCTACGAGCGCGGCCGGTTCGAAGCGCGACTTGCGTGGAATCGCCGTGAGCGCTTCCTGCTGACTGCCGTGGGTTTCGGCGGCGAGCCGACCTTCGTGCAGGACTACGAGCAGATCGATGCGCGCGCCAGCCTCGCGCTCAACGATCATCTCGCGTTGTTCGCCGAAGGCGTGAATCTCGGGAACGAGCAGCAGCAGAGGGTGGGGCGCCACCAAAACCAGATCCTGCTGCTCGAAGAAACCGGCCCGCGTTACACCCTCGGTATCCGCGCGGAATTCTGAACTGGTGGCGCGCGACCCCCTCGTGCAGTGCCGCGCGCCACCGTAACCATCAAGGCATCGCCGCGGACCAGAGCGCGTGCGCTCCGCCGACGATCGGCAGCGTGAGTCTGCTCGCCGCGGTGTCCACGGTGATTTCAGTGCCCTATCGATTGCGAGCGGAGCTCTGATTCCAGACGAAAGTGGCGACGGCGCCGGCCGGTAGTGAGTAATCGAACGACTTGCCGGCCGAGCGCACCGAGAAATTGCGCTGGCGGTTGGCGTCGTTCAACACGATCAACGCCATCGAACCGTCCGCGTTCCGGAACGCGACCGACGCCAGGCTCTTGACGCCGGTGCTCGAGGCGATGCGGTGCGCGCCCGGGCGCACGAAGCGGCTGGCATGCGCGAGTACGTAGTACTCCACGTTGCGCGTGATCGCGCCGGTGGCGGAGTCGATCGTCACCACGCCGCGGCAGTTTGCGCAGCCGCCCGCATGTGGGCCGTGCTTTTCATCGAGCGCGAGATTCCAGAGAATGATGCCGCGCGACCAGCCGCGCGTGGAGCCGATGATGAGCTCGCGGGTTAACCACCGCAGCGAATTGCCGAAGACCGGATCCCATTCCCCACCCGAGCACTCGGTCAAATAGGCATCCTTGTCCGGATACGCCTCGTGCACCTGCGTCTGCGCCGCGACGTTGCCGCCGTAGCAATGCCAGGCGACGCCGGCGATGAACGGCGCCGCCTGCCGGTCGGCAAGCACTTCGAGAGGCGAAGACGGCTTATCCCAGTTGTGATCCCAGTCGAGGATGAGTGGCGCCGCGGCGCGCTTTGCGAGCATGGGTCCCAGGAATTGCCCGATGATGCGTGCCCGTTCGGCGGGTTCGAGCCGCATTCCAGGATAGTCGGGCGGATCGAAATCAGGTTCGTTCTGCAGCGTGAGCGCGAAAATCGGCACGCCCTCTGCGGCGTAGGCGGCGACGAAGCGGATCAGATAGGCCGCGAGCGCCGGTTGCGCTTCGGGAAGCAGGCGTCCGTGCAGCAGACTGCCCGAGGTCTTCATCCAGCCGGGCGGACTCCAGGGCGAAGCGACGATGCGAAGCTCAGGATTGATGGCCAGTGCCGCGCGCAGCACCGGCAGGACATCGGCGCGGTTGGGCTCGATGGAGAAGTGCTCGAGATCCGGATCCGGTTTGCCGTCGGGCGTGTCATCGAGGCTGTAGTGATTGCGCGAGAAGTCCGACGCGCCGATCGAGATGCGCGTGAAACTCAAGCCCAGACCGTCAGCGCGGCCGAACAACTCCTTGAGCAGCGCGGACCGCTGCGTGTCGCCGAGCCGCGTCTGAATGAGCCACGCGCTCGCGTCCGTGACCGCTGCGCCGAAGCCGACGATTGACTGGTAGCGGCGGTCCGCGTCGATATCGATCCGATTCGCGAGCGGCGCCCGCGTGGCGAATGACAGTCCGGCTTCGGGCGCGAGCAGACGGTTGCGGTCGGCCGTCGTGACCCAGGCCTGCACTTCGTCCGCGGCGCTAACGCACGGCGCGATCGCGAGCAACAGGGTGCCGAGCGTCAGCGGCAGGATCAAGTCCCTTCGAGATGACATCACGGCTACGCACTTCCTGATCACGGCTCTGGCCGAGCATGCGCTGCAGTCGCCGGTTCCCTCAAGTCAGTTGCGGCAAACCAGGGCGGGCGGTTGCCCGGAAATATTTGTAGACTTGCTGCCGTGCACCGTACCCACCCATCGCGCTCGTTGAAACCGGCACTCGCCACGGCCTTGGCGATGCTGTGCTTCGTATCGGCCGCGTGCGCCGGCGAGACCCGCAACGTGGTGCTCGTCATTGCCGATGGGGTGCGCTGGCAGGAAGTCTTTACCGGGGCCGATCAAACACTGCTCTACGGTGATGAGCTCAAGAAAAAATATTGGGACGAAGATCCTGAGGTGCGGCGCCGGAAGTTGTTCCCGTTCCTGTGGGAGACGGTGGGGACACGCGGACAGATCTACGGCAACCAGCACAAGGGCAGCGTGGCGCGTGTGACGAACACGAAGTGGTTCTCGTACCCCGGATACAACGAGATGGCGAGCGGAGTGGACGATCCGCGCATCGATTCCAATGAATACGGCCCGAACCCGAACGTGACGGTGTTCGAGTGGCTCAACACACGGCCGGGCTTTGCCGGCAAGGTCGAGATCTTCGGCACCTGGGCCACGTTCGCGGACATCTTCAACGGTGCCCGCAGCCGGCTGCCGATCCGCGCCGGCGCGACGCTGGTCGATGCGAATGACAAAAGTGCAGCCGGGCTCTTGCTGAACGAGCTCTATCAGACGACCACGCGGCTTGGAGGTACTGATCCATACGACTCGTTCTTGCACGTCGTCGTTCGCGATCACCTGCGCCGTCATCGTCCGCGCGTACTGTTCATCGGTTACGGGGACACGGATTCCTGGCAGCACATGGACCGCTACGACAACTTTCTCGAGACAGCGCACTCGTTCGATGCGTACCTCGCGGAATTGTGGCGGCAGGTACAGGCCAAGGCGGGATTCAAGGACCGTACGACGCTCATCGTCTCGACGGACCACGGTCGTGGCAGCGGACCGGTCGAGTGGCGCGAGCATGGCGTCGAACAAAAAGGATCCGAAGACATCTGGATCGCGGTCATCGGTCCGGACACGCCGCCACTCGGCGAGCGTCGAGACGCGGCGGTCGTCACCCAGGCGCAGATCGCCGCGACCATCGCCGCGCTCGTGGGCGAGGACTTTCAGGCATACAAGCCAAACGCGGCGCCACCGCTGCGCGAAGTGCTGGGCGCTCCCTGATGCGCACCGGACCTAGCCTGCGGGCAGGGCGGAAGTCACGACGATATTGCGAAAGGCGACGGGGCCTTCCTCACTGCCTTGCAGGTAGATAGATCCGGGCAGTGCCTCGTGGCTGTCGAGCGCGCCGCCGGTGATGCCCGGAATTTCCTGATCCTCGATGAGCGTGACGCCGTCAAGAACGATGGTCACCCGGCGGCCGATGAGTGTGATGTCGTAGACCTGCCACTCGTCGGCTGCGCGCGGCGGCGGCGTCGACGGCGCGAGAAATCCGTACACACCGCCGAGTGCGCGATCGGCCGCGGCCTCGGGGACCGGGTCGTTCTCCACCTGCACTTCGTATCGGCCGCGGAGGTAGATGCCGCTGTTCGACCCTTTCGCCGTCTTGAACTCGATGCGCAGTTTGAAGTCGTCGAACTTCCGATCCGTCACGAGCTCGGGCCCGCGGCCGAGGCTCACGATGGCGCCGTTCTCGACGACCCACGTCTTCGCGCCTGTCGAATCGCTCGCATGCCAGCCCGCCAGCGATTTGCCGTCGAACAGTGTCAGGGGCTTGCCCCACTTTGGAGGCGACTTGCGCACGAGCGGGGGCGCGCGCTGGCCGCGAATTTTCCACACGGTGCCATCGGGCCCGGTGGTTTCTCCCTCCAATCTGTTGTTGCCAACGGAGCGCACCTCGAATTTCATGTCGTCCTTGCGGCCTTCCTCTTCCTTGGGAGAAACGAAGCGGATGCCAGCACCGAAGAATTCTGCCTTCGGCAGCACCCGCGCGTGTCCCCAGCGGCCGACCATGCGCACCTGCAGCTTTCCGTCAGGGTTGGTGACTTCAATCCAGGTCGGGTACTCGCGCTCCGGCGCGACGAGCGTGAGATCCCAGCGGCCGACATAACCATTGACGTTGCCTGCGTGCGCTGCCGGCGCGAGGGACAGCGCGATCAGCAAGAAAGAAAACGGCGCGCGGAATCTATGCACGTTTGTGTGCTCGCTGGTTGAAGTTCTCGAGCAGGTATTCCGACGTGCGCAGGCTGAACGCGATGATGCTGAGCGTCGTCGTCTTGTCGGTGGGATCCGGGAACAGGCTCGCGTCGGCCACGTAGAGGTTCGGCACGTCATGCGTCTGACCCCAACGGTTCGTGACGAAGTGCTTCGGGTCATTGCCCATGCGCAGGGTCCCGGTCTCATGGAGGCTCCAGCCCGGCATGAGAGGTTTCGCGTCCGCGGGAGTTTCGGGGACGCCGCTCGCGGCCAGCAGCATTTCCTTGACCGCGACTTTCGCGTGTTCCCACATCTTCAGCGTGTTCTCGTCCCACTGGAAGTGCATGCGCGCGACGGGAATGCCCCACTTGTCGGTGACCTGGGGATCGAGATCGAGGAAGTTGCCCGGCTGGGGCAGCGTCGGCGCCTGGATCGTGAAGCTGATCGGCGTCGGATAGCGACGTTTCACCGCGCGCTTGTACGACGAGCCGTAGCCTTCCACGTTGGTCGCGTACCACGGGTACTCGGTGACACCACCCCAGGGGTACATGGAGTATCCGTGCACGAATTTCTCGGCGCGCGGGTTGTCTAGGTTCTGCCAGCGCGGCATCCACGCGACCTGGCAGTCGCCGACGTTGTCGGGGAACGGAGGCTGACCGATCAGTTGGGGTAGATAGCCCGTCACGGGCTCGCCGTACATGTGATCGCAGAGATTGCGCCCGGCCTGGCCGCTCGAGTTCGCGATGCCGTTCGGCCAATGAGACGACTTCGAGTTGAGCAGGATGCGTGCGGACTCGAGGCACGATGCCGCGACGATCACCGCCTTCGCGTGCACCTCGACTTCGTTGCCGGTCGTACGATCGATGTAGGCGACGCCGCTCGCCTTGCCTTCCTTGTCGACGAGGATGTTCTTCGCGACGGCATTCGTGCGCAGGTCGAGATTGCCGGTGGCCTCGGCCTTCGGCAGGAAGCGCCACGGCGTCGAGAAGAACGAGCCGGTGTCGCAACCGAACGTGCAAGCGCCGCAGAAGTGGCACGCGGGGTGCCCTTCGTGATTGCGCGTGAGCTGCGCGACGCGATCGGAGACATAGGGAATGCCGACCTTGTCGGCGCCCACTTTGATGATGTGATCGAGACAGCGGAAGTTGAACGGCGGCAGGTAGTCGCCGTCCGGGTTGCTAGGCCGGTTCTGCACGCTGCTCGAGATGCCGATCATCTTCTCGACGCGGCTGTAGTAGGGCGCGATGTCCTTGTACTCGACGGGCCAGTCGGTGCCGACGCCCGAGATGGACTTCGCCTTGAAGTCGATGTCGCCGAACCGCGCGGAGGAACGGCCCCAGAAGTTCGTCTTGCCGCCGACGGCGAAGCAGCGCGGCCACATCCATTCGGTGCCGGGCGCGGTCGTGAACGGGATCTCGCGCTCCCAGACACCCTGCGTATATTCGGCGTCCATGAAGCCGATGACGTTCTTGCGATCGGCGGGGTCGCCGAACGCGCGGAACTTCATGTCCCAGGGCATGCGGTGGTTGCGGAAGTCCTTCGTGGGATCGAGCCGCCGTCCCGCGTTGATCGCGCACACTTTGAGGCCCGCCTCGGTGAGCGTCTTGATCGCGATGCCGCCGCCGGCGCCCGTGCCGATCACCGCGACGTCGAATACCTTCGTCTTCATGGCCTGCGCGCTCATGGCGCCCACTTCGGCGGCGGCAGATGCGCGTGTGCGCGGTCGTTCGTGTGCGGGCACGCCGGGGAGAGGCCCCACGATTGCAGCGCGGGATTGTCGAGCTCCTTGTAGCCGACTTCACTCGAGTAGAAGCCCATCACCGTGAGCTGGCGTACACGGCTGAAGAAATCCTGGCCGACATCTTCGCCGGTGCGGTGCTTTGCCTTGAAGGCGAGCGTATCGAGGATCGAGGTTTGCTCGCCTGCCTTCAACTCCAGGAACGGCCGCTTGAACTCGCGCCTGGCGCGCTCGCCAAGCCACGCGAGACCCGCGCGCATCGGCGTTTGCGCCTCATCGTCGTGCGCCACCATGAAGTCGACGAACTCGTGCGCGCCCGCCTCGCGCGCGCCTGGCGTCTCGTCGGTGGGGATGATGAGCTCGGCGATTCGCGTGATCACCGCGAACTCGGCCGCATTGAAGAAGAGGGGTGTGTACACCTTCGGCCGCGCGGGCGTGCCCTCAGGGTGCGCGTGCGCCTCCGCGTATGCCCAGTTCGCGAAGCCCGGAAAGTGGGACGCGACGGCCGCGACGCCCATGATGCGCAATATCTCCCGGCGCTGTAAGCCTTGTCCTGCCACGGTCTTTCCCCTCGTGTCCGGCGCGCGGTGCGTCGTCCGCGAGAGTATCCAAGTGCAACACAGGCGCGCAACGGGCGGCGCACCTTGACGTACACTCGCCGCGTCCGGACGGCGCCGCAGCGGCGGCGGGAGAATTCCAACGATGAACGTCCGCGGGATCGTGAGGTGCCTGGCGCTCGCGTGCATGTTGGCCGCGTGCACGTCTGCGCACGCAGCGCCGCCAGCCGATGTAGGCATCGTTCCCCGACCTGCGTCGATGAAGATGTTGACCGGCAGCTTCGTGCTCACCGGTGCGACGCGTATCGTCGCCAACGATGCGGAATCCCACCGCATAGCCGACCTCTTCAGAGATTTTCTGCTGGAACAGCATGGCCTGCGCCTGGAAATCGTGTCGCGAGCCCGCGGATCCAACGATCTTGTCCTGAGCCATTCCGGCGCCGGCGGCCTGCCGCCGGAAGGGTACCGCCTGAATATCACGCGTGAAGGGATTCGCATCTCCGGCTCTGCGCCGGGTTTGTTTTACGGGCTGCAGACCCTGACGCAGCTCCTGCCGCTAGAGGTCGGCGGCGCGCTCGAACTGCCCGCGATCGAGATCGAGGACCAGCCACGCTTCGGGTACCGTGGCGTGTTGCTCGACGTGGGGCGCCATTACTTCTCGGTCGCGTTTCTCAAGAAGTTTCTCGACCTTGCCGCGCAGTACAAGATCAATCGTTTTCATTGGCATCTCACCGACGACCAGGGATGGCGTATCGAGATTCGCAGGTATCCGAAGCTGGCTGCGGGAAATCCGTCGGAGTACTACTCGCAGGAGCAGATCAAGGACATCGTCGCGTACGCGCACGCGCGCTTCATTACGGTGATCCCCGAAATCGAAATGCCAGGCCACGCGGGCGCCGCGCTCGCCGCCCATCCGGAGCTTGGATGCGCGCCGTACGACAAGGCCGTTGCGTTTTGCCCCAAGGAAGAGACCTTCAAGTTCCTCGAGAACGTGTTGAGCGAAGTGATCGCGCTCTTTCCCGGTCCTTATGTGCACATTGGTAGTGACGAGGTACAACTCGAAGGTTGGCAGAGCAGCCCGGAAGCGCAGGCCATCATCGCGCGCGAGAAATTGAAGGACGAGAATGAGCTGCAGAGCTATTTCGCCCGGCGGATGGAGCGATTTCTGTCGGGGCGTGGCAAGCGAATGATCGGCTGGGACGAGATCCTGCAGGGCGGGCTTGCGCCGCGGACGATCGTGATGTCGTGGCGCGGCGAGGAAGGCGGAATCGAAGCGGTGCGCCAGCAGCACGAAGCGATCATGACGCCGTCCGAGTACACGTATTTCGACTACTACCAGGGTGACGCGCGGCGCGAACCGTTGAGCATCGGTGGCTTCCTTCCGCTCGAGAAGGCGTACGCGTACGAACCTGTGCCGGCACCGCTCGCGAAGGACCAGGAGAAATTCATCCTCGGTGCGCAGGCACAACTGTGGACCGAGTACGTCGCGACGCCCGAACATGCCGAGTACATGATGTTTCCGCGTCTGCTCGCCTTCACGGAGGCGGTCTGGTCGCCGCCGGCGATGCGCAACTACGAGGACTTCCGGCGCCGTCTGCCGTACCAGCTCGGTCGACTCGACAAGCAGGATGTCCGCTATCGAATCCCGGAGCCCGCGGGCCTCGAGGACTTCTACACGACGACGCAGGATCGCGCGATCGTCGCGCTGTCGTCACTCGTGAAAGGTGCGCAAATTCGCTTCACGCTCGACGGCAGTGATCCGTCCGATGATTCCGCGGTCTATCAGGACCCGCTGCAACTCACGCTCGCGCGGGATCGGCCTGTCACGCTGAGGGTAGTCGTCATCACGCCGCAGAACCGGCGCAGCGTCGCGTACGACGCGACGTTCCTGCGCCGCGACTATCGCGAACCGGTGCGCGCCGATGCGCAATCGGCGCTCGCATTCACGCTGCACGAGGGAACCTTCGAGAGCGTGCGGGACATCGATCGCGGCAGGTTGTTGCGGTCGGGGACCCAGGGGTCGATCGATCTGCTCGAGTTCGGGCGCTCGATCGACTACGGCGTGCAATGGGAGGGTTTCCTGAAAGCGCCGCAGGACGATTACTACCAGTTCGCCGTGACCTCGGACGATGGTGCCGTCCTCGAGATCGATGGTGAGGTCGTGGTCGACAACGATGGCAATCATGCGCCGCGGATGATCGCTGGCCACATTCCACTGCGTCGCGGATTGCACAAGTTCCGCCTGCGCTATTTTCAGTCGAGGGGAGGTTCTTCGCTCGATGTTCGGTGGGCGGGCGCGAAGGAAACGCTGCGGCCGATCGAAAGCTCCGCTTACTATCACTAGGTACCGCGCGCAGGCGTTACTAGTTGGGCAACATCCTGATCCAATCCGTGGCGGTCGCAAAGGATCGATCCATATTGTTGTGACCCAGCCCGGAGAAGAGGACGTAGTCATAGCGATGCCCGGCTCTCCGCAACCTTTGCAGCCTCGCAATCGACAAATCCACGGGGATGCTGGCGTCGTTGTCGCTGAATATCCAAAGCCCGGGAATCGACAGATTGCTCAGAGATTCAACCGGGTCCGTGTCTTTGCCCAGAAAATCCGGCCAGATGTATTTTTCTTTCCTTGATTTGAGCGCTTGCTCATAAGAAGGAACGCGCTGGCCCCCGACATCAGCTGTGTACTTGCTGTAGATGTCTTCCTCGCTCACTTTGCAGACCGGCCCGCTCCAGAGGACTATGAACTTCGCAACGTGGCTTCTCCCGGCCGCGAGTGGCGCAACCCAACCCGCCTGGCTGATGCCGGCGATTCCGATCGGAATGCCTTCGAGCGATGGATGGCCTGCCAATGCTTGCAAGGCCGCAATCGCGTCATCAGCCAGCAGCGAAATATTCTTCTCGCTGACGCTTTGCTTGGTCTCGTATTCGCCTCCAGACTCTCCGACTCCGCGCTTGTCGTAGACCAGGGCCACGATTCCTTGCCGGGCGAAACGTTCAGCCCAGTGCAAGTTTCTCTGTTGCTCGCCTGATCCGTGAACGAACACGATTGCCGAATGAATTTTCCGGGTCTCCGGAAATATGATGGACCCGGCCAACCTGGCCCCGCGACTGTTGAACTCGATCGCTTCCGCGCGATGCGTTGAATCGGCGTTCCCGGGCTCCGCGAGTGCCGGCATCGTCAAGGCAAGCAAAATTGAGAGTGCGGTCCGACTGATCATAGGTCTTGTCTCCCCACTACCATCAAACAAGATGCCGGAACGCCGACCAGGGTTTGAATTCCACGCATCCGCTTATCGCAACTTGAGAGCGTCCCAGCGGTTGCGAGTTGTGTCGGACTTGAGAAAGTAGAGACTAGTCCCCCCTTTTCACCAGGCCTCGCCATGCACACTTCGACAGTTTCGCCGTTCAGCGTTCGCTGCCTTGTGATTCTCGGCCTGTCGGGGCTCCTGGCGCCTGTCGCGCTTGGCGCGCAGCCCAATCGCTACCCGCTCACCTCGACTGCATCGATACGTCCTCACAACGTAGTCGCGGAGCCGGCCATGCTTCAGCGGAAGAAGGGCCTGAAAGTCATGGCGTCAGAGGGCTCCGCGCCGGGCAGTGAAGAGCTTGTCCTCATCACAGATCTCCAATTCGGCGATGGCGTGATCGAAGCCGAAATTGCCGGTGACGTCCGCCCCGGCTCTGCCGAAGGAGCGCGCGGTTTCGTTGGCATCGCATTTCGCGTCCAGGACGACTTGCGAACCTATGATGCCTTTTACCTGCGGCCCACCAATGGCAGGGCCGACGATCAGCTCCGGCGAAACCACGCCGTCCAATACATTTCGCACCCCGAGTGGACCTGGTCCAGGCTTCGTCAGGAATTTCCGGGCAAATACGAATCGTATGGGGATCTCGTGCCCGGAACGTGGACCAAGGTGAAAATCGAAGTGCGCGGCGAACGGGCGCGCCTGTATTTGCACGACATGCAACAGCCCACACTGATCGTCAACGATCTGAAGACGGGCGCCCTGGCCAAGGGGGCAATTGCGTTATGGATCGGTTCTGGAACCATCGCGCACTTCCGGAACCTCCGCGTATCGCAATAGCCGGGCGGATTTGACGGGTTGGCCCGGCAGTGATGAAGTTCGGCCATGAAAACCGATAAGTTTTGTCTACAGCTTGCGGTCTCGGCATGGGTATTCATGACTGTGCAGGCTCAGTCACAAGAAACTCATCCAAGCTCCGCGACAGCCTCTGGTCGTACTACCGTCGTCAACGAGGCAACCTCGGAGACGGGCACATTGCTCCCCAAGAAGGTCAAGTGGACCTCGCCGATTCCACTGACCGGAACCTATGAGCGCCTCACTCCGGAGCAGAAAGCCCAGTTCCACGCGATGTACGAATCACTTGCGCCAGGCGACGAGCCGCCGTTTCCGGAAAAAGGCATGAAGCCCATCATCAGCGCCATCAACAAGGGCCACTCCCTGCTCATGGCTCGCGGCGACCTGAACATGGCCGTGACGGTGGGCCCTGACGGAAAGGCGACGAAGGTCGCGGATTTCGGCAAGACAAACAATCCCGAAATGGTGGAATTCGTGGCGCAGGTGCTGCTGATGACACCGTTCAAACCCGCGGTCTGCTCAGGAAAGCCGTGTGCCATGGACTTCCCCTTCAAGCTCACGCTGAACGGCACTTTGCACAAGCGGCCAAACAAAGGGTAGGCACCTGCGCAGTTAGCGCGTGTCCGCGCATCGCCGGACGAGTCGCTGATTTGACCTGCGAGCTGCCTGCCGCCAGCATTGCACCGCTTGAAACCGAATTCACTGTCCGGCGTACTTGCTTGTCCGCGCTGTCGCCGCGGGCCCGTCGAGCTCACAAGTGCCGGCTGGATGTGCGGCGCCTGCAGCAGCGGCTTTCCGGTCATCGGCGAGATTCCATGGCTGTTTGCCGAGCCGCGGCAGGCGCTGGCCGAATGGCGCGGGCGATTGGGCCTGCTCACGCAGCACCTGATGTCCGAAGCTGCCGCGATGCGTGCCAGCCTGCAGAAAAGCGGTATTGCCGCCGCCACGCGCCGGCGCCTCGAACTCATTGCCGCCGCGAACGAAGACCAGGTGAGTCGCCTGAAAGTGCTGTTGGCGCCGCTCGGTCTCGAGCAGACCAGCATTGCCGAAGCCACGCACCAGGGTCTGGGCACGCGCCTGCCCACCGAGCAGGGCCTTACTAACTACTACGTCAACCTGCATCGCGACTGGGCGTGGGGCGATGAGGAGAACCGGGCGGCGCTGCAGGAACTGCGCGAGGCCCTCGGCGGAAACCTGCATGGGCTGGGCCGCACGCTGGTGCAGGGCGCCGGCGCCGGACGGCTTGCCTTCGATCTGCACGCCGCGGGCGATGCCCCGCTCACGGTGGCGACCGATTTCAATCCGCTGCTGCTGTTCGCGGCGCGCGAGTTGTTTGCCGGGCGGCCGGTGCAGCTCTATGAATTTCCCATCGCACCACGCCGCATCGAAGATCACGCGGTGTTGCGGCGCTTGTCGGCCCCGGCACCGGCGCGCGCCGGCCTCGAGCTCGTGGCGGCCGACGCGCTGCAGCCGCCGTTTGCCGACGGCGTGTTCGATACCGTCGTAACCCCCTGGTTCATCGACATCATCGGCGAACCGTTCACGCGCGTGGCGGCGCGCGTCAATCTGCAGCTCAGGCCCGGCGGTCGATGGATCAATTTCGGGTCCCTGGCTTTCGCGCGCGCCACGCATGCTGAACGTGTGTGCCTGGAAGAAGTGACCGAGCTGCTGCCGCGATCCGGGTTCGCGGATCTCGTGGTGCGCGAGGGGTCGATGCCATACATGCGCTCACCGGCCAGCCGGCACGCGCGCATCGAGAGCACCGTCACCTGGGTGGCTAACAAAGTGGGCGCGCCCGCGGAAGCGCCACGCGCGCGCGTTCTGCCGGAGTGGCTGTTGCAGCCGGACAAACCGGTGCCGCGTACCCCTGCCTTCGAGCTGCAGGCGATCTCGAGCCGCGTGCATGCATTCCTGCTCGCGCTGATCAACGGTGAACGTTCCATGCGTGACATGGCGCGCGTACTGGTCGAACAACGCCTCATGCCGCCGCAGGAGGCGGAAGCGCAGGTGCGCTTGTTTCTCGCGCGGCTGCACGAAGAGTCGCAGTGAAATGGGGTCAGACCCCATTTGCTGGCGAAAGGGGATGCACTTGTTGCGTGGGTGTGTGGGGATGTTCGGGTGGAATGTTCCGGGCGCGAGCTGGTGAGCGCGCCGGACGGCGTTCGCTTGCGCGGGGCTGCGCGCCAGGGCTGTCAGCGTTCAATGGGAAACAGCGCAAAACGCGCCCGTTAGGAAGAACCACCAAAGAGGAGCTGCGCGCTATACGCCCCGCGCTGCGCCGCTCACACGCGAGCGCCTGGAACATTCCACCCGAACATCCTCGCGCGCCCACGCACGTGGAGAGGAAGGATCCCACAGCAAGCGGGTGTGGTGTGCCCTCAGCTAGCGGAGAGAAGAGCGCAAGTCCGAAAGCTCGCGCGAGCAACCTTCCGTGCGGCTCCGGATCTTAGCCAAGCCAGCAAACGGGCACGCGGCTCCATCGAAGTGTGAGCTGGCGTTGCTGGATCGCTCAGGGTCGAGAGCGAGCGTCTGAGCGGCGAGCGCGAGGCGATCAGCGCGCAGCTCCTCTTTGGTGGTTCTTCCCTACCCTGCGCGTTTTGCGCTGCTCTCAATGAATCGCTGACAGCTCTGGCGCGCAGCCTCGCGCGAGCGAACGCCGTCCGGCGCGCTCAGCAGCGAGCTCTCGACCCTGAGCGATCCAGCAACTCCACCTCCCACTCCCATCCAGCCGCGTCCCCATTTGCTAGGAAATGGGGAGTGTCCCCATTTCCACGATTTGCCACATTCCATCGGCGATTCGCCCTCGCGCCGCCCGGCGGGCTGCCCGATCCAGGCATGAAATGAACCTCGAGAGCAAAACGGCTCTCGAGTTTCTAACCACTGGAGAGGGCACATGGGCACCTGGACAACCAAATTTCGTAAACCCGCAATCATCGCGGGCGTGTTGGCGATCAGCATGGCGGCGAATACCGCGCTTGCGAAGCCGCCGGCTGAAAGCGGCTCGAAGCGCGGCAGTGTCGGCTTCACGAGCGGCGCCATCGTCGGCGGCGCGGCCGCCGGGCCGATCGGCGCTGTCATCGGCGGCTCGATTGGCGCGGTGATGGGCGAGCGCAGTCATAAGAAGAGTCAGGCGCTCGCAGCTCGCAAGGCTGAAGCCGCGCTGCTCGCAAGCGAAGTGGAAGCGCTGAACTCTTCGATGGACAGCTTCGAGTCCAAGGCTGGCGAGGTCGGGTCCACCGTGCAGTTCCGTACGGGCGAGACCACGGTTCGTGACAACGATCGCGCCCGCATCGCCAAACTCGGCGCGCTGGTCGCGGACCTCAAGGACGTGCGCGTCCGGGTCTCAGGTTTTGCGGATTCGCGCGGCGATGACGCGCTCAATCTGAGCCTGTCACGGGAGCGTGCCGAGATGGTGGCGCGCGAGCTCGAGAAGGCAGGTGTTCCGAAGGAACGCCTGTCAATCGAAGCGATGGGCGAGCGCTTCGCCAGCACCGAAGCTTTGGCTGACGACCAGGCATTCGAGCGCTGCGTTGAGATTCGCTTCGAGTCGGGTACGTCGCTCGCCAGCAATTGAAGCGTGAAGTGATGCGGGCATTGTGGGCGGCACGATCGCTCGATCGTGCCGCCCGGCGCGCAGCCGGTGCGTTCCGCGCGATACTCGCGGCCATGAGCCAACAGATCGTCGATTTTGCGGCTGAGCTGGAAGGCGAGGCCATGACCCCCGCGGCCGATCGGCTGCTGGCGGGAAATCCGCGCCAGACCGTGACGAATTATTTCGCCGACGGCAGCCAGCAGTTCTTCGCCGGAAGGTGGTCCAGCACTCCGGGCAAGTGGCGCATTCGGTACTCCGAATCCGAGTTCTGCTGCCTCACTCGTGGCCGCGTGGCGCTCGAGAACCTCGCTGGAGATCGCTGGGAATTCGGTGCTGGCGCCGCCTTTGTGGTGCCGGCCGGCTTCGAGGGCACCTGGGAGGTCATCGAGGACTGCACCAAGTTCTACGCCATGTTCGAGGCGCGCACTTAAATCGTGCGCGCGCCTGCCCATGCGCGGCATAATCCGCGCATCGCACCTGCTTGTATTTTTTGTGTCTACACCTAACCCCTTGAAATCCAAGGGGGGGCTGCAATGGGTAGACGAGAATGGCACAACCTTTGCTTAGGTACATGGCCCCTAAAGCTCTCGGAGGAGCAAATGAAATCGATCAATAAGTTGGCGCTCGTGACTGGCCTTCTGGCCATCAGCGGCGTTTCCCAAGCTCAATTCAGCTCGACCTGGACCGCCGTGAGCGATTACGACTTCCGCGGCTTCAGCCAGACCGCGAAAGACCCCGCGATACAAGGTAGTGCTGACTACGCTTTCGGTGACAGCGGGTTTGCAATCGGCGCGTGGGCGTCGAACGTGGACTTCAACGATCCGGACGAAGGTTGGGTCAGCGACGCCGACATCGAACTCGATCTGTACGGCGGTTACACGGGTACGGTCAACGACACGTTCTCGTGGAATGCGGGCTTCGTGTACTACGGCTACCCGGGTTCTGATCTGGCCGGTGAATTCGTCGAGGTTTATGCCGGCCTGAACGCCGGCAACTTCGGCTTCAAACAGTGGTACACCGATAACATCTTCGACACGGGCATCGATGCGATGTACTCCGAGGCGAACTACACGCAAGCGCTCGGCGAGAAGTTTTCGCTGGCCTTCCACCTGGGCTATGCCTGGGGCGACGGTTGGGAAGACATCGAGACGACCGACTATGCGGTGCAGCTCAACTACGCGGCCGGCAATTTCAACATCTTCGGCAAGTTCACCGGCACCGACGGTGACGGCGAAATCACGACCGACGTGAACAACAACGAGGCGCGTTTCCTCGTCGGCGTGTCGACGACTTTTCCCTGGGGTGAATGATTCCCGCAGCGACACCAGCGGAACGCTGGCGTGAATGAAAAAAGGCCGGTCGTCGTGACCGGCCTTTTTCTTTGGTGCTCAAGAATTGGGCGCTGCTTCACATGAGGGTAGGGGAATACCTAACTCATTGATTTGAATAAGCGCCTAAGATCGCCGGCATGAATATCGGAAGAATCTTTGCCATAGCTGGACTCGCGGTGAGCGCAGGCAATGCGCACGCGCAACTCAGTTCCACGGTCACGCTCGTCTCGGACTATGAGTTCCGCGGCGTTTCACTGTCCGACGAGGATCCGGCGCTGCAGGCGAGCCTCGACTATGAGTTCGCGAACGGGATTGCGATCGGCACCTGGGCGAGCACGCTCGACTACGGCGACGACTACGACGGCACTATCGAGCTCGATTTGTACGCCAGCTACAGCCGCGAGATTTCCGAGACCGTTTCGTGGAGCGCCGGACTCACGGCCTACACCTATCCCGACAGCAGCGCGAGCGCAGCGCGACTCAAGATCGAGCCGTACCTCGAGGGCTACGTCGACATCACGGCCGGCTCATTCCACGCGGCGCAGTGGTACGCCGATGACTACAGCGGACTTGGCATCGCCGCGCAGTACACCGAGGTCAACTACACCCACGAGCTGCCAGGAAATCTCAGCCTGGCGGCCCACATCGGGTACTCCTGGGGCGACTACTGGGAAGACGACACGATGGGCGGCGGTGAGCTCACCGATTACTCGCTCGGGCTGTCATACGAAGCCGGTCATTTCACTCTCGGCGGCAAGCTCGCGGGCACCGATGCATCGGGCGATCTCAAAGTGAGCAGCGGCCCGTTCACGAACGACACACGCCTCGTGGTGTGGATCGAAACCACGTTTCCGTGGGAAAAATAGTCAATTGACGAGGGCCCGCGGGCCTGTCAAAAAGCCTGCCCCGTTTTCGATCGGCAGGCCATGAAAGATCTCAGCAGCGGTTCCATTCCGGGGCACCTCATCTCGATGTCTGTCCAGATGGCGATCGGTATCCTGGTCCAGACGCTGTATTTCTTTTGTGACCTGTACTTTGTGTCGCGGCTTGGCGATGCGGCGATCGCCGGTGTGACGTCGGCAGGGAACATCTGGTTCGTGGTGCTCGCGCTCACGCAGGTGCTCGGCGTGGGCACGGTCGCGCTGGTTTCGCACGCGGTAGGCGCGCAGCAGCGCGATCGGGCAAACCTGGTCTTCAACCAGTCGCTGCTGCTGTCCGGGTTCGTCGGTGTGTTCGTGTTCTTCGGCGTTTATGCCGCGGCCGGGCCCTATATGCGGACCATTGGCGCCGATGAAGCCACGGTGCAGGCGGGCATCGACTATCTATATTGGTTTGCGCCGGGACTGGGGCTGCAGTTCGCGATGGTCGCGATGTTCTCCACTCTGCGCGGCACCGGCATCGTCAAGCCGACGATGATCCTGCAAATGATCACCGTGGTGGTGAACGTCATCCTGGCGCCCATCCTGATCGCCGGCTGGGGCACGGGCAAACCCATGGGCACCGCCGGCGCCGGACTCGCGAGCACGATCTCCATCGCGGTCGGCGTGATCCTGAGCGGCTACTACTTTTTCAAGCACGAGAAATACGTCGCGATCCATCGCGAGCAGTTGCGAATGCAGCCGGCGGTGTGGGGCCGCCTGCTCTACATCGGCTTGCCCGTCGGTCTCGAGTTCTTTCTCATGTCCATCGTGATGGCGTTCATCTACTGGTTGATCCGTGACTTCGGCGCGGCAGCACAGGCGGGCTTCGGCATCGGCCAGGGAGTCATGCGCATCATCATGCTGCCCGCGATGGCCGTGGCCTTCGCATCGGCACCGATTGCCGGGCAGAATTTCGGCGCGCGAAAACCCGAGCGAGTGCGCGAGACTTTCAAGGTGGCCGTGTTGATCAGCGTGGCAATCATGTTGCTGGAGACCGTGCTGTGTCAGTTCAAGTCGGATCTCTTCATCCGAATCTTCACGACTGAAGCCGCTGTTGTGGCAATCGGCGTGCAGATGCTGATGATCGGCTCGTGGAACTTCGTCGCGAACGGCGTGATTTTCTGCTGCTCATCGATGTTCCAGGCTCTGGGGAACACCTGGCCCACGATCGCCTCCAGCGCGCTGCGTCTCGCCATATTCATCGGGCCGGCAATCTGGCTGGCTTCCCGCCCGGGCTTCGAGCTGCATCACCTGTGGTATTTGTCAGTCGCGACGATGTTCGTGCAGTCCGTGGTCGCTTACCTGTTTCTGCGCCGGGAATTCCGTCGCAAACTCGCCGTAACGCCGTCACTGGTGCAGCCGGCGTAAATGGGGACATTCCTGATTTGCTAGGAAACCGGGACGCGGCTCACTGTGTTTGGGTGTGCGGGGATGTTCGGGTGGAATGTTCCAGGCGCTCGCTGGTGAGCGCGCCGGACGGCGTTCGCTTGCGCGAGGCTGCGCGCCAGAGCTGTCAGCGTTCAATATGGAACTGCGCAAAACGCGCGCGTCAGGAGAGAACCACCAAAGAGGAGCTGCGCGCTGATCGCCTCGCGCTGCGCCGCTCACACGCGAGCGCCTGGAACATTCCACCCGAACATCCTCGCGCGCCCACGCACGTGGAGAGGAAGGATCCCATAGCAAGCGGGTGTGGTGTGCCCCCAGCTAGCGGAGAGAAGAGCGCAAGTCGGAAAGCTCGCGCGAGCAACCTTCCGTGCGGCTCCGATCTCAGCCACCCAAGCAAACGGGGACACGTCTTGATCGGAGTGTGAGCTGGCGTTGCTGGATCGCTCAGGGTCGAGAGCGAGCGTCTGAGCGGCGAGCGCGAGGCGTATAGCGCGCAGGTACTCTTTGGTGGGTCTTATCTACGTGCGCGTTTTGCGCTGATTGCAATCGACCGCTGACAGCTCTGGCGCGCAGCCTCGAGCGAGCGCACGCCGTCCGGCGCGCTCAGCAGCGAGCTCTCGACCCTGAGCGATCCAGCAACTCCACCTCCCAATCCCATCGAGGTGCGTCCCCTTTTGCTAGGAAATGGGGAATGTCCCCATTTCAATCGCGCAGAGCTTGTGACAAGACCCCAAACAACTCTTCGATGTGCTTGGGCTCGATGATGAGCGCCGGCGAGAGCGCGATGATGTCGCCGGTAGTGCGGACCAGCAGCCCGCGCTCGAAGCACTTGAGAAAGACGGAAAACGCCCGTGCGCCGGGCGAGGCCGCGATCGGATCCAGCTCGATGCCCGCGACCAGGCCGTAATTGCGGATATCGATGACATGCGGCAGGCCGCGCATCTCATGCACCGCTTTCTCGAACAGCGGCCCGGTCTGCCTGGCGCGCGTGAGCAGCTGCTCACTTTCATATATGCCGATCGCGGCGAGGCCCGCCGCGCAGGCGATGGGATGCGCGGAATAAGTGTAGCCATGGAACAGTTCGATGGCGCCTGGCGGGCCCTGCATGAATGCGTCATAGATTTTTTTCGAGGCGAGCACCGCTCCCATGGGAACGCAGCCGTTGGTGAGGCCCTTGGCGCAAGTGATCATGTCGGGCGTAACGCCGAATTCCTGCGCGGCGAACGGCGACCCCAGGCGCCCGAAGCCGGTGATCACTTCGTCGAAGATCAGCAGGATGCCGTGTTTGTCGCAAATCTCGCGTAAGCGCTGCAGATAGCCTTGCGGCGGCAATACCACACCGGTGGATCCGGCGATGGGCTCGACGATGACCGCAGCAATGGTTGACGCGTCGTGCAGCGCGACCAGGCGCTCGAGGTCATCGGCGAGCTCGGCTCCGTGCGCCGGCAGACCGCGAGTGAATGCATTGCGCTTGATGTCGTGCGTATGCGGGAGATGGTCGACGCCGGGAATCATCGCCGTGGGCCACGTCTTGCGGTTGGCCACCATGCCACCCACGCTGATGCCGCCGAAACCCACGCCGTGATAGCCACGCTCGCGGCCTAACAAGCGTACGCGCGCGGCATCGCCTTTGACGCGGTGATAGGCCAGCGCGATCTTGAGCGCCGTGTCGACCGACTCCGACCCTGAATTGGTGAAGAACACATGATCGAGCCCGGCGGGGGCGATGCGCACGACGGCATTGGCGAGCTCGAACGCGGCGGGATGGCCCATCTGGAATGCGGGCGCGTAGTCCATGACCTCGAGCTGTGCCGTCACCGCCTGGGTGATTTCCTTGCGGCCGTGGCCGGCATTCACACACCACAATCCGGCGACCCCATCGAGAATCTTTCGGCCCTCGGGCGTTTCGTAGTACATGCCCGACGCGCGCGCCAGCATGCGCGGCTTGGCTTTGAACTGGCGGTTTGCCGTGAACGGCATCCAGTAGGCGTCGAGGGAAAGGGCTGTATGTTCGGGTTCGGCGGCCATGATGTTCGACTCCGGCAGTTGCCCAAGATCATAATGCTTTTATGAGCATCGACGTCGGAGCACGGCTCAAGCACGTGCGCGAGCTGCACGGCCTCTCGCAGCGCGAGCTGGCGCGCCGTGCCGGCGTCACCAATGGTCTCATCTCGTTGATCGAGCAGAACCGCGTAAGTCCATCGGTGGGCTCACTCAAGAAGGTGCTCGACGGCGTGCCGATGTCCATGGCGGAATTCTTCACGCTGGACGTGGTGAGCGCCGCCCAGGTGTTCTACGCGGCCGGCGAGCTGGTGGAGATCGGCAACGAGGCCGCCTCGCTGCGGCTGGTGGCCGCGCAACGGCCCGGACGCCAGCTCACCGTGCTGCATGAACGTTATCTACCCGACGCCGCGACCGGCGAGGAGATGCTCTCGCATCGCGGGGAAGAGGGCGGCGTCGTGGTGCGTGGCAAGGTCGAGCTCACCGTGGGCGGGCAGACCCGGGTGTTGGAAGCCGGCGATGCCTACTACTTCTCCAGCTCCACGCCGCATCGCTTTCGCAATGTCGGCAGCGAGGTCTGTGAGATCATCTCCGCCTCCACACCGCCGACGTTCTGACAGGTTCCCGATGGCCGCCCAGCCCGAAATTACCGCCACGCAATGGCGCGAACGCGCCGCCGCGCTCAAGCCCCGTTCGCAGCTCTTCATCGATGGACAATTCGTCCCGGCCGCCAATGGCGCGACGTTCGACAACATCAATCCGGCGACGGGCCGTTCGATAGGCGCGGTTGCGGCTGGCGAGCAACTCGACATCGAGCGCGCGGTCGCGAGCGGACGAGCCGCCTTTCACCGCGGCGTCTGGTCGCAACAACCGCCCAAAGTCCGCAAAAAGGTACTGCTCAAGCTCGCCGAGCTCATGTTGGCGAATCGTGAGGAGCTGGCGTTGTTAGAGACGTTGGACATGGGAAAACCCATCTCCGACAGCCTGAGTGTCGATATTCCCTCGGCGGCAAACTGCATCCGCTGGTATGCCGAGGCGGTCGACAAGATCTACGACGAAGTGGCGCCCACCGGGCCGAATGCGCTGGCCATGATCACGCGCGAGCCCATGGGTGTGGTCGGCGCCATCGTGCCGTGGAATTTTCCCCTGCTGATGGCATCGTGGAAAATCGGTCCGGTGCTCGCCAGCGGCAATTCACTGGTGCTCAAGCCGTCCGAGAAATCGCCGCTGACGGCCTTGCGGGTGGCGGAGCTTGCCGTGGAAGCCGGTCTTCCCGAAGGCGTGTTCAACGTAGTTCCCGGTTTCGGGCAGACAGCCGGCAAGGCCTTGGCATTGTCGATGGGTGTCGATTGCATCGCCTTCACCGGCTCCACCGCGACCGGCAAAATGGTGATGCAGTACGCCGCGCAGTCGAATCTCAAGAAGGTGTCGCTCGAGTGTGGCGGCAAGTCTCCTAACATCGTGCTGGCGGATTGCCCGGATCTCGACAAGGCTGCGACGGCGGCCGCGTACGCCATCTTCTTCAACCAGGGTGAGATGTGTTCTGCTGGTTCGCGCCTGCTGGTGGAGGCGTCCGTCAAGGACGCCATGCTCGAGAAAATCGCCGTGGTCGGCCGCAGCATGCTGCCCGGGGATCCGCTCGATCCGGCCACCAAACTCGGCGCCATCGTCGATGAAACGCAGATGAAGCGCGTGCTGTCATACATCGACGCCGGCAAGTCCGACGGCGCCACGGTGGCCTTGGGCGGAAACCGCGTGCGCGCCGACAGCGGCGGATTCTTCGTCGAACCCACGGTGTTCGACGGTGTGTTGCCGGCGCATCGCATCGCGCGCGAAGAGATTTTCGGGCCCGTACTCGCCACGATCTCCTTCAAGAACGTCGATGAGGCCATCCAGATCGCCAACGACGTGGAGTACGGCCTGGCCGCCGCGGTGTGGACGCGCGACATCAATACCGCCCATCGCACCGCGCGGGCGTTGCGTGCCGGCACGGTATACGTGAACTGCTACGACGCCGACGACATCACCGTTCCTTTCGGCGGTTTCAAACAATCCGGCATCGGCCGCGACAAGTCGCTGCATGCCTTCGACAAGTACACCGAGCTCAAGACCACATGGATCGAGCTCAGCTGAACATTCATCCTGATTCACCGGTAGCGTTCGTCGACATCGAAACGACCGGTTGTGCACCGGGCCTGCATCGCGTCATCGACGTCGCCGTGATCGGAGCGCGCGGCGGCGACGTGGAATTCGAATGGCAGAGTCTGGTGAATCCAGGTGTGCGCGTACCGGCCGGCATCACCGAGCTCACCGGCATCGATAACGACATGCTGGCCGATGCGCCGCCGTTCGAGAAGATAGCGAAGGAATTGCGCGCGCGGCTCGACGGAAGGGTCTTCATCGCCCATAACGTGCGCTTCGACTACGGATTCATCCGGCGCGAATTTGGGTTCAACTCGACGCCTTGGCGCAGCCCGAACCTGTGCACGGTGCGGCTGTCGCGCGCGTTGTATCCGGAAATGCCCAGGCACAATCTCGACGCCGTCATGGAACGTCACGGTATCGTCATCGAAAATCGCCATCGCGCCATGCCGGATGCGCAGGCGCTGCTGGCGTTCTGGCGCAAGATGCGCGCGGCCTGGCCGGTCGACACACTGCAGGCCGCTCTCGATCTGGCGAGCCTGCGCGCGACGCTGCCGGCGGCATTGCCGCCAGACCTCGCCGACGATCTTCCGGAGAGCTCTGGGGTGTATCGATTCTTGGACGAGACCGGCACTCTTCTATATGTGAGCAAGGCGAACAACCTGCGCGAGCGCGTGCTCGATCATTTCCGGGCGGGTGCCACCGACGCGAAGTCGCGCAAGCTCACCGCCGAGGTGCGGCGCGTGCAATGGACCGAAACTGCCGGTGAACTGGGTGCGTTGCTGCTGGAGGCGCGTGAAGTGCGCGAATCCACGCCGACGTACAACCGGCAGCTGAAGGGCGACGGTGCCCGGTTCACGTGGATGTTCGAAGACGCCGCACCGCCGCGCCTGGTGCAACTCGACGCGGAAATTCTGCGCTCCGGGAACGCCTTCGGCACCTGGCGCAGCGAGCGCGACGCGCGGCGGGCACTCGAAGCGCTCGCGCGCGAGCACAAGTGGTGCTTCAAACTCCTGGGGCTCGAGAGCGGTCCCGGAAGCTGTTTCGGTTTCCAGGTGGGACGCTGCAAGGGATCTTGCGTGGGAAAAGAGCCTGCGGCTCTGCACAGCGCGCGCGTGAAACTCGGCTTGATGCCGTTACGCCTCAAACCGTGGCCCCACCGGGGACCTGTGATGTTGCGCGAGGGAGCGGGCGAGCGCCAGCAATGGCACATCATCGACGCATGGCAGCACGTGGGCAGCTTCGATGCCGGCGACGAAGATGCAATCACGGCGCTCATGAGCAGTTCCCGACGTGCCACCGACCGTTTTGACATCGATGCGTATCGCATATTCACGCGCTTCATGAGCGACACCCGGCACGTACCATTGCCATATTGCCATTGCCATTGCCGCGAACGTGACGATGCCGCGCGTGGAAGTTGCGAATTTCCGGCCTTTTGTCGGGCAGCATTGCGAGACGGTCGCGACGGGTACGTTGCTCGCCGCCGCCGGATTGAACTTGTCCGAACCGATGTTGTTTGGCTTGGGTGAGGGGCTTGGTTTCATCTTCATCAAGTTGAGCTCGCTGCCGCTGCCATTCGTTGGCGGACGCGCCAGACCGTTTGCGCTGACAGAGGCGCTTTGCCAAAACCTTGGGCTCGAGTGCAAGACGGTTGAGACGACCTCAAAGTCCAAAGCGTGGGCGGCCCTCGAAGTTCCGCTGCGCGCCGGACATCCCGTTGGGCTGCAGCTCGATTGCTTCCACCTGGAATATTTCTCGCGGCCCATTCACTTCGCCGGGCATTTCGTTGCGGCGTATGGTTACGACGAGCACGACGTCCTGCTCGTCGACACGGAACCCCAAGGTTCGCTGCAGCGCTCCTCGCGGGCGAATGTCGAAAAGGCGCGCTTTGCCAAAGGCCCGATGGCAGCGAAGGCGCGCGCCTGGACGATTTCGGCGACGGTGCGCAAACCGGCGCTCGATGCAGTCATTCCCAAGGCGCTGCGCCGCGCAATCCACGCGAATGCCAGCCAGTACCTCTCGCCCGCCTTCAAGGGAGCGTCGCATCTCGGCATCCTCAAACTAGCGGACTCATTGCCCCACTGGCTCGAGCTGGCGAAGCGCCCGAAGGATGACCTCGCGCTCGCATCGCTGCTCATGGAGCGGGCCGGTACCGGCGGATCGCTGTTCCGCAATTTCTATCGTGATTTTCTGGCCGAAGCCGGCGAGTACCTGTCGGGCGCGAAAGCGAAGCTCTCCGCGGCGCGACGCCTCTTCGCGGATTCGGCCGGGGAGTGGGGCGCGATCGCCGCCTTGATCGACTCCAGCGCGCGCACCGCCGACGCCGGGCCGTTGCGCGACGCGGCACAGCGCTGCCGGCGTGTCGCGAGCCTCGAGATTGCCGCCATGCAGCAGCTCGCGGCGCTCTGATGGCGGACTCACAACATCGCTTCGTGGCTTCGAGCCCGCGCGGCTTCGGTGATTTGTTAGCCGCGGAATTGCGCAGCTTCGGCGCGGCCGACGTGCGCGAACGCGCGCTCGGCGTGGAATTCACCGGGACGCTGGCAGTGGCGTATCGCGCGTGCCTGGAATCGCGGGTCGGCAGCCGCGTGTTCCTCGAGGTGGCGCGATTCAATGCGCCGAGCGACGCGAGTTTCTACGATGCCGCTCGCGCCATCGACTGGCGCCGGCATATCGACCCGGCGCGCACGCTGGCCTGCGATTTCTCCGGCCGCCACCCCCAGATCACGCACACGCGCTTCGGCGCTCTGCGCCTCAAGGACGCCATCTGCGATCAGTTGCGCGATGCCTCCGGCAGCCGTCCGGACATAGCGCCCGAACGTCCGGCAGTGCGCGTGCATGCCCATGCCAATGGTCCCGATGTCACCGTGTCCATCGACCTGTCGGGCGAGGGTCTGCATCGCCGCGGATATCGCGCCGAGGCTGGAGAGGCGCCGCTGCGCGAGAACCTCGCCGCCGGCATCCTGGTGCGCGCCGGCTGGCCGGAAAAGTGCAAAGTGGCCACCGAGTTCCTCGACCCCATGTGCGGCTCGGGCACACTGGTCATCGAAGCCGCGATGATCGCGGCGAACGTCGCGCCTGGCGCACGCCGGCACTACTTTGGATTCCTCGGCTGGGTAGGCCACGACCGCACCACGTGGGAACGCGTGAAGCACGAGGCGCTGGCGCGCGAGCGGAAGCCTGGCCTTCGCCTGCGCGGTGTCGATTCGGATGCTCGCGTGCTGGCGGCGGCGCGCGACAACGCCGCGCGTGCCGGACTCGCGGAACTAACAACCTTCGATGGCGGGCGGCTGGCCGATGCCAGGCCGGCCGGCGAGGGTGCCGACAAGGGCAAGGGGTTCCTTGCCACCAACCCGCCATACGGTGTGCGCCTCGAAGACCGTGACACCGCCAGAGCGCTCATGAAGCAGCTCGGCGAAGTATTGCGCGCGAATTTCTCGGGATGGAACGCCGCGATTCTCGCCGGCTCGCCGGACGCGGGCCTGGAGCTCGGAATCCGTGCCGAGCGTGTGCATACCGTGTGGAACGGCGCGCTCGAGTGCCGCCTGTTGCGCCTGCATGTCTCGGCGGAAACCGAGAAGCAGATGTTGCACACCGGCGCCAGCGCGCGCATCGACGCAACGCTCGCGGAGTCGCCGGGCTCGCAGATGTTCGGCAACCGGATCGCCAAGAACATCAAACAACTCAAGAGCTGGACGAAGCGCGAAAATGTGAGTTGCTATCGGCTGTACGACGCTGACATGCCCGAGTATTCCTTTGCGATCGACCGGTACGCCGAGGCCGGCGGCAGCACCGTCTGGCTCTATGTCCAGGAATACGCCGCGCCGAAAACCATCGAGCCCGAAGCGGTCCAACGCCGGCGCAACGAGGCGCTGGCGGCGTTGCCCGGTGCGACGGGAGTGCCCGTGGAATTCATCCACCTGCGCCAGCGTCGCAGGGTAGCGCGCGGCGACCAGTATGAGAAGTTAGGAGAGAGCGCCGATTTCAAGGTGGTGGAAGAGGGCGGCCTGCGCTTCTGGGTCAACTTCAGCGATTACCTCGACACCGGACTTTTTCTCGATCACCGGATGACGCGCCAGCGGCTGCGCGCCGGCGCCGCGCGCGCGCGGTTCCTGAATCTGTTCGCCTACACCGGCAGTGCTACGGTGTATGCGGCCGCGGGCCGCGCACGCGCCACGACGACGATCGACATGTCAGCCACCTACCTCGATTGGGCTCGGAACAATCTGTCGCTGAATGGGTTTTCGGGCGCAGCCCACGAATTCATCCAGGACGATTGCATCGCCTGGCTCGAGATGGCGGTGGCCGAGCGGCGCATCTACGACCTGATTTTTCTCGATCCGCCCACGTTTTCCAACAGCAAGCGCATGGACGACATCCTCGATGTGCAGCGCGATCATGCGGCGTTGATAGACAGTTGCATGGCGCTGCTCGCCCCGGGTGGCAAGCTGGTGTTCTCCACCAATGCCCAGAAGTTCAAGCTGGACGGAATGCTCGGCGAGCGCTACAAAGTTACCGACATTTCGCGCGCGACCTTGCCGGAAGATTTCAAGCGCAACCCGCGCATCCATCAGTGTTACGAACTGGAGTCAAAGTCATGATCAAGAAGGGTTCCGCGGTCTGGAAGGGTGGTCTCAAGGACGGTACCGGCAGCATCTCCACTGAGACCGGCGTGCTCAAGAATGCGCCGTATGGTTTCAAGGCGCGTTTTGAAGACGGTCCCGGCACGAACCCGGAAGAGCTCATCGCCGCCGCGCATGCGGCCTGTTTCACGATGGCGCTGTCGGCGGGACTGTCCAAAGATGGCTTCACGGCCGAGTCCATCGAAACCAGCGCCGCCGTTCGCCTGGAGAAAGTGGGCGACGGGTTTGCGATCACGCATAGCGATCTCATCTGCATCGCCAAGGTGCCCAACGTCAGCGAAGCGAAGTTCGCCGAGATCGCGGAGATCACCAAGTCCGGCTGCCCCGTGTCCAAGGTGTTGAATGCCAAGATATCGCTGGTGGCGAAGCTCGCGTAGTTAGTCGTCGACCCGGCACCATGCCGCCCAACCCGGTGGCCTGCACAATGAAACGCCAAGCGTAGTCGCCCGGCCTGCGAATCGGGCGCAGGCTGGCGTCCATCCGACGCGGGCGGAGTCTAGAAGACCGCAAAAAAGTACACGCGGCGGGACCGGATTTTTTCGTCCGGGGTGCGATGCGTCGGTTAGAGTACATGCAAGTTCTTAGGCCTCAGGATTACCCATGATCCGCTCTTGCGCCGCCTTCGGTGTGGTCCTGTTGTTTGTTTCCTCCGCCGGCGCGGCGGAACTTCCCGCCGCACGGCGCCTGCACTCCATCGACGTGTTCCAGCTCGAATACGCCGATGACGTGCAGATTTCCCCGGACGGCAGCCGCATCGTCTACGTGCGTGTCAGTCACGACATCATGACCGACCGCGTGCGGCGCAATCTGTGGATGGTGAGCTCCGACGGCACTAACAACCGCCCGCTGCGTTCCGAGGCCAGGAACTTCAGCTCGCCGCGATGGTCGCCCGACGGTACGCGGCTCGCATACGTGTCCGCCGCCGACGGAAGTCCGCAGCTGTATGTGCGCTGGATGGACTCGGGCCAGACGGCGTTGCTCACCAACCTCGTCAAGGCGCCCGATGCCATCGCCTGGTCCCCGGACGGCAAATCGATCGCGTTCGCGCAATTCGTGCCTGCCAACAAGCCGCCGTTCGCCGCACCACCCGAGAAACCCGAGGGCGCGCAGTGGGCGCCACCGGTCAAAGTCATCGACTCGGTGGTCTATCGCGTCGATGGCGCGGGGTATCTCGAATCCGGCTACCAGCACCTGTTCATCGTCTCGTCCGAGGGCGGCACGCCGCGCCAGCTGACCGAAGGTGATTTCAACGACGAAGGACCTCTATCCTTTGCGCCGGACGGAAAGCATCTGGTTTTCTCCGCCAATCGCGGTGCGGACTGGGAGCGTGATTCGCAGGAGAGCGACGTGTTTTCGGTGGACATTGTCAGCCGCAAACTCACGCAGCTCACCACGCGCGACGGCCCCGACAGCTCGCCGGTCGTTTCGCCCGACGGACGGAAGATCGCCTACCTGGGCTTCGACGACCGGCTGCAGGGTTATCAGGTCACTCATCTATATGTGATGGACATCGACGGCGGGAACCGGCGCGAAGTCACTTCCGGTTTCGACCGCGATGTGGCCGATCCGAAATGGTCCGCCGACGGGCGCACGGTCTTGTTCACCTATGACGAACGTGGCGTCCGCAAGCTTGGCAGCGCGACGCTCGATGGCAGGGTGCGCACGCTGGCGGAAGGACTCGGTGGCACGGACCTCGGGCGCCCCTATACGTCGGGAAGTTTCAGTGTCGCGCGCAATGGCCGCGTCGCGTTCCCGCACAACACCGCAACACGTCCGGCGGACGTGGGTACCGCCGCGGCGAACGCTCCGTTGCGCGTGATCACCGCGCTCAACGACGATCTGTTGGGCAACAAGACGCTCGGGGCCGTGCGCGAGCTCACCTGGAAATCCTCGAAGGACCAGCGTGACATCCAGGGCTGGGTGATCACCCCGCCGGACTTCGATGCCGCGAAAAAATACCCGCTCATCCTGGAAATCCATGGCGGCCCGTTCGCCGCCTATGGGCCTAACTACACGACCGAGCTGCAGCTGTTCGCGGCGGCGGGCTACATCGTGCTGTACGCCAACCCGCGCGGCAGCACCAGTTACGGTGAGGCTTTCGGCAATCTCATCCATCACGCCTATCCGGGCGATGACTACGACGACCTGATGTCGGGCGTCGACGCGGTGATCGCGCAGGGCAATGTCGATCCCGACAACCTGTTCGTCACCGGTGGGTCGGGCGGCGGCGCGCTCACGGCCTGGATCGTCGGCAAGACCGACCGCTTTCGCGCCGCGGTGGTCGCCAAGCCGGTGATCAACTGGTCGAGCTTCGTGCTCACCTCGGACTTCAACAATTTCTTCTATCGCTACTGGTTCGGCGCTCAGCCCTGGGAAAAGCCCGAGGACTACTGGCGCCGTTCGCCGCTGTCACTGGTGGGCAACGTGAAAACGCCCACGATGCTGCTCACCGGCGAGTCCGACTACCGCACGCCGATCGCCGAGGCCGAGCAGTACTACCAGGCGTTGAAGCTGCGAAAAGTCGACACCGTCATGGTCCGCATTCCCGAGGCGTCGCACGGCATGACCGCGCGGCCGTCGAATCTCATGGCCAAGGTGGATAACATCCTCGCCTGGTTCGAGCGATACCGAAAAAGGTAAGGAGCCAGGGAGCCCCTATGAAATTTGCGATTCTCGGTGCCGGCGCGCTCGGCACCATACTCGGCGCGCACCTCTCGCGCGCCGGTCACGAAGTCGTGATGATCGCCCGCGGCGAGCGCGCACGCGTATTGCAGCGCCAGGGCCTGGTGCTCAACGGGCTCTCCGACATCAAAGCGCGTCCCAACGTCATCGACGATCCGGCCAAACTCACCGACACGGGTACGCTGATCGTCGCCACCAAGGCCATCGATTCCGAGCGCAGTCTCGGTTCGTTCAGACATTTGCGGCTCGACAATGCTTTTTCCGTACAGAATGGCGTGCTCAAGAATGAGCTGCTGGCGGGCGTCTTTGGCTATTCCCGCGTGCTCGGCGCGATGGCGGATTTCAGCGGCGAACTGCTGGCAAGTGGTGAGGTCAAGTTCACGCGAAACGTCTGTCTGCACCTGGGCGAAGAGAAGGGCGGGGTCAGCCCACGCGCGCAGGAGTTGGCCGCGGCGATCGACGCCGCGGGCGTGCGCTGCGTCGCTGCGTCCAACATCCGCACGCGAGAGTGGTCGAAGTTCGCCGGGTGGATCGCGCAGTTTCCCCTGGCGGTGCTCACTCGGCAGATCACCTGGAAATTCCTCAGGGATGAGCGCAGCGCGATGGTCATCGTTCAAATCGTGCGCGAAGCGGCAGCGCTCGCTGCCGCCATGCGTATCGAGCTCACCGACATGCCGCCGCTGCCGGTGCCCAGCATCGTGCATGCAAGCGACGAGCAAGCCGTCGAAATCGTCCGTGGTATCGGAGCCAAGTTTCTCGAGACGTCCCCGGAACACCGCATGTCCGCTCAGCAGGATGTGTTGCGCGGCAGCCGGCTCGAATCCGAAGAAACGCTGGGCTACGCGTTGCAGAAGGGCCGCGAGCTCAACGTGCCCATGCCGACTCTCGAAGTTTGCTACCGCATCATCTGCGTGGCCCACCCATGAATTGGGGTCAGACCCCATTTCCTAGCAAAAGGGGCCGGACCTCCATTGCCATCGTGGCCGCACTCATTGCCTGCCCTGCAAATGCCGCGGACCGTTCGCAGGTCCTTTTCACTGACGGCTTCGAAGCGCACGTCACGGGGCAGTTCCCCGGCACGCCCTGGAGCGAGGCCACGTTCAAGTCCGGTGCGCTCATCACGGTCGACGCCGGCAATGCCTTCAGCGGCCAGCAGGCGCTGCATGTCTTCACCCCGCGCGGCGCGCAATATCGCCGCGGGTACGTGGCGATTCACCTCAAGTCGCCCGTGCCCGCAGCGCTGCCCGGAATGTTCGGCCGCGCTATGGTGTTTCTCGAGGAAGCGCCGGTCGCGCTCGCCGGCGCGCCGCCGGTGCACTGGACGCTGCTGCAGGGCGAAGGACGTTCCGCCGACGATCGCTACAACTCTATCTACCGCCTCGGTGTCGAAGGCAAGGACGGCCTGGGCCTCATGGCAAACTTCGAGACCACACCGCCGGTAACCACCGATTGCAAGGTGAATTCGCTGCGATCGCTGCCAGTCAAGCGTTGGACCTGTGTCGAATGGCATCTGGAAGTCGCTTCGAATGAAATGCAGTTCTGGCTCGATGGCCGCAAGTTCGTCCATGTAGCCGGGCGTGCCCGCGCCGCCAACGCATGCCGTGGAGACGATTTGCACGGTGAATGGCGTGCGCCGCCGCAGTTCGACAGCTTTTACATCGGCTTCGAGCGGTACGCGGACTCCGCCAACGATCAGAATCTGTGGATCGACGACGTGGCGCTGTCGAAGCGGCGCATCGGATGCGCCACGCCAAAGCGAGGAGGGGATCGATGAAGGTTGTCCATCTGGCCGTTGCGGCCGTCATCACCGGTTTGCTGGGTTTCTCGCGGGCGGCGGAAGCACCAAAGCCCGCGCCGGTCGCGGCGCCCGCGCCCGCGCTGGTCGTGGCGCCGCCGCTCGTGGACCCGGCCGCCATCGACAGTGCGCTCAAGAGCCTCATCGACGCCAAACAGGTCGTCGGCGTTTCCGCGCTGGTTTACGAGCGCGGCAAGGAAGCGTACTTCGGTGCGTTCGGCCTCGCCGATCGCGAGAACAACAAGCCCATGGCGCGCGACACCGTCGTGCAGATCTTCTCCATGACCAAGCCGGTGACCGGTGTGGCGCTCATGCAGCTGTACGAGCGCGGCAAGTTCGAGCTGGACGCGCCGCTCGCGGTATATGCACCGGAATTCGCCGAGGTGCGGGTTTACGCGGGAGAAGACGCCAGCGGGCAGCCGCGTTACGAAGCGCCGAAGCGGCCGATCACTGTGCGCGACATCCTGCGTCACACCGCCGGTCTCAACGGCGATGGCGCGCCTGCGGCGGTCAGTGCCATGTACCGTCAGGTCGATCCGCGCAATCGCAACAACGCACTGCCCGATGTCATCGCCAAGATGGCGACGGTGCCGCTGGCGTATCAGCCAGGGACCCAGTGGAAGTACAGCGATGCCGTCGACGTGCAGGCCTACCTGGTGCAGAAAATCTCCGGCGTGCCCTTCGACGAGTACCTCAAGCTGCACATCTTCCGTCCGCTGAACATGACCAGCACGCGCTTCACGATTCTGCCGACCGACCCCGACCGCCCGCAGCTCGCGGCGGTGTACACGCGCAACGAAGACGGCACGTTCACGCGCCAGTCGGACGAAGAAGCCTACACGTTCAACAGCGCCGCCTGGCCGCTCAAGCCCGGCAGTTTCGGCCTGGTATCCACGCTCGACGACTACATGAAGTTCGCGCGCATGTTGTTAGGCGGAGGCAAGCTCGGCCGCGCGCGCATCCTCAAGCCCGAGACCGTGAGGCTCATGGCCACCGACGCCCTGCCGAAAGACCTCACCGACAAATCCTGGCTGCCCGGCAAAGGACAGGTGGGTTTCGGCATCGACCTCGCCGTGCGCATAGCTCCACCGAAGGACGCGCAGGAGTCCTCCGGTGCGGTCGGCGAATTCTTCTGGGATGGTGCGGCGAGTACCCTGTTCTGGGTCGATCCGAAGAACGACATTGCCGCGGTGCTGTTCACGCAGATGCGGCCGTTCGACAAAGTCCGCCTGCACAAGAGCTTCCGTGACGCCGTGTATCGCCACGACCCCGTGGCGCTGGCGCACTGAGGCGCTTTCATGACGGAACAGAAGTTGGGCTTCGGTTTCATTGGCGCCGGCGCCATCGCGAATTTCCACGCGCGCGCCGTAGCAGCGTCCACCGGCGGCCGCGCGGTGGGTGTCGTGAGCCGTTCGCGCGCGAGCGCGGAGGAGTTTGCGCAGGAACATGGCATTGCCTTCGCCTCCGATGACCTGCAGCAATTGCTCGCGCAACCGGGACTGGATGCGGTGTGCATCACCACGCCGTCGGCACTGCATCTCGAACCCGCGCTCGCGGCGATTCGTGCCGGCAAACACCTGATGATCGAGAAGCCGCTGGAGGCCACCGTCGAAGGTACGGATCGCATCCTGCAGGCGGCGGCGAAAGCCGGCGTGCGCGTCGGGTCCATCTTCCAGGCCCGGTTCGGCGATGCCGCCCGTTCGCTCAAGGCGGCAGTCGATGCCGGCCGGTTCGGGCGCATGGTGCTGGCGAGCTGCTACGTGAAATGGAACCGCACGGCCGAGTACTACACTGGCTGGAAGGGCAAGCTCGCCGAGGATGGTGGTGGCGTCATCATCAATCAGGCGATCCACGGTGTCGATCTGCTGCAGTGGTTCGCCGGCATGCCGGTGGAAGTGTTCGCCTGGAGCACGCAACGTGTTCACGCCATCGAATCCGAAGACACCGCGGTCGCCGCGCTGAAGTTCGCGGACGGCGCCTTCGGCACCATCGAAGCCAGCACGGCATTGTGGCCCGGCTTTTCACGGCGCATCGAAATGTGTGGCGAGAACGGTTCGGCGGTGATGGAGGACGACGACATCACGCGTTGGGAGTTTCGCGTCGGGGCGCACGAAGACGACAGGATTCGTGCGGCGCGCGAAACCAGCGCCAAGGGATCGGGGGCGGCGAATCCCATGGCCATCAATTTCGAGGGACACCTGCGCCAGATCCAGGATTTCATCGGTGGCATCCGCGAGGATCGGCCGTTCTTCATCGAAGGCCGTGAGGCGCGCAAGGCCGTGGCATTGGTGAGGGCTATCTACGATTCGGCAGCATCCGGCAAAGCCGTCAGGCCGGACGGCGTGGCGTGAGATTGGTCTGCGCATTTCTGGGAGTGCTGCTCGCCGGGCAAGGGGACGCTGCTGGCGCCGCGGACGATTTCGCGGCGCTGGTCAAAAATTCCCGCGTCAAGGCGTCGCTGCAGTACCTGCGCGACGACAACCGGGGCCATCCGCACCGGGCGCAAGCTCGTTGGTGACCGGCCCGCCGCAACGCTGGTCCCAGACCAGGCGCTGGTCAATTCGGCCACCGGCGCGTATCTCGCGCTCGGACTCGCGAAGCCCGTGCAGCGATTCGCGAGCACCGACAGCAACGTGCCTCAGCGAAGCCACGCCCCAACTGATTTACTTGCAGATAGTGGTCAGGCGATCGCGCGGTTTTCGCGGCGCGTTGTCCGGCCAGGGAATATTCTTCGCCTGCATCGCCAGCTCAACCAGCGTTCCGCCGCGGGCTTCGGCGAAATCCGGATCGTAGCCGTAGGCCGGATCTTGCTGCGCTTCTTCGAGCGTGACGATCTCGAACCCTTCTTCGTCGAGAATCCTGAACAGGTCGGGCAGGATGTGAGCGCTGAATGATCCGAGATGCAGCAGCATCACGTGGTGGATGTCGCGTCCGAACACGGTGCGTGAATTGTTCACGCCGAACCGGATGAACTCCCGCGCCGCGGTGCGGTAGCTCTCGCGCAGCCAGGCGATGCTCTGCTCGTCCTTCGTCTGCCAGCAGCGCGCATGCGCGCTGTTCCACAGGTAGTCTTCATGATCCAGCGTGGTCTGCGCGATGCGGTATTGATTGGCGGCGAGGAACGCGCGCACGGCGCGGCGCTTCTCGAGCGTGTCGCCTTCGTGCAGATACGGGTATCGGAACCAGCGCCAGTCGTGATTGCCGGCGCCTTTCTTCTTGTCGGCGGGCATCAGCAGCGCGAGCACGGGCTCGTTGCGCAGGATCTCGCGCTGAAAATCTTCGACCGTGTTCTTGGTCAAATCCAGGTGATTGTAGGTGTGGTTCGCCAGCGGGTGACCGCCCGCCACCCAGATCTGCAGCGCCTTCGCGCCGTCCGGATTCCGTTCGAGCTGGGTCGCGTTGATGAAGCCGTATGAAGCGGGAATGCGATGCTTCTTCAACACCCGGATGGTGTCGCGCGCGAAATCGGATTGCTTCTTTCCAAGCGGCAGCCCGCCGTTGAGCGGCAGATCGTCGAAGGTCAAGGCGACCTTGAGCTTCGGTTCGGCGGCGCTTGCAACACCGCCAGCCAGCGCGGCGGCCAGCAGGAAAATGAGGGATGTCCCCATTTTCCAGCTCCGCTTCATTTGAGCAGGCTGCGCAGCATCCATGCGGTCTTCTCATGAATCTGCAGGCGCTGCGTGAGCAGATCGCAGGTGGCTTCGTCACCGGCCTTCTCGGCACCGGGAAAGGCGGCGCGCGCGGTTCGTGCCACGGCTTCATGGCCCGACACCAACAATCGCACCATGTCGAGCGCGTCCGGTACGCCCTCGGTCTCTTCGATCGAGGTGAGCTTCGAGAATTCCCGGTAGGTGCGCGGGCGCGGGGTAGCCGAGCGCGCGAATGCGTTCGGCGATGAGGTCGAGCGCATTCCACAGCTCGGTATATTCGTCCATGAACATCAGGTGCAGTGTGTTGAACATCGGTCCTTCGACGTTCCAGTGGAAGTTGTGCGTCTTGAGGTACAGGGTGTAGGTGTCGGCGAGTACGCGCGATAGCCCTTGCACGATTTTCTCGCGATCCTTGCCCTTGATACCGATGTCGATCAGCGGGGCGGCCATCGGGGCGGCAGCGGCCGCGGTGTTTTTCTTTGCCATGATTTACTCCTCGAGCGTGGCCTCGAGTCTAGCCATGCCTCGCATGCACCGCTATTCGGATCTGCCTATCGACTCGAGAGGCCGGATCTATAGTGGGCACGCAGCGCATCACCGCCGAAGTCACGCTCGAGATCGCGGTAGACGGTGTGAATGTGATTGGCACCGTTCTGCGTGTTGTCGTATTCGATGAGCAGCGTCGGCCCGTGAATGCGGTAGTAGTGGGGCTGCCCGGCTTCGATGCCACCCGCCCAGGCGAAGCGCACCTTGTCGACGCCCGCCCGGTCGATGCGTGACAAGGCGTCGTTGGCGGCCGCGGGAGTCGCGCGGCCGACGTACAACTCGATGAGGCGCTGAAGCTGCGCGCGTTCTGCAGCTGTCATGTCGGCAGCGGCGAGGCCGGCAAGTTCGAGGTTCTGTACCTTCGGGTCGTTGCCGGTGACGATGTCGGAGAATGCGGTGTCGCGAATCATCGCGGTCTGGCGCCGCGCGGCGGGCAGCATGGTGATCAACTCACGGCCCAGGTCTTCCTCGGCGGCCAGCAGGCGAAAACCGGCATTGGGACCCGCCAGTACGCGCGCCGGATTCGCGCCCATGAAAACCGGCGCGACGACCGGAGCCTCGCCAGGCAACTCGGTGACATTGATCGACAGATGATGCCCTTCGAAGCGCCAGGCCCACGGCGCGCTCGCCGATGGCTTGCCGAACACGGCGGTGTAGTAGAGGCCGGGATCGCGCCGTGACGCATTGCCGACGCCCGCCTCGGTTTCCACGCGCCGCAGGATGTTTTCGTGTTTCATCACGCCGCGCGCCGACAGCAGGCCCTCGGGGCTCAGTGCGGTCGCCAGCAGTGGTCCGAGCAATTCACTTTGCGGATCATCGAGCTTGAGCAGCGATGCGCCGACACGCTCCTTGGGAACGAAGTGCCAGGCGAGCCGCTCGGGCGAGTCGATCGGGAAGCTGGCCGCGGCCCGCAGGTCCTGAGGCAACGACTTCAGGAAAGCGCCGGCGGCCTCCGCGGCGCCGCTCTTGTCGCCGCTGCGCGCGGCACCCGCGTGCGGCGCGAGCATGGCGGCCGCGCCACCCACTGCCAGTGACAGGCCCACTGCCGCGATTCTTGCTGCTCGCATCGACGCTCTCCTCTCGAGGGAGGCCGATCGTAGTGCGCTGACAGGTGGTTGAAAAGGAATACCTGCTAGGCGGTTTTGGCGAGCAGCTTTTCCGCCTCGCCGCGGCTCTTCTTGAAGTGTTCCTCGAGTCCGGCATCTCGCAGGAAGCTGACGTCGATTCGGGCCGAGCTGTCGAGGCTCGCTCCGGCGGTCCGCAACGTCCCATCGCCTTCGGTCATCTCTTCGATGAGGCCGCTCGCGATGTGGACCGCGGCAACCAGCGGGCGCGCCTCGGGCGCCACTTCGTTGGGGCGGTGATGGAAGGCGACCGCCTCGACGATCGGGAACGGAATGCCCCACAGGCCGAGTAGATAGGCGCCGACCTCGGCATGCGTGACGCCGAAGATCTCGCGCTCGGCGGCGGCGCTGTCGCCGTTGAGCTCTTTCTTGCGCTCGAGTGCGCGTACGTAGTCCGGCGGCGCGGCATACAGCAGCACGAGCGAGCCGATGTCGTGCAGCAATCCGGCGGTGAAGGCCGCGTCGGCGAGCGCCGGATTCGACACGATCTTCTTGGCCAGCACCGCGGTCAGCATCGAATGATGCTGCAGGCGATCGGGAGAGAAGCCCTTGACCTCGCTGATGGCCTTGTCCGAGAACGAGCTCGAGGTGAGCACCAGCGACTTGATGATCTCCACGCCGAGATAGGTGACGGCCGGGCGGATGCTGACGATCTTCTGGCCCAGGCCGAAGTAGGCCGAATTCACCAGCTGCAACACCTTGGCGCACACCGCCGCGTCCATCTCGATGACCTTGGCGAAGGACGCCGCATCGGCCTTCGGGTCGGCGGCGAGGCGCGCGAGCTCCGTGTAGGTGGACGGCACCGCGGGAATGCGATCCAGCTTGCCGACCAGTGCCGTGAGCGCCGGATTCTGCATGAGCTTGTGCAGCGCATGGGTCTGTTCGATCACCGCGCGCAGCGTATCGCCGTCGCAGGGTTTGTGCAGGAACTGATGTGTGACGGGCAGTGCGCGCATGATGGATTCGCGCTCGGCCTGTCCAGACAGCACGATGCGTGCCGCCGCGGGGAAGTCGCGCTGGATGTGGCGCAGCAGCTCGGCGCCGTCCATGCCTGGCATGCGCATGTCGGTGATGACGACATCCGCCGGGGTTTTCTTCATCTCCTCGAGAGCCTGCTGGCCACCGAGTGCGAAGGTCATGTCCCAGCGCTTGCGCTCCTTGCGCAAGGAATTGCGCAGGCCATCGAGGATGGCCTGTTCGTCATCGACAAATAACACGTGTAGCGAAGTCATGCGGCAGCCTGCTTGTTGGTGGATTCAGTCACGGGTGCGTCAACCGCCCTCGGAAGGCGGATGAAGAACGTCGTTCCTTTTCCTGTTTCAGTTTCGAAATGAAGGGAACCTTTGAGCTTCTCGACCACGATGCCGCGCGACAGCGCGAGGCCTTGCCCCGTGCCGCGCCCGACTTCCTTGGTCGTGACGAACGGCTCGAATATGCGGCCGCGTACGGCATCGGGTATGCCGTCGCCGGTGTCGCGGATCGAGATCTCGACGAAATCGCCGATGGCGCGAGTACGCACAGTAATGCGTCCCTTGCTGCTGGTGCCTTCGACCACGTCGCTGATTGCGTGCGCAGCGTTGAGCAGCAGGTTGAGTACCACCTGGTTGATGTCGCCCGCGTGGCAGTGCACCGGTGGAATGTCGCCGAAGTCCGTCTCGACTTCGGCGACGCTCTTGTATTCGTTACGCGCCATGTTGAGCGTGGTCTTGATGGCTCGATTCAGATCGATGTCGGTCTTGGTGCGCGTGTCGGGATGAGCGAATTCGGTCATCGAACGCACGATGGATCCCACACGGCCGATGCCTTCGAGCGCACGGTCGAGTGCGTCGGGGGCGTTCTTGAGGAAATAGTCGACGTCGGCGGCTTCGTCGGTGTCACTGGCCTTGCGGGCCGCGTCGGTGACGTCCTTGCCGGAGAGCGCGCCCGCGGCGAGTGCGCGGTAGTCGGCGAGCGCGTGCGGGACATCGCGCAGCGCGTGACGCACGAAGCGCACGCTGTCGGAAATGAACTGCACTGAAGTATTGATCTCGTGCGCCACGCCGGCGGCAATGCGCCCGACGGATTCCAGTTTCTGACCCTGTGCCATCTCGCGGACCAGGCGGCGCGCTTCGGTCACATCGATCATGAGGCCGCGCAGGAGGCGCCTGCCCATGACGGCTTCGCAGGACACGGTCCAACGCAGCTCGAGCACGCGGTCGTCGGCCGTGACCACCGAGCACAGCGTCTCGAAGCTGCCGGGCATACACTCGTCGAGGTGCTCTCGCACCGTCGATTCGCGCTCGCGCGGCAACAGCACGTCGAGAAACCCGGGTTCTTTCCAGCGCGTTCCGGGAATTCCAAGGATCTGCTCGGCCTGCGGTCCGATGTAGGTGAACTTTCCCAGCGTCAGATCCAGCTCGAATGGAATGGCGTGCGTCGTCTCGGCGATGAGCCGGTATTGCTCCCGGCTGCGCTCGAGCTCACGGGTGCGCTCGTTGACGTCTTTGCCGATGGTCTCGTTGGCGAGTGCCAGCGTGGCGGCATGTTCGGACCATGTCTGTACGGTCTTGAGGCTCTGCTGCACGGCGAGCAACAGGATCAGGAATTCGGACACCACCCAGATTCCCTGGTCGAAGATGCGCCACCAGGCCGAGGGGCCGATGACATATGAGTCGGGCAGCAGCGTGATGCGCACGATGGGATAGCTGATCGCCGCCAGCGTCGCCGACGCCAGCACACGCCAGTCACGGTAGAAGGCGAGGAAGGCGAGCGAAACGAACACGTGGAACTGGGCTTCGGAGCGGCCCTCGAGAAGCCACATGAACAGCATCGACCAGCCGATCTGGCACAGCGCCATGAAGTGGCGTACCCACCAGGCGAGCGGCGCCGCGCGTGCGAACAGCAACGCCGGCAGGCACAACACGCCGCCAAGGATCAGCGTGAACAGGATGCGCGACTCACCGGGCAGCGCGGAATTCCACGCCAGCGCCAGTGCCACGGGCCATTGCACTGCAAAAAGGAGCAGGAACGTACGATGCGTACCCACGGTGAGCTGCGCCACGACTTCGTGACGCACTTCACGGGCACGAGCCGCGCGCTGCGTTGATTCCAGATCAATCACGGGTTTCCCTGCTCTTTCCTGATGCCGACTCCGGTTGTCTCCCGGCGTTATCGGCCCATTGCAGGGCACGCTTTAGGCTACTTTCGCGGTGGACCCGGGAAAAAAGCGTTCGTTTTCAAGACGTAGTCGGCATATTGCGGCCGGCGTTTGCCGATGTCCTTTTCCAGCAGCCCGACGCCGGAAACCCGCAGCAGCAGGAAGGTCAGCAGGGCAGGTCCTGCCACCGACCACCAGGCACCGGCCGCTACCGCCATGAGGCCGAACCCCCACCAGATGCAGACCTCGCCAAAGTAGTTAGGATGGCGCGTGTAGCGCCACAGGCCGCGGTTCATGACGGCGTTGGCGTTGGCGGGATTGCCCTTGAACCGGGCGAGCTGCCAGTCGCCGCCAGCTTCGAACACGAAGCCGACGAGCCACAGCGCGATGCCGAGGTAGTCGAGCGCTCCCAGCGGCTGGTTACTCGCGAAGGCCCCGAGCAAGGGCAGTGAAATGATCCAGGCCAGCAGTGCCTGCAGCCAGAACACGAGATAAAGGCTCTTCAGCGCGAAACGCGGCTGGTGACGTTCGCGGAGCGCCCGATAGCGTGCATCCTCACCCTTTCCCATGTTGCGCGCGGTGATGTAGATCGACAGTCGCGCCGCCCACAGCACCACCAGCCACAACACGAACGCGAGCCGAGGGGCACGCGGGTCGGAGTCGAGCGCATAGATGACCGCGGCAGCAAGCAGCATCAGGCTCCACAACGAGTCGACGATGGACACGTTGCGCAGCGGCAGCGACAGCAGCCAGGTGAGCGTGGCCGCGATCAGCAGCACGGGCAGGGCCGACAGCCACAGCTCGTAGTTGAAGTCGGCGCCAGTCAGAGCAAATCCTTGAGCCTGAACCACAACATGGCGAGCACCAGCGCTGGCCGGCGGAAATACCGGCCGCCGGGAAAGTCACCGTGGGGGATTTTCGCGAATACGTCGAAACGCCCGGCCGAGCCCGCCATCGCCTCGGCTACGAGCGAGCCTGCGATACCGGACAGCACCATGCCGTGGCCGGAGAAGCCCTGCAGGAAGTACGCATTGGGCCCGAGGCGTCCGAAGTGCGGTGCGCGGTTGGGAGTGATGTCGACATAGCCGCCCCAGGCGTATTCGATGCGCGTGTCGGTGAGCTGCGGGAACACGCGCGTGATGCGCTTGCGCAGCACGCGCGCTGAGTCGAAGGGATCGACTCCCGAGTAGCTCACACGTCCACCGAAGAGCAGGCGGTGATCCGCGGATCGGCGAAAGTAGTCGAGCACCCAGTTGATGTCCGCGACTGCCGCGTTGTTGGTGATGAGTGACGTGGCGCGCTCCGCGCCGAGAACCTCGGTGGCTGCAATGTAGGTACCCACGGCCATGAGCTTGCGCGCCAGGGCCGGCACCAGCGCGCCTAACAAGGCGTTGCCGGCGATCAGCAGATGGCGCGCACGGACGGTTCCGGCCTGCGTGTGCGCGAGATTGTCGGCGCTCGCCGAACCTGCAACGTCGAGTCGCGTCACCCAGGAATTCTCGAAGATGCGAACGCCGGCGTTCGCGGCCGCCCTTCCCAGGCCCAACGTATATTTATAAGGCTGCAGGTGGCCGCTGTTCGAATCGTAGATGCCCGTGGTGTAACGCTCGCTCGGCACGATCCCGCGCAACTCTTCGTGACTCACCAGGCGCACGCTGCGGTAGTCGTATTTTTCATGCAGCGAATCGACCTCGGCGCGCAGCTCCTCGTCATGGCGCGGTTTCACGCCCACGTGCATGTGCCCCGCGACGTAGTCGCAGGCAATCGAGTGCTTCGCGATCAGCTCACGGACGAGCTTCATGCCTTGGAGCGTGATGTCCCACATGAAGCGTGCGTCGGCATCACCCACGAGCTTTTCGAGCTTCTCCTGGCCGCTGGCGTAGCCGAAAATAGTCTGCCCGCCGCTGCGTCCTGAGCCGCCGAACCCCAGGTGTTCGGCCTCGAGCAGCGCCACGCTGAAGCCGCGTTCAGCAAGGTGCAGCGCCGCCGACAGGCCCGAGATGCCGCCGCCAACGACGCACACATCCGCGCTGATCTCGCCGCGCAGCGCCGCATGCGGCGGTGGCGGCGCCGTGGTCGCGAAGTAGTAGTTCTGTGTGTCGGCCGCGCTCATGACACTACAGCGGCCCCAGGTACCGCGCGATTTCGAGCGGCGTGATGTGAGTATTGAACTCCTGCATTTCGCCACGTTTCACGGTGGCGAACAGACGGGTGAATTTTTCGCCGAACGTCTCGCGCGCAAATGCGCTGGCAGCGAAGCGTTCAATGGCCGCCGGCCAGGTGGTGGGCAGTGGCGCTCCCTCCTGCCGATAGGCATTGCCGGTGAGCACCGCCGGCGGTTCAAGTCTGTGGTCGAGTCCATGCAACATGCCCGCAAGCACCCAAGCGGCTACCAGGTACGGGTTGGCATCCGCACCCGCTAGCCGGTGCTCGATACGCAGATTCGCGGCGTCGGACGCCGGTACGCGGATCGCCGAGCCGCGATTGTTGACGGACCAGTTCGCATGCATCGGCACGTACGCCTCGGCGCGGAAACGCCGGAAGGAATTCGGACCCGGCGCACACAGCGCCACGCCGTCGGCGAGGCTGCTCACCGTGCCGGCGATCGCGTGACGCAGCGGCACGCTGTCGAGCGGATTCGCGGCCGCGAAAATGTTGCGGCCGGCGTCATCGAGCAGGCTCACGTGAATGTGCAGGCCGCTGCCGGCCATGTCGCGATAGGGCTTGGGCAGGAAGGTGGCCTCGCAGCCGTGTGCGCGCGCGACGCTCTTGACTGCGCGCTTGAAACGCAACGCCTCGTCGCAGACCCGCAGTACGTCGGGCGCGTGCGCGAGGTTGACCTCGTACTGGCCAGGACCATATTCGGCGAGCGAGGATGTCGCGGGAACGTCTTGCAGGCGGCACACGCGATCGATCTCGGCAAGTAGCGGCGAATACTCGTTCACATCGGTCATCGAGTTGATCTGGGTACGGAATTCGCGCCGGCCCGTGAGCGGTCCCCTCGGCGGCTGCGGCAAACCATCCGGAGTGCGCTGCGTATCGACGAGATAGAACTCGTATTCGATTGCCACGACCGGCGTGAGCGCCAGCCGCGTGAACCGCGCCAGCACGTTCGCGAGCAGATGACGCGGGTCGCCGAAAAACGGCGTGCCGTCGTGTTCGTGCATGGTGAGCTGCAGCTGCGCGATGCCATCGGGCTGCCAGGGCACGGTGACCAGCGAACCTGGCACCGGCATGCAGGGGCGATCCGCATCGCCGTCCTCGAAGCCGAGCCCGGTGTCCTCCATCGTGCCGCCTTCGATATCGAGGGCGAACATCGAGCCGGGCAGGGGCATGCCGCGTTTGAATACGCCAGCGATGTTGGCGCGATCGATTCGCTTGCCGCGCTCCACCGTGTTGAGGTCATTCACGAACGCATCGAAGAACCGCACCTCCGGATGGGAGGCGCAGAAGCGCTCGAGTTCGGATGCTTGCGCGACTACTGGGGCGCCGGACATAAGGGTCTCAGTGTTTATTATTTTCGACGCGTTTGCAGCGCCAGGCGAGGCAGCATATGCCGGCCAAGCAGGGGCCCGCAAACGGGAAAAAGCCTCAATTTGAGCCCTGCATCGGCCGCTTGCCGCCTCACATCCGGCCGGGCGGCACCCCCCTCCGCTGTGGTCTAATGGCGGCCCTCGCGCTGGCAGCACGTGCGAGTCCGTAAAAGATAATAGACAGCGCCCGGATCCTCGATCCGTGTGAAAGCGTATGGCTAGTTCAAGAAGACCCGTCATTGGCATTCCCGCCGATCGACGCATGATCGGACCGCATCCGTTTCATGCGGTCGGCGAGAAGTACATAGCGGCAGTAGTCCAGGCTGCCGATTGTCTGCCGCTGTTGATCCCAGTGCTCGAGACGCCGCTCGACGTCTCGGAGGTCCTCGCGCGCGTCGACGGTATTTTCTTTACCGGCAGCCCGTCGAACGTCGAGCCGTCTCGTTACTCTGGGCCGGCGAGTGCGCCCGGAACGCTGCACGATCCGCATCGCGACGCGACCACGCTGTCGCTGATTCCCCGCGCGGTGACGAGTGGAGTGCCGGTGCTCGGAGTTTGCCGCGGGTTTCAGGAGATGAATGTCGCGATGGGCGGCACTTTGCACCAGCGCGTGCACGAGATCGCGGGGCTCGATGACCATCGCGAGGACAAGGAGCAGCCGCTCGAAGTGCAATACGGTCCGGCGCACGACGTGGTGCTCGAACCGGGCTCACTGCTGCGGCGGCTCGCGGGTCAGGAAAGGGTGCGCGTGAACTCTCTGCACGGGCAGGGTGTCGACCGCCTCGGCCCGGACCTTGCCGTGGAAGCGCGCGCCATCGACGGGCTGGTGGAGGCGTTCAGCGTGAAGTCGGCGCCGAATTTCGCGCTCGCGGTGCAATGGCACCCGGAGTGGCAGGTGATGAGCAATCCGTTTTCAATGGCGCTGTTCGCCGAGTTCGGCAGAGCCGCCGGTCAAAGAAAGACAAGCAAGCAGAATAGTTAGGACTTCCCCATGGCAAACGAAATCAGACAATTCCTGCGCGACCACGGCATCTCGGAAGTCGAGGCCATCATCCCGGACATGGCCGGCATCGCCCGCGGCAAGATCATGCCCGCCGAAAAGTTCGCCGAAGACGAAGGCATGCGCCTGCCGGAGAGCATCTTTCTGCAGACGGTGACCGGCGACTATCCACCGGACACCGACAAGGCCATGAGTCCTGCCGAGATCGACATCATTCTCAAGGCCGATCCGAAGACCGTGCGGCGCGTGCCCTGGGCCGCCGAGCCCACCGCACAGGTGATCCACGACTGCTACTACGCCGACGGCCGGCGCGTCGGCATGGCGCCTCGCGGCGTACTGCGCAGCATCCTCGAGATGTACGCCGAACGCGGCTGGGATCCCGTCGTCGCACCCGAGCTGGAGTTTTACCTCGTTGAACCCAACATCGACGCCGACTATCCATTGAAGCCGCCCGTAGGGAGGTCCGGCCGCGCCGAACCGGGACGGCAGAGTTACAGCATCGCGGCGGTGAACGAGTTCGACCCGCTGTTCGACGACATGTACCAGTTCTGCGAAGACCAGGACATCGAGATCGATACGCTGATCCACGAAGACGGCGCGGCGCAGATGGAAATCAACCTGCTGCACGGCAACGCGCTGGATCTCGCCGACCAGGCGTTCCTGTTCAAGCGCACGGCGCGCGAGGCCGCGCTGCGCCACAAGATGTACGCGACGTTCATGGCCAAGCCGCATGCCAAGGAGCCGGGCAGTGCCATGCACATCCACCAAAGTATCGTCGACACCAAAACGCGCAAGAACATTTTCTCGGGCGCGGACGGGAAACCGACGCCACTGTTCTTCTCGCACATCGCCGGCATGCAGAAATACCTGCCGGCGGCCATGGCTTTGTTAGCCCCGAACGTCAACTCCTACCGGCGCATCTCGCGCTTTCAGCTGGCGCCCATCAATGTGCAGTGGGGCTATGACAACCGCACCGCGGGGCTGCGCGTGCCGTCGTCCGATGCGGAGGCGCGCCGCGTCGAGAATCGTCTCGCCGGTGCGGATGCCAACCCCTACATCGCCATCGCCACCTCGCTCGCTTGCGGGTACCTCGGCATGGTGGAGGGGCTGCAGCCCTCCGAGCCGATTTCCGGCAGCGCCCACGACCTGCCGTTCTCGCTGCCGCGCTCGCTCGATGAATCCATCCGCGAACTGCGCGGCTGCGAGCCGCTGGTGCGCATCCTCGGCGATCCATTCATCTCCGCGTACACCATCGTCAAGGAAGCCGAATACGAGGTCTTCCTGCAGGTGATCAGCTCGTGGGAGCGGGAACACCTGTTGTTGAACGTCTGACGCTGGGAGCCAAGCGCCGTGGATACCCCGATGAATACGCGAGAATGGCAGCAGCTCGATTCGGCGCACTACCTGCACCCGTTCACCGACTTCAAGCAGCTCGCCGCCAAAGGCGCGCGCATCGTCACACGCGCGGAGGGCGTCTACATCTACACCTCCGAGGGCGACAAGATCCTCGATGGCATGTCTGGCCTGTGGTGCGTGGCGCTCGGCTACGGCAGGAAGGAACTGTCTGATGCAGCTTACAAACAGCTGCAGGAGCTGCCGTACTACAACAGCTTTTTCCAGAGCAGCACGACGCCGGCGATCGAATTGGCGCAAATCCTCAAGGAAGTCACGCCGCCGCAGTTCAACCATGTGTTCTACACAGGCTCGGGTAGCGAGGCCAACGACACCATGGTGCGGCTGGTGCGCCGCTACTGGCAGTTGCTCGGCCAGCCGGAGAGAAATGTCATTGTTTCACGCTGGAATGGATATCACGGGAGCACCATCGCCGGTGCGTCGCTCGGTGGCATGAAACCCATGCACGAGCAGCTTGGACCGGGCGGCGCTTTGCCCGGCATCGTCCACATCAATCAGCCGTACTGGTTCGGTGAAGGTGGCGACCTGTCGCCGGCGGAGTTCGGACTCACATGTGCGCGCGAGCTCGAAAGCAAGATCGAGGAAATCGGCGCGCATCGCATCGCCGCGTTCATCGCGGAGCCTGTGCAGGGCGCCGGCGGCCTGGTCATTCCGCCAGAGACCTACTGGCCGGAAATTCAACGCATCATCGACAAATACGGAATCCTGTTCGTTTCCGACGAGGTCATCTGCGGCTTCGGCCGCACCGGCCAGTGGTTTGGCTGCGAGCACTACGGCACTCGCCCGGACCTCATGACCATGGCCAAGGCGCTGTCCTCCGGCTATCTACCAATCGGGGGCCTGATGGTGGGGGACCGCGTAGCACAGGTGCTCATCGAGAAGGGCGGCGAGTTTTTCCATGGTTTCACCTATTCAGGTCATCCGGCGGCCTGCGCGGTTGCCATCGCCAACCTCGATATCTTTCGCCGCGAGCGAATCGTCGAGAGAGTCCGGGAGGAAGCGGCACCCTATCTAGCGGCCCGCTGGCAGGAGCTGGTGTCTCATCCTTTGGTCGGAGAAGCGCGCTGCCTGGGCCTGCTGGCCGCCATCGAGCTGGTTCCCGACAAGAAATCCCGGCGTTTCTTCGAGCCGCGTGGCGAGGTGGGGCTCCGCATGCGCGATAACTGCACGCGCAACGGCCTCGTCATGCGCGCGACGCGCGACACGCTGTTCGTCGCGCCGCCGTTGGTCATTTCGCGGAGCGAAATTGACGAACTACTGTCCAAAGTAGTGCGATCACTCGATGAAACCGCTGCTCAAGCGCGTGCCGAGGGCTGGCTATAGACGCGGTCGCTGTTATATAACGTGTCTAAAGACGCAACGTGTGGGTCTCACGTCGCGACAACATTAGGGGTCCTACAAATGTCCACTCGTAGCCTGTCGGCACTGGTTTCGGCTTCCTGTCTATTACTACTCGTCGCCTGCGGCAAAAAAGAAGAAGCACCGCCGAAGGCAGAGGCGGGGCCTCCCGCTGCCGTTTACGACACCGACGCTGAAAAAGTCGTCAATGTCTACAACTGGTCCGACTACATCGAGCCCACGGTGCTCGACGACTTCACCAAGGAAACGGGTGTCAAGGTCAATTACGAGGTCATGGACTCGAACGAGCTGCTCGAGACCAAACTGGTCGCGGGCCGCACCGGTTACGACGTGGTGGTCCCCTCGGCAAACTTCCTGGCGCGCCAGATCAAGTCGGGCATCTACCAGAAGCTCGACAAGTCGAAACTGACCAACCTCAAGAACCTCGACCCCACGATCACCGAGCGCCTCGCGGTATTCGACCCGGCCAACGAACACGCCGTGAACTACATGTGGGGCACCTCGGGCGTGGCCTACAACGAAGAGGCCATCAAGGCCGCCATGCCGGATGCGCCGGTAGATAGCTTCGCGATGTTCTGGGATCCGAAGGTGGTCTCCAAATTCGCCAAGTGCGGTGTGTCGGTGCTCGACGCGCCATCAGAAGTCATCGGCACCGTGCTGATCTATCTGGGTAAGGACGCCAACTCCGAAGACCCGGACGACCTCAAGGCAGCGGAAAAAGTGCTGGTTGCGGCGCGGCCGTACATCCGCCTCATCAATTCTTCCAAATACATCGAAGACCTGGCAAACGGCGAAATCTGCCTCGCGCTTGGCTGGTCGGGCGACACATTGCAGGCCAGGGACCGTGCTGCGGAGGCGCAGAAGCCCTTCACGATCAAGTACAACATTCCGAAGGAAGGGGCGGTCATGTTCTTCGACAGCATGGCGATCCCCGCCGATGCCTCGCACGTAAAGAACGCGCACCTGTTCATCGACTACATGCTGCGCGCCGACGTCGCCGCCAAGAACAGCAATTTCATCAGTTTTGCCAACAGCAACGCGGCTTCCTGGCCGATGGTGACTGCGGAAGTGAAGAACAATCCGGGAATCTTCCCGACGCCGGAAATGATGCCGAAGCTGGTACCGGATCTTCCCGAGTCGGCGGAGTTCACTCGGACACTGACGCGCACCTGGACGCGCTTCCGTACGGGCAAATGATCGTGGAGGCCGCCGCTTAGGGAGCGGCGGTCCTTTTCATTTTTGCAACGGGGGTCTGCCATGCAAACGGCGGAACGACGCGCCGACAAGAACAAGACCAAGAACGAGCCCTGGCGTGATCCGCATGCTGAGGCCTACGTGCGCATCGAGAACGTCACCAAACGTTTCGGTGCCTTCGTCGCGGTCAACAATGTCTCGCTGAACATCTTCAAAGGCGAAATCTTCTGCCTGCTCGGTGGATCGGGCTGCGGCAAGTCGACGCTGCTGCGCATGATGGCGGGCTTCGAGGCGCCAAGCTCGGGCAGCATATTTCTCGACGGCCAGGACATGGCCGGCGTTCCGCCCTACGAACGGCCGGTCAACATGATGTTCCAGTCATACGCGCTGTTCCCGCACATGACGGTGGAAAAGAACATCGCCTTCGGTCTCGAACAGGAAAAGGGCCTGTCGCGCGCCGACATCGCCACGCGCGTCACCGACATCCTCTCGATCGTGAAGCTCGACAGCTTCGCCGCGCGCCGGCCGCACCAGCTCTCGGGCGGCCAGCGTCAACGTGTGGCGCTGGCGCGCGCGCTGGTCAAGCGGCCGAAGCTGCTGCTGCTCGATGAACCGCTGGGCGCGCTCGACAAGAAGCTTCGCGAAGCCACGCAGTTCGAGCTCATCAACATCCAGGAACAGCTCGGTGTCACCTTCATCGTGGTGACGCACGACCAGGAAGAGTCGATGACCCTGGCCTCGCGCATTGGCGTCATGAACCGCGGCGAGATCGTGCAGATCGGCACGCCGACGGAGATCTACGAGTTCCCGCAGAACAAGTTCGTCGCCGATTTCATCGGTTCGGTGAACATGTTCGAGGGCACGATGATCGAAGACCTTCCCGATCACGTCCGCATCAAGTCCGACGAGCTCGGCGCCACCATCTACGTCGACCACGGCATCAGCGCGGCGCCGGGCGCCATCGTCTACACCGCGATCCGCCCCGAGAAGATCAACATCCTGCGCACGCCTCCCGCCGATACGGCAGAAAACTGCGTCAAGGGCGTGGTCAAGGAAATCGCCTACATGGGCGACGTCTCCATCTATCTCGTGAAGATAGAAACCGGCAAGATCGTGCGCGTGACGTTGCCGAACGTCGAGCGCCTGTCGGACGACGAGCGCATCGGCTGGGACGAGACCGTATGGCTCACCTGGCATGGATCGAGCCCCGTCGTGGTCACGCAATGAAGCGGCCCGAGAGCTGACGCCATGAGACTGGCCGGCCGCAACGTGGCAGCACGCGATTCCCTGGGCCGTCTCGGCCCACTGTGGACGTTCCTGTTGCGCTACGGTCCGCCGCGCTGGTCGCAATACGTGCTGCAGAACTGGTCGGGGCAGCGGCTGGTCATCGCTGTCCCGTATCTGTGGCTGCTGATTTTCTTCCTGGTCCCGTTCCTCATCGTCCTCAAGATCTCCTTCGCGGAGTTCTCGCCACTCGGCCGCCCACCTTACGAGCCGGTGTTCCAGTGGCTCGAAGAGGGCGCGTTGCAGATCAAACTTCTGATCGGCAGCTATGTGTACCTGTTCAACGAGCCGCTGTACGTCAGCGCCTGGATCTACTCGATCAAGGTCGCGTTCTTCTCCACGATGTTCTGCCTGTTGCTCGGCTACCCGATGGCGTACGCCATCTCGCGCGCGCCGCCGACCCAGCGGAACGTGTTCCTGCTGCTGATCATCCTGCCCTTCTGGACCTCGTTCCTGTTGCGCGTGTACGCCTGGATCGGCCTGCTGAAAACGGACGGGCTCATAAACACCGTGCTCTTCAAGTGGTTTGGCATCGTCGATGAGCCGCTGGCCATGATGAACACCAGCTTCGCGGTGTACATCGGCATCGTCTATTCCTACCTGCCGTTCATGATTCTGCCGCTATATTCCAACCTCGAAAAACACGACAACACGCTGCTGGAGGCGGCACAGGATCTGGGCGCCGGTCCCATCAAGGCTTTTCTGCGCGTGACCCTGCCGCTGTCGTTTCCGGGCGTCGTCGCCGGCTCGCTGCTCGTGTTCATCCCGGCGGTGGGCGAATATGTGATCCCGTCGCTGCTCGGCCGCACCGACCAGCTCATGGTGGCCAAGCTGCTGTCCGACGAATTCTTCCTGAACCGCGACTGGCCAAGGGCCAGTGCGGTCGCCATCGCGATGCTGCTGCTGCTGGTCGTGCCCATCATGATTTTCCAGCGGTTCCAGAACAAAGAGCTGCAGGCCCAGAAACGATGAAGAAGTCGCGATGAGAACTCAGGGCATGTTCAGCAAGTCGATGCTGTGGGTGGGGCTGGCGTTCCTCTACATCCCGATCCTGTCGATGGTGTTCTTCTCGTTCAACAATTCGCGCCTGGTCACCGTCTGGGACGCCGCCAATTCGCCGACCGTCAAGTGGTACGTGCAGCTGTTCAAGGATCACCAGATCCTGTCGGCCGCATGGCTATCTATCCAGGTGGCGGCCATGTCGGCCACCGGCGCTGTGATATTGGGTACGCTTGCCGGCCTGGTGCTGTCGCGTTTTGGCCCGTTCCGGGGACGCGCGTTCCTGCAGGGTCTCACTACCGCGCCGCTGGTCATGCCCGAGGTCATCACCGGCCTGTCCATGCTGCTGCTGTTCGTGTCGCTCGAGCAGCTGTTCCAGCACATGTTTGGCTGGCAGTTCGACCGCGGCGTGGCCACCATCACCATCGCGCACATCACCTTCACGATGGCCTACGTGACGGTCGTGGTCCAGTCGCGCCTGGCGGGTTTCGACGATTCCCTGGAAGAGGCTGCCCTCGACCTGGGCGCCCGGCCGGCCCGGGTGTTCTTCCGTATCACCGTACCGCTCATCCTGCCGGCCATCCTGTCCGGGTGGCTGCTGGCCTTTACGCTTTCCTGGGACGACCTGGTCGTGACGCAATTCGTCTCCGGCCCCGGGTCCAATACGCTCCCCATGGTCATCTTTTCTCGGGTTCGACTAGGTGTAAGCCCGGTCGTGAACGCTCTAGCAACCATAATGGTGCTGGTAGTGGCTCTCGGCGTCATCCTGTCGGCGATTCTCATGCGCCGCCAGGAACAACGCCGCAAACGCGAGGAACAGATGGCCGCCGCCGGCTAACTACTGCTAAACTTCCACCATCGACTTGACGAGGATTCGCTCAATGGCCAAATCAGCCCGTAAACACAACGCTCCCTGGACGCCCGCAGACCTGAAAAAGATGAGGCAACTGGCTAAGGGTAAGCTTTCCGCCCGCCTTGCCGCCAAAGAACTGGGCCGCTCCACCGGCGCGGTCAAGTACAAGGCGATGGTGGAGGGTATCCGCTTCCGCTTCATCGACCAGCCCGCAGGTGTTCAGCTCAAGCTCGCCCGCAAGGCGAAACGCGCTAAGAAGAAGTAGGCGTCCGACGAAGGCGCCGCGTACGGGGGTGCGCGGCGGCTTTTCGGCAAGCCGAAGATGAGTTTTCCGGAAGGATTTCAGAGCAAACTGCCCGACGTCGGCACCACGATTTTCACCGTGATGTCGCGCCGCGCCGCCGAACAGGGCGCGGTGAATGTAGGACAAGGCTTCCCTGACTACCCGATAGATCCTCGACTGGCTGACTGCGTCGGTGACGCGGTCGCGGCCGGGTTCAACCAGTACGCGCCCATGGAAGGCAGTGTGGCGTTGCGGGCCGCCATCGTGGCGAAGATCCTGGCGGCCGGCGGACGCGCGGTCGACGCCGAAACCGAGCTCACGGTGACCTGCGGCGGCACGGAATCTATCTACTCCGCCATCCAGGCCGTGGTCGCGCAAGGCGACGAAGCCATCGTTTTCGACCCCGCCTACGATGCCTATGACCCGGCGATCAGGCTCGCCGGTGGCCGCTGCATCCACATTCCGCTCAACGCGCCGGATTTCCGCATCGACTGGCAGCGCGTCCGCGCGGCCCTCAGCGGGCGCACGCGCCTCATCGTCATCAACAATCCGCACAACCCGGCCTGCACGGTAACCACCGCCACCGACCTCGACGAGCTGGCGGGCATCATCCGCGACCGGCCGATCACCGTGATCGCCGACGAGGTCTATGAGCACGTGCAGTACGACGGACGGGTGCATCAGTCGGTGATGAACCATGCGGAACTGCGCGACCGCAGTTTCGCGGTGTATTCCTTCGGCAAGACGTTGCACATCACCGGCTGGCGCGTGGGTTATTGCGTCGCGCCTCCGTTGCTGACGCGCGAGCTGCGCAAGGTGCATCAGTTCAATTCTTTCAGCATCGCCGCGCCGTTGCAGGCGGCCATCGCGCTCTATCTACAGCGCCACCCGGACGCGTGGCGTACGGTCGCCGCATTTTTCAGTGCCAAGCGCGACCTGCTGCTCGCGCGGCTGGCCGGCAGTGGACTTGAGTTGCCTCCGGCCCAGGGAACCTATTTCCAGCTCGCGGACTATTCGCGAGCTCGGCGGCGGGCTCGCCGACTGCAATGACGTGCAGTTCACCGAGCGCCTCATCAATGAGGCGGGCGTGGCGGTGATACCGCTGTCGCCGTTCTATCGCGAGCCGCCTGCCGGCATGCGCATCGTGCGTCTGTGCGTAGCCAAGCGCGACGAGACGTTGATGGAGGCCGCGGCGCGTATCGGCGAGTACACTGCGAGACAGTGAGGCAGCAGCCATGAATTTCCGTGTGAGCATCGCGCAGCAACCGCTCGTCTGGCAGGACGCGGCCGCCAATCGCGCGCACTTCGAAAAAGTTCTCGAGCCGCTCGCCGGGGCGACCGATCTCGTGGTACTGCCCGAAATGTTCACCACCGGATTCACGATGCAACCTGTGACGCAGGCCGAGCCGGCCGATGGCGACACACGTGCCTGGCTGCGGGCGCAGGCGAGTGCGCTCGATGCGGCCGTCGGTGGCAGCGTGGCGGTCCACGATAACGGCAGGTTCTACAACCGCTTCATGATCGCCACGCCGGGCGGCCCGACCTACTGGTATGACAAGCGCCATCTGTTCCGCATGGGTGGTGAGCACCGCCACTACAGCGCGGGCGGCCACGCGCTGATCGTCGAATGGCGCGGCGCAAGGCTGTGTCCGCTCGTGTGCTACGACCTGCGCTTCCCGGTGTGGAGCCGGCGCCGGCCCGAGCTCGAATACGACGTGGTGATCTATTCGGCCAACTGGCCCGCGGCGCGGCGCTTCGCCTGGGAAGCGCTGCTGCGGGCGCGCGCCATCGAGAACCAGGCCTACTGCGTCGGTGTGAATCGCGTGGGTGACGATGGCGCCGGCGTCGCGCACGCCGGCGACAGCGTGGTGCTCGATTTCACCGGCAAGCCGCTGCTCGAGCTCAAGGATAGTGCGCAGGTGATCACCGTGGCGCTCGACCTGGAAGCGCTGCGCGCCTGGCGCGACAAGTTTCCCGCGCACCTCGACGCCGATGTCTTTTCACTGGAATAAAGAAAATACCTGCAATCATGAAGCCACCGACACTGGTCAACCATCCGCCCGATGTATCGCCGCCGCCCGGCAACCTGCCGGTCATCGCGCCTATCTACCAGAGCGTGAAGTTCGAATTCGAGAGCGTGGACGACACGCTGCGCATGTTGCGCGGCGAGACTCCTGGCTACTTCTACATGCGCGCGAGCAACCCGACCACGCGGCAGCTCGAGCTGACGCTGGCGCAGCTGCAGGGGCGGGACGATTGCCTGGCCACGGCCTCGGGCGTCAACGCCATTGCGCAGACGCTGCTCGGGTTGACGAAGCAGGGCGATCACATCCTGTGTTTCGTCGAAACGTACGGGCCGACGCGCAACATCATCCGGCGGCTGCTGGCGCGGTTCGGTGTCGAGTACACCATGCTGTCAATCGAAGACATGGCCGGCATCGAAAATGTCCTGGCTACGCGTCCCACGCGCCTGGTCATCTTCGAGAGCCCGACCAACCCCATCACCAAGGTGGCGGACATCGAACGGCTCGTCGAGGTGACCCATCGTCACGGCGCACTCGCCGTCATGGACAACACTTTTGCGGGCTTTCATCAGCACGGCGAGTACGACGTCGACCTGTTCGTGCACAGCCTCACCAAGTACGCCTCGGGGACCGGTGATGTCATGGGTGGCGCAGTCATCGGTCGCCGCGAGCTCATCGAGGGCCTGCGCCCGGACTTCGCGGTGCTGGGCGCCCTGTTGGACCCGCACGCCGCGTTTCTGGTGCAACGCGGGCTCAAGACCTACTTCGTGCGCTACCGCGAGCAGACGCGCAACGCCCAGGCAATCGCCGAACATCTGGTCAGGCATCCGGCGGTGAGCAAAGTCCACTACCCGGGGCTGCCCGGCCATCCTCAGGCGGCCCTCGCCACCAAGCAGATGCGCGAGGCAGGTACGGTGGTGAGTTTCGATCTGCGCAGCGGTAGTGAGGCGGCGCGCCAATTCAGCGAGCGGCTCGAGTTGTTTGCGCTGACTGCGAGCCTCGGCAGTACGGAGTCGCTGGTCATGGCGCCGCAGCTCATCGGCACGCGTGACTTCACACCCGAACAGGCGCGCCAGTCCGGTATCGCGGCGGGCACGGTGCGGTTGTCCATCGGCCTCGAAGACATCGGCGACCTGATCGCCGACATCGATCAGGCCCTGGGCTGAGGTGGTACCGGGTCGGGAATCTCGGGAGAAGCGGGTCTGAGGCATCGCCATTCCGAAGATTCCCGGCCATCGAGAAATTCACAATCGCATCAGTAATGTCGCTTCCGATTGTGCGCCCGGGCACTGCATGCTGACGTTTGTCCATCAAGGTCGCAGAGGCATGGATGCCGCGTCGATTGCGAGTTCACGTGCCCGGAGGGTTCTATCACGTGACCCTGCGGGGCAATCATCAGAACGACATCTTCTTCAATGACGGTGACCGATGTCTGCTGAGCAAAATCGTGGCCCGAGCGATCGAAATTTTCGAAACGCGGGCGCACGCGTATTGCTGGATGAGCAACCACATGCACCTGCTGCTGCAAATTGGCACTGAGCCCCTCGCTCGACCCATGCGGCAAATCGCAGCGGAATATGCGCGTGCGATGCAGATCGGCCTGGGAACCACCGGTCATTTCTTCGAGCGCCGCTATCACGCGAATCTAGTCAACACAGATTCCTACCTGCTCGAGCTTGTCCGATACATCCATTTCAATCCAGTACGAGCGGGCATCGCTGCCAGTCCATCCGCATTCCGATGGTCGAGCCATCACGCTTATCTTGGTGAACGCACTGATGGCTGGGTAACCACCGATTTTGTGCTACAGATGTTCGGCAGTGAGCGGTCGCGGGCCGTGGTGGCCTATCGGAAGTTCCTCGATTGCGCGCCGGATGAAATCTCGGCGCCTCAGACGGACATCAGCAGCTCGCATGCGAGCGACCGTAACGCACTCAACCTTTCATTGCGAAGTTCGCCTGCAGGTCGGCAAGCATTGCCAGAGCTCATCGCGGAAGCTTGCCAACGCTTTAGCGTCGACAGCCAACAGATCGACTCACCGGTTAGGGATGTTCACCTGGTCAAGGTCCGCGCGTGGATCGCGCATCAAGCTGCAATCAGGGGCGTTGCGACGTTGTCGGCAGTCGCACGGGCGTTGGGTCGTGATGAGGCGACCATCAGGTATGCGATCCGGGCCTATCCAAAGGATCTAGATTGACCGCGGATCGCTCTCCCGAGAATCCCGACCCGGTACTACATATTCCGGATCAGCGCATCTGCGAATTCCGAGCACTTCACTTCCCTGGCGCCTTCCATGAGGCGCGCGAAATCGTAGGTGACGGTCTTCTGCGCGATGGTCTTGTCCATCGCTGAAATGATGGCGTCGGCCGCTTCGGTCCAGCCCATGTAACGCAGCATCATCTCGCCGGAGAGGATCACCGACCCTGGATTTACCTTGTCCTGGTCGGCGTACTTCGGCGCGGTACCGTGCGTGGCTTCGAACACCGCATGGCCGGTGATGTAGTTGATGTTGGCGCCCGGCGCGATACCGATGCCGCCCACCTGCGCCGCGAGGGCGTCGGACAGATAGTCGCCGTTGAGATTCGTGGTGGCGATCACGTCGAACTCATCCGGACGCGTCAGCACCTGCTGCAACGCGATGTCGGCGATGGCGTCCTTCACCAGGATCTTGCCGCTCTTGAGCGCCGCCGCTTGCTCATCGTTGGCAGCCTTCTCGCCGGACGCCGCCTTGGTGCGGCCCCACTGTTCCCAGGTATAGAACTTGTCGCCGAAGTCCCGCTCCGCGAGCGCGTACGCCCAGTTGCGGAATGCGCCTTCGGTGAACTTCTGGATGTTGCCCTTGTGCACGATGGTCACGCTGCGGCGTTTGAACGCGATCGCATATTCCAGCGCGGCCTTGAAGAGGCGCTCGGTGCCTTCGAGCGACACCGGCTTGAAACCGATGCCGGAAGTTTCCGGGAAGCGGATCTTAGCGTAGGCCTTCGGGAAGGCCTGCTTGAACAGCTCCTTGAACTTCTTGTTCTCTTCGGAGCCGTGTTCGAATTCGATGCCGGCGTAGATGTCCTCGGTGTTCTCGCGGAAGATCACCATGTCGACCTTGTCCGGCGCCTTGACAGGCGAGGGCACACCCTTGAACCAGCGCACCGGCCGCAGGCAGACGTACAGGTCTAACATCTGTCGCAGCGCCACGTTCAACGAACGAATGCCGCCGCCTATCGGTGTGGTCAAGGGGCCTTTGATGGACACCAGGTATTCGCGGCAGGCTTCGACGGTCTCGTCGGGCAGCCAGTTGTTGAACGCCTTGAATGACTTCTCGCCGGCGTATACCTCGAGCCATTGAATCTTTTTCTTGCCGCCGTACGCCCTGGCCACCGCGGCATCCATGACACGGACGCTGGCGTGCCAGATATCCGGCCCGGTGCCGTCGCCGATGATGAACGGAACAATCGGCTGATCGGGCACCGTAAGCTTGCCGTTCTGTACGGTGATCTTCGCTCCGCCTGCTGGCGGCGTGACTTTGGGACTCGTGGGCGCGGTTGCCATCGTGGTTGCTTTCTCTTGCGTTTAGTCGCAGGTTTTTGGGGGGGTCGGAAGGGCCGCGATGCTAGCACAGCGTGCTTTGTCACATCTTTAGGCCCGCTACAATCTCACCCATGGCCAGAACTCTCGAATCGACACCGCTCGCGGACGGCTTTTCCATGCCTGCCGAATACGCACCGCATGCCGGCTGCTGGATGTTGTGGCCGGAGCGGCCCGACAACTGGCGTGATGGCGCGCAACCCGCGCAACGCGCCTTCGCGCAAGTCGCCATGGCCATCGCGCGCTTCGAGCCGGTGAGCGTCGGAGTCTCTGCACCGCACTTCGAATTTGCGCGCGCCCAACTCGGCGCACACATCCGCGTGGTGGAGATCTCCCACGACGACTCCTGGATGCGCGATGTCGGTCCCACGTTCGTAACCAACAAACACGGTGTCAGGCGCGGTGTGGATTGGCGGTTCAATGCCTGGGGAGGCCTGCACAGCGGCCTCTACTTCCCGTGGGACCAGGACGACGCCGTGGCCCGCAAGGTGCTCGAGATCGAAAGCTGCGATCGCTATCGCGCGCCGCTGATCAATGAAGGGGGCGCCATCCACGTGGATGGACAGGGTACGGCGCTGGTCACCGAACAATGTTTGCTCAACCCCAACCGCAATCCGGATCTCGGAAGGTCGGAGATCCAGCAATACCTGCAGGCCTACCTGGGCGTTCGCGAGGTGATCTGGCTCGGTGAGGGAGTGGTCGACGACGAAACCGGCGGCCATGTCGACAACCTGGCCTGTTTCGTGAAACCCGGTGTGGTTGCGCTGCACTGGACTGACGATACCCGTGACCCGCAGTTTGCAGTTTCCAATGACGCGCTCGCGCGGCTTGCGGCGGCGCGTGATGCGCGTGGACGGAAAATCCGCGTCATCAAGCTGCCCATGCCGGGGCCACTCGAGCTTACCGCGGTCGAGGCCGCCGGCATCCTGTCGCGCGAGACGTCGCAAAAACGCGAGGCGGGCGGGCGCCTTGCGGCCAGCTACGTCAATTTCTACATAGCCAACCACGGAATCATCATGCCGCTGCTGGACAAGGAAACCGACAAGCTCGCCGCCGCGCGCATCAAGCGCGCCTTCCCCGGACGCAAGGTGGTAGGCGTGCCGGCGCGTGAAATCCTGTTAGGTGGCGGCAACATCCATTGCATCACCCAACAGGTGCCCCGATGAGCGCGCGTCCGGTACCGCGCCGCGACTTGCCGGACCGGCTCCGTGTTCGGCCGGGCTCGCGATTCAAGCTCGCCGATTCGGAAGCCGAGCGTTGTTTTGGCTGGGACAAAGAAAAGGCGCTGGCTGCTACCGCCGAAAATCTCGTCAGGCTGGAAGAACTGCAATACAAGATGTACGCCGACCGGCGCTTCGCCATGCTGGTGGCGTTGCAGGCCATCGACGGTGGTGGCAAGGACAGCACCATCCGGCGTGTGTTTGGTGCATTCAACCCGCAAGGCTGTACCGTCACCGCGTTCAAGGGCCCGAGCGGCGAGGAGTTGCGCCACGACTATTTGTGGCGCGTCCACAAACATGCACCGCCAAAGGGCGAAATCGGCGTATTCAACCGCTCGCACTACGAGGACGTGCTCATCGTGCGCGTCAACGACCTCGTACCGGAGGATGTCTGGAGCCGGCGTTACGAACAGATCAACGATTTCGAGCGCTTGCTTGATGCGTGTGGCACCCGGGTTGTAAAAATTTTCCTGCAGATCAGCAAGGACGAACAACTAGCACGATTCCAGGAACGTCTGGCCGACCGCCGCAAGAATTGGAAATTCGATACCGGCGATCTGGAGAAGCGGCAGCAGTGGCCCGCCTACACGCGGGCCTTCGAAGCGATGTTTGCCAGGTGCTCCACCGACCACGCGCCGTGGTACGTAGTGCCCGCAAATCGCAAATGGTTCCGTGATTTCGCGGTCTCACAGCTGCTTATTTATGAATTTGAGCAGCTGCCGCTGCGATTTCCGCCACCTAACTTCGATCCGAAGACTATTAAGCTCGTTTGACGCCTCGCAAGGGTTGATAGGCGCCGGTCTCCTGACATGTCGGCATCCGGCGACGATTGACTCCAACCCCGGTTATTGTTGTTAGACTAGGCCCTCAAAATCCCAACACGTATCGAGAGGACTTAGGAATGGCCAAGAAGACGAAAGGTGCTCGACACATGCGCGAATGGTCGGCGGGCGACATGAAGAAGTTGCGCCAGTTCGCCAAGCAGAAAGTGTCGGCGCGCGTCGCCGCACAGAAGCTGGGTCGCTCACCCGGTGCGGTGCGTTACAAGGCCATGATGGAAGGCGTGTCTTTCCGTTCCATCAACCGCAAGAAATAATCAGCGGTTTTGCAGCTCGCGATGCGCTTCGTCCAGCCACTCTTGCTGGGCCTTGCGATAGTGAGCTGGAGCGTATTTGGCCCGGTCCAGCAGCGCTTTGAGCGTTTGCTGGGCCAGGGGTCTCTGATCCGACTTGTTCAATAATCTCGCGTAACGCACACCGGCCTCGGCGCCGGGGAAATATTCCGCCAGCGTCGCGTACTCCGACAGAGCTTTGACAAGGTCGCCCTCCGCCTCGAGCGCGCGCGCATACAGCAGATGCCCGTCCGCGGATTTGAAGTCCGGGTTTTTCTGGATCAGGTCGTCGAGCGTCTTGCGCGCATCCTGCGCATCCCCTGCCTCGAACTGCGCCCGCGCATAGCCGTGCAGCAGCTTCGGATCTTCGGTGAAGACTCCTGTCAGACAAGTCTGATAGATAGGCAGCGCCTCCCTCGCCCGACCCAGCCGCACGAGTTCGTCGGCGTATCTCTGCCGTGAGGCGACATTGCCGGTCACCTGTACCTCGTTCTCGAACCTGCGCAGATTGCCCTCCGGATCGATCGTGGAGCGGAGGCCGCGCAGCGCGCGCCGGCTGGTGCGCGACCGCAGCAGCTCGGGGAGGATTTCAGCGCCGAAGTACACCAGCGAGCCTATGAAAGGGAAGCTCATCAGCACCACGAGTACATAGACCCAGATCGTATTCCTGCGGGTCTTGATGCAGTGAACGATGAACCCCAACGAGATCAGCCCGGAGACGATGTAAACAGCCCAGCCCATGGCATGCCTCTCAGTTTCGAGCGTAGTCGATGGACAGGAATACGGCGCGCCCGCGCGCGGGGAAGTAGCGATAGTTGCCGAAAGCGAAGTCGGCGCGGTCGGCATAGCGCTTGTCGAGAAGGTTATCGATGCGCAGTGCGGCCCTCAGAGTCGCGGTCGGTTTCCAGGCCAGCGCCAGGTTCCCCACCGTGTGCCCGGGGTAGGTCGCGGTGTTCGCGGCATCGAGAAAATACCTCCCGACGTACGTCGTACCCACGGCGAGGCGCCAGTCCTGCGCTTCACCAAGGTTGATATCGAGCGCGAGCGTGTGGAGGTTGCGCGGGGCGGTATCGACCTCGTTGCCGCTGATGATGGTCTCGCCACCTTCGATGGCGCGCGAGAACGCGTATTCGTGCCGCGCGATGCTGCCGTTGACGGACAGGCTCCAGCGCTCGGTGCCGAGGCGCGATTCATATTCGAAGCCGCGGTGTCGCGTGGCGCCGTTGCTCACGTTGAATCCATTCGTTTCGCGAAGGATCACATCGCGTTTCTTCATTTCATAGAACGCGCCGTTCAAGGAGAAAAAATCACCGCTGTACTTCCAGCCGAGCTCGACGGATTCGAGTTTTTCGCTGTCGAGTTCGGCTGCCGACTGCTGGCGCTGCAGGCGGTACAGCTCGGTGGTCTCCGGAGGCCGAAAGCCGGTGGAAGCGTTGACGTACAGCAGCGTGTCAAAGAAGCCGGGCCGCCACGCCAGAGTCAGGCTCGGCGAGAGATTGTCGAAGCGATCGCTGCGATCGGCCGGCCGCGAATAAAGGCAGCCACCGGCGCTGCACAGCGTACCGTCCGCCCGCGTGTTGCCGTCGATCATGTGATTGTCGTAATCGTAGTCAGTCTGGTCGGCGCGCAGCGCCGCAGTCACCGCGAAGTCGTACTCGGTGCGGACTTCGAGCGCGAGTGTCGCGCCGAGCGTGGAAGAGTCCACGGTGTAGTTGTAATGAAAGCCCGCCGGACGAATGGCGTTGGCTGCCGGCGCGCCGTCAGTGGCGGCGCCTTGCTGGAACTCGGTGAGCTCCGAACTTGCCGTTTCGGCATCGAGCGTAATGCGCGTCGTGACGTAGCCGCCGCTGGGAAACGCCGCCGTGCCGCTCAACATGTAGCTGGTCTGCGCGTTGTGCTCGAGCGGCTTGCCGATGAGAAAGTGCTGCAGGAAATCCATGCGCGAACGGCGATAGATGCCCGCGAAGCTGAGCAGGCCGCCTTCACCGAACGCGCTGCGGTTTTCGTAGTGCGCAGAAGCGCGCGCACTCGAGGCGTCGCGAAACGCTTCCGGATTCGGATTGCTGCGCGCAACGGTTTCATTCCGGTAACTGTTCAGACCCTGGATGAAGCCGGCGGTTTCCTGGTTGAGCACGGACCCGGCGGCACGCAGGCGCAGCCGTCCGCCGGCCACCCACTTGTCCGCCAGTAGATTGACCTTGGCTTCGTCGACCTCAGAATCGTCGCGCCAGCCCGGCGCGCGAGTCGCGACGCCGTACACGCCGACGCCAAGTCCTTGGTGATTCGGCCTCGCCCAGGCGGCCGTCACCCGCTTGAAGGAATCAGAACCGCCTTCGACACCCATCGCGAGCTCGGGCAGGTCGTGTACCGCGGGAGTGATGACATTGACCACGCCGTGCACGGCGCTGGCGCCAAACAGCGATGAGCCCGGACCACGCAAGATTTCGATCTGCCGGGCCTGCTCATAGTCGACCTCGAACATCTCGTTGAGATTGCAGAACCCCACAGGGCGGATCGGCAGACTGTCTTCCGCGACGAGAAAAGAACCACAAGCGCCGGCTCCGGCGAGCACCGGCGAGCGAATGGCGCCGAGACTTTCGGCGCCGCTGCCGCGCTGGATGTAGACGCCGGCATTGCGGTTGAGCACGTCCGCCTGATGTTTGGAGCCGATAGCGGCGATGGTTTCCTCGTCGACGCGGGAAATGCTTGCGGGCGTGTCGCGGGCGACGCTTCTATCGCGGGTGGCGGTGACGACGATGTCCTCGGGGTAGGACTCATCCATCGTCTCGCGGGTCGCGGAAGGTTCCTCGGCCGCACTTGCCGCGAGCGGCAGCAAGGCCACCAGAGTGAGAGTGATACGCATGATTGGGTGGGCGATTATCCCTGTGAAAGACTATCCTTGCCACGCTACCGATGACCAATAAAGCAAGAAAATCAGCGCTGTTCGTCGTGATCTGCCTTGTGCTCAGCACTGCGCTACCCGCGCAGGATGCACCTCGGCAGGGCGAGCCCGGGCGCCCGCGCATCGGCCTGGTGTTGTCAGGCGGCGGTGCGCGCGGTGCGGCCCACATCGGCGTGCTCAAGGTGCTCGAGGAAAACCGCGTTCCCGTGGATGCCATCGCCGGCACCAGCATGGGCGCGGTGGTGGGCGGGCTGTACGCCTCCGGCCTGAACGCCGAGGACATCGAGCGGGTCATGACCTCGTTCGACTGGCAGAATGCGTTCAGCGACCGGCCGGCGCGCACCGACCTCAATTTCCGCCGCAAGCTGGAAGACCAGAATTTCCTGGTGAAGTTTCCGCTGGGACTCAAAGGCCGGAAGTTTCGCCTGCCGCGTGGCCTGGTTCAGGGACAGAAGCTCACCCAGATCCTGCGCGGACTCACGCTGCCCGTGGCGCAGATCCAGCACTTCGACGATCTCGCCATTCCGTTCCGCGCCATCGCCACCGACATCGTCACCGGGGATCGCGTAGTCCTCGATCACGGTGACCTAACTACGGCGATGCGCGCCAGCCTGTCGGCGCCCGGGGTGTTCGCGCCGGTGGACAGCGAAGGCCGCATGCTGGTTGACGGTGGCTTATCGTCGAACCTGCCCATCGACGTCGCGCGCGAGATGGGCGTAGACATCCTCATCGTCGTCGACTGCGGATTTCCGCTGCTCGAGCGCGGCAAGCTGGTGTCGGTGGCCACGGTGTCCAACCAGATGCTCGCCATCCTGATCCGCCATAACACGGCCGAACAGCGCAAAACCCTCAAGACGAGCGACGTGGTCATCGACCCGGCGCTCGGGGATTTCTCCTCGCTCGACTTCACCGACCACGCCAAGGCGATGCGCATCGGCGAGGAGGCCGCGCGCGGCCAGACGCAACGCCTCGCGGCGCTGTCGGTGCCAGCCGAGGATTTTCAGCGCATCGTCGACGCGCGCGCGGCCAGGCGCAGTGACCTGCCCAAGATCGAGTTCCTGCGTATCGAGCCGGGATCGGAGAAATATGCTGGTGCCATCCAGTCGCTCTTCGGGGACCAGGTCGGCAAGACCATCAGCGTGCCCAGCCTCACCCGGCGCGTCGACGAGCTTTACGGCCAGGGCAATCTGGAGATCCTCGACTATCGTCTGGTACAGGGGCCGGTGGGCGCGGGTGGCGATTCAGGCTCAGCGCCCGATTACGGGCTTGCCCTCGCCACGCGCCGAAATTCCTGGGGCCCTAACTATCTGCGCTTCGGCCTGGCGCTGCAGAACGATTTCGAGGGCAATTCCTCATTCAATGCCGCGGCTCGTGGCACGCTGGCCGAGATCACCAAGTACGGGGGTGAGTGGGTGTGGGACGTGCAGGTGGGCGAGACACCACGCGTGGCCACCGAGATCTACCTGCCCGTGCAATATCGCTCGCGCTGGTTCGTGGCGCCGCATGCTGAGTTTCAGATTCGTACCTTGCCGCTTTCGGATTCGAACGAACGCATCGTCGCGGAATACCGTGTGCGCACCACGGACTACGGTGTCGACCTCGGCCGCGAGCTCGGCAACTACGGTGAGATCCGCATCGGCGCCGGCCGGACAATCGGCTCGGCGCGCGTGCGCATCGGTGACCCGTTGCTGCCACCGTCGGAATTCGACACCCACAATCTGTTCAGCGAATTCCGCTACGACACCCTCGACAACGTGAATTTCCCGCACCACGGCGCGTCGTTCCAGATCGGCTGGCAAGGCGAGCGCGAAGGGGGCGGCGATTCGCAGGATGCGAATCTCATGCTGTTCGACCAGCTGTTCGCGCACTCCTGGGGTCGCAATACCGCCATCCTCTGGACCACCGCCGGTACCCGGCTCGATTCCGACACCGACATCGTGCGCTCGTTTTTCACGCTCGGCGGGTTCCTCAACATGTCGGGAATCACGCCGGAGACACTGGTGGGACCGCATTTCGCCGTCGCCCGCGGCATTTTTTACCGGCAGATCGGCAAGGGTGGGCAGGGTTTCCTCAACGTGCCCATGTACCTCGGCGCCTCGGTCGAGAAGGGCAATGTGTGGAACGCGCGCAGCGATATCTCGTGGGGGAGCGCCCGGACCAACGGCAGCGTGTTCCTGGGGCTGGATACCTTGTTAGGCCCGGTGTACTTCGCCACCGGATTTGACGACGAGGGCGGCTCCGCCTACTACCTGTTCCTCGGCCGGACTTTTTGACGGCTGCCGCCGACGTCGGAAAACGCCGCCGAAGCGGCGGCGTACGTCAAGCTGGGATCAAAGGCCGCGCGATTCGTGCAGCTTCTCGACCTTGTCGAACTTCAGCGCCGGTTTGTCGCCGGCCCGTGAGTATTCGTGTTTGCGGGCCATTTCGACCAGCGCAGCGTCGCGTTCGGCAGCGGTGCCGTACCAGTGCGTCTTGTTCCAGTCCGCACCGAGCAGCTTGCGGAACGGGTCGCCCGACTTCAGCGTGATGCGCACGCCAAACGGGCGCTGGATGCCCACCTCGGGCCGACGCAGGTTGTGAGGAGCGACGATCGCCATGAAGTCTCCGTTCGGCAGTGCAGCAGCGGGCGCTAGGTTACGAAGCGCCGGCGGCCATCGCAACTGTATTGCGACTCCGGGTGATCAGGGGCCCGCCGGGGCTCAGAAGCGCAGTGTTTTGACGTGCATGGTCAAAAATCCCAGCTGAGCGACGCTGAGACAGCGAGCGGCTCGCCGTAGTGCGTGTTGTCGTACTCGTCGAGCACGAAGTACTTCTCATCGAGCAGGTTGCTGCCGTTCAACTGCACCGAGATCCCCGGCGTGAACTGATAACGCACCATGAGGCTGATCTGCGTCACCTCGCGCTCGCGGAACGTGAAGCCGCCGTCCGGCGCGCCGACGGGCGTATAGCTGTCGGACTGCCAGTTGACCCCGCCGCCGAGCGTGAGCTTGCTCGACGCGGCCGGCCTCCAGGTGGTGAACGCGCGCACCAGCATGCGCGGCACGAACGTGCGAACGGCGAGGCCGTCCGCATCCTTGATGAGATACCGCGTCCAACCGAGCGAAGCGTTCCATCTTTCGGCCAGTGCGCCGGACGCTTCGAGCTCGAAACCGCGGGTACGCGTGCCGTCGATCGCAACCGACGCCTGCGTGCCGCCATCCAGCATGATGGGATCGCCGTTTTCATCGAATGCGGCGGCGGCGACATTGTCCTGCCTGGTCTCGAACAAGGTGAGCGCGGTGTGCAGATGCGCGTCGAAGTGTTCGCCCTTGATGCCGAACTCCACACTGTTGCCGTCGATGGGATCGAGATATTGACGCCCGGCATCACGTGTGACCTGCGGCTTGAAGATTTCCGTGTAGCTCGCGAAGGCCGAGAAATGGCGGCCGATGTCGAAGATCAGACCGGCGTAGGGGATGACCTTCTGGTAGTCGGTTTCAAAGGTCACATCGGGCGAGTCGTATAGATAGAAGTGATCGGTCTTCCAGGTGCTGTACCGCACGCCGGCAATGGCCTTGAGCGGCTCGGCCAGCACGAAGCGCCCTGCGATATACAGCCCGTTCTGCCGCGAGTCGATATCGGTCAGCAAGACGCCGGCCGCGTCAAAGGTGGGTTCTGGATACGAGCCATCCCACTCGAAGAAATTGCCGACCGGGGCCAGCTCGCCCGGCGTGTATTCAGTGCCTGTGTTCTTCACCTTCGAGCCGTTGTACCCGACGACCAGCTCGTGCTCGCGGCCGAACAAGGTCAGCGGACCCGACGCATGAGTGTCGAGCGAGAGCTGGGTGATCTCACCGTCACTGCGATAGGCGAAGGGATCGAGACCCTCGCCGGTATCAGGGTCGGGAAATCCGTACACGTAGAACAACGCGAGGTCTTCTTCGAAACGCCGCCAGCTCACCGTGGAGCGCAACGACCAGTCGTTGCCGAAGGCATGCTGCACCTCGGCGAACGCGGATGTCGTGCGGCGATCCCAGAAGCTCCAGTCCGGCGCCGTGGTGATCGAGCGCGACCAGTTGGCCGGCGAGCCATCGGCCAGGAACAGCGGGAAGGACCCCCAGGTGTTGCTTCGCGGCTGGTTATCCTGGAAATCGATGCCCACCGAAAGCGTCGTGGTCTCGGACAGATCGGCATCGACGATGCCGTAGAAGACCTTTTTCTCCTTGCTATAGAGGTTCTGGAACGATTCGGTGTCCTGGTACACGCCGACGAAGCGGGCGCGTACTCGACCGTCGCTGGTCAGAGGAGTGGATATGTCGACATCGAAGCGGTGGTCATTCCACGAGCCTGCGGTGAACCCGAGGGAAGTCGCGAGTTCTTTGCTATCCGCGTGCTTGCGATACAGGTTGATCGATGCCGCAGGGCTCCCGGCCCCGGTCATGAGGCCGGTGGCGCCGCGCACGATCTCGATGCGGTCGTACAGCGCGGTGTCCAGCGTTTCGTCGATCGAGTCCGTGCTGAAGTTGCCTTCCGCCGGCACGCCGTCGTACATCAGGTTGTCGATGACGAAGCCGCGCGACGTGAACAAAACGCGCTCGGTGTCCCACGCGTAGCTATAGACGCCAGGCGTGTTGTCGAGCACGTCATGCAGCGACTGCAGGTTCTGATCGTCCAGGCGCTCACGCGTGATCACCGTGACCGACTGCGGTGTTTCGCGCAGCGTCAGCGGTAGTTTGGCGGCCGTGCTGGTGGCTTCGGCGGCCGCTTCGACCCGGATCGTCTGCAGAGTTTTGGCGTCCTTGGCGGAATCAGTGTCCGTAGAGGTCTGCGCGGCGATCGCGGAGTGGGCGCCGAGCGTCCCGCTGAGCCACGCCAAAGGCAAAAGGGCATTTCTGCACCGCATAACCATTCCTTCCGTGGCTTCGCCACATGGATAAAAGGGGATGGCTGGCGGCCTCGGCGCTCGATGGCGTGAGGATTAACTGGCTGGTCCCAGGGGCCTGAAAGGCCGGATTCGCAGGCCAGATGATAATCATTCCTATTTGCTGCGACTAGGGGGCAAGGTGCCGTTTCGACGTTTATCGGAGGCGCGCTTCCAATACCATCGGCGCAACGATCGAGGTAGGGGGCAGGAAAATGCGAACTTCGTTGTTGTCGGTAATGGCCTTGGCCGTCGGGGTTTTCGCAGCTCATGCGCAGACATCCGCCAGGACGCCCACTCCCAGGGACATGGCCCGCATGTTCGGGGAGATGCAGTTCTGGCAGTCGGAGGCTGTGAAGCGGCGATCGATCTACCGGCGTGCGGAGGAGCTGCGGCCCCAGCGGCGCGATGCGCCACTGCGCTACTTGAACATCTCCGACGAGGAAGTCCGCGAAGTGCAGGCGATTTCCGTGAAGTTCCTGCCGCGCGCGATGGTCAATATTTCGCCGGTCGTGACAGATTGCCCCTGTGAAGAAGGTCCGACCTGCACCGCACAGGTATACGTTGTCGCGACCACGGGGACCGCCACGCGCGGCTTGCAGCTCTCGCGCCTGAATGAACGGTGGACGGTCGGTACCGTGCAACAGTGGTGGTCACGGCGAGACGCACTCGTCATGTCGAAAACAGGAAATGATTTCGTTGACCGTTACGAATACGGAAGAGCGCTGCACGAGCTGTATGGGGAATTCCCGGCGTGCGTCGGCGAACCGGCACCCGCGAAGCGAGCCGTGGCCGCGCAAGCAGTCGAACCGAAGAAATGACGAAAAAACGAGCGCACGTCAAGGTTCGCGCAGTAACACCTCAGGACCACGAAGCTTGGAAACCGCTCTGGGATGACTACAACGCTTTCTACGAACGTACTGGCCCGACAGCACTCCCCGATGAAGTGAACGATGCGACTTGGCGGCGATTCTTCGACGCCAGTGAGCCGGTGTATTGCATCGTTGCCGAACGCGAGGGCAAGGTAGTCGGCATTTGTCACTACATCTATCACCGCAGCACCTCACGGCTCGAGCGGTTGTGCTATTTGCAGGACCTGTTCACTGCACCTGACTACCGTGGCCACGGCATCGGGCGCGCGCTGATCCAGCAGGTTTACGAAATCGCCAAACAGGCGGGATGCAAACGCGTGTACTGGCAGACTCACACCACGAACACCCCGGGCCGCACGCTGTACGACAAGGTGGCCAAGCACTTCGGCTTCATCGTTTACGCGAAAGACGTGTGAGACACCATGGCTGAGAACAAGACGAAGCCCACCAAGATCAGCGTGGCCACGTTCATCGCCAACGTGGCGAATGAGCAGCAGCGCAAGGACAGCAAGGACCTGGTGAAGCTGTTCAAAGAGCTCACGGGAAAGCCGGCGAAGATGTGGGGCCCGAGCATCATCGGCTTCGATTCGTACCACTATGTTTATGACAGCGGGCGGGAAGGCGATGCGCCTCTCATCGCGTTTTCGCCGCGCAAACCAGGGCTGGTGTTGTATGTCGGGCCATCACCCGGAGACGCGGGGCTCAAGGCCAGGCTCGGCAGGCACAAGGCCAGCAAGGCTTGCCTGTACGTCAAGAAGCTCGACGATCTCGATCGCGGCGTCTTGAGGAAACTGGCGATGGCGTCGATTGCGGAGCTGCGCCGGCGCTATCCGGTGAAGACGATCAAGGCGTAGCTGCTTCTCGATCCCGCGGACGCTTACTTCTGTGACGTGGCCCTCGACGTTGGCCCATCATGTGTATTATTGTATTGATACACATAGTCACCAGGCCGCCGAGTGTTCATTGTCAATCCACAATCCGGCATCCCCATCTACCGGCAGATATTCGACCAGGTGAAGCGAATGGTCGCGAGCGGCCAGCTGCAGCCGGGCAGTGCGCTGCCGTCGGTGCGCGAGCTGGCCATGGCCCATGCCGTCAATCCGATGACCATCTCCAAGGCGTACAGCATGCTCGAGGCCGAGGGGCTGCTCGAGCGCAACCGCGGCAAGCCGATGACCGTGGCGAACCAGACGCGAAATCACTCGCAACTGCCGAAGCGGTTGCTGCAGATCGATCCTCTGGTCGGACAGACAGTGGTCGCCGCCAAACAACTTCAACTGACCGAAGCGGAACTGGTAAAGGCCGTCCGCCGCGCATGGGAGCAGAATGATGACTAGCACCACCGTCGAAGCCTCGAAGCTGAGCAAGGCATTCGGAGAGAAGCAGGTACTTCAGGATATGTCGTTCGGCGTTTCGCCCGGCGATGTAATCGGCGTCCTCGGCAAGAATGGGGCCGGCAAGACCACGCTGCTGGAGCTCATGCTGGGTTTCACGGCGCCCACGGCTGGCGTAGTGCGCATCTTCGGCCACCAGAGCCACACACTTCCGGGAGACATCAAGGCTCGCGTCGGCTTCGTGCCGCAGCAGGATGAGTTGCTGGACCAGCTCAGCGTCGCCGATCAATTGCGAGTCATCGCGTCTTTCTATCCGCGGTGGGATTGCGCGCTCATCGATCGGCTGTGCAGCGAATGGGGTGTGAATCTTACAGCCCGCATCAAGAGCATGTCCGTGGGGGAGCGCCAGAAGCTTTCCATCCTGCTCGCGTTCGGACACCGGCCCGAGCTGCTCATCCTCGACGAACCGGTGGCAAGCCTCGATCCGATTGCGCGCCGCCAGTTTCTCGAGCAGCTCGTGGCCATTTCCGCCGACGGTGAACGATCGATCGTGTTTTCCTCACACATCGTGTCGGATATCGAACGGCTTGCGAATCGCATCTGGATTCTCAAGCAAGGCAGGCTCGACTGGCAGGGCGATCTGGACTCGCTGAAGGAGTCCATCGTGCGCCTGCACATCCGCAGCTCGAACGCCGAGTTTCCCGTATTGTCGATTCCTGGTGTGCTCAACGTTCGTCGGGAGGGCGCCTTTTCGACCGCGGTAGTTCGCGACTGGACGAGCGAAGCGCACGTGGCGCTGGAAAAGAGCGCATCGGTCCAAATCGAAGTCGAGTCACTCGGGCTCGAAGAAATCTTCCTGGAGCTGCACCGATGAAAGCCGTGGCGCGCCTGGTGTGGTCGTATTTCATGGGCACATTGATGAATCGCGCGTTCACGATCGGCGGACTGGTCCTCATCGGCCTCTCGCTCTACATACTGACGACGCAACCGAAGGCGGGCGAGATGGTATGGCTGGGCATGTTCGGGATCTTCGCGTTCTTCTTCGGTAGTTCGCTGCTGCCCGTCATGTTCGGGCGCCTGAGTCGCAGCCACTCGACAGGCGTGCTGCCGCATGGGCGGCTGAAGTTGCTGGTGAGCGTCTTCGTCACCACGATCGTCGTGTCGATACCGGCCGCCATTCTGGCGCCGGCCGCCGTCGTGGCGGGCAACGGCGCCCGCTTGACGGAGGCCGTGAGGCACCCGCAGCACCTCACGTTCATCCTCGAGCTCGCCGGCGTCACGTTCACGTCGGCGATGCTGTTCACCGTCTGGCTGTACCTCGCAATCTGGTTCATGAGCAATCAGCGCAACATGATGGGGTTCGCCAAAGCGCTGCTCGTGATCGTGGTGATCGTGTTCGCGCCGGCCCGCGACATCCGCGAGCTGAGCCTCTCGCTCACCTGGAACCTGCAGCAGATCGCCGTCATCTGGATCGTGTTCGGCGCCGGATTTCTGTTTTGGCCGCGCTACAAGGCGGTTCTGGCGCGACGCAGCCGCCGGCGATTCACCGGTAGCGCGCTCACTCGCGGCGTCATTGGCCGCGAATTTGACCTCATGTTAGGCACGTCGAATCCGTGGCGGTGGGTAGCCGCCCTGGCCGTCCCGACCCTCATCGCGACGCGCTTCGAGGTCGATGGGTCGGCCGCGTGGTTGTACTTCCTGACGATCTTCAGCACGGTCGTCGGAGCCATCGCCGGAGAGGCTGCGGGCCGCAGCCGTGCGCTCTGGTTGCGAGGAGATTGGTCCCGCGAGAGGCTGTTTGCGCAGGTCGAGCATGCTTTCTGGCGGCACAACGGCTGCGTGCTCGGCGTGTTGATGTTGCTCATGGTGGCCGTCGGCGGCTATGTGGAAATCCCTGCCAGAACGCTTGCAGCCGGTCTGCCGCTGCTCGTGCTCGGTACGGTGTTGAGCACGTACCTTGGGCTGCTGGTCACGCAAGGGCTGCGCTGGATCGAATGTGCGCTGGGCGTCATGGTCATGGTCGCCCTCATGGTGCTGGCGTGGGTGATCGCGGAGGATGAAGCGGAACTGACCGCCGTGTACCTGCTGGAGGCGATGCTCGCCATGCTTGCACTGGTCTTGCGGTTTGCGGCACGCCGCCGGTGGACGCGCATCGACTGGATGCTGAGCCGTCCGAACAGGGCGCTGGTCGCGCGCGGTGCCTGATCAGCGGTCGCCCGCGCCCTCGCGGTCCCGCCATCGGAATATCCTGCGGGTCACGAATAGATAGACTTTCTTGCCGCTGACCATCCAGACGCGCGAGAGCAGGGAAGGCGTGGCGAGGATGCGCTTTTCGCGCGCGGTCAATTGATGCGGCGCATAGGTGCGCTTGTGCTTGAGCAGGTGGCGCAGGTCGTCGTGACCCAGCGCGCGGGCGACGGCCCCGCGTTTCGTCAGCGTCATCGCCAGCTGGAAATCGACCAGTGCGGGCAAGCCTTCCGGCGTCACCAGCCAGTTGGTCTCTTTGGCGAGATCGTTGTGGATCACGTTGGCGCAGTGAAGGCGGCGCAGCAGGCGAGATGCGGCCCGGAAATAGACGAGATCGCGCGGCCGAGCCACGTGCATGGGCGTGCCTTCGATCCAGCTGCGCGTGAGTTGCGCGGTTTCGAGTTTGAGCGTACGCGGAATGCCCTCTATCCCATCGGCCAGCGCGAGGCGCGATAGCGCACGATGCTCGCGGCGCATGAGATGTCGCGCGAGCGCGCGCGCCCAGGGGCGCGCCTGACTCGCATCGCGCACCACCACATCGCCGACGCGGCGTACGCTGCCGAACACATCGGACTTGAGAAGCTGCGCGTGCTCCAGGTCTGGCCCCTTTTGCCAGGAAATGGGGTCTGACCCCATTACTGCCACTCGCCGCGCAGGCCGGCGACGATCTTCTGCAGACTGGTGGCGCTGGCGTCATCGCCGGGCACGGGGGCCGTCACCACCACTTCGATGCGCGACCAGAAGCGCTTCGGTAGTTGGGTCATGGGACCCCTGCCGCTGCTACGGCTGAAGAAGCTGCCCCAGAGGCCGCGCAGCGCCAGCGGAATCACGGGCACGGTACGGCGCTCGAGAATGGTCTCCACGCCTTTCTTGAATTCGTTGAGCTCGCCGTGCTTCGTGAGTTTGCCTTCGGGAAAGATGCACACGATCTCGCCGGCGGCGAGCTCCGCATCGATCTGATCGAAGGCCTTCTGCAGCGCCGCGGCATCCTCGTGCGCCGGCGCGATCGGAATGGCGCGCGCGGTGCGGAAGATGAAGCTCAATACGGGAATCCTGAAGATGTTGTGATCCATCACGAAGCGCACCGGACGCCGGATGCTGCCGCCGATCACCAATGGGTCCATGAAGCTCACGTGGTTGCTCACCAGCAGCACCGGTCCGGTCTCGGGAATGTTCTCGAGCCCGCGCACCTTGATGCGATACATGATGTTCACGAGGATCCACGACAGGAAGCGCATCAGGAACTCAGGCACCAGCGTGTAGATGTACGCGGCCACGATGGCATTGAGTACCGCGGCGAGAATGAACAGCTGCGGGATGGTGAAATGCAGCACTTCGAGCCACAGGATGGCCAGCAACGCCGCGATGACCATGAAGCCGGCATTCATGATGTTGTTGCAGGCGATGATGCGTGCCCGGTGGCTCTCGGTACTGCGCTGCAGGATCAGCGCGTACAGCGGCACGATGAAAAGCCCGCCAAACAAGCCGATCAGCGCGCAGTCGAGCACCACGTCCCAACCGCCATCGGCGAGGAAGCGCGTCCAGTTGACGATCGGCGCGCCCGCGGCATGTACGCCGGAATGCTCGAAGTACAGATCCAGCAGGCAAACCGTCATGCCGATCGACCCCAGCGGCACGAGACCTATCTCCACTTTGTGGCCCGACAGCCGTTCGCAGGCCAGCGAACCGAGCGCCGTGCCGATGGAGAATGCCGCAAGCAAGAGCGTGTAGACCGTCTTGTCGCCGCCCAGCACGTCTTTGGCATAGGCGGGAAGCTGCGCGAGGATCAAGGCGCCCACCAGCCAGAACCAGGATATGCCTAACAACGACAGGAAGATGGCGCGCGTCTTCGCCGCAAGGCGAATCACGTCGAAGGTCGAGGTGATCGGATTGAAGTTGATCTTCAGTTTAGGGTCGGTGGCCTCTGCGCGCGGGATGGCGCGCGCGCACAGGTACATACCTACGGACACCGCGATCATGGTGACGCCGGCTGCCAGGTGCGCGTCACTGCCGGCGCCCGCGGCGGCCTCGGCGTTCGAAGTCGGCGCGAGCAGTCCGCCAGCGATCGTGCCGATGAGAATGGCGAGAAACGTGCCCGCATCCACCAGCGCGTTGCCGCCCACCAGCTCGCTCTGGCGCAAGTGCTGCGGCATCAGCGAATACTTGAGCGGCCCGAAGATGGTGGCCAGCATGCCTAACAGGAAGATGACCGCCAGCAGTGCTGGAACGTTGCCGATGTAGAGTGCGACGGCGCCGCAGCACATGAGCACGACTTCCGCGAGTCGCGTCTGGCGGATCAGCCGCGACTTCTCGAATTTGTCCGCGAGCTGCCCCGACAGCGCCGAGAACAGGAAAAACGGCAGGATGAACAGGCCTTGAGCGACATTGGAGAGCACGCCGGCTTCTCCCGCCGCGACGGTCGCGCCGAAGGTGATGGAGACCACCACCGCGTTGCGATACAGGTTGTCGTTGAAGGCGCCGAGGAACTGCGTGAGAAAGAACGGCAGGAAGCGCCGGGTTGCAAGCAGTTTGAACTGCGAGGCCTCGGCGCCCGGAACCTGTTCGGGTAGCTCCATCAGTCGTTGATTGGCCGGCGACAATGTCCGCGTTGCATGGGACGCATATATAACGTGCCAGGCGGCAACTAGCCAGAACGCATGGCTCCAGTCCGGTGTCGAAAAACGATACAGTGAGGACATGAAGCATCCAATTCTCATCGCGATTCTCGTGAGCCTCGCGGGCTGCACCACCTACAAGCTCTGGTCCGATGCCGAGAGCGACCAGGATCTCGGCGTCGTACGCTTTTCGTATGAATACCGAAAGTTCGAGAGCCCGCAGGTGGACGAACGTGCCGGCATCGAGATGGCTCGCGAGCGGTGCCGCGACTGGGGTTACAAGGACGCGCAGCGCAAAGGCGAAGACCGTCGGTGCACCAACGGCGTGGAATCCGACTGCAGCAAGTGGCTGGTGATACGCGAGTACCGCTGCTCTTAGGAATTCTATTTGTTGCGGGCGGCGAGCACGGCCATCCGTTTCGCGAGCTCCGTGCGCGGCAGGTAGTGGCCATTGCGAATCACGGCAGCAATTCGCCGCGTGTTCGCAATGTCGTCGAGCGGGTTGGCTTCGAGCAGCACCAGATCGGCACGCTTGCCGGCTTCGACGGTGCCACGATCGCCGATGGTTCCGAGCCATTCCGCCGCCAGTCGCGTGGTGGAATCCAACACCTGCCGATTGCTCATGCCGGCCCTGACCAAGGCCTGGAACTCATCGTGCAGCGAGAAGCCGGGAACCATGCCCGGCACCGGGGCATCCGTACCCGTGAGCACCGGGATGCCCGCGGCAACGAACGCCTTCACGAGCTCGCGATTGAAATCGACGATGTCCTGCACGTACGCGATGCGTTTCGCGTCCACTCCCTTGAGATAGCGGTTGTCGTTGATCACGCCCTGGTACTGCCACGGCGGTAGATAGAGAAGATCCGTTCGCGCCTTCAGGGAAGCCGGATCGCGCATTTGCTCCACGATGCGCTCATCCAGTGACAGAGTCGCCACGAGCCAGGTGCCGTTGCGCCTGGCCATCTCCACATAGCGCGGAATGGCGTTCGTGGCGGGGGGCGTCGTTTGCTGCGCGAATTCCTCTGCATGGGCGACGAGGTCGAAGCCCGGCTGAAAGAAGCGGTCGGTCAGACCCATTTCGCGCTGCGGGATGTGGCCTACCACTCGCAGGTTGTGTTGGCGCGCTTCGTCGACGATGGCGGTGAAGGTCTCGAGACTGAGCTTGCCGTAGGCCTTGATGAATTCGTAACCCTCCGCTGAGACTTCGCGCACCGCCTGGCGGCCATCCTCCGGAGTCGTGACGGCCGCGCGGGTCATTCCCAGCGGCCAGCTCGGCGGGGAACCGTCGATCAACGCGGCGGTGGCGATGTGCGGACCGAGCACGCGGCCGCTCTCGATCTCGACGCGCTGAGCTATCGTCTCGGACATCGCCGTGAGGTTGAAAACCTGGGTCACGCCGTTGGCGAGGTAAGGCGTGAGCACTTCCTCGAGGTTCACGAGGCCGTCGGGAAGAGTTTTGTCTCCGGTCCAGAGGCGCATCCCCCGGTCGTTCTCCAGATGCATGTGCATGTCGGTGTAGCCGGGCAGCAGGAACTTGCCGCGGCCGTCGATGCGCCTGCCGGCGCTACGCGCGGTCTTGGCTCCAGACGTGATGGATGTGATGCGTCCATCACGCAGCGTGACGGTCGCATCGACGATCGTCTTGCCGTCGGCCGTCATCGGCAGCACCGTGACGTGTTCGAGAACCAAAGGTGCGGCGGGCTCCGCGGCCGGCAATGCCCCGGAGGCGCAGGCCAGGAACACGAATACGGCGATTGGACGCGACATGAGAAAGTCCCGCGAGTGAATTGACGCGAAGTTGAGACGCGCCAGATGCGCATCCGGTTGCGATCAAGGCGTGTTTATGGCGTCCTGCGCTTCGAAGCCGGCGACAGCCTTGCCGTTCGTATCCAGCAGCTCGAGCGTCTTGCCGGTGATTTTCCACCCCGCCACCTGTTCGAACATCCCCAGGAATTGCTGTTCCAGCTTCATGCGCGCCTCGCAGAACATCTTCGTACCGCCCATTTGGTCGAACTTGATGGAGTCGCCGTTCACGGCATAGTGACCGAACATGCGATTGCAGCCGGAGTTGCCCGTGACGACCAGATTGTTCTGCTGCAGCGTCAGGTGAACGTCGCGTTCGCCAGGCGGATTCTCGACCACTTCATCGCCGAGCCGGGTGAGGCGCCAGTGGGTGTCGACCAGCATTTGCGAAGAGGCATCCTGCACCGGGCCGGGATTGGCAACGCAACCGGTGGTAGTTAGTGCGCCGACGCAGAGGATGGCGCATAGCAGCAATGCAGAGGTCTTGGGCGCGGGTGCTTTCATCGCGCGAATCTACACCCGCGGCGTGACTCGCGCTGTCAGAACATCGGCGTTATGCGGTATTCGGCCGCCAGCGCCACGAGCAGGTACAGCACGAAGAAAGAGCCCGCATCGAGAAACGCTTTCCACAACACGTCCGGACGCACGTCCAGCTGTGCGGGCAGGGGCGCCTTTCGCCAGGCGGGCCACCACATGTTAGGCGTCGCCACGACATAGGCCTTGAATCCTTCCGGAAATGCATCCGCGAGAAATTGCTCTTCGCAGGAAGCCGCATAGATCAGCAGGGCGGCGATGAGGCCCACGACCGCCATGCACAGCAGCGGCGCCTGGCTGGCGAGACCCAGACCCAGCGCGCCCACGATCGAGAAGGAGTAGAGCGGGTGGCGGCAATGTGCGTACGGACCGGTGGTCACCAGCACTTCGTCCTTGTGGCCGGCGATGAACAGCGAACACCAGATGCGCCCGAGGCAGGCCACCGCTACGCAGATGAAACCCAGCACGCCTGTCAGATAAGTCCACCCCGCCGGCATTTCCCGGGGACCCACGACGGTGGTGGCCGCGATCAGCGCGACGTAGATCGCGAAGGTGGCTCGCAGGCGCGGTGTGCTGGCGGATTCCGTCATCGGCGCGCGAGTCTAGCAGTTGAGAACACGATTCGAAGACCCCACACTGCGGGTCCAACCCGCGATTCCTGGAGACCCAGATGGCCCTCCTCAGCAAGAAGACCAGCATTCCCGCGATGAGCGACGCTTTGCCGGGCCGCGCCACGCCGATTCCGCTGTCGGGCAAACACTTCGTCAATGGCAGTGCCATCAAGCAGCCGGCCACGGGTGGGCTCGAGGAAGCCGTGTTTGGCTTGGGCTGCTTTTGGGGAGCGGAGCGCAAGTTCTGGCAGATTCCGGGCGTATTCACCACCGCCGTGGGTTATGCCGGCGGGTATACGCCCAATGCCACCTATGAAGAGGTGTGCTCGGGCCGCACCGGCCATACCGAGGTCGTGCGTGTGATTTACGATCCTAACAAGGTGGCCTATGAGACCTTGCTGAAGGCGTTCTGGGAGTCGCACGATCCTACCCAGGGCATGCGCCAGGGCGGCGATGTCGGCACGCAATACCGCTCGGCGATCTACACCACCACCGACGCGCAGCAGAAAGCGGCCGAGGCGAGCAAACGCGCCTACCAGGACGCGCTCACGAATGCGCACCGCGCGGCCATCACCACCGAGATCAGGGAAGCGCCGGAGTTCTACTACGCCGAGGAATATCACCAGCAGTACCTGGCGAAGAACCCGGGCGGGTATTGCGGGCTGGGAGGATGCGGCGTCAGCTATTCATCACCGGTAGAGGCCAGCTGACAAAATTCGCGCGCGGCCCCGGCTGCGGCGGTCAGCTGAGTGGGCGGCGCGTCCTGCGACCGACAACGATGGCGATGGCGAACCAGGCGATTGCCCAGCCGGTCATTCCGCCAATAGCGAAATGAAACAGCCGGCGCCCGAACCAGGTGTCGGAGTTGATCAGGTAGCTCGCGATCGCGAGTCCGATTGAGGCCGCGCAGAGAATGACCGCGGCGCGAATGCGCGTTGCGTTGGAAACTGCCGGCAAGGCCGGGTGTGAGTGAGCACCGGGCGGGAGCCGCCATGCCCAGATTGCCAACAGCAGCAGCCCGACCGCCGTGCTCAAGTGCTGGAGCACCATGAACCAGCGAATGGGCCAGCGGCCGTGGTGAAATGCCACACCATGCAAGGCGGGCAGCGCGTGGACGGTGGCGGTGCCACGATGAGTGAAATCGTCCCAGATGAGATGCGTTGCTGCGCCGAGAATGACTGCCACCGATGCCAGTGCCAGCGACGCGAACGTTATCGTCTGGTTGGACGGAGCGAACCGCGAACGCCAGCTCTCCGGCAGAAGCGCGCACGTCGGTCGCTCGAGGACGCGCACGAACACGAGCCACGAGGCGATGCCGATGGGCCAGCAAAACCAGAACAGGCCCGCGAAGCTGTGCGTATCAACCCGGTCGGTGTCGCCCGGAAGGAAATACGCCAGATCCGGCGACATGCTGCCGATCATCAGCGCCGCAAGCGGCAGCGCACCCTGGGTCAATTTGCGCAGCGGAATAACGGCCGCTGCGTGCGAGATGGTAAACGGCACGCGCGCGATCCTAGCAGCAGCCCTACCGCGAAAAGATGATGAATTGTGGCGGCGACGGCTTCCTACCAAATGGGTATTGTGGGTACGGTGGCCGTCAGGTGAACTGGAGAGATGCGGTTGAACAGAGTTTTTCGCCTCGCGGCGGCGCTTGCCATCACGTTCGTGCCGGGTCTTTTCTCTCAGTCGGCGTTCGCGGACACGAAGAAGATTCTCTTTCTCGCCGGCCCGCGGGACCATGGCGCGCCGGGACGGCACGAATACGAACGCGACCTGAAAACGCTGGCGCAGTCATTTGAAGGCGCGACCAATCTCAGCGGGGTCACGACGCAACTCATCGTCGGGAAACTTCCGCGCGACCTGTCGGCGCTCGACGGCGTGGTGGCCATCGTCATCAACAGCAGCTCGGACCGTGCGGAGAATGAAACTCACCCGTTGTTTCCACCCAATCCCACGACCAACGGCCGCGGGTATGACGATGAGACCACGGCTTTCCTGAAAGGACTCGATCATCGCATCGGGCAGAACAAGATCGGGCTGGTGATCCTGCACTATGCGTCATGGGCGGAGAACTGGCAGGCGCGCAGTTACTACTTGAAGTGGACCGGCGGGCTTTGGGTGCAGGGCGGCTCCAAGAATCCCGTGGACGACTGGTCGATGACGCTCGAGAACAAACGCCATCCGATCCTTCGTGGCGTGAAGCCGTGGACCTATCGCGATGAGGTCTTCTGCCGTTTCCTGTTGCCGAACGATGAGCGGCGGACGAACCTCATTCTGGCGACGCCGAAGGAAGACAAGCTGGCCATCGGACCGCAGATCGCTTCGTGGGCGTACCAGCGTGACGATGGCGGCCGCGCGTTCGTTTTCGGCGGCCTCGACTTCCGTGACAATCTGGTGCGCACGGAATACCGCCGCTTTCTGCTCAACGGCATCGCCTGGGCCGCGCACATCGATATCCCCAAGCGCGGCATCGACTCGCCCGCGCCGGATGTGAGCGATGTATCGCCGCCGCGTGCCCGCCCCGTCAAGAGCAACTAACAATGTTGGCACTTTCCTGGCGCGCCATTTGTTGCGCACTGCTGGTGGTACCGGTAGCGCACGCGACCGACTGGCCTGATTACGGCGGGTCGCCGGATCAGTCCAAGTACGCGGTGACGCCCGACATCACCCGCAAGACCGTGTCGCAGCTCGAGCTGGCGTGGATATATCCCACCGGCGATGAGCGCGCCTATCAATTCAATCCGATCATCGTCGACAACGTCATGTACGTGCTGGCGAAGAACAGCTCGCTGGTCGCCGTCGATGTGGTGACTCGCCAGGAAATCTGGATCCACGCCAACCTGCGCGGCATCACCAGCCGCGGCATCAACTACTGGGAGAGCCCTGACCGCAAAGACCGGCGGTTGTTGTTCGCCGTCGAAGATAGTCTGCAGGCGATCGACGCACGCACGGGCAAATCGATCCTCTCGTTCGGCAAGAGCGGACTGGTCAATCTGAAAGAGGGTCTGGGACGCGATCCGCAGACGATCCGGCGTGCGAGCTCGTCGACGCCGGGGCGCATCTTCGAGAACCTGATCCTGCTCGGCAGCTCCCCGGGCGAGGGCTATTTTTCAGCTCCTGGACACATTCGCGCCTACGATGTCGTCAGTGGCGAGCTGGTGTGGACGTTTCATACCATCCCGCAGCCCGGCGAATTCGGCTATGACACCTGGCCCAAGGATGCCTGGAAATACATGGGCGGCGCGAATGTGTGGGGCGAGATCACGCTCGATGCGAAACGCGGCATTGCGTATTTCCCCGTCTCGTCGCCCACCTACGACTACTACGGCGCGGACCGGCATGGCGCCAACCTGTTCAGTGATTGCTTGCTGGCGCTGGATGCGCGCACCGGGAAACGCCTGTGGCATTTCCAGATGGTTCACCACGATCTGTGGGATTACGATCCCACGGCCGCGCCGCAACTCATCACCGTGCGCAAGGATGGCAAGAAGATAGACGCGGTGGCGCAGGCCACCAAGCAGGGCTTCGTGTTCGTGTTCGAGCGCGTCACCGGCGTTCCCGTGTGGCCGATCGAAGAACGCAAGGTTCCGCCCAGCGATGTGCCGGGAGAACAAGCGTGGCCGACGCAGCCATACTCCACGCTGCCGCCGAGCGCACGGCAAGTCGTGACCCCCGACGATCTCACGCCGTTTCTCATCAGCGATGCCGAGCGCGCGGTATGGCGCGAACGCATCGGCAAGGCGCGGACAGGGCTCTTCAATCCGCCGGCGCTGGTCGAGAGCGCGGTGGTTCCCGGCGCCGTCGGCGGTACCAACTGGGGCAATACCGCCGCGAATCCCGATGCCGGCATCCTCTATCTACTGAATCAGGACTTCCCTTCGTTCTACAAGCTGCAAAGCCAGATGGATCGCAACGTGGCGGGCGGGCGGGGGCGGTACGCGCCGCCGGATCCCGCGGCCATTCAACGGGGCGCGGCGGTTTACAAACAGTACTGCGCGATGTGCCACGGTGAGGACCGCGCCGGCACGCCGGCCGGTCCGTCGCTGCTCACCATCGGAACGCAGATCGGCGGGCCGCAGTTCCGGCGCATCATCCGGTTCGGCAACGGGCGCATGCCGCCCATCGACCACATCGAAGACGCGCAGATCGGCGACATACTGGCCTTTCTCGGCGGCGGCGCGACGCGCCGGGCCAACGACACACCCGCGGCGATGCCCGCAGGCCCGGTGGTCGCGTCCGGCGGTGCGCCGCGCGGACCGACGCCGCCGGTGCCCGATGGCATGGAGAACTATCCAGCGGGGGTGCTGGCCCCGGCACAGCGCTACTACACGGACTACGGCTTGGGTTATCCCTATCTCATGGGCCCGCCCTGGTCACAGATCATGGCCTACGATCTCAACCGCGGCGTGATCAAGTGGACGAAACCGCTGGGGCAGGATCTCGATGTCACGAATGCTGGAGGCAAGAACACCGGCTTGCCGCGCGGCTCGCAGCGGCAGGGAATGATCATCACGTCCACCGGCATCGTGTTCTCCACCGCGCGCGACGGCGTGCTGTACGCGTTCGACGCGGACAACGGCAACGTGCTCTGGTCAGCGAAGTTGCCCATGGCCACCGAAGGATTGCCGTCTATCTACGAGGTGAAAGGGCGGCACTACATCGTGGTCAATGCGACCACGCCGCACACCTGGGGTTTGAATACGCAGCTGAGCGGCATCGGCTCGCGCGAGCCGTTGGGTAAGGGTGGATACGTGGTGTTCACGTTGCCGGAGAAAGCTTCGCGCCGCTGAAGAGTCACGCAACCTGCTGCGCTGCCTCGAGCGTCTTCTTCACCACCGCGATACCGGCGTTCATCATCTGCTCGACCTTGCCGCCGAGCTCATCCGGCAGCACGTCCGCAGTCCACACGAAACGCGAGCCGCCCTTGGAGTCCGGTTCCACCGAAGCCGCGGCGTTGTAGTGCCGGAATTGCTGACCGACGATCGCCCAGGCGACGCGGTGTTGCGCGGCATCGATGGAGACGATTTCCTCGCGAGCCACCACGCCATTGCCGAAAGTGACGGTGCGCGTGTTGCCATCCAACTGAGTGTCGACGACGAAGCCGGGGACCAGGCGTGTGTGCAACGCGCCCACGTCGCGCAATGCGTCCCACACACGGTCCAGGGGTGCTGCGATGCGAATTTCCTTGCGAAAGCTGGCCATGGTGTCTCTCCGATATGCGCGCATGTTCACGTGAAGGGGAATGCCTGGAAGTCAGCCGTCAACCCGCTTTGTTGACCGAATTGGCCGCGTGCGTAGTGAGTGCGTAATATCACCGTGTTTCCAGGGGCGTATTGCTTCATTGCTCATGGCGTGAAGAGTAGCGGCTCCTATCCTCGGGCCGGCTACTAACAGGGAGGGCGACATGGCCATCAAACGACGCGACGCATTAAAGGCACTCGGCGGCTCAACGCTCGCCTTGCTCGCCAATCCCGTCTTTGCGATGGCAAAGTCGCAGAGGGTCCTGATCCTCGGCGGCACCGGCTTCATCGGCCCGCATTTCGTCAGCGTGCTCACGGCGGGTGGCCACAAGCTCACGCTGTTCAACCGCGGAAAACAGGACGCCGAGGCCGATCCGGGCATCGACCAATTGATAGGCGATCGCAACGGGCAGCTGGATGCGCTCAAGGGCAGAGACTGGGATGCAGTCATCGATAATTCCGCGTACACCCCGAAGCAGGTGAAGCTGACCGCGGATTTGCTGAAGGGCCACGTCGGGCAATACATTTTCATTTCGAGTGTGGCGGCGTATGCGGACTTCGCCAAGCCCGGCATCGACGAGAGCTACCAGCTCGCGACTCTGCCCGACCCGGCCGTCGAAGAAGTCAACGGCAAGACGTATGGCGGGTTGAAGGCGTTGTGCGAGCAGGTGGTCGAAGGGGCTTACGGTAAACATGCCACCAACATCCGGCCTACCTACATAGCAGGTCCCGGTGATTATACCGACCGGTTTACTTACTGGCCCGTGCGCGTGGCGAAGGGCGGCGATATGGTTGCGCCTGGCTCCCCCGGCGATCCCTATCAATTCATCGATGTGCGTGATCTCGCCGACTTCATGAGACTCGTCGTCGAGAAGCGCCTCACCGGTGCCTTCAACGTTTGCAATCCACCGCGTTCTGTAACCATCGGCTCGCTGCTCGAAGAGAGCAAGCGCGTCACCGGTGCGGATACCAGGTTCGTCTGGGCCAATCTGCCGTTCATCGAAGCGCAGGGGCTCATCCAGAAGGATTTGTTTGCTCCGTCGGCGTTTCCGCTGTGGCATTCGCCGACCGGAGAGGGTGCGGGCATGCCGCAGATCAGCTCGGCTCGCGCGGTGAAGCAGGGCCTGACGTTCCGTCCACTCGCGACCACCATTCGCGACACGCTCGCGTGGCAGAACCAGCGGCCGGCTGACCAGCAGACTTTGAGAAATGGCTTGAAGCCGGACAAGGAAGCGGAATTGCTGGCTAAATTGCGCGCCTGAACCCGCGCGCCCGGCAAAGCGTGCGGCGGTTGCGGCAAGACGTAGTGGAGCTCGCCACCGGCTCCGCTATCCTCCCTCCAGCAACAAACAGGGTGGCTGCCATGCAGATCAATCGGCGTGATTCTCTCAAGGTTCTTGGCGGCGCAACGCTCGCCACGTTCGCCAGTCCGGTCTTCGCCAAAATGAAACCGCTGAAGGTGCTGATTCTCGGTGGTACCGGGTTCATCGGCCCGCACTTCGTCGACGCGCTCACTGCCGGCGGCCACAAGATCACACTGTTCAACCGCGGCAAGCGCGATCCGGAAGCGCGTCCCGGCATCGAGCAGCTGTTAGGCGATCGCAACGGGCAGATCGACAGCCTCAAGGGCCGCGACTGGGACGTGGTCATCGACAACTCCGGCTACACGCCCACGCAGGTGCGGCTCAGCGGCGAGTTGCTCAAGGATCACGTCGAGCAATACATCTTCATCTCCAGCATCGCCGTGTATGCCGACTTCGCCAAGGCCGGCATCGACGAGGATTACAAGCTTGCCGTCCTCAAGGACCCGACCACCGAAGTGGTCAACGGCGAGACCTACGGCGCACTGAAAGTGTTGTGCGAGCAGGTGGTCGAGACCACGTATGGCAATCGCGGCACCATCATCCGGCCTACCTACATTGCCGGACCCGGCGACCACACCGACCGGTTTACCTACTGGCCCCTGCGCGTGTCGAAAGGCGGCGAGATGCTCGCCCCCGGTACGCCCAGCGATCCATTCCAGTACATCGATGTGCGCGACCTGGCGAATTTCATGCGTGTCTGCGTCGAGAAAAATGTGACCGGCAAGTACAACCTCTGCGGCCCGCAGGGTGCGGTCACCATGGGTTCGCTGCTCGAGGCGAGCAAGCGGATTACCAAAGCCAACACGACATTCGTGTGGGCAAGCCCTGAGTTCCTGAAAGCGCAGAAGATCATCGGCGATGAAGCCACTGGCAACTTCATGCCAATCTGGCAGCCGCCGGCGGGCGAGGAGGCGGGACTGTTGTTAGTGAGCCCGGCGAGGGCGGTGAAGAAGGGGCTGAAGTTCAGGAGCCTGGAAACCACGATTCTCGACACGCTCGAGTGGCAGAAGAATCGGCCGGAAGACAAGCAATTGTTGAAGGCGGGTTTGACGATGGAGAAGGAGGCGGAATTGTTGGTGAAATTGCGAAATGGGTGATGCCGGAATCGGCAGGACTAATCCGACGTGCCTGGCGGCGATGGCACAGTATCGCTGGTCATGGAATTCCGCGATAAAGTCGTTCACCAAGCGACTCGCGGACCCACGGAGCAGCGATGCGATCACTCATTCACGCCGCCCTCTTCATGTCGGCGATCGCCATCACCGGCTGCAAACCGAAGAACGATCCCACCGAGGTGCCCAAGGCGCCGGCGACTGATGCCGCTCCGATTGGCGAGGTGACGTCGTCCGCGGTCGACACGCGCATCGAGGCCTGCAAACTCAAGATGACGGCGCCCGACGCGCGCGAATGGACTACCTACTGGGACCCGGAGGGCATCGCAGCTTCCGGGGACGGCCCGAGCAGCGTGCACTCGGTGTACTGGGCCAACGCCAAAGAGAAGCGATCGCTCGCGGACAGCAATACGGCGATTCCGCTCGATATCAACTGCCGCACCGAAGGTCAGCCCGAAGTGGCGATCTCGCTCGCCGCATTCAGCTCAACGCCGAAAGACGTGCCACTCGCCCCGGGGACATACCAGGTCGTCGGCAAGGCAGGTGGCGCAGTGAAGCCGGGCCAGTTCCTGGCGGGCACGCTGCTCTTCAACAAGCGCGTCTTTGACGCCACCGGCGGCACTCTCAAGATCGACGACTTCGACGCCTCGGGTGTCAGAGGCTCATTCACCATCGACGGCCGGGAAATTCTCGCCGGCAGTGCGCCGTTGCACATCGAAGGTACCTTCGAGATTCCCTGCCGCGGCGGCATGCTCGAGAGTGAATGCAAGGCGAATAAGACCGTGGCGCGCGAATAACGCGTCGGACATACCCGACACCACCGGGTGCGCACTGTGCGGAACTCTGCTTGCTGCAGCTTCTCGTACCAGAACGAGAACGGAGGTACCGATGCAGACGGAAAATTACGACGAGACCACGATCAAGGATTTTCTCAACAACATGATCGATGGGTGGAACCGCGGCAGCGCGGCGGAGTTTGCCCAGCACTTCGCCAAGGATGCGGATTTCATCGCCTTCGAAGGCACCCACCTCAAGGGCCGGGATCAGATCCTCGGGTTTCATCAGCGGCTGTTCGACACTGAGCTCAAGGGAACGCGGCTCGAGGGCGGCGTGAAGTTCGTGCGCCTGCTGGGTCCGGCGCTGGCGGTGATGCACGCCTGGGCAACGACGACGCTGCCGGGGCAGACCAACACATCACCCAGCCGTGACTCGATGCAGTTGTTCATCGCCACCAAGCGCGATGGGGAGTGGCGTTTCGACGCCATGCTCAATGCGCGCCGGATCAGCATGGAACAACAAATGTTCCAGGATGAGTTCTTCACTCTGTCAGCGGGCGATCAGCGTGAAGTCACGCAGCGCGTCTCCTCGATGCGCCACTGAAGGGGCGACGATGCGGATGCTTATTGGCAAATGAGGTGCGATTTCGCGGCGGGCATTGTCATTTGGGAGTTCTTGGCTAAACATCGCATGTCTGCACGGAGTAAACATGCGAACTCTCATTAAAGCGATGCTCGTCCTTGGCGCAAGCGCCTCCCTTTTCGCCTGTAAACCCAAGGAGGAACCGCCGGCACCGGTGGCGGCCGTCGTCGAGGAAGCTGCCCCGACGGAAGCGGTCGCGCAAGTGGTTGCCGATGAGCAGCCCGAGGCCTGCGACCTCACGATAACCGCGCCTCAGCCGGTCGACGTGACCACCCGCTGGAGCAAAACGGGCGGCGCGGCGAGTCACGTGAGGTCCATCCATTGGGCCAGCACGGCGGAGAAGGATGCGATGCCGACCAAGAATCCGGCGGTTCCGCTGGAAATCTCCTGCAGCAGCCACGATTCACCGGACGTCACCATCTTGATCTCGGCGGTGACCTCGACCGAAGACGACGTTCCGATGACTTCTGGCTCGTACCCGATCGTGGGGATGACGCAGCCGAAGGCGAAGCCGGGTGAATTCCTCATGAGAAAGCTCAGCTATGACGGCCGCTTGTTCGATTCGAGGAGCGGTACGCTCACCATCTCGCACTTTGGCTCGCGTGGTGTGGAAGGCTCGTTCACCATCGACGGCGTGGAGATGGTCGAGGGTGGACCGCCGATCCATATCGAAGGCACGTTCGACATTCCCTGCAACGGCGGCGCGTACGAAAGCGAGTGCCGGACGAATTAGCGGTCAGGCAATGTGAATCGTGGATGCGCCGCTGGCCCGCGACTTGCTCACACGCAGCGCGAGACGGATCAGCAGAACTGTGGCGATCACATCGAGAATGATCTTGCCGTAAAGATCGAGCTTCGAGGTGGCGTAGATGAAGCCGAAGAAATTCACCGCCATGGTGGCGATGACGGCGCCGAGCACCAGGCTCACGCGGTGGGAGTCCCACCAGGCGGGATGCGCGGCGTATCGGGGCAGCAGGTAGATAGCGAGTGCTGCGATCGCAAGACCTACCGCCACGGCTAGGCCCGGCGGAAACGTGGGCCGGATGCCGAAGGCGAGCAGGACCATGCCGTACCACGCGCTGGCGGCAACCGCCGCGCCCAACGCCAATAACCAGGGACTCGGCGGCGGCAAGGGCACGCTGACACCGGTGAGGGCGCGGCGCCCCGGGCCGATGGCGGCGAAGATCAGCGCCGCCATCGTGAAGCTCGCGAGCAGCACATGGGTCATCGGCGGATTGAAGGCGGGCTGGTGGAACACCTGTACGCGTGCGATCTGTGTCCACAGAAACCAAGCGGGAAAACACGCCAGCACGAAGAGGGCGCCCACCACCCAGGTGCTCCAGGTCTTCAGCCACGGTACGTCGCGGCGCGAGCGGAAAATGAGCTCGGTGAGCACGATGGGAATGAACACCACGAACACCGCTTCGTAGAACAACGCCCACAGGAAATAGACGTAGTTGACGTCCCAGGCGCGCGCGAATGGCGGGTAGCCCGGGAAAATCTGCAGCACCATCGGCGCCACGGAAGTCTGCTGGATCAGGAATTCTTCGGCGATGGACAGCGCGAAGGCGAGCAACAGCATGTTGAGCCAGCCAAGGCGCCAGCGGCGCACGGCTTCACGAATCAGCAGCGCTCCGCCACCCCAGATGGCGACTTCGATGGGAAACACGAAAATCGCCGAGATGCGGGTGGCGCCGGGGAGCACCTCGGCAATGAGCGGAGCCAGCAGCACCAGTGACCATGCCGGGGCGGGATGTGCCAATCGGGGGTTCGGCGAGTTGTCCATGGACAGGCATGTTAGGAGTCGCGCGCCGCAGCATTTAAGTGATAGCTGTCAGTTCACCCGCGTGAGAAACGCTGGCACGCGGACCGGCGAGCTCCGACTGCAGCAGATGATCGGTGATGTGCATCGTCTGCGGCAGCCTGGCGGCGAGCTTGGCGCCCGGCGCCATCCCGGTGAACAGGCGGAATTCGCGGTTGAAATGTGACTGGTCGTAGAACCCATCCAGTGCGGCCGACAATGACCGGCGCGGCGTATCCGGCGCGAGCAATGCGGAATAGGCCCGCTTGAAGCGGATGACGCGCGCGTATTGCTTGGGGGTCATGCCGGTGGCGGAGCAGAAGCTGCGTTCGAGATTGCGCGAATCGACGCGCGCATCACGCGCCCATTGCATGATGGAAGTCGTACCCCGGTCGCGGTGAATCTTGCGTAGCAGCGCATCCGCGGCCGAGGATTCGCTGCGCAGGCGGCGCATCGCCTGCAGCAGAAAGCCGTCGAGCAATGAGGCGACGGCACTCGTAGCCCCGGCGACCGCGATCTTTTCTTCGAGCTCGAGCAGGCCGGCATCGCCCAGATCGCGCAGCGACAGTGTCGCATCTCGAAATTCATGCAAAGGGCAACCGATGAGCGCGCGCAGGAACCTCGATTCCAGTTTCACTCCCGCCAGCTTCACCGCCGCCGAGGCGTGGGTGGCGACCGAGTGTGAACGCCCACCGATGAGGTAGCTGCCACGCATGTGCACGCCGCGTTCGCGCGCGCCGAGCCGCCAGCGCTCGAAGCCGGTGGTGTCGCGATTGAAGACGATCTCCGAGTAACCATCGGGAATCAGCAGGTCTTCGCCGTGCGCAAAGCGCTCGCGCGGGCGGGGCGGTGCCTCTTCCACCAACCAGTAACACAGCACGTGCCCGCGGAGGCGCGGGTCGGGAGCGATGCACCAGTAGCGCATGTCTTCGCTGACGAGAGTGGGATGCACCCGCGGATCGTAGCAGTGCCGCCACCGAATTTTTACAAGACAGCGGCCGGCAGGAACGAAATCCTACCGCCGTGAAATACACGCTTACGGTAAATGGCGCACGGCACAGGGTTGAGGTGGATGACCCGGCCATGCCGCTGCTGTGGGTCATTCGCGACTTCGTCGGCCTCACGGGCACGAAGTACGGCTGCGGCCTGGGTCACTGCGGTGCCTGCACCGTGCACCTCGACGGCCACGCCACCCGCTCGTGCTCGGTGCCGATCTCGGCCGCCGCCGGCAAGGCCATCACTACCATCGAAGGCCTGTCCACCGATGGTCAACATCCGCTGCAGCGGGCCTGGGAGGAATGCGATGTGCCCCAGTGCGGTTACTGCCAGGCGGGGCAGCTGATGAGCGCCGCCGCGTTGCTGCGCGTCAACCCCAAGCCGACGGATTCGCAAATCACCGAGGCGATGGCGGGCAACCTGTGCCGATGCGGCACCTACCAGCGCATTCACCGCGCCATCAAGAAGGCCAGCGCGTGAGGCGCCGTGAGTTCGTCCGTGATTCGCTGCTGGCTGCCGGTGGATTGACGCTGTGCGTCAGCATGTCGGCCAACGAGTTGACCGTGGCCAAGCCGGCCGCGGGCGCCATTCCTCGAGCCGGCATGTTGGGCGATTTCCTGCGCGTGACCTCGACGGGCGACGTGCGCTTTCTTATCGTCAAGCACGAGATGGGCCAGGCACTCTCCACGGCGCTGGCGCAGATCCTGTGCGAGGAGCTGGCGGCCGACTGGTCGCGCGTACACATCGAGTTCCCGCTGGTGGACATGCGGCGCTGGGAGAACGACCGCTACGGTGGCCACGGCACGGGTGGCAGCTGCAGCGTCACCTATTCATACGACATGTTGCGCCAGGCGGGTGCGACGGCCCGGCACATGCTGGTGGCCGCGGCGGCGAAGCAGTGGAATGTGCCGGCCACGAGTTGCCGCGCGGATAATCACTTCGTGGTTCACGCAGCCTCGTCGCGGCGGTTGGGGTTTGGTGAGCTGGCGTCGCTGGCGGCGCAGATGCCGGTGCCGGCGGATGTGCCACTGAAAGCTGACAAACAACAGACGCTCATCGGCTTGGGCAAGACCCACAAGCTCATTCCTGACATCACCACCGGCCGCCTCAAATACGGCATCGACACGCAGCTGCCGGGCATGCTCTATGCGCTGGTTGCGCGCTGTCCGGTGTTCAAGGGCAGGATCAAAAGCTACGACGCATCGAAGGCACTGACGGTGAACGGTGTGCGCAAGGTATTCACCACGCAGCCGATCGCGGGATATCGCGAGCCGTCTTCCATGGCGCACGACATCCGTGAAGGCGTGGTGGTGGTGGCGGATTCGTTCTGGGCAGCGCGCAAAGGGCGGGATGCGCTCGAGATCGTCTGGGACGAGGGCGAGAAAGCGCGCTTCAGCACCGGCGATTTCGAGCGCCTGGCAGCGGAACGCGCGCGTCATCGAACCGACCCCACCGGGTACATCGGCGATGAGAACGCCGTCAGCGACCTCACGAAGGTGCGGCGCACGCTGCGTGCGTCCTATGTCTATCCACACCAGGTGCACTCCTGCATGGAGGTGCTCAACTGCACGGCGTTCGTCCGCCAGGACGAATGTGAGATCTGGTGCGGCTCGCAGGTACCGCACCTCATCGTCCGCGAGCTCCAGGGCCTGTTGAATCTTCCGGAGGAAAAAATCCGTGTCCACTTGCTACCCTCCGGCGGCGGCTTTGGCAGGAGGGCTTATCCGGACAATGGGGTGGAAGCCGCGTTCATCTCGCGCGAGGCCGGCAACGTGCCGGTCAAGATGATGTGGACGCGCGAGGACGATCAGACCGTCAACCTCGCGCATCATTTCCAGCACATGGAATATCAGGCGGCCATCGATGCCGACAACAAACTGTTCGCGTGGTACGAAAAGGAACTGCGCACTTACACCTGGGCGGCAAGGTATTTTGATCCGGAGCTGCCGCAGATGGCTTACGACATTCCCAACATCCGCTACGACTTCGAGGAGCTCGTCGACCATGAGCTGGTGCAGTCCTCGGCGTGGCGCGGCGTCGTCAGCCATGGGCGCTGCCTGAGCGAGTGCTTCGTCGATGAAATCGCCGTGGCACTGAAGCGCGATCCGCTCGAATTCCGGCTGTCACTGCTGACGCCAAAACGCGAAGTCGTAGTGAGTCAGGACGGCCGCCTCTCGACCGACCGCATGCGCCGCGTGCTGACGCTCGCCGCCGAGAAAGCCGGCTGGGGCGGAAAATTACCGCCGGGACGCGGCCGCGGAATCTGCCTGAGTCCGTATGCGCAGACCTGCGTCGCCGCCATCGCGGAGGTGACGGTGCGCGACGGCAATCTCAAGGTCGACCGCGTCACCGTAGCTGTGGATTGCGGGCGGCTCATCAACCCCTCGAGCGCCGCGAACCAGATCGAGGGTGGAATCGTGTGGAGCCTCACCGGTCTGCTCTACGGCGGCCTGCCTATCCAGAACGGGCGGGCAGTGAACCGCACCTTTGCCGACAACAAGTTGCTGCGCATGAACGAGTGCCCGCAGATCGACGTGCATTTCGTGGGCGGGGACGCCGAGCGGCCGTGGGGCATTGGCGAGGTGTCAACGCCTGTCGGAGCGCCAGCGGTGCTGAACGCCATCTATGCGGCCACCGGAAAGCGGCTCCGCAAATTGCCGATCGAGGGGGTATCGCTGGCCGTCTAGGACCGCCAACCGCGGCCCGGGCGTCCGCCTGAAGCGCCGCGCATTATTGATGGGATTCTTGCGTCGCAAGTGAGTCATTTGCGGGTCACGCGACATTACTCATGTGGGCACGCATTGACGCCTGCCATGGACGCAAGACTGCTTCGGTCCTCCAGGATGGATGTCCGTACAGGCGCGGTGAGGTCACGGACGACTTCGCCGCGTGATTGCATCCGATTCAGGAAGCGTTAAGCAGCGCGAGCCTAATCTGGCGCCAAGCTCAAGCTTTGGTGCCGTCATGACTCGAACCCTTCCGCTGATCGCCGCTTCAATCCTGTTGCTCAACCTCGCGGCCTGCGCCACCGGCAAACAGTGGTCCGTCTCCGGCGGAGATCGCGACGACGGCGTAGTCCGACTGTCCTACGAATACAGCGAGTTCAAGCAGCCCGACTTGAGCGACGAGCAGGCCCGGAAAATCGCCGCCAGCCGCTGTAACGGCTGGGGCTACGACGATGCCGAACCCATCGCCGGCCAGATCCGCCAGTGCAGCAACATGGATGGGTCCAATTGCGACTTATGGACGGTCACCCGCGAATATCAGTGCACCGAGAATGCGTCGTTCGCGAGCCACTTGTCGAAGTAGGTTTCTTACCTGGGCATGCCTGGCTTCACCGCGAAAGAATTGTCGAGCGGGATCTCGAAGTAGCTGCCGCTCTGTATCTCGATGGTGAGCGGCTCGCCGGCGTCCTTCACCGACTCGTCGCTCACATCCTTGCCCGTGCCGTAGTTGACCTGCGCGCTGGGGTTCTTGACGGTATCCAGCAGCACCAACAACCGTGATCCGGGCAGCATCTGCCTGCTGACCATCGTCGATTCGAATTTCACCTTCTCCGGCTTGCCAGGCGAGAGCAGTCGCCGTTTGGTCGGGTCTTGCGCGTAGCTCGCGCGATGCAGCGCATAGCCCAAGTGGAAAAGCTTGCCGTCCGGCATGGCTTCGTAAACCGTGACCCCGAGGTCGAAGTCTTTCTTGTTGATCACCACGGTGAGCTCACCCGTGAACGAGCCGCTGACGACGGTGGGAGCCTCGAACGGCTGGCTGATGAAAATGCTCTCGGTGATGTGCGACAGCGGTCCCTGCACGATGGGCCACGGGTAGTAGTGGAAATTGTGAAACTTCACGCGGTCGGCGAGATCCACCTCGTGGGTGGTGATCGGCCCCGCCGGCGGCTGCTGGCCGACCAGCGATAACGAACCCGCGCTCTTCTGCGCGGAAAAATACTGGCGCATCGGTACGCCGCCGTGCACGGCGCCGAGCGATGTCGTGTGGCGCCACACATTCGCGCCCATCACCTCATAGTTGATGTTGTTCTTGAGCAGCGGCGGTTTGGGCTTGCCGCGCAACACGTAGTCCATGAACTGCAGTTTCAATTCCTGCGAGTCGATCTGCGCCACCGGGTCGATGGTGTATTCGCGCAGGACATCCGGCTTCTTGCGGGCGTGGGTGCCGAAGTGGTCGTACGGGCCGATGACCAGGTAGTGCTCGGGCTGGCGACCGTACGCCAGGTGCTGCTTCATGTGCTGCAGCGCCGAGACCTGTCCGTCGTCGTAATAGCCCGTGATCGTGAGCACTGGAATGTTCACGCGCGCGAAGTCGCGCTCATACGGGACCATGGCCTGCCAGTACTTGTCGAACGCCGGGTGCATGAGCCAGCGTTGAAGCAGTGGGTTGGGCGTGCCATCGAGGACGTCAATGTCCCGAAAGGGTCGGCCACTCACGAACCAGTTGCGCGCCAGGCTCCACCAGCGCTCACCGTCGGCGTTCAGCGGCTCATCGAGCAGCTTGTTGTTGGTGACGTAGAAGGGCCACTGGTAGTTAGCGGTGAGGAAGACATTGTTGTGCATGGGCAGGCCCTGCCCGGGGATGGACGCCGCCGAGACCGCGATGCCCTTGAGCGCGGGGTGTCTGCGCTTGGTCGCGGCCCACGCGGTGAAGCCCGAATAGCTGCCGCCGATCATGCCCACCTTGCCGTCACTCCAGGGCTGCTTGACGATCCAGTCCAGGACCGCGTGCGTGTCCGCGGCGTCGTGCTCGTAGGGGACTATCGGGTCAGGGCTCAGGCGCTTGCCGCGAACGTCGGCCACGACGCCGGCGTAACCGCGCGCCGCGAACTCTGCGGCCTGCGCCTTCAGCGCCTCAGGGTTCGTGTAGATGTCGAACACCATGATCGTCGGGATACGACCTGCCGGCAGGGGATCTGGCAGGGCTACCGTGGCCGACAGCGTGGCGCCGTCGCCGGTCTTGATCATCACGTCGTCGCCGAAGGCGAGGCCTGAGAAGGCTAACAGGGCAGGGACCCAGAACGATGAGGTGTGGCGCATGTGTACAAGTGTAAGCTGACCGCCCCATGTCCATCATCGACCGTATCCTCGGCCGCACCCCCAGCGAAGGGCCGCAGATACATGCACCGGGCAAGCCCGCGCCTGCTGGTCCCGGGCCTATCAACCAATTGCCGGCGTTGGCTATCTCTGTAACCGAGCCGGCCGCCGCCACGGCAAGTGAAGGCCTGATCCGGATCTATGACCAGTTCGGCCGAAAAGTGGAAATCGGGCGGGAGGCATGGCGCAAGGATGTGCTGCTGCCCAACCTCAAGGCCCACCGCAGCAACTCCGACGCGCTCTACGACCTCATCCTCAGCGCGCTGAACGACGATTTCGCGGCGGATGTGCTCGAATCCGCGCGGTTCCTCGCCGAGCATGACCCGAAGCCGCAACGGGGTGCGGTGGTGTTAGGCGCCGTGCTGCTGCAACTCAAGGATCACGAGGGGGCACGCGCGTTTCTCGAGGGCGCCATCGCCCGGCATGGCGAGAATTCCTATCTACTGGCGAACCTGGCGCGTGCCTATTCGGCCGGCGGCGACGACGCGCGTGCGCAGGCACTCATCTGGCACTCGCTGCAGCTCGAACCCAACGATGAGACTTCGCTGAACTGGATGATTTCCAGGGCGAACGCTGCGGGCGGGCCGGACGCCGTGCTGGCTGCTTACGCACGCGCGGCGGCGCTCCCGGGCAGCTGGCGGCCGCAGTTGTGGCTGGCGCGGTATGCGCTGCAGCGCGGAGACCTCGCCGAAGCGACGCGTTTGTATGAAGACATACTGGCGCGCGTGAAGCCCGTGCCCGGGGACTTGCTGATGCAGCTGAGCGGCGATCTCGGCAATGGCGGGCACACCGAGCTGCTGGTGCGCCTGACGCAGCCGCGCTTCGATCTCGGCGCGCACGGCCTCTCGGTGGGCAACAACCTGCTGCGCGGCTATGTCGAGCTCGGCATGTTCGCCGAAGCGCGCAAGCTGCTCGAGCAGCTCTATTCACTGCAACGCCCGGACTGGCGCGAGCACCTAATCCACTGGGAGCAGAAGCTCGATGACGCCGAGAAACGCTACGGCGAGGTGAACGCGCCGCTCGAGGTGGTGGTCATGAAACTCGACCAGCCGGTTTGGGCACGCGGAGTGCTCGGGTTCGACTCGGTGCTTCCGGCCAAGACGTCGGCCGCTCCTCGAATTCATTTTGTTTGCGGCAGCGGCGAGGCCGATGATGAAGCCGGCGGCAAGGTGGTTTCTCAGCCCACCAACGATCTCGGACGCATCGCGCGGGCGCTGCCGATGTTCCTGGCCGAGGAGCTCTATCTACGGACCAACGCGCGCACGGCGTTCCTGTTGCCGTGGATGAAGCAGGGTGGCTTCATTCACTCCGCCAAACCATGGACGCGTGCCTTCCTTCCCCCGGATCAGGCGCATCCAGACCTCATCGTCTTTCTGCATGTGGATGCACGCCTGACGCCGTGGTTGCTCAAGGTGACGATCGAAACCACCCAGCGCGCGGTGGCGCCGGTGATCTTCGAGCAGGCGTTTACGCTCAAAACCGCCGGGCACGACGCGCTCACGTTGCTCTACGGGCTGATTCCGCGGCTCACCAGCCTGCAGGCGCTGCGACGCGAGGAGTCGAACTCGGCGCTGGGGACCCCGCCGGCAGAATTGCTGCCGGGTTATCTCGCCGCCATCGAGCAGGCGCTGGCCATCGGCCTCGCCGCGCGGCAGACGGGCGGCGAATCGTTCCTGCACCATGAGCGTTCGATTTTCGATCACCTGTTCGACGTCGCGTTGCACGGTGACCAGCTGCTGCGTCCGCGCATGCTGTTGGTGAATGCGCTGGAGAACCAGACGCGCCGCCGCCCCGACATCGCGCGTGAGTACCTGGAAAAACTCGCGCTGCTGCAGCAGCGACACGCGCTGCCGCTGGGCGTCGGCAGTGACCTCGTGGCCAAAGCCGTTGCCGCCGTGATCGAGAAGGCCAGCATCGAGAACGCGGGCGCAGCCGCGCCTTCGTCGTGAATCGCCTGCACGAAGCCATTCGCCGGCTGCCCGTCGGCGTCGAATTCCTGGTCGTCGTCACCTGGGCATTCGGCCTGCCCATTTTCTCTTCGATCATGTCGCTGGGCACGCCGGGATCTGAGTCGGTGGCGGTTTTCAACAACGCGCAGCTACTCGGGATCATCATCTTCGAAGTGATCCAGCTCGCCTTCCTGGCGTGGTTCCTGCGGATTCGCGGCTGGACGCTGGAGAAGTTCGGCCTGTCGTTCTCCTGGCGTGCGACGGGTTGGGGAATCGTGCTGCTGGCCTTGACGTATGCGGTGACGCTCGGCGCCCAGTACATCGCGCAGATCATCTTCAACTACGACATCGCCGCCGCCATCGCGCGCGCACCGAAGGTCGACCCGGACCTGAGCATGCAGCTCGTGTTTCTGGTGTCGGTGGTGAACGGCATTTTCGAGGAGTTGTTTGTCGCCGGCTACATCATCACCGCGCTGACCGAGCGGCGCGGCATGTGGGTGGCGATCAATGCGAGCGTGGTGGTGCGGTTGCTCTATCACCTGTACCAGGGACCGATCGGCGTGCTCACCATCGTGCCGATGGGTTTGCTGTACGGCTATGTGTATTCGCGCACGCGCCAGCTATGGCCGCTAGTCGTCGCGCACGTGCTCGTGGATATGATCGGGCTGACCTGGCGCTGACATGTCGCTACAGCAGGTGCACGACCTGGTCCCAGAATGTGGCTGGATGCCGGCTCCGTGCGTTTTCGAGCGCGTGCCGGATCAACAGGCGCTGGTTGGGGCGCGGTTGCATGAAGGAATTGTTGGCACTGCCAATCCACCGTTGCACCGCGGCCGCCAAGGGCGGGAACTCGGTGTCGGCGCACGAGCCGTGCAGGTCCAGCAGAAACTCTAGTCGGTCCCATTTCGGCAGGAGCCTGGATGCACTGATCAGTCGAGCTCGCATGGCAGCGCTCCGGGCGTGCGCAAGGGCCTGGCGCAACGTCTCCTGCCCGAGTTGATCGAGACCACGGGAGTACACGGCAATTGCTGCACCGACAACGTGTGAGGACGTGTCGCGTAATGCCGCCTGCAGGAGTTCGTTGCTGTCGACGGTGCCCATGCGCATGATTCCTCGCAACGCCAGTGCCCGGATGCGGCCGCTGTCGCGCGCGAGCTGCGAACGCAGCCGCGGAGCGTCCTCCGCTTCACCGAACTCCGCCAGTGCCATGACCATTGCTTCGCCGCGATTGCCTTCGTCGAAGGCACGGCGCCACCGCACCAGCGCTGATTCGCTGAACAGCGCGTTGAGTTGGAATGCAGCCACGCCACGCACGGAATGCGCGCTATCAAATAACGCCGTTTCCAGTATCGCGCGCAGGTCGCTGTAGCCTGCTCGACAATAGCGGCGCAACGCATCGCTGCGTACCGAAGCGAGACGACTGCGCATCCCGGCGCCGAGTGCTTCCTGACGCAGAGCTACGTCGGTCGAGTCATCGAGTTTCGTGAGTGCCCAGAGGGCTACGAGAGGCGAAGGATCCTCGATCGCAATGCGCAAAGCTTCGTTCGCAAAGTCTGCATCTGCGCGCCGGATCAACTCGTGCGCCAGCCGCCTCGCCACCGCATCGCCGCTCAATATCGCCGCGCGCCTGGCATCGCGCCATTTCGGCAGCAGCAACATTGGTTCGAGTGTCGCCGCCCAGTGTGGTTTGAAGCGCAGGCGCGATCGCAGCGCTGCAATCAGGTCGAGAAACTCGAAGAAATGAACGGCAGTGTCGATCGCGGCGAGATCCTGCAGCAGGCGCAACGAGATGTCAGCGACTTGCGGCACCCAGTCTTCCACGCGGATCAGTGCCGCCGCGCACACCAGCCGACCGTGATGACCACGCAAGGCGCGCAGCGCCTCTTCGCGAAGAAAGCCGTTATTACTGCAGGATTTATAGAAGAGGAATACGTCGGCGTGTTCTGGATCGCCGAGGGCGACTTTCAGAACACTGGGTTCGCGTTTGCGTCCGGGATAGCCGTCGTAGTTGTAGCCTCTCCGTGCCCTGATGTCGAAGTCCAGCAGTCGTCTCCCGTCTGCGGTGCGAAGCGCTTCCGTCGCTTGTTCAAACGACAGGGCTTTCGCCTTGAACACATGTCGGACGTCTGCGACGAAGCTCTCATGCCAGTCGGGAGCGCTTTTCTTTTCAAACCACATGCGTGCAGTATCGCCATATGCATGAAATTACGCGCGAGGAAATCGACGCTTCCGAGGATCCAGTGGTCATTGAATTCGGCGCGAGCTGGTGCGGCTATTGCCAGGGTGCGCAGGCGGACATCGCGGCCGTCTTGAGAAACCACCCGGGCGTGCGGCACATCAAGGTGGAAGACGGCAAGGGCAGGCCGTTGGGCCGCTCGTTCCGAATCAAGCTTTGGCCGACACTCATCTATCTCGAGAACGGCGCCGAGAAAGGCCGCGTGGTGCGGCCGGACAATGCGGCGGAAATCGAAGCGATATTCAGCGGAGCGCAGTCTTGAGCGCTCGGCGTGCGTGCGCGTTGCTGGTGGCCGCGTGGCTGGGTGGCGGAGTCGCTGCGGCGCAGTCCGGCGCGAGCGACACCGACGAATCCGCGTATGCGCCGGCCACATTTTCCAAGATCATGGGCGGCACCGCGCGTTCGCAGAACGACGAGGCCGAGCTCGCGCCACCGGGACAGTGGTTCACCACCACGGCAACATTCACCGGGCAGAAGCGCCAGCCGTCGAGCCGATTCCGGCCGTTGATCAGTGCCTGGATCGGCAGCCGCGGCATGCAGGGCGATCTCGTGGAGATGTACTTCGGCGGCGAGTTGCCAGAGCTGCAGTTCGAGCAGGGCGGCAAGAAATACTGGGTCATGGCCGGGCTGCCGGGAGGGCTGGGGTTCGACGTATATCCCGCCGGGCAGAAGCTGACTATCTACCTGCAGCGCGTGGGGTTCGCTTCGGGCGCCCCCGTGGCGGTGCTCACGCTCGCGAAGCTACCCACTGGCGTGACGACGACGACACCTGCGGCCGGCCGCCACATGCGCAACACGCGCATGGGTGAGGGTGCGAGGCGGCAGGAAGCGACGTTCAAGAACGGGACGGCCGCATTCACTTATGCGGGGCGCGAGTATTCTCTGCCGCTGGACGCCAGCGGCCGGCATTCCGTGACGCCGGGGTTCTATTCATACGAAAACGGCGTGCGCACCGCGCTGCTCGAATACGGCTCGAGCGACGATCAATACCTGCTGCTGCGCGTGCCGGCCGATGATGCCGGTGCCAGCCTGGTGCCGTACCTCGTGCTCAACGGCCGCATCGTGCCGCCCATCGATGTCGGTTCTTGTACGGTAACTGTGGACAAGGTGCAGCGCTCGGGCGCCAGCGGCACCGTGGACTGCAGCGCGGCGTCGCGCTCCGTGTTGTCCAAGCTCCGCTTCACCGCCGACTGAAATGGGGTCAGACCCCATTTCCTAGCAAATGGGGCCAGACCTCACGACGGATTCGACTTCCACCCACGCGGCTTGCGGTTGAAGGCTATCGCCACCTCGAAGCTGCGCGCCTGGCACTTCGAGCAACGCAATCGGGTGCAGGCCTGCTTGAGCGTGATGTTCCAGCCGAGGATGTTAGCTAGGGTGCGCGGGTCGATCTCGCGTTCGTGCTGGCACTTTCGACAGGTGATGCAAATGACGTAAGACCCTGAGTGGTCTGAAAGTTTGTCGATCGTGCTGGCGGGGAGGGGCATGCGCGCATTTTTTTCCAGCGAGTGCCGGGGCGTCCATCCAGTAGCGAAGCGCCGCCAGACCTGTATGAACGCATGCGGTTTGCTACGCTTCGCCCATGCCCGCAAATACGACGTTTATTGAACGCTGCAGCTCGTTGGATCAACCCGGCTGGCTGGAGATGCGCATGGCGCTGTGGCCGGACGGCAGCGCTGAGGAGCATCGCGGTTATATGGCGATCTCGCTGGCCCAGCCCGAGCGGTTCCTGCAACTGATGATGTACGACGAAGGCCGCGAGCCCGTCGGGTTCATCGAGGGGTCGATCCGCAGCGACTACGTAAACGGTACCGAGTCTTCGCCCGTGGGATTCGTCGAAGGCGTCTACGTGGCGCCGGCGCGCCGCCGCCACGGCATCGCCCGCCAGCTTTTCGCGGCCATCGCCGATTGGGCGAAGGCGCGCGGTTGCCGCGAGCTCGCCTCCGATGCGTTGCTGGAAAATGAAGCGAGCCAGCGCGCGCACCGCGCGCTGGGATTCAAAGAGACCGAGCGCGTGGTGTACTTCAGCAAGGCTATCTAAATGGGGTCAGACCCCAATTCCCGGAAATGGGGCCTGACCCCATTTGCTAGCAAATTGTGCCAGAGCTCATTTCAACCGCTTCTGCACGGGCGCGCTCGACAACTCGCGTAACGCGTCTTTGCCTATCCACCGCGGCGCGGCGTCTGCAGAAGCGGCCAGTTTCTTCGCGAGCTTCACGGCTGCCACATTGAGCTTGCGGTTGCGCCGCCCGATTCCCCGCAGCGCCCAGTTCACGCCCTTCTTCACGAAGTTGCGTTCGTCGGCCGCCGCCTTCTCGATGAGCGGCAGGCAGCGCAGATACTCCGCATCGGTCGAAGTCTTGTGTTTCAGTGCCATGCACGCCAGCAGTGCGAACGATGCGCGCCTCACGAACTCGGCGCGGTGGTTGGACCACTGGTGGATCTTCTTGAATGCGTGCGGCGTGCGTACCCAGAGCGCAAAGCACAGCGTGTCGCAGACCGCCCAGTTGTCGAAGTCGCGCGCCTGCGCGTCCATCTGCGCCGGCGTGACGCGCTCGGGCTCATCGATGTAGGCACACAACATGCGCGCTTCGTAGACGTCGGTCTTCCACAGCGCCAGCGCCAGCGCGTGATCGCGCCCGAGTTCCTTGGCCAGCTTCTGGATGTCGCCCATGAGCACACCGAGCGCCTTGTCGCTCGGGATGGCGTAACGCGCCATGCCATCGCGAATGGATTTCTTCGAGTGTTTCTTGAGCCAGGCGAGCGCCTTTGCTATCCGGTCGTCACCCTGGTCACTCACGATTGTTTTCCAGACTCCAATGGCCAGCCAATAGGGAGTGTCCCATTTCCCATCATGCTGGCCGCGGCGCTTGACCCGGTCAAGCTGCGTTAAGATTCGTCCCGATGTGTGGACGCTACGTACTCGCGCAGCAAGCCAAGGCCGAAAAAGCCTTCGGCGTGAAACGCCTGCGCTGGTACGACATGCGAAGTTACAACGTCGCGCCTTCGCGTGAAGTACCGGTGATTCGCCTGGCCTCGCCCGAAGACGGTGGTGAGCGCGAAGGCGTGATGATGCGCTGGGGGCTGGTGCCGTCCTTTCTCAAAGGGGAGACACCCAAGTTCCCGACCATGAACGCGCGCATCGAAACCATGCATATGTCGCCGGCCTTCCGCGATGCCTGGACAGGGGGACAGCGCTGCATCGTGCCGGCGGAAGGTTTCTACGAATGGCAGCTGCTGCCCGATACGCCCAAACAACCCTGGTTCATCGGGCTGGCTAACAAGGAGATCATGCCGTTCGCCGCATTGTGGGATCGGTCGGTAAAGGCGGACGGCACGGTGGTCGAGAGCTTCGCCATCATCACGTTGCCGGCGAACGAGCTCATGGCGAAGATCCACAACGAGAAGCAGCGCATGCCGGCCATCCTGCGCATGGAAGACGTGGAGGTGTGGTTGAGCGGAACCCCGGAGCAGGCCAAGTCTGCGCTGATTCAGTTCCCGGCTGAGCATCTACGCGCGCACAAAGTGAGCCCGCGAGTGAACTCGGCGAAGAACGATGACGCGGCGCTGCTGGACGCGATCTAGCTCAAGGGGTCAGCTTGAGCAGCCGGCCACCAGAACCGTTGCGTTGATCCTCGAGCAACCAGATGGCGCCGTCGGGACCTTGCTCGACTTCGCGGATGCGCTTGCCCATGTCGAAACGCTGCGCTTCGCGCGCGCCGCCTTTCGTGAATTCCACTCGCACCAGTGCCTCGGATGACAGGCCACCGATGAAACCGTTACCGTTCCAGTCCGGAAACGCCTTGCCCGAATAGATGATGAAGCCGGCGGGCGAGATGACCGGGGTCCAGGTCACGAGCGGTGCCTTGAATTCCGGCCGCTTCACGTGATCGGGAATGTCGCGGCCGTCGTAGTGATCGCCATTCGAGACGATCGGGTAACCGTAATTCGCCCCTTTCTCGATGATGTTGAGCTCATCGCCGCCTTTCGGCCCCATCTCGTGCGTGTACAACTTGCCATCCGGCGCGAACGCGATGCCTAACAAGTTGCGGTGGCCCAGCGACCAGATCTGCGCGGTGACGCCGCCCTGCGAGTGGAACGGATTGTCCGCGGGCACCGAGCCGTCCTCATTGAGCCGCACGATCTTGCCAAGATTGCTCTTCATGTCCTGCGACGGCGTGAACTGCTGGCGCTCGCCCGAGGTGATCCACAACTTGCCGTCGGGACCAAAGGCCAGGCGATGGCCCCAGTGACCGCGGCTGGCCACCTTGGGGACCTGCCGCCAGATCACCTTGAAGTCTTCGAGTTTGCCGCCGCCGTCCTTGCCCAGGACCAGCTTTGCACGCGCCACCGCGGCACCGTTGGTATTGCTGTCGCTTTCGCCTTGGCCTGGCTCCGAGTAACTCACATACACGATCGAGTTGCTGGCGAACTGCGGATGCAGGATGACATCGCCAAAGCCGCCCTGGCCGCCATAGGCGACCGCGGGCACGCCGGCGATATCACCGGTGCGCTTGCTCTGCACGTCGAGTAGTTTGAGTGCGCCTTTCTTTTCAGAGACCAGCAGGCGTCCGTCTGGCAGGAACACCATGGCCCAGGGCTCCTGGAAGCTCGCGACGGGAGTGGCCACGAAGGAATTGCCGATACGCACTGGCGTGGCGCTGTCGGTGCCACTGCAGGCGGCGCTCAAGGTCAAAGCCAGGAACGCCATTAACGGAAGGTGACGGTGGGTCATGTTTGCAGTGTCGCGCGTGGCGCGCCGGCAGGACAGCGGGCGAATGTCCTACGAACGCGTCAGATCAGAAGCGGACGACGAGGCCGACGCCAATCACCGTGAGATCCTCGGCGCCAGTCCGATTTTCCTGGCCGAGCTGGTCGAGCTTCTGGAACTCGCCACGGATCGAATAAACCTGGTTGAGATTCCACGCGAAGCCGACCCCGTACACCGGGTTCTGCGAATCCCCCTTGGCGTTGCCAAAAGAACCTGATTGGCCATCGACACGCGAGCTCAACTCGCGCTCGGAGCTGCAGAAGAGGTACCCGAGCCGCGCGTACACCTCGAACTTCTCACTGATGGGCAGGATGCCGATCGCCGAGATGATGGGTCCACCCGCTGAAAAATTGAGCTTTACACTCGCCGGTACGAACCCGGCGCCAAAATCCATCTCGGCACGCGCGGTGGAGCTCAAGCTTCCGAATTGCGCGAGCCCCAGTTCAGCGGCGAAATAGCGGTTGAAGCGATAGCCGAACGTGGCCTGATAACCGACGTCGGAATCTTGGGTGCTCGATCTCAGGTCTTGGATGGGTGCACCCGCGCTATTGAGGATGTCGCGCAGGCTTTCTTCGTTCAGGCTCTGATCGCCTGAGAAGTTACTCTGGCCGATGAGGGCTCCACCGTAGGCGCCGACGCGGTTCGCATTACGCGTGCGTTTTTTCGGTTTGGCAGCTTCTGCGAATCCCGCGAATGCGAAGCTGACTACCACTAGCAGGATGAACGATAACTTCTTCATGCAGTCCGCCCCTCGGTTTGTCCTCAGCAAGCTATCACTATTTGAGTATTTCGCTGAGAAATTCCTCGAGTGGGTGCCACGATTGTGGGCCAGCGCAATCCAAAGGCGTTGGAATCGTCGTAACCATGCATCATGAGTACCTTGGCGCTGACGTCGGGTTCCGCCGGCCGGAAGGTTTCAGCGCCCCATGGAAACTCACCGCGCCGCGGATGTTGGCGTTTCTGCTAGCGAACGCTTCGCCGTAACAAAGAAAAACTTCGAGCACACCGCCGTCGCGGTAGTCCACGAGTTGCTCGCGCAGGTCAGATGCCGGGTTGGCACGTATATATATGAATCAATTATGTAATAGCCGGGCCCGTGCTGGCAGCCAGACGCTGCCCGAGGCTCCGTTGCGACAGCAATCGATATAGCCCTGGCAGCACCATCAGCGTGAGCAAGGTCGATGAAACGATGCCGCCGATAACGACGGTCGCCAGCGGGCGTTGAACTTCCGCGCCGGGTCCAACATTCAGCGCCATCGGCAAAAAACCCAGTGACGCCACGAGGGCCGTGACGAGGACCGCGCGAAGTCTGCCCATTGCACCGCGGACGATCGCCTCGTCGATGGTCTGGCCATTCTGTTCGAGTGTTCGAATGAGGCCCACCATTACCAGGCCGTTCAATACCGCCACGCCTGACAAGGCAATGAATCCAACCCCCGCTGAAATCGAGAGAGGTATGTCTCTTAGCCACAGCGCGGCGATGCCGCCAGTCAGTGCGAGCGGCACTCCGCTGAAAATGGCAACCGCAGCACGCATGGACCCGAAGGCAAAGAAGAGCAGCGCGAGAATGACGAACAGCGCAACGGGCACTACAACGCTCAATCGCTGCGCAGCCGAGACGAGCTGCTCGAAGGTGCCGCCGTAGTCGATCCAGTAGCCAGGCGGTGTTTGCAAGTCGCGATCGAGCGTCGCTTCGACCTCCGCAACGAATCCACCGAGATCACGGCCGCGCACATTCGCCGTGACTACCACGCGACGTTTGCCGTTCTCGCGATTGACTTGATTCGGTCCCATGGTCTCGATGATCTGCGCCACTTCGCGCAGCGGGACGAACTGTGGCTCGCCGGAAGCCCAGTTGGCACTGCGTGAGACTTCATCCTCGTTTGGCTGCAAGGTGCGAGGTATCGGCAGATCCGCCAACCATTCGGGGCTCTGGCGGAGCTCCTCGGGCAATCGCACAACGATGTCCGCGCGGCGATCGCCTTCGACGAATTGCCCGGCGATCGTTCCGCCGACGGCGGTACTCACCGCGCGCTGAACATCGCGCGGATTGAGACCGTATCGCGAGAGTGACTGGCGATCCGGATTCACGACCAACATGGGCAGTCCGGTGGTTTCCTCAACCCGCACATCCGCCGCACCGGGGACAGTGCGCGCGCTGTCGGCGATCCTCGCCGCCAATCGGTTGAGCACATCGAGATCATCGCCGTTGATCTTGATCGCCACATCCGCCCGCACGCCCGAAATGAGCTCATTCATTCGCATCTGTATGGGCTGTGTAAACTCGTAGTTGTTGCCGGGCAGGGATCGAGCCACCGTTTCGATGTCTTGCAGCAGCGCGGCCTTGCTCTTTCGCCGGTCTGGCCACGCCTCGCGCGCCTTCATCATGACGAAGGTGTCCGTCATGGACGGCGGCATGGGATCGTTCGCGACCTCGGCTGTGCCGATGCGGCTGAAGACACGCGCGACCTCCGGAAGCTGCGCCAGGCGGCGCTCGAGCACTTTTTGCATGTGAACCGCCTGTGTCAGGCTCGTGCCAGGAACCCGAAGCGCGTGGACCGCCACATCTCCTTCATCCAGACTCGGAACGAACTCCATCCCGAGCCGAGTCGCGAGCACTGCTGATAAGGCCACCAACACCCCCGCGGCGCCCACCACCGGCACGCGATGCGCCAATGCCCAACGCAGCACTGGTTCGAAGCGGACGTGCGCTTCGCGCATGATGCGGTTCTCCTGTTCCGGCACCTTCCCGCCCAGAAGCAGCGCAACGCTCGCCGGCACGAAAGTCAGCGACAGCACCATGGCACTGGTCAAGGCGAGCATCACGGTGATCGCCATCGGGTGGAACATTTTCCCTTCGACACCGGTGAGCGCGAAGATCGGCAGGTACACGGCTGTGATGATGCCGATGCCGAACAGGCTTGGCCGGATCACTTCGGACGTCGCGCGCGCCGCAAGCTCGAAGCGTTCTTCGCGCCCGAGGATGCGCCCGAGCCGGCGCTGCTCTTCGCCAAGACGCCGCAGCGCGTTCTCGACGATGATTACGGCGCCATCGACGATGAGCCCGAAGTCGAGTGCGCCCAAGCTCATGAGATTGCCGGAAACGCCGCCGCGCACCATGCCCGTGATGGTCATGAGCATTGATAGCGGGATGACCGCGGCCGTGATGAGAGCAGCGCGAAGATTGCCGAGCAGCACGAAGAGCACGGCAATGACGAGCAGCGCACCTTCTATGAGACTGGTGCGCACTGTGGCAATCGTTCGATCGACCAGGCTCGTGCGGTCGTACACCGCCTGAATCAGCACACCTTTCGGCAGACTCTTCTGGATATCGCCGACTCTTGCCGCCGCTGCCCGCGCCACCGCGCGACTGTTTTCACCAAAGAGCATGAATACCGTGCCGAGGACCACCTCTTCGCCATTTTGGGTGGCAGCGCCGTTTCGCAGCTCCCTGCCTTCACCGACCGTGGCGATATCGCGGATCCGAATCGGCACGCCGTCCCGCCGATCGAGAACGATGGTCTCGAGTGCCGACATGTCTGGTGCCTGATTCGGAATCCGAACGAGCAACTGTTGGCCGCGGCGCTCGATGTATCCCGCGCCGACGTTCTGGTTGTTCTCGGTGAGTGCGTCGATCACATCATCGAACGTGAATCCGTGCGCCAGCAATCGTGCGGGATCCGGTGTCACATGGATCTGCCGCACATAGCCACCAATGGCATTGACTTCCGTGACTCCCGGCGTGTTGCGCAACTGTGGCCGCACGACCCAATCGTGCAGTGACCGCAAATCCATCGCATTCCACGGCTGGCCATCAGGACGACGAGCCGCGGGATCGGCGGTCACCGTGTACAGAAAAATTTCTCCCAATCCGCTTGCAATAGGTCCCAACTCAGGCTCGAGGCCGGGGGGAAGTTGCGACTTCACTTGCGAGATGCGCTCGGACACCTGCTGGCGCGCGAAGAAGATGTCGGTGCCGTCTTTGAACACGACGGTGACTTGCGAGAGGCCGTATCGCGACAACGAGCGGGTGTATTCGAGCCTCGGCAGACCGGCGAGTGCGGTTTCGATGACAAACGTGACTCGTTGTTCGGCCTCAAGTGGCGAATAACCAGACGCTTCGGTATTGATCTGCACCTGCACGTTGGTGATGTCGGGCGTGGCATCGATGGACAGCCTCGCGAAACTCCAGACACCCACCGCGGCCATTGCGAATGTGAGCGTCAACATCAACCAGCGATGCGCGATCGCGAATCGAACCATGCGCTCCAGGCGTGGGGTCTCAGTGCTCATGAGCCGCGCTCTCTTTCTCGAGATCCGCCTTGATGAGGTAGCTCTGCTCGACGACGATCTCTTCGCCGGCGGTCAGTCCGTGCAGGACCTCCGCGGTAGTCGCATCGCGTTGCCCTATCTTCACGGGTCGCGGCGAGTAGATGTTCCCCGCGCGTGTGAATACCACCGTTTCACCTTCGAAAGTCTGCAGCGCCGCGACTGGAACCACGAACGGCGCTTCGGTTTGGCTGACAATCACTCGTGCGCGGACCGCGGACCCTGGTCGCCACTGGCCGTCCTCGTTGCGGATGGTGGCTCGCGCCACCGTGCTTTGACTGGCGGTCGCGGTGCCCGGAAGGATGCGATCAAGCCTGGTCGTAGTCCGTACACCGTCACTCAGGCGGGTGACTTCGACCGCGAGCCCCGGAGTGATGTGCTGGGCGTCGCCGCCGAAAAGATGCAGGTCGACCCACAGCGAAGACAGATCCGCGAGCTCGAACAGCGGCTCAACCCCCGCCAGATCGCCCGGACCTGCCGACACATCGAGAACCGTTCCGGCGAAGGGTGCAGTGATGGCATAAGCCGTGAGACTCAGGTTGCTCTCGACGATGGCGAGCGTCTGTCCTGCCTTGACCACATCGCCCACGCCGACTCGCACTGCCTGCACGGGCCCTGCGTAACGGGCGCGCACGCGCGCGTGTTTGCCTTCGATCGGGGTCAGCAATCCCTGAACCTCATGCGAGTCGCGCACCACGCCGGGGCCGACGGGGATGGTGCGCACACCGAGCTCGACAGCAGTCTTTTCGTCGATCGTGACCTCGTCGTGGTGCTTTGCTTTTTCTTCGGGATGCTCGCGCGAACCGCTGTGATCGTCACAGGCCGACAAAGTGGTGGCCGCAATGGAAGTCCACAGCACGGCAAAGATCTTTTTGTTCATGGCTGGATGCTCTCGACCTTGCTTGCTTCGACAAATGGCGACCCGGTCAGTCGCTGGATTTCAATCAGTGCCCGATGCGCCTCCAGCGCAGCGAGCAATTGCTCCCGTCGCGCCGACATCGCGTCGACCTGGACTTGAGACCACTCGGTGTAGGTGAGGGCGCCCGCGCGGAACGCGCGTTCTGACGAGCGCTCGGCGTGGTCGAGTTTCGGCAACAGGAAATCGCGTGCAGCAGCGACTTCGGCGCTGGCACCGATGAAGGTCGACCAGGCATCGATCAAAGTCGACTCGAGAGTCATCGCCTCGGATTCACGCTCGAGCGACAACGCCGCGAGGTCGGCCCGAGCGGCGCGTATGGCGGGTTCAGCGCGAATTGCGCTGCCCAACGGGACGGAGACACCCACGACCGCCGCCCACGAGCCATCTTCTTCGAGGCGTCGCACACCGGCTCGCCAGTCGATGTCGGTGGTGCGTTGTGATCGCGCGAGTTGCACGCGCGCTTCTTTCAAGCGCGATTCATCTGCGTAGCGGCGCAGCTCGGGGCTGCGCTCGATGAATTCGCGCAGTTTCTCGAGCGAAGGGATGGAAGGCAAAGAAAGGGGATCTCCCGCCACGCGACTGAAGCCGGGTTCGCGATCCTTCCAAAGCACGGCGAGTCTACGCATCGCTGCCGACGATTGAGCACGCAGACGATCCCGATGGAGCGTGGCGCGAACCAACGCGGCTTCGGCGGCCAGTCGCACCGGCTCGGGCGTAGCGCCAGCGCGCACTCGCTGAGTCGCGGCCTCGAAAGCTTTCACGCGCTGCGCAAGCTCGACCGCGGCAAGCTCTTCCATGACTTGCAGTGACAATCGGTCGAGATAACGCCGCGCGACTTCAGCCAGGAGATCTGCCCGACGCTGTTCCTGCTGCAACGCCAGTGTGCTGAGCCGCGCATCGGCGACGGCTACGCGCGCTTCGCGCTTGTTGCCGCGTTCGAACACGGAGGCAAGGCTCAGCGTCGACTCTGCGGAGTCGAATGCAGAGCCATGCCCGGAGCGTGGCGCGTTCTCGAGCTCCAAATCCACGCGCAACGGTGGCCGCAGTCCATCAGTTTCGAGAGTCGCGGCGGCGCCTTCTCGCAGGTGCGTGAAACGCGCCAGATCAGGGTGCTCTTCGAGGACGCGAGCAAACGCTGCCTCGAGCGTGAGCACGGGCGCTTCTTGTGCCCGCGCAGGCGCACAGCAGAAGCTGACAGCGGCGACTATCGCCGCGCATCGAGATGGCATGATGAATCCTCCAAACGAGCTGCAGGGCGCCGGCATCGCCGGCGAGGAATCATGCAGCGTTGATTGGAGGTCTCAGGAGCGTGGGGGGCGTCCAGAGTGTGGGCGCGGCCGTGGCGAAACCGACATTCGTGTAAGCGATGGCGACTAGGGAACAAGACGTAGAGCTGGCGCGCTGGCTCACGGCGACGCCGCAACATCCGCCGCAGTAAGCGCAATCGAAGCACAAGGTACAGCAGTCATCGCCGGCGCCGTCTGCCGAAGCCGGCGAATCCGCGTTGAGCACCGTTTGTTGGGGCGCAAAGACTTCTTCGAGTCCGCAGGCCAGCGAGCCTTGCGACGCGAGCAGTGCCGCCACGAGAAACAGTACGCGCAACGCCGGCGCCCGGCGAAGCCGGTCGAACAGCATCATTTCATTACGCGTCGACATGCGGGCGGATTATGCATGGCCGGGGCGAACGCCGTCTGCCGAATCCGCGCACTGGCGGCTGTCTACTTCGGCGGTTCCGTTCCCGGCGCTGCGTCTTCCATCGGGAAGGTGGTGGCGCCTGACTGGGGTGTCTCAGCTGGCGGCGACGCCGCGGTGTCCGGCGTGGTGGTGGCCGCGCTGTGCGGAGCCGCAGCCGGTTGAGCGCCGGAAGTGCTGGTGAGGATGGCGCGCTGGAAACGCTTGGCAGCTTCGGCATCCGTGGTGATGTTCCCGGCGATGATCTCCGCCGCCGGGGCGCGTTTGCCGTAGAGCTTGGTGTTTGATTTCGTGTCGATGGCGATCACGGTGCCGTCGATGGACACGCCGGCGAACAAGCCGCGGTTGCGTGAATAGGAATACACCTCGGCGGTGAAATTCTGGTCGGTGGCAGCGGATGCCGAACGCCCGACTGGGCCCGCGGCGACCGAGGCGTCGCCACCCAGCGTGAGTTTGCCGTCGGTGATGCCTTCGATGCTCTTGCGCGTGGTGAACACCAGCACGATGTCGGTGGATTGCACGCCGATCTGCCAACCGACGTTGCCGCCGGTGATCGAGACCATGATGGGGTTCGAGAATCTTCCGTTGGCATCGCGCACGACCATCGCGCCGCTGCCCCGCCGCCCGCCGACCACGGCAGCGACTTTCACCACGTTGGGAATGACCGCGACGCCGTAGGCGCGCGACAGCAGGCGCTCGGGGATGAGCGTGTCGCGCTGAGTGCGCAGCTCTTCGAGCACCCCCGAAGCTTCGATGAGGCGCGCTTCTTCGCGCGCGCCGGCGAAGGCGGGTTGCACGACGCTGGCGGCGCCGGTGGCGGCAAACAACAACGTGACGAGAAATTTGTTCATTGCCCTTTCCTTATAAAAACAGGCCACGCATCCAATTGGGCCGGCAGCTTAACGCATGCGGCATAATTGCCTCCATGCTTATACGACCATGCACTTTCGACCGGGTGCGCGCCATCGGGTTCCGCCTCTTGTTTGCCGCGGTTCTGTGGCCCGGGCCGGCGCAGGCGGAGTGGATCACGCGCAACGAAGCCATCATGGGCACACGCTGCGCGGTCGAATTGTGGAGCGACGATAAGGCGGCAGGCGAGGCTGCCATCACGTCGGTTTTTGACGACATGAAGCGTATCGACCGCCTCATGAGCACCTGGAAGGAGGACACCGAGATTTCCAAGGTGAATCGCGAGGGGTCCAAACATCCGGTGAAAATAAGCCCTGAGCTTTTCAGGCTGCTGCAGGTTTCGGTGGAGTACTCGGAGCTCACCCACGGCGCCTTCGACATCACGTATGCCAGCGTCGGCTATCTATACGACTTCAAGAAAGGCGTGCACCCGGACCAGACGGCGATCGCCAAGGCGCTGCCCGGCGTCAACTGGCGCCATATGGTTCTCGATGCGAAGAACACCACCGTGTATTTCACGCGGCCGGGCATGCGCATCGATCTCGGTGGCATCGCCAAGGGACACGCGGTGGATCGTGGCATCGAGATTCTGAAGAAGCAGGGTGTTACTCGCGCCATGGTCAATTCCGGCGGCGACACCCGCATCATCGGCGACCGTTTTGGCAAGCCGTGGGTGGTCGGAATTCGCGACCCCGACCATGAGAGCAAGACCTTTCTACGCATGCCGCTGTCCGACACGGCGTTCTCGACCTCAGGCGACTACGAGCGCTACTTCGACGAGGACGGCAAGCGGTTTCACCACATCATCGATCCGAAAACTGGTGACTCGGCGCGCAAGGCGCGCAGTGTCACCGTCATCAGCGGCAATGCCACGCGCACCGACGCACTCACCAAGAGCGTGTTCATCATGGGGCCTGAAGAAGGCATTGCATTCATCAACACGCTGCCCGATGTGGATGCCGTGGCGGTGGCGCCCGATGGCAAGGTGATCTATTCGAAGGGGCTGATGCCGCCGCAGTGACGGCGGGCTGCGTGGCGCTTAGCGGGTGCGCGCGCAATTACATCCATGTCAGAACTCAGGAAGGCTTCCATGACCGCACCCATCAGGTTTTTCGTCGCCGCATTGCTGTTTGCCGGCACGGTCTCGGCACAATCGACGCCGATTGAGGTCCACACCTCGCCGCAGGCGGACCCCGGCGTCTATTCCGGGCGCCTCAAAGTACCCTACCCGACGCCCTACGAACTCGCGCCCGAAGCGGCGATCCGCAAGTTGCTCGAACACGTCCATGCCTATGTGGAACAGGCGGCGCCGGTGCAGGTGATCGATGGCGACACGGGCGCGCCGGTTCCAGACCTGGCGCGCCTGCCCGCCAAGGTGGCGCTGGCGCGCACCGATATGCAGATCCTCACCTACGAGTGGGGCGTCACCTACGCCGGCATGCTTCGCAGTACGCAGGTGACTGGCGACAGGCGCTACAGCGATTACACCCACGTGCGGGTGTCCGCGATCGCGACGCTGGCTGCGCACGCGAAGAAGAACCTGCCACCGGGCACCACGCACGCTAACTACCCGGTCTCGAAACACGGGCTGGGGCTGCGATCCATCCTGCTCCCGGGCAGGCTGGACGATTCGGGTGCCATGTGCGCCGCACTCATCAAGGCCGAGCTTGCCGGTCTCGGCGACAAGAAGCTGCGGCCCTGGATAGACAACTACGTGAAGTACGTGTCCACCGGCCAGTTCCGGCTCGCGGATGGAACCCTGGCACGCAATCGCCCACTGCCCAATTCGCTGTGGCTCGATGACCTCTACATGAGCGTGCCGTGTCTGGCGCAGGCCGGGAAACTCACCGGTGAGCGTCGCTATTTCGACGATGCGGCGAAACAGATCCTGCAATTCGCCGATCGCATGTTCGTCAAGGACAAGGGCCTATACATGCACGCCTGGGTGCAGGAGATGAAGCATCACCCGGCCTTTCATTGGGCGCGCGCGAACGGCTGGGCCATCATGGCCACGGTCGAGTTGTTAGAGGTGCTGCCCGAAGACCATGCTGACCGGCCCCGAGTACTCGCGCTGTTCCGGGAACACGCCGCCGGGCTCATCGCGACGCAGGGCCACGCCGGCCGCTGGCATCAACTGCTCGACCGGAGCGAGTCGTATGAAGAGACCTCGGCGAGCGCGATGTTCGTATTCGGCATGGCGCGCGGCATCAATCGCGGCTGGCTGGATGGCCTCGCGTTCGGTCCAGCGGTATCGCTAGGCTGGAATGCCGTCGTCGCGAAGGTGAACGCGAAAGGGCAGGTGGAAGGCACCTGCGTGGGTACCGGCGTTGGCTGGGACCCGATGTTCTATATGTATCGCCCGGTGCACGTGCTGGCCGCGCATGGTTACGGGCCGGTGCTGCTGGCGGGCGCCGAGATGATCGACCTGCGCAAGGGCAACCCGGACATCGGCCTCCACGATGGTGGATTGCAGTTCGGGAAGGCCAAGGAAAACTAGAAGAACGCGGAGATGTAGAACTGCAGGATGTCGGCGTCGAGTTTGTACAGCGGCTCGGTGCCCGGGGCGAGCGCGGCTTCCGGCAGTACGCCGAAGCTCCCGATGCTGAAGCGCGCGTCGCGGAAGTCGTCGTAGGTGACCGTCATGTGGTCGTAACGCAGATTCAGCGAGCCCTTGGCGAGCCACGGGAAGCGCTCGATCTTGAATTCGTAGGTGGCACCCACGCCGGCGGTGATGGCGCTGTAGGTGGCGAGCTCTTTGTCGCGCGCCTCGAAGTTGGCGAAATTCGCGCGCGGGAAGATATCCGCATAGAAGTCCGCCTTGCCCTGCGTGTAGTAGCGCACGCGGCCTTCGAAGATCCACTTGTTGTTGAGCGGATGCACGTAACCGAGCTCGCCGGTGTGGCCGATGACGCCCCAGGTGTCGGTGTAGAAGCGGTACATCGCGTCGACGGCGGCGCGATAGGGCAGGAAGTATTTGGCACGTACCGAGCCGGCGTTGCTCGAGCGGGTGTTCGGATATTTTTCCGCCTCGAGAGCCTGGTTCAGCGGATCGGTGAAGAAGCGCACCGAGCGATAGGGGCTGCGCAGGAAGCCCTCATCGGTGATCACTTCGAACTGGCCGGTCATGATCAGGTTCTTGGTGATGATCTGCGTGAGGGAGACGCTGAAGCTCTTCGACTCCATCTCCTCGGCGAACGTGGGATCGTTGACTTTGACGTCGTCGATCTTGACGTTGCGGAACACATCGTTCTGTCCGACCTTGTAGCCGAACGAGATGGTGGTGAGGTCGCCGAACATGTCGTGGCTGACGTTGGCGAACATGGTCTTCGCCTGGTAGTCGCTCTCGTCGCTGTTCACGTAGCCGACGCTGTAGGTCGATTTGCCGTGCAGGAAATCCACCGACAGGCTCGATTGCGTGCGCTCGTCTTCGTACGGGCTCGCGGAAGTCTCCACGTCCACCGACGCGGACGAGACCATGTCGATATAGTGATTGGCCTGCACCGACACGTGTTCGCCGATGCTCTTGCGCACCAGCACCGAGGGGCCGGAGATGGTGACGCCGCCGCCGTCGTAGCGGAAGTACAGCACGTCGGCGCGATCTTCCGGCAGAACGCCGGCGTTCGCGCCCGCCACGAAACCCGCGAGACACAGGCAGGTTATGACGAATCGAAATTTGCGTGCGTGTAGCTTGTTAGTCATCGCGGCCGTCTCTTAATTACAGCCGCATCCGCCACCGCCGCCGCCGGTGGCGCCGCGCGAACCTTCGCGCGATTCGAACACGTGATCGAGAAAGTCCTGCGAGATGGGCGCGCGCGAGAAAGCCATGATCGGATCGGCGAGATTCTCGCGATCGTACGGCTTCACCCACGGCTCGATCGAGCTGCAACCCGCCGACAGAACGGCGAGCCCCGACAGAACGAACAAACCGCGGATGCGCATGACCTTCTCTCCTATTCCTTGAGCATCGAACGAATCTGCGTGAGATAGCCGTTCTCATCGCCGGGCTTGTAGCCCTTGTGCATGATGCGGATATTGCCCTTGCGGTCGACGAATACGGTGCTCGGCATTACGGCCACCTTGTACAGCTTGGTGACCTTGCTGTCGGGGTCGAATGCGATCGGGAAACTCACGGGCTTGCTGAGCTTTCCGAGCCAGGCCTCGGCGTCCTTGGAATCCGGCTCGACGTTCACGCCGACGAGTGTAAAGCCCATGGGCTTGTACTTCTTGTAGATGTCTTCGAGCAGCGGCATTTCGTCCCGGCACGGTTTGCACCAGGTGGCCCAGAAGTTGATCATCACGACCTGGCCCTTGAACTGGGAAAGGTCGATGGCCTTGCCATTGCGGCCCGAGAGCTGGAACGCAGGGGCGGGGCCCGAGGAGGTCGCGGCGAACGCCGGCAACACGAATACGGCGGCGAGCGCGAGTCCCTTGATGACTCTCCCAAATCCTTTGGCTTTCGTTGTGCGTGCCGACATGTTGATCACTCCGTCAGAAGAAGACGGTCGCGCTCAGCAGCATTTCTATGTTGTTGGTGACCTTGGTCTCGCCTAACAAGTCGGAGTCGAACACGCGGTCCTGCACTCCGATGTGTATGGCCAGCCAGTCGGTCGGCAGCACGCGGTACCCCGCGCCGAGATTGATGGTCAGCCGGTTATCGCCGGCGAACTTCACGCTACCGATGCCACCCAACAGGTAAAAACTGCTGTTCATGGCGAGTTTGCGACCGAGATAGACCTCGCCAGGGAGGAAGTTGTAGCCCAGCGAGAGGCTGTAATACGTGAAGCGTCTCTCATCTCCGGTCAGAAGCTCGATGTCGCCACCGAGCGTCTCGAAACTGGTCCTGCCAGCCGTGGATTGGCCGGCGTCGGCCCGGAAAAAGAAATCTTCTGTCACATGGTAGGACAGCTGCGCGGCGTACGTGGAGCTGGTGCCGAAGTCCTCGATGGACATGAACCCCATACCTGCGCCGATCTCCCAGTTTTCGTTGTCGATCCTGGGAGTCTTGATCTTGCGGCGCGCGACATTGGGCTCGATGACGCGCGGTGGCGTGATATCGGCGTCTTCAGCCTCTTCTTCAGCGGCCGCTTCCTCCTCGGTCTGCGGCCGTTCGATCTGCTTGTCCTTCCACGGCCAGCGCAGCAGCGAGCAGCCGCTAAGCAGCAACGTCGCGCAGAGCGCAGTCGTCAGAAGAAGCAGGCGATTTGGACTTTCCATTCTTCCAACTCCTCATTGTCATCGCGGCTCGTAAAGATGGTGTGCCAGCGATAGTCGGCGCGTATGAAAAAGCGCCGGGTGAGATAAAAGCGAGCCCCTGCCCCGGCGTAAGCCGTCTGGTCCTCGCGATCGAGCGGCAACACGATGGTTGCGCGCGGGCTCGTATTCACGTAGCCGGTGCCGAGAGTGAGGAACGGCGACAAACGCCATTCGGGGAACAGTACGTGCTGCAGACCGATTTCGGCCTTCCAGCCATTCGAAGCATTGCCGAGGAACTGCGACAGCGTCAGCTCGGCTTTCATGTTGTCGGTGAGCGACCAGGCGCCGTACGCCGAGATCAGGTTTGCGCCGCCGTAATCGCCACCGCCGATGCCGAGCTCCCAGTCGTGCGTGGTGAAGCCGGCACGGTCGCCGAGATTGAAGACGAAAGGCGAGCCGTCGGCGAGCTTGGTGCGGCGCATGTCGCGCGCGCGAGCCCACCCTTCCACACCCTGTTCGTCGCGCACCTTGAACCAGTCGGTGCGCCGAAAGAGCACGTCGACGGACTGCTCGCGCTCCACCACGCGGAACACGGGGTAGCCGCGGCCCGGGCCGGTCGACAGCTCGAGGTAGGGCTCGCTGACGAAAACCTGCAGCAGCTTCGCTTGCGCCGCGGCTTCCTTGGCGGCTTTTTCCTCCTCGGTCTGCTTCGCTAGCGATGTGACCGGGGCAGAACACGCGAAGACGAAAGCAAGCGCAAAACTAATTCTGCGGAGTCGGCGGGAACGGGTCGTTGTAATACTGGGCTCCAATATCCAGCCACTCCGAAAGCAAGCGCAGTTCAGCGGTCGAGAGCATACCTGCATGCGTGGCATTGTTCATCACGCTGAAAAACCTCGATTGGCGAGCATTGGTTGCCGCCATGGATGCTGGCAGCTGCGGATTCGTGAACACCGGATTGCCGTTGTCATCCAGCACGGGATTGCCGTCGGCGTCGAGCTGCGGCACCTGACGTGGTTGCACTGCATTGCCGACCAGCTCGAGCTCGGGGCGGGTGAACAGCAGCTGCCGATACGCGCGCAGTTGCAGGGCATCCTGGTCCGATACCTCGTCGGTGAGCTCGAGGGATGCGGCCGGCAACTGCGCCAACGCCGCGTCTGCGGGATTCACGCGCGAATGGCAGTTGGTGCATGTCTGCGGGAAGGTGATGTTGCCCAAGCCATCATCGACACCACCAAGAGGACGTGGCACCGACCACAACGGGTGTATGTGACCCGGCCGCCCGCCGAAGGTCTGGTAGTGAAGCGTGATCCGGCAGGTCGGCGTCCACACCGGGAAGCAGCCGACGCTGGCCGGCATTGCCGTGGTGAGCTGCTGATAGCTGTACGAGAACGATTCGGTGGGCAGCGGCGCGGGTTTCCAGATTTCGTTGTAAATGACATTGGCGCTCGGTGTGATCGATTGCAGGCCACAGCGCTCGGTTGTCATGTCCACCGGGTCGACGCAGGAAGATGCGGCACGTGAGCGCGCGCGCGCCATCGTGTCTCCGCCGTCGGAAGATATCGAGGAAACGGCTCCCGGGAACGGACCGGCCGGAGCGCCTGCGTACGCAGCGTTGAACACTCCCTTGCGACCGTGCGACATGGGTGCGGCGGCATTGCGTATGTGGCATCCGTTGCACTCGAGCACTTCGCCGGGTCGCACCGACAGCCAGGCGCGATGCTGGTTTCCATTGTTCAAACGACGGCCATTGGCGTCTAGCAGCGAAAGCTGGAACGCGATATTGGCTGGTACTTTCATGCGCACCGAGCCGTCGGGTTCCACCGGTGCATACGCCACGATCTCGCGCATGACGCCCGTCGGCCCGAAGGCAGAGTTGTCGGGATCGGCGATGTCGTCATCGTCGGGCAGGGAAACCGGCTTCTCGATGCGTATGAAGCGGATCGAACGATTCGCGTAAGCGCCGTTGGAGGGATTCGAAATGGACGCGATGTTGGTGGCGCCCGTCGAACCCATGATGTCGTAGACACTGCCGATCGAGAGCAGTCCGGCGCCCTCGGCAACCAGGTCCGCGTCGAGATCGAGCGGCGCTTGTTTGTCGAGGATCACGGCGGGCAGCGGCGTGCGCGGTTGCGCGGCGACTGCTTCCGTGACCATGACACCTTCGACCGGCGGCATGATGGGCAGGATGGTGTTCTCCGAGGGCGTGAACATCCAGATGCTGTACAGCGGCGGCGCCGTCTGCACGTCCGGGTCGGCGAGCCGGTCGGCGGTGCAGGGCACGATGCGCGTCGGATCGACGTCGTCGAACAGGCGGCACTGCGTCCAGCTCACCAGCAGACGGCCCGAGCCGTCCCAGAGCGGGAAGCCGGAATTGAAGCGGCCTCCCGGCGAAGGACCGGGAACCGTGCGCACGTCGTTCAGTGTCGCGGGAGTCTGCGCGGGACCGGGTGTGCCGGAGCTCGTGAGCAGGGTCTGAAAATTCTCCACGAAGCGATTGGTGTCGATGATGGTCAGCGCGCCGCCGAAATCGACATCGGTCCGGGGGCGCGTCAGCACCATGATGCGGCCGTCGGACATCTCGCGCGCGCGCATGAACTCGACCGAGGTGTTGTTGGTGCCGGTGAGGTGCGAGAGCGCGCCGTAGTGCAGCTGCGTGTCGGTGCCGTCGGGGTTGGAGGTGTAGAGGTGCAGGCCATCGCGGCCGGGCGCGCGATCCCAGCGCGTGAACAGCACGCGGCCGTTCTGCAGCACCTGGCCATAGAGGTCGCTCGACGGGTTGAAAGAGATCTGGTGGATGGCCGTACCGTCGGCATTCATGACGTGCAGCACGAACGCCGACTCGTTGCGCGCCTCGGTGGCGGCTTCGAACTGCGCCTTGCCCTCGTCGAGCAGGATGGCCTTCGCCTGGCGCTGCCGCGTCGAGGAAAACAGGATGCGGCCGTCGGGTAGATAGGAGGGCGCCACGTCCTGGCCTTCTTCCTCGATGATGTCCGAGGTGATCACGCGATGCAGCGTGTCGGTCGCGATGTTGTATTCCCAGATGTTCCAGGTCGGCGGCTCGTCTTCGTCGTCCAGGTCGTCGATGGGACCGCGCATCGCGAAGGCGACGTGCAGGCCATCGGGGGCTACGGCGAGATCCTTGATGTCGTAGCGGTCGTCCGGTTCGCCCAGCGGATCGGCACGCAGGCGCGCGGTGATCTCGACCTCGGGCGAACCCGGCGACGCGCGATCGCGTTTCCACAAGGTGGCGGAGTAGTCGTCGTCCTCGTTGAAGGGGCGGACACGCGTGACGTTGTCCTGCTCCTGCGGAACCTGGTGGCGGATGTAGAAGATCGGGAAATCGACCGTCGCCGGGTCCGGATCCTGGCCGCTGGCCAGGCCTACGCCGCCGCCGCCGGGGCCCTGGGTGCAGGCCGTCATCAAGCCGGCAACGCCGAACACCAGGCCGAGACTCAAGCGTCCGAACGTGATCCGGTTCGCGTTTTGGATTGGTCGATTCACTAGCGTCCTCCCACTGCCACTGCCTGTGCACTGCCGCACAGCCATGTGACGTAATGCAATCATCACGCTTGAGCCCGTTCCGATCTGCCGACAACGTCACAGCAGCCAGGGCCGCAAAGCGGTTTTCTTGTCAGCTGTTCTAGTTAGGGCTCAAGGGCGGTGTACGCCGTGATGCGAGTCGCATTCCTTGGGCCTAAGACTACTTCGGGTACGTAATAAATGGTGCTGTCGCCGCTTGGAGACGTAGAGGAGCGGAGACAAACAAGTGTGTTCCCGGACGGAGTGATACTGCGTCCGTCAAAAGGGATGTGGATGAGGCAAATGAATACCCCACAGGTTTCAAAACTGAAGTCGGTCGGTCTTGCGTGTTTGCTCGCGGGTGTGGCGATAGCCGCGTCGGCGAACGATCGCGATCAGGCCAAGCGCATCCACGATCGCATCGCCGGCGTGCCGCCAAGTGAGGCGACTCTCGACACGATGGAGGGAATGGTTGCCAGCGGCAACGCACTCGGCGCCGCGCTCATCGCGACGCAGGCGCCATCCTTCTATAACGTCACACTTAAGAACATGGCGGTGCCGTGGACCAACCGTGACCAGACGGTGTTCGCGCCACTCAACGACTACGTCGCCACCTTCATCGGCATGGTTCGCGACGACGTCGCGTTCAACACCGCTCTGTCTGCCGATCTGACCTATACGATCAGCGGCGCGACGCCGGCGGCCTCGGCTTCCAACAACGATCACTACGAAAATGCGGAAAGCAACTCGGTGAATCTGTTCACGGCGCTGACGCCGACGACACAGTCATCGGTGCTCGGCATTCCGCCCGCGGCCACCGCGGGCTTCATCACATCGCGCGCCTCCTCGGAAGCGTTCTTCATCGACGGCACGAACCGCGCGATGTTCCGATTCACGCTGATGAACCACATGTGCCGCGACATGGAGCAGGTTTCGGACACTTCACTGCCGCCCGATCGCATCCGCCAGGATGTGAGCCGCAGCCCGGGCGGCGACAGCCGCATCTTCCTCAACAACTGTATCGGCTGTCACAGCGGCATGGATCCGTTCGCGCAGGCCTTCGCGTATTACGACTTCGACAACGGCTCGGCCGAAGCTCCGGGCTCGATGCGTCTCGTGTACAGCTCCACAGCCGTTCAGCCGAAGTACTTCAACAACGACACGAATTTTGCTCCGGGCTTCATCACCCCTGACGACGCCTGGGAGAATCGCTGGCGCCAGGGCCAGAACTCGCTGCTCGGCTGGGGCGCAACGCCCGGCGGCGGCACCGGTGCCAAGACGATGGGCGAGGAACTTGCCAACAGCACCGCCTTCGCTCAGTGCCAGGTCGAGAAGGTGTTCAAGACGGTCTGCTTCCGCGCGCCGGGCGCACTCGCCGATCCCATCGAGGCCGACGCGGACCGCGCCAAGGTCGCCGAGATCACCAACAACTTCCGTACCAACGGCTATCGGCTGAAGCAAGTCTTCGCCGAAACCGCCGTGCACTGCATGGGCGAATGAGGGAGCACACATGAACGCTATGCAGTCAACGATCCTTCGCTGGTTCACGGCCGCGACCTTCGCAGCGGTACTGGCCGGCTGTTCGAGCGGCGGCGCGCCGACGGTGGTCAATCCCGTCACGCAGGCGCCTCCCGTCTCCGACTACACCGGTCCCGCTTCGGCCAACGCCGACGTGCAGGCCTTCCGCATCAGCCTGTGGGAGAACATCAAGGCTAACAATCGCTGCGGCTCGTGCCACGGTGCCGGCGGCCAGACTCCGATGTTCGCCCGCAACGACGACGTGAACCTGGCCTACCAGGCCGCGAACAGCGTCGTGAATCTTGCGCAGCCCGACCAATCGCGCATGGTCGCGAAAGTGGTCGGCGGCCATAACTGCTGGTTGCAGTCGGCCTCGGCTTGCGGTGACACGCTGACGGTGTGGATCCGCAACTGGGCTGGTGCGAGCGCCACGGGCGGCACCCAGATCCAGCTGCAGGCTCCGACCATCAGGGAAGTCGGCGGCAGCAAGAGCTTCCCGGTTTCCTCGGCGGCTTTCGCCGGCTCTCTCTTATATGACCTGGTGCGCGATGCCCCCACGGCGAATTGCATGCGCTGCCACTCGTCGAATTCGGCCACGCAGCAGCAGCCGTTCTTCGCCGATGCGGACCCGGATGCGGCGTACGCGGCCATCAAGTCCAAGATCAATCTCGACAACCCGTCGGCTTCGCGTCTCGTCGTGCGCCTGCGCGATGAATTCCACAACTGCTGGGGCAGCGCCGGTTGCGCTGCCAACGCGCAGACCATGCTCGATGCGGTGAATGCCTTCGTCGGCCCGCTGCCGATCAATGAGGTTCCGGAAGGCCTGTTGATCTCCAAGGGGCTCACGCTGTACGACGGAACCGTTGCCGCGGGTGGCAACCGCTACGAGGCGGCCACCATCGCCAAGTACGAATTCAAGACCGGCATGGGCAACATCGCCTATGACACCAGCGGTCATGAACCGGCGCTCAATCTCACGCTGTCGGGAGACGTGACGTGGGTGGGCGGGTGGGGCATCAACGTCAAGATGGGCGGCAAGGCGCAGGGCACTGCGGCCGCCTCGAAGAAGCTCACCGACCTCATCAAGTCGACGGGTGAATTCACCATCGAAGCCTGGGCCAACAACGCCAACGTGGCGCAGGAAGATGCGTTCCTCGTCAGCTACTCGGCGGGCGCGAATTCGCGCAACGCCACGCTCGCGCAGACCATGTACCAGTACCAGGGCTATACGCGCAGCGACCAGACGAGCGCGAACGGCAACCCGGTGTTGCTGACTCGCGCCGCCGACATGGACGCCCAGGCGGCCCTGCAGCACGTCGTCATGACGTACAGCCCGGTCGAAGGCCGGCGCATCTACGTGAACGGTGTCTTCACCGGCGACGTGGACGCCCAGGGTGGCGGCAGCCTCGCCGACTGGGACGACACCTTCGCGCTGGTTCTGGGCAACGAAACTTCGACCAACCGTCAGTGGGAAGGCGTGCTGCGCCTGGTCTCAATCCACAATCGTGCGCTGACACCGACGCAGATAGCGCAGAACTTCGAAGCCGGCGTGGGCGAGAAGTACTTCATGCTGTTCAACGTCAGTCACCTGCTGCCGGACGTGCCGCAGGCGTACGTCATGCTCGAAGCAAGCCAGCTCGACAGCTACGGACTGCAGTTCACCAAGCCAACCTTCATCAGCCTCGACCCGAGCGTCACCTCGATCGCGAATGTGCCGATTGCCGGCGTACGCATCGGCGTGAACGGCGCCGAAGCGCACACCGGCCAGGCGTATGTTCCCCTGAGCCAGACCATCGGCGGTACTAACTACAGTGCCGGCGCGGGCCAGCAGATGTCGGCCGTCGGCACGGTCATGGGCCTCGAGAAAGGCGTCGCCGACGACCTGTTCTTCCTGTCCTTCGAGCGGATCGGCGCCTTGAGCTATGACCCGCCGCCGCCGCCCATTCCCCAGGCGCCGGCACCGCCGACTCTCGCGCCCGAATCCGATGTTGGTCTGCGCACCTTCGATGAGCTCAACGCCACGTTGTCACTCATCACCGGCGTGCCGCAGACAAACCCGGCGGTGGTCAGCACGTTCACGCTGGTCAAGCAGGCGCTGCCTTCGATCGAGAAGCTCGGCACCTTCGGACCCGCGCAGCAAACCGGCCTCGCGCAGCTTGCGATCCAGTACTGCAGCCAGATGGTCGAGACACCGGCGCTGCGCACCGCTTTCTACGGCGGCGCGCTGAACCCGGCGGCCACGGCCACGGCGACTTTCGGCAGCGTGGCGTCGCCGAATGCCGCGAACCGCGACGTGGTGATCAGTGCGCTGCTCACCCAGGGCAAGAACTCCGGTCTCGAATGGGACGTTCCCGTCGACGGAATGATCCCGGCGGAGCTCGATGAACTGATCGACAAGCTGGTCGCGGGGCCCACGGGTGGCGCGACCGGTGGTACGGGCACGGTGATGAAAGCCGCGTGTGGCGCTGTTCTCGGCAGCGGCACGACGCTGATCCAGTAAGGGAGTGAAGTCATGATCATCCGCACTAAAAAGAGTCCGCGTACTTTGGGTCTCGATGAGCCGATCCGGCACGAGAGCCACAAGGCACCGGTCACGCGACGCGACTTCATCGCCCAGGGCATGCGTACGGGACCGGCCATCATCGCGGCGCCCGCTGCGCTCGCCATGCTCATCGGCTCCGACAATGCGCGCGCCATGTCGCCCGATCTCGAGGCGATGCTCGGCGTCACGGAGTGCAATATCCAGGCTGGCGCCGGCAAGATCCCGTTCATCGCCTTCGACCTCGCAGGCGGCGCCAACCTCAACAACTCCGAAATCCTCATCGGCCAGAGCGGCAACCCGCTCAATTTCCTGTCGACGCAGGGTTATGCCACGCTCGGTCTGCCCGGCAACATGACCCCCGGTTCGGCCAATGCTGGCAGCCCCACTAACAACTTCGTGAACACCGAGTTCGGCGCCGCCTGGCACTCCGACGGCGGGATCCTGCGCGGCATGCAGGCGTCCACTCAGGTGGCGACCCGTGCCAATGTGAATGGCTACGGAATCGCGGCGCGCTCGGAAAACGACACCGGCAACAATCCGCACAATCCGATGTACGGCATCAACCGCGTCGGCGCCGACGGGCAGCTGCTGACGCTCATCGGTTCGCAGAACACCGATTCCGGGGGCAATTCGATGGCCCCGGCCGCGATGATGAATCCCTCGGCGCGTCCGACTAAAGTGGATCGTGCCAGTGACGTCACCGGTCTGGTCGACACCGGCGAGCTCGGCACTCTGTTCAGCAACCAGGACGATGCGATCGCAGTCCTGGAATCCATGACACGCCTCTCGCACGCCAAAGGCGACTTTGCGCGGACCAAGCTCGCGGGGCAGGCCGACGACGACGTGAAGAAGCTGGTGCGCTGCGGATACCTCAAATCCACTTATCTGGCGGATCGCTTCCGCACGCCATCGGCACTCAATCCGAACCTCGATCCGCACATCGTGGCCCAGACCGCGCAGCCGGCTGGCATCACGCCGATCTTCACGGCAGCTGAATACAACGCTGACGGCGAATTCCGCAAAGCCGCGGCCATCATGAAGATGGTCATCAACGGCTACGCCGGCGCCGGCACGGTCACCATGGGTGGTTACGACTATCACGGGCAGGGCCGCAACACCGGCGAGACGCGCAACTTCCGCGCCGGCCGCTGCATCGGCGCCTGCCTCGAATACGCGGCGCGCATGCAAAAGCCGCTGATGATCTACGTGTTCAGTGACGGTGCTCTTTCGGCCAATGGCATGGTGAACAACACCGTCGACGGGCGCGGCAAGCTCGACTGGGCGAGCGACAACCAGTCGACTGCCGCCAGTATCGTGCTGGTGTACAAGCCCGGCGCCGCAGGCCGCCCGGCACTGATGTCCCCCACGCGCATGCAGATCGGCTCGTTCAGTGCCGGCGGTTCGGTGGTCACCACTTCCAGCCCGGCCGCGAATGCGGTCAACCTGCTGGTCGAAACCGTGATCCTCAACTACATGGCCCTGCACAACGAGCATGGCAACTTCCCGACGCTGTTCCCGTCGCACGGCCTGGGTGGCAGCACGCTGCGTGATAGCCTGACGATGATCGCGCCGATCTGTAACGGCACGGTAAGCAACCCGGTCTGACGGAAGTCTCGAGCCAAAGGGAGCGTAGGTGGCGCGCTGTCGCGTGTTGCCGACGCTCCTTTGCCGTTTTCCGCAATCGGCGAGCGTCGCGATGTTTGCGGATCGTGTTCTCAAACGGCGGCGCGTTTCGTTGACATTGTTAAGTGGGCTATGGGATGGTTTCGCGCGTCAGATTGCTTCGAATCCGGTATTGCTTGCCCGGTGTTCCCTTACGTTGAGCCCAACCGTGACCGCTTCTTTGTTAGAGGAACCTAAGGCCTCCTGGCAGGCGCGTTTTGCTGCGCTTGCGCTCGGCTGCGTGTTGTCCCTGGGCGGCATGTCCGCCATGGCGGCGGAGAGCTACGAGCTGCTCGGTCAGCCGGCGCCCGATCTGGTGGCGCGGGGACTCTCGGGCGAGAACGTACGGCTCTCCGAGCATCGGGGCGAGGTGGTGGTAGTTAGCTTCTGGAGCGGCACCTGCAACACCTGCCGGGCGCAGCTCGAGGCGCTCGATCGCATCGCCAGGACCTACGGCAGCGCGGGGCTCACCGTCATCGGCGTCAATCTCGACGACAACAGCGCGCGCGCCGAAAAGTTCGCGCGCGCCCAGAATGTGCAATTCCAGCTCCTGGTGGCCACCTCCAAGAGCACCGGACGCGACTTCCAGGTCGACCGGTTGCCGATGATCGTATTCGTGGATCGCGAGGGTGTGCTGCGTGTGGCGCACCGCGAGTTCAAGTCCCGTGACGAAGCCAGGTACGTGCGCGAGCTGCGCAAACTTCTAGATGAATAATTCGTTGAGTAACCTTATGCCGCCAACCCCCAGATCATTCCGCGCCGCCTGGATTGCATTCGCAGTTCTCGCGCTGCCGGTTTTCGCGCAGGAACCGCCCGCTGAGCCAGCCACCGAAAGCCCGGCTGCGCAAGTTCCACCCACGGATGCCGCCGCACCCACCGACGCCTCCATTGCCGCGCCGGCCGAAGGGACCGACCTGTCGTCCACCAGCGAGCCACCGGCCGACACTCGCGCGCTCGACGAGACCGTCCAGGACCTCAAGAAGGACGTCGTCGACCTCAACAAGGAACTGTTCGTACTCGAGGAAGAGCTGCTGTTCCCGGCCAACACCCAGGTGGCCGTATTCATCTCCATGGACATCGGCGAGTTCTTCGCGCTCGACTCGCTCTCGCTCAAGATCGACAACAAGGAAGTCGCCAACTACATGTACACGCCGCGCGAGGCCGAGGCGCTGCTCAAGGGCGGTGTGCATCGCGTGTACCTCGGCAACCTGAAAGTGGGCGAGCACCAGCTCGTTGCGATCTTCGACGGCAAGGGCCCGAACGAGCGCGACTACAAGCGTGGCGCCAATCTCAAATTCGAGAAGGGCGTCGGGGCCAAGTACCTGGAGCTCAAGATCACCGACCGCCAGCGCAAGGGACAGCCCGAGTTCGCGATCAAGGACTGGGAATAGGTCCTTGGCGTGTTGAAGATTTCGCGCCTAGCCGTTGCAGTGAGCGCCATGCTGGCGTTCTCGCCGGCCCTTGTTCCGACGGCAATGGCCGCCAAGAAGGAGGTCGACAAGCTTTCGCCCACGGTGGTGCGCGACCTGCATTTCGGTGATGCACTCTTCTATTACTACCAGGGAGAGGACTTCGAGGCGATCACGCGCCTGCAAGCCTACCGGCAGTGGGGCCGCATGCCGCACCACGATGCCGAAACCGATCTGCTGCTGGGTGGACTCTATCTATCGCTCGGCTTGCACAACGAGGCCGGGGAACGCTTCGAAACGCTGCTCACGCAGTCGGTTCCCGAGGGCGTACGCAATCGCGCCTGGTTCTACCTCGGCAAGATCTGGTACGCGCGCGGTTACCTCGATCGTTCGGAGCGCGCCATCAACGAAGTGCAGGGGCGGCTCACGCCGGACCTGGAAGCCGAGCGCCTGCATCTGCTCAGCAACATCCTCATGCGTCAGCAGCGCTTCGATGAAGCGATCGCGTTGCTCAACAGCTGGCGCGGCCGCCGAGATCAATCCGACTGGCTGGCCTACGCCCAGTACAACCTGGGCGTGGCGCTGGTGCGCAAGGGTCTCGTGACCGAGGCGGATCCGTTCCTCACCAATGTGGGCACACTGCAGTCCGGCCGGCGTGAACTACGCTCACTGCGCGATCGCGCCAACCTCGCCCTGGGCTACGCCTACCTGCAGAACAACCAGCCCACGCTGGCGAAGCCCGTGCTCGAGCGCGTACGCATCGATGGCCCGTACTCCAACAAAGCCTTGTTAGGCGTCGGCTGGGCGGATGCCGCCGGGGGCCAGTTCCAGGAGGCGCTCACGCCGTGGATGGAGCTGCGCGACCGCAACCTGCTCGACTCAGCGGTGCAGGAGGCCTATCTCGCCATTCCCTATGCATTCGCCAAGCTCAACGCCAACGCGCAGGCCGCCGAGAACTACGAACTGGCCATCAAGTCCTTCGACAGCGAGACGGTCAACCTCGACGCGTCGATCGGCGAAATCAACGACGGCACGATGCTCGACAAATTGCTCAAACCCGACGCCAACGACCGCTACGGCTGGTTCTGGCAGCTCAAGGAAGTGCCGGACGCGGCGCAGTCACGTTACCTGTATCACCTGCTGGCCGGCCACGATTTCCAGGAAGGCCTGAAGAACTATCGAGACCTCGCGTTCCTCGGCGGCACGCTCACCAGGTGGCAGGACAGCATCGTCGCGTTCGACGACATGCTCGACACGCGCGAGCGCGCTTACGCCGAGCGCGTGCCGCAGGCCGACGCGGTGCTCGCTTCGGGTCGTCTCGACAAATACGGCGCGGATCGCGCCAACGCCGGTGGCCAGCTCGATCAGGTCGAGGCTGCGCACGACGTGGCGGCGCTCGGCACCGCCGAGGAGCGCGACCAATGGGCGCGCATCGAGCGCCTGGAAGCGGCGTTGCTGGTCGCGCCCAATGACGACGATACCAATGTGATCCGCGAAAAGACGCGCCTCGCCAAGGGCGTGTTGTACTGGCGTCTCGCCGAATCCTTCAAGGCGCGTGTCTGGAACGAGCGCCGCACACTCAAGGATCTCGACCAGGCCTTGCGCGAAGCGCAGAACCGCTGGGTGCGCGTGCAGAAGGCGCGTGGCTCTATGCCTAACAACACGGGCCAGTTCGCCGCGCGCGTCGAAGCGCTGCGACAGCGCCTGGAAGCCTCGCAGATACGGCTCGCCGGCGTTGCCAAGGAACAGAACGCCTTGCTCGAATCGTTGGCGCGCAACGAGCTCGAGCAGCAAAAGGAGCGCATCGGCACCTACCAGATCCAGGCGCGCTTCGCGCTCGCCTCGATCTACGACCGGGCGGCGATCGGCGGTGGCACGGTGACCGCGCCCGCGGAAGGGGCCACCGAATCGCAGGGCGATCTCGAGCTGGTGCCGCCGGCCGGCACGCCGCCTCCCGAGCAGACGCCGCCGGCCGATGCAGCGCCGGGCGCGGAGCCGCCGAAATGACGGCGCCTAACAAATACCTGTTGATGGCAGCGTTGTGCGCCATGGCGGTGAGCGCCACCGCTGCGCCGAAAAAGAAAGAGAAAACCATCGGCGAATTGAGCGCGCGTCCGGTCGTGGTCCAGCCCGATCAGAAAGTCGAAGCCAGCGCTGCCCGCGCCATGGACAACTACCGGCGCTTCCTCGAATTGCAGAAGACCGATCCGCAGCTTCGGGCTGAAGCGCTGCGCCGCCTGGGCGACCTCAACATGGAAGCGGGCGAGGGCGAACGCATGGCGGGCGAAGCCTCGACCATCGACCTGCAGGGCGCCGAAGCCATCAAGCTCTACACGAGCCTGCTCAAGAGTTATCCCGACTATCCGCGCAACGACCAGGTGCTCTACCAGCTGGCGCGCGCTTACGAGACCACCGGCCAGCCCGAGAAGGCGCTGGTCACGCTCGATGACGTGCTGCGCCGCTATCCGAAATCTCCGCAGATGGACGAAGTGCAGTTCCGCCGCGGCGAATTGCTGTTCTCGGCCAAGGAATACCGGAAGGCGCAGGACGCCTATCAATACGTGGTCGGCAAGGGTGAGAAGGCCGCCTTCCTTTCGCAGAGCCTCTACAAACATGGTTGGTCGCTGTTCAAGCAGGGCCTGAACGACGAGAGCCTGCCTTCGTTCGCCGGTGTGCTCGACCGCACCATGCTCACCAAGGACACTCGTGCGCTGATCCCGCTCGAAAAGCTGCCGCGCGCCAATCGCGAGCTGGCTGATGACACGCTGCGCGTCATGGCGGTCACGTTCTCGTACGACGATGCCTCGGTCGCCGCGGTCGACAGATTCCTGGTCGCCCACAACAACCCGGCATACGCGCCCATCATTTATTCACGTCTCGGCGACCTGTACGTCGAGAAAGAGCGCTTCCAGGATGCCGCCTCGGTGTACCGCGCGTATGCCACGCGCGAACCGAACAGCGAGTTCTCGCCGGGTCTGTCGATGCAGGCCATCGATGCTTATCGCAAGGGCGGATTCACCGAGCTCGTGCTCGAAGGCAAGCGCGAGTACGTGGCGCTGTACAACTACGGCACGCCGTTCTGGCAGGGGCGCAACAAGGCCGACTACCCGAACATCGCCAAGGAGCTCAAGACCAACCTCAAGGACGTGGCCACGTTCTTCCACGCCGAGGCGCAGAAGACCAAGAAAGTGGACCAGTACCGCGAGGCGGCGCGCTGGTATCGCACCTATCTCGAATCATTCCCGGACGATCCGGAATCCTTCGGCACTAACTACCTGTTGTCCGAGACTCTCTACTCGAGCGAGGACTACCAGGGCGCGGCCGCCGAGTTCACCAAGACCGCGTACAACTATCCGCGCAATCCGCGTTCGGCCGCGGCGGCATACGCCGCGCTGGGTTCATTCACCAAGTACGAAGAGAAACTGCCGCCCGCTGAAAAAGTGGAAGCGCACAAGCTGGCCGTGGACGCCGGTGTGAAATTCGGCACCAGCTTCCCCGAGCATCAGGACAGCGCCGGCGTGCTCACGCGTGCCGCCGAAGATATTTTCGCCACGCAGGACCTGCAGCGCTCGATCGAAGTGGCCAACCTGGTGCTCGCGCACCAGCCGCCGGCCGATCAGCCCAAGCGCCGCATCGCCTACACCATCATCGGCCAGGCGAATTTCGATCTCCTGCAGTTCGCGGAAGCGGAGAAGGGCTACATCGCGGCACGCGACCTGCTGCCGCCCAACGACAAGATGCGCGCCGACCTCACCGAGCGCATTGCCTCGGCCGTGTACCGCCAGGGCGAGGCCAAGCAGAAGGCCGGCGACAATCTCGGCGCGGTGGACGACTTCCTGCGTATCGCGCAGGTCGCAGGCACCTCGAAGATCGCAGCACAGGCTGAATACGACGCGGGAGCGCAGCTCATCATCCTCAAGGAGTGGCCGCGTGCCATCCAGGTGCTGGAGCGTTTCCGCACCAACAATCCAAAGAGTGAATTCACGGCGGACGTGACGCGTAAGCTGGCCGTGGCCTATGGCGAGACGGGCCAGGCCGGACAGGCGGCGGTGGAATTCGAGCGCATCGCGCTGAACCCGGCCGAAACCAAGGAGATTCAGCGCGAAGCCAACTTACAGGCCGCCGATCTGTACGCCAAGGCAGGCAACAGCGTCAAAGCGGTGAGCATGCTCGAGCACTTCGTCGTGGCGTATCCGACGCCGGTCGCGGATTCCATCGAGGCGCGCCAGAAGCTCGCCGACATCGCGGGCACCGCCGGCAACCTCGAGAAGCAGCGCTCCTGGCAGCGCGAGATCGTGACCGCAGATCGCAACGCCGGAGCGGGCCGCACCGATCGTACGCAGTATCTCGCCGCGAAGTCGCAGCTCGCCCTCGCATCGCCGGCGCGCGACGAGTTCCGCAATATCCCGCTGGTGCTGCCGCTCAAGACCAGCCTGGCGAAGAAGCGCAAGGCCATGGAAGCGGCGCTGGGTGGCTACAAGGCTGCGGCGGACTATCGCGTGGCCGAAGTCACCACCGTGGCCACGTTCGAAATCGCCGAGATCTATCTGCAGCTCGGCAAGGACATCATGAAATCCGAGCGTCCGAAGAAGCTCGAGGCCGAGCAGATCGATGAATACAACTCGCTGCTCGAAGAGCAGGCCTTCCCGTTCGAAGAGCAGGCCATCTCCACGCACGAGATCAACACCAAGCGTGCACGCGAGGGTGTCTACGACGAGGGAGTGAAGAAGAGCTACGCGGCGCTGGCCGAGCTCAAGCCCGGTCGATACGCCAAGACAGAAATCATGAGCGCCTCTTTGGATGCGCTGGTTCCGCCGCCTCCCGCCGCAGCGACGCCGGATCCGGCCCTGGCCACGCCGGCCGATCCCCAGGCGGCTCCAATCGCGACTTCCGCAGCGGTGCCTGCGGCGCCGGCGTTCAACATTCCCAGGCCACCGGCGCGCGCCAACACCGAATTCACGCGTGCGCTCACGCTGATGCGCGGCAGTGATCCCACCCAGGCCATTCTCGAGATGCAGGTGCTCACGCAGTCGTATCCGGATCTGCCGGGTCCATACGCCAACCTGGGTATCCTGCATCGCAATGCCAACCAATTGGCCGAGTCCGAAGCGGCGCTGGCCAAGGCCACCGAGCGTGCTCCCTGGGATGCGCAGACCTGGAACGAATACGGACTCACGCTGCGCCAGGCAGGGAAGTTCGCCGAAGCGCGCACCGCGTACGAACGGGCGGTCAAAGCGAATCCCTCCTACGCGCCTGCTCACCGCAACCTGGGTGTGCTGCTCGACCTGTTCCTCGATGATCCGGTCACGGCTCAAACCGAGCTCGAGACGTACAAGACGCTGACGGGCGAAGACAAGCCGGTCAGCGGGTGGCTGGCGGAACTGCGCGCGCGCAACAAGGTGCGTGCACCGGCGTCCGAAGCCGCGCCCCAATCCGGAAACGACTCTGCTCCAGAAACCGCACCCGAAGCCGCGCCCAAACCTCAAGGAGGCGCCACGTGAACAAACTACTTTTCCTGGCACTGTTGTTGTTAGCTGGCGCCGCGCTCGCTCAAACGCCGCCGCCGGCCGCGCCGCGTGACGGCCTGGATCCAGGCGTCAATACGTCCGCCCCTGTTGCTCCGGACGAGGCCATGGAGCCTGCAGTGAATACCACCCCGCCGGCGGAGAAGCCGGCGCCCGCACCGGTTGCCGCGGCGCCCGCGACTGCCACGCCCAAGCCTGCCGCAGGCACCCCTAACAAGCCTGCGCCGGCCAGGGGCAACGCCAAAGACCGCCTGGAGCTCGACGCCTCGCAGATCACGGGTAACCGCGAGCTGCCCAAGGTGCTGTATATCGTGCCCTGGCGCAGTGCAGAGCTCGGCGACCTGGTGGGCCGGCCCGTGAACAGCCTGCTCGACGAGGTGCTGGAGCCGGTCGACCGTGACGTCTTTCGCAGACAAAACCGCTACTTCGAGGCGTTGCAGCCCAATGAGGCGGCGCCCGCCAGTAAGCCTGAGAAGTGATTAACAGTTTTTGGCACTTATGTAACGCAATCTTGTCCGCTCAAGCCCCTGAGCATGTTCGTTTTCTGAGGAGAGTCGACCGTGGGTTTCATCAATGATGTCGTAGTATTTTTCAAGGAAGGCGGGTTTTTCCTTTACCCCCTTCTCATCATTTTCGTCGTGGGTGTGGCCATCTCCATCGAGCGCTGGCTTTACCTGACCGTCGAGACGTCGCGCAATCGTTCGCTGTGGGAAGAGGTCGCGCCGCACCTTGGTGCCGGGAACTTCAAGCAGGCCATCACACTGGCGAACAATTCGCCAGCGCAGATTGGCACGGTGCTCAAGTACGGTCTCGCCCGATTGTCGACGGCACGTCGCCGTGACGACATCCAGCAGGCGATGGAAGAGTCGCTGCTGGAAATAGTTCCAAGACTGGAAAAGCGCACGCATTACCTGTCGGCGCTGGCGAACATCGGCCTGCTGGTCGGTCTGCTGGGCACCATCCTCGCGCTGATCCACGCGTTCGGAGCGGTATCGCAGGCGAACCCGGCCGAGAAGGCATCGCTGCTGGCAGCCGCCATTTCGGAAGCCATGAACAACACGGCTTCCGGTCTGTTCGTCGCAATCGTATTGCTGCTTGCACACATGTTCCTGGAATCCAAGACCACCTCGCTGATCGACAGCCTCGAGATCGCGGTCGTGAAATTCCTGAACTCGATCACCGAGCGATATTCGGAGCCGGCGCCGCAGCCCGCTGCACCGATGGCTCCGCGTGCTCCCGCACCACGTCCTGCCTGATAGCTGGTCCGTTCGCCGCCTGGCATTCAGCAGAGGAATCACGCGATGGCTTCATCCAAGCTCGCAGCCCGTTCGATCCGCAATCACGCGAAATACAAGGGTCGCAACGATCTGAACATCGTGCCCATGATCGACATGATGGTCATCCTCGTATTCTTCCTGCTGTTCACCGCGGTGTTCTCCAACACGAACATTCTCGAGCTCAACCTTCCGGCGCCCAACTCCTCGGTGCCGGAACTTCCGCAGGGGCTGCAGCTCGAGGTTATCGTGCGCCAGAACGGCATCGAGGTCGCTGATCGAAATTCCGGTGTGTTGCGCACGCTGCCGAAGAAAGCCGGCGAATACGACTACGCGGGGCTCTCTGAATTCCTGCAGTTCGTGAAGTCCAAGTACCCCACGGTCCTTGCGGCCAACGTGCTGCTCGAGCAGGACATTCCATACGACGTGCTGGTCCAGACGATGGACAACACGCGGTTGTGGCTCAACTCCGAGGGCATAGGGCTCGTCAAAATCGAGCTGTTCCCTGATATCTCCGTTGGCGATGCGCCGCTGGTGGGTGCTGCGGTCCGAGGTGCGAAGTGACCCCGTATCGCATCAAGAAGCACCGACAGCGCGGCCATCACGTGAGCCACATGGCTCTGGTGCCTTTCATCGACATGCTGATGATGCTCGTGGTGTTCCTGCTGCTGCACAGCTCGGATGTCGAGATTCTGCCTAACACCAAGCAAATCACCATTCCTCAGTCGGTCGCCGAGCTCAAGCCGCGGGAGACGGTTGTCGTCATGGTCACGACGGATGCGTTGCTCGTGAACGGCCGCCAGATCGCCACCATCGCGGAGCTGCGCGGCAACGACGCACAACTGGTCATCGAGCCGTTGCGCCTCGCGCTCAAGGAACAGTCGGACTCAAGCCTGCGCACCGCGGCGCAAGACGATCTCGCCGACCGTGAAGTGACCATCATGGGCGACAAGGGCACACCTTTCGCCGTGCTCAAGCGCGTGATGGCGACGGCTACGGCCGCCGACTATGGCAAAGTCTCGCTGGCCGTGATCCAGCGTGAGGTCGAGGCCTCTGGAGCCGGCACATGATGCTCGCTCCCTATTTCCGCCGCTTCGAGCTGCCCTGGGGTTTGGGCGAGGAGAGCGAGAAGCGATTCGTCAAGCTGCTGCGCGCGCTGCTCATCATCGCGACGGTCTGCGCCATCATCATCGCACTGCTGCCGATGCCGAAGCGCGAGCGCGTGAAGCCTTCCGATCTACCCGAACGCGTCGTGCAGCTCATCGTCGAAAGACCCAAGCCGCCTCCGCCGCCCCCGCCGCCGGAGCCGGAAAAGAAACCCGAGATCGAAAAGCCGAAACCCACCGACCAGAAGCCGGTGGAAAAGCCGAAACCCAACGTGCGCAACCAGGGCATGCTGGCGCTCGCGGACGAGCTGGCCGAGCTTCGCGACCAGAATCTCGACCTGCAGGACCCGCAATTGAAAACGCCGGTCGCCGATGCGCGGTCGGAGCGAAACCTCATCACCTCGCAGGCCGGGCGGGCGAGCGGCGGCATCAACACCGCCAACATGGCGCGGGGCTTCGGCGGCGGCGCCGGCGCCATTGGCACGCATACCTCCACGCAAGTCCAGCATGGCTCGGGGCTCGATCCAAATGCCGGCGGCCGCGTTCAGCGCACCGGCAGCAGTGGCAAGGCATCGCGCGCGCGCGAGGAAGTCGAGATCGTGTTCGACCGCAACAAGGGTGCGTTGTACGCGCTCTATGGCCGCGCGCTGCGCGATCAGCCGGAGCTCGCCGGCAAGCTGGTGCTGGAATTCACCATCGCGCCCTCGGGCGAAATCACCATGTGCCGCGTGGTCTCGAGCGAGCTCAAGGATCCGGAGCTCGAGAAGAAGATCGTCGCGCGCGTGCGCCTTATCCGCTTCAAGGCGGCCGATGTCGAGGCTCTGACCGTGAGCAAACCCATCGACTTCTTCCCGGCGGCCTGAGCCGGAGGAGGGTTCCGTGAATCTGCAATCGGAAATCCAGTACTACACGGAAATTCGAATTGCCGACAAGGCGCGGCTCATGGCGAGCTTTCTCGCCGAGCTCACGACCGAGGCGCGGGCAACCTATGGCCCTGCAGTCGATACGGTGCATGACGCCGCGAGGCTGCGTTTCGCCAACGAGCTCTGCAACCGCATCTCCAAGCTCATCGAGCAGTACCTGGGCGATGACAAGGCGCGCCCGGCCGACGATGTGGTGTTGCGCATGCTGCTGTCACCGCGCGCGGACAAGGTTGCCGAGCGCATGGTGCACGCGGCCTACCGGCGTGCACTGCAGAACTTCGAGCGGTATGACACCACCGTTTTCATGAATTCGTAGTGCGCGACCCTAGCGGCGATTCTTGTAGCCGATGGCGGCAAGGATCAGCAGATAAGACAACAGCCGTATCCCATAGAGGAGGTTGTTGCCCGCCTCAGGCCCGTCGACAAAAAGAAAACAAATTCGGTTCAAGCCCTCGATCAGAAATGCTGCGCCGAAGCCGAGGAATAACGGGTCGCGCGTCCGTCTCCAAAACTTCAGAAAGAATGCCGCCGCGACGAGCGAAGCGGTGACTATCACGCCAAGGAGAAATCCCTCGATCATGAGTGATCGCTCTCGAATATGAGCCCATAGAGCAGCAGGCACATCGATATGGCCGCGGCTGCCAGGCGCCAGCGGTAGAGAGTGATGTCGGGGATCAAGGCCACATCGACGAGCAGGAGTGCATTCGCCGCGGTGAGTCCCGCGAAACACAGCCCACTCCAGAACAGCAAGCGCCTTTTTACGCTTTGGTACGCGCGGAGCAACAGCACCGCACACAGTCCAACGGTAAGCGTGCCGAGTATGTTTACAGTCAGTTGCAACATCTATTGATCCTTCTTCAAGTCGAAGGCTCGCGCGAATTCCGTCACCGACGCAGACGCCTTCGAGTGGATGAACGTTGTAATCGCCACGAGGTTGCGGCGGTATGCGTCGGCCACTTCGGCGAATGCCTTGCGGTCGTCGTTGTGCGCCGGGCTGAAGCGAAATTGGGCAGGCGTTCCGCCCGAGGCAACGAGGTCGCGGCGCGACAGCGATTCCAGCACGCGAATGGCGTTCGCCGGGTGGGTGTAAAGGCGCGCCGCGATTTCCTGCGCACTCCACTGGCGATGCTCATCGTCGCTCAGGATCAGCAAGGTCTCGAGTTCGGCCACCGTGTCGATCTTTTCGGCGATGAACTTCAGGACCCGTGGAGATATCGGAGGCAGCGCCATCAGTTTGGTACAGCGGGAGGTCCGGCGTCACGTGGATGGCCCGAGAGCAATGGCCCATCTTCAGTAACCAGGAGTACTTTTCGAGTCGGATATGCGAATTCGATGCCCATTGCGGCAAGTCTTCGATGCAACTCCAGGTTGATCGATTGCTGAATGTCCATGTAGCGATTGAAGTCGGCTGACAAGACGAAGTAAACAGTCTCGAACTCCAGCGCCCAGTCGCCGTGCTTGGCAAAATGCGCGCGGTCAAAGCGAGTATCGCGCTGAGACGTCACGATTTCACGGATGATCTTCGGCAGCTCCGCCAGTTTCTCGACTGGGGTGTCGTAGGTTACGCCGGTGCCGAATACAACGCGCCGCTCACTCATCCGCCCGTAGTTGCGAACCCTGCTTCCCAAAAGGTCGCCGTTCGAGATGATGATCTGCTCGCCACTCAGGCTGCGTAGGCGCGTGCTCTTGATGCCGATGTATTCCACGGAACCGAGGAATTCGTCGACACTCAAGAAGTCCCCGACGACGAATGGCTGGTCGAGCGCAATGGAGAGCGAGGCAAATAGATCGCCGAGTACGTTCTGCAGCGCGAGAGCCACCGCGATACCGCCGATACCAAGGCCTGCGACCAGCGCCGTGATATTTACGCCGAGGTTGTCGAGCGTCAGAAGCAACACCAGCGCCCAGATCACGACGTTCGCGAGAAAGGAAATGATACCCAGCGAACCGATGGCGGCTTTGTCACCCGCCAGGCTGCGCCGGCGCTTGCGATCGAGCCACGCACCGGCCGCGGTGGCGGCCCAGATTCCCGCCTGCCAGAAGAGCGCGATGGTGATCGCCGAGTTGATGACCGCCTGCGACTTCTGCCCGATCGTGAGAGTCTTGAGGCCGAGAACGATGGCAACTACGACGAAGAACAGCAATGTCGTCCGGCCGAGGACCAGGGCTGGAATTTCCAGGAGCTCGGTTTCCGGAGTCTTCTGCAGGCGCACGTGATACCGGCGTGCAACTCTGCGCAGAGTCAGGAAAAGGATGACCGCGACAAAGGTGACCGTGCCGGCTATCAGCCACGCCGACAGTGAGTTCTCGAAGATCGGCAGATTGGAGAAATCGTTCATGTCAGGCATGTGCGCGTTCCCTCGCGGCATCGAGCGCGAGTAGAAAGCGCGTGTGCCAGGCGTGAATGCAGTTCTTGCGCAAGGTATCGATCATCGACTGGTGCCGCTCGCGCCGCTCTGCCAGCGGCATGTTGAAGGCCTGCTGAATCGCGTGAGCCATGCTCCGTGTGTCGTACGGGTTGACCAGCACGGCGCCACCAAGTTCGTGCGCGGCGCCAGCCAGCGTCGACAGTACGAGAACTCCAGGGTCGGACGGGTCCTGCGCGGCTACAAATTCCTTCGCGACGAGGTTCATGCCGTCGCGCAGCGGCGTAGCGATGCCGATGAGCGCATTGCGGAGGAAGCCCATCAAAACGTCGTGGGCGAAGTTCTTGTTCAGGTAACGAATTGGCGTCCAGTCCGTGTCCGCGAATCGACCATTGGTCCGCCCGGTCGTTTGTTCCAGATCACGGCGTATTTCCGAATACGCGCGAACATCCGTGCGCGATAGCGGAGCAATTTGCAGAAAGGTTACGCGATTCTGGTTTTCCGGATGTGTTTCGAGAAAACGCTCGTAGGCGCGGAATCGTTCGACCAATCCCTTGCTGTAGTCGAGTCGGTCAACTCCGATCATGAGGCGCCGGCCCAGAAGCCCCGCGAGCATGCGCTTGCATTCTTCGCTCGCCAATGATTCGGTTGCTTCACGCTGGATGGCGCTTACATCGACGCCGATCGGAAAGACGGACGTGATGACGGATCGTTCTCCGACGACGATGCGATCTTCATGGACGGCCTCGGAGCCCCACAATTGCGCCACAGCGCCGCGAAATGCTTCCAGATCGGTTCGTGTCTGAAAACCGAGCACGTCGTATGCGAGTAATGCCTGCAGCAGCTCGCCATAGACCGGCAGCACTCGCAGAACTTCAATGTTGGGAAAAGGGATATGCAGGAAGAATCCGATCGGCTGCGTGACTCCCGCATCCCGGAGCTTGTGGGCCAATGGGATCAGATGATAGTCATGCACCCAGATCACGTCTTCCGGCTCGAGCAGTGGGCGCAGCTCCTGCGCGAACCTCCGATTGACGCGTAGATAGGCCTCGTACTGGGCATCGGAGTAGCGAAAACCTTCGACAAAATAGTGAAACAGCGGCCAAAGCACCGAATTGCAGAAGCCGAGGTAGAAATCCTTGTAATCGGTCTGGTCCAGATGCGTGGCGGCGTAGCTGATGTCTCCTTTGCGAATCACCGTAGGCGGCTCGATGGTCCCGTCGGTCGTCTCGCCATCCCACCCGAACCACAGTCCGCCGCGTGCCTGCATGGCCGCGACCAAGCCAACTGCGAGCCCACCAGGCGCGGTGCTGCGCTTGGGAAGGGCAATCCTATTGGAGACCGCAACCAACCTGCTCATACGACACCCATGACGCCGAGACTCAGTTCGGTAGGCAATCCGATCACAGTCACCGCGGCGCTTCGAGCAAGAGCATTTCCAGCCATTCCCGGACTGCAGTCGGACTCGCGAGGTGCCGCTCGGCGGCAACGCGATTGCCTACCGATATCGCCTGGCCATTGAATCGACGAACTGCCGCGAATCCCTCGAGGTCGGTTCTATCGTCGCCGATAAAGACAGGGGTGCGCCCCGCAAACGGCGCCTCCTCCATGAACGCTTCAATAGCACTCGCATTGTTGTGCGCGGCCGGCTTGATTTCGATGACGTGATCCCCCTCCAGCAGTTCGTAGTCCCGGGTTCCGGATAGATGGGCGCATAACCTCAAGCGCAGTTTCTCTTCGAGATAAGGCGCCTGCCGGAAATGGACGGCCAGCGCGCACCCCTTGTCCTCCAGCATCGTTCCCTGGAATTGCGATAGAAAATCCTGCAGATCCTTGCGGATAGGCTCCAGTTCGGTGCCGGCGAACGACGGGCGATACCAATGACCAGTGGCGTCCCGGCGCTCGCATCCGTGCACACCGGCCACCGACAGAAACAGCGGCTCGAAAAGATCGTCGACCTCGACGATGGGGCGGCCACTGATCAACGCCAGCGCGCCATCAAAGGCGCGGTCCAGCTCCCGTAGCAAATCCACCAGTGCCGGATCGACGCGGACTCGGTCTGGAGTTGGCGCGATGTCGAGCAGCGTTCCATCGACATCGAGGAACAGACAGAAGGGCGGGGCGGTGGCCGAGTGCGATTTCCGGGCGTGTGTGTCGATCATTGTGGTTAATTGTACGCAATGATTGCTAGTCGTGAACTATTTGCTTTGCATAACGAAGAGGGCAGCTCAAAAAGTTCGTGTACGCTACTGATCGGGCTGGCCCCCTTCCGGTCGTGACCTTCAGATGAGCCGAGCGAAGACAGTCGAAGACGAGGCGCGGGAAGCGCTAGAGAATAGGGCGCTGGTTGCCGCGCGCGGGCTGGTCGACCGTATGCGCACGCTCTATCGGGAGCTCGAGCGCATGACTGATGCGCCTATTACCCTCCATCGTGCTTTGGTGTGCGTTGGCAACGAGCCAGGTCTAACAGCCTCGAAACTTGCTTCAATGCTAGGAATGCAGCGACCGGCGGTCAGTCACGTACTCAAGAGTCTGGTCGCGCGCGGCTGGATCGAGCGACGGCGCAGCGAGGATGATCAGCGGGCCGTTCGCGTCTATCCGACTTCGGTGGGCAAACAGTTATTACAGGCAACCGCGGGGAGGGCGGTCGGTACGCTGCAGCGCGCGGTATGCAATCTTTCGGACCGGGATCTCGAAAGGCTTTCCGAGGGCATCGACGCCGTCCTCACGCATCTGCCGGATCCATCGTTGCCCCTGGCGGCAGCGAGTCCACCTCGCGCCGGCGGCGCGCGCGGCTCGAGGCGAAGGCCCCCCACCACGGATCGGTAGGCCCGCGCGGATGTCAGCGGAACGAAGCGCCATTCACCAGGAAATGCACCCAGATCGAGGCTGCGTATCCCAGCGCGATCGCCCAGGTCCACTTGAGATGCGCGAAGAAGGTGTAGACGCCGCGCGCCTGACCCATGAGAGCAACACCCGCCGCTGATCCAATCGACAACAGCGATCCGCCGACGCCGGCGGTAAGTGTCACTAACAACCACTGGCCACGCGACATTTCCGGCTCGATACTCAACACCGCGAACATCACCGGAATGTTGTCGACGATCGCAGAGGCGACACCCACGAGCACGTTGGCCCAAGTCGGTCCCAGAGAGTCGTAAGAGACGATGGACAGCGCGGCCAGGTAACCGAACGCGCCGAGCGCTCCCACGCACAGCACCACGCCATAGAAGAAGAGCAGCGTGTCCCATTCGGCCCGCTTGAGGCTGATGAAGACATCGAAGGGTTTTTCGGCCGGCTTGAATCCCGGCGGAGCCGCCGACACGGGCGCCATACGCGCCTCGCGCACTTCTTTACGACGAATGAAGTATCCGTAGATTTGCAGCAAGCCGAGGCCGGTCATCATGCCGAGGAAGGGGGGGAGGTCCGCGTACTGATGCATGGCTACCGTGATGATCACCGTCAATGCGAACAGAGCGATGACAATTTTGCCACCGTTCTTGATTTCGCCGTGCTCGTCATTCGCTTCGGGTCGAATACGGGGAATCACCAGACTCATGAAGAAGGCTGGAACCAGCCAATTCACCAGCGAGGGAATGAACAACGCGAAGAAGTCGAAAAAGCCGAGCAGCCCCTTCTGCCAGACCATCAACGTCGTGATGTCGCCGAATGGACTGAATGCGCCGCCGGCATTGGCGGCAACGACGATGTTGATGCAGGCCGGTGCGATGAAAACGGGATTGCCGCGCCCGGTTACGAGCACGACCGCGCCCATGACGAGGGCAGTCGTGAGGTTGTCGAGCACTGGCGACAACAGAAACGCCATTACTCCGGTCATCCAGAATATGGTCCGCAGGGACCATCCGCGCTCGACCAGCCAGCTGCGAAGCGCTGCAAACACGTTGCGCTCAGCGAGAGTGTTCACGAAGGTCATCGCGGCCAGCAGAAACAACAGCAGCTCGCTGTATTCGAGCAGATTGTGACGCAGAAGCTCACCAACATCGGGGACGCCACCCGCTTGCCAGGCGATGGCGACCAGCAACCAAAGCACGCCGGCGGCAACCATCACCGGCTTCGACTTGCGCAGGTGGGTGAATTCTTCGGCGATCACGAAACCGTAAGCGACAATGAACACCGCGAGCGCGATGGCGCCCAGCGCACTGGTCGTCAAATTGGGGACGGAAGTTTCCGCGAACGCGGTGGATGGACTGAGGCCGGCAAGAGCCGCGAGAATGATGGGACGCAAGAGAATCCTCCAGTGCACCTGCAACGAAGCTAGCAATTACCGCAGGGAGTCTAATGGGTACATGAGCACGCGACCAATCTCTGCACGTCCGGCCGGCGTCACAGCAATCGCGTGTCTGTTCGCTTTCGGAGCGCTTGCCAGCGGTCTCGCTCTCGCAACTCTCGCGGTGCCAGGTGGGGCAGTCGACACGATCTGGCGCGTGAATCCGCGGGGACACGACGCCTTTCTGCGAATGGGACCCTGGGCGTATTTACTGCTGGGCACGGTCTGTCTGGCCTGCGCCGCAACCGCCTACGGCATGACGGCAGGAAAAAAATGGGGGTATCGCGCAGCGATCGTCATGCTCTCGGTGAATCTTGTTGGCGATCTGTTGAACGTCCTCACCGGGAACGAACCGCGTGCCGTCATCGGGGTGCCCGTCGTCGCCATGGTGCTCTGGTATCTCTCTACGCCTGGAGCTCGGGCGCATTTTTATGGTCCGATAACCGCAGCCAGATAAATCCCAGAATCCCCGCGATGAGCGAGGCGGCCAAGACGGCGAGCTTGGAAGAATCGATAACGTTTGCTGAGCTTGCGAAAGCAAGATTGGTGATGAAAATCGACATCGTGAAGCCGATGCCGCCGAGCATTCCCGCGCCCACGATGTGTGACCAGCGGATGCCCTCCGGCAACGAACTCACGCGGCAGGCGACGGCCAGCATGCACAGTAGGCTCACGCCAAGCGGCTTGCCGATGAGCAACCCCAGCGCGATACCGGCGCTATTGGCCGTGGCGAGCTGAGCGATCGCTTCGCTGTCGACCGGCACACCCGTATTCGCCAGCGCGAACAGCGGCAGGATCAGATAGGCCACCGGCTTGTGCAGGCGGTGCTCCAGGCGATGCGACGGCGATTGCAGTTGCTCGCGCGCCGAGAACGGAATGGCGAAGGCCAGCATGACGCCGGCAATCGACGCGTGAATCCCCGCGTTCAACACACAGAACCACATGAACGCGCCGCCGATGAGATAGGGCGCGAGTGCCATGACGCGCATCGGTCGTCCGAGCAGGAATAGCAACGACCAGGTGGCAAGTGCCGCGGCGAGCCAGGCTGCGGAGATCTCGGCAGTGTATGCCGTGGCGATCAACACGATGGCGCCGAGGTCATCGATGACCGCGAACGCGACGACGAACACCTTGAGCGCCGCCGGAACGCGGTTGCCGAGCAACGCCAGCACACCCAACGCAAACGCGATGTCAGTTGCCATCGGTATGCCGAAGCCCGCCTGCGTGGCCAATCCGCCATTCAGCGCAAAGTGCAGCGACGCTGGTGCGACCATGCCGCCGACGGCCGCGAATGCCGGCAGCAGCGCATTGCGCAATTTCGACAGCTCCCCGACGTACAGTTCGCGCTCCAGCTCGAGGCCGATGAAAAGGAAAAAGATCGCCATCAGCGCGTCGTTGATCCAGTGCTCGAGACTCAGGGGACCCAGTTTCAGGTGCCAGACATCGATGTAGGCCGCCGACAGCGGGGAGTTGGCCAACGCCAGCGACACCACGGTGCAGCCCAGGAGCAAGACGCCCCCGAATTGTTCGGATTTCGCGAAGCGCGCGAATGTTTCGGTGAGTTTCACGGCACCCGGACAATAGAGTGGGCGATGCCTGCCGACAACCGCCGTGCTAACTTCTACGGCGAATGACCGATTCACCCCTGCCTCTCATCCTCGTCCTGTTAGCCGCGTCGGTTTTCGTCGTGACGCTGGCGCGGCGCCTCGGACTGCCGGCCATTCTCGGCTACGTCACCGTCGGACTTATCCTGGGGCCGCATGCCATCGGGCTGTTCCCCGAGTCCGACACCACGCACCTGCTGGCGGAGCTGGGCGTGGTCTTCCTGCTGTTCACGCTGGGCCTGGAGTTTTCCTGGCCGCGCATGGTCGCGTTGCGCCGCGAGGTGTTCGGCTTGGGGTCGCTGCAGGTGCTCGGCACGGCTGCCGTGGTGGCGCTGATCGCACGCCAGTTCGGACTCGGGTGGCCACAGTGCATCGTGCTCGGCGGTGTGGTGGCCATGAGCTCCACCGTGCTCATCGTGCAGTTGCTCACAGAGCGTGCCGAGCTCAATCGCACGCACGGCCGGTTGGCGTTCAGCGTGGTGTTGTTCCAGGACATCGCCGTGGTCCCTTTTCTTGCGTTGGCAGCGGCGTTGGCGCCAGGGGCCGAATCCTTTTCGATGAGCATGGCCGTGAAGCTGGTGGCTGCCGGCACCCTTGCCGTGCTGGTGGTGCTGGCCGCCGGCCGCTGGCTGCTGCGCCCGCTTCTGTATGTCATCGCCAACAGCCGCCTGCGCGAGCTGTTCACACTCGCGGTGCTGCTGGTGGCATTGGCTTCCGCCTGGGCCTCGCAACTCGCGGGGCTGTCGATGGCGCTCGGCGCCTTTCTCGCCGGAATGATGCTGGCCGAGACCGAATACAGCCACCAGGTGGAGAGCGTCATCCGGCCGTTCCGCGACATCCTGCTCGGCCTGTTCTTCATCTCGGTGGGCATGTTGCTCGATCTGAACGCGCTGTGGCGCGAGCTCTGGGTGATCCTGGCATTGCTGGTTTCCATGGTGCTCATCAAGGCCGTCATCGCCTCGTTCGCGACGCGCTTGTTCGTGGATTCCAACTTCAAGGCATTGCGCACCGGTGTCACGCTGGCCGTGGGCGGCGAGTTCGGCATCGCGCTGCTGACGCTGCTGCTGCAGAACAAAGCCATCGACCCGGCCATCGCGCAACCGCTGTTGGTGGCTGTCGTGCTCGGCATGGTGCTGGCGCCGGTGATCCTCGCCAACAACAAACGCGTAGCGCGTTTGTTGTTAGGTGAGCGCGGACCGCCCAGGACTGCCATCGAACGCGAGGACGCCGCCACTCAGGCTGTGGCGAAACGCGCGCACGTGATCCTGTGCGGCTTCGGCCGCGTCGGCCAGAACGTGGCGCGCGTGCTCGAGGCGCAGGGCTTTGAATACATTGCCATCGATCTCGATGCCGCGCGCGTGCGAACCGCGCGGCAGATCGGTCAACCCGTGGTGTACGGGGACTCCGCCGACGAGCAGGTGCTCGAGGAAGTGGGCCTCGCCAATGCAAGCGCGGTGGTCATTTCGTTCTCCGACACACGTACTTCGCTCGCCATCCTGCGAAGCCTGCGCCGTTTGCGCACCGACGTGCCGGTGCTGGTGCGCACACCCGACGACTCGCGGCTGCTCGAGCTCAAGACCGCGGGCGCCACCGAGGTCGTACCCGAGGCTTTCGAAGCGAGCCTCATGCTGGCATCGCATGTGCTGATGTCGCTCAAGGTGCCGCCAGCCACGGTCATGCGCTCGGTCGCCGAGCTGCGCGGCAATCGCTACGAGATGCTGCGCAACGTCATCGCGCGCGGTGACGGCTCGTTGAACGATGCCGAATTCGCCGAGCAGGTGCGCTCGGTGGTATTGCCCCCGGGTTCCTGGTGCATCGGCAAATGCGTGGACGAAGTGCGACGCGCAGGTGCCCAGGTGGCGTTCACCGGCATCCGCCGCCACGGCATCCTCGGCCGCGAGCCCAGCGGCGACACGGAGTTCCAGGATGGCGACATCGTGGTGGTCTACGGCACGCCCGAGGCGCTCGAGCATGCCGAGGCCGTGCTGCTCGCCGGTTGATGCCGCGCCGCGAACCCATTTCAGGCTGGAAAGTGGTGGCGTTCGCGTCGCCGGTTTTCGCGGTACTGCTTCCGCTGTTCCATGGTTGGAGCGTCGGCTTCGAACCGCGCTCGATCCTGTGGCTGGCGGCGGCGGGTGCGGCCATCGGCGTGATCGCTGCGCCGCTGCTCGAGCCCAAGGCCTTCCGCAATCCGTTGCTGTGGCAGGTGTTCTTTTCGGTACTGTCCTGCTTGTTCGTCGCAATTCAGCAGCAGGCGGGCAAACTCGGTTTCGCGATTGCGCTCGTTGTCGGCGTGCTCCTGGGCCTCACGGCGAAGTGGTGGGTTCAAGGGCTGCCCTGAGGATCTCCATCGGCATGCCGTGATTCGAGCAGGTCGTCGATGTTAGGGACACCGGTTTCGCTTCGACCGTCATCGGGGCCCAGCCGGGCCCTTTCCGCCAGCCTCACGTAGACTGCGCGAATTCGCGCGAGGTCACGTTCTTCGAGCTCTTCGAGATCCATGAGTACGTTGTGCGCACCTGGTGATACGCGCAGCAGTTCATCCAGCTTCACGTGCACGGCTTCGGCGTCGCGGTTCTGGGTGCTCTGGATCAGGAACACCATGAGAAACGTGATGATCGTGGTACCGGTATTCACCACCAGCTGCCAGGTGTCGCTCCATCGGAATAGGGGACCACTGATGGCCCAGCCGAGAATCACCAGCACCGCGAGCGCAAACGTGACCGGCTGACCGGTGGTGTGCGCGGTACGCTTTGCTAGGCGCGTGAACCAGGAACTGGACTTTGCGGGAGTCATGACAAGCACCTCGTGAGATTCTCTGCTCACTAGGGTAGGCGCGCGGGCGTGGCGCTCCTACTCCCCGCGGATCGGAATACACGCCGACTACGTGTCAGAGTCAGGGCTCGTCCGCCACCACGCGTTTCGGCCAGCTCAACACCAGCACGCTGCAGACGATCATCGCGCTTCCCAGTGCCTGCCAGACATTGAGCCGCTCGCCGAGAAAGAGGGCCGCCAGTACGATGGTGGTGGGTGGACCGATGGTGCTCGCGATCGCCGCCCGCTGTGCGCCAACGCGCCGCATGCCCTCGGCCTGCAACAATCCGGGAATGAACATGCACAACACGCCGAGCACCGTGAGCAACAGCCAGTCGTAGGCCTGCAGGAAGCGCAGCTCGTGAAACGAGCGGAAGACGGTGAAATGCAGCACCAGCGCCACGGCGGCGGAGCTCATGCCAATGGCCGCGAAGCGTGTGCTGCCGAGCTCCTGCGTGTACCGCTCGCCGATTAAAAAGTAGATAGCCGTGGTGAGCGCGGCGATCAGGACGAGCCCGGCGCCGAACAGGTTCTGCCGCAACTCGTGGAAGTCGATGCCACCGATGGCGAAGAAGATGCCCGCGTAAGTGACCACCATGGCGAGCACCAGGCGCATCTCGGGCGCGCGGCGCCACATGAAGCAATGGACCACCATCACCATCGCCGGATAACTGAACAGCAGCACACGCTCGATGGAGGCATCGATGAGGGTCAATGCCCAGAAGTCGACCATCGCACCGATGTAGTAGCAGGTAACGCCGGAGATGGCGGCTGCGACCACCGCCCTCACGGGCAGAGGCCGAGGTTCTTGCCCGCCCTCGCGGATTGGTCGGGCCGGCTGGTGCGCACGGAAGGCAAACCAGACAAACAGCGGCATGGCAAGCACGGCGCGCACTGTCACCAGCAGCTCGAATCCGACGCCCCGTTGGTACAACGCTTTGCCGAAAAGCCCTTTGCTGGCAAACAAAATGGCCGAGCCGGCGACCAACAGCATTCCCAGACGCTGGCGATTCTGATCCTGATCCATCGCCACATGATTCCTGACGTGCCGCCGTTACGCCATGTCTTTAACACTGTAGAATGCCGCGCTCCGTGAGGCGCGACGACATTCAATTTCCGGCGAAGCACACAGCGTTGCGCGACGACGTGCACGTGCTTGGTGCACTGGTGGGCGACGTGCTGAAAGAGCAGGGCGGGGATGCGCTGTTCGATCTCGTCGAGAAGGACCGCCGTCTATCTATCCGCCGCCGCGCCGGCGACAAGGAAGCGGCCGCCGAGCTCAGCGTGCAGTTGCGCGGGCGCGCACCGCAGGTGGCGCGCGATCTGGCGCGCGCTTTCTCCACGTGGTTCCGCGTGGTCAACCTCGCCGAGAAGGTGCATCGAATCCGCCGGCGCCGCGGCTATTTCCTCGAAGCCAGCGAGCGCGCGCAGCCGGGCGGCGTCGAAGCGGCGCTCGATGCGCTCAAGACCCGTGGCTTCACGCTCGAGAAAGTACTCGAGCTGCTCAAGCGCATTCGCATCGAGCCGGTGTTCACCGCCCATCCCACCGAAAGCGCGCGCCGCACCATGCTGCGCAAGAACCAGCGCATCGCCGAGCTGCTGCTCGACCGGCTCGACCCGACACTGACACCGCAGGAGCTGCGGCAGAACTGGAGCCGGGTGCGCACCGAAGTCACCACAGCCTGGCAGACGGAAGATCATCCGCGCGAACGGCTGACCGTGGCCGACGAGCGCGAGCACGTGGTGTTCTATCTGGCGGAGATCCTCTATCGCATCCTGCCGGCGTTTTACGACGAGCTGGCCGAAGCACTCTCGAAGTTGTATGGCGTGCCGGCGGATTCACTGGAGCTGCCGGCCATGATCCGCTTCGGCACCTGGGTCGGCGGCGACATGGACGGCAACCCCGATGTGCACGCCAAGACGATCCGCGAAACACTGGCGCGCCAGCAGCAGGTGATCATCAACGCGTACTTCCGCGAATGCGGCGTGCTGGCGCAACTCCTGTCGCAGAGCGCCAGCCGCAGCGCGGTCAACCAGGATCTCAGCCAGAGCATCGAGCAGTACGCCACGCTGATTCCCGGCGCCCTCGGCACCACGCCCATGCGTCACGATCGCATGCCGTATCGCGTATTCCTCGGCCAGGTCGCCGAGCGCCTGCGTCTCACCTACGACGGCAGGCCAAACGGGTATGAAGGCCCACAGCAGTTCCTGCGCGACCTCAAACTGATTGCCGCCAGTCTCAAGGCAAACAAGGGGTTTCACGCCGGCTGGGGCAATGTGCAGCGGCTGATCCGGCGCGTGGAAACTTTCGGCTTTCACCTGGCCACGCTCGATCTGCGCCAGCACGCGGAAATTCATCACCGCGTCATCGCGCAAGGACTGGACGATCCGACTTGGATGGTGCGCACGGCCGCGGAGCGTCACGACATCCTGGTGCAGGCCATCGAACGCGACGCCGGCGTGAAAGTGGAGCTGGATGCGCTCGGCCGGCGCACGCTCGGCGTTTTCGAGGGCATCCTGCAGGCGCGGCACCGCTATGGGCGGGACGCCATCGGCTACTACGTGGTGAGCGGCACGCAGAATGCCGATGACGTGCTCGCGCCGCTGCTGCTGGCGCGCTGGGCGGAAGCCTACGACCGCGTTTCCGGTGAAGTGGCCGTGGACATCGCGCCGCTGTTCGAATCCGTGGAGGCGCTCGAGCACTGCGGCGAGGTGATGAAAACCTTGTTAGGCGACCCGCTGTATCGCCGCCACCTCGAGGCGCGCGGCCGCATGCAATGCGCCCTCATCGGCTACTCGGACACGAACAAGGAGAGTGGCATCTGTGCGGCGCGTTTCGCCGCGTACCGGGCGCAGGCAGAGTTGTCCACTGCGCTGGCCGCCGCCAACGAAAGTCACGTCATCTTCCACGCGCGCGGCGGCAGCATCGCGCGCGGCGGGTCGCGCATCGATTCGCTGGTCCGCAGCGCGCCCGCGGGCACGGTCAACGGCGTATTGCGGCTGACCGAGCAGGGCGAAGTCATCAACCAGGGTTATGGCCTCAAACCCATCGCCATGCGCACGCTCGAGCGGGCATTCAACGCGCTGGCGTCATCGATCGGCGGCGATGCCACCGGCACGACGGCAAGCGCTGCGCAATTGCAGTTCGCGGCGCGCATGGCCTCGGTGAGCCGGCAGACCTACCGGCGCTTCGTCCACGCCGATGCGGAGCTCTATACGTGGTTCCAGGCGGTCACGCCCATCGACGTGATCTCGCGCATGCAGATCGGCTCGCGTCCCGCGGTGCGACCGGGCCGAGAAGGGGTCGATGCGCTGCGCGCGGTGCCGTGGGTGTTCGCCTGGACTCAGTCGCGGCACATGTTGCCGGCATGGTTCGGCGCCGGATTCGGGCTGCGTACGGCGGTCGATGAGCTCGGCGTCGAGGTGGCGCGCTCGGCGTACCAGGAGTGGAATTTCTTCGCGTCGCTGATCGACGACGTCGAAGCCTCGCTGGCGCGCGCCGATCTCGAAATCGCCGCGGCGTACGAAGATCTGGCCGAACCCAGGCACCGGCATTTCGGCGTCAAACTGCGCGAAGAATTCCAGCTGGTGGTGGATCAGGTGCTCAGCATCAAGCAGACCACCGCGCTGCTCGATCGCGACACGACGTTGCAGCGCGCCATCGAGCTGCGCAATCCCTACGTGGACCCGATCAACCTTCTGCAAGTCGATCTACTAAGACGGTGGAGGGAAACAGGCCGTCAGGACCGCGAATTGTTCGAGGCGCTGCTCGCCTGCATCGCAGGCATTGCCGAAGGGTTGCAGAGTACTGGATGATGGCGGCCACTTATGGAACCTCGCGCGAACGCACCCAAGGATTCGGGTTTTCGCTCTTTCGCGGAGTTCTACCCGTTTTATCTCAGCGAGCACCGCAACCCGGTGTCGCGCGTGCTGCATTACATCGGCACCTGGGGTGCCGTGCTGTGCTTCGCGGCACTCATCATTTCGGGAAAACCTCTGTGGCTCCTGGGGGCGCTGATTTCCGGTTACGCATTCGCGTGGATCGGCCACTACGGCTTCGAGCACAACAGGCCGGCGACATTCCGCTTTCCGTTCTACAGCCTGGCGAGCGATTTCCGCATGTGGTGGGAGCTGAACCTGGGCAAGCTCAAGTTCCGTGAGCCCCATTGAGAGCAGCGAGCGCCCCAAGGGCAAGACTCTAAGGCCCCTCAGAGCTCTGCTGCCATTTTTGGCGCCGTATCGCGCGCGCATGACTGTCGCGCTGGTTGCACTGCTGTTTGCCGCCGCCGCGATGCTGGCGCTGCCGCAGGCCCTGAAGAACGTCATCGACAAGGGATTCACGGCCGCCAACGCCGCCGCCATCGACCGCTATTTCCTGCTGCTGCTGTTGGCCGCAGCCGTGTTTGCCGCCTTCGCGTCGTTGCGCATGTACCTCGTGAACTGGATCGGCGAGCGGGTCGTCGCCGACCTGCGCAGCGCCGTCTACCAGCGCGTGATCCGCATGGATCCGGCGTTCTTCGAAATCACCAAGACCGGCGAAGTGTTGTCCCGTCTGACTACCGACACCACGCTGATCCAGTCGTTGTCCGGCATTGGCCTGTCCATCCTGCTGCGCTCATCGGTGAGCTTCGCCGGCTCGTTGGTCCTGCTGTTGCTGACGAACCTGAAACTGGCGCTCATCATCCTCGCGCTCATTCCCACGGTGTTGCTGCCCATGCTGCTGTTCGGCCGGCGCGTGCGCAGCCTGTCGCGCGATTCGCAGGATCGCGTCGCCGACACCTCGGGTCTCGCCGGCGAAACGCTGAACGCCATTCAGACGGTACAGGCATTCACGCTCGAAGGGTTGCACGGGCGGCGTTACGACGATGCGGTGGAGAAGAGCTTCTTTACCGCCGTGCATCGCACCCGTGTGCGCGCCTGGCTCATCGCGTTCGCCATCATGACCATGTTCTCGGCGGTCACGCTGGTACTGTGGCTTGGCGCGCGTTCGGTGCTCGATGGCACGATGACGGGCGGCGATCTGGCGAAGTTCCTGAGTTATGCGATCTTCATGGGCACGTCGGTCGCGGCGCTCTCGGAGATGTGGGGGGAGCTGCAACGCGCTTCCGGGGCGATGGAACGCACCATCGAGCTGCTGCAATCGCGGCCGTCGATCGTCACGCCCGCAACGCCGGTCGAGCTCGCGGTTCCGCACGGGCAGATCCGGTTCGATCATCTGAGTTTCAACTATCCATCCCGGCCCGACACCCGCGCGCTCGACGACTTCGACCTCGAAATCGCCCCGGGCGAAACCGTGGCCTTCGTCGGCCCCTCCGGCGCGGGCAAGAGCACAGTCTTCCAGCTGCTGCTGCGTTTCTACGACCCAAGTGCGGGACGAATACTCATCGACGGGACTAACATCGCGGATGCCGATCCTTCCGCGGTGCGTGCGCTCATCGGTCTCGTGCCGCAGGAAACCATGATCTTCGGGACGAGTGCGCGCGAGAACATCCGCTACGGCCGCCCCACTGCCAGTGACGCCGACATCGAAGACGCGGCGCGCGCCGCGGCCGCGGATGAGTTCATCCAGAAGCTGCCGTCGGGATACGACACCTTCCTCGGTGAGCGCGGCGCACGCCTTTCGGGCGGGCAGAAGCAGCGCATCGCCATCGCGCGCGCGATTCTCAAGAATCCGCCCATCCTGCTGCTCGATGAGGCGACGAGCTCGCTCGATTCCGAGAGTGAACGGCTGGTGCAGGAGGCGCTGGACAAGCTCGTGCGCAACCGCACCACACTCGTGATCGCCCACCGACTGGCAACCGCCGTCAAATCCGACCGCATCGTGGTGATCGACCGCGGCCGCATCGTCGGAATCGGCCGCCACGAAGAACTGCTGCGCGACAATGCGTTGTATGCACGACTGGCGGCGCTACAATTCGGCGAAAGAGGAGACAGCCCATGGCCTATGTCGATGGTTTCCTGATCCCCGTTCCAAAGAGGAGCCGGACCGCATACAAAAAAATGGCGACGCTCGCCGGAAAGATATGGATGGAGCACGGGGCGCTCGGCTATCACGAGTGCGTGGCCGATGACGTCAAGCCCGGCAAACAAACTTCTTTTCCACAGGGCGTGAAGCTCAAGAAGGGCGAGGAAGTGTGGTTCTCGTGGATCGTCTACAAGTCACGCAAGGATCGCGATCGCGTGAACACGAAGGTCATGAAGGATCCACGGCTCGCCGACATGATGAAGCCAAACGCGCCCATGCCGTTCGACGCCAAGCGCATGGTGTTCGGCGGCTTCAAGATGGTGGTCGACTTCTGATCAGGCCGGCTTTTCAGCTCAGCTTTCTGGCGAAGACAGTTACGTAAGCCACGGAGTCATAAAGGTGAAACGGGGCTAAGGCAAGCTGCCACCACTCCTTTATATGGACGGTGGAGGGCACATGCCGGAGAACGCGAAGAGGAACCGCCTGCGATCGGTTTTCGTATCCGACATTCACTTGGGTTCGCGGGACTGCCGCGCGAGGGAACTGCTTCAGTTCCTGGAGAGCTTCGAAGCCGACTATCTATTCCTGATTGGCGACATCGTCGATTTCTGGAGTTTGCGCCGTGTGTTCTACTGGCCCGAGGAGCACAACGAAGTGCTGCGCGTGATTCTCGCCAAGGCCAAGGAAGGCACGAAAGTCATCTACGTGCCCGGCAACCACGACGACAACATCCGTGAGTTCTGCGGCTCGTTGTTCGGCAACATGAGTATTCGCCGCAAATACGTCCATGCCACCGCCGATGGCCGCGAGTTTCTCATCATGCACGGCGATGAATTCGACACGGCGGTGAAGTACAGCCGGTGGCTCGCGCGTTTCGGCGCCACGGCGTACGAATTCATGATGCGCCTCAACCGCAGTGTCAACGCCTGCCGCCGCTCGTTTGGCATGCCGTACTGGTCGCTGGCGACATATCTAAAACTGCGGCTTCCCAAGGCTGTCCAGTATGTCGCCGCGTTCGAACGCGCCGCCGCCCAGGCTGCGCGCAGCCGCAATCTCGACGGCATCGTCTGCGGACACATTCACCGCGCGGGCATGCGCCAGATCGACGGCGTGCTCTATTGCAACGATGGCGATTGGGTGGAGAGTTGCACTGCCTTGGTCGAGTCCGGTAGCGGTGAGTTGTCGCTGTGGCACGCCGAGAAGCTGCACGCCAGTGTCCGGGAGGAGGAACTGGTCGAAATTGCTGCTTGAGGCGGCAGTACAGTTGCTAGGGATTTCCACGCAGCTGCATTGACAGGGGTTTCCCTCAACGCTCCTTGGCGGAGCGTTGTGAAATAATCCCGCGCCATGGAGCTCAGGTTTCGCATTCTCAACGTGTTCACCGCCGGCGGCGCGCGCCTGTCCGGCAACCCATTGTGTGTGGTCGAAGACGGCAGCCAGCTCGACCTGGCGGCCATGCAGGCGCTGGCGCGCCAGTTCAACGTCTCCGAAACCACCTTCATCCTGCCGTCGAAACGCGCCGCCGCGCTGGTGCGCATCTTCACGCCGTCGTACGAGATGCCATTTGCGGGCCATCCCACACTGGGCACCGCGCATGTATGCCGGGCGCTTGGCTTGGGTGGTAACCAGCTCGGCCTGGAGATGCGTGCCGGCATCATTCCGGTGACTTCCGACGGCGATCGGTGGACGCTGCGCGCGACCGCGGCGACCTCGCGACTGGTCGATGTACAGCCGGCCGAGCTCGCTCGGTTGTTAGGGCTCGAAGCGTCCGACATAGGGTTCCAGCCCTTGTGGATGAAGGCTGGCCGCGAGCAGCTCGTCATTCCGCTGACCAGCGAAGCAGCGGTGCGCCGCGTCCGTCCCAGCCTGGAGTTGTTCGAAAAACTCAAGAGCGTCGATGGCGCGGGCCAGGCCTACCTGTTCGCAACGATCGGTGCGAAGAAGATCTTCAGCCGTTTCTTCTTTCCGGACGGCCCGGCGATCCTCGAAGATCCGGCGACGGGTTCCGCCTGCGCCAACCTCGGCGCCTGGTTCGTCGCCATGGGGCGCCGTCCGCCGCTCGAATTCGAAGTCAGCCAGGGGGAGCTCATCGGCCGTCCGTCGACGTTGCAACTGGAAGTGAATTCCGACAACGAAGTATTCGTGGGCGGGCAGGTTATCGAGCTAGGATCGGGCAACATCATTCTGTAAAGAATGCGTTGCATTGGAGAATTCTCGTGAGCACCGACAGCTACCACAAACGCAAACTCGGCGATCGAGTGTTGCAACCCGAGACCCAGATGATGGGTTATGGCTACGATCCGAAACTCTCCGAGGGATCACTCAAGCCGCCGATCTTCCTGACGTCCACGTTCGTTTTCCGCAATGCGCAGGACGGCAAGGATTTCTTCGACTACACCTCGGGACGGCGCGTACCGCCGGCGGGCCAGGCCGCGGGCCTGGTCTACTCGCGATTCAACAATCCGAATCTCGAAGTTCTCGAGGACCGGCTTGGCTTGTGGGAAGGCGGCGAGGCAGCCTGCGTGTTCTCGAGCGGCATGTCGGCAATTTCCACCACGTTGTGGGCGTATCTCAAGCCCAACGACGTGCTGCTCATGAGTGAGCCGCTGTACGGCGGCACCGAAACCCTCATCGACAAGACCATGCCGGCATTCGGCATCGGCGCGGTGCGTGTCGCGGACGCCATCAACCGCGAAGCGGTCATGGCGGGCGCCAAGGCGGCGCTCGAAAAGGCCAGGGCAAAGGGCGGCAAGGTCGGATTGTTAGTCACCGAAACGCCGGCCAATCCCACGAACAGCCTGGTGGACCTGAAACTATGGCGTGAAGTGTCGGAGTGGATCGCCGGTCAGCAGGGTGGGGTACGCCCGCCCGTTGCCGTGGACAACACCTTCCTGGGTCCGGTGTTCCAGAAACCGCTCGAACACGGCGCCGATCTGGTGATGTATTCGCTCACCAAGTACGTGGGCGGCCACTCGGACCTGGTGGCCGGTGGAGTCATCGGGTCAAGGGCGACGGTCGCTCCCGTGCGCGCGCTGCGCAGCAGTTTGGGAACGCAGCTCGATCCGAACACCTCGTGGATGATCATGCGATCCATGGAAACACTGGCGCTGCGCATGCGTGCAGCCGCTGACAACGCTGGGCGCGTTGCCGGCTATCTGGCGCAGCATCCCAAGGTTGCGAGCGTGAACTATCTCGGCCATCTCAAGAGCGGGGATCCACGCGCGGAAGTATTCGCACGGCAATGCCAGAGCGCCGGTTCCACGTTCGCGTTTTCGATCCGCGGCGGTGAGGCGGAGGCTTTCCGCATGCTCGATGCACTGCAGGTGATGAAACTCGCGGTGAGCCTGGGCGGCACCGAGACGCTGATCTCGCATCCGGCGTCCACCACGCATTCCGGCGTGCCCAAGGAAACGCGCGACCGCATGGGCGTCACCGACGCCTTGGTACGCATTTCGGTCGGCATCGAAAATGCCGATGATCTGATCGCGGACCTCGAGCAGGCACTCTCGAAAATCTGACGTAATGGGGTCAGACCCCATTTGCTGGCGAAAGGGGCCAGACCTGGCTGTATGGGTGTGTGGGGATGTTCGGGTGGAAGGTTCCAGGCGCTCGCTGGTGAGCGCGCCGGACGGCGTTCGCTTGCGCGGGGCTGCGCGCCAGAGCTGTCAGCGGTCGATAGCGATACAGCGCAAAACGAGCACGTAGATAAGAACCACCAAAGAGTACCTGCGCGCTGATCGCCCCGCGCTGCGCCGCTCACACGCGAGCGCCTGGAACATCCACCCGAACATCCTCGCGCACCCACACACGTGGAGAGAGAGGATCCTTCTAGCAAGCCGGTGTGGTGTGCGACGGCTAGCGGAGAGAAGAGCGCAAGTCGGAAAGCTCGCGCGAGCAACCTTCCGTGCGGCTCCGGATCTTAGCCAAGCCAGCGAACGGGCACGCGGCTCCATCGAAGTGTGAGCTGGCGTTGCTGGATCGCTCAGGGTCGAGAGCGAGCGTCTGAGCGGCGAGCGCGAGGCGATCAGCGCGCAGCTCCTCTTTGGTGGTTCTTATCTACTCGCTCGTTTTGCGCTGATCGCAATTGATCGCTGACAGCTCTGGCGCGCAGCCTCGCGCGAGCGAACGCCGTCCGGCGCGCTCAGCAGCGAGCTCTCGACCCTGAGCGATCCAGCAACTCCACCTCCCACTCCCATCCAGCCGCGTCCCCATTTGCTAGGAAACGAGGAATGTCCCCATTTCAGCGCTGGCGTCGCCGCGGCGCTGGTTGCTTCGTGTAGTTGTCAGGGACGCGGAATAGTTTGGCGTCGGGCTCGGTGCGATGAATGTCGCTGAGCTTGTAGCGGGTCTCGCCAGTGCGCGGATCCCGATACGTTGCCTCGACCACCACCTGCAGATCTTTGCCGTACCACTGCTCCGCGGACATCTTGATGGGCTGCTCGTTGCCGATGGCGCCGGCGGGAATGGTGGCTTCGACTCGGCTGCCGGCCGCGGTTTCGCCGCCCACCTTGCGTTCGCCGAGTTTGACTGGCGCGGACACCCTGAGGCCCAAGCCCGGCGGACGCGGCGGTCCGACAGTCAGGTCGGGCTCGAGACCGCCGCTGACGCGACAGGGCACGATGGGCACAGTGACGGCGATTTTGCCGGCCGGCCGCAGCATGTAACGTTCGCGCGCTTCGGGGTCGTCGATGATCGTCACGGTGGTGTTGAGCGTAAGCGGCCTTGGGCCACCGATGGACGACAGCGAGAACTCCGAGCGCGTGCGGCCAAGCCTGTCGCGCCACAGCCGGATGGTGTTCTGGCGCACGAGGCGATTGCCGTCCGGCAACATGGTGACGGTTTCGCTGGTGCCGAGCGCGGAATACGGCACCCCGGTAACCAGCCGTACATTGTTAGGAACCTGTTGTTCGTCCGACGCAGGCGACGGCGCGCAGTAGGGCACCGCGACAATATCCTGTGCGCGTGCATGAACGCCAAAGGCGGCCACCAGCACCAGCGCAACGCGCCGCAGGCGTGCGCATTTACGGTGACTGCAGTGTGACGCCATCGTCGTCGTTCCTCATGTTCGTGGGCTCCGCGGGAACGATTCGTTCGATGCGAAAAGTGCCGTCGTTCGAGACCACCACGTCGATCCAGTAGCGCGCGCTGCCGTTCTTCGAGTTCGGGTCGACCGCGACCAGAATGCCCTGCGCGGAATATTCGGCCGGGATCTTGAACGACACCGAGTCGGTGGGCCACATGGCCAGGTCCGCGGGCGGCCACATCGCATCGCGCGCCGAGGCCTGGGCAGATGCCGCGGCTTTGCGTGCGTGTTCGAGCTTCATGCCGATGAGGATGCCGATGCCGATCGCCAGTGCGGCCAAGCCCGCCGCGGCCGCGTACGCGGGCCACCAGCTGCGGCGCCTTCCGGCAACCGGAATCGTGCGCCGGGTTGCGACCAATTGACCGATTCGCGCATCTAGGTGGGAACTGGGCGCGATGTCGCGCAAATCGCGCGCGTATTCCTTCAGAAGCAGTGCGATGTGCGGATGCAGATCGTCGTTGAGACGTTCGTTTGTCATGACAGGCCCCGATGGGCCATTGGCGGCTCGTTCTGCAAATCGATCAGCTCGAGGGAGGCCAGCCGAATGGTGAGCAACGCGCGCGCGCGATGCAGACGCGAACGAACCGTGCCCACCGGGCAGCAGAGGATGCCGGCGACCGCCGTGTACGGCAGCTCTTCGAGATCGCACAGCGCGATCACTTCGCGGTGCTGCACCGGCAGCTCGAGCATGGCGCGCCGGAACGCGGCGGTGATTTCCGAACGCGCGATTTCGTCAGTGGCGCTGGGTGCGACGCTGGTGTGTGCCGGTGAAGTGTCATTTTCTGTGTCGAGCGCGACCATGCGCTTCTCATGCCGGAAGTGGCGGCTGACACGATGACGCAGCACGCCGCACAGATAACCGAACACCGTGCCCTGCGCCGGATCGAACCCTACCGGCTCTCGCAGCAGCGCCACGAAAGTGTCGTGCACGATGTCTTCCGCGGCTTGACGCGACCGGCACATGGCGCTCGAGAATCGCAGCAACGCGCGGCCGTGGCGTTGATACAGATCGCGCAGCGCGCTGGCGTCGCCCGCGGCGAGCCGTGCCATGCATTCGGAATCGTCGCCGGATTTGTTTGTCATGTGAACCGCTGCTTCCCTGGCGCAACGCATACGTGCGACGCCAGCATTTGGGCAACGCGCGCGCGAAAAGTTCCTGCGCACGCGATGCAAATGCGTCGCGGCCGCGACACAACTATCAAGCGCGTTCAACGAGGACACCGATGACATAACCTTCGCCGTGCACAGTCTTGATGATGCGGGGAACACGCGCGTTATCGCCCAGAACCTGGCGCAGCCTGCTGATACGTACGTCGATGCTGCGATCGAAAGGGCCGGCGTCGCGCCCGCGCGCGAGCTCGATGAGCTTGCCGCGCGAGACCACGCGATTGCCGTGAGCGAGCAGCGAGGCGAGCACGCGATATTCGGAATTCCGCAGGGAAGCGATCTGTCCGTGCGGGTCGTGGAGCTCGCGCGCCACGATGTCGAGTTGCCAGCCGCCGAAACGGAACAGGCGCGAGCGTGTCGCCGGAGTCGCCGCGCCTGCGCCATTCACGCGCCGCAGGATATTACGCATTCGCGCCATCAATTCACGGGAATTCACCGGCTTCGCCAGATAGTCGTCCGCGCCCATCTCGAGGCCCAGGATGCGATCCACCTCGTCGGCGCGCCGCGCCAGGATGATGAACGGTACATCGCTCGCGGCGCGCAAGCTGCGGCAGAGTCGCATGCCATCCTCCTCGCTGAAATGTACGTCGAGCACCACCAGATCGATGCGCGTGCGCTCGAGCGCGCGCTGCATGCCGCCGCCGCTGCTGGCCGTGGTGACGCGATATCCGTGGCGTTCCAGCTGGCCGGCGAGCGCGGCGCGCGCTTCGCGATCTTCATCGACTATCAATACGTGTTTTTGTGTAGCCATCACACCTTTCAAGTCATTGCCACGAGCTACGCAAGGAGTTCCATCGGCGAAAGCGGTTACGTTTCGTAACACCCGGTAACAATTCATATCGAACCGCAATACCGCTACCCGGTCGTATTGCGCAATGAAGTTACTGCTGCGGATTGCTTTGCTAGTTAGCGCGTGCGCCGCGCAAGCCGAGGACATGGTGGACTTCGACGTCACCGGCATCCGCGTCGAAGGCCTGCAGCGCATCAGCGAAGGTACGGTGTTCAACACGCTACCCATCAACATCGGCGATCGCATCGGCGCGCGGCGTGTCCGCGAAGCGCTGCGCGCACTCAACGACACCGGCTTCTTCCGCGACGTGGAAATGCGGCGCGAAGAGCCGGGCGTGCTCATCGTGGTGGTGCAGGAGCGGCCCTCGATCCGCACCTTCGATGTCAAGGGCAACAAGGAGATCAAGACTGAAGATCTCATGAAGTCGCTGCGCAACGTCGGCCTCGCTAGCGGCAAGATTCTCAATCGTTCCACGCTCGAAGACATTCGCCAGTACCTCATCGAGCAGTATTTCTCCCGCGGTCGCTACGACGTGCGCGTCGATGCGAAAGTGGAAGAGCAGGCCGGGAATCTCGTCGATGTGCACGTGGACATCGCCGAGGGCAAGCGCGCCCGCATCCGCCAGATCAATCTCGTGGGCAACGAACGCTTCAGCGACAAGGAGCTGCTGGCTGGCCTCGAGCTCAAGTCGCACCACCTGCTGTCCTTCTACAAAGGCAGCGATCGCTACTCACGCCAGCAGCTCGAGGGCGACCTGGAGAAAATCCGTTCTTACTACATGGATCGCGGTTATGCCGATTTCGAGATCACTTCCACGCAGGTGGCTCTCGCACCCGAGAAAGATGATCTGTTCGTCACGGTGAATGTCTACGAGGGTGACACCTGGAAGATGGGCGCGATCAAGCTCGCGGGCCGCTTCGTGGTGCCGGAAGAGGTGCTGCGCCAATACGTCATGGTGAAACCGGGAACTCTGTTCTCGCAGGGTCTCATTGCCGCGACCGAGCAGGCGCTGCGCGATCGCCTGAGTGAAGCCGGCTTTGGCTTCGCCGATGTCGCCTCCGTGCCGAACATGAACCCGGAAACCCGGCAGATCTCCCTGACCTTTCAGATCGAGCCGAACGCGCGAACCTATGTCCGGCGCATCAATTTCGAGGGAGTGGAACGCACGCGCGATGAAGTCCTGCGCCGCGAAATGCGCCAGCTGGAAGGCGCGGTGCTGTCGAACGCGGCGCTGACGCGTTCCGAGGAGCGGCTGCAGCGCCTGCCGTACATCGATGACGTGGAGACCGAGACCAAGCGTGTCGAGGGAGCGGCCGATCTCGTGGACATCGACGTGACCGTCGAAGAGGGTCCTTCATCGACGCTCGGCGGCGGGATCGGCTATTCCGAGCGCCAGTCGTTCCTGCTCAGCGGCAATTTCATCGACAGCAACCTGTTCGGCTCAGGGGACCGGCTGGCAGTGGAGCTCAACGGCGGCCGCTATAGCCAGGTGATGAGCATTGCGCACACCGATCCCTATTTCACGAAAGACGAAATCTCGCGTTCGCTCAGCGCGTCGTATGTGGAGCGCGAACGCCTCACCTCGTCGTTCTCGCAGTTCACCACGCAGACCTACAATGCCGGCGCGAGCTTCGGCTATCCAATCGCCGAGGAGCAATACCTCAACTTCGGGCTGACCTACAGTCATGAGGACCTGGCGACACTTCTCAGCAGCTCGATGCAGCTGCGCGACTGGGTGCGCAACAACGGCGACTACTATTTCCGCCGGATAGGTGGGGACCGCGTGCTCGGCACGATAATCGATTCGGTGGAATTCACCGGCGGCTGGCTGTATGACAGCCGCAATCGCACGCTGTTTCCCACGCGCGGCGGTCTGCATCGCGCGAGCTTCGGCATCACGCCGCCGGGCAACGACGTGTCGTACGCGACCGCGAACCTGCGCTCGCAGCAGTTCTTCCGGCTGCCGGGCGCGCGATGGCTGGATCGATTCCCGTTGTCGGTTACCACCAATTTTGCGTGGTCCACCGCCTTCGGCGACACGACGGCCGTGCCACCGCATCGGCACGTGTTCACCGGCGGCAGTGATTCGGTGCGCGGCTTCCGCGATGGCACGCTCGGCCCGCGGGATTCGCTCGGCAATCCATACGGCGGTGATGCGGGAATGTCGGCGCAGTTCGAAGCGATCATTCCACTGCCGGCGAAATTCCAGAGCTCCGCGCGCGTCAGCCTGTTCTACGACGTCGGCCAGTCGTTCTACCTGGGAGAAACCGAGTTCCGCAATCGCCGCGGCGATCGCACTGACTATCGCTTCGATCTCGGCGAACTGCGCAGCTCGGCCGGGATCGCGGTGCAGTGGTTGTCACCCATGGGGCTGTTCAAGTTTTCATGGGCGATGCCATTGCGCCACCAGGACCAGACGAGGCGCGAGTTCGGCGACGAACTCGAGCCTTTCCAATTTTCAGTCGGAACCGCGTTCTGACATCGCAAAGACGGAGTGCACCATGAGAATTCACGAGCGTTTATCCATCGCGCTGGTTTGCCTGGCCACCCTGGCGCTCAACGCCTGTGGCGGCGACGGCGGAGAGTCCGGCTCGGACCCGAAGATACGCCTGCTCAACCTGAGCACCGGCTACACCTCGCTCGACATGATGACCAACCTGGATTCGGACGAGGATGATGATGACGAGACCCAGGCTACCGGCGTCGCACTCGAGGCGGTGAGTGAATATGCAACGCTCGATCCCGACGACTACACGGTGAAGGTGCGGCGCACGGGCTCCGGCAGTGTGCTGCGCTCGTTCGCGGCAGAGGAACTGGTCGAAGACACCATCAATACCTACGTAGCGTATGGCGAGGTGGGCAACTTCGGCGCGCTGCGCATCGACGATACGCTCGAAGAAGCGGACGCCGGGGAGACCAAACTCAATGTTGCGAACGTATCCTCGGCCGGCGCATTGGATATCTATCTCACGGATGCGGCGACCGATCTCGATGACACGACGCCGGTGCTGTCGAGCGTGAGTGCGGCGCTGGCGGCGCTGAGTACCGACAGTGGCACGTACCGCCTGCGGGTCACGGCCGCCGGCGACTCTGCCGATGTGCGTCTCGACGTCGCGTCGTTCACGCTTACGGATCGCGGCGTGGCTTCGCTGATCCTCACCTCCACACAGGGCGGCATGCTCGCCAACGCGGTGATGCTGCCGCAGGAGGGCCAACCGACCAAGATCAACAATACCAAGGCCCGCCTGCGTGGCGCCGTGGCTCTGGCGAACGGCGCGAATGCCACGATCCAGGTGGGCGGAGAATCGGTGCTGACCGCTGCCACGGCGGGCGTGATCGCCAGCCGTTACACGTTGCTCGATGCGGGCGCCGTGCCGGTGACGTTGCTCGTGAATGGTGCCGCCGTGGAGGTACCCAACATCACACTCGCGGCCGGCGCCGACTACACATTGTTAGTGTGGAGCAATGCTGCCGGTGCGCAGACCAGCCTCATTGTCGATGACAACCGCCTGCCTTCGGGCGGGACGACGTTGACCAAATTGCGGCTGCTCAACGGCATGTCGACGCTGGCGTCGCCGCTCACGCTGTCGGTGGATTTTTCACCGGTCATCGAGGGAACGTTGCTCGGGCAAGTGTCGGATGAGATCGAAATCGCCAGCGGCACGGATCGTCTGTTCGATGTCGCGAATACTTCCACCGCGCAGAACGTGCTCACGCGCGACAGCATCACGCTGCAGGGAAATTCCGTGTACACGTTCTTCATGACCGACAATGGGGCTACTCCAATCGGGGTGCTGCGCCGCGACCGGTAAATGGGGTCAGCCCCCATTTGCTGGCAAAAGGGGCCAGACCTGGCTGTGTGGGTGTGTGGGGATGTTCGGGTGGAATGTTCCAGGCGCTCGCTGGTGAGCGCGCCGGACGGCGTTCGCTTGCGCGGGGCTGCGCGCCAGGGCTGTCAGCGCTAATGGACGCCGACGCTTCGGCGGCGTTGAGAGTGGCCGGAGGCCTGACAAGTCCTGCGCGCTGATCGCCCCGCGCTGCGCCGCTCACACGCGAGCGCCTGGAACATTCCACCCGAACATCCTCGCGCGCCCACACAAGCGGAGAGGAAGGATCCCACAGCAAGCGGGTGTGGTGTGCCCCCAGCTAGCGGAGAAAAGAGCGCAAGTCCGAAAGCTCGCGCGAGCAACCTTCCGTGCGGCTCCGATCTCAGCACCCGAGCAAACGGGGACACGTCTTGATCGAAGTGTGAGCTGGCGTTGCTGGATCGCTCAGGGTCGAGAGCGAGCGTCTGAGCGGCGAGCGCGAGGCGTTAAGCGCGCAGGTACTCTTGGTGGTTCTTATCTACGTGCGCGTTTTGCGCTGATTTCAATCGAACCGCTGACAGCTCTGGCGCGCAGCCTCGCGCGAGCGAACGCCGTCCGGCGCGCTCAGCAGCGAGCTCTCGACCCTGAGCGATCCAGCAACTCCACCTCCCACTCCAATCGAGGTGCGTCCCCTTTTGCTAGGAAATAGGGAATGTCCCCGTTATGGGCGGGTCACCGCGTTGAGCTCACGCTGCAAGGCTTCGGGCTCCACGGGCTTGACCAGGTGGCGCACGAACCCCGCCTGCTTGGACTGCTGGCGATCTTCGGGGAAACCGTAGCCCGTGAGCGCCACCAGGCGAACGTCGCGGCCCATGGGAAGGCTGCGAATGCGCCGCGCCAGCTCGTAGCCGTCCATGCCTCCGGGCAGGCCGATGTCGATGAAAGCAACATCCAGCGGCCGGTCGGGTGCGCGCTGCTGCAGCAGCGCAAGCGCACGCTCACCGTCGGGCGCTTCGCAAACATCATGACCGTGGGCGCGCAGCACCGCGCGGTACATCTCGCGGGAATCGTGGTTGTCGTCGACCAGCAGCACGTGGCGCGCTTCGAAAGGGCGGCGCTTCGCCAAGCCGTTGCTGCCGGCCACCGCAGCGCTCTCTTCAGCACTCGGTCCGGAGACGGTCGGCATGCGCACGGTGAACGTCGAGCCGCGGCCGTCGCCTTCGCTGGCGGCGTGCACGCTGCCGCCATGCAGTTCCGCCAGGCGCCGCACGAGGGTGAGGCCGATGCCGAGGCCGCCGCGCGTCCGGTCGATCGTATGGTGCGCCTGCACGAACAGATCGAAGATCTTCGGCAGCATGTCGGCGGGAATGCCGATGCCCTGGTCGGAAATCCGCAGCACGGCGTCATCGCCCTCGCGTCCGACGAACACGCTGATGACGCCATCGCCTCGCGTGAACTTGAGCGCGTTGGAAACGAGGTTGCCGACGATCTGCTCGATCCGCACGGGGTCGCCGCTCACCCACACCGGCTCGGATACGAGGTCGATGCGTCCCTGGTAGTTGGGATTTCCAGAGGCGATGGCCGAAACTTGCGCCTTGACCGCTTCCGCCAGGTTCACGGGCGTGCGCTTGAGCACGATCTTGCCGGTCACCGCGCGGCCGACGTCGAGCAGATCGTCGACCAGCCGTGCCATGTGCACGACCTGGCGCTTGATGATGCTGGTGGCGCGCAACGCCATCGGCTCGCTTTGATTCAGCAGCGCGAGCGCGTGCACTGCGCCCTGGATCGCGCCGAGCGGGTTGCGCAGCTCGTGCGCCAGCATGGCGAGGAACTCGTCCTTGGAGCGGTTTTCGCGCTGCGCGCGCGCGAGCGAGCTGATGTCGCTGAGAATCAATGTGCGGTGTTCGACCTCGTCGAGCACGATGCTCGACAGCGTCACCTGCACTTCGGTGGCCTCCTGGCCGTTCAGTACCAGGCGAGTCTGGTAACGGCCAGAGCCATGCTCGAGCATGGCGCGCAGGATGTCGCCCTCCGCAGGCGGCAGGAATCTTCCGATCGCCGCGCCGAAAGCCTGCTCGAGCGGCACCTGCACGAGGTCGGCGAAACGTTGGTTGCAGTACACGATGTCGCCGGCCACCGAGAGCGTGGCGGCGCCTTCCTGCATGCGTTCGACCAGCGCGCGATACGGCGCGTCAGCGCTGCGCAGCGTGAACACGCGCCGCTCGCCGGTTTCGTCGGCCAGCAGCAATGCGTCGATCTCACCGGCGTAAATCGCTTGCAGGTTGCTTTCCGCCTCACTGAGGCGTGCGCGCAATTCCTCGATGTTGAGATCGTCGATACTCACGCGGCAGTCTCCGCCGGCAGGCCGAGCCCGCTCAACAAGCGCACGCGGTTTGTCATGTCGCCGATCAAGCGCCGCAGCGGCTCGGGTCCCGCCTTGATGAGGGTGGGTGTTGCGACTATCTGATCGTCCCTGATGGCTGCCGGTTGCTGGTAGACGTCGATGATCTCCAGATCGTAACGGCCCTGCAGCAGCTCCTCGCACAACGAGCGTACGGCACTGATCGCGCGTGTGGATCGCGGTGTCATGCCGGTCACATATAGCCGCAACACGAAATGCTGCGGGTCTTCCTGGCCAGCCAGGGTGTGCGCAGAAGATTCATTCACGTGCTGGGCCGGCGTGGTCGCAGGTCGAGCCCGACGAGCACGCGTTCAGTGTTGGACAGGTCGCCGATGATCTTCTTGATGGGTGTTGGCAGGCGCCGCACCAGTGTCGGCAGGGCGAGAATCTGGTCGCCACGTCCGAGCTGCGGATTTTCCACGAGGTCGATGACCTCGATGCTGTAACGCCCTTGCAGGTGTTCCTCGCAGATCTTGCGCAAGTTCGAAAATGCGCGCACGGCTTTGGGCGTCTGCCCGGCAACGTACAGGCGCAGCGCGAAATCCTCGGTCATCTGGCTTTCCCCGCGGCGCGCGCACGCGGCAGCTGACGGCCTCGCGAGGCTGCCTTCACGGGCCTGGCCGCGGCGACTCTCTTGCCGAGCGGCGGGATATTCACGCCGCGGTCGCCGATGTTGAAGGCGCGCACGTCATTCGAATGCGGCATGCCGCGCGACTTGAGCACGTAAAGCCAGCGATTGCGCTTGCGCTCCTCTTCGTTGATGGCCACCAGGATCCAGCTGTCCATGAGCGAGGAGATCATCGCCTCGGTGACCTCCAGGCTCTGTGCCGACGTCGTCAGGCTCGTGAACAGCGCAGTGATCCCGCGGGTCTTCAGATAGTCGATCACGCGCGTGAGCATGGCGCGCACGTCGGACTGGGTGCCGACAGCCATGAGGTTGGTCACGGGGTCGATGACCACGACGTCCGGATCGAATACTTCCACCGCTTGATGCATTTCGAGCAGGTGCGTCTCGAGCCCGTGTCGATTGGGGCGATCGGCGTGAAACTTCAACAGGCCCTTGTCATACCAGCGCTGCACGTCGATACCGGCGGCGCGCATGTTGCGCATGAGCTGTTGCGGCGATTCTTCGAACAGGAAATACAGGCACTTCTCGCCACGCGCGCAGGCTGCGTCGACGAAATGCGCCGCGAGCGTGGTCTTGCCGGTCCCGGCCGTGCCCGACAGCAGCACGGTGCTCGCGCGATAGTAGCCCTTGCCGCCGAGCATCCCGTCGAGCGCCGGCAGGCCGGAGGAAATCCTTTCGTTGGGGGCCTCGTGCTCGAGCAGCAGCGAGGTCACTGGCAGGACCGTGATGCCGTCGCGATTGATGAGGAAAGGGTACTCGTTGGTGCCGTGTGTCGAACCGCGGTATTTCACGACGCGGATACGGCGCGTGGAGATCTGGTCGTGCACCCGATGGTCGAGCGCGATCACCGCGTCGGTGATGTATTCCTCCAGGCCCTGGCGCGTGAACATCTGCTCACCGCGTTCGGCGGTGATGATCGCCGTGAGCCCACGGTCGCGCATCCAGCGGAACAGGCGGCGCAGCTCGGCCCGCAGGATGCCGTTGTCACTGAGACCGCCAAACAAGGTTTCGATGGTGTCGAGCATCACGCGCTTGGCGCCTATCTGCTTGACCGCATGATCGATGCGCACGAACAACCCTTCGAGGTCGTATTCGCCGGTCTCCTCGATCTCGGCGCGATCGACATGGATGTAGTCGACAATGAGTTTCTTTTGCGCCACCAGGGAATCGAGGTCATAGCCCAGCGAGCGCACATCCTGCGCCAGCTCTTCGGCGTTCTCCTCGAAAGTCATGAGCACGCCGGGCTCGGCGAATTGCTCGGCTCCGTTCACCAGAAAGCTGATCCCTAGCAAGGTCTTGCCGGAACCTGGTCCGCCGGACACCAACGTCGGCCGTCCCTGGGGCAGTCCGCCATTAGTGATGTCATCGAGCCCGGAGATCCCCGTCTTGGCTTTTTGCAGCTCGGCACGCGCTAACTTCTGGTTGGCCATTTCGAACCTGATCGTTACGTTGCGGATGGGTAGATGGCGGCACCAAACAACGCGCCGCGTATTGACGCAGGATATTTATTTACGGGATATCGGCGGAGTCGCACAAACAGGCAAGCGTGTGTAGGAAATTTCGGACAAACCCGCTGCGGTGAATTGATGTCAGAAAGCAGGGACAAGATCGGCGATCAGCGGGGGATAGGCGGGGCGGCGCGCTGGAACACCGGTTTGATGGCAAGGCCAGACTGGATGCGCGAGACGCCTGGGATGCGTGTGAGCACGTCCAGCATGAAGCGCTGATAGCTAGGCAGGTCGGGAACCACGATGCGCAGCACATAATCGGCTTCGCCGGTCATCAGGTAGCAGCTCATGACTTCGGGCACATCCGCGATCCGCCGTTCGAACACCTTGAGCGTTTCTTCCACCTGGCGCTCGAGTGACACCCAGACGTACATCGTGATTCCGTAGCCAAGTTTCTGTTCATCGAACTGCGCGCTATACCCCGTGATCACGCCGTCGTTTTCGAGACGCCGGATGCGCCGCAGGGTGGGGGTGAGCGACAGGCCGATTTGATCCGCCAGATCACGCCAGCTGATGCGCCCATCCGTGGACAGGATTTGCATGAGCTTTGCATCGACTTTGTCGATTTTGTGGGCTGACATAACCTAAATCTCCTCTTGGCTTGGTGCAAACATGCTAAAAGGCGTCGAAAAATAGTCAAGCAATGGCGTTAACGCGCTCCGTCCAGTGCGCTAAATTAGCGGCCTTCGTGTAGCCCATAAACCGTCGAGAAATCCATGTCCCGTCAACGACCTGTGTCCGTTTCCTTTGAGTTCTTTCCGCCGGCCGACGAGGCCATGGAGAAGACCCTCTGGGAATCGATCCGCTACCTCGAGCCGCTGCATCCACGGTTCGTCTCGGTCACGTACGGGGCGGACGGCAGTACTCGTGAACGCACTCACAACGTGGTGTCGCGCGTGCAGAAAGAGACGCAGCTCACCTGTGTGCCGCACCTCACCTGTATTGGTGCAAGCCGCGGCGAGGTGCTCGACATCGCGCGCAAATACTGGGACCAAGGCATTCGCCACATCGTCGCCTTGCGCGGCGATTGTCCGGCCGGCACCGTGACCTACGAGCCTCGTGCCGACGGCTTCGCCTATGCGGCCGACCTTGTCGCCGGTCTCAAGACCGTGGGCGACTTCGAGATCTCCGTGGCCGCGTACCCGGAGAAACATCCGGAAGCCACCAGCGCGGAGTTCGATCTCGACGTGCTCAAGCGCAAGATCGACGCCGGCGCGACGCGCGCCATCACGCAGTTTTTCTACGACACCGACCTGTTCCTGCGTTTCCGGGACGCCTGCGCCGCGAAAGGCATCGACGCGCCCCTGGTTCCGGGCATCCTGCCGATCACGCGTTTTCCGCAGGTGACCCGCTTCGCCAAGCGTTGCGGCGCCACGATTCCCGAGTGGTTAGAGCATCGTTTCGATGGGCTGGAAGACAACCCCGAGACGCGCAAGCTCATATCCGCCGCGGTGGCCATCGAGCAGGTGCACACGCTGCAGCGTCACGGCGTGGATCAGTTTCACTTCTACACGCTGAATCGCTCCGAGCTCACCTACGCGATTTGCCACGCGCTCGGCGTGCGACCTCAAGGTTCGTCGCGCAAGGCGGCCAATGAATAAGGCGGCGTCGAGCCCGCAGGGTTCCCGCGCGGAAGCGTTGCGGCAGTTGTTCGCCGAGCGAATCGTCATCCTCGACGGCGCCATGGGCACCATGATCCAGCAGCACAAGCTGGACGAAGCCGCGTTCCGTGGCGATCGCTTCAAGGACTGGCCGAGCGATCTCAAAGGCTGCAACGACCTGCTCGTGCTCACCCAGCCCGCCGTCGTCGAAGACATTCATCGCCAGTTTCTCGAGGCCGGTGCGGACATCGTCGCCACCAACACATTCAATGCCACCTCGCTGTCGTTGTCGGACTATGGTCTGCAGGAGCTGGTCTATGAATTGAACCGCGAGGCGGTGAAGCTCGCGCGGCGCGTCGCCGATGCGGAATCCTCGACCTTGGGGCGGACCTGCTTCGTCGCCGGAGCGCTGGGGCCCACCAGCCGCACGGCGTCGATCTCTCCGGACGTCAACGATCCGGGCTACCGCGCGGTCACGTTCGATGAGCTGGTGAAGACCTACGGCGACGCGACGCGGGGCCTCATCGACGGTGGCGCGGATGCAATCCTCATCGAGACCATCTTCGATACGCTGAACGCAAAGGCGGCGATATTCGCGGTGCGCTCCACGCTCGATGCGCATGGCGTGGACCTGCCTATCATCATCTCTGGCACCATCACCGATGCGTCCGGACGCACGCTCTCGGGCCAGACAGTCGAAGCATTCTGGGCTTCGGTGCGCCATGCGCGGCCCATCACCATCAGCCTGAACTGCGCGCTCGGCGTCAAACAGCTGCGCCCGTATGTCGAGGAGCTTTCACGACTTGCGGACACCAACGTAGGTGTGTATCCCAACGCCGGCCTTCCCAACGCTTTCGGCGAATACGATGAAGCGCCTGCCGACACTGCCAAGGTGCTGGGCGAGCTGGCGCACGCCGGGCATCTGAATTTCGTCGGCGGCTGCTGCGGCACCACGCCCGCGCACATCAAGGCGATTGCCGATCGCGTGCGCTGCGAACCCGTGCGTCAGAAGAAGGAACACGTGCACAGGCTCGAGCTCTCGGGGCTCGAGGCCTTCAATCTCACCGACAACATCCGTTTCGTGAACGTCGGCGAACGCACCAACGTCACCGGCTCGGCGAAATTCCGCAAGCTCATCGAGGGTAACGACTACCCGGCGGCGCTGTCGATCGCGCGTCAGCAGGTACAGGACGGCGCGCAGATTATCGACGTCAACATGGATGAGGGCATGCTCGATTCGGAAGCCGCGATGGTGCGCTTCCTCAATCTCATCGCCGCGGAGCCCGATATCGCGCGCGTGCCGGTGATGATCGACTCATCGAAGTGGACGGTCATCGAGGCGGGCCTGAAGTGCATCCAGGGCAAGGGCGTGGTGAATTCCATCAGCTTGAAGGAGGGCGAAGAGCCGTTCCTCGCCCATGCGCGCAAGGTGCAGGCGTACGGCGCGGCCGTGGTCGTCATGGCTTTCGACGAGCAGGGTCAGGCCGATACCGTCGAGCGCAAGGTGGGCATCTGCGAGCGCAGCTACAAGCTGCTGGTGGAGAAGTTAGGCTTCCCGCCCGAAGACATCATTTTCGATCCCAACATCTTTGCGATTGCCACCGGCATCGAGGAGCACAACGGTTACGGCGTGGCGTTCATCGAGGCGACTCGCGAGATCCGCAAGCGCTGTCCGCACGCGCACATCTCCGGCGGGGTCAGCAACGTCTCGTTCTCGTTCCGCGGCAACGAGCCGGTGCGCCAGGCCATGCACTCGGTGTTCCTGTACCACGCGATCCAGGCCGGCATGGACTTCGGCATCGTGAACGCGGGTCAGCTGGCGATCTACGAAGAAATCCCCAAAGACCTGCGCGATTGTGTCGAGGATGTGATCCTCAATCGCCGGCCCGACGCGTCCGAGCGGCTGCTCGAGATCGCCGTCAACTACAAGGACGGCGGCGCGCGCGAGCGCAAGGAAGATCTCGCCTGGCGGCAGTTGCCGGTGCGCGAGCGTCTGAGCCACGCGCTGGTGTCGGGCAACGACCAGTACATCATCGAAGACACCGAGGAGGCCCGGCTTGCGGCCGAGCACCCACTGCATGTCATCGAAGGCGCGCTCATGGACGGCATGAACGTCGTCGGTGACCTGTTCGGCTCCGGCAAGATGTTCCTGCCGCAGGTGGTGAAATCCGCGCGCGTCATGAAGAAGGCCGTCGCGCATCTCATCCCGTTCATCGAGGCGCTGGCGAGCGGCGTGCAGAAAACCAATGGCACCGTCGTGCTCGCCACCGTCAAGGGCGACGTGCACGACATCGGCAAGAACATCGTCGGCGTCGTACTCCAGTGCAACAACTTCGCCATCGTCGATCTGGGCGTCATGGTGTCCTGTGACAAGATCCTCGACACGGCGGAGAAGTTAGGCGCGGACATGGTGGGGCTGTCGGGGCTCATCACGCCGTCGCTCGAGGAAATGAGCTACGTCGCCAGCGAAATGCAGCGCCGCGGATTCAAGGTGCCGCTGCTCATCGGCGGCGCCACCACCTCACCAGCGCACACCGCGGTGAAGATCGATCCGCAGTACGAAGGCCCGGTGGTGTACGTGAAGGACGCGTCGCGCGCCGTGGGCGTGTGCCGGCAGCTCGTTACGCCGGAGATGAAACCCGCGTATGTCGCCGAGGTGAAAGCCGAGAACATCCGGCGCCGCGAGCAACATGCCGGCAAGAAGCAGAAGGGCGCGCAGCTCACGCTCGGCCAGGCGAGGAACAACAGGCCGAAGATCGACTGGGCGAACTACACGTCGCCGGTGCCGCGATTCCTCGGCGCCAAGGTGTTCAACGACGTGCCGCTGGCGCAGCTCACGCCGTACATCGACTGGATGCCGTTCTTCAACGCCTGGGAATTCGGCGGCAAGTTTCCCGAGGTGCTCGATGATCCGGTTCGTGGCGAGGCCGCCCGCTCTTTATATAAGGACGGCCAGCAAATGCTGGCCACGATTTTGCGCGAGCACTGGCTTACGGCGCGCGCCGTCGTCGGGTTCTTCCCGTGCAACGCCGTCGACGAGGAGATCGAGGTGTACAGCGACGTCACGCGCTCGCGCGTGCTGCACCGACTGCACCACCTGCGCCAGCAGAAAGCCAAGCCCGCGGGGCAGCCACACTTTGCGTTGTCGGATTTCATCGCACCCAAGGACTCGGGCAAGGTGGATTACATCGGCGCCTTCGCGGTCACCGCCGGCATCGGTATCGAACCGCATCTCGAGCGCTTCAAGGCAGCGCATGACGACTACAACGACATCCTGCTGAAGTCGCTCGCCGATCGGCTCGCGGAAGCGTCGGCCGAAGCGCTGCATCTGCGGGTGCGCCGTGAGCTCTGGGGCTACGCTCCGGAAGAGCGGCTGACCAACGAGCAGCTCATCCAGGAAGCGTACCGGGGAATTCGTCCGGCGCCGGGATATCCCGCTTGCCCGGATCACACCGAGAAGGGCACCTTGTGGCAGATGCTCGACGTGGAGCGCGCCATCGATCTGAAGATCACCGAGAGTTTCGCGATGTACCCGACCGCCGCGGTCAGCGGCTGGTACTTCGCGAATCCGGAGGCCAGGTACTTCGCCGTCGGTCCGATCGACCTCGACCAGATGCAGCACTACGCGGCGCGCAAAGGTTGGTCGGCGGCCGAAGCGCGCAAGTGGCTGGTCAGTAATCTGGAGAATCGTGTGACGGCCGATCCGCACGATGAGGCGGCGTGAACGGGGATGCGGCTGGATGGGAGTGGGAGGTGGAGTTGCTGGATCGCTCAGGGTCGAGAGCTCGCTGCTGAGCGCGCCGGACGGCGTTCGCTCGCGCGAGGCTGCGCGCCAGAGCTGTCAGCGATTCATTGAAAAGCAGCGCAAAACGCGCACGTAGATAAGAACCACCAAGAGTACCTGCGCGCTGATCGCCTCGCGCTCGCCGCTCAGACGCTCGCTCTCGACCCTGAGCGATCCAGCAACGCCAGCTCACACTTCGATGGAGCCGCGTGCCCGTTTACTCGTTGGCTGAGATCGGAGCCGCATGGTTCAGGGCCCTGCCGCACGTCGGGCTCGCCACTCTTCTCTCCGCTAGCTGAGGGCGCACCGCCCGCTTGCTAGAAGGATCCTCTCTCTCCACGTGCGTGGGCGCGCGAGGATGTTCGGGTGGAATGTTCCAGGCGCTCGCGTGTGAGCGGCGCAGCGCGAGGCGATCAGCGCGCAGCTCCTCTTTGGTGGTTCTTTCCTGACGGGCGCGTTTTGCGCTGTTTCCCATTGAACGCTGACAGCCCTGGCGCGCAGCCTCGCGCAAGCGAACGCCGTCCGGCGCGCTCACCAGCGAGCGCCTGGAACATTCCACCCGAACATCCCCACACACCCACGCGCTGAGACACCCCCATCTATTGCCGTCGTGGTGATTGCGAAGCCAACATCTATGCGCTCATGATCGACCGCAATGGCCAACCCGGACGGCGACAATGCGGCTGAGCAGCGACTGACATTCGGCCGCTACGTGGTCGATCTCAACCGCGGCTGCCTGTTGCTGGACGATCGCGAAATCACACTGCGGCCCAAGACCTTCGCGGTGCTCACCTATCTCGCGACGCATCCCGGACGCCTGGTCGGCAAGGAAGAGATCCTCGCCGCGGTGTGGCCCAACCTCGTGGTCACCGACGACACGCTCGTGCAGAGCATCGGCGAGCTGCGCCGCGCGCTCGGTGAATCCGGGGCGCGCCTCATCACCACCGTTCCACGCCGTGGCTATCGGTTTGAAGGCGACGAGGCGCCGCCGGACCGGCGCAAGGCGCGCGACTGGCATCCGCTGCGTTGGCGCTGGAATTACGGGATCATCGCGCCACTCGCCGTAGGAATCACGGTCGCGGCGCTGTGGTTAGGCCCCACTGTCCGCGACGCGATGAAGCCACCAGTCGTCACCCCGGCCATCAAACCGGCGATTGCGGTGCTGCCGTTCCAGAACCAGAGCGACGATGCATCGCGCGAATACCTCGCCGATGGCCTCACACAGGACATCATCAACTCGCTGGGCAGATTTTCCGCCCTCACCGTCATGTCATGGAATGCGGTCGCCACCTACAAGGGCGCCGTGGCGCGGCCCGGCGAAATCGCCCGCGTGCTGGCCGTGCGTTACCAGGTGGAAGGCAGCGTGCGATACGCGGCTGATCACGTGCGCATCAGCGCCCAGCTCGTCGACATCCAGGGCCGGGTCTTGTGGTCGGCGCGCTTCGACGAAGCGCCCGCCGACCTGTTCGCGCTGCAGGATCGCATCACGCGCGAGATCGCCGGCGCGCTCGCGATCCGCATCACCGAGTTCGAGCAGCAGCGGGTGTACGCAAAGCCCACGGCCAGCTTCGATGCGTACGACTACGTGCTGCGTGCAAGACCCGCGCTTCGGCGGCCGACGCGCGCCAACATCGTCGAGGCGCGCGAGCTGCTGCGCCGTGCCATCGCGCTCGACCCCGCATATGCCGCGGCGCATTCGGCGCTGGGCGAGACGTTTCACGTGGCGATATCGATGGGCTGGGCGGAATCGCCGGCGGAATATTGGAAGCGCGTCGAAGCCGAGGCCGGCGAGGCGCTGCGCCTGGACTCCGCGGACGTGCGCGGCCGCATCCTGCTCGCGCGCTGCTACATCGCCTACAACCGCTACGCGGAAGCGCAGGCGCAGATCGATCGTGCGATTGCCATCAATCCCAACGACGCCGACGCGCTCGCCGGGCGAGGCAACATCCTCGTGTGGCTCGGCAAGACGGACGCGGCGATCGAGACGCTGAAGCTGGCGCAGCGCATCGATCCGGAGCTCAACGATTTCGACAACTTTGCGCTGACGCTGGCTTACTACCTCAAGCGCCACTATCCAGCGGCCATCGAACAGGCAGAGCTCAACCTGCGCAAGAATCCAGGGGCGCACTTCAACCGGGCCGTTCTGGCTGCAGCCTATGCGCAGGCGAACAGGCCGGTGGAGGCGGCGCGCGTGGCCGAGGACATCCGGCGCATCGACCCCACGTTTGACGCGGCCGAGTTCGGCAACAAGTTCCTGAATCCGGGTGATCTCGATCGCCTGCGCGAAGGCCTGCGCAAGGCAGGGCTGTACAGCGCGGCGCGCTAGGGCTTCTTCGGCAGCAGTGCCCGGTTCTGGTTGGCGCGCTCGAGGTTGGTGTCGAGGTTCTTGCGGAACAGATCGGGTCCGATGGATTTCCCGAAGAGATAGAGGCGGCCCTCGCTGATCAGCCAGTACTCCGGGTTGGCCTCGCGCACTTCGCCGCGCGACAGCGCCACCGCGCAGAAGTTTGCGAACTGCGGCGCGTAGCGCACCGGGTCCGCCTTGAACAGATCGCGATGCCGCGCGCTCGTGAATTGCCAGCGATGCTCGTCCCAGTCATGGACGAACTCCGCCGCGCCCGGCGTTGCGCGCTGCAGTGCGAAATATGCCACCGCGTCGTAACCCTTGATGGCGAGGGGGGCGGGCTCAGCGGCCAGCACCGGCCGCGGACTCAGCTGGGCGCCGGCCAACAGGGCACACGCGAGCAGGGCGGTCCATCGAGGCGCGAGTATCGGCATGGGCGCATTTATAGCTCACGAAAACTGGAATCGGCGGAGCTTTCGCTGAGGTTTCGGCAGGATTTCGCCAATATTTGCGGGTTTCCTCGTTACGGGCGCTCAGGCGTTAGCGATTCTCGCGACCTTCACCAAACGAAGGGAGCTGTCATGAAAACCAAACTTGCCTGCCAGGTCGCATTGCTGGGGTTGGTAGCGCTGTTCGCCGGCGCGTCACCGGCCCGCGCCGACGCCGTCACCGACTGGAATGAAATCACCGTCGCCGCGGTCACGGCCGGCCGCCCAGGCACCGTCGGTGTCGTCGACATCGCGCTCGTCCAGGTCGCCGTGCATGATGCCGTGCAGGCCATGGAGCAGCGGTTCGAGCCCTATCACGCGGAAATCGAAGTATCCAAAGCCGCAAAAATGAAGGGACGGCGTTCCGCAGCCGTGGCTGCGGCCGCCCACGGTGTGCTGACCGGCATGTATCCCACGCAGGCGGCGACCCTCGACGCGACGTATTTCAGCTACCTGGCCGACCACGGTCTCAACGGCGACCCTGGCCTTCTGGTTGGACAACAGGTGGCGGCGCGCATCCTTCCGCTGCGGCGCGTGAATCCCAATCCGCTGCCGCCGCCGTTTATCGGCGGCAGTGGCGTCGGCGAGTGGCGCCCGACGAACTCATTGCTGGGGAATCCGCCCTCACCAGCGCCGTTCTCGCCAATGGCGACTCCCTGGATGGCCGGCTTCGATCCGTTCACTCTCACCAGCCCGACGCGCTTTCGTGCCGCGCCGCCGCCGGCGCTGACCAGCGCACGCTACGCGCGCGACTACAACGAAGTCAGGGAGCTCGGGGCTCTCGTAAGCGCCAAGCGCACCGCCGAGCAGACGGATCTCGCCTATTTTTACAGCGACGCCACCCCCACGCAGTGGAACCGCGCACTGCGAGGCATTGCCAACCGATACCTGCACAGAAACGGCGATTCCGCGCGGCTCTTCGCGCTGGCAAGTCTCGCGACAGCCGATGCGCTCATCACGTGCTGGGACAGCAAGCTGGCCTATGCATTCTGGCGGCCGGTCACGGCCATCCAGGAAGGCGAGACCGATGGCAATCCGGCGACGATCGGCGACCCGACGTGGCAATCATTGATCAACAATCCTAACTATCCGGACTTTACCTCGGGCGCGAACAGTGTGAGCAGCGCCATGACGCGCACACTCGAACTGTTCTTCGGGACTGACAAGGTAGCCTTCGAAATCACGAGCCTCGCGCCACTGGCGGTGAAAAAGACGCGCAAGTACTACCGTTTTTCCGATGCCGCGCGCGACGTCGTGGATGCCCGCATCTACCTGGGAATCCACTTCCGTTTCGCGGACGTCGCGGCGCGCACCCAGGGCCTGCGGGTTGCGGACTGGACCTTCAATCATTTCCTGCTGCCCATTGAAGGCCGTGATCATCACGGAGAGGACAAGTGGTAAGTGCCATTCATGCTTCCGGCGTTCGAGCCGCGGCGGCATTCGCACTATGCGTGGTGCTGGTCGCCGCGGCGCGCGCCGACGTCGTCATGGATTGGAATGCGGCAGCCGACGTCATCGCTACGGACAAACGCCTCACCAGTCCGGTGCATGGCCGCGCACTGGCGCTGCTGCACGTTGCCATGTTCGAAGCCGTCAACTCGATCGACCGCCGCTATGCGCCCTACAAGCTCAGTCTCGTGGCCGATCGCAACACGTCGCGCGAAGCCGCGGCGGCGTCCGCGGGGCATGCAGTGCTCAGTGCCTTCTATCCGGAGCAGAAGGCGACGCTCGATTCGTTGCTGGCAAGAGGACTCGACGCGGTCTCTGAAGGGCCCGCGAAGCAACGCGGCATCATCCTCGGCCGCAAGGCGGCCGCGGACCTCATCGATCTTCGCGCCGCCGATTTCGAGACTGCCAGCGATAGCTACCGTCCCTTCACCACGCCGGGTGCTTACGTGCCGACGGCACCCGCCGTCGGCCACGACGTGGATCGTTTCACGCCTTGGGTCATGACCAGCGCCGCACAGGTTCGTCCAGCGCCGCCGCCCGCGCTGACTTCAGCAACGTGGACACGCGATGTGAACGAAATCCGTGACGTCGGCGGGCTGAAGAGCACGACGCGTACCGCCGAGCAGACCAGCACGGCCAGGTTCTGGTTTCTCACGGGCGCGCGAACCTACAACCCCATCGTGCAGCAGGTGGTTTCGGCGAAACGCATGGACCTGCTCGACTGTGCGCGCCTCTACGCGCTGGCATCGATGGCGGGCCTGGACGCGTATATCGCTGTCTTCGACGCGAAGTACACCTACAACTTCTGGCGGCCCGTGACCGCCATCCGCAATGCGGATCTCAGTGGCAATGCCGGCACACAGCGGGAGGCGTCCTGGCTGCCGCTCGGTGAGACGCCCATGCATCCGGAGTATCCCTGTGCGCATTGCGTCACCTCCGCGGCTATCGCTGCCGTGTTGCGAGGTACTGTGGGTGAAAACGTCGGCGAGCTCACGCTCGTGAGTCCGACGGCACCCGGCGTGACACGCAGGTGGACGCGACTGTCCGACTACTCGAATGAAGTATCGAATGCGCGCATCTGGGCCGGCTTTCATTACCGCTTTTCCACCGAAGCCGGCAAGGAGATGGGCAGGAAGATCGGTGAGCTGACGGTGAGCACGCAGCTTCGACCGCGCCAGTAAGCGAGCGGGCATCGTTGACCGGCGGCGGGTACTCGCGTGTACTCGCCGCCCATGAAAAACACGCTCTGCCTCGCTGGGTTTCTATTGATTTCGCTGCAGGCCGCTGCGGCCGACAATCCGCGCGAGTGGAAACCGTTGCTGGACGCGAAGTTCTCGCAATTCGACGTGTACCTGAGCTATCGCGGCGATGAGATCATGAGCGTGCTCAAGGGCACGGCGCCGGGGAATCTTGAGCCTGTGGGTCTCAATCCGCCGGGCCAGAACGTGTTCACCATGATCGAGCAGGACGGCAAACCGGTGCTGCGGATCAGCGGCGAGATCTATGGTTGCGCGACCACCCGGGAGGCGTTCGCTAACTACCATTTCCGCGCCAGCTTCAAGTGGGGAGAGAAGAAGTGGGAGCCCAGGCTCACGGAGCTCAAGGACTCCGGCATCCTGTACCACAGCCGCGGAGATTTCGGCGTCGACTACTGGAAGTCCTGGGCGTTATCGCAGGAGTTCCAGGTCATCGAGCACGGCATCGGCGAGTACTGGCGGATTGGCACCTCCGAGATCGACATCCGCGTGGATCCCAAGGCACCTGGCGCCGTGGCGCCGAAGTGGAATCCGAACGCGCCGTGGATGGCGTTCTCTGGGTCCAACAACAACGCGCTCGCGGGTTCGGATCAGGACCGGCCGGGTGAGTGGAACACGCTCGAGCTCGTGTGCCTTGACGATCGCTGTGTGCACATCGCCAACGGCAAGGTCGTCATGGCACTCAAGAATGCCCGCTACAAGGACGGCGATAAGGTGGTGCCGATGACGGGCGGCAAACTGCAGATCCAGAGCGAGGCGGCGGAGGTCTTCTACCGCGACGTCGAGATTCGCTCGATTGAGACGATGCCCAGGGAATATGAGCACTTGTTCCAGGAATGAGCGGGGCGCGCGATCCGCCCGTCTTCATCTATTCATCTCCTGAACAACATCCCGCCCTTCACCACGACCTCGACGTGCTGCAAGACGCCGATGTCCTGCAGAGGATCGCCTTTCACCGCGATGAGATCGCCAAACTTCCCAGCCTCGATGCTGCCGATATTCTCGCTCCATCCCATGTAGGTCGCCGCCACCGAGGTGGCGGCCTTGATCGCCTGCATCGATGTCATGCCGCGCGCCACCATGATGGGGAATTGCCGCGCGTTGAGGCCGTGCGGGAACACTCCCGAGTCCGTGGCGAACACGATGGGCACGCCGGCTTTCACGGCTTTGGTGAAGGCCACGCGCTGGATCTCCGTGGTCTCGGTGTTCTTGCGCAGGAATTCCTCGGGCCAGTTCGCCTTGCGGCCCTCGGTGTCGATGTAGTCGCCGTTGTACACGTCCATGGCGAATGCGACGTTGCCGCGCTTGAGTGCGGCCGCGATCCCGGCGTCGTCCAGATAGGAAGCGTGTTCGATGGTATCGACGCCAGCGGCAATCGCCATGAGTATCGACTCGGCGCCATGCGCATGCGCAGCCACCTTCCTGTCCACCGCGTGCGCAATGTCGACCACGGCCGTGATGTCCGCCTGCGTCATCTCCGGTGCGCCGGGTACGCCGCCGAAGGCGAGCACGGCACCGGAGGCAATCACCTTGAGCACGTCCGCGCCGTTGTCGAGCAGGAATTCGGCGCGCTCGCGGAAAGCGTCCGGATCGCTGGCCACGCCGGCGTGAAAACGGGCGTTATCCGCGGGTTCCTTGAAATCCGGGATGTACAGATCGCCGCCGCCTTTGGGAATGGTGAGATAGGGTCCGCTCGCCTGCATGCGGGGGCCAAGCGCCTTGCCCGCATTGATGGTGTCGCGCAGTGCGATGTCGGCGCCGAGCACGTAAGTGCCGACATTGCGCACGCTGGTGAACCCGGCTAACAAGGTCGCGGCGGCGTTTTCGGTCGACTGGCGCAGCGTCTCATCGGCGGGTCGCGAGAAATACACGGTGAGATCCGCGGTGTCTTCCGGCCTATCGGTGAGATGCGTGTGCATGTCGATGAGGCCGGGCAGGCAGGTATGGCCGCTGAGATCGAGCACCGGAACGTGCGCCGCGACAGCGTCGCCGCGGCTGGCGTCGGCCTTGACGGTCCTGATGCGGCCGTCACGGATGACGACGAGCACGTTGCGTTGCGCCGTATCGGAGATGCCGTCGATCAACCGGCCGCAGCGAATGGCGATCGAGCCGCTGTCGGCAGTGAACGGCGGCCGCCGCAGGTCCAGGAGGCTGGTCAATGTAGGTGGCGTATAGGCGCAGGCGCCGAGCATCGTGCCAAGCAGTACACAAGGGAAGAAGCGGGACATCATGCGAGCGGAATGAATTCCTGATTGTCGAAATCGGGAAGTTTCATGCGCCCGGCGCGCCAGTCCGCCTTGGCCTGCTCGATACGCTCCCTCGACGATGATACGAAGTTCCATTCGATGAAGCGTTCGCCGACGGATTCGCCGCCGAGCGCCATGAGGGTGGTGCGGGCGGAGGCGGTGATGGTGGTGTCCTCGCCCTTGTCGAATACCAGCATCGAGCCTGCGCCGATGGTTTGTCCGCGGACTTCCACCTCGCCGGCGGTCACATACAGGGCACGCTCGGTGTACTCATCGGGCAGGGCGATCTTGGTGCCGCTGGTCACCTCGAGGTGGGCATAGAACAGGGGCGAATGGGTCTTGACCGAAGACTCGAGCCCGAAGGCCTTGCCGGCTAACAACCGGGTACGCACGCCGCCGTCTTCGCTGACGGGCAGGGCGGCAGCGTCGTAGTGCGCGAATGAAGGGTCGGTTTCTTCGTGCTCGTCGGGCAACGCGACCCAGGCCTGGATGCCGTGCAACGCGCCGCCTTCGGCGCGCGCTTTTTCGAAGCGCTCCGAATGCGTGATGCCGCGGCCGGCGATCATCCAGTTCACTTCCTCGGGCTGGATCGCCTGGACGACGCCGACGCTGTCGCGGTGCATGATTTCGCCGTCGAACAGGTAGGTGACGGTGGAGAGACCGATGTGCGGGTGCGGACGCACGTCGACGGTCCGCGGAAATCCGGGTGAAAAATGTTTCGGGCCGATGTGATCGAAGAAGATGAAGGGCCCCACCATGTGACGTCGTGTGAACGGCAGTACGCGCCCGACTTCGAAGCCACCCAGGTCGCGGCGGCGTTGTTCGATTACATCCATGGCGGCTGGTTTACCAGACCGCTCGGCCCCCGGGAATGGGGTCAGACCCCATTTGCTAGCAAAAGGGGCCGGACCTCATGGGTCTGAGAAGACGTTTCGAGCGACTAGCGAGGTCTGGCCCCATTTCCTGGAAATGGGGTCTGACCCCATTTACAGCGACTTCAGGTACTCGCCGAGGTCGCTCTTTTCGCTGCCGGTCAGCCCTAACGAGAAGTGCGCATCGTAGTGATCGATGACCGCCGCCAGGGTCGGGAAGCGCCCGTCGTGATAGAAACCACCCTTGGTATGCGTCCACAACCCGCGCAGCGGCGCCGTGCGATAACGTCCGTCGGGTGAGCGCGATGCCTGGAAATCATCGATACCGATCTCCGCGGGGGTATGCATGTTCCAGCCCGGCTCGGTGAACAGCGGCGGTACATGGCAGCTGCCGCAGTTGGCTTTGCCCATGAACAGGTTCTCGCCGCGCTTCGCAGCGCTGCGATCGTAGCTGCCACGCGGTGGCGCCGGCGCCTTCAATGCAAGCTGGTAGACGTGGAGCGCGGGCAGAGTCGGCGTGATCATGTCCTCATCGGCACTGACATGTCCGAAACGCTCACGCGCGGCAATCGGGAAGCGTGTGGCGTCATCGAGCCGCGGATCGAAGAAAGTGCCCCTGCCGTGCATCACGTGAATCGCGACGAACGTATTCCAGTAAGGCACGCCGCCCCATCCGGTCGAGGTATGCAGGTTGACACCGGCGAGCCCGAACGCCGGCGGAATCAGCACTGACGCCGATTTGCCGTCCGGTCGAAACGCCTTGCCATCCATCAACAACATTGGATCGGCCCGGCCAGGACCCCACGAGTTCAGAACCGTTCTCACAGTTGCGACGTCGGCCCCGAGCAGCATGGCCACCGATTCGAGCCGCGGCGCGAGCGCAATGATCGCGCCGACGTTGAGGTCGCGATTGGCCCAGCCATCCAGCCTGCGACCGATACCTTTGCCGAAGGAATCGTCGACGGTGGAGTGACAGAGCGCACATTGAATACCCATCGACGTGATCTGCCCCTTCTCATTGAAGAAGCCGGTGACGCCCAGTACTGCGTCCAACTTGAGTAGTTCCAGCGTGACGGCCGGATCCGCCAGGTCGACCTTGCCGCGCGCGAGGGCGCGTTGCAGGGAGCGCGGCAGGGCGTTCACATCTACCTTGAGGCCAACGCCGAGCGCCGCGGTCGGAGAGACGCCCGCGCCGACGCCACCATTCGCCGCGCCGGCAATGGCCAGGTGTAAGCCAAGTCCGTCACCCCAGAACGCCTCGTCGCCGAAGGTGGCGTAGCGAAACGTGTTCCGGCCCTCACGCACTTGTCGGAGTGCGTGAGCTTCAGCCGAGAAATCATGGGGAAAGTCCGTGGCCACGGCCAGGGAGGAAAGGAGGGCGGCGACGGCCGCCAGCGCAAACCTGCTTTTCATACGTTGTCCCTCGAGCGAAATAGTGCTCCCGCCAGAGGAATGCGGATCGCAGCGGAAATGTTCCTTGCGGTTGACGCCGCGCCGCCTTGCCGTGTACTTGGACGCATGAGCTCACACGCAAGATCGATCAAACACGGTTCGTTCGTCATCGAGCGGATTTTCAACTACGAACCGTCGACGCTGTACCGCGCGTGGACGGACCTGGGCGCCAAGGCGCGCTGGTTCAACGGGCCGGCGGACAAGTGGACCGAACAGGCGCGCGAGATGGACGTGCGCGTCGGCGGGCGCGACCGGCTGGTCGGCAAGTTCGTGGACGGTTCGGAGTCGCGGTTCGAAGCCTTGTACTTCGACATCGTGCCCGAGCGCCGGCTGGTCTACGCCTATGACATGTACTGGCAGGGCAAGAAGATATCGGTGTCGCTCGCCAGTGTGGAGTTCGTCGCGCAAGGCAAGGGCACGCGGCTGGTGGTCACCGAGCAGCATGCCTTTCTCGATGGCCACGAGGACGTCGGCAGCCGCGAACGCGGCACGGTGACTCTGCTGGAAAACCTCAACAGCTCACTGGCGGGCGGCGACGCGCGCCCGCCTCGCGCGAAATGACGCGCTGCGCCGGTTACTGCGGGTACAACGAGCCAAGGTACGCCACGACGTCGATCATCTCGTTGAGCGTGAGTTTCTCGACCACCGGCGCCATCTGCGGCGAGACCTCGTTGACGCGCATCCCGTTGCGGAACGCGAGCATCTGCCGCAGCAGGTAGGTAGGCGATCGGCCCGCGAGCGCTGGGATCTTGTCCGTGCCTTTGAGGCTGGCGAGATGGCAGCTGGCGCACGCCACCGTCTTGCCGCCCTCGCCGGTGACGACCAGGCGCTTGCCGCGATTGATGCTGCCCGGCGGCACGTAGGCCAGGTATTCCAGCCGGTCGTCGCGCCGCTCATGACGGACGAGATCATTGGTGACCTCGAGCAGGCGATCGTCGAGGTCTTCGGTGCCGCCGACTTCCTCGTAGATCCAGGCGGCTCGCTCGGCGCGCGGAATGCGCAGACTTTCGATGACGTACACGCGGCGCCGTAGTTTCTGCTGCGCGAAATATTTCGCGCTGTCGTCGATTTCCTGCTCGGTCATCGCCTTGGCGACCTTGACCATGTTCACGCCGGGAATATAGGCGTCCGGGCCCATGGGCTTGCGTTTGCCGCTGCGGTAGTCGAGCAGTTGTTGCTTGATGTACGCCTCGGGCAATCCCGCGAGCGCGGAATTTTCCGGCCGCCCTTGCCCGGTGGGCGTGTGACAGTAGGCGCAGGCCATCACCGCGGGTTTGCGTCCGCGCGCCACGATTTCCGGCATGGCAATGTGCGTGGCCGGCCGCCAGTCGGGGGCGTTGAAGGGATCGTTGATGCGGGCCAGCGTGAATTTCTGGTCGCTGCCGGGGATCTCGAGCAGCTCCACGTCGTCGAGCTTCGGCGGGTTTGGATTCGGCTTGATCGACTTGGGATCGATGGGGAACAGCCACTCGGGCGCCTCGATGGGACCGGACGTGGGCGCGGCGGGCGCTACCGCGGGGACCGGATCGGCGGCATCCACAGCGATTGCGACCAGACACGTGGCGGCGAAAGTGACTCTGCAAAGCGCCTGCGAATTCATGTGCGGATACTGCCATGGCGGGCATACTCGCGTCCCATGCCGCGCATCTCCCGTCGCGCGCTGCCGGTGCAAACCGTTGCGCTGGCGCGCTACCTCATCGGCAAGCGGCTGGTCCACGCGAGTCCGGCGGGCCGCATCGTTGGCCGCATCGTCGAGACCGAGGCGTATCCACCCGGCGATCCGACCGGCTACGCGCGGCCCGGGCTAACTACCAGCAACGCGCCGTTGTTCGCGGAGCGCGGTACGGCCTACGTGCGCATGGTCTATGGCGCCTGTCTCACGCTGAACCTGGCCGCCGAAGGCGCGGGCGTGGGTGCCGCGGTGCTGATCCGCGCACTCGAGCCACTGGAAGGTATCGGGCTCATGGTGCGTCACCGGCCGGCGGCGCGGCTGCGGGATCTGGCGCGCGGTCCCGGACGCGTGTGCGCGGCGCTCGACATCGGCCGCGAGTTGTCGGGCGTCGATCTGTGCACCAGCCCGGTGTTGTGGCTGGAGCGAAGCCATGGCGCGGCAGTGCCGATCCAGGTGGCAACCCGCATCGGGCTGTCGCGCGATCAGCATCGGCGGCTGCGTTTCATCGAGCGCGGCAGCCCTTTTGTGAGCGTTCCGCCATAATGCGCGCCATGGATCGCGCTGCCGTTCTGATTTTCCTGCTGGCCGCGGCGAATGGATTTGCCGCCGACCGGGAATCGCTTTCGGAGCCGGATTTTCGCGGCACGCTTGGCGTCGCTGACCACGTGCGCCTTTCCTATCGCGGCCCGGACTGCAAGCCCGTCAGCTTCGAGGCGTTTTCGCAGGCAATGCGCGCGACTGGGGTCAACGCGGACGTGGATCGCGCTGCCGATGGCACGGCGATCACGCTCACGGCCAAGCGCCGCGGCGGCGATCCCTGTCCGGCGCCCTATCCACCGGTGGATTTCCTGCCGCAGTTCGACCTGCGTGACCTTGCGGGCAAGCCCGTGAATTCGAGGGCGCTCGAGGGCAAGCCGACACTCATCAATTTCTATTTCGCGGAGTGCGTGCCGTGCATTCTGGAAGTGGGGCCGCTCAACGAGTTCGCGGCGAGGCGGCCGGACCTGAATTTTCTCGCCGTGACCTTCGACACACCCGCGGAAGCGCGCGCTTTCGCCGCTCGGTACAAATTCCGCTGGCGCATCGTTCCCGACGCGCGCGAGCTCATCGACCGGATCGGCATCAAGAAATACCCGACAATGGCGCTGTTCGATGACGCCGGCAGGATGCTCGGCACGCGCAGTGGCGGCGTGCGCGATGAGCTCGAGGCGGCCAATGTCGGGCCGCAGCTTGCCCGTTGGGTCGATGGATTGTTGCGCACCAGCAGGTCGGCGCCCGTATCCGCCCGATAGGCGTGTCAACCGAAGCCTCAGAGGTGCGTTCTGGCGGTAGGCCCATGAACACCACGCGAAAAGACGCTGCGGCGGCGATCGCCGCCAATCGATTTGGCCTCGGGGCCCGACCCGGAGAGCTCGAGGTCGTGGGCAAGGGTCCTGAGGCCTGGCTCAAGCAGCAACTCACGGGCGCGCCGCCGGTACTCAGCGGCGAAGGACTCGAGCCCTCGTCCCGGACACTTACGAAAGCCATCGAGCTGCGCAAGGAATTGGCGACGCAACGTCGCGAGCGCAAGAAGGGCGGCGGGGCCGATGATGAGAAGCAGGTCGCCGCAGCGCTCAAACTTCCTGCGGTGTATCGCCCGGTCTATGTCGACGAAGTGTTCGCCCGCTTTGGGCATTCGGTCACGACCTCGCGGCCCTTCCTCGAACGGCTGACACAGTTCTGGAGCAACCATTTCGCCGTCTCCATCGACAAGATCGCGGTGCTCGGCCTGGCGGGAGCCATGGAGCGCGAGGCCATCCGCCCGCGCGTCACGGGCCATTTCACCGAGTTGCTGCTGGCCGTCGAGCAGCACCCGGCCATGCTGCTGTATCTCGACAATCAGACTTCCATCGGTCCCAACTCGAAAGCGGCGCGCCTCGTCGATCGCCGCGGCAACGGCCGCAAGGTGGGCATCAACGAAAACCTGGCGCGCGAGATTCTCGAGCTGCACACACTGGGTGTGAACGGCGGCTACACACAAGCGGATGTGTCGACGTTTGCGCAGGCCATCTCCGGCTGGTCGATCGGTGGCCAGGACAATGGCCGCAGGTTCGCGCGGCTCGGCGCCGACAACGGCACCCCAGGCGAATTCCACTTTCGCGAAGCCTTCCACGAGCCCGGCGCGAGGAAGTTGTTAGGCAAGTCCTATGGAGACGATGGCCTCCGGCAAGGCCAGGCGATCCTGCGCGACCTCGCGTTGCGTCGCGAAACCGCCAGGCACATCTCCACCAAGCTGGTCCGGCATTTCATCGCCGACGATCCGCCACCGGCGGTTGTCGAACGCCTGACGCGCGCGTGGCTCGATTCGAAAGGGCACCTGGCCACTGTGTACGCGGCGCTGGTGGAATCGCCCGAGGCGTGGGAACGGCCGCTGTCGAAATTCAAGACGCCGGTGGACTATATTTATTCGTCATTTCGCGCGCTGGCGATTCCGCTGCGGGAAAAACGCCGGTCGCTGCAGGCGTTCGAGACGCTGGGGCAGCGCAATCTCATGCCGGGATCCCCGGCGGGCTGGCCCGATACCAGCGCTGACTGGGACGGCTCTTCGGCGCTGCTAAAGCGCATCGCCTGGGCCGACGTGGTGGCGCAGCGCTTGGGCGACGCGCGCAATGCGCGCGAGCTTGGTGGCCAGTTGTTAGGCGCGACGCTCACGGACGAGACTGCCAAGGCCATCGCCCGCGCCGAAAGCGGCGCGCAGGCGCTGACGCTGCTGTTGACCTGCCCTGAATTCATGCGGCGTTGAGATCGAGGAAACGCAAATGAAACACTCGCTGTCACGACGATCGTTTCTCGAGGCGTCGCTGTTCGCTGGCGCCAGCACGCTGGTTTCCGCGCGGCTCGCCTTCGCCAGTGCGTCCACCGATGCCCGTTTCGTGTTCGTGCTGCTGCGTGGCGCGCTCGACGGTCTGTCGGCGGTGCCGCCCGTGGGCGATCCGCAATACGCGCTCTTGCGCGGCCAGATTGCGCTGGCCAGGACCGGCGAGGGTGCGGCGCTGCCGCTCGAAGGTCCGTACGGGTTGCATCCGGCGTTGCGCTTCATGCACGAGAGTTACGCGGCCAAGGAACTTGCGGTGCTGCACGCGGTGGCCTCGCCGTACCGCGAACGCTCGCACTTCGACGCGCAGAACGTGCTCGAGAGCGGTGACCTGCGTCCGCATGGCTCGGCCAGCGGATGGATCAATCGCGCCTTGACGGCAATGCCGGCGGGCGCGACCCGTGAAGCGGGTGTGGCGCTGGGCGCCAACGTGCCGCTGGCCATGCGTGGGCCTGCGGAAGTCGCCTCCTGGTCGCCAACCAAAATCGCGGCGCTCGACGATGCGACACTGGCGCGCATCACCGATCTCTATGCTTCCGATCCGCTGCTGTCGCAGCGGCTCGCCGACGCGCTCGCGAGCGACGCCATCGCGAGCGAAGCGCAGGCCGCGGCGCAAGCGGAGGTGGAAGATGCGGCGATGAACACCACGATGATCGCTACGCCGGTGGAGCGGGCCGCCAAGGAGAAACGCAACTACAACGCGCGGTACGTGGAGACCGCGCGCGCGGCGGCGGGATTCCTCAAGCGCGACGACGGCCCGCGCGTTGCCATGTTCGATACGACCGGCTGGGATACGCATGCCAATGAAGGCGGCGCGCAGGGACAACTCGCCGTACGCCTGCGCGGGCTCGATGCGGCACTCGCCGCGTTGAAGGAATCTCTCGGCCCGGTGTGGGGCAAGACGGCGGTATTGGTGGCCACCGAGTTCGGCCGGACCGCTGCCATCAACGGTACGCGCGGCACCGATCACGGCACCGGCGCCGCGGCTTTCTTGTTAGGCGGGGCGGTGGCGGGTGGACGCGTGCTGGCCGACTGGCCCGGGCTCGCGCCGGCGAACCTGCTCGAGAACCGCGACCTCAAACCCACGCGCGACTTGCGCACGGTGATGAAAGGCGTGCTGCGCGATCACCTGGGCGTACCCGGCGCCGCGCTCGATTCGAAAGTGTTTCCCGACAGTGCCGGCGCGCGGCCCATGGACGGCTTGATCCGCGGCTAAAACTTAGGCGCGTGCCAGAGCTGGCGCTCGCACGGCCGCTTCGCGGATGGGAAGGTTGATGAACGCCGCTGCCAGCGCCAGCGCGATGTCGGCGTACCACATCCACGAAAAATCCCCGAAGGTGGTGAGCGCTTTGCCGCCGAGCCATGCGCCGAAGAACCCGCCGATCTGGTGCGTGAGCGTCGCCAGCCCGAACAGCGTGGCGAGATAACGCACGCCGAAGAGCTTGCCGATGAGCCCGGCGGTGGGTGGCACCGTGGCAAGCCAGGTGAAGCCCAGCACCGCGGCGAATACATAGAAGGTGAGGGCGGTCTTGGGTGCGGCTAGATAGATCGCCACGGCGACGGCGCGGCTGAAGTACATCCCGAACAGCAGATATTTCATGCGCATCACGCCGCCGGCCCAGCCGGCCGTGAGGCTGCCCGCGACATTCGCGAGCCCGATGATGGCCAGCGAGCCCGCGGCGACCGACGCCGGCAGGCTGCACAGCCGGACTTCTCCCGGCAGATGCGTCACGAGGAAGGCGATGTGGAAGCCGCAGGTGAAAAACCCCGCATGCAGGCACCAGTAGCTGCGGTCGCGCGACGCGATGACTAGCTGCTCGCGCAGCGTCAGCGTGTCTGGCGCGGGACCTGCAGTGCTGGCCGATGCGGTACCGGCGGAAGTGGCCTTGCTCGCAGCTTCGCGCCTGATCAGCAGCGGCCCGGCGATCGGTATCGTTGCCAGAGCCGCGATCGCCATGCTCCACATGGCCACCATCCAGCCGAAGCTGGCGATGAGCAACTGGTTGAGCGGCGCGAACACGAACTGGCCGAGGCTGCCGCCCGCGTTGACGAAACCCGCCGCGACCGAACGTTTCGAGGCCGGCACGCGTTGTGCGACCACGCCGATGAGCACCGAGAAGCTGCCGGCGCCAGCACCAGCCGCCGTGAGCACGCCGATGGTGGCGAGCAACGCCAGCTCATTGCTGGCGAACGGCGTCAGTGCCGTGCCGCCTGCCAACAACAACCCGCCCGCGATGAGCACGGGCCGCGACCCATGGCGGTCGGCGAGCGCGCCGAACACCGGCTGCGCCACACCCCACATGAGCTGTCCCACCGCCAGCGCGAAGCTCATGGCGGCGTAGCCGACCTGCGTGCTCTCGATGATGGGCGCGATGTACAGACCCAGCGACTGGCGCATGCCCATGGTGATCATGAGCACCGCGGCGGCCGCGGCCATCAACAGCAGCATGCGCCGGTCGAGGCCGGTCGCTACGACGTCCGGCGGTTGGCTCAACGTGAGCCGCCGGGTTTCGGACCTTCCTTGCCAGGGGAGGTCCATCGCAACACGAAGTAGCTCGCCGGTCCCGCGCCGGCATTGCGCATGCCGTGCAGGTCCTTGGAGGCGAAGAAAATCACCGAGCCCGCGGGAGCTTGGTGCGCGACACCGTTGATGGTCGCCTCGATCACGCCTTCGCGTACGAAAATCAGCTCTTCATCCGGATGGCGATGCGCCGCGTGCGAAGCCGAGCCGGCGTTGAGCGTGGTCACATGCGACTCGAGCCGATCCACGGTGGCGGTGATGGAGTCAAAAATTGTGCGACGCTCGCCACTGGCGGTTTTCTCCACCGGTAACGAATCCCACGCGTGCACGCCGGACCCAAGCAGCGACGCCTTCGCGCCTCCCTGCGCGAACACCGTGGCGGCGATACCTGCACCGAGTCCCAGCACCAGGAATGAAATCTCGCGACGATTCATGAATTACTCCCTGTCAGTCTTTACTCGATGATCGATGAGCGCGCGCACGCATGCCAGCCACAGTTGGCGGAAAGGCTCCAATACACATCTGGGTGAGCGCGCACGCGGCCATTTCCATTTGCGCGGCCTCAGCGAGTACGGCAACGCCCGCGTCGGTCAGCGCGTAGCCGCGCGCTCTGCGTGTGAACAGGCGAGACCCGAGCACCGCTTCGAGCCTCGCGAGGCGGCGCGACACCGCGGCTTGCGCGACCTTGAGAGTGCGCGCCGTCGCAGCCAGGCTGCCATGGCGCGCCAGCGCTGCGAAAAAGCGCACGTCTTCCCAGTCGAGCGAGGCAATGCCTTTGTGGGTCATCTGGTCGGCAGTCTGAGGCGCCCGGCAGCGCCGCTCCATTCACGCTTTCTTACCGGTGATTAAGATCGGCCTGTTCAGTGGCTTGATATTTGTATCAAGATATGGCCAAATAATCCAAATTCTTGATATATATATCAATATGAAAACAGTCCAAGAGTTAGGAACCGCCGTCGCCGCACGCCGCGAAGCGCTGGGCAGGAAGCAACGGGATGTCGCTCTCGAGGCGGGTCTTGCTCCGGAATCGTTGTCGCGGTTCGAGCGCGGACGATCCTCGGAGCTGGGCTCCCGCAAACTCCTCGCCCTCCTGGCAGTGCTCGGCATGGAGCTGCAGTTCATCGAAGTAGGCGCATCAGGCTCACTCGATGAGCTGCGCCGCGAACGCGCGAAGTCATGAAGCTTTCCGCCTATGTTCTCGGCCGGGACGTCGCAACGCTCGAATCCTCCGGCGATTTTCGCTGCGTTCTCACGTATCACCCCAACGTCGCCGCCGCCGGCTTCGTCTCGCTGACGATGCCAGTGCGCACGGAATCCTATGGCTGGGATGACACACTGCATCCCATATTCCAAATGAACCTGCCGGAAGGCTATCTACTGCAGGTTTTGCAGGAGCAGTTCGGCCCGCAGATCACCGGCAGCCCCATGGCGTTGCTCTCCGTAGTCGGCAGGAATATGGTGGGCCGAATCCAGGTCGCAGCTCCCGGCGCGAACCTCGAGGAGCCAGCGCAACCGATCGAAGTCGCGGAGCTGCTGCAGGGCGACAACTCCGAGGAAGCCTTTGCTGCACTCGTCCGCCAACACGCGACCAGCGGAGTCTCCGGTGTCGTTCCAAAATTTCTGGACGCTCAGCTCGAGCCAGCACCTCGTCACAACAAGACGACCCTGTTGACCCGGCGGCACATCATCAAAGGATCGAACGGCAGACTTCCCTACGTATCGCTCAACGAGCACCTTTGCATGCAGGTTGCGATGAAAGTTCTTCCGGCAGCAACGACCGAACTGTCCGCGGACGGGCAGGCACTCGTGGTGCATCGTTTCGACGTCGACGATGGGGGACTGCCAAGATTTGGATTGGAGGATTTCTGCGTTCTGCTCGGGATGCGGCCGGCTTCCAAGTACGACGCCACCTGGGAACGCATAGCCAAAGCCGTTCGCGATCATGTGCCGGGACCCGCGCAACTCGAGGTCTTCAACCGGCTCGCAACCACGCTGTTACTGACCTACGCGTTGCGCAATTCAGATTGCCACGCGAAAAACGTCGCCCTGCTCTACAGCACGCGCGCGGATGTGCGACTTGCTCCGGTGTACGACATGATCACCACGGTCGTCTATCCGGGTTATCAGAAAAATCCGCCCGGCTTGAGCTTCATGGGGAAAAAGACCTGGACGCCTGGAAAAAATCTCGAGAGATTCATTGCCGGCACATTTGGCGTCGCCGCCCGGATACAGGCCGGAATCGTCGAAGCCATCAGCGACGCGGTCTCCGATACCGCACCCCGGGTCCGGGAAGCCATGGTGGAACACGCTGCCTTCGAAGACATCGGCAAGCGCATGCTGTTGGCGTGGGACGAGGGCATCCACGGCCTGCGTGACCAGCGCGTCTACGCCTTACCTGGATGGAAACCCGGCGCGGCATTCGCCGGATTCGCCGGTCCGCCCAAGCTCGCCAGCCCAAAGAGCGTCGTCGGGCGATCCGAGGGTCTGGCTCGACGCCCGACGCGCAAGAAATGACGAGGCGCGCCTCTAGAGCTTGAGATGTCGCCGCAGGAACGCGTCGGACTTGCGCAGCATGTCGGCTCGCGCCGTTTCGTCGCGCAGGCTGTGCTCGAGATCCTTGTACACAACGAGCTCGCTGGACTTACCAGCGCCGCGCAGCTCCTTGTCCATTCTGCGCGCCTGGTCGATGTCGACGTTGAGATCCATCGTGCCGTGGAACATGAGGACTGGTGCTTTGAACGATTGCGCGTTCTGGGCTGGTGACCCCTCCTTGATGTGGGGTCCGCTGCCAATGTACTCCGCCACCAATTCCGCATTGGTGTATGCCATCGCCTCATTCTTCAGCAGCGCGAGGTCTGCCACCGGCGCGACGGCTACCACTGCCTTGAAAAGGTCGGCATCAAGAACGTTGGCTTGTAATGCGGCGTAGCCGCCGTATGACCATCCAACCACGGCGAGCTTGGACGCGTCGGCAATGCCCTGCGCCACCAGCCAGCGGCCGGCATCGCACACATCACCGATCGAAATCTTCCAGCTCTTGAAGCCATTCTCCATGAACCATTGGTCGCCGTAGCCGGCAGATCCGCGGAAGTTAGGCTGCAGGACCGCGAAGCCGCGCTGCGCAAAGAACTGAGCCAGCCAGTCGAACCCCCATTCATCGCGTGACGCCGGCCCACCGTGCGGCATGACGATGGCCGGCAGGTTCTTGGCGTCGGTGACGCCGGGTGGCAGTGTCAGGTAGCCAGGAATCTGCGTGCCGTCTCCGGCGGGGAAGGTGATTGCTTTGACGGGCGACAACTTCTTACCCTTGAGACCCGCACGCTGCGTGATGGCTTCGACGAGTGTCTTCTTGGTCCGGTCGAAGACGTACCAATGCCCGGCGTCGACATCGCTGCTGGCGAAAACCAACAGGATCTGCTCATCGGCGCTGGCGCTCAAAAAGCTGATCAAAGGAAGCTTCGGCAGCGCCTGCGCGAGCATCGTGTGAACGGCTTTGTAAGCGGGATCGAAATACTCGACGCGTGTGCGATCAGTGGTGTAGGTGGCGCCGATCACACGGCCGCCGCGTCCGACTCGAATCACATCGTCGACGTCCACTTCCCTGGACGCGAACACCAACTCACTCTTCAGCGAACCATCCAATGCGATGCGGTACAGCGCCCAGCGCCCATCCAACGGCTGCAGAACGTAGGCAGCGTTGATGATGGGATCGACTGCCAGCGGCAGCATGCCCGAGCCGTTACCAGCGGAATCAAACTTTCCCAATTCACGCCAGTTCTTTTCGTTGACCGCCCGGTAGAAGTGCGTGTCGACTCCACGCAAAGAGCCCGAAATGCCCTTGGCCGTGATCGTCATGATTCTTACGTTGCCCAATCCATCGGATATGTATTCCTCGGCATCGCCCGCGGCGCGCTCCACCGTCGTCGCCTTGCCGGTTCGCGTGTCGATACGATCCACGCTCAAGCCTTCTTGAATTCGCGCGGTAATTTTCCCGGTGGATAGTTCCGGCACATTGGTACGCGACATCAGGACCGAGCCATCCACGCCATTCATCCAATCGACGATCTCGCCGTCGAATTGGCGTCCGCCCACCTGGTCAAGCGTATTCCGTTGGCCCAGGGACACCAGATTCTTGCCGTCGGAATCCATTGCCAGCGTGCGTCGCATCGGCAATATCACGGCGTCGCGCTTGATCAGGCCCCAGAGCGAACACACCAGCCGATCCGCCGCGGACCAATCGCAGTAAGTCAGATTTGCCGGCTTGCCATCGCCGCGCGCGACCTGCGTGGCACTCGGATTTACCAGGTCGACCACCACGGCAATTGTGCTCGTACCGCCGCCATAGCCGACGAATACCAGGTGTTTGCCGTCCGCCGACAAGGCCGCCGAATATGCCTTTTCCAATGTTCCAAACAGAGCGGCATCGTCCGCGGCGGCAGGCTGGGCCGATGCGTCGGCTTTCGGCTCCTTCGGCTCCGCGGTCGAGCTGATCGCCAACAGCACCATGAACGCAATGACTTTGTGAGACCTCATCGGCTTTCAGTCCCTGTCCCTGTAACGATGAGAGATAGTCTGCCCGATCACGAGCGGGTAAAGAAGCGCGAAGAAGTTAGGGTGGAATCCGGTAACGCGAGGCTCAAAAGCCCAGGGCCAGGCCCGTACTCCGCCTGGGATCGAGCGCCCCATAGAACTTGAGATTCCCGACCGGCTTCGCGTCGCGCGATGGTCCGCCGATCAGGATTGCCGCCACATGATTCTCGGGCTGCGGCGCGACCAGCCTGTGTCCCATGCTCAGCAGTAAGGCGCGAGTGTCAGGACTGAGCGCCCGGGTCTCGACGAACGTCTCCTCCGGCAGCCACTGCTGGTGAATTCGCGGCGCGTCGACTGCTTCCTGGATGTTCATGTCGTAGTCGATCACGTTCAAGATAGTGAGCAGAACGGCGGTGATGATGCGGCTGCCGCCCGGCGTACCGAGAATCATCCAGGGTTTCCCGTCGCGCGTTACGATCGTCGGCGTCATCGAGCTCAACGGGCGCTTGCCGGGCTCGATCTTGTTGGCTTCGCCCTGCACGAGCCCGTACATGTTGGGTACGCCGGCCTTGGCGGTGAAATCGTCCATTTCATCGTTGAGCAACACGCCGGTGCCGGCGGCGGTGACCCGCGCGCCGAACCAGTCGTTGAGGGTGTAAGTCACGGCGACAGCGTTTCCAAAACGATCGGCGATGGAGTAGTGCGTGGTGTGCACGCCCTCGCGCGAGGGCAGTCCCGGCTTGAGAGCCGCCGAATTCCCGGCGCGACGCACGTCGATTTTCGAGCGGATCTTCTGCGCATACCCTTTGTCGAGAAGCTGCTCGAGCGGATTGCGCACGAACGTCGGATCGCCGAGCAGGAAATTTCGATCGACGTATGCATGACGCATCGCCTCGATCTGAAAATGCACGGCGCGCGCGGAACCGAAACCGTAATCTCGCAGCGGGTAACCTTCGAGGATATTGAGCATCTCGCACAACACCACGCCGCCGGAGCTCGGCGGGGGTGCGGCGACGATGTGGAAACCCCGGTAGTCGCATTCCACGGGAGCAAGCTCGCGTGTCTGGTACGCGTCGAGATCTGCTTGGGTGATGATTCCATTGCCGCGCTTGCTGGCGGCGACCAGCGCGCTGCCAGTAGTTCCTTTGTAGAAGCCATCGACACCGTGGCGGCTGATGTTCCGCAAGGTGCCGGCGAGATCCCTTTGCCGCAGTCTCGCGCCGGGTTCATGCGGCAGGTTGCGGTCGAGAAAAATGGCCGCCGACGCTGGATCCTTGCGGAAGTCATCGGTGGCTTCGCGCAGCATGTCGATGTCGCCCCGCTCGAGCACGAAACCGCGCTCGGCAAGATCGATGGACGGTGCGATCAATCGGGCGCGCGGCATCGTGCCGTATTTCTCGCGCGCGTATTCCAGCCCGGACACAGTACCCGGCACCGCGACGGCAAGGTGCCCGCGTGTGCTCAGGTCTGGAATCACCCTGCCGGCTGCATCGAGAAACATCGCCGGGGTGGCTGCGAGCGGCGCCTTCTCGCGAAAGTCGATGAAGGTCTTGCGGCCGTCGGCGAGCTGCAGCGTCATGAAGCCCCCGCCGCCGAGATTGCCCGCCGCCGGATAGACGACCGCGAGCGCATAACCCACCGCGACCGCGGCGTCGATCGCATTGCCGCCGCTGCGCAATACATCCACACCCACACGGGTGGCGAGCGCCTGCGCGGTGACGACCATGCCATTTTGTGCCGCGACGGGTGCGGGGGAGGCAGCGCGAACGGCGCAGGAAGCAAATAGCAGTGCCGCAACGAGCAGGCGGGCGTGAGCAGAATACATGTCCGCAGTGTACGCGGACCGGAGCGTTGGTCTCTACACTCCGCCTAACAACCGGCTCAGCTCGGTCGGCTCGACCGGCTTCGTGAAGTGGTGATCGAACCCCGACGCGGCCGCCTGTTCCTTGTCGGTCTTCTGGCCCCAGCCCGTCACGGCGATCAGCGTCACGGGCTGCTCGCTGCCGAGCCCGCGGATGCGCTGCGCCACTTCATGACCTGAGAGTCCCGGCATGCCTATGTCGAGGATGGCAACATCGGGGTGCACGCGCGAATACAGCTCGATGGCTTCGAGCCCGTTGTTAGCGACGTGCACCTCGTGCCCGTCGAGTCTCAACAGCATGGCGAGGGTCTCGCTGGCGTCGCGGTTGTCGTCGGCGACGAGAACGCGGCGGACGGCTTTCAAAGTTTGGCTATTGGCGGACATGAGCCGCGGACACTAAGAATCGCCCTTAAACCCCGCAAGCAGACGAGTCCTACACGGACGATTTGTTTATCCGTTCGGCCACCATCTGCATGTTGTCGCAGGTGTTTGCCTCGCCGACCAACTGTGGGATGCCTGCGGCGTCCAGAGTGCCACGAAGCTCATCGTGGATACCGCACAGGATCACGCGCACGCGGTGGCGCTGGTAGCGCTGGATGATCTCGGTGAGCGTGTGGAGGCCGGTGGCATCCATGAACGGCACGCGCCCGAGGCGTAGCACAACGGTATCGATACCCAGGTGTATGCGCTCGAGCGTGCTTTCCAGCTTTTCCGCGGCACCGAAGAAGAATGGCCCGTCCACGCGATACACGAGCACGTTGCCAGGCAGCTTGATGTTTTCACCCGAATCGTCGTCGAACGTCTGCCGCTCGACTCGAACGGTCTCTGCCATGCGGCGCATGAACAGCAGTGCCGCCAGCACCACGCCGACGTTCACAGCCACGACCAGGTCGACGAACACAGTGATGAATAACGTGATCAGCAGCAGGAAGCGGTCGGCTAGAGGTGCGGTGCGCAGCAGGCGCGCCACGTGCGGGGTGTCGGCCATGGTCCACGCGACCACGAACAGGATGGCGGCGAGCGCGGCCAGGGGAATATGCGCCGCCAGGGGAGCGAGCAGCAAGATGACGAGCAACAGGAAAATCGAGTGGACGACGCCCGCCAGCGGGCTGGTGGCGCCATTACGAATATTGGTGGCAGTGCGCGCAATGGCTCCCGTGGCCGCGAAGCCGCCGAATAAAGGCGAGATGATGTTGGCCGCTCCCTGGCCGATAAGCTCCTGGTTGGAATCGTGACGCGCGCCGGTCATGCCGTCCGCGACCACCGCGGTGAGCAACGATTCGATGGCGCCTAACAAGGCGATGGCGAAGGCGGGCCCCACCAGTTGCAGCAGATCCGACAGCGACAGGGTTGGCCACGAAAACGCGGGCAGCGCTCGCGGGATGCCGCCGAAAGCGCTGCCGATGGTGGCGACGCCGGGAAAGTGGCCCGCGGCCTGCACTGCGGTCGCCACGAGCATGGCCACGAGCGGCGTGGGGACCGTCCTGAGGACGGGGATCAGCGCGAACCAGCGATTGCCGGCGATGAGGATGACTAAGGTCAGCCCGGCGATCAGCGTAGTAGCTGAATGCAGCTCAGGCAGCGCGCCAAGCAGCGCGATAAATTTCTCATGGAAGTGCAGGCCGGAGGCGGGCGGATGCAGGCCGAAGAAATCTTTCCACTGGCCGGTAAAGATGATCACGCCGATGCCGGCGGTGAATCCGACAATCACCGGGCTCGGAATGAATTTGATGACGCTGCCGAGGCGCGCGATGCCCATGATCAAGAGGATGAAGCCCGCCATCAACGTCGCGGCCTGAAGTCCGGCGATGCCATATTGCGCGGTGATGCCCGCCAGCACCGCGATGAAGGCGCCGGTGGGCCCGGAGATCTGCACGCGCGTGCCGCCAAACAAGGAAGTGACCAGCCCGGCGACGATGGCGGTGTACAAACCCTGCGCGGGAGTGGCGCCCGAAGCGATGGCGAATGCCATGGCCAGCGGCATTGCCACTATCCCCACCACCACGCCCGCGACCAGGTTGGGCATGAGATGCGCGCGCTTCAGCAGGCCGGCCCGCTGCGCTTCGAGTAGGGCAATCATGGCAGTGATTATGCCGTCAGATGCTTCCGACGCGGCCGTTCCAGCATACGTATGCCACCGTATGCATTCGAGGGTTGTACCCTGCATCCATGAACACACCCAGAGTTTCAGTGCGAGTCACACCATCACCAGTGAATCAGTGGCTGGCGCTTGCCGGCTGGATCGCGCTATGCGCCGCCACCGGCGTTCTCGGTGCCATCGCCTCGGTGCGCGCGGCCGAGTTCTACGCCACTCTCGAGCGGCCAGTGTGGGCACCGCCAGCCGAAGTCTTCGGCCCTGTCTGGACACTCTTATATATGTCCATGTCAGTAGCCGCATGGCTGGTCTGGCGGGAGCGCACCTGGGCCCGCGCCCGCGGCGCGCTCGGGTTATTCGTTCTGCAGCTGTCTTTCAACGCGCTGTGGTCGTGGCTGTTCTTCGGCTGGCATCGCGGCGCCCTGGCGTTCGCCGACATCCTCGTGCTGCTGGCACTCATCATCGCCACCATCGTGGCGTTCGCGCGCATTCGCAGGATGGCGGCATGGTTGTTGGTGCCGTATCTCGCCTGGGTAATGTTCGCGGCGCTGCTCAGTTATTCCGTGTGGCGGCTAAATCCTCAACTGCTGTAGCGGCCACCCACATCACATGAACGGTGTGCTTGGCACCGTCAGTCACGAGGTCGACGGAGTTGCGTCCGACGGTTTGCACTTCCCCGTCGACCACGAACTGCGCCGCCGCACGCGGATCGGGCTGCCGGTCGACGATGATTTCGTACGGAGTGCCGCGATGCCGGTAGTGAATGGTAAAACCGGGCCAGTCGGCCGGCACGCACGGCGTCAGCGTGAGCCGGTTCTCGCGCAGCCGGAAACCGAGAATCCATTCGAGACCGGCGCGATACAGCCAGCCCGCTGAGCCGGTGTACCAGGTCCAGCCGCCGCGTCCGGCATGCGGCGCTTCGGAATAGACGTCGGCGGCCACCACATACGGCTCGACCTTGTAGCGCTGCACGTCGGCGCGCGTCGTCGAACGGCGAACCGGGTTCAGCATGTTGAACACTTCCATCGCGCGCTCGGCATTGCCCTGCATGGCGAACGCAATGGCAGTCCACACGCCGGCGTGCGTGTATTGCCCGCCGTTTTCGCGAATGCCGCGTGGATAGGCCTTCACGTATCCCGGCTCCTGCGCCGATTTCTCGAACGGCGGCGTGAACAGCATCGCGAGCGGCGGATCGCGTTGCAGCAGCTGCGCCTCGAGCGCCTCCATGGCGCGTCGCGGCGCGTGCCGGATTGCGCGGCGCCCGAGATCACGCTCCAGGACTGCGCGATGGCATCGATCTGGCATTCATCGTTGTCAGCCGAACCGAGCGGCGTGCCGTCGTCGAAGAAACCGCGGCGATACCACTCGCCGTCCCAGGCGTGTTGTTCGAGCGCGGCCCGCAGCTTGGTGGCGTGGCCCAGCCAGGCGGTGGCCAGCGCCAGCTCGCCGCTGCGCTTGCGCCATCGGCGCGAACGCATTGAGCGTGGCATGCAGGAACCAGCCCAGCCACACGCTCTCGCCGCGGCCGTGTTCACCGACGCGGTTCATGCCGTCGTTCCAGTCGCCGGTGCCGATGAGCGGCAGGCCGTGCTCGCCCATGTAGAGCGCGCCTTCGAGTCCGCGGCGGCAATGCTCGAACAGCGTCGCGGTGTCGATCGCTGATCGCCGGCTCGAAGAATGCATCGTGACGCTCGCGCGGCAGCGGCGGTCCTTCGATGAACGGCACCTGCACGTCGAGAATCGCGCGGTCGCCGGTGAGACCGATGTAGTGGGCGGTGACGAACGCCAGCCAGACGCGATCGTCGGAGATGTGCGTGCGCACGCCCTGGCCGTTGTGCGGCAGCCACCAGTGCTGCACGTCGCCTTCGGGAAACTGGCGCGCGGCGGCGCGCAGGATCTGCTCGCGCAGCAGCGTGCGGCCGCGCGAGTCCCAACGCCATCGCGTCCTGCAGCTGGTCGCGGAAGCCGTAGGCGCCGCTCGCCTGGTAGAAGCCGGCGCGCGCCCAGGTGCGGCAGGCCAGCGTCTGGTAGAGCAGCCAGCCATTCATCATGATGTCGAAGGCGCGATCGGGCGTCTTGACCTGCACGTGGCCGGTGAGCTCGTCCCAGTGCGCGCGCACCTCCGCAAGGACGCGTATCGAGATCGGCGCTTGCGATACGCTGCGACCAGCGCGCGTGCCGCGTCCTTGTCCGCGGCTTCGCCTAACAGGAAAACGACTTCTTTGGTGGTCGCCGGGTCGAGCTCGAAGCCGCGTGCGCAACGCCGCGCAGGGATCGAGCGCCGGCGCCGGTGCGGCCTGCCAGGGACGCGCCCGACACCAGCGCCGCCGGCGCGTCGAGCATGCCGTGCCGGCCGAGGAACTCGCGGCGGTCGCAGGTGCATTCGCTTTGCGCGCCGCGCAGGTCGGCGAACGCGACGCCTGGAAACGGCTGGTTCCACGGATTGCGCGCGAACAGCGCGCCGCGTCGTCGTCGAGCTCGGTGAAGATGTGCGGCGCGCCGGCGGTGCGCGACGGGCCCAGCACCCACTCGACGTACGCCGTGACCGAGAGGCTGCGCTGCCGCGGCGAATCGTTGCGTATCGCGCAGCCGGCAGATCTTGATGGGGTCTTCGAGCGGCACGAACATCGTCAGCTCGAGCGCGAAGCCATGCGAGACGCTGCTCGAAGCGGCTGTAGCCGAGCGCCATGCGCGCATGAATAGTGCGCACTGCTCGTGGCGGATCGGCGCCGGCGTCGGCGGTCCACAGCTCGCCGGTTTCCTCGTCGCGCAGGTAGATAGCCTCGCCCGGCCGGTCGCCGACCGGGTCGTTGCGACCAGGGCGTGAGCGCGTTTTCGCGGCTGTTGCGCGCCCAGGTGTAGCCGCCGCCATCGGCTGCACACCTGGAAGCCGAAGCCGCGATTCGCGATGACGTTGATCCAGGGCACCGGCGTGGGCTGGCCACCGGGCGCGGTGATCAGGTATTCGCGGCCCTGCGGCGTCGAAGCCGCCGAGCCCGTTGAAGAATTCCAGCTTGCGCGCGTATTCCGGATCTCGGCGGCGCCGGCCGCCGGCGGCGGCGCGCCGCGGCAGCCGCGGCGCCAGCGCAGGCACCGGCTGCATGCGCTCCACCTGGTCGGCGAGCTGCCGCGCCGGCCCGACAACACCACGCGCGCCACGGCCAGCAACAACGCGCGCGTCTCGGTGGTGATGAGGTCGGTGCGCAGCACGAACACCTTGCCGCGCGTGTCGGCGCCCGCGATGCGCGGACGCGCGAGGCTGGTGCGCACCAGCGGCTTCGAGCGCCATCTGCAGGTCCTGAATATAGGAGGCGCCGCGCTCGTTGAGGATGACCAGGTCGACCGACAGGCGCTTGATGCCCCAGTATTCGTGCGCCTGCAGCAGCTGGCGCGACCAGCGCGAGATCTTCGACGTCCTCGACGCGCAGCAGCACGATGGGCAGATCGCCGGAAATGCCCTGCGACCACAGACCCTGCGGGCCCGGCGGCGCCGCGCCGGATGCTGTCGCGCGGAGGCGCGCGCGGCGGGCGTCGGCGAACAGGATGTGCCCGGCCAGTTGCTGGAACAGATTGGCCTGCGAGGCGTCGATGCCGAGATGCCGCAGCTGCACCTGCGCCTGCGTCCAGGCCAGCGTGGCCGCGCGCGTGTGCGCGTTCGGGTCGCGATGCTTGTCGGCGAGATCGAGCAGCTGGCGCGCGGCTCGGCGCGACGCAGGTCCAGAACGCGATGCGCGCCGTGCCGCCGGCGGGAACGCGCAGCGCGGTACCGCAGCGCGAACACCGCATCGAGCACGGTGCCCGGTGGTGCCGGACAACGTGCGGCCTTCGAGCATGGCCAGCGGTGCGCGCAACTCGCGGCCGCGTCCGATGAAACTGCGCCCGATCGGTTTCGAACTCCGGCCTCGCCGCACGGTGGAGCCTTCGACCACGGCGTGATGCGAAGCCCAGACTTCCGGTTCATCGGGCGCGCGGCGCCGGCGGTTGGCGAGCAGCGCGCCCTGGCGCGCGAGGTATTCGGTGCGCACGAACATCTTCGAGAAAGCCGGGTGCGCCACGTCGGCTGCCTGGGGCGCCGAGCACCAGTTCGGCATACGAAGTCACTTCGATCTCGCGCGGCGCGCATCGAGGCGTTGCTGATCGACAGCCGGCGCACCTCGGCGTCGTCCTCGGGAGACACCTGCACTTCGAGCGTGGTGGTGAGGTCGCCGTCGATGCGGATGATCTCGGCGCGATCTTCGGTGAAGCTCACTTCGTAGGCCGTCGGGTTGCCCGGCGCAGGGCTGATAGCCCGCCGACCACGCGCGCCCGGTGTCGATGTCACGCAGCAGGAGGTAGCTGCCGGTGTCGTCGCGCGTGGCGTCTTCGCGCCAGCGCGTGACCGCGAGATCGTTCCAGCGGCTGTAGCCGGAACCGGCGGCGGTGATCATCACGGAGTAGCGGCCGTTCGACAGCAGGTGCGTCTGCGGCGCGGAATCGTGCGGGCTGCGCAGGCGCCGCACCTCGCGGCACCTGCAGATCGGCGACGCGCGCCGCCGTGCCCACTTCCTCGGCGCGCGGATGCGCCACCGACACATCGCGCGGCGTGCGTTCCTGCAGCAGCAGTTCGGTGGCCTGCACGGCGACGTCGGAATGGAAGCGCTCGCGCATGCGGCCGTCGAGCAGCGCATTGGCGATGGCGACGATGCTCATGCCCTGGTGATGCGCCATGTAGGCGCGCACCAGCATCTGCGTGGCGCCTTCGGGCACGCGGCTCGGCGTGAAGTCCACGGCCTCGTAGAAGCCGTAAGGGCCGCGCGCGCCGAGCGCCGCCAGCGCCGCGTAGTTGGCCAGCGCCGCTTCGCCGTCGATCATGGCCGCAAGGCCGGTGGCGTAGGGCGCGATCACCTTGTTCTCGGACAGGCCGCGCTTCAGGCCCAGGCCCGGCACGCCGAAGTTCGAATATTGGTAGGTGAGCTCGAGATCGCGCGCGTTGTACGCGGACTCGGAAACGCCCCAGGGCAGTCCGAGCTCTTCGCCGTACTCGATCTGCCGCTTGACGATGAGCCGGCTGGTCTGCGCCAGCAAACTACCGCCCGGCGCGCGCAGCACCAGGTCGGGCATCAGGTACTCGAACATCGAGCCCGACCACGACACCAGCGCCGCGCCCGGCGCCGATGGGTGTGACCGTGCGGCCCGAGCCGGAACCAGTGGCGCGCCGGAATGTCGCCCTTGGCGATGGCGACGAAACTCGCGAGGCGCGCTTCGGAGGCCAGCAGGTCGTAGCAGCTGTCGATCGAGCGTGCCGTCGGTGGCGCGATAACCGATGGACAGCAGCTTGCGCTGCGAGTCGAGCAGGAAGCCGAACTCCATGGCGCGCGGCGAGCTGCGAGCGCGATGTTCGCCAGGGACTTCGAGGTACTCGACGATGAAGCCGGCCGGATCGCGCGCCAGCAGATCGCTGCGCCAGCTGTCGATGGTGCGGCGCGTGGCTTCCACCCAGTAGAGGAGGTCGGCGTTGCGCTCCGGGTGCGTTTTCGCTAGCCAGCGTGCGCACCATGTCGACCAGCGTCGATGCGCGTTCGGCCGCGTCGCGCAATGCGTCGATCTGCGGATCGAGCGGGCTTGGTACGCGGCCGCAGGCTGGTCTCGAGATCGGCGAAGGCGGTTTCGAGCAGCCCGCGCGTGATGGTCTGTCCGGGCGGGAATTGGAATGCGCGCAGCGCCTCGCGCGCGAGGTCGAGCGCGTCGGCCAGGCCGTCGATGGCCGATCGGCGCGGCGGCGCAGGATTCTTCTGCCATTCGCGGAACGCGCCGGCGAGCGTGATCAGGTGCGCCGCGAGGTTGCCCGAGTCGACCGACGAGACGTAGCGCGGCTCCAGCGGCCGCAGGTCGCGCGTGTCGTACCAGTTGTAGAGGTGGCCGCGGTATTTCTGCATGCGCGCCATGCGTCGCGAGCGTCGCCTCGATGCGATCGAGCGCGTCGCGCAGTCCGCACCAGCCGAAGTCGCGCGCCGCCACGATCGACAGTAGATAGAGGCCGATGTTGGTGGGCGAGGTGCGATGCGCCACCACGCCGCGCGGATCTTCCTGGTAGTTGTCGGGCGGCAGGTGATTGTCTTCGGCCGTGACGAAGGTTTCGAAGAAGCGCCAGGTGCGCCGCGCGATCAGCCGCAGCTCGCGCTGCTGTCGGCGCCGACAGATCGGACTTCGCGACCGCGGGCGGCGTGCGGCTGATGCGCCAGGCGATCAGCCGGCGCGAATGCCCACAGCAGCAGAAAGGGCACAGCGATGCCGGGAAGCGAGCCGCCGGACAACTGCGACGAGCAGTGCGGCTATCAACAGCGCCAGCACGACGCCGCGCGCCATGCGACGGTAGAAACTGGGCAGGTCGGAGCGTGAGCTCGACAGCAGGTCGGCGGGTATCCATTCCAGCAGATGCCGCCGGCTGACGAGCATGCGCCACATCGTGCGGCCGATGGCGTCGCACATGAGCCAGGCCTGGTAGGCGAGCATGCTGATGAGCAGCGCGGTCTGCGCCAGCGCGAGCGCCAAAGTCGAGGCGCAGCGCGCGCAGGTGGCTGCGCAGCGTGACGGTGGAGCGCCGCGGCAGGATCGCGGCGAACAGCGGCAGCAGCGTCGGCAATGCCAGCGCCAACAGGATGAACCCAGCACCAGGGCAAGGCCACGTTCAGCGGCAGCGTCCAGCCTGCCACCAGCGCCGCGACGCTGGCCGGCGCCGACAGCGAGCGGCGCAGGTTGTCGAGCATCTTCCACAACCCGATGAGCGGCATGCGGCTGTGACCGCGGCCATGCTGCTGCGCGCCGACGTCGCGGCGGCCGAAGATCCACGGCAGCAGCTGCCAGTCGCCGCGCACCCAGCGATGCTGGCGCAACGAGGCGACGTCGTAACGCGACGGGAAATCCTCGACGACTTCCACGTCGGAGGCCAGCCCGGCGCGCGCGAAGATGCCTTCGAACAGATCGTGCGAGAGCAGCGTGCTCTCCGGCACCCGGCCGGCGAGCGCGGCCTCGAAGGCGTCGACGTCGTAGATGCCCTTGCCGGCGAACGAGCCTTCGCCTAACAAGTCCTGGTAGACGTCGGAGACTGCCGCGGCATACGGATCGACGCCGGCGGCGCCGGAGAACACCCGCTGGAACGGCGTGGCCTCCGAGCTCACCGGCAGCGAAAAGGCGACGCGCGGCTGCAGGATGGCGTAGCCCTCGACGACGCGGCCGAGCTTCGCGTCGAAGCGCGGCCGGTTCAGCGGGTGCGCCATCTTGCCGATCAGCCGGCGCGGCGCCTCGCGCGGCACGCGCGTGTCCGCATCCAGCGTGAGCACGTAACGCACGCCGTCGGGAACCCACGGCGAGCGGCCGGTGCTCGTCACATAGGTGGTGTCGGTGGCGCCACGCAGCAGGCGATTGAGCTCCTGCAGCTTGCCGCGTTTGCGTTCCCAGCCCATCCAGCGCTGCTCGCTCTCGCACCACACGCGCTTGCGATGCAGCAGCAGGAAGCGTTCGCCGCCCGCGGCCGGACCATAGCGGCGATTGAGGCGCGCGATGCCGAGGATGGCGATGTCGAGCAACGCTTCGTCGGTCGGCGTGAATTCGGTAGTCCGCGTCCGACCAGTCCGAGAGCAGCGCGAAGTGCAGCTGCTCGTCGGGCGAGGCCAGGTAGTGGATCTCGAGCCGGTGCAGGTGTTCTTCCACCGCCGCGCGCGAGCTCAGCATCACCGGCATCGCAACCAGCGTGCGCAACTCTTCGGGCACGCCCTCGCGCAGCGCGAGGCCGGGCAGGCGGCTCGCGCCCACGCCGCGCGTCACCGCGCGATTGATCAGCGCGACCGCGATGTCGACGGCCGGAACCGCGCCCAGCAGGCCTAACAACCACAGCATGCCGCCGTGCACGCCGGCCTGCTGCAGCAGCGACACGGGATCGCGAGCATCAGTGCGGAGGTGAAGGCGATCGCCGCCACGTAGTCGCGCGGCGCCCACGGTGAAGGCGATGCGGCTCGGCCAGTCGCGCCAGCGACGCATGGAAACCGATGGAGCGCTCGAATTGGCGGCGGCCTTCGGCGATCAGGTGAAAGCCCGGGTCGCGTTCGCGCGTAGTCTGCGCTGGCGGCCGCGATGGCGAGCACGCGTCGCGCGATGTCGAGCTCCGAGAGCTCGCGAGCCGCGGCCCAGCTCTTCGATGGCATTGCGGTACAGGTTGCGCGTCGCGAAATCCATGGCCGCGAAATCGGCCGAGGTGTTGAGCGCTTCGTCGACGAGGCTGACGCTCTCGAAGAACTCCGCCCAGTCGACGTCCGACATGAGCCGCATGCTGGTGATGATGTTGCGCACCGTGACGTTCGAGGCGCCCTGGCGCTGGTGCTCTTCCTGGAGCAACTGTTCGGAGCTGGTCTCGTGCTCCGTGAGCACCTTCTCGAGCCACAACAGCGCCGGGGTGATTTTCGGATCCTGATCGCGCAGCCGGTGCACCAGCTGCACGGCGAATGCCGGCGTCAGCACCGAGGACTTGTTGCGCCACGCGCGCAGTGCATCCGGGTCGACGCGCTGGCCATTGACGCCGAGCAGCCGGTCGGCGACCGCGTCGGCTTCCTGGCGCGCGCGCGGCTCGTGACGATGCGCTGCGCCACCCGGCGCAGGTTCTCCACCAGCACGATGCGCAGGGTGATGGCCACCGCCCACAACTCGCCGATGGTGAGCGGCTCGACACTTTGATAGGCGCACACGAAGCGTCGCAGCGTCTCCGGTTCGAAGCGGCTGTCGGTGTGCGCGACGAATGCCCAGGCGATGCCGAACACGCGCGGGAAACCGGCGAACGGCCCGGCGGCGAGCTTCGGGCAGCTGGCGATAGAACTGCGGCGGCAGATCCTCGCGGATCTCGCGGATCTGCTCTTCGACCACGTGATAGTTGTCGAGCACCCATTCGGCGGCGGGCGTGATGCCGCGGCCTTCGTCCACCGCTTTGGCGATCGAGCGATAGGCCGCGAGCAGCGCTTTCTCGTTGCTGCGCAGCCGCGTGGCGAGCGAGCGTCCGAAACCCGGAATCGCCCCTATGGGCTGCGCGGCCGCCAGGCTCCGGGCGTGCTCCTCCAGCCGCTCGATGCTGAAGATCTCCTCGCGCAGGATCTGATCGTCGCTCCAGTGCGTACCGGGCGAGAGTTGTTCAATGATTTCGCTGAGAAAAGGGTGCAAGAATCCGCCAACCTGGTGAGTCGTCTAAGTGGAGCATTACGCGAATTCAACGGCGCGCGCGCCATGTCTTCATGACTCATGGCGCTGTCGGAATGCGCCTACTGGCGCGCGCGTAGTTTATCAGGAGATCGCCGGACGCGAGGCGTGCCGCAAAAGTGGCGCACTTGCGATTCGCAGGCACTTGCGGCGGCCGGCCTGCACGTTAGTTCCTGACGAGAATGCGCGAGTAGATTTCCTTGTCGATCGCGTAGCAGGCGCAGGCGCTGCGTTCGAGCCCGCGTACATCGAGAACAACGACATTTCCGCGGCTGTAGCTAATGAGTTTGCGTTTTTGCAATGCGCTCGCAGCGCCGGTAACGCCCACGCGCCGCACGCCGAGCATGTAGGCGAGGAACTCGTGCGTGACGTGAAACTGACTGGAGCGCGCGCGGTCGCGCGTCATCAACAACCAGCGCGCCAGACGGGCCTCGACGAGGTGAAACCGGGTGCAGGTTGCCGTCTGCATGACCTGCGAGAGGTATACGTAGAGGTAGCGATTGAGCACGGCTCGAATGCGCAAGCTGCTCTCGATTTCGCGCAGAAAGGTGACGGCGTCCACGCGCCAGGCGCTTCCCGCGCCCTGCACCAGTGCGCGCAGCGGTGATACGTCGACGCCGAGCAGCAGTGGCACACCTAACATCCCCTCGTTGCCCACCAGGCCGACTTCTAGTTGCGCGCGCGCCGTGCCGGGTGTGACGAGCGAAACGACGCTGTCGATGGGGAAGTACACGTGCCGGACGCGCTCACCAGGCTCGCTCAGCGTCTCCATGAAGAGCAGATCGATTGGTGGGCCATCACTTGTGAGCCGCAGCCGCTCTGCGGACGACAGGCCGTCGAGCAGCAGATTGCCGGGAGCGCGCTTGGCGATTGCCACTGGACTTGAACTCTCGGCACCGACAAGTTCGGCAGCGGCAGCATGTGACCGCGTTACCTGCATATCTGTTCGCCAGCGTACCCATCGCCAACCGTGCCGCCGGCCGGGTCGTGCGCGAGCTTCGAGGATGTCTCAGCGTATCCGTTTGCGAAGCGCCTACCTCACAGACGGGCGTGTGTGCGATGCGGCGCCAGCAAGCGGTCCGTCTCGCGCTTGACCACGGCATAACATTCACAGGACAGGCGTTCCAGGTGCGGACGGTCGAGCACGGTGATCCTGCCGCGCACGTATTTGATGACACCCACCTTCTGCAGCCTTCCCGCCGCCTCGGTGACGCCTTCACGCCGCACGCCGAGCATGTTGGCGATGAGCTCCTGGGTCATCTGCAGTTCATTGCCGTCGAGTCGGTCGAGGGACAGCAATAGCCATCGACAGAGCTGCTGCTCGAGCGAATGGTGGCGATTGCAGACTGCAGTCTGGGCCATCTGCGTGATCAGCGACTGTGTGTAACGCAGCAGGATATGGAGCATGTCGCCGTGACGGTTGAACTCGTCCTTCAGGCGTTTGCCGGTGAGCCGATATGCGTGTCCGGCGCTTTGCACGATTGCCCGGCTTGGGGTTGTTTCACCGCCCATGAATAGCGACACGCCAATGACACCTTCGTTGCCGACCACGGCGATCTCCGCGGAAGCCCCGTCCTGCAACACGTACAGCAACGAGACGATTGCGCTTGTCGGGAAATAGATGTGGCGCAAGGTGGCGCCGGATTCGTAAAGCACCATGCCCAGGGGCATGGGGACCAGCTTGAGGTGCGGAAAGAGCCGGTCGTATTCCACCTGAGGCAAGGCGGAGAGGACCTGATTGTCGCGTGGACTGAGTGCGGAAGCCATTTGTTAGGAGTCTAGGCTCATTGGCCCGCTTTGTACGGTAACGCTCATTGAGTCATCCATGGCTCGCTGTGTTCGATGGCGCACAGACCTCGCGCTTATGCCGCTGTAGGTTTCATCCGATGCGTTTGAAAAAAAGTGAAACCTCGATCTGGGCGCTCGGAAGCGCGTTCTGCGCCACATTCTGCTTCGCGGACAGCGCGAATCCGGCGCCAACGCTGCTTCGCGTTGAACAAGTCACGCATTACTGGCCTTGGCTGGCTTTTGCCGGGATCTTGCTCTTGCTCGCTGTAATCGCACGCGCCGCGCGCCGGGACCTGCCGTTCGGCCCGCGCCTCTGAGATTGCAACTCGCCTGGGAGGGTGTATGTCGCTGATCATCAAGTCTTTGCTCGATCCGCCTGTCAACCGCGCTCTTGCGGGTGGCATTGTCGTGCCTTTGCGCCTGGCGGATGAGCGTGCCAAGGAAATCGCGGTCATTTCCCACGAGCTGCGCAATTCCCTTGGAGTCGTGCGCAACGCGGCGAGGCTCCTGCGCTCGCCGGCGGCAGCGAATGCCGTCGAAAACGCGCGTGTGCTCATCGAGCGGCATGTTGCCCAGATGGTCCAGCACGTCGAAGATTTGCTCGAGACCGCGCAGCCCGGTGGCAGGAAAATGGAGTTACGACTGTCGCACGTCGATCTGCGAGCAGTCGTCGAGTGCGCGGTCAAAGCGATCACGCCGGACCTTGCGCGGCGCGGCCATCGTCTCGTGGTTAGTTTGCCTGCCGAGGCGCTGTGGGTGCACGCCGACGTCGCCCGCCTCGAGCAAGTGTTTTCGAACCTGCTGATCAATGCCGCGAAATACACGCCAAATGGCGGAGACATCGCGCTGATCATGGAGCGGCAGGACACGCACGGCTGCATACGCATCAGCGATACCGGTATCGGCATCGCCCCGGCATTGCTGTCACGCGTGTTCGACCTGTTCACGCAGGCGGATGCCGCGGCGATCTGCAGCGAAGGTGGCAGCGGTATCGGGCTCGCGGTGGTGCGAAATCTCGTCGAGATGCATGGCGGCTCCGTGTCCGCCTCGAGCGCCGGGCTCGGACTGGGCAGTATGTTCACCGTGCGATTGCCCGTCTTATGGGCGCGACTGGCCGTCACAGCGCCATAGTCGAGCTATTAGGGAGCACGCAGCACGCGTGGCTGTTAGACCCAGTTATGTACGCCTGCGCACAGACGCGCGTCCCGCCGCGGCGCAGACTCGATTCTCTGGTGGTTCCCCGCTTCGGCGCGGCCCATCGTCATCAGTAGAGAACGCCCATGAATTTCCCCGCCAAGAAGGCGAGCATCGTCCGCCGCCGCCTGCGCATCGTCGTGCCTGGCCTGCTCATATTCGTCGCGGCCTGCGCCAGCACACCCCCGGTTCCCGAGGTCAGTCTGCAGTCGGCCCAACAGGCGATTGCCAACGCGGAGCGCGTGGACGCGGCGAGCCTCGCACCCGTCGAGCTCGGTGAAGCACGCAGCAAACTTGCCTCCGCGCAGAAAGCCGTCGAACAGGAACACATGGTCGTCGCAGCGCAATTTGCCAATGAAGCACGCGCAGCAGCCGAGCTGGCTGCCGCCAGGACCGGGGCTGCGAAAGCCTTGGCCGTGAATAAGGACATCAAGAAAGGCACCGCGACTCTCGTCGAAGAGATGCAGCGCAAGACCGGAGAGAGCCGATGAACACCACCACATTTTCCCCGTTACGTTCGTTGCTGGCGGTGGCGATCGCCGCGACTCTGGTTGCCGGCTGCGCCACTGCGCCCGTGAAACCTGCCGGTTCTGCCGAGGTGCGTGCCAAGCTCACCGCTCTGCAGCGTGAGCCGACGCTGGCCAATCGTGCGCCGGTGGCGTTCAAGGACGCCGAGGCCGCGGTGGTCCAAGCCGAGGTCATCGAGAAGGATCTCGCTCTTGCCGCGCACCGCGTGTTCATCGCGGATCGCAAGGTGGATACGGCACGGGCTCTAGCTGAGACTCGCTTCGCCGAGGAGGAGCGCACCGCGCTCAACGAGCAGAGTGAAAAAGCGCGCCTCGATTCGCGCACGCGCGAAGCCGATCTCGCCAAGTCCGACGCCTTGGCCGCGCGCGCCGACAGCGACGCGCAAAGAGCTGCGGCTAACAGTGCGCGCAGCGATGCGGATGCGGCGCTCCTCGCCGCCAACGCATCTGCGCAGCAGGCCGCCGAGTTGCAGCGGCAGATCGAGCTGCTGCAGGCGAGGCCGACGGATCGCGGACTGGTGCTGACACTGGGCGACACGTTGTTTGCCACCGGCCGGTCGGAGCTCAAGTCCGGTGCCACGGCGAATCTCGATCGAGTCACCACATTCCTGAACGAATACCCCAAGCGGACCGCCGCGATCGAGGGCTATACGGACAGCGTGGGAAGCGACGAAATGAACCAATCCTTGTCGCAGCGCCGCGCCGACGCGGTGAAAAATTATCTCGTGCGTCAGGGCGTAGGCTCCGCACGCCTCACTTCCGAGGGTCGCGGCGAAGGTTCCCCTGTCGCTGACAACGAATCGGTTGCCGGACGGCAGCAGAATCGTCGCGTGGAAGTCGTGATCAGTCCGGTCGAGGCCAATTGAACTGACGCGCAGGCGCAGTGACAAACAAGCCCGGATTCGGCTGCATCTCAGCGGCTGATTCCGGGCTTTTTCTTACAGGGCGGGAAGTGCGCGCCACCTAAGCTCGATCCATGTGGCCCTTCCGCAGAAACTCCGCGAGCGCCGTGCGCTCGAGCGAAGCCTATTGGCTGCTGCGTAATGGCATTGGGGACGCGGGCATGGAGCTCGACCAGTCCCTCGACTGCGACATCGCCATCATCGGGGCGGGTATCACGGGTGCGTTGGTCGCCGACGCGTTGGTGCAGACGGGCAAGCGCATCGTGGTGCTCGATGCGCGGGATGTCGCGCAGGGAAGCACCGCGGCTTCCACCGCTCTGCTGCAATACGAAATCGATACCCATCTTGTCGATCTGGTGAAAACGCTGGGCGCAGAGGCGGCCATGCGCGCTTATCGCGCGTGCGCCGACAGCTTCGCGTTGCTGGAGAAAAGATTCCCGGAATTGTTACCGTCATCCGGTTATGAGCGTCGCAGCAGTCTCTATCTTGCTGCCGACGAGAAGTCTGTTGCCGCATTGCAGGCGGAGCTGGCGGCGCGGCGCGGCATCGGCATTTCGTGTGAGTGGTTAGACAGCGAGACGTTGCAGGCGCGATTCGGCTGCGCCCGCCCGGGCGCGATTCTTTCCTCGCTCGGCGCGCAGGTCGATCCCTATCGCCTGGCACGCGCACTGTTCGCGGCCAGCACACGCCATGGCGTGCGGCTGTTTGCGCGTACCAAAGTGGTGCGCACCGAAGAGGGTGCCGACGCACTGCGTCTGCACACCGGCAATGGTCACATCGTCAGCGCCGCACAGGTGGTGGTGTGCGCCGGTTACGAATCGCTCGAGTTCCTGCCGCACGACGTCGCGGAGATCAACAACACCTTCGCGCTGGTCACCGAGCCGCTGGCTCGGCGCGAACGGCTGTCGAGCCTGCCACTCATGTGGGAGAGCGCCCGCCCGTATCTCTATATGCGCGGCACGCCCGACGGCCGGCTGATCGTGGGCGGCGAGGATGTGCCATTCAAGAGCAATGCCGCGCGTGATCTGCTGCTGCCGCGCCAGGTGCGAAAGCTCGCGGAACAGTATCGCGCGCTGTTCGGCGAAGACCTTCCAACAATCGCCTATGCGTGGGCTGGAAGTTTCGCGGAAACGCGGGACGGCCTGCCGTACATCGGCCGCTCACCAGACGCGAACCCGCGACTGCAGTTCGCGTTGTGTTACGGCGGCAATGGAATCACCTACAGCGTGCATGCCGGCGACATGATTCGCGCCGGGATCGAAGGCCGCGCGCATCCACTCGATGACGTGTTTGGCTTCAAGCGGCTGGTGGATGCACGGGAATCGCGTCGCCCGGGATTCGTCGGCGAAGCGTCGTAACCCTCCGATAATGTTCGACTAACGTAGTAACCATCGAATTTCGCAAGTGCCACATCGTGCTTGCGGGTTATTGTCTCGGCAACCCAGCGGGGACAATAATTTTGCCTTGCGGAAAACTTTTCCGGCGGAGCCGCGGACTAACCCCCCATGTTCGTAAATGACACCGGTCGACTTCCCGACTCCGGGCGAGTCTGCGTGATGGGATTTCAGGCCGGGCAGGGGGGTACACGGACGTACTACAGCCTGCTCATCGATGCCGCACGCGCCGAAGTCGAGCCCATGGCCGAGCCGCGCAACGCTGCGCACGTGCTCGGTGTGGGCACGCCGGTCGAGTCGGTGAACGGGCCGGTGTTCGCCGCTTATTTCGCCGCCTCACGCGAGCGCTTCGACGCGCAGCCTAACTACAAGGGCGGGTTGTTCGTGCTGGTGGACGGCGCCGTGTATTCAGTGACCGCTGAGAACATCGACACCACGATCCGCCGCGGCTTCAAGACGCGGGAGTTCACGCTGCTGCGCGGCGATCGTCCGCAACGCAGCGTCGCCTATCCGTGGCCGTGGTACCGGGAGCCCTTCGTCTCGGCCACCGGTGGTGTGCGAACGAAAGACTTCATGCGCGAGATGGCGGCGATGGTGCGCGAGTACGGCTGAGCGTCAGGCACCGTTCTTTTTCTCGACGTGGCCGCCAAACTGCTTGCGCATCGCCGACAGCAGGCGGTCGCCATAGTCCGCGTTGCCGCGCGACTCGAAACGGCTGTACAGCGCGGCGGTGATCACCGGCGCCGGCACGCCTTCGTCCACTGCGGCCGCCACCGTCCAGCGGCCTTCGCCCGAATCCGACACGCGCCCGGCGAATGCACCCAGGCTCGAGTCCTCGGCCAGCGCGCGCGCCGTGAGGTCGAGCAGCCACGAGCGGACGACGCTGCCATGGCGCCACACTTCGGCGATCTGCGCCAGGTCGAAATCGTATGAATAGTGCTCGGGATGGGCCAGCGGGGTGGTCTCCGCGTCCTTCTCACGCGGCCGCGTGCCGATGTTGGCGTTGCGCAGGATGTTGAATCCTTCGGCGTAGGCTGCCATCACGCCGTACTCGATGCCGTTGTGCACCATCTTGACGAAATGACCGGCGCCGTGCGGGCCGCAATGCAGGTAGCCGCTCGCCGCGGTGCCATTCGACCCGCGAGAGTAGTTAGCGTCACCGGCTGAGGGCGACAGCGCCGCGAACAGCGGCTCGAGCGAATCGACCACGGCTTTCTCGCCGCCGATCATCAGGCAATAGCCATTCTCCCCGCCGGCGATGCCGCCGCTGGTGCCGACGTCGAGGTAGTGGAGGCCGGCACGTTCGAACTCGGCGCCGCGCCGCAGATCGTCGCGGTAGTAGGAGTTGCCGCCGTCGATCACCACGTCACCCGCAGACAACAGGGGCACGAGGTTCGCAAGCTCCTGGTCGACGACCGCCGCGGGCAACATGAGCCAGATGACCCGCGGTGTGTGCAACGCCGCCACGAAATCCCTCAGCGAGGCCGCGCCGGTGACGCCGGGTCCCGCGAGCGCCTGTACCGCGGCAGGGTTGGCGTCGAAGGCGACGCAGTGAAAGCCCGCGACGCTGAGCCGCCGCAACATGGCCCCGCCCATGCGCCCCAAGCCGATGAAGCCGATTTCTTTCGCATGTTTCATGTTTGTCTCTCGCAGTATCGGTACAGTCTATTCGACTCGTACCACAGCTTCGATCGCGGTCTATTTCGGCGAGGTTTCAATCGGGAGGCCAGGGCATGGCCTTGGGCATCCGCATGGCGCCGTCGCTGCGCGGCTGGCGCACATCCGCATCCACGCCGCGCCACCAGGGCTCGATCGCGCGCTCATGCGAAGGCTCAACGGGCTCGCCGAGGCGCGGCATCACCAGCCGTGCGCCGGTTTTCGGCGCGAGTCGCACCAGCGTTTCGGCGGGTTCATCCCATGGATGCAATGCGAGGTTGAATGTGCCCCAATGCACCGGCAGCATCGGCCCACCGCCTAACAAGGCGTGGGCAGCCAGAGCGTTCTGCGGCCCGAGATGAATGTTGCCCCAGGCAGGATGAAACGCGCCGACCTCGATCATGACGAGATCGAAGGGCCCGAGGCGCGCGCGAATTTCGCCGTGCTCGGCGGTCGGCCCGGTATCGCCGCTGAAGAACACGCGATGCCGCGGCGATTCGATGACGAACGACGACCACAGTGTCCGGTTGCCGTCTTTCAAACCGCGGCCGGAAAAGTGCTGCGAGGGCGCGGCGTGCAGCGTGAGGCCGGTGCCGGGAATACGATGCGATTCCCACCAGTCCAGCTCGACGATGCGTTCGGGGGCGATGCCGAAGGATTCCAGGTGTGCGCCGACACCTAGCGACGTCACGATCGGCCCCGTCGCTTTGCGCATCTGGCGCATGGTGGTGAAGTCGAGGTGGTCGTAGTGATCGTGCGAGACGATCACCGCATCGAGTGGCGGTAATTCGCGAATCGCGATCGGAACGGGCTGGAAGCGTTTCGGTCCGATGAACCGTGAGGGGGAAGCTCGCGGTCCCCACACCGGATCAGTGAGCACGCGCCAGCCATCGATCTCGATGAGCACCGTGGAATGCCCGAGCCACGTGGCGCGCAGGCCGCTGCCGGGCGGCCGCGTCCAGGTGTCGAGCGGATTCACCGCGGGCAGTGGTGCGAGCGGCACGCGCCGATTGCCGCCGCACACGAAGTCCTTGATCGCGGGCATTGGAACGGCGGGATCGCCACGCGGGACGGGACTGGAATTTCGGAACCGCGTGCCATCCCATTGCGGTGAAGCGGCGATGCGTTCCTGCCGCACAGCCTTCGTATCGACGATTGTCATGAGTGGATCCTGAAGCTTCGCGCGGGCGTGCGCGAGGAACATTGGGGCGGTGCACGACATTGTCAATTTGTGTCGAGCACGAGCCACAAGATGCCCCAGTTTTGGGCGCTCGACCCGCCGGCAATAGGTAGGCCTCAAGAACTCTGACATCGATAGAACTTTCACTCTTACAGATGTCTATCTCGAAAGAGGTAGGTTGTACCCCATACATTCGAGACATTTATCCCGACACCTTCGGGCAATTTCGGGCGCATCCGAAATCGTTGAAAATTCGTAATGATGAATATGAAGAAGAAGTCTGATCGCGCGGCGTCGACAGCAGGGAGCGTCATCCACACGTTGCTAGCGGGCGTGCTGCTGTGCACTTCGGCGGTGAGCTGGGCGGCGACGCCCACGGAAATTTTCACCGAGCTGGATCCCGCCGACCTGGAGCTGACCCCGCAATGGCCCGACACCGGTCTCAGTTTCGACGACCCTGAATTCACGGATTTCCCCATTTCGCTCGCCGACGAAAACTGGAGCGTCGCGGACCGTCCGGCGGGCAGATTCGCGCGGCCGGTCAACAGGCTCGCCAATGTGTGCGGCGACTGCGAGATTCATCTCGGCATCGGCGGCACCTATCACTCTTTCGAAGGCACCGGTGGCGTGGTGATTCCGCTGACCGTGTCCTGGGACCGCAGCCGCTGGGAATTCGGCGTGTTTCATTTCAGCGAGCAGAACTCGGATGACAACGCGCTCAACACCGAGCGGCTGGTCGCGCGTCCTTATTGGGGCACGTCACTCTCGCGACGGTTCCAGTTGTTCGAACGCGGTCCATTGCGTGCGATCTTTGGTTTCGGCGTGTCGTACCGCACCGAGACGGACATCCTCAGCGCGACTCGTTTCAACTTTTCATCACAGTTCGGCCTGCGCTTCCAGTCGCCGAATTTTCCAGCGATCTTCGAGTTGTCAGCGCGTCACTGGTCGAATGGCGGCATCAAGACGCCCAACCGTGGCCAGGATTTCACGATCCTGACGGTGCGCTTCGATCGTTGATTCTGTGGTAGATAAGTTGTCATGTCCGAATGGCAACTCATTCCCGCGGCGCACGGCGCCGGATTTAGGCTCAAGCGCGGCGATCGCCTGCGGGTCATCGACCCGGAAGGCGGTCAATCCGGCGACCTCGTCGCTTTTTCTCCCGACGGTTCCCAGCGTCTATCTAGTGGCCGCACGTTCGACTACGGCGGCAAGATATACGTGTCGACCGGCGATGTTCTGTGGTCCGACCGCAGTAATCCGATGTTGACGATCGTCACCGACCAGGTGGGCCGGCATGATCTGCTGTATGCGCCGTGCAGCCTCGAGATGTATCGCATGCAATACGGCGTCACCGGTTATCACGCGAATTGCCACGACAACCTCTGCAACGCGCTGCGCGGGCTCGGCATTCAACCCGAGCCGCTCGTGTCGACCTTCAACTTCTTCATGGACGCTGCGGTTGGCGCCGATGGGCGGCTGACATTTTTGCCGCCGCGTTCGCGCGCCGGTGATTCCATGGTGTTGCGCGCAGAGATGGATCTGGCCATTGCGTTGTCGGCGTGTCCGGCGTCCACCTGCAACGGCGGTGCGCAGCCAAAGCCGCTGGCATTCGAGGTCCTTGGCTCGCAAAAAGAATAGCGAGATCTGTTCTCGGGGATTCGCCGATTCGTCCGCGGGAGTTAGGCGCATTCCTACCTTCGCATCGCCCTGAAGTAATAGTTTCCCGCTGTGTTGATGTAAAAGGCACAGCAACGCGCTTGACTATCCTCGCGCGCCTGCCAGAAGCTTGCGCGATGCAGGGAGCACCAGAAACTCATGGATCAAGAGGCGAAGGCTCGCTCCCGTCGGCTCAGCTCCGCCGGTTCAATACGTACATTCCACCAATAAGCCAGTTCGCGTAGGCGTACGCGAGTGAGCGGAGCTGCTTACTCGCCTCCATGCCGCGCAGAACTGAAGACCAGGGAGATTTGGATATGAGACTGCTCAGTTTCGCTTTCTGTGCGGGATTGCTTGCCGCATCCTTCGCAACGGTTCCCCGTGCGCACGCGACCACCGTCAAGCATTTCGATCTGCCGCACATGACCTCGTCGGCCGCGCGTGTATTTCGGGGAACGGTCACCGATGTGCGCCCCGGTACCGTCAAGGTTGGTGGCGGGCAGCTGGCCACCACCGTGTATCGAATTCGCGTGACCGAAACGTTCAAAGGTGACTTCGCGACGTTCAAGGAGATCACGTACGCCGACGTCGAAATGATCGGCGGCATCAAGCCCGCATCGGAACGCGCGGGCGTCCGACACTTCCCGGTTTTCCGCGACATGCCACGCCTCGAACGCGGGCAGGACTACCTGCTGTTCCTCACCGCCGAGAGCAGCATCGCGCTTTCAAGTCCAGTCGGTCTCGCGCAAGGCTTGTTCGAGATCGATACCTCGATTCCAAGTCAGCCTACCGCCAACCGCATGAACAACGCCGGCCTCATGGCAGGCGTGGCCAAGGGTCCGCTCCCGTATGACGACCTCGCGGCGCGCGTACGCGCGATCATCGCCACCCAGGCAGGAGCAAAGCGATGAAAACCCTGAAGCGCATTGCGTTCTTGATCCTGGCGCCGCTCGTTGTCATCGCCCCGGCTCTCGCCGCCGGTCCACTTGCGAACTGCGGCGACGGCGTACCGTTCCTTTGGGCCAACGGCGGCCGCAACATCGTGTGGAACGCCGACCTGGGCGACCTCGGCGACCTGCCGAAGGCACAAGCCGATGATCTCGTCGGAGACTCTTTCGGTCAGTGGCAAAACGTCGCGAGCTCGACCATCAGTTATGTTCAGGGCGCCAATCTGCCGGTGGATGTCGACGAGACCAACTTCCTCGCCTATTACCAGGCAACCGAACCCGACGGCCTCTCCGCCATCGTCTATGACGACAGCGGAGCGATTTTCGAGCTGCTGTTCGGCGAGGAGTCCGGTGTGCTCGGATTCGCCGGGCCGGAGTTCGCTGACCCGACCACCTGCACCATCACCGAGGGCCTCGCTTTCCTGAATGGTCCGGAGTTCACGCCGGCAGACCTTGCGGCCGGGTTCGCCATCATGGTCCACGAGTTCGGACACTTCAGTAACCTGGCGCACACCCAGACCAACGGGGGAATCCTTCTCGGACTCGCCGTGGGGGTCCCCGAGCCCAGCGGGCCGGCGCCGTTCGATACTTTTGGTGTTCCGACCGTCGCCGACTTCGTCAACAACGGCCTGCTCGAGACCATGTATCCGTTCTTCTTCGGCAGCCAGTTCGGCGAGGAGACCCCGGCACTCGACGACGTGACCTCCATCTCGCGTCTGTATCCGGAGCCAAACTACTTCGCGACGACCGCCAGCCTGGCAGGGAGCATCCTCGCGCCCACCGGCACCATCCGGCTGTCGGGCATCAACGTCATCGCGCGCAACGTCGCCAATCCGTTTCTCGACGCAGTCTCGGCGCTTTCCGGAGATTTCACCGATGAGACCAATCCTGCGACGAGCGCCGTCGTGGGCACCTACCGCTTCACCGGACTGACACCCGGTGCGCAGTACGCGGTTTATGTCGACGGGATCCTGGATGGTGGCTTCTCGACGCCGCCGCGCAGTCTGCCGGGACCGGAGGAGTTCCACAGCGGCGCCGCCGAGTCGAGCAGCGATCCGCCGGGCACATTCGCTGCCGTCACGGCGGCGGCAGGCGCCACCCGCGCCGGCGTCAATGTCATCTTCAACGCACCGCTGGCGGGTGCCCCGCTGCCGGTGGGTGATGATGGTTTCGTCGAGCTGTTCACTCGCTTCCCGATCGATTTCTGCGGCGTGCGCTTCACGTCGCTGTTCGTGAATGCCAACGGCAGCATCACCTTCGGCAGCAACAGCACCGCGTTCGCGGAATCGACGCTGGCTCACTTGAGTGGGCCGCCCCGGATCGCGGGACTTTGGGATGACCTGAATGCCAGCGCTGGTGGCAACGTCACGTTCGATGAAACCGCGAACAGCGTCACCGTGCGCTGGGAGGGTGTCCCTGAATTCCCCGCCGTGGGCGCGAACACGTTCTCCATCACGATCAACCGAAAAAATCTGCTTGGCGAGCACCTCGGGGCGATCGCGGGTAACCCCTTCTCGATCGCCTACGGCTCGTTGAGTGCCGCGGATGGTCTTGCCGGCTTCAGTTGCGGCAATGGACTGACGAGCGGCTTCGAAGAGGAGTCGGATTTGAGTGCGTTCAGGGGATCCATCGGTGGCCTGATTTCCGTGCCGGCGGTCTTCGAAGATCTGGTCGGAACCAGTGCCAGCGAGACCGTCGACCTGCGAGGCACGCTGCGCTTCAACGGCGTGAATCGCATCGTTGACCTGACCGAAATCCGGCGCAACGACAGCATCAGCAGGGCAACGCCGCTGCTGCGACTGCCGTTCGACAGCGCGAATCCGGCCTTCGCGACCGTGATCGAGCCGGAGCGCGACGATGTCGACTACTACAGCTTCCGCTTGCGCGCAGGCGACGTCCTCGCGGTCGAAGTCGTGCGTGGTGCTCTCGACAGCGTCATCGGCGTCTTCGATGCCGACACCGGCGAATTGCTCGCCACCGACGATGACGGAGGGAATGGGCTGCTGTCACGCCTGCTGCTCCAGGCCGACAGCGACATCCGGCTGGCGGTCGCTGTGTCTACCTATCCGGATCTCACATTTGTCGGAGGAGGCGACTCCAACGGGCGTTATTCGCTGTACATCAACAAGTATCGCGGCACGCCGATCACGATCGGTGACGACGACACGGTGCCGGTCGCATTGGCCAGGCCCTTCAACTTCCAGGGCCAGCCGCGCACGTCGATGTTCGTGAACTCCAACGGAAGCCTCTCGTTCGGTGCCGGCGACCCGAACTTCCTGGCCACCGTGCCTAACTTCCTGGCTGGGCCGCCGCGAATCTCGCCGCTGTGGACCGACTTCGATCCGACCGGCTTCCTGGGGAATCCGGGCGTGGTGTTGGTCGACGTCAACGCGAAGCCGGCCGCGGTGCATTTCGTCAGTGTCAGTGAGTTCTTCTCCAGCAACCCGAACTACTTCACTGCCGAGCTCGGAGACCAGGGCAAGATCGCGCTCAAGTGGGGTCCGACGGCCCGCGGCGCAGCCCTGGTGGGGGTGACGCAAGGCATGGGCGCTGCCGACCCGGGGCCAACCGACCTGAGCAGGCGCGGATTGCGCCCCAATGGGACCACGTACGAGAACTTCCTGTTCAACATCTCGACGCGGGGGGTCAGCAACTTCGACCTCTTCTTCGACGAGATCAAGAACAAGTAGTCGAACGCTGGGCTTCGATGCAGGGCCGGCCGCTACCCGGCGGCCGGCCCTGCCTTGTCGTTTGCTTCGCGTGTCAGCGGTTGCGATGGATTTGAGATTTGAACTGCGATCGGCCGGGCTCTGCCGTTTCCACTCGGCCATCGGGCAATTTGACTTCAGCAGCAGTGCCTGGCGGCACGGTGACTTGGAGCTCCAATTGCGCATCTCCAGTGACGCGCCATTCGGATTCGATCGGCCCGTAGGGAGACTCCAGTCGGGCCCTTGCCCAGGTGAGATCCCCTCCGGGGACGGGTGCCACACGAAAGCGACGATATGCGGGTGAGTCCCTATCTAGTCGGATGCCCGCAATATGGGTGTGCATGAAGGAGATCACGCTGCCCAGGCTGAAGTGATTCAACGAGAAGTGGGGTTTCCCTTTCTCGTCTACGCCGTCCCACATCTCCCAGATCGTCGTGGCCCCGCGATCGATCATGGTCATCCACGACGGTGGCGTGTCCTGAAAGAGCAGTTGGTAAGCGACGTCCGCACGTCCGGCATCGGCCAGCACGGGCAGAAGAAACGCGGTTCCGAACGTACCGGTGCCCACATGGGTGCCTGACGCACGGATCAAGCCGACCAATAGTTGGGCGAGTCTCTCGCGCTTTTCGTCGGGCGCCAAGCCAAACGCAAGCGCGCGAACGTAGTTCGCTTGCGTCGGTCGACGAAGCGAGCCGTCGTCATTGCCGTATTCGGTCCACCATGCCGAGCGGATGTTCTCGGCCAGAACTTCATACCGCTGCGCTGCTGCGGCATCGCCGATGACCCGGGCAGTGCGTCCAAGCAGCTTTGCGGAATAGTGAAAGTAGGCCGTTGCAATGTCACCGTCATCACGTCCCTTTTCAAGCTTCGGATTCCACTGGTCGACGGGCGACGGTGGCGCAACCCACTCACCGAAGTGAACGCCGGTGTCGCGCAGGAACTGCTCGTGCGGCGCGGGCGTTGGTCGAGCTTTCGCCCGATCCGGATGCCGTTTCGTTCGTGCCGCACGCTCGCACCAATCTACCCACGCGGCCATCGAGGGCCATTGCTCGGCCAGCAGGCGTTCGTCCCCATAGGCGCGATAGATGCGCCAGGGCACGATGACGGCGGCGTCGCTATATCCCGCCGAACCCGCGGGAAGAACCGCTTCCGATTTGCCGAGATTGTTTTCCGGCGCCGCGTGGAAAACGGCGCCGTCCGGCTTCTGGTCGGCGGCGAGGTCGCGCAGCCATTTCGTCGAAAACCCCGCCACATCGTAAAGAAACGCCGCGCTGCGCACGAAAATCTGCCACTCGCTGGTCCATCCAGAGCGCTCGCGTTGAGGACAATCGGTGGGTATGTCCACCATGTTCGCCTTCAGAGTTTGAACGGCGGCTTCATGCAGCCGATTCACGCATTCATTGCTGCATTCGAACCATCCGGTCCGGCGCAGATCGGAATGCACGACGACGCCACGCACGTCCTTGCGCGACAGCGTCTTCGAATGGCCCTCGACTCGGACGTATCGAAATCCCTTCGTGCTCATCCGAGGTTCGAAAACGTCGGACTTTGATCCAGCCGAGATGATCTCGTCGACCTGCAGCGGCCCGATGCCGTCCGGCATTTTTGCCGCCTCCGGCAGCGAGAGCTCCGCGGCGTTGGCGGTTGAGTCGATATTGTCGGTGGTGACATCGCCGCTCTCGTCGAGCGCTTCGGCATAGGTCAGTTTCAATTGCGAACCGCTGGGCCCCAGGTCGGTGAGCTTCAGCCATCCGGCGATGTTGCGACCCAGGTCGATGATCTGCCGATGCCTGTCGAGAGGGCGGACATCGACGGGCGCGATTTCATCGATGCGCCGGACCGGCGGCGAAGGCGAGGCGCGCAGGCGAGTGAGGTCGTGGTGGGCGACGCGAACGGGAGCCCATGACGAATGTTCTTGCAACCTGAAGTCGATACGCACGCCTTGCATGAGGTCGGCTGCCAGAACGGCGCCCGTGCTCGCCACCCAATCGTCGCCGGTTGCGATGACCTGCCGTGACCCGTCGTCAAAGTCCAGCTCCAGTTGCGCGAGGAACGCCACACGGTCGCCATACTGATTGATCTGCCGGAACGCGCCGACCTGGCCGCGGTACCAGCCGTCCGACAGAACCACATCGATCGTGTTGGCGCCGGCGTGAAGAAGCTCGAGAACGCCGTAGGTTTGGGCGTGGAGGATTTTTGCGTAGGCGGTATAGCCCGGCGTCAGCTCGACGTCCCCGACCCGGATTCCATTGAGATAGACCTCGTATACGCCGTGCGCGGTGGCATAAAGCCGGGCCCTGCTCGGCGTCTGCACCACGTTGAACAGATGCCTGAGGCGCCAGGCCGGACGTTTTCCGATAGGAGGAATTGCGCCTTCTGGAGGCTCTATCCACCGCGCCGTCCAATCACCTGGGTGAAGCAGGCCCATCTCCCAACAGACGGGTCTCGACCACTCGCTCTCACCTTGGTCGGTCCACACCTTGACTGCGCACTCGACCCGCTGGCGCGAAGCCAGGGGAGGGCCGGCGAAGTCGACCAGAAGGTTTTGTTCAGAATCGACGCGGCCGGAATCCCAGTCGTTCGTGCGCAGCCGATATGCCCTCTGTTCGCGGGCGCCGTGGGGGAGCCACCAGGAAAGACGGGGCCGCGCGACGCCGATCCCCAGCGGCTCCTCGAGGTGCTCGACGCGCAGCCGCGTCGGTGCATGAAGGTCTGGCTCGTTCACAACTCAGCACTGACACCAACGAAGTGTTCTTTTTGTTTTTAGTCGGATCTACGCCATTTCGCAAGGCAGGATCGCCGCTCACGTCACCGCCAAGGAATCGGCGGGTTCAGTGCCAGAATCACGCGTCCGAAGATTTCATCTTCACGTAACGAGCGTAGTAGATCAGCGCGGCGACGACCACGAATGAGAATGTCGCAATCATCTCGCGCACCGCGAGCGTGCTCAGCAACCACAGGATTATCGCTGTCGCTGCGACTGGCACGATGGGTCCGCCCGGCGCGACGAATGGCGATCCGGCGTCACCGATATGCTTGGCCCGCAACCGGAGTACGCCGAGGCAGCAGATCATGTAGAGGACGAGCGTGCCGGCGACTGCGAGCACGGCGATCTGCCGGAATGAGCCGGACGCCGCGACGGCGATGACCGCCGATGCGTACAGTGCGATTGATACCGCGGGTGTCGCAAATTTTCGATGCACTGTGCCGAGCACGCGCGGCAGCTGCCCCGAATGGGCGAGCGCATAGGCAATGCGCGGCGAACTCAACATGTCGGCGGCCAGGTAGCCTCCGGCCGACACCAACGTGAGCAATACGAACATCTGCGCGCCTCGCGGCCCCAGCACGACGCCAGCGGTATCGACCAGCGGCGACTGCGACGCGGCAAGAGCCGCACCTAACACGCCCTGGGTTACCGTTTGCAAGCCGATGTACAGCAGCGCGACCATGCAGAGTGCAAGAGCGATCGCGCGGGGAATCGTGCGCGCAGGGTTACGCGTTTCGCCCGATATGCTGAGTCCGGACTCGACCCCCAGGAACGCAAAGAAAAGGATGAGCGCGCCGTCGCCGATCCTGTCCATGGCTGGCAACCCGGCTCCGGGGAGATTCGCGGGTTCGATGTAAAAGACGCCGACCATGACCAGCAGCGCAAGCGGTACGAATTTCAGGATGCCGATGGTGATGGTGAGTCGATTGCCATTTCGAGTGCCGAGAATGTTGATGAGTGCGAGGCCGCCGTACAAAGTCACGAGCGTCACGAAGTTCAAGATCGGCTGTGAGAAGGTTGGCCAGACGCCTGCCAGCGTGTCCATGAAGAAGCGGGCGAGGGCGGCCGTGCTGCCGATCGAGCTGGCAAACAGAAACAGCGCTCCAGCGACTCCGCCCACCACGGGTCCGAATGCCGAGGTGGCATAAGCGTACAGCCCGCCTGCATCAGTGACCCGACTGCCGGCTTCCGCCAGGCACAATGCGATCAGTCCGATCAGCACCAGGCATACGACATACGCATAGATCGCCGCCGAGCCCAGTACGCCCGCCACGAGTCCTGGCAAACCAAATATGCCGACTCCAACGACGCAGTTGAACGCGGTGAAGGCGACGCCGGAGACGCCGATCACGCGCGGCAATTCGGAGGTAATCGGGGCGTCGCCAGATTTGTTCGTCATCGCAGGTTGAGCCCTGTCTTTTGTTAGTTTTTTTGGGAAACGGCTCTTGCGAGCTGCGCCGAGTGTCGCACAACTTCGTTTGCGAGAGCGCACGCGCAACGGCATGAAGTGCCCGAGCGCGTCCCGACCTTCGGACGATGGCGAATACGTGCGTCGCCCGACTATGCTCCATGCCAGCGATACCATCGAGGGCTCATCAGATGAAAAGCATTCACGCGTGGTTTCTCGTATTGGCGCTGGCGGCCGTGCCGGCATTGGCGGCAGACAAACCTGCGTTGCCTGGCTTTGTGATTCCCCGTTCGGAAGTGCGCACGCTGCCGATGAACTCGGCGGGGCGTCACTACGCGTTGTTTGTCGGCCTGCCGGCGAGCTACGCCGCGGAGCCAAATAGACGATACCCGGTGGTGTACGTCACCGATGGCTACTGGGACTTTCAGAAAATCACCACGATCCACGGGCCCCTCGTGTACGACAAGTACGCACCGGAGTTCATCACCGTAGGGATGGGTTACGCCGGCGAGAATCTGAATTACGGTGATCTGCGCCGTTGGGAGCTCTCACCGCTCAAGTTCGGCACGCCGCTCGAAGCGTCGGGCCACGCGAAGGATTTTCTCGACACGATAGAGAAGGTGTTCATTCCGCTCATCGACAAGGAATACCGCACGGATCCGAAAATGCGCGTGCTCGGCGGCGCGTCCCTCGGCGGGTTATTCACTCTTTACTCGATGTTCACCAAGCCCGACCTGTTCAATGGCTATGTGGCGGTGACGCCGGCCGTGGTGGTCGGGGATGGCTGGCTGCTGAAGTATGAAGAGGAGTTTGCGAAGGCTGGAAAATCCTTGAACGCCCGGCTGTACATGACGGTGGGCGGCAACGAGGCGACGGGTTTCGTCGCGCCGATCCTGCGGATGAATCAGCGCTTCGCGCCGCGCAAGTATCCGAAACTCGCGTACGAGTTCCGCATCATCGATGGCGAGCGGCACGCGGGGAATCAGACTGAGTCGTACAACCGCGGTCTGCGTTTTGTATTTGCGCCGCTGGCGCCGGAGCAGGGGCCGTCGATCGATACGGGACCTTGAGCGACAGTTAAAGTCGCAGCGCGTTCACCAGTGCAGAGAGCGCGGCAGGCTGATGCTGACGACTGGGGTAATACATGAAGAAGCCGGGAAATGGCGGCAACCAGTCCTGCAGCACGCGCATGAGGCGGCGCTTCGAAACGTACTCGGCGATCTGCTCTTCATAGGCCAGCCCTATGCCAGCGCCGGCGAGTGCCGCCCGAATCACGAGGTTGGTGTCGTCGACGATCAGCGGGGCGTTCACACCGACCGTGACCGCCTTTCGACCTTGCTCGAATTCCCACCGATACGGCCCGCCTGGAAGACGCAGGCTTACGCATCGATGACTATTCAAATCTCCTGGTTTCCTGGGAATGCTTCGTGACGCGAAATAGCCAGGCGATCCCACCGCCGCCAATCGCAGTTGCGGCGATACGCGCACCGCGACCATGTCCTTTTGAATGAACTCGCCGAGCTGAATGCCGGCGTCGAACTCGCCCGCGACGAGATCGACGGGGCCAGTGCTGGTCACAACGTCAAGAACCACGTCAGGGTAGCCTTCAGCAAAGGCGGTGAGCCGTGGCAACAACACCATAACCGCGGCGGAGCGTGACATGACGAGTCGAAGACGTCCCGCAGGTCGGTGTCGAACGCTTTGGGCCTTATTCAGCGCGCGATCGATCTGCTCAAGTGCCGGAGTCAAGTCTTTCAACAGGGCCGCCCCCGCAGCGGTTGGCGCGACGCTCGTGGTTGTTCGAGCAAGGAGTCTCAATTCAAGTCGTTGCTCGAGTCCCCGGATTGCGTGGCTCAGCGCCGACTGAGACACACCCAGCCTTGCCGCAGCTCGAGTAAAGCTCCGTTCGTTGGCGACGACGGCAAAGGTAGCGAGTTCGTTCAGTTGGTGTCTCATGCTCATGAATATTGCTCATGACCTCATGCGAAGCAATAGGGCTAGTTTCATAAGCGGCTTTGGCCTAGATTGGCAGCGAGGTCAGATGATGCAAAAAGCTATGGATACCGACGTTCGTGCGTTGCTCGACATGGCGCAGAGCTATTTCGACGCCGCTTATGAAATGGATGCCGACAAGTTCGAGGCGATATTTCATCCCTCGGCTGCGGTGACCAAGGTTGGCGACGATGGCAACGTGAGTGTGACGCCGGTTGGGACGTGGCTGGCAGCAGTTCGGACCATGAAAGCGCCGAAACTACAGGGCTCTGCACGCCAGGATCAGGTTTTATCGATTGACGTTGAAAGAGAGATGGCGCTCGTGAAGTTGAAATTGCAGGTGCCGCCGCGTCGGTTCACCGACATGTTGTCATGCCTGAAAGCCAACGGAACCTGGAAGGTTGTTCAGAAGGTGATGATCACGGAAAGCTGACGACTCTTTCGGCGTGAGGAGGGTCTGCTACAGATGCCTTCGAATTCCACGGAGTGCCCGTCCCATTTCGCGCACCGCATGCGTGATCTGCTCGACTTCGACGCATCCATAGCCGATACAAAGACCGTGCAAGTAAGGTTTCCCGATTGTGTACGGCGTGAGCGGCAATGCTCCCGGCAGGTGCTGGAGCCGACGTTCACTACATTGGCCGCAAGCGCGGGTTCACGGATGCGCGCGGTGAGGTGCAAGCCGGCTGGATCGGGTAATACCTCGAGCGAACGGGACAGATGCTCCTGGATTGCGCTCGCGAGCGCATTGCGACGCTGCGAATAAATCGGCCGCATGCGACGAATGTGACGTGCCAGGTAACCTTCGGCGAGAAAGGTCGCCAACGTCGCCTGTGTGAGCACGTCACAGTGATTGTCGGTCGAATACTTCACATCGATGAGCGCGGCGCGTGCCCAATGCGGCGTGACGATGAAACCCTTGCGCAGCGCCGGGAACAAGCTCTTTGAGAATGTGCCGACGTAGAACACGCGCGCTTCGCGATCGAGCATCTGCAATGCATCCTGTGGTCGCGTGTCGTACAGAAATTCGCCGTCGTAATCATCCTCGATGACAGATGCGCCGAGCTCGCGTGCGCGTGTCAGCAGGTCGATGCGCCGTGTGCGTGACATCACGGCGCCTGTGGGCGACTGGTGCGACGGCGTCACGCAGATCACTTTTACTCCATCGGGTACCCGATCGACTCGCAATCCCTCACCGTCCACCGGAACAGCGACCAATCGTGCGCCCGCCGCGAGAAGTGCTGCGCGCAGCGGCGGAAATCCTGGATTCTCGACCGCAACGCGTGTTTGTCCAGGTGTCACGAGAAGACGTGCGAGGAGGTCGAACGCCTGCTGTGCGCCCGAAGTGACCACGACATCCTCAGGGCCGCACGCGACAGCGCGCGCGAACGCGACGTGCCCGGCGATCGCCTCGCGCAGAGACGGCAGTCCGTGAGCTGGGCCGTATGTGAAGGGCGCGCGACCTGCTGCGCGAAGCGCGCGCGCAGTCAGTCGACGCCAGGTCGCGTGATCAAAAAAACGATTCTCGGGGACACCCGTTCGAAAACTGCGCGCGGGCAGAGGTGCGGCCAGAGCAAGCCGCGGCGTGGACTTGCGCCAGGCGATTGCAAGGCGCGTGTCGGTCTCGCGCGTTGTCGCGCTCGCAGTTCGGCGCGATCGCTGCGGTAAAGTTTCAGACGTACCGATGACGCAAAAACGTGCGCCGCGACGCGCCGCCACGTAGCCCTCGGCGACGAGCAAGCCATATACCGTGATCACGGTGTTGCGACCAACGCCCAATGCATGCGCGAGGCGGCGGGTCGAAGGCAGTGCAAATCCGGATGGCAGCTTGCGCTGCAAGATCGCCGTGCGCAGCTCGCGATGCAGATTGCGCGTCAGCCCGCTCGCCGACCGGCCCGCCGTCAGCTCAAACGGTAGAACTGGTTCCATAGGTTTCGCCATAACTGTGCCTTTGATGGAGCCAGATTGTGACTAACGTATACCGCCATGAACAGCTTCATTTGCGAAACCTGCGGCACGCAATTCGCGCCGGCCGCTCAACCGCCAGCTACATGCCCCGTGTGTGAAGACGAGCGCCAGTACATCGCCTGGAGCGGCCAGCGCTGGACGACGCACGAAGCGCTCGCCGCGACACACTCGCTGCGGATCGGCGACGACGCCGGGCTGCATGCTCTTGCGATGTCTCCGGACTTCGCCATTCCCCAACGCATGCTGTTGCTGCGGACGGAAGCCGGAAACATTCTTTGGGAAAGTCTCAGTCTCGTGACCGAGGCAGCTGTGCAATCCCTGCGCGACCGCGGCGGCGTGGATCACATCGTCATCTCGCATCCGCATTTCTATTCATCGATGGTCGAGTGGAGCGATGCACTGGGTAACGTGCCGATTCTGCTGCACGCGGCGGACCGCGCGTGGATACAGCGACCGACACGCTGCATCGAACACTGGCACGGCGACCTGCTCTCGATAGGTGGCGGCGTGACGCTCTTGCGCACCGGCGGGCACTTTCCCGGTAGCACCGCGCTGCACTGGGCCACGGGCCCGCGAAATCGCGGCTGCTTGTTCGTCGGTGACTCGCCGCAGGTCGCGTTGAATCGGCGCAGCGTCAGCTTCATGTACAGCTATCCGAACTACATCCCGATGCCCACTCACGATGTGCGCGAGATGCGGGACCTGCTCACGCCGTTCGATTACGACGACGCATACGGCTTCAGTTGGGGACGCAACATCATCGGCGGCGCGCGCGCGGCCGTGAATGCATCCTTCGACCGCTATCTCACCGCGGTCGGAAGCTAGATCATGTCAGGCATCGCAAGGACAAAGATGCCGATTGGAAGAGCTGGATCGCTACAGGGACGAAGGCGAGCCGGCCTCGAAACAGGAGATGGACGATGACCAAGATGATCTTTGTAAACCTGCCGGTATCGGACCTTGCCGCCGCAACCCGCTTCTATGAGGCGATCGGCTGTGCCAAGAATCCACAGTTCAGCGACGAGAAGTCAGCCTCCATGGTCTGGTCGGAGACCATCACCATCCAGCTGCTCACGCAGAAGTACTTCTCTACCTTCACTCCAAAACATGTCGCCAATGCCCACAATACCAGCGAGGTGTTGCTGGCGTTGTCGCGAGACAGCCGGGAAGATGTTGACGCCGCCGCCCAGGCTGCAGTGGCGAGCGGAGGCCGGGCAGACATCCGCGAGCGCCAAGAATGGGTTGGTGTACAACGCAGTGGAAGATCCGGATGGTCATGTGCTCGAGCTGATTTGGATGGACATGAGTGCAGCGACTCCCATGGACGGCGAGCAACGTCCAAATCCAACATGAAGCGCAACTGCTCGGAGCGCTCCACAAGTGGAGCGCTCCTGGTCGCGCAGTTCTATACTCCAAGAGCGTTCGGTTCTCGTCTCGTGTCGGGCTGCTGAGGAGAAATCTGGCGTGAGTGCGGGCTTTAAAGGTTCGTGATGAAACAGGTGCCGGAATCGCTCGTGCCCGGACGACATTCGCTCGATCGGCGTGCCTTTGTTCAACTGGCGACGACATTCGGCCTGTCGCTGACCGTACCGGGTCTCGCAGCGAAGTCGCCGGCCCTTACAACGGATGAATTGACCCTCATCGGCGAAGTATCGGAGTTGATCATCCCGACGACGGACACCGGCGGAGCGCTCGCTGCCGGCGTGCCAGACTTCGTGAAAATGATGCTGTCGGAATGGTTCAGCCAAGCCGAACGCGAGAACTTCATTGCCGGCATGCACGAGTTTTCGGCGGGCGCGTTCAAGAAGTACAGCAAGAAATTCGCAGAGCTGACCGCGAGCCAGAAGGATCAGTATTTCGGTGAGTTGCTGGCGACGGCGGAAGGGGCCGCCGCTGACCCGCGCACGCCATTCGTGGTTCTCATGAAGCGGCTCACGATTTTCGGTTACTACACCAGCGAACTCGGGGCCACGACCGAGCTGCATCAACAGATGGCAGCGGCGAAGTACGAACCCGCGGCGGTCGTCAAACCAGGCGATCGGGCGGATTCCGGGATTCCAGGCGCGATGTACTGGTTCAACGCGGGCTGACGAGATGTCCACGTACGACTACGACGCGATCGTCATCGGCTCCGGCATTTCCGGCGGCTGGGCCGCGAAGGAGCTCACCGAGCAGGGCCTGAAAGTGCTGCTGCTCGAGCGGGGGCGCTCGATCACCCCGGCGGACTATCTCGGCGAACACAAGCCCGCCTGGCAGTTCCCATTCCGCCAGCTCGGCGATCGCAAGCGCTACGAACGCGACTACCCGATACAGAGCACCTGTTATGCGTTCGGCGAGCCGACCGAGCAGTTCTGGGTCAAGGACAAAGAACAACCTTACGGCCAGGATCCCGCGCGCCCGTTTCGCTGGATCCGCGGCAATCATCTCGGCGGCAAATCACTCATGTGGGGGCGCACTACGCCTCGCTGGGGCCCCATCAATTTCGAAGAGAACAAGCGGGATGGACATGGCGTCGACTGGCCCATTCGTTATGACGACATCCGACCCTGGTATGACCACGTCGAAGAATTCATCGGGGTATCCGGGCAGACCGAGTTCGACTCCCCGTTCGCGCCCGTAGGCCGCTTCCAGCCGGGCATGCTCATGAATGCCTGCGAGACCTTCGTCGCCGATAGCATCCGCAAGAAATTTCCAGACCGTCGGCTGACGATCGCGCCGTCCGCCGTCCTCACCAAGCCGCTTCACGGTCGAGCGCCGTGTCATTACTGCGGACCGTGTGAACGAGGCTGTTCCACGGGCTCGTACTTCAGCTCGATCAGTTCAACGCTGCCTGCCGCGAATGCGACGGGCAATCTCACGATCATCACTGACAGCGTGGTGGCAGGGCTCGATTACGATCCGAAGTCACGCAAGGTCGCTGGCGTTCGTGTCATCGATCAAAACACCCGCGTGGGCAAGCGTTACACCGCGAGGATTGTTTTCGTCAACGCGTCCACTCTGGGATCCACGCAGATCCTGCTCAACTCAACGAGTGAAAGTTTTCCCAATGGCATCGGCAATCGCAGTGGCGTACTGGGCCAATACCTGATGGATCACCCGTATCTCACTGTGAGTGCCGTGATCCCAGGGTTGTTGGACAAGTACACGATAGGCAATCGGCCGGCGGGCGTGTGGATGCCGCGCTTTCACAACGTCGGGGAGCAGACGGCGCCGTTCCTGCGAGGCTTCAGTTATGAGGGGAGCGCATCGCGTGCCAATTGGACGGAAGGCGTCTCGATGCCCGGCTACGGCGCGGCGCTCAAGCAGCGCCTGCGGGAATACGGTCCGTGGACATTCGGCTTTTATGGCTTTCTCGAATGTCTTCCCAATCGCGACAACACGCTGACGCTCGATCCGGTTCGCAAGGACAAGTGGGGCATGCCCATCCTCAACACGCGTTTCGAATGGGGGCAGAACGACCGCGCGCTCGCGAAGCAGATGGTCAGCGATGCGACGCAGATGTTACAGAGCGCCGGAGCGACAAACATTTCGCTGCCTCCCGAGGAGTTGCCGCCCGGCGGATTTGGCATTCACGAGATGGGAACGGCGCGCATGGGTCGCGATCCCGCAACGTCCTTCCTGAATGGTCACAACCAGTCTCATGAAGTAGCCAACCTCTTCGTGACGGACGGTTCGTGCATGCCATCCGTGGCTGCGCAGAATCCGTCACTCACATTCATGGCGCTGACGGCGCGTGCCGCGAACTACGCCGTGCAACAGATGAAGGCCGGCGCCCTCTGACTATTGGGAAATAGGGACGCTTGGGAACTCGGTCGAATTCACTGAGGCAGACACCATTCCTTCTTGATCTTGCAAAGGCGACCAAGCATCTCCGCGTACTCCCTGGTGATGGCATCTCTTTCCGTTACGCCGAGATGCTGAATCATGAATCCGTGGGGGCCGTGAGCTATCACAAACGGATCCGGGCTGTTGTGCCAGCGCCCATGCTCAACGAAATTCCGCATCTCATCGGGTGCCGGCGTTGCACCGCCCACCGCGTCGTTACTGACGTTCGGCGCGTAGTGCATGACATGCGGATTGTTGGAAGTGACAACAGTGCCGTTTTCCTCAGGATTCGCGTAAGTCCTGAGAATCGGAGACATCATGTACGAGAGACCGGCCCGTTCCGGAGCCTTGTAATAGTGCGTCTTGTAACGTTCTTGGATCATGTCTTTCAGTTGCTGTGGTGGCATTCCCTTGGCCTGCATCTCCGCAGCGTCGAAGAAGACCCGCATATTTGCCTTGGCCCCGACGGCATCAAATGAGATCGGATACAGGATGTCGTGGCGGTACGCTGTGAACGGCCATGAGCCTCTGAATGTATCGTCCGAGGTACGAGAAACAAAGGCGTGGAATCCGTTCGTCCCTTTCCGCGCGACTTCAAAGCCCTTGGCGGGATTCAAGACGTAGACGGTCGCCTTATCTCTGAGGTGGCGTGGCAGCGCGCTTAGCGCTAATTGAATTTCCAGATCTCGCGGCAAGGGATCGATCCTTGCATTCCCTTTGGCCGGCTGCGCGTTCTGCGCGCCCGCTGCGAGGGGGAAAAGCAGGAAGAATGCCACTGCAACGAAGCGATACGTCTTCATTTGTTCTCCTTTGACTTTGTGCCGGCACGCGTCATAGCACGTCTGATCAGCTCGTCCGCCTTTCTCAAAGCGTCTGCAAGCGACGGACAGCTTGTTCAGCGGCAACCCGGTCAGCTGTCAGGCCGGCACGCATGAACTTGCGCAGTCGCGCAGTGGTCTCGGCGGGCGCATCGTCTGGATGGACCGTCTCGAATGGCGGCGCCGGTGCGTACTCCAGCAGGAGTTGCGCGTCTTGGGCGACAGCCTGACCGAAGATTTCGGCGATGGCCGCCAAGGCGAAATCCATGCCGGCGGTGACACCACCACCCGTGATGATGTTGCCATCGCGGACGACGCGGCGCTTCTCGACGATAGCGCCAAACTGCTGCAGGGTGTCGCGCGAGGCCCAATAGGTGGCGGCGCGCTTGCCGCGTAGCAGCCCGGCTGCGCCCAGGATGAGCGCGCCGGTGCAGACAGAGGTCTTATATTTGGCGGCGCTAGCAAGGCGACGGATCTCGCGCATGAAGACCTCATCGACCATCGCCTTGGCAGTGCCGAAGCCACCCGGTATGCAGATCACGTCGCAGCCTTCGACCTTCGACAAATCCGCCAGTTTGCTGAACACCAGTCCATCGGCGTCGATGTTGCGGCCGCCGACTGAAGCAACGGTGATGCGTGCACCGGGTACGACGCTGAACGCCGCGTGAGGGGCCACGAAGTCCAACGCGGCCAGGCCGTCGAAGAGTGGGAAGACGACATGGATGGATTTGTCAGGCATAGGTGGCTCCTCCATCAGTGATGCTCCTGCTCCTTGGGCACGCACCACACTTGCTTGAGCTTGCAGAGTTTCTGCGTCAAGCCAGCATGACGCTTGTTGATCGCAGCCTTCTCCTTGGTGTCGAGCGCCTGGACGACGAGTCCGTGAGGCCCTGGCATGATGATGTGAGGAAACATGCCGCCCAGCTCACCGCTGCCGACGTCCTGGCCAGACACGTTCGGAGCGAAATGCATGACGTGCGGATGGCTGGACGTGCTGATCTTGGGACTTTGCTCTGGATCATCGTAGGTCCGCATGATCGGTGCCAACATGTACGAGATTCCGGCCCGAGCAGGTGGCTTGTAGTGCCCGGTCCTGAACCGCTCCTGGATGAGCTGCTTCAGCTCTGCTGCGGGCATGCCCTTGGCTTGTGCTTCAGCGATGTCGAAGATGACCTGCATGTGCGCGCGTGCGCCTGCGGCGTCGAACGAAACTGGATAGAGCACATCTGGTGGATATTCAGTGAGTGGCCACGAGCCTCTGCATGCATCATCGCCCGTCCGCGCCACCAGAGCGTGAAAGCTGTTCGTGCCTTTGCGTGCAACGACGAATCCTTTGTGAGGATCCAGCACATAGATAGTCGCGCTTTCCTGGAGAGGTGCCGGTAGCGCGCTCGATGCGAGCTCCATCTCAACGTCCCGCGGCAGTGCTTCGATTCCCTGGGCACTCACCTTTTTGCCGTCTGCGATGATGGTCGTGCTGAGCATCAGGCCCACAACGACCGCGAAGCTTTTCACGATTTTCCGCATCACATGCTCCTCGTCGATGGCTCTCAGTCTAGGAGCGGCTGCCGCGGCGACGTAGACCGCTTGCTGCAGCGGGGCGGCGATTCGCTGCATCGGATGGCCGGCGCCTGGCCCCAAGGCGTAGAGTTGCCGGCCATGATAGAAATCCATTCCGGCGCACGCTCGATCCGTTGGCGCTGGATCGCCGCCCTGTGGTTTGCGGGCGGCCTGTTCGACGCCACTCAGTCCGTACTCATCATGCGCTTCGGCGAAGGCAGGGATGGCGCCTGGCTCCCGTTGTTCGCAACGTCGCTGGCCACGTGGTTGCCGTGGGCGCTGGCGACTCCGTGGATCATCGGCCTGGCGCGGCGCTATCCGATCATTCGCGGCACGACCTTGCGCACCGTCGCCGTGCACGTTGCCGCCTTCGCCGCCATCAGCGCATTCGCGGAAGCCTGGTCCGCGCTGCTCCAGGTACTCTTCAATCCGTGGGGCAATCGTCAGCCGCCGACCTACTGGCACACCTGGAGGATGATGCTCCTGTATCAGGTCTTGATGTTTCTGATCGCCTACGCGTTGATTCTGACGATCACCTACCTGGTGGATTCGCGCGATCGCGTCGCCCGACAGATGACCGAAACTGCACGGCTCAATGAGGAGCTTTCCAAGTCGCAACTCGCCGCGCTGCGACGGCAGATGGAGCCGCACTTCATGTACAACACGCTCAACTCCATCGCCGGCCTCGTTCGCGATCGTCGCAATGATGCGGCGGTGAGCATGATCGTTGGACTCGGCGAGTTCCTGCGTCGCGCTTCCGAAGACTCCCACCGCTCGCAGGTGAGCCTTGCCGAGGAAGTCGAGTACTTGCAGCGCTATGTCGACATCCAGAAGGTTCGCTTCGGGGAACGACTGGAAATCAGCGTGGACATCCCGGCAGACCTGCTGAACGCGCAGGTTCCAAGTCTGCTGCTGCAGCCCCTGGTCGAGAACGCCATCAAGCATGGCGTTGCTACGCGCGTACTGGGAGGGAACGTTCGCGTCACTGGCGCGCGCAGCGCCGGCAGCGTCTGCCTGACCGTGTACAACGACGGCTCGTGTTTCCCGGAAAACTGGCAGGCGAACGGCGGCGTCGGCCTCGCCAACCTGCGCACGCGTCTCAAGATCCTGCACGGCGAGGATTCCGAGCTGCAGATGCGGCGCGCCGGAGTGGACGGCGTGGAAGTGGTCGTGACTCTGCCTCTGAAGGAGGCGTGAGTGGCGCTTCCCGACGAACGCGCAACGCCGCTACGGGTCCTGGTGGTCGATGATGAGCCCCTGGCGCGACGCAATTTGATCGTCTTGCTACGCGGTGATCCGGATATCGGGTCGGTCGAGGAATGCGGATCCGGGCTCGAGGCGATCGAAGCCATGCGGCGGTGGAAACCTGACCTGTTATTTCTCGACGTGCAGATGCCCGAATGCGGCGGCTTCGACGTACTCGAAATACTGGGCGCAGACCTGCCGCATGCCGTCATATTCGTCACCGCGTACGACGAGTACGCGGTGCGCGCATTCGAGGCTGGCGCGCTCGACTATCTACTGAAGCCGTTCGACGATGCCCGCTTCGGCCGGGCCCTGAACCGCGCCAAAGACAAGCTCGCGCACTACGCGCCGCGGCTGCCGCAGCCTGTCAGGCGACTCGTCGTCAGATCTCCGGGGCAGTTGCTGTTCCTGAATGTCGCGGACATCGATTGGATCGAGGCCGCGAGCTACTACGCCTGCCTCAATGTGGGCGGTGACACGCACATCATTCGCCGGACGCTGTCGGAGCTCGAGCGGGAATTGGGCGAGGTAAAGTTCATCCGCATCCACCGCTCGATCATCGTGAATCTCGATCGCATCCATGGGCTGGAACTGCAGAGCGGCGGCGAGTACGAGGTCGTCTTGAAATCCAATGTCCGGTTGCGATTGAGCCGGCGCTTCCGCAAGCGGCTTCAGGAGCGCATGGACGCGATGTCAGCCAGCGGGTGTTGTCCGAGTGTTGGTCACCGTTAACCGCTGACCCGCGTGCGCGTTACTGAGTAGCCACGCTGAGTCTTCCGATCAATCAAAAGACCTGCGGGGGTTCAGGGCAGCTCGGGCTATCTCGGCGATTTCGTGGTAGCTAGTCGGCGCGCCTCGAAGCCAGCTCCCCACGGCCGACCAATCGGCTGAGAGTAGCGCCGAGAGCCTTGACAAGAGCCCGCATGAGTGCCGGTGCAAACGGACACCGTATTTGACACCGTGAGTGACTTCGTGAGGCGGCCGACTAGCTACCAAAACATCGTCGGGCCGTCAAAGCCCCTCGACCCGGTAAACATCGCCGGTGACGGACAAGACATATGCGGTGTTCCCGACGAACTCCAGCGAGGTGGGGCGATCCAGCACGAGCTCCTGACCGCGGCCGTTCACGACTGGCGTCAGCTCGCCATGACGTCCCACGACGACCAACCGCCCAGTGTTTGGCTGAGCTCGAGAGCCTTCACCGACACCGTCCCACTGACCCTGGGAGACTCCGTAGAGCCTGCCTCGTGGTCCGCGCTCGACATCGATGAGCATGCTCGCCCCACTGGCTAACTCGAGCGGCTGCCCTCGCGGAACCAAGGCCAGGACCTTGCCGTTCTGCGGGTCGTGAGGGATCGGGCCCATCTGGGAAACGAAGACAAAGCCGGCGATCGTCTCGAGTCCGGTTGGCACTATGTTCTCGAATGTGGCGACCTCGTGGATCGAACCCTGCAGGCTGACCCACAGCACCCGATTGTGGTGCCCGTCGGTCACGAGGAACCCGCCGAAGTACGGCTGCATTGCGAAATGCGCGCCGGTGTCGACGAAAAAGTCCGGCTGTGGCGGGTTGTCGGCCGACCACTGTCCGATGTCGGCGATGAGCGTGGCGGTGCCGTTGCGCTCGATGCGGTAGAGACCGTTCTTGGCGTTGGGGTTGCCATGTCGAACGGTTCACCGAAGACCAACCCGCTCACGAGCGTGACGAGCACGTAAGCCGTCCGACCCATGAATGCGACATCGACCGGCCCGCCGATGTCACCGCCCTGGAACGCCTTCGGCGGCAACCCCGTCGCATAGGTGCTTACCCGGCCGTTACGACGATCGATGCGGAGCACCTCTCCGACGCTCCCGTCCGTTACATAGAGCGCCCCGTCGGGACCGATCGTGCTCCCGGTGTTGAATTCGTCGCTCCCGAACTTCGCGAGGTGGGTCACCACCGGGCCTCTCCGCTCGTGTGCACTCGAAGGGCCGAAGGAATCTGCGTGGAGCCCGCCGGAGCCCGCGAGCACGAGACCGGTGATCATCGATGCAAACTTGAATGCAGTGCGAATCATGGTTGTCCCCTTGATTTGTCAGAGTCTCAGCGCAGGGTTGAAGTCGGCTCCCGCGATATCCTTGAACACGAGAATCTGCGGGACCATCGCGGAAGCGCCGTCGTAGAAACCGCTCTCCGTGACGAATTCCTTCGGATTGCGAAACGTGCCGAACAGGATGTCGAACAGCGGCAGGTCGGAATAGTTGTAGTGATGAATACCGCGACCGTGATGGACGCTGTGACTCTCGGGCCTCTGCACGATGTAACCCAGCCACTGAGGTGTGCGGACGTTCATGTGCTGGATCACGGCGAGCAACATCGTGGCGTACGCAAAGTACGTAACCGCCTGGGCGCTGAGCCCAACCGCCACGATCAAGGTGAGGCTGGCGACAAAGGTGAATCCCACGAGTGTCCAGCGGGCTGAAGTAGAACGCCCCATAACTGTCCAGGCGTTCGGCGCTGTGATGCATCTGATGGAAGGAGCGCCAGAGCCAGTGGACGCGATGCATGGTGCGATGCCAGACATAGACCAACAGCTCATAAACCAGCACTGCGATGCCGGCGCCGATAAAGGGATTGAGCCCTTCCAGGTTGAACAGCTGGTACTGGGACAGCGTCTCGCCCCAAAGCAGGGGTAGGTAAGACGACAGGAAGAAATAGAAGGCGAACACGACCAGGGCCTTGGTCCTCCAGCCCGGCACACGCGGCAGGGGACGGGCGGGGAACAGCGCTTCGAGCAATATCAATGCGCCGTAAAGACCCAATACGGTCAAGGAAACGGGATCCATCAGGATCTGCAGTGGCGTCGGCATGTGGCTTCTCCCCGGTCGTTGTTGTTCGAGGTGCCAACCTGACGGGTGGCGCCGACGCACTGCATGATGGCTGGCTAATTTTTGGGTAATAGTTTGATAATGATTCGCGGGCTGATCCCGCTGACGGCCGAATGAAATACCAGATCGCCGAATACCTCATCGACACCGCCCGGTTTCGAATCAGCAGCGGGGACACGCCCATTCCCGCTGAGCCGAAGGTGTTCGATCTGCTGGTGTACCTGATCGCGCACCGGGATCGGGTCGTGACCCGGGAGGAGCTGTTCAAGGAAGTCTGGGAAGGCCGTGAAGTCTCGGATGCGACGCTGAGCAACCACGTGAAGAGCGCGCGCAAGGTGCTGGGCGACAGCGGCGAGTTGCAGAGCACCATTCAGACGATCCGCGGCCGCGGCTATCAATTCATTGCGCCGGTCACGGTGATCCCGGAGGGCGCCGGGGAGACGAGGCGTGGCACCACCGCCTGAGGCGGGTCCGTCGCCAAGCCCGTCGCGCGCGGCCTGGCGATTACCGCTGGGTGATGGTCGGAGTACTGGTTGCTGCATTGATCGCGCTGGTGCTTTTTCGCGTCACCCCAGCGGGCGGAAACGGACGCGAACTCGCCCTACCTGGTCGTCGTGCCCTTCGATGTGTCCGGCGACGCCCCCGAAGCACTGGCGGCCTTTCGCGGACCAGGTCACGCGGGAATTGATCCGCAACCTGAGAAATATATCCGGCCTGAGGGTCGTACCGGCGTCGTCGGCGTTCACCTTCAAGGAGAACAAGGAGCGCGAGTCACATCCGGCGCCAACTGCCCGACGTGCAGTACGTGCTCGATGGTGTAGTCAGCATCTCAGCAGGCAACAGCCTGCGCATCACCGCGGAGCTCGAAGATCTGCGCAAGGGCCGCACGGTGTGGGACAAGAATTACGAGGGCCGTACCGACGACACGAATCTTTTCGCAATGCAGTCCAGAATCGCCGCCGCGGTGTCGGAGTCGCTGAAAGTCGCGATCCTGGCGGGGGAGCGGCGGGCGCTGGATGAGTTTCCGACCAGCAATCTCAAGGCGTACGAGGCGTACGTTGAGGGGCGTTCATCAGTTGGAACTGGTCAGTCATGAATCCCTGCCGCGCGCGGTCAAACTGTTCGAACAAGCCATCGCGCTGGATCCAGAGTTTTTCGACGCCTATATCGCCAGGAGCGATGCCTACCGCCAGTTGTTCGGCTACTTCGAGCCGCCGATCAACATGCTGCAGAAGGTGGTCGATTCGATCGCCGAGGCGCAGGAGTTGCGCCCCGATTCTGCCGAGGCCTGGTCCTCCCTCGGCCTGACTTATGTGATGGCGTGGCGCTGGAAGGATGCCTGGATCGCATTGAACAAGGCGAAGCGCCGCGACCCGACGCTGGCGCGGACGGATCTGGGTTTTGCGCTGTACTACTCCGGGCTCGGCGAGCCGGAAAAGGTCAAGCAGTGCGCTGGCCGACGCCGAGCGCCTCGATCCGCTCAACGCGGAAATAGCGGATTGGGGGAACTGGGCACTGTTAATGGTCGGCGAAAGCAAGGCCGCGCGAGAGTGGGTCGACAAGCAGGTTGCGGCAACACCCGGACATCGGTATGCTGTTTTCAAGCGCAGGCGTTGGAGCTTACGATCGCCGGTGACTATGAAAGGGGTGTGCAGCTTGCAGAACGGGGCGCGGAACTGGACGGGGCTCCTCCTCGCGTTGATCCTGCTTGCCCAGGCGTATGGTTATGCGGGACAGAAGGAAAAGGTGCTCCCGCTGCTGGAGAAAGCTGCGAGCGCGGGTACTTACGTATGCCCGTATGAATCGGCTGCCGCGTATCTCACCATCGGCGACGACCGAGCGCGCCATGAGCCCTGCTCGATGAGGCCGTCGCCAAGCGTTCCAACTGCCTCATCTTTCTTCGCGATGATCCCCGGCTGAACTCCATCCGGCAGCATCCTCACTATCAGGTCTTGCTGAACCGCGTGGGATTGGATGATGTCGCTGTGGCGTCGTATGAGAGGTGAGGGTGGCACGGTGGAGAATGCGCGAGCTGCGTTGATAACGTAGTAGCTAGTTGGGCAGTTCCCGCAGCCAACTCCGCGCGGACGACTAGTCGGCTGGCCTCGGGAAGATGGTCGGGGTGAGGGGATTTGTCGAGTCAATGCAGAGCCGTGGCGGGTGTTGGTTCGCAGTCGCACCAGTTCTATACTCCAAGGGCGTTCTGTTCTCGATCCGTGTCGGGCTGGTGAGGAAAAATCTGGCGTGAGCGCGGGCTTTAAAGGTTCGTGATGAAGCGGGTGCCAGAAACGCTTTCGTGACGGACGGTTCGGGCATGCCATCCACGGCTGCGCAGAATCCGTCGCCCACGTTTATGGCGCTGACGGCGCGTGCCGCGTATGACGCCGTGCAATAGATGAAGTCCGGCGTTATCTGACTCGTTCGTGGCGAAAAAGGACAAGAGAATCACGCCGATGCTCCACAAACTCTCGCGCCTCGCCGCCTGTCTTCTGATCGTCGTCGGATGCTCGAAGCAGTCCGCGCCCGTTGCTGCCAGGTCAAGTACGGTCGCGGTTGTGAACGCGCGCATCTGGACCGGCGACGACGCGCAGCCTTGGGCCCAGGCACTCGTGATCAACGGCGACAACCTAGCGCTGGTCGGCAGCGACGAGGACGCTCGCAAAGCAAACGCGTCGCAGGTCGTCGATGCAGGCGGCCGATTGATCGTGCCCGGCTTCATCGATACGCATACGCACTTCAGGGAGGGCGGGTTCGGCCTCGCCTCCGTGCAACTGCGCGACGCGCGCACGCGCGAGGAGTTCGTGGCGCGAATCAAGGCGTTCGCGGCAACAGTACCCGCTGGCACGTGGATCACGGGCGGCAACTGGGATCACAGTCTTTGGGGCGGCGAGCTACCGACGCGCGAATGGATCGACTCGGTTACGCCCGACCACCCGGTGTGGATCAACCGGCTCGATGGGCACATGTCGCTCGCGAACAGCGTCGCGCTGAGACTCGCGCGTGTCACGCGCGCTACGGCAGACGTCGCGGGCGGCGCGATCGTGCGCTATCGCAAGGGCGAGCCGACCGGCGTGCTCAAGGACAACGCGATGGTGCTCGTCGACGCGGTCGTGCCTGCGCCGACGGCGGAGATGAACGACCGAGCGCTGGTCGCGGCGATGAAGTATGTCAACGAGCAAGGCGTGACGACGGTGCACAACATGGGCACGTGGGACGACCTTGCAACGTTCGCGCGTGCCGCAAAGGCGAAGACGCTGACGACCCGAATTTACGCCGTCACGCCGCTCGCCGAATGGGAAAAGCTGCGTGATGCAGTGGCAGCGAAGACATACGGCGGCGCAGACGGCCGCGGCGACGAGTGGCTGCGCGTCGGCGGCTTGAAAGGTTTCATGGACGGTTCGCTTGGCTCGCACACTGCGGCGTTCGAGGAGCCGTTCGCGGACGCGCCGAAGGATCGCGGCCTCCTGGTGAATCCGCTGGAAGATATGTACAAGTGGATCTCCGGGGCCGACAAGGCTGGCCTGCACGTGATGGTGCATGCGATCGGCGATCGCGCGATCGGCATGCTGCTCGACATCTTCGAGCGCGTCGAGAAGGAAGATGGCACGCGCGATCGCCGCTTCCGCGTCGAGCACACTCAGCATCTGCGCGAGAGCGACATTCCGCGCTTCATGCAGCTGGACGTCATCGCGAGCATGCAGCCGTATCACGCGATCGACGACGGTCGCTGGGCCGAGCAGTTCATCGGAAAGCGAATTGCGACTACCTACGCGTTCCGCTCTCTGCTCGACGCGAAGGCGCGGCTCGCTTTCGGTAGCGACTGGCCCGTCGCACCCGCAACGCCGCTCGAGGGCATCTACGCCGCCGTCACCCGACGCACGCTCGACGATAAGAATCACGACGGCTGGGTGCCGGCGCAGAAGATCACGGTTGAGGAAGCCTTGCGCGCGTACACGACCGGCGGGGCGTACGCCTCGTTCGATGAATCGCGCATAGGCTCGCTGAAGGCGGGCAAGCGTGCGGATCTCGTGATGATCGATCGCAATCTGTTCGAGATTCCGCCGGAACAGATCCGCCAAGCCAACGTCCTCACGACCATGGTCGGCGGGAAGATCGTCAGCGGAGGCTGGCCTGCGGCGAAGCAGTAGCCAGCGCCGGTTGCTGTCTCACTGAAAGCACTAGATCAATGCCGGGCAGTAAGCCGAACCACTAAGGTTTTCACTCTAGTAGTCCGTCGGGAATCGCAGCCGGTTTGATCAGGTTGGCCGGGCGCTCGCGTGACACCGTCTATCTTCGATAACTGTGACGCGGTTTCGATTCACCATAAGCGGCGCATCAGAATCCTGCGGCGGATCAACGTACGCGCATGCCCGGACGAGGCATCTTGTGCGGGTGAACACCACTGGACGGGCTGGCGCCTGGCGCCGCTGCCTCACACTATTTTCGTCGCTGCTGTTGGCGTCGATCGCTGCTGCGACCGATGCTCCTCCCCTCATTCTCGCGCATCTGACAGCGGCCGATGGATTACCTCAGGCAACCGTCATGTCAACGCTGCAGGACTCCCAGGGATTCGTCTGGCTCGGGACTGAAGATGGCCTCGTGCGATACGACGGACATGAGTTGTATCGCTACGGCCACTCCCGCACTGACAAGAATTCCCTGCCGGGAAACTTCATCTGGGACATCAAGGAAGATGCCCAGCACGACTTGTGGATCGCGATCAAGGATGGCGGACTGGCGCGCTGGAACCGCGCCTCCGACACCTTCACCGCATATCGGCATGACCCTGCCAACGAAGGATCGCTGGCCAGCGACTATGTTAGATCAGTGCTCATCGACGCGAGCGGCCATGTGTGGGTCGGAACCACCGATGCGGGCGTGGACATTCTCGATCCGGTATCGGGGCGAATACAGCGTCTGCGACACGACGCTGCGGTCGCGGCATCGTTGAGCAGTGACAATGTCTTCACCTTGTCGTCGGGGGCATTCGGCGCCGTCTGGATCGGGACTGACAAAGGTTTGGATCGATGGTCGCCTGCTGCGAAATCAGTGAGTCATTTTGGTCCACCCGCGGGCGATGAACACTCTTTGATCGGCAAGGCGATCTCCGGCTGCATCGAGGAACGCAGCGGGGACGTGTGGGTCAGCACCTTCGACGGCGGCGTGACGCGCTTCGATCGCCAGGGCCGTGCGTTGCAGGCCTACCGTCACGATGAGCGTCGCGCCAGCTCGCTGAAGAGCGATCACGTGCGCGCAATGCTCGTTGACCAGGGTGGGCGGATGTGGATCGGCACCGCGGAAGGCCTCGATCTGCTGGATCGCGTGAGCGGCCAGTTCACCCACTACGAGCACAAGGGCAACGACGCAAATTCGCTGCGTGACTCCTTCATCATGTCTTTGTATCTGGACCCCAGTGGCCTGGTCTGGATTGGAACCCGCACCGGCGGAGTCAGCCGTTGGAATCCGCGCAGCTGGGAATTGGGTGCGCACCGTCCCGAATGGCTCGGCAGTGATCCCGTGACGGCATTCGCGAACGCGCCAGACAATCGCTTGTGGATCGCATCGCTGGGCGGCGTCCTCGCGCAATTCGACGCGGACAAAGGCGAGACGACACCTCTCGACAGCCTGACTCGACGACCAGCAGCGTTGGGCAAAGACGTCGTGGTCATGTCGCTGGCGCAGGACCGTCGGGGCGCGTTGTGGATCGGCACAATGGCCAACGGGCTGAAGAAGTTAGATGCCGCCGGGAATATTCATTCGCTCATCGTGGACGTTGGGGATCCGCGTGGCACCAGTGCGGCCGGCATCATGACCGTGAATGAAACACGCGCCGGACAGCTGTGGATAGGAACGTTCGGTGGCGGAGCAAACCTGCTCGATCCCGCCACCGGTCTGGTTCGGCATCTTCCCTATGGCAGCGCACCTGGTGAGATCAGTTCGCCAAATGTGACATCGATCGCCGAAGACTCTCGCGGAAATCTCTGGATCGGGACGGATGGCGGCGGACTGGACCTCGCGCGCGAGGACGGTACCGTGACGAAAGTATTCAGTCACGATCCCAAGAACGCCGCGTCCTTTCCGGCGAATTCCGTGTACGCGATCGCGATCGATGCCATGGACCGGGTGTGGGTTGGCACGGATCACGGTGGCCTGGTGCAAATCATCGGCTCCGCTGAGAGGCCGGAGTCGATCAGTTTCGACGTCATCGCTCGCGCAGAAGGGCTGAGCGACACCATCTACGGCATCGTGCCTGATGCCACAGGAAATATCTGGGTGAGCAGCAATGCGGGTCTGATGCGCTTCAATCCGGATACCCGGGCCATCCAGGCGTTCCATCGAGAGGATGGTCTGCAAGGCGAGGAATTCGCCTCTGGCGCCTATATTCGGCTGCGTGATGGTCGCATCGCCTTCGGCGGGCCCGGCGGATTCAATGTTTTCGACCCGGCAAAACTCACTGCGGGCCGGCAGGCGCCACGCCTCGCGATGACAGGCATTTCAGTGCTCGGGGTGCGACATGAAACCGGCACACCCTCATGGTTGTTGGATTCACTGGCGCTGAACTACCGCGCGAACATCGTTTCACTCGATTTTGGCGTGCTCGACTTCGCCTCGCCGCAGCACAACAAGCTCGCCTATCGGATGCCCGGGCTCACGGACACGTGGATCGACCTTGGCGCTCAGCGTCGCGTCACGCTCACAAACCTCGATGCGGGTGACCACGTCCTGGAAGTCCGCGGCTCGGCTTCGGGCACGGCCTGGAGCTCGAAACCATTGAGCCTGACGATTCATCGGCAAGCCGCTCCATGGCGTTCCGGCTGGGCATACGCGGCGTATGCACTGCTGGCGCTGGGTCTGATTTTTCAGCGCGTTCGCCGCCAACGACTGAAGTTCGAGGAGATGGCGCAGGCACGCGAGCGACTCGAGCGCGAAGTGCAACTGCGCACGCGGGAGCTCGTCGACAGTAACCAGCAACTGGAAGAAGCGGCGCGGGCGAAGAGCAATTTCCTCGACCGCATGAGCCACGAGCTGCGCACGCCGATGAACGGCGTTGTCGGAATGACGGAACTGCTTACACGCACGGTGCTCTCGGCGACACAGACGCACCTCACCAAAACGATTCGCTCGTCCGCGCAGATACTGTTGCAGATCGTGAATGACTTGCTCGACCTGTCCAAGATCCGGGCGGGCAAAGTCATGCTTGAAGTGCTGCCGATCGATCTTGGCCAGGTGCTCGAAGAATGCACGAGTCTTTTTGCCGGGTCCGCCGAAGCCAAGGGCATCGAGCTCATCGTCTGTCCGCCCGCCTCGAGAGGCAGAGTGCTCCTTGGAGACCCCTTGCGGGTGCGGCAGATTCTGATGAACCTCGTTGGCAACGCGGTCAAGTTCACTTCCCAGGGTGAGGTGGTCGTCAGAGCGCAGGTCGAGTGCATCGAAGGCAACCAGGCAACCGCGAGAATCTCCGTATCCGATACGGGCATCGGGCTGGACGCCACGGCGATGAGCCGCATCTTCGAGCCGTTCTCGCAGGCTGACGAGACCACCACACGAAAGTTTGGCGGCACCGGCTTGGGATTGTCGATCTGCCGCGAACTGGCGGATCTGATGGGCGGCAAGATCTCGCTCGAAAGTCAGCCGGGAATCGGCTCGACCTTCAGCCTGTCACTGCCGCTTCAGGTCGGCGCCGAACTGGAACTTCCAGAGCGATCAATCCTCGCGTCACAAAACGTCCGCATTCTGACGCGCCATGCTTCGCTCGCCGAAGCGCTTGCGTTGCACGCAGCGTCTCTCGAAATGAATGTGCAGACGCAAGCCACCTGCGCAGACAGCCTCGTCGTGCTGGACGTGAGCACGCAATTGAGCGAGCTGCAGTCCATGCTGACGGGAAAATCGGTGCCTACCACATTGATCGCCGTGGCGACCGCCGCCGAAGTCGAAACCCATGATCTACGGGCCGTCATCGACGAGAAGCGGATCGTCCTCAAGCCGGTGCATCGCGTCGCCTTCCACGAAGCCCTGATGGCCGCTGTGGGTGCGACGATGCCCACCGAGATTGCCCGACCGGAATCCATTGCCTTTCAAGGTCACGTGCTGCTCGTCGAAGACGAACCGGTGAACGCAGCGGTCGCCGAGGGCTATCTTGCGCTGCTGGGGTGCACATCGGTGTGGGCAAAGACCGGAACGGAAGCGGTCACGCGCTGTTCCACTGAGCGCTTTGACATGATTTTGATGGACCTCAACATGCCCGACATGGACGGGTTTTCGGCGACGGCGTTGATCCGCAAGAGCGAAGGCGCGCGACGACGGACACCGGTCATCGCGCTCACGGCGCACGATGCGAATAGCTATCGGGCGAAGTGTCTGGCCGCCGACATGGACGACATTCTGACCAAACCCTACACGCTGGAGGATTGCACTCGTTTGTTGCAGACGTGGCTCAAACCACCCGAGGCGCGAAACACCAGTGCCGCAGAAAAGCCGCGAGGCATCGGCAAGCCTGAGCTGTCGCATCTCGATGCCACCGCCGTCGGTGCCTTGCGAAAATTGCGGGCCGGCAAGCATGTCGATCTGTATGCCAAGCTGGTCGAGCTCTATCGAGTGAGTTCTGCCGAGTCACTGGAAAAGCTGCGGCTCGCATTTGCGTTGCCGGATCTGCCTGCCGCCGCTGCTGCATGTCACAGATTCGCGGCGGCGGCGGCGAATGTCGGCGCGCTCGAATACGGCAAACAACTGCGGCATCTCGAGGACCTGTGCATTGCCGGCGATCTTGCGAACGCCAACAAGCTGCATGAGACACTGCAAGCGGCGCATGCACGCCTGCTCGATTCATTGCGCGACCTGTCGATAAAAAACGTCGCATGAGCACAGTCACGCAACCCGTCGCGCTGGCGATCATCGCCGATGATGAGGACCTCGGTCGGTTGTTGCTGGCCGAGTCGGTCGCTGAAGTGGGACTGCAATCGCTGGTGTTCGACAATGGCGTCCCGGCGCTCGACGCCGCGCTCCACGGCAACCCGATGATCGTATTGCTGGACGTGGACATGCCGGGCATGAACGGCTACGAAGTCTGTCGACGCCTGCGGGCTGAGCCACGCTTCGTCAACATTCCCATTGTCATGGTGACGGGACACGAAGATGCAGTGGCGATCGCTTTGGCCTTTCAAGCCGGCGCGACGGACTTCATTTCCAAGCCGGTCAATTGGACATTGTTGCCGCGGCGGCTCGATTACATCCTGCGCAATGCGGCGGCCGCACGTGAACTGACCGCACGCATGGTCGAAGTGAATACGTTGGTCGAAGCACTTCCCGACACCCTGTGGGTCGTAGCACCGGCGGGGTATGTTCGCTGGAGCCCGAACGCGGACATCGACGTGGACCCGCTCGCTCCGCCCGCGCTTGCCGGGCAGGTTGACCTGGAGATCCGCCAGACGGCGAGCGACGGAATATGCCGCACCATCGAGTACCAAACCGAAATCTCCCCCGGGGTGATCGGTTCCTATGAGCTTCGTTTCAACAGACGCGAGGGCGGTGATGTGGTCGTCGTTCGACGGGACACGACCGAACGCACGGCAGCAGCAGCGCGCATAGAACGACTCGCATATTTCGACCCGCTCACCGGCCTGGCAAACCGGCAGCTCTGCGTGGAAACGGCGGAGAGGATGTTTGCACGGGCACAGCAGCAAAATGAGCGCGTCGCTGTCATCTGTCTCGATTTGAACAGTCTGAAGCGCGTGAACGATACGTTTGGACATGCGATGGGCGATTCAGTCCTGAAGGCCTTTGCGGCAAGGCTGACGTCCACCCTGGCGAATATCGTCACGGAATCAGATCGCCTGTTGATCTCCCGATTTGGAGGCGATGAATTCATCATTGTTCTTCGGCAGACACAGGCCCGCGATGCGGCGCTAGAGGTTGCCCAAGCTTGCGCTGATGCATTCAAACAGCCGATCACTCACGATTCGCTGGAATTTTTCTCCGCACCGAGTATCGGCTTCGCCGTGTACCCGGACGACGGGGCTGACGTGGCCACCATATTGAGGTTTGCCGACACAGCGATGTACCAGGCGGAGGCGCGCGGCGCAGTAGCTGCTTACACGCCGGCGATGAGCAGCCGCATGCGCGACTGGCTGTTACTCGAGGGTCGCTTGCGGCGCGCCGTTCATGAAGAATTGCTGCGTCTCGTGTTCCAGCCGAAATTTCGACTGCTGGACAACAAGATCGTCGGGGTCGAGGCGCTATTGCGCTGGCACGACGCCGACTATGGTGAGATTTCGCCCAGTCGATTCGTCGAACTAGCCGAAGAGGGCGGGTTGATTCTCGATATGGGTCGCTGGGTCGTTCGGGCTGCATGCCGGCAGCTGCGCACGTGGCTGGATCGGGGTCTGCGCATCCCGATTGCCATCAACTGTTCGGGCAAGGAGCTGTTGCATGGAGACGTGGCGCGGTTCGTCGAGAGCGCCGCCGCCGAGGCGAATGTACCGACTTCTCTTATCGAAATTGAAATCACCGAGTCAGTGCTGATCGACGATTCTGCTTCGGTGCAAAGCAATTTGCAGCGTTTGCGACAACTCGGGTGCCGTATTGCACTGGATGATTTCGGAACGGCCTATTCGTCGCTCGCGTACATCACGCGCTTCCCGCCCGACAGGATCAAAATTGACAAGACGTTCGTCCAGAATGTCGACCAGTCCAGAAGTGACGCCGCGATTGCGACAGCGATCCTGTCGCTAGCCTCGAGCATGAATCTGCTGGTGACCGCCGAAGGCGTCGAACGTCGCGAACAACTCGACTGGCTGCGCGAGCGCGGCTGTCATGAGGCGCAGGGCTATCTATTGTGCGTTCCACTGGCCCCTGCGGAACTGGAGGCAAGGCTCGTGGACGACATGCAACAACTTGACGAGGCCGTTATCCAGACTGTTCGACGATAACCACCCCGCCTCACACTGCCAGCGAACTATTCGTTCGGAACCCAGGAGGTGATGGAAGCTGGCTTCGCAGCGGATGTCACCGTGCCGGGTGTTCCCCACCAGGGCAGTGTTTTGCTCCACGAGTAGCCCTTGCTCCAGGAATATCCTTTGCTCCAGCTGTATCCCTTGCTCCAGCTGTATCCCTTGCTCCACGAGTAGCCTTTGCTCCACGAGTAGCCGTTGGTCCAGCTGAATCCTTGCGTCCACTGAAAACCTTTCGACCAACTGTAGCCGTCGCCGGATAGCGCATCGCCCCACCTGGCTCCGTTCATGTCCATGACGTAGTAATTGCCTTGCGCGTCCTGGTTGGCGGGGCCACCGAAATGCGCAGCGCCCGACAGATCCGCAGCGATGTCCAGGCCCTGGTTCGCGCAGCCGGTTGCACCGTTACTGACCGCGTTCACCGCATTGACCAAGCCGGCGCCTTGCTGAAACACGCTGTATGCAAGCTGCCGCGTGAATGTGACTGCGGGACTCGCTGAGGCCATCAAGCGGCATTTGACTGTGTCCGGGGTCAGCGTCGAATCCGCCTGGATCATCAAGGCAACGATGCCTGACGTAACCGCCGCGGCCTGCGAAGTGCCGGACATCGTGAACAAGGTGTTGCCCTTCTTCATCGAATTGGGGTCGATCGTTGCAAGATGACTCTGGTACGACATCGAGCCGACCATGTGCCCGCCCGGAGCGAGAACTTCGGGTTTCACGAAGCCCTCTAAAGTGGGGCCGGTCGATGAAAACGAAGCGAGGCGATCGTCCAACGCGTTGTAAGGTGTGTAGTTGTCGGTCTGCGCACCCACCGTGATGACGTAGGGAACGTTGCCCGGTACACCGATCGTCATCGGGGCAGGACCTTCATTGCCGGCAGCCGCCACCACGACGATGCCCGCCTGCCACGCCCGCATGACGGCCTGGTTGAGAGGGTCATCCCAGTAGTTCGACTGTGGTTGTGCTCCGAACGACAGGTTTAAAACCCGGATTTTGTATTTGGCGCGGTTGGCGATGATCCAGTCCAGACCCGCGATGACATTCGAGTAACTGCCGCCGCCGTCCTTGTCGAACGCGCGAACGATGACGAGCTTGGCTTCCGGGGCGACGCCGAAGCTGCCCGCTGCAATGGAGGTGACGTGTGTGCCGTGACCGAACGCATCAGTTTCAACCTTGTTCGATCCGGTCAGCGTATCCATGCTGGCGACGATTCGCCCTTTTACGCCGTCTTTTGCGTCTGCCCAGAAGCCGGAGTCGAGCACGGCGATCGTCACATCCTTGCCAGTCAATTTGGCTTGCTGGAGCACATTCGCGCCCACCAGCATCGCATAGCTGCTTTGCAGGGATTTGATCTGGAGCAGAACCGCCGTGCCGTCGGTGAATACCAGCGGAAGTGAGCTGACCGTGCCACCCTTCGTGGACACGGCGCGGTCAACCGACACCCGCACGCCTGGCTCGGCTTGAAGGGCCGTGGATTGTTCATCGGTCAGCATTGCCGTTACACCGTTGATCACATCCAGCTCGCGACACACATCGCCTCCCGCACGCGACACCCACTCGCGCGCCAATGAGGTTGTCTTGGCCTGGACGATGTAGCGAACGCCGGCGCTGACTGCACAGCTCGCCGGGGACACCGTGTTGGCCTCAGCGGTCAGCGCTGGGCCTGACGCGGCCAACATGCCGAAGGCCAACAAGAGAGGGGGAGTGCGAAGCGCGGAATTTTTCATAAATGGACTGCGGTGACAATTTTGCGATGCGGCTATTAGAACCTTTAGGCCGCTCGATATCCGGCAGTACCTTCGCCGCAGCCAAGCCCGATCTGTGACGCCGTTGAGATAATGCAGTGTCAAATCGTCAGGCTTTCCGCTTTGCCCGCCAGCGATATGCAAAGAGCTCTTCTGGTTCTCGCTGTGGACCCGGCGATTAGGGTAAACCGCTCAAACCACTAAGGGATGATCGCCAGGATCTCGACGATGCCGTTGGCTGGAGCCAGCGCGCTGGCTACACGCGTGCGCCTTGGCGATGCCGCGAGAGAAGAGAAGTGGACCTGCTTTTCTGGGCAGTTTTCGCGGCCGACGAATCCGGCGGAAAGAAGTATTGAGGGAGTTGGTCCAGCGCCCGAATCGTGCTCGTCCCAGCTGTCACCGCAATTGACACCGTGAATGATTTTCCGCTGACACCGCAGCGACGACTTCGATGTGTGGCCGCGAAAAAACTTGCCGTGGCGGCAGTGTTGCAAGATGGATGAGCGCCTGCGGTTTGTGGCTCGCTTGCTCGATGGCGAGAAGATGGCGGAGCTGTGCCGGGAGTTCGGGATCGGAAAGACGCATCACGACCTCGCGCGGCAGAAGCTGCGCGAGAAGAGAAATATTGTCGCCGTCGAGCATCGATCGATCCTCCATTGTGAGGGACGCGGGTCTTGTCTAACCCTTCTCCTTTTGTACGCTCGTGTCGTCCCCGCATCGTCCCCGCGCCTCAGGGATCTGATGCGCCTCACTCGCTTCGAGGCGCTCGACGAACCTTTCGAGGTGGGCAAGGACTTCGTTCACCGCGAGAAACGTGGCGACATGACCGAGGTTGTCTAGCTCGACGTATTCGACGCCGTACTCGACGGCAAAGCGCTGGATGAGAGGTCGTAGCGGGTCGAGCGCGCCTGTGATGGCGAAGATCGATGCTGTCGAGCTCGCCAGCTGTGCAGATCGATCTTGCCGGTCCTTCGCCACACATGCGCGCAGAGCGTAAACATCGTTCGCGAACTGGCGGCGCCTTGCGGCGTCGGAAAGTGGACCGACTTCGGTCTCGAGAATTTGTAGCCAGCGCTCAATGCCGCTGTCGATGGCCTTGCGGTATGGGCTCATGTCTTGCGCCAGTGGATGCGCTCCGATGACCATGAGACCTCGGACGCGACGCGGATGCAGCGCAGCAAGCGCAAATCCGATGGCGCCACCCATCGAATGACCAACGACATCGGTTCTCGAAATGTGCAACTGATCAAGAACGGCGACCACATCGTCAGCGCAGTTCATCCCAGAATACATTCGTGGTTCGTGGGGCTTGCCGCTACTGCCATGACCGCGACAATCGATGAGGACCAGTTGGCGCGTGCCTCTCTGGAGGCGCTCTACATACCCGACCTCGCGCCAGATCTCGCTGCTTTCCGTGAAACCGTGCAGCAAAACGAGAGGGACGCCACGTCCGACTACGTCATAGGCGATCTTCGTTCCGTCTCGGGACAGTACATGCCTCATCTGGTACTCCGCCGATTGATGTCCTATATATAGAGGTGGCTCGTCCCAGGAACGTCCCCGCGGCCAGAGCAAGGAACTCGTGTGTGGCGACGCTGACATTCAAAGCCTTCGGGTACCCAGATCTGTGCTGTGACGGACGCTCTGTCGGTCTGTCGCTACGCAAAGGGTTGGGGCTGCTGGCGTATCTGGCAGACACGCGCCAGAGCGTCGACAGGGATCAACTCGCCGATTTGCTGTGGCCGGAAAGCGGTTCGAGTGAGGCGCGCGCCGCTCTGCGGCGGACTGTGCATCGTGTCCACACGGCGCTCGGCGGGGCAATACTCATCGCCAATCGCGCCAGCATCCAATGGTCGCCCGCGGTAGGCGTCGTGATCGACACTCACGATTTCGAACGAGCGTGCGATGCCGGCAACTTCGAAGCAGCCTGCGCGCTCTATCGTGGCGATTTCCTGGCCGGATTTTCGCTCGCAGATTGTTCTGTGTTTGAAGACTGGGCGTTCTTCCGGCGCGAAGCGCTGCGCGGACGATTCATGCAGGCTCTCGAACGCAGCATTCAAGCTAACAACGAGGCGGGCGAACACGCACTTGCGGCAGCATACGCGGCACGGCTCGTCGCGCTCGATCCTCTCAGCGAGTTATCCTGCCGGCACTTGATCCGCAGCCTGCTGCTCGTCGGCGATCGGGCCGCGGCGCAACGACATTACGTGGCGCTGACCGAGCGGCTACGCAGCGAACTCGACGTTGCGCCAGAAGAGGAAACGCGCGCGCTCATCGATGGGTCTTCGCCCCCTACCGACACGATGCCGCTCACGCGCTACACACGCGGCGCCAACGTCCATCTCGCGTTTCAGACGTTTGGCGCAGGACCGCTCGATATCCTGCTAGTGCCGGGCTTCGTCTCGCACGTAGAGCGCATTTGGCAGGAACCTCGTTGGCGCGCGTGCCTGCGTCGGCTGGAGAAACTCGGCCGCGTCATTCTTTTCGATCGCCGCGGAACGGGATTGTCCGACCGAATCGGCCTGGCGCCAGATGTCGATGCGACGGCGAATGACATTCGGACGGTGCTGGACGCGGCCTCGAGTCGGCGGGCTATTTTGTTCGGTGCATCCGAAGGTGGCCCTGCGTGCATCAGATTCGCCGCGCAGGCACCGGAGCGACTCGCGGGATTGATACTGTTCGGCTCGCTCGCGAAGGGGAGTTGGTCGGAAGAGTATCCGTTCGCCTTGCGGGCCGGCCAGTACGAAACGTGGGTGCAGCGACTCGTCACACAGTGGGGCAGTCCCGCCGGCATCGGCGTGTTCGCCCCGAGTCTTGCCGGTGATGCGCATGCAAGCGCCTGGTGGGCCGGGGTGCTGCGCGCCGCATCGAGTCCTGGAGCGATTGCTCAGGTGATCGCGGCGCTGCGTGATATCGACGTGCGAAAATTCCTGCCATGCATCTCGATTCCCACGCTCATCATGCATAGACGGGGCGATCGTGCGGTACGCATTGGGGCCGGCCGCCACATGGCCACCGCGATTCCGTCGGCGCAGTTCGTCGAACTGGCCGGGTCGGACCACTGGTTCTGGGCTGGGGAGCGCGACGAAGTGCTCGAGAACATCGAGGCGTTCGTCGCCACAAGGAGATGACGCTCGGGTGCGATCGCGTATCCAGGTGCCCGTCGGATCGGTGAAGCGAAGCATCATCCAGAAGGTCAGTCAAAGTCCTGAATAGAGCCGGACACACTGTCACCGCAATTGACACCGTGCGTGATTATCGGCATCCGGGTCGGGCGTGCACGGCGCGGCGCACGTTAGCGGAAGGCAAGACTGTTGTGCGCGTGGGCGGGGAAAACTCGGGGCACCGTCGTCCGCTCGCGGCAATCACCCGCACTCGATTCAAGGGTTCGCAACCGCTGCCGGCTCGACGCCGGCCTTGTCTTTCGGCGCGAACTGCTTCAGAAAATGCTCGATGCGACGTTTGAGTGGATGGAAAGTGAGGCCGAAGATTGCGCCGAGTACTGCGCTTGCGAAACGATCGCTCACGTGCAGTGCATGAATCAGACTGTGCGCGATATAGATTTCGACAACGGCGAACAGAAAGAGCAATAAGCCGACCGTGGCGCCATAGACCAGCGTCTTGCGGACGATCAGCGCGGGGCTGATGGCGCCGGCGTAGAACACCGCCGCGGCGAAGCAGATCACCAAGGTCAGGGCCTTCGCGATACTGAAAATGAGCTGGATCACGGCGCGGACGTCGGGGGTTGTCGAGTGAGGCAGCGCCAGGTCGAGCGCACCAGCGAACATTGTGAGGATGGCTGCTGCGAGTGCGGCCTCGAAGAACCACAGCACCTTGTGTCTGGCTGCGACGTCCGGCCCGCGAAGCGTGATGTAGAAATAGAGGATGCCGGTCGCGGTGATGGCCATCCACATGGGAACGAACACGCCAACGTCCTGAGCGGCCACGATCACCACGGTTGCAGTCGCCGAAATTATCCAGGCGCCTGCAGGGCGGAGCAGGAATTCGGTCGCCTTTTGCAGAGGCGGCGATTTGCCCCAAATCGTCGGACTCAAAGCGATGTCCGCGGCTATCAGCTTGCGCGGAAAGAGCTGTGACGAGCGGATGTAGAAGGCGGACCCAAGAAAGAACAGCAGCAACTGCACGATTTGCCGAACGAGCGGCATGACATGCAGCCTGTCGAACAGCAATGCGACAACGACTCCGCCGTAGATGAAGGTCAGCGCCAGGGCGATCGCGATGTTCGGTGCATGGCCGCCGGCGCGCCAGGCGATCAGCAGCGCGATTCCGAGCACCAGGAGACACATGGTGATGCTCGCCGAATCCGAGAACCGCGCCATGAACAACTCAGCCGGCGCGGGCCAGGAAAGTGCCAGCACGACGATGGCGGCAGCAATTCCGGCGGAACTGGCCGCGAGCACGATTACTCTACCGAACGCAAATCGTGGCGATGCCATGTCTTGCCCTAGTTGGAAGCGCGGCACATTATTAGCGGTGCTGCAGCCGTCTGTCACCAACGGCATCGGGAGGGCATCGGGACGTGCAGTGACCGCGCCGTGACATCCATGTCTGCGAATAGACTGTTATCTATCTAATCGGAATAGATTCGTGAATTGGTCGGGGCGATAGGATTTGCACTGTTCCCGCATTTCACGCGCGCGTGCGAGTGAGGTGATCCGGCGCCGGGCCGAGCACCACTGCGCCCGCGAAGTCGTGTGGTTAGTCGATGATTTCCGTAATCACTACGCGCATGGCCGACGAATACATCGAGGGAATTGGTGTAGCGCCTGAATCGTGCTCGTCCAAGCTGTCACCGCAATTGACACCGTGAGTGATTTTCCGATGACACCGCAGCGCCGACTTCGGCGTGTTCGCGCGAAAAAACTCTAGAAATGCCCATTCGGACTGATGGGTAGCAGTTCATTCCGGACACATAGGTAACACTTTCCGGCATTTGGGGGAGACCCATATGCCGTGGCGGGAGTGTTGCAAGATGGATGAGCGCCTGCGGTTCGTGGCTCGCCTGCTGGAGGGCGAGAAGATGGCCGAGCTGTGCCGGGAGTTCGATATCTCCCGCAAGACCGGCTACAAGATCTTCACGCGGTACAAAGACATAGGCCTGCAAGGGCTCACCGACCGCAGTCGTCGCCCGTATCGGCAAGCCAACCGCCTGCCATTCCAGATCGAGACGCTCGTCCTGTCGCTCAAGCAGGAGCATCCGAGTTGGGGTGCGCCGAAGATCCGCGCGAAGCTGCGCCGGCGTTTCCCCGACATCAAGCCGCCGGCCGTCAGTACGGTGCACGCAGTCCTCGATCGACATGGCTTGGTGGTGCATGGCCGAGAGCGGCGCTACCACGCGCAAGGCACGACGCTCTCCACCCCCACCACGCCGAACGATCTGTGGTGCGCGGACTTCAAGGGCGAGTTCATGCTCACGGACAGGCGTTACTGCTATCCACTCACCATCACGGACTTCGCGTCACGCTATCTGATCTGCTGCGACGCATTGGCGAGCGCACACGCGGACCCTGCATTTACCGTGTTCGAACGCGCCTTCAAGGATTTTGGGCTGCCGAAGTCCATCCGCACCGACAACGGCACACCGTTCGCGAGTGCCAACGCGATCTTCGGCCTCACCAAGCTCTCAGTGTGGTGGCTGCGGTTGGGTATCGGGCTCGAACGCATCCAGCCAGGTAGACCCACACAGAACGGGCGGCACGAGCGCATGCACCTGACCTTGAAGAAGGAGACCACCAAGCCTGCGGCTAACAACTTCCTGCAACAGCAGGAGAAGTTCGATCGGTTCATCGAGTGCTTCAACCAGGAGCGGCCGCACCAGGCGATCGAGATGCGTTATCCCGGGGAACTGTATCGACCCTCCGATCGCCCCTATCACGGCCTTGGTCCGCTCGAGTATCCGTTCCACGACCGCACCGTCGCTGTGACCATGTGTGGCCGTGTGTGCTTCGGGTCGAGGAAGATCAACCTCTCCACCGTCTTCGCCGGTCAAAACGTCGGCGTCAAAGAGGTCGAGGAAAAAGTCTGGCTAATCAGCTTCATGCACTATGACTTGGGGTTCTTCGACCACGAGAGCTCGCGGTTCGAGTGCGCGGAGAATCCGTTCGCTGCTAAGGTGTTACCCATGTCCTCGGAATAATCCGTTACCCATGTGAACGGAATGGACAAAAAAATAATGGTCGGGGTGAAAGGATTTGAACCTTCGACTCCTACGTCCCGAACGTAGTGCTCTACCAGGCTGAGCTACACCCCGAATGCCGCTTGTATCGGCGTCCCGCAGACCTTGGCGGGGCGCGCAGTCTACTGAACGGCCAGCCGACGTTCAAATAGAGGAGTAACACCGATTTGCCGGTACCATCCAGCCAAAGGGGCGGACCATTCATGAAAAAAACGCTGTCGTTTCATCCAGTTGGTTGAACCGGCACCAGTCGGGCTCCCCGAGCGCATTGAAGTCATGGACGTCCTGCGCGGCGTTGCCTTGTTCGGAGTATTCCTCGCCAATTTCGTGGGCTTTGCCAAGGCGCCCATCATGGCGACCGAAACTCAGCTGTTGAGCCTGCCCTCGGCACCTTTCGATTTCGCGCTGTTGCGGGTGCTCGACTGGCTGGTGGTCGACAAGGCCAACACGATTTTCGCGTTCCTGTTCGGTCTCGGATTCTTCCTGCAGATGCGCAGGCTGGAGGTGCGTAGCGTCGACTTCGAAGTGTTGTACCGGCGCAGGCTGTCCGTGCTTCTCATCATCGGCGTGATTCATCTCTTCTTCTTCTGGACCTGGGACATTCTTCATCTATATGCGCTTGCCGGTTTCTTGCTGTTGCCGTTGCGCCGCCTCAGCGATCGCGCGTTGCTCGTCACCGGGCTGATACTCGCCGCCTTCGGGCGCACGACGCAGAAGGCGCTTGCCGAATTCGGGCCGGAAGGAAGCTGGACGGGTTTGCCGGGCGGCTATGCGGATTCCGACGTGATGCTGCGCCAGCAACTCTCCGAGCGCGGTGATTACTTCGGCATCGTTGGCAACTTCTTCGAATGGGTGTTCGTCGATTACATTGCCAGCGGGATGATCCTCGGCTGGCTGTGCTATGCGCTCGGCCGGTTTCTCATTGGCGCGTGGGTTGGGCGGCGCGAGTGGATCGCCCGGGCGGCGGAATTCCTGCCGGGCTGGCGCCGGGTAATGCGCTGGACGCTACCCGCCGGTTTGCTGCTCGAAGGCGCCGCTACATTGCTGGCGGAGTCGCCGCTGCTCGCCGATTTCAGCCATCGTGCATTCCTGGCGGATTCGTTGCATTTGCTCGCCGTGCCGGTTCTCGCTACCGGGTATGTCGCGGCGATCGTTGTCACTTTCCAGGGGCGCGCCCGCCGATTGCTGGCGCCGTTCGCCGCGGCCGGGCGCATGGCACTGACCAACTATCTCGCGCAGAGCCTGGTGTTCGGCTTCGTGTTGTTCGGCGTCGGCCCAGGGCTGGCGCTGGCAGGTTCGATCGGCACGGCCGTGGTGGTAGCCATCGTTGTGGGTTTCTTCGCGCTGCAGGTGATTGTCAGCGCGTGGTGGTTAGGGCACTACGCCTACGGCCCAGTGGAATGGCTGTGGCGCGCGCTGACGTATGGCGAGCGTCCGCGCATGAGAATCAGGTCCGGCCCCTTTTGCTAGCAAATGGGGTCTGACCCCATTAACTGGTGCGGTCCTGCGCGAAACGCGCGAGGGCGGCGAGAGCACGGGAGTAGGGCGAGTCGGGTAGCGCTTGAAGCGCGGCCAGCGCCTGCTCGGTTTCGCGCTGCGCGAAGCTCGCCGCGTAGTCGAGGCCACCGGTGGCCTCGATCGCTTCGACGATCGGACCGAGTTGCGCGAGGCCGCCTTGTTCGATCGCCAGACGAATGAGCGCGCGCTGTTCGTCGTTACCGTGGCGCAGCGCGTGCAACAGCGGCAGCGTGGGTTTGCCTTCGGCCAGGTCGTCGCCGAGATTCTTGCCGCGCGTCGCCGGGTCCGACTTGTAGTCGAGCGCGTCGTCGACGAGTTGATAGGCCGTGCCGAGATGTTTGCCGTAGCGCGCGAGCGCGGCCTGCTGCGCCACCGGCACTCCCGCGAGCACCGCGGCCACTTCGGCACCGGCTTCGAACAGACGGCCGGTCTTGCGGTAGATCACTTCGAGGTAACGCTGTTCGGTCGTGTCGGGATCGTGCGCATTCATGAGCTGCAGCACTTCGCCTTCGGCGATCACGTTGGTGGCGTCCGCCATGATCTCCATGACGCGCTGCGATCCGACCGTTGCCATCATCTGGAAGGCACGCGAATACACGAAGTCGCCGACCAGCACGCTCGCCTGGTTGCCGAAGATGTTGTTAGCCGTGGCGCGGCCACGGCGTTTCATCGAGCCGTCGACCACGTCGTCGTGCAGCAGCGTCGCGGTGTGCACGAACTCGATGAACGCGGCCGCCTCGATGTGTTTTTCGTTCTCGATGGCGCAGGCGCGACCGGCGAGCACGCACAGCAGCGGGCGCAAACGTTTGCCGCCACCGCCGATGATGTGTTCGGCAACCTGGTCGACGAGCGGCACCGCGCTCTTGAGCCGGGCGCGAATCATGGCGTCGACACCCGCCAGATCGGCTCGAACCAGGGCCCGGATGTCCTCGAGCGGCATGCCCGGGACTTCCGTGGGGCGGAGCGCGGTGCGCGAAGTTGGCAGTTGGGTGACTTTGGAGCTCATTTAGGGCGTTGATTCTACTGGTTTATTTATGGTTTGACCGCCTTTCCATGCATACGTAGAATGCGCCTCCCTTCGAAATGGCACACGGCTTAAGGCTTTGGTTTCGAAAGGGTTTCCGGAGATATCAAGATGTACGCGGTCATCGCCACGGGCGGCAAACAGTATCGGGTCGAGAAAGACACCGTCCTCCAGGTCGAGAAGCTCGATGGCGAGCCGGGCAGCACGATTGAGTTCGGCGAAGTTCTGCTCTTCGCTGACGGCGACACCATCAAGGTCGGCGCTCCGTTGCTCAAGGGCGGAAAAGTTTCCGCCACCATCGAAAAGCACGGCAAGGGCGAGAAGAAAGTCATCGTCAAGTTCCGCCGCCGCAAGCATTACCTTCGCCAGGGTACGCATCGCCAGCAGTACACGCAGGTCAAGATCACCGGCATCAGCGTCTGAACGCCCAGCAAATCAGAAGATAGCTAAACAGTTAGTTGGAGCCCGACTCAAATGGCACATAAAAAGGCAGGCGGCAGTACTCGTAACGGCCGCGAATCGCACAGCAAACGTCTGGGCGTCAAGAAGTTCGGCGGCGAAGCCGTGCTCGCCGGCAACATCCTGGTCCGCCAGCGTGGCACCACCATGCGCGCCGGCAGCAATGTCGGGATCGGCACCGATCACACGCTGTTTGCCCTCAAGCCGGGCCGCGTCAAGTTCTCGAAGAAGGGCGCCGAGCAGCACACCTTCGTGAGCATCGACGAATAGAAAACGTCGGGGACTGTCCCCAAAGGGGACTGTCCCCCTTCCGACCCGACGGTCGATTCAAGAAGCCCGGCACTCAGCCGGGTTTTTTGTTGGGGCACCCAAACCATGAAATTCGTCGACGAAGCACGCGTCAAAGTACAAGCCGGTAACGGCGGCCGAGGCTGCATCAGTTTCCGGCGCGAGAAGTTCGTACCCTTCGGCGGTCCCGATGGCGGTGATGGCGGACTCGGAGGCAGCGTCACCTTCCGCGCGCGCGAAGGCATCAACACCCTGGTCGATTTCCGGGTCGAGCGCACCTTCCGCGCCAACAACGGTGAGCCGGGCGGCGGACGCGACATGACCGGCCGCGGTGGCAAAGACGCGCTCGTCATGGTGCCCGTGGGCACCATCGTGCGTGATGCCGAGACCGGCGAAGTGCTGGGCGACATGGCCAAGGCGGACATGGAGCTGCTGGTGGCGCGCGGTGGCAAGGGCGGCTGGGGAAACCAGCGCTTCAAGTCCAGCAAGAATCGCTCGCCGCGTCAGTTCGGCCCGGGATTGCCGGGCGAGCAGCGCACGCTCGAGCTCGAGCTCAAGGTCATCGCCGACGTGGGGTTGTTAGGCCTGCCCAACGCCGGAAAGTCCACGCTGATCACCGCGGTCTCGGCTGCGCGTCCCAGGATCGCCGACTATCCATTCACCACGCTGTATCCGAACCTGGGGGTCATCTCCTGCGGCAATCAACGCAGCTTCGTCATGGCCGACATTCCCGGTCTCATTGAAGGAGCGGCGGACGGTGCGGGCTTGGGAATTCGCTTCCTCAAGCACCTGCAGCGCACGCGGGTATTGCTGCACCTCGTGGACATCGCGCCCACCGATCCGGCCGCCGACCCGGTGCGCGACGCGATCGCCATCGTCGGCGAGCTCGGAAAATTCAGCGACGACCTGCTCACCAAGCCGCGCTGGCTCGTCCTCAACAAGAGCGACCTGTTGCCGCCCGACGAAGCTGCTGCCCGCGCGGTGTCGATCGCTGTGGCACTCAAGTATCGTGGCCCTGCATTCCTGATTTCCGGCGCCACGCATGCGGGCACTCAGGATCTCACCGAGGCAGTGATGCGCTTCATCGAATCCGGCGAAGCGCCGGCGCAGGGCAACCTGCCGCTGCCCGAGATTCGCGAGGCGAAGCCGAAGGCTGCCGCCAAGCCGGTCGCGAAAAAACGTGCACCGAAGAAGAAGGCGACAACGAAGACGCCGGCAAGGAAGAAGACCGCCAAGAAGGCTAGGAAGGGGTCAGGCACCATTTCGCGAAAGACGCGAAGCGGAGCCAGACCCAAACAAAAAAGCCGGCGTTAGCCGGCTGTTTCGTGCTCCGCGTCTGCGACGCCGAAGTCTTGTTCGCTACTTCATCGCCTTGATGCGGGCGGACAGGTTGCTCTTGTGGCGCGCGGCCTTGTTGCGATGAATGACGTTCTTGTTGACCAGCGAATCGATGACCGGCTGGGCTTCCTTGAGCGCGGTGGACGCGTCGGCCTTGTTGCCGGCGGACACGGCATCGACAACCTTGCGCAGGGCCGAGCGCATGCGCGAGCGCAGCGCCACGTTGCGGTTGCGGTTGGTTTCAGCTCGGCGGGCGGCTTTTTCAGCCGACTTGGTATTGGCCACGAAGAAATCTCCAGGGAACCGGGTCGTTTTGAGGCCGCGTAGTGTGCTGACGACCCCCTACCTTGTCAACGCTTGATCCCGATAAGAGAGATGAGTCCGGTATAGTGCGCGCGGTGCCGCTGTTTTCCTTTATTTTTCGGGTGCTTGCAGGGTGAGTCGGGCGATCTTCAAAAGCACGTCGGTGGTCGGAATCACCACCCTGATTTCCCGCATCACGGGACTCGCGCGCGACATGGTCTATTCGCAGGCCTTCGGGGCGGGCCCGCTCATGGATGCCTTCCTGGTGGCGTTCAAGATCCCGAACTTCCTTCGCCGCCTGTTCGCCGAAGGGTCGTTCTCCCAGGCGTTCGTGCCGGTCATCACCGAATACAAGGTGAAGCGTTCGCAGGACGAGGTGCGCGCGCTGGTGGACGGCGTCAGCGGCACGCTCGGCGTCATTCTTTTCTTCGTCACTTTGTTAGGCGTGATCGGCGCACCGCTGATCATCTTAGGCTTCGCGCCGGGCTGGCACGACGACACGCAGGGCCGTTTCGACCTGGCCGTCGACATGCTGCGCTGGACCTTTCCCTATCTATTCTTCGTTTCGCTGACGGCGTTGTTCTCCGGTGTGCTCAACAGTTATGGCAGATTCGCGCTGCCGGCGTTCACGCAGGTCATCATGAATGTCGTGATGATCGCCTTCGCCTTGTGGCTGGCGCCGCACACGGCCAACCCCGGCGTCACGCTCGCCATCGGCGTGTTCGTGAGCGGGCTGCTTCAGGTCGGCTTCCAGCTTCCGGCAGTCATCAAGCTGGGCCTGTTTCGCCGCCCGCGCTGGGCGCCCGCGGCCGATGGCGTGCGGCGCATCGGCAAACTCATGTTGCCCGGGATTCTCGGCTCGTCGATGGCGCAGGTGAGCCTGTTGCTGGATACGATGATCGCCTCATTCCTCATCGGCGGCAGCGTGGCGTGGCTCTATTTTGCCGACCGCCTCATGGAGTTTCCGCTCGGCGTATTCAGCATCGCGCTGGCGACGGTGATACTCCCGGGCCTTTCGCGTCATCACGCCGAAGCGTCGCCAGAGCGCTTCACCAGCACGCTCGACTGGGCGCTACGCCTCGTGGTGTTGCTGGTATCCCCGGCGGCCGTGGCCATGCTGGTGTTCGCCGGTCCGATGACTGCGACCATTTTCGGTTACGGCAAGTTCGTGGCGCGTGACGTGGAGATGGCGAGTTATGCGCTCATGGCCTACTCATGGGGTCTGCTGGGCTTCAGCCTGGTGAAGGTGCTCGCGCCCGGTTTCTTCGCACGCCAGGACACGCGTACGCCGGTAAGGGTTGGTTTGATCGCGCTCGCCGCCAACATGATCCTGAATGTCGGCGTGGTGCTGCCGGCTCACTACCTGGGGTTCCCGTATCCACACGTGTTGCTCGCCACCTCCACCTGCGTGTCCGCCGCCATCAACACGGCGTTGCTGTGGCGGGGTCTGGTCAAGGCGGGTGTCTACCGCGCCAGGCCGGGCTGGGGCGCACTGCTCGCGCGTATCGTGACTGCCAATGCGCTCATGGCCGCGTTGCTGCTCTGGATGGCCGGCGACCTTGCGAGCTGGCTCGCGACACCGCCCCTGCAGCGCGCGTTGCACCTGGCGGGGTGCATCGTGGCGGCGGCAGCGCTGTATTTCGTCGTTCTGTACGTCTCGGGCGTGCGCCTGCGCCACATGCGCAGCGCAGCGGGCACATAATCGCCATGGAATTCATACGGGGAGTGCAGGGTCTCAAACCCAGGCATCGCGGCGCCGCCATCACCGTGGGTAGCTTCGATGGCATTCATCTCGGGCACGGGGCGCTGATCGCGCGCGCCTGCGCGCTGGCGGCGCAAGCCGGAAAGCCGGCCATGATGCTGACGTTCGAGCCGCTGCCGCGCGAATACCTCGCGGCCCAGGATCCGCCCGCAAGACTGACGGACCTGCGCGAGCGATGGCGCGTGCTCGAACGCTCGGACCTGAGCGCCTTGTGCGTGCTGCGCTTCAACGAGCAGCTGCGGCAGATGAGCGGTCAGCAGTTCGTGGATCTGCTGGCGGATCGCTTTGCCGCTTCGGCGGTGGTTGTCGGCCAGGACTTCAGGTTCGGACGCGGCGGCGCGGGCAGTGTGGCGTTGCTCCAGACCGCGGCCGACGCGGGACGGTTCGCGCTGGAGCTGGTGCCGTCGGTGTGCGTGGACGAGGTGCGCGTGAGCTCGAGTGGCGTGCGCGCGGCGCTCGCGGCCGCGGATTTTCACGCGGCGCGTGATTTGTTAGGCCGCGTGTATTCGCTGCGCGGGCGCGTGGTCACCGGCGAGAAGCTGGGCCGCCGCCTGGGGTTTCCGACCGCGAATATCCGCATGCGGCGTCGCAAGCTGCCGTTCACCGGGGTATATGCGGTGCGCGTGCGCGGCGCAGACGGTAATCTCGCACGCGACGCGGTCGCGAGCTTGGGGTTCAGGCCCACCGTGGACGGCACGGAACCGCTGCTGGAAGTGCATGTTTTCGATTTTTCCGGCTGGCTGTACAACCGCGAGCTGGAAGTGGAGTTCGTCGCCAAGATCCGCGACGAGGAGAAGTTCGACAGCCTCGATACCCTGGTTCAGCACATGCGCCAGGATGCGATCAAGGCCCGTCAAATCCTTCAGAGGTAAGTGACGCAAGTGGCAGATTACAAGAGCACCATCAATCTTCCGGAAACCGGCTTTCCGATGAAGGCCGATCTCGCGCAGCGCGAGCCGAAGCAGCTGGCGACATGGGAAGAAAACGATCTATACGGCAAGCTGCGGGCGATTGCACGTGGCCGGCCGCGCTTCGTGCTGCACGATGGCCCGCCGTACGCCAACGGCGCGCTGCACCTCGGTCACGCCGTGAACAAGGTGCTCAAGGACATCGTGGTGAAGTCGCACACGCTCGATGGCTACGACTCGCCTTACATCCCGGGTTGGGACTGCCATGGCCTGCCCATCGAACACGCGGTTGAAAAGAAAGTCGGGCGCGTGGGCGCAAAAATCTCCGCCAAGGATTTCCGCACCGCGTGCCGCAAGTTCGCCACCGAGCAGGTCGACCTGCAGCGTTCCGAGTTCAAGCGATTCGGCGTGTTGGGGGATTGGAATCGTCCCTATCTCACGATGGACCCGCGGTTCGAAGCCCAGCAGATCCGCGCGCTCGGCCACATCATCAGGAACGGACACTTATATAAGGGTGCAAAGCCGGTCCATTGGTGCCTCGACTGCCGCTCGGCGCTGGCCGAAGCCGAGGTCGAGTACGAAGACAAGACATCCTCCGCCGTGGACGTGGAGTTCCGGGTCGTCGACCCGGCGGACTTCGCGCGCCGCGTCGGTGTGAACTTCGACACCATCGCGACACATCCGGTGTCGATCCCGATCTGGACCACGACTCCCTGGACCTTACCGGCAAACGAAGCCGTGAGCGTTGGCCCCAACATCGAATACGTCGTGCTCTGGGTGTCGCGCGACGGTCAGTCGGAGCTGCTGGTGCTGGCGAACGAACTGTTGGACGCATGTCTTGCGCGTTATGGGCTCGGTAAAGGCCAGGTGCTGGCGCAGTTCACGGGCGGCCAGCTCGAACACCTGCAGCTCGAGCATCCGTTCCTGCCCAAGCACGTGCCGGTGATCGTTGGCGAACACGTGACGCTCGAGGCCGGCACCGGCGCCGTGCACACCGCGCCAGCGCATGGCCAGGACGATTTTCTCATCGGCCAGAAATACAGCCTGCCCGTGGACAATCCCGTCATGGGCGATGGCCGATTCCGCGAGGGCACGCCATTCGTCGCCGGCATGAAAGTGGACGAGGGCGGCGAGCTGCTCATCAAGGAACTCGAGAGCCGCGGCCGGCTGCTCAAACACGAAAAGATCACCCACAGCTATCCGCATTGCTGGCGCCATCACACGCCGGTGATTTTCCGCGCCACCCCGCAGTGGTTCATCAGCATGGATCAGAAAGGTCTGCGCGAGAATGCTCTGCGCGACATCAAGAAAGTGCAATGGACGCCCGCCTGGGGCGAGCAGCGCCTCGCCGGCATGATCGAGAAGCGTCCCGACTGGTGCCTGTCGCGCCAGCGCACCTGGGGCGTGCCGATCGCGCTGTTCGTGCACAAGCAGACCCAGGAGCTGCATCCGCGCACGACGGAGCTGCTGGAAGAAGTCGCCAGCCGGGTCGAGAAGCACAACATCGAGGCCTGGTTCGACCTGGACCCGCGCGAGTTGTTAGGCGCCGACGCGGAGCACTATGAGAGGGTCACCGACGTCATGGACGTGTGGGCCGACTCCGGGCTGTCGCACGAGTGCGTGCATCACACGCATCCCGACGACGTGAAGCCACCGGTCGACCTGTATCTCGAGGGATCGGATCAGCATCGCGGCTGGTTCCACTCCTCGTTGCTCACCTCGGAAGCGCTGTACGCGCGCGCGCCTTACAAGGGCGTGCTGACGCACGGATTCACCGTCGACGAGAAGGGGCGCAAGATGTCCAAGTCGTTGGGCAACGTCATCGCGCCGCAGAAGATCATGTCGACGCTCGGCGCGGACATCATGCGCCTGTGGATCGCGGCCACCGACTACGCCAACGAGATGAGCCTCTCGGAGGAAATCCTCAAGCGCATCTCGGATTCGTACCGGCGCATGCGCAACACCGTGCGTTTCCTGCTGGGCAATATCGCGGACTTCGATCCCGTGGCCGACGCGCTGCCCGTGGACCAGATGGTTGCCATCGACCGCTGGGCACTGGCGCGCACCGCTGCATTGCATGAAGAGATCGTCGAGGCGTATCGCAAATACGAGTACCACGTCATCTACCAGAAGGTGCACAACTTCTGCGTCGTGGACCTCGGCGGCTTCTATCTCGGCCTGCTCAAGGATCGCCTGTACACCACGCCGAAAAAGGGCGTGGCGCGGCGTTCGGCGCAGGCCGCGCTGTTTCACATCGCCGAGAGCATGGTACGGTGGTTGGCGCCGATTCTCAGCTTCACCAGCGACGAGATCTGGACCTTCATGCCGGGCAAACGCGGCGCGTCGGTGTTCCTCGAAACCTGGCATGAATTGCCGAAGGTGAGCGAGGAAGCGCTCGACTGGAACATGTTCATCGCGCTCAAGGCCGCGGTCGCACTGGAGCTCGAGAAGCTGCGCGTGGAAGGCACCGTCGGCGGTTCGCTCGATGCCGAGGTCGAGGTGTTCAGCAAAGACGAACATCTGGAGAAGCTCAAGGCGCTCGGTGAGGAGTTGCGTTTCCTGCTCATCGTTTCGCAGGCGCAGGTGAAGAGGGTCAGCAACGCTGCCGGACCGCCGGTGGGTGCGATCAAAGTCGCCGAGATCGCCAAAGAGGGCGGCGTGTGGATTCGGGTGCAGGCATCGACCGCGCAGAAGTGCGAACGCTGCTGGCATCACCGGCCTGACGTGGGCGCCACGCCTGAGCATCCGACGCTCTGCGGGCGCTGCGTGGGCAATGTCACAGGTCCTGGTGAATCACGTAATTTCGTATGAGCTCCTCCATGAACCATGAAACAACGATTGCGATCGGCGCCAGTGGCGTTCGCTGGCTGTGGATCTCAGGGCTCGTGATCGCCTTCGACCAGCTCAGCAAATTGTGGATAGAGCGCACCATGGTGCATGGCGAGACTTTCGCGGTCCTGCCGGTGCTCGACATCGTGCGTGCACACAACTCCGGGGCGGCGTTCAGTTTCCTCGCGGATGCGGGCGGCTGGCAGCGCTGGGCGTTCAGCGTGCTGGCGGTCGGCGTGTCGATCGCGCTGGTCTTCTGGTTGCGAAAACTGGCTCTGGTCACGCATGCACTGCTGGCTGGCGGCCTCGCGCTGATTCTCGGCGGGGCCATCGGCAACGTGATCGATCGTATCGAACACGGCTACGTGGTGGACTTCGTGCACGCCCATTGGGGCAGCGCGTATTTTCCGGCGTTCAACGTCGCCGACGCCGCCATCAGCATCGGCGCCGCGCTGGTTATCCTGGACGCCCTGCTCGAAGGGCGCCGGGCGCGCCGCACCGCATGAAAATCCTGCTCGCCAATCCGCGTGGTTTCTGCGCCGGCGTCGATCGCGCCATCGACATCGTCGAGCGCGCCATTGGCATGTTCGGCGCACCTATTTATGTGCGCCACGAGGTGGTGCACAACGTGCACGTGGTCGAGCGACTGCGCCAGCTCGGAGCGGTATTCGTCGACGAGCTCGACCAGGTGCCCGACGGCGCCACGGTCATTTTCTCGGCACATGGTGTGCCTGCAGCGGTCGAAAACGAGGCCGCGCGCCGCGGGCTGACCGTATTCGATGCCACCTGTCCTCTGGTGACCAAAGTGCACATGGAGGTGGCGCGTTACGCGCGCGAGGGCCGCGACGTGGTGCTCATCGGCCACGCCGGGCACCCGGAAGTCGAAGGCACCATGGGGCGCTTCGACACCGGCGGCGGCGGGCGCATGCACCTCATCGAGAATGTCGAGCAGGCGACGAAGCTCAACGTTCGCGATCCGTCGAAACTCGCCTTTGTCACGCAGACCACATTGTCGGTGGATGACACCGCGGCCATCGTCAATACGCTGCGCGAACGATTTCCGGCGCTCGCCAGTCCGCGTCGCGAGGACATCTGCTACGCGACGCAGAATCGCCAGGACGCCGTGAAGGAGCTGATCGCCAACTGCGACGTGCTCGTCGTGGTGGGGTCGATCACGAGCTCCAACTCCAACCGGCTGCGCGAACTGGCGGAACGCGCCGGTCGGCCTGGCTACCTGATCGACGATGCGTCTTTCATGAAGCGCGAGTGGTTCGAAGGCAAGGACGCCGTCGGCGTGACCGCCGGTGCCTCCGCTCCCGAGGAGCTGGTGCAGCAGGTGGTGGCGCGTCTGCGCGAGTGGGGCGGAACGTCGGCGGCCGAGCTCGCCGGCCGTGAGGAACACGTGGTGTTCTCACTGCCGCGGGCGTTGCGTACGACGTCGCGTAGCTAGACCCCGCCAGGCGTCAATTCGATCGCCAGCAATCCGCGCTGCGATCGACGCCCTCCGAGTCGACCGCAAACCGCCTGCCGTTCTGGTCGATGCGCAACTCCACGCAGCGGGTATCCGGTGTTTCCCGCCCGGGCATGTTGACCCGCGCCGTGGCCCGGTATGCGAGGCCATCGTCACTGTTGTTGACCGTGATACCCGGAGCCGCTGGCAATTGGGTTTCGTCGGCGTAACGCGCGTGTCTGGCGAAGTGTTGATCCTGCGCGGCCTGCACGGCCAGCAGTGCTTCGATGGCTCGTTCGCGGTGTGTACGCAGCTCGTGCGTGCGCCACATGGGTACGGCGATGGCGGCGATCACGACGATCGTGACGAGCACGGTCAAAACCTCGGCGAATGTCAAACGCAAGAGAGGTGGCGAACGCATGTGCTCAGGGCGCCGGCAGGCGCTGCCACGAGAGACGCACGACCTCGCCGCGGGTCCGGCACGCGGCCTCAGGCGTGACAGGCATGCATGCGGACACCACGGCATCCGGGGCGGCGTTCACGACGACCATGACACCGGCACGCTGGCGATCGATGGCGCGCCGCGCGGCGTATCCGGTGCTCGTGACCTCGAAATGCGCGCCGGCGAGCGGCGAGCCCGCTGCCTGCGGCAGGCCCTCTTCGTACCCCACGAAGCGGGTAACCGTCTCGAACCGGTCCGTCGAGTCCGGCAATGACGCGCTGGCGCTCGAAGGCACCGCATCCGCATTGTTGTCGATTTCGATTGTGCTCACGATTCGGCTGAGTGCGTGTTCGATGCCGGCACTCGCGGCGGTCGCGGCATTCTCGCGAAACTGCTCGTTGAGCGCCAGCTGGACCTCGACGCGCGCGCCGGTGGCTCCCGCGAGTCCTAACAGCGTGACCACCGCGAGCAGCATGAGGCCGACCACGAGGGTGGTGCCGAGTTGCCGCCGCGCGCTCATGGTGCCCGGGCGTTGCGCAAGGCGACGGTGCGCTCGATCAGTATCCGGCGCTGCCGGGCTTCGGATGCCGATGGTGTGAAATTCACGTTCGCATAACTGAGCGCGCGATCGTCTTCGAAACCCGGCTCGGTGGCGTCGGCGCGAATCCGCAACCACAGCCGCACGGCGATGACGCGGCCGCTACGTGCGCGCGCCGCGTCCGGCGCGACGTAGCGCACGCGCATCGCTCCATCTTCGGCGACGCTCGCGACGCCGAGCTCGACCTGCAGGTCTTCCACTCCCGGAAGGATCTCCTCGTCGCGGAATTGCGCCGCACCGCGCGACTCGGTCAACGCCTTGACGCGCAGCGCCGGCCAATCGGGCCGCTCCACGGAATTGTTGGCGATGTAATACGTGCGCACTTCCAGATCTCGCACCGCGTGATCGCCATCCACGGGACCGGGCGCGCGGCCATCGGCGAAGAGCTGCAGCGGACCGGCCGACGCCATGGATTGGGAATACAACTGCAGCCGTCCCGGGTGCGGCGCTACGACGTCATAAGACGCGCGGCGCAGCGTCAACGTGTCCGAGCCGGCGCGCGCGCCGCCTGCCGATGCCGTGGGCGCACAATCTCGTGCATCCCGTCCCAGGCGAAAGGTGTTGTCGGAGCCTTCAGCAGGAATGGCGAGGTCGATGGCGAAATTGGTGCCACAAGTGTGCGCGCCGGCCGGCAGGCCGGTGACGAGGCGCGTTGCAGGTTCGTTCGTGAAGCCGTAGAAGCCGGCGTGCTCTATGTCGGGGGTGAGCACGGACAGCGCATGACGCGCCGCATCTTGCAGGCGCGCCAGACTTTCACCGGCCGCGAATCCTTCGCGGCATCGCTGCAGCACCACGAGAAAGGCGCCCAGCAACGCCAGCCCCAACGCCAGCGCGATCATGATCTCGAGCAGGCTGAAGCCGCGTGGGCAGGGCGTGCGCACGCCTCAGCCCGCCACCGGCGACTGCGCCAGCACCTGCAGCGTTACGCTGTGGGTATCGTCGGCCGCATCGCGTGGGTCACGCCAGCGCAACGTGATCACGTAGCGCATGGGTGCGGCGGGGCCGGTGGCGGGCACATATTCGACACTGGCGGTGAAGTCCTGCACGAACAGCGCACGTGCGGCGGCGGCGAAACTCGCACGATCCGCCGCGGCCAGCTGCGCGGCGTTGCAGCCATTGGGTTCAATGCATTCTCCGTTGCCGGCGATTCCTCGCCGCGTGTCGTAGTGCTCGCGTCCCGGCAGGTTGGCGCGGATGCGATCGGCCATGTCGCGGACGAGGTGCGTGGCACCGAGACTGCGCAGAGCGCCGGCATTGTTGCGCAGGCTGTCGAGCAGCATGGCGGCGGCGCCTAACAGACCCACCGAGAGCACCACCAGGCCGAGCATCACCTCGATGAGGGAGAAGCCTCGGGCCTTGCAGGCGCGGGCGCGATCTTGAGCTATGCGCACGCGGAAACCTCTGCGGGCGAGAGGCGGGCGCGACCGCTCAGGCTGAGAACGATGGCGCGTGGTGGCGCGATGCGCTGCACGTCGCAGATAGTTAGAGTGCCGGTGCTCGCCGCGAGCGCATTCGGCCAGAACCGCAGCGGCGCGCGCGAGGCGCGCACCACCACTCCGACAGGCAGCTCGTGCAGGTCGGTTTCCACGGGTGCCATGCCCGTTTCGGTCGAGGTGCGCCAGAACGAGGATGGCGCGGAGGCAGGGAGGCAATAACCCGCAGCGTCGCTCGGACACAGGATTCCCGGCCGGGACTCGACGATGGATCGGCCGCGCGTCTCCTGCAGGCCGGCCAGCAACTCGTATGTGGCCGCGCGGACCGCCGCGACGCGCAAGGTCACGCGGAAACCTGGCGCCGCCAGCCCCGCGAGCAATGCCACGATGGTCATGCCGAAGCAGAGCTCCACCAGGGTGACGCCGCGGCCGGATTTTCTGGGGAACGGAATACGCATGCGGCGCATTGTGTCGCGCCGTCGCCTCCCGGCCATCCCTGCAAAAACGCTGTGTTTGAAGCGTTTCATTGCTGGCACCCCGCCGGCGCGTATACTCGCGCCCATGCCAATGTCGGACCTCGATCCGGGCCTTGTCGAGAACCTGAACCAGCGTCTTTTGGGTCATGGCGTCAGACCTACCGCGCAACGGTTGCGTATCGCCTCGTTATTGCTCGGCCGCCCCCAGCACCTTTCCGCCGAGCAGGTCCTGGCCGGGTTGCGCGGCGCCGGTCTGCGAGTCTCCAAGGCCACGATCTACAACACCCTGAATCTGTTCGCCGCTTCCGGGCTGATCCGCCAGCTTTCGGTGGGCAACGACCGCTGCTGGTTCGATTCGAACACCGACGCCCATTATCACTTCCACGACCTCGACACCGGCGCCTTGACCGATGTGAGCTTGCGCGACGTGGAATTCCAGCGCCTGCCCGAGCCTCCCCCCGGCATGCAGGTGGACGGCATCGAGCTCATCATCCGACTGCGTCGCAGAACCGAAGCCTGACCCCAAAACTTGGGTTTGACGGGTCGCACGAGGCTTTTCCGGAGCTTCCCTAGCTCATCCCGCGCAATTAGAATGCGCGCCCTCGTGCCGGGGTAGCCCATTGTTGACGGTCGATTGGCCAGATTGAATACGCCCTCTTAGCTCAGCTGGTAGAGCACTTCATTCGTAATGAAGGGGTCATCTGTTCGAATCAGATAGAGGGCACCAGCTTCCAGAAGAAAGAAGGCCACCTGCTACGGTGGTTTTTCGAAGCGATCAAGGCCTTGTAGGATAGCCCCCGGTGAGTCAGAGCGAGCCAAGCAGCCCAAAAGCCTTGAGTACTGCGCGGGTCGGAGGTTCGAGTCCGCTCCCCGCCACCCGTTGTTCCATGTGGATTCGCGTGTTCTCGCGCATCCCGCTCATCCTCTGGTATCCGTTCGCTCGTTTTCTGGCGTGGTGCGCCTGGCGGGTGTTCCCTTATCGACGCCACGTCGTCGAGGGGAATCTCAAAGTCTCATTCCCCGAATGGGACGACACCACGCGTGAGCGTGTCATCCGTGAGTACTACCGTGGCTTCGCCGACATGCTGGTTGAGGTCCTGCACTCCTTGCGTCTCACGCGCAAGGAACTGGCGCGGCGCGTGATCCTCACGAACCCGGAGCTCGTGCGCGAGCAGGTGGCGAAGGGCAAACCTGTGCTGCTGCTGGCCGCGCATCAGGCCAACTGGGAGTGGATGCTGCTCGGGCTTTCCGCGCAGCTCGGCGTGCCGGTGGACGCTGCCTACAAACCGCTGGTGGACAGCTGGGCCGAAAGCGAGATGCACAAGCTGCGTTCGCGTTTGGGCGCGCGCCTGATTCCCGCGTCGCAGTTGTTGGGCGACATCATCCAGCAGCGTGGCGTGCCGCGCGCTATTGCGATGTTGGCCGACCAGGAGCCGGTGAACAGCGACCGCAAGCAATGGATCCGGTTCCTGAATCGCGACAGCGCGTTTTTCGTCGGTCCGGAAGAGATCGCGCGCTCGACGCGCTACGGCGCGTTTTTCGTGCGCCTGAGGCGCGTCGCACGTGGCCGTTACGAAGCGGAATTCGTGCCTATCGCCGCTGCGGGCGAACAGCTTCCGGCCGGCGAGTTCACGGCGCGGTACGCGCGTCTGGTCGAAGAGCAGATACGTGCCGCTCCGGCCGACTGGCCGTGGTCGCACAAGCGGTGGAAGCTCAAAAAGCCGCTGTATGGGGGGTAGGGGAGATGAGGAGCGGGGTTGGAGGAGGCGGTCGCCCCAACGAGCGCACACGACAGGAGCGAGCTCGCTTTCGCCGGGCCCTTCGATAATTGGGCGGGGCGAGATTTGGGCACGCCGCCTGGCGCGAAGACGTCTTGAAGTAGTTAAGAGATAAGACAGCGAAGAGTTCGACGGGAGCGGAGAGGCGGCTCAGTGCCATTGAGTCCGCAGGACCCGGCCCGCTCGCTCATCTCCTGCCGTGTACGCTCGTTGGGGCGCCAACGTCATCGAACCGCGTCCTCGTTCTCCGCCGCGCTGAGAACGGAGAAGAGAAGAGAAGAGACGCACGGTCTAGAGCTCTTGCCGACGCCGGGGCTACACACCTCTTTTCCTCGCGAACGGAGCCGCGGCGCGTCGGTGCACGATCGAGCGACGCGCGTCCATGCAGGCGTGAGCCGAGCGGGCCGGGTCTTGCGGGCTCAATGGCACTGAGCCGCTTCTCTGCTTCATCCGGACTCTTCACGGCCTTTTCGTTCAACTACAGCAGAATGTCTTCGCGATGGTCGGCGTACCCAATTCTTACGCTGCCCCACTGATCGAAGGGCCCGGCGATAGCGAGATCACGCCTGCATGGACGCGCGTCGCTCGACCCTCCACCCACGCTCCCCGTCCCTTTTTGCCAGGAAATGCGGAATGTCCCCATTTCCTATTTGACCTAACACGTTCACCCGCTGGTTAGTCGCCCGAACCTCACGTCGCTGCACTGCGACGACAGCCTCGCGCCAGGGGCCCTCTAATCTGGGGTCACCTATGACGCAACACCCGACCGCCCATGAAACTCCAGCTTCGCTGCTCGCGCCGCTGGCGCGTGGCCTCATGCGCCGACAGCCAGAAATCATCTCCTTGTCGATCCACGACAGCGCTGGCCATGCGCTCTGGTCGAGCGGCGATTTCCTGCTCGCGGAGGATCACGCGCTGATCGCGGAGGTCATCGAGGAATCGGTCGTCAAAGACAAGCATGACGTGCGCGGGCAAGGCTGCGGCCTGTGGTGGGAGAGCGCAGATACCGCCCGCGCACGTTGTGCCCTAGCGCTTTTCGAGGGTGGAGAGTTTCGCGGTGTCACATTGATCGTGTTCTCCGGCCTTACTACCGGCGAAGAAGACCGCGCGATGCGCATCGTGGAACTGACGCCGGTCCTTCCCGTGCTGGCGAAAGCCATCCGCCTGCTGGCCGGCGGGCAGGTTGCCGCGCAGCCCGCCATCTCCGATACCACGACCATCGCGGCCTTGCGCTTCATCGGCTCCGTGCCCGACGACGGTTTGATGTGCGACATCGAAGCGCTGAGTCGCGAGCAGCACCTGCTGGGGCTGATCGACACGGCGCTGCGCGACGATGAATTCGCGCTGCACCTGCAACCGATTGTCTCCTTGCGTGAAGAGGACTCGAACACGGGAAGGCCGCTGATCGTCGAGGTGCTGATTCGACTGCCGACGCAGGAGTTCGGTGTGCTGGCCTCGCACGAGTTCCTCGACACCGCCGAGCGCAATGGCCGTATGCCGGCCATCGACCGCTGGGTGATCCGCGCGCTGCTGGTATGGATGCAACGCAATCGCGATCGCTGGGCGGCTGCGAATGCGGTGTTCTCGGTGAATCTGTCGGGCAAGTCGGTGGTGCGCCCGGATTTCCGCGACTACCTCGAACATTGCCTCGACAAGTCGGGCCTGCCGCTTGCGGCGCTGCGCTTCGAAGTCGCCGAGCTCGACATGGGCCTGGCTCCGCAGGAGTTCATCGCGCTGGCACGGTCGCTGGCCGATCGCGGCTGCGAAGTGTCGGTGGACAATGCCGGCACCGGAACGGGCAAGTTCGATTTCCTGCGCGAAGTGAACGCCGACACCCTCAAGATAGACGGCTCGCTGGTGAAGGGCGCTTCGGACGACATCGTCTCGCGCGCCTTGATCAACGGACTGGTGCACATGGCCGACACGCTCGGCATGCACACCGTGGCGAGCCAGGTGGATTCCACCGCCAAGCTGCGTGCCGTCACGCAGTTAGGCGTCGACTATGCGCAGGGTTACCGCGTGCACGAGCCCGAGCACATCGATACGTTCGACTTCGTCGATTGCGGGGTTCAGCGTCCGCTGGATGCCGAAGCGCGCGTATAGGAGCTCACTGCGCGCCAGGCGCGAACTCCAGCGTCGCCACCGTTCCCTTGTCGTGCTGGGTCAACATCGTCGCGTACAATGCGACCTGGACGAACCAGACGATTGCGGCGCTCGTGAGATCGTGAGAGAGGAAATGCGCGCCGCGCGCTTCCTGGCCGATCGAGAATGCGATGCCGACCGTGATCGCCGCGCCTAACAGTGCGAGGGCGATGCGGCGCGAACGGTCGCGGACCACGAAGTAGAAACACACCAACGCGAAGCCCGATGAGGCATGCGCCCCGGGGAAACACTTTGCGTGGGGCAATGCGTCCGGACGATCGGCGAACAGCGCGACGTAGGGGTTGTGGCCGCCATAACCCAGGAGGTCCCAGGGGCAGTCGACATTGGTGATGGCCTTGAGCCCACCGACGATTGCAGTCGACAGCAACATCGCGAGCGCAACGAAAGCCGCCTGGCGGCGCCACGGTCGCAGCCCTGGCGTCGCGAACGACAGGCCCCACACGGCAATTGCCGCCGCGGCGACGCCGCGCACCAGCCGACCTCCGCCGGTGTGCAGTATGCCGCGGGCCCACCATTCGCCGGCGCCCGCGCCCAGCCATTTCCCGGTCTCGACATTGAAGTACCAGGCGTTGGCGATCGGGCGATCGAGCCCCAGCCACTCGAGCGCGATGAACAAAAAGAGGAAGGCGGCGAGCGGCCACCAGAGATGCGAACGCCAGATGGGTCTAGCTAGTGGCGACATTTCCCAGTCTCGGCGGCTTCGCGAGCATCAGCATCGCGGCGGCGGCGAACAGTGCGCCGGCGCAGAACGCGGCGGGGGCACCGAGTTGGTCCCAGAGAATTCCCGCCAGCACGCTGGCGATGAGCATCGCGATACCACTCATGAGGTTGAAGAAACCGAACGCGCTGCCGCGAAGGTCGGCAGGCGCGCTGGCCGCAACCATCGTGGCCAGCAATCCCTGCGTCATCCCCATGTGAACGCCCCAGAGAATCACGCCGCCGACAACGGTCACCCAGTGCGCGCCGCTCGCGAGAACGAGGTCGGCGGCGACCAGCACGACGAGTCCGGCCGCGAGCAATCCCCGATGGCCCACACGATCGGACAGCTTGCCGAACGGGTAGGCGCACAGCGCATACACGAGGTTCATCGCCACCAGCATCAGCGGCACGAGCGAGAGCGCCATCCCGCCTTGTTGCGCGCGCAGCAGCAGGAACGCCTCGCTGAATCGCGCGAGCGAGAAAATCGCGCCGACGCCTACGACCCACCAATATCGGGATCCCAGGCGTCGCAGATTTTCGCGCCGAATGGGGTTGCCGCGAGCTGCTGGTTTCAGCGCGACGGGCTCGTGCAGACCCACCAGCAACAGCGCCACCGCCAGCAAACCGGGGATCACGGCCACCCAGAACACCGCACGAAAATCATTCGCCCAGAGGATCATGAGGCCGACGGCGACCAGGGGACCGAGGAACGCGCCCAGCGTGTCCATGGACTGCCGCAGGCCGAACGCGGCGCCGAGCAACTTCGGCGGCGCGATGTCGGCGATGAGTGCGTCGCGCGGCGCGCCGCGAATGCCTTTGCCGAGACGGTCCATCAGGCGGGCACCCACGACTAGTCCCACCGCATCGGCCAGCGCGAACAGCGGCTTGGTGAAGGCGCTCAGCGCGTAGCCGAACACGACGATGGCCTTGCGCTTGCCCAGGTAGTCGCTGAGCACGCCGGAGAATACTTTGACGATCAGGGCCGTGGCCTCCGCGACGCCTTCCACCAACCCTACGGCGAGTGCGCTGGCCCCGAGCGAGACCACCAGGAATAACGGCAGCAGCCCGTGAATCATCTCGGAGGAGATGTCCATGAGCATGCTGACGAATCCGAGCACCCAGATGCCGGGCGGGAGTTGCCTGAGAGTTTGATTCGCGTGGACTGTCATGGGCTTGCGGGCGTGAAGATAACTGCTGCAGCCAATCGACGGTTAGACGTAATCTCCGCCTGATCCCCTTCTCCGACGGGGTCGGGCGGAGGACGACGTCTAAAGTGGCGAGGTGAGAGTGTTGGATGAGCAAGACCTCGTTGACAGGATGCGTCGCGGTGAACAGAGAGCATTCGATGAGTTTTTCGACGCGTACGCCGCGCGCCTGGGTGCGTTCGCAGCCCGGCGCAGTGCCCTCGACGCCGCGGCGCTCGAAGACGTGGTGCAGATGACCATGATCAACGCCATGCGCGGCCTCGGAAGTTTTCGCGGCGGCTCGGCATTGTTCACCTGGCTGTGCCAGATCTGCCGCAATCACCTGGCTGACTTGCGTCGCAAGACGGAGCGCCAGCCCAAAGTTCAGAGCCTCGAGCAGCTCGAGGCAGCCAAGCCGCCGGGGACCGTGGTGGAATTGACGGACTTTCGCGACCCGCTCGATGAGTGCGCCGAGGATTCGACGCGCAGCGCGGTGCGGCGGGCGGTGAACCAGTTGCCGGCGAGTTATTCGCGCATTCTGGAACTGCGTTACGGTGATGACCTCACGGTGCCGGAGATCGCGCGCATGCTCGAACTCTCCGAGAGCGCTGCCGAATCGCGCCTGGTGCGCGCGCGGCAGGCGTTTCGCGACGGCTGGAATGACGATACGCCGGTGGGCACGGAATTCAGGGAAAATTCATGAGCGGTTCGAACCACAACAGCAATTCGGATGACGTTGCCGAGCGGGCGCTGCGCGAAGGCCTGCGCGCTCCGGGTTTGTCGCCGGAGGCGTTGCAGCGCATACGGGCAGCCACGCAGCAGGAGTGGCGTGCCAGCGTCGATGCGGCGTCGGTGCGCCCGCCATCACGCCGCCGCTGGTTGTCTCTTGCGGCTGCCGCGGCGGTCGCGACTCTCGCGGTGGCCGTGGGATGGAATGTATTCATGGCGAACACCGCGAATAGTGGCGCGGTGCTCGGCACGCTCGCGCGTGTCGATGCGCCCGGTATCGTCGAATCGCGCTACCTGCGTGACGTCACGTTGACAGTCGGCTCGCCGCTTCGCGCCGGACAGTCGCTCGACGCCCGCGGCGACTCGCTGGTGGCGCTCGCCGGTGGCGGCAACTTGCGCGTGGCGCGCGCTTCGGCACTCGAAGTGGTGGCCGCGAATGCCATCAAGCTCGAACGCGGCGAGCTCTATGTCGATATTTCCCCGGGATCGCGCGACAGCGACCGCTTCATGGTGGCAACGCCGGCGGGCGAATTCCGTCATGTCGGAACTCAGTTCTCGATCGCGCTCGTCAACGGCGCGACGCGACTGCGCGTGCGCGAAGGCAGCGTGTTGTGGCATGCGAGCGATGGTGATTCCACCGTCAACGCCGGTACCGAGGTGGTCATCGACCGCGGCCGCACCGTCACTCGACGGCCGATCGCCACCGCGGGGCGCGACTGGGCCTGGGCCGAATCGATGGCCCCCGACTTCGAAATCGAGAACCGTCCATTGCGGGAATTTCTCGAGTGGTTCGCGCGCGAGACCGGCCGCAAGCTGGTCATCAGCGATGACACGGTACGCAAGCAGGTGGCGACCATCCGCATGCATGGCAATGTGCACGGCCTGACGGCGATGGAAGCATTGTCCGCCGTGATGTCGGCGACGACGCTGCGTTTCGAATTACCTGAGGGTGTGATCCGGGTAAGCTCAGCGCGTGAAGCCACGACTCCGTCCAGCTAACTCGCTACTGCCTTTCGTTGTACTTGCTCTTGTCTGCTGCGCCAATGCAGCGGGGCAAACTACCGCGCCAGGACAGACCGTCGAAAACCTGCTGCAGGAGCTGCGGCGCAGCGGCGTGGACATCATCTACAGCTCGGAGCTAGTGCCGACGACCATCGTCGCACCGGCCGCGCGCGCCGGCACTTCACTGCTGGAGCGTGCGATAGACGCACTCGCGGCGAACGGCCTCGAGTTGCGCGCGCTGGGGCCCAAGACTTACGTCGTCATGCGGTCGGCACGGCCTTCGCCGCCGATCGCTCCGGGCTCCGATGAGCCGCTCGATGAGGTGTCGGTGTATGCCAGTCGATATGCGATCGACGGCGGGCTCGCCGAACCGCGCGAACTGTCACCGACCGACATCGAACGCGTGCCCGGCAGTCACGACGATGCGCTACGCGCGCTGCATTCGCTGCCGGGAATCGCCAGCAATGCTTCGGCGCGGCCGTATATCCGCGGCTCTTTGAGCGAAGACGTGCTGGTGCGTTACGACGGCATCGGGCTGCTCGATCCATTCCATCTCAAACACTTTCAGAGTCTGATCAGCGCCATCGATCCGGCGGCCATCGACCGCATCGAGGTGTTCAGCGGCGGCTTTCCGGTGCGCTACGGCACGCGCTCGGGTGGCGTCATCGACATCGCCGCTCCGACCTACGAGTCAGGCCACGAATATCGCGCTAGTTTGAGCCTGCTTTCCGGCGGCGTGTCATCACTCGGCAGAAGCGAGCGCTGGCCGATTGAATGGCTCGGCGCCGTCCGGCGCAGCACGCTCGATCTGCTCGATCCGGTGGAAGACGGTTTCGGAAAACCGGAATTCAGCGACACCATCGGACGCCTGCGCTGGGTGACGGAGCAGGGGTCATGGACGGCCGGCTGGCTGCTGCTCGACGATCGCCTGCAGCTGGGCGTGATCGACGATGAAGAAACTGCCGTCGCGCGTTACCGCGACGAGTACGTCTGGCTGGCACGCGATCACAAGTTCGACGACGCTTTGCACACGCGTGCGAGCCTCGTCATCACCTCGGCGGAGCGGGCGCGCGAAGGTACGTTGCTTCGCCCTGGCGTCGCTTCAGGACGGCTCGACGAGAACCGCTCCTTCAACGGCGTCGAGTTGGCAAATGACTGGACCTTCAAGCGCAGCGACAGCTCTACCTACACCTTCGGCGGTGGGCTCGCGGCGACTCGCGCGGACTATCGGTACACGCGTCACTCCGAATTCTCCCCGGACATCGCGGCCCTCTTCGGGCGCGGCCTCACCGAAGACCTGCAGTTTGCGGTGCGGCCGGAAGTCGTCACGCTTGCGCTATACGGCGCGAACCGGCGTAAGTGGTCGAACTTCGAGGCGGAACTTGGGTTGCGGCTCGACGCCCAGCACTACGAGGTCGGCGGAAATCATACCCAGGTGAGTCCACGTCTCAATCTGCGCCATGACTTCAGCGATCCGTTGCGCCTGTACGCATCGGTAGGGCGCTTCACACAGGCGCAACACGTTGAAGAATGGCGCGTCGAAGAAGCGCAGCAGGTCGCCGACTCCGCGCAGGTGTCTATCCACTCCATCCTCGGGCTCGAGTACGACACGAGCGATGGTGCGCGTGTGGGGCTCGAGGTCTACAGCAAACGCTGGACCACCGTTGCGCCATATTTCGACAACGAGCTCGATCCCTTTGCGCTGCTACCCGACCTCACTCCCGACCGCCTGCGCGTCGTGCCGCACGCATCCGAGGCAACCGGCCTCGAGCTCAGTATTCGCAAACCCGTCTCCGATACGCTGACCGGATGGGGAACGCTGACCTGGTCGCGTGTTGCCGATGATTTCCGTGGTGGTGGTGATGTGCTGCGAAGCTGGGACCAGCCGGTATCGCTCAACGCGGGGCTGGCCTGGAAAGGATCGAGTTCGAGCATCTCTGCGCTCGCCGGATGGCATCGCGGCTGGCCGCGCACGCCGCTCGCGCTGATGCCCCTCGCGCTGGAGCGGCGGAACTCGGACCGCTGGAGCGACTACTACACGCTCGACCTGCGTGGCAGCTGGACCTGGACGTTCGCCAGCGGCGATTTTTCCGTGGTGCTCGATTTGACCAATTCCACCAACCGCCGCAACGAGTGCTGCGTGGTTCTGGAAATGGAAGAGAACCCGCCAGTGCTGGAAGCGGAAGTCGACTCCTGGTTGCCGGCCATCATCAATATCGGGTTCACCTACCGCTGGCGCAGCCAATAACACGACAGACGGCGACGGGGCGCACGCTGGCATGACGTCTAACCGGGCGTGCCAAAAAGCCCGCAAAGACGCCCTTGCTTCGCTGGATTCGCGCTAGGCAGCGCCCTGATTTGTCTGGGCGCTGTGCACGTCGCCGAGGCGCGCGTGCTGCCCAGCCTCAAGGCGAGGGCGCCGAAGCCAGAACAGCAACGCCCGGCGGGGCTGCCGTCGGATGCGGAGCTCGAACGGGCGGGCGCGCGCGTCGGTGAAATCCGCTTCGATGCGCGTCAGCTCTTCGATACGCAAGCCGCGGACGAAGACACTGGGCTGTCGCGCCTCGCGAATCGTCTGCACATCCGGACGCGCGACTCGACCATCGAAGACCAGTTGCTCTTCAAGAGCGGCGACCTTTATACGCCCGGATTGCTGGACGAATCGGCGCGCATTCTGCGCGACACCCGGTACCTGCGCGACGCGCTGATCCGGCCGGTGGCATATCACGACGGCGTGGTCGACATCGAAGTGACCACCCAGGATGTCTGGACCTTCAACCCCGGGGTGTCCTTCGGGCGCAAGGGCGGCAAGAACACCTCCGGCATCGAGATCGAAGAGCTGAACTTTCTCGGCACCGGCACGCAGCTCGGCATCGGTTTCAAATCCGACATCGATCGCGATTCGAAATTCGTTCACTACCGCGACCGCCAGTTGGGCTCGTCATGGTGGGATCTCGATACCACCTATTCGGACAACAGTGACGGCCGCCTCGCGGAGGTCGCGCTCGAACATCCGTTCTACGCGCTCGGCAGCCGCTGGGCTGGCGGCGTTTCAATGCTCGACGATCAGCGCACCGACTCGCGCTACGACCTGGGCGAAATCGTCGATCAGTACGCGGCGCGCGAGCAGCGCGCGACTATCTACTGGGGCCGATCCGGCGGGCTCGTGGATGGCTGGGCGCGGCGCTTCTCGGTCGGCCTGACCTTCGACGACCACGCCTTCGGCATTGTTCCTGGCACCAACGTCCCGGCGCTGCTGCCGGCCGATCGCAAGCTCGTGTACCCATGGATCGGCGCGGAATGGGTCGAAGACGAGTTCCGCACCGCGCGCAATCGCGACCAGATAGAGAAGACCGAGGACTATTCGCTCGGCTGGCGTGCGCGCGCGCAGCTCGGGTACGCCGGCGCTTCATTCGGCTCGGATCGCAATGCCGTGATGCTGGCCGGCAGCGTGTCGAAGGGCCTGCTGCTCTCCGCAAGGCAATCGCTGTTCTTCGACCTCGATACCAGCGGCCGGATCGAGGACGGTGCCATCGCCGGTGGATTGCTCGAGAGCGCGGCACGTTACTACTTTCGCCAGTCACCGCGCCGCCTGCTGTTCATGTCTTTGTCGGCCACGGCGGGTTCCAACCTCGACCAGGACCAGCAGATCCTGTTAGGCGGCGACAACGGCCTGCGCGGCTATCCACTGCGCTACCAGTCGGGCGAAGGCCGCTGGCTGTTCACCGCCGAGCAGCGGCTGTTCAGCAACTGGTACCCGTTGCAGATGTTCAACGTGGGCGGTGCCGTGTTCTATGACATGGGCGCGAGTTGGGGGCGCGACGCCCTCGGTGCGCCCTCGCAAGGACTCCTGCGCGACGTCGGCTTCGGCCTGCGCTTCGGCAACAGCCGGTCGGCGCTCGGCAATGTGCTGCACCTCGATGTCGCGTACCCGCTCGATGGAGATTCCTCCGCGAACTCCGTCCAGTTCCTCATCCAGACGAAGAAGAGCTTCTGATGCAAGCACGCCTTCGTCCGATGCTTCGTGTTGAGACGCTGCTGATGGTTGTCGCCGCCTGGCTCATCGTCACGGCCAACGGTGCCTGGTGGAGCGCCGCTGCCGCGGGGCGCGTATGGACCGATCCGGCGAACTGGTTGTTCGTGGCCGCGTGTTTCGTTGCGCTGGTCGCGCTGCATTTCGTTCTGCTGGCGCCGATCTGCAATCGCTGGACGGTGCGGCCGCTGCTCACGGCGGTGATCATCGCCAGCGCCGCGACCGCGTTCTTCATGCGCACGTACGCCGTGATCATGGATCCCAGCATGATCCAGAACATCCTCAAGACCGACACGCACGAGGCGAAAGAGCTCATGTCCTGGTCGATGGTGGGCGCCGTGGTGTTGTGGTCGGCGTTGCCGATCGCCTTCATCTGGTGGGTCCGCATCGAACACCGCTCGATGTTGCAATCGTTCTTCATGCGCACCGCAACCGTCGCGGGCGCGCTCCTGGTGGCGGTTCTGTCGGTGCTGCTGGTATCCCGCGACGTCACCTCACTCATGCGCAACCAACGCGAGCTTCGATACCTGATCACGCCCGGCAACCTCATCTACGGGCTCGCCGGCAGCATTGCGCGCGGGGCACACGACGCGCGCGCGCCGCGCGAGCCCGTGGGTACCGACGCGCGGTTGATTCACCTGGCGATGACGCCGCGGAAGCCACGCGTATTCGTGCTGGTCGTCGGCGAAACCGCGCGCGCGGCCAACTTCTCGCTGTTGGGTTATGCGCGCGAGACCACTCCCGAGCTCGCGCGCCTCGATGTCACCGCCTTCCGCAACGTGACGTCTTGCGGAACGTCGACCGAGGTGTCGGTGCCGTGCATGTTTTCGCAGTTTGGCCGCGAAGATTACGACGAGCGCCGCATCCGCAATTCAGAAGGCCTGCTCAACGTCCTGGCGCGGGCCGGCTATGTGGTGAAGTGGCTCGACAATCAATCCGGCTGTAAGGGCGTGTGCCAGGGCGAAGGCATCGAATTTCGCAAGCTGGATGCGAACAGTGCACCGGATCTGTGCGAGGGCGATGAATGCCACGACGGCATCCTGGTTCGCGCGTTACAGGCCGAGCTCACGAGCATCACCCGCAGCACCGTCATCGTGCTCCACATGATGGGCAATCATGGACCGGCCTATTTCCGGCGCTATCCGGCCGGGTTCCGCCGTTTCACGCCCGATTGCGCGACGGCTGAGCTGCGCCATTGCTCGCGTGAACAGGTCGTGAACGCGTATGACAACGCCATCGCGTATACCGATCACGTGCTCGCGGGAGTCATATCCACGCTTCGAGAAGCGCCGGCCTTCGACACGGCGATGCTCTACGTGTCCGACCACGGTGAGTCCCTCGGCGAGAACGGCCTCTACCTGCATGGCCTGCCGTACTCGATCGCGCCGGCCACCCAGACACATGTGCCGATGATTACGTGGTTGTCGCCGGGTTTCGCGGCAGGCGCGTCGGTCGATCAGCGTTGCCTGGACGGCAAAGCTGCTGACCACCTGTCGCACGACAACCTGTTTCACTCCGTGCTGGGCGTGCTCGACGTGCAGACACGAGTCTATAAACCCGAGCGGGACATCTTCCAGGGGTGCCGGACGCGAACCGGTACTGCATACGCGCAAAACCTGCGGCGCAGTAGATAGCGAGGCCCGCGCTCCGCGATCAACGCGAGGCCGGCTCGGCCTTGCGGCGCATACGCGCTTCGTAGTTGCGCATCAGGTCGCCGGCGAATTCGGCGAACACGCGCACTTTGGCGAGGTGCTGGGTGGCGCGCGGATAGATCACGCTGAGCGGCGGACCTTCGCAGGAATGCTCGCGCAACACCTCGACGAGCCGGCCTTCCGTGAGATACATGCTCACCAGAAGATCGAGCTGCTGCACCATCCCCTGGCCTTCGAGCGCCGACACGGTGAGCGCATCGACGGTGTTGAACGACAGTGCCATGGGCAGGCGCAGCGAACGCGAGCCGTCGCCCTGTTTGAACTGCCAGTCGGCCGGACGACTGGCGTTGCCGCGCAGGTGGCCAATGAGGCGGTGCTTGCGCAGATCTTCAGGCGCACGCGGCATGCCGTGCTGCGCCAGGTATTTCGGTGACGCGCAGGTCAGCAGGCGCGAGGTCGCAATCTGTCTGGCAATGATGTCGGGCGAGTTCAATTTGCCGACACGCACCGCGACGTCGACGCGTTCGGCGGCGATGTCCACGTACTGATCGTTGAAGCGAACCTCGAGCGCGATTTCCGGATACCGCTGCGTGAACAGTGGAATCGCTGGCAGCAGCAGGTACTTGCCAAAAGCCACCGGGACGTCGACGCGCAGCTTGCCCTGTGGACGGTTGCGCGCCAGGCGCAGCTGGTCGTCGGCGGCGTCGAGCTCGGCGAGGATCCGCTTGCAGTGCTCCAGGTACACCGCGCCTTGGGGTGAGACCGATACCTTGCGCGTGGTGCGGTGGAGCAGGCGGGTGCCCAGGTGCTTTTCGAGCTGGGCCACGTAGCTGGAGGCCATGGCGCGCGACAGGTCGAGGGCGTTCGCGGCACGCACGAATGACCCCAATTCCGCGACGCGCATGAAGACGCGCATGCCCTGCAGCTGGTCCATGGCCGGAAGCTTAATTGTGATTGTCAATCAGGACAAGACAATGAATTCGTCTTTGTCCGGTTTTTCGCAACCGCCGCCTTCGATAAGGTCGCCTCTCATCGGAGGCAATGCTCATGTTCGTGTTCAACCGGTCCGCGCTCGCTGTGCTCCTGCCATTGGCCCTGCTGTTGGCCGTGGTGACCTTTTCCGGCCGCTCCGCGCACCCGGCAGCAGCCGCCCAGGCGGCTCAGCCGGCTCAGCCGGAACAGCGGGATCACACGGTCGCGGCCAACTTGCCTTCGAGATGACGCGACAGCTCGGCGATGGTCGGGAAGTCGAACAGCTCCGTGAGGTCCACACGGCCGGGATAACTGCGGTCGATCTGCTCGTGTATCTCGATGAGCTTCAGTGAGCTCGCGCCGATCTCGAACAGGTTGTCGTTGACGTCGATGTTGCGCTCGAGCGCCGCGTCGCAGATCTCCTTGATCTGCCGCTCGATCTCGGTGCTCGTGACTTTCTTGCCGCCGGCGGCTTCGGCTGCCGCGCGCAGGCTGGCCAGCTCCGCGAGCTCCGCGGCATACACGCCATTCACATAGTCTTCTTCGAGCAGGTGGCGTTGGATCTTGCCGCTGGTGGTCTTGGGGATGCGCTTGACCGGCACCACGTGCGCTACTTCAAGACCGGTGTGCTCGTTGACGAGGCGGGTGACCTCGCTCGCCACGGGCATGAACTCGGTCATGTCCATGCGATGCAGTACGAAGATGATGAGGTCGTCGGTGCTCGCGCCCTTCGGCCGCACGCCCGCCGCCACGACCTTGCCGAGCTCGAGACCTTCGGCGCGGATCGCGATGCTTTCGATGTCGTGCGGGTAGTAGTTCTGGCCGTTGACGAAAATGATTTCCTTGGCGCGCCCCGTGATGAACAGCTTGCCGCCTTTCATCATTCCGAGATCGCCGGTGCGCAGCCAGCGATCGCCGTTGGAACCCGGGGCGGTGAAACCGCGGGTGTTGGCCTCTGGATTTTCGAAGTAACCCTTGGTGACATTGTCGCCCGCGATGAGGATGTTGCCGATGTGGTTTTCGGGCAGCTCCTCATCGTCGTTGCCGGCGATGCGGACCTTGCTGTACGGGATGGGCTGGCCCACGGCCATGACGGACAGCGCGTCGGGATGTTCCTGGGGCAACAGCGCGGGTGGCTTGCCAACGTTGAGCTGGTGCCGGTCCACCGACACGTATTCGTACATCTCGCCGGGCGGCTGCGGAAAGCTCACGACCAGCGTGGCTTCTGCCAGTCCGTAGACGGGGTACATCGCCTCGCGCCGCAGCTTCGCCGGTGCGAGCCGTGCCATGAATTCACCCGCGAGCTCCACGGAGATCGGCTCGGCGCCGTTGTAGATGAGCCGCAGCGAGGAGAGGTCGAGATCGCTGACACTTCGATCGCCCAGCACCTTCAGATAGTGACGGTAGCCAAAGTTGGGCGAGCTCGTCACCGTCACGCGCTTGCGCGCCGCGAAGGTCATCCACAGCAACGGACGGCGGATGAACAATTCGGTGGGCATGACATTGAGCGGCATGCGGCGCGCGAACATCATGATGTGCATGCCGATCAGACCCATGTCGTGAGTGAGCGGCATCCAGGTGAGGTTGACGTCGTCTTCGTTCCAGCGCGAGGCGTCGCCGGCGCCGCTGGCATTCGTGAGGATGTTCCGGTGCGTGAGCACGATGCCTTTCGGCTCGCTGGTAGACCCTGACGAGAACTGGATGAAGGCCATGTCGTCGGGCTTGACCTCATGCACCTTGCCGGGTTTCGAGATGTCGTCGACCTGTTCGGCAAAGAAGGCGCGCTCGTCGAGCGCATCGAATACCGCCTGTTCACCGGCGGGACCGGCGAAAGCCTGGATGCGATCGAACGTCTTGCGATCGGTGTAGATGAACGGGCGACCCAACTTCTTCGCGATGCGCAGCAGCTTGTGCTTGTGCTCGTCGCTGATGCCGAGCGCCACCGGCACCGGCACGATGCCACCGAGCATGCCGGCCCAGAAGGCATCGAGGAACTGCTCGTTGTTGGCGAGATAGATGATGAGCTTGTCGCCGGGGCGGGCGCCGAGCTTCTGCAGATGGAACAGGATGCCGAGCGCGCGATCGTAGAGCTCGCCGTAACTCACCACGCGCTCGCTGGTCTCGGTCTCCAGGTAGCTGATGGTGCGTTTGACGCTGCGGTTGTTGGTGAGCAGCTCGCCCAGTGTTTCTGCCTTGGTCATCATCCTCTTTACCTGCGCTCCAGCTTCATCATCAATGGGTATTTGGTGCGCAGGTTGATCTGCGCCTCGATCTCCAGGGGGCGGCCCTCGACGTAGGTCAGTCGGTACCGGCGCGCAACCTTATATAAGTGCATGTACATTTCATACAAGGCCAGGGTTTCGCCGATGCAGTGGCGCGGGCCCGCGGCGAACGGCATATAGGCGAAGCGCGGGCGTTCGGCCTCGTGCGCCGCGTCGAAGCGCTCCGGCCGGAACGCATCCGGCTCTTTCCAGTACCGCGGATGGCGGTGCAGTAGATAGGGACACAGCAGCACGTCGGTGCCCGCGGGGCATTCATAGCCGCCGAGCACATCGGGCGCGATGGTCCGCCGCGAAAGCAGCCAGCCGGGCGGGTAGAGGCGCAACGCTTCGTCGACGACGTTTTTCGTGTACGAAAGCTGCTCCATGTCCGACAGGGAGGGGCCTGATTTCTCGGCCGCGGCATCGATCTCGGCATGCAGTAGCTGCTCAGCCTGTGGATTCTGCGAAAGCAGGTACCAGGTCCAGTTGAGCCCGCTCGCGGTGGTCTCATGTCCGGCAACGATGAGGGTCATGGCTTCGTCGATGAGCTCACGCCCGGACATGGGAGCGCCGGTCTCCTTGTCGCGCGCGTCCATGAGCATCTGCAGGAAATCGAAGTGCTCGGAGTTCTCCTCGCGGCGGCGCGTGACGAGCGCGCCCACGAGTTTGGCGAGCTGGCGAAACTGGTACGCGAACTTCAGATCGCGCGCCGTCTCCTTGGTGACGATGTCGAAGGGGTTGCTGCCGAAGTCGAGCGCCAGGCGTTCGAAGTCGGTGCCGAAGATCGACAGCAGCACGATCTCGAGGGTGAGCTCGCTCATGTCGTCGGTGATGTTGACCAGCTCGCCGCGCGCGGCCTGTGCCTCCCACTTGGCGATGAAGCGCTCATTGCAGGTGTCGATGAGCCTGGCGAATTCGGTGATGACGCGGCGATGGAACGAGGGCTGCATCATGTAGCGCTGACGCTTCCACAACTCCCCTTCGCTGGTCATGATGCCGTGGCCCAGCAGGATCTTGACGCGGTCCATCCCCGCGCCCTTGGTGTAGTTCTTATGATTCGACACCAGCACGCGTTTCACGTCATCGGGGTGGTTGATGACCCACATGGGCGCGCGGCGCGCGGGCGAGTAAAACCTGTAGATGTCGCCGTGCACGGCAAACAGCTCGGTCATCCGGTGGATGGCGTCGTCGTCGCCGCCAATATCGAACTGCACATTGGCCTCCGGGGGCAAACGCGCGGCCTTGTCATCTTCCTGGGGAGCCTGGGACATTGGTCGGGATTGTAATTGCAGCCCATGGCCGATTCACCGACAATCCGCGCCTCTTTTGCCGGCCTCTACCGGATGCCAACAGATCCCGAAGACGCAGGCGGACTGCGCAACACCCTTTACAAGAAGGAGACCCGGTCAAAGCGCCGGATGACTCCTGCACGCCGCTTCGTCTGGCGGATCGTTGCGGCGATCGGGGTGTTCCTGGTGAAACTGTTCTGGCGCAGCTGCCGCGTGGTGCGCGTCGTCGGCGACGAGCACACGGCGCGTGCGCTCGCTCAGGCGCCGTCACTGATCCCGGTGTACTGGCATCAGCACCAGCTGTTTTGCGCCAAATATCTGCTCGAGCAGCGGGCGCGCGGGCTGAAGTTAGGGTTCCTCATCAGTCCGTCTGTCGATGGCGACATCGGCGTCATGGTGGTCTCGCACTTCGGCGGGCACTCGATCCGTGGATCCACCACGCACACTGGCGCTCGCGCGCTGCGTGACTACTACGACGCGTTGGTCAAGCAGGGTATCTCGCCCGCCATCACGCCCGATGGTCCCAAGGGTCCGCGTTTCGTTTTCAAGCCCGGTGCCATCCTGCTGTCGCAGATGTCGCAGCGGCCGATATTGCCAATGGCCTTTGCCGCGAGCCGCGCGACGCTGTTTCAATGGGACAAGTTCGTGCTCCCCTGGCCGTTCTCGCGCATCGTCATTGCGATTGGCGAGCCGCGCCAGGTGCCGCGGATCATGCAGCCGGCGGCACTCGAAGCGCTGCAGAAAGAGATGGCCGTGGAGCTCAAGAATTTGTTTGGGGTGGCGCGCGATGCCCTGAACAGCGAGGCCGCCGCATGAGTGTCGAGATCTCCGTGGTGATTCCGGTGTGCAACGAGGCGGAAAACGTGGAGCCGTTGGCGCGCGAAATCGACGCCGCGCTCCAGGGGCGATCCTACGAGATGATTTTCATCGACGATGGCAGCACCGACGAAACCGCGGCCGTTCTCGCCGGGCTCAAGAGTGCGCTGCCGGCGTTGCGCGTGCTGCGCCATTCGTTCCGCAGCGGGCAGAGCGCCGCGGTGGCAAGCGGAGTGCGCGCCGCCCGCGCGCCGTGGGTGGCGACGCTCGATGGCGACGGCCAGAACGATCCGGCCGACATCCCCAAGCTCATCGCCGCACGCGATTCGCCGGTTGGTCGCGGTGTGCAGCTCATCATGGGCAATCGCACCATGCGCAAAGACACCCCGTTCCGGCGTCTGCAGTCGCGCATCGCCAATGGCGTGCGTGGTGGCTTGTTAGGCGATGGCACTCCCGACACCGGCTGCGGAATCAAATTGTTCTCGCGCGAAGTGTTCCTCGACCTGCCGCGCTTCGATCACATGCATCGGTTCCTGCCGGCGCTTTTCCAGCGCCAGGGTGCGCGCGTGGTCTCCGTGCCGGTGAATCATCGTGCGCGCACGCGTGGCGCATCCAAATATGGAATGCTCAATCGCCTGTGGGTGGGTATCGTCGATATCGCCGGCGTAATGTGGCTGCGCCGGCGTTTCAAATCCGGTCTGCTGGTGCGCGAAGATCAAGAATGAGGAGCGTTCCATGATGAGAGGTGTAATCGGCGTCTATTTCGGCATCGTCCTGACCCCCTGGAAGCTGGTCGGCTTCGTCGGCGCCTTGATGTTCGCGGGCCGGTGGATCGTGCAGGCCTGGGCGACGAAGCGTGCCGGGCGGCCACAGATCCCGCGCAGCTTCTGGATCATCAGCCTCATGGGCAGCGCCATGGTCACGTCGTACTTCATCTGGGGCAAGAACGACGCGGTAGGCGTGTTGACCAATCTGCTTCCCGCGGGCGTCGCGTTCTACAACCTCATCATGGACATCCGCGCGAGCCGCCGGCCCTGATGCCTGATATCGGATTGCTCCAGCGCGGCCCGCGTGGCCGTATCCCGGCGCCATTCCTCGCGCCCGTGGACGTCGCCATCTCGGTGTCGGCTATCCAGGTGTCGACAATAGTTAGCGTACCGGCGCCCGGGCAGCCGTCGAAACCGATGATTCCTCGGCCGATGTACGCGGCGCCACCGCCCATTCGCGCGCGCGATCTTTTTTGGCTGGCGCTGGCACTGCTGGTCATCGTCGGCACGGGATTGGGCATTCGCGATCCGTGGCCCGCAGATGAGCCGCGCTTCGCGGTACTGGCGCGTGACATGGCCTTGTCGCACGAGTGGCTGTTCCCGCGCGTCGGCGGAGATCTCTACCAGGACAAGCCGCCGCTGTTTTTCTGGTTGCTGGCTCTGTGCTACACGCTCTTCGGCTCGGTGAAGGCGTCGTTCCTGGTGCCGTCGTTTCTCGCCGCCGCCGGCGTTCTTTTTCTGGTGTACGACTACGGCCGCCGTACGGTGAGCCGCGAGGCGGGCCTGGCCGCGGCACTCATCACCGTGTGCACGCTGCAGTTCATGGTGGTGACGCGTGGCGCGCAGATCGACGCCACGCTCTGCTTCCTAACCACCTTGTCGCTGTATGCACTGCTGCGGCACCTGTTGTTGGGACCGGCATGGCGCTGGTACTGCATTGGCGGATTCGCGGCGGGCCTCGGCGTGTTCACCAAGGGCGTGGGCTTCCTGCCAATGCTGCTGTTGATTCCGTTCTTCGTTCTACGCGGCGCCCAATGGCGCGGCCTGGCCGGGATTGAGGGCGGCAGAGGCGGGTGGCGTTGGTGGCTGGCGCCGCTCGCGATGTTATTGGCGATCTCGTTGTGGTTCGTCCCGATGCTGTTGGCCGTGGCCACCAGCGGCTCGACCGAGTACGCCGCCTATCGCGACGAAATCCTCTTCAAGCAAACCGTCGGGCGTTACGCGGCGGCGTGGCATCACGTGAAGGGCTGGTATTACTTCATCCTCGAAGTCATCCCGTTGCTGTGGCTGCCATGGAGCCTGCTGCTCATCTGGCTGGTGCCTCGCTTCAAGGCTGCCTTTCGCGAGCGCGATGCGCTCGTATGGCTGCCATTGTTCTGGGTGTTCATCGTGGTGCTGTTTTTCTCCGCGAGTCCCGGCAAGCGCGGCATCTACATTCTGCCGGCGTTGCCGGCGCTGGCGTTCGCGGCCATGCCTTTCCTCGAATCGCTGATGGCGCGCGCCGGGGTACGCCGCGCAGGATTTGTCCTGGCAGGCGCATTCTTCCTCGCCGCGACCGTGCTGGTCGTCGCCCATGCCATGCAGGCGAAATTCGCGGTCGACGCAATCACCGCGGCGAGACTGGACGGTGCCACTGCATTCCATGTGTATCTCGTGTTGTGCGGCGCCGGGCTGGCGTTCGCCTACGTGCGTGCACCACTGGCGGCATGGCCCGTCGCGCTCGGTTCGCTCGCCATCGTTTTCTCGTATTTCATCGCGCCGGCGATGAACGGCGAGCGTTCGGGCGCGGATTTTGCGCGCGCGGCGCTCGCGAAAGTGCAGCCCGGAGACGAGCTCGCGCTGGTTGCCTACAAAGAGCAGTTTCTGCTCTACCTCGATCGTCCCACGGTGAACTTCGGCCATCGGCGCAGCTTCGAAGGATCACAGGAATCGTACGACGCCGCGGCGTGGCTCAACGCCGCTCCCCATCGCGTGGCTCTGGTGCCCGCCCGGCTCATCGAGAAATGCTTTTCGCAGGACGCGCCCAAGGTCGGACGCACCTCGGGCGAAGACTGGTATCTGGTCAGCGCTCCCGCGGTGCAAAACTGCGCGGCGAGAGGCGATGCCACGCGTGCCATCCGCTACGACCCGCAAGTACGTTGACTTAATACTGTTCGAATCTTGTGCAGTTGCGCATCATTCCTTCGCTGCACCATGCACTTAGCTTGTGTTCCTAAAAACTTGTGACAGAATGCTTCGCAACTTTGGGAGGAGGCTGGTGTTGGAATCTGTGGCCGGGTTCTTTGCGGCACACGGGTCCACGCTGTAGCTTGCATAAGAGTGGCACAAGCACCTGATCATCCTGGTGATCTGACCGCCTCGGACGTCTTCTCGACCGGCGTGTGGTCAGCACGCGGCGGCAAGTCCGCGCTCGGCGTCGATATCGCCTGCACCAAAATATCCATCGACTTGCAGAACATGCGCCGCGGCGCCATCGATTCCTGCATTCGCGACAGCCTCAATTCCCTGCGGGATTCCTCGGGCGTCGATACCGCGTTCGTGTGGCTGCTCTCCGCCGACGGCACCACGATCGATGAGGTGTATGCGGCGCATGGCGCGCTGGCGCAATGCCGCGTCGAAGCCTGGCGCAGCGCCACGATCGACACCTATCCCTGGCTCAAGGGCCGCCTCGAACACCTGCGCCTTTCCGAGATCCGCGACAGCGCGGCACCGCGCAAGGAACAGCTCATCGAGAGTCAACGCCTCGCGGAGCTGCAGATTGGCTCGGTGCTCATGATTTCCTTCAAGGTTGGCGGCGTGCCCGCCGGTATCCTGGGCCTCGCCAATGCCTTGCCGCGTGGCGCCTGGGACGTGAACCTGCAGCTGCTGCTCAAGTTGCTCGGCAATTCCCTGGCCACGGGCCTCGAGAAGCTGCGAATCGAAAAACGTCTACACAAGCTCGAGGAACGGCTGGAGCTCGCGCAGGGCGCCGCCAACGACGGCCTGTGGGACTTCGACATCGAGAGCAACGAAGTCCATTTCTCGCCGCGCTGGAAGCAGATGCTCGGTTATCCGGTGGACGCTCAGCTCGACTCGCCCGACTGGCGCAGCCTGGTGCACCCGGAAGACATGTCGCGCGTGCAGTCGGCGATCCGCGATCACGTCGCCGGCAAGTCGCCGCTGTTCGAAAGCGTGCATCGCATGAAGCACCGCAACGGCGACTGGCGCTGGGTGGTCAGCCGCGCGAAGGCGCGCGTCGACGAGCACGGCCGATTGCTCCGCCTGGTCGGCGTCGAGCTCGACATCACCGAACGCAAGCTCTACGAGGAAGCGCTGTTTCGCGAGAAGGAGAGCGCGCAGATCACGTTGCAGTCCATCGGTGACGGGGTCATCACGACCGATGCGAATTCCACCGTGGATTACATCAATCCCGTGGCCGAACAGCTGACCGGCTGGCGCCTCGAGGACGCGATGGGCCGGCCGATCGAAGAAATCTACCGAGCGTTCCACGAAGAAACCTGTGAGCCGCTCGAGAATCCACTAAGCGTCTCGATTCGCCGCACGCGGCCGATCAAGAGCGTCCGCCCGATGCTGCTCATTCGCCGCGATGGCAATGAGTTGTACGTGGAAAGCACCGCGGCCCCGATCCGGGACGGCGCGGGCGCGGTATCCGGTGGCGTGCTCGTGTTCCATGACGTGACCGAGTCGCGTGAGCTCAATCGGCGCCTGTCGTATCACGCGTCGCACGATCTGCTCACGGGACTGGTGAACCGCCGCGAGTTCGAAAGCCGCGTGGAGCGAGCACTCAAGAGCGCCAAGGCGCGCGAGAGCAGCTACGCGCTGTGTTATCTCGACATCGACCAGTTCAAGATCATCAACGACACCTGCGGGCACTCCGCGGGCGACGTGTTGTTAGGCCAGGTTGGCGCGCTGCTCAAGTCCAAGGTCCGGTGGCGCGACACGCTCGCGCGTCTGGGCGGCGACGAATTCGGCATCCTGCTCGAGGCCTGCTCGCTCGATGAGGCGTTGCGCACCGCCGAAGTGCTGCGCGAGGCCGTCCGGAATTTCCGCTTCACCTGGGAAGACCGTGTATTCCGCCTCGGCGCCTCGGTGGGTGTGGTGCCCATCGCCGCCGACAACGAAGACGTGGCCTCGATCATCTCCGCCGCCGACAGTGCCTGCTCCGCGGCCAAGGAAGGTGGCCGCAACCGCGTGCACAGTTTCGCCGAGAACGACATCGAGCTCATGCGCCGCCGGCGCGAGATGCAATGGGCGGCGCGCATCAACGCCGCGCTCGAAGAGGGCCGCTTCGAGCTGTATCGCATGCAGATCCAGCCCCTGCAGCGCGTCGAGCCCGGCCAGCACTACGAATTGCTGCTGCGCATGCGCGATGAATCCGGGCGCATGGTGTCACCTGACAACTTCATCGCCGCCGCCGAGCGTTATGCACTGACGCCGGCCATCGATCGCTGGGTGATCGAGAATGCGTTGCGCTGGCTGGTTTCCGAGGCCGACGAGCGCGAGAAACTCGCCATGTGCTCCATCAATCTGTCGGGCCAGAGCTTGGGCGACGATAAATTCCTGCCGTTCGTCATCGACCAGTTTTCCAAGAGCGGCATCGACGCCTCGAAGATCTGCTTCGAGATCACCGAGACCGCCGCGGTCGCGAGCTTCTCGCAGGCGAACCGCTTCATCCAGGCGCTCAAAGAGCTGGGCTGCCGCTTCGCGCTCGATGACTTCGGCACCGGCCTCTCATCGTTCGGTTACCTCAAGCACTTCCCGGTGGACTTCCTCAAGATCGACGGCAGCTTCGTGCGTGAAATCCTGCACGACCCAATCGATCGCGAGATGGTGCGTTCCATCAATGAAATCGGTCATTTGACGGGTAAAAAAACCATCGCCGAATTCGCCGAGAACGCCGAGATCATCCAGATGCTCACCTCCCTCGGCGTCGACTACGCGCAGGGTTACGGCATCGCGCAGCCGCAGCGCGTCCTCAAGGCCGTCAACGCTTGAAAAGGGCTGCCGCCCACTCTTAAACGTCGTCGAAGCGACGACGTCCATGATTGATATGATCCCTCCGTTCAAGGGGGTCTCATGCGCCATCACGGTCTAACTGTCGTCGCCGCGGCCCTGTCGCTGGCCTCATTCGCGCACTCGCAGAACGCCAACGTTCTCTGGTACGACACGCCCGCCACCGACTGGGAAAAGGAAGCGCTCCCGATCGGCAACGGCCGCATGGGCGCCATGGTGTTCGGTGGCGTGGATTCGGAACGCCTGCAGATCTCCGAAAAGTCGTTGTGGACTGGCGGGCCCGGAACGGAAGGCGGCTACGACTTCGGTCTCCCTGCCGATTCCCAGGCCGGGCTCATGCGCTCCATCGGCAAACAACTGCTCGATGGCGCGCACCTTGCGCCTGAAGACGTGGCCAAGCAGCTCGGCCGCAAGATGCACAACTACGGCGACTACCAGAGTTTCGGCGATCTCATCATCGAGCGAGAGACCGATGGCACGCCGGTGTCCGACTATCGCCGTGAACTCGACCTCGACACCGCCACCGCGCGCGTGAGCTTCAAGCAGGGCGGAGCTGGATACCGGCGCGAATACTTCGTGTCGTATCCCGACCAGGCGCTGGTCGCGCGCTGGTACGGCACCAGTGCGCAGAAACTGCGGGTGAAATTCGCGGTGCCCGACAATCGCACTTCGCTGGTGCGCGCCGCGGGTCACGCGATCACGGTCTCGGGCGCGCTCAAATCGAATGGCCTCAAGTACGCTGTCGTTCTCAACGTAGTCGCGGAGTGCGGAACGGTAGAAGTTGATGGCGAAACGCTTCGCATCGACAGCGAGTGTCCGGTCAATTTCATGCTGACGGCGCGCACCGACTACGAGATGAAATATCCGGCGTACCGTAAGCTCAATCTCGATCCCGCGGAGGCCGCGCTCAAAGATGCTTCAGCGGCTCAAAAGCGCCGCTACCCGAATTTGAACGCCGCGCACAAACAGGATCACCAGGCCCTGTTCCGGCGCGTGACGCTCAGTCTCGATGCGGGCACGCCCGACATGTCCACAGACAAATTGCGCGCGCAATACGGCAGCGGCAACGCGGCGACAGATCGTCAGCTCGAGCAACTCTATTTCCAGTACGGCCGGTACCTGCTCATCGCATCCTCGCGGGCGGGCTCGCTGCCGGCGAATCTGCAGGGTGTCTGGAATGACAAGGCCACGCCGCCTTGGAATGCCGACTATCACGTCAACATCAACTTGCAGATGAACTACTGGCCCGCAGAGGCAGCGAATCTCGCCGAGACCACACCGCCGCTGTTCGATTTTGTCGAGCACCTGGTGCCGCCGGGCAGACTGGCGGCGCAGCGCTACTTCGGCGCTCAGGGCTGGACGATGTTCCTCAACACCAACGCCTGGGGTTATGTCGGTCCCATCGACTGGCCGACGGCGTTCTGGCAACCGGAAGCGTCTGCCTGGCTGGCGCAACACTTCTACGAGCACTATCTATTCAGCCTGGATGCCGAGTTCCTGAAGAAACGCGCGTGGCCGGTCATGAAAGGCGCGGCGGAATTCTGGCTGGATGCGCTCATCGCCGATCCGCGCGACGGCAAACTCACGGTGAGCCCGAGCTACTCGCCCGAACACGGGCCATTCACCGCTGGCGCATCGATGTCGCAGCAGATCGTCGCGGAGCTGTTCGTCAACGCGTCGGAAGCCGCGGTTCTCGTGGGCGATAAGGCGTTCGCCTCACGTGTCGACGCGGCGTTGGTCAAGCTCGACCGCGGGTTGCGTATCGGCAAGGCGGGCCAGATCCAGGAGTGGAAGGCAGACATCGACGATATGAAAGACGATCACCGCCACGTCTCGCAGCTGTTCGCGCTCCATCCCGGGCGTGCCATCGATCCATCGAAGGAGCCGAAACTCGCGGCCGCGGCGCGCACCACGCTGGATGCGCGTGGTGACGCCAGCACCGGCTGGAGCCGCGCGTGGAAGATCAACTTCTGGGCGCGGCTGCTCGACGGCGATCGCGCGCACAAATTGCTGGCGGGCCTGCTGCGTGACAGCACCTTGCCGAACCTGTGGGACACGCATCCGCCATTTCAGATCGATGGCAATTTCGGCGCCGCGGCGGGCATGATCGAGATGCTGCTGCAGAGCCAGAACGGCGAGTTGAACATTCTGCCTGCGGTTCCCAAGGCATGGGCCAACGGCAGCGTGAGCGGAATTCGCGCGCGTGGTGACATCACCGTCGACATCGCCTGGGATTCCTGCGGACCTACCAGGCTGGCGCTAACCACCGGACACGCCGGTTCGGTGCGTCTGCGCTCCGCGCTGTTCGAAAAGGGATTCGACGCCAGCGTAAAGACTGAAGGTGCCATGGCATCGCGCAAGTTCACCGCCAAGCGCGGCGGTCGATACACCTTCACGCGCGCGGCCGCGGTGGCCTGCAATTAGCCATGTTTGGCTGGCGGCGACTCTGGAAATGGCGCGGCGCGAGCGAGCGGCCGGCGGACGGCGCGTTGTATCCGGAGTGTCTGATTGTCGTGCTGACCACCGAGCATGCGATCGAGGTGACACGGCCCGGCGGCCAAGTGGACCGCATCGCGCTGGCGGACCTTGGCGAAGTGCGTATCGATACCGATGACTCCGGTCCCGGTGCCGATGATTTCCGCTGGGTGCTCATCGCCAAATCGTCCGGCAAAATCTGCATGTTTCCGTTGGGCGCGAGCGGTGAAGACGCAGCCATCGCGCGCCTGCAACAATTGCCGGGATTTGACAACGACGCCTACGGCCAGGCGATCCGCTCTACGTCCGTCGCGCAGTTCTCCTGCTGGAAAGCGGGCCGCTAACGCGGCACTCTGTCGTCATGAACCCCTACCTGATTCCGTGGATGGACGACGACCTCGAAGTATTTCGCGACACGGTCGTCCGTTTCATCGAGACCGAGATGGTTCCCCACGACGCGCGCTGGCGCGAACAGCATCACGTCGATCGTGAAACCTGGCGCAAGGCGGGTGACACCGGCCTCCTGTTGTTAGATGTGCCGGCCGGGTACGGCGGCGGTGGCGGTGACTTCCGCCACGAAGCGGTGATGTACACCGAGCTCGCGCGCCGCGGCATCGGCGCCTTCGGCCAGGGCGTGCACAGCATGTGCGCGCACTACGTGCTCAACCACGGTACCGAAACGCAGAAGCAGCGCTTCCTGCCGCGCATGGCGGAAGGCTCGCTCATCGGCGCCATCTGCATGACCGAACCCGGCACCGGCTCGGACTTGAAGGGCATCCGCACGCGTGCCGTGAAGCAGGGCGATCACTATATCGTCGACGGCGGCAAGACTTTCATCACCAATGGATTCCTCGCCGGGCTGCTCATGCTGGTGGTGCGCACCGATCCCGATCGCGGCAAGGGCCTTTCCATCCTCATGGTGGAGACCAAAGATCTCCCCGGATATCGCGTCGGCCGCGTGCTCGACAAGATGGGCCTGCACGGCCAGGACACCTCGGAGCTGTTCTTCGAAAGCGTGAAGGTGCCCGCCGAGAACCTGTTAGGCGGTGTCGAAGGCGAGGGCATGCACCAGCTCATGCACGACCTGCCGTACGAACGCACGGTGATCGCCGTCGGCGCGGTTGGCGCCATGGAGGGCGGCATCGACGAGACGCTGAAATACGTGCGCGAGCGCAAGACTTTCGGACAGCCGGTGTGGAACTACCAGAACACGCGTTTCAAGCTGGCGGAGATGGCCAGTGTCGCGCGCATCGCGCGCGTGTTCTCCGATCGCTGCGTCGTGGACCTGGTGGCGGGGAAGCTGGACACCGAAACGGCGTCCATGGCCAAGTGGTGGTGCAGCGACATGCAGCAGCAGGTGCTCGATGAATGCGTGCAGCTGCACGGCGGTTATGGCTACATGAATGAATATCTGGTGTGCCGGCTGTTCGCGGATTCGCGGGTGCAGCGTATCTACGGCGGCACGAACGAGATCATGAAGGAAGTCATTGCAAGAGGGTTGTAGCTGCGATCCTGCTGTTCACGGGCGTTGCGGTACCTCGCCTCTGCTCCGCATGTCTTCGAGTAATGAGCGCTGCCTGGCGCGATGCTGTTTCGCGGTTGCCGCCATCGCCTGAAATCGTGGATTGCTGCGCAGGTGCGCGAACAGCGGATCGAGCTCCGCGGTGTACCACCAGCGAACGAGATCCTTGTGCCTTACGCTTTCAGCCAAGTTGGCCAGCGCTCGCTCATCGTCACCAAGCATGGCGTACACGGAAGCGCGATCGCGCGCGAACCAATATTTGGGACGCCCGACTTGTTCAGCATCGAAAAGCTGCAACAACGACTTTGCGAGCCGTCGGCCGCGTTCGCTATCGCCCGACAAGATCAAAGTATGCGCGTGTCGCACCTCCATGCCGCGAATCTCGATCGGCGGACCCTTGAAGTTGGAGCGCATCTTTTCGAACGCCGCGAGCGCGAGTGCGGAGTTTCCAGTGGCAATGGCTTCATCGCGCAAGGCATCTCCAACGGGAGAAACCGACATATCGGACCAGATCGCCCAGGTTTGCAATTCTGGATCGGGCGGCATCGACGCGATGGGGTGCGGATCGCGGCGGAATTGTGCGACTTCGAGCGGGGCGGAAGGCGCTCCTTTCGCAGCCCACGATGCAGCGGCGGCATCGTCTACGTCGAGATAGGCCGAAGCCGCCCAGAACCGGGCCGGTTGCGATCCTGGATCGCGGGCAATTTCCCGTTCGAGAATCGCGATGCCCTCGGCGGTTTCGCCGCTCCAGATATATCTCGATAAACCGAGCGAGACAATTGCCATCGGAGAGTTTGGATGTATCGCCAGCAGCTCGCGCAGCACGGCTTGCTGCGCCGGGATGTCGCCTCGGCCGAAAGCAAGAATGCTTGCCTTCATCTGCATCATGAGGCCGGACATCGGATCGACGCGCAATCCGCGGTTGGTGGCGTCGAACGCTTCGCCGGTGCGGCCCTGGTTCCACAAGAAGCTGGCGTAAATGAATGCACCCCCGTCGTAACTCGGTACCAGATCCAGGCCGCGACGGTACATCTCCTCTGCCTCGATGGGGTCCTCGTTGTACTGAGCGCGCCAGATCATCGCCTCGCCGAATTCAGGATCGAGCTCGAGCGCGCGATCGAGCATCTTGATCGCCAGTTCCTTCTGATTCTTTGCGTCCGGAATGTCTGACCACGACAGCAGATGGAGCGCCTGCGCCAATCCAAGATAGGGGCGCGCGAAATCGGGGTACAACGCGGTGGCGCGATGAAAAATGGCTCTCGCGGCCAGGTAGCCCTGAGTATTCAGTTGCTCCATTGCTTGGAGTCCGCGCATGAAAATTTCATAAGCCGCCAGATCGATCGGCGCATTGCCGGCCGATCCGATCTCGACGTTCAGCTTCACGCCGACATTCGCGACGATCTCTTCACGCAGCGCCGCGACTTCACTTGCGGGACGCGCAAAACTCTCTGACCAGACCGCCGCACCGGACGATGTCTGCACGAGCGTGACATTCACGCGCAACTGGTCGTCCACACGTGCCACATTCCCGCGTAACACGTACTTGGCGTGCAATCGTTCTCCGATGTGGCGCACGTCCATGCGTGGGTCCATCAGGTTGCGCGCGGATGCTACCGACACGACGAGCAGCCCTTTCTGGGTAGCCAGGCGGTTGTGCAGCACATCGGCCATGCAGGCCGCGAATAATTGGGTGGGCTCGCCAGGCACGACGGCCTGGAAGGGCAGAATCGCAATCGACGGTATGTTGGGTGCGGGCCACGCGGCGGTTATCGGCGGTCGGATCGTGGCTGCCGGTTGCTCGCGCGGGGCGAGTGCGAAGTTTATCGCGACGATGATCGCGAGTGATATCAACGCACCGGCGGCGAGCTTCCTGCGGAGCCCACGACGTTCCGAAGTGAGGATTGGCGGGTGGCCGAGCTCCGCCGGCGCCGGGACGTCCGCGGACTCGATGACCTCCGATTCGACGGCGGCGAGCAAGCGATAACCTTTGCGCAGGACGGTTGCGATGTAGGTCGGTGTCGCGTCACTGTCGCCGAGAATCTTGCGTAGCGCGGATATCGCCTGGTAGACCGAAGCGGGCCCCACGACCACGCCCGCCCACACGCTATCCAGCAACTGTTGCGAGCTGACCACGCGGCCGCGCGTCTCGGCCAGCCGACAGAGCAACCGCATCATGCGCGGCTCGAGTTTGACGACTTCGGTACCGCGGGAGATTTCGTCCAGCGCCGGATCGATCAACCACTCGCCAACGCGAAAGCGTCCGGATGTCGCATTCAGGGCGCGTGTTTCCAGCGGAATCACTGCGGACACTCCTGGTTTGGCTGGCGTCAGCACGAGTGTCCGCCGGTCTAACCACCTTCACAACTCATTTAGGCCAGATTCAGCTGAAATTGCTGAAAGCTTTCGACCATCTTAAGAGCCCCTTCCGGCCCGGTTTGTACGCCTGCGGCACAACGGCAGCGCGTTTCAAACCTGCCGAAGGGGATGCCCATGAATTTCCTGAGCCGCACGCTGGTCTTGATGCTGCTGGCCGCCGCTCCTTTCTGCTGCAATGCAGATGACTTTCCGGAATGTTTCGCGGAACAGGTAGAGGTTCATGTATTGGAGCAATACGGCATCTACGGTCCGCTTTCCACCGATCGCGAACACTTTGGTTTCGTCTACCGCCATGCAGGCGTTATCGCCAGCGCCATCTCGCGTGGCAGCGTATGCAGGTGGACCGAATCATGCGAGGTAAACAACCGGACCGCCGCCGCATTGATTCCCAAGGGCGCCAAAGTGCTGGGCGAATGGCACACACACCCGCATTCGACCGGCTCGCAGGGCCTGTCTCCGGAAGATGTACGCGGTGCAAATAGAAATTTGCACATTCGCTGCTATCGCGCCTTTTTCAGCACGTCGAACGGAGAGATCTATTCGTGGAGCCCGAGCGCAACTCGCGTGCTCACGGCAATGGCGTCGTCGGTACGAATGGGAAACTACCGTCGACAGCTGGCGCGGCCTCGGAGTGCCGCAGTACAGTACGGCAGTGCCATGTACTGAGCGCGATCGATTGCGAGACAGCCCTCCGGTTGCGCATGTCCGGTGCGCATCGCCTGCCATTGCTCGTCGCACGCCGCATCGCGAGTGAGGAACGGCAGGTACCGCTCGACGGCGCGGCTCACACTGCCAAGAAACTGCAATGAAACCCAAGGACATCGATAGCTACATCGCGGCATTTCCCAGGAAGGTGCAGTCACTGTTGGCGAAAGTCCGCCGCACCATCCGCACCGCCGCGCCGAAGGCCAGCGAAGTGATCAGCTACAACATCCCGGCGTTCAAACAGCATGGCATCCTGGTGTACTTCGCCGGCTTCAAGAACCATGTGGGCCTCTATCCACCGGTGCGTGGCGACGCGGCGCTCGAGAAGGCGGTGGCGAAATATGCGGGACCGAAGGGGAATCTGAAATTTCCTTACGATGAGCCCTTGCCACTGGCGCTGATCGCCCGCATCGTCCGGCACAAGGTCAGGCAGGATGGCGCGCAAGCCGCGCCCAGGAAGCCAGGCAAGAAGAAATGATCCAGGAGGTCCAATGTCGAAATATCACCTCGCGCAACTCAACATCGGCACGCTCAAGGCGCCGCTCGATAGTCCGGAGCTCAAGCCCTTCGTCGACAATCTCGATCGCATCAACGCGCTGGCGGAAAATTCGGATGGCTTCATCTGGCGCCTCAAAGGCGACGGCAACGACGCCACCTCGCTGCGGCCGCTCGGCGAGAACGTGATCATCAACATGTCGGTGTGGCGCGACGTGAACGCGCTGCGCGCTTACGTCTACAAGTCCGCGCACGTCGAGATCATGCGCCGCAAGCGCGAGTTCTTCTCCCGCATGGGCAATGCCTATCTGGCGCTCTGGTGGGTGCCCGAAGCCCGTCAGCCGACGGTGGCCGAAGCGCTTGCGCGGCTCGAGCACTTGCGTGTGCACGGGCCCACGCCGGAAGCGTTCACGTTTGGTGAAGCTTTCGCCGCACCGGATGCGCAGAACGCCGGCACGCGCTTTTCCTTCAAGGACAGTTGCCCGGCATAGCGGCTGCCCTAGCAAGTCCGGATCACGGCTTCTTCGGTACCGGCTTCTGCGGATTCTTGCCGGTCTCGATCTCGAGATTGGGGATGCTGAATTTTCCTTCCAGCTCATGAAGATCGTCGAGATCGATGTTGCCCACGATGTTGACGATGGTGAACTCGCGCGGCTCGCTGGCAATGATGGAAAGACCCTGCGCCTTGCCGCGGTCGATGAGCACGAACACGTCGACATCGGTGTTCTCCTTCTTGCTGCGGGCTTCGACGATGCGGCTCCAGCCCGGAGCGCTCAGTTGACGGCGCACACCTTCGATGTCGACCTTGGGATAGGCGTAGTCCTTGTCGAACGTGTAGTGGCGCACATAGATGCCGGTGAGCGCGGTGCAGAGCTTTTTGGCCGCGGCTTGTTCGGCGTCTGCGGAATTCAAGAAGCGGCAGGCCATGCCGAGCAGGTTGGCATCCAGCGTGACATTCACCGATTCGCTGGCCTTGTCGGCGAGCGCGGCAAACTCGGGTATCCGCAGCTGTCCTTTCGACTGCGCGAACCCGGGGCCGGCCAGTAGTAAGGCGGCAATGCCCAATATGACACGGGCTTTCATGATCGATTCTCCTCATCACCCGCCGGCGGCGGGCTGTTCACGGCCTCGTAGGCGAGGTCGAGCTTCTGACTGGTGACGCGCAACGCCCGCATGAGCTCGAGACTGGCCGCGCGTCCCTGCTGCTCGGCGCGCCGCTCGTTCTCCACGGCGACGTGCTGACCCGCCAGCACTGCCACCAGCAGCGATGCGGCAAGCGCGGCGGGCATCGCGAAACGGTGTGACGGGGCGCGTGGCGCGGCATTGGCGCGGACCGGCATCGGTTTCGCATCGGCGGGCAGGGCTCTCATGAGCCGCTCGGTGAAGCCGTCCGGCGCGTCCACGGGGCGCAGTGCGCGGCGCAGCTCGTCTTCAAAATTGCCTGGAGCATTGTCGGTCATGGCAGTTCCTCGCAATCGATCAGCCTGGCGCCGATCATCCGGCCACGCAGCGCGGTCAACGACCGCTTGATGTGGCTCTTCACAGTGTTCACGGGCATCTCGAGCATCGCGCCGATTTCCGCCACGTCGCGGTCTTCCTGATAGCGCAGCAGCATGACGGCGCGTGGCTGCGGCGGCAGCTCACCTAGCAACCGCGTGAGCTCGCGGGTCATCAATGGATCTGTTTCCGGTTCCTGGGCCGCCACCTCGGCGGTTTCCTCGAGCGGCTGCGTCGCGGCGTAAGGCAGGCGGCGCAGCCGGTCGATGGCGAGATTCGACGCGACGCGCCGCAACCAGAACCCCAGGTGCTCCAACGACTCGATGGAATCGAGCTTGCGGTACAGCTGCAGGAACACATCCTGCGCGAGATCTTCGGCCTGATCGCGACGGCTCAGCATGCGCAGACCGATGCTGAACACCGAGCCCTGGTGCGCGCGCACCAGGGCGGCGAATGCCTGCCGGTCGCCACCGCGCGCCTGCAGCAGCAGCGTGTCAGGCATCGAATGTGCGGCCTGGAGGCTCATGGAGCAGGAGCGGCAGTGGGTGCATTACTGATTCTGGCTCACACGCGGTATGCCAAATTGTCCTTCGAGCTTCTCGATCTTGTCGAAGTCTATGGTCCCGACGATGTTCACGATGGTGAACTCGCGGGGCTCACTGGCGATGACGGCGAGGCCCTTGATCTGGTCATTCTCGAGGCACACGTAGACATCCACGTTTTCGTTCGCATCGCGCTTGTGGGCGGTCACCAGCGCGCTCCAGCAGGGGCCCTTGAGCTGTTGGCGAACCGAGTCGATATCGGCCTTGGAATAGGCGCCGTCGGCGTCGAACGTGAAGTTGCGCACCCGTACCGACTGGATGCCTTCGAGCAAACCCAGCGCGTCGGCGTCGGGATTGTCCTCGCCCTCGGCAGCCTTGGCCGCGAACTTGCGCGCAATGCGCATCAGGAAGCCATCGAGCGTCACGTCCACCGAATCCACGGCCTGGCTGCGCAGATGGGTGAAATTGGGGATCCGAAGCTCAGGGTCCGCGGTGGAGGCAGAGGCAGCGGTAACGGGAAGGGCGAAGGCGGTGGCAGCTGCCAGAGCAGCAATGGAAAGGTGAAGTTTCACGGCGGGGCTCCTGTTTTGCGTGTCCTACGCCATCTATACGAAGGACACGCCCGCCGGGGTGCAGTGGGCGGTCAGTTCACCCTGAAAGCCCTGAGCGTGGAGCCCAGCTCGTGGGGCGCCAGGCGATCGGTGTGGAACTCCTCGAATGGCATCACGCCACGGGCCTCATATCGACCGATCGGCAGCGTGGTGCCCGAAGCCAGCTCCTGGTTCCATTCCACCGTGAAAACCTTGCTCTCATCAGGCGCCCAGGTAAACAAGCGCCCTTCCATGGTGAAGTTCTTGTCATCCGACCAGACCCAGCTCGGTTCATTGCTGCCATTGTCGAAAACCACGAAATCGAAATGATAGGCGCCGCCCTCGATTTGCACGGTCTGGCGCGAGCGGTTACGCACCGTGAGCTCGAAGCGAATGATCTCGCCGCGCGAGAATTCGTAGGTTTCAACACCGGCGGAGTTGCGCGGCACGAGCGTGGTCGCGAACGTGGGGCCGTCGCCGCTCTCCAAATCGCGCGGGGGAACTGGTGAAAGATTGCCCACACTGCAGCTTGACTGCGCGCCTGCCGAGACCAGGCAGACGGCTCCGAGCAATGCCAATCGTGCGATCATCGGGCTACGAGAAAAATTAAACATGAGCGCTCCTGAAAAACCACCGAGCAATGCAGAGATCGATGCTCTGTACGGCCTCGAACCGGTCATCGACTCCGAGCAGTCTGGAGAAGTCCGGCCGGGCGAGCCGCAATTCGTGCTCGTGCACTGCCCGTATTGCGGCGAACCGTTCGAGACTAGCGCCGACGTCAGCGCGGGTCCGTGTAAATATGTCGAGGATTGTCAGATTTGTTGTCAACCCATCGAGATGGAGTTGCGCCTCGACGACAATGGCGCATTTCTCGAACTGAACGCGCGCCGCGGCGATAGCTAGGGAGTCGAAGGTGGACAAGAAAGTGGCGCTCATCACGGGCGCGGGCAGTGGCATCGGCAAGGCGACGGCGATCGCATTCCTCAACGACGGATTTCGCGTGGTGCTCGCCGGCCGGCACGGAGCCAAGCTCGAAGCGGTCGCGGCGCAGGCCGGCGACGCCCAGGCGCTGATCGTCGAAGCCGATGTCACAAAGCCCGATTCGGTGCGGGCGCTGTTCGATGCGACGCAGGAAAAATTCGGGCGGCTCGATGTGTTGTTCAACAACGCCGGAACGAACGCGCCGTTCCTGCCACTCGAAGACATGCCGTACGAAAAATGGCGCGAAGTCATCGACACCAATCTCACCGGCGCATTCCTGTGCACGCAGCAGGCGTTTCGCCTCATGAAGGATCAGACGCCGCGTGGCGGACGCATCATCAACAACGGCTCGATCTCCGCACACGCGCCGCGCGCGAATTCGGCGCCCTATACCGCCTCGAAGCACGCCATCACCGGATTGACCAAGTCCACCTCGCTCGACGGGCGCAAGTACGACATCGCCTGTGGACAGATCGACATCGGCAATGCGCTGACCGAGCTCGGCAGCCGGTTGCCTCACGCGGAGCCGATGATGGACGTCGGCCACGTGGCGCAGGCGGTGCTGCAGATGGCCAAACTACCGCCCGAGGCCAACGTGCAGTTCATGACCATCCTCGCCACCAAGATGCCCTATATCGGCAGGGGATGAGGGCCGCTAGAGCCATCCCCTTTGCCGCGCGAGCCGGTAGGCGTCGATCCGATTGTTGGCACCCAGCTTGCCAATCGCCTCGGACAGATAGTTGCGCACGGTGCCGGCGGACAAGCCGAGCTGCTCGGCGATCTGCGGCGCCGATAATCCCTCACCTGACAAGCGCAGTGTCTGACGCTCGCGATCGTTGAGCGGATCCGATTCGTTCCAGGCTTCCACCGCGAGCGCGGGATCGATGGCCCGGCCGCCGCGGTGCACGCTGCGCAGCGCCTCGGCCAGCTTTTCGGCCGGCGAGTCTTTGAGCAGGTAACCCTTCACGCCGGCATCCAACGCGCGCCGCAGATAGCCCTGGCGCGCGAAGGTCGTGACGATGACCACTTTGCTCGGCAACTGCTCAGACTGGATCTTCTGCGCGAGCTCGATGCCGGTCATGCCAGGCATTTCGATGTCGGTCACCACGATGTCGGGTCTCAGGCGCCGGCACTCCGACAACGCCTGCAATCCATCGGCAGCGGCGCCCAGCACCTCGATGTCGCGCTCCATTCGCAGCAGCGCGCCCAGCGCACCGCGCACCATCGCCTGATCTTCAGCGAGCAGGATGCGAATCATGCGGCGGCAGGCACGGAGGCGCGCAGCAGGGTGCCGCCGTTTTCGTTCGGCGTGAGCGACAACGTGCCGCCGACGCTGCCCAGCCTTTCGCGCATGCCGGTCAGGCCGTTTCCCGGCACGATGCGTCCGCCGCGTCCGTCGTCGGCCACTTCGACCACGACTGCCGTCGGCTCTTTCTTCACGCGGATGGTGACGCCCGATGCGCCCGAGTGACGGCGGATGTTGGTGGCCGCTTCGCGCAGGCTGAGCGCCAGCGCTGTCTCGCTATCGTGCGGCAGCTTGACGTGTTCGGTTTCGCACCTGACCGTGAGACCTTGTGCTTCGAGCAGCGCGGTGGCCGCCAGCAACTCCGCCGATAGGGCGGTCGTACGAATTCCCGAGACGGCTTTACGCACCTGCGACAGCGCGTCGCGCGCCACGCGTTCCACTTCGCTGATCTCGCGGCGCGCCCCGTCCAGGTCGCGATCGATGAGTTTTCGCGCGAGCTCGGACTTCAGCGCCACCACCGAAAGTGTATGACCCAACAAGTCGTGCAGGTCGCGGCCGATGCGCTCGCGTTCGGCAAGCGTCGCGAGGCGCATGATTTCTTCGGTGCTGCGCCGAAGATGGGCCTGCTGCTGCGTAGTGTAGGCGGTGTAGACGGCGGATATGCCGAGCAGCACCGCGGGCAGGCCGCCGTACAGCATGGTTTCAAGACTGTGGCCGAGCAGCGCCATCTCGGCGATGTAGGCGACGATCACCCCGATGATCACTCTGGTGGCGTTGCGAGTGGACAGGTTGAAGGAGGCGCTGAAGAAACCGAAGATGAGGTAACCGAGGCAGCTCAGATTGAACGGCACCATCGCGAAGCCGAGCACGAAAATGGCGGCGATGTAACGCAGCCGCACAGTGCTTGGCCCACCGTAGAAATACGTGCACAGGTGCAGGTACAGAAACACGGGCAGGCTGATCAGCGTCGGCAGGATGACCGACATGAACGGCATTCGCGCGAGTACCGGATACAGGAAGAGCCAGCCGAGGTTGAACAGGATCACGAACGGCATGCTGCGCATGACGCGTCCGTGGGCGCCGGACATGTAGCCGACCATCGAGTCCGGAGGTGGATTCCGGATGCTCTGCAGGAGTTGTTTGAGGCGCATGACTTACCGTCCCGGCTCGATCTTACTCCAGCCGCACGTCGTCGATCTCGAAGCGGAATGGGCCAACCGGGCCCATGGTGCCCACACCGATGGCGCGCGTGCGGCTCAAGTCGACATTGACGAATTCCGCGAGCTTCACGGTGACTGTGCGCCACTCGGGTCCGGTCTCGAAATCATTCATGACCGGTATGCCACCGGCGGACGCGCCTTCGAACAGCATGACGGTGTAGCGCCGGCCATCGCCGCGCGCCTGGAAACTCAGCGTCTTCTTGCGCGAGTAGTCCATGAGGCCCTCCATGGGTGGGCCTTGCGGAAAGAACATCGTGCCGGCAAATGGATACGGAATGGCTTCGCCGATGGTGCCCGACACTTCCAGCGCGCCCTTGCTGCCGCCCGCACCTTCGCCAACCGGCCGTTGGGTGGCGGTCGAATTGCCACCGCGCATGTCATCGCCGGCGGCCGTAAATCCTATGCCGTAGGCCGTGGCTGCGGAGCCGTTCTCGAAGTCGGCAATCACCGCGAGGTCCGGGGCGGCCACCCCGGCCGGCAGTTTGGAAGCGGGCGTGCCGGTGGCGGCGGAGAATTCGTCCGTTGCAGCGGCCGCATCCTCCGCCGCAGCCTGCTTGCCACCGAACACGCCCGAAATGGCCACACCCAGCACGACCGCGGTGAGGCCGGCCGCCATGGCCAGCGTCCGTTTTGGTCGGGCGCCTAACAATCGAAACCCGCCGCCCTGCATGCGGCGCACCGCGAGCAGGAAGAACAGCAGCGTCGTGCCCGCGAGCACGGCGATGTGGACCGAAAGCGTCCCTTGGCTGGGCGCACCTACGGTGTCGAGCGCCATCTGCGCCAGGTGGTAGGAGGGCCAGATCGGCGCAAAGTCGATCAGGACCTTGGGCATGAACTGCATGGGCACCCACAAGCCCGAAAGAAAGGCCATGGGCAGGAAGATCAGGTTCACGATGGCCGGTGAAGCCGCGCCAGACACCAGTGCGCCGAGAAGCATGCCGATGGAGCAGAACGGCAGTGCGCCGAGAACATCGATGGCGAACAGTCGGACGCCTTGCGAGAACGTCAGCGACACATCGCCGACCAGCACTGCCAGCAGCGTGAGCAGGAGCGAGATGATGGCGACGAACAGCATGGCCATGGCGGCGCGCGCCAGTAGATAGGCGCCGGGCGGTTGCGGCAGTGCCTGCTTGAGCGTGAGCAAACCCTGTTCGCGCTCGAGGGCGAGCGCCACACCGAAGCCGAACAGGCCCGGTCCCATGGCCCCGAAGACGCCATAGGTGGCGAACAGGTACAGCGCCTGGCCACTGTTGCCGCGCATGCTCCCGAAGAAGATCCCGAACATCAGATAGAACAGGATCGGAAAGAACAGCGTCGGCACCGCGAACGCGGGTGTGCGCAGCGATTTGATGAACTCGAAGCGCATCTCACCGAAGTAGGCGGCCCACAGGCGTGCGCCCGACATGCTGACAGCGGAGCTCATGCGGCCTCCTTGTTTTCGTTGGTGAGTTCGGTGAACGCCTCGGCGAGGCCGGCACGCTTGACCTCGATGTCGGACAGCTGCGGGTCTTCGCGCAGCAGGCGTACCAGCAAGACTTCGGCATTGCGGGTGCTGATCTGCATGCGGCCGCGCTCCATCTCGATCTGCTCGACCTCAGGCCAGGCGCGCACCGTGTCGGGTGCGAGCCGGCTCACGCAGCTCACCTGCTTGCGGGTCACATGTGCCCGGATTTCGTTGACGCTGCCGGTGGTGATCAACTTGCCTCGCGCCATCACGGCCACGCGGTCGGCGAGTGCCTCGGCCTCTTCGAGGTAGTGCGTGGTGAGCACGATGGAGCAGCCTTCGTGCAGCAGCTCACGCACCACTTTCCAGAGAGCTTCGCGCGCCTGGACATCGAGGCCGACGCTGGGCTCATCGAGAAACAGCAATTCCGGACGGCCGCAGATCGCCAGCGCGAACTGGACCTGCCGCTTCTGGCCGCCGGAAAGTTTGCCGTAGGGCCGTTTGGCCAGACCCTGGAGCGACAGGCGAGCGAGCACGGCATCGATGTCATAAGGCACGGGGTAATAACTGGCGACCTGTTCGAGCAGTTCGCGCGGACGCATCACGCCCGGCAGCGCCACTTCCTGCATCATCACGCCGATGCGGCGGCGCGCGTCGATTTCCTGCGGCGCGACGCCGAAGAGCTCCGCACGGCCTGCATCCGGCGTCTGCAGTCCTAACAACATCGCGATGGCCGTGGACTTGCCGGCGCCGTTGGGGCCGAGCACCGCGAGCAGCTCGCCGCGTTCCACCGCGAGATCGAACCCGTCGAGTGCCGTGACCTTGCCGAAGCGCTTGCGAACGCCGGCGAGGCTGGCCAGGGTGGTTTGCGACATGTCTTCCTCCAGTGGCAGCCATCATGTCGCGGGCGCAAGCGGATTCTCAGTCGCCGATGTCAGCCGGCCCTGCTGACAACTGTCATGTATGCGGGCGCAGGCGGCGTCAGGCCTGCGGATCCGGGCGAAAAACCGGAGTTTCCAGGCGCATGGATTGCGCGAGGCCTTCACGCCCCGTGCCTTCGGCATATTCGGCCAGTGCGCGCAGGTCGAGAGCGGAGTCCATGGTGAAGTTTGGTGCGCGCGTGCGCACCAGTTCGAATACCGACAACGCCGAGTCCGGTCTGCCGAAGCGCATGAGATGCCGGATCAGCGTGCTGCCGATGGGATTCAGCGCGGCCGGGGTTTCCCAACGCAGTGCCTGCTCGGCGACGTGGTAGGCGTCCTTGCTCACGTGTTCGGGTTCGGTATCGCGCAGCCATTGGGCGAGCGGCGCGGTCGCCTCGACATGTTTGCCGATCCTCACCAGCTGAAAAATGTCGTCGATCATCCGCGCGCGCAACTTCAGGCGCTCTGCCTCGGCGCGCGCAGCCGCGCGCTCCGGACTGCGGCTGGGCTCGAACCCCAGGTGTTTGCGCCGCAGGAACAGGCTGGCACCGACCAGGCTGAAAAATGCGACCGCGCACCACAGGAGGATCGCAGTCTCCAGCAATGCCCAGAGATTCACGCGCGCGAGCAGCATGAACACTCCCGCGCAGGCGAGTAACGCGATGAGCAGCAACACGTAGTACGGCCCGAGACCACGCACCACCTGGAACCAGGTCACGGGATTTATGGCCTTCCACGCAGACTCGCCGATACCGAGGATGGCCACCGTAGCCGGCAGCAGCGTGAGCATCACGCCGGCGAGCACGATTCCGCCTGTGCCGCCGACGCGATGACAAAGCCATCCACCGGCCAACAGCAGGGTTGCCTGGACCCACGGGCGAATCTCCAGCGGACTCAACATATCCGTGTCCATGACCGGCGGTTCGGTCGCGCCGTCGGCGAGATGCTCGACCAGGACGTAGCAGTACTTGAATACCCAGACCTGGAGGAACCAGGCCGCGAACCAGCCGAAAAACCCCGCCGAAAGACAAAACGCGAGCAGCACCGAGAAGATGCCGACCATGATCAGGTTGGTCGGATGGAACGGAACCAGCAGAACGCGCAAGTGGTCCATAATGCGGCGCCGCAGTTGGCGCCATGTTCTTTTTCGGGGGATTGAAGTAAAGCATGGAAACGAATTCGTTCGATGCAATTGTCGTCGGCTCGGGCATGAGTGGCGGCTGGGCCGCCAAAGAGCTCACGGAAAAGGGTCTCAAGACCCTGGTGCTCGAACGCGGGCGCATGGTCAGGCATGGCGAATACCCCACCGCCACCACCGATCCGTGGGACCTGCCTTACGGCAACCGCATCACGCAGGAGACCCGCAGGCGCAAGCCCGTACAGAGCCGCACCGGCTACCCCTCACCGGCCAACACACACTGGTTCGTCGACGACCTCGACAACCCCTACGTCGAAACCAAACCCTTCGACTGGTTGCGCGGCTATCACGTCGGCGGCCGCTCGCTCATGTGGGCGCGCCAGAGCTATCGACTCAGTCCCATGGATTTCCAGGCGAATGCCAAAGAAGGGGTGGGCGTCGCCTGGCCCGTGAGCTACGAAGAGATCGCGCCCTGGTATGACAAGGCGGAAACCTTCGCTGGCATCAGCGGCAGTGCCGAGGGCCTCCCGCAATTGCCGGACGGAAAATTCCTGCCGCCGTTCGATCTCAACTGCGTTGAGGTCGATTTCAAGAAGCGCATCGACGAAAAACTGGGCCGCAAGCTCATCATCGGCCGCGTTGCCAATCTCACCGCGCCGCTCACTCACAACGAGAGCCCGCAGCGCGGCACCTGCCAGGCGCGCAACCTGTGCATCCGCGGCTGTCCTTACGGCGGCTACTTCAGCAGCGTGTCGGCGACGCTGCCCTCGGCCGAACGTACGGGCAACATGACGCTGCTGCCCAACCAGATCGTGTACGAGATCATCCATGACAACGACAAGGGCCGCGCCACGGGTGTGCGCGTGCTCGATGCCGCGACGGGCAAGCAGACCGACTACTTCGCCAAGATCGTGTTCCTGTGCGCCTCGGCGCTGGGGTCGGCATACCTCATGTTGAACTCGACCTCGAGCCGGTTTCCGAACGGATTCGGCAACGACTCCGGCGAGCTCGGGCACAACATCATGGACCACAACAAGCCGGGCGGCTCCACCGCCAGCGTCGAAGGGTTTCTCGACGTCGCCTACACGGGACGCCGGCCCAATGGCTTCTACATTCCGCGCTATCGCAATGTCGGCAAGGACAAGCGCGACTATCTACGCGGCTTCGGTTACCAGGGACGTGCCGCGCGCAGCAACTACAGTCGCTTCAACGACACGCCACTCATCGGCGCCGACCTCAAGAAAGCGGCGCAGGAACCCGGCTCGTGGACCATGGGCATGACCGCTTTCGGCGAAATCCTGCCGTACCACGAGAATCGGATGACGGTCGACCGCACGCGCAAGGACAAGCACGGTCTGCCGCTGCTCGTGGTCGACGCCGTCGTGCGCGACAATGAGTTCAAGATGCAGGAAGACATGCGCAACGACGCCGCCGAAATGCTCGAGGCCGCCGGTTACAAGAACGTCAAGGTCAACAGCGACAACTACAACGTCGGCAACAGCATTCACGAAATGGGCACGGCGCGCATGGGCAAGGATCCGAAGACGTCGGTGCTCAACAAGTTCAACCAGGTGCACGCCTGCAAGAACGTGTTCGTCACCGATGGCTCGTTCATGCCCTCCTCGGGTTGTCAGAACCCCTCGCTCACCTACATGGCATTCACAGCGCGCGCCGCTGATCATGCCGTCAGCGAGCTCAAGAAGGGCAACCTATGAATGACGCCGGTGAAAGCGAAGCAATGCTGCAACGTCGCGCGTTGCTCAAGCGCGTTGCCTGGATGTTAGGCGGTGCAATATCCGCGCCGGCTGCGCTCGCCATCCTTCAGGGATGCTCCGCCCGGGAGGCCGCCCCGGGCGCCGCCTGGACGCCGAAGTTTCTGAAAGGCCCGCAGCCGGATCTCATCACGGCCATTGCCGACGTCATCATTCCCAAGACCGATACCAGCGGCGCGCTCGATGCCGGTGTGCCGGCCTTCATCGATTCCCTCATGGCCGACGTCTATCCACAGGATGCCCAGGAACGCTTCAGCGCGGGTATCGATGAATTCGCAACCGCAGCCGCGGCGGGCGGCAAGGGGTTCCTCGATCAGGATCAGGCGCAGCGCGCCACGTTCGTGCAGCGCACGATCGACGCAGCGCTCTCCGGGGAGCACGAGCACAAACCGTTCATCCTCGTAGCACGCGAGCTCACCCTCGTAGGGTTCTTCACCTCGAAGCTGGGTATCACGGAAAATATGGAGTACGTTCCCGTTCCGACGGCGTACCACGGGTGCGTGCCGCTGTCGCAGATGAAGAAACACGTCTATTGGGAATGATCGTGTAGTTATCTGGCGAAAATTATTTGCAGGGACGCGGGCAACAGGGGGACTCGCATGAAATTCTGGACTTATCTTCGATCTTTCGGGCTGGCAGGGTTCGCGTTGGGATCGGTGGCAATCGCCGAGGAAGACATCGCGAGCAAGATGATCAACAAGGAAACCAACGGCGCCTGGCACTTCCAGCCGGAAAAGCCAAAGGCGAAACACATCAAGGCCGAAGTGCCCGGTGAGTACGCCTTCCGCGTCAAGGCCAGCAAGGGCGTCAACCCCTGGGACGTGCAGGCCAGCTCGCCGGTGGCGGGCGCCATCAACGAAGGCGATGTGATCATGCTCAACTATTTCGCGCGCGCCGAAGAGCCCGCCGAAGGTGGCAGCTCGCTCACCGCGCGCATCCAGCTGGCGGGCGCGCCCTATACCTCGGTTCTCGACATGACCTCGAAGATCTCCGGAGAGTGGAAGAGCTACTGCGCATTCCGTGTGGCCAGCGCCAGCATCGCGGAGAAAAAGAGCAACGTGTCGATTCACCTCGCCACCGCCAAGCAGGTCATCGATCTAGGGCCGGTGCTGGTATTCAATTTCGGCAAGGGCTACGACACCGCCAAGCTCAAGTTCTGCGATGGCTGAAAAGACCAGGACCATCCCCAAGGCGGTACGCGAGCTCTGTCTCGCCTTCCCTGAGACCGAGGAATTCGAATCACACGGCTCGCCTAACTTCCGCGCCCGCAAAGGCAGGGTCTTCGCCGTGTTCGCGCTCAACCATCATGGTGACGGTCATGTGGCGCTGTGGCTCCACACGCCGGCGACGGAACAGTCGCGCCTCATCGAGTCCGCGCCGAAGCACATCTTCAAGCCGCAGTATGTGGGGCCCTCGGGCTGGATCGGGGTCGAGCTCAATCGCGGGTTCTCCTGGAAGCGCGTGATCGAGCTCGTGCACATGGCGTACCTGAACAGCTCGCCGGCCAAGCTCGTCGCGAGCCTGCCCAGGCCGCCGGCCATAGCGGCGCCGACGGTGAAAATGACGGCGGAGGAAATCGACCGGCTGAAGTCTCCGAAAGCACTCAAGCTCATGGAACGCCTGCGCGCGATTTGTCTCGCGTTGCCGGAAACCGACGAAGGGCCTTCCTTCGGTTCACCGGTGTGGCGCGTGGGCAAACGCAGCTTTGCCATGCTGTACGACTATGGGAAAGGCCTCACCATCTCGTTCTGGGTGGGCATCGAGCGTCAGGGTCCGCTCGAAATGGACCCGCGATTCAGCATTCCCGCGTACATGGGCCACAACGGGTGGATCGCGCTGCACGCCTCGAAGGGCGTAAACGAGCGCGAGTTGCGCGAATTCGTCACCGAGAGTTATCGCCACTTCGCCACGCGACGTGCGCTCGCGAAACTTTGAGTCAAAGCGATCTGTTGCTTTGTGCCACTGCGGTGATGACCTCTCGCGTTGTCACTCAATGGCGTCATTTGCAAGATTCCTCCTACGGGATATGGTGAGCGCGCTCAGCGCAACGGAAGGAACGCGCGAATAAGCGTTCCCAGAGCGCATTACTTCTCCAAGGATAGGGGAAATCATCATGAAATCAGTTCATCGTGGCCTAACTACCGGCGCCATCGCAGGCGCGGTCGTGTCCTTGACAATGGCCACAGTCAGTGGGGTTTCGCAAGCACAGACTGTGGCGCCCCATGCGGAATTTCATCGTTTCTCACCATCGACACTGCGCGTGGATCCGGAATCGGGCGTTGCCGAAGCCCCCACCGCCGGCACGTTGGCGGTGCCGCGCGAAGGTGGCCCAAGCGGTACGTTCCGCGAAGCGCCGGCGGCATTCGACAATCGCACCAACGGGTTCGACCCGCAGGGTCCGGCGTTCGACACCATCGATGAAGACACAGTCGTGCCGCTACGCTCCTTCAACGACAATCGTTTCATCTTCGAGGAAGTCGAAGGAGTCGCCGACGGATTGGGTCCCACGTTCAACGCACAAGCCTGTCGCGAGTGCCATCAGAACATCGTGACGGGGGGCGCGAGCCAGATCGCCGAACATCGCACCGGCCGCATCGAGCTGCTGCAGTTCGTCGAATCGATCGGTGGCTCGCTCATCCAGTCGCGCTCGACACATCCCGATATTTTCGAGCGCGTGCCTTTCGAGGACGGTGTCGGCACCTTGCGTATCTCCACCAACACACTCGGGGCCGGATTCATCGAAGCGCTCGCCAATGAAACCCTGCAGGGGATACGCGACCGGCAGCCCGCGGCGATCCGCGGGACGGCGCTCGAGGTGGCGGTGCTCGAAGCCAACAATGCCCCGCGCATTGGACGCTTCGGGTGGAAGAGCCAGCACGCGAGCCTGGAGTCGTTCGCCGCCGATGCTTACCTCAACGAGATGGGCATCACCACGCCGGTCCTGCCGGAGGAAAATACCTCGCTGGGCCGATTCGTTGGCTTCGGCACGCCATTCGACCGGGTGCCGGATCCCGAAGACGATGGCATCGATGTGGTGGCGTTCGCCAACTTCATGCGTGCCACCAAGGCGCCACCGCGCGCCGCGATCACCGCGACGGTGAGGGCCGGTGAGACGTTGTTCAATTCGGTCGGTTGCAACGGCTGTCACGTCTCGACGCTGCGTACGGCGGCGCCGGGCACGCGCATCAACGGAGGGGTTTTACGGGTACGCGACGCCGTCGGGAACAAGATCATTCATCCCTACAGCGATTTCCTGCTGCACGACATCGGTACCGGTGATGGCATCCCAGTGCTGCCAGGCGCGGCGTTTGTGTCGACGGCGACGCAGATCCGCACCGCGCCGCTCTGGGCTCTGCGCACGCGCAACCGGCTCATGCACGACGGGTTGTCATTTACCAAGCAGGAGGCCATCGCGCGCCATGCCGGTCAGGCAACGGCCGCGAGGTCGGCCTTCAATGCGCTCACGCCTGCACAGAAGGATCAGGTGCTGGCTTTCCTCGATTCACTGTGAACTGAAGAAAAAGCTGCTTGGTGGAGGAGGCGGATTCTCGGGTCAATGGAGTGACCCGAGAATCCGCCGCATTACATATCGGTGCCCTCGCGCGCCGATGTCCCGAGCGGTGCGATCGGGAATTGCATTTCGACCACGGACTCGTGCATGCGCTCGGGGTCGGGCGGCTTGAGAAATATTTCGCGGCCGGGGCCAGCCAGCGCATCGCCACTCGCTGCCAGATAGCGGCCGATTTTCGCGGTCACGAGATGGGCGTCCTCCGGCAGGCCCACGCGAACGCAGACCGCCATGCGCGTCACCGCCTCGAGCGTGCGCCGCGTGAGCGATTGCCCGGATGCGGTGCCAACGGCCTGCTCGCCGTCGATCACATAGCCGAACTCGACATCGATTTCATCCTGCTCGAAATCGGGCGAGTGCGCGATGCCGAGCAATGTGGCCTTGGGCCGCCGCGCCAGCAACGGACGCGCCAGCTCGCGCAGCTCGAGGATGAGCCCCCGCGCGGCGGCAAACGACGGCACCGTACGGCGTAGCGACACGATCTCGCGTGCCGGTTCGGCGCGCACGATGACGTCGTCGGCGCTCAACGTGCCATCACTCTCGAGTTGCGCGATGCGCGCCTCGATCTGCTGCAGCCTGCGTGCCTCCAGTGACAAAGTCTGCTCGACGTCGTTACGCCGCAGCATCAAGAGATTGCGCAACTCCGCCGAATTCACCTTCGAGCGCAGGATGTCGCGCACCTGCTCGAGATTGAATCCCAGTTCCTTGAGCACCAGGATGCGGTTCAACTCCGCGAGTTGTGTGACTGCGTAGTAGCGATAGCCCGTCTGCTGGTTAGCGTGCGCCGGCACTAACAAGCCGAGCTCATCGTAGAAACGCAGCAGGCGCGCGGAGACGCGGGCGATGCGCGAGAAGTCACCGATTCTGAACATGCCAGTCCCGCGTAAGTCCCATGGAGTCGACCACCGGCTGCTCGCGGCGAAGCGCTTCGGCCATCGCCGGATGTTGCACGACGCGGTCGAACATCCCGGCGAGCCGGGGAAAGCGCGCGCGATACAGGTCGAAGCCGATGTATTGATAGGTGATGAGGTTCGACGCCACCGCAAAGTCGGCGACGGTCACCTGGTTGCTCACGAGAAACTCGCCGCCAATCGCCGAATCCAGATACCCGAACATTTCCGGCACGGCCGTGGCGAGCACCGCATCGACTCGCTTCTGGTTGCTGGCCACCTGGTGGATTTTCGGGAAGACGAAAGTTTCGTGAAACAACGGATGAACGACCTCGCGAAACAGGGCGCCGGCGTACTGCTCGAACGACAGCGCCAACGCATAGTCACGCGCATCGGCAGGGTAAACCGGTTGCGCTGGATGAACCCGCTCGAGGTAGGCGCAGATCGCGGCCGAATCCGCCACGGTGAAATCGCCATCCGTGAGCGCGGGTATTTTGCCCGTGGGACTCAAGTCCCGCCAATTGTCGGGCGGATTGCCGGGAACGACCGGAACAACGGGGATCACTTCGTGCGCCAGGCCCTTGGCCAGCGCCACGACGATGACTTTGCGGGTGTGAACGGAGATGGGAACGCCATAGATCTTCAGCACGGCCGGCTCCTTGGGTTGGGAGCCTGGACGGTGCGGCTTGACGCTACGGCAAGGTCAAGTGCCGGCTGCGGCGGGCGACTTCGATGTCCTCGGCCACCTCGCCGCGGACTCGTTCCCAATGGAACAGGTTGTCCGGGTTGGCGTCGAACGAGTTGCCGTTGTAGTGCGTGAGTTTCATGTCCCTGTAGATGGGGCGCGTGATGCGGATCACCTCATCCCATTGGTCCAGTGCTTTGCGCAGGTGCCCGATGGCCGCCTGCGATTGCCGCTCGTCGCCGCTGTGCCTGAACATCTGCAGCGCCACCGCGCCGCGCAGTTTTTCGGCCAGATGCAGGCCGAGATGCGCCCAGGTCTTCACGTCGGCGACTTCATAGCGCAGCGACGCATCGCGCGTCGTATCGATGCGTTCGACGAGGCGCAGCGCCTCTCGGTTGTCACGCTCGAGCATGTCGATGAGCCTCGGCGGGGTGATGCGATCAGCGGGAAACGCGGTGCCATCACCAAGCGCCTTGACGTATTCGGCCACCGAGACATAGGCCGGATCCATGGGCGGTTGTTTGATCAGCGCATCGACGCCGATGTATCTGGTGTGTTCACCCTGCAGCGCGAGCATTCCCTCGCTGTACAGCGTGAAGTCCCAGCGGGAGTCATAGAGAGACGCGAGGCGCAGCTGCGTACTCGAAGCCCGGCCGTACGCGCGCAGCAGGTTGCGCGCTGTTTCGCCGTAGCGGCGGGTGAATTCCGCCTGAAATATGGAATCGTCCGTCTTCGGGTCGTACAGCAGGCGGCCCCATAGCTTGTAGAACAGCCATTGACGCTGGAAGGCCCATGTCCACGTCACCGGTTCCTTCGTCCCGGTGAAGTAGTCGAGCGCGGGAATGTAGGTCTCCGATCCGACGAAGTAACCACCCACATATGCCTGCGCGCCATCCTTGCTGCCATTCTGGGCAATATGCTGGCGGATGAAGTCGGGAACGCCCCAGCGCAGCGCGAAGAAATCCTCGTTACGAACCTGCCAGACGATTTTGTAGTTGGTGGGCAGCGGCTTGAAGTAGGTGTCGCCGAGCGCTCCGCCGTGCACTTTCACGAGTTTCGGCGTGGAGTGGCCATGCGACCAGTTGAATTTCATCTCCACCCAGATGGGACCCGCGAATTTACGCCCAAGCTTTTCCATGGCAGCGCGCGTGACCTGCTCGACGTCGGAACTGACGCCGGGCCCCGATGAAAGGCCGGAGGAGAACGGCACGCGGTGGATGAGTTTCACGGGTTGCGCACGCTTCACGGCGAGTGCGCCGGCGATATACACCTCATCCACGAACTGCTGGCGCTGCAAGGGCGTCATGCCCCCCATGCCTTCGCCGTGCGACACGCCGATGCCATCGAGATCGGGATATTCCTCGAGCATCTGCGTCACGCTTTGGCGAAGGTAGCGCTTGGTGACTTCAGAGGTGTCGCCGTTGACGTAGTAGTGCGGATAGAAATTCTGCCCGCCGAGTTCGTGCGCTTTGGAAAACTCCTCGCTCACGAAGATGCTCCAGAACACCACGTAGGTGTCGAGCCCGCGTTCCTTGGCCATGCGGAATATTTCGCGATACAGGTGCTGCCACGCGGCGAATTCCGCAGCCGACCACTTGCTGGCCTCGGGAAAATTCGCGGGCCGGATCATGTAGGTGAACGGATGCATGGTCCAGAGGCTCACCGCGTTGAAGCGGTTCTCGACCATCATGTCGAGGAAGGCTTCCCAGAATCTCAAGTCACGCGCCGTGGCGTAATGCTGGTCGAGCGCTGTGCTCGGCCGATAGGTGTCCCACGGCGTGTTGAACTTGATGCCGCGGAATTCGAGCGCGGGTTTGCCACTGAAGGCGCGCAGTTTGCCGGGCGGCGTGCCATTGCGTGCCTGCTCGGCCACCGCCAGCGCGCCGTAAATGAGACCGCGCGCATCGCCGCCGGCGACCGCGATGTTCTTGCCGCTGACGGTGACGCTGAAGCCCTCCGCGGCTGCGAGCGCCGAATCGACCGTGAGCGTGACGCGATATTCGGCGCGGTCCGCGCGCACCGAGTGACCGCCGGCAACGAGCGCCGCGCCTAACTTCCGCGCCGCGTAGGCGCTCTGCGCGGTATTCGCGCCGTCGAGAATGGAGATCGTCGCCGCCTGGGCACTGGCCGTGAAGGCGAGACAGGCGATCGCGGAACGAAAAAGAATTCTCACGGGTTGTTAGGTCAAGGCGGCGCTGACGGATGCCTAGGATACGCGACTCAGAAACCCTGGGTCCACACCTTGACCTCGGGGTCGGCCTGCAGCGAGAGCGTCTTGCCGAAGGCGTATCGGCCTTCGGCATCCCGCGTGAACGGCAGGTAGAAGATGATCGCGAATGCGCGCTGGTGCTCCACGAGAATTCTGATCGCACGGGTCGCCGCGATACCGGGAATTTCCGGTACGCATTCGGCGACGCCGACGGCGAGCAGCTCCTTCTCGTTGGCCATCGCTCGCAGACCGTCATAAAGCATCGGCAGGATGTGCCGGGCGTGCGCGAAACCGTCCGGCGTATTGCACATGGCGCCGACCATCGTCACCTTGCCCTCGCTGGTGAGCACAGCGGCGTGAGGCAGAAAATCTCCGTGCTCGCGCAACAATTTCTCGCTGCGTTCGACCAGGGGTGCCGCCAGGGCACCCAGGTCGGGCTTGACGACGGCGTAGAGGTCCGGCTCGTTCATGTGCTCAGCGCGGTGACTGCCCAGGCCCGTCAGGAAGTTGGTGCATGAGGTCCTCGTGCATCCGTTTGGTGAGCCGCATCGTACAGGCGGTCCAGGCATGTTAGAACTACTTCGATGAATATGACACCAAACAAGACTCAGCACTGCGTCCTCATCACTGGTGCATCGTCGGGCATCGGCGCCGGCCTGGCGCGCGAATTCGGGCGCTGCGGAATGCACGTCGCATTGACCGCACGCCGTGCCGAGCGCCTGGAAGCGCTGGCGATCGAGCTGCGCGCGGCGGGTGGAAACGCCACCGCACATCGCGCGGACGTCACCGTCGATGGCGATATCGCGCGCGTGGTCAGCGAGCTCGCGGCGATCGGCGTGACACCGCACATCGTGGTGGCCAATGCCGGCTTTGGCGTAGTCGGCAACGCCCAGCACCTGACGCTGGATGATTACCGCCGGCAATTCGACACCAATGTGTACGGTGTTCTGCGCACCTTTCACGAGACCATCGCCAGCCTGAGCGCCACTCACGGCCGCTTCGTGATCATGGGCAGCGTGGCGGGTTACCTTTCGGGAGCGGGTAGCTCGGCTTACTCGATGAGCAAGTTTGCAGTGCGTTCGCTGGCCGAGTCGCTGCACGGAGAACTGCGCGCGGCGGGAGTGGGCTGTACGCTGATTTCGCCGGGGTTCATCGATTCCGATATCCGGCGAGTCGACAACCATGGCGGGTTGCACGCGCAGGTGAGGGACCCGGTCCCGGCATGGCTGCGCATGGAGACGCGCAAGGCGGCGCGCATCATGGTGCGCGGCATCCTGCGCGGCAGCAAAGAAGTCATCGTCACCGTGCACGCCAGGCTCATCGTGTTCATGGCGCGCAACCTGCCGAGGCTGACACGCTGGCTGCTGCTGCGCGCGAACCAACGCTCGCGCCCGGAGCCCAGGCACCAGAGCTAGTTAGCCGCGCTTCTGCAAAACCACATGAGTGGCGTTCGGTGTGTTCACGAATTCCGTTCGTTCGAATCCAAGCGCCAGCAGATCGAAACCAGCCAGCAGATGTTCGCCGGTGCCCAGCAAAACCGGGGTCATGGCGAGGTGCATCTCATCGACGAGCCCTGCTGCAAGATACTGGCGGATCGTCGCGACGCCGCCGCCGATGCGGATGTCTTTACCGCCCGCGGCATCACGGGCGCGCGCCAAGGCGTCGTGGACACCGTCACAGATGAAGTGAAAGGTGGTCCCACCCTTCATCTGGACGCTGGGCCGTTGATGATGCGTGAGCACGAAGACCGGCGTGTGATAGGGCGGCTCATCGCCCCACCAACCCTTCCAGCTTTCGTCGGGCCACGGTCCGCGCACGGGGCCGAACATGTTGCGGCCGAGAATCCACGCGCCGATATTGTCCATGCCGCGCACGGCCAAATCGTTGTCCGCACCGGTGGTACCACCGGTCTTGCCGTACATCTTCCGGAACATCTGCGTAGTCACCAGCCACTCGTGCAGCGCCTCGCCGCCGACACCGAGAGGTTCCTGCACATCCTGGCGCGGCCCCGCCCCGTAGCCGTCGAAGGACAGCGAAAAATTGCTCACGCGCACTTTGCTCATCTCGATGGCTCCTGCCAGGGGACATCCGCGATTAGTCCCGTGAGACGCGCTGAAGTTCGCGCGTCAACGCGCTTCGAGCGTCGTCTTGAGTCTGGCGAGCGCTTCGCCCCAGGCGCGCCTGTACCCGTCGGCCTCGGCACGCGTCTGCAGCCGCTCGATGCTGACCATCACGGTGCATCTATCGCCCTTGGCTTCGAACTTGATTTCGACGGGGGTAGGCAGCGTGAGCCCTTCATCTTCCGCAATGAGCCTGATGTTCTTGCCGGCACTCGCCTTCTTGATCGTCGCGCGATTGCCGTCGGCATTGCGCCAGTGGCCGCCGTCGCGCAGCTCGACGTCATGCTGGAGGCCGAACCATTGGTCGAGCGCCTTGGCGCTGGCGAAAGCCGCGTAGCAGTCTGCTGCACTGGCCTTGATGCTCTTGGTGGGGCAGATGGAGAAGCCCTTGGGGTTGCCGTCCTTGGCAAGGTCGCCGCGCGCGATTTCGTATTCGGCGACGACCGTGGCGCTCCACCACGGATCGACCTTGTTGTCCTGCATGAGCCAGTGGCTCAGCGTGCGGCGTCCGAGCGCGGCGCCGCCATGCTTGTCGAGCGCTTTGAACCACTCGGCAAGGGATTTGCCGGTGGCATTCTTGCAAGAGGTCTCGCTGACCGCGTGATCGGCCTTGCGCTCGACTTTCATTGCGGGCAGGGGAGCTGCGCGCAGTCGTTGCACGGCAGCAGGGCGAGGGCCAGGCCGATGATGGTGAACTGCAGCGTGTGATAACCGCCGTTGATCAGGAACAGCTTGAGGCTCTTGCGCTCGAACAGATAGTTGATGCCGAAACTGCTGGCGACCCACAGCAGTCCCGCCGAAGCGCCGACGCCGGCGCCAAACGCGATCGACGGGCGAGGTCCGAGGAAATTCGCGAAATTCCAGGCGGCGAGCAACGACAGTACCAGCGACAGGCCGAAGATCTTGAGCATGTTTCCGTTCTTGATCTGCTCGTCGGTCAAGCCAGCCTCACGCTGCCAGACCTTGCCGAACAGCACCGGCGAATACCACAGGCCGCCTAACAGGAAACTCCCGACAGCGGCAACGACGACGGCGATCCAGTTGATTTCAGGCATGACGCCCTCCCTTCATTGTTGTGCGGCAATCTTGCGCGTCGCGCGGCGCGGCGTCTTGGAAAAATGGGAAGTGAGGAATGTCCCGCTTTCCTACCTCAAGACGACGCTCTGCGAATCCGGGCGGTCGCGGCGGGCGAGCTCGCCAGGGGAGAAGCCGGTGAAGCGGCGAAACTCGTTGATCAGATGCGACTGGTCGTAATACCCGCATTGCTCCGCAAGCGCTGCCCATGGCACCTCGCCGTCGCCGGAATTGAGCAGGACCAAAGCCTCGCGAAAACGGTGAATGCGCGCCAGCGACTTCGGGCTGACGCCCACCTGCTGTTGAAACAGGTTACCGAGGTGCTTGCGCGTGTACCCGGTCTGCGTCGCGAGATCTTCGATGGACACCCGCCCGCCACTCGCGGCGATGCGATCCACGGCCCAGCGCACGGCAGGGTGTACCACGGTGCGGGGTTTCAGACGGGCCAGCAACCAGCGCTCGACGCACTTGAAACGCGCTTCCAGTGATGCGGTGTTCAACAGCCGCTCGCGCAGGCGCAGCGCGCCATCGCCGAGCGCATCCGCCAGCGCAATGATCCGGTCGGTGAGTCCGTCCATGCGCGCCCCGAGCCAGGGGAAAGTGCCCTGGCCCAGGAATGCCACGCCTAACAAGGCATTGCCGTGCGGCGCCTCGGTATCGATGGGGCCCTGATGCAGGCCCGAGTACCACACGTCGATGAAAGGCACGCGCCGCTCGGGCGGCCCGGGCTCGATGCGGTACTGCGGCGGCCCAAGGTTGATCAGCAGCTGACTTTGTCCCGACGGCAGGATGCGATCCCGCTGGTAGGCAACTTTGCCTTCGCCGAACCACATGCTCGCCACGATGTCCGCAAGTCGCGGGTCGGTGCGCCACACACTCACGCGCCAGTGGCCGATGGGCGACTGATGGGTGAATGTCTGGATGTTGCCAATCAGTCGTTGCGCCATATCCAGCTGAGAATGTCGGGCAGCAGCGCACCACCGTGCGCATCGGAGTGCGCGCCGTCGCCCCACTGGTGCCGCACCTCGTAGCGGGGGCCGAGCACCTTGTCACGATCGGCCTTGGTGTTGGCGAATTCGAATGCCGAGAGCATTTCCAGATTGGCGAGATACCAGTTGCCGTGTTCGTTCGACAGGTCCTTCTCGCCGTCCTGTAGATAGATGCGGATGGGTTTGATGGGATTCTTGCGGATCAGCGTCGGATACAGATCCCCGCCCGGAACCATGGGTTTGCCATCCACGGCAGGCTGGTAGCCGATCGAGGTGTAGCTGCCGATCATGCTGATGACACGGCGGAATGCATCGGGGCGTTGCCAGGCGACGGTGAATGCGGCGATGGCGCCGCTCGACGTGCCGCCGATGGCCCGTTTCTCCGGGTCGTCGGTGAGTTGGTATTTCTTGCCCACCTCCGGAAGCATCTCGTCGATCAGGAAACGTGCGTAGGTATCGTTGAGCGCGTCGTACTCGTCCTTGCGGTGATTCGGATTGCGCATCTCCAGATCCGTCGGGTAGGTCTCGCTGAGATTTCCCGGGGTGATGAAGATGCCGATGGTGACGGGCATCTTGCCCTTGGCAATGAGGTTCTCCATGACCTGCGGCAACCTCAGCGGGCCATTCGGATTCGTGGCGCGCTGCCCATCCTGGAAGACGAGCACGTTGGCGGGCTGCGGCTTCTTGTCGTTGTACTGCGCCGGCACGAATATCCAGTAGCGGCGCACCGTGCCTTCGATGATCTTGCTGCGGAACTCGAACGGCCCTTCGAGCCGGCCTTTCGGAACGCCCTCCTGCGGCAGCGCTTCGGCACTGACCGGATAGTCGCCCGGACGGCGCATCGCCGGTTTCGCGCCTTCGGCGAACTTGCAGTCTTCGGGAACCGACTTGACGTAGTAGCGTTTGTAGTTAGTGGCTGCCTTGTCCATGCAGCCGGCGAGGTTCAGCAACTCCACCTTGCGGAAGTCGATCGGATGCGATTCGCTCTGCAGCGATATGTAGCCGCCCTCGATGAGCCTGCCATCGATCTTGGTGGTGGCGTCGTAGTTGTCGACCTGGCCTCCGCCATACTGCGGCACCGAGTATTCGAGCACCTTCTGGCCATTGGCGTAGTGCGTGATGGTCCCTGAGCCATGCACCACCATTTCGGCGCGCACCCACTGCTCACCGTCGAAGGTGGGCGAGCTGGAGTTCAGGCAATGGTCTTTGTAGATAGTCCCCTGGTAGACGACTTCCGTGCCGGGACTGCACATGTTGGCGGTGGAGCGGGCTTTGCCGTCGCTGTTGCCGCCGAGGAATTGCGCCTCGATGGATATCGGAAACGTCTGGCCGCGCGGCATGGTGCGCGGATCGGGCGAATGCAGCATGGCGCCGCTGTTGCGCAGTGCCCAGGCCCCCGGATGGCCCGGCGCCTGGCTTCCCACGAAGCGGTATTCGACCACCAGGCGGTAGTAGGAATAGGGATCTTTATAGAAGAGATGACCGAACCGGCCGTCGAAGCCCTTGTATTTGTCGTAGCGGACCTTGAGCAGCCCGTCCTCGACACGGAACGTGTTGCCGAAATTGTCGCCGAGCTCGTGTTTGGCGATCTTCGGCGTCCAGCCCTTCAGGTCCTTGCCGTTGAACAGCACTATCCAGTCTTCTTTTTCCGCGTCGGCCACTCCATTGGAAGCAGGGGCCACCGCCGTTTGCGCGTTGGCGGCAAAAGCGAAGAAGGCGAGCAGTGCGCCGAGCGCGAGTTGATTCAAAGCCATGTTCATTCCTGTCTGGCGAAGGGGCCTAACACCGTGCCGACAAATCCGCCGGCGACTTCGGTGCTCAATATCGAACCATCGTCGTTTTCACGTAGCGCCTTCCATCCCTGGCCGGCGTCGTAATAAAAAGAATATTTGCCGCCGTCACCCGAAATCCGCAGCCGCAACGATGTCGGCGTTGAGGGCAGCACCTTGGCCATGTTTTCGCTGCTGCCGGCGTGTTTTTCGAGAAAGACGATCCAGCCGTCCTTCACGCGGGTCGTGCCGAGAAAATACGAGTTGTTTTCGTTCTGAAACGCCGCGAGCCCCGCGCTGACGCCGGCGGGCGGCGGGGTGAGCTCGGTGCTCGCCTCGAACTTCGTGTGTTGCTGGCGGCGCGCGAGGAAGGAGACATTGCGCTTGTCAGAGAGTCGACCTTTCAGCGCGCGAACCTGCAGCGCGCCACCCTGCACGTCGAACCACGTCTCCTTCGGAACATGAACCTGTAGCCACTCAGGGCCGGGCTTGCCGTCGAACTCATCGCGCTTCGTGAAATTGCCCGAGAGTGCGTCCGATGTGACTGCTGCGCTGCCTTTCATGACCCTCGGGGCGCGCAGTGTCGTCGGTATTGTCTTGCCGTGCTCGAGGATCACCGGCCATCCGTTTTTCCACGTGACTGGTAACAGAAAAGTTTCGCGGCCGGTGTTGTACCGATCACCCTCATAGGGCCGCGAAGCGAGGAACACCGCCCACCAGCTGCCATCCTTCAGCTCGATGAGATCCGCGTGACCGGCGTTGCTGATCGGATTGGCGCGATCCGCGGGCAGGTCACGCTGGGTGAGGATGGGGTTGCCGGAATAGGGTTCGAACGGCCCCCACGGCGACTTGCTGCGGAAAATAACTACGGAATGTCCGGGTCCCGTACCGCCCTCGGCACACAGGAGATAGTAGGCGCCCTTGATGCGGTATAGATGCGGTCCTTCGATCCAGATCGGCTTCTTCGAGATGTCGGCGCCGCCGTTCACGACGATCTTGCGCGGGCCGAAAAGTTTGTTGGTCTTGAGATTGAACTCCTGCATCCAGATCGCACGATGACCTTCATACTGCGGCGCGCCTTCGGGTGCCCCGTTGTTGTAAATGTAGGCTTTGCCATCATCGTCGAAGAAGAACGAGGGATCGATGCCGTCGATCTCCTTGAGCCAGACAGGGTCGGACCACGGGCCCGCCGGGTCTTTCGCGGTGACGAAGAAGTTGCCGCCCGCATCGACCAGCGTGTTGACGATGTAGTACGTGCCTTGGTGAAAGTGAATCGACGGAGCGAACACACCGCGTGAAGTATTCAACCCGTCGAAGGTGATCTTTGCCGGATCGCTCAACGCGTGGCCGATCAGTTTCCAATGCACGAGATCGGTGCTTTCGTGGATCGGAATACCGGGCCAGTGCGCGAATGTGGAATTGACGAGATAGGCCTTGTCGCCCGCGAGAACCACGCTCGGATCGGGATAGTAGCCGGCGAGAATCGGGTTGTGGAATTCGCCGGACGCCAGGGGCGCGGAATAGATCGTGTCCTGGCCGGTGTATTCGAACCACTGAAACTTGACGGCATCCGCTGCCGCAGCCGGGACGGCCGCGAGCGCGGCTAACAACATGCTGAATCTCAAAGGGCCCCCCAAGAGCTGCAACTTCATCCGTCCACCGGCGTGGCCGGCGTCGCGAGTATGCGCTGATAGAACGCGAGGTCCAGCCAGCGGCCAAACTTGAATCCTGCCTGCTTTACGGTGCCGCAGTGGGTGAATCCCAGCCGCTCGTGCAGCCTGATGCTCACCGCGTTCGAAGCATCGATGCCGCCCACCATGCAGTGGTAGTCCTGTCGGACTGCCGCGGCGACGATGGCTTCCAGCAGCACGGCGCCGTGGCCCTGGCCGCGAAAACGTGTGTCCATATATATGGAGTGCTCCACGGTGTACTTGTACGCCGGGCGCTCGCGGAACATGCCGTAGGTGGCGAAGCCCAGCAGCTCACCGGCATCGTTCTCGAGGCCTATGACGGGATAGCGCCGCTGTTTCTTGGTGGCGAACCAGCCCACCATGCTGTCGGCTGCACGCAGCTCATAGTCGTACAGCGCCGTGGAATTGGCGATGGCTTCGTTGAAGATCTCGAGAATTGGCGCGGAATGACGGTGCGGATCGCAGTCGACGAGTCTCATGCCGGCACTCCTGCAACGCTCCTGCGCCGGCGGCCTGGCGCGGCGCGGAAGGCGGCCGCCATGGCTTCGCGCAGCGGCTTGGGCCCGCATTGCACCGTGACTAGCTCGAGGTATTTCGCATTGGTGAGCCCGCGGCCGCTGAGCGACGTGCCGAAGCGCAGACCTTTGAGGCGTGCCAGCGATTCGAGCGAATCGGCGGGTCGCGACGCGGCGAGCGCGGGCCATGACAGTGCTGCGGCGCATGTACCCGACCAGCTGGTTTGCAGGAATTGGCGGCGTGACCTCATCGGCGGTCCTCGGCCTTCAAGAAATCGGCGAATTCGCCGCTGGACATCGATTCGTCGAGATAGCCGAAAGTGCCGGACTTTCGAATCTCGCGCGCGGCATCGGCGAGCCCGGTCATGGCGGCGCGATACAACGACGTGGCGAGGCTGATGCGGCGCACGCCGGCTTCCGTGAGTTCCGCCACGGAAAATGATTTGCCGCGAATGCCGACCATGAAGTTCACGGGCTTGCTCACCGAAGAGCACACCGTGCGCACCGCGGCTAGGTCGGGCAGGCCGGGGGCGAACAACACATCGGCACCGACGCGTTCGTAGGCCTGGAGTCGTTTGATGGTGTCATCGAGATCAGGCCTGCCGTGTAGATAGTTCTCGGCGCGCGCGGTCAGCGTGAATGGAAAAGACAACGCGCGCGCCGCCTGCACGGCCGCGGCGACGCGCTCCGTGGCGAATCCGATGTCGAAGATGGGCGCTTCCTTGCGGCCGGTGGCATCTTCGATGGAGCCGCCGACCAGCCCGCTGGCCGCCGCCAGACTGATCGCCTTGGCCGTTGCGGCGGGGGCGTCGCCAAAACCTTTTTCGAGGTCGGCGGAAACGGGCACCGTGGTCGCGCCGCAGATAATGCGCGCCTGGGCCATGGCCTCGTCGATGGAGACATTCCCGTCGAGGCGGCCGAGAGTACCTGCCGATGCACCGCTGGAAGTGGCGAGCGCCGGAAACCCGAGCGCCGTGAGAATGCGCGCCGAGCCACCGTCCCAGCAATTGGCGATTACGAAGGTGCCGCTGGTGTGTAACGCGCGAAAGCGTTGTGCGCGTTCCGCCTGAGCCTTGTCGTCCATGCCACCTCCGCGTTGCGAGGAACGAAGTCTAGCGAGTGCGTGTGCCGGCGTAATGCATGACTTCCTGGAACGTGGCCACCCAGACTTCGGCAGGCCTTCGCAACCAGTCCAGCAGCTTTTCGAGATTGTACAGACATCAGGTCTGACCCCTTTTGCTAGGAAATGGGGTCTGACCCCATTAGTCGAGGCGCTTCTTGAAGCGCGCGACGGCGATCGCGAGCATGACGGTGAGAAACACCGCGAGCTTGGCGAGTTGCGGCCACACCTCGGGCAGGTCTGCGCCACGCAGCATGATGCCGCGGATGATCACGTTGAAATGCGTGAGCGGCAACACCTGCGCAACCCATTGCGCGACCACGGGCATGCCCTCGAACGGGAACATGAATCCCGACAGCAGAATGGACGGCAGCAGGGTGACGAAGGCGAGCTGGAACGCCTGGAACTGGGTCTGCGCCAGCGTGGAGACGAACAGGCCGAGGCCCAAAGTGGCGGCGATGAACATCAGTGTCGCCGCATAGAGATTGGCGAGATTGCCGACCACCGGCACGTTGAAGAGCGCCGAACCCACGATCATGATGAGCGTGGTCTGGATCAGGCCGATGACCACATACGGCAGTAGTTTGCCCACCATGAGCTCGAGCCGCCCGAGCGGCGTGGCGATCAATAGCTCGAGGTTGCCGCGTTCGCGTTCGCGCACGATGGCTCCCGAGGTGAACAGCACCATGGTCATGGAGAGAATCACGCCGATGAGCGCCGGCACGATCTGCACGGCGGTGCGCTTCTCCGGGTTGTACAGCGTGCGTATCTCGATGCGCCGCGGTGTCATGCGCTTGCCACCGGCATAGGGTCCCTGCCCGTGGCGCGCGAGCACCGGCATGGCGGCGATGCCGGCCGCGACTCCGGCGAGACTGGGCTGCGAGCCGTCGACGAGAATCTGCACCACGGGGCGGGTGTCGGACTGCAGGCGGCGTTCGAAATCTTTCGGGATCACCACCGCCATGCTGGCGCGGCCCTCGCGCATGAGTGCCGCGATCTCATCGGAGGAGTTGGTGGTATAGCTGACGTGTACCACCTGTGTGGCCTTGAGCTGCGCGATGAACTCGCGCGACATCGACGTGTTGGCGTCATCCTGCACGACCGTGGCCAGGTTGCGCACGTCGAAGTTGATGGCATAGCCGAACAGTATGATCTGCATCATCGGCACGCCGACGATCATGCCGAAGGTGACGCGGTCGCGGGACAGCTGCCGCACCTCCTTGGTGGCGACTGCAAACAGGCGTCGCAGTGATGCCCGTACCCTGTTAGTTGCCACGTTTTTCGGGCCTCGTCGCCACCACGAACACGTCTTCGAGGCTCGCGGACGTTCGCGCGATCTGGCCGCCGATGCCGTGTTGCGCCAGCAGCGCGCGCAGCTTGGATTCGGCGTCGTTTTCGCCGCGCTTCACCAGCACGCGCAGGCGAATGCCCAGCTGTGTGACGCCGTGCACCCAGGGCAGCGCGCGGACGAGCTTGGGTGCCTCGCTGCCATCGGCGCCCTCGATTTCGTAGATGTCCGCCTCGACGCCGTTCATGAGCGCCCGCGGTGTTCCTTCGGCGACCACGCGCCCTTCGGCAAGAATCGCCAGCCCGTGGCAGCGCTCGGCCTCGTCCATGTAGTGCGTGGAGACGAGGATCGTGGCGCCGGCGTCGGCGAGTCGAAACAAACCGTCCCAGAAATCGCGCCGGCTCTGTGGATCGACGGCGCTGGTGGGCTCATCGAGCAGCAGCAGCTCTGGCTCATGCAGCGTCGCTGCCGCGAGCGCCAGGCGCTGCTTCTGCCCGCCGCTCATCGTGCCGGCGCGTTGCCTGCGCAATTTGTCGAGGTTGTAGGTGGCGCGTGCCGCGGCGATGCGCGCCTCCATGTCGCCTTCGAGGCCATAGAGGTCGGCGATGAAGCGCAGGTTCTCATCGCAAGTCAGGTCTTCCCACAGCGAAAACTTCTGCGGCATGTAGCCGAGGCGGCGCCGGATCGCTTCGGCATCTTTCACCACGGACAGGCCGAACACTTCGGCGTGGCCTTCACTCGGCAGCAGCATGCCGCAGAGCATGCGCAGCGTGGTCGACTTTCCCGAGCCGTTCGGGCCGAGGAAGCCGTAGATGCGTCCCGAAGGAATGTCGAGGTCGATGTGATCCACCGCGACCTTGTCGCCGAACCTCCGCGTGAGCTGCCGAGCCGCGATTGCCGTTCCGCCACCGCCGATCAGGGAGTCGCCGTTCACGGCGCGCCGAGCTCCAGCGAGACGTCCACCGGTACGCCCGAGGGCAGAGACACATCGCCGGCGTCATCGAAAACCACTTCGGCGAGAAACGACAGACGCGAGCGGTCGGCCGCGGTGAGCGAGTAGTAAGGTGTGAATTCCGCTTCGCTGGCGATGAAACGCACCTGCCCCTTGAAGTCGCGGTCGATGCCATCGACGCGCAGCGTCGCCGGTGTGCCGATCTTCACTTTCGCGCGGATCGGCTCGGGCACGTGCACGCGCGCGAAGGGCGCCGTGCTCGCGAGCAGCACGGCCACGGTCGCGCCACGCGCCGGTTTCTCGCCGACATGAAACGGCAAGGAGTCGATCGTGCCGGCGATCGGTGAGCGGACTTCCAGACGCGCCGACGTCGTTTCGAGGCCGGCGAGATTGGCTCGCGCACTGTCGGCCGCCTGGCGTGCCTGTGCCAATTGCTCAGCCCGCGTGCCTTCCTGAAGTTCGCGCAGATCCGCTTCGGCTTCATGCAGGGCTGCTTCTGCGGAAGCAGCCGCGGACACCTGGCGGTCCGCCGCGGATTTGCTGACCAGGCTGCGCTCCACCAGCCCCAACAGGCGATCACGCTCACGTACCGCATCGTCGCGCTGGGCACGGGCTGCGTCGCGGCGCGCGGCGGCGGCGCGAATGGTGGTGTTACGCGGACCATTCTTGAGTTCTTCGACGCGTGCCTCGGCTTCCGCGAGCTGCGCGCGGGAGGCGTCGAGCTCGGCCGCAGACAGCGCGCGATCCTGTACCACGACGATGTCGTTGGGCTTCACCGTGGAGCCCTCCGCGAGCGGCAGCGAGACGATGGTTTCGTTGGCGTCCGCGACCAGCTCGACGCGATCCCGCTCGAGCGTCCCGGGCAAGGTGTTCTCATCGTGACGCGCGCACGCGGCCAGGGCGAGAAGGCCTGACAAGACGATGCCGGCGCGCCGCGCCATCATGTGAACTCGAAGCGCATCGACAGGTCGACCGCCTGCACGTGTTTGGTGATGCCGCCGATGGATATGTAGTCGACCCCGGTGAGCGCGATCTCCCGCACCGTGGCCAATGTGACGCTGCCGGACGCCTCGAGTTTGCACGGGCTGCCGCTGATGCGATTGCGCCGCACCGCTTCGCGCATGTCGTCGAGCGAAATCTCGTCGAGCATGATGATGTCGGCGCGTGCCGCCAGCGCCTCGGCGAATTCCGCGAGCGACTCCACCTCGACTTCGACGCGGATGCCAGGTGAAGTTCGTCGGGCGGTGGCGACCGCAGCGGTGATCGAGCCGGCGGCGATGATGTGGTTTTCCTTGATGAGCACCATGTCGTGCAGCCCGAGTCGATGGTTTTCTGCGCCGCCGCAGCGCGAAGCGTATTTCTGTGCGAGCCGCAGGCCGGGGAGGGTCTTGCGGGTATCGAGTATGCGGCACCCGGTGCCGGCCACTGCGTCCACGTAACGGCTGGCTGCCGTGGCGGTGCCGGACAGGGTCTGCAGGAAGTTGAGTGCGGTACGTTCACCGGTAAGGATCGGCCGCGCCGGGCCCGACAGGCGCAGCACCGGCATGTCGGCCGCGAGCTTCCCGCCATCCGTGACCAGCCATTCGAGGAGGATGGCCGTATCGAGTTGTTTGAAGGTCGCGTCGGCCCAGTCGGTGCCGCAGAAAATCGCAGGTTCGCGCGCCAGAATTTGCGCGCGAACCTGCTGCGAGGCTGGAACCAGTGCGGCGGTGACGTCGCCCGCACCCAAGTCTTCGGCGAGCGCGGCTGCGACCTGCCGCGCAACGACGTCGCTTAAGACCCGCTCTTTCAACCTAGGCGATCAGATTGGCAGGCCGTGCGAAGTGGCGGCCATGCACAGCAACATCGGGATGGAAAGGATGAAGTTGGCGCGCGAGGCATACAGGGCGACTTTGCGGGCTTTCGTTTTCTCTTCGTCCGTGGCGGGCACCATGCCGAGGATCTTCTTCTGGTTGCGCCAGATGAGAGCCCAGACATTGATCAACATGATGGTGCCGAGCCAGGCGCCGATGCCGATGACCACCGTCTGGTAGTCGTGCGCGCCGTTCGAGAAGCCGAACGTGAACGCGGGCAAGAAACGCTCATCGAGCAGCCAGGCGCCGGCAACCCAGGTGATGACGGCGGCCCAACGGAACCAGAACAAGCCGCGCGGCGCGACGTATTTGGTGATTCCGGCGCCCCCGGGTCCGCCCTTGTCGGCCGCGGCGTCGGCGAGCGCCGGAACCTGGACGGCATTGAAGTAATAGAGCAGGCCGATCCAGAACACACCGGCCACGATGTGGATCCAGCGCGCCAGCGCCAGATGATTGAAAGGTGAATCCGGCGGCACCAGCGAGTGGTGCAGGACGACGGACAGCACCACCGCCAGGACGATTCCCGTGATCAGTGCATAGCGATGATTCGTGAGTATTTTCATTGTCTTAATCTCCCCGGTGAGCGGTTTGAAGAATAGGGGACGAGCCCCCATAATTCAACGCGCTCCGCGTGGGCCGGACACTAATGATTGAACGCCCGCCATCACCCTGCATCAAAGTCTGTGTACTGGTCGCCGGCGACCGCTGCGCGGGATGTTTACGCACGGTGGATGAAATCGCCGCGTGGCCGGCAATGAGCGCGGAAGCGCAATGGGCGCTCGTAGGAACGCTCGAGCAAAGGAGAATGAAAGTGGCAGAAGAAGTGGTTGATCGAATCAAGACCCATATCGGCTCAGGACCCGCGGTCCTGTTCATGAAGGGCACGCCGGATTTTCCGCAGTGTGGGTTTTCGGCGCAGGTCGTCGCCGCGCTGCGCGCCTCGGAGGCCGGGTTCCAGGCCGTGAACATCTTCGAAGACCCGGAGCTGCGTGACGCACTCAAGAAGTTTTCGAACTGGCCTACCTACCCGCAGCTCTACGTGAACGGCGAGCTGGTTGGCGGCTGCGACATCGTGCTCGACCTGCATCGCAGCGGCGAGCTCAAGAAAATGCTGACGGAAGCTGGCGCGACGTCCCAGGCCTGACGGCCACATCGGAGAACGCCGCACCTTTTCGAAAGCAGGGGCGTCGTCCATCAGATTTCTGGAGTGCCTACCTCGGCCGGTGCGACGCCCCACAGCGCCTGCGCACGCACGTCTGCCTTGCGCCAAGCGCCATCGAGCGCGTTGCACACCTCGCAGAAGATGTCGGCCGTGCGCTCGGCGTCGTACCTGGCCGAATGCGCCTCGCTCGAATCCCAATTGAGCCCACACACCTGCGTTGCTTTCGCGAGCACGGTCTGACCGAACGCCGCGCCGGCAAGCGTGGCCGTATCGAAGCATGAGAAGGGATGAAACGGATTGCGCTTGATCTCCGCGCGGGCCACCGCGGCGTTGAGAAAGCCCAGGTCGAAGGCGGCGTTGTGCCCCACCAGCACGGCGCGACGGCAATCGTGCGTCTTCATCGCCGTGCGAACTTCGGTGAAGATGCGTCCGAGCGCATCTTTCTCCGGCAATGCCGGCCGCAGCGGATGAAAGGGGTCGATGCCGTTCACGGCGAGTGACGCCGCTTCGAGGTTGGCGCCCTCGAAAGGCCGCACATGGTAGGAATGCGACGTGCCACGTTGCAGGCGCCCGTCCTGGCCAAATTCGATCATGACCGCGGCGATTTCGAGCAGCGCGTCCGTGGCGCAGTTGAAGCCGCCGGTCTCCACGTCGATGACCACGGGCAGGAACTGCCGGAACCGTCTGCTCATGAGTGGCGGCCCCGTGAATGCGGCGCCGCTGGCCGGTGGCACGATCTCGTCCATCAGGCTACCAGCTGCCAGTCGATGGCTTCATCGGCGCGCATCGGCACGAGTTTCCCGTCGTTGGCGCTCGTTCCCAGTGGATAGTCAGATGGCGGACGCCATTCCCTGCGGGCGAGACGGATGCGTTCGGCATTGCGCGGCAGCCCATAGAAGTCCGCGCCGAAATCGGCGGCGAACCCTTCGAGCTTGTCGATCTTGCCCACCGAGTCGAAAGCTTCCGCATACAGCTCGATGCCTGCATGCGCGGAGAACATGCCGGCGCAACCACAGGCATTCTCCTTGGTGTGCTGCGCATGCGGCGCGCTGTCGGTACCGAGGAAGAACCGCGGGTTGCCACTGGTGGCAGCTGCGAGCAGCGCGGCCCGATCCGGCTCGGTCTTGAGAATGGGCAGACAGTAGTAGTGCGGGCGAATGCCACCCTCGAAGATGGCGTTGCGGTTGTGGAGCAGATGCTGGGGAGTGATCGTGGCGGCCACGCCGTCACGCGCGCTCTTGACGAACTCGGCCGCGCGCGCTGTGGTGATGTGCTCGAACACCACGCGCAGGCGCGGAAATCGCGCCAGCGTGGGCGCCAGCACTTCATCGATGAAACGCGATTCGCGTTCGAAGACATCGATGGCGCGCCCCGTCACCTCGCCATGCACCAAAAGGGGCATTCCGGCTTCGCTCATGCGCGCGAGCACGTCGTCGATGCGGCGGATGTCGGTGACCCCGGAATCGGAATTGGTGGTCGCGCCCGCCGGATAAAGCTTACAAGCCTTCACCCACTGAACTTTCAGCGCCTTCTCGATCTCTGAAGGTTCAGTCCGGTCGGTGAGATACAACGTCATCAATGGCGAGAAATTCGCGCCAGCGGGCAACGCAGCCAATATCCGTTCGCGATACTCGATTGCGGCGGCCGCGGTGGTCACCGGCGGCTTCAGGTTCGGCATTACGATGGCGCGCGCGAAGCGCGCGGCAGTGAATGGCAGGACGGCGGCCATGACCGCGCCGTCGCGCAAGTGCAGGTGCCAGTCATCGGGGCGGCGAATTTCGATTTGCACTGGTAGTGGGATGCGCAAAACGCGCCGTAAGCTGCTGTGCGGATTGAGGTTTGCTTGACCGGAGAGCCTCAAGAAACGATCATATCGCGCCTTGTTTTCCCCGCCCCCTCACCTCATTTTCAACGCGGCGCATGCTAACACAGCACGCATCGCTTTCTTTGCTTGCCGACGCTACGGCTTTGGATGTGTATGACGGAAATCATGAAGCTCGAAGATCTCGATCCGACCGAGACACGCGAGTGGATCGAATCGATTGACTCGGTTCTCAAGACGCAGGGCGCGGAACGCGCGCACTACCTGCTCGAGCAGCTGATCGACTTCACGCGCCGTTCCGGCGCGTATCTGCCGTTCCGTCCGAACACCGCGTACGTCAACACCATCGCGACGGGACACGAACCCAGTTACCCCGGCAATCGCGAACTGGAAAAACGCATCGAGGCCTACATCCGCTGGAACGCGCTGGCCATGGTGCTGAACGCTAACAAGGTGTCGAGCGAATACGGTGGCCACATCTCCACCTACGCGTCCTCGGCGACGCTCTACGAAGTCGGTTTCAACCATTTCTGGCGCGCGCAGTCGGAAGCGCATCCCGGCGACATGGTGTACGTGCAGGGTCATTCCTCGCCGGGCATCTACGGTCGCGCGTTCCTCGAAGGGCGCCTGTCGGGAGACCAGCTGAAGCATTTCCGCCAGGAAGTCGGCGGCAATGGTCTCTCTTCGTATCCGCACCCGTGGCTCATGCCCAACTTCTGGCAGTTCCCGACGGTGTCGATGGGCTTAGGGCCCATGATGGCTATCTACCAGGCGCGCTTCCAGCGCTACATGGAAAATCGCGGCATGGTGCCGGAGTCGGATCGCAAGATCTGGGCCTTCCTCGGCGACGGTGAGATGGATGAGCCCGAATCGATGGGTGCGCTCACGCTGCCGGTGCGCGAGAAACTCGACAACCTGGTGTTCGTCGTCAACTGCAACCTGCAGCGTCTCGACGGCCCGGTACGCGGCAACGGCAAGATCATCCAGGAGCTCGAGGCCGCGTTCATGGGCGCGGGCTGGAACGTCATCAAGGTGGTCTGGGGATCGCGTTGGGACCCGCTGCTGGCGCGCGACACGCAGGGCCTTCTGCGCCGGGTGATGGAAGAGTGCGTCGACGGCGAGTATCAGAACTTCAAGGCCAAGGGCGGCGCCTACACTCGCGAGAATTTCTTCGGCAAGTATCCAGAGCTCAAGGAAATGGTCGCCAACATGTCGGATGACGACATCTGGCGCTTGAACCGCGGCGGGCACGACGCGCAGAAGGTGTTCGCAGCCTACGCGGCGGCGTCGGCGCACAAGGGTCAGCCGACGGTCATTCTGGCCAAGACGGTCAAGGGTTATGGCCTCGGCAAAGCGGCCGAAGGCCAGATGGTCGCGCACCAGCAGAAGAAGATCGACGAGGCGGGCCTCAAGGACTTCCGCGATCGCTTCAACATTCCGTTGTCCGACGAACAGGTGGCGAAGCTCGCGCTGGTGAAGCCTGGCGACGACAGCCCGGAGATGAAATACCTGCACGAGCAGCGCAAGGCGCTCGGTGGCTATCTACCGGCTCGCAAGAATGCGGCCAAGCCGCTGGTGATACCCGAGCTCTCGGCATTCAGCGCCATGCTCGAGGGTACCGGCGACCGCGAGATCTCCACGACCATGGCATTCGTGCGCATTCTCACGCAGTTGCTCAAGGACAAGACCATCGGCAAGAACATCGTGCCCATCGTCCCCGACGAGGCACGCACGTTCGGCATGGAAGGATTGTTCCGCCAGATCGGCATTTACAGCTCGGCGGGGCAGCTCTACACGCCGGTCGATTCCGATCAGCTCATGTCCTACAAAGAGGACAAGAAGGGCCAGATGCTCGAAGAGGGCATCAACGAAGCCGGCTCGACCTGCTCGTGGATCGCCGCAGGCACTGCCTATGCGAACCAGGGCATCCACATGGTGCCGTTCTACATCTACTACTCGATGTTCGGCTTCCAGCGCGTCGGCGACTTCTTCTGGGCGGCGGGCGATCTGCGCACGCGCGGTTTCCTGTTAGGCGCCACCGCCGGACGCACCACGCTCGCCGGCGAAGGGTTGCAGCACCAGGACGGTCACAGCCTGCTGCACGCCGCCACGGTGCCGAACTGCGTGGCGTACGACCCGACCTATGCATATGAGCTCGCCGTGATCATCCACGACGGCATGAAGCGCATGTTCGCCAACGATGAGAGCGTCTTCTTTTATATCGCGGTGATGAACGAGAACTACGTCCAGCCGGCGTTACCAAAAGGGGTCGAGGAAGGCATCCTCAAGGGTATGTACCTGCTCAACGTGGGCGGAGCCGGCAAGGTGCGCGTCACCTTGATGGGGTCGGGCACCATCCTGCGCGAGTGCATCGGCGCCGCGGAAATCCTGGCGCGTGAATTCAACATTCCGTCGGACATCTACTCCGCGCCGAGTTTTTCGGAGCTGCGGCGTGAGGCACTCGAAGTGGAACGCTGGAACCGGCTGCATCCGGGGGAAACGCCCAAGGTGCCGTACGTCACCCAGGCGTTGTCGAAAGCGGTGGGGCCGTTCATCGCCGCCACCGACTACATGCGCGCATGGCCGGACATGATCCGTCAGTGGGTGCCTGGCCGTTTCGTCACGCTCGGCACCGATGGCTTCGGCCGTTCGGATGCGCGCGCGGCGCTGCGCAAGCATTTCGAAGTGGACGCGAAGAACATCGCCTATGCGTCATTGCAGGCACTGGCCGAAGAAGGCGCCATCGACAAGGGCACTCTCAAGGCGGCACTCGCCAAGCTCGGGCTCGACGCCAACAAACCGGATCCGCAGCACGCATGAGCAGTCTCATCGAAGTACGCGTCCCCGACATGGGGAATTTCGACTCGGTCGCGGTCATCGACGTGTTGGTCAAAGTGGGCGACTCCATCGACATCGACACGCCGTTGGTCACGCTCGAAACGGACAAGGCAACCATGGACGTGCCTTCGACCGCCAAGGGCGTCGTCGAGAAGGTGCACGTCGAGAAGGGCGGAAACTTGTCGCCTGGTGCGCTGGTGGTCACGGTGAAGGGCGAAGCTGCCGCGGCCGCCGCCTCGCCAGCGAAGCCCGCGCCGGCGTCCGCGCCCAATAAACCCGCCGTCGCGGCGCCGCCGCGCCCGGCGGCGCCCCAGGCGGTGGCGCAGGCAATTGCACCGGCACGCGGCACGCTGCCGGCCATCGACGAAGCCAGTTTCGGCGCCGCGCATGCCAGTCCATCGGTGCGCAAGTTCGCGCGTGAGCTCGGCGTGAATCTCGGCAGCGTACGGGGCAGCGGCGAGAAGGGCCGCATCCTGCTCGATGACGTCAAGGCTTTCGTGAAGATGGTGATGGCGGGCGGAATGCCGATGGCGCCTGCCGCGCCGGCGCTGCCCAAGGCGCACAACTACGATCCGTCGGCGTACGGCGAGATCGAGGTGCGGCCGCTCAATCGTGTGCAGAAGATCTCGGGGCCGCGCCTGCAGGGGGCGTGGATCAACATTCCGCACGTCACGCAGTTCGACGAATCGGACATCACCGATCTCGAGCAGATCCGCGGCTCGCTGAAGGAGAAGGCCGCGGCGGCCGGTGTCAAGGTCACGCCGCTGGCTTTCATCATCCAGGCCGCGGTGCGCGCCATGCGCGAGTTCCCGATGCTCAACAGCCAGCTCGACGAAGCCGGGCAAAACCTGATCTACAAGAAATTCATCAACGTGGGGTTCGCGGCCGATACGCCGAATGGCCTGCTCGTGCCGGTCATCAAGGGCGCCGACAAGCTGGACGTGTTCGCCATCGCCAAGGCACTCGGCGAACTCAGCGCGAAGGCTCGCGAGGGCAAACTACCGGGCGCCGACATGCAGGGTGCCGGGTTCACGATCTCGAGCCTGGGTGGCATCGGCGGCACGATGTTCACGCCAATCATCAATTCGCCGGAGGTGGCGATTCTCGGCGTTTCCAGGTCGGTGATGAAGCCGGTCTGGAACGGCAAGGAATTCACGCCGCGCCTCATGCTGCCGCTGTCATTTTCCTACGATCACCGCGTCATCGATGGCGCGCTTGGCGCGCGCATCGCCAAGTTCCTTGCCGACACACTCGCCAAGCCGAAAGATCTGCTCGGGGCCATGTCGTGAGCAAGATCGACCTTACGGTTCCGGATCTCGGCAACTTCGACGAAGTCGCTGTCGTCGATGTACTGGTCAAGGTGGGCGACAAGATCGAAGTGGAGACGCCGCTCGTCACGCTCGAAACCGACAAGGCCACCATGGATGTGCCGTCCACCGCGGCGGGCACCGTGATCGAGGTGCTGGTCCAGAAGGGCGGCAAGATCGGCAAGGGTGGATTGATCGCGCGCATTGAAGGCGAAGCTCCTGCGGCGAAACCCGCCGCTGCCGCCCCCGCCAAGGCGCCAGCGCCGCCAGCTCAGAAGTCCGGGCCCGCCGCCCCGGCGCCGCAGGCGGCACCTGCCGCCCGCGCGCAGCCCGCGCCTGTACCCAAGCCATCGAAGCCGCTCAAGCCCGATGTGCCGCACGATCGCGAGACCCAACTGCTGGTGCTGGGGGCTGGCCCCGGCGGTTACACCGCAGCATTCCGCGCTGCCGACTTGGGTCTCAAGGTCACGCTGGTCGAGCGCTGGCCCATGCTCGGCGGCGTTTGCCTCAACGTCGGCTGCATTCCTTCGAAGGCGCTGTTGCACGCCGCCAAGGTCATCGACGAAGTCGGCGACATGCGCGGTCATGGCATCGACTTCGGCGCTCCCAAGATCGACTTGCCCAAGCTGCTCGAGTGGAAGGGCAGCGTGGTGGGCAAACTCGTCAAAGGCCTGTCGGTGCTCGCCAAGCAGCGCAAGGTCGAAGTGGTACAGGGCACTGGCACATTTGCCAGCCCGCACGTGATGCAAGTGACGGGTGTGGACGGCAATGTCGAAAAGATCCGCTTCGAGCAATGCATCATTGCCGCGGGCTCGGAAGCCATCAAACTACCCTTCATTCCCGACGATCCTCGCGTCATCGACTCCACCGGAGCGCTCGAGCTCGCCGGGGTGCCGAGCAGACTGCTGGTCATCGGCGGCGGCATCATTGGTCTGGAGATGGCCACCGTGTATGCGTCCCTCGGGGCGAAGTTGTCGGTGGTCGAGTTGACCGGGCAGCTCATGCCGGGCGCCGACCTGGATCTCGTCAAACCGCTCGAGAAACGCCTCCGCGCACGCTATGAGCAGATTTTGCTCAATACCAAGGTCACGGGCTGCACCGCCAGCAAGGAGGGCCTTGCGGTGGAATTCGAAGACGCATCCGGCAGACGCACCGATGTCTTCGATCGAGTGCTGGTGGCCGTGGGCCGCAGCGCCAACGGCAGCCGCCTGAACCTCGAGGCGGCGGACATCGAGGTGAGCGAGCGCGGAATCATCGCGGTGGACAAACAGATGCGCACCAACCTGCCGCACGTATTCGCCATCGGCGATCTGGTGCCCGGTCCGATGCTGGCCCACAAGGCGATGCACGAGGCCAAGGTTGCGGCTGAAGTGGCCGCCGGACAAAAGAGCTACTTCGACGCGCGCGTCATTCCGTCGGTCGCCTACACCGATCCGGAAGTGGCCTGGGTCGGCCTCACCGAGACCGATGCGAAGAAGAACGGTACTGCTTACAGGAAAGGCCAGTTCCCCTGGATGGCAAGCGGCCGGTCGCTGGCGCTGGGCCGCGACGAAGGCTTCACCAAACTACTGTTCGATCCGACCACACACCGCGTGCTCGGTGGCGGCATGGTGGGTCCGAACGCCGGCGAGCTGGTTGCCGAGGTGGCTCTCGCCATCGAGATGGGTGCGGACGCCACGGACATCGGGCTCACGATCCACCCGCATCCGACCCTCTCGGAGACGGTCGGGTTGTCGGCCGAGGCGTTCGAGGGAACGCTGACCGACCTCTACATACCAAAAAGAGCTTAAGACGTCCTTGGCCACTCACGGACGGCGCCGCTTCGGCGCCGTTTTCCATCGTGGCGCGAGAGCGCCTAAAGAGAATGGGCGGCGGGCGTCGCGGCCGTGAGCTCCGCCGCGGGATCGCCGCCAAACGCGTATTCGACGATCACGCGCACGGCGAGCGTGTCGTCGACGCTCCAGTTCGACACCTCCAGGCACACCGAACGCTGATCGGCGCTGACCGGATACTCCGCCGGCGCGGCGGCAATGCGCAGGCTGCCGAGCGTGGGCGCTCCCGCGTCACGCTCGAGCCAGGGCGATTCACTTTTCGGCACGCGGGCCAGAACGCGGACGTTGGTGGCGTGTGCCGCCGATGGAATCGACGCACACAGCGCGATGGGTGGCGCGACGCGTTCGGTGCAGGAAACGGGGCCTACTTCATCAGCCTCGGTATTGATCCTGCAGGGCGGCAGGTGCGCCAGCGATTCGGCGGCTCCACCTTCGGCATTGCTCGCCGGGATAGCCGCCGCGGACGGGTCCGGGGGATTGGTGGCATCGGTGGGGTTCTGCCGGGCGGCGAGCGCCGCGAACTGCTTGGTGAACTCCGCTTCCATGGTCGCCTTGAGATCGTCCTTGGCGCTGACGGCGCGCAGCGACGACCAGGCGTATCCACCGACGATGCAGCCGATCATCAACGCGACGGTGGCGAGTACCGAGCGCATGCGATTTTTCTTCGGCTTCGGCCGGCCATCGCTCGGCGCGCGATTGCGCACCAGCTGGACGATGGCCGTCAGCATGGTCGCGAGCGCGCCGATGATGGCGGCGACGATGGTTTCTGAAATGCTCATCCCTGCACCTCAAACAAGCTGGTCGGAAGCCCGATGAGTCTAGTCCGGGCTCCTCGCGCGGCAGCGCGGGGGCGTTCCGAGGTGGGTACTGGGTCACACTTCGGCGGAAGTGAACGAAGGCCTCGAAGGCGTTGCGTCAGCCGAGGCTCCGCAGGCGCTCCAGGTAGATGTTTTCGTCCGGCGCCTGGTTCGAGCGCTGAGCCTCCCAGAGCTGCTCGGCAAGCACTTCCAGCATGCGATGCTCGGCCTCGTGCGCGCCGCCTGCGGACACCGACAACTTCGCGTGAAGCTCGGCGATGCCGGCCGGCCGGTTGGTGGCAACCTGCTCGCGGATCGCCAGATGCAGGCCCATGTGCAGCCAGGGGTTCAGCTGGCCGCTGCGGGGGGAGTAGTTAGCGAGGTCGGCGGCCGCGGATTCCAGGATGACGTGGTATTCGGGGTGCTCGGAAATCACCGCCACCACCTGCTTGTCGAGCGGCGACAGCGTGTGCTGGTGCTTGAATCTGTGCCACGCCGCGCGATATGCCTCGCGCAGCTGGTCGCGGGACTGGCCGGCGAATATCACTGAGCCTTCCTCGCGGCGGCGATTATCCTGCGGCGCGGCGGGTATTCGCACAGTGTGTTGACGAGACAGCGTTCGCATTGCGGCCTCAGCGCTTTGCAGACGTAACGGCCATGCAGGATGAGCCACTGATGTGCGTCATGAGCGAATTCCCCGGGCGTGAACTTGATGAGCGCGTCCTCCACCGCTCGCGGGGTTTTCCCTGGAGCAATCCTCGTGCGGTTGGCGACGCGAAATATGTGCGTGTCGACGGCAATTGTCGGCTCACCGAAGATTGTGTTCAGGACCACGTTCGCAGTTTTGCGACCCACGCCCGGAAGTTCTTCGAGCGCCTCGCGCACGCGCGGCACCTCGCCGCCGTGTTGCTGGGTAATGGCGACAGCGGTGGCGACCACGTTCTTCGCCTTCGCCTGCCACAGACCGATGGTGCGGATGTATTTCGCGAGTCCCTCGACACCGAGCGCCGCGATCTCCTTTGGAGTACGGGCAACCGGAAACAGTTTGCGCGTCGCGGCGTTCACGCTCTTGTCGGTGGCCTGCGCCGAGAGGATCACGGCCACCAGCAACTCGAATGGCGTTTCGTATTCGAGCTCGGTCGTGGGGTGGGGATTCGCGGCGCGGAAGCGTTCGAAGATCGCGCGGCGCTTTTCGGCGTTCATGTCGATGGTGGGCGCGCGCCGCGTTTCTTGTCGGCCAGCGTGGCGGCGCGCATTGCAGCACGGCGCGCCACGCGTGCGTTGTGGGCTTCGAAGCGCGCGCGTGAGTCCCCGGCTGGTGGCAGTACCAGCGAGGGTAAGGGACTCGCCAGCAGCGGGATCATGACGATGCAATCCACCGGGCAGGGCGCCACGCACAACTCGCAGCCCGTGCACAACTCGGCGATGACGGTGTGCATGCGCCGCGGCGCGCCGGCGATGGCATCCACCGGGCAGGGAGGCAGGCACTTGGTGCAGCCAATGCAACGATTCTCATCGATGTAAGCGACCGTTGGCGCGGCCTCCAGGCCATGGTCGCGGTTGAGCGGCAACGGCTGGCGGCCGGTGAGTGCCGCCAGCGCGACAATCGTTTCGGTGCCGCCCGGCGGGCATTGATTGATGTCGGCGTCACCGCGTGCGATGGCCTCGGCATATGGCAGGCAGCCCGAATAGCCGCAACGAGTGCATTGAGTCTGCGGCAACAGAGCGTCGATGGCGGACGGGTTGTCCACGCGTTGCGCTCAGGTGACTTTCATTCCAGGCGTGGCGCCTTCGTCGGGCGACAGCAGGAACAGTTCGGGGCCGGCATCCGTGCTGGCGCACAGCACCATGCCTTCGGACACGCCGAAGCGCATCTTGCGCGGCTCGAGATTGGCGATCATCACCACCTGGCGGCCGATGAGCTTCGCCGGGTCGTAAGCGGAGCGGATTCCCGAGAACACGTTGCGCTGCTCCGTCCCCAGATCCAGCGTCAGCTGCAGTAGTTTGTCCGAGCCTTCGACGAACGCGGCGTTGAGCACTTTCGCCACGCGCAGGTCGAGCCTGGCGAAGTCTCCGATGGTGACGAGGCCGGTCGCTGGGGGAGTGGCGGTCACTTCTTTGCTCTTCTTGACAGGTTTGGCTTCCGCTTGGGCGGGCGAGGCGGCGGCGGGATCGACCAGCCCGGCGACGACCTTCGGATCGAGGCGCAGCGCCAGCGGTTCGTAGGGTGCGATCGGGTGATCGAGCAGCGGCGTCGCCACCGAATTCCAGTCGGCGAACGAGATGCGCAGGAAAGCCGAAGCTTTTTCCGCCATCTGCGGCATGACGGGCGCGAGGTAGCTCATGAGCACGCGGAACAGGTTGACGCCTTGTGTGCACACGGTGAGCACTTCGGCGGCCTTGGCGGGGTCCTTGGCGAGCGCCCAGGGTTTGTTCGAATCGACGTATTGGTTGGCGCGGTCCGCGAGACCCATGATGCCGCGCATCGCGGCCGAGTATTCCCGGGCGTCATACAGGTCGGCGATGGTGCCGCGCAGCGCTGCGAATTCTTCGTACAGCTGCGGGTCGGGTAGTTGGGTGGCGAGCCTGCCGCCGGCGCGCTGCACGAAACCGGCGCAACGGCTGGCGATGTTCACGAGTTTGCCGACGATGTCGGAATTCACGCGCGCGACGAAGTCGTCGAGCGACAGATCGATGTCGTCCACGCCGGGCCCGAGCTTGCCGGCGAAATAGAAGCGCAGCGCCTCGGCCGGCAGGCGTTCGAGATAACGCCGCGCGGTGATGAATGTGCCGCGGGTCTTCGACATCTTCACGCCATTGATGGTGAGGAAGCCATGCACGAACACGCCGCTCGGTTTGCGGCAGCCCGAGCCATGCAGCACCGCGGGCCAGAACAGGTTGTGGAAGTAGCTGATGTCCTTGCCGATGAAGTGATACAGCTCGGTCTTGCTGTCGGCCTTCAGGTACTCGTCGTAGTCGAGACCGCGCAAGTTGCACAACGCCTTGAACGCGCCGAGGTAGCCGATGGGGGCGTCGAACCACACGTAGAAGTACTTCCCCGGTGCATCCGGAATCTCGAAACCGAAGTAGGGCGCGTCGCGGGAGATGTCCCAGTCCGAAAGGCCCGTCTGGAACCACTCGGCGAGTTTGGCGCGGATCGCCGGCTGACGCGCGCCGCCGCCCTCTAACCACTCGCGCAGCACCGCGGTGAAGTCGCCGAGCTTGAAGAAGTAGTGCTCGGATTCGCGCCACACCGGCTTGGTGTTGGTGATGGTCGAGTATGGATTGATGAGGTCCGCTGGCGCGTAGGTGGAGCTGCAGTTCTCGCAGACATCGCCGTACTGGTCGGCGGTGTGGCAGATGGGGCATTCACCCTTGACGTAGCGATCGGGCAGGAACATGCCGGCCTTTTCGTCGTAGGCCTGGCGCACGCTGCGAGTGGTGATGTGTCCGGCGGTCTTGAGCTTGCCGTAGAGATCGGCGGTGATCGCCTTGTTCTCGGCCGAGTGCGTGGAATGGAAGTGATCGTGCCCGATCAGGAAGCCTTCGTAGTCGGCGCGATGCTCGGCCGCCATGCGCGTGATCAGCACTTCGGGAGTCACGCCTTCGGCCTGCGCCTTGATCATCACTGGCGTGCCGTGCGTGTCCTCCGCGCACACGTAGATGCAGTCGTGACCCTGCATGCGCTGGAAGCGCACCCAGATGTCGGTTTGCACGGCTTCGATGATGTGGCCGATATGCAGCGAGCCGTTGGCGTACGGCAGCGCGCTCGTGACGAGAATCTTCCGGGGCATTGAGGGTCGGCGGTCCTTTCAAAACGGGCCGCGATTATTACACGGCGCTTCAGCCCTGATCTTTGAAAGGCTCGAACTTGGCCTTGCTGATGCCCTTCTTATAGGCCTCTTTTCCGGTAACCATGCGCTGGTTGAGCAGCGCCTCGATGGCATTGTCCATGGTACGCATGCCGTGCTGGCTGCCGGCCTGCATGGTGGTCTCGAGCTGGTCGAGCTTGCCCTGGCGGATGAGGTTCGACACCGCAGGAGTGTTCACGAGGATCTCGAGCGCCGCCACGCGGCCACTCTTGTCGGCCTTTTGCAGCAGCTGCTGTGAAATCACCCCGCGCAGCGAGGTCGACAACATCGTGCGCACATGGCTTTGTTTGTCGGACGGAAATACGTTGATCATGCGATCCACGGTGGGGGCGGCGCCGTTGGTGTGCAGCGTGCCCATCACCAGGATGCCCATCTCCGCGGCGGTCACGGCAATGCTGATGGTTTCATAGTCGCGCAACTCGCCGACCAGCACGACGTCAGGGTCTTCACGCAGGCCCGACTGCAGTGCGGCTGCGAAGCCCTTGGTGTGTACGCCGACCTCGCGCTGGCTGATCAGGCACTGCTTGCGCTGGTGCACGAACTCGATCGGATCTTCGATGGTGAGGATGTGCCCTTTGAGGCGCGAATTGATGTCGTCGATCATCGCCGCGAGCGTGGTGGACTTGCCCGAGCCCGTCTTACCGGTCACGAGAATCAGGCCGTTGTTGGCGCGGCACAGCGTGTGGCACGCCGGTGGCAGGTTGAGCTGCGCCATCGACAGGGCCTTCGATGGAATGGCGCGCATGACCGCGCCCATGCCGTTCAACTGGCGCATCACGTTCACGCGGAAACGGCCGTACTCGCCCATGTTGTAGGCGAAGTCCGCGCCGTCGTGTTCCTCGAAACGCTTCGCCGCGGTCTTCGGCATGATTTCGAACAGCGTGTTCTGCACGAATTCTTTGTCGAGACGATCGGGGCGCAGTGGCTGCAGGTCTCCATAGAGACGGATGCGTGGCGGATCGCCGGCGAGGAAATGCAGGTCGGAGCCCTTCTTGCTCAGCACTTCCTTCAGATATTCGTCGATGACGGGCATCAGGGTATGCGCTCTGTCAACTGCCGCCGGCAGCCTGCGAGGGAGTAGTTGGCCCCGTGACGTCGAGCTTGGGCATGAGCGTGGTATCGGTGACGTAGCGCTGGAACGCGCGCCGGTCGGAGGCATAGGTCACCGCGTCGTCAGGATCGATTTCCTTGAGGGCGAGCGAACTGAGCAACGCCTGATCCATGAGCTGCATGCCCAGATCGCGGCCGGTCTGGATCTGGTTGGGTATCTGGTGCGTCTGGTCGGTCTGGATGAGCTTGGCGATGGCGCGCGTCATGACCAGCGTTTCGCAGATGGCCTTGCGCGTGCGGTTGTCGGCGGTCTTCACCAGGATCTGGGTGACCACCGCCAACAAACTCTGCGAAAGGAAGCTCTTGGTCTGTTCACGTTCCTCGATGGGCAGAGCGTCGATGATGCGGTCGATGGTCTTGGACGCCGAGGTGGTGTGCAGTGTGCCCAGCACCAGGTGGCCAGTTTCCGCGGCGGTCATCGCCATGGAAATGGTTTCGGCGTCGCGCAACTCGCCGACCAGGATGACGTCGGGATCTTCGCGCATGGCGGCGCGCACGCCTTCGGCGAAGGACGGGATGTGCGTGCCCAGCTCGCGCTGGATGACCTGGCTCTGTTTGCTGCGGTGGACGAACTCGATCGGATCTTCGAGCGAGACGATGTTGAGGCGCCGCGAGCTGTTGAGGTGATCGATCATCGCCGCGAGCGTGGTGGACTTGCCGGTGCCAGTGGCGCCGGTTACCAGCACCATGCCCTGGTGGTAGTCACAGAGTTTCTTGACGATCGGCGGCAGCGCGAGTTTGTCGATGCTGGGGATGTCCTGGGGAATGGAGCGGAAAGTCGCCCCGAGCCCGGTTTCCTTGCGGAAGACATTGACGCGGAAGCGACCGCCGTCCGCTGACACGTAGGAAAAGTCGAGATCGTTGCCCTTGCCGAAGTACTCGTGCTGATTCTTGGTGAATATCTCGATGAGGTAACTCTCGAGCTCCGCGTCGCCGAGGTCACGGAATTTGATGGGCATGAGATCGCCATTCATGCGCAGCATCGGCGGCACGCCGACGGCCAGGTGCACGTCGGAACAGCCTTGCTGCATGCCCAGCTTCAAGAACGCGTCGATGCGTGCCAAGGAGAGAAATCCTCGAGGTTTATGTCTCACCCAAGCATGCGACGGTGGGACGGGCGTCAAGTGTGACGCAGTGCGCGATTCTCCGCGAGCCAGATGGGGACATTCCTGATTTCCTAGCAAAAGGGGACGCGCCTGAAGCAGGCACGTCCCCTTTTGCCGCTTCGCGCGGAAATCAGGAATGTCCCTAACGGAATTTTTCGAGGGCGGTGCGCAGATCCGGCATGGTCTGGTAGCGCTTGTCCTTGTCGACAGACATCGCCTGCATGATGACTTCCGGCAGGCCCGGTGGCAGGCCCGGATTGATTTCCCGCGGCGGGCGGGCCTTGCCCTGCACGTGCTGGTACATCACCGACATGTGATCGCCGCGCGCATATGGCGGCACGCCCGTCATGATCTCGTAGAGGATGACGCCAAGCGCATAAACGTCCGCGCGCTGGTCGACCTTCTTGCCGAGGATCTGTTCGGGCGCCATGTATTTCGGCGAACCGATGACATAGCCGGTCTTGGTGAGCTGCGTATCCCCTTCACGCTGCGCGGCCGCGACGCCGAAGTCCACGATCTTGAGGAGGCCTTCCGCATTGATCAGAACGTTCGCGGGTTTCAAGTCGCGGTGCACGATGCCCTGCGCGTGCGCGACTTCCATGCCAGTGCAGATGTCGATACCGAAACCGAGTGCGCGCGGCAGCGGCATGGGTTTCTCGCCCACCACCTCGCTGCCGAGCGTATGCGAAGGGAAGTACTCCATCGAGATGGCGTAGTTGCCCTGGATGTACAGGAAGTCGTAGATGCGGATGACGTTGTGGTGCGTGATCTTGCGCGAGTAGCGCAGCTCGTGCACGAAGCGCTTCATGATCTCTTCGTCTTCGGAGACGTTGGGATTCAGGAACTTGAGGATCAGCCGCTCGTCGACCACGGTGTCTTCCATCAGGAGCACCGTACCGAACGCACCCTTGCCGATCTTTTCGACGTACTTGTAGCGGCCCTCGATGATGTCGCCGGGCTTCATGGTCGTGATGTCGAGCTTCTGTGGGCCCGCCATCTTCTCGGCTTCTTTCACCGCGCGCTGCACGTCCTGTTCGGACATGAGTTGCGTACGCGCCTCTTTCGATGTGGATGCGTGCACCGGCAGTGCTTCCGGCCGCGGGCGCGGCGGCGGAGCGTTGCTTGCCGGCGGCACCTGCGCAACCACGCTCGTCGCCTGCGTGGCGGACTCGGGCCGATGGCCGGCAACCGGTGCAGGACCCGATACCGGCGAGCGGTTCTGAGTCGACGACAGGCGAGTGCCGCTGCCGGAGAAACGTGAATCGAGGTCGGACAACGCGCGCAACGCCGCCTGCGCGACCGTCTGTTCGGCGTGGGAAGTCTGCGCCTGGATCTGCACGCGAATGTGTTCGAGGCGGCGTTCGTCGGCGAGCTTGGCGAGCGAAGTGATCGCCTCGAGCCGGATGTCTTTCTCCTGACGGCTCAACATCGGCATCACCGCATCGATGACCTTGTAGTCGCCCAGGCGGCCGAGTGCGCGTACCACCACGGGCAGCGATTTGGCCGGCGTCGAATCGAGCATCTCGACGAGGCGGGGAATGGCGCGCTTGCTGCCGATCTCGGCGAGCGCATCGACTGCACGTTCACTGACCCACCAATCTTTGTCCTTGGTAGCCTCGATGAGATGACCGACCGCGCGATCGTCCTTGGTCTGGTTGAGGATTTCGATGGCCGCGCGGCGGATGTCCTCATCCTCGTCGCCGACGAGATGCAACACGGCATCCACGACTTTCGGCCCGCCGATCTTGCCGAGGGCGTCCGCTGCGCGGGAGCGCACCCACCAGTCGTCATCGGCCACCGCCTCGAGCAGGTCCTTGACCGACTTGGCGTCACCGATTTCGTTGAGCACTTCCACCGCCGCGCGCCGGGCGTACTCGTTTTCGTCCTTGAGCACGGGAATCAGGTACTTGATCGTCTCGGGATCATTGGCGCGGATGACCACGTCGATGGCTTTGTTCTGCACGTCGATTTCCGGGTCACGCAGCAGCGCACACACCTTCTCGATTTCGATGGGTCCATCCATCTTGGAAAGCGCGCCGAGCGTGGCGGCACGCACCAGCTTGTTGGTGTCGCCGAGCTGCTGCTGCAGCGCGCGCTGTACTTCGGGCTTGGGGAAACGGGACAGGATATTGATGATGTGCAGGCGGGCGACGGGATCTTTGCCGTTCAGCCGCCCGATCAGCTCCGGCAGGTCGTTGTCGCTGGCGAGCTCGCCCAGCACGCGGAACAGCGCGGCCTTTTCATTGGCCTCCTGCCGGTATGCCGCGCCCAACAACTCGCGGACCGACAGGCGCGAGCGGTGCGCGGTGATCACATCGAGCAGCGCGGATTTAGCGACGCCCTCGGTGCCCAACGCTTCCAACAACATGGTGGGCGGGTAGGCGCGGCTGCTCGACAGCGCCCAGGCGACCCCGGCCACGACTCGCGGGCTGCCGGTGACCATGGATTCGATGAACTTGGGGAAGGTTTTCTGATTGACGAGCCCCGTCAGCACTTCGATGTAGGCCACCGTTGCGACCTTGTCGGCATCGGCGAGGGCCGCAGTGACAGGTTCGATGGCCCCAGCGCCGAGATCGCGCAGTTTCGCGATGGCCTTCTGGGTTGCAGGAGCGGCGACGTCCGTCGCGGTTTTGAGTTCCGTGATGAACCGGTCAGCCCGGATGTTGGTGAAAAAACTCATGGATCGGATGGTCCGCGATAGGCGCGACGGCGAAAGCCGCGATGCGCGCGTGCGGAATGATGCAAGCCTGCCGTCCTTTGTAGCCCAAACCCTGTTACAAAAATTATGCCACATGTCCCGTCGACTACAGCCGATCCTGACCGCATCGCGGGTATTTTCGTTAGAATCCCGGGCCCTCCGGTCCCGGCGGACAACGCGAAAAACTTATGGTCCCATCTGCTTCCGCTGAATTTCGCGCACTGGTCGAAGAATATCCGGACCCATATCTCAGACAGACGCTAGCCGGCGCTCAGGCGGTCGAGTTTGCCGAGCTGAAAGGCGACCGGGGTCACGTTCGAGTGACTCTCGGCTTCCCGGTCGGCGGCTATCAAGAAGAGTTCACTCGCGGGCTTCAGGCCCACCTCACCGCCCACGGCGGGCCCGCCGCAATCGACGTGGAGCTGGTGCAGAAGATCACCGCACACGCCGTGCAGCGGCAGTTATCCCCCATGGCAAAGATTCGCAACATTGTGGCGGTCGCCTCGGGTAAAGGCGGCGTCGGCAAGTCGACGGTTGCCGCAAATCTTGCCTTGGCCTGGGCCCGCCAGGGGGCCAGCGTGGGGATTCTCGACGCCGATATTTACGGACCGAGCCAGCCCATCATGCTCGGGCTCACTGGCCAGCGCCCGGCCTCACCCGATGGCAAGCGCATCAAGCCACTGATGGCGCATGGTCTCGCGGCCATGTCGATCGGTTTTCTCATCGATCCGGAGCAGCCCATGGTCTGGCGCGGGCCGATGGTCACCCAGGCGCTCACCCAGCTGCTCGGCGATACCGATTGGGGCGATCTCGATTACCTGGTAATCGACATGCCGCCGGGCACGGGCGATATCCAGCTCACGCTGGCGCAACGCGTGCCGGTCGCGGGCGCCGTCATCGTCACCACGCCGCAGGACATTGCGCTCGCCGACGCGCGCAAGGGCCTCAAGATGTTCGAGAAGGTCAACGTGCCCGTGCTGGGGGTGGTGGAGAACATGAGCGTGCACGTATGCACCCACTGCGGTCACGTCGAGCATTTGTTCGGTGCCGGCGGCGGTGCGCGCATGGCCGCGCAATACGGTGTCGAACTACTCGGAGAACTGCCGCTCGATTCGCGCGTGCGTGAAGAAGCCGACGGCGGCAAGCCCACCGTGGCCGCAGCGCCCGACTCACCGCACGCCGCGCCTTATTTCACCATGGCGCGGCGTACGGCGGCGGCACTCGCGCGCCGGTCCAAGGACCGGTCGACCCTGTTTCCCAAAATTGTCGTGGAAGAAAGCTGATGAGCATCAAGTCGGATCACTGGATCCGCCGCATGGCGGAAAAAGAAAAGATGATCGAGCCGTTTGCGCGTGAGCAGGTGCGGGCCGGCGCCGATGGGCACAAGATAGTTTCGTATGGCACTTCGAGCTACGGCTACGACGTGCGGTGTTCGCGCGAGTTCAAGATTTTCACGAACATCAACTCCACCATCGTCGATCCGAAGAATTTCGATGAGAAGAGTTTCGTCGACGTGCACGCGGACGTGTGCATCATTCCGCCCAACTCTTTCGCGCTGGCGCGTACGGTGGAGTACTTCCGCATCCCTCGTTCGACTCTGGTGGTGTGCCTCGGTAAATCGACGTATGCCCGTTGCGGGATCATCGTGAACGTGACGCCTCTGGAGCCCGAGTGGGAAGGCCATGTGACGCTGGAGTTTTCCAATACCACGCCGCTGCCCGCCAAGATCTACGCCAACGAGGGCGTGGCGCAGATGTTGTTCTTCGAGTCGGACGAAGTCTGTTCGACCTCGTACAAGGATCGCGGCGGGAAGTATCAGGGCCAGACTGGCGTGACACTTCCAAAGACCTAGTTAGTAAGGGGTCAGACCCCAATTCCCCGCGAAGCGGCAAAGTGCCGGACCTCTCCGCGAGGTCTGCCTTTTGCTAGGAAATGGGGTCTGACCCCATTCTTAGCGGTCCACGGACTGGATCAGCAGCGTGACTTCGACTTTCTTGCCACGCACGCTCTCGGCTTTGACCGGTAGGTAGCCGAGCGCCGGCGCCACCCAGGTGCGCGTGAAGCGATCGGACTTGGCCCGCCTGCTCACATACACCACGGTGTCGAGCCCGCCGAGCGCGGTTTCGATGCGGGCGTTGCCCTCGAGATTCAGCTCGTATTCCTTGAGCTTGTTGGCATCGATCATCCATACCGTGCCCTGAAGCTGGCCGCTGGCGAGGTTGCGCAGCGAAGCGATCTGCAGCGACATCGCGTCCTGCGCGCCATCGGGAAGCTCGAGGTCGACGGGGCGTTCCTTGGCAACCCCGGTGACCCGTTTCTTCTCCCAGTCGAAAGTGAGGTTGATAGGGCGCTCCTTTTCATCCATCCCGCCGAAGGTGAGCGGCACCACGCGGCCATCGACGAGGCGGAAGGTGCTGATTTGCGTGAGCGCGTCGGGAAACGCCATGCGGAAGATTCCGCGCGCGGTGTTCACCGAAGAATAGGTGTAGGTGTCGGGACCGGCGGGTTTCAGCTCGACGGTCGAGCTCGCCGCCGTCATGCCTTTCCATTCCGCACTGTAGGTGGCGCGAAACGGTTTCAGGTCCACGGGATCCGCACTCGCGGCGCCGGCGGCCGCGATCAGCAATCCACTCAAGGCGATTTCAGGCAGCCGCATCGTTTTCCTCGATGAGTGGCGCGGCCAGCGGCGCGCCGTCGAAAAATACCGAACCGCCGCGGCATTCGATGCGTCCGGCGGCGATCAGTGAGCACACATGGGGATAGATGATGTGTTCGAGCGTATGAACGCGGGCTGAAACCGCATCTGCGCTGTCCCCGGGGCGGATTCTGAGGCGCCCCTGCATGATTACCGGTCCGCCGTCGAGCTCGTCCGTGACGTAGTGCACGCTGGCGCCGTGATGCGAATCCCCGGCGGCGAGGGCACGCGCGTGCGTGTCCAGGCCCTTGTACTTGGGCAACAGGGACGGGTGGATGTTGAGCAGGCGCCCTTCGAAATGGCGCACGAATTCCGCCGACAGGATGCGCATGAAACCGGCGAGCGCCACCAGCCGGGCGCCACTGCCTTCAATTTCGGCCGCGAGTGCCGCATCGAAGCTCGCGCGGTCGGAAAATTGTTTGACCGGCACCACGCTCACCGGAATGGCGAGCGCCGCGGCGCGCGCCAGTCCGCCGGCGCTGTCGCGATCGGCGATTACCCTAACTACGCGGTAACGGCCGGCGCCGCTCAGCGAGGCACGCGCAATGGCTTCCATGTTGCTGCCGCGCCCGGAAATCACCACGGCGACCGGCAACATCCCGCTATTCCTCGATGATGACGCCGCGCGTACCGCGCCCGACGCCGCCAATGATGGTGGCGGTTTCGCCGGTCGCCACGAGCTGCGCCAGCGCAACGTCGACATCGGCAGCGGCGACCACGGCGATCATGCCGATGCCGCAATTGAAGGTGCGGTACATCTCTGCCGCGGAGATCTTGCCGGTGGCGGCCAGCCACTCGAACACCGGATCGCGAGCCCAGCCTCGCCGCTGCAGTGAAACTTCGAAACCGTCGGGCAACACGCGTGGAATGTTGTCGGTCAACCCGCCGCCGGTGATGTGTGCGAAACCCTTGACGCTGATCTTCTGCGCCAGTGCCAGCATGGACTTCACGTAGATGCGCGTGGGCGTGAGCAGCCGGTCGAACAGCGGCCTGCCATCGAGCAGAGTTTTTTCATCGGCGCCGGCGACCGCAACGAGTTTGCGGATAAGCGAATAGCCATTCGAATGCGGGCCGGAAGAGGCGAGACCGATGACGACATCTCCGGGGGCGATCCTGGCGCCGTCGATGATGCGGTCACGTTCGACCACGCCCACGCAGAACCCGGCGAGGTCGTAGTCGTCACCGTGGTACATGCCCGGCATTTCGGCGGTCTCACCACCCACGAGCGCGGCGCCCGCCAGCTGGCAGCCCTCGGCGATACCGCGGATCACGGCTTCGGCGACGTCGACGCGCAATTTTCCGGTGGCGTAGTAGTCGAGGAAGAACAGCGGCTCGGCACCGGAAACCGCGACATCGTTGGCGCACATGGCCACCAGATCGATGCCGATCTTGTCGTGGCGCCCGGTGTCGATGGCGAGCCGCAGCTTCGTGCCAACGCCGTCGGTACCCGACACCAGCACCGGCCTGCGATAACGATCGAGCGGCACTTCCACGAGCGCGCCGAAGCCGCCGACGCCGGCCAGGACTTCCTTGCGCATGGTCTTCTTGACGATGGGTTTGATGCGCTCGACGAGCTCGTCGCCCGCGTCGATGTCGACGCCGGCATCGCGATAGGTCAGTCCGGATTCAGTCATGAATAAAGGATTCTCGGCGCCGGGTTGGCGGCGCGACAGCTCGGGAAAAAACGTGCGATATTGTAGCCAATGCGCACATTCATCGTCAGTTTCATCGGCTTCGCGCTGCTCGCCGTGGCCGGCCCCGCGGCTGCCACGCGCCAGGTGCGTGTGTTCGAAGCGAATGTCTCATCGCAGACCGAGCCGGCGGTGCAGGCCCAAGCTGCGCTGCGCGCGGTGCTGGTCCGTGCCACCGGCGCGCGCGATGCGGCCAACGACCCGGCGCTCGCCGGCCTGCTCGCCAAGGCTCAGGACTACGTGCTCGCCACGCGGCCCGCCGGAACCGGGTCTGCAACCACGATCGTCTTCGATGCCGCGGCGCTCGAGCGCGACATCATCGCGGCGGGGCGCGTCGTGTGGGACAGCGAACGCCCCGTGCTGCTCATCATTCTCACCGGAGGACCCGCGTCGGGTGTCTTCGAGACTCGCCGCCAGGTCGAAGGCGCGCTCGACTCGGCTGCCAATCGGCGCGGCCAGCCGATCTCGGTGAAACGTCCCGAGGCGCTCAGCCTGCCGGTGGAGGGCGACATCTCGACCCAGGACGCGCTGGCCGCCGCGCAGCGCATGCGCGCGGACGGCGTGCTGGTCGGCTATGGCGACGCGGTGCCGAACGGCGGCACCTGGCGCTGGTCGCTGAACGCGGCGGGTGTCAGCGAAACCTGGAACGGAACTCTGGAAGAAGGTCTGCATGGCGCCGCGGATGTGTTCGCGCGCAATGCAGTCGCATTCGCCGCGCAGCCCGAGATCACTGTGCTGGTGGAGGTCGACGGTGTTCCCACGCTGCGGGATTACGCCCGCGCCGCGGAAATACTCGGCCAGGCGCCTGCGGTGCGCAGCGTGCAGGTGGCCGAAGCGACCGGGCAGCGCATCATGTTCTCGGTGGTCACGCGCGGCGGCGGCGATGCGTTGCTGGGCAGCTTGAGCACCAACGCCCGCTTGGAACGAATGGATCCCACGGCCGGCGGCACGCTCGCATTTCGCCTTCGCCAATGAAGTGCCGCGATGCTGCGCCACCTCCCTAACTTCATCTGCCTGATTCGCATTGCGCTGATCTGGCCGACCATCGATGCGCTGTACGCCGGCCAGTATTGGACCGCGCTCATTCTGGTCGCGGTGTGCGCCGTGTCCGACGGGCTCGATGGGTGGCTTGCCAAACGATTCAACTGGACTTCGCAGCTCGGCAAGTTCCTCGATCCGCTGGCGGACAAACTACTGCTGGTGGCGCTGTTCCTCACCGCGGCATGGATGAACCTCCTGCCCTGGTGGCTGACCGCGGTCGTGGTGGCGCGCGACGTCATGATCGGTCTCGGGGCGATCATCTACCGGTTCTGGTTCGGCCCGCTGCATGGCCGGCCCACGCTGGTGAGCAAGATCAACACGGGCATGCAGCTTGCCGTGGCGTTGGCGGCGATACTCGGCGGGGCGACCAGTCTGCCCACCCCCGAAATGGTCACCGCGCTGGCGATCGTCACGCTGGTGACCACCATCGTGTCGGGTGCCGACTATCTATCGGCATTCACGCGTCGCGCGCTTGCGACCTGATGAAACAGCTGACGCTCGGCGTCCAGCTCAAGGAGCGCGCCACTTTCGCGAGCTTTCTCACGGCGCGCAACACGGAGCTGGTGGCGCATCTGCACCATGTGGCCGCGAATACCCCGGCGGCAGCCACCTGGATCGCGGGCCCCCATACGGCCGGCAAGTCGCACCTGTTGCAAGCGGTCTGCGCCGCCACCGCCGCCGGAAAACGCGCCGCCTATCTGCCGCTCGAATCGCTGCTGCCCTTCGGTCCGGCGGCCCTGGACGGTGCCGAGCAACTGGACGTTGCCTGCTACGACGATGTTCAGGTGATCGCCGGCCTCGATGACTGGGAGCGCGGCCTCTTTTCGCTATGGCAGCGCGCGCAGGAGCGCGGTGGCACGCTGCTGTTCGCGGCGCGCGAGAATCCGGCGCACGTGGGATACGCCCTCGCGGACCTGAAATCGCGGCTCGCTTCATCGGCGGTGTTCGCGGTGCGCGAGCTCAATGACGATGAGCAGGTCGAGGCGTTGAATTTGCGCGCGCAGCTGCGCGGGTTCGAGCTTCCGCCGGAAACGGCGCGTTATCTGCAACGCCGCTTTCCGCGCGACATGCGCACGCTGTGTGAAATCCTCGATACGCTCGATGACGCGGCATTCGCCGCGCAACGGCGCATCACGGTGCCGTTCATCCGCGACGTCATCGACGACAAAGCCAAAGCCTAGCGCCCGAAGTTATCGGCGCGTGGCGCGGCCCGCTGCCAGCGTCGCTGCGACATCCGCGACGCGACGGCCCAGCACCTGGGCGATGGTCATCTCGTCTTCGGAGAGCTTGGCCGGTTGCGCAGCCATGCCCGAAACATGGGTGGCGCCATACGGCGTACCACCCGATCGCGTCTGGTTGATCGCGCGCTCGGTGAACGGGACGCCCACGAGCAGCATGCCGTGGTGCACCAGTGGTAGCGCCATCGTCAGCAAGGTCGATTCCTGGCCACCGTGCATGGTTTGCGATGCGGAAAATACGCCGGCGGGTTTTCCCGACAACGACCCGTCGAGCCACAGGCTCGACGTGGCATCGAGAAAATACTTGAGCGGTGCAGCCATGTTGCCGAAACGGGTCGGGCTGCCTAACAACAAGCCGTCGGCGCGGCGCAGATCCTCGAGGCTGGCGTACGGCGCGCCAGCGTCCGGTACCGCCTTGACCGGGCGTTCGCTCTCGGCGCTCACCGGCGGGACGGTTCGCAGCGTGGCAGTACAGCCCGCCACGCTCTCGACGCCGCGCGCCGCGTGGCGCGCGAGCTCCGCGGTGGCGCCTTGGCGCGAGTAATAAACAATGAGTATCTCGGTCATGTGGTTCTCTGCAGGACGATTATCATGCCGCATGATCTGCAAGCGTTCTTTTGTTTCGGGCCGGGTGCAGGGAGTGTTCTATCGAGCCACCTGCGTGTGCAAAGCCCGGGAGCTCGGGTTGACCGGATTCGCGCGCAATCTCGCCGACGGCCGCGTCGAGGTGCTGGCCTGCGGGGAAGACGCCGCAGTCGATGATTTCATTGCCTGGCTGTGGGAAGGCTCACCGGCTTCGCAGGTCACTGGCGTCGTCACCGAGCAAGCCGATCTGGCTGAAGGTCAGCGGACGGTCAGCTTCGTGTCTGCGTGACGCTCGCTGGCATTTCCGAGGTCATCGGCTCCGTTCCAGCGCGTCCACTGGTTGATCACCTTGTCCGAATACCAGCGCTTGCCGGTGCTGCCGTTGTAGCGCGCCAGCGCACGCGCGATGTTGTTTTTCTCGCGCTTGAGATAGGCGCGCAAAATGGCGCAGCCCATGCGGATGTTCTCTTCGGTCTTGATGAGCTGGTGGCGGCGCATCCCTAAGTTTTCGGGCCAGAACGGCATGACCTGCATGAGCCCGACGGCGCCGGCATAAGAGACCGCATAGCGATTGAAGTTGCTCTCGATTTCGATGACGGCCATGACGAGGCCGGGTGGCAGGCGTAGCTCGCCGGCGCGATTGGCTTCGCAGAACACATTCTTGAGGACCGCCATGCGCTCGTCGCGGTCCGGGACTCTCTTGCGCAGGCGCGGCTCCATCATCTTGTACCAGACGGCCGAGTCGTAGCGATCCTCGAAACATTCCGCCTGATCGATGGCGTGCTGGACCGCGCGTTTGATCTCGGGCTCGCGCTGTGCCTCGGGGGCGGGCGCCGCCAGCGACATGACGGGCAACAGGACGAGCAGCGTCAGGATGAAGCGCATGCCCGTACTCCGTAGTTAGGAACGCTCGCCCGCGAGCCGGCCGCGGATGAAGGCGAGCGCTTCGCCCAGCGGAAACTCTTCAGCCGCTTCCGCGCGCCGATGGCGGTACTCGAGTTTGCCGGCAGCAATGCCGCGATCGCCCACGACCACGCGGTGCGGAATGCCGATGAGCTCGGTATCGGCGAACTTGACGCCGGGTCGTTCGTCGCGATCGTCGAGCAGCACATCGACGCCGTCGGCGATGAGCTCGTTGTAGAGACGGTCGGCGGTTTCACGGACGGCGGGTGACTTCGGTGCGTTGATGGGGACGATCACCACCTGGAAGGGCGCGATGGCGTCCGGCCAGATGATGCCTCGGGCATCATGGTTCTGCTCGATGGCGGCGGCAACGACGCGCGTCACACCGATTCCGTAGCACCCCATGTACAGCATGGCCGCTTTGCCGGTTTCGTCGAGGACGGTCGCGCCCATCGATTCGCTGTACTTCCTGCCAAGCTGGAAAATGTGACCCACCTCGATGCCGCGCGCTATCGCCAACGTGCCCTTGCCCGAAGGCGAAGGGTCGCCGGCGACGATGTTGCGGATGTCCGCGGCGGCGGCTTCGGGAAGGTCACGGCCCCAATTCACACCGCTGAGATGCGCATCTTTCTTGTTTGCGCCACAGACGAAATCGCTCATCGCCAGCACGGAATGGTCGGCGTAGATCTTTCCCTTGAATCCCAAAGGTCCGAGGAAGCCCGGCTCGGCGCCCGTGGCTTTGCTGATGGTGTCGTTCGATGCCATGCGCAACGGCTTGAGCACACCCGGAAGTTTCTGCGCCTTCACGGCGTTCAACTCATGGTCGCCGCGCACCAGCAGTGCCACGACTTCTCCCGGGGAGTCGCCGTCGACTAACAAAGTCTTGACGAGCCTGGAGGCGGGTAGTTTGAGCAGTTTCGTGACATCGTCGATGGTCCTGGCGCCAGGCGTCGCCACCTCGCCCAGTGCCGCGCCGGGGTCGCCGCGCGGCGCGGCCGGCGGCAAGGCCACGGCCATTTCGATGTTGGCGGCGTAGGCGTCGCCGTCGGAGAAGGCGATGGCGTCTTCACCGGAATCCGCCAGCACGTGAAATTCCTCGGAATCGGTGCCGCCGATTGCACCCGGGTCGGCGACGACCGAACGAAACTTGAGGCCCAGCCGCGTGAAGATGCGCGTATATGCGTCGCGCATGATGTCGTAGCCAGCCTGTAGGCCCTTCTGATCGACGTGAAAGGAATAGGCATCCTTCATGAGGAACTCGCGCGCACGCATCACGCCGAATCGCGGGCGCCGCTCGTCGCGGAACTTCATCTGTATCTGGTAGAAGTTCACCGGCAGCTGCCGGTAGCTCTTGATGTCGTTGCGCGCGATGTCGGTGATCACTTCCTCGTGGGTTGGCCCGAGGCAGAAATCTCGCTCGTGACGATCTTTCAGTCGAAGCAGCTCGGGGCCGAAAGCCCCCCACCTGCCGGACTCGACCCACAACTCCGCGGGAATGACGCCCGGCATCAGCACCTCGACCGCGCCGGCGCGATTCATTTCCTCGCGCACGATGTTTTCGACCTTGCGCATGGCGCGCAGGCCGAGCGGCATCCAGGTGTACAGGCCCGCGGCGAGCTTGCGAATGAGGCCCGCGCGCAGCATGAGCTGATGGCTCACGACTTCGGCGTCGGCGGGAGTTTCTTTGGTCGTGTTGACCGGGTATTGGGACCAGCGCATAGCGGCGCGAGAGTGTATCAGGTGAGCGATTCGCCTATGATGCCGGCCGTGACGCCAGACACTCCGCCCCAGCGCTCGTCGAACAATAGCTCGTCGAACTCAGCGCCGCGCCGTGGCATTTTTCTGCTGCCGAACCTGCTGACGACCGGCTGCCTGTTCTCCGGTTTCTATTCCATCGTCGCCGCGATCGATGGCAACTTCGCAGTGGCCGGTGGCGCGGTGTTCATCGCCATGGTGTTCGACGGCCTCGATGGACGGGTGGCGCGCTGGACCGGGACCGAGAGCCCGTTTGGCAAAGAGTACGACAGCCTCGCCGACATGGTGGCTTTCGGGATTGCGCCGGCCGTTCTCGTCTATCAATGGGGAGTGGTTCGCATCAGTGAATACGGCCACGAGTGGCGGCGCTTTGGCTGGGTGGTGGCGTTCTTCTATGCGCTGTGCGCCGCACTGCGGCTGGCACGTTTCAACACCCGGTCCGCGAGCGGCGGCAAGGGCTATTTCGAAGGCCTGCCGAGCCCGTCGGCGGCGGCGGTGGTCGCCTCGTTCGTGTGGTTCTTCAGCAAGTGGCGCGAGCCGGGTCTGCCGGGCCTCGTGCTGGCCTTCGCGGTCACCGGATATGCCGCCGCGCTCATGGTTTCCGCGTTCAGTTATCACAGCCTCAAGCAAATCGACGTCGACGCGCGAGTCAAATATTCCTACATCGGGTTCGTGATCCTGCCCATGTTGATCTTCATCGCCTGGGACCCGCCCACGATGTTGTTCGCCATGTTCGCCTCCTACGCGACTTACGGCCCGGTGCAGTGGTTGGCACGCAGGCTGCGCCGGCCGCGCGGCGCGGGTGCCGCCTGAGGAGTGCGCATGGGACCCTTGCGCCATGCGTATCTTGACGCTCTCGGCATCGACCGCTGGGTGGTGCGCGATGTGCCGCCCGAAAACCTGGCGGTCGTCGCTGCGCCGCTGATGCTCGAGCCTCCGGCGCCTGTCGTTGCGCCACAGGCTCCGGTTGGCGACTGGGGTGTACTGCGCGAACGCGTCGCCGGTTGCACGGCTTGCGGCGAGCTCTGCAGGACGCGTACGCAGACGGTGTTCGGCGTCGGCAATACCCGTGCGGAATGGCTGGTGATCGGTGAGGCACCGGGCGCCGAAGAAGACCGGCAGGGCGAACCTTTCGTCGGACGGGCGGGGCAGCTGCTCAATGCCATGCTGCTCGCCATCGGCTTGCCGCGCGAGACGGTGTTCATTGCCAACGTCCTGAAGTGCCGTCCGCCGGGGAATCGCGATCCCAAGCCGGAAGAAGTGTCGCGCTGCCTGCCGTATCTCTACAACCAGATCGCGCTGCTCAAGCCCAAGATCATTCTGGTGGTGGGACGCATCGCCGCGCAGAACCTGCTGGCGACCGACGCGCCGCTCGCGCGCCTGCGCGGCAAGGTGCATCAGTTCGGCGAACCGGCGACGCCGCTGATCATCACCTATCATCCGGCCTATCTACTGCGCACGCCCGCCGACAAGCGCAAGGCCTGGGAAGATCTCAAGTTGGCGCGCGCCACCCACGCGCGCGTCACCGGCGGTCAGGCAGGGTCCTAGATGGCCGCGGCGCCGCAAGACCTGCGTGACATGCCGGAAGTCCACATCCGGCCGATGATGGAGCTCGACCTGCCGGAGGTCGCGGCCATCGAACAGAAGAGCTACACCTTCCCATGGAGCGAAAATATTTTCCGCGACTGCCTGCGCGTGGGCTACACCTGCCGCGCGCTGGACCTGGCGGGGCAGATCATCGGCTACGCCGTCATGAGCCTCGGGGCCGGTGAGGCGCACATCCTCAATGTCTGCGTGCGTGATGAATTCCGCAGCGTGGGTTTCGGGCGGCGGCTGCTCGAGCACCTCATGGAGCGCGCTGCCGCCGCGGGCGTCAACGAGGCCTTTCTCGAGGTCCGTCCGAGCAATCTGGCCGCGATCCGCCTCTATCAAAGGCTCGGATTCGAACAAATCGGCATTCGCCGCGGGTATTATCAGGCCCCCGATGGGCGCGAAGACGCCATCGTGCTGAAGCTTCCACTTCGGCAACCCTAGTTAGAGAGACTTCGACCGGGGCAGTGTGGTGTTGACGCCGGCCATTTCTGCCAGAACACACGCATTTACGTAAGCCAGATCCGGAATGCCGCCACGTAGCCTGCGCAGTCCCTGCCGGTTTCGGGGCCCGCGCCATGCGCTCCGCCGCCAGCGGCGGGGCGCAGTCCGAACACCTAACTGCGACAGGACCTGCGGCTCGAGATCTTCGGCACGCACATCCGGGCCCCGCTCAGCGACGCGGCCGTCCCGGAAAGAACGCAGGGGTCGTCCGAATGTAGCGCGCGTACTCGGGCCGGCGCTCGCCGATGTCCTTCTCAAGCATCGTCACGCCCGATACCTTCAGCAGCAGCAGCGTCATGAGCAACGGGCTGGCCAGCGCCCACCACGCACCCGCACCCAGCGCCACCAGCCCGAATCCCCACCATACGCAGCACTCGCCAAAGTAGTTGGGATGACGTGAGTAGCGCCACAAGCCCATGTCGAGCACGCGGCCACCATGATCGCCGCGCTTCTTGAACAGCTCCAATTGCCAGTCGGCGATCGCCTCGAAAACCAGGCCGAAGGCGGAGAGGGCGAGACCCGCCAGTGCGAGCACGCCGAACCCCTTCGCATCGCGAATGATGGCCATGAACGGCAGCGCGACGATCCATGCCAGCGCGGCCTGCAGGCCGAACACGATGTACAGGCTCTTGACTTCGAAGTTCGGCTGGTTGTTGGCTCGGATCTTCTGGTAGCGGCGGTCCTCGGGCTGGCCGTGGTTACGCACCGTGATGTGCGCGCATAGCCGGAGGGCCCAGGCGACCAGCAGCACGAGGGCAGTGAGGGAGACGGGTCCGGTTTGGCCCACCAGCGCGGCGTACGACAGCCCCGCGCTGCTGATGAACACAGGCCACATGCCATCGACGATGCTCACGTCCCGTCGCGCCAGACTCACGAGCCAGGTGAGGAACGCGAGCGCGACGATCAGCGAGAGGGCAATGCCGCCATGGGCCAGGTCGAACATGGGTGCCTAGAGAGGCCGGCGGCGATTGCCAGGCTTTACCAGCAACATCAGCACGTCGCCGAGCGCGCGCTCGGCAAAGCCGCCTTCGCAATAGCACAGGTAGTACTCCCACATGCGGATGAATTTGTCGTCGTAGCCGAGTGCACGCACGCGCGACAGGTTCGCGCGGAAATTCTCGCGCCAGTGCGCGAGCGTGGTGGCGTAGTGCGGGCCGATGTCTTCTAGCCCGAACACACGCAGGTCGCTGGCCCGGGCGATGGACTGCGTCAGCGCTGCCACTGACGGAATGCAGCTGCCGGGGAAAATGTAGCGTTGGATGAAATCTACCGAGCGGCGCGCACGTTCATAACGCTGATCCGGGATCGTGATGGCCTGGAGCAGCATGGCGCCCTCCGGCTCGAGCAGCTCCGAGCAGCACGCGAAATACGTGTCGTAGTAGGAGTGGCCGATGGCCTCGATCATCTCGATCGAGACCAGTTTGTCGTAGCGTCCCTCGAGGTCGCGGTAGTCCCGGCAGAGCACCTCGATGCGATCCTGCAGGCCGGCCTCGCAAACACGCTCGCGCGCGAGCTTCCACTGTTCGCGCGAGATGGTGGTGGTGGTCACGCGGCAGCCGAAGTGGCGCACCGCATGTATCGCGAGGCCGCCCCAGCCGGTACCGATCTCGAGCAGATGGTCCGTGGGTTTGAGCTCGAGCCTGCGGCAGATGCGATCGAGCCGCGCGAGCTGCGCGTCGTGCAGGCTCTGCAGCGGCTGCTCGAACGTCGCCGCCGAGTACATCAGCGTCTCGTCGAGGAACACGCGGAAGAAATCGTTCCCGAGGTCATAGTGGGCGGCGATGTTGCGGCGTGAACCGGCGCGGCTGTTGCGGCGAAGGGCGTGCATGGCCTTGCGCAGCGGGGCCGCGAGGCGGGCGAATCCGTTCTCCAGCCCGTCCAGCGCATCCATGTTGAGCACGAACAGCCGCACCACGTCGACGAGCTGCGCGCTGGTCCAGTAGCCACGCATGTAGGCTTCGCCCGCTCCGACCGAGCCGCCGAAGGCGACGTCGCCATACATCCGCCAGTCGTGCACGTGGATTATCACGGGCTCGGTCAACATCGCAGTGGGCTGGCCGAAACGGTGACGCTCATTGCCCTCGACCAGCACCAGGCAGCCGTGACTCAGCTTGCGGAGCTTGGCCAGCAGGGCGCGTCTGCCGAGCGCGTCGATCACGCCGGGTTGCGCCGGCCGGGCGGCAGCGAGGGCCGCGCTGGCTTCAGGGTTGTGAGGCGACGTCATCAGCATCGGGCGGGATCCTCGTTGGGTGAGCATGGAAAGGAATGCGTTTGAGCCAGAGCCTGGCCGCCTGGGCGTAGATGCCGCCGAGCACGGTGGCAGTCATGCAGGGGAAGTTCACGAGCGTGCTCGCCAGCGACGCGGTGCCGATCTCGCGGCGCGAGAGGTCCAGCGTGGCGTCAAACACGCGCTCGCCGTCGCGGTAGCTCTGCATGTTCACGGACAGCGCGCGGCCGGGCACGCCGAACCGCCAGTCGTACTGCATCTGCATGGGCATGAACGGCGAGACGTGGAAGTCCTTGGCGAAGCGGTAGCGCAGCACACGGTCGCGGGTTTCGGCCACGGACTGTGTGAGCACGTAGGCGTGCCGCTCGTTCCACGGCGTGTTGGTGATCTCCGCCACGATGCTCTCGACCTGTGTGTCCGCCTCGTCGAAGCAGTAGTAGAACGTCACCGGGTTGAAGCCGATGCCGAAGTAGCGCAGGTTCGCGAGCATGCGGATCGGTCCCTTCGGCCGCGCGCCGGTGCGCTCGGCAATCCGGTCGCGCACTGCGGTGTCGAGGGGGAGCGCGGGGTCGCCGATGAAATCCGCGCGGCGCAACCAAGCCAGCGCGGGGCGCCGTGCCGACCACAGCCACCGTCCGCGAAACACTTCGTCGAGCTCGGCGAGATCCACGTACATCATGAACAGCCGGTAGCTGAACCGATGCTCGCGCGGCGCGAAGCGCCGATGCCTAAGCCGACCGGTGTACAGCGCGCTGTGCATCTTCGACCTGGCGGAAATGTTCGAGCGCCGCGAGCGCGCTCGCGACGCCATCCTCGTGGAAGCCAAAACCCCAATAGGCTCCGCAGAAATACGCGCGATTAGCGCCGTCGATCTCGGCGTGCCGCGACTGCGCCGCCACGGCGTCGGCCGTGAAAACCGGATGTGCGTAATCCAGCGCGCGGATGACGCGGCGCTCGTCGATGCGATCCGACAGATTGAGCGTGACCAGCAAGGGGGTCCGGCTCTGGATCCGTTGCAGGATGTTCAGGTGATAAGTGACCGCCACCCGCTCGGTGGCAAGGTCCACCAGATGGTAGTTCCACGCGGCCCAGGCACGCCGCCGCTTTGGCAGGACGGTGGTATCAGTGTGCAGCAGCACCTCGTTGCGCTGGTAGCGGATGTGGCCAAGCACCGCGTGTTCGATGTCGTTGGCGTCGATCAGCAGACGCAGTGCCTCATCGCCGTGGCAGGCGAAGAACACGCGGTCGAATCGTTCTACCTCGCCACCCGTGGGCTTCACGAACACGCCGGCGGGGGTGCGTCGCACGGACTCGACGGGCGTGCGCAGGCGGATGCGGTCGCGGAAGCCGGCGGTCAGCTTCTCGACGTAGCGCGCGGACCCGCCGCGCACCGTGAGCCATTGCGGCCGGTCGTCCACCGTCAACATGCCGTGGTTGTGGAAGAATCGAACGAAGTAGCGCGCCGGGAACTGGCGCAACGCCTCCGTGCCGGCGCTCCAGATCGCCGCCCCCATGGGCAGAATGTAGTGCTCCATGAACTGCGGCGAGTAACCTTGCGCGTCCAGATACTCGCCGATCGTCAGCGAATCGCTGCGCCACTCGAGCAGCCGCGGCGCCTCGCGATTGAAACGCAGGATGTCGCGGATCATGCGGTAGAACGAGGGTCGCAGCAGGTTGCGCCGTTGTGCGAACAGGCTGTTCAGCGTGGTGCCGTTGTACTCGAGGCCGCCTGGCGTCTGCACAGAGAAGCTCATGTCGCTGGGCTGCAGCTGCACGCCCAGCTCCTCGAGCAGCGCCAGGAAGTTAGGGTACGTACGGTCATTGCAGACGATGAACCCGGTGTCCACGGCCACCGGGCGTCCTTCGTGTTCGATCTCATGCGTGTGCGTGTGCCCACCTACGTGGCCCGCGGCTTCGAAAACGGTGATGTCGTGTTCACGCTGCAGGTGGTACGCCACGACGTTGCCGGCGATGCCGCTGCCGATGATGGCGATCTTCAAGAGCAGGACTCCTCGGCGCTGCGCGGCGGCGCGTCGGCGCTTTCGGGCCACTGTTGCGGCACGGGCTTGAGCTTGCTCATGTCGTAGGACTCGCGCGCCACGCGGCCGCGCAGTTCCTCGAGTTCGGCTGCGGAGATCTGCGGCGAGCGCGCCATGATCCATACGTTGTCGCGCTTCTGCCGGCCGATGATGGTGCGCTGGTAGTCAGGGCTCACGTACACGATGCGGTAATCCGCCTTGATGGGCCATACGAACTGCATGCCCCAGATCGCCTTGGAGGGATCATCGCTCACGAAACCCCGCGGGCAGTAGCGCTCGATCTTGGCGTCGAAGGCGCCGTCGCGGAACGTGAACGTGGTGGCGATGCTGCCATCGCTGTCGAGTCGGTACGACTCCACGGCATTGTGCGCGTCGCGTTCGATGGACGTGGGGATGTTGGCGATGACGTACCAGTCACCCATGAATCGCGCGAGGTCGACCTGCGGTTCGTTGGTGAGTGGTGGCAGCGAAGAGCGGCAGCCCCCGAGTAGCGCGAGCAGTCCCATGGTCAGCACCTTGATGGATGGATGCACGTTCATTTCCTGGCGTAGTTGACCCGGCGGCCTTCGGGTGTGAGCGACTCGAGCGCCAGCCAGTCGCGCGCCGGCGTGTACCAGAGGTCGATCTGCAACGGCGTGGCGCCTTTGCCGATGAGCCGGTAGCGGTCCGCTGGCTGGCCGCCGATGACCTCGCGGCCCATGAGCAACACCTTGACGTCCACGTACTCGCCGGTCTGCGGATTCAGCAGGCGACTTGCATCGAGGATGCTCGGGTTCCAGTAGGCGAAAGTTTGCACGCACTCATCCTGCAGTACGCCCGCGTTGCCGGTTCGGATGCGGAAGGCGCCATTTTCGCGCTCACCCTCGACCAGGAGTGGTTTGCCGTTGGTGTCGGTGCGCGCGGCCACGCTCTGCAGGCAGTCGCCTTGCCACTGCTCGCGCGCGCTGTGTTCGTAGCGATACGCGTTGATGAACAGGAAGCGCACGTTGAAGAGCGCCTCGCTGCGCAGCTCGCGGATGTCGCCGCGGTCTTGCAGCGTGAAGCGGTGCTCGCCAATGGGCCGGCCGTCAAGCGACACGGCGAAGTTCCACTCGCGCGTGGAGATTTCCCGCCCTACCGAAGGAGTTGCCGTGAGCGTTGCGGCGCCCGACAGCGCCAGTGCCGCCCATGTTCGCAGCCGACCTGCTAGCGCGGTCACGCTGGCAAACTCCGCGCCGCGCGCACGAGCGCCGGACGCATGATCAGCGAGAACACCCACATGGCGGCCATCCACGAGACTGCCAGCAGTGGCAGCGCGGTGGAGGGCGATGGCAGGGTCAGGGCGCCGAGTTTCGCCCCGGCGAGGTAGGCCAGTGGTCCGAACACTGCGCCTCCGAGCGCCGCGACCACGGGCCGCTGCATCAACCAGCGCAAGGAATGGTTTAGCGTGGTGGCGAAGGCGATCCACAGCGACAGCATCCAGAACGGCGCGATGAGCAGGTCGCCCGCCGATGCGAAGCGCACCTGCGTGGTGGCGGCCAGCGCGGAGTCGAGCACCAGGCCCATGACAGCCGCCACGCCGATCAACTTGAGATCGAGGGGGTCGCGCCGCATCCACAGGTGGGCGACCGTCACCAGCAGCGCCACCGCCGTTCCAGCCCAGGCATGGCCCTGCGCCGCGCCGAGAATCACGGCGAACCAGGCGAGTTGATAGGCGACGAAATTGTAGAGCTTGAACATGTCGGCTCAGGCGTCGGCCTGGCGTTCGAAGAGGTAGTGGCTCACCAGCCACTCCTGCCCCTCGCGATGACCCCACAGTTCCGCGCACGCCATGAAGAACATGCGCCAGCGCTGCAGCCACACTGCTGCTGCCTGCGTGCCATACGCCTGGCGCAGGATGGGCAGCGCCTGCTCGCGATGGGCATCGAGGTTCGCGAGCCAGGCATTGGCGGTTTTCTCGTAGTGTTCACCGCTCCACGCCCACTGTCGCGCCAGGCGCAGATGCCGCTGGAACAGCAAGGGCAGCGAAGCACTGGGCATGATTCCGCCGGAGAAGAAGTGACGGCTCATCCAGTCGCCCGCGCCACGGTCCTCGAAGACATAGGGCACGGCGCGGTGCACGAAGATATGCATGAAGAATTTCCCGCCGGGCGCGAGCCACAGCGAGATCTCCTCGAACAGCACCGCGTAGTTGCGCATGTGCTCGAACATCTCGATCGAAACGACGCGATCGAAGCGCCGCGTCGTGGAAAAGTCGTTCATGTCGGCGGTAAGCACCTCGACATTTGCGAGCCCGCGGCGTTCGGCCTCGGCCAGGATGTACTCGCGTTGCGGCGCGGAGTTCGACACGGCGAGGATCGTGGCCTTCGGATAACGCGCAGCCATGAACAGGGTCAGCGATCCCCAACCGCACCCCAGCTCGAGGATTCGCTGTCCGTCGGCGAGCCCGGCGCGCTCGCAGGTCACGGTCAAGGCCTGCTCCTCGGCCTGCGGCAGGGTCTCGATACCCGGGCCCCAGTGACAGCAGCTGTACTTGCGATGCGGCCCCAGCGCGATCGCGAAGAACCCGGGCGGAAGCTCGTAGTGCTGTTCGTTGGCCTTTTCCGGCAGCAGCGCGATGGGTGAGGCGTTCATGTTGGCCGCGAAGCGGGCGGTCACGTCGGCCACGTGGGCGACGTCATCCGGGCGCAGCTCGGCCAGCCGTGACCGCAGCAGCCTGCGGATTCCGCCGCGGATGATGCTGTCAGGGACCAGGCCCTGTTCCGTCCAACCGATCGCCTGCTGTTGCGCAAAACGCATGATCACTTCCCGGTCAACCTTGCTTGGGTTCATGGTCGGGCAGGCGACGTGAAAATCGCGTGAAGGAAATGTCGGCGGAGGGTGAAACCCGCGCTTTGGTGATCAGCCAACTCGGGCGTTCGGAAAGTCGATCACGACTGTGGTGCCGACGCCCGGCGTGCTCTTGACGCTGATCGGCCAGCCGAAGCGGTCCGACAGGCGGCGGACGATAGTGAGCCCCACGCCATGGCCGCCCCGGTGCCGACCCTCGCCCCGCACGAACGGGCGGAACATCTCCTCGATCTTGGTCGCCGGAATGCCGACGCCGGTGTCACGAATGCGTACCTGCCGCTCGCCGATCTCCACGACCACTTGGCCCTGATCGGTGTACAGGAACGCATTCCGGAGCAGGTTTCCAATGAGAATGGACAGCACCTTTTCGGGTGCATCCAGGTACAGGCGATGGGCGCCCCGTACCTCGGCCGTGACCGGTTTGTCGCCCGCCAGCAGCCTGGCGCGCTCGACTTCATCGGCGATCAGATCGTTGAGGCAGACGGCCTCGACCGGCAAGCCGGTTTCGGTTTCGCGGGCCAGCAGCAGGAAGGCATTGGTGAGCTCCTCCATGTCGTGGCAGGCGCGCTGGATTCGTTGCGCCGTGCGTCGTCGTGCGTCGCTGGCGTCCGGATCTTCGAGCAGGAGGCTCGTGGCCATGCGGATCACGGTAAGCGGGCTGCGCAGCTCGTGGCTGGCGTCGCGTGTGAACTGCCGTTCGCGCTCGAGGAAGTGGGCGAGGCGTTGCGAGTATCGCAGCAGCGCATCGGTGAGCTCGCGCACTTCGTCGTCGGCGTCCGCGGGCACTTGCAGCGAATCCAGGCCAGCCAGGTTCGCGGGCCCATCCTCGAGTTCGCGCACCTTGCGCGCGAGCGTGATCATCGGCGACACCGCGCGCCGCAGACGCCGGAAACCCAGCCACGTCGACACGTACAACACCAGCAGCACGGCGGCGAGCGGCACGAGGCCGTAGTACGACGCCAGGCGGCTCACGTTGGTCCGGTCGAAGACCAGGTACAGCTTCTGTCCGTTTCGCTCGGTGACGTTCACCATGTATTCGAGGCCAGCGCTGTCCCAGTCGTGGTAGCCCAACGGCATCGTGCGCAATTCGGCCGGCGCAGCACCGTTCACGTAACCGCGCAGGTTGCGAGTGTTGGGCAGCTGGAACGAGGGATCCGCATCGCGCTGCTGCCAGAAGTGATTCACCTCGTCCTTGAGCGCGGCGCGGATCAACACCCCTTCGAGCAGAGCACTGGCGAGGAACACCCCGACGACAGCGGCAATGCTGATGAGCCCGACCTGCAGCAGGAAATGGCGGCCGAACCACGCGCGTACGCGACTGTCACTGTCCGTGCGGTTCATCATCGACGAGCTTGTAGCCGAGACCGGGCAGGGTGTGCAGCAGCGATCGTCCGAAAGGCTTGTCGATGGCGCGGCGCAACGCGTACAAATGGCTGCGCAGCGTGTCCGAGTCGGGCAACAGGTCGCCCCACACTTCGTGTTCCAGCTGCTGGCGACTCACCACACGCGGCGAGGCACGCATGAGGATGGTGAGCAGCTTGATGCCGATGGGCATGAGCTTGATGGGCGTACCGCCGCGCGTGATCGTCAGCGTCGAGGTGTCCAGCACCAGGTCGCCGACGCGCAGGGTGTCGCGGCCTTGCGCGCCGCGGTGCCGCCGCAGCAGCGTGCGAATGCGCGCGTCGAGCTCGCGGATCTCGAAAGGCTTCACCAGGTAGTCGTCCGCGCCCGCGTCCAGCCCCGCGAGCTTGTCGTCGATGGTGTCGCGCGCGGTGAGCATGAGCAGCGGAGTGTCGCGCCGCGCCTCTTCGCGCAACTTGCGGCACAGGGTGATGCCGTCCATGCCCGGCATCATCACGTCGGCGACGATCACGTCGTAGGGGTTCGAAACGGCCAGGTGCAGGCCCGTGACGCCGTCCCCCGCGTGATCGATGGCGTAGCCGCGCTGCTCGAAATACTCGGCGATCATCTCGGCGATGTCTTGATGATCTTCGATGAGCAGCAGGGAGGTGGTGTTGGCTTCGGATTTCAAGCGAGGGCGCGCGCGGCGGCGGGGATATCGACGATCGATCGACTCCGCCAGCTTGTGCGGATCGATCAGCTTGATCAAGTGGTATCCGCCAGCATCCAGCTGCGGCCAATTTCCGGAAAAACAATTCGCCGAAGTCGCGTGCATGGCGCGCCAGGTTCTGGGACGAGTACTACGTACCGCTCATCGGTCAGGCGCAAGTGGCCTGCATGGTGGCGAAGTTTCAGACCGCCGAAGCCATGCAATCGCAGATCGACTCAGGCTACGAGTATTTTCAGATTCAGCAGGGCCAGAGCCTGGTTGTGCCAGATCGCCGAGGCTGCACCTAATAGATACTCAAGTGCGGGTGAACGTCGGCGCGAGTCTTGCACGCAGGTTTTTCACCAGGAGCGCTCGAATATCAGGCCGATGATGGGAAATGCTTCCCCTTCGTCTGCGACATTGACGCCCCGCCGCGGGTCGAATTCCTGCGAACCACCGCCTGGGCCGCCATAGACGTTGATCACGTCCAGGAAGGCGACAAGGTCCACCGGGCCGAGTGCACGCCGGTAGTCCATCCGGATATTGAGCGAGTGAGAGTCATCAAGCCGAAGCGCGTTCTGCTGCGTCAGTTCCTTCGAGTAGCGCAGCGGCTGTCCTGAGCCCAGCACGTCGTCATTGATGATGAAGGCGTCTGTGGGTCGCCCGGTCGCCCATTTCCAGCGCGCACCTAATTTCCAGCGTTCGACTGATCTCCCAGCTGCCGCCGATGGAGAAGAAGTGCTCGCGGTTGAAATCGGCGTCATAGTCCCCGAAGCCATCGTTATCATCGATGCGCGCATCGTTATAGGCGTAGACGACATTCCCGAACCAGCCATCCTCAAAGCGCCGTGACAGAACGACGTCCAGGCCGAGATTCGTGCCTTCTCCGTCGTTGGTGACCCGGCCACTCGTGCGTTCCTGCTCGACGACGACATTGTCCAGCCACTGATAGTACGGCTCGACGAGCAGCGACCAGTCCGGGCCGAAGTACCGCTCGAAGCCGACACTCACGTGAGTGATTCGCTCGTTTTCGATAGCGAAGTTCCCTGGGCTGGCCGCGCGGACCAGAAAGCGCGGCGACTGATAGAACACGCCCGCGGTTGCCGACACTCGCATGCCCGGCTGTGGGCGCCAATTCGCCGCAAGCCGCGGGGAGACGAGCGATTCGTCCGCAAAGCCATCGCGATCGTAACGAAGCCCTGCTCTGAGATCCCAGTGAGCGAACTCGAACACCTGCTCGCCGTATGCGGCATAGCTAGTCTCCTTCGCCTCATAAACCGAGTTGATGTCTATCCGGTGTCAACGTAATGTATTGCTGGCCGGGCGGACGCGGGTCAGTCGTGCGATAGACGAATCGATCCCATTCCTCTCTGAGGAAAGTCGAATAATCAACGTCGGTCTGCCAGACGCGCAGCCCGGCCGATCCCTGGCCGAAGCGGTTGCGAGTCACATAGTCGCTGTGCCAGCCGATCTCGGTTTCCTTCTCGGTGACGGTCATCAAGCGCTCGCGCACCGGGACGTCCGTGGCCGGAGTGCCCTCCGGCACGAGATCCGGGTAAGCCTCACCCTCCGATGTGGTCTTGTCGTTCGCGCGGACGTAAATTCGATTCGTCCATTCACCGTTCTCTCCGACCAGGCGGCGCCAGGTCAGCCCCGCCAGGTACAGGTCCTGCTCGGTCTCGATCAGCGACACGTCCTCGAAGTTCGGGGACTCGAGGACGTTGTCGATGTCGCGCGTGTATTCCTCCGGCGCGTAAACACCGAGGAATTCGATCGTGTTGTCTGCATCGAGGGTAGTCACGGTCTTGAGGACGATATCGGTCAGTTCCGGCTGGCCAATGTCCAACTCCTCGATCATTTCGAAGACGCGGCCGAAATCGAATTGGCGCGCCGTGAGAAACACGGTCGTATCATCATGGATGCCGCTTGGCCCCTCGTAGCCGAGTTCGAGCCCTGCGATATCCACCCGCAGACTGGCGCTGGGCGTCGGGCTGCCGCCAGCGACGTCGAGCTTCAGCAGGGAGCCCGAGCGCCCTCCATACGCAGCGCTCCAGCCGCCGGGCGAGAATTCCGCACTCGCGATGGAATTCGGCGCGAAGATCGAGTAGCGACCACCGCCACCGATGTCCTCCTCCTCGCCGAGTGTCTGGTCGAAGTGAACCACACGGTCAAAGGGCAGATCGTCAATCAGAGATCAGGTTGTCTCGGGGTCCACGGCCACGCACGGAGAAGCTGGCGAATTCGCCGTCGGAAATCAGCCCCGGCAGGCCGTCAAGCGCTCGCAGGACGTCACTACCTGTGCCAGCGGCACTGCGCAGTTCCTCCCGGTTCAGCAAGGAGTTGCTCACCGCCCCATGCGGATCGGCAACTTGCGCGCGGGCTACAACCAGGACTTCCTCGAGCGCCTCCGTGCGGGCGAGCATCTCGAGGTTGAGCGGAGTCACCTTGCGGCCGACTACACGTACGCTGGGTTCCCTGGCTGCAACCAAGCCAGGGCCATCTGCCGTAACCGCATAGAGCCCCGTGTCAAGGTCACTCAATTCGACAGTTCCGTTGGCCTCCGTGCGACCGGTAATGACGTTACCGTCGCGGTCGGTCACGGTCACAGTCACGCCCTCGAGAGGTCGCTGTGTCTCCATACTGACTACTGCAATGCGCATCCCACCATCTGCGCTTTGCGCCATCGCAGCAGGATGATGCGCAGATGACCAGCGCCCCTGCGAAAAGCCGAATGATCCGTTTCATGCCGATCTGCTCCTTGTGCTGGGCGCGGTTGCCATGAAGGCTCAGCACGCATGAATTCTGCGCCCATCGAAGTGAAGGCCGCGTGAAGAGCGCGCGGCGGCCGCTCGAAGTCGGGGTACCTGCGCCAGCTGTTCGGTACCGCCCATCGGTTCAGCGTAAGAAAGAAGGCCCTGGCAGACGCGAGAGGCGCGAGCTTCGCTCCATGATTTGTAAACCGGCGTCGTTTAGTCGCTGATTCGCCCCAATAGGGATGCTCAGGTCGGCCCTTGCCTACAGGCTGTTGTGAAGCGTGGTGCATCGTGCATACCTCGTTGAACAAGGCTCACGAGGCTAGTTAGATGCGTGGGGACGACGTTCAGCAAGGCGGGATGTTGAGTTACAGATACACATATGGGAGCGGCAAGCGGCAAGAATCGGTTCAGCATGGCTGATTCCTCGAACGGTTGATCGTCATCGGAAGCCAAGCTAGCAATCGAGTCTGTCGCGAAACTTGCAGCGTATGCAGGAGTCGCGAGGAGCTATCGCGGAGTCAGACATTGCCGACACTAACGGGGCCGACTGCGAGAACTACAAGAAGGGCAAGCGGCGTAAAAGAGCGGCACGTGTCTTCCAGGCGGAACTCGTCGCGCTGGTGCCAGTCGGAAAGAACTCGTCAATCACTCGAATCAATGAAAAGCCAAAGGCATTCTGTGTGTGAAATGCCAAGTCGATAGATGAGCGACACGATCTGCTCATTGCTCTCGCCGAGAGACATTGGAACACTGCGCCGCTGCCTGATGCGCTGCGCCGCGAATGAATACCCCGAAGCCATTCGCCGCTCAGGAAATGAGGGTGACCCGAACCCTCTCGAGGGCAGAACGACGCCTGCCGCGTAATAGGGATTGAGAGCAGCTCGAGTAATCAAAGCAACTCAAACTGACACCGTAATTATACTGCGGGAAATTATTTGCCGACACCGCAGCGTGAACCTTGGTGCCGCCGCGCCTAGTCCTCGAACACCGGCTGGAGCTGAACAGTGGCATCGGTCGTGCCGACTTCCGGGTGCCTCTGGAGCAGGTAAATGATCTCGGCGCCCGCCAGGAAGATTGGCCCGTAGCCATGCGCCGCGTTCACGTCCGTCGGGCGATTGAGATAGAACGTATCGTCCCAGCCGAGACCCGTGCCGATGCAGGTGCCCTCGACCTGGCCGATCGAATTCACTTTCGTCGTCAGGCCATTCCATCCGCGTAATACGATGGGAGCCCAGGTGTTGCGGCTCAGCCAGCCGTAATTGATGGCGCGCGTCATCGCGAATACGTACATCGCGCTCGACGACGTCTCCTCGTACGAATCCGGACGATCGAGCAACTGGTGCCAGAGCCCTGAAGGCGCCTGCACTCGCCGAAGCCCGGCGGCATGCGCCCTGAAGATGTTCAGCAACTGCGTTCTCTGGGGATGATCCTTCGGCAGCACCGTCAGCAACTCGGCTGTTGCCATGAGCGCCCATCCGTTGGCGCGCGCCCAGTGGAACGCCGGGTGCGGGCTCATCTCCTGGATCCAGCCGTGCATCCACAGGCCTTTTTCTGGCACGAACATCCTGGAATGGAACTGCACGATCTGCTTTGCGGCTTCGTCGAAATAGCGGCGGTCGCCCGTGAGCTGGCCCATCTGCGCGAGGCAGGGCACGCTCATGTAAAGGTCGTCGAGCCACACCGAGTTCGGCAGCGGCTGGTTGCGCGCGAACGTGCCGTCACTCAAGCGGTATTGCCGCGTCGACACCCAGTTCGCGTAGTTGTCGATCCACGGGCGCAGGTTGGTGCGATCCCCGCGCGATCCGCCTTGATCATCGCCGCGCACATCGAGCCGGAGTCGTCGAGGTTCTGCGGGAAGAGCACCCTGCGCAGCGAGAAAGTGCGGGACACGTTTGACGGATACGTGTCAAAGGTCGCCGTCGGATAGTTGGCCCGCATGTGTGCCGCCATGCGCGCGAGCCCGGTGATGTTGGTGTTCACATAAGCGCGGTAACGCGGTCGCCCGTGACCTCCGTGGCGTGCAGCATGCCCGCATACGTGACGCCCCATTCGTAGCGTGTCGATGTGCATGATGGTATTCCCGAGCGCGACGTTCCTCGGCATGTTGTCGAGCGAGACCGCGGCGCCCGTGTCGCCGTTGACGGGCCGTAGCGGGGTCGCCGTGAGTAGATAGCCATGCACGCGGTTCATGACCTCGCGGATGGATGATTGGGTGGGGGGCGCGGTTTGCGCGAAGGCCGCGCTCGCACTCAGGAGCGAGACCATCAACAGGGTGGGTACACGAGCCATGGGTAGATTCCTCCGTGAACTTCCCGAATAGCATTTCGCCCCTGCCACGCGGATCGGAAAGCCGCTGGATGCGAGCGGCTGCCGTCCTACGGCAGAGCAGTGTTGTGAATTCAGCGAGTTAGGAACGGTGTGGTTCGACCTGGAACGGTGTGGGACCCGAGATTGTCGACGGTGTTCGTCAGTCAAAACGTCCGCGTCAAAGAGGTCGACGAAAAAGTCTGGCTGATCAGCATCGTATCTTACCGCGACCTTGGGTTCTTCGACCTCGAGAGCAACCGCTTCGAGTACGCCGAAAGCCCGTTCGCGGCCAAGGTGTTACCCACGTCATCGATTTTCTCGCGTGACTTTCGCCTTCGAGGCGGGACACGCAGTGGAGGTGGATTATGGCGATATCGCTGCAAAGTCCGCGCGGCACGGCAAACGCCGCGCCATCCCTGGGACAATCTGCGCGACCTGTATTTGGAGCCGATGAACGTCACGATCACCGAAGCGGCCGAAGCCTTGGGCGTGAGCCGCAAGCATGTCTGGCGATCTCGTGCAGAATGGTCGCGCGCCGGTCACGCCGGACATGGCGATGCGCCTCGCCGCGGTCTTTTCGACCGAGCCGGAAGTTTGGGTGAATCTGCAGGCGCAGAACCGCCCTGTGGGACGTGAGCCGAAAGGCGCGCCCGAAAGTGAAGCCGCTGCGACAAGCGGCGTGATCGGTAGATAGGACAGAAGCCAGACGGCATGCCAACGCCGCCCGTCAGGAGCACGGCAGACCGAGTTCTGGCGTGGTTGCGCGCATGCGGAGGCCGTAAAGTTGCTGGAATCGCTGACAAGGGATTATCCCGGCATTGGGCCTGCCGCCGTCTCCCGGCGACCCGTCATTCTCCGTGCTGCTTGAATCAAACGCGCAATTTCGCGCGCTCGTTCAAGAAGCTAGAGGCGAAGTCCGCGCGAAGCACATGACCATAGAGGCAGACGGAACAACGATGCCAGATCGCCCTGACGCGTTTTGCCGATCAACGGCCCATAGATTGCTGGCCATATAGCCCAATGCGTTATGAGCTCGGTGAATCGCGGATCGTCATGAAGAAAGTCGAGCAACGGATCGACAGCCACTGAGGTGAGAGCGGTCGCGCGTTCGGCCACTGCACGGTCCATCCATCGCAATGTGTTATCCGCGTCATGCAGGGCCGCGTAGATCATGGCGATGCTGTGGGCGGACACTGAATCCGTTTTGCTTAGCTCGAGGATGCGCCGCGCGAGCTCAGCACGAGCTTCGTCAATCTCGCCACACAAGGCGAGCGCCTGCCCTAAATCCCTCACTGCCCATCGTGTGAATCGCCCGCACCTTCAATTCGTCGATCACCTGGGCACAGGCACCCTTCGCGAGCAGTGTCCGAATGAAAAACCCGCGCGCGAGATCAAAATTGCCGTCCAGCGCGAGGATGCGGTGCAGCTCTGCGATAGCCTCTGTCATAGTGACGCATGTACATCAGCTGATAGCGCCGCTGCGGGCCGTGAAGAGACCACAGGCTCAAGTCGCTGCGCGTGCAAAAACTGCTCGCGACTACCCTCAAGATTGCCCTGCGCGCTGAATATCACTCCCCGAGAAGTAGATCGATGAAGATTGGATCCATCGCAGCCGCACGATCAAGATCTTCGAGGGCGCCCTGCGCGTCCAGCTGTAGACGACCCGAATCTGCGCGCGGGCGGTGTAAGCTGCCGCGAGCTGCGGATCGAGGGAGAGCGATCGGTCGGCGGCGGCGCGCGCGAGCGGGAAAACCTCGCGCGGCGCTCGTGAGCCGATAACCGCGAGCAGCGAATAGCTGCTCAGCGAGCCCAGCGTAGGCGAGCGCGTAGGCTGGATCGCGCCTGATGGCCCGCTCGGAACCCAAATCGCTTGCAACAGCGTCGCTTCCGTCAAGCGCGTGAACGCGAATCGGCCGCTCGCGTACAGGCTGTAGGCCTCCGGAATCCTGCGCGTTTCCCGTCTCAACTCACGGGAATTGCGGCCAGATGTTCGCAGCGCGAGCGCGTCTGCAATGCGCATGGCAATCGCATCCTGCACGTCAAAAATGTCTGTGAACGGCTGGTCGAATCGCGACCAGAGCTGACGGCCGTCTGCAACGCGAAGGAGTCGGATGCATACTCAACCATATCTGCCGCTGCATCAACCCGTCGAGTACGACATCCACGTGGAGCTCACGGCCGGCAGCGACCAGTTCTGGTCATACTGCGAAACAACGACTGAACTCAGCGGCGAAATCATCTGATCGCCGCTGCGCGAGGTGATGAGTGAATCTGCCATTCCCAATTCCAGTGACAAGTTGCGTTCGGTCGGAGCAGGGGTTTAAAGGGCATGATTGCCAATGTTTGTTCGGGCGCGGGCGACGACGTTGAAATATGCGTATCAACGATGCGGTCATCGCAACCATTGCGAGCACAACCGCTACGCCACTGACGACATGCCCAGGGGTTTTAACGTGGCTGCGCTTGGCGCTGCACATCGGACGCGCGGCCGATATGCCTGCTCTCCATCGGCAACGCCGCAGGTTCGCGCCGCTTGACTGCTGCGATAAACCTATAGCCCTTGCGAGGGAGCGTCACGAATGCTCAACGCTCGCCTCGCGTCTCGCCCGAACAGCTGCCGTAGCGATGAGATGACCTAAGGCTGTTTTCCTCGACGACGACCCCGGCCGAGCACCGAGCAGCGTTTCCTTTTCCAGCGGCTCGCCGGCGTCATGCCAGGCAACACAAGCGCGTCGAACGCCTTGCCCGTCACGGACGGAGTGGCTGCCGTCGCGGCGCGCAAGTCTCT